>NZ_CP170544.1:0-3895000 GCF_042693015.1 Sphingomonas sp. DBB INV C78 | reverse complement strand
GTGGGGGGCACAGGCCAGGGGGTAGCGACTGTTTAGCAAAAACACAGGGCTCTGCTAAGTCGGCTTCAAGACGACGTATAGGGTCTGACGCCTGCCCGGTGCCTGAAGGTTAAGTGGAGGGGTGCAAGCTCCGAAATGAAGCCCAGGTAAACGGCGGCCGTAACTATAACGGTCCTAAGGTAGCGAAATTCCTTGTCGGGTAAGTTCCGACCTGCACGAATGGCGTAACGACTTCCCCACTGTCTCCAGTACATGCTCAGCGAAATTGAATTCTCCGTGAAGATGCGGAGTACCCGCGGTTAGACGGAAAGACCCCGTGCACCTTTACTGCAGCTTCAGAGTGGCATTAGGAAAGAACTGTGTAGCATAGGTGGGAGGCTTTGAAGCATTGGCGCCAGCCGATGTGGAGCCATAGGTGAAATACCACCCTGTTGTTTTCTGATGTCTAACCTCGATCCATGAAACTGGATCAGGGACCCTCTGTGGCGGGTAGTTTGACTGGGGCGGTCGCCTCCTAAAGAGTAACGGAGGCGCGCGAAGGTTGGCTCAGGCCGGTTGGAAACCGGCTGTTAGAGTGCAATGGCATAAGCCAGCCTGACTGCGAGACTGACAAGTCGAGCAGAGACGAAAGTCGGTCATAGTGATCCGGTGGTCCCTCGTGGAAGGGCCATCGCTCAACGGATAAAAGGTACGCCGGGGATAACAGGCTGATAACCCCCAAGAGCTCATATCGACGGGGTTGTTTGGCACCTCGATGTCGGCTCATCACATCCTGGGGCTGGAGCAGGTCCCAAGGGTTTGGCTGTTCGCCAATTAAAGTGGTACGTGAGCTGGGTTCAGAACGTCGCGAGACAGTTTGGTCCCTATCTGCCGTGGGCGTCGATATTTGAGAGGAGTTGACCCTAGTACGAGAGGACCGGGTTGAACATGCCTCTGGTGGACCTGTCATCGTGCCAACGGTGCAGCAGGGTAGCTATGCATGGACGGGATAACCGCTGAAAGCATCTAAGCGGGAAGCCTCCCTCAAGATAAGATATCATAGAGCCGTCGAAGACCACGACGTTGATAGATCGGATGTGGAAGTGGAGTAATCCATGGAGCTAACCGATACTAATTGCTCTATTCGCACTAGAGAGTCCCACCATCAACGACAGCGCTGATGTGGATAATCTCACAGCAACAGTAATATCGATTTCTAACCCAAATCCCTGCACGGAACCCGCCAGATACTCTGACGGGACACCCAATTGCGCTGGCTCCATAGCTTGGTGGCCATAGCGTCTGTGACCCACCCGATCCCATCCCGAACTCGGCCGTGAAACCAGACTGCGCCGATGGTACTATTGCTTAAGCAATGGAAGAGTAGGTCGTCGCCAGGCTTTGAAGCCAGCGCAAACGCACGGATCCAGAACCCATTCATAATCCCTCCCATAAGGAGGGACATATCGGCCGCCTCGTGCGGCCGATCTCGTTGGCGCGGGGTGGAGCAGCCCGGTAGCTCGTCAGGCTCATAACCTGAAGGTCACAGGTTCAAATCCTGTCCCCGCAACCAACAAATATCCCTCATCCTCATCCCAGGCCCAAGCGCCAAGCTTCCGGGCCCGATCACCCGTGCCAACGGCGCGCGCCAATTGTCGATCGACGACGCTCATCGATAGCCCGCGCTCAGCTCAGAAATGCCCTGATGCTGTCGATCGCCCGCGACCATGCGGGTTCTCCCTCCAGGAGCAGGTGATTGCGGCTTTCGAGCGCAACAAACTCGGCACCCGGAATATTGGTCGCCAGTCCGCGGCCGGCGGAGAAGGGAATGACGGCGTCATCGCGTGCATGGAGCACCAGGGTCGGCACCGTCACTTTCGCAAGCAGATCGCGCACGTCGATTTCGGCGAAGGCGCGTTGCAGCCGGACGGCGTTTTCGGGCGACGTCGATCGGCGCTGCAATTCATTGAACCAATGGATTTCATCCTGCGACCCTTCCGGGAAGAACAGTGTCGTGAACATCTGCCGGAAGGCGGGATTGTTCTGGCCCCAGCCTTCCCTGGTCAGCGTCACCATTGCCTCGCGCCGCTCGATCTCGCCGGGTGAAGCACGGATCTTCCAGCCCGCCGCATAGCCGCCATAGAGGACGAGATGGCGGACGCGTTCGGGATGGAGGATCGCATAAGCGATCGAGACGCTGCAGCCTTGCGAGATGCCGAGCAGGTCGAAGCGTTCGAGCCCCGCCGCATCGACCACGCTGGCGAGATCATCGACGAAGGCGTCGAAGGAAATGTCGGCCGTGTTCCAGTCCGACAGGCCGTTGCCGCGCTCGTCATAGCGGATCAGCCGCCAATGCGGGACGATCGCCTTCAGCCAGTGGCGCCAGATCGGGCTATCCCAATCATACTCCAGATGATTGAGCCAATTGGCGGTCTTGACCAGCGGCGGGCCGCTGCCGGTTTCCGAATAGGCCAGGCCGGTGCCGTCGGACGCCTTGCAGAAGCGGATGATCTGCGGTGGCAGATCGTCCGCTTCATCCGGTGTGGGCGCGGGCGCCGCTTCCGAGAGTAAGGCGGGGCGGGGCACGGATGCCTCGTCGAGCCTGCGGCCGGCAAGTTCGCGCTGCTGCGCCGCCTCGTTGCGCCGTCCGGTCTTGTCCAGCAGTTCGATCAGGGCGACGCGGGCAAGCGAGTCGAAGGGGTCGAGCAAGGTCCATCGCCGCGCGAGTTCCAGCGCCTCGTCGGGCGCGATCGGCCTGCCGACCAGTTCGCGCAGGATCGCGGTTTGCCATTTGCGGACGTCCTCCCGCATGGCGACCAGCCAGGCCTGATAGTCGTCGCAGCGCGGGAGTTCGAGCCCTTCCAGAAACTCGCCATCCCACCGGGCGGCCTGTTCGAGCGCCGCGGTATCGGCTTTTCTGATGTCGGTATCCGCAAAAGCCTTGAGCTCGCGCCAGTCGACGTGGAGCGCCGCGCATTCGACCCGCACGGTCTCGCGGTCGGCGACAAGCCGGCAATCATCCGCGTCGTCGATCACGCCGCGCAGCTTGGAGAGGCTCCAGCGCAGCGCGCCGCGGGGATCGTCGGGCACGTCCCACAACATGCTGCAAAGTCGCTCGCGTCGTACCGGCCGATCGCTCACAGTCAAATAAGCGAGAAGTGCCCGTGTCTTCTTGGAGGATGGAAGATCGACAGAAATGCTGCCGCGCCGGAGCGCCATCGGCCCCAGAATGTCGAGCGCCACGGCGGGCTGCATGTCTTGCATCCGTGGAAATTTACCAGAAGCCCGCTCTCACGACAATTAACACGGCCGTTACAACGCTCGTTTCCACTCTTGCCCGGCATAGCTGCGCTCACCCGATCCTTACCCGGATCCTTGTGGAGAATGACGATGCCCAGCAACAGCTTCCCGGCGCTGCGACTGCTCACGGCCGTCCTGGCCCTGATGTGCAGCACCATCGCGGTCGCATCCGCGGCACTTCCCTTTGCCTGAAATTCCCCCCGACGGGACAATTCACCATGTACCACCAGCATAATTATGAAGCCGTGCTCGCCTCGTCGCAGAAGGCGGCGTGGCAGATCGATGATGTCATCGGCGACGCCGCCGCGCTCGATTTCACGCGGCCCTTCCTGCCCGAGGCGCTGGCCCGCATCGACCGGATGGCGGGCTTCGATGCCGGCGAACGGCTGATCCTGAACCATATCCGGGCGCACGAATATCTCTGCATGTTCGGCGTGGTGGAGGAGTTCGTGCTGCCGTTCGTGCTCGATCACGCCCGGCCGCAGTTGAACGGCGACGATTATCGCGTTCGTGCACTGCTGCAGTTCGCCGGCGAGGAAGCCAAGCACATCCAGCTGTTCAAGCGCTTCCACGCCGCGTTCGAGCGGGGCTTCGGCTCACCCTGCGCGATCATCGGTCCGAGCGAGGCGATCGGGGCGGAAGTGCTGCGGCACGATCCGCTCGCGGTGGCGCTGCTCATCCTCCAGATCGAATGGATGACGCAGAGCCATTATGTGGACAGCGTTCGTGACAATGCGGCGCTTGATCCGCTGTTCAAGAGCCTGCTGCGCCATCACTGGATGGAGGAGGCCCAGCACGCCCGGCTCGACGCGATGATGGTCGAGGCGCTGGCCGAAGGCCGATACGAGGCCGGCATCACTTATGCGTTCGACGAATATCTCGAGATCGGCAGCTTCATCGACCGCGGCCTTGCCGCACAGGCCGAACTGAACGTCGCCGCTTTCGAGCAGGCGACCGGACGCTGGCTGAAGCCGGATCATCGGGCGGAAACCGTTGCGCAGCAGCATCAGGCGGCGCGGTGGACCTATCTCGGCTCCGGCATGGCGCATCCTCGGTTCCGGGAAACCCTGTCGCACATCTCGCCAGCCTCGCTCGCGCGGCTCGACGGCATTGCGCCCGCCTTTTCCTGACAAGCCCTTTTGAAGGAGACAGACCATGGAAGACCTGATGACCCGCAATATCGTCAACGGGCTCGATCTTTCCGCGCTCGGAAAAGTGGTGGACGATGTCCGCGCCGATGCCGCCAGGGGCATTGTCGGCTTTCGCGTCAAGACGCGCTGGACCGGGCAGACCCGCAGCGAGACGCTGATCGAAAGCTATGAGTTCGGTGGCGAGCAGATCGATCGGCGTTTCAAGATCGTCGCCGATGAGCCTGTGGAACTGATGGGCCAGAACAGTGCGCCCAACCCGCAGGAACTGCTGATGACGGCGCTCAACGCCTGCATGATGGTGGGCTATGTCGCCAATGCGGCGCTCCACGGCATCGAACTGACATCGGTCGAGATCGACACGCACGGGCAACTCGATCTGCGCGGCTTCCTCGGTCTCGATGACGCTGTGGCGCCGGGCTATCGCCAGCTCGATTACACGGTGCGGATCGCCGGGCCCGGCACGGCCGAGCAGTTCCAGGCCATCCACCAGGCGGTGATGAAGACGTCGCCCAACTTCTTCAACCTCAACCAGCCGATCCGTATGAACGGCCGGCTGGAGATCATCTGAGTGAGGATGTTCGATGCTGAAGGATCGATATGGCAACGCCGTTTCGACGGCGTCGCCGACCGCGCTCGCACATTATGACGAAGCCCTGCTGCTGATGCGGCTCTATCGCGGCGACCCGATTGCCGCGCTCGACAAGGCGCTGGAGGAGGATCCCGGTTTCACTGCGGCCTGGGCCGCACGGGCGGCGATCCTCGTCCAGCAAACTGATCGAGCCTATCTGGGCGAGGTGCGGCGTTCGCTGGATATGGCCGGCAGCGGCGGCAATGACCGCGAGCGCGATCTGCTCCGCGCTGCTGCGGCCTGGGCCGACGGCAGCATCAACCGCGGCGTCGCGGCCTTCACGCGGATCGCGCGCGACAATCCGCGCGATCTGGTGGCGCTGCAGTCGGCGCATGTCGGCCATTTCTTCCTCGGCCGCGCGTCCGATCTCCGCGACACGCCGGTCCAGGCGCTCAGGGCCTTTTCGGAGGGCGATGACGGTTATCATGCCGTGCTCGGCATGGCGGCCTTCGGCATGGAGGAATGCGGCGACTATGACCGCGCGCGAGTCATGGGCGAGGAAGCCACGAGGCGTGAGCCGCGGGACGCCTGGGCCGTCCACGCCGTCGCGCATGTCCATGAGATGCGCGGCGACGTCGACGATGGCATGGGCTGGCTGCTCGCCAATGGCGAGGCGCTGTCGCCGGACAATGGCTTTGCCTACCATAATTGGTGGCACCTCGCGCTGCTCCATCTCGACCGCAACGAACATCAGGCGGCGCTGGCGTTGTATGACGATCGGGTGCGGCCGGTGGCGGATGCGGACGTCGTCCTCGAATGGATCGACGCGTCGGCTTTGCTGTGGCGGCTCCACCTCGACGGTGTCGATGTCGGCGATCGTTTCGCGGGGTTGGCGCGGTGCTGGGAGCGGACGCTGGAGGACCGGCATTATGCGTTCAACGATGTCCATGCGGTGATGGCCTATATCGGCGCGGGCCGGATGGACCTGGCGCGGCGATCGGTCGCGGCGCTGACGCAAGCGTCCGAGGGGCATGACGATAATGCGGTGGTCGCCCGGCAGGTGGGATTGCCGATCGCCACAGCTTTCCTCGCCTTTGCGGAGGAGCGCTATCGTGAGGCAGCCGAGACCCTGCTGGCGGTTCGCGGTGTGGCTCACCAGTTTGGCGGGTCGCATGCCCAGCGCGACATATTATCGCTGACGGCGCTACACGCGGCGCAACGGGCGCGGATGCACGCCGCGGCGCAGGCGATCGCGGCGGAGAGGGTCGGGCGCAAACCGGCGAGCCCTTGGGCGCGGCGGCTGGAGAGGGCCTGCGCGGATTGAGTTGGGCGAGGGGGGCAGAGCCCGCGGGGCAATGATGGTCGGTAAGCCCCCGTAAAACCCCATAAGGGTTTTCACCGATAGTTAACCTCGCGGGGCTGCCATATCCTGAAGGCCATGGATCGTGATCCGATTCCGCGGCCCGTGGGCTTGTCCCGCCGCCATATCCTCCAGGGATTAGCTGCGCTTCCCGCGGTGGGGTTGCTGGCACCTGCGCAGGCATCTGCATCGGGCGGAGCCGCGCTGATCAAGGAGTCCCAGCGCGTCCTCGGCGCCCTGTTGCAGGCCAGTCGCCGGGCGGAGGAATATTGCGATCTCGCGCACGCTTTCCTGATCTTTCCGCACATTGCCGCTGTCGGCCCCGAGATCGACATGGGCACCGGCGTCCTCCTCGTCGGCACCAGTTGCGGCGGATATTTCCAGATGACCGCGCCGCGTGAAGCGATCGCCGCGCCGGAGAGCGCCAAAAGCGTCCTGATCTGCTTCTACGACGATAATGAACTTGCCCGGCTGGTGCGCGCATCCCAATGGAAGATCGGCCTCGACGCATCCTATGGCGCGTCCATGCTGTGGCGCGCCGATCGGGCGAGGGGCCTGAAGGGCGCCCCATTCCTGGTCTTCGCGATCGATGAGGGCGGCGTCCCGCTCGACCGGACGACCTTTGCTGCGGCGGTCAGCCGCACATCGCTGGCTACATCCTGAGCCGTCGCTGCTCAGCCAAGCGTGAAGAAAAGGCCCGCACCGGACGCCACTGCCGCCGCGATCGATGCCAGCCACAGATGCAGGCGGTAACCCGCCGATCCCCAGATTGACGCATAGACGGCCTTCGCCACCACGTTGGAAAAGAGCGCGATCGCGATCGCCTCCGCCCCTACCTGCGGCGAAATCCGGTTGATCATGCCCGTCACCGTCACCGTCGCGGCATCGACATCGGCGAGGCCCGATAGCGCCGATACGATGATCAGCCCCGCATTCCCGAACAGCTGGCTCGCCGCCTGCGCCAGGAAAGCGACGCCGACCAGCAGCAGCGCCATCTTGATGACCGACCACAGCTCGAACGGATTCTTCTGTGTCTGTTCCGGATTTTCCGCCGTGTCGCGCCATGCGAGCACGGCGGCATAAGCGATCATCGCCACCGCACCGGCCACCAGCGCCGGCACCAGGATCGGCACCAGCACCGCAGCCAGTGCCGAAACCAGGATCGCGGTGCGCAGGAAGGATATCGCGCCGGCGCCGATCGCGCCTGCCGCCAGGGCGTTGGTGCCCTCCTCGGTCTTCGATCGCTGAGCGTTGGTGATGGTGACCGCTGTCGAGGAGACGATGCCGCCCACTGCGCCCGCCACCAGTGCGCCGCGTGTCGCCCCCAGCATCCGCACCGCGACATAGCCGCAGAAGGAAATGCTGGCGAGGACGATCACCAGCTTCAGGATGCGCGCCGGGGAGATGCCGCCGAATGGACCGATCGCATCGGCGGGCACCACCGGCAGCAGCACGAAGGTCAGCGCCAGTAGGATCACCGCGGAGCGCAGCTCGGCCCAGCGCAGCTTGCGCATCGCCCCGTGGAGATATTCGCGGCTTGCCAGGATGACGAGCAGCACCACCGCGCCGGCCGAGGCGATCTGCATATTGCCCAGCACCGCTTGCGCGCCCAGCGCGAAGGTCAGCATGGCCGCGACGACGGTGGTCGCGCTGAACGATCCTTCCGCGATCGACTCCCGATACTGGAAGGCGGTGATCGCGCCCGTCAGCACGATGAAGAAGCTGGCGAGCACGATACCGGAGGGCGCCGCCAGCGTGCCGGCAAGATCGCGCTCGATCAGCCCCGCCACGCCGCCGAACAGGCCGATCAGCGCGAAGGTGCGCAGGCCCGCGGTGCGCTGTCCCTGGCCTGCCTCGCGGTCGCGCCAGTGTCGTTCGACCCCGATCACGGCGCCGATCGCGACGGCCAGCGCCAGGCGATGAAAGAGCTCGATGTCCTCCATGCGGCCCATAACCGCACGGAGCACCATCGCTGTCAACCAATGTTCCGGGGCCGATCCGGCCCCCGCAGATCAGCGCGCGCCTTCGGCGTAGAAGCGTTCGAGGTCGATCCGCATCTGCCGCAGCGCCTCGGGGTTCAGATAGACCATGTGCCCCGCCGGATAATAACGGAACTGCAGGTTGGGCTGCAGGTTGGCCGGCAGCATCATATGCTTCAGGTCGCGCTCGGTCGAAAAGAACGGCGTCGCCATGTCATAATAGCCGTTGAGCGAGAGGACGCGCAGATGCGGGTTGATCCGCATCGCTTGCGAAAGATCGGCGGTGACGTCGGCGACGTTCTGGGTGCGATCGTCGGGCGCCTTGTGCGACCAGTCCCACTTGAACTCGCCGCCTTCGCGCGCGCTGCGGCGATAGGTCAACTCGGTCTCATAACCGAGCTCGCGGGTCAGATAGTCCTGGAAGCTGCTGATATAGGCGCCGGTGATGCCGGTGCTCGACGCATCATATTCGGGCGTCTCGCCGGCGGCATCGTCGTCCGTGCCGACATAACGGCTGTCGAAGCGGCCGACAGTGGCGCGCTGGTCGCGCAGCAATTCCTTGCGGAAGCGGCCGAGATCGACGCGCAGATTGGCGCGCTTCAGATAATCGACCGATAGGCCGGTGAAGCGGCTGAGGTCGCGCGCGACGGCATCTTCCTCGGCGGCGCTGATATCCTGCCCCTTGGCGAGGGCTGCGGCATAGGGGCCGTTGGCGAAGGCGCGGGCCTGCTCGACGAAGGTGGCAAGATCGGGCTTGTCGGCGACGCGGTTATGATACCATGCGGTTGCGGCATAGCTCGGCAGATAGCCGACATGGATGGTGTCGAAGCCCGACTGGCGGATGCCGTAATTCATGATCGACGACAGCAGGATCACGCCGTTCAAGGTGACGCCCTGATCCTCGAGCTGATAGGCCAGCGCACCCGATCGCGTGGTGCCATAGCTTTCGCCGAGGATATATTTGGGGTCGCCCCAGCGCTTGTTCTTGATGACGTAGCGCGTGATCGCCTTGGCGAACGCATCGACATCCTGGTCGACGCCGTAGAAGTCGGCGGGCTTGGTGTCGCCCAGCGGCCGCGAATAGCCGGAGCCGACCGTATCGATGAACACCATGTCGGTGCTGCCGATCAGTGTGTCCGGGTTGGCATCGACATGGAAGGGCGCGGGCGCCACCGCGTTCGGATCGGTAGTGCGGACGCGGACGGGGCCGAAGCTGCCCATGCGCAGCCACAGGCTCGCCGAACCCGGACCGCCATTATAAAGGAAGGTGACGGGGCGCGCCTTTCCGCCTGCCCCCGGCGCGGTGTAGGCGGTGTAGAAGATGCTCGCGGTCGGCTTGCCCGCGGCGTTGCGGATCGTCAGCGTGCCGGCGGTGGCGGTGTAGCCGATCGTCCGCCCGCCGACCGCGACCTTCATCGCCTTGGACTTGGTGACTTCCGCGACCGGCGCGGTCGCCCAATTCTCGGCGATCTCGGTGGCGACCTTCTTCTCAACCTCGTCCGCGGCGCCCTTTGCGGCGGGCGCATCGGCTTTCTGGGCGGCGGCGGGAAGGCTGAAGAACAGACAGGCGGCAAGCGTAAGCGTGGACGTAAGGCGCATCGGCGGACCCATTATATATTTGCGACGCGGCACCTTGCGGCGCATCGCGCGTGCCGCAAGTCAGTTTCGACGAACAACCTTTGTCGAAAGTGTGCGTGATTACCGGTAGTTAAAGTCGCACGCGGGAGTCGGGCGCCCTCGCCATTCACCACGCCAACCGTCGTTATCCCAGCAAAGGCTGGGTCCATGGCTCTCTCCACTCGAGGCGCCGTCGAAAACGACTAGAGCTCTCACCGAACCGTTATCCCGGCGAAGGCCGGGAGCCCGCTTCTTGCCGCCTTACAAGGTGTAATCACCCGTTTTACGATGAAGTTACCATATGATGGCAAAGCCCTGTGATGGAAGCGCTCTCTCCATCCCTGCTGCGAATGGCAGATGCATCTGCGGGCTCCAGCCCCATTGGAGCTTCCGAACAAAACAGCAACAGGTCCTATCGGGCCGACATAGACGGTCTACGCGGCATCGCCGTCATCGCCGTGATCCTGTTCCATCTCGACCGCTCATTCATGCCGCACGGATATCTCGGTGTGGATATCTTCTTCGTGATCTCGGGCTTTCTGATCACCAGAATCATCCGGCGCGAAGTCGAAGATGGCGCATTTTCATTCGCTCGCTTCTTCGAACGCCGATTGCGTCGCATCCTGCCCGCTTTGCTTTGTATGCTGTTGGTGACGACCGGCGCGGCTCTGCTGCTGATGCTTCCTTCGGATCTGGTCGCGTTCGCAAAGAGCCTTTTTGCGTCGCTGGCCTTTGCGGGGAACATCTATTTCCTGGGCCAAGCGGATTATTTCGGCAAAGCTGCGGAATCCATGCCTCTGCTGCATCTGTGGTCATTGGGGGTTGAAGAACAATTCTATCTTTTCTTTCCTGTGGTGCTGGTGCCCTGCCTCAGGAAGCTGGATCGAAGGGCTGCGGCGCTCGTCATTCTCGCCCTCATCCTTGTCTCATCCGCAGCGGCCGCAGGTTCCTCCACGACGGCGGAGCGAAACCTCGCTTTCTACCTGCTGCCGCAGCGGACGTGGGAGCTATGCTTCGGCGCGCTCGTGGCGCTGCTTCCCCGGTATCAACCCTCCCACCCGGCATTCGTTACAGGCCTTTCGCTGCTGGCGCTCGCCATGATTTCTGCTGCCTTGGCAGGGTTCGCGCCGAGCAATATCTCCGCGCAGCAACTCGTCGTGATGGGTTCGTCGTTGCTGATCTATGCTGGTGCCGGCGGCCACCTTTCGGCGCTTTCGTGGCAACCGCTACGCGCTGCCGGGTTGATGTCCTTTTCCCTATATCTTTGGCATTGGCCGATCATCGTATTGGCCCGCTATTGGCTCATCGGTAACCCAACGATCTACCAGCTAGGTATCATGGCTGCGGCCACTGGCGCTGTGTCGACCATCTCATGGGCATGGATCGAGCGTCCGTTCCGAACTGGCTCTCTGGCCCGCTTACTGAAATATGCAGCCGGCGGCGTCACGATCGTCCTGTCGGCTGGGGCGCTTATTCTTTGGCATGAGGGGCTGCCGTCCCGCTTCTCGCCCGCAGTGAACCGGGTCGCTGCCGTGATCGACACACATTATCGATGCGAGCAGCCCGATGCTCGTCCCGAGCAGAATGTGCGGCTCTGTCAGCTAGGCGTGCCATCTTCCGATTTGCATGATGCGGATGTCGTCTTGCTCGGCAATTCCCACATGGAAATGTATGTGCCGCTGATCGATGACATCCTGAAAACGCACCATCTCAAAGGCATGTTGGTTGTATCGTCTGGATGTTTGGCGATGACCAACGTCAACATCGCTTCGGAATGTTTTGCCACCGCGAACAAGCAGATCGAGATAGCCACATCCTTGAAAAAGGCGCGGGTGGTAATCATCGGAGTGCGATGGAAACCAGAGCATGGCGGCGTCGCTTATCCGGACGGTAGATCGCCCAAAGGTTCTACGACAGACGAAGTAATCGCAGGTCTTCATGAGACCGCCGGGAAACTTCCGGGAAGGGCCGTGTTGTTTGTGGGGCCGATCGCCACGCCGGGTGCGGATATCGCCTCTATGTGGTCGAGATCGCTTGCCTATGGAAAGTCGTCTCGGTGGGAGGCGGGCGGGTCTAAAGCAGCCTTTCTCCAGCGCTATGCTCCGATCTTGGCCGAGCCTGGACTGATCAGGCCGGATCTGGTGCAATGTCCCGACACCGAATGCCTGTACGAGATAAATGGCCAACCGATCTTCTCGGATGACAATCATTTAGCGGAAAGCAGCCTGTCAATTTTCAGAAAGCTGTTTGAGAAGCCCATTGTGTCGGCGATGGCT
The DNA here is from genome assembly GCF_042693015.1 of Sphingomonas sp. DBB INV C78. Taxonomy (NCBI): domain Bacteria; kingdom Pseudomonadati; phylum Pseudomonadota; class Alphaproteobacteria; order Sphingomonadales; family Sphingomonadaceae; genus Sphingomonas; species Sphingomonas sp. DBB INV C78. The sequence continues at coordinate 3,882,770 of NZ_CP170544.1, read as the reverse complement.
GGCAACATTTAAGAGTAGAACGGCGCCCGCGCGTTCAGACCGCAGTCTTCCCCGGCTTCGCCTTAATCCCCGCCACGATCACGGGCAGCACCTCCTCGGACAGCGCATAGGGCGTGTAGAGCGTCACCCGGTCGATCAGGCCGTCGCACCGCGCGGCGATGCGGTCGGCGATCTCGTCGGGGCGGCCCTTCACCGCGAAGGCGTCGGTGATCTCGTCGGTGATGAGGTCGGTCATCGCGTCCCAGCGACCTTCCTTCGACATGAGGTTGAGCCGCGGGCCGAGATCGTGCCAGCCATGATGGTCCAGCACCGAATAATATGCCGGGGTCGAGCCGTAGAAAGCGATCAGCTTGCGGATCGACCGATCGGCGGCGGCGATGGCGCGGTCATCCTCGCCGGTGATCGTCATGATCATGGCGGGCATGTCGAACTGGCTTAAGCTGCGCCCGGATTTTGCAAGGCCGAGCCGCAATGCCGGGATCTGCACGTCGCGCACGAAGGCGATGGTGGTGAAGGGGTGGCCATATAGGCCGTCCGCCACTTCGCCGGCGACCTCCACCATTTTCGGGCCCAGCGCGCCGAGATAGATTTTCGGGTCGGGATGCGCGTTCGGCCCCGGATTGAACGTCGGCGTCATCAGGCTGTGCCGATAATAAGTCCCGCGGAAATCGAGCCTGGCGCCGCGGCCCCAGCAATCCCAGATCGCGCGGATGGCCAGGATCAATTCCCGCATCTTCGCCGCGGGCGGACCCCAGGGCATCGAAAAGCGTTTCTCGATATGCGCCTGCACCTGCGATCCGAGGCCGAGGATCATCCGGCCGCCCGAATAACGCTGCAGGTTCCACGCCTGCAGCGCGAGCGTCATCGGCGATCGGGCGAAGGCGATGGCGACGCCGGTGATCAGTTCGCAGCGCTCGCTATGCTCGGCGGCGAGCAGCAGCGCGAGGAACGGGTCGATGGTCGTGTCGAGCGTGAAGAGGCCGTCGAAGTCGAGCCCCTCCATCGCGCGGACGCGGGCCGGAATCTCGGTGAGGTCGCCCGAATAGAGATTGTCGCCGCCGCGGAAGATCGCGCCGTCGACCTTGAGCCCGGCCATCAGAGCGGCGCGGTCGGGATCTTGAAGGTCGAGCGGATCGCTTTTTCGAGCTGGCTTTCGGACAGCAGCCGCCGCATCAGCCCCATCGGCTTCACATCCTTGCCGACATAATGGATCGGCTTCCATTTCGGCAGGTCGATGATCTTCAACATCTCCGCCACCGCATAATCGGGCGAACTGCCGCTCTTTTCCAGCATGTCCGGCAGCACCTGCTGCACGACATTGCCGAGCGGCGGATCATAGACGGCGAGCACGTCCGCCGGCTGCGCGTTCCAGGTCTTCTTCGTATTCTCATGCGCGTTGGAGGACATGCCGGTCATCACCCCGCCGGGCAGGATGGACGTCACCTGCATGCCGAAGGGCGCGAGTTCGTGGCGCAGCGTGAGCGTCAGGCCGTGGATGGCGTGCTTCGACATGTTGTAGGGGCCGGAGCCGACCGGATTGGCGATGATCGCGCCCGAGCTGTAATTGGCGATCCGCCCCTTATTCTTGCGCAGCAGCGGCAGCAGCGCCTGGATCACGCGGAGCTGGCCGAAGGTGTTGATGTGGAAGATCCGTTCCACCTGCGCCAGGTCGACACCCTCGATCACGCCCACCGCGATATTGGCGACGCCGGCGACGTTGAGCAGCAGATCCAGCCCCTCGTCACCGAGCGCGGCCTTCACCTGCTCCGCGCTCGCCGCGACGGACGCGTCGCTGGAGACGTCCTGGTCGATCACGGTGATGCGGTTGTTGCTGACGAGGTCGGTCGGCGCGCCCGGCAGCACGCCGGCGAGCACGCGCCAGCCGCGTTCGGCCAGCGCCTTGGCGAGGAGATTGCCCTGTCCGACATTGGCGCCGGTGATGAAAACCGTCTTGCTCATATCCGTCTCCCCGCGGCCCGCGATTGCGCGGGCGAATGCTTTATTGAATCGCATTCATTAATAAGTCGGGGATGTTGTCAAGCAGCTTAGCGATCATCCGCGCGGTGCGGCTCGTTGGGGGTGTAACCGGGCGGATATTTCTCCCACGGGAAGCCGCCGACCGACATCTTCCGCCCGGTTGCGTAGAGTTCCTGCATATAATGCTGGTCGAACGGTTCGGGCAGCGGCACGTCGAAGCTGCGCGGGATATAGGCCAGATTATAGTCGATCTTGTCGCGTTGGGTGGTCGTGTAGATGCGGTAGAGATCGCCGATCCCCTGCGTCTGGGTCAGCGAACCGAGCGCCCGCCCGGCGACCGAGAGCGTGCGGCGCTGCACGTCCGCCCAGTCCGGATCGAGCCGGGCATTGCGGATGATGTAGAGGTGGCGTTCGCGGTTGGCGGCCGGGCCCTGCTGGCTGATATGGAGCGAGGGCGGATAGAGGAAGACCTGCGCGATCGTGCCGCCGTCGGCGTGCATCTCCTGGTAGCGCGTGCCGTCGACGGTGACGTCGATCATCATCGGCGGAAAGACCGCGGGGATCGATGCCGACGCGACGAGGACCTTGCGGAACAGTTCGAGCGCGCGCGGGTCCTTGCTCGCGGCGATCGCGGTCATGTTCCAGATCACCGGCTCCAGCGTGTCGAGATCGGCGGTGCCGACCATCAGCAGCCGGCCCTTGGCATATTCGGCGGCGATCGCATCGAGCAGCGCCTGATCGGCATAGCGCGATACCAGTTGGTAGAGCGGGGTCGTATCCGCCATCGCGTCGCTGAAGAAGCCCTTTATCATGCCGCGCATCTTGAAGATGTCGTCCTTGGTGGTCTGGGTGTAGACCTCCTCCAGCACATGATCATATTTCGGGCCGAGGAAGGCGAAGGGCGCGGTGAGTGCGCCGGTGCTGATGCCCGTCACCGCCTTGAATTCGGGCCGCTTGCCGCTTTCGGTCCATCCCTTCAGCAGCCCCGCGCCGAACGCGCCATTCTCGCCGCCGCCCGATATGGCGAGGAAATAGACGGGGGGGAGCGGACCTGTCTGCCCCTGGCTCGCGCGCCAGGCGAGTTCCCGGTCGAGCGAGGCATAGGCTTCCTTCGTGAAGCCGGCGACGTCGCGGGTGACGAAATAGCGGATCGGGCCGAGGCCGGTTTCTGCCTGCAAGGTCGATGCGCGCGGCACCGCGGGCAGACGTTGCGGTGTCGCGCAACCGGCCACCAGCACGCCGAGCATCAGCACGGTACATAAGCCACGCAACCGGGAACGAAGACGGACGAGAAGAGATGTCCGGGGCAGCCGGTCCGTTGCGTCGCGCATGTTGCCCTCCCGATGGATCGCCTGATCCTAATCGGCGGGCGTTCGCCCCTGTATCGGGAAAAACCCTCTAAACTGGCGGTCTCGACACCCTAGGACGGGTCAAACGTCGGGGAGTTCCGGGATGGTCGCCCAGTCGCCGATCACGGCGGAACCATCCAGCGAATAGAGCGGCGACTGGGTCATCGCCAGCACCTCTCGGCTGTTGGCGACCACGCCGGTCAGCGAGGATGCGATCAGGATCGCCGAGGCCTCGGCCATCATCTCGACGCCTTCGATCCAGTCCGGATTGCGCGGCAGGGTTGCGCGGGCGAGCGCGAGCGCGTTTTCGGACGCACAGATCTTATAGGGTTTGACCGCGTTGACGTGGATGCCCGTACCATGAAGCTCCGCCGCCAGCCCGCGCGTGACGCGATCGAGTGCGGCCTTGGATGCACCATAAGCGACGAGCCCGTGAATATATTTGGGCGGCGTCGCATAAGGGATGGGCGGCTGCGTCACGGTTTCCGATGTGATGTTGAGGATGCGCCCCCAGCCCGCCGCGCGCATCGCCGGCAATGCCGCCTGGATCAGATCGACCGGCGCATGGACATTGACCTCGAACGCGGCCCGTCGTGCCGGCAGGTCGATCTTGCTGAGCGGCGCGAAGGCGCCGGCGCTCGCCGCATTGTTGACGAGGATGTGGATCGGACCCAGCGCGCTCTCGGCCCGATCGATCAGGTCCGCCCGCGCCGCCGCATCGGTCAGGTCGACGGCGATGCTGTGGGCACGGCGGCCCGCCGCCGCGATCAATCCCACGGTTTCGGCAAGCTTGTCGGGATCGCGGCCGGACGCGGTGACGATCACATCTGCGCCCAATGACGCCAGCCGCTGGGCGATGGCCCGACCAATCCCCTGCGTTGCGCCGGTGACGAGGGCGATACGGCCATCCAGCCGTTCGAGAGTTGCGGCCATGATCGGGCTCCTTCCGGCTGCGGAACATGTCTGCGTGGGAAGCCGGCGGCAATCATGGCCGCGCGCTCGGAGTCCTGCGATCGAAGCGTGGCGCTTTACGCTAAGATTACGCCATCAATCCTTGAACAAGGTCACGGGGATCGCCTCGCCCATCGCGCGATAGCCGGCGGCCGACGGGTGGATGCCGTCGCCCGAGTCATAATCGGCGCGCAGCCGATCGGGTTTGTTGGGGTCGCGCACCACCGCGTCGAAATCCACCACGGCGTCGAAATTGCCCTTGGCGCGGATCCAGCGGTTGATGGTCTGGCGATCGGCCTCGGCTGCCGCATCGGGACGGTAATAAGCGAAGGCGCCATAAGGCAGGATGGTGGCGCCGATCACGCGGATGCCGCGGGCGCGGGCGCGCTCGATGATCTGGCCATAGGCCGCGATCATGCGGTGGACGCGGTCGGCACGCACTTCCGGCGTGGCATTGCCGTCGCGGGAAAGATTGCCGAGATCGTTCACGCCTTCCAGCACGATCAGGTAACGCACGCCCGGCTGGGCCAGCACGTCGCGATCGAGCCGGGCGAGCGCGTTGGGGCCGGTGCCGTCCGCCAGCAGGCGGTTGCCGCTGATCCCCTGGTTCAGCACCGCCAGATGCCCCGTCCGCACCGATGCCTGCAGCCGTTCCGCCAGCACGTCCGGCCAGCGATTATTCGCGTCATTGGTCGCGCCGATACCGTCGGTGATCGAATCCCCCAAGGCGACGATCGCGGCGCCCCGATCCGCCTCCACGTCCACGCCGGCGAGCTGATACCAGCGATCCACCTGCTTCGCGCCGGGCAGGTCGGCGGCATCCACCTGATTGCCGCGGGCGATGAAGGATGTGGCGATCGATGCCGTATGCGCGCTCTGCTGGGCCGGGGCCTCGGGCAGATGGAAGCTGACGGTGACGCTGGCGAGCGGGCCGGCCTTCAGCGCCACGGGATCGGAAAGATAGGTGGCGCCCGCCGGCACCGTCACTTCGGTCCGGCCGGAAAAGGTGACGGGGCGGCCGCTGGCGGTGTCGATCCGCGCCGATCCCGCTTCTCCGAGCGCGACATACACGCGCGAGAAACGCAGCGGCGCGGTGCCGAAGCTGTTGGAAAGCCGCAACCGGATACGATCGCCGCCCGCCGACAGCCGCACCGTTTGGCGCAAGGTCACGTCGCGCATGTCCGCGGCATCCAGCGCATTGCGCTCGTCGGGGATCTGCTGCGCGGCGGCCCAGCTGCCGATCCATTTCGGATCGCGCGCCGCACCCGCCGGGCTGGTCGCGATGGCCAGCGACAGGACGGCAATCAATACCCGCTTGATCATCGGACACCCTTCAACGTCGCCAGCGCGCCATGTTCGGCCAATGCCCGCATATGGCGGTTGAGGATTGTTCGGAAGCCCTGATCGGCAGCGAGCCGGGGCGGAAAGACCGCGTCCACGGTCAGGAGCGCGGCCACCTGGTCCTCGGGCGACAGGGCGCCGGCGAGGCGCGCGGCGGTGATCGCGGCCAGCGGATCGTCGACGACGAAGCTGTTGCCAGCATCGTCGCGGCCGCTCTGCCAGCGCATCCACGCCGCCACCGCCAGCGCCATCCGCTCGATCGGCAAACCGCGCTCCAGCCGGGCCATGATCGGGCTCAGCAGCCGCTGCGGCAGCTTCTGCGATCCGTCCATCGCGATCTGGCGGGTGCGGTGCTGGAGTGAGGGATTGGCGAAGCGGCTCATCAGCGCTTCGCGATAAGCGGCGATGTTCAGCCCCGAAGGTGGGGACAAGGTGGTCGCGGCTTCATCCCACAGCCCTTCCACAAAGGCGCGGCCCGGATCGAGCGCGACGAACTGGTGGACGAACTCCACACCGGCAAGCCCGCCCAGATAGGCGATGCCCGAATGCGCACCGTTCAACAGACGCAACTTCGCCTCCTCCCAGGGGGCAACAGAATTGGTGAGCTGGGCGCCTAGCCCCGCAAAATCCGGCCGCTCGCCGGCGAAGCGATCCTCGATCACCCATTGGCTGAAGGGCTCGGCCTTCACCATCGCGCGGTCCTCGACCCGCAGCCGTTCGGCGAGTGCGGTTATGTCGGCCGGCTGGGTGGCGGGGACGATGCGGTCGATCATCGTCTCCGGGAAGGCGCCATGCTCGGCGATCCAGTCGCGCAGGCGAGGATCGTGATGCGCCGCGATCGCCAGCACCGCATCGCGCAGGCGCGAGCCATTGTGCGGCAGATTGTCGCAGGACATAGCGGTGAACGGCTGCAATCCTGCCGCACGCCTTTGTGCAAGCGCCGCCACCAGAAATCCGGGCGCGGTGCGCGGGCGCTCCAGGCTGGCGAGGTCGGCCGCGACATCCGCGTCGTCGATCAGCAGCGCGCCCGTCGCGGGATCGAGCTTGTAGCCCTTCTCGGTCACCGTCAGCGTCGCGATATGCGTGTCCGCGCTGGCGAGCGCCGACACCAGCCGGGCCGGATCTTCGGGCGCCACCAGCACGTCACGGACGGCGCCGATCACGCGGATCTGTTCGTTGCTGCCATCACGCACGACCAGCGAATAGAGCCCGTCCTGCGGCGCCATCTGCTCGCGCACCGCGGTCGAGCGAAGCGATGCGGCTGTAATCCCCCAGCGCCGGTCGCCCGAACGCAGTGCCGCGTCGAAATAACTCGCCTGATGCGCACGGTGGAAAGCACCGATGCCCAGATGGACGACGCCGGTGGTGATGGCCTGGCGGTCGTAAGTGGGGCGAGGGACGTTGGTGGGGAGTGTGGGGAGAGTTTTGTTTGAGAGGCGCTCCATCAAATCCTCCCCGAGCTTGTCTCGGGGAGGGGGACCATGCGCAGCATGGTGGAGGGGCAATGTCCCGCCCTACCCCTCCACCACCGGCCTGCGGCCGGCGGTCCCCAGTGACGGGTCGATCGTGCCCCCGGCACGATCTTGGATTGCCGGGGGCAATCCAACCCGTCACTCCAAGCAAGCTTGGGGAGGATTTCGGAGTGCTCCCTCACAACCGATACGCCTTCTTCACCAGATCATAAGCCAGCGCGCGCGCCACCTCGTGCGCCTCATCCTCCTCCAGCCGATGTTCGGCGACCAGCCGAGCGAGGAATGCGCAATCCATCCGCCGCGCGACATCATGCCGCGCGGGGATCGACAGGAAGGCGCGGGTGTCGTCGTTGAAGCCGACCGTGTTGTAGAAGCCGGCAGTCTCCGTCACCTGCTCGCGGAACCGGCGCATCCCTTCCGGGCTGTCGTGGAACCACCAGGGCGGGCCGAGGCGCAGCGCGGGATAATGGCCCGCCAGCGGCGCCAGTTCACGCGCATAGCTCGTCTCGTCGAGCGTGAAGAGAATGATCGTCAGATCGCGCTCATTACCATAGGCGTCGAGCAGCGGCTTCAGCGCCTCGACATAACCGGTGGGGATCGGAATATCGGCGCCCTTGTCGCGGCCGAAGCGGGCGGCAAGCGCGGGATTGTGGCTGCGATGCACGCCGGGATGGATCTGCATCACCATGCCGTCGTCCAGGCTCATCCGCGCCATTTCGGTCAGCATCTGGGCGCGGAACAGCTCGGCCTCGGCAGGCGTCACCGCGCCGGCGCGCACTTTGGCATAAAGTGCCTCGGCGTCGGCATGGCCCAGATTGGCGGTGCGGGCGCTCGGATGGCCATGGTCGGTCGAAGTCGCCCCAGCCTCGCGGAAATAGGCCCGGCGGTTCTGATGCGCGCGCAGATAGCCAGCATAGGTCGAAACGTCCTCGCGCGCGATTTCGCCGAAGCGGATCAGATTATCGGCAAAGCCCGGATTCTCGGGGTCCATCACCGGATCGGGGCGATAGGCCGTGATCACACGGCCGGCCCAGCCGCTGTCGCGGATCGCGCGATGATGTTCGAGCGGGTCGATCGGGCTCTCGGTCGTCGCGATCGCCTCGATGTTGAACCGCTCGAACAAGGCGCGGGGCCGGAAGGCGGGCGTCTTCAGCGCCGCATCGATCACATCATAATAATGGTCGGCGGTGGCAGGCTCCAGCCGCACCTCGATCCCGAAAATTTCGGCGAATACCCAGTCGAGCCAGGCGCGCGAGGGCGTGCCGCGGAACAGATGATAATGTTCCGCCAGCAGCCGCCAGATCGCGCGCGGATCGCCGGCCGTCGCACTACCGTCCACCGTCGGTACGCCCAGCGTGTCGAGGCCGATGCCCTGGCTGTAGAGCATGCGGAACACATAATGATCGGGCACGATCAGCAATTGCGCGGGGTCGGCGAAGGGCTCGTCATAAGCGAACCAGGCCGGATCGGTGTGGCCGTGCGGGCTGATGATCGGCAGGTCGCGGATCGGTTCGTACAGCGCACGGGCGATCGCGCGGGTGCGCTCGTCGGCGGGGAAAAGGCGGTCGGGATGGAGGCGAAGTGATTTAGCCATGACGCGACTCATTGATACCGGTGTCAATAACCTGATAGCGCGGATTATCCGGTCAGCGCCAGATGCTCTTCACCATGGATTCTGTCTAAACCTGGCTCTCAATCACCCACATAGACCGTCTTGATCTGGGTGTAGAATTCGACCGCCGCAAAGCCCTGCTCGCGCGCGCCATAGCTCGAGCCGCGGGTCCCCCCGAACGGCACATGATAGTCGACCCCCGCAGTCGGCAGATTGACCATCACCATGCCGGCCCGCACCTTCCTCCGGAAATCCCGCGCATGTTTCAGCGATGTCGTGACGATCCCCGCCGACAGCCCGAAATTGCCGCGATTGGCGATCTCCAGCGCCTCGTCATAATTGCCGACACGGATCGTCGAGACGACGGGGCCGAACACTTCCTCATTGTTGATCCGCATGTCGGGATTGGTGTCGGCGATCACCGCAGGGCTCATGAAATAGCCCGGCGTCGCGAGGCTCAGCCGCTCGCCGCCCGTCACCAGCCGCCCGCCTTCGCCCGTCGCGATCCCGACATAGCGCAGATTCTGCTCGAACTGCGTCTCGCTCGACGCCGGGCCGACCTGTGTCGCCGGATCAAGCGCCGGGCCGACCTTCAGCGCCTTCGCTTTTTCGGCGAGCGCTGCGACGAAGCGATCGTGGATCGCATCCTCGACGATCACCCGGCTCGAAGCGGTGCAGCGCTGCCCGGTCTGAAAGAAGCCGCCGTCGAGCGCGATGGCGACGGCGCGGTCGAGATCGGCATCGGCGAGGACGACCAGCGGGTTCTTGCCGCCCATCTCAAGCTGCACCCGCGCCTGCCGCGCCATCGCGGCCATGCCGACCTTCGCGCCCACCCCCTGCGATCCGGTGAAGGATATGCCGGCGACATCGGGATGGTCGACCAGTGCCGATCCGACCCCGCCCTGGCCGAGCACCATGTTGAACACGCCGGCCGGCGCGCCGCATTCATGGATGATCATTGCCAGCGCATGGGCGATCGCCGGCGTCGGATTGGCCGGCTTCAGCACCACGGCATTGCCGAAGGCGAGCGCCGGTGCCGTCTTCCAGGCGGGGATCGCGATCGGGAAGTTCCAGGGGGTGATCAGCCCATAGACGCCGACCGCCTCGCGATAGGTCGAGACATCGAGGCCGGGCCGGGTCGATTCCAGCGTCTGACCATGGCGGCGCAGCGCCTCCCCGCCGAAATAGCGGAAGATGCGCGCGGCGCGCATCACCTCGCCGGTCGCTTCGGCGCGCGTCTTGCCCTCCTCGCGCGCCAGCAATTTGCCAAGCTCGGCCGCGCGCACCATCAGCGTCGCGCCCACCTTGTCGAGCAGGTCGGCGCGCAGCTCGGGCGACGCGGCGGCCCAAGCGGGCTGCGCGGCCTTTGCGGCTTCGACCGCAGCCGCCACCTCCGCGTCGCCGCCAGCCGGATAACTCGCGACCACATCATTGGTGTCGGACGGATTGACGCTGTCGAAGGGGGTATCCGCCTCGACCTCGACGCCATTGATGAAATGGGTAAGTTTCATGCTGGCTGCCCTTTTCGAGACCTTGATCCTTATCGCCGGTCGCTGGGATACACCCGGCGGATCAAAGTCATCAATCCGGGGCCATGGCCGCAAGCAAGGTCTGAATCGGCACGAAGGCGAAGGCGACCGAGCTGTCGGCAACGCCATAGGGCAGGAAGAGCAGGTCGCCGTGGAGCAGCGCGCCGCAGGTATAGACCACGTTCGGAACATAGCCCTCGCGATCCTCGTCCGCAGCCGACAGCAAGGGCTGCACGGTGCGGCCGATGATCTTCGACGGATCATCCTTATCGAGCAGCACCGCGCCGATCGAATATTTGCGCATCGCGCCGACGCCATGGGTGAGGAGCAGCCAGCCTTCATCCAGCTCGATCGGTGCGCCACAATTGCCGATCTGCACCATCTCCCACGGATAATGGGGCGTGAGCAGGATTTCGCCTTCGTCCCAATGGTCGATCCGGTCGGATTTGATGAGGAACAGATTCTCGCCGTCCTGCCGGCCGATCATCATATATTGGCCGCCGATCGTGCGCGGAAACAAAGCCATCCCCTTGTTGCGCGCGGCCGTGCCTTCGATCGCTTCCATGCGGAAGGTGCGGAAATCATGGGTGCGGAGGAATTCGGACCGGATCGAGCGGCCATCATAAGCGGTGTAGGTGCCGATCCATTCGACCTGGCCATTGTCGTGGGTGAAATGGACCAGCCGCAAATCCTCGACCCCGCTGCTCTGCGCGGCGGTGATCGGGAAGATCAATGTGCCCGAAATGGTCGAATCCGCCTGGCGGTGGATCTGCACCGCTCCATTGGGGGCGGGATCGCCGGGCTCGGCTCCGGCTGTGGTGCAGAAGGGCGGTTCCGGCGCCAGCTCGAAATGCATGCCGGGCGAAAGGATGCCCTCGCGAAAGGCGATCGAGCTGATATGGCCTTCGCCCACCGCCCGCAGCGACAGGATCACCCGCTGCGATCCTTCGGTCAGGCCCGACTGGTCGGGATGCGGGACGATGCTGGGGTTCATCAGCGCGGCGGCGGCATAGCTATATTCGTGGCAGAAATAGGCGCCGATCAGCTGCTGCTTGACCGGCGATATCTGCATCCCGTCCAGCTTGAGCGCCTGCTCGATCTGGCCGTAGCGCTGGTTGAAGACATTGCGGGTTTGCCAGTGACGCGCCTCGAAATCGCGGAGCACCAGCGCCAGTTCAGCCTCTGCGTCGACGTCGCAGAGTGCGAGCACCTGGCGCACGATCCGGCCGACGCGGCCGGCGCCGGGATTGGCCGGATCGACAGGAATATGGAAGGGCCGCACCACGACGCGGGAGGCATCGGCGCTCAGCCGCAGCGGCGTATGAATCAGATCGAGCAGAATGGCCGCTTACTCCTCGCGCCGCGCCGGGATCCAATCCCCGCAAGTCCCAATACCTTCGAAGCTAAGATACGCGGCCCTAGACCGCGACCGCCCCCGCTTCGGGTCGTTCGGGACTGTCCGACGCTGCCAGGCCGGACTGCGCCATGGCGCAGGCGGCAAGCTGGAAGGCCAGCACCGATTCCGCACCCGTATTAAGATTCACGCCGTCGCGCATCAATCCATCAAAACAGCTTCCGTCGGCTGCGGAAGCAATCGGCTGGCCGAGGTCGTTGTCGCCCAGATACCACCGCCAGGCGCGCTGCGCGGCCGCATGCCAGACAGGATCGCGCGTCGCCGTCCAGGCGGTAAGCGCGGCATCGACCATCGCCCAGGCCTCCAGCGGCTGCTGGTCATAGGGCAAGGGCGGGGCGAAGGGACGGTTGAAGCTTTCGCTGCCGACCGCGCGGAAATGGCCGTCCTCGCAGGTCTGGATGCGATCGAGCCAGCCGAGCGCCTCAAGGCCGGCGCCGTGCATAGCGGCATCGTCGAGCACCATACCCGCCCGGATCAAAGCTTCCGCGATACGGGCATTGTCATAGCCGAGCGTCGGTTCAAACCACACCCAGTCCGGCCGGCGCACGGCGGCCAGTGCCGCGGCCAGGCGCTTGCCGACGGTTTCGATGATGTGCTGAGCCATCGCGTGGCCCGGCTGGCCTTCGAGCAGGGCTTCGGCCCCCAACAGCGCGAAGGCGGAACTGCGCAGGTTGTGGAAGCTCAGCGCATGGGGTGCAGCCTCGTTGAACAGATTATGCGCCCAACGCCGCAGATCCGGCCGGCGCGCCTCCGCGGCGGTGACGCCGACCGCCCATAGCGCGCGGCCACAACTGTCCTCCGATCCCGCTTCCTCCAGCCATTGCCGGTCATAGCTCATGAAGTTGCGGAAGGCGGCGCGATCGGGGTTCCAGGCATGTTGCACGAAGGAGGCGTATATCGTCGCCAGCGCCTCGCTGCGTTCGCCGCGCGCATCACCCAGCCGGTGCATCAGGATCAGCGCGCGAGCATTGTCGTCGACGCAATAGCCATGGCGGCGATCGGGCACGCTGAACACCGAATGCTGCAAGATGCCGCAATGATCGGTCAGTCGTTCGACGGCGGCGAGACGCGGCGCGATCCGATCGCCGCGGCCGGCGACCGGTAGGCGGAGCGGACGGGGCGCCCGCGCGCTATCGAAGATGTCGAGATAGGCGTCCGCCACGCGACGCCAGATCATGCTGCGGCCGACCTCATAAGCGCGGCAGCGCATGGCTTCACGCGCGGCGTCATCGTCGAGCAGGCCGGTGATGGCGCGGGCGAAGGCGGCGCTGTCACCGAAGGGGGCGAGCAGGCCGACGCCATTGGCGAGCAGTTCGGCGGCATGCCAATAAGGCGTCGAGACCACCGGCTTGCCGAGGCCGACGGCGTAGGACAGCGTGCCCGATGTGATCTGCGCCTCGTTCAGATAGGGCGTCACATAGATGTCGACGGCCTCGAGATAATCGAGCAGCCGTTCGGTCTCGGTGAATTCGTTGACGAAGCGGACATGCGCCTCGACGCCCAGTTCGCGGGCAAGCGCGGCCAGCCGGTCGCGATAGGCCTCGCCCTGTTGGGCGACGAGTTGCGGGTGCGACGCGCCGAGGATGACGTAAAGCGTGTCGGGATGGCCCGCGACGATCGCCGGCAGCGCCCGGATCATCGTCTCGATCCCCTTGTTCGGGGACAGGAGGCCGAACGTCAGCAGCACCTTGCGGCCCTCAAAGCCGAAGCGCGCCTTCGCCACGTCGATATCGGCAAGCGGGCGATCGGGCACGCCATGGGGGATGACCATGATCCGCGCCGGCGCGATGCCATGGACGCGTTCCAGGATCTGCCGGCCCTTTTCGGCCATGACGATCAGACGCGATGCCCGGCGGGCCAGCGCGTCGATGACGAAGCGCTGCTCGGGGCTGGGATCGGTGAGGATGGTGTGCAGCGTCACGACCAGCGGCAGATCGACACGTTCGATCAGGCGCAGCAGATGCGCGCCGGCGCTTCCGCCGAAAATGCCATATTCATGCTGGACGCAGAGCAGTTCGGCGCCGCTCTGGTTGATGCGGCGCGCAGCCGCGCGATAATCGGCGAGGTCGGCCTGGCCGATCTGGCAGACCACTTCGGGTGGATAAGCGTGGAGACCGCCGGGTTCGTCCATGGCGAACACGTCGGCAATCAGATCGGGCCGGGCAGAGACCAAAGCGGCACGAAGATCGGCGGTGAACGTGGCGATACCGCACATGCGAGGCGGATGATTGCCGATCAGCGCAATATGACGGGTCTGCTTGCCGGTTGTTACCATCGGCACCTCGCTGCGTTGCAATGCAAATCAAAAGGCGGCCGCGATCCGACTCGCCACGATACAAAGCCAATTGAATGGTATGTTAAATGCGCAGCAGGGGGAAAGGTTTCTGGCATTTGCGATGAAAATTTTGTTGCAATGCAGCGAAAGGCCCGCGAATCGCGGCGGTTAGCGGCCGGCGGTCTGTGCGAGCGTGATCAGCGCCGGAATGTCGAGATGTTCCTCCAACATCGCGGCGATGGCATCGAGCGCTGCATCGACCCTGACATGATGATCGCCACCGCTGCTGGCCACGCCGATCCGTTCGAGCAACGCGGCACGCAAGCCCGGCTCGGCAAGCAGGCCATGCACATAGCTGCCCATCACCAGACCGTCCGCGGACAGGGCGCCATCGGCGCGGCCGTCGTCGAGCTGCGCGAAGGGACGGGCGGAATCGGGGCCGGTCGTCTCGCCCATATGCATTTCATAGCCCGAGAAGCGCCCGCCGAACGCCTCGCCCGAAACCTGCCGGAGCGCCTTGGCAGGCTGGAAGATGGTGTCGATCTGGAGCAGCCCCAGCCCCGCGACCTTTCCGGCCTCCCCCTCGATGCCATTCGGGTCAGCGATGCTCCGCCCCAGCATCTGATAGCCACCGCACAAGCCAAGGATCGGCTTGCCTTGGCGATGATGCGCGAGGATGTCCACGTCCCAGCCGAAGCTGCGGAGCGCGGCGAGATCGGCGATGGTCGCCTTCGATCCTGCGATGACGATCAGCGCCGCTCCGCCGGGGATCGGCTGGCCGGGCGGCACCATCACCAGTTCGACGCCGGGTTCGTGGCGCAGCGGATCGAGATCGTCGAAATTGGAGATGCGCGGCAGGATGGGGCAGGCGATCATCAGACGCTTGCCTTCGCGGCCGCGCACCCGCTCCAGGATCACCGCATCCTCGCTCGGCAGCATGCGGGCGTCGGCCAGCCAGGGCACGACGCCGAAGCCGCGCCAGCCGGACAACTGCTCGATGGAGCGATAGCCATCGTCGAACAGGGCCAGGCGCCCGCGGAACTTGTTGATGATGAAGCCATGGATCATCGCCGCGTCGGCAGGCGCGACCACCTGGCTGGTGCCGACCACGGCCGCGATCACCCCGCCGCGATCGATATCGCCGACCAGCACCACGGGCACGCCGGCGGCGCGAGCGAAGCCCATATTGGCGATGTCACCGGCGCGCAGGTTGATCTCCGCAGGTGATCCCGCGCCTTCGACGACGACGATATCGCATTGGGCGCGGAGCCGCTGATAGCTTTCCAGCACCTCGGGCAGCAGCGGCCGGCGGCCTTCGCGGAAATTCTCCGCGCCCAGCGTGCCGCGCACCTTGCCATGGACGATCAGTTGCGACGTGTGATCGGCCTGGGGCTTCAGCAGCACCGGGTTCATGTCGGTATGCGGTTCGACTCTGCACGCCATCGCCTGCGTCGCCTGCGCGCGGCCGATCTCGCCGCCATCGACCGTCACCGCGGCATTGTTGGACATATTCTGCGGCTTGAACGGCCGGACGGTGAGGCCACGATTGGCGAAGGCCCGGCACAGCCCGGCGACCAGCACCGACTTGCCGACATCCGATCCCGTGCCCTGCAGCATTAGAGCGCCCATATGAAACCTCCAGCAAGTGCCCAGAGCAGCAGGCAGGCGCGACCATAAAGCGCGAGAGCGCGTCGGATGTCGGCGGCATTGGCATCCGCCCGTCCATCGCCGATCCAGGGTTTGTCGTGAACGATCCCGCCATAGGCGATCGGCCCGGCCAGCCGAAGCTGGAGCGCGCCGGCCATCGCCGCTTCCGGCCAGCCCGAATTGGGGGACGCATGATTGGCATGATCGCGCCATAACGTGCGCCAGCCACCCCAATCGGCCACGCACAGCAGCAGACCGGCGAGGCGGGCGGGGATGAAGTTGAGCGCATCGTCCGTCCGCGCCGCGGCCCAGCCGAAGGCACGCCAGCGTTCCTCCTTATGGCCGATCAGGCTGTCGGCGGTGTTGATCGCCTTGTAGGTCCAGATGCCGGGCAGCCCGAGCAGCAGCAGGAAGACAAGCGGCGCGGCAACGCCGTCGCAGAAGCTTTCGGCGAGGCTTTCGATCGCGGCGCGGGCGATGCCGGGCTCGTCCAGTTGCGCGGTATCGCGGCCGACGATCATGTTGACGGCGCCGCGAGCGCCTTCCAAATCTCCGGTAGCGAGCCGATCGGCCACGGGCCGAACATGATCGTAGAGGCTGCGCTGGGCGAGCCCCGGCGCGGCCGCGATCGCCACGCCGATCCAGCCCCAGCGGCCCAGCCACGTCCACAGCGCCTGCTCGATCGCGAGCGCCAGCAGGAAAGTGCCGGAGCCGAGCAGGATGACCAGCAGGACGCCGGCCGCGCGGCGGAAGGATACCGCCAATTCGGGGCGGTTCCAGCGGCGCTCGCCGGCCTCGATAATATGCGCGAACAGCGTCACGGGGTGGCCTATCCGTCGATAGAGCGCGTGCGGCCAGCCGATCACGGCGTCGATCGCCAGCGCTGCGAGCGCGGTCGGCTCAACCATGCGTCAGCGCCCGCTCCAGCCGGGCGAGCGCTTCATCGTCCCCCGGCACGCCGAGCCGAAGCCAGCGCGGCTGATGATCGAAGGGGCGGGTGAGGATGCCCTGCTGCGCCAATCGGAAGAAAAGCTCTGGGGCATTGTCCACATCGAGCAACCGGAACAGCGGGCAGTTTCCGATAGGATCGAAGCCGTGGCGATGCAGCATGGCATCGAGCAGCGCGGCCCGTTCCTCAAGCCCGCGCCGCGTGGCGGCAATCCATTCGCGGTCGCGATAGGCCGCAGCGCCGATGCTGATCGCCGCGGCCGACAGCGGCCAACTGCCCAGCCTTTGCCGCAGTGGCGCCAGCCGGTCGGGCGCCCCCGTCAGAAAACCGAGCCGGACGCCGGCGAGGCCGAAAAACTTGCCGAAGGACCGCAGCACCAGAATGTTCGCGCCGGCGGCAACATGCGGCAGCACGCTTGCCGCGGGGGCCGCATCGGCGAAGGCCTCATCGACGATCAGCCATCCCCCACGCACCGCGAGGCTTTCCGCCACGGCCAGCAGATCCTCGGGACGCAGTAGGCGGCCATCGGGATTGTTGGGGTTGGCGATCAGGATCGTCCCGCCTTGCCGCGTCTCATCCAAAAGCGCGTCGGCCGGGATGGCGCGGCTGTCGGGCAGCGCCTCTCCGTGGGTGGCATAGGCTGGAGCGACATGGCGGAAGGGGGCGGGGAGGTCCAGCATCGGCAGCAGGCGCAGGCCGAGTTCCGAGCCGGGCAGCGCACAGACATCCGACGGCGCGACCCCGAAATGCGCGGCCGCGGCCTCTTCCAGCCCCGTGAGGGCGCCCGGATCGGGCAAGGCACGCCAGTCGATCGGCCCGGCCTTGGCAGCATCCCATCCGTTCGGATTGATCCCGGTCGAAAGATCGAGCCAGGGCATAAGCGCGTCCGGAAAGGCCGACCGGGCATGGTCCAGCCGGCCGCCATGGACCGTCCATTTTTCCATCGAAACCGGATGTTCGCCCGTCGTCACCCGCCGGGCCATAGAGCGCTTTGCGCCGCCGCGGAACCGCGCTCGGCTATATCGCTTCAGGCCGGGTGCAGCACCCCGCGATAAGCGGGGTCTCCCAGCGCTCGTCCCGCCCCCTTGGCGACGCACATCAGCGCTTCGTCCGCCACCGCAACGGGCAGGCCGGTCGATTGGCTGATCAGGTCGTCGATATGGTGGAGCAGCGCCCCCCCGCCGGTCAGCACGATGCCGCGGTCGACAATGTCGGCGGCAAGCTCGGGCGGGGTATTTTCCAGCGCCATGCGGACAGCGCCGACGATCTGGCTGACGGGCTCGGCGATCGCCTCGGCAATCTCGGCTTCGGTGATCTCGATTTCCTTGGGCACGCCGGCCACCAGATCGCGCCCCTTGATCTTCAGGCGCTGGCCGTCGCCCGCGGGCATCGTCGCGCTGCCGATCTGATGCTTGATCCGTTCCGCCGTCGCTTCGCCGACCATCATATTGTGCCGGCGGCGGATCGACGAGGATATGGCTTCATCCATCTTGTCGCCGCCGACGCGCACCGAACTGCTATAGGCAAGGCCGCGGAGCGACAGCACCGCCACCTCGGTCGTGCCGCCGCCGATATCCACGACCATCACGCCGACCGGTTCGATCACGGGCAGTTCGGCGCCGATCGCGGCGGCCATCGGCTCCTCGATCAGCAGCACGCGCGATGCACCCGCGTTGGATGCGGCGTCGCGGATCGCGCGGCGTTCCACGGTGGTCGAACCCGAAGGCACGCAGATGACGATCTCGGGCCGGCGCAGGAAGCGCTTGGTGCCGCCATGCACCTTATGGATGAAATGCTTGATCATCTGTTCGGCGACGTCGATGTCGGCGATCACGCCGTCGCGTAACGGCCGGATCGCCTGGATGTTGGCGGGCGTCTTGCCCATCATCAGCTTGGCATCGCTGCCCACGGCACGGACTTTCTTGACGCCGTTGCGGGTTTCGATGGCGACCACCGACGGCTCGTTCAGGACGATGCCGGCATCGCGCAGAAAGACGACGGTGTTGGCGGTGCCGAGATCGATCGCCATGTCGTGCGAGGCGAACTGGAAGAAGTTCGGCATATTCTGATTCTTGCTCCCCGGCGGTTATCGGTCTGATTGGCCGTTCGGGTCGCCGTGCCGACGGTTCCCAGCGACAGAGGGTGCGCGCGCGGTGCGGTCAACCGCCGCGCGCCCAAGCGGCGCTAATGCGGGGCGATTGGCGGATCAGGGGCGAACGGCGGGTCCGATCGGCCGGCGCACGAAGACGCTCGCCATCAACGTGCTGCGTTCCGATCCCGCCGGCGGCGTAACCGCGCCGGGCGCCAGGAACAGGCCCCGGCTGGCGAGCCAGTCGCCGACATCCGCGCGCGAAGTGATCAATGCCGTCAGCGGCGAGGCCAGCAGACCGAAGACGACGGGCAAAGTCCAGACCGGGACGGTGGCGCCGACCAGCATCGGTGCGAGCAGCAGCGCGCCGACCGCGATGTGGATGCGGCAGAGATAGACGGCGCTGCCCAGCGCCATGCCGTCGGCATCGCGCCGCTGGGGATGCCAGCCCACCGGCCGGCCGCGGAGAATATCGATGATCGCGGTGGTCTGGTTGACCATGGTGATCGGCGCCATCAGCATCGACAGCGGCAGCTCGATCGCGATCGTCGCGGCAACCTTGCGGCCGCCCCCCATCGATTGGCGCAACCCCTCGTCGACGCAGAGCCAGAGCATCGCGATCAGCTTGGGGCCGAGCAGCAGCAGCACGGTCAGCGCGATCAGCCAGCCGGCCGGCGCAGCCGAATAAGCGGCATGCGCGCCGCCAAGCGAGGCGACTGCACCCAGGATCAGCATCAGCATCCACAGGGGTGAAGTGAGATAGGCGGACGCGCCCATCAGCAATTGAAGCCGGTTGACCCAATGGAAGCCGCCCGTCGCGAGCAGGCGAACATGCTGCAGATTGCCCTGGCACCAGCGGCGATCGCGCACCGAATGGTCCGCGACGGTCGGCGGAAATTCCTCATAGCTGCCTTCGGGCAGCGAGACCATGTGGACCGACCAGCCGTTGCGGCGGAGCAATGCGGCCTCGACCATATCGTGGCTGAGCACATGGCCGCCGAATGGCTCAGGGCCGGACAGCTTGGGCAGGCCGCAGCTCTGCGCGAAGGCGCGGACGCGGACGATGGCGTTGTGGCCCCAGAAGGTCGCTTCCGTGCCCGACCACCATTGCAGCCCGGCGGAAGCAGCCGGGCCGTAGGCCGTGGCGGCAAACTGGTGCCAGCGCGCGAAGAAGGTGCGCGCGTTGACGATCGTCGGGATCGTCTGGATCAGGCCGACCGACGGCCGCTCCTCCATCGCGCTGGCGAGCAGCGCCATCGCCGGGCCGCTCATCAGGCTGTCGGCGTCGAGGACGATCATATTCTCGTAGCCGGCGCCGAAGCGCTGCACCCAATCGGCGATATTGCCGGGCTTGCGGGCGATATTCTTCGGCCGGCGGCGATAATAGATCGGCACCGCGCTGCCGGCGCGCGTGCGATACACAGCGGCAAGCTCGGCCGCTTCCATGTCGGGGCGCGAATCGCTCAGCACGAAGATATCGAAGAGGTGCTGGCCGCCGATCGATGCCAGCGATGCGCTCATCTGGGCGATCCGCCCGAACACCGCGCTGGTATCCTCATTGTAGATCGGCATCAGCACGGCGCAGCGCCGCTTGGGCAGCCGACGCCGCGTGAACCAGCGCGACAGGCCGGGACCGTTGCCGAGCAATACGGCGAGCCCCGCGAGTGCGCTGAGGAAGCCGAAGCTGATCCAGCCATAAAGGCTGAAGACGAGCAGGGTCAGCACGATATCGAGCAGGCCGATGCCGTCCGCGGCGAAAGGGAGCATCATCTCCTGCGTGGTCGCAACGGCGATCAGCAGGCTGCCGATGACCAGGAACAACCGCCGTTCGCTGACGCCGTCGACCTTGATCTCGGTGGCGCGCGGTTCGAGCTCGGCAAGCGTGTCGGCAGCCGCGAGCGACTGTTCGGGCATGGCGAGCGGACTCTCGTGCGGCAGCAGCGGCTCGCCGAACATGGTTCGCGAGTCATAGGCGGACGGCAAGTCCCTGGCTTTGCGCAAATGCACGGCGGTCAGATCCAATCCGTTACGGCCCCACCCCTAAATCGTTGAAGCGCCGTGGGTTCATTGCTTAGCGCAGGAGGTAGAGAAGGGTTTCGCTAAGCGCATCGCCCCCCTTCCTCAGATAAGCCCGCAAATCGGTCGACTGGCCGTTGTTGCGGGCCACATCGACGATGAGACGCCACCGCGCCTCCATTCCGACGACCGGATAGGCATAGGTCGCGATCACCTCTCCGCCCGTTGCCGAGACGACGGCTTCGACGCCACTGTCACGGTCGAGGCCAGCGAGCCCATGGCCTTCGAAATCGGCGACCAGCCGACGTGCGTTGGGAATGGGCTCATGACCCGGACGGCCGGCGACGCCGGTCCAGCAATCCATGGTCCGCGCCAACGCCGGCGGCGCGGGGTCGGTTCCGCTCCACGTCAGGCGATAGCCGAAGTCGAAGCGGCGACCGGCCTTCGCCGGAGCCGCGGGCACCCAGAAGGCGACGATATTGTCCTCGATCTCCCGCGTGGTCGGGATTTCATAGAGCATCACTGCGCCCGGCCCCCAATCCCCCTGGGGCTCGACCCAAAGATTGGGGCGCTTTTCATAATAAGCGCTGTCATCCTGATAATGGGCGAACTGGCGGTCACGCTGGAGCAGGCCGAAACCGCGCGGTCCTTTGTCGGAATAGGTACTGGCGGTCGGCGCCGCCGGATTGCCGAGCGGTCGCCAGATGCGTTCGCCGGTCCCCGTAAGAATGGCGAGACCGTCCGAATCGTGGATCTCGGGGCGCCAGTCGACCGCCTGCGCACGATTGCCTTCGCCATACCAGAACATGCTGGTCAGCGGCGCTATCCCAAGTCGCTCCACGTCGCGGCGGAGGTGGAGGGTGATAGTCACGTCCTGCACCGGGCCGGCGGCGGTCTTGCGGCTGATGAGGCGATAGGCACCCGTGATGCTCGGCCCCTCGAGCAAAGCGAAAATCGTCATCGCGTCGGCCGGGCCGGGCATCAGCCAGAATTGGGTGAAGACGGGAAATTCCTCCTTCCCGTCGATGCCGGTGTCGATGGCAATGCCGCGTGCCGACAGACCATATTGATGGAGCGCGCCGGCCGAGCGGAAATAGGATGCGCCCTGGAAGGCCAACCAGTCGCCACGCCCGCCGGCGTTCATCAGGCGAAAGCCGGCGAGACCCGGCGCGAGAGCGAATCGGTTGCCCTTCGTATCCGGAGCGACATCGAACATGCCGGGTGAGAATTCGATCGGGATGGTGCGGCCGTTTTCGACCCGCGAAATGGCAACGGGCGTGTTGGCGAAGCGGTGGATCGGGAAGAATCTCGTCTCGCGCTCGCCATCTCCACGCCACAGCGCATGGTCGGTGCGGAACGTGATCCGGTTCACCTCGTCATAATCAATGGCGGCGGCCGCCGCGACAGGCTTGGGCGCATGCCATGGATCGCGCGCGCGGGCGGCGGCGAACTGCTGCAGCCATTCCCACGAAAAAGGCCGGCCGGTAGAGGAAAGGCCCTTGGCAGCGACGAGAAAAGGTGTCGCGGCAATGCCCGCAAGGGCGTGCCGTCGCGTCAGGCGTCCGGGAGAAATGTGCATTCGGGGGCGGGTTCCACAAGCTGATCCACGCGTAAAGACGCGGGGGCCGCCAAATGGTTCAACCGTAACGGAAGCGCGACGACAGGATGCCGGCGAAAGCCGGATCATCACGCGATCTATCTGGAAAACTGGAGCGGGCGAAGGGATTCGAACCCTCGACCCCAACCTTGGCAAGGTTGTGCTCTACCCCTGAGCTACGCCCGCTCTGGCGCCTAGCCGGGTGGTTCCCGGCGGGTGAGGCGCGGCTAATAGCGAAGGGTATTGGGGTCGGCAACCCCTGTTGGAAACAAAATTCCGGATCGGCTGTCGACAAGCTCCGCGGGGCTTGGCAGCAGCGGCCTCACGCCCACATAAGGGCCCTGAAATAAGATAACAGGAGCTGCCGGTGGCGACCTTGGGTATGAGTGCTGCGGACCGCGAGGCGATAGAGGCGTTCAAGCGGGATGTTGTCGAACCCTCGATGACGTCGCTGGTCATCCTCGACTTCTGGGCTGAATGGTGCGGCCCCTGCAAGGCGCTGGGGCCTGTGCTCGAAAAGGTGGCCGAGGATTATGCCGGCCGCGGCGTCAAGCTCGTCAAGATCGACGTCGATGCTAACAAGATGATCGCGGCGCAGTTCCGCGTGCAATCGATCCCTACCGTCTATGCCGTGTTCCAGGGCCAGTTGGTCGCCGATCTCACCCCGGCGCGGACCGAAAGCCAGCTCAAGACGATGCTCGACCAGATTCTGAAGCAATTGCCGGTCCAGGGGGCGGACGATCTGCTGGCGCAGGATATCGCCCCGCTCGTCGCGATGGGCGAGGAAGTGCTCGATTCGGGTGATGCCGAACGCGCGCTGTCGATCTTCAGCCAGGTGGCGGAGATGGCGCCCGAGGATGTTTCGGTGATCGCCGGCCAGGCGCGCGCGCTGCTGGCGCTTGGGCGTGGCGAAGAGGCCGAGGCGCTGCTCGCCAATGTTCCGGCGGACAAGCAGAAGGATCCGGCGATCGCGCGGGTGCTGGCGGGGCTGGCTTTGGCGAGGGAAGCGACGCCGGTCGACGACCTTGCCGGGCTTCGAGCGCGCGTCGCCGCCAATCCGGAGGATCATGAGGCGCGCTACGAGCTGGCCGGTGGCCTGATGGCCGCAGGCGATCGCGACGGCGCGGCCGATATCCTGCTGGAAAGCATCGCGCTCGATCGCGCCTGGAACGATGGCGCGGCGCGGGCGCGCCTGCTCAAGCTGTTCGAGGCGGTCGGCATGGAAGATCCGTGGGTCAGTGCACAGAGGCGGCGACTTTCCGCCGTGCTGTTCACATGATGGGCGAACGCACCGCCGTCCGTCTCTCCATCTTCCCGCTTGGCGGAGCGTTGCTGTTTCCGCGCGCGATGCTGCCGCTGCACATCTTCGAGCCCCGCTATCGGGCACTCGTCACCGATGCGCTGGCCCGCGACCGCCGCATCGCGATGATCCAGCCGCGGGAGGCGGAGCGCGAGGGGCATCTGCCCGCGCTCTACGAAGTCGGCTGCGTTGGCCGCATTGCGCATGTCGAGGCGCTGGACGATGGGCGCTTCAATATCGTGCTGGAGGGTATCAGCCGCTTCCGAATGACGGCTGAGCTCGACCGGCCGACATTGTTTCGCCAGATCGAAGCGCGCTTCGACGATTATGATGACGAGGCCGAGCCCGAACCGCTCGAGTTGATGATCCGCGCGGCGCTCGAACAGGAATCGAAGCGCTTTGCCGATGTCCGCGGCTATGTTGTCGACTGGGACGCGGTTTCCCGCCTTGACGATGAATCGCTGGTCAACGGCATCGCCCAGATCGCGCCGTTCGACGTCGCCGCGAAGCAGGCGCTGCTCGAAGCGCCGACGATCGCCGATCGTGCCGATCTCATCATCCAGTTCATGCAGTTCTTCCGCCTGCGCGACGATGATGATGACAGGGCGACCTTCCAGTGAGTCTGGATCGGGATCTGCTGGCGATCCTGGTCTGTCCGGTTACGCGCGGTCCGTTGCGCTATGACGAACAAGCGCAGGAACTGGTGTCGGAGAAGGCGGGGTTGGCCTATCCCGTCCGGCAAGGCGTGCCGGTGCTGCTGGCAGACGCCGCGCGACAGCTTTAGTCGAGCTTTCGGACGTCTACGGTCTGCGTGACGAGTTCGATCGGGGCAAAGGATGTCATGAACGCGATGTCCGTAGCATCCCGGCCGACGGCGATGCGGGCCAGCGATTCCGTCGGCGCGAGCCGGGTGGCATCGACGAGGTGCCAGGCGCCGTCGAGCCAGACTTCCACGACGGCATGGAAATCGGGCGGATCGAGTTTCCAGGCATAAGCCGAGACGAGCCGCGCCGGCATGCCGCCCGCGCGGATGAAGGCGGCCAGCAGGTGGGCAAAGTCGCGGCACACGCCCTGCCGGGCAACGAGCGTGTCGATGGCCGTTGTCGCGGTGTTGCTGGTGCCGACGCAATAATCGACGTGGGTGTGGATCCATTCCATCATGGCGAGCACCTTGTCGCCGCCTTCGCGGTCGCCGAATTCGCGGCACACCATGGCTTCCAGGCGATCGGCTTCGCAATAGCGGCTGGGCCAGAGATAGGGGATCGCCTCGTCCGGCAGGTCGCGAAGGGGCGTCGCGGCCAGTCCGGCAATCGCGACCGGCCGGCGATCGATCCGGACGATTGCGCGATATTCGGCATGGAAATCGCCGGTGGCCCCGGCCCAGGCCCGGCGGCCGATGGCGTCGGTGCCGTTCATGGTGCGGGTTGGCGGAGTGCCGTTGATCGTCAGGCAACTTTCCACCACCTGCTGGTCGTGCATGGCCGCGACTTCGACCATCAGCAGCAGATCGGTGGCCTGATCGGCCCGATAATTCAGTTCGGTGCTTATCTCGAAACGCATCGCAGACCCCGCCTTGGCGCCGCTTCAACGGCCAAGGCAGGGCCTCGTTCCGGAGATCAGTTCTCGCGGCGCATGCGGATCGCCGGCTGGCCGTCGACATTGGCGAAATAGCTGCCCAGCGTGGCCTTGCGGATCTTGATCGGCATGCCGGGCTTGGGGCTGCGATTCAGGCGCTTGCTTTCGGTCTGCACCCAGCGGGCGCCGTCCTCGATGATGATCACCCAGCGGTCGGTCGTTCCCTTGAGGGGCGCCGCGCTCTTGATCGTCGTTTCGATCTCGGTGACCTCTTCCTGCTGGGCCTCGTCCTTCTTCTCGTCCGATCCGCCGCCGAAGATATCGAGCGTCGGCAGGCTCAGCCCGAACAGGGTCTTCTTGGCCTTCTTGATCTGTCCCTTGTCGACGACGACGACATCCTTGTTCGCCTCGGCGGAATCCAGCGCGGCGACCTGGGCGTCGTAACAGGCGAGGCGCTGGCCATCGTCGGCGATGGCCCGGCAATCGACAAGTTTCTGGAAAATGGCGGGGCGCCCCTCACGCTGCTCCGCAGCAAAAGAGAGGGCCGGTGCTGCCAGGACACAGGCCCCGAGCAAGAGCCTGCTTGCCGAAAATTTCATCAAATCCTCCCCGAATCACCGAAAATTACGTTGTCTGACAAAATGGCACGCGGGCCCCGCCCGGACCACTGTTGCATTTGTGCGACAGCACAGGGCGAACCGCCATGTGAAGATGAACCGCAGCTTTACAAGGCTAAAGCCCATCCTGCATCACCCCCACCATGCCAGAGGGGGGTCTGCCGCGGTTCGCCGCGCATTGGCCGCCGGACGGTTGGGACTTTGGGCCGCTCCACGGCCCGACACACTCCAGAATAAGGGACTGGATAGTGACCAAGACGCAGAAATTTCTCAGCCGCTCGGCGCTGAGCACGGGGGTCATTGGCCTCGCGCTCCTCGCCTCGCCGGCTTTCGCGCAGGAGGAGGCGACCGCTGCTGCCGACTCCGCCGCCGATGAAGGCACCATCGTCGTCACCGGCACGCTCATCAAGAATCCGAACATCGCGTCGTCGAGCCCGGTCTCGGTCGTCGGTGCCGAGGAAATCGCACTCCGCCAGTCGAACGTCGCCGAAGAAATCCTTCGCGATCTTCCGGGCGCGGTCGCGAACATCGGTTCGGCCGTCAACAACGGCAACAACGGCGCCTCGCTGGTCGACCTTCGCGGCCTCGGTTCGCGTCGCAACATCGTGCTGCTGGACGGCACCCGCATCGTTCCGGGTGACATCGCCGGTCGCGTCGACCTCAACAACATCCCGCTCGCGCTCGTCGAGCGCGTCGATGCGCTGACCGGCGGTGCTTCCACCACCTACGGCGCGGACGCGATCTCGGGCGTCGTCAACTTCGTCACCAAGAAGGACTTCTCGGGTCTCGAGGTGAACGTCAGCAACCAGATCACCGAACAGGGCGACGGCAACGTCTTCCGCGTCGACGCGACGATCGGCGGCAATTTCGATGATGGCCGCGGCAATGCCGTGTTCAGCGTCGGCTATCAGCAGTCGGACGCGGTCTATCAGGGCCAGCGTGACTTCTCGATCTTCCAGGTCGATTCCTACACCGGCGGCCAGGGCGGTTCGGGCACCGCGGTGCCGTCGCGCTTCACCCGCCCCGGTTCGCCGCAGCAGCAGATCGATCCGACCACGGGTGCGCTGGTAGCCAATTACGCGAGCTTCAACTTCAACCCGTACAACGTCTTCCAGACGCCGTTCGAACGATTCAACCTGTTCGGCCAGGCGAATTACGAAGTCACCGACGGGATCGAAGTCTACACCCGTGGCATGTTCTCGAAGAACACGGTGTCGACGATCATCGCTCCGTCGGGTTCGTTCGGCAGCACGGTCACCATTCCGTACAGCAATCCGTATCTGCCGGCGGCCGCCCGTGCGCAGTTCTGCGCCGCGAACGGCCTGAGCGTCGCGCAGTGCTCGGCTGCTGCCCTTGCGACCGATCCGGACGATCCCAACTATGCGACGTTCAACACCAACCTGTCGCGTCGTACGACCGAAGTCGGTCCGCGTCTCAGCGACTATGTCACGACGGTGTTCGACTATCGCGTCGGCGTCCGCGGCGACATCACCGATTCGATCGGTTTCGACCTGTCGGGCTCCTATGGCGAGAGCGAGAACATCCAGACGCAGCGCGGCTATGTGCTGACCTCGCGTCTGCGTGATGCCCTGCTGGCGACCAACACCACGACCTGCCTCAGCGGCAATGATGGCTGCGTTCCGGTCAACGTGTTCGGTCCGGACGGCAGCATCACCGCCGATCAGATCCCGTACCTGACCGGCAACTCCACCGTCGCAGTGCGCACCACGCTGGCTCAGGTCCGCGCGCTCATCAACGGCGATCTCGGCGTTGCCAGCCCCTGGGCGGAAGACGCGATCCAGTTCGCCGTCGGCGGCGAATATCGCGAATATGGCGCTCGTCGCGAATCCGATCTTCTGGCGCAGACCCCGGGCGAACTCGGTGGCGCCGGCGGCGCTGCTCCGAACATCGACGGCGGCTACAACGTCTACGAAGCCTATGGCGAATTGATCGCTCCGCTCGTCAGCGACAAGCCGTTCTTCCACAGCCTGCAGCTCGAAGGCGGCATCCGCTATTCCAGCTACAGCGTGGATGCGCCGAACAACCCGAGTTACAACACCACCACCTGGAAGGCGGGCGCGACCTGGGAACCGGTCGAATCGGTCAAGATCCGCGGCATGTTCCAGCGCTCGGTTCGCGCGCCGAACATCGGTGAATTGTTCACCCCGGTCTCGACCGGCCTGACCAACTTCGGCGTCGATCCCTGCTCGGGTGACAAGCCGCTGGGCAACCCCGACCTCCAAGCGGTCTGTCTCGCACAGGGTGCTCCGGCCGGCCAGATTGGCGTCATTCTTGATCCGACCGCTGCCCAGGCGAACATCACCACGGGCGGCAACCTCAACCTGAAGCCGGAAAAGGCGGACAGCTACGTCATCGGTACGGTGATCCAGCCCGACTTCTTCTCGGGCTTCACGCTGACGGTCGATTACTATCATATCAAGATCAAGGACGCGATCACGACCCCGACCCCGGGCGATTTGGCGACCGCTTGCTTCGGCAACATCACCTCCGCCTCGGCAACGGATCCGAACTGCCTTGCCATCGTTCGTAACCCGGTTACGGGTGGTCTGGACGGCGATCCGTCGACGACCCCGGGCTTCCTGGCCAACCTGTCGAACCTCGGCACGCTCGAGACCGACGGTATCGATCTGACCTGGAACTATCGTCACGAGTTCGACTTCGCGACGTTGAACCTGTCGTTCAACGGCAACTGGACGAACAGCTCGAAGTTCAAGTCGCAGCCGGGTGCGATCAACCGCGATTGCGTCGGTTTCTACAGCGTCAACTGCGCCTCGATCCAGCCGGAATTCGCCTGGAACATGCGTGCGACGTTCGGCTTCGAGAATGTCGACGTGTCGCTCCTGTGGCGCCACATCGACGGCGTGAAGTTCGAGCCGCAGCAGCTTGCGGACGATCTCGCCGGCGCGGTTGCCGGCGGCTGCGAGGATCCGGAAGGTGCCGATCCGGATGGCTGCATGGTCAATCCGGAGTATCGCAAGATCAAGGCTTACGATTACTTCGATCTGGCGAGCCGCTTCACCGTGACGGACAATTTCGATGTCACGCTGACGGTCACCAACCTGTTCAACAAGAAGCCGCCGATCGTTGGCAACACCATCGGTTCGACGACCTACAACAGCGGCAACACCTACCCGGCGACCTACGACGCGCTGGGCCGTCGCTTCGCAGTGGCTGGTCGCATCCGCTTCTAAGCGGCGCACCAACGCTCGAGAAAATGGGGGGCGGGCCTTCGGGCTCGTCCCCTTTTTTGTACCGGTGCGGCGGATGCCGGGGCCATGCCCCTCGTGATGACGGTGGGGACGGTAGTTCAGGCGGGCGCATCTGGCCACGCCCGGTTGACCCGCGCCGACTCTCCTACTATAGCGCGCGCCTGCTCTTCGGCCGGATTCCCGGCAGGAGGGTTAGCTTGAACATTGCTGATGCACGCAATGGCTCAGGTGAGCCGACAGGCCACCGGGGCTTTTGCGCGTTCCGGGAATCTCCCTTCGGGGCACCGGGCAATTCGGGCATCGGTAAAGTAACCGCCGGTTTTTCCGGTAACAAAAGGTGAAGGGCTTCATGCCGACGATCAATCAGTTGATCCGCAAGGGTCGCGAACCGCAGAAGGCCAAGTCGAAGGTCCCTGCGATGGACCAGAACCCGCAGAAGCGGGGCGTCTGCACGCGCGTCTACACGACCACCCCGAAGAAGCCGAACTCGGCTCTCCGCAAGGTCGCCAAGATTCGCCTGACCAACCAGCGCGAAGTCATCAGCTACATCCCCGGCGAGGGCCACAACCTGCAGGAGCACTCGGTTGTGCTCATCCGCGGCGGCCGTGTGCGCGATCTTCCCGGCGTGCGCTACCATGTGCTGCGCGGCGTGCTCGACACGCAGGGCGTCAAGGATCGCAAGCAGAGCCGTTCGAAGTACGGCGCCAAGCGTCCGAAGTAAGCTGGTTTGGTCTGCCCGGCGCGGCCGTCTTGCGGCCCCGGGCGAGTATAAGGAATTAACGAGATGGCTCGTCGTCGTCGTCCCGAGAAGCGCGAAATCCTCCCCGATCCTAAGTTCGGGGATGTCGTGCTCAGCAAGTTCATGAATTCCGTCATGCTCGACGGCAAGAAGTCGGTTGCCGAAGGCATCGTCTATTCAGCCCTCGAAGTCGTCGAGACCCGCGCCAAGCGCGATCCGATCGGCGTGTTCCATGACGCGCTCAACAACATCAAGCCGGGCATCGAGGTCCGCAGCCGCCGCGTCGGTGGTGCGACCTACCAGGTTCCGGTCGAGGTTCGTCCGGAGCGTTCGCAGGCGCTGGCGATTCGCTGGCTGATCTCGGCCGCGCGTTCGCGCAGCGAGACCACGATGTCGGCGCGTCTGTCGGGCGAGCTGCTCGACGCCGCCAGCAACCGCGGCAATGCCGTGAAGAAGCGCGAAGACACGCACCGCATGGCGGAAGCGAACCGCGCCTTCTCGCACTATCGCTGGTAAAAGGCGGACTCGAAAGAGTCACATAACCTTCCCATATCGTCGGGGACGGAGCGGACGCTCCGATCCCCGACATCGGAGTTTAAGATCATGGCCCGCAGCCACCCGCTCGCGAAATATCGCAATATCGGTATCATGGCGCACATCGACGCCGGCAAGACCACGACGACCGAGCGTATCCTTTATTACACCGGCAAGTCCTACAAGATCGGCGAAGTGCATGAAGGCACCGCCACGATGGACTGGATGGAGCAGGAGCAGGAGCGCGGCATCACGATCACGTCGGCCGCGACGACCTGCTTCTGGGACGATCACCGCATCAACATCATCGACACGCCCGGCCACGTCGACTTCACCATCGAAGTCGAGCGTTCGCTGCGCGTGCTCGACGGCGCGATCACCGCGTTCGACGGCGTTGCCGGCGTTGAGCCGCAGTCGGAAACCGTGTGGCGTCAGGCCGACAAGTATCGCGTGCCGCGCATGTGCTACGTCAACAAGCTCGACCGCACCGGCGCGAACTTCGATCGCTGCGTGCAGATGATCAAGGATCGTCTGGGTGCGCGTCCGGCGGTGCTGTATCTCCCGATCGGTATCGAGGGCGGCTTCAAGGGCCTGGTCGATCTGGTCGAGAACCGCGCGATCATCTGGCTCGACGAATCGCTGGGTGCGAAGTTCGAATATCAGGACATTCCGGCCGATCTGGCGGATGCGGCCGCTGCGGCGCGCGCCGAGCTGATCGAGCTTGCCGTCGAGCAGGACGATGCGGCGATGGAGGCCTATCTCGAAGGCAACGAGCCCGACGTCGCGACGCTGAAGGCGCTGATCCGCAAGGGCACGCTGGCGTTCGATTTCGTGCCCGTGCTGTGCGGTTCGTCGTTCAAGAACAAGGGCGTGCAGCCGCTGCTCGACGCCGTTGTGGATTATCTGCCGAGCCCGCTGGACATCCCGCCGGTCGAAGGCGTCAAGCTGGACGGCGAGACCCCGGACAACCGCCCGGCCGACGATGCGGCGCCCTTCTCGGCGCTGGCCTTCAAGATCATGAACGATCCGTTCGTCGGTTCGCTCACCTTCGCGCGCATCTATTCGGGCAAGCTCGAAAAGAGCACCGTCCTGAACTCGGTGAAGGACAAGAAGGAAAAGATCGGCCGTATGCTCCTGATGCACGCGAATTCGCGTGAGGACATCGAAGAAGCCTATGCCGGCGACATCGTCGCGCTTGCGGGCCTCAAGGAAACGACGACGGGCGACACGCTGTGCGCGTCGACCGCGCCGATCATCCTTGAACGCATGGAATTCCCGGAGCCGGTGATCGAGCTGTCGGTGGAGCCGAAGACCAAGGCCGACCAGGAGAAGATGGGCGTCGCCCTCAACCGCCTGGCCGCCGAGGACCCCTCGTTCCGCGTTTCGACCGATCATGAATCGGGCCAGACGATCATCAAGGGGATGGGTGAACTCCACCTCGAGATCCTCGTCGACCGCATGAAGCGCGAGTTCAAGGTCGAGGCCAATGTGGGTGCGCCGCAGGTGGCGTATCGCGAGTCGCTCGCCCGCAAGGTCGATGTCGACTACACCCACAAGAAGCAGTCGGGTGGTTCGGGTCAGTTCGGTCGCGTGAAGATCACGGTCGAGCCGGGCGAACGCGGCCAGGGCATCCTGTTCGTCGACGAGGTCAAGGGCGGCAACATTCCGCGCGAATATATCCCGTCGGTCGAAAAGGGCATTCGCGAGGTTGCGGCCACCGGTTCGCTGATCGGCTTCCCGATCATCGACTTCACCGCGACGCTGACGGACGGCGCCTATCACGACGTCGACTCGTCGGCTCTGGCGTTCGAAATCACTGGCCGTGGCGCGATGCGCGAAGCGGCTCAGAAGTCCGGCATCAAGCTCCTCGAGCCGATCATGAAGGTCGAGGTGGTGACGCCGGAAGATTATCTGGGTGACGTGATCGGCGACATGAACAGCCGTCGCGGCCAGATCCAGGGCACCGACAGCCGGGGCAACGCCCAGGTGGTCGAGGCGATGGTGCCGCTCGCCAACATGTTCGGCTACGTGAACCAGCTCCGCTCGTTCACGCAGGGGCGTGCGCAATACAGCATGCAGTTCTCGCATTATGACGAAGTTCCGCAGAACGTGGCGGACGAGGTCAAGGCGAAGCTGGCGTAAAGCTAAATTTGCAGGTATGGGCGCGTCCGCATCGGGCGGCGCGTCCCGGAAAACGGTTTGAGAAGAAGGTAGGATACAATGGCGAAAGCTAAGTTCGAGCGGACGAAGCCGCACTGCAACATCGGCACCATCGGTCACGTCGACCACGGCAAGACCTCGCTGACGGCCGCGATCACCAAGGTGCTCGCCGAAACCGGCGGCGCGACCTTCACCAGCTACGACAACATCGACAAGGCTCCGGAAGAGCGCGAGCGTGGCATCACCATCTCGACCGCTCACGTCGAGTATGAGACCGAAGCGCGTCACTATGCGCACGTCGATTGCCCGGGCCACGCCGACTATGTGAAGAACATGATCACCGGTGCCGCCCAGATGGACGGCGCGATCCTGGTCGTGTCGGCCACCGACGGCCCGATGCCGCAGACCCGCGAGCACATCCTGCTCGCCCGTCAGGTCGGCGTGCCGCAGCTTGTCGTGTTCCTGAACAAGGTCGATCTCGTCGACGACGCCGAGATCCTGGAGCTCGTCGAGCTCGAGGTTCGCGAGCTTCTGTCGAAGTATGAGTTCGACGGCGACAACATTCCGATCATCCCGGGTTCGGCCGTTGCCGCCCTCCAGGACAAGACCCCGGAAATCGGCCACGACGCCGTTCTGAAGCTGATGGCGGCTGTCGACAGCTGGATTCCGCAGCCGGAGCGTCCGCTCGACAAGTCGTTCCTGATGCCGATCGAAGACGTGTTCTCGATCTCGGGTCGCGGCACCGTCGTCACCGGCCGTGTCGAAACCGGCATCGTCAAGGTTGGCGAGGAAGTCGAGATCGTCGGCATCAAGGACACCCGCAAGACCACCGTCACGGGCGTCGAAATGTTCCGCAAGCTGCTCGATCAGGGCCAGGCTGGCGACAACATCGGTGCGCTGATCCGCGGCGTTGGCCGTGAAGAGGTCGAGCGTGGTCAGGTTCTGGCCAAGCCGGGCACGATCACCCCGCACACCGAATTCTCGGCCGAGGTGTACGTGCTGTCGAAGGACGAGGGTGGCCGTCACACGCCGTTCTTCGCCAACTACCGTCCGCAGTTCTACTTCCGCACGACCGACGTGACGGGCGAAGTGACGCTGCCGGAAGGCACCGAGATGGTCATGCCCGGCGACAACGTCTCGCTCGGCATCAAGCTGATCGCCCCGATCGCCATGGACCAGGGTCTGCGCTTCGCGATTCGCGAAGGCGGCCGTACGGTCGGCGCCGGCGTCGTCGGCACGATCACCAAGTAATTGGTTGCATATACCGGCCGGCTCCCCTAGGGAGCCGGCCGGTAATTTTTTGCTTCCGACAGATTCGCCGAGGGATTCGGCGCTGATTGGTCGGGGCACGGCTCTTTCGCATCGGTAGAGAAATGGAAACGCAGAACATCCGCATTCGCCTTAAGGCGTTCGACCATCGCGTGCTTGATCAGGCCACCGGCGACATCGCCGACACCGCCCGACGTACCGGCGCGCTTATCCGCGGTCCCATTCCCCTCCCGACGCGCATCGAGAAGTTCACGGTCAACCGTGGCCCCCACATCGATAAGAAGTCGCGCGAACAGTTCGAGGTGCGCACCTACAAGCGCCTCCTGGATATCGTGCAGCCCACGCCGCAGACGGTCGACGCGCTGATGAAGCTCGATCTCGCCGCGGGTGTTGATGTCGAGATCAAACTGGCCTAAGAGGCCGGCTCTCGCTGCAGCCGAATCGGCCGCAGCGCCTCATGCGATTTTGCCCAAGGCATCGACCCAGGCATTTTAGTCGCGTGACGGAAGAGTAGGGATACCGGCCAGCTTGCTGGCGCCCGAGTCCCCGTCTTTCGCTTTTGACGAAGCGGAAAAATGGCCCTGACGGGGGCAAGGTTTCATTGGGCTGGGCTTCGGCGGTTCGCCGGGGCCTTTTTCGTTGGCACGCTCCCCGATAACGGGAGCCTCTGTTGGAAGGAGCAGATCATGCGCACTGGCGTGATCGCGAAGAAGATGGGGATGACCCGCCTGTTCCAGGAAGACGGCCGTCACGTTCCCGTGACTGTCCTCTCGCTGGAAGGCGCTCAGGTCGTTTCGGTCCGCGACAAGGAGCGGGACGGCTATGTGGCCGTGCAGCTCGGCGCGGGGACCGCGAAGGTCAAGAATATCTCGAAGCCCGAGCGTGGGCATTTCGCCAAGGCGGAAGTCGAGCCCAAGGCGCGTCTCGTGGAATTCCGCGTGGCCGATGACGCCGTGCTCGAGGTTGGCGCGGAAATCGCCGCCGACCATTTCGTGCCGGGCCAGCTGGTCGACATCGCCGGCCAGACCCAGGGTAAGGGCTTTGCGGGCGCCATGAAGCGTTGGGGCTTCGGCGGTCTGCGCGCGACCCACGGCGTTTCCGTCTCGCACCGTTCGCACGGTTCGACCGGCAACCGCCAGGATCCGGGCAAGGTCTTCAAGAACAAGAAGATGGCCGGCCACATGGGCGACCGTCAGCGCACGCAGCAGAATCTCGAAATCGTTTCGACCGACGTCGAGCGCGGGCTTCTGTTCGTCAAGGGTTCGGTGCCCGGTTCCAAGGGCGCCTGGCTGATCGTCAAGGATTCGGTGAAGGTCGCGCGTCACGCTGATGCGCCCTATCCGGCCTCGGTGAAGAAGGCCGCCAGCAACGATGCCGCTCCGCAGACCGAGGCTCCGGCCGAAGTCGCTGCCGAAGCCGCCGAAGGCCAGGAGGGCTGATCATGAAGGTCAAGGTTCAGACCCTCGACGCAAAGGCGTCGGGCGACATCGAACTCGCGGACGACGTGTTCGGCCTCGAGCCGCGCGCGGACATCCTGCACCGTGTCATCACCTGGCAGCTCGAGAAGCGTCGCGGCACCGCCCGCGGCACCCGCGAGCGTTCGGACGTCGCACGTTCGGGCAAGAAGTTCGGTCGCCAGAAGGGCGGCGGTACGGCTCGTCACGGCGATCGCCGCGCACCGGTGTTCATCGGCGGTGGTAAGGCTCACGGCGCCCGCGTTCGTGATTTCAACCCGTCGCTGAACAAGAAGGTTCGTGCGCTCGGTCTCAAGATGGCGCTCTCGGCCAAGGCCAAGGACGGCAACCTGATCATCGTCGACGCGCTCGACGTTGCTGAAGGCAAGACCAAGACGCTGGCCGGTCAGCTCGCCAAGCTCGGTTTCGGCGCCAAGGCGCTGGTGATCGACGGTGAAGCGCTGAACGTCAGCTTCGCGCTGGCTTCGAGCAACATCAAGGGCGTCAATCTGCTGCCGGCGATCGGTGCGAACGTCTACGACATTCTGAAGCATGACACGCTGGTGCTGACCCGCGCCGCCGTCGAGAAGCTGGAGGCGCGCCTCAATGGCTAAGAAGCAAAAGGAAGCGGTGGCGCTGCGTCATTACGACGTCGTCCTCGCCCCGCACATCACCGAGAAGACCAGCCTGCTCTCCGAGCATAATGCGGTTGTCTTCAAGGTCGCCGGCGACGCCAGCAAGCCTGAGATCAAGGCCGCTGTCGAAGCGCTGTTCAATGTCTCGGTGACGGGCGTGAACACGATCGTCCAGAAGGGCAAGACCAAGAAGTGGAAGGGCGCGCCCTACCGCCGCTCGGACGTGAAGAAGGCGATCGTGACGCTGGCCGAAGGCCAGTCCATCGACGTGACGACGGGGATCTGACGCCATGGCGCTGAAGCATTATAACCCGACCAGCCCGGCACGGCGCGGCCTCATCCTCGTCGACAAGTCGTCGCTGTGGAAGGGCAAGCCGGTCAAGGCGCTTACCGAAGGCAAGCGCAAGTCCGGCGGCCGCAACAACCAGGGCCACGCCACCGCGCGCGGCATCGCTGGCGGCCACAAGCAGAAGTATCGCTTCGTCGATTTCAAGCGCCGGAAGTGGGATCAGCCCGCGACCGTCGAGCGCCTGGAATATGACCCCAACCGTTCGGCCTTCATCGCGCTGGTGAAGTATGAGGACGGCGAGGTCGCCTACATCATCGCGCCGCAGCGTCTCGCTGCCGGTGACGTGGTCGTGGCCGGCAAGAAGACCGATACCAAGCCCGGCAACGCGATGGAAATCGGCCAGGCCCCGGTCGGCACGATCGTCCACAATGTCGAGATGAAGCCCGGCAAGGGTGGCCAGATCGCGCGTGCCGCCGGCACTTATGTGCAGATCGTCGGCCGCGACAAGGGCATGGTGATGGTTCGCCTGAACTCGGGCGAGCAGCGTTACATCCGCTCGGATTGCATGTGCACGGTCGGTGCGGTGTCCAACCCGGACAACGCCAACCAGAACCTGGCGAAGGCCGGTCGCAACCGCTGGCTCGGCAAGCGTCCGCTTACCCGCGGCGTCGCCAAGAACCCGGTCGATCACCCCCATGGCGGCGGTGAAGGCCGCACCTCGGGCGGCCGTCATCCGGTCACCCCGTGGGGCAAGCCGACCAAGGGTGCCCGCACCCGTTCGAACAAGTCCACGGACAAGTTCATCATCCGTTCGCGTCACGCGAAGAAGAAGAGGTAAGCGATGGCCCGCTCCGTCTGGAAAGGTCCGTTTGTCGACCTGCATCTGCTGAAGAAGGCCGAATCGGCCCAGGAATCGGGCGCTCGCGCTCCGATCAAGACCTGGTCGCGCCGTTCGACGATCCTTCCGCAGTTCGTTGGCCTGACCTTCAATCTCTACAACGGCCGCAAGTTCGTGCCGGTGTCGGTCAATGAAGACATGGTCGGTCACAAGCTGGGTGAATTCGCGCCGACGCGCTACTTCCCCGGCCACGCCGCCGACAAGAAGGGCAAGCGCTGATGTCTAAGCCTGCATCTCCCCGCAAGGTGGGTGACAAGGAAGCCCTGGCGGTGGCCACCACCGTCCGTGGCAGCCCCCAGAAGCTGAACCTGGTCGCGGCGCTGATCCGCAACAAGAAGGCCGGCGACGCGCTCAACATCCTCGCTTTCTCGAAGAAGGCGATGGCTGTCGACGTGCGCAAGGTGCTTCAGAGCGCGATCGCCAACGCCGAGAACAACCACAATCTCGATGTGGATGCGCTCGTCGTGAAGGAAGCCTCGGTCGGCAAGGGCCTCGTCATGAAGCGCTTCGCCACCCGCGCCCGCGGTCGTTCCACCCGCATCATCAAGCCGTTCTCGCGCCTGCGCGTGGTCGTCCGCGAGCAGGAAGAGGCTGGAGAATAATATGGGTCAGAAGTCTAACCCGATCGGCATGCGGTTGCAGATCAACCGCACCTGGGACAGCCGCTGGTTCGCCGAAGGCGCCGATTATGGCCGCCTGCTGCTTGAGGATCTGAAGATCCGCAAGTTCATCATGAAGGCGCTGCCGCAGGCCGCGATCTCCAAGGTGGTCATCGAGCGTCCGGCCAAGCTGTGCCGCATCTCGATCTACGCTGCCCGTCCCGGTGTCATCATCGGCAAGAAGGGCGCGGACATCGAGAAGCTGCGCAAGACGCTCGGCGCGATGACCTCGTCGGACGTGAGCCTGAACATCGTCGAGATCCGCAAGCCGGAAATCGACTCCAAGCTCGTCGCCCAGGGCGTTGCCGATCAGCTCGAGCGCCGCGTCGCGTTCCGTCGTGCCATGAAGCGTGCCGTTCAGTCGGCGCTGCGTCTCGGCGCGGAAGGCATCCGCATCACCTGCGCCGGCCGTCTCGGCGGCGCGGAAATCGCGCGGACCGAATGGTATCGCGAAGGCCGCGTGCCGCTGCACACGCTGCGCGCGAATGTCGATTATGCCGAAGCCGAAGCCCACACCGCTTATGGCGTGTGCGGGATCAAGGTGTGGATCTTCAAGGGCGAGATTCTCGGCCATGATCCGCTCGCCCAGGATCGGCTCATGATGGAAGCTCAGACGTCGGGGGTCCGGCCGGCGCGGTAAGGGGTTTACCCCTTTCCACGTCGCCTGATCGACCGGACAATCGGTGTCAGAAGGCGATTAAGAAATGCTGCAACCAAAGCGCACAAAATTCCGCAAGGCCTTCAAGGGCCGCATCCATGGCGACGCCAAGGGTGGCACCCAGCTCAACTTCGGCGCCTTCGGCCTGAAGGCTCTGGAGCCGGACCGGATCACCGCCCGCCAGATCGAAGCGGCCCGCCGCGCGATCACGCGTCACATCAAGCGCCAGGGGCGTTTGTGGATCCGCATCTTCCCGGACGTTCCGGTCTCGTCGAAGCCGGCCGAAGTCCGCATGGGCTCCGGTAAGGGTTCGCCCGAGTTCTGGGCTGCGCGGGTCAAGCCCGGCCGCATCCTGTTCGAGCTCGACGGCGTTCCCGGCCCGCTCGCCCGCGTCGCTTTCGAGCGCGCGATGGAAAAGCTGCCGATCAAGACCAAGGTGGTCGCCCGCCTCGGTGAATCGATTTACGAGGCTGCGTAACATGGCCAAGATCAGCGATCTCAACACCAAGACCGACGACCAGCTCTCCGAGCAGCTCGGCGAACTGAAGCGTGAGCAGTTCAACCTGCGCTTCCAGGCCGCCACCAGCCAGCTCGAGAAGCCGTCGCGGGTGCGTGAGGTGCGTCGCACCATCGCGCAGATCAAAACCCTGCAGACCGAGCGTTCGCGCTCGGCGGCCAAGTAAGGAGACACCAGTCATGCCGAAGCGTGTGCTGACGGGGACGGTGGTCTCCGACAAGACCGACAAGACGGTGGTGGTTCTCGTGGAGCGTAAGGTTAAGCACGCGCTCTACGGCAAGATCATCCGCCGTTCGAAGAAGTATCACGCCCATGACGAGGGCAATGTCTTCAAGGAAGGCGAGACCGTCCGCATCGAGGAATGCGCGCCGATCTCCAAGCTGAAGACGTGGCGCGTTCTGGGCAAGGTCGGGGCCGAAACCCCCGCCGTCGCCGGTTAAGGAGGACTGATCCATGATTCAGATGCAGTCCAACCTGGACGTGGCTGACAACTCGGGCGCCAAGCGCGTCCAGTGCATCAAGGTGCTCGGCGGTTCCAAGCGTCGCACCGCCACGGTCGGCGACGTGATCGTCGTGTCGATCAAGGAAGCCGCGCCGCGCGGCAAGGTGAAGAAGGGCGACGTCCATCGCGCCGTCATCGTCCGCACCGCCAAGGACATTCATCGTCCCGACGGTTCGACGATCCGGTTCGACGGCAACGCCGCCGTTCTGATCAACAAGAATAGCGGGGAGCCGATCGGCACCCGTATCTTCGGCCCGGTTGTTCGCGAGCTGCGCGCCGCTGGTCACATGAAGATCATTTCGCTCGCGCCTGAGGTGCTGTGATGGCCGCGTTGAAGATCAAGAAGGGTGACAAGGTCATCGTCCTGTCCGGCAAGGACAAGGGCAAGACCGGCGAAGTCACCAAGTCGCTGCCCAAGGAGGGCAAGGTGATCGTGTCCGGCGTCAACGTCGCGACCCGCCACCGCAAGCCGACCCAGGTCAACCCGCAGGGTGGCCTGGAGCGTGTGGAAGCGCCGATGCATGTCTCGAAGGTCGCGCACGTGACCGCCGACGGCAAGCCGACGCGCGTCCGCTTCGAAATCAAGGACGGCAAGAAGGTCCGCGTGGCCGTGAAGTCCGGGGAGCAGATCAATGGCTGATCAGTACAAGCCGCGCCTGCGCAAGCTGTATGAAGACAGCATTGTCAAGGCGATGACCGAGAAGTTCGGTTACACCAACCCGATGCAGGTGCCCAAGCTCGACAAGATCGTGCTGAACATGGGCGTCGGCGAGGCGACCCAGGACAAGAAGAAGGTCGAGGTCGCGGCCCAGGAAATGACCGCGATTGCCGGTCAGAAGGCCGTCATCACGAAGGCGAAGAAGTCGATCGCGCAGTTCAAGCTGCGTGAAGGCATGCCGATCGGCACGAAGGTCACCCTTCGTCGCGAGCGGATGTACGAATTCCTCGATCGCTTCGTGACGATCGCGCTGCCGCGCGTCCGCGACTTCCGTGGCCTGTCCGACAAGTCGTTCGACGGCCGTGGCAACTATGCCTGCGGCCTGAAGGAACAGCTGATCTTCCCGGAGATCAGCTACGACAAGATCGACAAGATCCGCGGCATGGACGTGATCGTCACGACCACGGCGAACACCGATGATGAAGCGCGCGAGCTGCTCCGTCTGTTCGGCTTCCCGTTCCCGCAGCCGGTCGTAACCGAAGAGAAGAAGGCGGCCTGAAGCTCCACATGGAGACAGGCTCGATCCGATAAGGAAAGAGAACTTAAGTCATGGCGAAACTGAGTTCGATCAACAAGAACGAGAAGCGCAAGAAGCTGGTCAAGGCTTATGCCGGCAAGTATGCGCGTCTCAAGGCGATCGCGAATGATGAAACCCTCGATGAGGGCGAGCGCATCATGGCGCGTCTCAAGATGTCGGCGCTGCCGCGCAACGCGAACCCCACGCGGGTCCGCAACCGCTGCGAGCTGACCGGGCGCCCGCGCGCTTATTATCGCAAGTTCCGGCTGTGCCGTGTCCAGCTGCGCGATCTGGCCAACAAGGGCCTGATCCCGGGCGTCACGAAGTCGAGCTGGTAAGGAACGAAGATGGCTCTGACCGATCCTTTGGGTGATCTGCTCACCCGCATCCGCAACGGCCAGCGCGCCCGCAAGGACAGCGTGCTTTCGCCTGCGTCCAAGCTGCGTGCCCGTGTTCTCGACGTGCTTCAGCGCGAAGGCTATATCCGTGGTTACAGCGAGGAAGACCTTGCCGGCCACAATGGCCTGCGCATCGAGCTGAAATATTTCGAGGGCCAGCCCGCGATCCAGCACGTTGCCCGCGTCTCCAAGCCGGGGCGCCGCGTCTATTCCGGTTCCAAGGAACTGCCGCGCGTCCGCAACGGGCTGGGCATCACCATCGTCTCGACGCCGAAGGGCGTTCTGTCCGACGCGGAAGCGCGTGAGCAGAATGTGGGCGGCGAGATCCTTGCGGAGGTCTTCTAATGTCCCGCATTGGTAAGAAGCCGGTGGCCGTGCCCGCGGGCGTGACCGCCACGATCGAAGGCCGTCAGCTTTCGGTGAAGGGTCCCAAGGGCACCCTCTCGATCCCGCTGGCCGACGAAGTCACCTACGCGCTCGAAGACGGCGGGATCTCGGTCCAGCCGGCGAACGAGACGAAGCGGGCGCGCTCCTTCTGGGGCATGCAGCGCACGCTGGTGCAGAACCTGGTGACGGGCGTGACCGAGGGCTTTTCGAAGACCCTGCAGATCACGGGCGTCGGCTACCGCGCTAATCTTCAGGGCAAGAACCTGAAGCTGCAGCTCGGCTACAGCCACGACGTCGATTTCGCGGTGCCGGAAGGCATCACGATCGCCACGCCGGATCAGACGACCGTCCAGATCAGCGGCATCGACAAGCAGCAGGTCGGCCAGGTCGCCGCCGAGATCCGCCGCTGGCGCAAGCCGGAGCCCTATAAGGGCAAGGGCATCAAATATGCCGGCGAGTTCATCTTCCGCAAGGAAGGGAAGAAGAAGTAATGGCCAAGCTTTCTCATTTCGCGAAGCGGCGCCAGCGCGTCCGCACCGCGCTCCGCGCCCGTGGCGGCACCCGTCCGCGCCTTTCGGTGCATCGCTCGGGCCGTCACATCTACGCCCAGGTGATCGACGATGCGGCTGGCCGCACCGTTGCTGCCGCGTCGACGCTCGACAAGGACGTGCGTGGCACGACCGGCGCGACTGCCGATGCCGCTGCGGCGGTTGGCAAGCGCCTGGCCGAGCGCGCTTCGGCCGCCGGTGTCACCCAGGTCGTGTTCGATCGCGGTGGCTTTCTGTTCCATGGTCGGGTGAAGGCTCTTGCCGACGCCGCCCGCGAAGGCGGACTGGAGTTCTAATATGGCTGACGAAACCGAAAACCAGGTCGTTGAAGCGGCTCCCGCCGCTGGCAGCGCTCCGGAAGGCGAGCGTCAGGGCCGTGGTCCGCGTGGCGGCCGTGGTCGTGGCCCCGGTGGCGACCGTGGCGGCCGTGGCCGTGACGGCCAGCGCGGTCGTCGCGACGATCGTCGCGGTGGCGCCGAGGAAGGTGGCGAGGAGCTGATCGAAAAGCTCGTCCACATCAACCGCGTGTCGAAGACCGTGAAGGGCGGTAAGCGCTTCGGCTTCGCAGCCCTCGTCGTCGTCGGCGACGGCAAGGGCCGGGCCGGCTTCGGCCATGGCAAGGCGCGCGAAGTTCCGGAAGCGATCTCGAAGGCGACTGCCGCTGCCAAGAAGGCGATGGTCCGCGTTCCGCTGCGCGAAGGCCGCACGCTGCACCATGATGGCAACGGCCATTTCGGTGCGGGCCGCGTGACGCTTCGTTCGGCGCCGCAGGGCACCGGCATCATCGCGGGTGGCCCGATGCGCGCCATCTTCGAAAGCCTGGGCGTTGCCGACGTGGTGACCAAGTCGGTCGGCACCTCGAACCCCTACAACATGATCCGTGCGACCTTCGAGGCGCTCAAGGATCAGACCAGCCCGAAGTCGGTAGCCCAGCGCCGCGGCAAGAAGATCGCTGACCTCCTGGGTCGCGGCGGTGCTTCGGCCGAGGTGGCGGAAGCCGACGCCGCGGCTGTCACGGAGTAATCGGACATGGCGACCATCAAGGTGACCCAGGTCGGCTCGCCGATCCGCCGCACGGCGGATCAGCGCGCGACGCTGATCGGCCTCGGCCTCAACAAGATGCACCGGACCCGGGAGCTCGAGGATAGCCCCGAAGTTCGCGGTATGATCCGCAAAGTGCAGCACATGGTGAAGGTCGAGGGCTGAGCCTTCGACCCTCCGGGCGAAAGCCGGGATCAAATTGGCGCTACGGTGAAGGCTTCGGCCGCACCGTAGCGCGAATCGATTAAGGCTTCCGTCGGAAAGACAGAAGGGGTAGGGGCCTCGCCTCCATCCCGGCGCGACAAAAGCGAAAGCGAGTGCAAGATATGAAACTGAACGACATCCGCGACAATGATGGTGCCCGCAAGGGCCGGGTTCGCGTTGGACGCGGCATCGGCTCGGGCCTCGGCAAGACTGCCGGCCGCGGCCAGAAGGGTCAGAAGAGCCGCTCGGGCGTCTCGATCAAGGGCTTTGAGGGCGGTCAGATGCCGCTCCACATG
Source organism: Sphingomonas sp. DBB INV C78 (assembly GCF_042693015.1). Classification (NCBI taxonomy): domain Bacteria; kingdom Pseudomonadati; phylum Pseudomonadota; class Alphaproteobacteria; order Sphingomonadales; family Sphingomonadaceae; genus Sphingomonas; species Sphingomonas sp. DBB INV C78. Next base: position 3,839,407 of record NZ_CP170544.1, on the reverse strand, counting down.
CGTCTGCCGAAGCGTGGCTTCAACAACATCTTCGCCAAGGATTTTGCGGAAGCGAATCTGGGCGAGATCCAGAAGCTGGTCGATGCCGGCAAGCTCGACGCCAAGGCGGTGATCGATCATGCCGCGCTCAAGGCCGCCGGCATTGCCCGTGGCGGCAAGGACGGCGTGCGCATCCTCGGCAAGGGTGAGCTGACCGCGAAGTTGTCGTTCAACGTCGCCGGCGTGTCCAAGGGCGCGAAGGAAGCGATCGAGAAGGCCGGCGGTTCGGTCGAGGTGATCGCGGTGGTTCCGGCCGCCGAGAAGGCCGCCGCCAAGCATCGCGTGGTCCAGAAGGCGCGCGCCGCCGACAAGGAAGCCAAGAAGGCCGCGGCGAAAGCCTGAGCCGCCTTGAAGGTTCCGGGCTGACAAGCGCGAGCCAGACACTATATGAGGCGGCGGGGGGCGTAGAGGCACTCCGCCGCCTTCAATTTTTCCGAGGTCGTTAAACGCATGGCATCCGCAGCCGAACAACTGGCCGCCAACGTCAGTCTCGCCCAGTTCGCGAAGGCGACCGAACTCAAGAAGCGCCTGTGGTTCACGCTCGGCGCGCTGATCGTGTTCCGACTCTTGAGCTTCGTGCCGCTGCCGGGCATCGATCCGGTCGCGCTGCAGAACCAGTTCAACACCACCAAGGGTGGCGTGCTGGACTTCTTCAACACCTTCTCGGGCGGCAGCCTGGAGCGCATGAGCCTCATCGCGCTCGGCGTGATGCCCTACATCACCGCCTCGATCGTCGTTCAGCTCGCGACCTCGCTGTCGCCGACGCTCGCCGCGATCAAGAAGGAAGGTGAAAGCGGCCGCAAGAAGCTGAACCAGTATACCCGCTACGGCACGGTCCTGCTCACGGCGATCCAGGGCTATTTCATCTCGGTCGGCCTCGAAAGCTGGGGCGCGGACCAGGGCATGTCGGCCGTGCTCGATCCGGGCATGCTGTTCCGCATCACCACCGTCATCTCGCTGATCGGCGGCACCATGTTCCTGATGTGGCTGGGTGAGCAGATCACCAGCCGCGGTATCGGCAACGGCGTCTCGCTGATCATCATGGCGGGCATCGTCGCCTCGCTGCCGACGCACCTCGCCCAGCTCTTCGAAGGCGGCCGCACCGGCTCGCTCTCGCCGGTGCTGATCATCGGCGTCATTCTGCTGATCGCCGGCCTGATCCTGTTCATCTGCTTCATGGAACGCGCGCAGCGCCGCGTGCTGATCCAATATCCCAAACGCCAGACGGCCAAGGGCATGATGCAGGGCGACAAGAGCTTTCTGCCGCTCAAGATCAACACCGCCAACGTGATCCCGCCGATCTTCGCCTCGTCGCTGCTGCTGATGCCGCTGACGATCAGCCAGTTCGCGGGCCAGCGGGTGAATGACGAGACGATTTGGGGTTCGGTGCTGAGCTGGCTCAACCTCAACCTCGCCCATGGCGCGCCGATCTACATGCTGCTCTATGCGGCGGGTATCATCTTCTTCTGCTTCTTCTACACCGCGGTTGTCTTCAACCCGGAGGAGACGGCGGACAATCTGAAGCGCTATGGCGGCTTCATCCCCGGCATCCGTCCCGGCAAGAGCACCGCCGACTATCTGGATTATGTGCTGACCCGCATCACCGTGCTCGGCGCCGCTTATCTGACGCTGATCTGCCTTGTGCCGGAATATCTGGCGTCGCGGGCGGGCATCAGCTTCGCGCTCGGCGGCACCAGCCTGTTGATCGTCGTCAACGTCACGATCGATACGGTCACGCAGATCCAGAGCCATCTGCTCGCCCATCAATATGGCGACCTCATCAAGAAGGCGAAGCTCAAGGGCGGCGTGCGTCGCTAGAGGGATTTCGGGCCGTCTCGCAAAAGGGGCGGCTTGGAAAACTCTGCCGAGATGCTACGCCATCTTCGGCATAAGAGGGGATATAGCTTCCGATGAACATCATTCTGCTGGGGCCTCCGGGCGCGGGCAAGGGTACGCAGGCGAGCCGGCTCGTCGCCGAACGCGGCATGGTTCAGCTTTCGACCGGTGATATGCTGCGCGCCGCCGTAAAGGCGGGAACGCCGATCGGCCTCAAGGCCAAGGCGGTGATGGAAGCCGGCGAACTGGTTTCGGATGAGATCGTCTCGGGCCTTATCGGCGAGCAGCTCGATGCGCTTTCGCCGGAAACCGGCGTGATCTTCGACGGCTATCCCCGCACCGCCGCGCAGGCGGAATCGCTCGATGGCCTGCTGGCCAGCCGCAATCGCTCGCTCGATCATGTGATCGAACTGGGCGTTGACGAGGATGCGCTGGTCGAGCGCATCACCGGCCGCTTCACCTGCGCCAAGTGCGGTGAAGGCTATCACGACACATTCAAGCAGCCGAAGGTTGAGGGCGTCTGCGACGTCTGCGGCTCCACAGAGTTCAAGCGCCGTCCCGACGACAATGAGGAAACGGTGCGCACGCGCATGGCCGAATATCGCGCCAAGACCGCGCCGATCCTGCCGATCTACGAAGCCCGCGGCCTCGTGACCCGCGTCGATGGCATGGCGCCCATCGCCGAGGTCGAAGCCTCGATCGAGGGCATTCTCGGCCCCAAATGATCAGGGAGGAGGGCGTCCTGCCGGCGCCTTCCGCCCGCTGACATAGAGACAATCGTCGCCCCAGCGGAGGCTGGGGCCCATGGCTCTCTCGAAATCGACGCCGGTTGAGCGGATAGAGCCATGGATTCCAGCCAGCGCTGGGATAACGGTGTCTTTTTGGCTTGCCCCCCGCGACAATCGGTCCTGATTAGGCGCTCCACGCTCTGAAGAGGGGGAGGGGCCAAGATGTTTGCCAGGATGCGGTCGGCCGCGATCGCGCTCATCGCCACAACGCCTGCCGCCGCCGAAGTCATATCGTCGACACCCACCGGCTTCCAAGTCTCGCGCACCATCACTGTCACGGCCTCACCCGCCGAGGCCTATGCCGCACTGGTCCGCGTCGGCGACTGGTGGAACGGCGAGCACACCTATTCGGGCAAGGCTGCAAACCTCTCGATCGACGCGCGCCCGGGCGGCTGCTTCTGCGAGACGCTGCCCAACGGCGGCGGCGTCGAGCATGGTCGCATCCTCTATGCCGATCCCGGCAAGGTGCTGCGCTTCTCGGGCAGCCTCGGCCCGCTCCAGGGCGACGCGATCGCCGGCACGATGACCTGGGCGATCAGCGCCGAAGGTGGCGCCACGAAGATCAAGCAGACCTATGTCGCCGGCGGCTATACCGGCACCGGCTTCCAGAAGCTCGCGCCGCTGGTGGATCAGGTGCTCAGCGAACAGGTCGACCGGTTGAAGACCCATCTCGACGCCGGCGGCGGGGCGCGGCGGCGTCCGTAAGGCGGATGGCGGACGCAAGACCTGGCAACGCCCCCAGCGCGCGTCCGATAGCGTTCACACCAGCCGCGTCGACATGGTGACGAACAATGCCACGCCCGCCACGCACATGATCGCCGCCATCAGCAGTGTCGGCCGGCCGATGCGGAACTCCTCCGCGCGCTTGAGATCCTTCAGCGTCGCCCAATAGCTGAAGGTGCCGAGGATGATCGCCGCGACGCCCATGCCGACCAGAAAGAGGCCGACGCGCTGCGGGCTTTCGGGATGCGGGAGCGGCTGATCGCTCGCCTTCGCCATGCCATCGAGGAATTTGTAGATCGTGAAGCCGAAGCTGAGCATCGACAGCGACGTGCGGATCCACGCCATCAGCGTGCGATCCGCCGCCATGATCGTTCGCATCTGCCCGAGATCGCTGGGCAGCGCCGGCGCCCGGCCATGCGCAGTTGCAGGTTCATCCATCAGACGTCCCTCCGTGCAGCGGCCGATCGGCAGGATCAGCCCAGATGCGTGTCGGCCCCCGTGGGAAATTCCCAGAAACCGCGCAGCGACACCAGCTTTCCTTCGTCATTGATGCGGTGGACGATCACCAGGTCCATCTCGCGCGCGACATCGTCCTGCGTGGTGATGAAGAAGCGCGCGACGCTCGCCACCTCATTGCCGCAGAGATAGGAGTGCAGAATTTTGTAATCGAAGGTTTTGTTGGCGGAATTGACCATGTCGTAGAAGCGCCCGATCGCTTCATGCCCGCGATGGCCGTTCCCCGATGGATCGAAAGGCGAGGGGCCGACCGGATCTTCCAGCACCGCATCCTCCGCGAACAGGCTGAGCCATTTATCCTTCTGCCTGGCCTTAACGGCACTCAATGATGCGATCGACACGTCCCGCGCATTCGGCATCCCTTCTCTCCCACGCTTATGCTGTCGGGACTGGAGGATAGACGTGATTGCGGACGAGTCACCCGCCAATCGCGCCGCTTCCTACCGCCAGCGACAGGGCATGGTTGCGGATGCCGACTGGCCATTCGGCCATCAGGGCCGCCATCCGATCAATGTCGCCGGCATAAAGCGCGCGGGTCGCTTCCTCGAAATTGGCCCGATCGCCGGCAATGGCCGTCATGAAACGGAAGGCGGCGTCCTTGCCTGCACGGCCGCCATCGTCGCGCTTGCGGGCCTCCTCGACGAGACGGCGGAGTGCCGCCGACGCACCTTCGGGTTGTTCGGCAAGCCAATCCCAATGGCGGGGCAGCAAGGTCACTTCGCGCGCGACGACGCCGAGGCTGGGGCGACCCCGCGGACGCGCCGCTTCCGGTTCCTCGGCCGTGTCGCGCAGATCGAAATCGACCTGTCGGCCGGTGGCATCGTCGAACACCAGCAGATCATTGGCGCGCGATGGATCGGGCATGGCGCGGATGGCGGCGACGATCTCGCCCCGCGATCCGGTGGCGAGCCACATATCCTGCAGGAAGGCGGTGTAGGTCGGCATGATCGTCTCCATGGAATATGCCCGGTATTTATCCGGGTGAAATTATCGAGTCAATATCATCCGGGTAAATATGCCAACAAGCGTCACTCCATGGTTTCGCAGAGGAAAGACGGCTAGAGCGGGTCGAACGTAAATGGCGTGAGGGGACATGCGCATGGACGGGCCGATCGACGATTTCCTGAAGGCGCTCCACGCGGAAATCAGCACGATCGGCGAGGGCGCGCCGGCGAGCTACATCCCCGAACTGGCCAAGGTCGATCCCAAGCTCTGCGGCATCGCCATCGCGACGGTGGACGGGGCGGTGCATGTCGCGGGCGACTGGGACCGTGCCTTCACCATCCAGTCGATCAGCAAGGCGTTCGTCTATGGCCATGCGCTGGAAGTGCATGGGCGTGATCGCGTGCTGGAGCAAGTGGGGGTCGAGCCTTCGGGCGACAGCTTCAACTCGATCGCGCTCGATACCGTCAACAAGCGCCCGTTCAACCCGATGGTCAATTCGGGCGCGATCGCCACCGCCGAGCTGATCGAGGGCGCGGACGTGGAGGAACGGCGCGCCAATCTGGAGGCGATGTTCGCGCGCTTCGCGGGGCGCGCGCTGACGCTCGACGAGGCGACCTATCTCTCGGAAAAGGCGACCGGGCACAGGAACCGCGCGATCGCGTGGATGATGCTGTCAGCGGGCATGATCGAGCGCGAACCGGAGGAGGTGCTCGACCTCTATTTCCGGCAATGTTCCTATAATGTCACCGCGCGCGACCTCGCCATCATGGGCGCGACGCTCGTCAATGACGGGGTGAACCCGGTGACGGGCAAGCGCGCGCTCGACGCCGAATATTGCCCCGATGTGCTGACGGTGATGCTGAGCTGCGGCATGTATAATTATGCCGGGCAATGGGCCTATGAAGTGGGGCTGCCGGCCAAGAGCGGGGTTTCCGGCGGGATATTGGCGGTGATCCCCGGCCAGGCCGCGGTGGCGATCTTCTCCCCGCCGATCGACGCCAACGGCAACAGCATCCGCGCATTGGCCGCGTGCAAGCGGATCGCCGAGCGTTTCGGCCTGCACATGTTCCGTACCCACCCCGACCCCCGCACGGTGATCCGCTACGAGCTCGACGGGCGGCAAGTCCGGTCGAAGCGGACGCGGTCGTTGCGGGAGCTGGAGATATTGTTTCGCGCCGGCCCGCGCATCCGCCTGCTCGCGGTGCAGGACGCGCTCTACTTCGGATCGGTCGATCGCCTGCTGCGCCGCGCCAAGGATCTTGCGGCGGAGGCGGATTATCTGATCCTCGACCTGCGCCGTGTATCGCATGCCGATGCGGCGGCGCGCACGCTGCTGGCGGAGTTCCACACCGATATGCGCCGTTCCGGCGACAAGGTGATCTTCGCCAACCTCGAAGCGGACGGGCCATTGGCCAGCCTCCACGCGCATCTGGCCGAAACGCTGGGCGATCTTTCCAGGGCCGTATTCGACAGCCGTGACCGCGCGCTGGAATATTGCGAGGACCGGTTGATTGCCGAGGTGCTGCCGGGCGGAGAGATGCAGACCGCGAATGTCGCGGAGTTCGAATTGTTCCGCGGGCTGGGCGCAGACGACCTTGCCTGCCTGAAGGCGATCGCCGAGCCGCTCTCCCGCCCCGCCGGCACCGTGCTGGCGCGCGAGGGCGAGGAGGCGGCGCGCTTCTTCGTCATCATGCGCGGCAGCGCCAGCGTCTGTGCCGAGGTGGCGACACCCACCGGCCTCAAGACCGTCCGCTTCAGCGTGTTGGGGCCGGGCCAGAGCTTCGGCGAGCGCGCGCTGATCGGCGGCGGCCCGCGCGTGGCCGATGTCGTCGCGGAAAGCGACGTGGAACTGCTCGGCTTCAGCCTGGCCGCGGTGGAGGAACTTGCGGCCCAACGGCCGACGATCCTGATCCGACTGCTCGCCAACATATCCGGCGAACTGGCCGAACGGTTGCAGGTGGCGAGCGCGGAGATCCGCGCGTTGGAGATGTGAAGCACAGCCCCTCCCTGGAAGGGAGGGGATAGGGGGTGGGTAGCGGAGCCAGCGGGCTCGATGCCCGCTGGCGCAGCCTTGCGCTGCGCTGAAGGAAGCTCGCTGCCGCTCGCCACCCACCCCTCGCATCAGGTGAAACAGCCCCCGGCTGTTTCAGATCGTCCAGGGACGATCGGCCTGAAGCGCCCCTCCCTTCCAGGGAGGGGAGATCAGGTGATCACACCACGCCGTAGGCGAGCATCGCGTCGGCGACCTTCTTGAAGCCGGCGATATTGGCGCCCTTCACATAGTCAACATAGTCGTCCGAGACGCGGCCATAGGTGAGGCAGCTGTTATGGATGCCCGCCATGATATCGAGCAGCAGCTGCTGGAGCTCGCTTTCCTTCCAGGAGCGGCGTTCCGAATTCTGGCTCATTTCCAGGCCCGAAACCGCGACACCGCCGGCATTGGCGGCCTTGCCCGGCGCGTAGAGGATGCGGGCATCCTTGAAGACATGCACGCCGGCCAGGTCGGTCGGCATGTTGGCACCTTCGGAGACGGCATAGCAGCCATTCTTGACGAGCAGCTTGGCATCTTCGCCGAGCAATTCGTTCTGCGTGGCGCAAGGCAACGCGACATCGCAGGGAACGCCCCAGGGCGTCTTGCCGGCATGGAAGGTCGCCCCCTTATGCTCGCCCGCATATTCCGAGATGCGGCCGCGACGTTTGGTCTTGTGCGATTTCACCCAATCGATCTTTTCCTGGGTGATACCGTCGGGATCATGGATGAAGCCTTCGGAATCCGACAGGGTGAGCACCTTGCCGCCGAGCTGGACGATCTTTTCCGCGGCGTGGGTGGCGACATTGCCCGAACCCGAGATCACCGCGGTCTTGCCCTTCAGATCCTGCCCGCGCGTGCCGAGCATGTTGGCAAGGAAATAGACCGCGCCATAGCCCGTCGCCTCGGGCCGGATCAGCGAGCCGCCATATTCCAGGCCCTTGCCGGTCAGCACGCCGGTGAACTGGTTGGTGATGCGCTTATACTGGCCGAACATGTAGCCGATCTCGCGTGCGCCGACGCCGATGTCGCCGGCGGGCACGTCCACGTCCGCGCCGACATGGCGATAGAGCTCGGTCATGAAGCTCTGGCAGAAACGCATCACTTCATGATCGCTCTTGCCCTTGGGATTGAAGTTGGCGCCGCCCTTGCCGCCACCCATGGGCAGGCCCGTGAGCGCGTTCTTGAACGTCTGTTCGAACGCCAGGAACTTCAGCACGCTCTCGTTGACCGAGGGGTGGAAGCGGATTCCGCCCTTATAGGGGCCGATCGAATTGTTGTTCTGGATGCGATAGCCGCGCTGCACGCGGATATTGCCATTATCGTCTTCCCAGCAGACGCGGAAGGAAATCACCCGGTCCGGCTCCGCAATGCGACGCAGGATCTGGTAGTGATGATATTGTTCCTTGTCGGCGATGAAGTCGTAAATGTCCTCGGCGACTTCCTGAACCGCCTGGACGAATTCCGGCTGACCCGGATTACGCTTCTTCACGCCTTCGATGAATGTCGGCAGATCGACATGGTCGGTAACGGCCATTCCTAGCACCCCCAATAGAGCTCACAGGACCGACCCGATCGTCCACCCTGTTGAGTCGGGCGGATCTTTGCCGATGCTGTTACCACAAAATTGGGGGAACCCACCGCGATATGATGGTAATCAGGCGGTAAGCGCGGAGGGTCGACAAGCAATGCGGGGTTTCATCACAGCGGCAGGCGCCATGATGCTGCTCGCGCTCGGCGCGGCGCCGGCCCGTGCCAACAATGATGTCGCTGCTGGCCTTGCCGAAATCACCATAGCGGCGGGGCCATGTTTCGGGAGTTGCCCGGTCTACAGCTCGCGCATCACGCCCATCGGGGCGGTGCGCTTCGTCGGCACGCGCTTCGTGGCGAAGCCGGGCGAACAGACGCTGACCGCGGATGCCGACACTTTCCGCGAGATCGCGGAAATGCTCGCCCCCTATCGCCCCACCGTAGACCGCCGCATCGGGCCCGAGGAATGCGACAATTTCCGCACCGACGCGCCGAGCTGGACGGTGCAGTGGACCGACAAGGCAGGGGCGACGGTCTCGCTGGCGTTCAGCCTCGGCTGCACCGACATGCGCTATTTGCCGATCGCCGACGCCATCAAGGCCGCGAACGACCTGCTGCCGATCGCCCCGTTGGTGGCGAAGCCGGCGCGGTGAAGGGCGGACCCAGGCCCGCTTAGGCCAGCATTGCCCCCACCACGACGCTAACCTGCACCACCGCAATCACCAACAATCGCCCCGAAAAGGGCTGCTTGCGTGTCTTGTGGCGAAACACCTGACGCGCAAGCAGCGCCGCCGGCGTGCCGCCGATCAGCGCGAGCCCCAGCAGATTGGCTTCGGGAATCCGCCGCCCGCCGGATCGCGCCCGCGCCTTGTCCTGCCAGAAGCGGAAGAAGGTCCAGAGATTGACGATCAGGATCGCGAGCGCAGCGGCGGCGATCGTCACGCCAGCCCCGCCGCTTCCTCGATCGCGTCATAGATCCAGTCGAGTTCGCCGGCCGTGATGCAATATGGCGGCATCACATAGACGGTGTTGCCGAGCGGCCGGAGCAGCAGTCCGCGGTCGCGGAAGAAAGCGCCTAGCCTCGGGCCCAGCGTCGACAGATAGTTGCCGGTCGCGTCGGCCAGCTCCATCGCCGTGATCGTGCCGATCTGGCGCTTGCCACTGATCCGCCCGCGCCCATCGAGCCGCGCCAGCCGCTCAGCCTGCATCGCCGCCAGTTGCTCCACCCGCTCCAGCACCGGCTCCTCGCGCCAGATCGCGAGATTTGCGTTGGCGGCCGCGCAGGCGACGGGATTGGCCGTGTAGCTCGACGAATGGAAGAACATCCGCGCGCGATCGGCGGAATAATGCGCGTCGAAGATCGCCGGCGTCGCCAAGGTCACGGCCAGCGGCAGCGCGCCGCCGGTCAGGCCCTTGGACAGGCACATTATGTCGGGCGATATCCCGGCCTGATCACAGGCGAAGCGGGTTCCCGTGCGGCCCCAGCCGGTCATCACCTCGTCGGCGATGAACAATACGCCATGCCGCGCGCATATGGCGCGCATCTCCCTGAGCACTGCCGGCGAATAGATCAGCATCCCGCCCGCGCCCAGCAGCAGCGGTTCGAGGACGAAGGCGGCCGGCTGCTCGTTGCGGCACGCTACGTCGAGGGCATCGAGCGTCGCCTGTTCCGCTCCGGCAGTGGGGAAGGGGATGGTGCCGACATCGAACAGCAAGGGCTGATAGGCGCGGTTATAGACGCCGCGCTCGCCCACCGACATCGTCCCGATCGTGTCGCCATGATAGCCATGTTCGAGCACGAGGATGCGGTGTCGTGGCTCGCCGCGGTTGAGCCAATAGCCGAGCGCCATCTTGAGCGCGACCTCGACCGCGGTGGAGCCGCTGTCGGAGAAGAAGACATGCTCCAGCCCCGCCGGCGCGATCTCCACCAGCGAACGCGCCAGCGTCTCGGCCGGCTCATGCGTCCAGCCCGCGAAGATGAGCTGGTCGAGCTTGCCGGTCTGGTCGCGGATCGCCTGCTGGATGCGCGGCTCGCAATGGCCATGGGTGATGACCCACCAGCTTGATATGCAGTCGATCCACTGCCGGCCGTCCGCGCCGTAGAGCGTCGCGCCCTCGGCCCGGTCGATCAGCGGGATCTCTTCGCCAAGGCCGTGCTGGGTGAAGGCGTGCCAGACGGGCGAGCGGCTCATGCGAAGGCGCTCAGGTCGAAGCTTTCGGCAAACGCCGCCGCCAGCGTCTCTGGTGTCAGCGGGTCGAGATACGGCAGCCGGCCGAGCCGGCGCACCCGGCCCATCTCGGCGATCGTCGCCTCATTATCCTCATTCGCCTCACCGATGAAGGCGATGCCGTGGATGGGGACGCCGCGCGCCCGCAGCGCTTCGATCGACCCAAGGCTGTGGTTGATCGTGCCGAGCCCGGTGCGGGCGCAGAGGATTACCGGCAGGCCCCAGCGCGCGAAGATGTCGGCGAACAGCGTGGCTCGCGTCACCGGCACCAGCGGCCCGCCGGCGCCCTCGATCACCAGCGGGCCGGGGCAGGAGGGCACGGCCAGCGCGTCCGCGTCGATCGTCACACCTTCCAGTTCGGCCGAACGATGCGGAGACAGCGGGCGGACCAGGCGATAGCCTTCGGGTAGCACCGGCTGGCCGGTCAGCCGTGCCACCGTCTCGCTGTCGGCTTCCTCCTCCAGCCCGGACTGGATCGGCTTCCAGTATGTTGCCCCGATCGCGCCCGTCAGGCCGGCGGCGAAGATGGTCTTGCCGATGCCGGTGTCGGTGCCGGTGACGATGAACCGGCTCATGCCGTGATGATCCCATAAGCGATATGGTAGGTGACGGCCGCGCCGTCCGCCTCGAACAGCGCCATTGCGCGGCGGAGCGCCGGCGTCGGCATGGGCGGACGTGGCTCGCGCGGGCGGTGGGCGCCGATCGCGCGCAGGCTCGCCAGGAAAGCGCGGGCGTCGGCATGGCGCTGGACGAAGCGCTCGCTATGGATCGTCGCGCCCAGTGCCTCCAGCGCCTCGATCCTTGGATAGCCACCCATCGCCGCCGCCTCGCCCGTCGCCGCGCGGTGCGCCGCATCCCATTCGCCGATGCTTCCGTCCGCCATGGTTGCGAAGGCGATCCTGCCGCCGGGGGCGAGCAGCGCCTTCAGCCTCATGATCGCGCCCGGCAGATCGGCGAACCATTGGAAGGTGAAGCTTGATGCGATCAGGTCGAAGCGGCCGTCCACCTCGGGCCGCTCGCCGTCCACCACCGCGTAATGCACGTCCGCCCGCGCGCCGATCCGCACCCGGCAGCGCTCCACCATCGCCGGCGCGATATCGGTCAGCAGCCAGTCGCCATCGATCCGCTTCGTCAGCGCTTCGGACAGCAGCCCGGTGCCGCAGCCGATCTCCAATATGCGGGGGCGCTCGGCCAGCGGCATGCCGGCGATCCGCTCCGCGAGCGCGCTCGCCGCATGCGCTTGCACCAGCGCGGCTTCGTCATAGCGCAGGGCGGCATCGAACGCCTGGGTGACATGCGCATTCATATCAATGTTTTCAATATGTTATGAAGATAGTTGAGATTCTCGACCCCCGCATTGAGTGTCAACGAGACTCTCAACCGCGACGTCCCCATCGGCACCGTCGGCGGCCTGATCCCCCGGACATCGAGCCCCGCCTCCTGCAGCGCCGCCGCGATCGCCATCGTTCTTTTGTCGTCGCCGATGATGATCGGCAAGATCTGCGATCCCGTCTTCGGCAGGCCCAGCCCCGCGGCATGATCGATCAGCGCCATCAGCCGCTCGCGCCGCTCCGGCTCGCTTCTGAGCAGGCCCAGCGCCGCGCGCACCGCGGCCGCCATCAGCGGCGACGGCGCGGTCGAGAAGATGAAGCCGCGGCCGCGATTGACCAGATAATCGGTGATGACCCGCGGGCCGCACACCAAAGCGCCCTCGCACCCCAGCGCCTTGCCGCAGGTGCGGAGCGTGATGACATTCTCCTCGCCCTCCCACGCCGCGGCCAGCCCGCGCCCGTCCGGCCCGAACACGCCGGTTGAATGGGCCTCGTCGATCAGCAGGAAGGCGTCTTCTCGCGCGGCCAGATCGGCCAGGTCGGCGATCGGGGCGATGTCGCCATCCATGCTGTAGAGGCTCTCGATCGCGATCCAGACGCGGCCCTTGCCGCCTTTCTCGCGCCAGCCGCGGATCGCGTCGGCAAAAGCCTGGACATCGTTATGCGTCGCTGCCACCCGCTCCGCTTTCCCGCAGCGCAGCCCGTCATGGACGCTGGCGTGGATCAGCTCGTCATGGACCACTAGGTCGCCCCGCCTGGGCAGCGCGGCCAGCAATGTCGTGTTGGCGGCATAGCCCGACGAGAAGAACAGTGCCGATTCGCAGCCGAAGAATTGGGCGGCCTCCGCCTCCAGCGCTTCATGCTCCGGATCATTGCCGCGCAGCAGCCGCGATCCCCCCGATCCGATCGGCACGCCGCGCGCGATCGCGGCCGCCACCGAATCGGCCAGCACTGGCAATCCGGCGAGGCCGAGATAGTCGTTCGAGGCAAAATCCACGCCGGCGCGGGGGATTAGCCGGCGGCCCCGGCCGCGGCGGGCAAGCGCTTCCATATCCGCGCGATGCTGGTCTAGGATCGCCATTGCGGCGCGCCGTAGCGGAAGCGCGGGCCCCTTGCAAAGTGCCCCGAATCGGCGATTGCCTCCTTGACTCCGGCCAGGCCGGTCCTTACTTGGCCCCTATCCCCAGAGACCGGTTCCGGCGGCGTTTCGACGTGCGCCGTTTTTTCGTTCTTTGCGGGGTGCGTCGAGATGGAACGGGAAAGCCACCCGTTCTGTGGAGCAGGAGAATAGTCAAGTGGCACGTATTGCGGGTGTTAACATCCCGACCAACAAGCGCGTTGAAATCGCGCTTACCTACATCCACGGCATTGGCCCGGCCAAGGCCAAGGAGATCACCACGAAGCTGGGCATCGCTCGCGAGCGTCGCGTCCAGGAGCTGTCGGACCAGGAGGTTCTGCAGATCCGTGAGGCGATCGACGCCGGCTACACCGTGGAAGGCGATCTTCGCCGCCAGGTGGCGATGAACATCAAGCGGCTGATGGACCTCGCCTGCTACCGTGGGCTCCGCCATCGCAAGGGCCTGCCGGTCCGCGGTCAGCGCACGCATACCAATGCGCGCACCCGCAAGGGCAAGGCCAAGCCGATCGCCGGCAAGAAGAAGTAAGCGCGCAATCGCTGCTTCTCCGCCGGCGGCGAAGCTCTTTGGAGCGACCGCCCGGCGCCACGCAAGATTAAGGTCAGGATCTATCCATGGCACGTGAACCCCAGCGCCTTCGCCGTCGCGAGCGCAAGAACATCACCGCCGGCGTCGCCCATGTGAACGCCAGCTTCAACAACACCATGATCACCATCACCGACGCGCAGGGCAATGCGATTGCCTGGTCGTCCGCCGGCATGATGGGCTTCAAGGGCAGCCGCAAGTCGACCCCTTACGCCGCGCAGGTCGCGGCTGAGGACGCCGGCAAGAAGGCCGCCGAACATGGCGTCCGCACCCTCGAAGTCGAGGTCAAGGGCCCTGGTTCGGGCCGTGAATCGGCGCTCCGCGCGCTGCAGGCGGTCGGCTTCCACATCACGTCGATCCGCGACGTGACGCCGATCCCGCACAACGGCGTGCGCCCGTCCAAGCGTCGTCGCGTCTGATTGTGTTCGGCGGAGGCGACCAGACCTCCGCCGCTCAAGTTTTCCGGCCGTCGCGGACGCGCGGCGGTCCAACCCCCAAGGGGAAGTCCATGGCTGTCAACGCAAAGAACTGGCAGGAACTTAAGAAGCCGCAGGGCCTCGAGAAGAAGGCGGGTGGCGACAGCAAGCGCAAGGCGACCTTCGTTGCCGAGCCGCTGGAGCGCGGCTTTGGCCTGACGCTGGGCAACTCGCTGCGTCGCGTGCTGCTCTCGTCGCTGCAGGGCGCGGCCGTCACCTCGATCAAGATCGAAAACGTGCTTCACGAATTCTCGTCGCTCGCCGGCGTGCGTGAGGACGTGACCGACATCGTTCTCAACGTGAAGCAGATCGCACTGCGCATGCAGGGCGAAGGCCCGAAGCGTCTCCAGCTTTCGGCGACCGGCCCGGCCGAAGTCACCGCGGGTGACATCGCTACCACCGGCGACATTGAGGTGATGAACCCCGATCTGGTGATCTGCCACCTCGACGAAGGCGCCACGCTCAACATGGAGCTGACCGCCGACATCGGTAAGGGCTATGTCCCGTCCGCGAACAACCGTCCGGCCGATGCGCCGATCGGCCTGATCCCGGTCGACGCGCTCTACTCGCCGGTTCGTCAGGTTGCCTACAAGGTGGAAAACACTCGCGTCGGGCAGGAGCTTGACTATGACAAGCTGACCCTGACCGTCGAGACCGATGGCACCGTCACCCCGGAAGACGCGCTCGCTTATGCGGCCCGCATCCTCCAGGACCAGCTTCAGCTCTTCGTCCACTTCGACGACGCGCTCGTCCAGACCGCTCCGTCGGTCGGCGGCGTCGCCGCGGTTCCGACTGCGGGTGGCGAGCCGGAGCAGAACGCCAACCAGCTCAACCGCTACCTCCTCAAGAAGGTGGACGAGCTCGAGCTGTCGGTCCGTTCGGCGAACTGCCTCAAGAACGACAACATCATCTACATCGGCGATCTCGTGCAGAAGACCGAGGCGGAGATGCTGCGCACGCCGAATTTCGGCCGCAAGTCGCTCAACGAGATCAAGGAAGTCCTCGCTTCGATGGGGCTGCGTCTGGGTATGGAAATCCCCGGCTGGCCGCCTGAGAATATCGAGGAAATGGCCAAGAAGCTCGAACAGGAATTCTGATCGGGCGGGTCTTTCCGACCTGACTTTTAAGGGCTTTGGGCGGTGGCCCGTTTACACCGCCTGGCCCGGAGTACCTGATACGGCTCCGGGACGAACTGAAGGAAGAGTAACATGCGCCATCGCGTAGGCGGTCGTAAGCTTCAGCGGACCGCGTCTCACCGTACCGCTCTGTTCCGCAACCAGTCGGCCGCGCTGATCAAGCACGAGCAGATCACCACCACGCTCGCCAAGGCGAAGGAGCTTCGCCCCTATGTCGAGAAGCTGGTGACGCTGGCGAAGAAGGGTGGCCTCGCCAATCGTCGCCTCGCGCACGCCCGTCTGCTTGATGACGCCCAGCTCGTGAAGCTGTTCGACGTCCTGGCCGAGCGCTACAAGGATCGCAACGGCGGCTATACCCGCATCATCAAGGCCGGCATCCGCGCGTCGGACGCCGCTTCGATGGCGATCATCGAGTTCGTCGACCGCGACGTCTCGGCCAAGGGCCAGGATTCGGGCCCGGTGGAAACCGAGGAAGATTTCGACGAGGCCGCCTGAACCTTTCAGGTTACCTCTCGGGGTTGAATGCAAGGCCGGGGACGTTAGTCTCCGGCCTTTCCTTTTGCCCGTGAGGCCATTCGCCCGATGAAGAATCTTGTCGCCGCCTTGCTGCTGAGCGCCGTCACCCCCGCGCTCGCCGCGCCGATCGCCTACCCCACCACCGAACGCGGCAATGTCGTTGACACTCAGTTCGGCCAGCCGATCGCCGATCCCTATCGCTGGCTCGAAAACGACGTCCGCACCGATCCCAAGGTCGCGCAATGGGTGGCCGAGCAGAACAAGGTGACCGACGCCTATCTGGCGACGCTGCCGGGCCGCGACGCGATCAAGAAACGGATGACGCAGCTCTGGAACTATGAGCGTTTCGACGTGCCCAGGAAGGCCGGCGGCAATTATTTCTACACGCGCAATGACGGGCTGCAGAACCAGTCGGTGCTCTATGTCCGCACCGGCCTGAATGGCGCGCCGCGTGCGCTGATCGATCCCAACACATGGGCGAAGGACGGCGCCACCGCGCTCGCCGAATGGAAGCCTTCAAAGGACGGCACCAAACTGGCTTACGCTATCCAGGACGGCGGCAGTGACTGGCGCACTGTCCGTGTCCTCGACGTCACGAACGGGCAACCGATGACGGACGAACTCAAATGGGTGAAATCCTCCAACCTCGCCTGGGCGAAGGATGGCAGCGGCGTCTATTATTCGCGCTTTCCCGAACCCAAGGCAGGCGAGGCGTTCCAGGCGCTCAACGAGAACCACAAAGTCTACTTCCACCGCCTCGGCACCCCGCAGACCGAGGACCGGCTGGTCTATGCGACGCCCGACCGGCCGAAGCTCGGCCACAGCGCGGAACTCACCGAGGACGGCGCCTGGCTCGTCATCACCTCGGCGGAAGGCACCGATGACCGGTATGAAATCATACTGATCGACCTGCGCAAGCCCGATGCGACGCCGCAGACGCTGGTGAAGGGGCTGGAGAATAACTGGACGCTCGTCGGCAATCAGGGCGATCGGCTGATCTTCCTCACCAACAAGGATGCGCCGCTGCAGCGGATCGTCGCGCTCGACGCGGCCAGCGGTGCGATGCAGGAGATCGTGCCCGAAGCCAAATCGACCATCGACAGCGCGCTCGTCGTCGGCGGCAAGCTCGTCGTCACCTATCTGGTCGATGCCCGCACCGAGGTCCGCTCGTTCACGCTGGATGGCCAGCCGATCGCCAAGCTCGCCTTGCCCGGCATCGGCACCGCCAAGGATATGGAGGGCAGCGCCGACGATCCCGAGGCATTCTTCGCCTTCACCAGCTTCAACGTGCCGACCGCCATCTACCGTTATGACGCGGCGAGCGGGAACATCTCGCCCTTCGCGGTGCCCAAGGTCGCGTTCGATCCGGGCGACTATGCGGTTGAGCAGCGCTTCTATGCCTCCAAGGATGGCACGCGCGTGCCGCTCTTCATCGTCTACAAGCGCGGCGCCAATCTGAAGGCCGGACTGCCGACCCTGCTTTACGCCTATGGCGGCTTCAACATCTCGTCGCGGCCGGGCTTCAGCCCTGCGAACCTCGCCTGGATGGAGATGGGCGGCGTCTATGCGCTCGCCAACATCCGCGGCGGCGGCGAATATGGCAAGGCGTGGCACGATGGCGGCCGGCTCGCCAACAAGCAGAATGTGTTCGACGATTTCATCGGGGCCGGCGAATATCTGGTCCGCGAGGGCATATCGGCGAAGGGCAAGATCGCGATCATGGGCCGCTCGAACGGCGGCCTGCTGGTCGGCGCCGTCACCAACCAGCGGCCCGATCTGTTCGCGGCGGCGCTGCCGGCGGTGGGGGTGATGGACATGCTCCGCTTCGATCGGTTCACGGCGGGCCGTTACTGGGTCGACGATTATGGCTATCCGTCGAAGCAAGCCGATTTCGACGTGCTGCGCGCTTATTCGCCCTATCACAATATCGGCCGTGGCCAGACCTATCCGGCGATCCTGGTGACGACGGCGGACACCGATGATCGCGTCGTGCCGGGGCATAGCTTCAAATATGTCGCGGCGCTCCAGGCTGCCAAGATCGGCGATCGGCCGCATCTCATCCGCATCGAGACGCGCGCCGGCCATGGATCGGGCAAGCCGACGGACAAACTGATCGCGGAGTTTGCCGATCTCTGGGCCTTCGCCGCCAAGTGGACGGGCCTCGCCGTGCCGAATGATTGATCGCGACGGCTTGCGTCTGGATCGAACCGCTTTACGGCAAGGGCGATGGTGACACGCTTCGAATCCCTGGCCAATCGGCGGGCGATCATCGACCGCCGCGAGATCGCGACCCAGCTCGAAGAGCTGCAGGGTTCGGACACGATGGCGCTGCGGCGCGGCGCCACCGCGGTCCTGAAGCAGGCGCTGGAAAGCGGCCGTGGCGAGATTGCGGGGCGGCTGGCGGCCGCCCCCACCCGCGGCGCCGACGCGGCCACGGCCTATGCCTTCCTGACCGATCAGATCCTGCGGCTGGTGTTCGATTTCACCACCCACCGGCTTTACCCGCTCAACAACCCGACCGCGGGCGAGCGCCTGACGCTGATGGCGGTGGGCGGCTATGGCCGGGCCGAGATGGCGCTCCATTCGGATGTCGACATCGCTTTCCTGACGCCTTGGAAGCAGACGAGCTGGGCAGAGCAGGTGATCGAATCCATGCTCTATCTGCTGTGGGATCTGGGGCTCAAGGTCGGCCACAGCAGCCGCTCGCTCGACGACATGATCCGCATGGCGAAGAGCGACCTCACCATCCGCACCGCATTGCTGGAGGGGCGCTTCGTCTGGGGGGACGAGGCGCTGTACGACGAGGCGAGCCGCCGCTTCGACCGCGAGATCGTCGCCGGCACCGCGCGCACTTTCGTCGCCGAGAAACTGGCCGAGCGCGACGAGCGACACCGGCGCATGGGCGATAGCCGCTATGTCGTCGAACCCAACCTCAAGGAGGGGAAGGGAGGGCTGCGCGATCTGCACACGCTTTTCTGGATCGGCAAATATGTGAACCAAGTCCGATCGGTGCCCGAACTGGTCGACAAGGGCCTGTTGACGCCCACCGAGCTCAAGCAATTCCAGAAGGCGGAGAATTTCCTGTGGGCGGTGCGTTGCCACCTCCACATCCTGACCAACCGGGCCGAGGATCGGCTGACCTTCGACGTCCAGCCCGATATCGCCCACCGGATGCGCTATGCCGAGCGGCCGGGCCGGTCGGCGGTCGAGCGCTTCATGCAGCATTATTTCCTCACCGCGAAGCAGGTGGGCGATCTGACGGGCGTATTCCTCGCCCATCTCGATGAAGAGTTTGCCGCGCGTGGCCGACGCTTCGCACTGCCCAGCCTGCGCCGCAAACCACGCAAGCTGGAAGGGTTTTCCTTCGAACGCGGGAGGCTGAGCACGCCGTCCGACGATTTCTTCGAGCAGGATCCTGTCCGCCTGCTCCAGCTCTTCGCCGTGGCCGACAAGCATGAGCTGGAAATCCACCCCACCGCGATGCGGCAGGCGGGTCGCGATGCCCGGCTGATCGACAATGTCGTCCGCCGCGATCCGCGGGCCAACGCCTATTTCATGGACGTGCTGACGTCCCCACGCGATCCCGAAACGGTGTTGCGCTGGATGAACGAGGCCGGCGTGTTCGGCCGCTTCGTGCCCGATTTCGGCCGCGTCGTCGCGCAGATGCAGTTCGATATGTACCACCATTTCACGGTGGACGAGCACACCATCCAGGCGATCGGCCTGCTCTCCCAGATCGAGAAGGGCGAACTGCAGGACGATCATCCGCTCGCGACCGTCATCATGCGCCAGCTGGTTTCGCGCCGCGCGCTCTATGCGTCGGTGCTGCTGCACGACATCGCCAAGGGCCGCGGCGGCGACCACAGCATATTGGGCGCCGAAGTTGCGCAGAAACTCTGCCCGCGGTTGGGGATGACCGCGGCCGAGACCGAACTGGTCGCCTGGCTGGTGCGCTGGCACCTGTTGATGTCCGCCACCGCCTTCAAGCGCGATCTTGCCGACTTCAAGACCGTGCTCGACTTCGCCGAGGCGGTGCAGAGCCCGGAGCGTCTGCGCCTGCTGCTGGTGCTCACCGTCGTCGATATTCGCGCCGTCGGGCCGGGGGTGTGGAACAGCTGGAAACGCCAGCTCCTCTCCGATCTCTACGAAGCAGCGGAAGAGGTGCTGCGGCTCGGCCACAAGCAGCGTGGCCGCAAGGAACGGATCGAGGCCAAGCAGGCGGCGCTGCGCGACCGGCTGGATTGGTCAGCCGATCGCTTCGATGCGGTCGTCAAGCGCCTGCCCGAAGCCTATTGGGTCGCGGAATCGATCGACGTCATCGAACGCAATGTGCGGCTGATCGCCGATGCGGATGCCGGCCACAAGCCGCTCTCGATCGGGGCGGAGGCGGATGCCGAGCGCGGCGCGACGCTCGTCACCATCTACGCCGCCGACCATCCGGGCCTGTTCTACCGCATCGCCGGCGCCATCCACGTGGCCGGCGGCAGCATCATCGATGCGCGCATCCACACCACGCGCGACGGCATGGCGATCGACAATATCCTGGTGCAGGATCCATTCGGCCGGCCCTTTGATGAAGCCCAGAGGCTCAAGCGCCTGGAAATCTCGATCGACGATGCGCTCGCCAACCGCAGCCGCCTGGCCGATCGTCTGGCCGCCAAGCCGCTGCCCCGCGCCCGTGCGGATGCCTTCGCGATCGAGCCGGTGGTGCTGATCGATAACCGCGCATCGAACCGCTATACGGTGGTCGAGATCAATGCGCGCGATCGACCGGCTTTGCTCAACGCGCTCGCCCACGCGCTCTTCCAGTCGAAGGTCACGATCCATTCCGCGCATATCGCCACCTATGGCGAGCGCGCGGTCGACGTCTTCTATGTGACCGATCTGACCGGCGACAAGGTGACGGGCGCGACCCGCCTCAAGGCGCTCGAACGCCGGTTGCTCGAAGCCGCCGGCGGCGAGATCGCCGAAGCGGCCGCCTAAGCCAGCGGCGCGACGCGCACCGCAAAGCCGCTCATGCGCGGAATGCCGGTTAGCGCGTCGAAATCGCGATCGGTGGCGATCAGCCGCGCGGCATTGGCCTCGCCACCCAGCCGGCCCGAGGCATCGCTTTGGCCCCAGCCATGGCTCATGGAAATGCAGCCGGGCCGCACATCGTCTGCTGGCTCGGCGACCGCGACGACCCTGCCATGCCGCGACTCTATCGCCACATCCTCGCCGGCGGTGATGCTGAGGCGCTCCATGTCGGCGGGATGGATGAAGGCGGGGTTGCGGCGCCAGCGCCGGCCCTGCTTCGGATTGTCGTGCCAGCTCGAATTCATCACGTCGTTGAGCCGCCGGCTGAGCAGCTGGAACGGAAAATCATCATCGACCGCGGGCATGTCTTCGGCTGCCAGCGCGGCGAGTTCCGCCATCATCATCGCATCGCCGATCTGCAGCCGTCCGGCCCATCCGTCGGGTTTGGGCTGGATCGTCTCGCGACGATCGAACAGACGCCCACCGGGGGTCGCTGCCACATCGTCGAACGGCACCGGGCTCGATTTGACGAGCATCCGCCAGATCGCCTCGCTTGTCGGGCGTTGATCCATGTCCAGTTTCGTGCCCAACTCCGCCGCCGCAACCGGATCGAGCGTGGAGGCCGGGTCGAGTGAGAGCTGCAACCCCGCCGTCGCGGCGATGGCGTGCAGATATTCCCATTCCTCCAGCACGTCGCTGCCCGCCGGCGGCTCCGTCAGTGCGGGCGCCACCTGACCATAAGGCCGGTCGAAGCCCATGCCCGCACCGAAATTGGAGGCGATCTCGACATGGGCGGTGGTGTTCATGATCTCCAGCCCCAGCCGCGGTGCCAGCACATAATCGGCCAGCGCGGCGGTGGCGGTAAGCTTGGGGTCGACGCAGACCAGCAGGTCCAGCTCGCGCATCGCGCGCGTCGTCATCGCCTCGTCGGGCCAGGCCATTACCGGATTGCCGCCCAGCACGATCAGCGCCCTTATCCTGCCTTCGCCCGGCACCAATATCTCTTCGGCCAAAGCGGCGGTCGGCATGCCGGCGGCGGTTTCGCTCAAACCCCGCACGCGCGTCGGCCGGCCCGCGCCGAGCACCGATGACGGTGGGGCGGCGGCGGCAAGCGGCGGCGGCGGATTGATGAACACGCCGGGATTGGGCCGTGCGTCGCCGGCGCGCAGATACCAGCCGCGCAGGCTGGTGATGATCCGACCGAGATATTCGACCAAAGTCGGATGGCCGGACATATTGCCGCCGGTGCCGGCGAACACCGCGCCGCTCTTCGCGCGGATCAGCACCTGCGCGGCGTCGGTCAGCGCCGCGGCCGGCACGCCCCCCCGCGCCGCGACCCGCTCGGGCGTGAAGGGCTCCACGGCGCTGCGGAGCGCCTCCAACCCTTCGCATTCGGCCGCGACGAAGGCCGCGTCCACGCCATCGGGCGCGCGCAATATCTCGCGGATCAGGCAGGCGAGGATCGCCGCATCCTCACCAGCCCGCGGCTGGACATGGACATCGGCCACCGCCGCGCAGTCGGTGCGGCGCGGATCGACCACCACGAGCTTCATGCCGCGTGCCCGCGATCGCTTGAGATTGCGCGCCGGGTTCATCCCCAGTCCGCCGACCTGCGAGACGACGGGGTTTGCACCCAGCAGCAGCAGCGCATCCCAGCGGTCCTGTGGCGGGACGCCGCCCAGCCAGTTCCCGTGCAGCGCCGGCGCGGTGATCTTGCCCGGCTGGTCGATCGTCAGGCTGGTGAAGATCATCGGGCTGTCGATCGCCCGCATCAACGCCATCGCCATCATGAAAGCCGGCAGGTTGATATGGCCGTAGGTGCCGACATAGAGGCCGATCGACCGCGGGCCATGCTCGGCGGCGATCGTGGCGATCCGCTGGCCGACTTCGCCGGCGGCCTGTTCCGATCCGATCTGTTCGAACGAACACTCAGCCGTCCGCCGCAGCGAATGGAGCAGGCGCGATGGCAAGGTCAGCAGCGCCGGGGCCTCGCGTCCCTTGATGCAGGAATAGCCGTGATAGACGGGGTTGTCGCGGGCGCCATGGACGCCGGTGATCCGGCCGTCCGCCAGATCGACCACAAGGTCGCAGGACGCGTGGCAGGCCCGGCATATGACGTGCCGCCGCTCGCCGGATTGAGCCGCCATCATCCTCTCCCGTTCCGCGCGTCCTTCTGAACGCTGCGATGCGGAGACTGCGCCGTCGCCGGGGCGGCGACAAAGCCTTTCTGTGGCTGTCGGCCGTCCGGGTAGGGCGCATCCCGGCCGTTTCGCCAACAATGGCCCGTCCAGCCATCGTCATCGGCCGTGTCGCCATCCATGCTGCGCAAAAATAGAGGATGCGAGAAACGCCATGAAACTGGGGATGACGCTGCCGGTGATGGAGCCCGATGTCGATCGGGCGATGCTGGAAGGCTGGGTGAGGGCGATCGATCAGGGGCCCTTTTCGTCGCTCTGCTTCGGCGAGCGCATGGCGTTCGACAATCCCGAGACGCTGAGCCTGCTCGGGGCCTGCGCGGCGTGGACCGATCGGGTGCGGCTGGTGACGACGATCATGATTCCGCAGCTCCATGATCCGGTGATGCTGGCGAAGAGCCTCGCCACCGTCGACATGCTGAGCCAAGGGCGACTGACCGTCGGCCTCGGCATCGGCGGGCGGATCGAGGATTATGTCGCGGCCGGCGCAGATCCCGCGACGCGCACCCATGGCGAGCTTGCGCGCCGTGTGGATGTGATGAAGCGCGTCTGGGCGGGCGAGAAAGTGGTGGACGCGATCAAGCCGGTCGGCCCAGCGCCGGTCCAGTCAGGCGGACCCGAATTGCTGATCGGCGCGCAGGGGCCGAAGGCGACACGGATGGCGGCCGCCTGGGCGGACGGCATCGCCGGCTTCAGCTTCAACATGGACATGAAGGATGTCGAAGCAAGCTTCGATCAGGTGCGCGCCGCCTGGGCGGAGGCGGGCCGGCCGGCGCCGCGGCTCACCACATCCTTCTGGTTCGCGCTGGGGGACGGCGCCCGCGCGCAGGTGCAGAGCCATCTGCGGCACTATTTCAACTGGATCGAGCCGGCGACGCTGGAGGCGATGCTTCCCGTTACCGGCTTTGCCGGCAGCACGGCCGAACTCAGGGATGTGCTGCGTCAGATCGCCGATCTCGGCGCCGACGAGGTGCAATTGATCCCGACCAGCGGCGACGTGGAGGAG
Source organism: Sphingomonas sp. DBB INV C78 (assembly GCF_042693015.1). NCBI lineage: Bacteria > Pseudomonadati > Pseudomonadota > Alphaproteobacteria > Sphingomonadales > Sphingomonadaceae > Sphingomonas > Sphingomonas sp. DBB INV C78. Next base: position 3,815,376 of record NZ_CP170544.1, on the reverse strand, counting down.
GTCGCGCGCGTCGCGGACCTGATCGGCTGATACGATGCCCTCCCCGGCGCGGAACCGGGGAGGGTCCGAAATCAGGGGGCCATCACTTCGAGTGTGGTGACATAGCCCAGCCGCCGCTCGCTGGCGTTGGGGATGCTCGCCTTATTGTCGGTCGCGGTGGCGTTCAGCCAGTAGAAGCCCGGCTCGGCCCAATCGACCTTGACCTCGCCATTGGCGTCGGTGGTGTAGTTCTTCTCGTTCAGCGCATTGCGGTAGCGGATGCCACCGGGAATCACCGTCACCTTCAGGTTCGCGGCCGGCTTGCCGTCGATCACGAAGCGGAACGCGGCCTGTTCGCCGGCGACGAGATCATTGGGGTGGGTGACGGGAACCATCTCCAGCCCCTTGCCGGTCGGCTTGAGCACGCCGTCGGAGGGGGTGCCCGAGCTCACGAAGATCTCGTTGCGGTTCCAGCCTTCCGAAAGCTTCACGTCGGTCGCGCCGGCCGGAATGGAGGTGGCGAGCTGGGCGGCGGTGGTGCCGCGTGGCAGGCGCTTTTCCTCGCCATTCAGCTTGTAGCTGCCCATGATGCCGCCGCCGGAATTGGCGATCTTGTAGGTGCCCTTCTGCGTCAGATGCAGGTCGAAGGTGCTGCGATAGCGGCCGGTGGCGCCATTCTCGATCTTCACCTCGCTGCCGTCAGGCGCCCAGGCCTTGATATTGTCGAGGCGGACCGGCTGATGCTCGAAATAGAAGAGGTCGTTGGAGACGGCGGCGTCGACCGTGACCCACACATCATCGCCCGAGACGATGGTCGACGACGGCAGCATCCACTGGCGATGGGCCGAGGCCGCGGAGGCGACAAGCCCTAGGGCGGCGACGGCAGTCAGCAGGCTAGAAATGCGAAGGCGCATGACGATCCTCTCGATTTGAGATCAGGGCTTGAAGGTGGCGACGACCTGGCCGAGTTCGGCCGTGCCGGCAGCGCGCACCGTCTGGCCGGGCTTGGGCGGCCAGGCGAAGGGAAGCTGCAGCATCTCGCGCCCGCCGACTTCGCGCGCGGCCTCGACGAACAGGATGTAATTGCCCGGCGCCAGGTTCGGCAGCCCGCCCTTGCCGGGCGCGAAGCTGATCTTCTGCGGGCCCGGCGCGCGGGTCGCGCCGCTGATGCCGGCGGCGGGGAACTTCATGGTGCGGCCGGACTTGCGCCACCAGGTGCGCATATCGCGCAGCCATTTGGTGCCTTCATTGGCCTTCATGTCATCGTCGTACCACACGGAGATGGTCGTCGCGGTTGGCTGGCCCGGCTGTTCGATCCACATCGCCACATAAGGCCGGTGATATTCGGCGACCTTGAGCTGCGGGATGTTGACGGTAACGTCGATGCCGGCGGCCGCGGCCGGGGTGGCCAGAGTGGCGGTGACGGCGATGCTCAGGGTCTTTGTGCGCATCAGATTCCTCAGTGGATGAAATAGACGGCGAGAATGGCGGGAATGACGAGGCCGGCACCGACGATAGGCCACGTGCTGCGCCGCTTGGGCGCGTGGAGCTGGAGCAGGAACAGGCCGCTGAGCGCGAAGATCAGGCAGGCGCCGGCGAAGATGTCGATGAACCATTTCCACGCGGTGCCCGAATTGCGGCCCTTGTGGAGATCGTTGAGCCAGGCGATCGCGCCGCGGCTGGTTTCTTCGGAGGTGATCGCGCCGGTCGCCCGGTCGATCGAAACCCAGCCGTCACCGCCGGGGCGGGGCAAGGCGAGATAGATTTCGTCGGCGGACCATTCGGCGGTGCCGCTGGTCGCGACCTTCAGCTCCTTGCCGATCCATACGGCGACGCGAGCGGGCAGCGGCTTCTTCGCGTCGGCGGCGTCATCGGGCGCGACGGCGGGAAGCAGGTTCGCCGGCAGTTGCGCGGCGCGTTCCGAAGTGACCGGTTCTGCCTCGATCTCGGCGGCGTGGTTCAGCGTGATGCCGGTGATGGTGAAGAGCAGGAGGCCGATCAGGCAGATCGCCGAACTCATCCAATGCCAGGTGTGGAGCTGCTTCAGCCAGAAGGCGCGGCGGCTTTTGCGGGCACGTGGTTTCGCGTCAGGTTTGGACCCGTCAGAAGGCTTGGCTATGGCGGGCGGATATTCCTGCATGATCGCCGCCCGCATAACGCGAGTGATTTGCGATAACAATCCTTTTTGCGAATGGATCGCAATCACTCCCTCTCCCGCCGGGGCGGGAGAGGGAGAATCACATCATCGGACCAGCAGGCCGCGGGCCTGGCTGGCGATCTGGGCGAGCATCGCGGCAGTCGGGGTGGGAGCGGTGCGGGCACGATCGACGAGCGCGCGGAACTGCGCGGCACGCGGTTCGTGCGCGGTCAGCCATTTTTCCACAGCCGCCAGCGGATCGCCCTTGCCGTTGCGGGTGAGGAAATCGAGGCGAAGCTGCTCGAAATCACGCGCAAGGCCGGAAGCGAGCAGGCGTTCCCACGGATCGGACGAGACGAAGCGCAGCGACGCGGCCTTCGCCCAATCGAGACCCAGCGCCTCGCCCAGTCGCACATAAGCGGTGGTCGCGACGACCTCGTCGACGCCGAGCCGCTGGGCAAGCGCCGCGGTGCCGACCGCGCCATCCAGCTCATCGAGGCGGACGACGCGCTTGACCAGCTTGGTATCGGCGCCGGCGCCGAGCAGGCGTTCGCGCAGCGCATCGGCCTGGGTGCGGGCCTCCTGACGCAGCAGGGTTTCGGCCGCCGCGTCGAGACGACGGATGCCTTCGCCGAACTTCTCGGCGATCTCGCCCGCCTTCATCTCGGCACCGCCGGCGCGGACCAGATCGGCGATGTGGAGGCGCGCGGCCGAGGAGGTCGCTTCGAGCAACTGGAAGCGGGCATCTTCGGACAGCTTGGCCTGTTCGATCGTGCTGTAGATCGACTCGAGGCCGAAGATCGCGTCAGCCGCGAAATAGGTCGCCGCGACCTGGGCGAGGCTGATGCCTTCTTCCTCGGCCAGTTCGAACGGCGCGATCAGGCCGAGCCGGTTGACGACGCGGTTGGCCATCTTGGTCGCGATGATCGCGCCGCGCAGCCGATGCTTGTCGATCGCCTCGGCAAAGCGTTCGCGCATCGCCGCAGGGAAGGCCGCATGCAGCAACGGATCGAGCAGCGGATCATTGGCGAGATCGGTCGCTTCGATCGCCGCCTGCAGCGCCAGCTTGCCGTGGCTGAGCAGGATCGACAGCTCCGGTCGGGTAAGGCCGCGCTGATCCTGCGCGCGACGGAGCAGTTCGTCCGAACTGTCGAGCCCCTCGACGGCGCGGTCGATGCGGCCGGCCGTCTCCATGATCTCGATCACGCGGACCTGCGCGGGCAGCGCCGCGGCACCACCGCGTTCGGCGAGCGACAGGCCGAGCGTCTGGAGGCGGTTATCCTCCAGCACCAGGGCCGAGACATCATCGGTCATGCTGACGAGGAGCTGGTTGCGATCCTCGAACTTCAGCCGGCCTTCGATCATCTCCCGATTGAGCGGGATCTTGATGTTGACCTCATTATCCGAGCAGTCGACGCCTGCCGAATTGTCGATGAAGTCGGTGTTGATGCGGCCGCCGCGCAGCGAATAAGCGATGCGGCCAGCCTGCGTGACGCCGAGGTTGGCGCCTTCGCCGACGGCCTTGGCCCGCACGTCCTCGCCATTGACGCGGTGGGCGTCGTTGGCGGGATCGCCGACCTCGGCATTATTCTCGTCGCGCGACTTTATGTAGGTGCCGATGCCGCCGAACCAAAGGAGATCGACCGGGCTTTTCAGGATCGCCGCGATCAAGGTGGACGGGTCATAGGTGCCGGCGTCGATGCCGATCACCGCGGCAGCTTCCTTCGACAGCGGGATTTCCTTTTGGGTGCGCGGGAAGATGCCGCCACCCTTCGAGATCAGCTTGGCGTCATAATCCGCCCAGGACGAGCGCGGCAGCTTGAACATGCGCGCGCGTTCCTTCCACGATGCGGCGGCATCGGGATCTGGATCAAGGAAGATGTGGCGATGGTCGAACGCCGCGACCAGCCTGATCGTCTTCGACAAGAGCATGCCGTTGCCGAACACGTCGCCCGACATATCGCCGCAGCCGGCGACGGTGACCGGGTCCTTCTGAACGTCCACGCCCATTTCGAGGAAGTGGCGCTGGACCGAGACCCAGGCGCCGCGCGCGGTGATGCCCATGCCCTTATGGTCATAACCCTGCGATCCGCCGGAGGCGAAGGCGTCGCCCAGCCAGAAATTGCGGTCGAGCGCGATCGCGTTGGCGACGTCGGAGAAGGCGGCCGTGCCCTTGTCCGCCGCGACCACGAAATAGGGATCGTCGCCATCGCGGATCACCACCTTCTCAGGGTGGATCACCTTGTCCTCAACGATATTGTCGGTGACAGACAGCAAGGATCGGATGAAGATGCGGTAGCTTTCGGTGCCTTCCGCGAGCCACGCATCGCGGTTGAGCGCGGCCGAGGGAAGCTGTTTCGGATAGAAGCCGCCCTTGGCGCCGGTGGGCACGATCACCGCATTCTTGACCAACTGCGCCTTCATGAGGCCCAGGATTTCCGTGCGGAAATCGTCGCGCCGATCGGACCAGCGCAGGCCGCCGCGTGCGATCGGGCCGCCGCGCAGGTGGATGCCCTCGACACGCGGGCTGTAGACCCAGATCTCGCGCCACGGGCGCGGCGCGGGCAGGCCGGGGATTGCTGCGCTCTCGAGCTTGAAGGCGAGCGCCTCGGCTGCGGCCGGGGCGAAGGCGTTGGTCCGCAAAGTCGCCTGCACCACCGCGCGGATGCGACGCAGGATGCGATCGTCGTCGATCGCCGCGACGTTCGCGAGCGCTGCGTCGATCGCGTCCTCGGCAGCCTTGGCCTCCTTGGCGCCGGCGCGCTGGGGATCGTGCAGCGCAGTGAACAGATCAATGATCCGCCGCGCCACCACCGGCGCTTTGCGCAGCGCTTGGGCGACGGTGTCGAGACCATAAGACAGGCCGGTCTGGCGCAGATAGCGGAACCAGGCGCGGAACAGCACCACCGCCTGCGGATCGAGCCCGACCGAGATGATGAGCTGATTGAAGTTGTCATTCTCCGCCTTGCCTTCGAGCACGGCGGCGATCGCCTTTTCGGCGACGTCGGCGCGGATCATCAGCGCGTCGACATCCCCCGTCTCGTCGAGTTCGACGAGATATTCGTGAATGTAACCGAGCCGGCCGCCATCGAGCGCGGTCGGCGTTTCCTTGAGCACGCGGAAGCCGAACGCCTCCAGCACGGGCACCGCTTCCGACAGCGGGATCAGCCCGCCGAGGCGATAGCTTTTGAGGCGGAGCTGACGTTCGCCATCCTTGTCGAGGCGGTAGAGCCGCGCCCCGCGATCGTCGGGCGTGTTGAGCGCGCGCAGGCGGACCATGTCCCGCCCGGCTTCATCGGCCGGATAGCGCTCGCGATAGGCCTGCGGGAAAGCGGAACCGAAGGCCAGGACGAGCCGCGTCGCCGGGCCGGCGCCGACCTGATCGGTGAGGGCCGCTTCGACGGCGGGGTTCCAGCCGCGAACCATCCGTTCAAGCTCGGCATCGAGCGCCTTGGGATCGGGCAGGGGCGCGCCGGGCTTCAGATCGAGGGTGTAGCGGATCAGCGCGAGATCGCCGTCACCGAGTTCGATCGCCCAACTCGAAATGGTCGCGCCGGCGTGGCTCTCGATCATGTTGCCGATCGCGGTGCGGCGGCCGGTGGAAAGCTCGTCGCGCGGCAACCAGACGAAGGCAAAGAGATGGCGTTCGAGCGCGGACGGCGTCAGCACCAGCTTGGGCCGCGGGCGATCGGCCAGCGACATTGCGGTGAGCGCCAGTTCCTCCAGCCCCTTGGCGCCGACGGCGACAAGGATGTCGTGCGGTAGGGACGAGAGCGCGTGGCGCAGCGCCTTGCCGGCATGGCCTGACGGATCGAAGGCATATTTTTCGTCCATCGCGGTGAGCCGTGCGCGGAGCACCGGCACCTTGTCCGACGGCGCGCGCAGCGCAGCGCTGGTCCAGAGGCCAGCATGGAGCGACACGCCCGTAAGCTTGCCCGCGTCACGGTGGGGCAGCGCGATCAGATCCATCGGCACGCGGCGGTGGACGGTCGCGGCACGATCGGCCTTGAGCACCAGCGGCGCCTCCCCGCCGCTTTCGAAGCGGGCGATGGCCGAATGCAGCGCCTCGTCGCTCCAAACTTCATGCTTGGGATTGGCAAGGATGCCGAGACCGCGTTCATGGCCGCCATCGGCCAGCTCGACGCGGTGGCCGAGCAAAGTGAAATGGCGATCGCCGAACCAGCGCAGCAGCGCGGCGCCTTCGCCGTCGGGCAGTCGCTCGCTATCCTCGCGCAGCGCCATTTGCAGTCGCGGCCAATCGGTAACGGCGGCGCGGACGTCGGCGAGGACGTCGGCAAGCTCGTCGGCCAGCGCGCGGCGGGTGCGGGCGTCGGCGCGCTCGATCTCCATATAGATCATCGATTCGCGGCGTTCGCCGCTGGCGTCGCCCGGCAGGATCGCGGTCAGCTTGCCATCGCTGTCGCGGCGCACCGGGACGACGGGATGGAGCAGGCGATGAATGTCGAGGCCGAGCGCGCCGACCGCGCCCGCGACCGAATCGACCAGGAAGGGCATATCGTCATTGATGACGGCCAGGCGCATGCGGCGGCCGCCCTCATCGCTGCCGATCGATTCCAGGCGGATCGCGGCCTTGCTCTGGCTGCGCTTGGCGGCGGTAGCGGCCACGAAGGCAGCGGCAGCCGAACGGGCGTCGCCCGCGAAGCCGTCGGTCTCGCCGGGCAGTGCGCCCCGGGTCAGCGCCTCGGCAATCGCTTCGGAAATGCTGTCGTCGATCGTATTGGCAAGCGCTTGGCTTTTGGCCGGCATGGTCCGCTCCTGAACAGCGGCTCGGGATCGCCGCTTCTGGCTATTCCTCCGGTCCATATGCGCCTGCCCGATGACCGCGGCAAGGCAAGAGAAACCGGCGCAATTCAATGGCTGGAAGGCACAGGCACACCACCACGGCGCGTCATCTTGTGCAGGGATTGCGTAATATAATTACGCCAGTAGGAACCGAATCGGTGATCAGCCCTTCGCGTGACGAAGGGCGCGTTCGAGCAGCTTCGCCTCGCCCGCGACAGGAGCAAGAATCGCAACCGATCCATTGGCTTCGCGCCGGGCGACGAGCAGCAGGAATTCCTCGTCCTGGCCCGTCAGATCGATGCCGAGATCGACATGCGCACGCGGCGCGGCAGAGCGCAGAGCGACGCGGGGGTCTTTCGGTGCGGGGCGGGTGGCGGGGCGTCGTGCCGTGCGTTCGGCCGCGACCAGGCCCTTGAGGCCGCCTTCCTGGCTTTCGAGCACGCCACGCAACGCACCCAGCCCGACTCCGGTCCGCCGGGCAAAGGAAAGGGCGGCGGCAAATTCGGTCAGCCGCGTCTTGTCATAATCGGCGCCGAAAACCAGCTTCACCACCGGCGTCATCGGCGCGCGTGCCTGCGCCTTGACGCCGCAATCGGCGAGCAACTCGGCATAATCCTCTGGCTGGGCTTCGGCGACGAGCGCGAAATCATAAGCGAGGCCGAGTGCGCGATAGAGTGCGGCGCGGGTGCGCGCCCGCGCCGTGCGGGCGGCGTCCGCGGTCTCGCGCGCCAAGGCAAGGCGATCGGCCAGGCCGATATCGGCGGTGGCGTCATAGCCGTCCCCGCCGTCGAACCAGTCCTCGTCGATGCCGTCGTCGATCAGCGGGAAGGGCGCGGCGGCATTGGGGCCGTCGGCCCAGGCGGTCGATGGCGCGGCCATCAGCGCCTGGCCGATCTCCTCGGCCAGCGCCTCGGCCTCATTCTCGCCGACGACTTCCTTCCAGTTGATCACGCCATAGATGAAGTCGATCGATTCGCCGGTCGACGCGAACGGCATCAGGATGCCGCGATAAAGGGTGTTGGCGCCGCGGCGGTTGACGAACTCGGCCTCGAAGCCGATCGGCGCGCGGTTGGCGATGATCTCCAGATAATGATCGGTCAGGCGAGACAGCAAAGTGCCGCCGGGCACGTCGGAAAGCATGGTGATGCCGCCGGCATGCTCGCCTTCCTCGCGCAATTCGTTGCCGATGAAGGCGATCGCCGGATTTTCCGGATCGCGGCTGAAATCGAGCAGCACGCTGTTCGGGCCGAAATCGGCGATGCTGGCGGGATCGAGATCCTGGATCGCCGGGTAGGGGCGGCCATCGAGTAGCGACACCCAATAATTATACGCGCGCACATGCATGCGCCGCTCGTCACCGCCGATCGCGGGCGGCGGCTCCATGCGGGAGTCGGTCTCGGCGACGTCTGTCTCGACCTCGATCGTCGGCACCGTATCCATGCTTCATCCGTCCTCGGCCGATTATGCCTTTGGCAAGAGGATGGACGCATTGTGGTTTACGTTCGGTAAATCGCCGGCCGGCGCGGCCCGCGGACGGAAGAGTGTTGCCAGCCCCGATCGGCGCTGGTAAGGGCCGCCACCTTGCCAGGCCGCTTTAGCTCAGCTGGTAGAGCATCGCATTCGTAATGCGAGGGTCACAGGTTCGAGTCCTGTAAGCGGCACCATTTTTCCTAAGAAAATCAAATATTCTTCATCTGGTCTTGGTGATTCGACCCGCGGGGGCGTCGAATTTCGGATTCGAGGGATCTTTTGCGCGTGCGCGCCTTTACCCTGGATCAGGGCAGCGATGATCGCCATGAGCTGGCAATCTCGGTTCTATTCCTTGGCTCTCGCAGACACGGCAAAGCCCCGGCCTTTCGACCGGGGCTTTGAATCGGCCCAGCGGTTAAGCGCTTACCGGTTCATCGTCATCGTCATCGTCAAGGATAAGCCATAACAGGATACCGGCTGCCACCACGCCGCCAACGATAAGCCACGTATTATCACCTTCACCGCGGCTCACCTTCTGCATGGGTGCCGCGGCGCGTGTCTGCCCGCTGAGCGAGAGTGCGGCGGCGCTGCTCCGCGCGGTTTGCGCTGCCACCGGCGAGGCGACGATCGCCGTCGCGGCTAACAGTCCCAAAAGTCCCGATGTGCGCATGTCCATCTCCTTTCGGATCGTCCACTGCCCGGGAGGGGCGCTGTGGACCGTGCTCCTTCCGGGCCTAACCAGGTCCCGGCGGGGTCAGACAAGAGGCGCGTCCAACTCACACCAGCACCGATGTTGGCGGTCCATTGATAGCTGCGGCGCAAAAATTGTGTATCCGGGTTTTTCCCTATGTTTGGGGCGGGGCGCCTTTATCCGAGCCGAGGCGTCCGAACGCACGAATGGCTGGCGCTGGTGGGGGGCCTGAACGCGGACACGCAGCACATGCCCAAGCCGCACCACATGGCTCTTCAGGCCGGCTGCTTGCTGCGCTGGACTATCTCCCCGGCGAGCTTGTGGGCCACTTCGGCGAGATGGTCGAAGTGGGCCTCGTAACGCGCCATGCCCTGGCTCAGCGACCGCAATTCCGCCTCCAGCCCATGCAGTTCGGCCTCGGGCAGCAGTACCTCGATCGCATCCCAGCGCGACCAGCCATCCTGCGGCGCCATGCCGAGCATCTGCCCGCGCCGGCTTGCGACGGCAGAGCTGACGCGCGAGCTGGCACTGCCCGGCGTCATGATCCGCACATGGGCGACGGGTTCGAGCAGATAGGGCGCTGCCGCGGCGAGCGCTTCGGACACTGCCAGACGCCCGGCTGTGCGGAAGGCGAGTTCCGAGCTGTCGACGCTGTGGAAGGCGCCGTCCAGCAGGGTCACTGCGACATCGACCACCGGGAAGCCCAGCGGCCCCTTGGCAATCGCGTCGCGCGCACCCTGCTCCACCGCAGGAATCCACTGCTTCGGCACCGCGCCGCCCGTAATCTTGTCTTCGAAGCGGAAGCCCTCGCCGGGCTCGAGTGGCCGGATTTCCACGGTTACGTCGCCAAACTGGCCGTGGCCGCCCGATTGCTTCTTATGCCGACCGCGCTGAGTGGCCGACTTACGGATCGATTCCTTGTAGGCAACCGTCCGTCGGCCGACTTTCACCGCGACGCCGTAACGGCGCTTGAGCCGCTCGACCGCGACCGCCAGATGTTCGTCATTGATGCCGTGGAGCAGGGTTTCGTGCGAAACCTCGTCCTGGGCCCAATGCAGCCCCGGATCTTCCTCTACCAGGCGGTTGAGCGCGGTCGACAGGCGGACCTCGTCCTTCTGGCTTTCCGCCGCGACCGCCAGCGCGCAATTGGCGGTGACGGCTTCGGCCTGGATGCCGGAGCCCGCCAGCTTGCCGCCAGGCCCGATCAGATCGCCGGCGCGGACGCCATCGACCTTGGCGATGCCGACAATGTCGCCGGGTTCCGCCCGGCCGACCTTGGTTGTGCCGGCCCCCTGGACCGCGAACAGCGCGCCTGCCCGCGCCGCCTGGCCGTTGGTTGCGGCAAGATCCGCACCCTCAGCCAATGCCGTGCCGAACACGCGGGCCAGTGCCAGTCGGCCGACCGTGCTGCCATGCCAGACCTTGAGGATCTGGGCCGCCGCGCCCTCGATGCCGATCCGCGCCGCAGTGTCGGCGGCCGTCGGGGTGTCGTGACGCAGCATCTTCAGCAGGCGGCGGATGCCATGCCCGCTGGTCGCCGAACCGAACAGCACGGGCACCACCAGCCCGCTCTTCGTCTCGCTGGCGAGATCGCCGAAGACGAGGGCGAGACTCGGCATCTCATCGGAGAGGAGTTGTTCGAGCAGCGTATCGTCATGATCCGCGAGTTGTTCGAGCATCACCATCCGCGCCGCGGCTTCCTGCTCGCGGAGGTGCTCGGCCAGCGGCACCTGTTCGGACGATTGACCCGTCCGGTAATGATAGGCCCGTTCCAGCGCGAGATCGACGAAACCCGCGACCCGTTCCCCCGCGCTGATCGGGATCTGCCTGGCGACCAGCGCCGCCGCACTCATCGGTTTCAGCGCCTCGAGCAGATCGGCGATGCTGCCACGCGCCTGATCGATCTTGTTGACGAACACGGCATGGGGGATGCCCGCCGCCTCCAGCCGGCGCAGCGTGGGTTCGACCAACGGCGCGCGGGCGGGATCGGGATCGATCACCACCAGCGCGAGATCGGCCGCCTCCACCGCGATCGCGGCATCCGCAGCAAATCCCGCGGAACCCGGCGCATCGACCAATATGAAGCGATCGCCATGCCAGTCGAACCGCATGAGGTTGAGTTCGGTGGAGCCGCCCCGCGCCCGCGCTTCGGCGCTGCCGTCGCCGATGCTGCTGCCGGCCGTGACCGTACCCTGTCGATCGACGGCGCCCGCCGCGAACAACAAGGCCTCCGCAAGACTCGTCTTGCCTGCACCCGCCGGTCCGACGAGTGCGATTGCTCTTATGCCTTTGCCAGTTCCCGTCATCCTGCCCTCCTCCTGCCAATCCAGTTTTCTGGTCACAGCGGTGCAATCGGGAGTCGCGAGCGTCCTCCCATAAGCGCCGGAGCGCAAGTCCCCACGCCCCTTCAACAAGTCCCGGAAGGAGAAAATCGGCCGCCTTCTTCCCTTTTTTTGCAAGCGGCGCTAAGGCGGCGCGATTTTCTCCGTTCGACTCAAATTCAAGGGGCCTGATGGCTAAGGAAGAACTGCTCGAAATGCGCGGGCAAGTGGTGGAACTGCTGCCCAACGCGATGTTTCGTGTCCGCCTCGAAAACGATCACGAGATCCTCGGCCACACCGCGGGCAAGATGCGCAAGAACCGCATCCGCGTGCTGGTCGGCGACGAGGTGCTGGTCGAGCTGACGCCCTATGATCTGACCAAGGGCCGGATCACCTATCGCTTCAAGTGATCCCGGCGCAGGCCGGGATCCAGCATTAGGGCACAGCACCATGCGGCTGATCCTTGCTTCCGCCAGCCCGCGACGGCTGGAGCAGCTCGCGCGCCTGGGCATCACGCCGGCGGCGGTCGATCCGGCCGAGATCGACGAAGCGGCGGCACCCAACGAACTGCCGCTGCCGCATGCGCGCCGGCTGGCTGCTGAGAAGGCCGCTGCGGTCGCCGCACGGCATCCCGGCGCCGTGACGCTTGCCGCCGACACCGTAGTGGCCGCCGGCCGCCGCATCCTGCCCAAGGCCGAGGATGAGGCGACGGCGCGCAATTGCCTCGAACTGCTGTCAGGCCGCCGCCACCGCGTCATCACCGCCCTGACGGTGGTCGATGCCGAAGGGCGCGCGCGGCATCGCGATTCGACCTCGATCGTCACCTTCAAGCGGCTGACGCCGACCGAGATCGACCATTATCTCGCCGCCGGCGAATGGCGGGGCAAGGCCGGCGGTTATGCCATTCAGGGCCGCGCCGAAGCCTATGTCCGCTTTCTCGGCGGCAGCCATTCGGGCGTCGTCGGCCTGCCGCTCTATGAAACGCGCACATTGCTCGAAGCGAGCGGGATAAGCCTTGGCTGAATGGCTCTATGAGGATGGCGTGGGCGAGGCCCGCGCCGCGCTGGTCGAACAGGGCCGCATCCTCGAAGCCATGATCGAGCCCGACGACGAAGGGCCGCGCGCCGGTGCGATCCTGTCCGCGCGGCTGACGAAGATCGTCCAGCCCGGCCGCCGCGCGATTGCGACACTGGCGGACGGCAGCGAGGCGCTGATCGAGCCGCCACCCGCCGGCTTCACCGAAGGCGCGCGCCTGCTGGTCGAGATCAGCCGCGCGGCGATTGCCGAACCGGGCCGCCCCAAGCGAGCCATCGCCCGCCCCGCCCCGGCCGGCGCGGAGCCGATGGACGGTCCCGATCTGCTCGCGCGGATCAATGCCAGCGGCTTTCCCGTGAGGCGCGTCGGCACGCATGGCGAGGATGCGCTCGAAACGGCCGGCTGGTCCGAACTGATCGAGGAAGCGACGACCGGCGAGATCGCCTTTCCCGGCGGTGGCCTGCGCCTATCGCTGACGCCGGCGATGACCCTGCTCGATGTCGACGGTCTGCTGCCGCCGGCCGAGTTGGCAGTCGCAGGCGCACGGGCGGCAGCGCGCGCCATACGCCGGATGGGGATAAGCGGATCGATCGGCATCGACCTACCGACCATCACCGGCAAGGGGGACCGCCAGGCCGCCGCCGCCGCGATCGACGAGGAACTGCCGCAGCCGTTCGAGCGCACGGCAGTCAACGGCTTCGGTTTCGTCCAGATCGTCCGCCGCCGCGCCCGCGCCTCGCTGCCCGAATTGCTGCGCAGCGATGCCGCAGCAGCAGCCGCCCGCGCGCTCATCCGCCGTGCCGAACGCACCCCCGGCGCGGGCGCGATCCACATCAGCGCCGCGGCCGCGGTGATCGCCATCCTCGAAGACCGGACGGGCTGGCGCGACCAGCTCGAACGGCGGCGCGGCCTGCCGCTTGCCTTGCGGACGGACGCGACACTCGCCATATCGGCGGGGCATGTCCATATCGGCCCCCTCCAAGCGTAAGCGCGGCACCTGCCCCCTTTGCGGCGCGCCGGCGACGCCCGTGCACACCCCCTTTTGCAGCCAGGGCTGCCGCGATCGCGACCTCCTGAACTGGCTCGGCGACGCCTATCGCACCCCCGGCCCGGTGGCAGATGAGAGCGCGCAAGAAATCGCCAATGATGGGCTGGACAGGCCCTAGCAGGCTTGTCTATAGGCCGCGCTCCAACGCTTCCTGCCCAGGTAGCTCAGTTGGTAGAGCACGTGACTGAAAATCACGGTGTCGGCGGTTCGATTCCGTCCCTGGGCACCATTTCCCCGTCAGCATAGCCCTAGCAAATGCGACCGAAACCTATCGGCGCGGCTCCAGCCACCAGACCTGTTTCCAGCCGGCGACGTCGCCGACGGCGCGGCCCGTGGCGTCGGTGGCGGGCGCATAGCGGAAGCGCTGTTCGACCAGCTGACAGGTCGTCCGGTCGAGATCGGCATTGCCGCTGGATGTAGCGACGCGGCAGTTGCTGACGCGGCCGTCGGTGCGCACGTCGAAATGAACGACCACCGTTCCACCGACTTTCACCCGGCTGGCGGCGCGCGGATAGTCGCTATCCTTGATAGTGCCGGAAATCCAGCGGGGCCGGCTCCCGCCACCGCTGCCCATGCCGTTACCCCTGCCGCCGGTGCCCTGGCCGGATAGCGCGGCGCCATCGGCCGCGCCCGATCCTCCGGCCGGTGGTGGCGGCGCCTGCGTGGCGGCGGGGCTTGGGGTGGCCTGTTGCGGTACGCTCGGGCGCGGATGTGCAGATGCTGCGGGGGCGGGTTTCGGCGTCGTCCCTTGCGCCGATCTGGCAGAGGAACCCTCCGCCTTGGCCGGCGCCGGAGGTTGCTTCACCGCCGGCTCCCGAATTTCGACGAGCACCAGCCGGTCTTCGAGCGCTGGGGCGGGGGCGGCAAGCTTCCAGGTCAGCAGCAGGCAGATCGCGAGTGCATGAAGGCCGGCAACGAGGGCGACGACGCCGAGGTTGCTCCTACCATGGCCAGCCCGAGCATAGGACATTGCGACACTTTCGATGACCCGGCGCCCTTAAACGTCCGAAGCTTGCCGGGGGTTGAACCGGCCCGTACAAGCGGGTTCTAGGATATAAGGCCGCTGCCCAACTCGCGCGCATAGTCCGCCAACGGAACGGTGGGCGCTGGGGATGCCAGGATGTTCCCGTACATCGCGCCCTCATAGCAACGCCGGGCGCCGCGGAAGAGCATTTCGAAATGGTCGGCACCCCACAGATTGCCGCCGTGGCAGACATAATAATAGCCGTCGGGCCGGTCGATCAGCGCAAGCGGCGCCGTCGCGCGCAGCGATCGGACGAGTTCGGTATCGCTGCCGCGGGTGAGCGAGGAATAAGCCGGTATCGCCGATCTCCGCACCAGCATCGTGTTTTCCCAGGTTCGCCATCCGGATTCGGCGATCCTCCCCCGCGCCGGCCACCAGAGCGCGACACGAGAGAGAAAGCTTGCGGTGGCACCCGTCGCGGCGATGCCGGCCTGCTGGAGCGCGAGCCGTTCCGGGTGGCTGAGATCGTCATCGTCCCAGATCGCGAACAGATCGCCCTGGGCATGGCGCATCGCCGCGTTGCGCAGTTCGCCCACGCTTTCGGCGTAGGGAATGGAGAAGAAGCGGATCGTGGGATCGGCCAGTCCGGCGACAAGATCACGAACCTCGCGGCCTTCATTCCTGCAGACAATCACAAGTTCGCGGCGCGGATGGGTCTGCCGCTGGTAGCATTGGATCGCATATCTGGCTGGGAAGGCGTTTCCCCGCGTCGCCATGATGCAGGAGATGAGCGGGGCATCCATGCCCCCGGACGCCATATCGGCGACGAGCTCCCGACGGGACTTCCCCGGTCGCAGAAGGACGAGGGGGAGTGGCCTGGAGTTCATGGCGTCCGCAGCTCCCGCGGTGTGATGTGTGGCGCGTGCCACGCTGCCCGGCACATCGCCTTGTCGGGCGAGGCGATGACGGCGGTGCCGATCAGCGCTTCCTCCGCCGCCATGGCAAGCACCAGCTGGGGCACCATGGCGCGCGGGTGGAGCAGGTGGCTGTTGGGCTGCGGGAAAATCAGCTTGCCCGCTCGCCCCGTGGTCAGCGACAGCATGCCGCTGAAATCCTTCTCGGTCTGGCACCAGGCGCGATCGGCGCCCGCCCCGCCATCCACCGATCCGTCCGGCCGGGGCAAGGCAAAGCCGCCTTCGACGATCGTCAGTCGCCGGCTGGATCGGATCCGATGCAGGCGGATATGCCAGGGGCGATCCCAATAGATCCAGCTTTCCACGCCGACGTCCGGCCAAGGCCGCCAGACGGAATAGAGCGTGTCGTCGATTAGCGCGCTTTCGCCGCTGCCGTCGCGCATCCGCCAGTTTTCCTCCGCGTCGCAGAGGCCGATACTGCCGTCGAAGCCGATACGGTCGAAGTGCCGTTCGGCTTCAACGGCGAAGGCATAACGGGTGGAATAAGCGAATTTGGCATATTTCTCCGCCCCGCCGGCCACGTCCGCCGCAGGCGCCGAGGCCAGCACGGTCGTCTGGCCGGGCTCATGCGCGGCGAGCATGCGCGGGTGCCGGAGGACGAAGGGTGACGGGCGCGCCGGCATCGGTTGTTCGGGAGACGACCAGAACGGATGCTCTTCGGGCAAGGCCAGCGGCAGGAATGCCTTGAAGGCCCAATAAGGCGATCCGGGCGCGTTATAGCCCTCGGCCATATTGGCGTCGGGGTAGCCATAGCCGACGCTCAACACGCCATCGCGCCGCGTGATCGGCCATTGCCGCCACCAGCGCAGGTGGCGCAGATACAGGCCCTTGAGCACGCCCCAGGGCAGCACCTCGACATCGGCGAAGGCGCAGGCACCGAAAAAAGCGGCCGCGCCGAAGCGATAGGTGAGGCTGCGGCCGAAGGGCAGGATCGCACCGTCATCGGCACACCAGTGCAGCCATTGCTGCGCGAAGGGTGCGGCGCGATCCCGGAACATCGCGAAGCGGTCTCCGCCCAGCCGCGACAGGATCAGGCCGTAAAAGTGGAAGGCGAAGCCCGAATAATGGTCCAAGCGGTTAGGATGACCATCGGCATACCAGCCATCGCCGACATGGTAATGTTCCACCGCTGTCAAAGCCGTCTCGACGATACCGTCGTCCGCCTGCCGGCCGGCCGCGGCGAGACCGAGGTCGATCAAGACGGGAAACAACTGCCAATTATTGTCGAAGCATGGTTGCCGCCGGGCCTGGACGAGATAATCGGCCAGCCGATCCTGGATCGGCGCGTCTAGAGGATCCCACAGCCGATCCCTGGCAAGGGTGATCGCGGCAGCCAGTGCTGCAGCCTCGACGATCCGCTGATCGAAGGGGCGCAGCTCGCCCCAATAATCGGTGTGGGACGGGTCGGTGCCATTGGCGATACCCTGTCTATAGAGTGGCCACCAATCGGCCTCGTCCGCGCCACCTGCCGCGGCAGCGGCCAGCCCCCATAGCGGTCGGGCAAAGCCTTCGAGACCGGCGGCGGATCGATCATAGGTGGCGCCCGCCGCCTCAATCTCCACCTGTCCGCTACCGGCCGAGAAACATGGGCGGAGCGGTGCAAAGCAGGCTCGCAAGGCGCGGGCGACGTCGTCGCGGGTCGCTAGCGGATTGCCCGCCAGCGGATTGAAAGGGGAGGGCCGTTCCGGGTCGAGGCGAATGTCACCCTGGCCGACCAATCAGCTCCTCCCATGCCAACGTCTCAAGCAGCGATAGCGACTGTCCGATTTGTCGCTACCGCCATCCTGCTCCGGCGCTGGCGGCCGCACAAGTGCCGGGTGGGGTCCGGCGGCGTACCGATCCTGCCGACCGGCTTGGCGTGCCGATCCAGCGATAGGGCCACGACGGATCGAACCGATGTTCTTGAGCGGGCCGCGGTCTCGTGAGGTCCGCCTGGAAGCTGGTGACGCGGTGCGGCGATGGCACTAACACGCTGGGCATGCTTGCCAACGAGTCCTTCCGTCCCGCGATCGCGTTCATCTTCGTGACGGCGGTGCTCGATGTGATGGCGATGGGCCTCGTCATCCCGGTCCTGCCGCAGTTGATCGAGGAGTTCAGCGGGGCGAACGCCACCGCGGGCTTCTGGAACGGCGTGCTGGTGGCGCTGTGGGCGGCGATGCAGTTCCTCTGCTCGCCGATCATCGGCTCCCTGTCCGATCGTTTTGGCCGGCGCCCGACCATCCTGATCTCGACCGCGGGGCTGGCGGCGGACTGGGTGCTGATGGCGCTCGCGCCCAATCTCTGGTGGCTGGCGGTGGGCCGGATGCTGGGCGGCATGACCTCGTCGAGCTTCACCACCATCTACGCCTATATGGCCGACATCACCGAGCCCGACAAACGGGCGCGCGGCTATGGTCTGGTCGGCGCGGCGTTCAGTGCGGGCTTCGTTGCGGGGCCGATGCTTGGTGGAGTGCTGGGCGAGTTTGGCCCACGCGTGCCCTTCTGGGCGGCCGCCGGCCTTTCGGCGCTCGCCTTCCTCTACGGCCTGTTCGTGCTGCCGGAATCCTTGCCGCGCGAAAAGCGCATGGCCTTCGCCTGGAGCCGCGCCAATCCGTTCGGCGCGCTTCGGCTGCTGCGCTCGCATCCCGAGCTTTCCGGCCTCTCGATCGTGAATTTCCTGCTCTATTTCGCCCACCATGTCTTTTCGGCGGTGTTCGTTCTCTATGCCGCCTTTCGCTACGGCTGGGGTGCGTTCGAGGTCGGCATATTGCTGGGGTTGGTCGGCCTGCTCGACATGATCGTCCAGGGTGTGCTGGTCGGACCGGCGGTGAAGCGCTGGGGGGACCGGCCGGTAATGGTGTTCGGGCTCGCCGCGGGCGCGGTCGGCATCGCCTGCATGGGGGCGGCGCCCAATGGCTGGCTGTTCACGCTCGCCATGCTCCCCAACGCACTCTGGGGCCTCGCCATGCCTACCTTGCAATCCTTGATGACGCGGCTCGTTTCCGAAAGCGAGCAGGGGCAGCTGCAGGGCGCGAACATGAGCGTGGCGAGCATCGCCGGCGTCGCCTCGCCGCTTTTCTTCGGCTGGGTCTATGTAGTGTCGGTGGGCAATGCGCCGGGGCTGAGCTTCTTCATCGCCGCGTTGGTGCTCTTGGCCGGCGCCTTGATCGGACTCGTCGTCAGCCGCCGGGCGGCCGCGGCGGAGGGGGCGTGAATATTGTTCACCGCCCCTTCACCTTCATGGTAGCACTGCCGTCATCATGATGTTGGTTCGATCCGCTTTGCTTCTCAGCACATTGGCACTGGCAGCCCCGGCCCTTGCGCAGGCCAGCGATGCACCCGCACCGGCAGGCGAGATCATCAGCCTGTCGCCAGATGAGAAGGAAAAAGCGCTCGATAGCGGCCGCGGCGTCCATGTGGGGCCAGCGATCGGCGAACTGCCGATCAGCGGCTTGCCGCAGGTGCATGGCGAGCTTGGCTTCATGATCGGCACCGGCGGCATGCGCGGCGCTTATGGCACGGCGGCTATGCCGCTGGGCGAGAATGCCGGCGCCACGATCTCGTTCGAAAATTACCGCTGGGGTCACAAGCGCTAAGGCTTGCGAGCCCGCGCGCGCGCCGCGCGGTTGATCTCGGCGATCGCCTTCATCGGCCGGGCCACCGAAAGCACGGCATACCATTCCCCCGGCAGCGCCGCAGTGCGCCGGTCCTCCCGCTCGATCGCGCGGAAATCCTGCCGCAGCGTCTCGATCCGCTCGCGCAGGCGAGCGAGCCCCGTCGGCGACAGCTTGATCGTCTCCGCGCTGAACATCGTATCGGGATGGCCATAATCGAGCGCGAAGAAATGCTGCTTCAACTGTCGGTCGAAGTGGCGGCGCAGCGGTTCGCGCTGCCAGACATGCTTGGGGTTGAGCCGCGCGCGCCAGCGCCCGCCCGATAGCCGGTCGATCAGCGCCAGCCGTTCGAGCCGGCGGACATGCGCCTCCACCTCCTCCGGCGGCACCGCAAAGCTTGTCGTCGCTTCCGCCGGCGGCCAGCCGTTCAGGATCATGAAGAAGATCGTCGATAGCGTGGGATCACTGCCCAGCGCCTCTTCCTGCGCCAAGGTCAGATGATCGGATTCCGGGTCGGGATCGCGGCCCGCGTCGATCAGGTCGGACAGGCTGAGATCGGCGATCGTGCACAGCCGTTCGAGCGTCCTCAGCGTCAGCCCGCGGCCGTGTAGCCAGCGCTTCACCGTCGCGGTGCCGACGCCCAATGTCTCGGCGAGTCGCGCCTGCGTCCAGCCCGCCGCGCGCAGCGAACGGCGCAACATGACGAGCATCCCCTCCGTCTCTTTCGAGACTGGATCGTCAGATGAGCTTTCAGGGATCTCTGGATGATCCATTCCGCTCAAATGTAGCTGTCGCGCCCGCCGCGCAAGCATATTCTCACACCCAAGCCGGCGAACGGGTCCGGCCGCGTCACAAGAATTCGCCACAAGGCGACCGACATGGAGAGAGCTTGATGTCCGATATTCTGATCAAGGGCGGTACAGTTGTCGACGGCACGGGTGCCCCGGCCTATCGCGCCGATGTGCGCATCACCGACGGCACCATTTCTGAAATCGGCCCTGATCTGAAGCCCGATGGTGAACTGGTCCATTTCGCCGACGGCTGCCACGTGACTCCCGGCTTCATCGAAAGCCACACCCATTTCGATGCGACGATGTGGTGGCAGCCCGATCTCGATCCGCTGCCCGGCTATGGCGCGACGACGGTGATCCTCGGCAATTGCGGCTTCACGGCCGCCCCGCTCCACCCGGAGAAGGCCGCCCAGTTGGAGATGATCAAGATCTTCTCCTTCTTCGAGGATATTCCCGAAGGCCCCTTCCTCGAACATCTGCCCTGGGACTGGAGCAAATGGTCCGAATATAAGGCGTCGATGGAAGCCAAGGTGAAGGTGCCGGCGAACTACGCCGCCTTCGTCGGCCATATTGCCATCCGCCTTGCCGTGATGGGCCTTGAAGCGTGGGAACGCGTGGCGACGCCGGAAGAAATCCGCCGCATGGCCGAACTGCTCGATGACGCGCTCGCCGCGGGCGCGCTCGGCATGTCGGACAATCTCCACGATCACGACGGCCAGAACCGCCCGATCCCAACGCTCGTCGCCGACGATGCCGAGTTCGTGGCGCTGTTCGAAGTGCTGCAACGCTACCCGGCCGCGACCTATCAGGTCATCATCGACACCTTCATGCGCAAGACCGGCCCGGCCTCGCTTGAGCGGCTGGAGCGACTGACCAAGGGGCGCGGCATCCGCATGCAGATTGCCGGCGCGGTGCCGACTCTGGAATTCCAAAAGGATATATTGGCGCCGATGCAGACCCGCGTCGCCGACATGCGCGCCAAGGGCTATCAGGTGTGGCCCGGCATCGCCCATGTCTCGCCGACCAGCACGCTCAGCCTGATCAAATCGCTGATCTTCGCGCAGTCGAACGATTATGCCTGGCATGAAGTGGTGCTGGCCGACGATCATGGCGAAAAGGCCCGCCTGCTTGCCGATCCCGAATGGCGTGCCCGTGCTCGCGAAAGCTGGGACACCAAGGCCTGGCCGCATTCGCCGATGAACAACCCGCAGGATCTGCACCTGATCGATTCCGAAAACGGCACGGGGCCGACCGGCCTGACACTGAAGGATTATGCCGACAGCAAGGGGCTGCATCGTTCGGACGCGATGGCCGACTGGATCCTGAAGAACGGCACCCGTTCGACCGTTCACATGTCGCCCTTCCCCAAGGACGAGAAATTGACGATCGAGTTGATGACCGATCCGATGACCGTCGGGAACATCTCGGACGCGGGTGCGCATGGCCAGATGCTGTGCGGCGGCGGCGAGAATATCCTGCTCCTCACCAAATATGTCCGTGACGAGAAGCTGATGACGCTGGAGCAGGCCGTGCATGTGATGACCGGCAAGCTCGCCAACTTCTTCGGCCTCACCGATCGCGGCGAGATCAAGGTCGGCAAGCGGGCGGACATCGCGGTGTTCAACATGGACGAGATCCAGCGTCGCGACATGGAAAAGGTGTTCGACGTGCCCGACGGCAAGGGCGGCACCACCTGGCGCTTCACCCGTCAGGCAGCACCTATGCGGCTGACCCTGGTCAACGGCGAGCCGACTTTCGACGGCAAGAAATATACGGGTGCGACCCCCGGTGCGTTCCTTGCACCGGCCAACGACGCCCACGCTGCCGCGATCGCGGCCGAATAAGGGGAGGACGAACCATGGCCCAGGTCAGCCAGGCGGATCATGATTACTATAATGGCGGGATGCGCAAGTTCACCACCGAAAGCTCGGTGCTGATCAGCTCGTCAACCTACCTTAACAGCGCCCCGCTGCGTGCGCTGATCGCGCAGGAAATGCTCCGTCGGAACGGTGCCGATCTGCCCAACACCGCCTTCATTCCCGAAGTCGCGCAGATTCTTCACCAGATGGAAGACATGCCGGCGATCATCCGGCTGTTCGAGGAGGAAAAAGCGCGCCTGCCGGAATTCAAGCGTTGGCTAGATCGCCGTATCCCTTCGGATTTCACGGTCGATGATGTGAAGGGTTTCGCGCCCGGCACGCTGGGTTCGGTGATCTACGATTTCCTCGCCAACAGCGGCTACAATATCGATCACTTCTTCCAGGGGATGAAGATCGACAGCGATTACACCTTCTATCTGAAGGAACGCGTCTTCACGCATGACATCGAGCATATGATCACCGGGTTCGAGACCAACTTCTGCGGTGAAGTGGCTTTGCTTTCGGCCAACGCCCGCGCGCTCTATCGCTATTTCCGGCCGGAGCTCGCCTCCTTCATCAACCGCGTCGGCACCTATCTCAAGGCCAAGACGACGATGAAGATGGGCCTCTATTACCCGCAGGTGATGCCCGAAATGCTTGAGGCCGAGGATATCGGTTCCGCGCAGGGCAAGAACTGGAAGGTGCCGCTGATGATCGTCTGCTGGCGCGACCATCTCGACTGGCAGGTGACGGACATCCGCGAGGAATATGGCATCACCGATGCGCCGCCTTCCGGCTATTGGGCCTGGACGACCGACGCCAGCCAGGATCCGCGCTATCCCGGCCAGCCCACCGCGATGGCGGCGGAATGATCTGAATCTGCCCGAAACTGATCTCGCCCGTCACCGCACGCCGCGGTGGCGGGCGTTTTCGTTTCAGGGGATCACCATCTCCATATCCGCCTTCACCCGATCGAGCGCGAGCAGGCTGCGGAAGCTGGCGACAGATTCGTTCTCTGCAAACAGCCGCCGCGTCACCGCCTCATAACTGCGCATATCAGGCGAATGGATCACCAGCACGAAGCTGGTGCCGCCGGTGACATAATAGCATTGCTGCACCTCCGGCGCGGCGCGGAAAAGCGCCTTCGCGCGGTCCACCGTCGCCGATCTTTCGTCCACCAGATGCACTTCAACGATTGCCGTGATCGCCAGCGAAATCGCATCAGGATCGACGATCGCGACGTTGCGCAGGATGATCCCGGCTTTTTCCATCGCTGCAATCCGGCGCTGGACCGCGGCAGTCGACAGGTTCACCGCCTCGGCAATGCTCCGCTGCGGCGTCTTGTTGTCGCGCTGGACGATACGGAGGATCGCCCGGTCGAAGGAATCGAGGTTACGCCCCGGAGAAGATGCGCGATCGGCCATGCCCTGAGTAAATGTTGCATTTGGTGGCCCAATCAAGAGCGCATTTCCCACCCCGATGATGATAATTCCCAAAGCCGTTCCAGTTTGCGTGTGAAGGAAGCAGGCCGTGGGTCGCGTATCGGATCGCAGTTCAACCCTGGCCGGCATCCTGTGCGGCATGGCCGCCGGCGCGCTATGGGGGCTGGTCTTCCTGGCGCCGGAACTGGCGCGCGCGTTCAGTCCGCTCGAACTCACGATCGGTCGCTATGTCAGTTACGGCCTCATCTCGATCATCCTGATCGCGCCGCGCTGGCGCACGCTTGCCCGGCGGCTCCGGCGGCGCGAATGGCTGGCGTTGGCGTGGCTCGCAGTCGCGGGCAACACCCTTTATTACATCCTGTTGTCGAGCGCCGTGCAGATCGGCGGCATCGCGATGACCTCGTTGGTGATCGGCTTCCTGCCGGTTGCCGTGACGATCATCGGCAGCCGCGATCGGAACGCGGTGTCGCTGTCGAGGCTCGCCCCCTCCTTGCTGTTATGCGCGGCCGGCGCCCTGTGCATCGGCTGGCAAGCCCTCGCCTTGCCGGCGACCGGGACTGTCGGCGCGCAACTTACCGGGCTCCTGTGTGCGATCGGCGCGCTTCTTTCATGGACGGCCTTCGCGGTGGGCAACAGCCGCTGCCTCGCCCGGCTCGATCATATCTCGGCCCATGACTGGAGCTTGCTGATCGGTGTCGTCACGGGCGCCCAGTCCCTGATCCTCATCCCCGTCGCGCTGGTGCTCGATGTGCCACAGCATCATGCGGCCGCCTGGGCGCAGTTCGCGGCCGTCTCGATCGGGGTGGCACTGTTCGCCTCGGTTGTCGGCAATGCCCTCTGGAACCGCGCGAGCCGGCTGCTTCCGCTGACGCTCGTCGGCCAGATGATCCTGTTCGAAACCTTGTTCGCGCTGATCTACGGCTTCGTGTGGGAGCAACGCTGGCCGACCATGCTGGAGGCGGCGGCCTTCGGTTTAGTCGTCCTCAGCCTCCTCTCCTGCTTCGGCGCGCATCGAAAGCCGGTCGGCGATCGTGCGCGGGCGGTCGCCTAGGCGTCCGAAGCCGCGAACGCCGCCAGCTCGGTTTCGTCTGCGCCTTCCAGCACCAGATCGCGCAACTCCTCCCAGCGGCCGAAGCCCCACCGCGCGGGATCTTCCTCGCCGACGATCTGGTCGCCGGAAAGCCGCTCGGTCATCGTCAGGTCTTGCGGTTCCAGCATCACCCGGTCGATCGCGGAGTGGAAGGCGCGCACCCGCACGATCATCCTTTTCTCGTCGATCGTCAGCACGGCGCCGAGCCGGTTCGATCGCAGCCGCACGAGCATCCCCACCGGGAACACGCCGATGCTCTGCATGAACTTGAACAGCAAGGCGCGATCGAAATGCCCGTCCCAGGACAGCATGTGTTCGATCGCCTCGCTCGGCGTCCAGGCATCCTTGTAGACACGGCGCGAGGTGAGCGCGTCATAGACGTCGCAGATCGCGCCCATCCGGGCATAGAAGCTGATCTGATCGGCGCGCAGCCCGTGCGGATAGCCGGTGCCGTCATATTTCTCATGATGGTGCAGGCAGACGTCCAGCGCCGCTTCCGGGATATTCTTGGCCCCGGACAGCATCTCATGGCCGCGTTCGGCATGCGCCTGGATCTGCTTGAACTCGTCCTCGCTGAGTGCACCCGGCTTGTTCAGCACCGCGTCGGGCACCGCCATCTTGCCGACATCGTGCAGCAGGCCGGCCAGGCCGATCTCGTGGATGACGCGATCTTCCAGTTCCAGATGCCGCGCGAAATTCACCATAAGCGCACACACCGCCACCGAGTGCATGTAGGTATATTCGTCTTTGCCCTTCAGCCGCACCATGCCGATCAGCGCCGCGGCATTGCGGCGCAACGATGCGGTGATGTCGCCCACCAGCAAAGCGACCTCGGCCGATTTCACGGCATTGCCGAGCCGCGCCTGCTCGAACACCTTGGTCATGATCCGGCGGCTGCGGGCGAGCGTCTTCTTCGCGTGGATGCGTTCCTCGCCCAGCGATGTCGCGCGATAGGCCGAAAGCGGCAGGGCTGGGGAAATGGTGCGCGCCGGCTGCGGTCGTGATCGCGCCGGCAGCGGCAAAGCTGTGCTCGCGGCCGGAGGAGTGGGGGATGGAGCCGGGCCTAAGCCCTTTTCATCGTCGATTAGTACCGCAGGCACGTCGCTATTGTGCAGGCGCGCGATCAGCTTGGGATCGTTGATCAGGAATCGCCGACGCCAGAAGGGATGATCGAGCCACGATCCCTCCAGCGAATGAATAAACATGCCGAGCCGCACTTGATCCCGCGGCACTCGTCTAAGCACCTATCTTCCTTTCCAATGCCGTTGCGGGCGCGGCCTTGATCGGGATTATGGCGGCACAAGGTAAAGCATCCACTAATCCTGCACTGGTCCTGCGCTCGACTGGTAGCTGCGGCGATCGGGACGTGCTTCCGGCCGCGGCCGCTTTGTGCGCGTGGCCGCTTGAGTTCCATCCCGGCATCGCGCAACCACAGACCATGGATCTCGATGCCCTGCTCCTCGATCATTTCGGCACGACCGATCTGGCCACGCTCAATGATGATGGGCTCGCGGCCGGGCTGGAACGGCTGCTCGTCGCCTTCGGAACCGAAAGCGATCCCGGACGGCGCTTCGGCTTGTGGGCGTTGCTCCACGGCCTCGGCCATGCGCCCGATCCCGCCGTCGCGTTCGAGGGTCGCCGCGAGCGGGAGGCCGCTGAAAATTATGCCCGCCTGATCGGCCGAGCGGAGACGAAGGATGACTGATCCGCTCTTTCAACCGATCACGATCGGCACGCTCGAACTGCCCAACCGCATCGTCATGGCGCCGATGGGGCAGGGCAATGCCGTCGGCGGCATCCCCGATGCCGGCTATCCCGATTATTATGCGCGGCGGGCGGAAGGGGGCGTCGGGCTGATCGTCAGCGGCGCCACCGCGATCGGCCATCCCAACGCCGCCTTCGATGTGAACGAACCGCATTTTCATGGGGCGGCGCTGGATGTCTGGGCGGAGTCGGCGAAGGCCGTCCATGCAGCGGGCGGCCGGATAATCCCGCAGATCGGCCATGTCGGCCTGCAGGGAATGGCGCCGGTGGCGCCGCCCTGGCCGGGCATGGGCCCGTCGGGTGTCTGGCTCCCGGGTGCGCAACTCGGCCAGCCGTCGGGCCCGGAACGGATCGAAGGCGCGCCGATGACGCTCGCCGATATCGACGCGGTGATCGCCTCTTTTGCTGAGGCTGCGGCGGATGCCCAACGGCTCGGCTTCGACGGCGTAGAAATCCACGGCGCCCACGGCTTCCTGATCGATCAGTTCCTGTGGGCGCGCACCAACCGTCGGGAGGATGCCTATGGGCAGGATCGCACCCGTTTTGCCGCGGACGTGATCGCCGCTGTCCGTGCCGCCGTCGGCCCCGATTTTCCGATCGCGATGCGTTTCTCGCAGTTCAAGATGACCGATTATGCCGCGCGGCTCGCCGACACGCCCGATGCGCTCGCTGAATTGCTGCGGCCGCTGGTCGATGCCGGCGTGGATTTCTTCGATTGCTCGCTGCGGCGTTTCTGGCGCGCAGAATTTCCCGGCAGCAATCTCAACCTCGCTGGCTGGATCAAGCAGCTCAGCGGCCGGCCGACGATCGCCGGTGGTGGTATCGGGCTGGAAAAGACCGCGCTCGAATATGGCGCGGAGGGCGTTTACGCCCATGTCGCCGACCCATCCGTCGCGCATCTCGATGATGTGCGCGATCGGCTCGATCGCGGCGAATTCGATCTGATCGCGCTCGGGCGCTCGATCCTCGGCGATGCCGCCTGGCCTGCCAAGGTGCGCGCGGGCCAACATCATGATCTCAAGCCCTATCGTCCCGAACTCTTGGCGGGGCTGAACTGAAGGCGGCGGCGCCTTCATCGCACCAGGCGACATTTTCGTCGCGCAGCCGAAACTTTGTCGCCCGTCTCTGCACGCACAACGCAACTCCGTGCCGGTCGCTGCCGTAACATGGCAGGCGGCCGGCAAATCTGGTGGCGCATCTCTGTCGCGGAGTTATCCATGAATCCTGTTCGCATCTCGCTCGTCGGCGCGTCCGTCGCGATTGTCGCCGGCGGTTCTGCCGCTGTCACTCAGGCGGCGGCACCCGCGCCGCAGCCGGCGACCTATTGGATGAGTGTCGAAACCCAGTCCGGCATGGCCGCGATGGCCAATGGCGGCGGCATGGCCGCGGGCATGGCGATGGCGTTCGGCGGGGGCATGAAGGGCGGCAATGTCGGCCACAGCCTCGCGCTCCAGCTCGGATCGGGGCGCAAGCCCGAGGGCGTAGCGGAGGGCCAGCATTTCGTGCCGTCGGTGCTCAACGCCGGCAAGAGCCTGCCTCTCGATTATCGCGTGGAGAAGCCGGTCGAACGGCGCGAATGGACGCCGGACAATAATCCGATGAACGATGGCCAGCACGCCAAGCTCAAGCTCTATTGGGGTTGCGGCGATCCGCCCGGTGCCGGCCAGCCGCGCATCCTCGATTCCCGATCGCCCCAGTCCTTCGCCGCATTGAAGGGCGTCGACGCCCGCGCCATGCAGGAACTGACGGCGCAGCGTTTCACCAGCTATGGCGAATGGCCCAATGCGAAGAACAGCCGCGCGCTGAAAGGCGACAGCTCGCTGGTCGGCGATCATCTGATCCAGGCGACCTATTCGCCGGACATCCGCTTCAACCTCGCGCAGACGCAGGATTTCCTGGCACCACTCAAGATCAGCCAGCAGCGCGGCGGCAATGGCGCGACGGCGCTGAGCTGGCCGTCGATCGCGCGGGCCAAGGGCTATTTCATCTCGGTCATGGGGCAGGACAAGGACGGCACCACGGTGATCTGGACGTCGAGCCAGATCCCGATGGCGGGCTTCGCGCTGCCGCAGTGGATGGCGCCGGCGGAAGTGACGCGGCTGGTGGGGCTGAAGGCGATGCTGCCGCCCACCGCCACCACCTGCACGGTGCCCGCCGCGGTGACGGGGACGATGCAATCGGCGATCCTGATGATGACCGCCTTTGGCGACGAGACCAATGTTGCCGAGCCCAAGCCCGCGGGGGCGCCGGCCACCTGGAAACCGGCCTGGAATGTCAAGCTCCGCTACAAGACCTCGTCCACCGTGCTGCTCGGCGAAAATGGCATGTCGGGCATGGATGGCGGCAGTGATGGCGCGCCCGCTGGCAAGACGCCCAAGAAGAAGAAACTCAACCCGTTCGGGCTTGGCCTGCCCTTCTGACCAGAAATCTCGGTTCGTTGCTGTAACATTTGCGGCGAACCGAGTCCGCCCGGGCTTGGCTGAAAGCCGGCTTTAAGGCTCATTCCCCTACCAGAACAAAAAAGGTCGCACGGGGGAATACATGCTGGTGATGACGGCTGCGCTGCTGCTCGCGGGGGCAGGGCATTGGTCGACGGCAAGCGAGGTCGATCGCATCGCCGATCTCGTCAATGATTATCGCGAATATCATGGCCTACCGCCGGTGCCGCTGTCGCGATCGCTGACCCAGGTCGCAGCCGCGCATGCGCGCGATCTCGAAAACAACAATCCCGACGCCGCAACCGACGCTGCGGGCCGGCGCTGCAACATGCACAGCTGGTCTGGCGCCTCGGGGGCGACGCCGGTCTGCTACACCGCCGATCACGCCCGCGCCGCGCAGATGTGGAGCAAGCCGCGCGAAATCACCCGTGGCCGTTACACGGCACAAGGGTTCGAGATCGCGGCGCGTTATTCGGGCGGCATCGATGCCGACATGGCCTTCGATCTATGGCGCAGCAGCTCCGCACACGACGCTGTGATCCTGGAGGATGGTCGCTGGCAGGGATCGAACTGGCAGGCGATGGGGATCGCGGTGAACGGGCGCTATGCCGTGGTGTGGTTCGGCAAGGCGCCCGATCCGGCGCGGTGATTGAGAGGCAGGTTCAGGCTGACTCGCCGTTCAGCAGCTTGATGATACCAGAAAAGTCCAGGCCCGCGCCGCCGCCATTGACGAACGCCTGATAGAGCGCGCCCGCCGCAGCGCCCATCGGCACGCTGGCGTCTACACCCTGCGCGGCTTCGATCGCGAGCTTCAGATCCTTCAACATCAGCGCCGAGGCGAAGCCGCCCTGATAGCCATTATCGGCGGGCGTCTGTGGGCCGACGCCGGGGACCGGGCAATAGCTCGTCATTGACCAGCTCTGCCCGCTCGCCTTGGACGAGATGTCGAAGAAGGTCTGCGGATCGAGCCCCAGCTTCTGCGCCATCACGAATGCCTCGCAGGTCGCGACCATCGTCGCGCCTAGCAGCATGTTGTTGCAGATCTTGGCAGCCTGGCCGGCGCCGAGCGGACCGGCATGGATCACCGCCTTGCCCATCTTGTCGAGGATCGGTTCGGCACGGGCGAAATGATCGGCCGATCCGCCGACCATGAAGGTCAGCGTGCCGCCCGCGGCCGCGGCGATCCCGCCCGAGACGGGAGCGTCGACCATCGCCAGCCCCTTGGCCTGGGCCGCAGCACCCACGGCCTTGGCGGATGCGACGTCGATGGTGGAGCAATCGAGCAGCAGCGCCGTGCCGGGCGCGGCGGCGAATACCTCATTCTCATAAACCGCGCGGACATGTTTGCCGGCGGGCAGCATGGTGACGACGAACTCGGCATCCGTCACCGCCTCGGCCGCCGAAGTGACGGGCAGGCAGCCCGCGGCCTTCGCGCGATCCAACGCGTCCGGCGAAAGATCGAAGGCGCGCACGTCATGGCCCGCCTTGGCGAGATTCGCGGCCATCCCGCCGCCCATATTGCCGAGCCCGATGAAACCGATACGTGCCATTACAACCTCTCCATCAATCGGGCTTACTTGCCCGTCCAGTTACCCGGACGCTTCTCCACGAAGGCAGTCATGCCCTCGGCCTTGTCGTCGGTCGCGCACAGGCCGTTGAACAAGCGGCGTTCGAACAGGATGCCCTGCGCCAGGCCCGTCTCGAACGCGGCGTTGACCATTTCCTTGTTGGCGATGGCGGCAAGCGGCGGCATCGCCGCGATCGCCTGCGCGCTCTTCATCGCCTCGTCCACCAGGTCGGCGGCGGGGACGACGCGGGCGACCAGGCTTGCGCGTTCGGCTTCGGCCGCGTCCATCATCCGGCCGGTCAGGCACATTTCCATCGCCTTGGCCTTGCCGACCGCGCGGGTCAGCCGCTGCGATCCGCCCATGCCCGGCGCCACGCCGAGCTTGATCTCCGGCTGGCCGAACTTGGCGGTGTCGGCGGCAAGGATGAAGTCCGCCATCATCGCCAGCTCGCAACCGCCGCCGAGCGCGAAGCCCGCCACCGCCGCGATCCAGGGCTTGCGCGTCGCCGTCACCCGCTCGAAGCCGGCGAAGAAATTCTCCGAATACATGGCGGCAAAGCCCTTGGGCTGCATCTCCTTGATGTCGGCGCCCGCGGCGAATGCCTTCTCGCTGCCGGTCAGCACTGCGCAGCGCTGCGACGGATCGGCGTCGAAGGCACCGAAGGCGGCGATCAGATCGGTCAGCACCTGCCCATTGAGCGCGTTCAGCGCCTGCGGCCGGTTCAACCGGATCAGCGTCACCGCGCCGTGCGTCTCGACCAGCAGAGTTTCATATTCGGCCATCTCATTCTCCCTTTTCGTCATGCCAGCGCAGGCTGGCATCTCATGCGTCACGAGATCCCAGCCTTCGCTGGGATGACGGCTACAGTCTAACCGGCGTCCATTCCTGATCGGCGTCGAGCGGCGCGAAGATCTGGTCGATCACATGATCGCTCACGCCTTCCGGCGTCGCCGGGTCCCATTTGGGCGCATTGTCCTTGTCGATGATCAGCGCGCGGACGCCTTCGATGAAGTCATGCCGCTGGCAGATGTGCGAAGCGACGCGATATTCGACGCGCATCTCTTCTGCGAAATCCACATGATCGTGGGCCTGCGCCAGCAAACGGAGCGAGACCTTGCAGGTCGTCGGCGATTTTGTGGCGAGCGTCGCCAGCTCCTTTTGCGCCCATTCGCCGCCATCGGCCTTGAGCGCCGCGACTACCTCTTCCAGCGTGTCCGGCCCGAACAGCCGGTCGATCTTCTCGCGATTGCCCTCGATCCGCGCCGGCGGCGGGGTTTCGGCCGAGGCGGTCAGCACCGCGTCCACATTCTCGGGATCGGCGATGAGCGCCGCCTTCAGCGCGTCGAGCTTCTCCGCGGGCACATAATGGGTCGAAAGCCCGAGGGCGACGCACTCCGCCCCGTCGAGCCGGGCGCCGGTCAGCGCCAGGAATTGGCCGGCGCGGCCGGGCAGGCGGGAAAGATACCAGCCGCCGCCGACATCGGGGAACAGGCCGATGCCGCTTTCGGGCATGGCATACATCGTCCGGTCGGTCGCGATGCGATATTTCGCCGGCTGCGAGATGCCGACACCGCCGCCCATGGTGACGCCGTCCATGAAGGCGATCACCGGCTTGGAATAAGTGAACAGCAGGTGGTTCAACTGATATTCGGCGTGGAAGAAGGCCCGCGCGGCAACCCCGTCCTGCGCGCCGCTTTCGGCGATCATGCGGATGTCGCCGCCCGCACAGAAGCCGCGGCCTTCGGCATGGTCGATCATCACCAGCCGGATGTCGGGATCGGCGCGCCATGCGATTAGTTTCTCGATCATCGCGTCGCACATCGGATGCGTTAGCGCGTGGATCGCCTTGGGCCGGTTGAGCCGGATGCGGCCGACCTGGCCTTCGACCGCGAAAAGAACCTCGTCCGTCATGCACTCGCCCCTGTTATGGTGACCCGGATTACTGCCGCGTCATCTCGCGCGCGATGATGACGCGCATGATCTCGTTGGTGCCTTCCAGGATGCGGTGGACGCGCAGGTCGCGGAAGAAGCGCTCGACCGGATAGTCCTGCAGATAGCCATAGCCGCCATGCAGCTGGAGCGCTCGATCGACCACGGTCGACCCGGTGTCCGTCGCCAGCCGCTTCGCCATCGCCGCGAACTTGGTGCGGTCGTGCGCGCCTTCGGTCACCTTCACCGCCGCGGCATAGAGCAGCATCCGCGCCGCCTGCAGCTCGGTTTCCATGTCGGCCAGCGTGAATTGCGTGTTCTGGAAATCGAGGATGCGCTGGCCGAATTGGCGGCGCTCGCCGGTGTAGCGTAGCGCCTCGTCCAGGCAGCGCTGCGCCCCGCCCAGCGAACAGGCGCCGATGTTCAGTCGGCCGCCGTCGAGGCCCGACATCGCGATCTTGAAGCCTTCGCCTTCCTTGCCGACGAGATTTTCGGCCGGCACGCGGACGCCATCGAAATTGACCTGGGCGGTCGGCTGCGACCGCCAGCCGAGCTTCTTTTCCTGCGCGCCGAAGCTGACGCCCGGCATATCCTTGTCGATGACAAGGCAGGAGATGCCCTTCGGTCCATCCTCGCCGGTGCGGACCATTGTGACATAGATGTCGTTCTCGCCGCCGCCGGAGATGAACGCCTTCGATCCGGTCACGATATAATGGTCGCCGTCCTTGACCGCCTTGGTCTTGAGCGCGGCAGCGTCGGAGCCCGATCCCGGCTCGGTCAGGCAATAGCTCGCGATCTTGTCGCAGGGAACGAGGCTGGGGAGATATTTGGCCTTCACCGCATCGGATCCGAAGCGGTCGATCATCCACGCGCCCATATTATGGATCGAGATGAAGGCGGAGGTGGAGGGACAGCCATAGGCCATCGCCTCCATGATCAAGGCGGCCTCCAGCCGGCCGAGGCCGATGCCGCCCGCTTCCTCAGAGACGTAGATCGCCCCGAAGCCGAGCTCGGCCGCGGCCTTCACCACGTCGCGCGGGAAATGATGCTCCTCATCCCACTTCGCGGCGAAGGGGGTGATCGCATCGGCGGTGAACTTCTGGGCCATCTCCTGGATGGCGCGCTGGTCTTCGGTGAGATCGAATTGGGTCATGGGGTCTCCCTATACTCCCTCTCCCGCTTGCGGGAGAGGGCTGGGGTGAGGGCACGACAGGCGCAGCAGGACGCAGCGCAGGAAGAAGACCCTCACCCAACCTCTCCCGCAAGGGGGAGAGGAGCAAATGAGGTCACCCCATGGTCGGGATGATGAATGCGCTCGATCCATCGGCGCCGCCGTCGGGCCAGCGGGCGGTGACGGTCTTGACCTTGGTCCAGAACTTCACGCCTTCCATGCCGTGCTGGTTGGTGTCGCCGAAGGCGGAGCGCTTCCAGCCGCCGAAGGTGTGATAGGCCACCGGCACCGGGATCGGCACGTTGATGCCGACCATGCCGACATTGACGCGGCTGGCGAATTCGCGCGCCGCATGACCGTTGCGGGTGAAGATGGCGACGCCGTTGCCATATTGGTGCTTCGACGGCAGTGCCAGCGCCTCCTCGAAATCCGCGGCGCGGACGATCTGGAGGACGGGACCGAAAATCTCCTCCTGATAAGTGCGCATCCCGGTCTTCACATGGTCGAACAGGGTCGGCCCGACGAAGAAGCCATTCTCGTGACCCTGCAGGGTGAAGCCGCGGCCATCGACCACCAGTTCGGCGCCTTCGTCGACACCCATCTGGATGTAATTTTCGATCTTCGCCTTGTGCGCGGCGGTGACGACCGGGCCGTAATGCGCATCCGGATCGGTCGAGACGCCGACGCGCAGGCCTTCGATCGCCGGGATCAGCTTGGCCTTCAGGCGTTCGGCGGTGTCCGCGCCGACCGGCACGACCACGGGGAGCGCCATGCAGCGCTCTCCTGCCGAACCGAAGGCCGCGCCCGCGAGATCGTTGACCACCTGGTCGAGATCGGCGTCGGGCATGACGATGCCGTGGTTCTTGGCGCCGCCCATCGCCTGGACACGCTTACCGGCGGCGACACCGCGCTGATACACATAATGGGCGATGTCCGACGAACCGACGAAGCTGACGGCGGCGATATCGGGATGGTCGAGGATCGCGTCGACCATTTCCTTGTCGCCCTGGACGACGCTGAGGATGCCGTCGGGCAGGCCCGCTTCCTTGAACAGCTCGGCGAGGCGCACCGGCACGGAGGGGTCGCGCTCCGACGGCTTCAGGATGAAGGCGTTGCCGGTCGCGATGGCGACGCCCGACATCCACAGCGGGATCATGCCGGGGAAGTTGAACGGGGTGATGCCGGCGCCGATGCCGAGCGGCTGGCGCATCGAATAGACGTCGATACCGGGGCCGGCGCCCTGCGTATATTCGCCCTTCAGCACGTGCGGGATGCCGCAGCAGAATTCGATCACCTCCAGCCCGCGCTGGATGTCGCCCTTGGCGTCGGCGACGACCTTGCCATGTTCGGACGAGAGCAGGTGGGCGAGCTCGTCCATATTCTTCTCGACGAGCGTCTTGAAATTGAACATCACGCGGGCCCGGCGCTGCGGGTTGGTCGCGGCCCAGCCCGGCTGCGCAGCAAGCGCGGCATCGACCGCCTTCTGCAGTTCGGCCGCCCCGCCCAGCGAGACCTTCGCCTGCACCTGGCCCGAATTGGGGTCGAACACGTCGCTCTGGCGGCTGCCGCCCGCGGCGGACGCGCCGGCGATGAAATTCTCGACGATACGCATGGCTGGCCTTCCTCTCAAAAAGTCCTTCGCGCGCTTCCCTCTACCATCGGGGAATTGCATGCAAGGCCGCAAGAGTGCAGGGGTGAACTGCATTTTTGCAGGTGGAGAATATCCTTCTCCGTTCGTGTCGAGCGAAGTCGAGACACGTTGTGGTGGTGCGTGAGGCGGTCCCTCGACTTCGCTCGGCATCAACGTTGAATAAGGAAGAACGGGGAACGCCATGTTCGATTGGGACGACCTGCGCATCTTCCTCGCTGTCGCCCGCGCGCGAAAGGTGGCACCGGCGGCACGGACGCTGGCGATCGATGCCACCACGATCGGCCGTCGGCTGACGCGACTCTCCGCCAGCCTCGGCGATCCGCTGTTCGAAACGATCGGTGGCGAACGCCAGCTCACCCCGCGCGGCGAAACCCTGTTCGCTCATGCCGAGACGATTGAAAGCGCTGCACTCGCCGCCGTCGGCGAAGTGGCGGGCGATGCGCGCAGCCTTTCCGGCCATGTGCGGCTCAGCGTTGCAGAGGGCTTTGCAAGCTGGGTGCTGGCCCCCGCGCTCCCCGCCTTCCACCGCGCCAATCCCGATATCCGCGTCGACCTCGTCACTGCCTCGGGCTTCCTCAATCCGTCGAAGCGGGAGGCGGACATGGCGGTCATGCTCGCCCGCCCGCGCACCGGGCGGCTGGTCGCGGTCAAGCTCGGCGGTTACCGCCTCGGTCTCTACGCCTCGCGCGCCTATCTCGCCGATCATCGCGCGCCGGCATCGGTGGATGATCTCCAGGCGCACAGCCTGATCGGCTATGTCCCCGAATTCATCTATGCGCCCGAACTGGATTATCTGGGCGAGGTGGGCATGGGGCTGGAGGCGCGGCTGCGCTCGACCAGCATCAATGTCCAGCACCGCATGGTCGCGGCGGGCGCGGGCATCGGCGTGCTCCCCGATTTCATCGCCGGCCGCGATCCCGCGCTGATGCCGCTGCTGACGAACACCGCGATCATCCGCCGCAGCTTCTGGCTCGTCACCCACAGCGACGTCCGCCGCCTTGCCCGGATCGAGGCGGTGGCGGAATGGCTGAAAGCGTGCGTGGCGGGGTTGGGTTAGGGAGACCCCAAAATCTCCTCCAGTCGTCGCCCGAGCGAGGGCTGGGGTTGACGGTCCCCCGGTTTCTCATCCGGGCGTGATGCGAGCTTCCGGCTTGCATCCGCCGGGGTTAACCCCGGCGGATGCAGCATATTCGGCTGGCGTGAGCCAGCCAAGAGCCGTGTGAGGGCGGCTCTCATTATAGTCCCGTCGCCAGGCCTCGATCTTGGCCCGCGCATCCGCCAGCGACAGGAACCAGTGGCTGTTCAGGCACTCGTCGCGCAGGCGGCCATTGAAGCTCTCGACGAAGGCGTTGTCGGTCGGCTTGCCCGGCCGCGAGAAGTCGAGAGTCACGCCATTCTCATAGGCCCAGCGGTCGAGCGCCTTTGAGATGAACTCCGGCCCATTGTCCACCCGAATGGTCTTCGGCGCACCACGCACCGAAGCGATCCGCGCCATCGCGGCCACCACCTGCTCACCCTTTATGCCCTGGTCGACGTCGATCGCCAGCGCCTCACGCGTGAACGCATCGACCACCGTCAGTGCCCGCAACCTCCGCCCGTCGAACAGCGCGTCCGAGACGAAGTCCATCGACCACATCTCGTTCGGCGCCGACGCCGCAGGCTGCCGCTGGCGGTTTGCGGCGCTGACGTTGCGGCGGGGGCGCCTGAGCCGAAGGCTCAATCCATCCTCCCTGTAAAGCCGGTAGACCCGCTTGTGATTCACGAGCCATCCTTCGCGGCGCAGCAGGATGTAGATTCGGAAATAGCCGTAGCGTACCCGTGTCGCCGCCAGATCGTGGATGCGCAGCCGCAGCGGCGCCTGATCCGGCTTGTGCGACACGTAGCGCACCGACGAACGGTCGACGCCGAGCGCGAGGCAGCTACGCCGCTCACTGACACCATGGGACGCCTGGACGTGCGCGACGATCTCGCGCCGTCGCCCAGGCGTCAGAGCTTTTTTGCCAGGACATCCTGCAGGATGTGCTTGTCGAGACTGAGGTCGGCGACCAGCTGCTTGAGCTTGCGGTTCTCGTCCTCGAGCTGCTTCACCCGCCGCAGCTCGCCCACACCGAGCCCGCCATACACCTTCTTCCAGCGATAGAAGGTCTGCTCTGAAACGCCCATCCGCCGAATGACCTCGGCCACCGGCGTGCCAGTCTCCGCCTGCTTCAGCGCGAACGCGATCTGCTCTTCGGTATAGCGCGTCTTCTTCATGTCCCAGCTCCTTGCTCGTGGGCGTCAAAGGGCCGGAAAACTCTCACTCAGCATGGATGAAAAAA
This sequence comes from Sphingomonas sp. DBB INV C78, assembly GCF_042693015.1. NCBI lineage: Bacteria > Pseudomonadati > Pseudomonadota > Alphaproteobacteria > Sphingomonadales > Sphingomonadaceae > Sphingomonas > Sphingomonas sp. DBB INV C78. Next base: position 3,778,340 of record NZ_CP170544.1, on the reverse strand, counting down.
CAGGGAGGACGTCAGGGTCAATGACTCTTTCCGGCATGAGCCAGCTTTCGTGGAGAGAGCCATGGATGTCAGCCTCCGCTGGCATGACGGGGAATGGGATGAAGGTTGGGGAATATCCCTTATTTGCCCCACCCCTCTCCTGCCGTTATGGGAGCCGCCCTTCGACCAAGAGCGAAAGAACCGCGATGACGCTTCACACCTGGTGGCTGTTCTTTGTCGCGGTGTTCCTGCTGTGCGGTACGCCCGGCCCCAACATGCTGCATGTGATGACGCGCAGCGTGCGTTTCGGCCTGAAGCGCAGCCTGATCGCGATGGCGGGGTGCCTTTCCGGCCTCATCACGCTGCTGATCGCGTCTGCGGCCGGGCTCGCTGCGCTGTTGATTGCTTCGCCCCGCTTGTTCGATGCGCTGCGTTATGCCGGCGTCGCTTATCTGATCTGGCTAGGGATCAAGGCGTGGCGCGACCGGGAAGCGCCGATCGATGTCGGCCGCGACACGTTGACGGCAGGGCTTTCGGCCGCGCAGCTGTTCCGTGGCGGCTTCCTGATCAGCATCAGCAACCCCAAGGCGCTGATCTTCATCGCCGCCTTCCTGCCGCAGTTCATCAACCGCGCCGCACCGGAAGCGCCGCAGTTCGCGATCCTCGTCGCTACCTTCGCCGCGGCCGAGATGTTCTGGTATGCCGTCTATGCGCTGGGCGGCCAGAAGCTCGCGCGCTTACTCGTCCGTCCCGGCCTCGGCCGCGCCTTCAACAAGCTGACCGGCGGCATCTTCATCGGCTTCGGGCTGGCGCTGCTGGGCAGCCGGCCCTGAGCTTCATACCCAAGGATAATTCTCTGCGGATCGTACCTCCGCTAGGCCGCAGCGCATGAGAGCCCGCCCGTTCGGCCGCAACTACGCCTGGATCGTCGTGGGCGTGACCTTCCTGTCGCTGCTCGCGGCGGCGGGGTTGCGCTCGGCGCCGGGCGTGATGATGACGCCGCTGCAATCGGCGTTCGGCTGGGATCGGGCCACGGTTTCCGCGGCGGCCGCCTTCGGCATCTTCCTCTACGGCATGGTCGGCCCCTTCGCGGCCGCGCTGATGCAGACGCTGGGTATCCGCAAGACGCTGATCGGCGGGCTCGCGCTGATGGCAGCTTCCACGGGCCTCAGCCTCTTCATGACCGAGCCCTGGCATTATGTGCTGACCTGGGGGCTGCTCTCCGGCCTCGGCAGTGGCGCGGTGGCGCTGGTGCTCGGCGCGACAGTGGCGAACCGCTGGTTCGACAAGCATCGCGGGCTCGTGATGGGGATCTTCAGCGCCAGCACGGCGACCGGATCTTTGCTGTTCCTGCCCGTGCTTGCCTGGCTTTCGGAACATGGCGGCGGCTGGCGTCCCGTGGCGATGGCCGTCGCCATTGTCGCGGCGTTGCTGATCCCGCTCGTGATGCTGCTGCTGCCGGAGCGTCCGGCCGATGCCGGCCTGCTCCCTTATGGCGCCAAGGAAGCTCGCCCGCCCGAACCGCCCACGCATCCCAAGGAAAGCGTCGCGCTTGCGTTTCGCGTGCTGTTCAAGGCCGCGCGCACCCCGGTCTTCTGGCTGCTGTTCGGCACCTTCTTCGTCTGCGGGCTCACCACCAACGGTCTCGTCGGCGCGCATTTGATCGCTTATTGCGGCGATAACGGCATGGGCGCGGTGCAGGCGGCCGGCCTGCTCGCGGTGATGGGTATATTCGACCTGATCGGCACCACCGCGTCGGGCTGGCTCACCGATCGCTATGATCCGCGCAAGCTCCTGTTCGTCTATTACGCTATCCGCGGCCTGTCGCTGGTCGCGCTGCCCTTCACCGGTTTCGACATCGTCGCACTTTCGGTGTTCGCGGTGTTCTACGGGCTCGACTGGATCGCGACCGTGCCGCCGACGGTGAAGCTTGCCGGCCAGCATTTCGGCGATCGCGATGCGCCGATCGTGTTCGGCTGGGTCGCCGCCGGCCACCAGATCGGCGCGGCGACCGCGGCACTCGGTGCCGGCCTGCTGCGCGACGCCACCGGGAGCTACACTTCCGCCTTCATGATTGCCGGCGCGATCGGCGTGCTCGCCGCCTTCGGCGCGCTGGCAATTGCGCGCGACGTGCAACGCCATCCGGCCGAAGCTACGGCCTGACCGTCATCACAAACCGCCGCTCCTCGCCCGGCTCGATTTCCACCACGCCCGGCTTGTCGCGCAACGTGCCGGCAAAGCCCGCCGGATCGGCATGGCCCTGCCAGGGTTCGATGCAGAGATAGCCCGCGCCCGGCTTGGTCCAGAGGCCGAGCGAGGGCATGTCGGGGAAGCCGATCTCCAGCATCCGCCCGCCCGGCACGCCGTAGCGGAGCGATCGGCTCGCCAGTTTCTCGAAGATCAGCGCGTCATCCGCGAACAAGCTGTCGTCGAGCGCCAATGTGTCGAGCGCAACCGGGTTCCGGTGGGCCTTGGGATGGAGCAGGCCCTGGGCATCCACCCGCCGCACCGGCAAGGATTCCTCCTTTTCGAACACCAGCACATGATCAGCCCGCGCCCCAGCGTCGGGTAGCGGCCAACGGAGGGCGGGGTGGAAGCCGAAGCTGGCGGGTAATGGCCGCTCGTCCGTGTTGCGGACGGTGGCCGCCATTTCCAGCGCGCCGCCGGCGATGGTGAAGGCTATGTCGAGCTGGAAGGCGAAAGGATAGACGATCAGCGTTTCTGCGTCAGCCGACAGGCGGAAGCGCACATGCGCCTCATTCCGCTCGACCAGATCGAATATCCGCCGCCGCGCGAAACCATGGCGCGGCAGATGATAGGTGCGGCGGTTCAGCCGATAGCTGTCATCTGCCAGCGTGCCGACGATCGGGAACAGGATTGGCGCGCGCCCCGTCCAATAAGCGGGGTCGCCGTCCCACATCAGTTCGTGGCCTTGCGCGTCGACAAAGGATTGCAGCTCTGCGCCCAGTGCCGCGATCCGCGCGGTCAGGCCATCGGCTGAGATCGTAACCGAATCGTCGCTCATGCCCTTGCATCCCATCCGTATTGGATGGGGTCAACGGCCGGCCATGCCGCCGGGTTCAGCCGGCCGAGCGTTCGCCATAATCGAAGCGCTGGCCGACGATCGCCAGCGTCTCGTCGAACGGCACCGGCTTGCCGAACAGGTAGCCCTGGATGCGATTGCAGCCGAGCGCGCGCATCCGCTCGAAATCGGCGACTGTCTCGACGCCCTCGGCGGTGATCGTCATGCGGAAGCTGTTGGCCAAGGTCACGATCGCATTGATGATCGCCACCGTCTCGCTGCGCTTGCCCGCGTCGCGCACGAAGGAACCGTCGATCTTGAGCGCGTGGAAGATCGTCTTGTTGAGATAGCCGAGCGACGAATAGCCGGTGCCGAAATCGTCGAGCGCGATCCCCACGCCGATCGAACGCACGCGCCGCAAGGTATCGAGCGAGCCGTCGGTGTCGCTCAGGAACACGCTTTCGGTGACTTCAAGTTCGAGCCGCGAGGGCTGGAGCCGCGCATTGGCAAGCGCGTCGCTCACCGCATTGGGCAACCCCGCCTGGATCAGCTGGCGGGGGCTGACATTCACTGCGACATGGATATGCGACGGCCATTGCGCGGCATGCTTGCAAGCCTGGCGCAGCGTCCATTCGCCGATTTCGCCGATCAGCCCGGTCTCCTCGGCGATCGGGATGAAGGTGGCCGGCGAGATCATGCCGCGCTGCGGGTGGCGCCAGCGCAGCAGCGCCTCGAAGCCCAGCACTGCCTGCGTGTCAGCGGAAACGACCGGCTGGTAATGGACCTCCAACTCGTTGCGCTTCAGCGCCTGGCGCAGATCATGTTCCAGCCGGATGCGATCCTCGGCGTCCTGCTGCAGGCGCTGCTCGAAATGGACGAAGGTGCCGCGGCCGCGCGACTTGGCTTCGTAGAGCGCAAGGTCGGCCTTGAGCAGCAGATCGTCCACCGCTTCGCCATCGATCGGCGCGATTGCCGATCCGATCGACATGCCGATGCGGATCTCGGCCGATGGCAGGATCAGCGGCTCCGCCACGGCGCGGATCAGCTTCAGACCCATTTCCTCGACGACCTGGCGGCTCTGGCCGTCCGTCAGGAGCAGCGCGAACTCGTCACCGCCGACACGGCCGATCCGGCCGCGAGGACCGACTTCCGCGGCAAGCCGCTGGGCCACGGTGCGCAGCACCTCGTCCCCCAGCGAATGGCCGAAGCTGTCATTAACCGGCTTGAAGCCGTCGAGATCGAGGAACATCAGCGCGCAGGGCTGGTTGCTGGCCTTGGCCCTGGCGACCGCCTCGCTGAACAGCTCGTGCATGTGCTGGCGGTTCGGAAGGCCGGTCAGCACATCGATCCGCGCCATATGGGTCAGCCGTTCCTGGCTGCGGCGGATATCGGTGATGTCGCTGCCGACGCCGCGGAACCCCTCGAAGCTGCCGTCGGTATCGAAGATCGGGCTGCCCGAAAGCGTGATGGATCGCGTGCCGCCCAACGTGTCGACATCCATCTGGATGCCGGAAAAGGCCTGCCGCGCCACCAGTGCCCCGCCCAGGCGTGCGTCACAGCCCAGGATCACCGGCAGCGACTGGCCCATCAGTTGCGATGTCGATCGGCCGAGCAGGCTGGAGATGCGCTGCGAAACATAGGTGATCTGGTTGGAGGCATCGATCTGCCACAGCCAGCCGGCGCCCTGATCCTCATATTCCTTCAACAGCAGCGAGATCGATTCGCGGCGCGTGCTCTCGTCGGCGGCGAGGTGGATGTAGCGGGACAGCAGTCGCTCGATCGTCAGGCAGCCGGTCAATACGACTGCGACATAGCCCGTGATCAGCACCAAAGCTGTTCCAACGGCCATGTCGCCGGCGCCGTGCAGGCCCCACAGCATGGCGGCGGCGAGCACCAGAACCCAGATGGCGGCGGCGACAGGCACCAGCACCAGCAGGAAGGCGCCCGCCATCATCGTCGCCATCGCGCCCGCCAACATCATCTGTGTGTGCGGCGGCTGCCCGGCAAAGGCGAACAGCGGCAAGGCGGACCACAAGCCGGCATGGATCGCGGCTTCGAACACCGTCCAGTAAGGCGATCGCAGCAGCTCGTCCGGGCCGTAGCCTGCCGCCCGCTTGCGCGCGCGGACGATAACGAAATTGGCAGCGACGATCAGTGCGGCCCAGGCGGTGAGCGCGATCATCGTCACCGATCCGCTGAGGCCCCAGAGCACGACCAGCGCGCAGGTGACGCTGAGGCCCGCCATCCAGGGGGCGGCGCGCCACAGGGCTTCGGTCCGCTGCTCCTCCGCCACATCGCCCGCGATTCGCCCGCGGGACGGCCCGTGATGGTCGATTGGTGGCGGCGTTTCGGCCAGGTCTAGGGAAGGAACTTTCAGCAAAGCGTGGCGCATGGCTCACCCGTCGACACAATGTACCGCCAATGTAGGCGGACATGCTTTGCCGATCGTTAATCGCGCAGAAGTTTTATCCCCTTGTTGTCATGCAGTTTCGGCTATGCTGTGTCGGCGATCACAGTGCCGAATGGTTAACGGAACTAATGGGTGATTCGCCGCGCCACCGGGTAGCGTATTGGCGGCGCGGCACCGTTTACCGATTTGTCCGCACCGGCCGGCGATATGAAGGCCCTTGCAGATGAATGCCCAGGAACTCGCCGCGATGCTGCCGCCCAATTCGGTGCTGGCGGCGTGCTCGTTGGACGAGCTTGCCGATTTGCTCTCGGCCTCCAGCGTCCACAATATGAAGGTGGGCGAAGCGATATTGCGCCAGGGTGATGAAGGCGAAAGCGCCGTCGTCATCCTCGCCGGCATCGCCCGCGTCGCGATGATCGCACCCAACGGCCAGGAAATCGTGCTCGATTATGCCGAACGCGGCGCCGTGCTGGGCGAGATCGCCTTGCTCGATGGCTTGCCGCGCACCGCGTCCGCCACCGCGCGCTATGCCGGCCGCTATCTCCGCATCGGTCGCGCGGCGTTCGAGCGGCTGGTCGAAAATCACCCCAAGGTCGCGCTGCGCATGTTGCGCGATATGGCGCGGCGGCTGCGCGATACCGATACGACGATCGAATCCGATCGTGCGTTCGGAGCGGGGCCGCGGCTCGCTCGTTTCCTCAAGCGGCTGACCGAGAAGAATACCGACGGCCATCGCCTCGAAGGCGATCTCAGCCAGGGCGAGCTGGGCAATTTCGTCGGCATGAGCCGGGAGAATATCAACCGCCAGCTCGCGGCCTGGGCCGAAGCCGGCGTGATCGAGCTTTCCGGCGGCCGCGTGCGCATCGTCGACGAGGCCTATCTCGCCCAGATCGCCGAAGCGGGGGATTGACGTTCCCATTACCAAATAACCGTCATCCCGGTCCAGGCCGGGTTAGCGGGTGACGATCAGGGCCTCGCCCTCTTCGGCGACGCGCCAGCCATGCTGGGCCGCCAGGGCGCCGATTTCCCTGGGTGCGGCGGGATCGTCGGCGAGGATGCGGACGGCATCCCCGTCGCGCATCGCCCGGGCGACGCGAAGCGCCGGCCAGGGGCAGCGCATCCCGCGTGCGTCGACGAATGTTTCGGTCACGGATCGAAGGGATTTTTCGGCGCGCGCATCGTCAGGCGGACCGGCACCGCACCGAAGCCGAGATCACGGCGGATGCCGTTGACGAGATAGCGGCGATAGCTTTCGGGCAATTCGTCGACGCGCGTACCGAACAGGATGAAGCCGGGCGGGCGGGTCTTGGCCTGGGTGAGATAGCGCAGCTTGATCCGGCGGCCGCCGGGGGCAGGGGGCGGGTTCTTCTCGATCGCTTTTTCGAACCAGCGGTTGAGCTGGCCGGTCGAGATGCGCTTCGACCAGGCATCGCGCGATTCGAAGGCGGCTTCGAGCAACTGATCGATGCCGCGGCCGGTCGCCGCCGACACGGTGAGGAGCGGCAGACCCTTGACCTGCGCCAGCCCTTCATCGAGCGCGCCGCGCACGCCCTGGAACAGCGACGGCGGATTTTCGGCGACGTCCCATTTGTTGAGCGCGATGATGAGCGCGCGGCCTTCCTGCAGCACCTTGTCGGCAATGCGCAGATCCTGCGCCTCCAGCCCGAGCGTCGCATCGAGCAGCAGCACGACGACCTCGGCGAAATCGACGGCGTGGAGCGCGTCCGCCACGGACAGCTTTTCCAGCTTGTCCTGGATCTTCGCCTTCTTGCGCAGCCCGGCGGTGTCGATCAGGCGGACCGGGCGGACATTGCCGTCCTTGTCGGTCCATTCCCACTCGATCGCGATCGAATCGCGGGTGATGCCGGCTTCCGGGCCGGTGATCATCCGCTCCTCGCCGAGCATCTTGTTGATCAGTGTCGACTTGCCGGCGTTCGGCCGCCCGACGATGGCGAGCTTCAAGGGGCCGGTCGGCCGCCCTTCCTCGTCCTCCTCGGGCTCCTCCTCTTCATATTCGTCTTGGTCGCGCTCGATATGGGGAAGGAGCGCCTCGAACAGATCGGCGAGGCCCTCGCCATGCTCGGCGCTGAACGGCACCGGATCGCCGAACCCCAAGGCGAAGGATTCGAGCACGCCGCTGTCGCCGGCCTTGCCCTCGGCCTTGTTGGCCAGGATGATGACGGGAGTATCGCCGCCGCGCAGCCAGCGCGCGATCTCTTCATCGAGCGGGGTCACGCCCGCGCGGGCGTCGATCAGGAACAGCGCGACATCGGCGGTGTTGACCGCGGCCTGCGTCTGCTGCCGCATCCGGCCGGGGAGCGTGTTGGGATCCTCATCCTCGAAACCGGCGGTATCGACGATGCGGAATTCAAGGCCGAGCAGGGTCGCGTCGCCCTCGCGCCGATCGCGCGTCACGCCGGGACGATCATCGACCAGCGCCAGCTTCTTGCCGACGAGGCGATTGAACAGAGTGGATTTGCCGACATTCGGCCGGCCGACGATCGCGACCACGGGGAGCTTGGACATTGCGCCCCCTTAACGGGAATCGGCCGCGGACGGGACTCTTATATGCAACCCAACTCGTCATGCCAGCGAAGGCTGGCATCTGGTGCGGCATTTGTAAGTCCATAGCCGCACGAGACCCCAGCTTTCGCTGGGGTGACGCAAGTTAGTTTACCGCCAGGCGGTGATCGTGCCGTCTTCGGCGAGGATGTAGAGCGTCTCGTTCGCGATGATCGGCGGAAGGAAGACGGGGCCGCCTGCCTTGCCGGTGGAAAGCACGTCGCCCGTGGTGGCGTTGACGTTGATCAGTCGGCCTTCGGTGCTCGCCAGGATCAGACGGTCGCCGCCGAGCACGGGGCCGGTCCAGCTGATCGGGCCCTTCTTGTCCTTGGCATCCTTCCAGCGATCGAGCTGGGTGATCCAGCGAACCTTGCCGCTGGAGCGCGCGATACAGAGCAGCCGGGCATCATCGGTGACGACGAAGATCCACTCTCCCGCCACCCAAGGCGTCGAGATGCCGGCGATGCTGAGTTCCCACAGGCGCTGGCCGGTGTTGAGCTCCATCGCGACCATGCGGCCGCCCTGGCCGACGGCATAGACACGGCCCTGATCGATCACGGGATCGGCGTCGATGTCCGACAGACTGGCCACCGCGGTCGAGATGCTCGTGCGCGACAGCGCGTCCTGCCAGACGCCACGGCCATTTTCGTAGCGATAGGCATTGAGCTCGCCCGAGGAGAAACCGGCGACGACCGTGCCGGCAGCCGCAGCCGGCGCCGCGACGCCGAACACGCCGGCCAGTTCCAGGGTGCCCGCCTCGTTCCACACAACCGAACCGTCTTCGGCCTTGAGCGCGAAGAGCTGATTGTCCTGGCTCATGACATAGACATGGCCGTTGGCCACGGTCGGTGCGCCGCGCAGCGGGCCGCCGGGACGCACCGTCCAGGCAATATTGCCGGTGGCGGCATCGAGCTGCGCGACGTCGCCAAGGCCGGTGGTCGCGTAGAGCTTGCCGCCTTCATAGCTGACGCCGCCGCCGAAGATGACGCGGCTCGACTGCGATTCCTTCTGTTCCTTGCCGTCGGTCGTCTTGGCGGACTCGATCGCACGGACCCACTGTTCGCTGCCATTGGCGGCATCGAGCGCGTGGACGCGGCCGACGATGTCCATCACGAACAGCTTGCCATCCGCCACCACCGGCGAAGCGGCAAGGCGTGCCCGCTTGGAACTGCCGTCGATCTGCTTCTTCCATGCCGGCGCGAGATTCTGGCCGAGCGCGAGATGGCCGAGCGTCTTGGAGGCATTGCCGCCGGACTGCGTCCATTCCGTGTTGATGGTCGCGCCGGGAAGTTCGACCGGCATGTCGGCAAGCGACGGATCGACCTCCGCGCCGGTTTCGAAGGTGAGCACGGGCGTGCGTTCGCCCAGCAGCTTCGACTTGGGCTTGCTTTCCTTGAACATGCCGCAGCCGCTCAGGCATGCGAGGACGACGCCCGCGATCAGGATACGCTTCATGCTGGTCATTCCTTTGCCGGGCCCGGTTTCGCCACGGCCGCATCCACACCCAATGTCATCGCCAGGCGGCCCGCACGCTCGCGGATCGACGCCGGCGCGCCTTCTTCCTTCGCGATCGCTGCAAACAGCGGCCCGGCCAGTTCCGGCTTGCCCATCTTCACATAAGCGATCGCGGTCATTTCACCGGCGCTGCCGAACCAGGGGCTGCCAGCGATGGCCAGCGGCTTCAGCTGTTCGATGATTTGTGCCGGCGGCAGCGTATCGAACTGCGCCGCCGTCATGCGGACGAGTGCGAGATCGCGAAACGCCTGCGGCGCATTCTTGTCGGCGGTGACGGCCTTGTAGGCGGCGACGGCCCCGGCGGTGTCGCCGCGTTCCATCGCGATGCCGGCCTCCGTCAGCGCCGCGGCGCCACGATAGCCGGGATTGCCTTCGGCCTTGAGCTTATCAAGCGAGGGCGTGGCGGCCGCGAACTGCCCGTCGCCGATCTTCATCAGCGCCTGAGTCATCTGTTCGCTGGCGGCATCGGCCGCGACCTTCTGGCGATGCTGCCAGTAGAGCCAGCCACCGAAAGCGGCGAGACCCAGGAGAACCGCGATCGCCACGAAGCGGCCATAACGCCGCCAGAACGATCCGATTTGTTCGCGACGCAGTTCTTCATCCACCTCGCGGAAGAAGGCGTCTCCACTCTGGGGCGTCAGGGCCAAGCAAGTCTCTCCAAATATCGCGCCAAATCGCGAGCCGTCTTCCTTAGCGACGAGTCCAGCTTAACGAAAGCTGTGTTCAAGCCTTTGGCTGGTAAGTTTGGTCCGCGGTGGGGAAGGATCGCGCCCGCACTTCGCCGGCATAAGTGGCGGCTGCCGCACCTATCCGCGTGGCGAGATCGTCATAGCGCTTCACGAAGCGGGCGGTGCGTTCGAACATGCCGAGCATGTCGTCGATCACCAGCACCTGGCCGTCGCATTGTGCCGATGCGCCGATGCCGATGGTGGGGCAGGACACTTCCGCCGTCACCGCCACGGCCAGCGGCTCGACCACGCCTTCGACGACAATGGCGAAGGCGCCGGCATCGGCGATCGCGCGGGCATCGGCGATGATCTTGGCATGTTCGGCATTGGTGCGGCCGCGCGCGCCATAACCGCCCAGCGCATTCACCGCCTGCGGGGTGAGGCCGATATGGCCGACGACGGGAATGCCGCGCGCCTGCAGGAAGTGGACGGTGGGGGCCATCGCCTCGCCGCCTTCCAGCTTCACCGCGGCCGCGCCGGTTTCCGCCATCACCCGTGATGCGGCGCGGAACGCCTGTTCGGGGCTTTCCTCGTAGGTGCCGAACGGCATGTCGACGACGACCACCGAATGATAGGAGCCGCGGACCACGGCGGCGCCATGCGCGCACATCATGTCGAGCGTGACGGGAAGCGTGGAGGGCAGGCCGTAGATCACCTGGCCCAGGCTGTCGCCGACCAGCAGCATATCGCAATGGCTGTCGAGCAGCTGCGCCATGCGCGCCGTGTAGGCGGTCAGCATGACGATCGGCTCCTTGCCCTTGCGCGCCTGGATCTGCGGCACCGTCATCCGCTTCATCGGCGCCGGCGTCGGATGGGCGCGGCTGGTGGAGGTATCGAGTTGATAGGTGGTGGACATGGGCGCGGTGGTAGACCCGGCCGCACCACCCGGTCAAATCGGCGCGCCGGCCATTGGCGGTTCATGCTTTGGCGGCTAGGCGTGCGGCCACAGAAAAACGGGTTCGAACAAAATGCGCGCCATCATCCTAATCATTCCCGCCGCCTTGCTGCTGAGCGGCTGCATCGCCCGCACCGCTGTCGACATCGTCACGCTGCCGGTGAAGGCGGTAGGCGCTGGTGTCGACGCCATGACCACCAGCCAGGAAGAAGCCGATCGCAACCGCGGCCGGGAAATCCGCAAGCAGGAGGAGCGCGAGGCGAAGGAACGGAAGAAGGCCGAGAAGGAAGCACGGCGGCAGGCGCGCCAGGATCGGGAACGCTACGAGAATGGCGGCGATTGAGCTGTCGCACGCGGACCCATATTCGTCATGCTGAACTTGTTTCAGCATCCATGCGTCCCGCCAGCGGCAAGCGCCCACATGGACCCTGAAACAAGTTCAGGGTGACGGCGGGGTGACGTTTTTTACTCGAACACTGCCTGATACCGCTCCGGCTTGAAGCCCACGGTCAGCGCGCCATCCTTGTCCAGCACCGGGCGCTTGATCATCGACGGCTGGGCCAGCATCAGCGCGATCGCCTTGTCCGCGTCGATCCCTTCGCGATCGGCGTCGGGCAGCTTGCGAAAGGTGGTGCCGGCGCGGTTGAGCAGGACTTCCCAGCCAAGTTCCTTGACCCAGCCTGCCAGCGTCGCGCGGTCGATGCCGGCGACCTTATAGTCGTGGAAGTCTGCGGTGACATTGTTCGCGGCGAGCCAGTCGCGCGCCTTTTTCATCGTGTCGCAATTCTTGATGCCGTAGATGGTGACCGCCACGTCCGTCCTCCGCAAATGATGCCGGGGAACTGGCGCATGGGGGCCTAAGCGGTCAAGCCTCGGGCGCGCCGCCGGGGAAGAATGACCGGTAAGGCCGGGCTTCCTCCACCGCGCGGGCAAAGCTCGGCCGGGCAAGCAGCCGATCGAAATAGGCCGTGAGCACGGGATATTGCCCGCGGAAGGGGTGCACCCAATTGGCGTAGAACAGGCCCGGCGCCGCCGCGCAATCGGCCAGCGTGAAGGCGTCGCCTGCCGCCCATGTCCGCCCGGCCAACCGCTCCTCCAGCAGATGATAGGTCTTCGACAGCAGCGCGCGCGCCTCGGCATCGTTGCGCGCGTCCTTCTCGTCGTCGGGCCGCATCCGTTCGTTGACCAGGCGCTGCATCGGCGTCTGGATGAAATCGTCGAACACGCGATCCATCAGCCGCACTTCCAGCGCCGCATCGCGATCTGCCGGAATCAACGGCGCGGCGCCGGGGAAATGCTGGTCGCAATATTCGATGATGATCGAGGATTCGGGGATGGTCCTGCCGGTTGCGTCATCCGTCACCACCGGGAAATGCATCATCGGCCACAGCGCCTCCAGCGCGGCGGCGTGATCGGGATTGCCGAAATCGACCAGATTGGGCGTGAAGGCCAAGTCCCGCTCGTAAAGCGCGATCAGCACCTTCTGGCAGTAGGATGAGAAGGGGTGATAATGGAGCGTCAGCATTCAGCGCACCCAGCCGCGCCGGATCGCCAACCCTGCGAACCAGACGAGGAAGATGCCGATCAGGATGATGATCGCGGGGAAGATCGCGCCCGACGGCCCGACCGTCTCAAACATCGGCATCATCGTGAAGATCCACGCGAACTGCGCCACCGCCGCGACCAGCGAGACGATGTAGAGCGGCCGCGCGATGCGCTTGCGGAGCGCGAGCATGATCGACCCGAGCAGCCCCACCCACACGGCGATCGCGAAGATGCCGAACAGCCAGCCGGGCATGGATTTCCACAATTCCTGCTGGGCGACGGGCAGCTTGGCGAGATCGGCCGCCGTCATCGTCACTTCGCGCAGATAGGATAGGCATCCCATCAGGTTCCACAGCAACGCACACACGACGACGGCCCAGAACCAGACGGGCGGTTTGCCTTGGTCAAATCCTGCCATGCCCCTCTCCATCTTCTGTCGAGGACGGGGAGCCTGCGCTTTATGTTGCGGAAATACAATCCGTGGCCCGGACGGCGCCCCACACGCCGCCCGGGGGACGCGCGAGCGAATTACTTCGCCGGCTGCGCGTTCGTGTTGATGGGTGAAAGCGCCTTGAGTTCGTCAAGGCCCTTCGCGCTGATCTCCGCCCAGCGCTTGAACGCCATCATATAATCGCTGCGGTTGGTGACGCTGTTGCGCATGTAGGCCATGGTGTCGCCGATCTCGCGCGCATCGACCGCACGGCCCAGGATCGCGCCGCTCTGCGAATCCCGCACCTCCAGCACCAATGTCGCCTCACCCGCCTCGCGCGAATAGGTGCGCGACCGGCCCGGCGCCATCACGTCGGGCGCGTTGACCGAAATGTTGATGACGGCAGTGCGGATGCGCAGCACATCCGGCCCCGGCGTGGTGACGACCTGATAGCCGCTCGCCGTCTGGGCCTGCCGGAACGCTTCTTCAAAGCCCGCGCGGACCTCACCCAGCATCTTCTCCGCATCGGAATCGCTGATCCGCCGCGACACGCCGATCGTGGAATTGTTGTAATCGCGCAGCCAGTTCTTCTGGAACGCGACTTCGGTGGGATCGAGCATCACCTTGGTGTAGGTGCGGAAATCCGCGCCCGGCAGCAGATAGACGGCGTCGAGCCGCTTCGATTTGACCTTGTAGAGGCTGTCCCAGGTGTCGGGCGCCTTGGCGATCGCCATGGTGGCGGGCACCACTGCCGCGACCAGCGACAGGCCGACAATCGAGGTCATGATTCCGCGCAGCATGGCAGCACCTCTTTTTCGTTTCGCCGCGGATATTAGGCCGTGATGCCCTGAGTTTTGTATCGGGGAAAATCCCGACGCGGCATGGGGATGATTGCGGGGTGGCGGGGCCGGCGGCGTAAGCGTTGATTTGACAAAGAGCTATCAAGATATATCTTTGGATTGCTGCGCCAAACTCGGAGGACCGATGCGATGAACTTTTCCAGCCCTGCCGTTGCGGACGTGTTCGCCGACTATGAGGCGCGCGCCACGGCGGACCGCGCGCAGATGGCGGCGCTGGGGGCGGAGGCCCATGCCCGGCGCGACGAATTTCTGCTGCCCGTGGGTATCGAGGTCGGCCGCTTCCTCCACAGCCTCGTCCTCGCCCGCCGCCCCGCCCGCATCCTCGAACTGGGGACGAGCTATGGCTATTCCACCCTGATCCTGGCCGATGCCGCCGTCCAGGTCGGCGCGACTGTCATCAGCATGGACCTGGCCGATTACAAGCAGGCCGAAGCGCGGCGGATGCTGGAGAAAGCGGGCGTCGCGGGCGCGGTGGATTTCCGGCTGGGCGACGCGGTGGCGCTGATCCACGCCGATCCCGGCCCGTTCGATCTGGTGCTGCTCGATATCTGGAAGGATCTCTACGTCCCCTGCCTCGACGCTTTCTATCCGAAGCTTTCGGAGGAGGGGATCATCGCCGCCGACAATATGATCGAACCGGTCGCCGCGCGCGAGGATGCCCGCGCCTATCGCGCGGCGGTGCGGACGCGACCCGATCTGCAAACGACGCTGCTGCCGATCGGCAACGGGGTGGAGCTTTCGGTGAAGTGGAGCGCGGGGAACGGGAAGTTGTGAGGGGGGAAGCTCCGATCGCGTTAAAACTCGAATGATTCGACTTATTGTTGATGTTAGCTTGGGTTAGCTGAAACTGAGGATCTTCGGATGGTCGAGGGGGTGCCGATCTTAGGTCTTTTTGTGCTCGCCTGTACGCTTCAGGATATTGACCCGCATACTGGCGCTGCAATTTCCGAGGAGCACGCCGCATCGCTAGTCGCGCGCGACGGTGTTGGAACGTTGATCGGGTGGGAAGGGTTGGACGGTCAAGGAAACGTATTGGTGCGACGGTTTGCGAACGGCGAAATATACCTCACTGGGATGATATCGAGGGAAACCTCGGCTGAGATATGGGCCGTCGTAAAACCATCTAAAATAGTTAGAAATTTCGAAATCGAATGGCGGGCACTCGATTACATTTCGGAGGACGAGCCTCCCGTTGCCGTAACATGGTCGAAGGGTTCCTGTGAGCAATTGGCGGCCGGAGGCGACTAAGCTTGTCCGGTATCGGCAGGAACTAACAAATTGGTGTTGCGGCCGATGATATCGAGAAGTCTGTCAAGATATCGATGAGATCGTTCGTTTAATAATCTCGCATAAGAGGATTTTCGATCAAACCGGGAACGCTGTCGGTTGACATCAGATCGCTCACGCTTACCCAACCGGAGCGCTGCTCCTCGATCGGTAAATCCTCGGCGATCAAAACTGCGATCACCATTCCGTCCCCGAATTGGCAAGTCGTTGCAAAAACCTCTACATCTTCCTCAGGATCGGATGCGCTCCAGCGATAACGGAAGCGATCACCAAAATTGATATTGGTGCGACTGCCAATCGTCATTTTTGGAAGAAATCCGGAAACTTCTACAAAGGATTCCATTTGTTTCAGATTGGTTGCCTGTGTCCAAGCTGACCATATCAAATAATTTTGCAGTGCGACCTTGAACATCTCGCGGTAATATAGCGCTAGCCCAATTTTGGACGCGTAGCGCAAGATCGGTCTATTTATCTCCGGATTAAAGCTGACCGCTGGAACGCGATCAAGATATAAACCCTCCGGCCTTTGTTGTCCGAGCTGGCGTAACGCGCGACGCTTGTCATTTGCACCCGACAAAACTTCTGGCACCAGCATCGGGTGGTTATTCACCATTCCGGAAATGGCGTTCTTTGCCATGTCGCGGTCCCGATTGGCTGGGTTTTGATCTGAGAGATGAACCATGAACGAGAACACCTGCTCATCCTTGCGAGAGGCATCCTGACATAGCTGGCAAGCTGGAAACTCGAAGCCATCGGGAAACTGGCGTTGAGGAAAGCAGGCGCGATTTGGAACGTGGTCGATGGTAAGACTCGGTGTCGCTCCACCGCAAAAGCAGCAAAAGGGGTGCGCCTCAAGCAGCTTGCGACGCTTCCCCAATTTCATCGACTATCTCATTCCCATTCAATCGTCCCCGGCGGCTTCGACGTATAGTCGTAGGTCACGCGGTTGATGCCCTGGACCTCGTTGACGATGCGGGTCGCCACGCGGGACAGGAAGGCCGCGTCGAAGGGGTAGATGTCGGCGGTCATGCCATCGGTGGAGGTGACGGCGCGGAGCGCGCAGACCGAATCATAGGTGCGGCCGTCGCCCATCACGCCGACCGTCTTGACCGGCAGCAGCACCGCGAACGCCTGCCAGATCGCATCATAGAGGCCGGCGTTGCGGATCTCCTCCAGATAGACGGCGTCGGCCTTGCGCAGGATGTCGCAGCGTTCCTTGGTCACTTCACCCGGAATGCGGATGGCGAGGCCGGGGCCGGGGAAGGGGTGGCGGCCGACGAAGATGTCGGGCAAGCCAAGCTCGCGGCCCAGCGCGCGGACCTCGTCCTTGAACAATTCGCGCAGCGGCTCGACCAGCTTCATGTTCATGCGATCGGGCAGGCCGCCGACATTGTGGTGGCTCTTGATCGTGACGCTGGGGCCGCCGGTGAAGGACACGCTTTCGATCACGTCGGGATAGAGCGTGCCCTGGGCGAGGAACTCGGCGCCGCCGATCTTGCGGGCTTCTTCCTCGAACACGTCGATGAAGGTCTTGCCAATGAACTTGCGCTTCTTTTCCGGGTCGGTCTCGCCCTTCAGGCCCGACAGGAACAGGGTCTCGGCATTCACATGGACGAGCGGGATGCCATAATGCTCGCGGAACAGGCCGACCACCTGGTCCGCCTCACCCATCCGCATCAGCCCGTGATCGACGAACACGCAGGTGAGCTGGTCGCCGATCGCCTCGTGGATCAGGACAGCCGCCACCGCCGAATCGACGCCGCCGGAAAGGCCGCAGATCACCTTGCCGTCGCCGACCTGTTCGCGGATCTCGGCGATCTTGGCGGCGCGGAACTCTGCCATCGTCCAGTCGCCGGCGAGGCCGCAGACATGGCGGGCGAAGTTCGCGATCAGCTTGCCGCCATCGGGGGTGTGAACCACCTCCGGGTGGAACTGCACACCGTAGAAGCGGCGGCTTTCATCGGCGGTGACGGCGAAGGGTGCGCCTTCGGATGCGGCGACCGGGTGGAAACCCGCCGGCAGCGCATCGACCTTGTCGCCATGGCTCATCCACACCTGGTGGCGCTCGCCTTCCTTCCACAGCCCGTCGAACAGGCTGCATTCGCGCGTCACCTCGATGAAGGCGCGGCCGAATTCGCGATTGTCGGTGGAGGGAGAGACGGAGCCGCCCAGTTGCTCGCACATCGTCTGCTGGCCGTAGCAGATGCCGAGGATGGGGATGCCCGCCTCGAAGAAATGCTGGGGTGCGCGGGGGGAACCCGCCTCGGCCACCGAAGCCGGCCCGCCCGAAAGGATGATGCCGCGCGGGCGGAGGCGCTGGAACGCTTCCTCGGCCGCGTTGAACGGGGCGATTTCGGAATAGACGCCGGCCTCGCGGACGCGGCGGGCGATGAGCTGCGTGACCTGGCTGCCGAAATCGACGATCAGGATGCAATCATTGGGATGGGCTGTCATGGCGGCCCGATAAAGAAAGGGCCGCTTTCTGTCCAGCCGTTGTGGACCTTTCCTTCCTCTGCATACCGGTCATGCTGAACTTGTTTCAGCATCCATGTGGGCGGTCGGTCCGGGACGCTAAGGAAAACCGCCTTTCTGCAATGATGCGATGCGGTAGTCGGCTCGCATGGACCCTGAAACGAGTTCAGGGTGACGGTGTGGAGTTCACCGCACCGCCAGTTCATTGCCGAGTTGCACGAAATCCACCCGGCCGGAACGCACCCCGCATTGGAAGTTGCGCTGGTCGCTGCCCTGATCGCCGATCGCGACCACGCCTTCGACGCGCCAGCCATCGCCATCCGGGGTGACGGTGCCGACGTCGACCACCCTGGCATCGTTGGAAAGGCGGCGCGCCTGGCGTTGCGCGGCGGTGGCGCAGGCGGTGGCTGCGGCGTCCTCTTCGCCGGTCGACGACCGTTCGGAACGGACTTCGCCTTCGTCATGATCGTTGATGGCGGAGGTGGCGATCGCGGCGATTCCGCCCGCGACCACCGCGCCCAGCAGGAAATCACCCCAGTCGAAATGATCGTGATGATAACCGTAAGCCGGATAGCCATAAACCGGGTAGCTGTAGCGCGGATAGGCGTAGCCGCCGTAGCGATAGCCGCCATGGCCAGAGCCCCTATAGCCATAGCCCTTGTAGCGGTGGCCGCCATGGCCATAGCCGCCCTTGCCATAGCCGTGACCGCCCCCGCCATGGCCGCCGCCTCGGCCTGGCCGCGCCTCGGCCGGCAGGGATGCGGCGAGCAAGACGGCCGCCATGCCCAGCCCCAACAATTTCGCGCCAATGCCCATCGTAATCGTCCCTGAAAACAGGCTCTCCTTATACGCCCAACGCGCACGCGATGCGAAGAATCCACGCGGCTCGGCTCGTCCCGATGGAGGACGCTTTGTTAACCATTGTCGCTTAGCCGTCGTCCGATAAACCTTCGGAATCGCGCCACATGCCCAGACGGATACGCTCGCTTCTCGCCTCGCTCCGTGATGAGGTGCAGCTTTATGCGACCGAAAATGCCCGACTCGCGGGCCGCACCAACCTGCTCGCGCTCAATGCCACGATCGAGGCGGCGCGATCGGGTGAGGCCGGCCGCGGCTTCTCGGTCGTCGCGCAGGAGGTGAAGGCGCTTGCCAACCAGGCGCGGGCGAGTTCACTCGCCTTCCGGGCGGAGGTGCTCGATCGCTTGGCCAAGGCCGCCGGCATCGCCGACGAGATGGTGGCGGAGATCGAGGGCGCGCGCCTCGTCGATCTGGCCGAGGCGATCGTCTACAACGTCACCCGCGCGGTCTATGCTCGCTCGGTCGAGCTCAGGATGCTGGCGACCGATCCGGCGGTGGTCGCCGCGGTCGCAGACCCGAGCCACGCCAACCTCGCCGCCGCACAGGCGCGGCTCAAGGCGATGGTGCGTTACTCAAAGGACTATCTCAACGCCTTCGTCGCCAATGCGGAAGGCCGCATCTTCCTGTCGGCGGATGAACATGCCCGCGTCCAATCGGCCGACGTGCGCGATGCCACCCAGTTCCGCCGCGCGATGACCAGCCATCGTTCGGACGACTGGTTCACCGATGAGGTGTGGCAGAACCCCTGGTCCGATCATCATGCCGTGCTGATCTTCGCAGCCGGCATCCGCCTCAATCCCGCGCATGACGGCCCGGCCGCGGGCGTGATGTATCTGGAATATGATTGGGAACGGAAGATCGGCGAACATATCGCCGCGATGGACAGTGCTGACAACGGCAAGCGTCGGGTGAGCCTGGTCGACGGCCAGAACCGCATCGTCGCCTCGTCCTGGGGCGCGCGTTTCGGCGAGACGATGGTGATCGATACGTCGACGCCGATCGGCCTGTCTTCGGGCGAGGACACGATCATTGCGCACGCAAAGGCGGAGCCGTTCGGCGGCTTCGATAGCCTGGGCCTGCGCTGCGTGATCGAACAGAAATTGATGACCGAGGCCGAAGTTCAGGCGGCCATCGCCAACGAGAACCGCTTCGCCGCCTGATTGGCGACGAAGCGGCGCAACCTCTTATTCGGCGGCCTTGGGCAGCTTCGCGGGCACAGGCTTCGCGGCGACTGGCGCCGGCACCTGCGCACCATCGACCTTGGCCGCACCGGCGACGAGCGAATCGAGCGTCGATCCGTCGAAGCCCAGCTCCTTCATCAGCCCGTCGATAACCGGGGCCTGCGCGCGATAGCGCAAAGCCGCCGCGACCGCCGAATTGGCGAGGTTGCCGTCATTGGCGGGCACAGCCACGCCATCGACGGCCACCGAGCCGCCGCCGGTCAGGCCATCGACCTGGACGATCTTGATGCTGTCGATCGCCTCCATCGGCTTGGCCGCCTCGCGGATCACCTCCGGCAGAACCTTCAACAACGCCATCTTGGTCTGGAGCGAGATCTGGTCGGATGACAGCAGGTTGGCCGCCTCGTTGATCGCGCGCTGGCCGGCGGCTTCCACCTCGAAACGGACGCGTGCGGCCTCGGCCCGCAACTTTTCGGCTTCGGCCTCACCTTCGGCGGCGGCACGCAGCGCTTCGGCACGGTCGGCAGCCGCCTGCTTTTCGGCTTCGGCCTGAACCTTGATGCCGATCGCGGCGCGCTCGGCCTCGCGGGCGGCGTCGATCAGCTCGATCCGCTTCACGCGCTCGGCCACCTCGGTCTCACGCGCGGTGCCGACCTGTTCCTCGGCGGCGACCGCGGCGGCGCGCGCCTTGTCGGCTTCCGCTTTCGCCTGGCTCTCCTCGCGGCTCTTGTTCTGCACCGCGATCTGCTGTTCCTGCCGGGCGATCTCGATCGCCTGGGCCTGGGCGATCTTGGCCTGCTGGATCGCGCGATCGGCCTCGATCTGGGCGGCGTCGGTCTGCTGCTTGGCAAGGATTCGCGCTTGATCCGCCTCGCGCTGGC
This sequence comes from Sphingomonas sp. DBB INV C78, assembly GCF_042693015.1. Classification (NCBI taxonomy): domain Bacteria; kingdom Pseudomonadati; phylum Pseudomonadota; class Alphaproteobacteria; order Sphingomonadales; family Sphingomonadaceae; genus Sphingomonas; species Sphingomonas sp. DBB INV C78. Next base: position 3,757,715 of record NZ_CP170544.1, on the reverse strand, counting down.
GTTCGGATTGCTGGCGGGCGATTTCGGACGACTGCTCGGCGCGGCGCATCTCCACCTCGCGCTCCTGCTCCAGCCGCGCGAACTCATTGTCGCGGCCGATGGTGAGTGACTGGCGCGATGCCTCCAGATTCTTCGCCTCGATCTGGACGCGGGTGTCCTGCTCGATGTCGTTGCGCGCCTTCTTGCGCAGTTCGATCTGCTCGGTGAGCTTGGTCAGGCCTTCGGCGTCGAAGGCGTTGTTGGCGTTGAAATGCTCGATCGAAGTCTGGTCGAGCCCGGTCAGCGACACCGATTCCAGCTCGAGCCCGTTCATCGCGAGATCGGCGGACGAAACCTGCTGCACCTTCTGCACGAAGTCCGAACGCTGCTCATGCAACTGGTTCATCGTCATGCCGGCCGCGACCGAGCGGAGCGCGTCGACGAACTTGCCTTCGACCAGTTCCTTCAGCGCATCGGGGTGCATCGTCCGCATGCCGAGCGTCTGCGCCGCGATGGCGAGCGCTTCGCGATCGGGGCGGACGCGGACGTAGAATTCCGCCTTCACGTCGATGCGCAGACGATCGAGTGTGATCAGCGCATCGGCATTCTTGCGTTCGACCGCGAGGCGCACCGTGTTCATGTTGACCGGCATCGTCTCGTGGAAGACCGGCAGCACCAGCGCGCCGCCGTTCATCACCACCTTCTCGCCACCGAAACCGGTGCGGACGAAGGCGATTTCCTTGGACGCGCGCTTATAGAGGCGGGCGATGATGAAGCCGAGCGTCAGGATCAGTGCCAGCGCGACGCCGGCATAGATGCCGATGCTGATCAGCGAACCGCCCTGTTCGGCGGCGGGAATGATGTTGGTCATCTAGGCATCCAGTTGGAGAGGAGAGGGGCGGCCCGTGGCGACGGCGCGGAAGACATGGCCCTCGCGCCGGACGAGCAGGACTTCGTCATTCTCGCCGAAGCTCTGGCCGTGATTGTCGGGCTCGACCATGATGTAATGGGTCAGGCCATGATAATCGCGCACCCGCGCCTTGGCGGGCGAGCCCTGGGCGGCGCGGCCGACGACGATCGTGGCGGACAAGCCCACCAGTTCGCCGATATCGATCGCGGTGGTTTCGTCCTGGGGCAAGATGCGGCCTAGGCCGCGGGCGAGGACGCCGGTGACAGGCAGCGCCGCGACGCCGGCGGCAGGCGCGGCGATCCAGGCGGGGAGCAGGGTGCCGGTGATGTTCAGCGCGACCTGCTGGCCGATCAACCCGATCAGCCCGAAGCAGGCGAGCAATACGCAGAGCAGCATGAGCAGGGGGATGCGGCCGACGCCCAGCCAGCCGAGCCAGTCGCCATCGCCGTCAATGTCGATCTCATGGCCGATCATGCCGGCGGACAAGCCGACAGCCTCCACCGCGCCGATCAGCAGCATCACCGCCAGCGCGACCGCAAACGCCAGATTTTCGCTGGCCCCCAAAAACTCCAGCAAGCCCTTGATTCTCCCCTGCCCATCAGCAGGCTAGCCGGCGCGGATCAACTCGTCGAGACAGATGGAGGTTAATTGTCGGCGGGATGGATCGCGCGGCGCTAAGATGCCATTTCTCACCCATGAGCGAAGGATATTACCCGGCGTCCGAATTTCTCAGGTCGATCATTGCCGAGGAAGTTCCCTTGTTCGGCAGCGAAATGGCCGAGCATAACTTCAAGCGCCTGATCGCGTTGACGCGGGACGAGGATCGGTCGAACCGCGATTGGGCGGCCATGCTTTTATCGCAGCAGGATATCGACACGGCGGAGGTTCGCGAGGCGCTGCTTTGCGCTGCCGCTGATGAAGATGCAGATGTTCGCGCGGAAGCAATTTGCGGGCTGGCCCGACGCGATCCGGCGATCGCTCTGCCTTTCATCCGTGAGGCGTTGATATCCGACAGGGTCGGCTATGGCGTATTTGAGGCGGCCGCTTTGGTAGCGGATTCGTCGTTGGTTGATCATCTCCGTTCCTTCGCCGATCCTTCGGACGACCCCTTTGTCGATGATGCCGTTTTGAGGGCGTTGGCGGCGTGTGAGAGTGGCGTTCCGCGCGATTGAGCAGCGCCGACTCCCGCGCCCTTGTCCCGGCAAAGTTGCACCCGCCCCCACTCCGTGACAGAGCGGCGACATGCTTTCCGATAACGTCCTTTTCATCGATGCCGAGGCGCTGGTGGTGAACAAACCCGCGGGCCTGCCGGTGACGGAGGTTCGCGACGGGTCGCTCAGCGTCGAGAACCATCTCGATTCGCTGCGTTTCGGTTTCCAGCGGCGGCCGGCGATCGTCCATCGGCTCGATCGTGATACGTCCGGCTGCCTGTTGCTCGCGCGCAACCCCAAAGCACACAAGCGCTATTCCGCCGCGTTCGAGGAAGGGGCGGTCGAGAAGTTGTATTGGGCCGTTGTCAGCCCGGTGCCGGCCGAGGAGAGCGGGACGATAGACCTGCCGCTGCTCAAGGTTTCGACGCGGGAAACGGGCTGGCGGATGGTGGTCGACGATCGCGGCAAGGCATCGCGCACCCACTGGCGCAAGCTGGCCGAGGCCGATGGCCGGGCGCTGATCGAATTCCGGCCGGAGACGGGCCGCACCCACCAGATCCGCGTCCACGCTGCGTCGGGCCTCGGCGCGCCGATCCTTGGCGATCCGGTCTATGGCCAAGCTGGCGGGCCGATGCTGCTCCACGCCCGCGCGCTGACGGTGCCGCGCGGCAGCAAGCCGCCGATCATCGCCGTGGCTGATTTGCCGCCGAGCTTCGGCGCCTTTGCATCCTACGCGCCCAAGGCCGATGCCGCCGCCTGATCCCTGGCCGATCCCGGAGGAGGCGCTGGAGGAGAAATTCCTCGCCGCGACCGGGCCGGGCGGCCAGAACGTCAATAAGGTGGCGACCGCGGTGCAGATCCGGCTCGACGTGTTCGCGCTCGGCCTCGCGCCGGATGTCTATCAGCGGCTGAAGACGCTCGCCGGCAGCCGCTTCACCAGCGAGGGCGAGATCGTGCTGGTCGCGCGCAGCCATCGCACACGCGAGGCGAACCGGGCGGAAGCGCGCGAGCGGCTGGGGGAGTTGCTGGCCAAGGCGCATGTCCGCCCGATCCGCCGGGTCAAGACCAAGCCGGGCAAGGCCGCGAAGGCGCGCAGGCTTGAAGGAAAGTCGGCGCGTTCCGAAATCAAGCGTGGACGGGGCAAGGTCTCGTTCGATTGAAGGATTGGAAATGTATCAATTCGCCATCGCGGAAGGGCAGGACAAGCCCGCTTTCTATCACGAGGTCGCCGACGCGCTGGAGGCGCTGACCGCCGGCGAGCCGGACCCGATCGCCAATATGGCGAATGCGGCGGCCTTGTTGTGGGAATATCTGCCCGATCTCAACTGGGCGGGCTTCTATCGCGCGCAAGGGAGCGAGCTGGTGCTCGGGCCGTTCCAGGGCAAGGCGGCGTGCATCCGCATCCCGTTCGGCAAGGGCGTCTGCGGCGCGGCAGCGGCGACGGGCGAGACGCAGGTCGTTGCCGACGTTCACGCTTTCCCCGGCCATATCGCCTGCGATGCCGCCTCGGCGTCCGAGCTGGTGGTGCCGGTGGTCAGAGACGGCAAGGTGATTGCGGTGATCGATCTCGACAGCCCCAGCCCGAACCGGTTCGATCGGGAGGATGCCGCGGGGGTCGAAAGGCTGGCGGCGATATTGGCCGGGCGGATCGGGGAGTAGGCCTTCCCACCCCGTTTGTGTCGAGCGAAGTCGAGACACGGCCGCAAGCAGCGCGCTCGCGGATGGGATGTCTCGACTACGTTCTCGGCTTCGCTCGAACTCCGCTCGACACGAACGGGTTGGTAGTGAGGCAGGGGCATGCGCCCTAACTCAACCGATCCAGCGCCTCGTCGCTCAGCGAGCCCGGAATGATCATCACCGGGCAGGGGAGCTTGCCAGCATCCGGGCCGGCGAAGTGCGTGACCAGCGGGCCGGGCGCGCCCGATGCGGCGGCGCCGAGCACCAAAGCCGCGGTCTCGGGCCGGTCCTTCAGCATGTCGCGGACCACCGCCACCGGTTCGCCGGTCTTCACCGTGATCGACGGTCTCAGGCCGGTCTCCTCGATCAATTCGCCCGCGGCCTGCGCGACCAGCGCGTCGGCGCGCAGCCGCGCTTCCTCCTCCATCGCCGCCTGGACGCCGCCCCACTGGACGAACTCCGGCGGCGGGATCAAGGCGACGATTTCCACCGCGCCCCCCGTCTTGGCGGCGCGGCGCGCGGCGAAGCGCAATGCGACGCGCGATTCGTCATTGTCGTCGATCACCACCAGATAGGTGCGCATCGCCCGTCTCTCCCCTGTTGGGGCGAGACATGAGAGATATCGTCGCGGCGCGCAAGCTGCGGCCTTGACCCCAATGGCCGCTTGTCCGAGAGACGGCGCCTGACCACTTGCCCATCTGATACGAGGCCAGCCCATGCCCATCGAGCTCAAGATGCCCGCCCTCTCGCCGACCATGGAGGAGGGGACGCTGGCAAAATGGCTGGTGAAGGAAGGTGACGTGGTGAAGTCCGGCGATCTCCTCGCGGAGATCGAGACCGACAAGGCGACCATGGAGTTCGAGGCCGTCGATGAGGGCACGATCGCGAAGATCGTGATCCCCGAAGGCAGCGAAGGCGTGAAGGTGGGCGCGGTGATCGCGCTGATCGCCGGCGAAGACGAGGATGCCGCGGCGGTTGCCCCGAAGGCGGAGAAGAAGGCCGAGGCGCCTGCGCCCAAGCCCGAGCCAGAAGTCACTGCCAAGGCCGAGGCCGCGCCCAAGGCGGCGCGGACCGCCGCGCCTGTAGCTGCACCGGCCCCCGCGGCCTCCGGCGATCGCGTGAAGGCGAGCCCGCTCGCCCGCCGGCTGGCGCAGGCGCAGGGCCTCGACCTTGCGAGCGTCGCCGGTTCCGGCCCCAACGGCCGTATCGTCAAGGCGGACCTTGCCGGCGCCAAGGCTACGGCCCCTGGTGCGCCCGCAGCCGCCCCGGCTGCCGTCCAGCCCGCGCCGGCCCCCGTGGCCGCCGGTGGAACGCCTTTCGCGAGCATTCCGCAGCAGGCGATCAAGCTGTCCAACATGCGCAAGGTGATCGCCAAGCGCCTCACCGAATCCAAGCAGACGGTGCCGCATTATTATCTGACGATCGACTGCAACCTCGATGCGCTGCTCAGGCTGCGCGGCGATCTCAACGCCGGGCTGGAAGGCCGCGGCGTCAAGCTTTCGGTCAATGATCTGCTGATCAAGGCGCTCGGCGTGGCGCTGGCGGAAGTGCCAGATGCCAATGTCCAGTTCGCGGGCGATACGCTGATCAAGTTCGAGCGGTCCGACATCTCGATGGCGGTCGCCATCCCCGGAGGTCTCATCACGCCCGTGATCACCGATGTCGTCAACAAGCCGCTGTCCCGCATCGCGACCGAGGCGAAGGACCTCGCCGCGCGTGCCCGCGACGGCAAGCTGGCGCCGGAGGAATATCAGGGTGGCACCGCCTCCATCTCCAACCTTGGCATGTTCGGCATCAAGCAGTTCGATGCCGTCATCAATCCGCCGCAGGGCATGATCCTGGCGGTCGGCGCGGGCGAGAAGCGGCCCTATGTCGTCAACGACGCGCTGTCGGTGGCGACGGTGATGACGGCGACCGGCAGCTTCGACCATCGCGCGATCGACGGCGCCGTCGGTGCCGAGCTGATGGCAGCGTTCAAGCGGCTGGTCGAAAAGCCGCTGGGCATGCTCGCTTGAACGAAGACGACCCGCTGCCGCCGGAGGGCGCGCCGGCGATCCGCGTGATCGCAATGCCGGCCGATACCAATCCCAATGGCGATATCTTCGGCGGCTGGCTGATGAGCCTGATGGATTCGGCCGCGGGATCGATCGCGGCCCGGCATGCGCATGGGCGCGTCGTCACCATCGCGGTCGACAGCATGACATTCCACCGGCCCGTCGTCGTCGGCGACGAGGTATCGGTCTATGCGAAGCTGGTGGGCGTTGGCCGAACCTCGATGAAGATCGACGTACAGAGCTGGCGGCGCGCGCGTCATGACGATCGCAGCTATCAGGTGACCCACGCCACCTTCACCTTCGTCGCGATCGGCGAGGATCGGCAGACACGCCGCGTGCCGCCGTTGGCGAACGGTGAGGCTGCGGCTTGAATTTTCACATGGCCGGCGCGGAAATCCGCACGGTGATTAGATCGGGAGCGTTCCTTGGCTGACTCTTACGACCTCATCGTCCTCGGCTCCGGGCCCGGCGGCTATGTTGCGGCGATCCGCGCGAGCCAGCTTGGCCTGAAGACCGCCATCGTCGAGCGCGAATTGCTGGGCGGCATCTGCCTCAACTGGGGCTGCATCCCCACCAAGGCGCTGCTCCGCACGTCCGAGATCTATCATTATATGGGCCACGCCGACGCCTATGGGCTGACGGTGGAGAAGCCCGGTTTCGATCTGTCGAAGATCGTCCAGCGCAGCCGCAAGGTCGCTGGCCAGTTGAACCAGGGCGTCAAGGGCCTGATGAAGAAGCACAAGATCACCGTGGTCGAAGGCTTCGGCACGCTGACGGGCAAGGGCAAGCTTTCGGTTGAGAAGGACGGCAAGAAGACCGATCTCGAGGCCAAGAACATTATCGTCGCCACCGGCGCGCGGGCACGAGAGCTGCCCTTCGCCAAGGCCGACGGCAAGCGGATCTGGACCTATCGCCATGCCATGACGCCGGAGGAGATGCCGACCAAGCTGCTCGTCATCGGATCGGGCGCGATCGGGGTCGAATTCGCCAGCTTCTATTCGGACATGGGCGCCGAGGTGACGATCGTCGAAATGCTGCCGCGCATTCTGCCGGTGGAGGATGAGGAAGTCTCCGCCTTCATGGAAAAGGCGCTGACCAAGCAGGGCATGAAGATCCTGACCGGCGCTGGCGTCGAAAAGCTCGACGCGACGGCCAAGGGCGTTACCGCCGTCATCAAGACCAAGGATGGCAAGGCGGAGACCGCCGAGTTCAGTCACGCCATCGTCGCCGTCGGCATCGCCCCCAATACCGAGAATATCGGGCTGGAGACGCTGGGCGTGAAGACCGACCGCGGCCATATCATCAATGACGGCTATGGCCGCACCAATGTCGATGGCATCCTCGCGATCGGCGATGTCGCCGGCGCGCCCTGGCTCGCGCACAAGGCGATGCACGAGGCGGTGATCTGCGTCGAGAAGCTGGCCGGCGGCAATCCGCACGCCTTCGACAAGGGCAATATCCCGGGCTGCACCTATTCGCGGCCGCAGGTCGCCTCGGTCGGCCTGACCGAGGCCAAGGCCAAGGAAGCCGGCCACAAGGTCAAGGTCGGTAAATTCCCCTTCATCGGCAACGGCAAGGCGATCGCGCTCGGCGAGCCAGAAGGCTTCATCAAGACGGTGTTCGATGATGCTACCGGCGAACTGCTGGGCGCGCACATGGTCGGCGCCGAGGTGACCGAGCTGATCCAGGGCTATGGCATCGCCCGCACGCTCGAGACCACCGAGGCCGAACTGATGGAAACGACCTTCCCGCACCCGACGCTCAGCGAAATGATGCACGAAAGCGTTCTCACGGCTTACGGACGGCCGCTGCATATCTGAACCTGTTCCCCTCCCGCTTGCGGGAGGGGGTGTCGCAACAGTTCGAGGCGCCGCTTCCGCTGGGCCAGTACCCGGGGGCATTCCATCAATTAACGTGCGGATGCGGGCTTCACGACCGCGGGTCAGCTGAGGAGCGGGGTGCCCAGAGCCATTGGCAGGCCGGCGCTTTCCGCGACGGCCGCAGCCCATATCGTCACTTTCTTGATTTCGTCTGCGTGAATTGCCGACGCGTCGCGATATTCCGCTTCGCGATCCGACGAGGCGAATTCGCTGCCGAATTTGGAATGCCGCGTGAAGGCTGGCCCTGCCATGATCTCTGTGAGTGCTGCATCGTCGAGCGCGAGCCCGTAATGCTGCGCGAGCGAACGCATCGCCGCTGCCGGATGCGCCAGCAATGTCTGGCTGTCGAGTGTGCGCACCCGATCCGGGCCGAGGCGTTCGATAAGCTGGTGAAAATTCGCATGCTGCGCGAGCCAGCCAATCGCCGCGACCTGCAGGTCGGTCTGGCCCAGATAATCCTTCTGATCGAAACCGAACGGGACTGCACCGTCCATCAGCAGGCCGACGATGGCGTCTCTTGCCCAGATCCGTCCTGTCATGCCCTTCTTCGCGATCGACGCGAGATAGGTTTCAAGCGGCGCGTGCAGCAGCAAGGCCCGCGCATTGGGCCGCATGCCGAGCATCGCGGTGGCCAGCACGTTCACCACATTCGAGGGCTTCACCACCACCGCCTCGCCGGACGCAAAGGACCGTCCCAGCAAGTGCAGGCTATGGTCCAGCACCATTGCTATCCTGCGCGGCTCGCCGCCGCGCCGTCGCCAGCCGACGAGATCATTGAGAATGACCGGTTCCTTAAGGCCCATGGCCCAGCCTTCGCGGTCGAATGCGCGGGCGAGCAGTGTCGAGCAGCAGAAAGCCGAATGGAAGAGAAAGTGGATTGGCGCCTCCGGGGGCGCTGCGGCCACGGCTTCATCGCGTCGCAACACCAGCTTGCGGCTGTTCTCCGGCAGATATTCGTCGGTGATGAAGGTGGCTGCCCGATGCGCTTCGCGCGGTGTCCACTGGAAGTGGATCGCGTCATGTTCCGGGTCATAACGATGGGCCAACCAGGACGGATCGTTCGCGACGTCGGTTACAATGGAATTGATGGCGGCCACACCCGCTGATCGCACATCGCCAATCAATTGCACAAGCGTCTCTGCCGCTGCTTGCGCGTCTCCTCGCTTCCATTTACTCCCGTGTCAGTGGCAATATCGTTCCCGTATCGGGACGTGGGCGGCCGTGGGGGCCAATGGAAAGACAGAAACAGGACGTGGCGCGGCTGATGGCGGCGTCGGCGGCTGCGCGTCAGCGCGGCGATCGCGAAGAAGAGCGGAAACAGCTTGAAGCAGCGTTGAAGCTGGAACCCGGCAATCCCCATGCGCTTAACGCGCGCGGGATGCTTGCCCTGGCGACAGGAGATACGGCCGCAGCCGTGGGCTTCTTCCGCCGGGCGGCGGACGCTGATCCCCGGGAGCCTGCGTTGTGGATGAACGTCGCGCGGGCGCAGCGCGATCTTGGCGACGACAAGGGTGAAGGCGAAAGCCTGGATCGCGCGCTGGCCATCGATCAGCGCCACTTCATGGCGCGACTGCGAAAGGCCGAGCGCCACGAGCGACTGGGCGAACTGGCGCATGCCGTTCCCGCGTGGCACGCGGTGCTGGCGCTTGCCGCGGGGGCTGACCAACTGCCGCCGGCTCTGGTCGAAAGGTTGGCGCAGGCGCGTGCTTTTGTGACCGAGCAGACGGAGGCCTTCTCGCGCGAGATCGATGCCGGCATGGCGGCGGCGCGGGCGCAGTTGTCGGGCACGGACACGCGGCGTTTCGATGCCTGTCTCGATCAGGTGTTCGGCCGACGACAGATCTACCGCAACGAATGTGCCGGCGTGCACTTCCCATTTCTGCCAGCCTACGACTTCTTTGACCGGCATCACTTCCCCTGGTTCGCAGAACTGGAAGCCAAGACCGATCTTATCCGAGCTGAACTGGAAGCGGTCATCGCGCGATCCCAAACAATGCGACCCTATGTCGCCATGGATCCTGGGACGCCCCAGAATAAATGGAGCCCGCTTGATGGATCCCTCGACTGGAGTGCGTATTTCCTTTGGGAATATGGCGAGGCGAAGGAAGAGGCCTGCGCCTTGTGCCCCAACACCGTGGCGGCACTTCAGGCCGTGCCGCATGCCAAAATCCCGGGTCGGGCACCGACCGCCTTCTTTTCGATCCTTCGTCCCCGCACCCACATTCCGCCGCACACTGGCGTCACCAACACGCGCGCGGTAATCCACCTGCCACTGATTATTCCGGAAGGGTGCGGGATCAGGGTCGGCGGTGAAACCCGTCAATGGCAGGTCGGCGAGGCCATGGCGTTCGACGATACGATCGAGCATGAGGCGTGGAATGATAGTGATGAATTGCGCGCGGTACTGATCTTCGATGTCTGGAACCCGTTCCTGACCCAGGCCGAACGCGATTTGCTGTGCCGTTATTATGGCTTGGCAGAATCCAGCGGCCATAATCCGGTGTCAAAAGGGCCGCTTTAGGCCGTCTGGACAATCATCGGGAATCGATTAACTTGCAGCTTTAGGCGATTGCTGGATCAGGGGGGACTGAGCCTGGCTCGCGTTTACCAGGAGTTTTGTAGATGATCTTGCGCAATTTGTTCGTTGCATCCTTGTTAGCCGTCGTCGCCCAGCCTGTCATGGCCGCGGAACCGGCGGACCCGCCTGTGAAGAAGGACAAGCGGGATCCCAACGCCGTGCGCTGCCGTTCCGAGCCGATGATCGGTACCCTAGCGAAGCGGACCAAGATTTGCCGTACCAATGCCGAGTGGCAGCGTCTGTCGATCGAAGGCAATCGGGACGCCGCCGATGTCGTTCGCGGCAATGGCGGATGCGCTGGCGGTGCTGGCTGCTCTGGCGGCAACTGACGCCATTCAGTCGTTATGAAAAGAGGACGGGCGGGACATTGTCCCGCCCGTCCTTTGTTTAGGACGTCTTCAACGCCAGCGCGCCGTCGCCTTCGTCGATGGTGACGAGCGAGCCGTCCTTGATCTCGCCCTTCAGGATTGCGTCGGCGAGCGGGTCCTGCAGATATTTCTGCACCGCCCGCTTCAGCGGCCGGGCGCCATAGACGGGATCATAGCCGACCCGGCCCAGCCAAGCGCGGGCAGCGTCCGTCAGCGACAGCGCGATCTTGCGGTCCTTCAGGAGCTTCTGGACGCGTGCGACCTGGATGTCGACGATCGGGCCCATATGCTCCTGGCCCAGCCGGTGGAACAGGATGATCTCATCCAGCCGGTTGAGGAATTCGGGCCGGAAATGGGCGCGAACGACCTCCATCACCTGCGGCTCGACCGACTCGACGTCCGTCCCGTCGGGCAGGTTGGAGAGGAACTGGCTGCCGAGGTTCGACGTCAGGATGATCAGCGTGTTCGAGAAATCGACCGTGCGACCCTGGCCATCGGTCAACCGCCCGTCGTCGAGCACCTGCAGGAGCACGTTGAAGACGTCGCTGTGCGCCTTTTCGACCTCATCGAACAACACGACCTGGTAGGGGCGCCGCCGCACGGCCTCGGTTAGCACGCCACCTTCCTCATAGCCGACATAGCCGGGAGGAGCACCGATCAAGCGGGCGACCGAATGCTTTTCCATGAATTCCGACATGTCGATGCGGACCATCGCGTTGTCATCGTCGAACAGGAAGCCGGCGAGCGCCTTGGTCAGTTCGGTCTTGCCGACGCCGGTGGGCCCGAGGAACAGGAAGGAACCGAGCGGGCGGTTCGGATCCTGCAACCCGGCGCGACTGCGGCGGACGGCGCGGGCCACGGCGGAGACCGCGTCCTTCTGGCCGATGACGCGCTTGCCGAGCATGTCTTCCATCGCGAGGAGCTTCTCGCGCTCGCCCTCCAGCATCTTGTCGACGGGAATGCCGGTCCAGCGGCTGACGACCGAGGCGATGTCCTCGCTGGTCACTTCCTCGCGCAGCATTGCGCCCTGCGAGACGGCCTGCGCTTCGGCGAGTTGCTTTTCGAGATTGGGGATCACGCCGTAGGAGAGCTCGCCCGCGCGGGCGAGGTTGCCCGAGCGCTGCGCCTGATCGAGTTCGAGCCGGGCGGTATCGAGCTGTTCTTTGATCTTGGCCTCGGCGTGGATCTTGTCCTTCTCCGCCTGCCAGCGGGTGGTGAGCTCCGCCGACTGCTGCTCTAGCTGCGCCAGATCAAATTCGAGCGTGCCGAGCCGATCCTTGGAGGCCTGGTCGGTCTCCTTCTTCAGCGCCTCGCGCTCGATCTTCAGCTGGATGATGCGGCGGTCGAGGCTCTCGATCTCCTCGGGCTTGGACTCGACCTCCATGCGTAGACGCGACGCGGCCTCGTCCATCAGATCGATCGCCTTGTCCGGCAGGAAACGATCGGTGATGTAGCGGTTGGAGAGCGTTGCGGCCGAGACCAACGCCCCGTCGGTGATGCGGACGCCGTGGTGGAGCTCGTACTTCTCCTTCAGGCCGCGGAGGATCGAAATCGTATCCTCGACCGTCGGCTCGCCGACGAAGACCGGCTGGAAGCGCCGCTGAAGCGCCGGGTCTTTCTCGACATACTTCCGATACTCGTCGAGCGTGGTGGCGCCGATGCAGTGAAGCTCGCCGCGGGCAAGCGCGGGCTTGAGCAGGTTCGAGGCATCCATCGCGCCTTCGGATTTGCCGGCGCCGATCAGCGTGTGCATCTCGTCGATGAACAGGACGATATCGCCCTCGGCCTGCTTGACCTCGTCGAGCACACCCTTCAGCCGTTCCTCGAACTCGCCGCGATATTTGGCGCCCGCGATCAGGCTGCCCATGTCGAGCGCCATCAAGGTGCGGTCTTTCAGCGTATCGGGCACGTCGCCATTGGCGATGCGCAGCGCGAGCCCCTCGGCGATCGCGGTCTTGCCGACGCCGGGTTCGCCGATCAGCACGGGATTGTTCTTGGTGCGGCGAGCAAGGATCTGGATGGTGCGGCGGATCTCCTCGTCGCGGCCGATAACCGGATCGAGCTTGCCGTCGCGTGCGGCTTCAGTGAGATCGCGGGCGAATTTCTTGAGCGCGTCGTAGCGATCTTCGGCGCCGGCGGTGTCGGCCGAGCGGCCCTTGCGGAGCTGGTTGATAGCCAGGTTCAGACTGTTCGCGTCAAGACCGGCCTGGTTGAGGGCCTTGCCTGCGGCGGTGTTGGATGCGAGCGACAGGGCCTGGAGCAGGCGTTCGACGGTGACGAAGCTGTCGCCCGCCTTGTTGGAAACCTGTTCAGCCTGATCCAACAGGCGCACGGCATCATTGCTGAGGCCCGGCGTCGACTGGGCGCCGCCGCCCGATACGGCGGGGATCTTGGCGAGCGCGGCATCGACCTCGCGCGTTGCCACGTCGGGCGAGCCGCCGGCGGCGCGGATCAGGCCCGCGGCCATGCCCTGTTCGTCTTCGAGCAGGGCCTTCAATATATGTTCGGGGGTGATCTGCTGATGGCTCAGCCGGATAGCCACGGTCTGCGCCGACTGCAGAAAGCCCTTCGCGCGATCGGTGAATTTTTCGAGGTTCATGGATCCTCCCTTTCGCCCGCGATATGGTGTGACTATTATGCAACACAAGGGCGCATCATAGCCGCACCGAAAATATTCGCACTGTCCAGATAATCTCGTCGAAGCCCGTCGACCATCGGTCGATTCCCGTAGCTTGCCCGGAACGAGCGAAAGGTTAGGATGCGGCATTGGCCATTCGGCCGTCCCTAATGGAAAGCCGCTTATGCTGCGCTTGTTCTCCGGCTCCCTCGCCGCAATCCTTCTGGCAACCTCTTCACCCGTCGCGCTGCAGGCAGCCGAGCCGGCGCCCGTCGCCGAACTCGTGAAGAAAGTGAACATTCCCTATGAGCAGTTCACGCTCGCCAACGGATTGCGCGTCATCGTCCATGAGGACCGCAAGGCGCCGATCGTCGCGGTTTCCATCTGGTATCATATCGGATCGAAGGACGAGCCGAAGGGCAAGACCGGCTTTGCCCACCTGTTCGAGCATCTGATGTTCAACGGGTCCGAAAACGCCAATACGGATTTCTTCAAGCCGCTGGAGGCGGTGGGCGCGACCGACCTGAACGGCACGACCTGGTTCGACCGGACCAATTATTTCGAGACGGTGCCGACCGGCGCGCTGGAAACCGCCCTGTTCCTGGAATCGGACCGCATGGGCCATCTGCTCGGCGCGATCGACAAGACCAAGCTCGATAACCAGATCGGCGTCGTCCAGAACGAGAAGCGCCAGGGCGACAACGAGCCTTATGGCCTGGTCGAATATGCGCAGCTCGCCGCCCTGTTCCCCGAAGGCCACCCCTATCGCCACTCGACCATCGGTTCGATGGCTGACCTTTCGGCCGCGAGCCTGGAGGATGTGAAGAACTGGTTCCGCGGCCATTACGGCCCCAATAATGCGGTGCTGGTGCTGGCCGGCGACATCGACGCCAAGAGTGCCAGGCCGCTCGTCGAGAAATGGTTCGGCGCGATCCCGCGCGGGCCGGAGACGGCGCGCCCCGAAGTCACCATCCCGACGCTGCCGGCGCCAGTGGATCAGGTGATGAAGGACCGCGTCGCGACGACGCGGATCATGCGGAGCTGGGCGATCCCCGGCCTCAACGATCCCGACACCAACAAGATCGACATCGCGATGTCGGTGCTGGGCGGGCTTTCCTCCTCGCGGCTCGACAATGCGCTGGTGCGGCAGGAGAAGACCGCCGTCAGCGTTTCGGCCGGCGTGCAGGAATTCGAGAGGATGTCGATCGTCGAGATTTCGGCGAACGTGAAACCTGGTGTCGATCCCAAGGTCGTCGCCGCGCGGCTGGACGCACTGATCGCCGATTTCCTGAAGAACGGCCCGACCGCCGACGAGGTGAAGCGGGCGGCGACGCGCGATATTTCCGGCCGCATCGGCGGGCTGGAATCGGTGGGCGGCTTCGGTGGCAAGGCGGTGACCTTGGCCGAGGGCGAAGTTTATTCGGGCGATCCGGCCAAATATAAGAAAGACATGGCGGAAACGGCCGCGGCGACGCCGGAGTCGGTTGCGGCGGCGACGCGCAAATGGCTAGGCCGCCCGGCTTATCGCCTGACGATCGAGCCCGGCGAACGCAGCGAGGCCGACATTGCCATTGCCGGCGGCATCCGATCCGCCCCGCGTTATTATCGCGACCCCAAGAGTGAGGGCGGTGCCGCGGCGCCGGCGGCGTCGCTCGTCGATGCGGATCGCAGCAAATTCCCCGAAGTGCAGCCGATCGGCGACCTGGAATTCCCGGCGATAGAGCGGACCACCTTGTCGAACGGCATGTCGGTGACGCTGGCACGGCGGACGACGGTGCCGACGGTGCGGATCGCTCTGTCCTTCGATGCGGGCAATGCCGCGGACCCGAAGGCGAAGCTCGGCACCCAGGCGCTGATGCTGTCGCTGCTCGACGAAGGCACCAAGACGCGCAACTCGATCCAGATCGCGGAGGAGCAGGAGCGGCTGGGCGCCGCAATCGGCACCAGCGCCAATATGGACCGGACGAGCGTGACCTTGTTTGCGCTCAAGGCGAACCTCGCGCCCTCGCTCGATCTCCTGGCCGACATCGTCAAGAATCCGGCGTTCGATCCGGCCGAGGTGGAGCGCCTGCGCGCGCAGCTCGTCACCTCGATCGCGGCGGAGAATACCCAGCCACGCGGTATCGCCCGGCGGACGATCCCCGAACTGCTTTATGGCAAGCTGCATCCTTATGGCGTGCCGCTTTCGGGCAGTGGGACGGAAGCCGGGGTGAAGGCCGTCACCCGCGACGACCTGCTGAGCTTCCACCAAAGCTGGCTGCGGCCGGACAATGGCAAGATCTTCATTGCCGGCGATACGACGCTGGCCGAGATCAAGCCGCTGCTGGAGGCCCGTTTCGGCCAGTGGCAGGCGCCCGCGACCGCGAAGGGCGCCAAGCTGTTCCGCATGGACCGCATGGCGCGGCCGCCGCGGATCGTGCTGATCGATCGTCCGCAGAGCCCGCAATCCTACATCATGGCCGGCCATCTGCTGCCGTTCAAAGGCACCGACGATCCCGTGACCTTCACCACCGCCAACGAGGTGGTGGGCGGCAGCTTCCTATCGCGCCTCAACATGGATCTGCGCGAGGACAAGGGCTGGGCTTATGGCGCCTTCTCCACCTCGCCGCTGGTGCGCGACACCATGCCCTTCTACGTGATCGCGCCGGTGCAGACCGACCGCACAGGGGATTCGATTGCCGCCGCGATCGGCGACATCAAGACCTTCCTGACGACCAAGGGCGTGGACCAGGAGGAGCATGAGCGGACGATCAACAGCCAGATCCGCTCGCTGCCGGGATCGTTCGAGACCAGCGGCGACCTGCTGAGCGGGCTGATGACGATCGACACGTTCGGCCGGCCGGACGATTATTACACCAAGCTCGCCGACCGCTATCGCGCGATCAGCGCCGCCGACATGGACAAGGCGGCGCGGGCTGCGATCCGCCCGGATGACCTGATCTGGGTGGTGGTGGGTGATGCCGCCAAGGTGCGCCCGCAGCTCGAAAAGCTGAAGGAAAAGGGCATCAATCTGCCGGTAGAGGACGCGAAGCCGGCGAACTGATGTTGTAACCCTAATCCGTCACCCCAGCGCAGGCTGGGGTCCATGGCCGCGTGAACCGGCGCTTGAGGATAGAGCCATGGATGCCAGCCTCCGCTGGCATGACGTGGATGAGGCAAGGGTGGCTACTTGACGTGAACGTCAAGCCGCCGCATGCCTGCACTTCCAAATCAGCGAGAGGGAATGAACATGGCGAATGTCGACGGTCAGTATGATTGCGTGACCAAGACGCCGATGGGCGAGCAGAAGTCGGTCTTCACGGTGGTCAGCAATGGCGACACCTTCACCGGTTCCAATGCCGGGCCGATGGGCACGCTCGAGGTGGTCGAGGGCAAGGTCGACGGCAACACCCTCTCCTGGAAGATGGAGCTGAAGGTGCCGATGGCAATGACCATGGATGCGACCGCAACCGTCGACGGCGATGCGCTGACCGGCGAGATCAAGCTGGGCGCGTTCGGCGTGGCGCCGATGTCGGGCACGCGGAAGGGTTAAATTCTACGTCACCCTGAACTTGTTTCAGGGTCCACCTTTCCGCGGGCATTGTGGCGCAAGTGGAAGAGTGGATGCTGAAACAAGTTCAGCATGACGGTTAAGGGAGCTGGTGCGCCCTACCGCTTGTCGAACTTGTTCTCGCGCCGCCGGCCGAACAATAGCCCGCGTTCGAGCTTCATGCGCAAAGCGGCATAATAAGCGTTGAGGAATTCAACGTCGCCGGCCGGGCCCGTCCAGCCGATCTTGGTGCGGATCGTTTCCGCGACCGTCTGCATCGTCGCCCAGTCGCCGCGGCGGATCACGTCTTCCAGCGTCTGCAATTCATAGACACCATAAGCGTCGAGCTGCCGATCGGTGAAATTATAGCTGATCCGCGCCTGGCTGCGGGCGGTATGACCGATCAGATCGAGATCGAGCTCGGTCCTGGGCGCACGCACGACCCAGGTGCCGGCGAGGAGATCGCCGACGCGCAGGCGATCCTTGTTCATCAGTGGGAAGAACAGGAAGATGCCGCTCCAGCCCAAGCCGAACAAAGCGGTCGCGGCGTCGGCCAGCCCCTCGCTCGTCTGGTAGAAGAGAAATGAGAGGGGGAGGAAGATTTCGATCTCGCGCATCAGGTTGCGCGCGATGACGGCATCGCCGGTCAACCGGCCGCCATTACGGGCGACGACGCGCAAGCCCATCCGCCGCTTGCCGGGGGTGGCGCCGCGTGCGCCCATCTCGAACAGGATGAAATAGCCGTTGCGGGCAAGGAAGGAGCCGAGCAGCCAGAGGATGATGGCGAGCTGGCCGGTGCCGCCGCCGAACCAGATGCCGATGATCGCCAGCAGGATGGTCGCGACGATCAGCGAGCCGATGATGATCGCGGCATCGACCATGAAGGCGGCGGCGCGCTCACCGGCTGAGCCGAGCGTCAGGCCGAGATCCACCCCTTCGGGCGTGATGAAGCGTCGGCGGAGCGCGGGATCGCGATACTCAGCCATGAGGCGCCCTTCGCGGCCAATAGAAATAGAGCAGCCACAGCAGGAGCGCGGCGCCGCCGATGGCGTAGCGGATCGCATCATTGTCGATGCGCTGGCGGCCGATACCTTCGAGCAGACCGGCGACCATCAACATGACGACGACACCCGCCATCACCGTCGCCGATGCGCGGCCGGCCTCTGCGGCGGCGCGGAGTCGTGTGCGGGCGCCGGGGAAGGCGACGGTGCGGCCGATCCGCAACCCCGCGGCGCCGGCGAGGATGATGGCGAGCATCTCGGTCGTGCCATGGATGGCGAGCCAGCCGCCCAGTTCCTCGCCCAGCCCATGCGGCACGAACAGAGCGAAGAAGGCGCCCATCATGCAGCCATTGTAAACGAGCAGCAGCGACGAGGGCACGCCGAAGGCGAAGCCCAACGCGAAGGCGAAGATCGCGACCTGGGCATTATGGGTGAAGAGGAAGGTCGCGAAGATGCTGAGCCCGTCCTCGTCGCCGGCGCCGTAGAGCGTTTCCTTGAGTTGCGTGGCGGATGCGGTGGGATCGCGCCCGGCGGCGAGATCCTGCGGGATGATCGAGAAAAACCAGGTCGAATCGTGGGTGATCAGCACATAAGCGGCGATGAAGCCGGCGATGCTGAGCAGCAGCGCTACCAAAGTCTCCGGCCAGACGGCGCGGACGGCGGCCGACCAGTCGTGCAGGAAGAATTGGCGCAGGCGTTGAAGGGCGGGCGTGCGGACCCCGTAGAGGTAGAAATACGCGCGCGCGCACAGGCTTTCGAGATAATCGACGAGCGCGCGATCGAGCGAGGTTTCGCGCGCGACCGACAGTGAGGAGAGCGCCTGGCGATAGAGGACGGGGAGCGCCATCAGCTCCTCTTCGTCGAGCGCCTTCAGCGATCGCCGTTCGGCGACGGTGAGAATCGCATCGAGCCGGCGCCAATCGCCCTCATGCGCCTCGCGGAAGCGGCGGGCGGTGGCGGTGGGATCGCCTTCGGATGCGAGCAGGGGGCGCATCACAGCAGGTTCCGCCGCTTGAGATCGATATAATAAGCCACAAGCTTCAGCCCGACCCGGTTGTGCGGGGTTTCAAGGACGTGGAAGCCGGCATGGCGCAGCCTGGTGGTGACGATGCGGCGTTCGCGCAGCAGCTCGGCCGCGGTGACGGCGCGGGATACGTCGTCGGCGGTTTCGGGTTCGGCTGCGGTGATGTCGCCCAGTTCTTCATCGTCGAGGACGACGAACAGCACGAGGTGGCGATCGAGCAGGCGGGTGGCGGCGCGAAGCATCAGCTCCGCGCTCGTCGGATCGGAAAATTCGGTGAAGACGACGATCAGCGACCGGCGGTTGAGCCGGCCGCCGAGCGTGGTGAGGGCCAACGTGTAGTTGGTCTCCTCGGTCGAATAATCGAGTTCGGCTGCGAGGCGCTGGATGAGGCCGAAGGAGCGCGCGCCCGACACCGCGCCGCTGGCGATGCGGGGCTTGGCATCGAAACCGAACAGGCTGACCCGATCGCCGAGCTTCAATGCGACATAAGCGGCGAGAAGCGCTGCTGAGACGGCGCGGTCCATGCGCGGCACGCCATCCAACGGCTCGCACATCGTCCGGCCGGCATCGAGCGCGAAGACGACATTATTGTTCCGTTCGGTGCGATATTCCTTGGCGAGCAATTTGGAATGGCGGGCCGACTGTTTCCAGTCGATTGCGCGGCGATCCATGCCGGCCTGGAAATCGGCGAGCGATTCGAATTCCGCGCCGTCGCCGCGATCGAGCTGGGCGATCAGGCCGTGCATCGCGCTGCGCAGGAAGAGGTGTGCGCCGCGTTCGCGCACGGGGCGGACGTCGGGCGTGACGATGACGCGCGCGTTACAAGGATCGCGGCGCTGCTTCCAGACCAGCCCCATCGGCCCGGTCCAGCGGAGCCAGAGCGCGGGCAGCCGCGCGCTGCCGCGGCGGGCGGCGAGGAGATGTATGGTCGCCTGGCCGCGGGCTTCGGTGATGGCAATCGTTGCACGCGCGCCTTCCGGTGCTTCTAGCAGATCGGAAAGCTCGACGATCACCTCGACAGTCCGCGGGGCGGAACGGGGGAAGGCGACACGCACTTGCGCCGGCACATCGGCGCCGATGCTGGCGCTGTTGTCGATGCCGAGTTCGGCCACCGGCTCGCGCGGCCAGGCGCCCGAAACCGCGTCGATCACCGTCAGCGCGAAGACGAACAGGGTCCAGCCCACGCCGACATACCAGTAAGCCGGGAAGGCCACGCCGAGCACCAGCGCTGCGGGGCCCCCCGCCGCCGCCAGAAACACCGCGCGGGCCGTGGGATAGATCAACGCGGCGCCTCGATCCGTTCGATGATGTCGGCGACGACGCTTTCCACCTGGCGCCCGTCGATTTCGGCGGCGGGCGAGAGGATGACGCGATGGCGGAGGACTGCGGGGGCGAGTGCCTTCACATCGTCGGGGATGACGAAATCGCGACCGTCGAGCGCGGCGCGGGCGCGGGCGGCGGCGGCGAGCATCGCGCCGGCGCGGGGAGAGGCGCCGCTTTCGAGATCGGCGACATCGCGGGTCGCGCGGATCAGGGCGACGATATAGTCGATCACCTCATCGACCAGCCGCACTTCCGAGACGGCGGCGATCGCGGTGTCGATGACGGTGCTGTCGGCCCGCGCGGTGATCCCCCAATCGTCGGGCTTGGGCGCGCCGAAGCGGACGCCGTGGGTGGCGATGATCTTCCGCTCCTCGTCGGCCGCCGGATAATCGACGGTCTGCTTGAACAGGAAGCGATCGAGCTGCGCTTCGGGCAGCGGATAGACGCCCTGCTGCTCGATCGGGTTCTGCGTCGCGACGACCATGAAGCGGTTGCCCAGCGACATGGTTTCGCCATCGATGGTGACGGTGCGTTCCTGCATCGCTTCGAGCAAAGCGGCCTGCGTCTTGGGGGGCGTGCGGTTGATCTCGTCCGCCAGCAGCAGATCGGTGAAGATCGGGCCGCGGGTGAGCGTGAAAGTGCTGGTCTGGAAATTGAAGAGATTGGCGCCGAGAATGTCGCCCGGCATCAGATCGGGCGTGAACTGGATACGCCCGAAATCCAGGCCGATGGCCCGCGCGAAACATTGGGCGAGGAAGGTCTTGGCGGTGCCGGGCGGCCCTTCGAGGAGGATATGGCCCGAGGCGAAGAGAGCGACGAGCATCAGTTCGACCGTTTCCGCCTGGCCGATAACGGCCTTGCCGATTTCGCCGCGGATGTCGTCCGCCAGCGCCTTGACCTCTTCAACCTTCACGGATCACGTCCCTTCTCCAGCGATAGAGCGCGCGGGCCGCGGTGGTGAGCGCGCCGGGATCGGCGGCGTCGCGCGCGGCGGCGGCGAGTTCTGAAAATTTCGGTTCGGCGAGCCTGTCGAGATAGGCGTCGAGCGTCGCTTCGTCGGCATGGGTGGGCGCGCCGGTCGCCTGCGCCACGGCATCGCGGGTGAGCGCGACATAGCGGCCGCCCATGCGGTGCTGGCGTTTGGCGAGCTTGAGCAAGGCTGCGCTGTTATCGACCAGAGCGCGCTTGCCGAAGGCGATCTCGCGTTCCTCGCGCAGCGGCGGGCCAAAGCGGAAGAGGGCCTGGATGCCCGCCAATATGCCGGCGCCGAGGATGCAGAGCGTGAGCGCCAGGAAAGGCGGCTCGAACGCCAGTTTCAGCAAGCTCGGCGAGCGGCCGAAGCCGTTGAGGGTGAGATCGAAATCGATCGTTTCCGCGCCGGTGGAATTCAGCCAGGTAAGCATCGCGATCGCGGCATGGGCCGTTTCCTCGCTGCGCATGCCCTGATTGTTGAGCAGATCGGGGTCGGCGAGGATGTAGAGCTGACGCCCCTCGACTTCGGCGAGCACCATCCGGCCTTCGCCATCGACGATCAGCGGGCGGAGGTTGCGGCCCGATATAGTCTGAAGTTGGGCCGGGGCGCCGGTGACACCAGCGGTCGTGAAATCGTTGATCGCACGCAACTGCCCGCCGGCGCTGCGCTGGATCGCGAAGTTCGGCACCTGCCGGATCAGCGGTGTGATTTCGGCAGGATGAAGCGGGCCGGCATTCTGCACCCACGCGGTTTTTTCGGGCAGCGGTGCCACCTCCCATTTGGGCAGCACGATCAGAGTAGGATTATTTTCCGCGCGGCCGGCGAGGCGCTTTTCGATCTCTGCGGGATCGGTCCAGGGTTCGGGGGTCAGGATCAGCAGCGACACGTCGCCCCATTCATCCTCGCTGCGGACCAAATAGGCGTAGGTATCCCACGGCAGCGAACTGATGAGGTCGGTCACGCCCTTGAAGCCGACGGCCGAGGTCGAGAGCGCGTGGGCGCCGCCATTGCGGCCGTTGCGCAGATCGGGGGCATAAGCGCCGAGCAGCAGCAAAGCGGCGAAGGCGAGGATGCCGGAACCGATGACCCACAGCATTGTCCGCGCCGAAAAGGGTGAGGTGCTCGTGTCGGCGCTCATCGCCAGGCCTGCGGCAGCGCGAAATCCTCATAAGCCGCGCGCGCGGCCTGCCAGCCATCCGCATCCACATCGCTGCCGCCGAACAGGCTACGTTCGACCACGGCGGCGATGCGGGAGAAGACGCGGCGCGTTTCCCCCGGCAGACCATCGGCCGCGGCGATATCGCGGCTGGTGAAGGCGGGACGGACGAGGTGCGGGCGGCGGCGCTCGATCTCCTCGATGCTGCGATAAAGCAGCAGGTGGACCGCCTCGGCATAGCGGCCGGCGGCCGCCAGTGCGTCTGCCTCACGCAGCAATTGCCGCGCGGGGCCGGCCTCGGGCCGCCATTCGGGCTCGACATGCTCGACGGTTTTCGCCGCGCGGCGGGCGAAGGGCAGGCCGTTTTCAAGCAAATGGCGCGCGACCACGTAGAGCAAGGCCAGGCCCGCGGCGATCAGCAGGCCCCAGGCGATATATTCCATATAAGGCGCGATCGCCTTGAACAGATTGACCAGCCACTGGGGCGGCGGTTCGGGCGGCTTGATGGCCGGCATGTCGAACTGGATGGCGGTATCGGCGCGCAACTTGTCATGCGCGGCGACAAAATCCGCCTCGCTGATCGTCCCGCCCGCGTTTTCCCCTGACGCCAAGCCCAACCCCCTATGCGCACAGCAACTTAGCGCAAGTCATCGGCGAGGCAAGCGGGCGGCTGGCGAGGAGCGGTGCTACTCCCTGGCCCGCGCGACGAACCATTCGCTGATCGCGGCGGCGATCGTCGTCACCAGGAAGATGCCGTGGATGACGACCAGCCAGGTGAGCGCCTGGACATTGGGCACGCCGCTTTCGCGCAGATCCATGAAGGCCTTGAGCAGTTCGATCCCGGTGATCGCGACGATCGAGCCGAACAGCTTGAGCTTCAGACCGGCGAAATCGATCTTGCCCAGCCAGGCGGGCCGATCGTCATGCTCGTCAATGCTGAGGCGCGACACGAAATTCTCATAGCCGGCATAGAGCACGATCAGGATCAGATTGGCGATCAATGCGAGATCGATGAAGGACAGGGTCGCGACCACCGCGTCATGCACGGTGATGGTCAGCAGGTTGCGCGCCACAAGCACCAGATATTTGACGAGGATGACGAGCAGGATCAGCAGGCAGAAGATCAGGCCCAGATAGATCGGTGCCGCCAGCCAGCGGGCGGCGAACAGCCCTTCCTCGAACAGCTTTTCGATCCTGCCCCGCATGCCGCCCCCGCGATTTGGAGATCCGAACCCACATCTGCGGCTGACTATAAGGTCGCGCGAACCGGCCAGCCATCGGGGTTTGCACCGAGGGCGGAACGATCTTTCGTGGGGCGATCTGGACAAGCGGATTGGGACCGGGAAGGATGGACGCAGGGGAAAAGGGGGGATTCAAAATGGCTTATGCGGATGTCGTGCCTGTGCCGTTCGAGATGGGGCGAGTGATCCGGCGGATGACGGAATCGATCGGTCGGCGTTGGGCGACGCTCGGCCTGACGATCTTGCTGGTGAGCGTTTTGCCGGGTGTCGCCTATCAAACCTGGTTCGGCGCGAGCCTGGGGCAGAACGCGAAAGCGCCGTTTGCGATGTTCACCGATGGCAGCCTGGCGATGGCGTGGATAATGCTGATGATCGTCGGCTTCGTTGCGCAAATCGTCATCATGCTGATCCTTCTGGGGGATCAACTTGGCGAAGAGCCAAGCCTGCGCGATAGCATCGCGCCCGCCCTCGGCCTGTTGCTACCGGTGGTCGCAATCAAAATTGTCGTCTGGCTATCACTGGCCATTGCCT
This sequence comes from Sphingomonas sp. DBB INV C78, assembly GCF_042693015.1. Lineage (NCBI taxonomy): Bacteria > Pseudomonadati > Pseudomonadota > Alphaproteobacteria > Sphingomonadales > Sphingomonadaceae > Sphingomonas > Sphingomonas sp. DBB INV C78. Next base: position 3,733,723 of record NZ_CP170544.1, on the reverse strand, counting down.
GGATGTTCTTTCTGGTGCCGGCGTTGATTCTGTTCACGCGGTGGTTCGTCGGAATGCCGGCGCTGGTGGCGGAGCGTGGCGGCGTGCTGGAAAGCCTCGGCCGCAGCCGCGACCTGACCGATGGATCGCGCTGGCGTGTCTTTGGCCTGATCGCCCTGATCGGCATTCTGTATATGGTGCTGCTGGGCACGTTATTCCCGCTCGCCTTTATGGCGGCGTCAGGTACGGCGATAGTGATAGTCGTGACGTTGGTGCAGCAGATTGTGGCCGGTGCCGGTGCGATCGTCTGGGCGGCTGCGCTGGTTTCGACCTATGTCGAACTGCGTGAGGTGAAGGAGGGGGCTCCCACAAATCAACTCGCCGAAGTGTTCGCCTGACCAGCCGAACTGGCGGGATTAATCCCGCCAGCTCTTGTCCTTGCGGTCGACCAGGCGGACGAGCGCCTTGAACTCGGCCTCGCCGGGCATGCCGGGGCGGACGAGCTTCGCCTGATCGCGCTGGTGGATGGCGAGCACATCGGCAGGGATCTCGCGCAGCTTGCCCATTGGCGCCGAGGCCATCTGGATCTGGCAGGCGCGTTCGAGCGCCCACAGGCGCAGGAAGGCGATCGGCAGGGTCGGCCCCATCGACAGCAGGCCGTGGTTGCGCAGAATCATCAGCCTTTTGTCGCCGAGATTGGCGATCAGGCGGGGGCCTTCATCGTCGCGGACGGTTATGCCTTCGAAATCATGATAGGCGATCTGGCCCGCGACCTGGCCGGCGTAGAAATTGCTGATCGACAGCCCGTCTTCCAGGCAGGCGACGGCCATGCCGGCGGTGGTGTGGGTGTGCATCACGCAATGCGCATCGGGCAGATGGCGGTGGAAGGCGGCGTGCTGGACGAAGCCCGCCAGGTTCACACCCCATTCCGACTCGGCCAGCTTGTTGCCGTCGATATCGACCTTGACGAGATTCGATGCCGTGACCTCGCTGAAATGCAGGCCGAACGGGTTGATCAGGAAAGCGCCTTCCTCCCCCGGCACCCGCAAGGTGATGTGGTTGAAGATCAGTTCGGTCCAGCCGAGCAGATCGAACACGCGATAGCAGGAAGCGAGCTCCTGACGGGCGGCCCATTCGGCTTCGCTCGCCACGCCGGCAGGCCGGATTGCGGTGGCCATCACCTCTCTCCTTACAGTTTTGTCAGTATAGTGCCGGGCGCCTTGTCGCGTGTCGAGCGGCTTCGAGCCTTTTCCGGTTGAAGAATCGGGCACCCACTGCTAGGGCGCACGCCTTGCGACACGGACCTCGGTTCGTGGCGAACCCTATTCGTGTCCGTCGGGCGGCCTTTCTGCCTCCGCCGGAAGAAGACTGGAGATCGACGGCCTTATGCAAATCATCGTTCGCGACAATAATGTCGACCAGGCGCTGCGGGCGCTCAAGAAGAAGCTGCAGCGTGAGGGTGTCTATCGCGAGATGAAGCTTCGCCGTCATTACGAGAAGCCGTCGGAAAAGCGTGCGCGCGAGCGTGCCGCTGCGATCCGTCGTGCGCGCAAGCTGGAGCGCAAGCGCGCCGAGCGCGACGGCGTCAAGTAAGACGCCTGCCTGCGCCCCCAAAGCGGGGCGCAGGATGATTGCCAGCCTATCCTGACAGAGCGAGCCTTTGCCTATGTCCGTGACCGCCGTTCCGCTGCGTCCGATCAAGAAGGGTTCGCTCCTGAAGCTTTGGGTGGGCATCGGCCTGCTTGCGGTCGCGGGTGCGGGCGTGGCGTGGTGGACGACGCATTCGGCGATCGTCGCGGCGCAGACGCCCGAGGAATATCTCGCGTCGAACGGCAAGCGCTCTGGCGTCGTCACGCTTCCGTCGGGCCTGCAATATGAAGTGCTGAAGGAAGGCGATGGCCCCAGGCCGACGCCTGCCGACCTCACCGTCGTCAATTATGAAGGCAAGCTCGCCAAGACCGGCGAGACCTTTGACGCGTCCGAGCGCCATGGCGGCCCGGCGACGTTGCCGGTCGTCGGCCTGATCCCCGGCTGGACCGAGGGCGTGCAGCTGATGAAGCAGGGCGCCAAGTACCGCTTCTGGATCCCGCCGGCGCTGGGTTACGGCGAGCAGGGCGCGGGCCAGAGCGGTGAGATCCCGCCCAATGCCGTGTTGCAGTTCGATCTGGAGCTGGTGGCCGTCCAGCCCGGCGCGATGAATGCGATGCAGGGCATGATGGGTGGTATGGGCGGCGCCGGTGGTGGCGATCCCCATGGTGGCGTGGTTCCCCCGCCGACGGGCATGTAAAAACAGCTCATAAAAAGAGCGAGAGGATGCGGCGGCATCCCGGTCACGGCCGGGGTGCCGCTTCTCTTTTGGGCCCGATCTCTTTTGGGCTCAGTGGGGTCGCAGGATGAGCGGGGGCGTGGCGCCCGCTTCCTCGGCATTGTTTCCGGAGCTTTCTTCCAGCAGCACCTTGATCATCGCGACGATCGGATCGGCAAGCGCGAGCCCGAGGATGCCGAACAGGGCGCCGAACAGGAGCTGCGCGCCGAGCACCAGGGCGGGCGCGAGATCGACCGAGCGCTTGGCGACCATCGGCACGATCAGATAGCCATCCACCGTCTGCACGATCAGATAGACGGCGATCGCCCATATCCCGGTTTCGAAGCCCGCCGAGAAACCGACGAGGATCAGGAGTATGCCCGACACGATCGCGCCGATATTGGGCAGGAAGGCGAGCAGACCGGTGAGGATGCCGAGCAAGGCGGCCATCGGCACCCCGCCCACCGCGAGCAGAATCCAGGTGCCGACGCCTTCCACCGCCATGCCGAGCAGGCGACCGGCCATCAGCCGGCGCATCGTGTAGCCCATCTTGGCGGAGGTTTCGTAGAATTCCTGGCGCTTGCCCATCGGCAGCATCCAGGCGACGCCGCGTTCGTAGAGCCGCGGCTCGATCGCGACGAAGATGCCGATGACGAGGATCATCGCCAGGCTGGAAATCGCGCCGAGCGCAGTGCCGACCGCGCTGGTGAGCCGGCCGAGCGAGCCCATCACCTGTTCGCCGATCGCATCCGCGCTGTTTTCGGGCATCAGGCCCATCGCCTGCACCCAATCGGCGATGCGGTTGAACTGTTCGGTGACTACAACGCGCAGCGTTTCGAACTGGGCGGCGATGGTGGCGCCGGCGAAATAGCCGGTCCAGACCAGGAAGCCCAGGGTGGCGAGGCAGACGATCGTCAGCCGCCAGCCGCGCCCGATCGGCAGTATGCGGCCGAGCAGGCGGGTGCCGCCGTCGAGCATCGAGGCGAAGACGAGTCCGCCGACGATGAGCAAGAGCGGCTGGGCGAGGAACCAGACGAGGACGATGGCGACGCCGAGCCCGAGCCAGACGGCCGCGCGCTTCAGCTCGCGCGCCGTCATCGGGTCGCGGAAATCGGACGGTCCGGGCTGTTCCGGCGCGCGGCCTTCCGTCTCGCTCATTCGTTCGGAGTTCCCGTGACCGCGGGGCGCAGGCTGGTGCCGGCGCGGCCGCCGCGCATCGCGGTGAACCAGCTGATCGGATTCACGAAAGACGAGCTGCCGTCGAGCGAGAAGGTGATGAATTCGGCGCGGCCGCCGAGATTTTCGACCGGCACCGGCCCGCCAAGGCCGCCCAGATAGCTGGCGACGCGGCTGTCGGCGGATTGATCGCGATTGTCGCCCATCAGGAAGACATGCCCCTCCGGTATCGTCAGCGCCGGGAAATCATCATTGGTTCCGCCGGGGCCGAGATCGATCGTGTCGTAACTGACGCCGTTGGGCAAAGTTTCGCGGACGCGCGGCATCTGGCAATATTCACGGCCATCGGGGCCGGTGACGCGCAGCCGATCGACATCGGGCGTGTCGCACGGAATGTTCGGATCGATCGGGATCATCGCCGGCGCCAGGAATTCGCGCTTCACCGGCACGCCGTTGAGGATGACGACGCCGTTGCGCACTTCCAGCCGGTCGCCCGGCAGGCCGATCACGCGCTTGATATAGTCGGTATATTGGGTCGGCGGCTTGGCGATGACGATGTCGCCGCGGCGCGGCAACCGGCCGAACAGGCGACCCGAGATGAAGGGGATGGAGAGATAATCCTGCCCCGTCAGCCTGCCGAGCCACTCGCCGGGCGGGCCGGGGATCCGGGTGATGCTGGGCGACACATAGGACCAGCCATAGGGATATTTGGTCACCACCAGCCGATCGCCCTTGATGAGCGTCGGCATCATCGATTCGGACGGGATGTAGAAGGGTTTGGCGAGGAAGCTGTGAAAGGCCAGCACCGCGAGCACCAGCCAGAACACGCCCTTGGCCTCGGCCCACCAATCGGTGCCGGGCTTCGCCTCCGCGACGGGGGCGGGCCGGGGCGCCTCGGGGGCGGGGGAAGCTATCTCGTCGGAACTCATCGGCAACATTTGATCGCTCAAGCGATCCACTCCTTAAATGGCGCGCCCGTCACAGGGGCCGGGCATAGAGAATGACGAACGCCTGCGCCCAGGGGTGGTCGTCGGTCAGCGTCAGATGCACGTCCACGGCGTGGCCCGGCGGCGTGATCGCGTCAAGCCTTGCGCGCGCGCCGCCGGTGAGCGCGAGCGTCGGCGCACCGGAGGGCGCGTTGACGACGCCGATATCCTTCATGAACACGCCCTTGCGGAAGCCGGTGCCGACCGCCTTGGAAAATGCCTCCTTGGCGGCGAAGCGCTTGGCATAGGTGGCGGCGCGGGTGAGCGTGCGCCGTTCGGCCTTGGCGCGTTCCACATCGGTGAAGACGCGGATGACGAAGCGCTCGCCGAAGCGATCGAGCGAATTCTGGATCCGCTCGATATTGCAGAGGTCGGAACCGAGGCCGATGATCATGACGGCCTCCCCAGCCCGTCATCCCAGCGCAGGCTGGGATCGCGTGCGGCAAGGATGCGCCCGGCCACCAGGAGACCCCAGCCTGCGCTGGGGTGACGGAATAAGGTAAGAGTCATCGCGCACCATCCATAAGGCTGCGCATCCGCGCGACGCTGGCGTCGAGTCCGGTGAAGATGGCCTCGCCGATCAGGAAATGGCCGATATTGAGCTCGGCAAGCTGCGGGATCGCCGCCACCGGCACGACATTATCGAAGGTGAGGCCGTGGCCGGCATGCGGTTCGATGCCATTCTTCGCCGCGAGCGCCGCAGCGTCGGTGATGCGGCGCAATTCGGCGGTGCGCGCCTCGCCTTCGACATGGGCGTAGCGGCCGGTGTGGAATTCGACGACCGGCGCCTTCAGCCGGATCGCTGCCTCGATCTGGCGGAGATCGGGTTCGATGAACAGGCTGACGCGGATGCCGGCGTCGGCGAGGCGCGCGACAATGGGCAGCAGATGATCGAACTGGCCCTCGGCGTCGAGCCCGCCTTCGGTCGTCCGCTCCTCGCGCCGTTCGGGGACGATGCAGGCGGCGTGCGGGCGGTGGGCGAGAGCGATGCCCAGCATCTCGTCGGTCGCCGCCATCTCCAGATTCAATGGCAGGTCGATCTCCGCCATCAGGCGGTCGATATCGGCATCGGTGATGTGGCGGCGATCTTCGCGCAGATGCGCGGTGATGCCGTCGGCGCCAGCCTTGGCGGCGATGATCGCGGCGCGGACGGGATCGGGATGATCGCCGCCGCGCGCGTTGCGGATGGTGGCGACATGATCGATGTTGACACCAAGGCGCAGTTTTTCAGGCATCACGGCTCCGGGCAAAGGGCAGCGGCAAGCATGGCGTGCGCGAAGCCGGATTGCCCCGCGACCTCGCCATAATCGAAATCGCCCCGGTTGGTGAACAGGATCACTGCGACGCGCCGTTCGGGAGCGAGGAAATTGCGGACCTGGACACCGTCGATCGCTCCCCGCCGCTCGATCAGCGCGACCGGATCGGGGCAACCCTTCAGCGGCACCGAATAGCTCCACGCGCCGAGCGCAGCGAAGCCGAGACCGGGCTCGCCCGTCCACATCGCGCTCGTCTGGATGCGATCGAGCAGGCGGTTTTCCATGAGCGCGCGATCGACCGCCCAAAGCTCGCGCGGGCGGATATAGGCCGAACCCGCGGCACCATAGGTGCCGAGATTGATCGCCGGATCGGCGATGCCTTTCCCGTTCATGCCGGGAACATTGGCCGGGGCGGGCGCATCGAAGGGGAAGAGGCCCAGGCTGGAAAGGCCGAGCGGCATGGCGATTCGCTCTGCCAGCAGATCGGCGAAGGGCTTGCCCGTCACCTTCTGCAGGAGCGCACCGAGCACCATATAGTCGCAATTATTATAGTGGAAATCCATCGGCGCCATGCCGCGTGGTGCGCCGGCGCAGAAGGCGGAGGCGGCGCGCAGCGGATCGGCTTCGGCACCCTTCCTTATATAGAAGGCCGGAACCTCGTCGCCGTCGGCGCCGGTATCGCCCGGATCGGGCAGGCCGCTTTCGTGGCGGAGCAGCATTCGGACGGTGATCTTGTCCGCATCGCGCGCGGGCCATTCGGGCCACCAAGTGCGGACGGGTGATTCGAGGTCGATGGTGCCCGCCGCCACTTCCTGCATGACGATCAGCGCGGCGAGCTGCTTGGTGACGGAGGCGAGCCGCCAGAGGGAATCGACCTGATGCGGCTCGCCCGGGCGGACATCGCCGGCGGCGCGTTCATAGGTGATGCGGTCGCCTTGGCCGATCAGCGCGACGCCCTGGAAGCCGGCTGCGGCGATCGCCGCGTCGGCACGGGCACCGTCCGCCGCGTGCGCCATGCCGGGAAGCATCAGCGCGATCGCGGCGGCCAGCAGCTTCACGCGGCCGCCCGGCTGCCGGGCTTCACCGCGGGAATGGCGGCCAGTTCGGGCGGGAGCGAATCGGCCTCATAAGTGGGCACGGCGAGCCGGATCAGCGGGTAGAAGGGGACGCCGAGATCGGCCTTGCCGTCGGAGCGATCGACCAAAGCGGCGGCGGCGATCACCTCGCCGCCGGCCTCGTTGACGGCCTTGATCGCCTCCCGCGAGGACAGGCCGGTGGTGACGACATCCTCCATCAGCAGCACCTTCTGCCCCGGATGGAGGCGGAATCCGCGGCGCAGTTCGAACGTGCCGGTCGGCCGTTCGACGAACATCGCGTCGAGCCCGAGCGCGCGGCCCATCTCATGCCCGGCGATGACGCCGCCCATGGCCGGCGAAACCACGGCGCCGAGCTGAATCTTAAGCTTGTCGGGGATCTTGAAAGCGAGCGCATCGGACAGTCTTGCGGCCCTTGCGGGGTTCATCAGCACCCGTGCGCACTGCAGATAGCGGGACGAACGCAGGCCCGACGAGAGGATGAAATGGCCTTCGAGAAGGGCCTCTGCGGCGCGGAATTCCGCCAGTATCTCGTCATCGGTCATGTTTTTGCTCCCGCCGGTTTCGTGCCCCGCCAGATAGGCTGCGAAGCCCCTTCCATCAACTGCCCGAAATTCTGCGATTCCGGTGCTTGAGGCTCGCGACACCCGCGCCTATAAGCGCGCCGATCGCGATAGGCCCGATAGACGAAAAGCTGCACCGAATGCGGCGCTGACCGGGGGTGAAATGAAGACGTTGAAGACGATGTTGATGGCGCTGACGCTTGCTGCGATTCCTGCAGCGGCTCTGGCGCAGGAAGCCGCTGCCCCCGCCGCGGCGCCGACGGCGGCCGCCGCCGCACCGACTGAAGCTGCTGCGGCCCCGGCCGCCGATGCCGCCAAGCCCGTTTTCGAGCATGCCGCTCCGGAAGCCGATATTGGCCAGCCGATTCCCGGTGGCTGGAAGATCCAGCCGCAGGTGACGGCGATCGGCGAAGACGGCCAGTGGCTGCACGACGCCATCCTGGTGCCGGTGATCACCGCCATCTCGGTCCTCGTCCTCGCGCTCTTGCTGTGGGTGGTCGTCCGCTATCGCGCCAAGGCGAACCCGGTGCCGTCGAAGACCACGCACAACACCTTCATCGAGGTGATCTGGACGCTGGTTCCGGTGCTGATCCTGCTGGTGATCGCCGTCCCGTCGATCCGCCTGCTGGCCGCGCAATATTCGCAGCCCAAGGCCGATGTGACGATCAAGGTGATCGGCAACCAGTGGTATTGGACCTATCAGTATCCGGACAATGGCGACTTCGAAATCGTCTCCAACATGCTCAAGGAGAAGAGCGAGGTTGAGGCCGGCAAGCGTTTCCGCACCGATGCGGACGGCCCCCGCCTGCTCGCCGTCGACGAGCGGATTGTCGTGCCGGTCGGCGCCGTCGTGAAGCTGATCGTCACTTCGAACGACGTGATCCACAGCTTCGCGGTCCCCGCTTTCTGGACGAAGATGGACGCGGTTCCGGGCCGTCTGAACGAGACCTGGTTCAAGGCCGACCGCAAGGGCGTCTATTTCGGCCAGTGCTCCGAACTTTGCGGCGCACGCCACGCCTACATGCCGATCGCCGTCGAGGTGGTCGAGCCGGCGCGCTTCGCCGAGTGGGTGAAGATCAAGGGCGGCACCATGCCGGGCGAGAAGGTGGCTGAAGAAGCCGCCGCCGCACCGGCCGCTGCTGCGCCCGCCCCCGCCGCCGAGGCTCCCGCAGCGGAGCCGGCCGCGAACGCAACCGCCGCGCCTGCGGCGCCGACGAACTAAGGCTGAGCAGAATGACCGATACAACCGCCGCAGCCGCGCATTTCCAGGCGCATGATGATCACGCGCACCACCATGACGCGGATCACAAGCCGGGCTTCTTCGCCCGCTGGTTCATGTCCACCAACCATAAGGACATCGGCACCCTCTACCTGATCTTCGCCATCATCGCCGGTATCATCGGCGGTGGCATTTCGGGCATGATGCGCGCCGAGCTTATGGAGCCGGGCATCCAGTATCTGCCGACCTGGCTTGCCATGCTGCATGGCCCGGGCACCTTCGACGAGGCGCTCCATCTGTGGAACGTGCTCGTCACCGCCCACGGCCTGATCATGGTGTTCTTCATGGTCATGCCGGCGATGGTTGGCGGCTTCGGCAACTGGTTCGTTCCGATCATGATCGGTGCGCCGGACATGGCCTTCCCGCGCATGAACAATGTGTCGTTCTGGCTGCTGATCCCGGCCTTCGTGCTGCTGCTCGCTTCGCCCTTCTTCGGCGGCGCCGGCACCGGCTGGACGGTCTATGCCCCGCTTTCCACTTATGGTGAGCCCGGACCGTCGGTCGACATGGCGATCCTGTCGCTCCACATCGCGGGCGCGAGCTCGATCCTGGGCGCGATCAACTTCATCACCACCATCTTCAACATGCGCGCTCCGGGCATGACGCTCCACAAGATGCCGCTGTTCGTGTGGTCGATGCTGATCACCGCTTTCCTGCTGCTGCTGGCGCTGCCGGTGCTCGCCGCCGCGATCACGATGCTGCTGACCGATCGTAACTTCGGCACGACCTTCTACGATCCGGCCGGTGGCGGCGATCCGCTGCTCTACCAGCACCTGTTCTGGTTCTTCGGCCACCCCGAAGTCTACATCATGATCCTGCCGGGCTTCGGCATCGTCAGCCAGATCATCGCCACCTTCTCGAAAAAGCCCGTGTTCGGCTATCTCGGCATGGCCTATGCCATGGTCGCGATCGGCGTCGTCGGCTTCGTCGTGTGGGCGCACCACATGTTCACCGTCGGCCTCGACGTGAACACGAAGATGTACTTCACCGCAGCGACGATGGTCATCGCGGTCCCGACCGGCATCAAGATCTTCTCGTGGATCGCCACCATGTGGGGCGGCTCCATGACCTTCAAGACGCCGATGGTCTGGGCGCTGGGCTTCATCTTCATGTTCACCGTCGGTGGCGTGACGGGCGTGGTCCTCGCCAACGGTGGCATCGACAACTATATGCACGACACCTACTATGTCGTCGCGCACTTCCACTATGTGCTCTCGCTGGGCGCCGTCTTCGGCCTCTTCGCCGGCTTCTATTACTGGTTCGGCAAGATGTGGGGGAAGAAGTATAACGAGTTCCTCGGCCAGCTGCACTTCTGGGTGTTCTTCATCGGCGTGAACCTGCTGTTCTTCCCGATGCACTTCCTGGGCCTCGACGGCATGCCGCGCCGCTACCCCGATTATCCGGATGCCTTCGCGCAGTATAACCACCTCGCGACCGTGGGTTACATGGTCATGGCCGCGGGCATGGCGATCTTCTTCGTGAACGTGATCTGGTCGCTGATCGCGGGTCCGAAGGAAGAGGATAATCCGTGGGGCGAAGGCGCGACCACGCTCGAATGGACGCTGTCGAGCCCGCCGCCGTTCCACCAGTTCGAGACGCTGCCGCGGGTCGACTGACACCGGCGACACTCGGAAAATGATTGCCGCCGCCCCGGTTCATGACCGGGGCGGCGGTCCCGCGATGAGACCGGCGTCGGCAATAGGCCTGCGAATGTAACTGGTCAGAATTCAGACGGAATGCGATGAACACGACCACCATGAACCCTACGGTCACCGCACCGGCAGACTGGCGCGACTTTCTCGCGCTGACGAAGCCGCGCGTGCTGAGCCTGGTGGTGTTCACCGGCCTGTGCGGGATGCTCGCCGCCCCGGCGTCGATCCACCCAGTGCTCGGCTTCACCGCGATCCTGTGCATCACGCTGGGCGCCGGCGCCGCGGGTGCGCTCAACCAGTGGTATGAGGCGGACATCGACGCCAAGATGAAGCGGACGGCCAATCGGCCGCTGCCGGCGGGCCGTATGGATCGCCAGGCGGCGCTCCATTTCGGCGTCGGCCTCGCCACTTTCTCGGTCCTGCTGATGGGGCTGGCGGTGAATCTGCTCGCCGCCGCGATCCTGACCGTTTCGATCCTGTTCTACGTCCTCGTCTACACCGTCTGGCTGAAGCGCCGGACGCCGCAGAACATCGTCATCGGCGGTGCCGCCGGCGCCTTCCCGCCGCTGATCGGCTGGGCCGCCGCGACCGGCCATGTCGACATGCTGCCGGTGCTGCTGTTCACGATCGTCTTCCTGTGGACGCCGCCGCATTTCTGGGCGCTGTCGCTGTTCGTGCGTACCGATTACGCCAATGCCGGCGTGCCGATGCTGCCGGTGGTCGCCGGTACGAAGACGACGCGGACGCAGGTTCTGCTCTACACGCTGCCGATGGTCGCTGCGGCCGTCGCGCCCTGGCCGATGGGCCTGACCGGCGCGATCTACGGCGTCGCCGCTGTGGCGCTGTCGGGGCTGTTCCTGCTGCTTTCGGCGCGCGTCGCCTTCAATCGCGAGACCGACCAGGCGAAGATGAAGCCCGAACGGCAGCTCTTCGCTTATTCGATCGTCTATCTCTTCGTACTGTTCGGCGCACTCGTCGCCGACCGACTGGTGCTTGCATGACCAATCTGCCTGACGAAACCGAGATCCGCCGCCGCCAGCGCAGCCGCGCCATGGTGATGGCGATGCTGTTGGCGGCGTTCGTCATCCTCATCTACGCCATCTCGATCGTGAAGATGACCTGACATGACGACGCTGGCCCAGAAGAACCGCAAGGTCGGCCTGATGGCTGCTGCGCTGGTGGGCGCCATGATCGCGCTCGGTTTCGCCAGCGTGCCGCTCTACCGTATCTTCTGCCAGGTCACCGGCTTTGCCGGCACGACCAAGATGGCGGTCGGCACCGAAGCGCCGGGCGCCGTCGTCGGCAAGATCGTCCGTGTCCGCTTCGACGGCAATGTGACGCCGGGCATGCCCTGGAAGTTCGCGCCCGAGGAGCATGTGCAGCGCGTGGCCGTCGGCGCGCGTGACATGGCGTTCTACAACGCCACGAACATGAGCGACAAGCCGATCAAGGGCACCGCGACCTTCAACGTCACGCCTTCGCAGGCCGGGCAATATTTCACCAAGATCCAGTGCTTCTGCTTCACCGAGCAGGAACTGAAGCCCGGTGAGACGATGCGCATGCCCGTCATCTTCTACGTCGATCCGAAGATCCTGCAGGATCCGGACGCCAAGGATATCAACGAAATCACGCTCTCCTACACCTTCTTCCCGGTGGATTCCGCCGGCAACGGCGGTTAAGGGACGGGCAAAGGGAACCCCGAGGGACAAGAGAAATGGCCGGAGCCAAGACGCACGACTTTCATATCCTCCCGCCCAGCATCTGGCCGCTTGCCGGTTCGATGGCGGCGCTCATTCTGGCTTCCGGCGCGATCATGTGGATGCATGAGGCAGCCCATGGCGGGAAGGTGTTCCTGCTCGGCGCCGCGGCGCTGCTGTTCACCTTCTACTCCTGGTGGTCGGACGTGATTCGCGAGGCGCATGCCGGCGATCACACGCCCGTCGTGTCGCTGCACCTGCGTTACGGCATGATCCTGTTCATCGCATCCGAAGTGATGTTCTTCGTCGGCTGGTTCTGGGCCTGGTTCGATTTCTCGCTCTTCCCGGCCCCCGTCGAGGTGACCGAGGGCGCGGTGGCGCTCACCCAGGCGGCCGGCGTGTGGCCGCCCAAGGGCCTGGAAGTGATCGATCCTTTCCACCTGCCGCTCTTGAATACGCTGATCCTGCTCTGCTCGGGCACGACCGTGACCTGGGCGCACCACTCGCTGATCCATGGCGACCGCAAGGGCCTGATCACTGGCCTGTGGCTGACCGTGGTGCTCGGCCTGCTGTTCAGCGGCATCCAGGCCTATGAATATGCCCATGCCCCGTTCGCCTTCAAAGGCCTGAACTATGGCGCGGCCTTCTACATGGCGACCGGCTTCCACGGCTTCCACGTTTTGGTCGGCACGATCTTCCTGATCGTCTGCCTGGTCCGCGCCCATAAGGGCCACTTCACCCCGACCCAGCATTTCGGCTTCGAAGCGGCGGCCTGGTACTGGCATTTCGTCGACGTGGTGTGGCTGTTCCTCTTCGTCGTCGTCTATGTCTGGGGCGGCTGGGGCGCGCCGATCCACGGCTGATCCGGTCTTCGGAAGAGCATGATGAGCGCCGCTCCGGCCTGGGCCGGGGCGGCGCTTATGCTATGCGGGGAATGAGATGAAGACGCCGACTCCCATCGAAAGCGGCCTGAAAGGGCTTTGCCCGCGCTGCGGCGCCAAGACCTTGTTCAGCAGCATTGTCGGTTTCGCGCCGTCCTGCCGCGCGTGTGGGCTGTCCTTTGCGAGCTTTAATGTCGGCGACGGCCCCGCGGCTTTCCTGACATTGGGCATCGGTGCGCTGGTGACGGCGCTGGCGGTCGCGCTGGAACTGAGCACGCAGCCGCCTTTCTGGGTGCATCTGATCCTGTGGATACCGTTCACGGCGCTGGCGGTTATCGGATCGCTCAGGATCGCCAAGGGGATGCTGATCGCGCTCGAATATCGCAACGCCGCGCGCGAAGGCCGGATCGTGGAGAATGGCGAATGAAGCGACTGCCCTTCTGGCCGACCTTGCTGGTGCTGGCGGCCGTCGCCGTGATGGTCGGCCTCGGCATCTGGCAGTTGCAGCGCGCCCAGTGGAAGGAAGATCTGCTGGCCCGCTATGCCGCGGCGGAGAAATTGCCGCCGACCGCCTTTCCCGCGGTGCCGGTGCCCGATGAGAACCTCGTCTTCCGTCGCGCTTCCGGCAATTGCCTGGAGGTGGTGAAGTGGGACGCGCGGGCCGGGCGCAACCGCAAGGGCGAGGGGGGCTGGCGACATATCGCGTCCTGCCGCACCGGCGGGGCGGAAGGGCCGGGCATGGCTGTGGACTATGGCTGGTCGCGCACCTCCGACGCGCCCAAGGCGCCCGGCCTGAGCGGGCCGGTGACGGGCGTGATCGATTTCGACCGCGACCGTGTGTTCATCCTCGTTTCCGAAACCGCGGCGCCGGGTCTTGAGCCGAGCGAGAAGCCGTCGCCGGCCGAGGTGCCGAACAATCATCGCGCCTATGCGGTGCAATGGTTCCTGTTCGCGCTGGTGGCGCTGGTGATCTACGGGATTGCGGTCTGGCGGCGGAAGGGCTGAGCTTACCGAAATCCGAGCATATGATTGGGGCAGGCAGTGGATGCCGCCCGCCCCACTAGCTCAGCCCAGACGGCAGGCGCAGAACTTGTTGCCTTCAAGATCGCGGAAATAGGCCATGTAGAAACCCGGCGCCCGCTCGCCCGGCGCGCCTTCATCCGTGGCGCCCAACGCCAGCGCCTTGGCATGGAAGGCGTCGACGGCCTCGCGGCTCGGCATGTCGAAGGCGACCATCGTGCCGTTGCCGGGTGCTGCCTGCTCGCCATTGGCGGGGGTGAGGACGCCGAGCACGAGCCGGCCGTCCTTGGCGAACAGCGTGCCGCCACGCGGATGATCGAACAGCTTGGCGACGCCCTGCGTGCCGAGCAGTTCGGTGAAGAAGGGCAGCGATTTGCCGAAATCATTGGAGCCGACGGTGGCGTAGCTGATCATTGCACTCTCCGTGATTGTCGATATCGGGTTGGCGGCTGTCGCTATCCTACCAGTTCACGGCGGATATCGTAGCGCTCGATATAAGGGCGGAAGCGTTCGCCGATTGCGCCGGCGTCGAGCCCGAATTCCTCCAGCCCATAGCCGTGGTGGCCGAAGCGGTGTTGCGGGCGGGCGGCGACATGGGCCTGCATGGCGGCAAGCGCGGGCCCGTCCAATTCCTCGCCCAAGGCGGCGTAGATGCGGCGCATCGTCGCGATCGGATCGGCCGCGAGATCGGCATAATGCACGTCGATCAGCGGATGACCGGGATTGGCGTCGCGGAAGCGATCGACGCCGGCGATCGAGCGGGCGAGCATGTCCGTCCAGTGGGTGGCGATGTAGCGGCCATGATCAGCATCGGAGAAGGTGCCGCTGAGCGTGGTGATGAGGCTGCACACCGAAGCGCAGAGCACTGCCGGGTCGCGGTGCATGACGATCAAGCGAGCATCGGGATAGACGGCCGTGAGGGCATCGAGCCGCATCGCATGATGCGGGCTCTTCAGCGACCAGCGGCCGCGCACGCCGCCGCTTTGCAGCACCTGCAGCGCCTGGCGATGATATTCATAGGCCGAGCGATGATCGGTGCGATGGAGCCAGGCGCCGTAGCTCGGCACATTGGCCATCGCTTCCCAGGTCAGGCTTTTGAAATCCTGGTTCATCAGCGCGATGCACTCGGTCGGCCCGTCCGGTTCTTCATTCTGGACGATGCGGACGCGCGGATTGATCTGGTCGAGCATGGCGCCGGCGGCGCGGGCGGCCTCGATGCGGGGATCGCTGGCGATGTCCTCCGGCGTGGGCGGGGGGATGCTGTTGTCCACCTCCCAGCGCAGCAGCGGGCGATGCGCGGGATCACGTTCGAGCAGATAGGACAGCAAGGTCGTGCCGGCGCGGAACAGGCCGATCACGAAGACCGGCGCCTCGATCCGCTCCTCGCGCACCTCCGGGTGGTGCTTCACCCAGTCGGTGAGCCGGAGCCGGTTGATGAGCGCCGCATGGATCTGGGCGGGCACGGCCATCGCCCCGATCGGATTGAGCTGGGCTTCTTCCGACACCGCATCGCAATAGAGGACGAGGCCCTCGCGGAAGCTGTCGCTGCCGAAGTCGCGGAGGCCGGTCTGCTCGCACGCTGCGGCGAGCATGGCTTGCGGGTCGATGCGCATCGGGGGCTTCAGGCGCCGGGGATCAGTACGATGGTGCGGCCCATGGTCTTGCGGGCTTCGTGATCTTCCAGCGCGGTGGCGACCTCCTCCATCGCGATGCGGCGGCCGATCAGCGGCTTGATCTTGCCGGCCGCGATCAGATCGCAAAGCGCGACATGGACCTGCTGGCCGGTTTCGGGCGGGAAGGGGTTGAGCCCCATCCGGCGGATCATCGGGTTGGGCGGGGCATAAGAGAGCATCACGCCCAAAACCGAGAAATTGGCCATGGCGACCTTGCGCAAGGGACGGCCGGTGAAGCCGCCTTCGGCATCGCCGTTGAAGCCGATCGGCAGGTAGCGCCCCTCCCGCGCGACGCAGGACCAGAGCGCATCAGTGAGTTCGCCGCCGACGAGATCGAAGACCACGTCCGCGCCGCGGCCTTCGGTGATCGTCATGACGCGTTCGAACAGATCGTCGACCTGATGATCGATGAAATGGTTTGCGCCAAGATTCAGGCAGGCGCGGCCTTTCTCCGCCCCGCCGGCGAGCGCGATCACCTGACCGCCCGCTGTGGCCGCGAGCTGGATCGTGGCCGAGCCGACGCCGCTGGCCGCGCCGGTTACGAGCACGCTTTCTCCGGCCTGGAGTTTCGCGCGGACCTGGAGGCCGAGATAGCTGACATGGAAGGGCAGCAGGAATCCCGCGGCCTCGGCGTCGTCGAACTGCGGCGGCGCATCGAACACGGAAGCTGCGGGCGCGATGGCGAATTGGGCCATGCCGCCAAAGGCCATGCGCGTCATCGCCACCACGCGCCGGCCGATCCATTGTTCGGCGCCTTCGCCTGCGGCCTCGACAATGCCGCACACGTCCATGCCGAGCGTCAGCGGCGGCGGGAACATCATCGCCGCGACGCCTCCGCGCGAGCGGGCGATATCGCCGAAATTGAGCGATGCGGCGGAAACCGCGATGCGGACCTCGCCCGGCCCGACATGGGGCACGGCAATGTCCGTGATTTCGATCGCTTCGGTCGGCCGTCCATGCCGAAGCACCTGTACCGCCTTCATCCTGCTTCCCCTCCGAAGCTGCCGATGGGTCCGGGAACGGCGCGCAGGCTGCACCGGCACCGGAACGAAATCCATGGCTTGCCGGCTCTCCACGGCGCTTGCGACCAAGATGGCCGGATCGAACGCTTCGCGGGAAAAGTTGCCCCGGCGCGCAGGCATCGCTAAGCGCGGCCCACTATGCGTTACATCAGCACCCGCGGCGCCGCGCCCGCTCTCGACTTCGAGGATGTCACCCTGACCGGCCTGGCGGCCGATGGCGGGCTATATGTGCCGGAAAGCTGGCCGCACTTCTCGGCCGATGCGATCCGCAAGCTTGCCGGCCTGTCCTATGTGGATACCGCGATCGAGGTGATGACGCCCTTCGTGGGGGATTCGCTGAGCCGGGACGAACTGCGCTCGCTCTGCACGGCCGCTTATGGCCGGTTCGACCATGAGGCGGTGACGCCGCTCGTCCAGCTCGATCCGCGCAACTGGCTGCTGGAGCTGTTCCACGGCCCGACGCTGGCGTTCAAGGATGTGGCGCTGCAACTGCTGGGGCTGCTGTTCGAGCGGTTCCTTGCGAACCGCGACACGCATCTGACGGTGGTCGGTGCGACGTCTGGCGATACCGGATCGGCGGCGATCGACGCGCTGGCTGGCCGCGCCAAGGTCGACATCTTCATGCTGCATCCGCTGGGCCGCGTTTCCGACGTGCAGCGGCGGCAGATGACGACCGTGCTGGCGCCCAACGTCCACAATATCGCGATCGAAGGGAGCTTCGACGACGCGCAGGCGCTGGTGAAGGCGATGTTCGCGGATCGCGATTTCGCCGGCCGCTTCCGCCTGAGCGCGGTCAATTCGATCAACTGGGCGCGGCTGATGGCCCAGATCGTCTATTATTTCTACGCCGCCGTCCGCCTCGGCGCGCCCGAGCGCCCGGTCGCCTTTTCGGTGCCGACGGGCAATTTCGGCGACGTGTTTGCGGGCTATGCGGCGGCGAAGATGGGGCTGCCGGTCGCCAAGCTGATCGTCGCCACCAACGTCAACGACATCCTCCACCGCGCGCTTTCCGCCGGCGACTATTCGGTCGGCAGCGTGACGCCGACGGCGGCGCCGTCGATGGACATCCAGATCAGCTCCAATTTCGAGCGGCTGCTATTCGATCTCCACGGTCGCGACGGCAAGGCGCTGGCGGCGACGATGGCGGGGTTCGAGGCATCGAAGACGCTGGCGATCCCGACTGCGATGCAGGCGCAAGCAGCGGAGCTGTTCACCAGCGCCCGGATCGACCCGGATGGCATGGCGCTGGCGATGCGCCGTGCGGCGGACAAGAGCGGCCAGGTGATCGATCCGCACACGGCGATCGGCCTGGCGGCGGCGCATCGTGCGGATCTCGACCGCGACGTGCCGATCGTGACCTTGGCGACCGCGCACCCGGCGAAGTTCCGCGACGCGGTGGAGCGCGCGACCGGGCAGCGGCCGCATTTGCCGGCGCGGATCGGTGGCCTCTTCGAGCGCGAGGAGCGTTACGCCACCTTGCCCGCGACGCTGGAGGCGATCGAGACCTATGTCGCCGAGCGGGCGACCCCCGCGGCATGAGCGCCCGCCTCCATCGGCTGGCGAACGGGCTCACCGTCGCGGTCGAGCCGATGGGTGGGGTGGAGACGCTGGCGGTCGGCCTCTATGCCGATGTCGGCGCGCGGTCCGAGCCGGACGGGCTGGGCGGGCTCGCCCATATGGTCGAGCATATGGTGTTCAAGGGCGCCGGTAGCCGCGACGCCCGCGCCATCGCTGAGGATATCGAGGATGTCGGCGGATCGCTGAACGCCTGGACGGCGCGCGACCATACGGTGTTCCACGCGCGGTTGCTGGCGGACGATCTGGCGCTGGGGGTCGGCATGATCGCCGATCTGGTCCGCGTGCCGCATTTCGACGAGGGCGAGCTGGAGCGCGAGAAGGCCGTCGTGCTTTCCGAGTTGGGCGAAGCGCGCGATACGCCCGACGACATCGTCTTCGATCATCTCCAGAGCGCGGCCTTCCCCGGCCAGCCGCTCGGCGTGCCGGTGCTGGGCGACGAAGCGAGCATTGCCGCGATCGACACCGCGGCGCTGAAGCGTTGGGTGGCCGATCAATATCGGCCCGAAGGGCTGGTGCTCGCGGCGGCCGGCAAGGTGGACGAGGCGGCACTGTTGAAGCTTGCGGAGACGCATTTCGGCGACATGGCGACGGGTGCGCCCGCTGCGGCGACGCCGGCTGCCTTCGCCAGCGGGACCAAGCATGACCGGCGGCGTTTCGACCAGATCCACCTGGCGCTCGGCTGGGCGGGGCTCGGCTATCGCGACCCGGCGATCCATGCGCTGAGCCTGTTCACCAGCGCGGCCGGCGGCGGCATGTCCTCCCGCCTGTTCCAGGAACTGCGCGAGCAGCGCGGGCTGGCTTATTCCATCTATGCCTGGGCGCAGAGCTATGCCGAGACCGGCCTGTTCGGCGTCTATTGCGCGGCCGCGCGTGAGCAGGCGGCGGAAGCGCTGGCGCTCGTCGAAGAGGTGCTGGCGCGGACTGCCGAAGGGCTGACCGATGCCGAACTCGATCGCGCGCGGGTGCAGGCCAAAGCGGGGTTGCTGATGGGGCTGGAAGGGCCGGCGGCGCGCTGCGACCATCTTGCCCGCCAGATCCAGGTCCATGGCCGGATCGTGCCGGTGACGGAGACGGTGGCAGCCATCGACGCGGTGACACTGGCGGGTGCGCGCGACGCGGGGCAACGGGCGCTGTCTGGCGGGCGGGCGATTGCGACCGTAGGTGGCAGATTGGCAAAGGCGGCATGAGCGAACTCCTCACCCTCGTGACCGAACCCTGGGACGATTATGGCCTGGTCGATTCGGGCCATGGCCGGAAGCTCGAGCGCTATGGCCGCTTCAGCTTCATCCGGCCCGAGCCGCAGGCGATGTGGGCGCCGGCCGATCCCAACTGGAACGCCGATGGCGACTTCATCGCCGCGTCCGACGAGGATGGCGGCGGCAAATGGCATCTGAGCCGCGATGTGCCGCGCGGCGGCTGGCACCTGAAATGGGAAGAGGTGCGTTTCCTCGCCCAGAACACGCCCTTCCGCCACCTTGCCTTCTTCCCTGACATGGCGCCGCAATGGACGTGGATGCGCGATCGGATCGCGGAGGGCGACGAGGCGCTCAACCTGTTCGGCTATACCGGCGTCGGCACGCTGGCGCTGGCGGCCAAGGGCGCCAAGGTGACGCATGTCGATGCGTCGAAGAAATCGGTCGAGGCGGGCAAGGCCAATGCCTTCCTGTCGGACATGGCCGACCGGCCGATCCGCTGGATGGTCGACGATGCGGTGAAGTTCGCCGCGCGCGAGGTGCGGCGCGAGCGGCGCTATGACGGGATCATGCTCGATCCGCCAAAGTTCGGCCGCGGGCCGGATGGTGAGGTCTGGCGGCTGGAGGAGCATCTGCCGGGGCTGATCACCCACTGCGTCAACCTGCTCGACGAGAAATCCAAGTTCCTGGTGCTCACCGTCTATGCGGTGCGCATGTCGGCGCTGGCGATTGGGGAGTTGCTGAAGCAGGCCACTGCGCATCTCGGCGGCCGCGTGGAAGTGGGCGAAATGGCTGTGCGCGAGGAAGCGCGCGGGCTGTTGTTGCCGACGGCGATCTTCGCGCGGTGGGTGAACGATTAATCTCGTCACCCTGAACTTGTTTCAGGGTCCATGTGAGCGCTTGCTGCTGGTGGCGCGCATGGATGCTGAAACAAGTTCAGCATGACGCAGAAGAAGGGTTATTCGCGCGCGGCTCGCAACGCCGCACCAGCAGCGAAGGGCGTCAGCGCTACCAGCAGGAGCGACGCGGCGGCGAGCAATTTCAGTCCACCATTATCTTCCGCGCCCAGCGCACCCGCGCCGAAGATCAGGATCGGCACGGCGAGCGGCAGCATGACGAGGCCGGCGAGCGCGCCGGCGCTCCTGAGGCCGAGTGTCAGCGCGCTGGTCATCAAAGCGAGCGCGGCGAGGCCCGGCGTGCCGATGGCGAGGCCGAGTTCGAGCTTGAGCAAGGTCGCGCCATTGAGGCGGAGGAGCGCCGAGGCCGGCAGCGCCGCGATCATCAGCGGTGGGCCGAAGCTCAGCCAATGGGCGAGGAGCTTGGCGGTGGCGACGGCTTCCTCGCTGATGCCGCGCAGCGCGAACTGATCGAGTATGCCGGCTTCGGCATCGGGGGCGAGCAGGCGATCGACCGGAAGCAGGGCGGCGAGCAGCGCCGCCATCCACAGCGCGCCACCGCCCGTCGCGGCCAGCAGTTGCGCGTCCGGGCCGATCGCGAAGGGAAAGAGCGTCGCGACCAGCAGGAAGAAGATGAGCGGCAGCGCTCCGCCGCCGCCCGCAAGGGCGCGGGTGAGATCGCGCCAGAGGATGCGGGCGAGCGCGTTCATGGCCGAAGCTCGATTGCTTGCACGTCGGCCAGGCCGAGCGGCTGGTGGCTGGCGGCGAGGATGATGCCGCCGGCGGCGCGGTGCGCGGCCATGGTGGCAGCCAGCCGATCGAGCGAGGCGGTGTCGAGGCCGTTGCCGGGCTCATCGAGCAGCCAGATGTCCGCGCCGCTGGCGATCAGGCGGGCGAGGCCGGCGCGCTTGGCCTGGCCGGTGGAGAGCATTCGCACCGGCACCTCGGCGATGGCGGAAAGCCCGACGGTATCGAGCGCCGCATCCACATCGCCGCGATGCCCGTCAATGCCGGCCCAGAAGGCGAGCGCCTGGCCCAGCGGCTTGCCCGGATCGAGCGCGTGGCGTTCGTCGGCCAGAGCGAGATTGCCTTCGCGACGGATCTGGCCGGCGGCGGGCGTAAGCAGCCCGGCCGCCAAGCGCAGCAGGCTCGATTTGCCGGTGCCGTTGGGGCCGGTGACGAGTGCCGCCTCGCCCGCGGCGAGCGCGAAGCTCATGCCTTCAAACAGCAGGCGGTGGCCGCGCAGGCAGGCGACATCATCGAACGCCACCGCTGGCGGCCCCCCGGCGCCGCTCATCCGACGGCATCCTCCAGCGCGTGCATATCTTCGTCCGACAGGCCGAAATGATGGCCGACCTCGTGAACGACGACATGGGTGACGAGCGCTTCCAGGCTGACGCCGGTATCGGCCCATTCGTCCAGCAGAGGCCGGCGATAGAGGGTGATGCGATCGGGCATCGCGGCCACGTCGCTGATCGATTTCTGGCCGATCGGGGTGCCGTGGTAGAGGCCGGTCAGTTCGAAGGCGTCCTCGAACCCCATCGATGCGAGCGTCTCGTCATCGGCGAAATCCTCAACGAACAGCGCCACATTGCCCATATGATCGCGGAATGCCTGGGGAATGCGCGCCAGTGCCGCGCGGGCGAGCGCCTCGATCTGATCGGCGGATGGGGCGAAAGTTTCGGCCATGGAAGTGGCATAAGGCCGAAAATCCCGTCCGCCAATCGTCACCCTGAACTTGTTTCAGGGTCCACCGTGACGCAAAGACGATCGGCGCAAGTGGATGAGTGGATGCTGAAACAAGTTCAGCATGACGCCTGTAGGAGTGGACAATGATCGAAGCCCTGAGCGAAGCTGAGCGCGCCGATGCGCTGGAGGCTCTGGACGAGTGGGATCATGACGAGGGCCGCGACGCGATCACGCGCACGATCACCTTCGCCGATTTTTCCGAAGCCTTCGCCTTCATGACGCGGGTGGCGCTGCTCGCCGAGAAGATGGACCATCATCCCGAATGGTCGAACGTCTGGAACCGGGTCGAGATATTGCTGACCACGCACGATGCCGGTGGGCTTTCGACCCGCGACATCGTACTGGCCGAAGCGATCGACGCGATGGTAGGGTAAGAACTTCTTAACCATAAGAGCCGATTAGTCCTTCCATGACAGGGAAGGACCGCCTGTGACCGCGCCTTATATGCGAGGGGTCGGATCGATCCGCACCGACAAGGAAACGGTGCGGGCGGCGATCGGCCGTGCGGCGGAGCGCACCGGCGCGGACTTCACCTATCTGCTCAACCAGGCCAAGAGCGAGAGCGGCCTCAACCCCTACGCCAAGGCAAGCACCTCTTCGGCGGGCGGGCTTTACCAGTTCATCGACCAGAGCTGGCTCGGCGTGCTGAAGCAGCACGGGACCGAGCATGGCTATGGCTGGGCCGCGGATTCGATTCAGTGGCGCGGCGGGCGCTGGCAGGTCGATCCGTCGGCGCGACAGGCGGTCTTCGGCTTGCGCAACGATGCAGATGCCTCGGCGCTGATGGCGGGCGAATTCGCGAAAGACAATGAAGCCGGGCTGGAAGCGGCGCTGGGCCGCAAGCCGACATCGGGCGATCTTTATTTCGCGCATTTCCTGGGCCTTGCCGGTGCCAAGAAGTTCCTGAAGGCCGCGCAGTCGAGCCCCGACGCGGCGGCCGCATCGGTCTTCCCGCGGGAAGCCGCGGTCAACCGGTCGATCTTCTACACGCGATCGGGCGAGGCGCGCAGCCTGGCGCAGGTCTATGCGCTGATGGCGAAGAAGGTAAATGGCCCGAGCGAGATTGCACCCACCGGCACACGGATGGATGCGCCGTTGCAGATGGCGGCCCTCGATACCTCGGTCGCGATGACGGGGACGCCACTGTCGGCGACGCCGCCCTCCGACGTGCGGCTGGTCGACCTGCCGGCTTCGACCGCGAAGCAGGCTCCGTCGCGCGAGACGACATCCGACACGATGATGGCGCTCGCCGACCGCGCCGGCGCGGTCAATGTGCTGCGGCCCAATCCGCAGTTCGCGACGCTCGCTTATCTGCTGGTGGCATCGCCCTTCGACACCGATACCGATCGCGACAACGAGCGGGCGATCTAAACCGCCTTCTGTCATGCTGAACTTGTTTCAGCATCCATGTGGGCGCCTACTACGGCGATCGATGCCCGACTTCGATTTTGGCGACCGGCGCGGGCGGCGCACATGGACCCTGAAACAAGTTCAGGGTGACAGCCAAATCAATGCCCCGCTTGCGCCAGCTCGGTCTCTGGCTGCGGGCCGTCGAAAAATGGGCGGTCCTCCTCCGGTTCGGGCGCGGGCAGATCCGAGCCGCCCGCCGTCCAGGCGAGCGTGACCGACATGCGGCGGTTGCGCGGATCGTAGAGGTTCGACGGGATATAGGGCTCGCGCGAGGCGACGCCTTCGATGCGGGCGAAGCGATCGTTCGCGATCCCCGAATCGCCGAGCGCCTGGCGCGTCGCTTCCGCCCGCGCGGTAGAGAGCGTCCAGTTGTTGACGCTGCGGCCCGCGGCATAAGGCAGCGCATCGGTATGGCCGCGGACGATCACCTCATTCGGCACGCCTTCGATGACATGCGCCACTTCACCCACCAGCTTGCGGGCATCGGGCAGCAGCGCATTGGTGCCGAGCGAGAACATCGCGAAATCGGCCTCGTCGACCAGATCGATGCGCAGCCCCTCGCGGGTTTCGACCATGCGGATATTCTTGCGCAGCTTGGCGAGCCGCGGATCGCTTTTCATCCGCGCTTCGAGCTGCTTCTTTAGCGCCTGGAAGCGCGCACGATCACGCGAACGGATCGCGGCCGCGCCTTCCTTGGCGCCGCCGGTCGCATCCTTCGGGATCGTCATGCTGCGCGTGCCGGTCTGCGTCGCGGCGTGCGGATAATTGTCCTTGGAGACGATGGAATCGCCGCCGAACGGGCCGTTGGAACCCGCACTCTTCTGCCGCATCTCGACCAAGGTGGGCGAGAAATAGTCGGCGATGCCCTTGCGCTGCTTCTCGGTCGTGGCACCCAGAATCCAGAGCAACAGGAAGAAGGCCATCATCGCGGTCACGAAATCGGCATAAGCGACCTTCCATGCACCGCCATGATGACCGCCATGGCCGCCATCGACGATCTTCTTGACGATGATGACGGGCCGCGGTTCGGGCTCGTTCTTGCCGCGCTTGGGGGCTGCGCTCGCCATGGATCAGCGCCCGCGCATGCCATCGAACACGTCGGCGAAGGCCGGCTGGTTCGAATGGCTGATGCTGGACCGCGCGGCTTCGATCACCAGCGGCAGCGGATGGCCGTGGAGCGAGGCGATGATGATCTGCTTGACGACATGATAGATGGCGGCGTCGCTTTCGATCACCTGGCGGCAGCGGCCGGCGAAGGGACCGACGATGCCATAGGCGAGAAGCACGCCGAGGAAGGTGCCGACGAGCGCTGAACCGATCATGCCGCCGAGGATCGACGGCGGCTTGTCGATCGAGCCCATCGTCTTCACGACGCCGAGCACGGCGGCGACGATGCCGAGCGCGGGGAGCGCGTCGGCAAGGTTCTGCAGCATGTCGGCCGGGCGGATCTCGTCATGATGATGCGTCTTCAGTGCATTATCCATCACCTCCTCCACCGCGTGCGGATCGAGCGTGCCCGACGACACGACCACGAGGCGCAGGGTATCGGTGATGAGGTGGACGAGCGTGTCGTCCTTCAGGAGCTTGGGATATTCCTGGAAGATCGTCGAGGACTTGGCATCCTCGATATGCGGTTCCAGCGCGACGGGGCCGTCGGTGCGGAGCATCTTCATCAGCTTCGAAACCAGGAAGATGACGTCCAGGAAATCCTTCTTGTTGTATTTCGGGCCCTTGAACACCTTGCCCAGCCCGCCGCCGAGCTGCTTCAATTCCTTCATCGAATTGCCGGCGATCACGGCGCCGATCGCGGCGCCGCCGATGATGAGCATTTCGTGGGGAATGGCGTGGAGGACCGGTTCCAGATCACCGCCGGTCATGGCGAATCCGCCGAACACCATCACCAGGAGGACGACCAGACCGATTGCCGCGAACATGCATACCCCCACGAAGCCGAAGAAGAACACAGGAGACGGCGGTGAATCCTGGTCCTTTCAATGAGGGTTAACGGCGCGATTTTCGAAGGCTTTATGCTTAAATTCGCGTTAGCCAGAAAATAGTCGCGCAGGCTGTCTTCACGGTCAGCCGAGCAGATCGAACAGCGTCTGCTTGTTGATCCGCGTGAACACCGCCTGCGCAGCGTCCAGCGACAATTGCTTGGCCTGGAGCTTGGCGACGGTTTCAGGGATGTCGGTGCCGACCAGCTTGCCGGCCTCCTCGGAATTGAGGAGAGCCGAACTGGCAAAGCGTTCGCGGGCCGTGTCGAGACGGGCCGCGCGGACGCCCTGATCGCCGCGGACGATGGCGGTATTGTCGACCGCGAGGACGACTTCATCGAGCGAGGCGGCGCTTGCCAGCTCGCGCTCGGCCTTGTCGGTCAGCTCGATCGCGTCGGCGGCGTCGTTGATGAGCTGCGCCAGATCCTTGGGGCCGGCGGCCGTCTGGATATTGGTGAAGAGGCCATCGCTCGACACGGAGGGCGATACGAACACGCCATTGCCGATCGGCACGGCCAGCGAAGGGCCGGCCGGGAACAGCAATTGCCCACGCGAATCCTTGGTCTGCGACAGATCAGCAATCTCCGCCGCCATGGCGCGTAGTTCGACCGCGAAGGCCTTGCGATCATTGTCGTTATAGGTGCCGGTCGTGGCCAGGGTCATCAGTTCGCGAACGCGATCCATCGTGGTGGTGACGCCATCAAGGGTCGAATCCGCGCGCGTGGCGAGGGCCGAGGCGACATCGATATTCTTCGTCCACACATCCTCGTTCGCCTGAGCGCGACGGATGTCGGCGTAGCGGGCCGTGGCGGCGGGATCGTCCGACGCGCGCTGAATGCGGGTCTCGTTCGAAATATCCGACTGGGCGCGGGCGATCTGCGCGGCCAGCTTCTGCTGGCGGGAGATTTCGGCCGAAAGGTGATAGCGGGTGCTGTTGATCATGGCCGGACGCCTCAGAACAGATCGAGGATGGACTGCATGGTCTCGCGCGCGACCTGAATGATCCGCGCCGAACCGTTATAGGCTTGCTGGAACCGGATCAGTTCGGCCGCTTCGCGATCGAGATCGATGCCGGTGATTTCATCGCGCGAGGAAAGCGCGGAGTCGCGGCGCGTGCCGGTGACATCGGCCTCGGTCCGCGCCGATGCGGTCAACTGCGCATGACCTGCGATCAGCGCCGCCATCCGGTCTTCCGCTCCACCGGCGCGCAAGCCTTGCAGCGCGAGAAGATTGCCGTTGGCGGTGACGGTGGTGCCATCGGTGCTGGCGGCAGGAACCGCATCGGGATCGGTGACGGCGAGGGTTAGCGAGGATGCGCCGGCGGCGCCGATCGTCATCAGCGGCTGGCCGGGATTGCCGGCGGTGTCGATGCCGCCCGCCGACCAGGTGTTGATCGTCGTCGCGAAATCCGCGGCGATGGCGTCGAGGCTGGCGCGGCGATCGGCGACGGTGGCCGCGACATCGATCAGCCCGCCGATCTTGCCGCCGGGTAATGCCACCGTCTGGGTGCCGCCATCGACCGAGGCGAACAAGGTCAACTGGCCGTTCGCAGCCTGCGCGACGGCGATCGGATTGGAGATCGGCCCTTCGACCAGCGAGGACAATTTGTTGCGGGCAAGTTTCAACGTGACTGTGCCGTTCTGGCCGAAGCTCGCGTCCACATCGAGATGCTGGGAAACCTCGTCGACCAGCTTGTCGCGCTGATCGAGCAGGCTGGCATGCGATGCGGTGCCGGGATCGGAACGCAGCAAGGCTATATTGAGCTTGGCAAGCGCGTCGATGGTGCCGTTGACGGTGTCGACGCTCGCCTGCGCATCCTTGGAGATACCGTCGGCGGTGCGGGCGAGCCCCTGTGCGGTGGTGCGGAACGCGGCGGCGGTTTCGTCGAGCGCGTTCAGGAAGGCGCGGCGCGGCATCTGATTGCCGGGATCGGCAGCCAGCGTATCGGCGGCATTATAGAACGCCGTGATCCGCGCGCCGACACCATAATCGCTGTCGTCGAGCGCGTTCTCGGCCGTCTCCAGCCATTTGGCACGCACCTCCGCCCGGCCGGATTCGGCGCTGGCGGCGTGAACCTCCTGATCGCGGAACTGATCATAAGCGCGCGTGATCGAGGTGATCTGCGTGCCGGAGAAGACCGTGCCCGGACGATAGGTGGCATGCATCGGCAGCGATGCGACCTGCTCGCGTTGGGTCGTCCCACGGCGGGCGAAGCCGGGCGTTTCCGAATTGGCGACATTGTCGCTGATCGCGGAAAGGGCCGTCTTATAGGCCGAGATGCCCGAGGCGCCGATGCTGAGGAGATCGCTCATTTGTCAGTCTTTACGACGCTGGCCGTCAAACCTTTAGAAAGTGTTGCCGGGGCCAGCGGATCGTCGGTCTTGCCGACCTGGGGCACGAACTGCTTCATCAGCATTTCGGCGATGCCGAGCGCGCCCTTTTCCGCCATGGAATCGGCCGTGCGGGCGTCGCTCATGTCGCGGAACTGATCGCTGGCGGAGGATCCGAGTATGTCCTCGCCGAGGCTTGCCGATCGCATCGACGAGATCATCTGGCGAAGGAAGACCGCCTCGAACTGCTGCGCAGCCTTCTTGAGACCCGCCTGATCCGCCTGCTTGGGCGCAAGGCTAATGGCGTTTGAAAGGGCGATGGGCGTCGTCATAGCACGATCAGCTCCGCTTTCATGGCGCCTGCCTGCTTCAGCGCCTCGAGGATGGCGACGAGGTCGGCCGGCGAGGCGCCGATCGCGTTCACCGTCTTGACGATGTCGGCCAGGCTGGCGCCGGGGCGGAAATCGAACATCGGCTTGCGCTCCTCCTCGACGGCGATGGTGCTCGCCGGTTCGAGGGCGGTCTGGCCGCGTGAGAACGGCGCTGGCTGGATGATCGCAGGATCTTCATCGACGCGGACCACGAGCTTGCCGTGGCTGACGGCCGCCGGCGCGATCCGCACCGCGCCGTTGATGACGACGGTGCCGGTGCGCGCGTTGACGATGACGCGCGCGGGCGCATCCGCCGGGTCGACGGGCAGATTTTCGATCTGACCCATCAATGCGGTGCGCGCCTCGGCACCCGCCAAAGCGCTGATTTCGATCGTGACGGCATCGGTGGCGCGCGCGCGACCGGGCCCGACCGCAATATTGATGGCGTTGGCGACGCGGCCGGCGGTGGTGAGATCGGCCTCGGCGAGGTTGAAGATCAGATAGGGGCTGCTGGCGAAGCCGGCATCGACTGCGCGTTCCACCGTTGCCCCACCCGGAATCCGGCCCGAGGTGGGGATGTTGACGGTGAGCTTGGAGCCGTCGGCCGCATCGATGCCGAGGCCGCCGACCGCGAGATTGCCCTGTGCCATCGCGTAGATCTGGCCATCGGCGCCCGAAAGCGGTGCCATCAGCAGCGTGCCGCCGCGCAGCGACTTGGCCTTGCCGAGCGCCGAGACGGTGATGTCGAGCCGCTGGCCGGGCTTGGCGAAGGCGGGCAGCTCCGCCGTGATCATCACCGCGGCCGCATTCTTGAGCTGCGGGTTCACGCCCGCCGGAAGATTGAGGCCGAAGCGTGAAGCCACGCCCTTCATCGCCTGCGTCGCATATTCCAGGCTGTCGTCGCCGGTGCCCGCCAGGCCGACGACGATGCCGTAGCCGGTAAGCTGGTTGGGACGGACGCCCTGGAAGGTGCCGAGATCCTTGATCCGCTCGGCATGCGCCGGGGCGACGGAAAGAACCAGCGCGGCGAGCGCGGCGAAGATGAAACGGATCATGAGATCAGGCATCCTCAAAAGGGGCTGATGATCGAGAAGAAGGAATTCAGCCAACCCGGACGGCTGGCGCGTGCGACATCGCCCTTGCCCGAATAGCTGATGCGGGCATCGGCAACGCGAGTGGAAAGCACGCGATTGTCGGTGCTGATGTCGGCGGCGCGGACCATGCCGGAGATGCGGATCATCTCGTCACCGCGGTTGAGCGTCAGCAGCTTTTCGCCGCGCACCAGATAGGTGCCGTTGGGATAGACCGCGGCGATCGTCACGCTGATCTCACCCGAAAGCTGGTTCGACTGGGTGGACTGGCCCTTGCCGTCGAAGCCCTGAGCGCCGCTTGAAGCGATGTCGGTGGGTTCGAAGAGCGACAGCGGGCCAGTGGTCGGCGGAGTGATGCTGATATTGCCCGAACGCTGGGTGTTGCCGGCCGCGCTCTTGCTGGCCTGGGTGCGTTCGACGAGCAGGATCGTCAGCACGTCGCCGACCATCGAGGCACGGGCGCCGCTGGTCAGCGGAGCATAGCCGTTCACGGCCTGAAAGATCGCGCCATTGGCCGGCGCCGGCATCGGCGCGGGCGCCACCGATGGCGTATAATCGGGCTTCGGCTGCTTGGACCCGAACAGCCCGGCCGAGGCCGGCGCCGCGGCGAGGCCGATCGTTGCGATCATGCCGAGGAGAATGGAGGCGCGCATCGGCTTAGAGCTGCTGGTTGACATATTGCAGCATCTCGTCGGTCGCCGAGATCATCTTCGAATTGACCTCATAAGCGCGCTGCGTCTCGATCATGTCGACCAGTTCCTCGACGACATTGACGTTCGACGATTCGAGCGAGCCCTGGCGGATCGCACCGCGGCCATCGAGACCGGCGGTGCCGACCTGCGGCTGGCCGGACGCCGGCGTTTCGGCCATCAGATTGTTGCCCAGCGATTCGAGACCCTGGGGATTGGTAAAGCGCGCCGTTTCGATGCGGCCGAGTTCCTGCAGTTCGGACTGGCCGGGGAGCTGCGCGGAAACGGTGCCGTCGGTGCCGATGGTGATCGACTGGGCGCCTTCCGGAACCTGGATCTGCGGCACCAGCGGCATGCCATCATCGGTGACGATCGTGCCGTCGGCGGAAAGCTTGAAATCGCCGGCGCGGGTGTAGGCCGTGCGGCCGTCGGGCGTCTGCACCTGAAAGAAGCCGGCGCCTTCGATCGCCAGATCAAGCGCGCCGCCGGTGGTGTTGAGCGTGCCTTGCGTGTCGATCTTGGCGGTGCCCTTCACCTGCACGCCCGAACCGAGCGAGGTGCCGGTCGCATATTTATTGTCGGCCGAAGACGGCGCGCCGGGCGCGGTCATCGACTGATAAGCGAGCGTCTCGAAGCTGGCGCGGTCGCGCTTGAAGCCGGTGGTGTTCACGTTCGCGAGGTTGTTCGCGATCACGCGCATCCGGAGATTCTGGGCGTCCAGCCCGGTGCGGGCGACGTGGAGAGCGGCGTTGGTCATCGGATCCTATCCTTGGTCCAGGGCTCAATCGGGCAGGCGCATCAGATCCGCCGCCGAACTGTCCATGTCCTTGGCGGTGGTGACGAGCTTGATGTTCATTTCCCAGGAGCGGCTGGCGTCGATCATGTCGACCAGCGCTTGGGTGGCGTTGACGTTGGAACCTTCGAGGCTGCCGGCCTTGAGCCGCGCCTGCGGATCGGAGGGCAATGAACCGCCGTCACGGACGCGAAACAGGCCGTCGAGGCCCTTTACGATCTGCGAGCCGACGGGGCTGACCAGCTTCAGCCGATCGAGTTGCTGCATCGGTTGGATCGGGTCCGCGCCCTGCGGCCGATACCAGATGACGCCCTGGTCATCGATCTTGACCTCGTCGGCCGGCGGCATCGTGATCGGGCCGGTATCGCCGAGCACGGGCGCACCATCGCCAGTGGTGAGGAGGCCACTCGCCGCGATCGTCAGATCGCCGCGGCGAGTATAGGCTTCCTCGCCCTCTTCGGATTGGACGCCGAGCAGGGCATCGCCGTCGAGCGCGACATCGAGGCTGCGCCCCGTCTGGGTGATGGCGCCAGCGCGCATGTCCGCCGCCGTCACTTCCTCTGAAGAGGGAGCGCGGCTCTCGAAACCCTCGCCCTTGAGCCACAACGGGCGGACCGACGCCATTTCAGCGCGGAAGCCCGTGGTGTTGGCGTTGGCGAGGTTGTTCGCCGTCGTCGCCTGGCGCGCCATCGCGCCACGCATCGCCGAAAGCGAACTGTAGATCAGACGGTCCATGGCGCTATGCCCCTAGTCCCCGGTCTTAGTTGCGCAGGTTGATGATCGCCTGGGTCATCGTGTTCGCGGTCTCGATGGCCTTGGCGTTCGCCTGGAAGTTGCGCTGCGCGGAGATGAGCGCGACGAGTTCCTCGGTGATGTCGACGTTCGAGCGTTCGAGCGCGCCCGACTGGATCGTGCCGAAGCCGTCCGCCGATGCGGTGCCAACGATCGGATCGCCCGAATCGCCCGTTACCGTCCACTTCGCGTCGCCGATCTGGCGCAGGCCCGACGGGTTGGCGAAGTTGGCGAGGATCAGCTTGCCGAGCGGCTGCGTTTCGCCGTTCGAGAAGCTGGCGGTAACCAGACCGTCGGGCGCCACGGTCACGCCATCGAGCTGGCCGGCGGCAAAGCCGTCCTGACTGACCGACGAGATGGTGAAGGGCGCCGAAGCCTGCTTGGTGGAGAGGCCGAAATCGATGCTCATCGACAGGGGCGCGATGGCGCCGACCGGCTGCGCATCGGCATAGAGCACCGGATTGAGCGGCGTCTGGATCTGGCCGGCATCATTGAAGGTCAGCGTGAGCGGCGTCGGCGGGGTGGGGTTCGCCGGATCGGAGCTGATTTCCTGATCGCCGATGAACAGGCGCGCTTCCCACTGGCTGGTGGGATCGGCCGAGGTCGGCAACTTGGTGCGGGTAAAATAGAGCGTCGCCGGCAGCGCGTTGCCGACCGCGTCGTAAACGGTGGTCGCGGTCGACTGGTTGTAGCTGTTGGCGTCGAAGCGGCTGAACTCATAGGGCGTGTCAACGGTATACATCGGACGCGAAGAGGGCACGTCCGCGCTTACCGGCAGCGTCACTGCCATCTTGAGCAGGCTGGTCGCCTTGGGCTGGCCCGAGGTCAGCGGCAGCTGGAGATTGCGGGTGGCGTCGAGGCTGGTCGCGGTGACCGAGCCGCGGCTGTCGACCGGGAGCACCTGCAGGAAGGCGCCCGACGAGTCAGTCACGAACCGTTCCTTGTCGACCGAGAAGGTGCCGTTGCGGGTGAAGGCGACCTGGCCGCCGGTGATGCCCGAACGCGTGACGAAGAAGCCCTGACCCGACAGCGCAAGATCGAGCGCGCGATCCGAGGTTTCAAAGCCGCCCTGCGTGAACTGCTGGGTGATAGCGCGCAGGCGCGTGCCCTGGCCGGCGATCGACGAGGACTGGAGCGGCGCGGCCGAGATGATGTCGCCGAATTCGGTCTTGCTCTTCTTGAAGCCCGTGCTGCCGACGTTGGCGACGTTGTTCGAGACGACCGAAAGATCGGTCTGCGCTGCCTTGAGGCCGGAAAGCGAGGTGTAGAAGGACATTGCGGGTCTCCGTGTCGAATTTCTTGAAAAGGGTCAGCGGCGGGTCAGGCGATGCGCATCGCCTCTTCGGGCTTGACGATGCCGAGTGGAGTGATGAGTTGGGCGGCGCCGCCGGCGGCGGGCGACTGGACGCCGTTGATCATCGTCCAGCTGGAAATGGTCGGCTGCATCGCGCCGCTCGCGCCATAGGCACTGATCATCACCTTGAGCGGACCCGTGGCGAGCGGCTTGCCGTCGGCATCCTGGGCGTCCCAGGTGTAGCCGACCGTGCCCTTGGCCTCGTCACCGAGATTGGCCGAGTGGACGACGGCACCCGACGCATCGACCAGATCGATCTGGACGTTGGTCGCGTCCTCGGGAAGTTCGGCCTCGAAGGCGTAGCTGCCGTCGGCGAGCGGCGTCGCGGTGGACGAACCCACCAACGCGGCCTTGCCGATCCAGGTGGCGACATTGCCGATCCGCGCCGAGGCGAGGTCGGTCGCCATCGACTTCAGGCTCGAATTGATCTCGGCAATGCCCGAGACCTGCGAGAATTGCGCCATCTGCGCGACCATCTGCGTGTTGTCGACGGGATCGAAGGGATCCTGCGTCTTCAACTGCGTGGTCATCAGCGTCAGGAACGAGTTCTGGTCGAGCGTGCCGTTCGGCGCCGCCTTTGTGGTGCTACCCAGCGTCTCGAGATAGCCTTGTCCGGTGATAGACGTCATTTGCCGAGCCTCAATGTATCGAGAGTGAGGGTCTTGGCGGTCTGCAAGACCTGGACATTGTTCTGATAGGCGCGCGCCGTCTCCAGCATCTCGACCATCTCGGCCGCGCTATCGACATTGGCTTCCCACACATCGCCATTGGCATCCGCGAGCGGATGATCCGGCGAATGCTTCTTCACCGCCTCGTTCTGGGAGGTGAGGATCGAGCTCACCTTGACGGTGGCGACGCCGGCGCGATCGGTGACCGGCATGAACACCGGCTTCAGCGCCTTGAACGCGCTTTCCTTGGTGCCCGACACCGAGCCGGCGTTCGCAAGGTTCGACGCGGTCGTGTTGAGGCGCACCATCTGCGCGGACATCGCGCGGCCGGCGATGTCGAAAACGGAGAGCGGGTTCGCCATGGTCATTCGCCCTTAAGCGCCGTCATCAACGTATTGATGCGGCCGTTGAGGAAGGAGAGCGTGGTGCGATACTGCACGGCGTTCTCGGCGAAGATCGTCTGTTCGGTGGAAAGCTCGACGGTGTTGCCGTCCTGCGTGGGCTGCAGCGGCACGCGATAGCCCGTGGCGGTGCCGGCGGCGGCATCGGTGGCGGTGCCAGCCTGGGCCATGTCCAGCGCCTTGGTGAAATCCAGGTCGCGCGCCTTGTAGCCGGGCGTGGAGGCGTTCGCGATGTTGGAGGCGAGCATGGCGAGCCGCTGGCTACGCAAGGCCAGCGCGTCTCCATGCACCCCAAAAATCGTATCGGACGTCACCATGACGAACTTTTCCTCTAAAAGTATCGGAGAAGCGGCCGTTCCTTCAGGTGTCGGACAGCGCCTTTCCGGGCGTGCCGGTATCAGCAAGGGGCGTGCCAGTCCGGGAAAAGCCCGGAAATCTGCGGGTCTTTGCTGCAAGCGTGGGGGCGACCGGCAAGCTTTTGCCGGGGGCGGCAATTTTTTGCCGCTCGACCGGCAATGCGTTCGCGCGGGCCGGATCGGGCGGGCGGGACCGGATCAATGGCTTTGCTCGACCAGATTGGCCGCTTCTTCGATCCGATATCGATCCTGATCGTTTTTGGCGGCGCGCTGGCCATCGCGGTAGCGCGGTCGGCCGCGGGCGATGTCGCCCGCGCCTTTGCCGCATTGGGGCCGATGGTCCGCAACGATCCCGACGCCGATGCCGCCGCGGCGACGCGCGCCGCCAATGCGATCGAGGCGGTGGCCCAGGTCAAGGGAATCGCCTGCGCCGATCGGGTGCAGACCGCGGGCCGCTTCCTGCGGCGCGCGGCCTTCCAGCTTTCCAACGCCAGTTCGCCCGAAAGCTTCGCTTTGTGGGCGCGCACCGAGATCGAGGAGCGCCGTCGCCGTCATGCCGGCGCGATCGGTTTCTGGAACGCGGTGGCCGATGCCGCGCCGGCCATGGGCATGATCGGCACGATCACCGGCCTGGTCGGCATGTTCGCGCAGATGGACGATCCCGCGCGGATCGGCCCGCCGATGGCGATCGCCTTGCTCACCACGCTTTACGGCATCGCGCTTTCCAGCGTCATTGCCGGGCCGATCGCGGCGCGGCTGGAGCGCCTGTCCGAAGTCGAGCTCGCCTGGCAGCGCCGCGTGCTCGACCGCTTCGAAATGCTGGCGCGCGCCGAGTTCACCGAGGTGCGGCCGATCCTGCGGGTGGCGATATGAGGACGGCCCGCACGCCGCGCTGGGCCGTCAGCTTTGCCGATCTGTGCCTGCTGCTGCTCGGTTTCTTCATCCTGATCCAGGCGCAGGGCGGGCGGCCGGAGCGGCTGGCTGCGGGTCTGCGCGCCGCCTTTGGCGAGAATGAAGGCGAACAGCGGCGCGACAATGCGTTCCGCGCGGCCGGCCTGTTCCAGTCGGGCGAGGCCGTGTTGACGCCGGCGGCGGCCGCGACGCTGCGCAAGATCGGCGCCCGTGCGCGGGCGGAAAATGCCGCCGTGATCGTGATCAGCGAAGGGAGCGATGCCGGCGCGCATCGTTTCGACCGGTGGGAACTGGCGGCGGCACGCACCGCCGCGATCGGCCGCGCCATCCGCGAAGGCGGGGTGGACGAGGCTCGCATCGATATTTCGATCCCCTCGGTCAGCGGTGCGAATGCCGGAAAAGGCCAGGAAATCACGGTTAGATTGGTGGCTGCGCGATAATTGGCGCGCTTCTTGCTTTTATCCTGTCGAATAACAGGATTTGATCGATGCGACCCAGTTACATTCTCATTTCCGGGCTTTTTGCGGCCTCGACCTGTCCCGCACTTGCACAGGTGGGGCAGTTGCAGAACCTCGATGCGCTCGAACGCCGGCTGGTGATTGCGCTCGGCGCCGATATTGGCGAGCCCGGCGGCCCGATCGCGCCGATCGACCGGCGGATGAAGCTTTCGGCCTGTCCCGGCGCGGTGGCCATCGAGCCGCCGGTTGCCGGCGCCGCGGTGCTGCGCTGTGCCGAAATCGGCTGGCGCATCCGCGTGCCCGTGGCTGCCGGCGGCGCCGTCCAGCAGGCGGCAGCGCATATCGCGGCGCCCGTCCGCACGGTGCGCGCCGAGCCGGTGATCCGCCGCGGCGATCCCGTCGAGATCCGCGCGACCCAGGCGGGTTTTTCGATTTCGAACCAGGTAATCGCGGAGCAGGATGGCGCCCCGGGCGACCGGATTCGCGTGCGTTCGGACCCGAAAAGCCGGCCGATTACCGTCGAAGTTGTCGATTCTGGCGTGGTTCGCGTACCGGGTATTTAAAGAAATCTGAAACCTGCCGTTAAAAGCAGATAGTAGATGAAGGTTATGAGCACCCGAAGGATGGAAAGATGATCAACAGCATCGGACCGAAGACCACGGGAAGGGTTGATTCCAGTCGCGCTGGGGGGATTCAGCGCGGCACGGCGGGCGAACAGGTCGCTGCGGTTCCGGGTGTCACCGGGGCCGAGGAGGCGCCTGCGCCGGCGAATCCGGCCAAGGATCTCGCCGCTGGTGGGGCGCCGATCGATTTCGCGCGCGTGCAGGAAGTGCGCGCCGCCATCGCCAACGGTGCCTATGCGCTGGAGGTGAAGGCGATCGCCGCCAAGATGATCGCGCTCGATCTGCCGCCGCGCGGATGAGCATCGCCCTTGTCGATCGCTTAACGGAATCCGGGCGCGCGTTGGTTCGCGCGCTCGATTCACATGATGTGGACGCCATCGAAGCGATGTCCGCTGCCTTCAACGACGCTACCATCGCCGTGCGGAACGCCGGCGGCTGGCATGCCACCCCGGACCTCAAGGCGCGCGTTGCCGAGGCGATGGCGCAGACCGAAGCGGCGCGGCTGCGCTGCGCTTATTATGGCGATGCCGCGCGCCGCCGGCTGGAAGGGCTAGCTGGACTGGGTGCCAATGTGACCCCCGCCATTGCTTATGGGCGCCAAGGCAAGATCTGATTGCCTGCCGCCGCGGGCGGCCTTTCCCATGATCGCCCAAAAATAATGCCGGCTTCTGCCGGCATTATTTTTGTCTTTCGCCGCGCAAAAGTTGGCACGACCCTTGCTTCTTTATGCCCGAATATTCGTGGGAAGAAGCATGGCGACCAACGCTTTGAATAAGACCATCTGGGCCAATGCGGGCAAGGGCGCTATCCTGCCCTTCGCCACCCTGATGCTGGTCGGGCTGATGATCGTGCCGGTGCCGTCGCTGGTGCTGGACATCGGCTTCATCACCAATATCATGATCAGCCTGGCCGTGCTGATGGTCGCGCTCAATGCCGCCAAGCCGCTCGACTTCTCTTCTTTCCCCACGGTGCTCCTGTTCGCGACATTGCTGCGCCTGTCGCTCAACGTCGCATCGACACGCGTCGTGCTGGTCGACGGGCATGAGGGCTCGGACGCCGCCGGCCATGTCATCGAAGCCTTTGGTCACTTCCTGATCGGCGGCGACTGGGCGGTTGGCATCTTCGTCTTCGCGATTTTGATGATCATCAACCTGGTCGTCATCACCAAGGGCGCGGGCCGCGTGTCGGAAGTGTCGGCGCGCTTCACCCTCGATGCCTTGCCCGGCAAGCAGATGGCGATCGACGCCGATCTCAACGCCGGCCTGCTGACGCCGGACGAAGCCAAGGCCCGCCGCGTCGAGGTGACGACCGAAGCCGACTTCTACGGATCGATGGACGGCGCGTCGAAGTTCGTGAAGGGCGATGCCGTCGCCGGCATCCTCATCCTCGTCATCAACATTCTCGGCGGCCTTGTGCTCGGCGTGATGAGCCACGGCATGACGATGGCGGACGCCGCGCAGACCTATGTGATGCTCGCGATCGGCGACGCGCTGGTCGCACAGATCCCGGCGCTGCTGCTGTCGATCGCTGCCGCCGCCATCGTCACCCGCGTCTCCTCGCCCTTCGATCTGTCGGGTCAGATCACCAGCCAGTTCGGTTCGGCCAAGGCCTGGGTGCCGGTTGCCGGCATCCTGTTCCTGCTCGGCGTGATGCCGGGCATGCCGCACCTCATCATCCTGCCCGCCGCCGGCATTGCCGGCTGGATCGCCTGGCAGCTCCGCAAGCAGCCGGCCAAGGAAGCCGCGGCGATGGCCGCGGCCGAAGCCGAGGCTGCCGAAGCCGCCGCCACCAGCGATCCGGTGCCGGCGACAATCGGCTGGGATGAGGTTTCGGACGGTGCCGTGCTCGGGCTGGAACTTGGCTACGGCCTCATCGCCATGGTCGACGAGCGCAAGGGCGCGCCGCTGATGGCGCGGATCACCGGCATCCGTCGCCAGTTGAGCCGCGAGCTCGGCTTTGTCGTGCCGATGGTGCGGGTGCGCGATAATCTGTCGCTGGAACCCAACGCCTATCGCATCACCGTCGCCGGCGTGATCATGGGCGAGGACGAATGCTGGCCCGAAGATCTGCTCGCGCTCGACAGTGGGGCGCTGGAAGGCACGGTCGAAGGGCGCAATGTCCGCGATCCGAGCTTCGGCCTCGAAGCCGTGTGGATTTCGCCCGACAAGCGCACCGAAGCGGTGGTGGCTGGCTATACCGTCGTCGATCCGGCGACGGTGATCGCGACGCATCTCAACCAGATCATCGCCAATGCCGCGACCGACCTGTTCGGCATGGACGAAGCGCAGAAGCTGCTCGACGCGCTGAAGGATGCCGCGCCGCAGCTCGTGCAGGGCCTGACCCCGCAGCCGCTGTCGCTGGGCCAGATCACCGGCCTGTGCCGCGGGCTGCTGGCCGAAGGCGTCCCGCTCAAGGATTTCCGCCGGATCGCCGAAGCCATGGCCGAATCCGCGCGCGAGGAAAGCGATCCTTCCGCGATGCTGGAGGCGGTGCGCATGCGCATCGGCCCGATCATTATCCAGACATTGGTGCCGATCCGCATGCCGTTGCCGGTGGTGACGCTCGACGGCGGACTGGAGGCGCTGCTCGCCCAGGCCGTGCGCGCGGGGCCCAATGCGACCCATCCGTTCGAGCCGGGGCTCGCCAATCGCGTCGTCAGCGCCGTCAGCGAAGCGGCCCAGCCGCTGCTGGCCGAAGCGCGCCAGTTCGCGATCGTGACCTCGCCGCTCGCGCGCCGACCGCTCGCGCGCCTGCTGAAGCCGCATCTCGCCGATGTGCCGATCCTCTCCTTCCTGGAGATACCAGACGGCAAGCCGGTCGAAGTGGTGGCGGTGGTCGGTGGTGCGAATGCGTCACCCCACCAAGAACGCGAACTGGTGCGGTGATGATGTTTATAGCGACTTTCGTGAAGGGGGCAGAATATGGCCTTCGGTAACGCCGCCGCCAGCCAGACCTATCAGCGGCGGCCTGCAAAGACCGCTCCGGGCGAACTCGCGCGCGAGCATATGCCGCTCGTCCGCCGTATCGCCTGGCACGTCCATGGCCGCGTCTCGAACGCGATCGATGTCGAGGATCTGATCCAGATCGGCATGGTCGCGCTGGTCGAGGCGGCGAACAATTTCGAGGATCGCGGCTTCGCTTTCTCGACCTATGCGACGATGCGCATCCGCGGTGCGATGATCGATCATCTGCGCCGCCACGCCACGATCTGCCGATCGGCGATGGGCCGACGCCGTGAGATCAGCGCGATGCGCGCAAAGGTGGAGCAGACACTGGGCCGCCCGGCGACCGACGCCGCGATGGCGGATGCCATGGGCATGACCGCCGACGAGTATCGCGAGGCCGTCGACAGCACCGAATCGATCCGCCAGGAATCGCTCGACGAGGTTTATTCAGACCAGTCGATGTGGTTCGCCGATGTCGAGGAGCGGGTGGACCAGACCCTGGAGCGCGATGAGCTCCGCGATCTGCTGGCCGGCCATATCGCCGACCTGCCCGAGCGCGAGGCGCTCGTCCTGCAGCTTTATTTCGTCGAGGAAATGAACCTCGACGAAATCGGCATGACGCTTGGCGTCGGCGCGGCGCGCGTCTGCCAGATCAAGAAGGCCGCGCTCGATCGCCTGCGGGGGAAGCTGGCCGACTACCGTTGATGCGGCGGTCGATCCGGTCGACCTTCTCGGCAATAGCGTTCAACCGGTTGGCGAGTTCGCCCTGGCCGTCACGGATCGCGTCCACCCACAAGGCGTTGCCGCCCATATTCTGATAGCGCGCCAGATCCTTGCGGAAATCATCGAAAGCGGCGCGGACATCCTGTGCCGTCGCAGCGCCGCCGGTGGGCGAAACAGCCGCCGGCACGCCATGGGATTGCGCCGGAAGGACCTTGGGCGCAGCCGCTGCGCGCTCCACCACCTTCTCAAGAGCCGCGATGCGCTGATTGGCTTCGGCGACATTGCGGCTGGCGACCAGCAGACCGATCGTGGCGATCAGGCTGGTGAAGATGCCGAGCGTGGCGATCACCATCGGCAGATTGTTCTTGAGGCCGGCCAGGGGATTGCGCTTGCGGCGCGGGGTGGCGGCGGGTTGGT
This sequence comes from Sphingomonas sp. DBB INV C78, assembly GCF_042693015.1. NCBI lineage: Bacteria > Pseudomonadati > Pseudomonadota > Alphaproteobacteria > Sphingomonadales > Sphingomonadaceae > Sphingomonas > Sphingomonas sp. DBB INV C78. Next base: position 3,693,397 of record NZ_CP170544.1, on the reverse strand, counting down.
CGCCGGCTTCGGCCTTCTCTTCACCCTCGGCGGCCGGCATTTCGGCCTGGACGGCATCCTCGGCGGGATCGGTGAAGTCCACGGCGTCGTCGAACGCTTCGGCTTCCGGTTCCTTGTTCATGCCCGATCCCTTCCCAGCCAAGCCCCCACCGGCTTCCAAAAAAGTTGAGGCTCCCGGCGCGTGGGGGTTGCGCCGGGAGCCCCGTTTTTGCCCATTAAGGAGGACCAGTTCCTTAGCGGAGCAAGCTCAGCACACCCTGGGCGCTCTGGTTCGCCTGGGCGAGCATCGCGGTCGCGGCCTGGCTCAGGATCTGAGCCTTGGCGAGCGAAGTCGTTTCCTTCGAGAAGTCGGTGTCCTCGATGCGCGACCGGGCTTCGGTGATGTTGGTCTGCGACGAGGTCAGCACGTTCACGCGGGTCTCGAGGCGGTTCTGGATCGCACCGAGGTCACCGCGGGTCGCGGAAACCTTGTCGATCGCCTTGTCGATCGCCTTGAGGGCGTTCTGCGCGCCTTCCTTGGTCGTGATCGACAGGCTGCCGGCGAGCAGCGCGTCATCGCCACCCTGGGTAGCCAGGCCGACCTTGGCCACCGAAGCCGAGCTGCCTTCGACGCGGATGGCGGCGCCATCGGCCGAAGCGAGCGTGATACGGCCACCGATGGTGATGCCACCGCCGCCGAGCGTGCCGGTGCCGGCTTCACCTTCGAAGGAGGTGACGCCCGTGATCATGCTGTTGGCGTCTTCGACGGTGATGTTCGCACCCTGATCCGAAGTCAGGATCAGCGCACCATTGTCGTCCGAGGTCGCACGGACGCCGTTGATGCCCGCGCCGTTGATCGAGGTGACGACATCCGCGAGGTTGACGGCGGCCGAAAGATCGACGGTCGCGCCGTTGATCACGACACCGGCGCTGGCGGCAGTCAGATCGACCGCAACCTTGACGACGGTCTTGGCAGTGGCCTGGACACCGGTCTGCGAGGACACCGCGTTGATGGCGGCAGCCTTCGACAGGGCCGAACCATCGGTGGACTTGCCGACGGCGACGCCGTTGATCTTGACGTCGTCGGTGGTGGCAAGCGCCGCCGTGGTGTCGACCGCCGAGCTCGAGAATTTGGCGCCGTCCGACGTTTCGTTCAGGCCGAGAGCCTTGACGTCGGCGAGCGTGCCGGCGCCGCCGACGAAGCCGTTGGCGTCGTTCTTGGCCTGGACCTTGATGTCCGAACCGTCGACGCTGCTCAGCGCCACATAGCCACGATAGGTGTTGGCGGTGAAGCCCGCGCTCGTCGGCGCCGTACCGGCGATGACGATATCCGCACCCGTGTCGTTCGACAGCGAGATCGTGCCGTCGTCGTTCAGCGCGGCCGTGACGCCCGAGGCATCGCGGTTGATGTTCTTGACCAGCTCTTCAACGCTGCCCGAGGCACCGATGCTCTGGCCGTTGACGGTGAGCGCGCCGGCCACGAACGTCGTCGCGTTGGGCTGTGCGCCCTTCAGCGTGTTGTAGGCAGTCGCCTTGACGTTGGTGTTCGACGTGTTGGTGTTGATCGCGGTGGCGAGCGCCGTCGCGGTGTTGGCAGTCGGTGCGGTGGCGAAAGCCGCCTTGCCGTTGATCAGCACGTCATCGGTGGCGAGGCCCGAAACGGTGCCGACGCGGCCGGTGGTGAGCTGGCCATCGACCTTGTAGCCGTTGAGGCCGAGATCCTTGGCAGACGTGCCACCGATCGAGAAGCTGACCGTGTCGCCCGCCTTCGTGCCGGTCTGCAGCTGGACGTTCTTGGAAGAACCGTCGAGCAGCTTGATGCCGTTGAACGAGGTGGTGGCGGCAACGCCGTTCACTTCGGAGACGAGCTGCGTAAGCTCGGCCTGGAGGGTCTCGCGGTCGCTGGCGGAGTTGGTGCCGTTGGAGGACTGGACGGCCAGTTCGCGCATGCGCTGCAGCATGTTGGTGACTTCGCCCAGCGCGCCTTCAGCCGTCTGCGCCATCGAGATGCCGTCATTGGCGTTGCGGATGGCGACGGCGAGGCCCTTGACCTCGGAGGTCATGCGGCTGGCGATGGCGAGGCCGGCGGCGTCGTCCTTCGCGCTGTTGATGCGCTTGCCGGTCGACAGGCGCTCCATCGCGGTCTGAAGAGTCTGGTTCGCTACCCGCGAACCGTTCTGGGCGCGCATTGCGCCAACATTGGTGTTGATGACAGTCACGGTCGTTCCTTTCCCGCTTCGATAAGCTAGGCTGTCCGACCACTGGTCCATGGCAGCCACGATCCGGATAACGGCGGGCCCGGGAGGAGTTTTAGGGGAGGGGGGCAGCAATTTTTTCAGGCGCTGCGACCGGATGGACGAACAGTGTCCTACGCGCGTGTTCGCGCCTCACATGCGGGCCTGCGTAGCGGCGCGAGCGCGGAAACAAAGCTAATTAACGAAATTAAGTCGTTGGTAACCATCTGAGCTTATTTTTTCTCCTGTGAGGGAAGCGCCATCAGGTCGATGGCCGACACAGGGGGTTCGCGAATGCGGATGATCGGTCTCAGCGAAAGAGCGGCGGAAGCCAATCCCACGCTGGCGAGCTGGCTCCAGGGGGTCGGTTTCGACGCGGCGATCGTCGCCGGTGGCGAGCCCCGCGAGCGCGACGAGATCCGCATCCTCGACGCCGGCGAAATCGCCGTCGCCACGCATCGCGACCTGATGGTCGAATTCACCCCCGGATCGCCCGAATATCACCCCGCCGCCAACGGCATGCCGGCACGGCTGCGCTTCGGCTTCGAGGACATGGCGTTCGGCCATGCGTTGATCGCCGAACTGGTCCGCCCGGCCTCGCGACCTGCGTGCGGCGAGCCGGAAAGCGCGAAATTCCTGGCACTTGCCACCAAGGTCGCCCGTTCGGACGCGACCGTGCTGGTGCTCGGCGAAACCGGCACCGGCAAGGAAGGCGTCGCCCGTTATATCCATGCGGTCAGCCCGCGCGCGACCAAACCGTTCGTTGCGGTGAACTGCGCTGCGCTCCCTGAAACCATGCTCGAAGCGATGCTGTTCGGGCACCAGAAGGGCAGCTTCACCGGCGCCGGTGCGTCGGGCGAGGGTCTGTTCCGCGCCGCCGATGGCGGCACGCTGCTGCTGGACGAGGTGGCCGAGCTGCCGCTCGCGCTCCAGGCGAAATTGCTGCGTGCGCTGCAGGAACGCGAAGTGCTGCCGGTCGGCGCCACCAAGAGCGTGTCCGTCGACGTCCGCATCATCGCCGCCGCCAACCGCGATCTCGCTGCCGAAGTCGCCGCCGGCCGCTTCCGCGCCGATCTTTACTGGCGGTTGAACGTCATGCCGCTCAACCTGAAGCCGCTGGGCGAGCGTCGGCTCGACATCCGCGCGATCAGCGCCGCGCTGCTGGTGCGCCATGTGCCGGCCGGCGACGCCTTCGCCTGGCCGACCGCCGCGGCGCTGGATCGGCTGATGGCGCACAGCTGGCCGGGCAATGTCCGCGAGCTTGAAAATGTCCTCCAGCGCGCGCTGCTGCTGCGCGAGGGTGATCGCATCGAAGCCGACGATCTCAGCATCGAAGTGGCCGTGACCGAGCCGGTCTGCGCGCCCAGCCTGCACAGCCTGGTCGTGCAGGAAGCCATTGCCGAAAGGCCTATCCGCCGCCTCGCCGACATCGCCCGTTCGCTGCAGGCGAAGGCGATCGAGGACGCGCTGGCTGCGACCGGCGGTCACCGCGTCCGCGCTGCCGAGCGGCTGGGCATCAGCGAGCGCACGCTCCGCTACCGCCTCGCCGACATGCGCGTCGCGGCCTGAGGGAATAGGGCATGAGCCGTATCGACAGTTCCAGCCTGCTGCAGATGCGCAGCGCGATCCTGCAGCAAAATGCTGCACTTCAGCGCGCCGCCCAGAAGCCGGCTGATGCCGCTCCGCTCGCCGCGCCCGGCGTCGGTGATCCGCAGAAACCCGCGGATTTCACCAGCGCGATGGGCAAAGCGCTGTCGGCGGTCAACGATCTCCAGTCGAAAGCCGGTGCCGCTTCGGAATCCTTCGAACGCGGCGAGACGACCGATATTGCTGCGGTCATGCTGCAGCGCGAACAAGCCAACCTGGGTTTCCAGGCCACCCTCCAGGTCCGCAACAAGCTCCTTGCTGCATACAAGGACATCATGAGCATGCCGGTATAATCCATGGCCGAGATCGCAGCCCCCGCCGCCGCCGCCATTCCTGGTCGCGCCCTTGCCATTCCCGCCGCCGGGCGCCCGCCTGCGGGACAGATGATCGATCGGCTGAAGGGTATGATCGATCAGCCCGCCGTGCAGCGCAGCCTGCCGATGATCGGGCTGATCGCGATGCTCGGCCTCGCCGCGCTCGCCTGGATGGCCTTTTCGCAGGCGCCGCAGCGCGATCTGTTCCGCGGCCTCGCCGATGCCGACAAGGCCGCCGTCGCCGATGCGCTGACGTCCGCCGGTGTCGACTATGCGATTGACCGCAACACCGGCACGCTCACCGTTTCCGACGCCGATTTCTACCGCGCCAAGATGCTGCTGGCCCAGCAGGGCCTGCCCAAAAGCGCGCCCGACGGCGATGCCATGATCAGCTCGCTGCCGATGGGCGCGAGCCGGGCCGTGGAAGGCGAACGTCTGCGCGGCGCGCGCGAGATGGATCTTGCCCGCACCATCGAACAGATCGATTCGGTCGCCGCGGCGCGCGTCCATCTTGCGGTCGAGCAGCCGAGCGTATTCCTGCGCGATGCCAAGCAGTCGGCCGCGTCGGTGATGCTGCAGCTTCAGCCCGGCCGCTCTTTGGGCGATGCTCAGGTGCGCGCGATCACCCATCTCGTCGCATCCTCGGTTCCGGGGCTCAGCCCCGACGATGTTTCGATCGTCGACCAGACCGGCAAGCTGCTTTCGGGCGCTGGCGGTGATTCGGCGACCGATGCCAGCGAGCGCCAGATCGAGATCCAGGCCAAGATGGAGCAGCGCTATCGCGAAGCGCTCGACAAGTTGCTGATCCCGATCGTCGGGGCCGGCAACTATACCGCCGAGGTTCATGCCGATCTCGATTTCGCGGAAGTGCAGGCGACGCGCGAAAGCTATCCCAAGGATCTCGGCACGGTTCGCGCCGAACAGGGCGGCTGGACCAAGGAAGGCGGCCCCGCCGGCCCCGAAGCTGTCGGCGGCGTGCCCGGCGCCATCTCCAATACTCCGCCCCCGGCCTCGCAGGTTGCGGCTGCGCCCAATGGCGCGGTGACCCCGCCGGTGCCTGGTGCGCCCGATGCCGCCGCCGCGACCGCAACCGGCGCGCGCGACCGCACCAACGAGAATTACAGCCGCACCTTTGAAGTGGGCCGCGAGGTTTCCGTCACCCGCAATCCGGTCGGCACCGTCCGCCGCCTTTCGGTCGCGGTCGCGCTCAAGGATTTGAACGGGAAAACGCGCCCCCGTGCCGAGCTCACCGCGATCGAGGATCTGGTGAAGGGCGCGGTCGGCTTCGACCAGAACCGTGGCGACACCATCGCTGTCAACAGCCGCAAGTTCGCCGACGTCAATGTCGAGGCGGCCGGCAGCAACTGGTGGGATGCCCCCTGGGTGTCGCTCGCAGCCCGTAACCTTTCCGCGCTGCTGATCGCCGCGCTGCTGGTGTTCGGCGTCGGCCGTCCGCTGCTCAAGCGCCGCGCTGCCGTTGCCACCCAGCGCGCCGAGCAGGCTGCGGTCAGCCGGGAAGCGACGCGTGGCCAGGTAGGCCGTGAAATCGCCGCCGCGGTTGCCCAGGAAACCCGCATCGACCCGAGCCGTCCGGTGACGCTCGACATGATCGAGGCGACACCGGGCTATGCCGATCGCGCCGAACTGATCCGCAGTTTCGTTCGCCAGGATCCGTCGCGCGCCGCGCTCGTCGTCCGCGACCTGATCCGTACCGACACCCCCGCAGGAGACGCCCGCAATGGCTGAGGCCGATACCCTTTCGCGTGAAGCCAGCGAACGTATGCCCGCTGGCTGCGAAGCCGCGGCGATCCTGCTGATGCTGCTGTCGGAAGAGGAAGCCGCCGACGTGCTGGCCCGCCTTGATCCCGAAGAGGTACAGGCGTTGGGCGGCGCGATGTTCGGCGTGGCCGACGTGACCGAGCATCAGGTGAACGGCGTGCTCGACCTGTTCGTCGATCGCGCCCGCGCCCGCACCACCATCGGCTTCGCCGCCGATCGCCATATCCGCGGCATGATGGAACGCGCGCTGGGCAATGACCGCGCCGATAATATCATGGCCCGCATCACGCCGCCGACGCGGACCAACACGCTCGACGCGCTGAAGTGGATGGACCCGCGCACGATCGCGACGCTGATTGAAAGCGAGCATCCGCAGATCGGTGCGCTGGTGCTCGCCCATCTCGATCCGCCGATCGCGGCTGACGTGCTGCAACTCGTCGACGAGGAGGCGCAGACCGACCTCATCTATCGCATCGCCAAGCTCGGCCCGGTGACGTCCGAAGCGCTGGAGGATCTCGAGCGCGTTCTGCTTCGCCAGCTCGGCGCGACGATGCGCGGCGGCACCACGTCGCGTCGTGGCGGCGCGAGCGAGGCCGCGAAGATCGTCAACAATACGCGGACCACCGCAGAGCAGCGGATCATCCGCTCGCTCAACAAGCTCGACAAGACGCTCGCGCGGACGATCGAGGACGAGATGTTCGTGTTCGACAATCTCAACGCGCTCGACGAGAAGAATCTCGGCACGCTGCTGCGCGGCATCGACAATTCGATCCTGGTCGTGGCGCTGAAGGGCGCGGACGAGAAGCTGCGCAACAAGATGCTCGGTTGCATGTCGAGCCGCGCCGCCCAGTCGATCGTCGACGAAATGGCCGAACGCGGCCCGATGCGCCTGGCCGATGTCCAGGACGCGCAGAAGGAAATGCTCGGCATCGCCCGCCAGTTGGCGGCAGCCGGCACGATCAGCCTCGGCGGCAAGGGTGACGACTATGTCTGATATGTGGAGCGCCGCCACCGGCATCGCCGCCGCGCGTCTGGGCGATTTTGCCCGCGACGCGAACCCGACAAGCTTCACGCCCTGGGCGACCTCGCGATCGGCCGCGCCGCGCGTGATCGAGCCGATGGTGCGTCATGCCGCTGCGCCGGAACCTGTCGAAGATATGGCCACGATCGAGGCCGAGGCTTTCGCCGCCGGCTTCGCGGAAGGGCGCCGGACGGTCGAAATGGAGTTCGCCGCCGAACGCGACGCGATCCTGCGCCTCGCCGAGACGCTGGAGGTGCTGCGCCCCGAGCCGCATCACGAACTGGGCCTGCTGCTGGCGGAAACCGTCGAACGGCTGGTCCGCCAGATCGTCGGCGAAGTGACGCTGGACAACGACATCATCCTCGCCCGGGCCAATGCCGCGGCCGAGCTGATCGCCGAAGAATCCACGCCGGCCCGGATGCGGCTGTCGCCGGACGATTTCGAGCGGCTTCAGGGCGCAGACCTGCCGGTCCAGATGGTTGCGGACGAGAATATCGTGCCGGGCATGGTGCTGGTCGAAACCGGTGAGGGCTGGATCGAGGATGGCCCCGAAGTCGGCCTGGAAAAGCTGCGCATCGCGCTCGACAAGATGGGCGTTCCGCGGTGACGGGCGCGCTCGCCAGCCATGCGGCGTCGCTGCTCGGCAGCATCGACATCACCCATATGGGCCCGCGCCGGATCGGCAAGCTTGCGGCCTATGACGGGCTGATGCTGGAAGCGACCGGCTTCCACCAGCCGATTGGATCGGGCGCGCGCGTGATCGATGCCGACGGCAATGCGTGTCGCGCTGAAGTGGTCGGCTTTCGCGGCAACCGCACGCTGATGATGGCGCTCGACAGCGATGCGCCGCACATCACCGGCGCGCGGGTCGAGCCGGACAGCAAGGGCGGATCGGTTGCGGTCGGCGTCGAACTGCTGGGCCGCGTCATGGATGCGCTGGGCGAGCCGCTCGACGGCCTCGGGCCGATCACCACCGGCCACCGCTGGCCGCTGGCTGGTCGACTCGGCAATCCGCTCGATCGGGCGCGCGTGACCGAGCCGTTCGACATGGGTGTCCGCGCGATCAACGGCCTGCTGACCGCTGGTGTCGGCCAGCGTATCGCGATCGCGGCGGGATCGGGCGTCGGCAAGTCGGTGCTGATGGGGCAGATGATCGCCGGCGCGGAATGCGACGTCATTGTCGTCGGCCTGGTCGGCGAGCGCAGCCGGGAGGTTTCGGACTTCCTGGCGACCAAGCTTTCGGGGCCGGTGCGGCAGAAGAGCGTCGTCGTGGCGGTGCCGGCCGACCATCCGCCGCTGCTGCGCCTGCGCGCCGCGATGCGCGCGACCGCGATCGCCGAATTCTTCCGTGAGGCGGGCCTGCGCGTCCTGCTGCTGATCGACAGCCTTACCCGCGTCGCCCATGCGCAGCGCGAAATCGGCCTGTCGCTGGGCGAGCCGCCGACGATGAAGGGCTATCCGCCCTCGGCGCTCGGCCTGATCCCGCGTCTTATCGAGCGTGCGGGTGCGGATGCGCGCACCGGTGGTTCGATCACCGCACTCTATACGGTGCTGGCCGATGGCGACGATACCGACGATCCGATCGTCGATACCGCACGCGCCATCGTCGACGGGCATATCATCCTGTCGCGCAGCCTGGCCGAGCAGGGCGTGTTCCCCGCGATCGACGTCGGCAAATCGCTGAGCCGTGTCATGTCCGACATCGTTGAGCCCGAGCATCAGCGCGCGGCGGCCAATCTGCGCCGGCTGTGGGCGGTCTATGAGGAGAATCGCGATCTCATCCTGATGGGCGCCTATCGCGAAGGCAGCGACGCCCAGATCGACGAGGCGATTGCGCGCCATCACGATATCCACGCCTTCATCAAGCAGGGCCAGAAGGAACGCGTCGATTACGCCCAGTCCGGCGCCATGCTGCAACATGGGTTCGGCCAGTGAAGTCGGTCGTCAAGCGCCGCCAGCGGATCGTCCGCGTCCGCCGCGTCCAGCATCTGCAGGCGCAGGCGGTCGTGGCGCAGGCCGAGGGGCGACTCGCGTCGCTGGAAAACAGTTCGGACCGGCTGCGCATGCTGCGCGACAGCCTGGAGATCGAGCCGGGCATGGTTTCGGGCGCGAATCTCGCCAATGCCGGCGAAATGGCGATGCGGCTGGATAGCGCCCGCGCGGGCCTGACCGATGCGATCGTCGGCGCGAAGGCGGCGGTCGACAAATCCGCGGCGCTGCGGCTCGAAGCCCGCATCCGCCAGGAAAGCGCCGAGCGGCTGGGGGAAAAGGCCGCGCGCGCGCTCGAAGCCTATCGTGAGCGCCGCGCCGCCGGCGCCGGCCGCCGCCGCACGCTGGGGGTTGAGGGGAAAAACGCATGATCGGCAACGCCTCCACCGCACTCGGCAATTTGTTCGCCGGCCTGCGCCTCACGTCTTCGGGTGCGAAGCAGGGGGGCGAGGCGGGCGCGATCGATTTCGGTTCGGTGGTTGCCGGCCTTGGCCAGCCCGAAGGTGGCGAGCAGGCCGCGATTCTGCTCGGCGATGCGGGTGTGGTTCCGGGTGCGATTGCGGTCTCTGCCGCACCCGTCGATGGATTGTCGGTCGAAGGCGCGCCGACGGCTGCGAACGACGAGGCGGCGGCGCCAGAGCTGCTGTCGCTGATCGAACAGCTTCAGGGCAAGCCGGTGGCACCGCCGACGATCCTGCCGGTGGCCGAAGGGCTTCCGGCCGGCAATGCCGCACCGGTTTCGCCGGAAACGCTGCTGCCCGCTCCAGTCAAAGGCAAGAAGCTGCTGGCGGTCGAACCGACCGAGCTGCTTGCCGAGGGTTCCGTGGAGGTGACGCGTGGGGGCGTCATCTCCACGGAAAACGAGAGTGCTGCGGACAGCGATGAAGCAGACGCGGACCCGATTGCTACCTTGGCGGTGCAGGCCGACGTCGAGCCTGCGCCGGCTGTGGTCGCGCTGTCGGTCGCCCCGACGATCATCGCGCCGTTGCGTGCCGGGCGCACGATCTACACGACCGCAGCGCCGGCTCCGGCGACGCCGGCCGATCGGGCCGCGCCGAGTGCGCAGCCCGTTCCCACGCAGCCCGCAGCCGCGCCGATTACTGCAGCGGCGACGCAAGCCGTGGATTTCGTTCTGCCTGGCGATCAGGCGTTGCCCGCCACGGCGCAGGCGACCCCGGTGGCGCCCGCCGCGACGCCGGAGAGCACCACCAGCGACGGCATAATCTGGGAGCCCGTGCCCGCGCGGCCCATCTTCGCCGCCGCGGCTTTCGCACCGCCCGCCCCGCTCGCCGTCGATCAGAACGGCGCCGTCATCGCGCCGCCGGTCGACCAGCCTGTTACGGTGCCGGTGGATGTAATAACGGCGACCGCGGCTGGTATCGAGCCGTCCGGCGACTCCGCTGCGACGCAGGATGCCGCCGCCCCCGCAGCAGCGCCGGCCCGCACCGATTCGCTGCTCGCCATGGCGAACCAGCCCGCGCCTACCCCCGCGGTGGTGGCATCGCCGGCTCCGGTGGTCGATCTGCAGGCGATCTCCGCCGCGACTGTTCCCGCCAACACCGATATGACCCAACAGGTCATCGGTCATCATCTCGATCTGGCGCGGGACAGCGCCTGGCTCGACCAACTCGCCCGCGACATCGTTTCGGCTGGCGCGAACGACGCCAAGCTGCAGTTCAAGCTCAATCCCGAGCATCTCGGATCGCTCCATGTCGAGCTGATCCGGGGAGGCGACGGCGCTTCGGTGCGGATGACCACTGAAACCGAGGCGGCGCGATCGGCGCTGTCGGACGCGCAGGGCCGGCTGATTGCCGAAGCCCGCGCCCAGGGCATGAAAATCACTGAGACGCATGTCGATCTCAGCCAGCAGGGGGGGCGTGACCAGGGGCAGCGCGGCTGGGCGGATGGCCAATCGGGCCAGTCGCAATCGCAGCCGCAATCGTCACGCGTAAACGCGACGGTAACCATGAAGGCGCTAGACGCGGAACTGGCCGATCGCCGTGCCGCCTCCCACGAACGATATGCATGACGGGAATTGAAACGTGAGCGACGACAGCAAGCAGGCGCCCAAGAAGAAGGGCAAGCTGAAGACGATCATCATGGTGCTGCTGGGCGGCGCGATCCTGGCCGGCGGCGGCGTCGGCGCGGGCCTCTATGCGGCTGGCGCGGGCCTGGCCGGAGGCCACAAGGCCGAGCCGGAAGACCCCAACAAGCCCAAGCTGGTGCCCAAGGATGAAGCCGCCGGCGAAGGCGGCCATTCGGGCGAGAAGGCGCCGCGCGCGATCGAGGAAGCCATCGATCCGGGCAAGTATAAGGCGAGCTATTACGACCTGACCCAGAACTTCACGTCCAATCTGCGCGATTCGGACGGGTTCATGCAGGTCTCGCTCGGCATCTCGACCTTTTATGACCAGCGGGTGATCGATCGCGTCAAATCGCATGAGATGGCGATCCGCTCCGCCGTGCTGATGACGCTGGCCGATCAGGACTCGTTTGTGATTTCGACGCCCCAGGGCAAGAAGGAGCTTCAAAAAGCGTTGAAGAACGCGATAAACGAGGTCCTTGTCCAGAAAGAGGGCTTCGGGGGCGTGGACGACGTGTATTTCACCAATTTCATCATCCAGTGACGTCATGACGGACGAAAACTCCCTCCTCGGAGACGACGCCCTCGGCGCCCTGATGGCCGAGTTGACGGAGGTCGAGAGCGGCGGCGCCGGCAATGGTGCGGCCGGGGATTCGGTCGTCCGTCCCTTCACCTTCGGGCAGGACAGTTTCGCCTCTGCCGATCGCCTGTCGGGGCTCGAGCGGATGGCCGAACGGCTGGCGCGTCATTTGCGCACCGTGATCGAGCCGTTCGCGCGCACCAAAGTGCAGGTAACACCGGAACATCATCAGACGATGCGGTTCGATCGGTGGCGTGCCGACCTGCCGAGCTTCACCAGCCTCAGCCTCTATCGCCTGCGCCCGTTGAAGGGTGGCGTGCTGGCGATGATCGAGCCGGAATTCGTGACCGCGATGGTCGATGCCTTTTACGGCGGCAGCGGCACGGCGGTGAAGCATCGCGCGCGGGAATTCACGCCCACCGAGGAACGGCTGCTGAGCCGCATGGCGGATGGCGCGATGGAAGGCGTCGTCCAGGTCTGGTCGGATGTGACGACATTGTCGCCCAGCTTCGTGTCACGCGAGACCAATGCCGCTTATGCGAGCCTGGTTCGCGCCGATGAGCCGGTGGTGGTGCAGCGCTTCATCATCTCGCCAGGCACGGGCCGTTCTTCCAGCCTGTCGATCGTCTATCCGTTGGCCTCCCTGCGTCCCTATGAGACGCAGCTTGCCGCCAAGGTACATGCCGATCATGGGCCGGCCGACAGCGAATGGCGCGGCCGCATGGTTCACGCACTGGCCAATGTCCGGTTGCCCGTGCGCAGCGTGCTGGCGCGGCCCGAACTCACCGTCGCAGACCTGATGGCGCTGAAAGTGGGTGACGTCATCCCGATCACTTTGGCGCCCAAGGTTCCGCTGATTGTCGCGAACCGCAGGCTGGCCTATGGGACGATCGGGGAACAGGAAGGCCGGGCCGCTTTGATGGTCGAACATGTCGAACAGGGACAGTGAGATGAGCGAGACGAGCGAAGCCATGGCGGTCGCCGCCGATCCGCTCGCGGGTCGCAATCTGCGGATGCTCGCGGATATTCCGCTGCGCCTGTCGGTCGAGGTGGGGTCGACCTCGCTGAAGCTCAGCGAATTGCTCGACCTGGCCGAAGGCAGCGTCGTCGAACTCGATCGCCAGGCGAATGAATTGCTCGACATCCTCGTCAACGGCACCTTGGTGGCGAAGGGCGAGGTGGTGACGGTGAACGGCCGCTTCGGCATTCGCATCGTCGATGTCGTCGCCGCGGATGCGCGGCTCGCGGGGCTCGAACGCCGGGCATGATGACCGCTTATATCCTGCGCCTGCTGATCCTGCTGCCGCTGGTCGCAGGCATGGCCTTTGCAACCCTGTGGCTGTGGCGGAGGCTCCAGCCCGGCATGACGATGGGATCGCGCGAGCGCGCGGTGAAGGTGGTCGATGCGGTGCCGATGGGCACGATGGGCCGGCTCGCCGTCGTCGAATTTTCCGGCAAGCGCTATCTGGTCGGCGTATCGCGCGGCCGGATGGATCTGATCGCCGAAGGCGAGATCCCCGAGGGTGCGGCAGACAATGCCGGCTAAGGCGCGCCGCCGTTCCGGCCTACTAGCGCTGCTGATCCTGTTTGCCGCGCTGGCGGCGGCGTTGCTGTTCGCACACCCCGCTTTCGCGCAAGCCGTTCCCGCGGTCCCGCCGACCGTTCCGCCACCGGGTGGCCCCGGCGCACTCGATCGCGCGCTGAACACGATTTCCGGCGACGGCCGCCCGCTCTCGCTGTCGCTCCAGATCCTCGTCCTGATGAGCCTGCTGACGGTGCTACCGTCGCTGGTGCTGATGATGACGAGCTTCACCCGCATCATCATCGTCCTGTCGATCCTTCGTCAGGCGCTGGGCCTGCAGCAGACGCCGCCCAACCAGGTGCTGGTCGGCCTCGCGCTGTTCCTGTCGTTGTTCGTGATGCGGCCGGTGATCGAGCAGATCAACACCACCGCCTATACGCCCTATGGGGCCGGCCAGATCGGCATCGAGGATGCGATCAAGCGGTCCGGCACGGCGCTCCATGGCTTCATGGTCAAGCAGACGCGGCAGACCGACCTCAAGCTTTTCGCAGACCTTGCCGAAGCACCGCCCTTTGCCAAGCCGGCGGACATCCCCTTCACGATCCTGCTGCCGGCCTTCGTGACGAGCGAGCTCAAGACCGCCTTCCAGATTGGCTTCCTGATCTTCCTGCCCTTCCTGATCATCGACCTTGTCGTCGCATCGACCTTGATGGCGCTCGGCATGATGATGCTGTCGCCGTCGATCGTGTCGATGCCCTTCAAGCTGCTGCTATTCGTGATGGTCGATGGCTGGGCGCTGACGATGGGGTCGCTCGCAGGGTCGTTCGTCACATGATCGTAGCCGCCAACTTCTCCACCACCGTTTGTGTCGAGCGCAGTCGAGACACGTCTTCGAGCGAAGTCGAGAAGCCCTCGACTTCGCTCGGGCGGTCCCTCGACTTTGCTCGGGACAAACGGGTGGTGGCGGAGCCGGCAAGATGATGGCGAGCCCCGATTATTTCGTTGGGGTGGCGCAGCAGGCGCTGTGGGTGCTGGCGCTCGCGTCCGCGCCGATCCTGATTCCGGCGCTCGCCGCCGGCCTGATCCTCGGCATGATCCAGGCGGCGACCTCGATCAACGAGCAGACCTTGAGCTTCGTGCCCAAGCTGATCATCGTCGGCATCGCGCTCGCCATCTTCGGCGGGGCGATCCTGCTGCTTGTCGCTGATTTCACGCGGGACATGTTCGCCCGCATCCCGGATCTGATGCGATGATCCCCACCGGCTTCGCCGGGGTGGAGGCGCAGTTGTGGTTGTGGATGCTGGCGATGATCCGGCCGGGTGCGGCCTTCATCGCCGCGCCGGTGTTCGGCAGCCCGCAGGTTCCGGTCCAGCTCCGGCTGATCGTGGCGCTCGCTGTGGGTATTCCGGCGACGGCGGTGGTGCCTTTCGGCCTGCCCGATGCCGGCATTGTCTCGATCGAAGGTTTTGCGCTGGTCACGGGCGAGATCCTGATCGGCCTCGCCATGGGCTTTGCCGTCCAGATCGGCTTTTCGGCGGCATTGCTCGCCGGCGAAACGATCGGCAACGCCATGGGCCTTGGTTTTTCGAGCATGATCGATCCGCAATCGGGCCAGGCAAGCCCGGCGCTCGGCCAGTTCCTGTCGATCCTCGGCACCTTCCTGTTCCTGTCGATCGGCGGCCATCTCGCGCTCGCGGCGCTAGTGTTCGAAAGCTATGTCGCGCTGCCCCCCGGACAGGCCTGGCTTGGCGCGGCGAGCCTGAAGGGATTGGTCGATTTCGGCGGGATCGTCTTTTCGGCTGGCGTTGCGATCGCGCTGCCGGTCGCCTTCGCCATCATACTCGTCCAGGTGGTGATGGGCATGCTGTCGCGCTCGGCGCCGGCGATGAACCTCTTCTCGGTGGGCCTCCCCGCAGCACTGCTCGCCGGCATCATCCTGCTCGCCATCGCTGCGCCGGTGATGGCCGAAGCGATCCTGGCGGCGATCCAGCGCGGCCTTGAAATGGCCGGCGAACTTGCCCGCGGCGGCTGATGTCGATCGCATTTTAGCGCTTCGTTAACCATCCTGGCGCACTGCTGTTTCTCCATTTGCGGAGGAACGGGTGTCCGAGGGCGCCGACAAGGACCAGAAAACCGAAGCCCCGACCGACAAGCGCAAGCGCGAGGCGGTCGAGAAGGGTGACGTCCTTCAGTCCAAGGAATTGGGCACCGCGCTCGTCGTGCTGGCAGGCGCGGCGTGGATGGCGCTGGCCGGGCCATGGATGGTCGGCGCGCTGGAGGAGATGCTCCGCGCCTCGCTCACCTTCAACAGCTCCGCTGTTACCGATTTCGATCCCGGCCGCGCCGTGCTTTCGATGCTCGGCATCGTCGCTTTGCCGGTGGTGGTGCTGTTCGGCCTCACCCTGCTGGCGGCGATCGGCACGCCCGCCGCCCTGGGCTCGCTGGGCTTCCGCTGGGGGGCGGTGGCGTTCAAGGGCGATAAGCTCAACCCGCTCAACGGCGTGAAGCGCATCTTCGGCGCGCAGGGGCTGATCGAGCTTGGCAAGTCGCTCGCCAAGGTGATCGTGCTGGGCGCGGTCGGCTGGTGGCTGCTGTCGCACCAGGCCAATGCGATCGGTGCGCTGGGATCGCAGGATATCCGCCAGGCGATTCAGGATCTCGGTGGAAGCTTCAGCTTCGCCGTGCTGGTCATGGCGCTGGCGCTGGTTGCGATCGCGGCGATCGATATCCCCGCGCAGATCATGCAGCGCGGCGGCCGCCTGCGCATGACCAAGGACGAGGTGAAGCGCGAGCATAAGGAGAATGAAGGCTCGCCCGAACTAAAGGCGCAGCAGCGGCGCAAGGCGCATGAAATGGCTACGTCTGGTCGCAAGGCGATGTCGGAGGCGACGGTCGTGCTGACCAACCCGACCCACTTTGCCGTCGCATTGCGTTACCGCCCCGGCTTCGACACCGCGCCGGTACTGGTGGCGAAGGGCCGCGGTGTGACCGCAGAAGCGATCCGCGAGCTGGCCCGCGAAAATGCGGTGCCGATGCTGAGCTATCCGCAACTCGCCCGCGCCATCTATTACACGACGCGCACCAACCAGTTGATCCGCGACGATCTCTATCTGGCGGTCGCGACCATTATCGCCTTCGTGTTCAACATCGATCGCGCCATGGCAGAGGGCATCGCGCAGCCAGAGATCAGCGTGCCCGAAGGTGCCCGCTTCGACGAAGAGGGGCGCGCGACCGGTTGAGGTGCCAATGGATCGCGTTGGCCATCGACCGCTCTTGCCCTAGCTTGGCCGCATCGACCGGGTGCAGGAGGCCAGCATGAACCCCTTTCCGCAGGACATCTTCACCGAACCGAGTGACGTGGACCCGGACACGCTGGCCAATCTGGGGCCTCTGGCGCGGCTGGCCGGGCGGTGGGAAGCCGAGAAGGGGGTCGATATCAATCCCAAGGCCGACGCGCCCGAACGCCGGGTGTTCGTCGAGCGGATCGCGTTCGATGCGATCGACCCGCAGGCCAATGGGCCGCAACTCTTCTACGGTCTTCGCTATCATATCCACATCACGACCAAGGAGGAGGACATCACCTTCCACGATCAGGTCGGCTATTGGTTGTGGGAACCCGCCACCGGATTGATCCTGCAGACATTGGCGATCCCGCGGGGGCAGGTGGCGCTTGCTGCGGGCCAGGCCAAGATCGGCGACGACCAGCTGACGCTGACCGCGACACGCGGGCAGACCCAGGACGGCATCTGCTCGACCGCCTTTCTGGAATATGGCTTCCGGACCGACAATTACCGGATCGACGTGACATTCCATGGCGATGATGCGTGGAGCTACGACATTCGCACCACGCTGATGGTCCATGGCCGTTCCGAACCGTTCGAGCATCATGACCAAAACAGGCTGAGGCGCGTCGCCGCGGGCAAGCCCAACCCGCTCAAGCAGATATTGGATCGGCGCGCGAAGCAGGCCCCGCCAATATCATAACGCCGGCCGCTTACGGCCTGCTGCCGCCGAGTTCCACCAGTCCGACCCGGTCGCCAAGCTGATAGCTCGACACGATTTCAGGACGATAGGCCAGGTCGCGCCAGCACTCGCCCATGTCCGGTGAAAAATCGACGTCGTCGAACAGGACGAGGGCGTCCGCCTTCAGATAGGGTTTCAGCTTGTCATATTGCGCATAGACGAAATCCGAAGTGTGGATCGCGTCGATGAAGGCGATGTCTACCGATGCTTCGGCCAGCGTCGCGGCGGCGCATTCCTCGAATATGCCGCGGGTGAGGGTGAAGCGGTCGGAAATCGCGCGGAGATTGCTTTCGGCGATATCCGCCCAGATGAGATTCGGTTCATAGGTGAACAGCCGGCCACGCCCGCCCGCGAGCGCGAGGCCGGTCAGCCAGAACATGCCCGATATCCCGAACGCGGTGCCGAACTCGACGATCATGTCCGGCCGGCGCCTACTTACCAGCCAGGCGTAGAAGGCGCCCATATCCTCGGCCGTGCGCACCTGTTCGGACGTGCGGTTGCCGCTGGTGGCGTATGGATAATCCTTGACCTCGCTATAGCCCTCCCAAAGCGGCTGTTCGCCGAGCCGGCCGGTCTGTTCCGCACGGATGCGGACGCCCGACACGTCGATTTGCGACGGCGAAAATGTGGGTGGCAGCGTTGACTGCAACCAGCCGGCGCCCTGCTTCATGGGCCTGAGGCTGATGTCGCGCCGGCCAAGCAGTCGTTCTCGAAACTTCCTGAACATCGCAGTCTCCCGGCCTGGTCGCGGGGGTGGACGGACATTGTGTGAAATCGAGCGATGCAACGGCCGGCTAATCGAGTCGAGGTTGCACGAGGGAAGCTGACATAAGTTGCCGCGCTGCGCCATGGGCGGAAACGGCGGGAAGCCCCAATGTCGCGATGATGTGTCGGCAATAAATCTCGGTTTCGCATGCGTAATGCGGGCCGGGTTGCAGCAATGCGACGACGGGCCGATACGCTCCATGTTGCGACGCAGCGAACCGGGGGCTATCACGTAAGCGGGGCCAACATGGGTCGCGATGGCGAAGATAGCTTATTTCATCATGGTTCATCAGAAGCCCGCCCAGCTCAACTGGCTGATGCGGGCTATCGATGACGAGCGTGATCTGTTCCTGATTCATGTCGATGCGAAATCGGTGTTGGGCCTGCGCCCTCAGTGGCGCGGCATCTGGGGCGATGTGAAGCGCATCGTTGCTGGCAATCGCAATGTGCGGATGATGCGACCGCGCTTCACCAACTGGGGCGGGTGGACGCTTTCGCGCATCCAGCTCGACGCCATCCGCCAGGCTCTTCGTGCCGACCCGGACTGGACCCATTTCGTCAACCTCAGCGGCCAATGCTATCCGATCAAGCCGATGGCGGAGATCCGCGCGGCGATGGATGCGGCGGGCGACCGGCCGATGGTGGAGATGCGGCCCTTCGCTTCGCTGCCGCAGGATGACTGGCACCTGCGCTGGCACCCGATGTTCGAAACG
This sequence comes from Sphingomonas sp. DBB INV C78, assembly GCF_042693015.1. Classification (NCBI taxonomy): domain Bacteria; kingdom Pseudomonadati; phylum Pseudomonadota; class Alphaproteobacteria; order Sphingomonadales; family Sphingomonadaceae; genus Sphingomonas; species Sphingomonas sp. DBB INV C78. The sequence goes on along the minus strand of NZ_CP170544.1, from coordinate 3,674,748 downwards.
CCGGTGAAGGCCTATATCCGCAAGGGCCGCAAGACGCCGCCCACCACGTTCCGACTGGAGCATAAAGGATCGCAATGGTCGATCCTGCCGCGATCCTTCTGCGAACAGGCGATCGCCAATCCGCTGTTGCCGGAGATCAAGCGCTATTTCCGCACCCTGCTGCTGACCGACGAACTGTTGATGCAGACGCTGGTCGCGAACGGCCCAGGCGCTGATGCCGTCACCCCACATTATGGGCGGGAGATCATCTGGCCCGGCCCCAAGGTGCTGGACATGGGCGATCTGCCCCGCCTGCGCGCCAGCCCCGGCCTGTTCGCCCGCAAGTTCGATCTCGATACGGATGCCGCGCTGATGCAGGCGATCGCCGGCGAATGCGGCTTCCGCCCCGGCCCGATGCCGGCATGAGGCGCGGCGGCTGATGCCCCTCGTCTCCATCATCGTACCGGCGTTCGACGCCGAACCCTTCATCGCAGCGACACTGGCGAGCGCATCGGCGCAGACGCTTCGCGATATCGAGATCATCGTCGTCGACGATGTTTCGCATGACAGGACGCCGGAGATCGTGGCGGCGGCCGCAGTGCAAGACCCGCGCATCCGCTTGATCCGCCAGCCGCGCAACGGCGGCCCATCCGTGGCGCGCAACACCGGCATCGCTGCCGCCACCGGAACGTGGATCGCGCTGCTCGATGCCGATGACCGTTATGAGCCCGATCGGCTCGAGCGCATGGTCGCCTGCGCCGAACGCCATGACGCGGACCTTGTCAGCGACAATCTGCTGCTGGTGCCGGAGGAACGGCCGGACGACACGCGGCCGATGATCCCGCCTGCCATCCTTGATAGCGAACGGACGCTTGGCATTGCCGAATTTGTTCGCCGCAACATCGCCGATCCCGAGGCGCCCGACGCCAATTATGGCTTCCTGAAGCCGCTGATGCGGCGCGCTTTTCTAGCGGAACATGCGATCCGCTATGACGAAAGCGTGCGCTTTGCCGAGGATTTCGCGCTTTATGCGCACTGCCTGCGCGCGGGCGCGCGCTGGTGGATGATGCCGCAGCCGCTCTACCGCTATCTCGTCCGCAAGAACGGGCTGACGCAGGTCCAGACCGTGCATGATCTGGGCAAGCTCCGCTCCGTGCAGCGGGTAATGCTGGACGAGGCGAGCCGGGCGGCGGATGCCGGGCTGGTCCGCCTGATCCGGCAGCATATGCGCGTGGTCGATCGCTGCTACCATTATCGCGCCTTCACCGATGATCTGAAGGCGCGCCGTTTCGGCCCGGCCATGCGCCGTGTATTGGCAGGGCCGCGCACGGCGGGGCTGATCGCGGAAGAATCGCTGCGTCAGGTGCCCATCATCGCGGCAAAGGCATTGCGTGGCGGCTACCGATCCCATGGCTGAGGCGGAGGCCGAAGGCGCCGATCGCTTCACCCCCACCGGCACCGCGAGCGAGCTCAAGCGGCGCTCGGCGATGGGAGCGCTGATCACGCTGGCCGTTCAGGGCGCCAAGATGGTGCTGCAGTTCGGCGCGCAAGTGGCGCTGGCGCGACTGCTGATGCCTTCGGATTTCGGCCTGGTAGCGATGGTGCTGCCGCTGATCAGCGCGATCCAACTGCTCAACGATCTCGGACTTTCCGCCGCGACCGTGCAGCGCAAGACGGTGACGCACGAGCAGCTTTCCGGACTGTTCTGGGTCAACACCGTCGCGGGCTTTTCGATGATGCTGCTCGCGGTTTTGCTGTCGCCGCTGGTCGGCGCCTTCTATGGCCGGGACGAACTGGTGTGGATCGTCATCGCCATGTCGGCGACCCTGCTGCTGTCGGGCCTGACATCGCAGCAGATGGCGATCCTGACGCGCGGCATGCGCTTCGGAGCCCTGTCGATCATCGATTTCGTCAGCATCCTTGCGAGCATCATTGCCGGCATCGCTGCGGCGTTGGCAGGCTGCGGCTATTGGTCGCTGGTGATCATGCAGGTGGTGAACAGCCTCACCATGCTCACGATCTGCTGGTCGATTTCGGGCTGGCGGCCTTCGTTCCCGCGCCGCGGCGTCGGGCTGAAACAGATGCTGGCCTTTGGCGGGCATGTCACCGCCTACAATATCCTCGGCTATCTCATCACCAACCTGCACAGCGTGCTGATCGGCGCGAAGCTGGGCCCGGCAGCGCTCGGCCTCTACGACCGGTCCTATCGCCTGGTCTTCCAGCCTTTATGGCAGACGACGACGCCAATCCTGCGCGTCGCGGTGCCGCTGCTCAGCCGCTTGAACGGGCAGGACGCGGAATATCGGCGATCCTATCTGTCGTTGCTGGGCGCGATGCTGATGCTGACCACGCCGGGCATCGTCGCCGCGATCGCGCTGTCGCATCCGTTGATCGTGGCGCTGCTCGGCGAGCGATGGGCGGAAGCGGCGCCGATCTTCGCCTGGCTCGGCGTGGCGGCGCTGACCTTGCAGTTGCGGCAGGCGGCGACCTGGCTCTACCAGAGCCAGGACCGCACGCGCGAGCAGCTCCATTGGGGCGGGATTGGATCGCTGGCGATCATATTATCCTATCCGATCGGCCTTCATCTGGGCGGCGTGGTCGGCGTGGCGATGGGCGCGGCGCTGTCGGGCCTGCTGATCCAGACGCCGCTTTTGTGGTGGAACGTGACCAGCAAAGGGCCGGTGCGGCTGGGCGATTTCCTCAGGCTTTCGGTCAAGATCTTTGGCGGCGCGATTCTGGGTGGCTTGGCTCTCCACTGGTTGCAGGCGGAGCTTGGCTGGACGGCGCTGTGGCAGATGGTGCTGCTGGTCGCCGCGTCCTACTTGATCTTCGGCCTGCTGACGGTGCTGTTGCCGTCCGGCCGCCGTTCGATCCGCGATATGGCGGCGTTCGCGCGCAAGCTTCGCGCCTAGCTGGCGACCGCCTGGCGGAAGGTGTCGACGGCCGCCTGCAACTGCTCCACCTTGTCCTGGAAAATCGTCTCGGCGCTCAGCCATTGCGGCCCTTGTGCAACCGCTCGCAACGCCTTGGCGGCGCGATCGGTGGCGGGGCCATCGAACAGAGGAATGATGCGCTTCACTACAGCTTTCACGCCTGCCGACGCGGGCACGCTGTCGATCAGCTTCACCTCGCCGGCATAGCGTTTCTGGAAATCGGCGATCAGCGCGTCATCGTCGCTGTCGCTGGAAAGCGATCCGCTCGGCACCTGGCCATCGGTCTCGGTCAGGCGTGTGATGCGATCGTAGCGGAAAGCTTCCAGTCGCGCGGTCGGCGGCAGGTTGACCGGGCGGTAGGGCAGACCTATCGACCCCAGCCAGTCGCGCCACTTGAAGACGCTTACCTCGGGCGAGATGATGACGGGAATCCAAGGGATGCGCAGCGTATCGGCGACGATCGCGCCGTGCATCGCCTCTGTCACCACCAGCCGGGCGCGGCCATAGGCTTCGAGGATGCGTTCGGGCCGCCCGCACGGATCGACGAACTCCATTCCCGCGCGCTCGGCCGCCTTCTGCCAGTGGCTGTTCACCAGCGTCCGATGGTGCGGCATGAACAGGATGGCGTCGCGCTTTGCCGCACGCGGGGCGAGCTCTGGTAGGGTCGCCAGCAAGGCCGCGCTGTCGGTAATGGCGGCTTCCGGCCGATGGATCAGCTTGCCGGTCAGCGGGCCGCGCACCGCGAGATAGGTCCAGTCCTGATACCCATCCGGCAGCCGCCCATAGGCGGCTCCCGAGCCCAGCACGAAGACGCGCTTGCCGGCCGTGTCGACGTCGCGGAAGCGATCGGTGTCGAGCAAACTGCCTATCCCGACCAATATGACGTCGTCGGGCACCTGGGCCGTTTCGGGGATCAGGCGCGGCCAGATCAATTCGTTGAGGTCATCGCCGAAATTGCCGACGGGATCACGATAATAAACGATACGCATGGTGCGGAGCCTATCTATTGCACCTGCGAACGGAAATATCCGATCAGCAGTAGCAGTCGCAAAAAAAGGTCGTCCGATCGCCGCGCGCGCCGAAAGCCGGCGGCGGAGACCGAAGCGAGGCGCTCGGCGAGGCTGCCGTCGGCCGCGCGGATGAAGCGCTCGATCCGCGCGCGGTCTGCCACGGACATGCGCTCGCCATAACGCCGATGAAGCTCGCGCACCTGCGACAATAGCGGATGCTGCCCCCGAAGCCTGCGGATCCGCGCCAGCCGATCCCGCCAGATACGGAAGTCCGAAGGCGCGCCGATCATGTTCGCACCATGCTGGCGGTAATGAAGCACGACGTCCTCGACGCGGATGATGGTGCCGGTGAAGGCGATCACCTGTTCGACCCACCAGTCGTGCATGAAGATGCGGTCGGCGGGTGGCAGATTGGATGCCACCAGCTTGTGCGCCGCCTGGTTCATCACCATCGTGCAGCCGGGCACCTGGTTTTCGCTGAGCAGGGCACCTTTGTCCGGCAGCGGCGGGAGTACGGGATCGCCGTCGATCGGTGCGCCCCTGGCATTGACGCGCAGGAAGGCGCCGAAGCAGAGCGCGGGCTGATCTGCCGGCAGGGCGGACAGCGCGGTCAGCTGCCGCGCCAGGCGGCCGCGCGGCCAGATATCGTCATGGTCGGCAAAGGCGATGAACGGGGCTTCGGCCGTCTGCTCCGCCTTCAGCAGTTCGAAGACGCTGCCGACGACGCCGAGATTTTTTCCCCGAATCAGCATGATCCGCGAATCAGTCGCGGCCAGCTCTTGCAGCATGGACATCGTATCGTCATCGGAACCATCGTCCCGGACGATCAAACGCACTTCCACCTCATCCTGCCCCACGATGGATTCGAGCTGCTCGCGGATGAAATCGCGACTGCGAAAGCTGGAAAGCAGAACGATTGCCTTCACAGGAAGCGTTTCTTTTCCATGACTTGTCCTTGTACGGCGACCATGCGGTGTGTCAGCGGAGACGACGATTTGTTGCATGTGCACAACGCACTTGCAACAAAGCTGGTTAATGTTACCTTCATCCTATTCGACGGCCCTTTACCCCCTCTGGTTGAAAGGAAAGTCTCGAATGAGCAGGGTTATTACCGGAACATTGGTCAGCCTCTTTCTTGGGGCATCGGCCGCCCATGCGGCAACTTTCGTCACTTCCTTCGCAGGTGCACCAGATCCCGGCGCGATCGGAACGGTGCTTTTCGATTTCGAGACGCCGGTCGTTGCCGGCCAACTCGGCCACGGCGTCACGATCGCCGGCGAATATCAGATCTATACCGGTGATGCGCCGCCCAATGCGGCCGCCCCTGCCGGCGATGCAACGGCTTATCTGGCGGTGCCCGGCACCAGCTATAGCGGCTTCGCCACGCTCGACTTCACCGGCCTGACTTATGGGCCGGGCATCGGCGGTTTCGATTTCTATTGGGGCTCGATCGACAAGGGCAACCGGATGGCCATTGTGACCAGCACCGGCACCTACACTTTTACGGGCGCGGACATTATTGGCTCCGGCCTGGGATCGACGACTACGGCGCAGGCGAACCGTCGGGTCATATTCGATCTCGGCCCTGGCGAGATCCTCCAGCAGATCCGCTTCTATTCCGATCTGCCGGCATTCGAGCTGGATGATTTCGCGGTCGTCGCGGTGCCCGAGCCTTCGACCTGGGCGATGATGCTGGTCGGATTCCTGTCGATCGGTAGCATGCTGCGTCGGCGAGATTCGGCGCGCCGAGGTGGCGTGACGATGCCGAAACTGACGTCATGAAGGCAGTCGTCCCGGTTTCCCGGTCGGCTCGTCGTTTATTGTGCGAAGCGACATAGAAACGCAGTATTCATAGTCTGAAACGGCAGTTAGCAGGTTCCGCAATGACGAGGGGAGGCGTCGTTGCAGTGCAATAGATGGGGTGTACCATGTCATCCAGCAGCAAAGTCCCCCAGGGTATGTCCTTCCTGAACGATTTCACTGCCGACGATCCCGACCGGGGCCTTCGGGTGCTCGCGGAACCCGCGGCTCCGGCCCGGCCGGAGAGCGAATTGCTAGGCCGTGCGCTCGATATAAGCGTCGCGGCGCTGATCCTGCTGGCGGTGCTTCCCGTCTTCCTGATCCTGTGCCTGGCGATCTGGGCGCATGACGGCGGCGCCCCCATCTTCATGCACCGCCGCATCGGCCGCGGTGGCAAGATGTTCCCCTGCCTCAAGCTGCGGACGATGGTGGTGGATTCGGAGCAGCGTCTGCAGGATCTGCTGAAATCAGATCCGGCGGCCGCGTTCGAATGGCATGTCAGCCAGAAGCTGCGCAATGATCCGCGGATCACGCCGCTTGGCGCCTTCTTGCGCAAATCGAGCCTTGATGAACTGCCGCAGCTCATCAACGTCCTGTTCGGCCAGATGAGCCTGGTCGGCCCACGCCCGATCGTCATGGCGGAAGCCACGCGCTACGGCCGCTATTTCAAATTCTATTGTGCGGTGCGGCCGGGCATTACCGGTCTGTGGCAGGTCAGCGGCCGCAACGATGTGAGCTATCGCCGCCGCGTGGCGCTGGACACGCTCTATGCCCGCTCGCGCAGCGTTGCCATGGATCTGGCGATCCTCACCCGCACCGTGCCCGCTGTCCTTTCCGCCCGGGGGTGCTCCTGAACCAAGTCGGGAGCACCTATGACCATTCTCAAAGGCCTGCTGGTCGATCCGTCGCTGTTCACGGCGCCTTATGACGGCGCTCTGAGCGAAGGGCTTGAAGCCAATGGTGTGACACCGTTGTGGCTCACCCGCCGCCTGCGCATCAATGAGGCGCCGGAGATTTCGGCCGCGAACGTCCGCCCGATCTTCTACGGGCTGACCGATGGTCCGCGTCGGCGGCAGGGCAAGCCGTGGCAGTTGCTGAAAGGCGTCGAGCATATTGCGGGCCTTCGCCAGACCGCGCGGATCGCACGCAGCGGCTATGACGTCGTCCATTTCCAATGGGCCGTGCTGCCGCGCATCGACGTGCGCGCGATCAACGAGATGCGCCGGCATGTGCCGGTGGTGCTGACGGTGCATGACACGACACCGTTCAACGGCAAGGCGGTCAGCCGGATGCAGACCGACGGGCTGCACGGCGTGATGCACGCCGTCGACGCGCTGATCGTGCACACCGAGGGCGGGCGCGAGACGTTGCGCGCGGAGGGTATCGACGCGCGCCGCATCCATGTCGTGCCGCACGGGCCGCTTCGGCTGCGCGGATCGAGCGGCGAGCCGCGCCGCGCGGGTCGCTGGCGGATCGTCATGTTCGGCCGGCTGCAGGCCTATAAGGGTCTCGACGTGCTGATCGAAGCCGCCGGGTTGCTCGACGCCGAGACGCGGGCCCGCATCGAAATCATCATTGCCGGCGAGCCGATGATCGACCTGGCGCCGCATTGTGCGCGGGTGGCGGCGCTCGGGATGGACGACCTGTTCGATTTTCGTCCTCAGCGCCTAGATGACGACGCCATGTCGGCGCTGCTCCATTCCGCCGACACCTTCGTCTTTCCCTATCGCGCGATCGAGGCGAGCGGCGTGCTGTTCCTGGTTGCCGACCTCGGCAAATGGATGGTGGCGAGCGACCTTGGCGCCTTTCGCGAGATGATTTCGGACGGCGGCAACGGGACGCTGGTCGAACCGGGCGATGCTGTGGCGTTGGCCGGGGCGCTCAAGGCTTCGATCGGGCGCGAAGTGAACGAAGGGCCGGCAAAGGCGCCGGACTGGGCCGAGATCGGCGGGATGACGCGCGCAATCTACGAACGGCTGATCCATGACCGGCGGGAGCTTGCGGCATGAGCGGCGGTCGGCTCCTGATGCTGCATGACAGTCCGCAATTCGGCGGGCATGAACTGATGCTGCTGAACCTGTTGCCCGGCGTGATCGAGGCAGGGCATTTCGACGAGATCATCGCCTGCTTCCCCGAAGGCAATCGCCGGCTGGCAGATGGGCTGGCGGCATTGGGCGGACCGATCCGGCTAAAGCCGTGGAATTTCGAAAAGCGCTGGGCAGAACCCTATCTCGGCTACCTGCGGCGCGATTATGCACGGGCAGCGCGTCGCATCATCGCGGAGGAGCAGCCGACATCGACATTGCTGGTGCAGGGCCGGATCGAGAATCTGGTCGTGCCGATGCTGGCGATCCCGCGCGACCGCTTCGTCGTCAGCTATGTGCCGATGGCGCATCGGCTGGCGGATATCGGTCGGAACGGCTGGGTGGGCGATACCGCGCGGCGGCCGCTCTACCGCCGGCCGGATCGCTTCATCGTGCCGTCGCGTTCGGTCGCGCGCCAGATCGTGGCGGCAGGCGGGCGGGGCGAAGCGGTCGTCGCCGACAATTTCGTGAATGTGCCGCCACGGGTGGATCAATCGGACGCGCGCCGCGCGCTCGATCTGCCGGAAGGGCGCAAGATTGCGTTGTTCCTGGGTCGTCTCGACGTCACCCAAAAGGGCCTCGACATCCTGGCCGATGCGCTGCGCCGGAATAGCGCGCATCTGGGCGACTGGCTGTTCCTGTTCGTTGGCGATGGCGAGGGGCGCGGCACGATCGACGCGCTGGCGCAGGACGAGGCGGGCCGCCTCGACATCCGCACCGTGCCGTGGACCGACAAGGCGCATCTTTATCTTGCCGCGGCAGACCTGCTGCTGATGCCGTCGCGCTGGGAAGGCGTGCCGCTGGTGATGCTGGAAGCGATGGCCTGCGAATTACCGATCCTCGCGTCCGACATCGATGTGTTTCGCGAATATCTGCCGGCTGAAAACTGTGTCGACTTTACCGCAGCGGATATGCCGGCGCGGATGGAATGGCTGGCTGGCCCCGAGGGCCGGGCCTGCTTCGCCCGCGCCGTCTCTGGCCGCGGCGGAGAGTCGGTTCGCGAGCGGGCTCGCGCCTGTTTCGCTGCCGCCCTGGTGCCCGGCGCCATCCAGATCGAGGGACACGCCTGATGCCTCGCACCGCCGTGATCATCCCGACCTTCAACGAGGAAGCCCATATCGGCGGCCTGCTGGACCAGCTTGTCCAGCAACCCGAAGCCGTGATCGCGGAGATCATCGTCGCCGATGGGCGCAGCATTGATGCCACGCGCGCGATCGTCGGTGAGCGTTCGATGCGCGATCCACGCATCCGCCTGGTCGACAATCCCCAGCGGTTGCAGGCGTCGGGCGTCAATCTCGCGGTGAAGGCGCTGCCTTTCGCGATCGTCCGCATCGTCCGCATCGACGCCCATTCGCGCTATCCGGAAGATTATGTGCCGCGGCTGATCGATGCGATGGACCGCAACGAGGCGGACAGCGTCGTCGTCCGGCTCGACAGCATCGGCGGCGGGGCGACGCAGCGCGCCATTGCCGCGGTATCGAACAGCCGGATCGGCACGGGCGGGTCGGCGCATCGCGTCGGTGGCTATTCGGGCTTTGTCGATCATGGCCATCACGCCGCCTTCCGCCGCTCGGTGTTCGAGGCGGCCGGTGGTTATGATCCCAATTTCGAGGCGAACGAGGATGCCGAACTGGATGTCCGCATTCGCCGCATGGGCGGGCGCATCTGGCTCGCCGGCGATATCGAGGTGGGCTATTTCCCGCGCACCACGCTGACCGGGCTGGCGCGCCAATATTTCCGCTATGGCAGCGGTCGTGCGCGCACCTGGCTGAAACATCGTGAGGCGCTGCGGTTGCGCCAGATGGCGGCGCCGGCGCTGGTGGTGACGATGGCGCTTGCGCTGATTCTGGCGCTTTTCACGCCATGGGCGCTGCTGATTCCGGCTGCCTATCTCGCGATCCTCACGGTCTATGGCACTGCTCTTGCGATCCGGCGCCGAAGCGCCTGCCTGTTGCTCGCGGCGCCCGCTCTGACCGTGATGCACATCGCGTGGGGCGCCGGATTCATTCATCGCCTGCTGCTGGGACGGCCCAAGGCCAAGGTCCGCTATGGCGCGGCGGTGCAATAAGATGGAGAGGCAGACAATGTTGTCCCGATTGCTGGCCCTGTTGATGGCCGTGGCTTTGCTGATCCCCACCGCCGGCGTGGTGGCGGCCGATCCCGTGCCCACCCCGACGGCATCGCAAGTGCCGGTCTATCGCCTTGGCGCCGACGACAAGGTGCGCATCAACGTCTATGGCGAGGATGCGCTCAATGCCGAATATCTCGTCGGTAGCGACGGCAATATCTCCTTCCCACTGCTTGGCATGGTCGAGGCCAAGGGGCTGACGATCGCCGAACTGCAGGCGCTGCTCACCCGGCGGCTCGCCGAAACCGCGATCAACGATCCCAAGGTCAGCGTCGATGTGGTGGAATATCGGCCCTTCTATGTGCTGGGCGAGGTGCAGAAGGCCGGCCAATATCCCTATCGCACCGGCATGACGGTGATGGCGGCGATCGCCACCGCCGGCGGCTTCACCTATCGCGCCAATGAAAAGACGGTGATGATCCAGCGTTTCGGCGAGACGGTGGAAAAAAGCTTCCCGCTTTCTCCCCAGACGATCGTGCTGCCCGGCGACACGATCCGCGTGAAGGAGCGTTACTTCTGAGCGCGCGCATGAAGGCGAGGCCGCCCCGGGCGGTGCTGCTGGCAGCGGCGTCGATCGGCTCGATCGCCGCCGGCAGCGCGCATGCGCAGGTCTTGCCGCCGCAGGGGCCGTCGCTCACCGAGCGCTACACTGCCGTCCGCGACCGCCGTCATCCCGACCTGGAGGCGCCGGGCGTGCCGGTGGCATCGTTCGTCCTGCGGCCGTCGCTGGGCGTGGCCGGCATCTATGACGACAATGTGCTGGCGACCGAGACGGAAGAGCAGGACGACGTAGCGATTCGCATATCGCCGCAACTTCTGTTCCAGTCGAACTGGGGCGGCGATAATCGCATGAACGTCCGCCTGGCCGCGCAGGCCGAGCGCTACGCCGATCTTACGACCGAGAATGGCACCGATCTTGATGCCGCGACCGACGGCATCGCCGCGGTGGGGCCGGATACTACCGTGCGCTTCGCGGCGCGCTGGCAGCGGCAGCGGGAATCGCGGCGATCGCAGGATGTGTTCGTGCAGACCGAAAAGCCCGTGCGCTTTTCGACCACCGGCGCGGGCTTCGGCGTGACGCACAACTTCTCCAGGCTTTCGCTTTCGGGCGAAGCCTCGATGCAGCGCTTCGATTATGAGGATGCGCGGCTGGCCGATGGCACGCCGATCGACGAGGATTTCCGCGACAGCGATCTGCTCCGCCTGCGCGGCCGCGCGACCTATGCGCAGTCGCCGGCTTTGAGCTGGTTCGGCCAAGTCACATACGACCAGCGCGACTATCGCCAGCAGACAGCCGGCGTTCAGCAGCGCAATTCCGATGGGTTCGAGATATTGGGCGGCGTCGTGTTCGAGCCCGCTGTGCTGGCGCGTGGCGAGATCGGCGTCGGCTATCTCACGCGCAACTATGACAGCCCGGTGTTCGAGGATTTCTCCGGCTTCGCCATCAACGGCAAGGTCGAATTCTTCCCGACCCAGCTCACCACCGTCACCGTCACCGCGAAGCGAGAAGCCAATGACGCCGGCATCCCGCAGTCGACCGGCTATATCACGACGGGCGGCGAACTGACGGTCGATCACGAACTATTGCGATCGCTGATCCTGTCCGGGTCCGTTTCCTATGAGACCGACAATTTCAACGGCATCGACCGCAAGGACAAGCGCTGGGCTGCGCGCGCGGTCGCCGATTACAAGATGAACCGCACCTTCTCGCTGCGTCTCAGCTACGACTATCTCGATCTGAAGTCGGACGGGGTCGATCGCTACAAGGCGTTCAAGGACAACCGTATCCTCTTCGGCATCACGGCAAGGCTATGAACGATATGAGCGAACATCCGCTTGACCTGCCTGGTCCGTCGCCCATTTCGCGCAGGCAGACGATGATCCGCACGCCCGTGCGCGAGGATGCCCATAGGCCCGATCGCGGTGGCGAGGTGCGCCGGCTGTTCGCCATATTGCGGCGGCGCTGGATGGTCTTTGCTGCCGTCTTCCTGTTCGTCGTCTTCATGGTCGGGCTGTTCACGCTGCGGCAGACGCCGCTTTACGCCGCAACCGCAAACCTGATCGTCAATAGCCGGCTGGTGAATGTCGCGACCAAGGAAAAGGAGGTCGTGCCCAGCGCATCGACCGACGAAAGCGCGGTGGACAGCGAGATCCAGATCCTCAAATCCCCCGCGGTCACCAACCGCGTCGTCGAGGATCTGCAGCTCGATCGTCGGCCCGAATTCGCCAAGGACGTGCAGCAATTGTCGCGCGAGGACGCCATCGCGGCGATCGGCGGCATGCTGCGCAGCCAGCTTCTCGTCGAACGTCCCGGCGGCACCAACGTGCTGGCCATAACCTATACCTCGCCCGATCCGGTGCTGGCGGCGCGCGTTTCCAATTCGGTCGCGCGGCAATATCTGGCGGTGAAGGCCAATACCCGCGTGCAGGCGGCGCAGATGGCAGGGTCGGGGCTCGGCAAGGAGATCGATCAGCTCCGCGGCAAGCTGGAGGCGGCCGAACGCGATGTCGCCAGCTATCGCGCCGCCAACAATCTACTGAGCGCGGATGGCGTGACGCTGACCGAGCAGGAGATCGCGCTCTACAAGCAGCAGGATGCGCAGGCGCGCGTCGCGCTGGCTGAAGAACAGGCGCGGCTTAATACCGCGCGCAGCCAAATGGCGCGTGGTTCGCGTGGCGACGATGTCGGCGAGGCGCTGAACTCGCCGGTGGTCGAGCAGTTGCGCGGCAAGCGGGCGGAGACCAGCGGCAAGCTCGCCGAACTGCAGGCGCGGTATCGCCCCACCCATCCCGATGTCGTGAAGGCGCAGCGTCAACTCGAAGATATCGACGCCGCCATCCAGGCCGAGATCGGGCGCGTCGTTTCCAATCTGGAGGCGCGCGTTTCGGTTGCCCAGCAGCGCGCCGGGACGGTCAGCGGCATTTCCAGCGGTGCGCGTGGCCAGCTTGCCGCCAGCAATGCGGCATCGGTGCGCTTGAACGAACTGGAGCGCAGGGCCGAGGCCTATCGCTCCAACTATGCGGCGATGCTGGAACGGCAGAATGCGGTTTCGACGCAGGCGCTGGTTTCGGATGATGATGCGCGCCTCTTCTCGCCGGCGCTGGTGCCGCAGCAGCCGAGCTTCCCCAACAAGAAGCTCAACCTGCTGCTGGGCGCACTCGCCGGCCTGATCGCCGCCGGATTGACGGTGTGGCTGCTGCATTTCTTCGATCGCGGCCTCGCCAGCTCGCATGATGTCGAAGAGAAACTGGGAATCCCGCACGTCGCCAATCTCGCCGAGGTGCGGACGATCGCGGAGCGCGAAGATCGTGATATGCCGCCGATCGATTTCGTCGTCGAGCGGCCGATGGCGTTGCTGGCCGAAGCCGTGCGCGGCCTCAGGCTGCATATCGAGAAATGGGAACATGAGGGGCCGGGCGGCCAGGTGATCGGGCTGACATCGGCCTCGCCCGGCGAAGGCAAGTCGACGCTGGCGGTGATGCTGGCGCGCGTCTCGGCTCTGGCTGGCCGCCGCACCTTGCTGATCGACGGCGATCTTCGCCGGCCGAGCATCGCCAAGCTGCTCAACCTCAAACCGAAGCTCGATCTGGAAGATGTGCTGAACGGCAAGGCGTGGATTGAGGAAGCCTGCGTGCTCGACGAGAAGAGTGGCGCCTGGGTGCTGCCGACCATAGCCAAGCCCTTCACCCATGCCGAGATCGTCGGGCGCGAGGTGATGGAGGTGCTGCTGCTGGAGGCGCGCCGCCGGTTCGACCTTATCATCATCGATGCCGCGCCGGCGCTGGCCGCGGTCGATGCGCGTGCGCTGCTGCAGCATGTCGATGCGATGCTGATGGTGGTGCGCTGGAACGTCACGCCGCTGCCGATGATCCGCGCCGCACTCAAGAAATTGCGCCCGCTCGGGATCGAGCCGGCCGGCATCGTGCTCAGCCGCGTCAATATGAAGGCGATCGCGGCTTATGGCGTCGACGATGTCGACTATCATTACCGCTCTTATGCCAATTATGGGGCAACCTGAGCCGTGGTCGCCGCGCCGTGTTTAGATCAGGCCCAGGCCGTAGGCGATGCCCGCCCAGATCGCGCCGCCCACGATGATCGCGGCAAGCCAGAAGCGGAACATGATTCGCTTCTTGCCGATGGGCAAAACCTGGCTGACCGCCGCTTCGCCATAGTCGCGAGCAGCATTGGCGGCCGGCGGTGGATTCGGCCCAAGGTGTTGATCATGCATAGGCATTGTTCGTCGATACATAGGAACACTTAAGGAATTTACCACCGATGGAAGGCTGCCCCCGGCCCCGGCGAGAAATTCGGAACGCCCTGCGGCGCTCCTTCCGATTTATCGTTAATTTAGCACAGCCCATCGTTCCCGCAAGCGCGCCCGCTTCAGACGGGAGCGTTGGCCGATGAAGCCTGGCAAGGCCCTCAATCCCAACGTCCATGGCGCGCGCGGGCTGTTCGCCTTCGCCGTGTTCGTCTTCCATGTCGTCAATTCGGGCTTGCCGACCTTCCCTGGGCTCGCCGGTTCCTGGTTCGAAACCTATCTGCTCGAAAGCCTGAAGTTCGGCGTCGAACTGTTCTTCGGCATCAGCGGTTATGTGATCGTCGGTGCGCTCGCCCGCGCGCCGACCTTGCGCGCCTTTGCCTGGGATCGGGTCACGCGGATTTATCCGGTACTGTGGGCATCCTTGCTCGTCATCACGCTGCTGGCGCTGGTGACGGGGCGTTGGCGGCCCTCCCTTGGGGACTGGCTGCTCAACTTCGCGGCCCCGCCGCCCTTCATCCATGTTCCCCAGATCAATCCCGCCGCTTGGTCGCTCGGCTATGAGATGACCTTCTATGCCCTGTGCGCGGCGGCTTGGTGGCTCAAGGGCAAGGGCGTGCGCTGGTGGCTGCCGATCGCGATCGCAGTCGGCGCGCTGCTGGTCGTCTTCTTCCCGCGCGCGATCCTGATGGGTGCGGGCGTCGCCATCGCCGCCCACCATCTCGATGGTCCGCGCTGGCGCTGGGTGGGCGCGCTGCCGCTCACCAGCCTGATCCTGTTCCTGATCGTGTGGCGCGCGATCGAGGCGCAGTGGGGCACGCCGATGCTCTATGTCTCGCCGGCACTGCTGCCGTTCGGGCAATGGCTGACGATGGTGCCGGCGATCCTGCTGGGGGGCCTGTTCGGCACGATGGCGCTGAAGGGCATTGTCGATGGTCGTGGGCCGTTCGTGGCGATGCTGAGGACGCGACCGATGCTGTGGCTCGGCACCGTCAGCTACAGTTTCTACCTCTGGCATCCTGTGGTGATGGCCGGCGCAAAGCAGGCGATGGTGAAGTTCGGGCTGGTGGCGCAGGCGGGTCCGGCGAGCCAGTTGCTGTTCGCGCTGATCGCGATCGGGCCGACCCTGGTCGTTTCGCATTACAGTCAGGTCTATCTGGAAGCGCGGCTGACCCGCTGGCTGCGGCGGCGGGTGGAGAAGGATGCGGCGCATGCGCCGGTGACCGCCGATGCGGACTTCTCCGAAACGGTGGCGCTGGACCGCGCCGGCTGATGGCGACGATCGCGCCCGGCGCTGCGGCGCCAGCCACGAGCCGTATCGGCACGGCCTTGCCGGACAGCACAGTCGATCGGCGCCGTAGCCGGCTGTTCGTCCATCTCGCGCTGATTTCCTGCCTGTGCCTCCAGCGCTTCGGCCTGGTCATCGGCGGCGGCACAATCTTCTTCAGCCTGCCCTTGTTCCTGGCGCTGATCGGGCTGATGCTCGTGTCTGGCTATGGCCGTATCCGCATGGTGCCTCTGTTCGTCTTCGGGCTGTTCGCGCTCGAGGGGCTGATCGCCACGCTGGTCGCGATCAACGTGCCGGAGACGCGCCAGCAACTCAGCATCTTGTCGCTCTTCTCGCTGCTTTCGATCTATCTCTGCCTGCTGGTCGGCCCGTCCGGCCGCTTCAACCGCGACGATGTGATCGACATCTTCCTATTTTATGTCCGGCTGTGTGCGGTGCTCGGCATTGCGCAATATCTGCTGCAGTTCGTCGGGGTCCGCATATTCTCGTTCATGCTGACGTTTCCGGCGCTCAATCCGATCCTGATCGAGTCGCTCTACAACTATAATCCGATCCTGAGTTACGGTTCGAGCATCATCCGATCGAACGGCTTCTTCCTGATCGAGCCCAGCGTTTTCTCCCAGCTTCTCGCGCTCGGCATGGCGGTGGAGTTTTTCCTCAAGCGCCAGCTCAAATATCTGCCGCTTTATGCGGTCGCCTATCTCTTCAGCTTCTCGGGCACCGGCCTGCTGGCGCTGGGGCTGAGTATCGGCATCCTGATGCTGGCGGACCGTCGCTATACGGTGCGCGTGCTGTTGTTCGTGCTTGCGCTGGCAGCGCTGGCGACGATCGCCGCCTTCGTCTTTCCCGATCAGTTCGCCTCGCTCGCGGGGCGTGCGGGGGAGGCGAGCTATAGCGGCAGCAGCGGCTATGCCCGCTATTTCGCCCAGTTCGAATTTATCGGCCAATATACCGACAAGACCCGGTCGCTGATCGGCTTCGGGCCCGGATCGATGGAGCGATCGGGCTTTTTCTTCACGGGCAGCGGCAACCCGGCGCTGAAGCTGTTCATCGATTACGGGATCATCGGATCGATCCTGTTCGCCACCTTCATGGTGATATCGTGCTGGCGGCGCGACATCGCGATCATATCGATCTTCTGCCTGGTCAATTTCCAGATGGGCGGCGGCAACCTGCTGTTCCCGCCGTTGATCATCTTGATCGCGATACTGTGCGTGTGGAGCGGCGATCCGGATCAGGCGGCCGCGCGCCAGGGCTCGGCCTTGAACCATCCGAAAAGCCGGGCGGCCAGAAGCTCGGCGCCGATCAGGCCGGTCAGCACCACCCAGTAAAGCGGCATGGATTGCGGCGCATGGCCCATCAGATGCGCGCCGAGATAGACGAGCACATTGCTCAGGCAGAAGCATTCGAGTGAGTTCTGCCCCACCGCGATCACCGCGCGCGTCAGCCGGAACCGGCCCAGCCATTGTGACGACGGCAGCAACAGCAGCGCCGCCCACAGCACCAGTGCGGCATGGATCAGCCGGAGCGGTCCGACGTCGGTCTTGTTCGCGCCAGGGACAAGCTCGGCGTGGAATTGCGGAAAGACGATCAGCCGGAAGGCGAAGGCGCCCGCCAGCAGCGCAAGACAGATCGCGATCTGCACATTGTGGCGGGGGAATTGCCATTCCGGCAGCGGCTTCCAGATCGCGATCGTAGCCCCCAGAAAGAACAGGAACTGCCAGGCGAACGGGTTGAAGGTCGGATAGGAGAGATGCGTCGTGAGCCCGGTCTGGTGGGCGAGCCACACCACGAAGCTGATGAGCAAAGGTAGCCACACCCGGATCCGCGCAAGCCACAGGAAGATCGCGACCAGCGGGATGAAGAAGATATAGTTTCGCAGGATCTCGAAGAACGCCAGATTGTCCTGGAAGGTCATGAAATCCCGCATGAAACGCGCGGGGTTCTCGACCAGCCGTTCGACCCCGCTGACGGCGTAGAGCTTCGATTGCGGATCGAACAGGAAGCCGACGCAGGCGGCGACGACCGCGAACGAAAAGACGTTGAAGATATAGAGGCTCCACGCGCGGTCGAGCGTGCGGGCCTGGGTCAGCCAGAAGCCGATCTTCTCCGTGTGCCGCGCCAGCACCAGCGCCATGACATAGCCCGAGAAGAAGACGAAAAACTCCGCCGGGCTCGACAGGCCGACGCTCGGCAGGCCGTAGAAGCGCAGCGGTGATTTGAACCCCGCGACATCGGCGAACCAGGTGAAATGGGTGCCGCAAAGATGCAGGATGAAGAAGCCGCGGAGGAAGTCGATCCGCAGGTCCCGCGGCGGCCGAATTGCTGCTGACTCGCCGGTCGCCATCGATCTCGGGTGACTGACCGACAAATCATGCTCCAAAACCAATGGCTTCGCCGACCGAGCGAAACGGGTTGCCGCAACCATATTGCGGCGCACAAGGTTTCGATAGACGCATATTGGCATCAGGCCGCGCAAATCGGTCAACCGGTCCCCGATGCTGCGAAGGAGGCCGCCATGGCTTCTCGACCCTTATTCCTGATTGCCCTGACGCTTGCCGTTGCGGTCCTGCCATCGGCTGCTACGGCGGCGGAGCTTTTCGTCTATCGCGGCGGTGGTTGCACGGGCCGGGATCGGTTGCCCGCCTTCATCGCGATGGCGGGACGCGAGCCTGACGGCGTGGTTGCCTTCACCGAGCGGACGAGTTGGCAGAACATGCTCAATTCGGTGACGTGGAGCATCAATTGCTGGGCGGGCACGCCCTATCGCGTGTCACAGGCGGTGCCGATGCTACTCGACAAGGGCACTACCCTGAAAGAGGGCGCCGACGGGGCCTATGACGCGCATTTCGCGCAACTTGGCCGCAACCTCGTCGCCAAGGGCCGGGCCAATGCCTATCTGCGCATCGGCTGGGAATTCAACGGCGACTGGTATGCCTGGTCGGCGGCGAAGGATCCGGAATCCTTCGTCCGCTATTTCCGTCGCATCGTGAAGATATTCCGCAGCGTGCCCGGCCAGCAGTTCCAGATCGTCTGGAACCCGGCGCGCGGTCAGCAGAAGATCGCACCCGACAGGGTCTATCCGGGCGACGACGTCGTCGATGTCATCGGCCTCGACCTCTATAATTCATCCTGGCGGAAGGAAGATGTCGACCCTGAGATACGGTGGCAGAACCACCTTACCCAGCCCTACAGCCTGAACTGGCTGAAAGAGTTTGCGGCCCAGCACAACAAGCCGATCGCCCTGCCCGAATGGGGCACCGGCACCTCGCCCAACGGGCAGGGCCAGGGCGACGATCCGCTGTTCATCCGCCGCATGGCGGAATGGATCAAGGCGAACAATGTCGCCTATCACGCTTATTGGGATTATGCCGCGCCGGACTATAATGCCGAGCTTTCCGGCGGGCGGCAGCCGCAGAGCGCCAAGGCATTCCGCGAGGCGTTCGGCCCCGCGGAATAAAGCTCAGCGCGCTCTGCCATTCCTTTCCCAGGCAAGCGCATGGGCGACGATCGTCGCCAGATCGTCATGGCGCGGCGTCCAGCCCAATGCTGCGCGGATCTTGCCGCTGTCGGCGACGAGCGCCGGCGGATCGCCTGGTCGTCGCCCTTCGAGCCGGCGGTTGACCGACGTGCCGGCGACCTGCTCCACCGCGTCGAGCACTTCGGTCACCGAGAAGCCGTTGCCATAGCCGCAGTTGAACAGCAGCGATTGGCCGGGTGCGTCGAACAGCCGGTCGAGCGCCAGCACATGCGCATCGGCGAGATCGGAGACGTGGATATAGTCGCGGATCGCGGTGCCGTCGCGCGTCGCATAGTCGGTGCCGAACACGGCGATGCCGTCGCGCTTGCCGGCAATCACTTCGGACGCGACCTTGATCAAATGGGTGGCGCCGGCGGTGGACTGGCCGGTGCGGCCCTTGGGATCGGCGCCTGATACGTTGAAATAACGCAGCACCGCATAATCGAAATCATGGGCCGCGGCGGTATCGCGCAGCATCCATTCGGTCATCAGCTTCGATGAACCATAGGGGTTGATCGGCTGCTTCGGTGTGTCCTCGTCAATCGGTGTCCGGTCGGGCTCGCCATAGACTGCCGCGGTGGACGAGAAGACGAAGTGGCGGACATTGTGCTCGACGGCCTGGGCGATCAGGCTGCGACTCTTCACCGTATTATTGTCATAATATTTGAGCGGGTTGGTAACGGATTCGGGAACGATGATCGATCCCGCGAAATGCATGATCGCCTCGATCCCGCGCTCCCCGATGATCCTTTCGACAAGCGCGCAGTCCGCTATGTCGCCCTGGTAGAAGGCGCACGTGTCCGGCACGGCGGAGCGAAACCCGGTGGAAAAATCGTCGATCACCGACACGCTGTAGCCTGCGTCCAGCAGGGCCAGCACGGCATGACTGCCGATATAGCCGGCCCCGCCGGTCACCAGCACGGATCTCGCCATCTTCGCTCCTTGGGAATGGGTTTCGATTCAATCGCCTGCCAAGGTGCGCGACCATGTTGCGTCGCACAAGCCCGGACTTCGACGATATGAGATGAGCTTGCGATAAAGGGTTTTGGCGAATTCGGTTCGAGTTTTTGACGGTTGGATCGCCGATTTTCTAAATAAATCAGCAAAAACGCCAAGTCGACTTAATCAAATTCGGGATCAGCACTCCATTTTGAACCAGTCTCCCGACGCTGATCGATACTGAGGCGATATATCCGGCCGGTATTGGAGCGGGAGGATGCAATGGCTGATCCGGAGCAGATTTATGCCTGGGCCGAAGAGGCGGTGGGGCGCGAAATCGCGAAGGCCAGGCCGGACCTGCAATATAAATGGCGAGCCGTCGCCCCCAAGAATCTGGGGCTCGACGTGGACAACTGGCTGATACTTTCCCAGAAGATGATCAAGCGCTTCAATGCGCTTGCTGCCGATATACCGCATATCTGGATGTCGGAGCCGTCGCGTGCGTCCTTTCATGGATCGCCGCTCATCAGTTTCGTTACCGCCATCGCCGATCTGGCAGATCAGATTCCGTGAGGGGGCGTTGGGGGCTGGCCGGCCTGCACCTCTTCGGCAGCATTGCGGTTATGCCGCTTGCTGCGGCGCAGGCGCAGGAACCGACGGAAATCGAAATAGCGACGCGCGGCGTGGAACGTGCCTGCCAGGACATGGCAGGTCGGACAATCCAGCGGGTCAGGCTCGAACAGGCACTCCGAACGGAGGCGCGCCTGAACGAACTGGCGCCAGACGTTGTCGCGCTTTCAACGCCCGACTTCGCCGAAAGGCTCAGCGATCGCAGCAATCGGTTGCGGGGCGCCACGGCCTTGCTGCAGGAGCAGCTCGCGCAATCGGACACGGACCTTGCCAATGCTTTGCAGGTGAGCCCCAAGCCCCCGCCAAGGGGAGAAGCGGGTTTCAACAATTGGCTTTTCCGGCTCGAAGGAGGCCCGCCTTATAAATTGACCTGCGCACCGGCCAGCCCGGAGAAGCCCGCGCGGTTCACCAGGCTCAACCCCGTGGTCATTCGCGGTTCGGTGGACGAACTGGACGATGTCGGCGATGACCGGCTGGCGGCGTCTGCGGCCCGGGTGGGCTGGGACAAGTTGCGCAGCACCAATCTGAAGGGCGAAACTACAAGCACGACGACGGTGACGATCGATGCCGCTGCCGCCATCGCGTTCGGCAATATCGACCGCTACGGCATGGTTTACGCCGACTATAGCTACAGCCGCGTTCGCACGAAGACCTCGCCGGTGGCTACGCCCGCGGAGGATGATGGACGCGCGGATGACGTCGATGCGCTGGAACTGGGCGCTCTCGGCACGATACGGCCGGCAAGCTGGCTTCGGGCAACAGGGCGGATCGGCGCGACCTTCGATTATGTTACCGACGCCAAATTCCTGCATGGCGCGGCGAGCCTCGTCCCGATCACAGGCGGGGTGCCTGATTTCGGTTTCTGCAATCTCAACATGTTCAAGGCGATCGGCTTCGGCATTGAGGGGCGCTGCAACGTCGCTGCCGAAGCCGACATACGCTATGTCTTGAAACGGGGCTCCGCGGACCTGGACGAATCCGACACGCTCTTGGGCCTTGGCGGGCTGATCGGCGCAAGCTTTCGGCGGTCGCTGGATGCCAACGGCAATCCCCAGGACGGCCTCGTCGCCAGCGTCAACTACCGCTATCTGCCGCTCGTCGATGGCGACGGTCCGGACATCGACCGGATCGATGCGTCGCTCGGTTATCGCTGGTGGGCGGGCGAGATCGGCTTCGAACTCGGTCTCACTTATGCCGACGGCACCGAAATCAAATCTCTCGCCGACGAACACCGCGTCGGCATCACCTTCGGGGTCATCCACTGATGAGCGCCGCCTGGCGCGGCTGATTGCGAGGAAGCGAAGATGCCAAGGTTGAGACCGCGTGCCGTGTTGACCCCGACGGACCTGCCCCAGGTGCAGGTCGCTATCGAGACGCAGCCAAAGACTGTCGGACGGGCGGCGCCAACGGCGGCGCCACCGCAAACCGATCCGGGTGCTGGCGGCTATCTGGGGCGGCTAATCACCTACATACCCGGCGAGGTCATCGCGGCCTATCAGGTGCTGATCGGGTTATGCGAGGGAAATATCGGCGCTCAGAAATGGGTCGGTGGCCTGCTGGTCATTGCCACGGCACTCTGGGTCGCCTTCGCCACGCGCGAGCCGGGCGAAGCCGTCCCGATCCACCAGGTGATCAATTCGACGCTTGCATTCATGGCCTGGCTTTACGCCACGAAGAGCCCCTTGGTCGAAGCGCTGGGGCTGACATGGTCGGCGCAGGTTTCGGCCCTGCTCCTCGCCGGATGCGTGCTGCTGCTCTTCCCGCTGGTGGAGGCGATCGTGAAGCGCGTCTTCCCATGATCGGGACAAGCTGAAGTCCCGACAAGACCGGCAACAGGAGGTCGGAATGGCAAAAGCGAAAGAGAATGCGGCGGCGGGGCCCCGCGGACAATCGCTGCATATCGGGCTGAACTTCGTCGACCCGGCCCATTATGCCGGGTGGGACGGCGAACTGAATGCGTGCGAATTCGACGCCGAGGATATGGAAGCTCTGGCGAAACAAGCCGGCTTCGCAACGAGTAACCTGATTCGCGGAGCGGCGACGCGGGCTGCGGTCGTCGCCGCCATCGGCAATGCCGCTGCGGTGCTCAAGGGGGGCGATATCTTCCTGATCACCTATTCCGGCCACGGCGGCAGCATTCCCGATCCGAGCGGCGACGAGCCCGATGGGAAGGATGAGACCTGGTGTCTGTATGACGGTGAATTGATCGACGACGAGCTTGGTGAACTATGGACGAAATTCGCTGCGGGTGTGCGCGTGCTGCTGATTTCCGACAGTTGCCACAGCGGGACGATCTACAAGACGCAGGGGGCAAGCAAGCTCGTGCTGACCGCCGACGAGGTCAGCGAAGATTGGCGAGCGACTCCACGGGCGATGCCGCTGTCCATCGCAGGGCGCACCTACAGGCAGAACCGCGAATTCTATGACGAGTTACAGCGGGGTTTGGCCGAACGTGGTGCTCGCGATGTCGCGGCCCAGATTGCCTGCACGGTCCGGCTGATCTCCGGCTGCATGGACAATCAATATTCCTATGACGGGGTAGCGAACGGGCTATTCACCGAAGAATTGTTGCGGATATGGGCGAACGGCCATTTCAGCGGCGATTATGCGCTGTTTTATCAACGCATCCTGGCCAAGATGCCGAACGAGCAATCTCCGCAGCACAATGTGATCGGGGTGCCTAATGGCGGTTATGACGCACAGAAGCCGTTTGCCATCGCCTGAGGGCCGGTTGGATCGGCGTCAGTGCGTTGCGAGGGCGGCGCGGGCGATGGCGCCGCGGTCGGTGAGGGCGGGGGACAGGTCCGCGCCGGCTTCATCCCAGAAATCCGCGTCGGCATAGGCGGCGAGCGCCTGTGTCTGGCGCTGGCGGTCGCGGGCCTCTGTGTCCAGCAGATTGAGCGCGATGCGGACTTCGGCGAAATCGTCGCCTTCGCCGGCGAGCACAATCGCCGCCTCGCGATCATAGCCCCGATCGCGCAGCAGCTTTCCGGCGGCCCGGCGGGCAGCCTCGATAGGAGAGGGCGTCATCGCGCTCACCAGAGCCGCTTGGGGGACGTGACGCCGGGGCCGTCGGGGCCATAGGGATACCAGGTGCCGACGATCCGCGCCTCACGCGCCTTGAAGAAATATTGGCTGCATACGAGCCAGCCCTTGAGCGGGCGGAGCGGCAGCAGGCAGGTCACCAGCAGGAAGGGCAGGGATGTCAGCAGGTGGACCCACCAGGGCGGATCGAAGGCGATCTGGATGCCCAGCGTGAAGATCACCGCCGGCACGCAGCCGAAACAGATGACGAAGAAGGCCGGCCCGTCGGCGGGATCGGCAAAGGCGTAGCTCAGCCCACACACCTCGCAATCGTCGCGCAGCTTCAGGAAGCCGTCGAACAAATGGCCCTGTCCGCAGCGCGGGCAGCGGCCGCGGATGCCCGTGGGGATGGGGTCCAACTTCGGCCATTCCCGGTCCGTATCAGCTTCCGGCACGTCCATGATTCGGCTCCAGCAGCATTGCCTGGCGCTCAGATATGCCGCATATATCCATACAACAACCATACATAATGCGACGTTGATCCATGCAAAACTGGTTGCCCGATCTGGGCGCGGAATCCGGTCCCAAATATCGCGCCATTGCCGATGCGATCGGTCGCGCGATCCGCGGCGGCGTGCTGCGCGCCGGAGAGCGTCTGCCGCCGCAGCGTGACCTTGCCCGTCTGCTCGGCGTGGACCTGACCACGGTCACGCGGGGCTATGGCATCGCACGGGAGGCGGGGTTGATCGAAGGTGCCGGGCGGCTCGGCAGCTATGTCCGCAATTCAGCGGCGCCGGTTGCGGATGGGGCTTCGGACGATACCGGCATGAACATGCCGCCGCAGCCTGGTTTCGGCCTGCTCGACGAGGCGATCCGCACGGGCACCGCGGCATTGCTCCGCGCCGGCGGCCGATCGCCGCTGCTGCAATATCAGCCGAGCGGGGGTAATGCGCACGATCGCGCGCAGGCGGCCGAGGCGCTGGTGGCACGCGGCATTGCGACGACGGAGGATCAACTCGCCATCACCGCGGGCGGACAGAATGCCCTCCATGCGATATTGGGCACGACGCTTTCTGCCGGCGACCGGATCTGTACCGGCGCCCATACCTATCCCGGCCTGTTGGCACTCGCTGCGCGGCTCGGCATCCAGCTATCGCCGGTCGAAATGGATGCGCAAGGCATGGACCCCGCCGCACTCGAACAGGCGATCGCGGGCGGGGCGAAGGCGATCTATCTAGTGCCGACCAACGACAATCCGACGGCGGCGACGCTGGGCATCGAGCGGCGCCACGCAATTGCGGAGATCGCCCGCCGTCATGGCGCGACGATCATTGAGGATGATGCTTATGGCCAATTGCCGTCGCAGCCATTGCCATCGCTCGCCAGCCTCATCCCCGAACGGACCTGGCATATTGCCAGCACGTCGAAGGTGATCTCGCCGGTGCTGCGGGTGGCGCATCTGCGCGCGCCGACGATCGGTGACGCCTGGCTGCTCGCCAGGCAAGTTCATGAGACGGCGGTGATGGCGCCGCCGCTCAATGCCGCGTTGGTCTCCGCCTGGCTGCGCGACGGGACATTTGCCGAACTGGTCGCCGGGGTGCGGGCGGAAGCGGTCGCGCGCCAGCGCATCGCCGCGCGCCATTTGACGGGGCTCAACTATGCAGCGCATCCCGAAGGCTATCATATCTGGCTGAAGTTCGATGGCGAGCGTGTCACGGGCGCGGAACTTGCGGCCGGGCTGCGCTCGACCGGGCTGTCGATCGTGCCCGGCGAGGCGTTTTCGCCACGCAAGGACAAAGCGGTCGCCGCGGTCCGCATATCCATCGGCGGAGCCATTGATCATGACCGGCTGGGGCGCGCTTTCGAGCGGGTGGCGGCACTCCTCCACGGTCGCGCCAGCGGCAGCGCCTGGATCTGATCAGGCGCGACGCTGCCGGGCGAAGGCAAGGCATAATGCCAGCCAGGCGACACCGACGCTCCAGCCCGCAACCACGTCGGTCAGCATGTGGACGCCGAGATAGATTCGCGTCAGCCCGATGATTCCAACGAGCAGGATGACGAAGGCCATCGCGCTGCGCCTGTAGCGATCGTCCATGCAACCGATCACGATCGCCAGCGCGCCATAAGTGACGGTCGCGCCCAGTGCATGGCCGCTGGGAAAGCCGGTCGACGTCACCTGTTGGAGGTGCGGCATCAGATCTGGCCGGGGCCGCGCGAAGATCAGTTTGAGCAGGCCGGTAAGGATCAGTCCGCCCGTGACCGCAACCGCAATGAACCAGGCGGCGGGGAAGCGCCGAACAGCGCAGAGCAAGGCGACGGCAACCAGCGCCACCGGCAGCCGCACGATGCTGGCGCCGATATCGGTGATCGCTGTGATTGCGCTGACGGTGGTGGCCGCAGGCTCGCCGCCGCGGAGCGCCAGCATCGAAGCACGGTCCAGCCCATCCGTCACGCCGGTGGCGACACAAACCGCCGTCGCCGCGAAGATGATCGTGGCGCTGATCCCCCAGACCTTGAGGTTCGCGGCCCCCGCCTTTCCCGCCATCCTGTCTCCGGTTTCGGCCTAAATTGTTTGTTGCGGCCGATTCATGGTAGGTTCGCTGTGCGCAGTGGGCAAGGAGTGCCGGATGTCGAAGCCGTTTTGGCCGTTCGGCAGACCACGCTTTCCAAGAAGATCATCGGACAATTCCGATCGCGATGTCCAATTGTTCGACACCTATGCGAGGTCGCTTCACGCCATGGCGGTCGGTGCCGATCGGGACGATCCGCGCATGCATGAACTCACCGACCGGATTGCCGCTTTGTTCGACGGGCGGAACGGCGTGGCACGCGCGACGGCCGACTTCTCCCAACTCGTGGCCTGCGAGATGGAACTGGTGCGGCTGCTGCCCAAGGAAATGAAGATCCGGGCTTGCTGGAATATCCGTGAGCGGTTCGAACGGGTGGCGTCGGCACGTTCGGTCGATCAGTATCGCGCGTCCAAGCCGCCTTCGCTCGCCAATCCCGATCGACTGTCCGACGAGGCGATGACGTTGGTGGAAGCCGACGCCATCACGCTGCTGGGCCAGATCAACCGCATCTTCCTGATGAACCGCGAAGGGGAACGCACGATCAACGATCTCCAGCGCTGGGTGGGCTGGACGATCGTCAGGGACATTTCGATCTTCCTTGTGTTCGTCGCCATCACCTACGTTCTCATCAAGGCATTGTTCGGCCGCGGCAGCGATATGTCCTCGGTCCACTTTTCGAAGATCTTCCTCGTCGGCCTGATCATGATCATGTTCATGGGCTATCTGGGCGCGGCGATGAGCACCATCCGCCGCCTGCAGGCCGCGGTGGGCGAAGGGAACCGGCGCCCCGATCCCTATTTCGAACTGGCGCCGCTGCGCTTTGGGCGGCGCGGCATCCGGCTGGGCATGATCAGCGGCAGCATCTTTTCGCTGCTGCTCTATTTCATCTTCGTTTCGGGCGCGGGTGAGATGCTGGGGGTGAAAGGCGGCATCTTTCCGCGCCCCGTCGATGCCGAGGCCAATCAGGTGCTGGCCGCAAAGCTGAGCTTTAACCTGGCCGCAGCGCCGGAGGGCGGGGTGCGGGCAGATGGGCAGGCGACGCCGATCGCCATCTCCCGCCGGCCCGACAAGGACAAGGTCGAAAAGGGTGTCGAGCCCGAGCCGATCAAGGATTG
Source organism: Sphingomonas sp. DBB INV C78 (assembly GCF_042693015.1). Classification (NCBI taxonomy): domain Bacteria; kingdom Pseudomonadati; phylum Pseudomonadota; class Alphaproteobacteria; order Sphingomonadales; family Sphingomonadaceae; genus Sphingomonas; species Sphingomonas sp. DBB INV C78. Next base: position 3,647,466 of record NZ_CP170544.1, on the reverse strand, counting down.
TTACACCGCCGCCGGCCCCTCCTGCGGCTGGTTCGCCTTGCTGGCCGGCCGAATGGGCTTTGCCGAGCCGGGCGACTTCTTCAAGATGCTGATCTGGGCGTTCATCGCGGGCTTTGCCGAACGGCTGGTGCCCGATGCGATCGACCGGCTGGTGAGCCGATCGGCGCCGGGTCGTCCGCCACCGCCGGAAGGGAGCGGCAATGAATAGACCGACCTGTCTTGCTCTGACCACCGCATTGCTTTTCGGCAGCAGCGCTATTCCGGCCCAGGGGCTTCGCGAAGGATCGCAGCCGCCCGACACCCAAGCCTGCGTGGCGGGGGCTTCCGGCCCCGCGGTTCGCCTTCGCATCCAGGGGTTCAAGAACCGCGCGGGCGGGCTGATCGTGCGCCTCTACAGCGATCGGAAGGAGGATTTCCTGGCCAAGGGACGCAAGCTCAAACGCATCGAACTGCCGGTGCCGCCTTCGGGCGATGTGGATGTCTGTGTCGCGCTGCCGGGGCCGAACCGTTATGCGATTGCTGTGCTGCATGACGCCAATGGCGATACCGATCTTTCGACCAGCACCGATGGCGTCGGCTTCACGAACAATCCGAAGCTGGGGCTGGGTAAGCCGCCACTGGCCAAGGTGGTGTTCACCGCGCAGCCCGGCGTCAGGACCATGCCGGTGATCCTCAATTACAAGACCGGCTTTTTCAGCGTCGGGCCGATCGCGAACGCACGCTAGGCGCACGCGTTGACAGGACGGGCACCGGCATTTACAGAACAATCATTCTGAATTGAGGGCGATGCGAACCCATCATGTCCCGGCCGATAGCTTATGATCGCGAAGCGGTGATCGAACGTGCGACGTTCCAATTCTGGGAGCACGGTTTCGCCGACTGCGATGTCGATACGCTGACGCGATCGGCCGGCGTCAATCGTCACAGCCTCTACAAGGCGTTCGGCGGCAAAGCGGGCCTCTTCACCGACGCGCTGACATTCTACATCGCCCACATCGCGGCGCCCTATATCGCGCTGATCGAGAAAGGCGACGGGCTCGACGCGATCATCGCCTATTTCGAGGCGGCGACCGGCGCTGCGAACGATGCCGTCGTGCAGGGCTATGATCTGCGCGGCTGTTTCATCACCAACACGGTTGCCGAACTCGGCCGCTCCGATCCGCAAGTCGCCGCGATCATCGACGGCTATTATGCCCGTATGGAGCGTGCCTTCGCGGCGCTGATCGAGCGTGGGCAGGCCGGCGGCTCGATCCGCGCTGACCTCGATCCCGTTGCGACCGCGCGATGGTTGTTGCTCACCACCCAGGGCATCAGCGTTTCGGCGCGCATGGGCGCACCCGCCCCCGATTTCCCCGGCGTCGTCCGCGCCGCTCTTGCCCCGCAATCCGCCTGAAAGGAAGCGCCGATGACGGATGTCATAACCAGTATCAGCCTCGACGATGCCCTCGCCAAGGCCGGGCCTGCCGCTGCCAGTTTTGCGCGGCTATGGGCCAGCCTGTGGAAGCAGGATCATGTGCCGGTCGAACTGCTCGAACTGTGCCGGCTGACCTTTGCGCGGCTGCACCAGAGCGGCGCGGAAATGGCCGCCACCAATCCCTTGCTGGTTTCGCCCGTGACGGCAGGTCGTCGTGCCGCGGTGCTAGCAGGTGCTGCGCTCGACGATCCGGCCTTCTCGCCGAAGGACAAGGCGATCCTGCTCTTCGCCGAATATTATTGGGTCGATCCCCAGTCGATCACCGATGAGGTGGCCGATGCGGTGAAGACGCATGTCGGCGAGGCCGGCTTTGTCTTCCTGATCGAAGCACTCGGCTGCATCGACGGCCGTATCCGCGCGGCACGCTGCCTCAGCGACATGGCCGTTTATGTTCCAGCCAAGGAGGTCGCTTATGTCGGCTAAGCCCCGCGCCAACGGCCCCGGCACCCAGACCGGGAATGTGATCCGTGATAGCGCCCTCGGCCTCGTCGGCGAGACGGTGGACGAGGTGATCGCGCTAAACGGCCACGTCTGGAAGGACAGCCTGGTCTCGCCCTCGCTGCTGGAGATATTGCGCCTGCGCAATGCCCGCACCGTGAACTGTGTGTTCTGCAAGGCTGTGCGCTACGATGTTGCGCGCGCCGACGGGCTTTCCGAGGACCGCGCTGAAATGGTGGCCGATGGCTATCAGGACAGCGCGCTTGCCGATCGTGAGAAACTCGCGATCGCACTCGCCGATTCCTATCTCGGTTTCCCGGCGGGCATGGATGCGGAGACTGCGCGCCGCCTCAGCGACGAATATGATCCGGCCGAGATCGCGTCGATGCTGGTGGCGCTGATGACGTTCAACTTCACCTCGCGCGGAGCCGTGAGCATCGGCGGCATGCCCGAAGATCCGTTGCCGATCATGGAAGTGTCGGTCGCGATTTCGACGGGTTGAGGGTGTATAGGGGTGGGCATGACGACCCTTCTCGATTCTCCGCCCGCGACATGCCTGCCCGAAGCCGCGGTGGCCGCCCTCTCTGATCGGTTCGGCGACCGCTTCACCCAGAACCAGGCGCTGCGCGACCAGCATGGCAAGGTCGAAACCTATCATGCTGCGCGCAGCCCCGATGCGGTGCTCTTCGCGCAATCGACTGAAGAGGTGGCGGCGGCCGTGGCGATCTGCGCCGAGCACAGCATCCCCGTGATCGCTTATGGCGCGGGCACCTCGCTCGAAGGCCATATCGCGGCGGTGCGCGGCGGCATCACCATCGACATGACGGGCATGAACCGCATCGTCGCGGTGAACGAGGCGGATCTCGACTGCACGGTTGAGGCAGGCGTCACCCGCGAGGATCTCAACCTGTTCCTGCGCGACAAGGGCCTGTTCTTCCCGATCGACCCCGGCGCGAACGCTACCCTGGGGGGCATGGCCTCCACGCGCGCATCGGGCACCAATGCAGTGCGCTACGGCACGATGCGGGAAAATGTGCTGGCGCTGAAAGTGGTGACGCCCGATGGCCGCGTCATCACCACCGCGCACCGCGCGCGCAAGTCCGCCGCCGGCTACGATCTCACGCGGCTGTTCGTCGGTGCGGAAGGCACGCTGGGCATCATCACCGAAGTGACGCTCCGGCTCTACGGCATTCCCGAAACCATATCGTCGGCGGTGTGCGCGTTCGACGATCTGGAGGGCGCGGTCGCTACCGTGGTCCAGGCGATCCAGATCGGCGTGCCGCTGGCGCGTGTGGAACTGCTCGACGACGTCCAGATCCGTGCCGTCAACCAATGGGCCAAGACCGACCTTGCCGAAAAGAACACTTTGTTCTTCGAATTCCACGGCACCGAGGCCCATGTTCGCGAGCAGGTGGAGATTGTCGGTGCGATCAGCAGCGACCATGGCGGCGGCGAGCTCAACTGGGCCTCCTCGACCGAGGAACGCAACCGGCTGTGGAAAGCGCGCCACCAGGCCTATTATGCCGCGCTCGCGCTTCGCCCTGGCGCGACGGGCTGGTCGACAGACGTCTGCGTGCCGATCAGCCGGCTTGCCGAATGCATCCTCGCCACCAAGGCGGACATCCAGGCGAGCGCTATCCCTGCGCCGATCGTGGGGCATGTCGGCGATGGCAATTTCCACGTCGTCTTCGTGGTCGATCCCGATCGGCCCGAGGAACTGGCGGAGGCCAAGCGTCTCAACAGCGTCATGGTCGAGCGCGCCTTGGCGATGGGCGGCACCTGCACCGGCGAGCATGGCATCGGCCTCGGCAAGATCGATGCGCTGGAGGCGGAACTGGGCGACGCCGTCGATCTGATGCGCGCGGTGAAGCTGGCGTTGGACCCGCGGAACATCATGAACCCTGGAAAAATCTTCCGCCTGCCGGCTTAGCAGGATCAGGCGCGGCTGGCTGCCTTGCCGGGCGATGCGGTAGCCGCTGCCTTGCCGTGCGCCACCCGGTTGCGACCGGCGCGCTTCGCTTCATAGAGCGCCCGATCGGCCGTCTTGTAGAGCGCCTCGAAACTGTCGCCGGAACGCGCATCCGCGATGCCGATGCTGACGGTCACCCCCGCGCCGTCGGGTAGCAGATCGGCATAGCCATGATCGGCGATGCCGATCCGCACGCGATCGGCGAATTTGCCGAGCGGACCGGCGCCGAGGCCGCGGACGGCGAGGATGAATTCCTCCCCACCGAAGCGGCCGGCGATGCAGATATCGCCTTCCCATTGCCGCAGCCGATGGGCGATTCGTTGCAGAACCGCATCGCCGATATCGTGGCCGAAGCGATCGTTGATCGTCTTGAAATGATCGACGTCGATCAGCAGCAGCCCGAACGCGGTGCCCTGCTCCTCATCGTCATTGAGTGCGTCGCTCGCCGCATCGATGAAGCCGCGGCGGTTGAGCAGCCCGGTCAACGGATCGCGCCGGGCGAGTTCGTCCATCTCTGCCTCGGCGGCGCGGGCAGCATCGCGTTCGGCGCGCAGCCGCGCGAAACGCAGCGTCACCGCCAGCGACAGCCAGGCGGTCTGCAGGGCCGACGCGATCAGCACCGCGATCTGCGGGCCGCCGCCGAGCAGGCGATCGCCGATGTCGATGAACTGGGTGAGCGCCAACGTCGCCATCGGCGGGGCCCAGGCGAGCGCGAAATCCCGCGCCTCGGGGCTGCCGCGGCGCCAGGCCGAGATGATGCAGATCGCCACCAGCAGCAGATCGGCGATGATAAGGATGCCAAGCACCGCGCCCACCATGTCGATCGCGGTCGTGCGGATGAACGCTGCCACCAGGCCGAGCAGGCTGATCGACACGCCAAGCATCAGCCCGCCGATGCGCACCGCCTGCGGCAGCAAATGCCGTTCCAGCGAGGTGATCGCGCTGACCGTCGCAAAGGTGATCGCGAGCGTCGAAAGGAAGGTGCAGAGTTGCGCTGCCGGCGCGCCCGCCACCTGCGGAACGACGAGCAGCGCGAGTTGCGACCACAACAGGCCCCACAACAGCACGCAGGCGGCCCAGGCGCCGTGCCAGGCGATGAACTGCCGCCGCACCGCACGCGCGAGCGACAGATTGTAGAGTGCACCCAGCAGCAGCAGCGTCAGCGCCCCACCGATAAGGGCCGCCACCACAGAGCTTTCGGTATCGGCGGCGCCCTTTTCCATGATTCGGATGCGCAACAGGTTGTGGCTGGCCAGCTTGTCGATGCGCATCGTCATGCCGACGAGTGCGACATTCCGGTCGGGCGCCTCGAACGCGATCTGGCCGCCGACGCGCCAATGCGTGCCGAACGCGCCCTCGCGCACTTCGGCCGTCCGCGTCGAGCCGTCGGCATAAGCGAAGGTGACGGCGAGCCGTTCGAATCGGGTCTGGTGGACGAGCAGTGTCAACCCGTCGTCCTTGTGCGGCGTGGCCTGCAGATCGGTGCGCAGCCACAAGGTGCCCGTGGAATAGCCGGCAGGATCGCCTTCGCAGTGGAATGATGTTGCGGCGGGCGCAACTCCGACGGCGCTCTCCGCCGAAACGGCGTGGCACAGCGGCTCGTTGATCCGGAGGATGACGGGCGCGGCCGCAGCCGGGCCGAAGAGACCGCAAAGCAGCAGCAAGGCGACGAGAATCACGCGCACTTTCAATGCCTACCCCTTTCCCCTGCTGTGCATCGGCATCCGCGGAACGCGTTACGGTTATCCTATTATAGTAATCAAAGCCTTGCGGGCACGCTGCCTATCAGACGGTTCCGCCCCTCGCCACCCCGGGAAAGTGCGGTTCCGGACGGTGTCGTTTCCGTTTCGCTAAGGATTTTTGTTCAAGAATGGATTGAAAGGTCAAAGACACAGGCATGGGGTCGACACCATCCTCTCAACACGCGCCGTTTAAGGGGCGAAATCTGCGCATAATTTGCGCCGCGCTCCTCTTTGGCCTGGTGGTTGGCGTGGTCGGCCTGCTCGAACCGCTCGAATTTGCCGGCAAGACGGTGCGGGCCAAGATGCACAGCGGCCCCGCCAGCGGCCAGTTCGTCGTGGTCGGGATCGACGACCTCAGCCTCGCTGAAATCGGTCCCTGGCCGTGGCCGCGCGCGCGGCTGGGCGAGATCGTCACCAGGCTCCGCGAAGCCAAGGCCAAGCATATTCACCTCGGCGTCGATCTCTTCGCGGCTGGCACACCGGCGGATGATGCGAAGCTTGAAGCGGCGTTGCGTGCATCGCGAGGGCTGGTGTCGCTGCCCGGCCGACTTTCGGTCGACATGGTTTCAGGCGCGGAAGCGGACAGCCGGCCGATCGCCCGATTCTCCCAATATGCCCGCACGGCGAACACCAATTTGTGGGTGCTGCGCGACAGCAAGGTTTGGGAGCATCCCTATGCGCTGGCGCTGGCCGACGGAAAGATGCCGTCGCTGGCCAGCTTGCTGAGCGGTGTGCCTGGCGAACCGGAAACCCGCTTCCCGATCGACTATTCGATCGATGTGCGCTCGATTCCCGTGGTCAGCGCCCGTGACATATTGTCGGGGCTCGGCAATGAGAAGGCGATCGCCGGCAAGACCGTCATCATCGCGCAGACGTCGGGCAGCGTGGACCATTATTTCGCGCCAGGTTACGCCTTCGTCCCGGCCATCTTCTTTCATGTCCTCGCTGCCGAAACGCTGAGCGCCGGGCGTCCGATCATGCTTGGCTGGCTGCCGCCGATGATGATCGCCACGGCGCTCGCGGCGGCCTTCCTGACGATCCGCAACCGTCCGGCGGCACGAATCGCCTTGGCAAGCGGTTATGCCCTCTTCCTGCTCGGTCCGGTCATCCTGGAGATCCGGCATATCTTCCTTGAAGTCACACCCGCGCTGAGCGTGCTCACGGTCGTTGCGGGCGTTCGTCTCTATGGCAATGTCCGGCGGAAATATCAGGTCCGCGGGCTGACCAACCCGATATCGGGACTGCCCAATCTCAACGCGCTGCGCCAGGAAGGCGCGGGTGCGCAGGGCACGATCATCGCGGCGCGCGTGCAGAACTTCGCCGAGATCACCACCGCGCTGCCGGAAGATTATGAAAAGGAACTGGTCGAGCAGATTGCCAGCCGGTTCAGCTTCGGCGCGATCGGCTCGCCGATATATCAGGCCGATGAGGGCATCTTCATCTGGCTTGCGCCTGCGCAGCGGGATGAAGCGCTGGTCGAACAGCTCAACGGCCTGCATGCGCTGTTCCGCAGCCCGGTGATCGTCTCGACGCAGCTCGTCGACCTCTCCGTCACCTTCGGGCTCGACAATGATCCGTCGCGGCCGCTGATGCAGCGCGTGTCGAGCGCGCTGGTCGCCGCCGACGAGGCTGCGAAGGAGGGCCAGCGCTGGGCGACCTTCGACCCCGCTACGCTGGAGGATGCCGAATGGAAATTGTCGCTGCTCGGGCGCCTCGACCAGGCGATCGACCGCGGCGAGATCTGGGTCGCCTATCAGCCCAAGCTCGACATCAGCGACGATAGCATCATCGGTGCCGAGGCTCTGGCGCGCTGGAAGCATCCGGAAAAGGGTGAAATCTTTCCCAGCCAGTTCATCGTCGCGGCGGAGCGGAGCGGGCGGATCGAGAATCTGACCGCGCATATCCTGGACTCTGCCGTCGCAACTGCTGCCCACATCAATCGTCGCGGCCAGCGTTTCACCATCGCGGTGAACCTGTCGGTGCGACTGCTCGACAAGCCGGGACTGGTGGGAATGGTGGAGCGGACGCTCAGCCGCCATGGTCTCGCGCCGGAACTGCTCACGCTTGAGGTGACGGAGACCACTGCGATCGCGAGTGCCGACGAATCCTTCGCGAATCTCCAGCGGTTGAGCGCGATGGGGGTTCAGCTTTCGATCGACGATTATGGCACCGGGCTGTCGACGCTCGAATATCTGAAGAAGATTCCGGCGGGCGAGATCAAGATCGACCGCAGCTTCATCGGCATGCTCGATAAGTCGCAGAGCGACCGAATCATGGTGCACTCGACGATTCAGCTCGCTCATTCCCTGGGTCGCAAGGTGGTTGCCGAAGGCGTCGAGAACGCGGCGACGCTGGCCGAGCTTCGCCGCATGCAGTGCGATTATGTCCAGGGTTACCATACCGGCCGGCCAATGCCGATTGCAGCGCTGCTGAGCTTGCTGATGCCAGGGGAGATCGAGTCCGCCGCCTGATATGATTATCGCCTTGTTAACTATTACCATTAATGGTAAATGCCCTCTCGCGGGAGCCGTTGGCTCGCCCGCGGAACACGGGGGATATCATGGTAAACAAGACGGGTCAGGTTCGCGGTACTCAGCCGGTTCGCAGCATCTGGGATTGGATCTTCGGTGGCGGCCAGTGGCGCTGAAATCGGTTTGACCGAATCGATTTGATGGAAGCCCCGCTCCGGCGGGGCTTTTTTTTGCCCGCCGCCGGCGTGGATTTGCGTCGTTAGATGGCGCTTGCCGGCGGCCGGAATATCGTGTTGCGCTGCCTTTGCACGCTGCTCACGAGGTTCGAAATTGCCGCCCCACGCACCCGAATTCAGTGACGACTTCCGGGCGGATCTCGCCAGATTGTTCGCATGGCGGCGGGACGTGCGGCATTTCCGCACCGATCCTTTGCCGGACGGAGCGTTGGAAGAACTGCTCCATTTGGCATCACTGGCGCCCTCGGTCGGCAATGCTCAGCCTTGGCGATTCGTTCGCGTCAAATCCGCCGTCTTGCGTGAGACGTTGGCCGGACATGTCGATGCGGAGGCCGAACGTGCCGGCGCTCGTTACGCGCCGGGCGATCGCAAGACGCTCTACCACTCGCTCAAATTGCATGGATTGCGCGAAGCGCCCGAGATCGTCGCGGTCTATTCGGACGAAGCGCCAGGAGCAGGTTTCGGCCTCGGCATCGCGACCATGCCGGAAGCACTGCGTTACTCGACGGTGATGGCAATCCACAGCCTTTGGCTTGCCGCCCGCGCGGCCGACATTGGCGTCGGTTGGGTGTCGATCGTCGATCCTGCCAAGGTTTCCGAACTGCTCTCCGTGCAGCCCTCCTGGCACTTCATGGCTCTGCTTTGCATCGGTTACGCAGATGCAGCATCGACCGTGCCCGAACTGGAACGGCGCGGATGGCAGGGGCGCGACGATTGGCCCGGCAACATCATCGACCGCTGATACGTTGCCGGTCCTTCGCGATCAGTTCGGTGTGGCGGGCTTTCGCGGGCGTCGTGAAGTGGTCGCCTTCGCGGCAGGGCGCTGGCCCTTCTTGCGGCCGAGGCCGAGTTCCTTCGCGACCGCGCGGCGGCGCTCGCTATAGGCCGGAGCGACCATCGGGTAACTGGCCGGCAGGCCGAAGGCCTCGCGATAGCTTTCGGGCGTATAGCCGTGGCGGGTGATATGCCGCTTGAGGCTCTTATAGGGCTTGCCGTCGATCAGGCTGATGATGTGCTCCGGGTTCGACAGCGACTTGCGGATCCCGACCACGGGCACCGGCCGATCCGCTTCGCCGCCTGCAGCGCCATTTCCGCCGGCAGCCTTGGCCAGCGCGTCATGCACCGAACGAATCAGCACCGGCACATCGCCTGCGGCAACATTGTTGTTCGACAGATGTGCCGAGACGATATCTGCTGTAAGTTCGATCAGCGCTGCATTGCGGTCGTCAGTCATGCCATTCTCCAATGTCGATGCTGCCGAGAGTCGGCTCGCGGGGCCGAATAGTTATTTTCATTCTAACGCGATTCCGCTCATAATACTATGATATTCCAGCCATGATGAGTCACGATGCCTTTCTGGCGTCCCGTTCCGCTGAGAACTGATATTGGCGAACCGCGTGCGCTGCGGCTTGACATGCGTTAAGTGATGTGTGCCCTCGCAGAGGAGGAGGCCGGGCCTCGTGATCTACAACGACGAGCTCGAACTGAAACTTGATGCTGCGCCGGATGCGGCGGCGGCAATCGAAGCGTCGCCTCTGCTTGCCGAACTCCCGTCGCAACAGAAAAATCTCCATTCAATCTATTTCGACACCCGCGACCATGCCTTGCGGAGCGTGGGGCTTTCCTTGCGCGTTCGCCATGACGGCGAACGATATATACAGACGCTGAAGGCTACCGACGCGCCCGCAGTCGGTCTGTTCGCGCGAAAGGAATGGGAGCGGGAAATCCCGGACAACGCCATTGTGATCGACGACGTCTTGCCGCTCGGCGCCTGGCTCGACGGCTTCGATGCGGCGGCGGTGGGGCCGCTGTTCGAGGTTGTGGTCAGTCGGCGAATCTACGACGTCGAGCAAGGCGGTGCCAGGTTTGAACTCGCCATCGATCACGGATCGGTGAGCGCCGAAGGCTCCACCCGATCCTTTTGCGAGTTGGAACTCGAACTCAAGGACGGGCCGCCGGCCGCCTTGTTCGAATTTGCGCGGCGTCTGGATGCGATCGCGCCGTTGCGCTGTGGCGTTCTCAGCAAGTCCGAACGCGGTTACCGGCTCGTCGATCAGGAGGATTGCAAGGCCAGCAAGGCCGGGCAATTGAATCTGGCGGCCGGCACGACGGCGGGCGAGGGGTTCGCGGCCATCGTCAAGGCCTGCATCAAGCAGTTCCGGTTGAACGAAGCCCTGTTTCTGGCGAACCGCAATGCGCGGGCACTTCATCAAGCGAGGGTCGCACTGCGGCGGTTGCGCTCGGCCCTGTCGACCTTCAGGCCGATGCTAAAAGGTGTCGAACGTCGGAAAGAACTGGCTGACGGACTGCGCCGTCTCGGCAATGCATTGTCGCAGGCGCGCGGTCTGGATGTCTTGCTGGATGGCTTGCCCGAGGAGGATCGCGCGTCGCTGGAGCGGACGCGCCGGGCGGCCTATGACGCCGCGGTTGCCGCATTCGATTCCGCGCGCACGCGCGGCTTGATGATCGATCTGGCGGAGTGGATCGCGACGGGCGCCGCAATGTCGTCGCCAAGGGCGGCAGCGCCGCTCTCGCCTTTGGCGGTGGATGCTCTCGATCGCTTCCGTCGGCAGATCAAGCGTGCCGGCAAGCTGGATGAACTCGACGACGAAGCGCGCCATCATGTGCGCATTGCTGCCAAGAAGTTGCGCTATGCGAGCGAATATTTCTGCGGGCTGTTTGCGGGCAGGAAAGCCGGCAAGCGATATGACAGGTTCATCGCCGCGCTGGAAATTCTGCAGGACCGGCTGGGAAGGCTGAACGACATGGTCACCGCGCCGGATCTGCTGCGCCAGATCGGGATGGACGAGTTCGAGAAGCTTGTGCGCATCGACCCGGTACGATGCGCCGATCTGATCGCCGAGGGCGAGGACGCGCGCAAGAAGTTGCTGGATCGCAATCGCTTCTGGCGGTGAGCGATCACCGGCAGCCTTCCCCGCAACCGTCGGCAGCGGGGAAGGCGAGACGGATTATTTGGCGCGCGGCGCGGGCTTGCGCGGCTTGCGCACGGCCTTGGCGGGAGCGACGACTTCAGTCTTTTTGCGGCCCAGGCCGAACTGCTTGGCGACGGCGCGGCGATGTTCGCTATAGGCGGGTGCCACCAGCGAATAGTTCGCGGGCAGGCCGAAAGCTTCGCGATAGCTTTCCGGCGTATAGCCATGACGACCGATATGGCGCTTCAGGCTCTTATAGGGCTTGCCGTCGATCATGCTCAGGATATGCGCGGGATTTGATGTCGACTTGCGAACGCTGACGGCCCCAACGGGCTTCTCGGCAACTTCCGGTTCGGCCTGGTGCGTCGCACCACTGGACAGTTTGGCAAGAGCGCCGTGAACGGCTTGAATGAGCTGCGGCACATCAGTGTTGCTGACGACATTGTTCGACACATGCGCGGAAACGATATCGGCGGTAATTTCCACGAGAGTACGGTTGAATTCGTCGGTCATTCGGGGCTCCGGAACGCTTGACTGATTGGGCAGTACGATTCTGTTGGAATCGGCCTTGCAGTTTAATCTCTAACCAGATCATCGAGTTTCCTGCACCTGACTATTTTAAGTCGGTTGTACCGAACTGGTACGGAATTAGGCCGCGACATATAATGATGGCGGCCTGCCGCGACACAACTTCTCTTTCGTTGGAATGCACTGGTCGCGGCGCCGCAATGTAACGGACGCCGGATGTTACCAGTGTATGGACACAACGCAGAACTGCTGGCGTCGGCCGATCAACTCCTTCTGTTGCGAGAATCGCAACAAATGGATCAGCGACGCTCCTCACTTGCGTAGCGTAAAAGGCGCGCGCTACTTCGGGGAATGCCTCCGCCTCCTCGACGAGCAGGTGATGAAGCGCGATCGAGCGGGGTTCGAGATGTCGATCGAGCGCCGTCCGCGTCAAGATTGCGATGCGCTGTTCCAGATTAGGTGCAACAGGCATCGGCAGTGGCTGCTGCGCGATCCGATGGATCTCGCATTCCATGACATGGCGGAACAGGCCATGCTTGTTGCCGAACTGGCGATAGATGGTCGATCGGCTGACTCCTGTCGTCGCGATGATCCGGTCGAGGCTCGCGCTTTCGAAGCCATAAGCGAGAAACTCGTCCGCGGCCGCGGTACAGAGCGCCGCAAAGCGCTCCGGCTTCAGGCGCAATTGCACGCCCCCGGCGGCGGCGGGTGGTGCCGATGGCAGAGGGGCGTCGTCGGGCAGTTGCGATCCATCGGCTTTGCGCCAGCCATGTAGATAGATTTCCACCGCAAGCCGCGCCTGTGCCTGGCGTTGTGCGCGCGTCGGCAGCGGATAACCCAGGAAATGGCGACTGCCTTCCACCGCCATCGCGCCGAGCCGGGTGGCGAGATCCAGCGGATCGCCTTCGATCGGCTGCAACCGGCCGTCCGTCGCCAGGTCGTTAAGATAGGTGGAGAGCCCGCGGCTGGCGCTGCGGCGATAATCGTGGAGCGCGGCCGCAAGCTCCGGGAAGGCGCGCGTCGCCATGATACTGGCGCGAAACAATCCGTAGTTGCGCGGCGTCGCGAAACTTTCGACCAGCAGGATGGCGAACTGCTCCAGTGTCGCCTGCACATCGCCCTGCAGCGGCAGTCCGTCCGAGAAATTCTCGAGCAGTTCGGCGCGCACGACCTGTTCGAACAGATCCCCCTTGCCGCGGAAATATTCGTAGATGGCTTGTTTGCTGACCTTGGCCGTGGCGGCGATGCGATCCAGGCTGGTTCGCTCGAAGCCGTCGCGCAGGAAATGCACTGCGGCTTCCGCCATGATCCGTTCTCGGCGATCCTGCTCCTGTCGCATTCCGGCGCGCGTCATCCCGTTGGCTCAATGTCCGTCTTTAACGCGCGATGCCCGTTCCGCACGTCAAATCCGCTTGCAACTCACATCATACGGTACTGTATAGTATCGTACGAAACAACGGAGGATAAGTGCGTGGGCAATAAGGCGATACGGATGGGCGCGTCGGTCGGTGCGTTGGTGATTGCAACCTGGGGCAGCGTCGGAATGGCGCAATCGGCAACGCCCGCGGCGCCCGCGGTTCCAACCTACCAGCGCACGGCTCCCGCCGGCGCGCCCAATATCGTCCTCGTGCTTCTTGATGATGTCGGGTTCGGTGCGACCGCTACCTTCGGCGGCCCTGCCGCAACACCGGCGCTTGATGCTCTCGCGCATGAAGGGCTGCGCTACAACCGCTTCCACACCACCGCGATCTGCTCGCCGACGCGATCCTCGCTGCTCACCGGCCGCAACCCGCACGCCACCGGTATCGGCGCGGTGATGAATGGCGTCGATGCACGGCCGGGCTATTCGGGTTTCCACACCAAGGACACCGCCACCATCGCGGAGATCCTTCGTGAGAACGGCTACAGCACCGCCGCCTTCGGCAAATGGCACCAGACGCCCGATTGGGAAGTGTCGCAAAGCGGCCCGTTCGATCGCTGGCCGACGGGCGAGGGCTTCGACAAATTCTACGGCTTCCAGGGCGGGGAGACCGACCAGTTCGAACCGACGCTCTATGACGGGACGACGCCAGTGCTGCGGCGTCCGGGCAAGAATTATCACCTGACCGAGGATCTCGCCGATCGCAGCATCGAATGGATGCGCTCGCAGCATTCGGTGACGCCCGAGCGGCCCTTCTTCCTTTATTTTGCGACCGGCGGCATCCATGCGCCGATCCAGGTGCCGGAGCCGTGGATCGAGCGCTATCGTGGCAAGTTCGATCAGGGATGGGACAAATTGCGCGAGGAAATCTTCGCGCGCCAGAAGAAGCTCGGCGTGATCCCCGCCAACACCAAGCTGACGCCGCGCCCGGAGGGACTCCCCGCCTGGGACAGCCTGACCCCCGACCAGAAGAAGATCGCGTCGCGATTGATGGAATCCTATGCCGCCTTTCTCGCCCACACCGACGCCCAGGTCGGCCGGCTGGCGCAGGCGCTGAAGGATAGCGGCCAGTTCGACAACACGCTCTTCGTCTATATCGTCGGCGATAATGGCGCGAGCGCTGAGGGCGGGCTGGGCGGCAGCCTCAATTATATGGGGCCGCTCCAGGGCATTCCGGAATCGGAGGCGACCAAGCTCGCCGGCATCGACCGGATCGGTGCGGCGGACAGTTACGCGCATATCAATTCCGCCTGGGCCTGGGCGACCAACGCGCCTTTCCAGTGGACCAAGACGATCGCATCGCATCTCGGCGGTACGCGCAACGCGATGGTCGTCACCTGGCCGAAGAAGATCACCGACAAGGGCGGCCTGCGCAGCCAGTTCGGTCATGTGAACGATATCGCGCCGACCATCCTCGATGCCGTGGGCATCAAAGCGCCGGAGGAGGTGAACGGCGTGCACCAGAAGCCGATGAACGGCGTCAGCCTCACCTACAGCTTCAACGACGCCAAGGCGCCCGAGCGGCACACGACCCAATATTTCGAGGTCTTCGGGCACCGTGCCATCTACCATGACGGCTGGATGGCGTCGGCCTTCCACAGCCGCCTGCCCTGGGGCATCGGCATGGACCTCAGCGCCAAGCCGTTCGAGGCCGACAAGTGGGAGCTTTACAACCTGCGCACGGATTATTCCCAGGCGAATGACCTTGCGGCCAAGCAGCCCGCCAAGCTCGAGGAGATGAAGGCGCTTTTCATGCAGGAGGCGGCGGCGAATAATGTTCTGCCGCTGAAGGGCCAGCAGATGAGCCAGAAGGGCCTGCCCGATCTTTCGGAAGGGCTGAAGCGCGCGACCTATTATGAAGGCACCGTCAGCGTGCCGGAAAAGGCGGTGCCCCGCATGACCAACCGCTCCTGGTCGCTGGAGTCTGCTGTCGACGTCACCGACAAGGCCAGCGGCGTGATCGCCACGATCGGCGGCACCGCGGCGGGTTGGTCGCTTTATATCGATGCGCAACGCCGTCCCGTCTTCACCTATCGGCTGTTCGACGTGAAGACCGTCGATCTCGTGGGCCAACCCCTCGCGGCCGGCCGCAACACGCTGCGCGTTGATTTCAACTATGACGGCCTCGGCTTCGCCAAGGGCGGTCAGCTCAACCTGCTGGTCAACGGCACGCAGGCGGCGGCGGACACCATTCCGGCCAGCCCACCGGCCTTCTTCTCGATCAACGAAACCTTCGATGTCGGCGTGGACACCGGTTCGCCCGCGGGGCGCTATCCGGAAGGCGCAGCGCTTGGCTACGCGATCTCCGGGGCGAAGATCGACGGGGTGACGATCGAGCAGCGCTGAGATTTGTCAGGTGTGGGCGGCTTCCCGTCCCGCCCACACCATCGACGGGCCGGTCGTGTCGACGAACTCGGCCTCATGGACGTCGAGCGCGAGCCGCGCTTCTTCGAGCGGCAGGTGGAACACGGGCTCATATTTCGCCATGAACAGCGGGCCCGATGCGTGGCCGCATTTCATGCCGCGCTCCACCGCATTCTGGCAGGTCTGCCACACCGTCGGATAATGCAGCAAAGTGCGGATCGAATAGCGCATCGTCACGAACAGATAGCTTAGCGACACCTCGGTCGCGAGTTCGGGGCTCAGATGCTTGAACTGGTTGGTGATGCGGAACCAGGCCGGCACCAGCTCACCCATATAATTGAAGTCGCCGCCGGTCAGGATATGCTCCAGATCGTGGTTCTGGCCCGAACGGAAGAGGAAATATTCGAACTGGGTCTTCGGCTGCGGCTTCTCGTAGATGATGATCTCGAAATTCTTCTCGATCACGTCGCGATAGAAGATGTTGCCCAGCGTGCCTTCGGCGAACTGCTTGAAATAGTCGGCGTCATAGTCGGACAGGTGCCACTCGTTGAACCAGGCGTCGAGCGCCGGGTTCTTCGTGCGCTCCGCGGTGAACATCTCCTCGATGCGGTCCTTGTCCTGCAACTCGTCGAGCAGGCCGATCAGCGGATACATCTCTGCCTGCGCCGGCATGTCCGGCCCGTTGCGCTTGAGCGATATATTGGCGATCCATTCGCGCAGCCGCGGATCGTTCAGATATTTGGACGAGCTGACCAGCACCGAGCTTTCGGTGGTCATGGGTTGCACGCCGCGCAGCAGATAGGGGACGTCGTTCATTCAGCGGCCTCCAGCACGGGTGCAGCCTGGGTGCCGCGGACCAGCTTGCCGGGCCTGGCGTCGGTCGGCGTGTCCCTTTCGGCGATGATCGCGCCCGATACGATGGTCAGGTCGAAGCCTTCGGCCCGCTGATCGAGCCGGCGGCCGCCGGCCGGCAGGTCGTAACGCACCTCCGGCTTGCACAGCCGCACGCGATCAAGGTCGATGACATTGATGTCCGCCTTATATCCGGGGGCGATCAGCCCGCGATCCAGCAGCCCCACGACATGGGCCGGATCATGTGCGAGCATCTTCACCGCTTGGCCCAGTGGCATCCGCGATCCCGAACGATCGCGCACCCAATGCTGCAGCGTGAAGGTGGGGAAGCTTGCGTCGCAAATCACCCCATAATGCGCGCCGCCATCGCCAAGGCCGACGACGACATTGGGATGATCGAGCATCTCCTGCACCGCATCGAGCCGCCCTTCAAAGAAGTTGCCGAGCGCGATCAGCAGCATCGCATGGCCGTCATCTTCCAGCAGCAGATCATAGGCGACCTCTTCCGGCGTGACGCCGCGCGCCTTGGCGATCGCCGATATACTCTTGTCGAGCGACGGCTCGTAATCGGCTTCCTCGGTCAGCAGGAACATCCAGTCCCAGGCGCGGCCCATCTGGGTCAGCGGATGGCCATCGGCCGGCGCCTCGCTCACGAGTTTCGCGCGGAGTGCCGGATTGCGCATCGCCGCCACCTTTTCCGCCAGCGGCAGGCCCGCGATCGGCTGGAAGCTCGGGCACAGGCAGAAGGGGTTGGTCGAAAGCTCCAGCCCCGCGATCATGCCGATCGGACGCGGGAAGACCTGCGCGCTCAGCTTTTGGCCTTCGGCACGGGCGTCGTCGAGCATGGCGAGCACCGGTTCCCACAGGCGCGGCCCCTGGTTGGGCGCAGCGAGGGTGAAGGTGGCGGGCCGGCCGGTGCGGCGCATCACTTCGCGCAGCATCCCGATCTCGTCGTCCCAGCTTCGCGTCGGCACGTCGAGCACCGCCTGGATGATCCCGTCGCCGGCATCCGCCAACCCCATCGCCACCGCTTCCAGCTCTGTCTGCGAGGCATCGAAACTCGGGATCAGTTGGCCTGCAGCAGTACGGTGAATGAAGGTCCGTGACGTGGCGAAGCCGAGCGCGCCGGCCTCGATCGCCTCCTTGGCGATGCTCCGCATCCGCGCCAAGTCATCGTCATTGGCGGCTTCGCGCGCGGCGCCGCGATCGCCCATGGCGAAAACGCGCAGCGGGCTGTGCGGCAGATAAGCGGCGATATCGATGTCGCGCGGTTTGGCGTCCAGCGCGTCGAGATATTGTGGGAAGCTCTCCCAATGCCAATCGAGCCCTTCGGCCATGACGACGCCGGGGATGTCCTCCACGCCCTCCATCACGTTGATCAGCAGGTCATGGTCGCCCGGCCGACAGGGGGCGAAGCCGACGCCGCAATTGCCGACCACCACCGTTGTCACGCCATGCTGCGACGATGGGTTCAACCGGTCGGACCAGATCGCCTGCCCGTCATAATGGGTGTGGATGTCGACGAAGCCGGGGGTGACGACGCGGCCGGCAACATCGATCTCGCGCGCCCCTTCACCTTGGAAGCTGCCCACCGCGGCGATGCGATTGCCGACGATCGCCACGTCCCCACGGACGGGTTCGCCACCGCTGCCATCGGCGATCAAGCCGCCACGCAGCACCAGATCGAAATCAGCCATACTCTCTCACCCATGTTGCCGAAGTCGGGCGTGCCCGCTTCGTTCTTTGTCGGGGGAGTATGCCGGATGGACGGGTGACTAAGCGATAGTCCTAAGCCGTCATATTTGTTCGCAGCGACTCAATTTCGCGCGACAGGTCGCGAACATGTCAGATCTCGCTCTGTGCCAAGCCCTCACCGCCGGCCGCCATTCGCCGGCCGGGCATGTGCCGATCGACCAGCATCACGCCGACGCACAGCAGCAGCAGAGCGGCGCCGACCATCAGGAAAAAGAACAGGCTGCCTTGCGGCAGGCCAAGGATGATGCCCGCGCCGAATGCGCTCAATATCGCACCGATCCGGCCGATGGTTATCGAATAGCCGATCCCGGCCGATCGACATTCGACCGGGAAGACATGCGCGGAAAGGGTCAGCAAATGCACCTGCAAGGACAGCACGGTCGCGCCGGTCAGCGCCAGGCCGATCAGGATCGCACCCGGCGAAGCGCCGGGCATGTTGAGCAAGGTCGCCCAGATCGCCAGTGCCACCAGTCCGGCGCAGATCGTGCCGATCAGTGTCGCGCGCGAACCGACACGCAGGCTGATCGCGGCAAGCCCGAACGACGCGAGCACCCCGCAGAGATTGAGTATCATCGCGCCACGGATCGCCTGGTCCATCGGGAATCCGGCCTTGGACAGCAGCACCGGCACCCAGCTCAGCAGGGTATAGACCGCCATCAGCGAGGCGAAGAAGGCGACGCCCATGCCGATCGCCGACCGTCGGAGCGCGCCGCTATAGACGCGGCCGCCGCCGGGCAGTTCGGGCGGCGGCACGAACGGGCCGGTTGCGGTGCCGCCCGCCTTGGCGAGCAGCCGGGCGATCCGCGCATCCTCGCCGCCGCGCCGGGCGAGAAGGGCGGGCGATTCCGGGAGGCTCCAGATCAAGGCGACCGCGAGCAGCAGCGGCAGCGCGCCGCCCAGCAGGAAGGCCGATGGCCAGCCATGAGCGGGGATTAGCCAGGATGCGATGCCCGCACCGATGATGCCGCCGCACGGCACGCCCACCGAGATCAACGTCACAGCATAGTTGCGGGTCCGCACCGGCATCCATTCGGCGACGAGCGCCGTCGCGTTCGGAACCGCGGCGCCGAGACCGATACCGGTGATGAAGCGCAGGATGGTCAGGCTCGTCACATCCCAGCTCAGCGCGGTGAACATCGCCAGCACGCCGAACCACAGCACCGCGCCGATCAGCGCGAGACGGCGACCAAGCCGATCGCCGATCCTGCCGCCGACACTGGTGCCGATCGCCATGCCCATCAGCGACGCGGCCATCACCGGCGCCAGCGCGTCCGGCCCCACCTTCCAGTCGGCCAGAATAGCGGGGCCAGCAAAGGCGGCCAGCTGGATATCGAAGCCGTCGAGCAGGATGATCGCCATCACCAGCGCCAATAGCCGCCAGTGGAATCCCCGCACGGCCAGGCCGTCCACCACGTCCTGAACCGGAACAGCCCCCATTTTCCCTCCGCCGACAATCGCCCCGTTGCGGGGCTAGGCCTAGCTGACATTGCACCGCCCGTCGACAGAGCCGCGCGTAGAGGCCGTCGGGTGTCGTTCCGCAATCTCCCCGCCCCGCCGTCAAACAATATCCATATCCGTTCATTCAACATCGTTTCTGGATAGATATGATGTTGATGCAGTCGCGATTAGCTGCCTAAATCCGATGGCATTCACTTTCGACGTAAGAACAATCGACGGAGGGGCGCTGTGCGTATATTGGCACTGGGCATTCTTTGTCTTGTTCTTGCCAGCTGCGGTATCCCGCGCCATTCCATCCTGCTGTTTCCAGGCGAACCGCCATCGTCGATCCACGGGCATGACATATCGGCGGAATGGAAGGGCCGTTTGGTCCGGATGCGTGCCGCGGACCAGCCCAACGCCTTGGGCGGCGCGGACACCCACGTCCACGTCCTTGCCCATCAGCATCGCGCGGAATCCCTGGCGACGCAGGATCTTCGCAAGCCGCTTGGCGTCCGGAACGTGACGGCGGACGCGACCCACCGCCACCAGGTCGAAAGTCTGGATACCACGCCCGGCGACACGCAGCCGGCGGAGCATCTCCCTCCGGCCTTCGGGCTCAACGCCGTCATGCTCGATCGCGGGTTACAGAAGCCGGTTCCGGGCCTGGTCGCCGGCTATGTCGGCATCGCCCTTCCGGAAGGCTGGCTATGGTGTGACGGTGCCGATGGCACGCCGGACCTGCGCGATCGATATATTCTGCTCGATGGCGCGGCTGGCGCTTCCGGCAAAGCCGAGCACAGCCATCAGGCGTCGCACGTCCACCATTGGGCGACGGCCGCCAATGCCGATCATCCCGGCTATTTCGGTGACATCGCGACGCCCGTCGATCCGGTCCTGCATGCGGCCAGCCGCGTTCATCGCCATTCGGCCGGAGCGGAGACGGTTTCCGAAGGCATCACCACCGCCGCGGCCAATGCGCCGCCGGCGGTCGGCATGCGCTTCGTCATGGCTACCGCGGCCGCGCGCAAGCTGCCGGATGGCATCGTCATCGCTTATACGGGCAACCGCGTCCCCGCGGGCTGGCGCACCCTGGGCGGCGACGCGTCGAGCGAACTATTAGGGCGGTTGTGGAAGGGCGAGGCGACCGGCGAAAGCTATCGCTTGTCCGGCAGCGCGGCGCACGATCATGTGCTGCACTCGGGCCATGTTTTCGACTTGCTGGCCGCCGAGGGCGAGGCGGGACGGGATCGTATCGGCCAAGGCCCTGACGTGCCGATCGCCGGCCATCGCCACAGGGTGGAGATAGACGAGCAGACCCCGGTGGCCGCATCGGCCGCGATGCCCCGCCATGTCGATCTGCTTCTCATCGTCAAACACTGATCAATCGGGAGAGAGCCATGCCTTCTGGCCATATTTCCTATCGGTCCGATTTCGGTGTCGCGCTTCACGAAACGGGGCTCAATAGGCTCAGCGCCGGGCTGCGTGCGGAGAAGCCGGAGCTGTTCGCTTTCTCGACCGAAATTCCGATCGTGCGGCCTTCCCCGACCGATCCGGGCCACGTCCTTACCCTCTATGCCGTGGCGGACGAGCCGATCGCCTTCAACCTTTACCCCGTTCAGCAAACGCCGGCGATCCAGCAGGACGGCTTCTTCATTTCGGCCAATATATTGTTCACCTTGACCGATAGTCGACTGGGCGCCGTCACCCGCATCAGAATCCATGTCGAAGCGGCGGGCCAGGTCGTGCGGGCGAAGGATCAACTCAAGGTCCGGTTGCTGGCCAAACCGGATGGCTCGCCCTGGTTCGACATCACCAGCATCGAAGGCGAGCATCCCGCGGCACTGAAACTGTTGGAAGGACGTGTCGACGGGGACCTGTCGCTCGAGGCGGTTTTTCCGTCCCGTGGCGACGATGAGACGGCGCGCAGTTTCCGCGCGATCATGAACTATCTGATCACCCTGTTCCTCAAGGAAGGGCTGACCAAGGTGGTGACGGAATTTCCGTTGCCGAGCCTCGCCAAGCTTATCGAGGCCGGCCCGCTCGGCACGATAGCGGGGCGCGAACTCTACGTCCGCAATGACGCGATCTATCTCACGCTGGGTGACGAAAATCCCGGTCCCGGCGGCTTTCCGGTGCCATTCCCGCCGGCGGATATCGCGATCGGCGTCAGCGAGCGCGGGCTGCAGCGCATCATGGACGCCATGTCGCCTATGGCCATTCCCATCGACGTTGGCACCGATGATACGTCCTTCCGCATGCGATCCAGCAATTTCCGGATCCGCACGATCAAGACCAACCTGCTCCCCGGGCACGACCATCTTTTCGGGCAGGTCTATTTCGGTGGCACACTGGATATCCGCCTGCAGTTCAAGGCTTTCGGTCATTGGGTCCGCACGCCCTGGCTGCCGCTGCCGATCGACGACACCTTCAGCCAATATGCCGGCCTGATCCGCCCCTATATCGGGCGATCGAACATCGGCGCGCCCAACGAGAAGTTCGAGCTTCGCATGGAGCCCGATTCCAAGTTCATCGAGCTTTGGGCCATCCTGATCGTCACCAACTATCGCGGCTATTTCCGGGATCTGTTCCGGCGGATGGTGGAGTCGGTCAAGGATCAACTGATCTACAAAAAGCTGAAGAAGATCCCGATCATCGGCTGGATCATCGATGCGATCATCGATCTGACGGGCGACATATTGGCGTGGGCGCTGGGCAGCTTGTTCGACATGTTCATGTCGACCACGTTGACCGCGATCATCAATACGGTCGGGCGCATCGCCTTGCAGTTCATGAAGCGGCAGGAGTTCGTCGCGCTCAAGATCGAGCAAGCCATGGTCAAGAGCATGACCGGCCTCGAGATCAAGAGCGGCGATGTGCTCCAGCTGGAAGATGGGCGGGGTGGCGAACTGTTTGTCGGGCTGTCCTTCGCCCAGGGGCAGTTCCCGCCGCCGCCCGCGCCGACCCCCATTCCGCCGGCACCGGGGCCGCAGCCCTTGCCTGATCCGCCGCTGCCTGGCCCCCAATTGCCTTCACTGCCCGAATATGGTGCCGGCGATTTCACGCCTCCATTCGCCTTGGGGCAGCCCGACTGGTCGGACGGAGACGTCCAGCGGTATGAGGTGGAGATCAAGACCAGCCGGCCGATGCGCGGCGAAATGACGCTCCGCTTCGAGAGCGTCGCCGGCGGGTGGCGGATCACCAAGAGGCTCGCCATCCAGGGCCTGCCGGCGGATGTCGTCGCAGTTGCGGAATATACGGCTGAGGGTCTGCCGATCCGGGCAAACTATCATCAGGAGGGGGGCCTGAATACCGGTGCTCCCACCGTGGAGTTCACCCAGGTCGCGGATTTCTCGGCGCCCGGCACGGCATTGACGTCAACCGCGCTGGGTCCGCTGGCATCCTTTGAACGCCGCATCGCGGTCATGGATCGCGCTAGGCTCGATTTCGATGAGTTCTGGCCGTTCAGGCTGGCGCATATGATATTGGCTGACGGAGCCGCGGGCGTGTTCGGGCGGATCGAGTTCGCGGACCCGATGGAAGTGGAGAACTGGTCGCGGCAGGTTCCGGTACGGCTGAGCGTTGCCGCGACGGGGATTTCGCTGCCGGGTCAGCCTGGTCCCGTCCAGGGCTTCGCCATCACCGCCTCGGACGAGGATGGAAAGACGAGCGTTGCGGTCGCGCCGGGACGAGGCGTCGTAGAAATGCGTGCGCAAGGCAAGGAAACCGAGGTCGTCCTGCGTAGGGTATGACGTTTGCGATGGGTGGGAGCCGGAAGGGGGCATGAGGATGAAAGATTGGAGTGTCGAGCGGCGGGAATTTCTTGCGACCGGTCTTGCTGGTTTGGCTGCCGTTCCGGCAAGCGCCGAGGGGCAGGCCCAAAAGGAGGGCGAGACGCGTATCGATATTGCCGATGCGCACGCCCATTTCTTCAACGGAGCGGATCTGCCCGCCGCAGCCTTCATCCGCTATGTGGTGGCGCCGGTCTATCTCGCCAACGCGCCGGACGTGCTGTTGGCGATCATCGACATCGGCGTCAACGTGCTCAAGCGGCTGTCCATTACCGCGGACGACGAATTGCGGCGAATGTCTCCGCCCTGGCGCGATGGCGACGATGTCTCGATCAAGGACTTTGCCGAAGGAATGGTGGCCGCGGCAGAGGCGCAGATCAACCGTCGCGGCTTCGTCGGGGAACTGAAGCGGCGTCCATTGGATGATGTCGCCGATAGCTATTATGCGCTGGCGACGCTGATCGAGGACGAGCGTGCACGGCTGGGCGGCCTGTCCAAACCGGCCGAGAAAGCCTTGAGCGCGTCGGCGGAACAGCAACGCTTCGAAGTCGCGCGCAGCATCGATCAACCGACGCTCGAACGGATCCTTGCCGAAGGGGGTGACCTCCTCGACACAGGACCGCATTGGTATCTGGATCGCGGCCTGAGCCCGGCCGACATCTGGGCGGTGCTCAAATGGGCGCGTGTCATGGCGCAGTCGCGTTCGGCGCATGTCCGCCGTTACCTGGAAACGATGACGAGCGACCGCACCCGCACGACGCTGGCCGTCAATCTGCTGATCGACTTCGATCAATGGCTCGGCGAGCGGCCGAAAGACGGTTCGGATCAGGAACGGCAGGTGGCGTTCTGGAGCGCTTATGCGCGGGCGGCCGCCGGCCGCATCCGCATCGAGACATTCGCCGCTTATGATCCGTTGAAGCATGTCGAACAGATGCTCGCGGGCGGGCCAACCAGCTTTGAGGCGTCAAAGGGCTGGGCGCTGGCCGGGCCGCAGGCGACGCATCGCGTTACCGGTTTCAAACTCTATCCGCCGATGGGCTTCAATGTGTCAGCGAACCAGCCGCTGCCTTCCGGCGATGCCGCGGGCGGCGCCAGGATCGTTCGCGACCGCTGGAAGCAGAAGGGGTGGGACGTGGATCGGCTGCCCGCTTTGCTCGACGATGCGCTCGACACATTCTTCGCTTTCTGTGTCGAGCATGACATTCCGCTCTTCGCGCACGCCCGCGACAGCAACATGTCCTTCCCCGGCGGCGGCCTGAACGCCCATCCGCAATATTGGCTCGATCGCGCGAAGAGGATGGCTGACGCGAATCCGCGGCGCCCCGTCCGCGCCTGCCTTGGCCATTATAGCCCCGAAGATTTCGGCTTCGACGACGCGATGGAGAAGATCCTCGATCTCAATGCCGCGGGGCGGGCGCGGATCTATTTCGATCTGTCCTTCGACGAGCATATCTTGAAGGATGTCGCCACGGCGGCCGAACGGCTCAAGCATGTCGAGCGCATCTGCACCGCGCACAAGAATGGCGCGGACTATATGATGTTCGGCACCGACTGGATCATGCTTGGGCAGCGGCCCCGCCACCAGAAATATGTCGCCAATCTGATGGCCGCGATCGACGGCAATATATTCTGGAAAGAACGGCGCGAAAAATTGCTCGGAGGCAATCTGCGCACCTTCCTGACCCGCATCCCGCCAGGCTGATCGAGCGAAGGGTCAGGCGGCCGCGCTGGTCGCGCTTGCCATGCGCCCGCTGATCACGTCGGCGGTGCGCTGCGCCAGCGCCAATATCGTCAGCGTCGGATTGGTCCAGCCCGATGTGGGAAATAGCGAACTCCCCACGATGCAACTCACCGTAGCAAAAAAAAGGGCCTCATCAATGGCAGTTTTCCGGGATTTTCCGCCCGATGATGGGCCATTTTTCCCGTAGCAGTTTGCTGTAGAAAACGCCCTCTGGGGACCGTCTCTTCGACGATCCCCGAGCATTTTCAATGCTTTGAGAGTAGCTGGTGCCCAGAAGAGAACTCGACCATCAATCCCATGAAATTGATAAGAAAAATCTATATCGATTCACGGAAATTCAAATATCCAAAAAAATATCTAGTGATATAATTTGGGACTGGATGCGGGTCCCTAACGGGTGGATTTTTTCGTTTCTGTCCGACCGAATATATATAGGGGAGCGACATCGTTAAGTCCAGTATAGATTGCAGCCGTCCACTGACATTTTCAGGATTCCGATGTCACACTATTGCCTGCGTCGCGAGGCCGCGACCCTCTCGCGGGGTTACTTCGGCTGAGGGAGACCAGGGGCGGTCGATGTAGTCGGCCAAGCTCACGCTGGCCTGTGCCAAAAAGGGGTGCCGACGGGACTAGTGAGTTGTTTGTTCCGGCACGCGTCGCCCGGAGTCATTGGGCAGGAGCCGCCCACATAGCGGTCATCCACGGGTGCGGACTTAAGGCCTGATATCCGACGTTCATTAAGGTTCGGGCCACGATGATCGAAAATCCGGCTAGGTGACCATTTTGGCGACGTCGCCAACTCTAACGCGTCCCGGCGTAGCAACGGTGCAATACGCACTCATCAGCTGACGCATCTCCTTCACGAGCGTGCGGGTTATGCTGCTGTTCTTGGCAATCCCGCCATGTTGTTCCGCTGCAATGATCGTGCAGCGCGGGGATTCCATCACGGCATCGAAACTCGCCTTCCCAAGCGCGATGGTCCGCCCGATCCACTCGCGTTCGCGTATGGCATCCGACGCACCGGCGTCGTCCACGAGAAAATTCGGGCGGAACCTGCGCACTTCGAGATTCACGTCGGGAAGAAAGCGCTGGAGATAGCGGATCGAGGATGTCGTCAGAATGTCGATCGGAAACGCGTCGAAATAGGTGCCGCGCGGCGCGCCCAACTCGCTGAGTTCGCGCATCAGCGCGGGTGGAAGTTGGCTCATGTCGGGAAGCGGCTCATTGTCTGTCAGTCCGAAGAGCATGCGTATCTCCGTCTCCATGCTTCCGGTTACGAGTGCTTCCGGCCCGAGGCGGAGATGATCGATCTCATCATCCGGTTTGAGTGACATGAGGGTCAGATCCTTACCCATCGCATCCGACAGCCGGTGATGAACCCTGTCGTCATCGGAGTTGATGGTTGATCCGTCAGGCAGGGTAATGGCGACGTGGGGCACCAGGCCGGCGCTGGTTCCCGGCAGGTAGCGTGCCGAACAGAGCAACAACCGCGGGATGTAACGGGCGCTGCGAATGGCGCCGGCCTTGTTGTCGCGAACGGCCCATCCGCGGTCGCCATAGATGCCGCGCGGACCTACGTCGGCCTGGTCGATCCGTTCGCCGCCCATCGACTTCACGGGGTAGCGCCATATCTCCGCTACGCGGAGCTCCTCATCGTTCGACATCAGTTGGCCACACCGGCTCTTGGCATCGATGCCGATGGAATGCTGGCTGATGGTCCAGTTGGCCAATTGGTCCAGATGAAGATCAGTTCATCTCGGGATGGACGATGATGCGCACCGATCATTCCGGCCTCTCCTCCAATGTTGGCTTTGACTTGCGATGACTGCCTTGGCCGACGCGACGTATCCAGCAATTGAGCCTGATTTCCTTCTCGCCTCGCCCCTGTCAACGCGTGTTCCCGCACGGTGGGGTGCGGGAATAATCATTTTGCAGACGTGGAGACCGCCTTATCTCCACGGCCGGCGGCGTGTCGTATCGCCGGCATTTATCGAGGTCCGTGTACCGACCAAATCACGCTACGGCAGCACGCATCCTGGCGTGCGGTTGCCGTCGACTTAAAGAGCGAGCCTAAGGAGGAGCATTTGAACAGCAACATCGAAACGTCACCACCATTCGCCAATGCCGTTCGTGCAGGGGATCTGCTGTTTTGCTCGGGGATGATCGGGCTCGAAGCCGATGGGACCGTTCCTTCGGAACCGGCCAGGCAATTCGCTCTCGCCTTCCAGGCGCTGCGTGAAACTCTGGCGCACCATGGCTGCGGAGCGGAAGACGTCGTCGACCTGACGACCTTCCATGTCGACTTCCCCACCGACATGGATCGCTTCATGCTTGCCCGCAGCGCTTTCCTCGATGAACGCAGCTCGGCGTGGACCGCGGTCGGCGTGGCCGCGCTGGGCTATCCGGGCTCAATCGTTGAAATCAAGGCGATCGCGCGCGTCAGGGGATGACAGCCACCCCCGAGACTTGCGAATAGGCGCAATGCTCGATTGGGATGATCTCCGTTTCTACCGCGTGGCCGCTCAGGCTGGAACGGTCACGGCCGCGGCCGAAATGCTGCGCGTGAGCCGGACAACGGTGACGCGACGGGTGGAATCGCTGGAGCGGAGTCTGGGCATCACCCTTTACGAACGAACCGCCACCGGGCCGGGCAGCACGGATGCCGGCAGGCTCGTTCTCGCATGCGCCCGCGATGTCGAAAGCCGCATCGACGAACTCCTGCGCACCCTTGCGCCCGATGCGCCGGAACCCGCGCCGATACGGGTATGTGTCCCGGCCGAACTCGGTCTCGATTTGGTCGATCTCGGTGCAGGCATGTCTCGTGACGTATCCGGGACGATACTCGAATTCGTGCAAGCGGCCCGACCAGATGTTGAACTTCACGAACGCCGTTCGCTGATCGGTTTATGTATCGCTGATGATTTGCCACCCCACATGAATGGACGTGTGCTGTCATCCTTGACCCAGCGCGTCTACCGCGCAGCGGCGGTCGACGCGCCCTCCAGCGATGCCTGGCGCTGGATAGGCTGGGGACGGGACCTGGATCATGCAGCATCCGCCCGGTGGATCGATGCGCATGTCGAAAGCAGCCAGGTGGCGATGCGCGTAAACTCGGCCATCGACCTCAAGGAGGCAACGCGTCGTGGTCTGGGTGTCGGTTATCTCTGGGATCAGCTTACGGAGGATGTCGACTTGCTTCCCGCGGAGGACGCCGGCCCTGTATTCAACAGCAAATTGTGGCTGTGCATGCATGAAGATGTACCGCCGGCCCCGCACGTTCGCGCCGTACTCAAACTCCTCGGAGATTATGTAAGCTCCAGGTTTTGACGGAAGTGCCGCCAAACGCGACAATCGTAGAGTTGTGGGCTATTCCCAATTGCGGACGCCAAAGCTGGTTCTGGCGTCAACCAGAGATAGCTCGAGCGGAGCCTCACGGACCAATGTCCTGGGCAAGGCCAAACGCCTTCGCCAACCTTTCGTGCGATCGATGGCGGTCGGTTGGGTCAGCCATCATGTCTTGAACGATCAACTCGTTGGCGCCGCTCTGGTCGATCATTTGCTCAAGCGTCATTCTGACCTCTTCGGCGCTGCCGGCGACGAAGCGGGGCCAGCGCTCGCCCACGATTTGCGTGGGTTCGGCCCACTCCGCCTCACCAAGCTCACGCTCAGCTTCTTCGATGGTGGGAACGAAAGCCGTGGCGCCTAACCTTGCGAGGCGCTGGTAATACCCCTTGACGCACAAAGCGAGGCGCCGGCCATGCTCAGCATCTTCTCCCACACTGACGTTGACCCCCAGCATCGCGCGCGGCGCGCCTGATCCGAATGGTGTCGCGACGAAATGTTCGCGATAGCTGCGCAAGGCGAAAGCCGCGGCCTGCGGATTTATGAAGCCGGCGAATGAATAGCCGATACCGATCCGGGCTGCCAGTTGAGCTCCGCCGGGGCTCGATCCCAGCAACCAGCTTTGGGGCAATGTGTCGACGGTTGGCATCATCTGCTTGCCTGCGAACGGATGACCGGCCGGGAAAGCCTGATGCAGCCAGGCTACGGCTTCAGAAACTTGTGCGGCATGATCGTCGCCAGGCTGCACATTGCGGTCCCGACGCAGGGCCATGTCGATGACCGGTCCTGCCGTGGCCCGGCCCATGCCAAGGTCGATGCGTCCCGGGAACATCGCATCCAGCTGTTTGAACATTTCAGCCACCTTGAACGGGCTGTAATGGTTCATCAGCACCGCACCGGATCCGAGCCTGATGCGCCCGGTCTGCGTTCCTGCCGCGGCGATCAGCAATTCCGGATGGTGCGATGCCTGGGCCGGCGCCATGTGATGTTCAGCGAACCATATCCGGTGATAGCCCAGTGCATCCGCGCGGCGAGCCGTCTCGAGGGATTGCGTCAATGCATCGCTCGCTGTCTCGCCGGGCTTGATGGTGGATAAATCAACGATCGACAACTTCATGGGGCCATCCTGGCTTGCTCGAGCAGCGCGGATTGAAACAGCTAGCGGAGTTTGATGGTAGAGCCGACAGCCTCCATCAAGTTTGCAGCCCGTTTCCACAACATCGGCTCGACGTGCTGGCTCAGGGCGAAGATGCTAAAATTGGAATTGCCGGAGAGACACGCCAGCGAGCTCCGCCTGCGCAGGTGACCAATTGAAGGCTCCTTACTGCGGTGACGGCAGGCGCCGCCAAAGCCGCCTTTCCGCGGACAATTTTGGCCGCCTGACAGCTTCCGTTCGTTCAAATTTGGAACGGAGGCCGCTTTCAGGCGGTCCCCTTCTCCGCGATCGCGTCGGCCTTGTCGGGGTGTCCGGATAGGCCGTTTCCAGACGGTGAACGCGCGATAGATGCCGTCAGTGCACGGGCGCGCAGGCCAACACTTGCTGCGGTTAGGACCGGCGCGTAGCTTTCGTCCGATCACAAGCGGAGAGGGCGAACAGACAGGCTCGCAAGGTGGCGGATGTTTGGTTTTGGGCGACTGAGGCGAACAGCCACCATTCAGGCCGAAGCAGCGGCACGGATGGGGACGATGCCGTTTTTTTTTGATCCTCTGACAAGAGAATACGACTCCCGCATTTGGAATGACCAGTACGTCCTCGGCGTGATCCACGGCATGGTGAGTGGAAGCCTGGTCATTGGCGGTTACAGCCTCAGCACAAAAGACAAAGGCCGTGTCGTCATCGACGTGTTTGCTGGACTTGGCGCGGAGCCTTGGGTGGCGCGGTTTGCGACAGAAATGGTGCTGAATGGTGATGCCGACTTTCAGCGGGGTAGTGATGATGCGGTGTGTTCGGTGATGATCGGTGCGTCACGCCTCAAATCGGACTTGTACGCGCAACCAGACATCGCAAACGCATTGGCTGATGCGCCGGCATTTCAACGTGAGATGCAGGCGTATTCAGATAGCCGTATGGTGCCTCTCGAAGAAGCGCACGCAGCCGCGTTCCTCTTCAGGAAAGTGCGCGCGCACCAAGGTACAAGCTATTGAGCTTGGGAAATCCGTCTTTCGAAAGCTCGGGCGCTGTCCGCTGTCCCCAATCGTTTATGTGAAGGAGCGTCGGCCTTCGGGATGCTTCGTTTTCGCATCCAATGAAAGCTCAGTCGGTGTGTCCTGACAGGCAGGATTTTTCCAGCCTTGCTGGCGGTTATGGCGGAAAAGTCGGGGGAAGCGGACTTAGCAACTAGCGTTTAATCATGATCAATAACCACGCGATACCGTGGACCATCAACCTCTTTGAAGATGAGGGCATATGGGCTTGGCGCGCATTTTAACCCGAACCCCTCAAAGGCTTCCGACATAGCGGCTCGTACTTCTGGCAACGCAATCAGGTCCTTTTCGTTGCCGTATCCCATGAACGCCAAGGGAATACCGTCGAGTACCGGCCAACTGAATGGATTAAAACACGCAACGCCGGGGGTTCGTTTGAGCAGTTCCTGTTCCAGCGATGGGTCCGCACCGTCGATTTCAATGTCGTGCAACGTGAAAAAATCATCGCGGAGGAACGCCTCGAGTTCCCCATCTGCTATGCAGCGCGCACAAACAGTCGGCGTCGTCAGCGAATAAATATTTCCAGTGTACGTCCACACACAAGGCTTTGAGCAAACCTCGCAAATCTCCTGCGACGGTTTCAACGAGCGTTTTTCGTCGTAAGCGCCGGGATTGAACCGGAACAACGGTTGATCGGCGGTCATCATCTCTCAATGCCCGCAGTGGGATATGTCCGCAAAGTCGGCGGGTCCGGACAGTCCGGATTTTTTGTCGCCGCAGGGTTTGCCGCCGTACCGGTATCTCAAGTGAGCATCGCTCGACTCGCGCGCGAGAGGAGGGCGTAGCGGAGATGCAGCGGCGTGAATCACCCCCGAATCACTAGCCAACTTCGTGTTGACGAACGAGCGGTCCGCCATCAAAATGTGTCCTGACAGTGCGATCGGACTTCCGATAAGCTCTTGAAAATACGCCTTTTATGGTCAGAACGGGTGCGTATGGTGAAAGACACGTGCGCTAGGTGCATGACGACCACGCTCGCCTCTTCGTCCAGATGAATTTCGGATGGATACCCCATATGCTGGGCGCGCTGCCCTACCATTGCACCTCGGCGAGGTGACAAGTCCGCGAATGCGACCAGGCCAGGACTGGCCGAAAAATACCCCGGATCTGGTAGCGCACTGCCAACGGCTGAGCCGTTAAAAATGGCGGCAAACATCCGTGTGGGAGCGGGTGGCGAAGACGCGAACCCACCTTGCATTTGTCCACAATATTCCATATTATCTGGACAGGAGAATGGTCTATGAACAAGCCGCTTACATTGAATGTCCGCATCGGTGGCGCGCTCAGCGATTTCGTTTCGGCCAACGTCGGCGAGCACGGCAGCTACGAAAACGTAAGCGAATATGTCCGCGATCTCATTCGCCGCGACAAGGAGCGTGTGGAAGCGGGGCAATTTGAACGTCTGAAAGCCGAACTTACCCGCGCTTTCGCGGCCGACGAGGCGAGCTTTGCGGTTCTCGACGCGGGTAGCGTGATCGCACGTAACGCCCGAAACTGACCATGACGACCTTTCTGGTTTCCGCTATCGCCGGCCAGCGGCTCGACGAGATATTTGCCTATACCCGCGAAACTTGGGGACAGGATCAGGCGGAAACATACATCCGCGATCTCTTTGCATGCTTTGAGCGCATCGCGAGCCGAGCCCTGGTCTGGCGCACGGTGCCGGCCGAATTCGGCGTCGAGGGCTTCTATACACGGTGCGAGCAGCACTACGTATATTGGCGCATCCTCTCGAACGGTGCTGTGGGTATTGTCACGGTGCTTCACGAACGCATGCACCAGATTTCCCGTTTTCGCGAGGACGACGGAGGCTAATTGCATCCCTCGACGGCTACCGCCCGCTTTGCTGCCCTTGCGCCTTGCCACGCCTGAAAAATCCGGACTGTCAGGACACGCCGACATTGCGGACGCTCTTCCAGGTCGTAAAAGGCTCCATGGGGAGGGTTCTGCATGGCGTGGTTTCGGAAGAAAATAAAAGAGAGCAACTTGCTATTGGGCCGTTGGACCATCGACCCGTCTCACCTCGAAACTCAGCAAAATCTCGGCAATGTGAGCATGGAATTCGATGCTGACGGCAATCTAATATACATCATCAAATCATCCGGAAAAAACGAGGCGATCTTGATGACCTATCGTCTAGACGGGGCGTCGATCATCACAGATCAGCCTTCCCATCCAGGCCCCCAGCGGACCGCTTACAGTTTGTCCGACGACGGAGTTCTCACACTCGCCTTCGGAGGAGAAACTTCCCGATTTGTGCGAGTGGGGTGAACCCAAACGTCCGCTCCCCCCGACTTCTCGGCCTTTCCCCATCGCATCGCCGAAAAATTCCTGACTGTCCGGACCCGCGACATAGCCGACCTTCAGCTTTCCGGCTGAATGATCGTGCTCATGGCCCTCGCGATTGCGGCATCCGCCTCCGTCAGGAGCGCCGCCATCGCTTCGTTCAAATCCCTGGGCGAGGGTTTGTCCCAAGCCAGAGGCCAGCTACCTTGCTGTCGAAAGTTGTCCGCGCTCACGCCGCTCCACATCCGTGCCTGCCAGCGCCCTTCGAACAAGGAGGGAACCCCCGGCGCCGGTGCGTTTAGCGCGACTTCCGCGGTCGTGCGCCGCTTTTCCGACCCGTCTTCATAGGATCGCTCAATCTGGATGCTCCACCACGGCCAATCTCGATCGGACCGATTGGAGGTGTCACGGACAATTCCGACGGCGAACACTCCCTCGCCCCGACACTGCTCTACAATTGCGTCAAGATCAGCCATCCGAGAAAAGAAAGCATCGGTCATCGCTCATCCGCCGAGTGTAATTACCGCGTTGGTTGATAGCATTGCGAGCAGGCTCAGCAATGACCGCTCTCCCCGACGTAGCGGACGATCGCTGGCCGGCGGAGACGTCCCAATTGCTGACGGTCGGGAATCAGGCGCGCCGAACCGGCCACGGTAGGTCCGGTATGTCGGGGGAAGCGGACGTTAGCCCCTCTTCCTCCCCTCCCTGGAAGGGAGGGGCTGGGGGTGGGGCCCGCCGAGGCACTCGGCGGTCTTTGCAAGGATTGCCTCAGCCACACCGTCGGGATTGGCGAGAACCTCGCCGTTCCAGAAGCGAATGACGGTCCAGCCATTGTCCGCCAGCAATTGGGAGCGCCGCGCATCATAGTCCTCGGCGCCGAGGTGCTGGCTACCGTCGAACTCGACCGCCAGTTTTACCGATCGGCAGGCGAGGTCGAGAATGTCGGGGCCAACCACCAATTGCCGGATGAAGCGCGGTCGAAAACGTGACAGCCGTCGCCAGATCATGCGCTCGGCTTCGGTTTGGCCGTTGCGCAGGGCACGCGCATTGGCTGTCATATGCTCGGGCACCCGCGACATGACGCAATGTTAGTAAGGCGCGCTCCGCACGCCAACCCACCCCCAACCCCTCCCTTTCAGGGAGGGGAGTAGAAGGTCCGCTATGTCGCGTGTCCGGAATGGCCGGAAATTTTCGGGGGATCGGGTTAGCAGGCGTCCCGATTGCGCAGCGAGGCGATCGCCGCTCTTAACGTCCAGACCGTGAACAGAGGCCAAGCCAAGGCGCTGGCGCCTGCGACCGCCGCGAAAGGGTAAACGATGGCCGGACGCTCCATAACATGACCGAATAGGAGCATGATCAAGCAGCAAGCCACGAATGTCCCGCCTGAAATCGCGAGACCGATCAAAGAAGTCTTTAGCTTCACGAGCGGCGTTCTGATGAACGAGCCTGGGTTCGTCAATGTCGGCTTTGTCCGCGTGTCCCGACAAACCGCTTTTCGATGCCAGGCGGAGTGAGCGGACGCTCTGGACCCCGAATTCTCGATGGTTGCGATAACGGCCAACTCGGACGCGAATCACTTACCGAACTGCCCGTTATCGTAAATATCGCCAGCGTGACGGCGAGGCGTGCAGTGCGGCACGCAGAAGGCCATTGCCGAGGCGGATCGAGCGAACTAGCACCGTCGCCGACCAAGGGGGTCACAGGGGGGATTATCGAAATGAAGGCAGCTATTCTGCCGGCATTTATGCTGGCTATCGTCACACCTGCATTGGCGCAGGACGCTCAAGTTCAGCAAGCTGTCGCCACGGCTCCGCAAGGAAACGTTTGGATCTTGCCGGCGAATACCGAGCTAACCGTCACGCCAAACAGCGGTGTGTCGTCCAAAACCATGAAGGAAGGCGACGTTTTTACGATCAGCACGGTCTATGACGTCCTGATGAACAACTATATTGTGCTGCCCAAGGGCACCCGTGGCCAAGGTAAAGTTACGTGGCGCACAGGCAAGGGTGCATTCGGTAAGTCTGCCAAGATGGATATCGCGTTCGAGTGGATCGAAATCGGCGGCCGGCGGATTACGATCGAGGGGAAACACCGTCAGGAAGGTCAGGGCAACACAGCCGCGACGATCGGTGCCGTTGTGGCCGTCGGCCCATTTGGTGCGTTCGTCACGGGGAAATCGGCGGAAGTGCCAAATGGCATGCAGCTGAAGGCCTTCACGGCCGAGCCTATTCAGTTCCAGGCGAATGGATTGCAGGCGGCACCGCAGCAGGCTTCCCTTGTTGCAGGCGGACCGGCGGTTTCTCAGGGGACATCGCCGTTGGTGACGCCCGTGGCGTCCGGAGATCACGCTCAGTGAAAGAAGCCATGTCCGCCAGATTATTGGCGGACATGGCAACCAAGTTCCCTAGTGTCCAAAACCGCATCGCGAAGACGGATGGTCCCTAAGACGTCGCGGTCGACGGATGAGAGGAAGGCGCTCCTACCCAGCGCGCTGTAGGACTCGAAGGAGGGGGGCGATCCAACGATCGCCCCCCAATTTTTTGAGCAGCAATGTCCAATTCGATTGTGAATCGATCGGCGAACTGGCTGTTACCGTAGGTTCACGGCGGCGAGCGAATGGCAGCTAGCGCACATTGCTGCCTGTCGGGACACGCCGACAAAGCGGACATTCTGGCCGTTCTCGCCCGTGGACATGCGGTTGTCGAAGAGGCAAAAAAATGGTGTGATACGGCATGAATAATTATGCCGCGCTAATTTCGCTGACGATAATCGGTGCTTCGCTCTCTTCGGCGCCGACTAACGCGCAGCCAGCCGTAAAGATAGTGCCTGTAGAGCCGCCGCCGTCCCCGACTCCCGCTAGCCTAACTGAACCTATATTTACGCTGGAATGTGACATGGTCGGTGAAAACCGACGCTGGTTCAATTCTAAAATAACTTTCACTGGACGCAGAGGATACTATATCATTCGGAAGAACGGGCGAAAAAACCTATCTCAAACGAACGTCAAGTACGAGATATCATCAGAAAACCCATTGTTCTCTAAGTGGCATCAAGTCAAAAATCTCAGCGGCATGAGCGGGGTTACATTTAGCGGCTTGAACGGCCTCGCTGCCACTCTTCAGGTCGACGAAGACATGATAAGGTCTAGGTACGGCGAATTGATGGTAAATATCTATGTCTCTGAGAACTTGCGCGCTACGCGCTTCACCCGCTTTACAGGTTTCTGCAGCGTATCAAAGCATAGCCAGCTTCCCGCTCCAGATATTCAGGCAGATTATTGATCAACTGCATGGAGTGGTCCTCGCGCCCGCTTCCCCCGACATTTCGGTCGTTCGGCACTGGCCTTCGCTCGCCTAATTCCTGCCAGTCCGGATTCAGGGTGTCGCTGCCGCCGCTGGAACGACCGAAAAGTCGGGGTTTGCGGACGGGCGGATTTTGGAACAGAAGCTAGATACCTGTCGCGCGGATGGTGATCCAAAATGAAATTGTTGCTCGCAATGCTGCTTTTGATGCAGTCGCCAGCTCCAGAATGTGCATCGACGCTCACGCTGCGGGGGGTTGGCTCGACCGCCGCTCGCCAGGTTGGCCCCTACGTGGACTGCCTAAACTCGAAAATCGCGACGGCAGAACACATTAGCGCAGCTTGTAGTGGAGCACGCGAGAAAGCAGCCGGCTATCACGGCTCCACTGGCACGAAATCGAAAGTAGATCGAGCTATACATTGGCTCGATGCAATGGTGCGAGAGCGAGCTACTTGCGAAACTCATCTCGAGGTTAATGCGTGAATGCCGGAAGGCGTCCGCTTTCAGCGGAGATAGCGGTAAGTGCAACTTCCGTAACGTTGCGCGTCCCGACCGGCAGCTCAGTGAACAGAAATTTGGAAAGCTGCCGTTAGCCCCCTCCGGCCTGCGTTGGAAACCGGCCAGGCCCTCCCGATCGGCAATATCGCGGCGTGATATTGTGCCTACGACAACGATGTTTTCGAACAGGCCGTGTTGAAGGCAACTGAGCCATTCGACACGATTTGAACTTGCTCCAAGCAAACGCGGAAATTGATATGTCGACAGCACCGGACAAGCCGATCTTCCTGGAAGGCGCTCACATCTCAAGGCCGTGATCGCCGAGGCAGGGGCGCCCCCAGGACGTTATACGAATGCGCGTTTATTTCGTAGACCACCAACCTGAGAAGCTGGACGGCATTCTGCCCGAACTGAGCGCATCTAACGCTGACGGACCGCCGCCGCCGAACTTGATCATCGGCGTTGCGACGTTCGCGCTGTCCATTCCTCAACGAGATCCAGGTCACGGTGACGCTGCGATGACGGCACTTCCCAACGATCTTCCACCGTCGACGCTTTCCAATGAAAGGCACCGCATAATGCGTTTTTCCCTCGCCAAAAAACTCGCCCTTTCCCTGATGATGCTCGCAGGCGTCGCGAGTGCTGCCGGCGCGGCGGGGCCGACAGCCACAACAAGCACTGATGTCGAGGGCCTCTGGCTGTATACTGGCCTCGTTTCCAAGGGCAGGGACATGCCGCTAACCGGCGTGTTCCTGTTCAAGGGTGGTGAGCTGCTGCAGCAGGCGGTGTTCAACGGCGAACCTGCCGACCAGCAAGCGGCGATGGCGCATGCGGGCACCTACGCACCGACGCCGATCGGAGTGAACCTCGTGACCGAGCAGCTGATCGGCATCGCTCCGACGGCGGCAATGCCGCTAACCTTCAAGCCCGACGTCAAGCATACCCTCAAGGTCGAGCGCGCGGCGGACGATCTGAAGATCACCTTCGGAAGCGGCACCGTCCAGACCTTGCGGCGCGTCGGATCGGGCAACGGCAAGGTTTATAAGGTGCCGAATGGACGCTTCGCCTTTACCGATGGCTATTTCGTGATCGTGGCCGGTGACGGAAGCGCAGCGGTGACCGGCTATGGCCAATATGAGGCGGCCGGCAACGATTATCGCCTAAAGGTCATCCGCTGGGCCGAAGTGGCGGACGGCAAGGTCGCCTATCGTGCCGAGGGCGAGACCGTAAAGGTGCGCTTCGACGGAACGACGCTCACCCTTCCTGGCGGCCAGCACAAGACGGTGACCAAGTAAGCGACGGCGGCGGATATGCGGGCAGCGCCTCCTTCAAATGCTGCCCAAGCAACTGACAGGTAAGGGCAGGATGGTAGCGAAGCGGTATGAGCAAGGCCGCCGCCAACCCCTTTCGCTACTTCAATTCATCGCCGGATTTGATCTGTCTGGTGGCGATGAGGTACGTTCGCTTCCGCGCCGTTGCTGCCATTCAAGTGGGCTTGAGGGATGCCGAAAAGCGGACGCCTGTTCATTGCGCCGTGGATCGGCTCCTCGCCGGAGTGAGGAGCCGCCCAGGTTAGATCTCGGTGCGCTCGGCAAGGATCAGGGCGTCATCGATATCGACACCGAGATACTTGACGGTGTTCTCGATCTTGCTGTGGCCGAGCAGGATTTGAACGGCCCGCAGATTGCCGGTGGCCTTGTAGATCATCGAAGCCTTGGTCCGGCGCAGCGAATGGGTGCCATATTCTGCGCCGTTCAAACCGACCGCAACGACCCACTCGTCGACCAGACGTGCATATTGGCGCGTGCTGAGATGGCCGGTGTAGTCGACCCGGCTTGGGAACAAGTAATCGCCAGCCCGACCACGGCGCTGCTCCAGCCATGCCGATAGGCTTGCCCGAGCATTGGTCATCAGCTCGAACTGAACAGGTCGCCCGGTCTTCTGCTGAACGACGGTGGCTCGATCCCTG
Organism: Sphingomonas sp. DBB INV C78; assembly: GCF_042693015.1. Taxonomy (NCBI): domain Bacteria; kingdom Pseudomonadati; phylum Pseudomonadota; class Alphaproteobacteria; order Sphingomonadales; family Sphingomonadaceae; genus Sphingomonas; species Sphingomonas sp. DBB INV C78. The sequence continues at coordinate 3,608,713 of NZ_CP170544.1, read as the reverse complement.
ATGCTGTCCCCGGCAAAGAGATCGCAGATTCTGATTTTCACGATGTCGCAGCCGCGCAATTTGCTGTCGATCGCCAGGTCGAATAGGGCGCGATCGCGTAGGCGCCGGTGTTCGTCGAGAAAGAAGCGTATGGCCCAAACATCCCTCGCTTTCAGAGGGCGCTTGGGGCCGACAATCAGCCCCGCGTTCCAGGCGCGCCGCTCGCGCGGGGGCGGATCCAGATCTGAATGTCCCATGGTTCATCTCCTTCGGCCGGAACCGGCCGCAGAGATTCTCGCTCCATTTCCGAACGCGGGCTCGTTCAAGGATCTTGCCAACCCAGCGTGACATGCCAATCATGGATGACCCAACCAGGAAACTGAACGGCATACGCCGACAAAGCGGCCGACCGCGTCTTCAATTTGGCTTCCCCAAAGCGGCCATTCCGTAAGCTCGATTTTTGGCGTTGCACGGCAAGTCCAGCCAACCACTGTCACCGCAATATGCTGCGGACCTCGGCGGCGCGGTCCAACCAGACTCAAAGGGACGATCGGTTTCCGGGCGGCGATGCAGAAAGAGAGTGCGGGAGCGCGCTAGGAGATGGGGGGTAGAGCGCTCCCGCTTTCAACCGGTCGAGGGGGGCATCGATCGGATGATCTTGTCTTGTCGGTCGGTTGGCCGGTGAATGCCATTAGGTAAAAACCGAATCGTGCGGGTGGTGATCAAAGCAAAACATATAATCATTACGCTGATTATTATTGTGTCTCTAGTGCCGCACAGCCATCACACTTCATTCGATATTGATCCAGATCATGTTCCTGCTGCTGGACGATCCTCGTCCGGCATGAAATGACGCACCTGGGTTCCGGTGTGGGGTGAGCCCAACGAGCGGCGCCCCGACCAGAGGCGCCGCTCGTTTTACGTCGGGAACTGGGAAGCCGACACATGGGTGGATCCGCCAGGATATCCCAGGCCGGACGAAGGCTCGACTACTCCACACGTTCAATGATCGAGATCTCCGGAACGACTTCTGCCCTCGCAGCGTCTGGGAGACATGGCAAAAACAGATTTTCCAAGGCGGCGGAACCAGGCAGTCAGGCCAGTTTCTCGTCTTGGAGCGATCAGATTCCCGCTTTTCTGGCTCGAGAGGCTTGCCCGATGGGAGCGCGCCGATCAGGCGCCGCCCCGCCGGTGAAGATCGCCACCTATAATGTGAACGGCGTGAACGGCCGACTGCCTGTCCTTCTGCGCTGGCTGGAAGAAAGCGCGCCAGACATTGTCGTCCTACAGGAGCTGAAGGCGCCCCACGAGAAATTTCCGGAACGAGCGATCCGCGACCTTGGCTATGACGTCATTTGGCACGGCCAGAAGAGCTGGAACGGGGTCGCGATGCTAAGCCGCGTGGGCGAGATCCACGAGACACGGCGCGGACTGCCACTGGACCCGGACGAAACGCAGAGCCGCTATATCGAAGCCGCGGTCAACGGCATCCTGATCGGTGGTCTTTATCTCCCCAACGGCAATCCGCGGCCGGGCCCGAAGTTCGACTACAAGCTGCGCTGGCTCGACCGGCTGATCGACCAAGCGGCCGACCTGCTGGGTTCGGGACTTCCGGTGATCCTTGCCGGTGACTTCAATGTGATGCCGACCGACCTCGACGTCTACAAGCCCGAGCGGTGGCTGGACGATGCCCTGTTCGCGCCAGAGGTGAAGGCCGCCTATGCCCGGCTGCTCGAGCAGGGCTGGACCGATGCGCTGCGTGCGCTCCACCCAGGAGAAGCGATCTACACCTTCTGGGATTATTTCCGGAATGCCTATGCACGCAACGCAGGCCTGCGGATCGATCATCTACTGTTGAGCAATTCCCTGGCAGGGCGCCTCGTCTATGCCCAGGTCGATACGCATGTGCGCGGTTGGGAGAAGACCCGCGACCATGCTCCGGTCTGGGTTCAACTGGCCGACAAGCCAAGAAGGAAGCGATCACGGAAAGAGAGCAACGATCATGCGGTGGCTTCGCGATAACGGACTGACGATCGTCCTGCTTCTGCTCTTCGGCGGAAGCATTCTGGGACAATGGGTGGCGGGCTGGCATGTCGCCAACGACGACGCGCTTCGCCACAATCTCCCGCTCATGAGCCTGTCGGCCTATGCGGTCAGCCCGGAATTCCTGTCGTCGGTCTTCGAGAACTGGGAAAGTGAATTCCTGCAGATGTCGGCCTATGTCGTCCTGACCGCAATCCTGGTCCAGCGCGGCTCCGCGGAATCGAAAGACCCCGACGAGCACGATCCGCGCGACGACAATCTGGAGGGGCAGGCGCACAAGCCGGGCGCGCCATCGATCCTGCGCTGGGGACCGATCTGGCGCGCACTTTACGCGCGCTCGCTCGGGATCGCCCTTGCGCTGTTGTACCTGGCCTCATTCGTCATCCACTGGACGCAAAGCGCGAAGGTCGCAGCACAGGAGGCGCTCGCTCATGGCGAAGTGGCGCCGACGACTCTCGCCTATCTCTTCGATGCCCAGCTCTGGTTTGAGTCTCTCCAGAACTGGCAGAGCGAGTTCCTGTCGACGGCGGTATTGGTCGTGCTGTCGATCTTCCTGAGACAACGGGAATCGCCAGAATCCAAGCCGGTTGCAGCACCGCATGCCCAGACCGGCGCCTGAGAAGAGCCCGGATGTACTCGCCTTGCTTTCATCGGTTGGCGTGACCCGATGACGCGCCGGCAGAAACTCAAAGTCTATCGGACGCCTATCGGCTTCCACGATGCCTATGTGGCGGCTCCCAGCCAGAAGGCTGCGCTGGCTGCGTGGGGAAGCGACAACAATCTTTTCGCCCAAGGGTTGGCTGAAGAGGTCAAGGATCCTGAACTCATGGCAGAGCTCTTGGCTTCGCCGGGGGCGGTGATCCGTCGCTCTCGCGACTCGTCACAGGAACAATTGGCGGCGATTGGAAGAGCGTCCCCTCGTTCCAGGTGCCCAGAGCAACGAGTTCGAACCAGGCCAGCGCCGGAAAAGGAGCGCCCCGTCGAGAAGGCTGCTCTACAGCAGAAGGCAAGGCCAACGTCGCGTCCACGCAGTGCGGTGCCGCCACGACCCTCCCGAGCTGCCGTCGAGGCGGCGGAGGCGGCGCTCGCGGAAAGCGAGCGTCTTCATGCGGAAGAGCGGCGGGAACTCGCCCGTCGGCAGGCAGAGCTCGCGGCGGCAAAGCGAACTCTCGAGCGAAGACAGGGCGCGGAGCATGCCCGATTGGAACGCGCGGTCGAGAAAGCGCGGGAGCGCTACAGGCAGGCGCTGAGCAACTGGAGCAAGAAAGGCTAGTCGGTCTTGACTGGTCTTTCGTTACGGAACCGGTGCCGCACCGAGAGCGTCTAACTGCGATATAGAAACTCGACGGAGGACATCATGGGCCTGATCATCATTCTGATCGTGGGCGCGCTCGTAGGTTGGATCGCCGGCATGATCATGCGCAGTGGCGGTGGCATCTTCTTCGACATCGCGATCGGCATAGTCGGGGCCGTCATCGCAGGCTTTCTGTTCGGTGGCGGTGCGTCAATCATCAATGCGCCGCTCAACATGGTCGCGATCCTCTATTCGCTGGTGGGCGCCATCATCCTCCTGGCGATCGTGAAATTGATCCGTCGAGCTGCGTAGATTTCGGTTCGCAAGGCGGGGCGGTCGTCGGTACCGAGGTCGTATGCGCGAACTTGCCTGTCATTGGATGTCCGCCCGGCGCTTCACACACTGAATGACCACGGAAGAGAGCGCCGGCGGGGAACCACGGGCAACTCAGGGTTCGCAACCAATTGACGAGCTTTCGCGTTCCACAGCTGTGGATCATTGCGCAATCGTCACCGGAGGAGAGTCCGGAATTGGCAAGGCTTGCGCGCTGGCACTCGGCAAACGCGGCGCGGCAGTTACGCTCAGCTGGTTCAAGGATGAGCAGGCCGGCCAGGCAGTAACAGCAGAAATTGCCCGTGCCGGAGGTCGAGCCATTTCCCGGCAAACGGATGTCGGCGACGAGGCGGCCGTCGAGGCACTGTTTGCCGCTGCCGAGGCAGCGTTCGGGCCAGTGCGATTGCTGGTCAATTCGGCCGGTCTCAATATGACCGGGACACCTGTCTCCGACATGAGCCTGGCTCAGTTCGATCGCGTGCTGCGCGCAGATCTCTACGGGCCGTTCCTGACCTGTCGACGCTTCGTGCGCGGTCTCAAAGACAGCCCGGGCGGCGGAAGGATCGTCAATATTTCGTCGATCCATGAGCGCTCACCGCGTCCGGGCGGTGCCGATTATGACAGCGCCAAGGGCGGCTTGGCTCAACTCACGGCAACCCTCGCGCTGGAACTCGCGCCTCAGCACATCGCCGTGAACAGCGTCGCCCCAGGCATGATCCTGACGCCGATGAATCAGCGCGCGCTCGACGATGCGGAAGAATTGCGGCGCAAGGAGGCCGCGATCCCTTGGGGGCGTGCCGGAACTGCCGAGGAGGTTGCCGAGCTCGTGATGTTCCTGCTGTCGGACAAGGCCGATTATATTACAGGGGCGACGATGACGATTGATGGCGCGCTCTCGCTGACGGTGGCGCAAGGGGCATGAGGAAGATGCTGCTCGATTATGCCGTCGAACGTATCGACGTGGTGCAACTCGACATCGCCCAGCGACCCGACGGATTGCTTGCCGGCCACGACCTGATGAGCCCCTATGTCTGGGAGGCCGAGGGCCGCATGCATCTGCTCGTCCGAGTGCTCGACAACCCGCTCGGTCCCAGCGATGCAACCGGAACCATCTATGCGGGCGAATCGAGCGATGGTTTGTTCTTCAAAATGAAGTCCTCGCCCGCCATCGCCCCCGGGCCGGACGCTGCCGATGCCGGCGGGGTCGAGGATCCTACCGTGGTAATCGACCACAAGCCGCACCTGCTCGTATTCTATACGGGCGTGGACACCAGGCGCAAACAGGGATCGCTCCTGATCGCCGCCGGAGCGGATTTGCGGCACCTGACGAAGAAAAAGGTCCTGCTCAAGGCGCCCGAGGGCGAAGGCAATATCAAGGAGGCGACGGTCGCGCAGGGTGCCGACGGCCGCTACCGGATGTTTTATGAATACGCGAAGGACAACGCCTCGCGCATCGGGCTGGCGCTGGCCGATCGATCAACGGGGCCTTGGAACGTCGTCGAAGACCCCTTCTCGATCCGCCCCGATCTCTGGGATTCATGGCATCTCTCGACGGGCCCGATACTCTCGCGTGAAGGTAAGCCGCCCGTGATGTTCTATAACGGCTCGACCGCCGATGCCCGCTGGCGCATCGGCTGGATTGCGTTCGATGAGAATTTCACGAAAGTGGTCGATCGCTGCATCGAACCGCTTCTTGTGCCGCCGCCGCCAAAGGAGCGCGCGGGGATCGATATCGCATTCGCCGCTTCATTGCTCGATCATCAGCCGGACATCTTCATTTACTACTCGCTTGAGGACCGGCTGCTTCGACGTGCCCTCGTGCGCGAGCTGCGCCCGATCTGAATAGCGGATTCCGTTCATAAATCGGACCTCGACCAACCAATGCTGACCAGGGCTGCGAAGCGCGCGGACAGCCGCAGCTCGGAGATGCCCGACGAAATCCGAACGGGACAAGGGAAAGCGCCACCACCCAGGTGGAAAGGCGTGTGCTGTCTCGAGCGCCGCTTGCACAACCGTCGCCGGCAACTCGTCCTTTCCGGTTAAATCCTTGGGCACCGGAGTGGATTTTCAGGAACGGTCAGGTCCCACAATTCGTTTCAGGAAATACCACAAAGGAGATGTTCGATGGGTGAACTTACTGACAAGATCAAAGGCAACGTCAACGAGGCGATCGGCAAGGCCAAGCAGAAATCCGATAATCCCGAAACGCGCGATGAAGGCGCCGCCCAGGAGGTGAAGGGCAAGGCTCAGCAGCTTGAAGGCAAGGTCAAGGGCGCACTGGGCGACGATATCTGATCGGCAAACGGCAGAATTGTTTCGGATCGCCGAGACACACTGAACTGATGCCGCATTGTGCCCTCGCAAATGGGCATACACGGCATCAGTTTCCGCCGCGAAGAGCGTGCTTCGTGACGGTCGTTCACTTGTTACCCGCGTGCTCCCCGTGGATCCATTCAACCGGGGTTGAGTTGTATTCGGCAACAATTAATCCGGCGGCGGATAGAATAGCGGACTGGCGAGATAGCCGCATCCCGCAAGACGATGACGGATACGGGTCTAAGTGACCGTCTCGACCTCTTCGGTATGCACCTGGAAAGATACCAGTTCGGCAGGCCCAAAGGCGGTGGTCAGCGCCGTGTCGATGGCGTCCCGTCCGCACGCCATAAGGATGCGACCGATCCGACGCCGATTGTGGCGAGCATCGAAAGTGTACCAGTCGCCATCAAGATACGCTTCGAACCAGGCACTGAAATCCATCGGCGCGTCGACCGGAGGGACGCCGATATCGCCGAGATAGCCCGTGCAATAACGGGCCGGGATGTTCATGCATCGGCACAGCGTGACCGCCAGATGGGCAAAGTCCCGGCAGACCCCTTCCTGCTCCTGGTAGACATTCCACGCCGTCTTGTCGGACCGGGCATGCTCATAGTCGAAGCGGATATGGTTATGGACATAGTCGACGATCGCTTCCACGCAGGCACGACCGGACGGGAACCCTGCGAATTGTGCCCAGGCAGCGTCCATCAGGCGGTCGGTTTCACAATATCGGCTGCCCAGGAGATAGACGAGGATGTCGTCGGGAAGCGCCTCCACAGGCTCTTGCGGGACATAGGCCGGCTCCGCATCGGGTTGGCCGTCGTCCTCTATCGTAAAGTCAGTGGTAAGCGTCACACCGCCAGCAGGCACGGTCAGCCGCGAGCAGATGTTTCCATAAGCATCGACATAATCGTAGATCGGGATGTCGGGGGAAACCTCGATCCGATGCGGCGACTGCAGGTCCTTGTTGCGGGAAGGGTGAATGCTCAGCATGGCGAGCATTGCTGTCGATGCTTCGGCTTCGAAGCGGATCTCATAACCGGCGCGGATGAGCATCAGGGCAATTTCCTCAAGGGGCGCCGTTACGGCTGTTGACGGCGAGCGGCGCAATGGAAACGCCGGAGAGAGCCGTCGGGTCCAGACGGATCTCGACGTCGAGCTTCATGCCGATATAGCTGCCGGGAAGACCCATGAACGTGCCCGACAAGGGGATAGCCTGATAGGGATCGCGCGCGACTGCCACCCGGACTAGGCCGCGATTGCCGACAATCCCGTTGGTGGGGTCGAACTCCACCCAGCCAGACCCCGGCAGAAAGATGCGGACCCAGGCGTGCGTGTTGCCGCCGCCCACCCGACCTTCGCCGCGCGATGGATTATAGACATAGCCGGATACGAACCGCGCCGCGAAGCCGAGCGCGCGGACGGCCTCAATCATCAGCACAGCAAAATCGCGGCACGTGCCCTGGCGCTTTTCGAGCGTCTCGATCGGTGTCTGCGTCCCCTTGGCGTGCCGGGGGACATAGGTGAAGTCTCTTTTGATGCTCGCAGCAATGTCGCCGAGCATGGCGAGCGTTTCGGTCTTGGCATCATCCCGCACGAAGTGCCGGGCCCATGTGTCGATCTTGCGCGAGGGGTCGAGATAATGGCGCTCGATCGAACGCAAAAGGTCTGGCATGTCCTCGGACGAATAGGTGAAGGGAAAGCAGCGGGCGTAGTCCTCGATGTCGATCTGGTCGCCTGCGAGCGGGGCATGATCGAGCCGGACATGGCTCGCCACGCACAATTTCGTGGCGCGGTGATTGAACCGGGCGATCGCCACTGAGTTTCCAAAGACATCATGGAGCCAGCGCAGCTCGGATGGCTCGGGGTCGATCTCGAGCCGGGCATGGATCAGATGCTGGTCATAGCTCTCGCGCGGCCGCGCCATGATGCGATGCTCGCCGAAGGAAACGGGTTGGCGATACTCATATTGGGTGACGTGACGGATGCTCAACAACGGCATGACGAGGTGATGTCCCGATGACGCGGCATGGCCGCGAGGGGCTGCTCGGTGCCGATGACCCTGCACCCGTGCAAAGTCTGAACTCAGGCGGCCGCTCTCCGTTCCTTCTGATCGGTGACCATGCCGGGCGGGCCATTCCTAAAAAGCTAGCGGATCTCGGCCTCAGTCTGTCGGACCGGACGCGACATATTGCTTGGGACATCGGCGTCCAAAGCCTGGGAGAGCAAATGGCGGCACGTATCGATGCAGCCTTCCTCTACCAGGCCTATTCGCGGCTGGTAGTTGACTGCAATCGGGATCCCAAACGCACGGACGCCATGCCGATATGGTCCGACGGAACCTTCATTGCCGGCAACGACGGGCTCACGGCCCATGATCGGGCCGAGCGCGTTGCAGCCATCCACGAGCCCTATCACCTCGCCATCGCCGCCGAGATCGATCGCCGTGTGGCGGGCGGGTACACCCCCGTGCTGGTGTCGTTGCACAGCTTCACACCCCGGCTTTCATCGATTCCTCGGCCGTGGTCGGTTGGGGTCCTCCACGATGGCGGGGAGACCGGCTTTGCCCATCGCGTCCTCGCCGGGCTTCGTCGGGAGTTTCGTGACGCGATCGGCGGCAATGAGCCCTATCGGATGGACCGAACGGATCACACAGTGCCGCGCCATGCCTATCCGAGGAAACTTCCTTACGTCGAACTCGAAGTCCGGCAGGACGTCATCGAAGTCGATGACGGACAGGCGCGATGGAGCGCCATCCTCGCACGAGCCCTGACGGCCGCCCTCCGCTATCGTCCCTGAGATAGCAAAAGGATCTCTCCTTCGTTCGCTCGGCCCCGACAGGACAAAAATGCCGCCTCGTGCTGAAAGTGATTCCAGTACCGGCACCAAAGCCTGCGCTCGCGGGTTGTGGGGTGAAGGCAGGGACACTCCCGACCCACTCTGAGAAGGAATGACGCATGGCCAAATCCGGTCAGGATGCGATCGCGCTGTTGAAAGCCGATCATCGCGCGGTCGAAGCTCTGTTTGAGGAGTTCGATGCGACCAGCTCGAAGCCCAAGCAGAAGAAACTCGCGACCCAGATCTGTACCGAACTCGTCATCCACACGATGATCGAGGAGGAGCTCTTCTATCCAGCGCTCAAGGGCAAGATCGACGACGACACCCTCGACGAGGCCTATGTCGAGCATGATGGCGCCAAGTTGATGATCGGCCAGATCATCAACGGCGAGCCGGGCGAGGATTTCTTCGAGGCCAAGGTCACGGTGCTCTCCGAAGAGATCGACCACCATGTCGAAGAGGAGGAAAGGCCGAAGGAGGGCATGTTCGCACAGGCGCGTGACACGGATGTCGACCTGGTTGCGCTCGGCGCGGCAATGGCGGAGCGCAAGGCGGCGCTCAAGAAGGAGTTCGACGCGAACGGCCTTCCGACACCCAAGGCGCGTACCCTTTCTGCCGTCGAGATCGAGCTCGGAGAGCCGGTCGCCTGACGGTCACCAATGCCGAAAATTCCATACCGCGGCCCCGAGGATCCGAGCATGATCAATCCCTATGCCAGCTGGTCGCGCGTGATGGCCGCCGGCCTCGACATGCAGCAAACCTGGATCCGCGCGGTCGAGACGCTGGGGGCCTCGGCGACGGTCCTGGATGCGCGTACGGGTCTGATCGCCAGCGCGGCACGGTCACCCATGACCGCCGATCTCGCCGAGCTGTCGAAGATGGTGCCGGAGAAACTCGAGGCGTTCGGCCGAAGCGGCCATTCGGTGCTGGCCGACATGGGCAAGATCCAGACGGCCTGGTGGGCGCAGGCCCAGCGCATGGGTGGCATGATGATGGCCGGACGAATGCTGACACCGGCCGAGTTTGCTGCCTTTGCCGCGGGCGTCGGCGACTATGCGCTGGATTCCGCGGATGCCAGCGCGCGGATGAGCGGCTCGGCGCTGGCGCCGGTTCACAAAACGGCGACTGCCAATGCGCGACGCCTTGGCCGCACCCGGTCCAAGCGCAAGAGATCATGACTCTCAGGATCCGCGCCCAGCTCGATTATGCGTTCGAGCAGCCCACCGACATCCTACTGCACATCGAGGCTGCCCTGATCCCGGAGCAGACGGTAGAGAGCGCCAATATCGAGATCAGCCCGACCGAGCATTTTGCGAGGGTCCCCGCCCAGGACATGATCGGCGAGCGCATCTGGCTGCGTGTCCAGGGTCAGTTGCTCGTCGATTATCAGGCCACCGTTACGATCGAGCGCCTGCTTGGCGACTGTGCCAATCTGGATGTCATCCCTCCCCATCAGTTGCCCGGCGAGACCGTCCAGTATCTGATGGCGTCGCGCTATTGCCCGTCGGACCAGTTCCAGCCCTTCGTGGATGCTGAATTTGGCGACCTCACCGGCGGAGCCAAGGTCGTTGCCATGCGCGACTGGATTGCGGGCCATATCGCTTACGTTTCGGGTTCCAGCAATTGCGGCACCACCGCGCTCGAAACCTTCGTCAAGCGACAGGGCATTTGCCGGGATTATGCTCACGTCATGATCACGCTGGCGCGGGCCGCCGGGATTCCCGCGCGCATTGCTAGCGTATACGCGCTTGGCGTGGATCCACCGGACTTTCATGCGGTTGCCGAGATTTTCCTCGGGGGCGCCTGGCATCTGGTCGATGCGACCGGCATGGCCAGGGAGCGGGACATGGCCAAGATCGGCGTAGGACGAGACGCCGCCGATATTGCCTTCATGACCGCGTTCGGGCGGACGATGCTGAATAGCCAGAGCGTGTCGGTGGAGCGCGTCTGATCGCGCCCCGTGGCCCTTCGGCTGTTGCCCCCCCTTGCTGGCATAAGCGCGCCGGACCACGCTTCCTAAATCGGGACCGTCCGCTTTTATTGCCGAGCATCGCTTAGTGTAAAAGCCCAACATCCTCCTTGCCTTGAGCCGCATTGGAAGCTCCACTTGATGCGGTACGCTTGTTATCGTCGCTTCTCTCGCGAACATAAAAAAAGAACAAAGCTGGGCGCAATATCCTCGATGACCTGCCGAATTTTCATCAGCGGCGAAATCCGGATCATCCTTAATTGTCCCGACGAATATCGGGATATGGAACTCGGACTATCCTGCCGAGTTGGCGAAGCGTCGATGGCGAACGAAAGTGGGACGTCTGCAATGGTCGAAGTTCTTCGTTTGAACTTTCTGGAAAGGCGGGAAGCCGAATGCCGGGCAATGGCTGCCGATATAGCAGAGCCCTCGATCAGGACCGAGTATCTTCGCTTTGCCGATCAATATGCACAGGAAGCAAGAGGCCTTCGCGATCGCTTGGTCGTACAGGACCGTCAGGCGGCGCGGCTCGCAGCAATCGCTACTTAGCGCGCATACCGTTTGACGGGCTACGGTACCGTGCCATGGGGCCGGCAAGCGTCTCGATGGATAATGTCATTTATCAGAGCGCTTGGCGTACGTCACTATCCCTACGATCAAGCAGCTCGCGAACCTTTGCTGCTAGCGTCGCGTAGGTGAAAGGCTTCGAAAGCAGGTCCACGCCCGCCTCGAGCCTGCCGTCGCGCATGATCACGTCGCGCGTGTACCCGGACGTGAACAGGACCTTCAGACCAGGGGTTAATTGGAGTGCGGTACTTGAAAGCTCGCGACCCGACATCTTGGGCATGACCACGTCGGTCAAAAGGAGTTGCACTGCGCGCTCCCGACGCTCGAGCAGACGGATCGCGGTGGCGCCGTCATGCGCCTCGATCACCCGGTATCCCAATTCGCGCAGGACGCCGACGCTGTAAGCCCGCACGTCATCATCATCTTCGACAACGAGGACGGTTTCCGAAGGCCGAGCCAGTTCGGGTTTTTGATCCTGCCCTTCAGCCTCTTGCCGTGTGCCGGGCAGCGTGCGCTCAAGGAACAAGCGTACGGTCGTGCCCTCGCCCTCGACCGATTCAATTGCGACATGGCCGCCCGATTGCTTGACGAAGCCATAGACCATCGAGAGACCAAGGCCCGTGCCCTTGCCCACTTCCTTGGTCGTAAAGAAGGGGTCGAACACCTTCGCCACGGTCTCGGAGGACATGCCCGTTCCCGTGTCCGAGACGGAAATCATGACATGATCCACACAAGCCAGATTGGTGACCATCCCGGCATCGTCGGCGGGCAGATTGCGGGCATCGATTGTCAGCGATCCGCCTTCAGGCATTGCATCGCGGGCATTGACGGAGAGATTGAGAATCGCATTCTCGAGCTGATGCGGATCGGCCTCGATGGTCCATAGATCAGGCGCTGCCTCGATCTGAATGGCAATGGCTTCGGGAATGGAGCGTGTCAGTAGATCCGACATCCCCGAGAGCAGCTTTGCCGCATCGATCGTCTTTGGATCGAGCGGTTGCTGACGCGAGAAGGCAAGAAGCCGCTGCGTCAGCGACGCAGCGCGCTCCGCCCCCATCATGGCATTATCAAGCGACCGGCGAATTCGCGGCTCGCCGGCACCGTCAAGCCGGCGAAGCACCGTGTCGATACTGCCGATGATCACGGTCAAGAGATTATTGAAATCATGCGCGATTCCACCGGTCAGCTGGCCGACGGCTTCCATCTTCTGTGCCTGCCGCAATGCATCTTCCGTCGCCCGTCGCCGCGAAACTTCCCGCTCGACCCGCATTTCCAGGGTGTCGTTGAGCTCGCGGAGGCGCGCTTCCTGTTCCTGCGATGCGGTAATGTCGTAAATCACGCCGATCAGGCGATATCCCGTGCCCTCGCGGACGATTTCGCCGCGACGTGCGATCCAGCGATCGGCGCCGTCATCGCCTCGTGCAATCCTGAAATTTCCATCCAGTGTTTCGGGCGCAAGCCGGTCGCCTGGCAGAGGTATGAGCGGGCCAAATCCGTCTTGAACGACATTGTTGATGGTGCGGACCGGTAGCGCCGGGGCAGGATGAAGGCCGAGCAGGCGACAGAACTCGCTTGAGACCGTCGCGGTGGCAAATCCGTCCGTATACTCAAACGTCCCAATTCCGCCGGCCGATTGTGCAACCCGAAGCCGCTCTTCGGTGCGCTTTCTTTCCGTGACATCGACGAGCAGGCCGGAGAAGCGCACCGGCTGCTCGTTGGTATCGAAATAGGATCGCCCGCGGCCGTGCATCCACGATATGGATCCATCCGGCGTGATGACACGAAATTCCTTGGAAAAGAGTTCCGCGCCGGCAAGCATGCCAGCGACCGCGATACGCATCCGTGGCTGGTCGTCGGGATGTATGGCGGAATAGAAAGTCCGCGTAGGCACACCGGCCAAGGCCTGTTCGGGGTCGAGGTTATAAAGCGCAGCGAAACGCGCATCGACATGCAGCAGGTCCTTGACGATGTCCCAGTCCCAGGCACCGCTGGCGCCGTCAGTCGCGACGACCGACCAGGGTCGCTCGGCCGTTCCGGCTGTCGGATCGTCAGTCATCGGTTCCCACGACGCGCTCGATAAATTCGGCGAGCAGCTCCTTGAGGATCGTCAACGACGGCAAGTCGAGGATCATCGCAATGTAACCGCGAATATCCCGCTTGCGGACCGCGAAATCGATATAGAGGAACAGGACCAGCCCGTCCGCAGCGCTCGCCTCGTCAATTTCAAATAGCTTTGCGCCGTCGCCGCGCAATACTTCCGGAATTGTCATAGACAGCGAGCGCTTGAGCATATTGGCCATCGTGGCGAGGCAGGAATTGAGGATGATGTTGCCTGTCTCGGCCAGCGCCTCGCTCTCGATATCTATGACTTCGTCGGCACTCAGTTCGTCGCCGGTTACCGCCCGGACCAACTCGAGGCTGTTGGTTTCCGGAAAGATCAGAAGCGCGCGCCCTGAGAAGGGGCCTGTAAAATCCTGCCGCACGGCGACGAGCTCGGCGACTTCCCGCTCGCTGATCAGCCGGGCTGCGCGTCGCTGGCTGACGACATCGATCGAAGGGACCGAGAGCGTCACATGGTCGCCAATCATCTTGCGCAAGCTCGAGGCCGCGCGGCTGACGCCGATGTTGACGATTTCGGTCAGCGCGTCGCGCTCGAGCTCCCCGAGAGCGATGGCCTCGGGTCTCATGCCTTGGCTGATCGCAACTGTAAGGCGGCGCCCGACAGAAAGCCTTCCAGACTTTCCGCATTGACCGGCTTGGCGACAAACGCGGCACCGATCTCTCGTGCGCGCGAAACGATCTCGTCCTGGATGTTGGCGGTGATGATTGCGATCGGCATGTCGGGTCTAAGAGCGCGCAGTTCGGCGGCGAGTTCCAGACCGTCTTTCTCCGTCATGTTAAAATCGATCAGCGCCAAGTCGACATGTTGGCTGGCGACGATGTCGCTGGCCTGCGCAGCACTCCCGGCCTCGACTTTTTTCCACTCCGGCTGAAGCTGGGCCAAGGCCTTGCCGGCCACGATGCGCGCAAGCTTGCTGTCGTCCACGATTAGAACGGTAACCGACATTCGCAACTCCAGGGAGAAAAATGGTTCGAAACAGCGCGCAGGGCGCGGCCCTTGGGCCAAGCCTTAGCGCGTTCCGGCCCGGCTGTCATGGCAGCAGCGTGCTCAGGTGATGTGCAATGACCGGATTGTCCGGCGTGCCTCGAACGGGCCGTCCGGTGGCCAGCAGGATCTGCACGACTGCCAGATGCAGTTTCTCGACGCCATCCACGTCTACGACACATTCCGGACCTTCCCGAAGTGCCGTGAGCAGCAACTCTGCGTCCTCGGCAAGACAGCGCCCCGACAATCGGATGATATTTCCGTCTAGATGAACGGTCATGCGGTCAACTCGGGTAAATCAAGGACCAGCAACACGCTGCCATCGCCCAGCAGCGCCGACCCGCTGACCATGGGAATGGTGGCGAGAAGACCGCTCGGCGGGCGCACGATTGTGTCGATACGATCGGCAAAGCCATCGACACGCAAGGCCACGCGATCTCCTCCCGATCGGGTGACGAGGAGCTTGGCATTCGGGCCGGGCTGCTGGTCATCGCCAAGCAGTTTCGCAAGACTCAACACCGGCACCGTCTTGCCGCGCAAAATGCAGGCCAGGCCTTCGCCGACGGGTATCAAGGCATCGTTTGCGACGCGAACCGTCTCGACGATCTGGTCGAGAGCTACACCATATCGATGCTCGCCGACGGCGACGACAAGCAATCGCGTAGTCAGCGAAGTGGCAGGCAGCCGCAAGCGAAAATGGGTGCCAACCCCGCTCGTGCTCTCGATTTCGATGCTGCCCCGCAGTTTCTCGACTGCGGTCTCGACAGCATGCATACCAATGCCACGCCCGGAAATCGGCGTGATCTCGGTCGCGGTCGAAAAACCTGCAGCGAAGATCAGGCGGAGAGCCGCCCGATCGTCCAGTTGCGCTGCCGCATCAAGGGTCAGCACGCCGCGAGCAATCGCCACCTCGCGCAGGCGGCTGGGGTCGAGCCCCGCGCCATCGTCCGAGAGGGTGAGTAAGATACCGTTGCCGTCACGCTGCACGCCAAGCGAAACTTTGCCCTCGGCGGACTTTGCTGCCGCACGCCGGCCATCACTGTCTTCGATTCCATGGTCGATGGCGTTGCGAACCAGATGGAGCAGCGGCTCAAAGACGCCGTCGGCGATTTGCTTGTCGACCTCGATCGCATCGCCCGTCATTGCAAAGACCACGCGCTTGTCTAGGCTCTCGGCGATCTCACGGACCATCCTGGGCAGACGGCGGAGAGTGGGTGCGAGCGGCACGAGGCGGACTTGGCCAATGCTGCGATGCAGATTGGCGATCTGGCCCTCGATTCTGGCCTGGGCGGCGCGAATGCGCGATGCAAGTGCGCCATCCATTCGCGCTGCATCCTCGGCAAGCGACGCCAGTGCATTCGCCGAAACGACCAGTTCGCCGAGTCCATCCGCAAGGGCATCGATCCGACCGACGTCAACACGCAGCACGGTCGCCGCACCGGCATTCGGGTTTCCGGCCTCACCAACATGTGCGTGGGGTTCAACGAGCTCAAATTGTACCTGATCGGATACTAGGCGAAACGCCGCGCGGACCTCGTCGAGCGGCGCAGCACTCAGGCCTTCGAGGATCGACACACAAATAAAAGGCTCGATCCCGTCCAGCCCGGGCCACGCGCCGTCGCGCGGAAGGATTTGGAGCGAAACCAGCCCGGGGACGGCTGCTGCGATGGCCAGTGGATCATCGCCGCGAAAGAAGCAATCAGCATGCGGGGCATAATGGAACGCGACGAGCCGCGACGACGCCTCAAGTAGCGGCTCCGCAGAGCGATCGACCAATGCGTCGAGCCATGTGGCCGCCCCGTTGGTTGTTGTTTCCGTGAACTCGCCGTCCGTTCCCAGTAGCGCCGCGATGGCCATGGCCGCTGCGCGGTCCGCTTCAGGGCCTACGGTACCGGACTGCTCAAGCTCATCGATCCAGCGATCGACAAGATCGACACATGTGACGAGACCGAAGACGGCATCCTCGTCCAGCGGCAGGGTACCTTTGCGCGCCTGCTCGAGAACATCTTCGGCGGCATGGAGCACGCGCTCGGCGGGACCCATTGGGAAGATGCCGACAGACCCCTTGAGCGTATGAATGGCGCGAAACGCGCTGTCGATCACGGGTCGTGCGCCGGGGTTGTGCGCAAGATCCGCGAGGTCGGCCGACGCTTGGGCGACAAGATCGCGGCCCTCGATGAGAAATTGCGCCAGCAGCTCGTCCATCACGGCCTACGATATACGATTGCGTCTTCAAGGCGAGCCATTGTGAAACGGTCGCTCATCCGGGCCATCGACTCACTGTGACCAAGGCAGACATAGCCACCAGGCGCAACACAAGCGTAGAGATTCTCCGCAGCAATCCGCCGCGATTCGTCATCGAAATAGATGAGCAGGTTGCGACACAGGATGACGTCGAAGCGGCCAAGGGGGGCAAGGCTCGGCCCGTCAATTATATTCGCCGGCGCGAAGTGCACGGATTCGCGGAGATCCTCGATGATCTGGCGCCGATGATTGCGCTCGGGTTCGAAATAGCTTTCGGCCACCACAGCAGGCAAACGGGCGAGCGCGCGTTTGCCATATCGTCCTTCGCGGGCCTGGGTGAGCGCATGCGTGTCGATGTCCGAACCCACAATCTCGATATGATAGGCGTCGACCAGCGGCCAATTTTCGAGCAGCCAGATTGCGATGGAGTAGGCCTCTTCGCCGGTTGAGCACGGCATCGACCATATCCGCACAAGATCGCCCGGACGTTTGGTGCGGACAATTTCGGGCAGGATCTCGCGGGCGAGGGCCGCAAGCTGATGCTTCTCACGATAAAAGTAGGTCTCGTTGATCGTGAAGGCGTTGATCAGGGCCTCGCGTTCGCCCGTATGGCCAGAGACGAGGCTAAGATAAGTCCGCGCGTCGGCGATTTGGTTGCGCGCCATTCGCTCGCCGACACGACGCTCAATATAATAGCGCTTCTTCTCGCCGAAGATCATGCCGGTCCAGCGATAGAGAAGGTCGCCGATTCGCTTGAGTTCCTCGGTCGTCAGCGTGATCGCAGGGGTGAAAGCATCGTTCATTCCGCGAGCAGGGCCATCAGCTCGCTCGCGACGCGACCGAGCGGGGCAATGATCGACGCTCCGCCGGCCGCAACCAGCGCACCGGGCATACCCCACACGATCGCGGTTTCCTGCGCTTCGGCTATTGTGGAGCCGCCATTCTGCTTCAATGCGCTCATGGCTTTCGCTCCGTCTGCCCCCATGCCGGTCAACAACACTCCAATCAGGCGTTCGGGTGCGACCACGCGCATCGCGGTGGTGACGAGGCGGTCGACACTTGGATGCCAGAAATAGTCTTCGCTGGCAGGTGCGGCGAGCGCGGTCAAAGTGCCCGCGCGACGAGAAATGATAAGGTCTGCGTCGCCCCGGCCAATATAAGCGTGGCCCGGCAGCAACGGCGCCGCAGTCGTGACTTCGGAGATGTTCAAGGCGCTGAGCCGGTCGAGCCGCCGCGCGAGCGGTCCGGTGAAGCTAGCGGGCATATGCTGGGCAATGACGATCGGCCAGGGGAAATTCTCAGGAAGCGGCCCGAGCAGGGCGTCGAGCGCCGGCGGGCCACCGGTTGAAGACCCGACCAGGACCAATCCTTCGCCTTTGACCTGTCGCGGCATGGGGAGCCTGGATGGCGGTTGTGCGCGCCGCGCCTTGGACGAGGAGCCTGGTATGGTTCCTTCGACACGCGCACGCACCCGGTCGCGCAGCCGCGTCGTTCGCGAAATTCGGGCGCCCGCGGCCGCACGAACCTTCTCGACGAGAGCGGGCGCCAGCGCATCAATCTCCAGCGACACCGATCCGCGTGGCTTGGGGATGAAGTCGACCGCGCCGAGGGCCATTGCCTCAAGCGTCTCGTCCGCCCCTTCGGCGGTGAGCGAAGATACCATTACCACCGGGCAGGGCCTTATCAGCATGATCTGGTCAAGGCAGGCCAGACCATCCATCCCCGGCATGTGGATATCCAGCGTCACGACGTCGGGCGCGAAATTGGGGATGCGCTCGATCGCCTCGGCGCCATTGCGTGCGACTTCGATCTCGAAATCGCCGGCTGCGGCGAAGATCTCGGTCAGCAGCCGTCGCATCAACGGCGAGTCATCGACGATCAAAAGCTTGATCACGAGGGCGCCACACCTCGTGCGGCGAGGTCAAGAACCAGGTCACGCTCAACCCCGTCGAGCAATTCGCGCGGGCTGACGATCAGGACGATGCCGGCATCCACCCCGCCCGCCACGACCCGTTCGAAGACACGAGTCTCGTCGACGCCGAGCTCGGGCGCCGGATGGAGCGCCGATGGCGCCAGCCGACGCACCTCGGACGCGGCATCGACGAGAAAGCCGACGCGATACTCACCTGCTCGGACGATCAAGACCCGTTGCTTGCTGCCTGACGCAGCCGCCGTCCCAAATCGTCTGGATTGCTCAATGATCGGGACGGCATGTCCGCGCAGGTTCATCACACCGAGAACGAAGTCCGGGCTTTTCGGAAGGCGCGCGAGCTTTGCCGGGAGATTTGCCACCTCCTCGATGGCCTTGATCGGCAATCCGAATTCGCCTTCGCCGACTCTGAATAGAAGGAATTGCTCCCATGTTTGGGATGGCCCGTTTGGAGAGCGACTTCGCTCCGCCGCGCCGCCAAGGAGCAATTGCGCGGTGATGTCGCCGCGCACCAAATGCGCTGGGGCGAGCACCGAGACCAGCCTGCCGTCGCCGATTCGGCAAATTGCCTGGATGACAGCTTCTGCGTCTCCTCGCGTAAGGACGATCGGCACCGGATCTACATCATCGTCCGAAACGCGCGCGATCGCTTCCATCGCATCGACCGCCAGCCCAATCCAGTGACCACCAATCCTTGTGACCACAACGCGCGACCGCCTCGACGTGGCGGCGGCCGGCAGCCCCAGCAGCGCTGGCAGCGAAAGGAGCGGCAGCAGCTCTCCGCGAACCTCGAAGCTCCCCAGAACCACGGCGTCACTGCGCGGCATCACGGCGATGGCGGACGGATAATGCAGGACTTCATCGACCGAATTGGCGGGTAAACCAAATAGCTGTCGACCGATTGCAAACGTGACCAGCGAGAGTCTGTCGGTCGCGATTGCCGCCGCGGCACTCTCATGGGTTCTCGAGAGCAACCGGGAACGCTTGTGCTTGGACGCGACGGTCCTCGCGATCAGTGCCGGCGCGTCGACCAGTTCCATCGCGACCTTGGTGGTTTCCTGCGGGTCGAACAATTCACCGATGCCATCGACCGCCAGCGCTACGGGTTCATCTTGGGCCAGGACCAACAACCGCCGCTCGTTCCCCGCCGAGCGCTTCATCAAGGTTGCGAGTGACAGCACGGGAATGACCGACCCGCGTACATTCGCAAGTCCCATGATCTCGGGCGGCGCATTTGGCAGCGGGGTCAAACGAGGCAGCCGGGCAACCTCACGGACGAGCCTCGCTGGAAGGCCGTATCGCTGCCCATCGGCGTCCACGGCCAGCAATTGCCCGGTGGCGGTGGACCCCACGATCAGCCCGCCTTGTCCACCAATATGGCGGCGATGTCGGCGATCTCTTCGATAGCCGCCGCGAGGGCTTCAGCAGCCTGAGCTTGCTGCCGGGCGGCCGCACTCGCTTCTCGCGCCGCGTTCGATGCAATATCGGCGGCCTCGGCGATCTGGCCTGTGCCGCCACGGATCTCGCGTGCCGACCGAAGGATATCCTCCGACCCGGCCTGGATGGCCTGGTTGGCTGCCCTGGCAACCTCAAGGTCGTCGGCGATCCCGGCGAAGCGGGCGACAACGGCGCGATTGCGCCCAATCTCGCTCTCGGCTGCACCCGCAATCTGCTCAAGATCCCGGCGGATTGTCGCCACCTGATCCTGCATCGAGCGAACGCCGTCCTTGGCATTTTCGCCGTTTGCGGCGGCGTCGCGGGAAAGCTTGCGGATATCACTCGCCACCGTGGCGAACCCGCGCCCTGCTTCGCCCGCCCGGGTCGCCTCGACCAGCCCACTGACGCCCAGCATGCTGGTCTGAACCGAAACGAGGGCCAGATTGTCGGTGATCTTTTCCATGCGCCGCGCGGTGTCGTTGAGGATGGCGAGGAGTCCGAGAACCTCCCGCACCTCGGAAAGATTCGCATCGACCCCCTTGGCCAGTCTATCGATCGTGGCGCTGCTCTCGACGACATTTGCCGCAATCGCCGCGATCCGGTCCGTTGCGCGCGTCGCGCGTGTCATGGCGAGTTCCGCCGATGTCTCGATCTGCCCCATCGCGGCATTTGCCTCAGCGGTCGCCGAGGCCTGAATCTGGGCACCCCGACCGATCTGCTCGAGTGCGACCAAGATCTGTCCCGAAGCGCCGGACAGCTCCTGGACAGTTGCCGACAATTCCTCGGCAGCGGCGGCCACCTGTTCGACGGCCTGCTGGTCGCGTTCATTACCGCGCAGATCCTGCGTGAGGCGGCCCAATGCTTCGGCTGTCTGCTGGCTTTGTTCCAGCGAGGCACTCTGTTGCTCGACAGCATGCTGGGCCTCGGCCGCTGCGGCCGATTGCTCCTCTGCCGCGCTTGCGATGGACTCGCCTCCTTTCTCCGCCTCGCGCGCGGCAATTTCGGCCTCGATGGCCGCGACGACGATCTGCTGCGCCCCTTCGTTAAGTTCGCCAAGGGCTTCTGCAGCCTCGCCGAGTTCTGCGATGACGCGTCGCGCGATGGACGCCTCATCGATGGACAGGGTGGAGGCTCCGCGAAACCGGGCGGCTATGGCCTTGATTTCCAACGTGACAGACCGAGCCAGTTCCTGCATCTCGCCGGCACTTGCTTCGGATGCTTCCGCGAGCACCCTGACCTCATCAGCGACTACCGCAAAGCCTGCGCCGATCTCGCCTGCACGCTCGGCCTCAATGGTTGCATTGAGCGCGAGCAGGCTCGTCTGGTCCGAAATGTCGGCAACCGTTCCCCCTATCCCGCTGATCATGTCCGCATTCACTTCGAGCGAGGAAATGACTTCGAGGGTCGCAAGCTGGCGCTGCGCGTTTAGTTCGATAGCCGCGACCGAGCTGTCGATCTGGGCGCCGACCTCTGCAAATCCCGATCGGGCGGCTTCGGCCTGACGCTGCGCTCCTTCGGCGCGCTCGCGTGCTTCCCTGAAGCGGCTATTGAGAACACCAATTAGGCCCATGGATTCCTGTGCGGCACCAGCCGCTTCCTCGGCGCCTGACGAAATCTGGTCCATCGACCGTTGGAGCTCGGATGCAGCAGCCGATGCCTCGCCGATGCCCGAGGCCAGTTCCTGTGCTGCCTGGTCGATCCGGTCGATCGAATTGGTCGAACGTTTTGCCAGCGGTTTGCTGGGTACCGTAGCCTTTGGAAGCCGGGGTCCCTCATTCGGGGTCATTTGGGCGCTTTTCGCTCGCGCGGCGGCACGCGATCCTAAGGTGGACTTTTTCACAAGCGCCATCGGGATCCTCGGCTGTTCGCGGCTTCGATCGTCAAGCTGTAGTCGAAGGCGATCGGATGCGCCATCGGCCTTCGTGCCGAGACGTGCGCTGGGGCAGGAAACGTCGAAGCAAACGTCTTGGGCCGCTACACGACCGCCCCACCGACTTTCCGGACATAACGCTCCTGCTCATACTGCCCAATAGCCGGCCTTGGTTCATCGACGTCGTTGCGTCCCCTTGTCGCTCCCTTGAAAAGCTTGCCTGCGGGCGAAGTCAGCGCTTGGATCTCGAGAGTTTGCCTAGGAGTCAGCATTGGTAGATCGCAGCCGGCGGTGCAGGTAATTCTCGTCAAAGCCAGCGATATGGACCAGTTTCGCCGGATCGGTGATCAGCAGGCTGCCGCGCTTGAGCGTCATGGCGCCGGCGGACCGGAGCGTCTTCAGGACCCGATTGAGATGAACCGGGGTCATGCCCAGCGAGTCCGCAAGCAAGGCCTGGGATAAGGGCAACTCCAATTGGGAAGCCTGTGTCAGGCCGATATTGCGGGCTCGCAGATACAGTTCGCACATCAGATGGGCGACGCGCTCGATGCTTGTCCGTCGTCCCATGCTGGTGATCCACGCACGCATCGTGCCTTCGTCGATCAGCTGTGAGACATACATCGCGTTCGCGATACCACGATGGCGAGCCATCAACGCGTCCATGTCACCGCGTGAGATCGTTGCCACCTGAGCCGGCACGATTGCCTGGATGCTGTGATCCATCTCCGCGATCAGCCCGGTGTGAAGGTCGCAGGCGTCGCCGGGCATAAGGAAGGCAAGCACCTGCCGGGTGCCGCTCGGCAGGATCTTGTAGCGGCATGCCCAACCTTCGAGGACGACGAAGACCGGCCCTGGCCGGTCGCCTTCGCGGATCAGGTCCTGGCGCGCGGCAAGCGTTCGCGGCGTCGACGTGGCGGCGAGAAGCGCTTCGATTTCAGCTGCATCGAGCGCTGCAAAGCCGCGCAGCTTTTGGATGAAGCGGTTGGACATCGCGTCACCATTCCACGGCAAACTGCATTTTAATATTGTCCAAAGTTAATGTCGAAAGTTGATTTGGGTGATGGACGTCCTCGCCGATTGCGCTATCCCTTTCCGATCGTCGGTGAAATCCAGGCTCCGGCGGCTGAGAGACCGGCACGCGCTCTCGCCTGATGCGGAGTGCGGGTCATGGATGAGTTCCCAAACGACAATGGCGAGCAGCGCGACGACCGAAATCGGCTCGAGCCGGATGCGCACGGTCAGGCTGCTCTGCTGCTCGTCGAAAGTCTGATTCACAGCCTGGTCGCGCGCTCCATCATCAGCGTGGCGGATGCGATAGAAATCGTGGAGGTGGCTGCAGACGTCGAGTCCGATTTCGCTGCCGACGCCGGGGAGCCTTCGACGAACGTTTCGCCATCGCTCGCGCTGCTCAACGCCCTGGGCAGCAGCTTGAAGTTCGATCTCCCGAAAGACTGAGCGGCCCGGGTCGGATTGGATGATGACGGCATCGGATGCTTCGCGGGTGGTGAACCAGGCTTCTCCAGTGATCGGCAGCACCAATGCTCGCTGCAGCTTTTGCGTGAGAAGCTATGAATAGGAAACTCCTCAAGATCCTGATCGCGGATGATCACGGCGCCATGCGGCGTGGCCTGAGCGATTTGCTGGTCGACAACCCGCACGGGCGCGTTGTTGCCGAGGCCGCCGATGGCAGGGAGGCGCTGGAGCTGGCGCGGGCGAAGCGGCCCGACATTGCGATCGTCGATTACTCCCTGTCATTGCTGAACGGGCTCGACCTGACGCGCGCCCTGATTCGCGAAATCGCCGGTATTCAGATCCTGATATATACCATGCATGATCGGGAGGAGATCCTGGCCGATTTGCTGCGTGCGGGTGCGCGTGGATATGTGCTGAAGTCGGATCCTGAAACGCACCTGAAAGCCGCCATCGCGGCTCTTGCCGAGGGACTCCCCTATTTTTCAGGCAAGGGTTCGGAGGCGCTTCTCAAACATTATCTCAACGGCAAGACGTCACCCACGGGGCTCAAGGTCCTGACTTCTCGCGAACGCGAGATCGTTCAGCTCATTGCCGAAGGCCAGATCAACAAACAGATCGCCCGCAAACTCGACATCAGCACGAAGACGGTGGAAACGCACCGTGCCGCTGCAATGCACAAGCTTCACTTGAGGACGACCGCGGAGCTGGTTCGCTACGCTCTGCGCAACAACATCGTCGAGGCCTGAAGCTGGCTAGTCTGGCGGCTGCCCATGCTTATCCCAATGCGTTGAGGCATTCATATCTGTTTGCGTGCTGCAGGAGGTATTTCACCACCTCCCGTTTCCGGACGGCGGGGCGAGGGACCTTGCCGGTCCCGCTACCCGCAGCGTTGCCTCCTGACCATGCGCGTCCGGGGCCAGTCGGATGAGGCTGGAACGGATCGTCGTTATCGTTGAGATATTTCCCCGACGTCTGATCTCCACGAGGGTAGAGCGCTCCGTGCTCCAGCCGGGGGAACCCAAGCATGCGCGACGGTCAGGTATCCACGAGCGTAAAAACGCGCCTCGGTTAAATGAACTTTCGATATTAACTTCAGACAATGATCTTGATGCAGGTTGCTGGCGGTGCGCGTGGATTTCTGCTACGCTCCGCGGCGCATCGAGGAGCTATGTCCAATGGCCATGTTCTTCTTCCACCTCACGGAAGGGGATGAAGTCATCCCCGACACGGAAGGGCTCGATCGCGCCGACCTTGCTGCCGTCGAAAAGGAAGCCGTCGCGGGAGCGAGTGCGCTCGTCGCCGAAGCTGTCCAGAATGGCGAGACTGATTATTGGGGGCGGCTGGACGTGGAAAATGTCAGTGGGGAAAGATTACTCAGCCTGACTTTCGCCTGCTCGATCCACATTGACAACGTGCGGGCACAGCCGGGGTGCACTGAGTCGCCCCGGGCTCACAGGCAAGCAGATCGGCTCTGCTGACGTCCCTGCGGCCAAAATCGCATCCGATTCTTGATGTTTACCACGAACACCTCGAGACCCGAGCATAAAGGGAGCGATAGCGGCGGCAGCCGCCGACATAGCAGTCGTCCACGCCATCTCGCGGTCTCCCCGAAACCCGCCCTCTGTTCATGCCGGATCCTGTTCGGCATTGTTCTTCTGCTCGTGATCGACATTGAGCGACCCACGTCGGGCGGAATCGCTGAATCGCAGGTGCCGATGATGCAGCTTCGCGATTTCATGAGTCACAGCCGCCGGCATCGTTCGACCGCTTCAATCTGGGCGGCCCACTACCCACCTCCGCGCGATAGCGGTGTGTCATGGAGCGGGTGTGATCGCCCGTTGATCGCAAAAAAGGGAGCCGGCCATGAGAGGGGGGGTAACTCATGGCCGGCGTCAGGCTGTCACGCGGGCACCGATAGAACCCGCCCCTCTTCTATCGCTTGAATTTTCCGTTCAAATTGCCGAGCGAGCTGCCGGTGGATCTCGCGCGCTTCGAGGCATGTGGACGCCTCGACTGCGGCCTGTTCTTCACGAAGACGGCGCTCCAGATATGCGCGGTCATCGAACATCGCTACCTCCATCATTCCAAATGGCAGGAGCGCCGTCCTGGTCACGGCACTCCCACCGATCCCCACGTCGAAAAACTAACGCGGTCTGCGGCCGATTCGCAAGAATGTGGATCAAACACATCGACTGCTGCCGCCCACATAACGGTATCCACACCGTCTGGCGGGCTCCCCGAAACCCGTCCACTGTTCATGCCTGATTCCTTACAGCCCACGTGCCGACAAGTGCTGCGACATTCCTCAGCGCTTGATCAGCGACGGCGGAAAATAGCTGCCATCCGCGACACCCCCGCGGGGGCCATAGAAACGGAAGGTGAGGCTCCAGGGTTTGCCTTTGGTGGGGAGCCAGTTGCCTTGTGGTGCGACGGTCGGCTGGTCGGGCGCAAAATAGAGGGTCAGGGAGCCGTCGTCCGAATAGGTCAGCTTCGACTCCTTGTTCAGAAGAAAGCGATCAAGCGGGTTGGGCAGAACGCGGCGGTGAAGCCGATCGACCGCGATCACCGACCAGAAATATTTGGCATATTTCGACGGCAAATCGTCGGCGGGGAAGGTGAGCGTGTAGGTTCCGTCGGCCTCCAGATCCTTGCCGTCGCTATCCAGCGCGCCGCGATAATAGAGCACTTCCTCAAACACGTTGGCCCAGATGCCACCATAATTGACGGTGGTGCGCGTCAACCAGTCATCACCCCAATGGCCGCAACATGCTGGACGGGCCCAACCGTTCCGGATTGATCCACGGCCGATATAGGGGGCAGCAGCGGCGAAATCCCGGTGTGCTTTTTGCCGAACGATCCGGTCGATCCGTTCGCGCTCGACCGGATCTTCGATAGCGGCGGCGATCGCCCGGCTATTGGCCTGGAGCGTTTCCATACCGGGGCTCAGATCTCGTTCGGTATCGAGCGCGAGCGCGGCGGAATCGAACGCCTCGACGCCGGGGAGCGCTGCCATGTCGAAGATCACCGTTCGCGGGATGGCCGGCAGTTCGGGATTACCATGGATCCTGAACTTGAACTGGTGCTGGAGCGCGATGGCCTCATCCCAATTGGCACCGAGCTCCACCCGGAGAAGCACGCGTGAGACTTTTACAGGCACATCTACGCGCTGCGCGCCGATAGGAATCTCGACATTGCTGCCCTCGAGGCAAACCGCGAACAGGCCGTTCGGGTGATCGGGATAAACGCGCTCGTTGATATTGGCGACGGTCTCGCCCCAGCCGTTCAGAAATTCGACGACATAATAGCGGCCCTCGATGACGGGCACCGTAACCAGCAGGAAACTGTGCGCGTCGATCGCCACCCACGCCTCGGAATAAGCGACGTCGAGATTAGGGTTGGGCCAATCGACCTGGCCGGGTTTGCGATGGAGCAGCTCGTTCCAGACAAAGCCTTCCTCGTCGAAATCTACCTGTTGCTGGCGGGTGATCAGGAGGCGGCCGAGCAGGTAGATCCAGGCGTCGCTGATGTCCTGATCACTGAGCCGGGCAGCCACCGACTGCGTGGGCTGGCGTTCGACGGTGGTCATCACTGGCGCTCCGATCCGTACAAGGAGAGTTCGGAACCGTAAGATGACAGGCGGATCCGTTTCTTCACTCCTATCGGGCTGCAGTCATGCTTCAATCGGGCGTGTCACTGAGATCGGGCAGGGATTTCCCTTACACGCTCACCGTCCTGCTTCGCCGACAGAACGGAGGCTTTATCGTCTCCGGGTCACTGTCGGGTAGCGTTCAGGCGCTCGAAGAAGACGACTGCGTCAATCGCGGATTCCGGAACAATAATATTCTCGCTTGTGAAATTTGAACGTAAAGTCTGCTCTTGCTCGATCCACCCTGCTGCGGAACTCTCGGTTCCGGCCCGGAGGTCGAGCAGGAAGTGCTCGATCCCGGTTGCTTCGAGCGCCCGGTCGACAGTTCCGGCCTCTCTATCATCAGGCGGAAGCCCCGGGCCATTGCGCCCGGCTGAGGTGCCGAGGATCATTATGCTCTGCTTCAGGCTCACGCGCAGATGCTGGCCCATTGATTTTGGTGGGTGGCGATAGATCGACCAAATGCCCCCCCTAGTGGGTGCATTCACGATATGCCCGTTATGGGCGAACAGCAGCACGCGCCCAGTTTTGCCTTCCTGTTCCAGTACCCATTCGAGATTGTCCGCCATCGCCGTGTCGCGCACGGCATCGGCTTTGTAATCGTCGGGCTGCAGGTCATCGCCGGTTGATGGCACGCGCGACACGCGGAACATGGCCTCGAGCTGTCGCGCGAGCACCAGATTACGCCTTGCCCAAGCCCAATCTCTTTCTGACGATGCGGCCACGAGGCCGGCCTTTTCGCGGTCGAAGAAGCGTGTCAAATTGAGGATGGCAGATTGCAGCCTCACCTGCTCTGCTGCTGGGAGAGCCGTATAACCGGGCTGGGTGAACCGACCGACAAAAGGCTTGATCGCCTCGACACTGCTCGCGGAGAGCTGCGGCGCTACACGCATGAGATAGGCGATACTGTCGTCCAGCGTGACCCGCGCATTGCGCCATTCGCCGCTGCGCTCTCCACCGCTCATATCGATACCATAGAGGTGGATCTTCCGCTCATGCCTGGGATCGGCATTGTAGACGTGGATCCACTCGATCAGCTCGACATTCTCGCCGAACCGCCAGAAGCCCCAACTCAAGCCTTCGCGAGCAAGCTGGCGGGCATCGCCGGCACCACCTGACAGATAATCCTGCAGCCGGCGGGATTCGTTGAGGCCGGATTCGATCGCGATCGCGGTGAAGCCGTGATGTTCGACCAGATAGCGGAACAGGCAGTTACGAAAGGCGAGCGGCTCATGCGCGCCGTGTGCCGGCTCGCCCAGCGCGACGACACGAGCGTTGCCTACGATAGCGCCAGTGGCCTGAAGGGCATTCGACGCCGATTGCGGGCTGCACTCGGGCAACGGCACGGCATGTTCGCGCGCCCATTCGATGAAGGCATTCGCATCCGAGGCCGAAGCCCGCTGAGCCAGCGCCGGCGTGGCAAGCAGGCTTGCGGCCAGCGGCGCGAACCACGCCCACTTCAAGGCAGATCGATCCGGTACAGCGGCACGCCGCTCAGCATCAGCCGCTGGGCCTGCCCGTCGATCATGGTGTCGACGCTGAGCCATTCCGGCGCGAAAGCCGGTTCGGCAAAGCGGAACCGGCCTGGCTTGTCCTCCACCAGCGCCGTCGGCGGCGCGTTCGAATCCGCATAGATCATCATCAGCTGCCCGTTGCGCACGAAGATCCGCACGCCGGGACCTTCCTCGCCATGGGCCATGTAACGGCCGGTCAGCGGCCGCCAGCTTTCGGGCTCGCGAGCGACGTGGGTACCGTCCTTGACGAAGCTCGATATGCCTTCGGAAACGTCTGTCACCGTTCCCGCAGCATCACGAAAGAAGTGGAAGGTGCGCGGGCCGCTTGTCGCCAGATAGGCGCCCCAGAGATCCCTCGCCAAACGGGTCAATGGTAGCGAAGCACCTCCTTCGCGAAGGACCAGCCCACCGCCCGGACCGGTCTCGAACACGAGTTCCTTGCTCTCGCCGCCTGCGAAACGCCCTGCGAAACTCGTGGCCGGTGCGAACGGGCGTGGTGCCGTTTCCCGGCTTTTGCGCGGTTGGCCGCTCGCACCCTCGGTCAAGCGCGCAATGATGCGGTCGCGCAAGGTCCGGTCGATCGGCCCGTTGCCGAGGAAAATCACGGCGAAGCGATTGGCGAGATCTGCGTTCAGATAGGCTTGAAATCCCGCGATCGATCCGCTGTGCGCGAGCACCCGACCACTATCGAGCACATCCACGCCATAGCCGTAATCGTCAAGAACCGGCGTCGAGAACCGGTCGAACGCCCGCGCCGAGATCAGTCGGCCGGAGGGCGTCTCACCCCGGCCGAGCAGCATCCGCGCATAGCTCCCCATGTCCGCCGCCGTGGAGACGATGCCGCCGTCCGCCGAGAGATAGGAAAACCACGGCGCATCGCGACGACTGCCATCGGGTGCCCGGACATAGCTTCTCGCGATATGGCCGATCAGCCGATCGTCAATCTGGGGGCTGGTGGCAGCCATGCCCAGCCTGTCCAGCACCCGTCGTTGCAGGATAACCGGAAAGGGCTGACCATCAATCCGCTCGGCGGCATAGCCAAGGAGTTGATACCCGGCATTCGAATACCAGAAATGCTCGCCCGGCGGATAACGCAGCTCGCAATCGTTCAGCGCCGCGATCAGGAAGCGCATTGATGCCAGATGATGCAGATAATTGGGCAGGCCCGACGTGTGCGTCAGGAGCGCATGACCGGTGATCGACGGAAAGGCCGATCGCGGCCGGAAACCGAGCAGATAATGCGCGATCGGCGCCGAGGGATCGAACCGCCCCTCATCCGTCATCTGCATCAGGGCGATGGCCGTAAACGACTTGGATATGGATCCGATCGCAAAGCGGGTGTCGGCAGTGACGGGCAGGCGCCGATCGATATCGGCATAGCCATGTGTTGCCACCATGCGCATCCGGTCGCGATCGGTGACGGCGACCACCAGCCCCCACTCGTCCGGCACCGCTTCCACCATTGCGCGAACATCGGCGAGCGCGGCCTCGAAGCGCGCTGGTTCGGCGGCGTGCACTGCATCGGTGCCGAAACCCAGCACCAGCAAGAAGGCGAGAAGGGTGCGCATCAGCCGATACAGGCCTCCACCAGCCGATCGAAATGCGGGCTGGGGCGCATCGGATCGGCGACCGGCAATCCCCATTCATCGATGCGACGGGCAATCAGTGCGGTGGCATCCTCATCGGACAGCCCTGCGGTGTTGAGTGAAACGCCGGCACAACGCACGTCCGGGTTCGTCAGTCGCGCAAGCCTGAGCGATAGCGCCACGGCTTCCTCGATCGACGGCAGAGGATAACCATCCAAGCCGACGATAAGCTCGCGCCCATGAGCGTGGCAGAGCACCAGCATGTCGGGCTGCGATCCGTGCATCAGCCCCAGCGACACGCCGGCATAGGACGGATGGAAGACCGATCCCTGTCCCTCGATCACGTCCCAATGGTTGGGAGCGGCGTCCGGGCTCAGCGCCTCCGCCGCACCCGCGACGAAGTCGCTGACAACGGAGTCGATCGGAATGCCTGATCCTGCGATCATGATGCCCGTCTGCCCTGTCGCCCGGAAATCCACGGCAAGCCCGCGCGCCCGGAACGCGCCAGTGAGGGCGAGCGCGGTATATTTCTTGCCCAGCGCGCAATCGGTGCCGACCGTCAGCAGCCGCTTGCCCGATCGGCGACGTCCGGTGGCGATTGGCAGACCTGGGGGTGGAGTACGCACGTCGATCAGGCGCCGGCCAAGCGCGTCGGCGGCCGACCTCAGACGCGGATCGGCGGAAAGCCGGTCATGCGCGCCGCTGATGATATCCAGGCCCGCCTCCAGCGCTTCGACGAGGCACGGAATCCACGCCGGCCGGATCCTGCCACCGATCGAGGCCGCCGCAATCACCACTGAGCGCGCGCCGGCGGCATAGGCCTGTCGTGGGTCCATAAGCGGCAGCCCCAGCGTCGCACGGGCGCCGTCGCATTTATGTTCCGCCACGCACAGGTCCGGCGCCCAGTCGCGTAGGCCCAGTCCCGTCTTCAGGAAGGTGGTGTCGTCGGCATCGCCGACGAAGAGAAGATAGGGGCGCGGTAGATCGAGCACCACGGTCAGGGGCGCGTCACTCACGGCTTGATCTCCGAACGGATCGGCCGGCCAGGCCGTACATCGGGTACGAGTTTCCCCTGATCGACGACCAGCACGCCATTCACCATCACGTAGTTGAATCCTTCGGAATAGCGCGCCGCATCGCCATACGCCGCCCGCGCGCCAACCTTGTCCGGATCGAACAGCACGATATCCGCATCCGCACCGGCCTGAAGCCTGCCCTTGCGACGCATCGCAGGCACGAAGGCCTCCAACCGCTGCGCCGGCATCAGCGCCATCCGGCGGATCGCTTCGCTCCAGGCCAACACGCCTGTCTCGCGCACATAATGGCCGAGTATGCGGGCGAAGGTGCCGGCGGAGCGCGGATGGCTGTTGGGGCCGGCGATATCGCCGCCGTCGCTCGCGACCATCACCATCGGATCGCGCAGCAGGGCTGTGATCGTCGCCTCGCTGTTCATGTGCATGATGACGCCGTCGTCAGCCGTGCCGCCGCGCAGCGCATCGAACTCCGCCTGGGTCAGCCGCTTGCCGGTACTGCGGGACTGCAGGTCGCCGACGGTGACGCCCCAGCGTTTCTCCCAGCCGGGATCGAAGATGACGCTGCGGATCGAATCCACTGACCCGCCCCACGGGTAGATCTCGGTCGAAACGTCGACACCACGGTCGCGCGCCCCGCGCATCAGGTCCACCATCAGCGGCGCATCCGACATCGCCATGCTGTTGATGTGGACGACATGGACACAGGCGCCGGTCGCTGCGGCATTGGCGATGCTTTCCTGCACCGATTCCAACGTGCTGTCCGGTTCGACCAGGCTGCCGTAGCGGACATGCGTGAAGACGCAGGTGTGCGCCTTGCCGGCAACCCGGGTAACGTCCAGCATCTCCTTGTAGGTGATGCCGGGCGCATATTGCGTGCCGCTGCCGATTCCGATCGCGCCCTCGCGCAGCCCTTCCTGCAGCAGCGGTGCCAATTGACCATAAGCGGCGTCGGGAATGGGTCGGTCGATCTCCGGTCCAGAGAAGAAGGCTTCCCTTCTGCCGAGGGCTTCAAGTCCCGCTGCACCGCCGCCCTTCTGCAGGAAATAGCGGATCGGCGTGTGTCCGACGCTGGTGCCGTAGTTCAGGAGTTCGCGGCCCTGCCGCACCTCGTACCAGCGCCTGACGGGATAGGCGCCGATCTCCAGTTCCAGCCGCGTGGTGACGCCGTCCTTCGCCTGATAGCCAGCCGCTTCCGCATTGGTGGCGTGCGAATGCAGATCGATGAAGCCGGGCGCGGCGATCAGCCCGCGCGCATCGATCATCCGCCGCCCCTTGACCGGATCGGCGGTGATGGTGGTTATCCGGTCGGCATCGACCGCAATGTTGCGAACGGCATCGAGCCCGGTCTCCGGATCTATCGCCCGCGCGCCGATATAGACGACGTCGTGGACGATCGCCGATGCGGGAGGCGCCGCGAATGCGGGCTGCACGGACAGCCACGCCGCCGAGAGCGCTGCGAAGCCGGGCAGGTGGCACTTGTGCACCGTCATCACACGCTCTCCCACGCCGCCCGCTCGCCCTAGAAGTTCGCCCGCACGGACACCGCGAAACTGCGCGGTTCACCGACGACATTGCCGTAGAAGAGCGTCTCGTAATTGTTGATGTAATAATGCTCGTCGAAGATGTTCTTGACGTTCAGCTGGACCCGATAGCGATCGAAATCATAGCCGATCGACCCATCGACCAGGAAATAGGACGGCAGATCCTTGGTCACGCGATCGAAATCGGTTTTCACCGAATCGACATAGCGAATGCCGCCGCCCACAAAGGCACCGCCGCCAAACTCATAGCTGGTGTAAAGGCTCGCCGTGCTCTTCGGCAGGAAGGGTACGGTCTTGTCGATGACGTCCGGATTGTCATCGCGGGTGATCTTGGGGTCGAGCAGCGCGAAACCCGCATGGATCTGCCAGGCCGCGGTGATCTGCCCAACGGCTTCCAGTTCGAGCCCGCGATGCCGCGTCTTGCCCACCGCCTTGTAGCGATCGGTGCCGTCGGGGCCCTGCTCGACGAACAGCCCCTTATTCTTCTGGTTGAGATCGAACAGCGCCGCGGTCAGTAACAGGCGCCGGTCGGGCGATACATATTTCACGCCGATCTCATACTGACTGCCCGTCAGCGGCGGCAGCACCGCACCATCGACATCGACGCGCAACTGCGGCTGGAAGGATTCGCTGTAGGACGCATAGACGTTGAGCCCGCTGATCGGCTCAACCGTGATCGCGCCGCGATAGCTCATCTCGCCGCCGCGGCTGTAATCGACCCATGGTCCGTCGAGCCGGCTGCTGACGTCGGGCTTCGACCAGGAAAGCCCGGCAAGGAGCGTCACCGGATCTGCGACCTTGATCACCGCCTGGCCCGAAAGCGTCAGATATTCGAGCCGCTGGCCATATTCATACGTGAAGCCCGGCAGCTGGGCGGTGTTGATGATCGCTTCGATCGCCTTCACGCCGTCGAATATGTTCGCCTCGGCAACGGGCCCCTCCGGAAAATCAGGAAGGCCGCCGACCGTGGTGAGTTCGGTGTCCTGATAGAGCGCGGAGACAGAAATGAAGCTGTCCATGAGCCCGGTCTCGTCGAGCTTGTAGATCGAGGAGAGGCCGACACTGAAATCCTCGCGCTTGTTCTTGAGGAAATTCTGCGCCGCGATCAGGAAATCGCCATCTTCCTCAAGCCCGAAACCGAAGGCTGAGGGGCCGTCCGTATCGGTGTTCTGGTAGTTTGTCTTCAGGCTGATCGACCAGACCGGCGAAACTTCCCAGTCGAGTCCCGCACTGACGCGGCCCACCTTGCTGGTGAGGTTGAAATCGTGCGAGCCGATGAAGAAGGAGCGGCCGACCGGCGCTGGCGAGCCATCAGGCAGGGTCGGAATCCCGTCGAATGCCGAGCGGCGATAGCGGTCATAACCGCCATGGACATAGCCGGTGAACCCGTCGGCAATGTCGAAGTCGAGCCCGGCATAGATCACCGTCTTCGACGAATTGGCGATCTTCATGAAGCTGTCAGCTTCCTCGTGCGCCGCGATGCCGATCGCGCGCACCGTGCCTTCCGCATTGAGTGCGCCGGCAAGCTGTCCTTCGATCCGCCACCGGTCCCACGAACCGCCGAGCGCCTCGACATAGCTTGCCGTATCGGCTTTCGCCGACTTGGTGACGAGGTTGATAAGCCCGCCTGGGCTGGCCGCACCATAGACGACCGATGCCGGCCCCTTGACGATTTCCATGCGCTCGATCGTCGCATAATCGGGCTCATAATCGAGCGAGCCGACCGTCAGGCCGTCGATCGCGGTACCGCCGGTGAAACCGCGCAGCTTGACGACCGATCCGAACCCTTGCGGATTTCCCGCGAAGATCGCACCCGGCGTGTGCT
Source organism: Sphingomonas sp. DBB INV C78 (assembly GCF_042693015.1). Lineage (NCBI taxonomy): Bacteria > Pseudomonadati > Pseudomonadota > Alphaproteobacteria > Sphingomonadales > Sphingomonadaceae > Sphingomonas > Sphingomonas sp. DBB INV C78. The sequence goes on along the minus strand of NZ_CP170544.1, from coordinate 3,574,168 downwards.
GGGCAACCTCGCCCAGCGTGCGAAGATCGGCCGCCTTCAAGAAATCCTCGCTCACGAGGCTGATCGCCTGCGGCACCTTTTCTACCGGCAACGGGAGATTGGTCGTGCCGCTCGTATCCTCGCTCAGATAGCGATAGCCGGTGACGATGATATCGCCGTCCGCGGCGGTGGACGGCTGGGTATCCTGGGCATGCGCGGTTCCGGCGAGCGCGGCCTGCGCAGCCATCCCGCCGGTCGCCAGCAACCGCGCCAGCCGGCCCATCCGCGGCCACGCGTTCGCCATGCCGGGATTTCCATCGAACATCTTCATCGCGTGGCCCCTCGTCTTCGATCGAAACTGGAAAGAGCCCCTCCGGCTCGTCCGCCTTCGACACCCCTTGCCCCGATGTCCCCCCAGGGCACCGCGAATGAAGCGCCATGTGACATATTTCTGTCAATTGATAGTTTGATTGAAAAAACTAACATTCCGCGCTAGTCGATGTTCGCAGAACGGGAGGCAGCGAATGATCGACGATCAGGATGCACGGAACGGCGGAACACAGGTGATGCCCGCAATCCCCAATGTGCCGCTGCTGCGGCGACTGCAGACGGAGATCGACAGCTACACGGCGGCCGACCGGGCCGTCGCGGCCTATATCCTCGCTCATTGTGCGGTGCTCGGCTTCGAGACTGGGGATTCGCTGGCGGAGAAAGTGGGCGTCAGTGAAATCACCATCGGCCGCTTCGCTCGCAAGCTCGGCTACCGCAACTTCAAGGCGCTGAAGAACGAACTGAAGGACAGCACGGCGGAGGCGTTGCCCTGGCTGATTGGCGAAGAGTTCGTCGAGTTCGTCGACCGTCCAGGGCATCCGAGCGAGCATGACAGCAACTGCCAGCGGGAAATCAACGCGCTGCTCGCAGTCTATCGACTGGCAGAGACGCCCGGCTGGACGCAAGCGGTGGAGCTGCTCGCGCACGCCCGCACCGTCCATGTCGCGGGCTTTCAGAGCGAGCGCGGCATCGCGATGCTGCTCGCCAATCGGCTCCAGTATATGCGGGATGGCGTGCAGCTCGTGGATCTCGGCGCCGGCAGCTATGCGGACGTGTTTGCTGGCGACGGGGAAGATCGCTGCCTCGTCATCGTCGATGTTCGGCGCTATTCCCGTCAGTCCTGGCTGATGGCCGAACAGGCGAGCCAGCATGGCATCCCAACGGTCATTCTCACCGACGTCTATTGCGATTGGGCGTCGCGGTTCACCCCGCATGTTATCGCGGTGCCGACGCAAACGGGCATGTTCTGGAGCTCGCCGGTCACCCTCGTCACTGCCGTTCACCTTTTGCTGAACAATGTGGTCAAGCTGATCGGAGCGGATGTCGAACAAAGGCTCGACAAGCTGACGCGCCTGCACAAGATCTTCACCGGCTATGCGGGCCACCAGCCTCCGCGCCCGCGGCGATCGACGTCCTGATCTGCCGATTCGCGAAACAGGCAGGTATGACAGTTTTGCGATATCACTCCATCATAGACAGAAAAGCTAACGTCGCTTAGCCCGGGCCTATGACAGACACCGAATCCATTCGAGCGCCGGCGCCCGATCTCGATGCGGTGCTCGCCCGGCTGGAGCCTTGCCGACCCCGCATGGAGGTCGGCCGCATCCGCCTGCCGCTGCGCGAACCTTTCCGGATCAGCGATCATGTGTTCCACGATGTGGAAACGATCGAGGTCCGGTTGGAATCGGATGGCCATGTCGGCGTGGGCGAGGCAGCCGGCGTCTTCTATCTGGGCGACGATCCGGAACGGATGACGCGCACGCTCGATGAAGCACAAGACTGGATCCGGAACGGGCTGGATCACAATATTCTCACCGCACGAATGCCGGCCGGCGGCGCGCGCAACGCGCTCGACTGTGCATTGTGGGATTTGCAGGCGCGGCGGGCCGGTGCGCCGGTATGGCAACTGCTCGGCATGCCGCAGCCAAGACCGCTCCTGACCACCTTCACGGTTGGAAGCGCGAGCCCGGCGGCAATGGCAGAGAAAGCGCTGGCTTATACGCAGGCTCGCGCGATCAAGATCAAGCTCATTGGCGACGGCGACGACGCAGACCGCATTTTCGCCATTCGCGCCGCCCAACCGGACGCGTGGCTCGGTGTCGACGCCAATCGCAGCCTGACAGCCGAAACGCTGCAACAGTTGATGCCGGCTCTGATAGCGTCTGGCGTCCAGCTCATAGAGCAACCCTTCCCGGTCGGCCGCGACGCGCAACTGGCCTCGCTGGATCTCCCTATTCCCGTCGCGGCCGACGAGAGCATCCAGATCGCGGCCGATATCTACCGGCTCGCCCCTTTCTACCGGGTCGTGAACATCAAGCTCGACAAGTGCGGCGGCCTTACCGAAGCGCTGCGGATGATCGCCCGCGCCCGGACGCTCGGGCTGGAAGCCATGGTCGGAAACATGATCGGTAGTTCGCTGGCAATGGCGCCGGCATATCTGGTCGGCCAGTTCTGTTCGATCGTCGACCTCGACGGCCCGGTCTTCCTCACCGCCGACCGGACACCCGGCGTCGAGTATTGCGACGGCCTCATTCATGTCCCGGAAGCGGTTTGGGGCGGGAGGCGCTCGCATGAGGAACAGGTCCGGCGTCGCCGACAGAAGCAGACGGTCGGTGTCCGATTTCGGTTACCCAATCCCTGACGTTCATTCAGATTTATGGGGATGCGTGGTTCGCGATGGCAGCGACTTGGAGCACCTGGAAAACGGAACTGACCATAATTATATTGTAATTGACCAAAAACGATGATTTACTCCAATCGCACTTAGACTGGAGGTCGCTCATGGTTGAGCCTGTCGTCCGATTGGGACCGGTTTCGCATATTGGCATCGCCGTGGAAGATGTGGACAAGGCCGCGGCCTTTTATGAGCGCGTCTTCGGCATGGGCCCGTTCCACATCCAGGATTATGAGATGGGGGAGACGGCCGAATATTATCTGGTCGATGGCAAGCCCGCGAAACCGTCATTCCGGGCGGCGCTCGCTTTCTACGACAATTTCTTCATCGAGATCGTCCAGGTCACCAAGGGCGAGACCACCCACACGCGGTTCCTGAAGCGGCATGGCGAAGGTCTCCAGCATCTCTGCTTTCTGGTCGAGGATACGCAGTCCATTCTCGAGAAACTCAAGGCCGAGGGCATCGAACCGGTCATCGACTACCAGTTTATCGGCACGCATGACGGCAAGAAGACCAAGATACACGAGGTGTATCTCAACACCGACATGATGCCCGGCGGCACAATGATCCAACTGCTCGAATATATACCCGTAGAGTAAGCATGAAATCCATCGGACCCATCGAAACGATGGGCCAAGGGGAGAGGCGCCATGAGGAACCGGGGTCGGCCATTTTGGCCGGGCGTTCTTGCGCATGCGCTGGCTTCGGTAGCGACCTGCTGCGCGCTATCGACGACGGCATCGGCCCAGACTGCGCAAGCGCCTTCGGGTGAGCGCGCGATCGAAGCTGAAGGGGCCGACATCGTCGTCATCGCGCAGAAGCGCGAGCAGGCATTGCAGGACGTGCCGATCGCTATCACGGCTTTCAGCGGCGATGCGCTGGAGGACCGCAAGATCCAGACGGCCGAAGACCTATCGCTATTCGTTCCGAACCTGACACTGATCCCGCAGGCTTCGGGCAATACGACCTATGCGATCAGCATGCGCGGTATCACCCAGACGGATTCTGTCATCACTGCCGACAGCCCGGTCGCCGTCTATATCGATGGCGTGCTGGCGCCCAAGCTTGCCGGTGGGATCTTCGATTTCATTGATCTTGAACGGGTCGAGGTGCTCCGCGGCCCGCAGGGGACGCTCTATGGCCGGAATACGCCGGCGGGCGCGGTCAATCTGGTGACGCGCAAGCCGAGCGGCAGCTTCCATGTCGATGCCATGGTTGGGCTGGGCAATTATGACTCGCGGGAGTTGAGGTTGGGTGTCGACTTGCCATCGGCCGATCTCGGCGGGCTCGGCACGTTGGCGGTGCGCCTGGGCGGGCGCTATTTCGATCGCGACGGTTGGGTCAAGGATCTGGGTGCGGACCGCACGGCCGACAGCCGGCACCGCTATGGTGGACGCGCAGCCTTGCGATGGATGCCGGGGCCGGACTGGACGATCGACTATACGTTCGACCGACTCCACATCCGGGAGACGCCGCCCGCCAATCAGCTAGATACCGACTTCACCGGACTGCTTACCCAATATCAGACCGACAGCCGGCAAAAGGAACTGACCTTCGGCTATAATGCCGATCCTGCCGCCTTTGCGGACGGCACCAAGACCGAACTGGACGTCTGGATCCATGCGCTGACCGCGGAGTGGCGCGCGTCAGAGAATCTGACGCTGCGATCGATCACCGCGCAGCGCAAGGTGCATGATAACGAACCGACCGATTTCGACGGCACGCCGCTCGCGATGGCCGACTTCGGCAAGATCAACAAGCTGAAGACCTTCACGCAGGAGATACAGGGCGTCGCGAGCTTGCTCGACGACCAACTCTCAATCGTGGCGGGCTTCTTTTACTATGAGGAGGATGGCTTCACCCATGCGACGGGCGTGTTCGGCGCGGGAACCGTCAAGCAGGACAGCACCTTCAGCATCGATAACAAGGCCTATGCGGTTTATGGTCAGGTTGAATGGAAGCCGGCCTTCCTGGACGGTCGCGCCACCATCGCCGCTGGCCTGCGCTACACCACTGAGAAAAAGATTCTCGAGGATGTCACCGTCCTGATCAACGACGTGTTTCCGATTGCGTCGCTCGATCGCGCGTCCGAGACGTTCGACAAGCTCTCGCCAAGTGCCTTCCTGAGCTACGAACTGACGGACGATCTCACCGCCTATTTCCGTTACGCCCAGGGATGGCGCAGCGGCGGCTTCAACGGCACGTCGGCGACGAGCGAGCAGTTACGCACGCCTTTCGACGACGAAACGGTCGATTCCTATGAGCTGGGGCTGAAAGGAAGTTTCTGGGATCGGCGCGCGACGATCGCGCTGGCCGGTTTCATCAGCGATTATAAGGATCTCCAGACCGTCCTGACCGAGCCCAGTGTCGGTGGAGTAGGCTTTCAGACGACCAATTCGAACATCGGCAAGATCCGCATCAGCGGCATCGAACTGGAGGCTTCGGTCCGGCTAATCCCGATCCTGCAGCTCAATGGCTCCTATGCCTATCTCCACAATGACGTGAAGGATTTCACCCTGTGCGTGCCGGTCGGCCAGCCCGGCTGCGAATTCACCAATGTCGGCAATGCGCGGGTCCAGCCGCTGACGCCCAAGCATAGCGCCAGCTTCGGCGCCGAGCTCACTTTGTTAGACAATGATTCGGGCCGCCTGACGGCGCGCACCGACGTGGCATGGCGCGGGGACTCCATCGGTGGTGGCCAGGCGCTCGCCAAGAGCCCGTTGAGCAGCGACCTGAGTTTCATCCCCGATTATACGCTTGTGGATGCGCGCCTTGCCTGGGGCAATATCGCGGTTGGCGGCGGCACTATTGAATTGGCCGCCTGGGCCAAGAATCTGTTCGACGCCGATGGCCCGCAATTCTCGCTCGACCTGTCCAACTCGCTCGGTATCACCACCAAGCGCTATCTGACGCCGAGGACATATGGGCTCGACCTCACCTACCGTTTCTGAGCCGCCCTCCGCTCACAGCGAGATATTGAGATGATGCGACACGTCGCCGACCAAGCCGACCTCGATATGCTTGACCGCGTAGCGCCAGTCTCTGTCACCGCGCGTGAAGCGATCGACATATCGGCCGCAGACGATCGGCTGAAGCGGCAGTTCTGGCCGCTGCTGAAGGACGACGAAGCAGGAGCGCACGATGGCCGAGGCGTTCGTGAGCTCTTCAAATTCCAGATTGGTGACGATGTGCAGCGTCGAAGCCCCGCTATCCCCATAACTTTTGTTCGTCCGGCCGTAGAATTCGGCGATGGCGCCCGCGCCGCGCAGGGGCTCGCCACCGCGATTGGCGGTGATCTCGCCGGCCTCGAACATGGCGCCCAACTCGTCATAGGCCGCCAGGTCCACAAGGCGGGTGTAACGCGCAATGAGCGCGGATATGGCAATATAGCTTTCAAAGGCTGCGTCCACGGCCCTCTCCTCAAAGGTGAGAATGAAAATGGATAATGGCTTTCTATCACTGGCAAAACAAATTGGCTATGCAGTTCGTGATATAGATGAACAAATTGGCCGAATTTCAAAATTCGGTGTAGATGTTGGCAAATTCAATATATTTGAGGTCAGCCTTAATTCTGGAGACGGATATAGATATAGAGGAATCAATTCAGATTGCCTTCTCAAGATCGCACTGGGAAACTTCGATGGCATGGATCACGAATATATCCAGGTGCTCGATGGCGATCATCCCGCCCGCGATTTCCTTGAAAGCCATGGCGAAGGGATCAACCACCTCGGCTTCTATGTCGACGATATCGCTCCCTGGGTCCGCCGCATGACCGATGCCGGCTGCGATACCGTGATCAACGGCGGCTTCCATCTGCCGGACGGACGGCGGGGCAGTTTCGCCTATCTGGCCCTTCCGTCGAGCCCGTCGCCGATGTTCGAGTTCATAGCCATGTAGGGAGCGACATGGAGAAGCTGTGCTTCGTGTTCCGGCATGACGACGGGCCATCGCCGGATCGGCTGGCGAAGGCCAGGTCGTTCGCCGAGGTCGCGCGGGATCTGGCGCGGGCGGTGACCCTTCACGTCGCCGATCCGCCCCTTGCCACCCCGTCGGCGACTTTGGGCTCGGACGATCCGGCGGACATGGCGATCTTCGATCCGGCGCTCTATGCGCTGGCGTCGATCTGGATCGACACTATCGACGATCGAGCGCCGCTGGAGGCTGAAGCAGCGCTGCTGCCAGGGCAGTTTGGCGTCTATCTCGTCACCGAATCCGCGGTGCTGGATTATGATTCCATGTCGTGGGCTGTCGGGGAGCCGAGCCCGGGCAAGACCCTGGTCGCGCTGTTTCGTCGCCACCCCGCTTTGACGCCCGAGCGCTTCCGTCAGCGCTGGGCGGCGCATAGTTCGATGTCGTGCACGATCCATCCGCTGAGTCGCTATCTGCGCAACGATGTCGTCCACTCACTGGCGGGGGATGCAATCTGGGACGGCGTCGTCGAGGAGCGCGTTGCCGACGTGCGCGATCTGGCACCCGAACGATTCTATATCGGCGAAGGAAGCCGCGAGTTGGCGGCAAAGGACATCGCCGAGTTCATCGATGTCGAGAATGGTATGAAATGCAGCTTCATGACCGAGATCATCTACAAGCCGCCGCCCTGGCTCGCACAGGACCCACCTAGCGAGGCGTTATGCCGTTGAACAGCACCTCGATCGCGCCATCGACAAGGTCTTCCAGGTTCTTCTGCTTCGGCGCCCAGGACAATCTGTCGTTCTGGGCATGGATCAGCGTGTCGTGGGTGGCACGCCACATCAGGATCAGCGTGTCGAGATCGAGATCGTCGCGGACGCTGCCTTCCTCGATCGCTTCCGCAAGCAGGCGGCGGAAGCCTTCATCGTTCAACCGCCGGATCTCGGCGCGGACGCGCTCGCTGTCAGGCAATATGACATTGCTGTCCTGGGCCATGATTGCGCGGCAAATCGGATCATGAGCCGAATAGAGAATGGAATATTTGAACGCCTTCTTGAGCGACAGGATCGCCGGTTCGTGATCCGTATCAAGATGGGCGAGCGTGGCTTTCAACCAGCGATCCACCGCTCGGAGGTGAACTCCGTCAAGCAGGTCCTGCTTGGAGGGGAAATAGACGTAAGGCAGCCCCTTGCTCACGCCGGCGGCGGCCGCGACCTGGGACATGGTGGTTCGCGCGAAGCCTTGCGTGGCGAAGAGATCCGATGCGGCGGCAAGAATTTGCTCAGCAGAGGCCGGTCGGGTCATTTCGTCCCTATCGCTTGGTCAATATCTGGCCACGAAGATTCAGTTTGGTCGATATGCCCTTGCCGAAGGACAGGCAAGTACCGGCGCTCACGGCGATGGCCATCAAGTGCGGAGATTTAATATGGTTGACGGAAGGGTCGCGATCGTCACCGGCGCTGCGAGCGGAATGGGCAAGGCGATCGCCGCAAGACTGGACCGGGAAGGCGCGATCGTCATAGCGACCGATCGCACGATCGACGGCATCGCAAGCCCGATCGGCACCGGTTCGCACGGCCTGTTCGAAAAGCTGGACGTCACCAACCAGGATGATTGGTCGCGCGTGGCGGAACTGGCAAACGCTCGCTTCGGTCCGCCGAGCATCCTCGTCAACAATGCCGGCATTCTCCATTTCAGCGCATTGCTGGAAACGACGACGGAGCAGCTCCGCGCCATCATCGACGTCAATCTTATCGGCGCATTCATCGGAATCCGGACGATTGCTCCTTTTATGGCGGCCAAAGGGAGCGGTTCGATCGTCAATATCTGTTCGATCGATGCGACGAAGGCGACCAATGGGGCGTCCGCCTATGTCGCCAGCAAATGGGGATTGCGCGGCCTGACGAAGGCGGCAGCGCTGGAATTGGGGCCGCTCGGCATCAGGGTCAATGCGATCCACCCCGGAGGGATTAGCACGCCGATGGTACGGGATGCGGCAATGACAGACGAAGCCTTCGATGCCATCTACCACGACATTCCGCTTCAACGTGCCGGCTTGCCTGAGGAGGTGGCGGAGGCCGTTTTATATCTCGCCAGTGATCGATCATCCTACTGCGCCGGCACGGAAATTCTTGTAGATGGCGGCGCTACAGCGGGAAAATACTATGCCCAGCTGCCCGGTGCGCCCCCGTTTGCGAGCCCTTGAACGGATTTTGGCCACGATCTCCGGACATGCTGCGCGCGAAGGCTCGAAGATCTGTAATGACCAATGTTAGATATGATTTGAATTCACCGTCCGTCAGACCAAACGTCAGGCTATTATTGTCGCAATCGTCCATGGCGGACCTCGCTTGGCGAAGCGCATTTCAAACCAGAGGCTGTGTTCCGGTTTCCCTGACTTCAGGGGACTGTCCCGGACCTGAACACCGTCTTCGTGGGGTTGCCAATGCGAGCCATTCCGTGTTGGATTTGCGACGTTTCGCGCCGCGTGGATTTTTATCGAAGTGGGTGCATCGGCGCCATCTGGCTTCGAACCGTCGGCTTCCCGACGAAATAGGGGTGTCAAGGAACAGGCCGGGCTGAATCACTGCCAGCCGCCGCCGCCTAAGGAGACGTTAGGATAGACTTGCGAGCTGCCCGAAAGCGGCCCTTCGGTCATGTCTGCAAAAATGACGTCGAATTGATGGTCTGCGTAATCAGCCTTGCCGGTCGCGGCTATTCCAGCGGACGCTCGCTCTGGTGCAATTCAATTGCACCCGCGTACAGGGGCGCAAGTTGTTCGTGGGCCAGCGCGCCTCGCCTGATTTTGCAGCCTCCGCACGCATGAGTGAAATCTGGCGGCGGCGATATAGGTAATTATAGCCCGCTGGCCTGCTCCTGCGCGCTGTAAGCGGGAGCACATGTTGCGCCTCAGCCGTCGGCGCCTGCTGATCACAAGCGTACGATGATCGTTCATCACACAGATGCGAGATTTCATGGCGGGAATCTCGCTTTGTTGCCCGCGCCGCTCGTTCATGCGTGGGGGGCGTCCTTGATTATCGCTACCCGCCCCCCATCTAGAGCTGGTTGGCGCTCGCTTGTACGGAGTGCCAGATCGCAATAGGCAGCGCTGGCTCCCCGCTTGTGAAAGCGACGATTTCGTCGCGGCCCAGCGTGAGGAAAGCTGCCCCATGACATTCCGTCCCTTGCATGATCGCGTGCTCGTACGCCGTATCGACGCCGCCGAGAAATCCGCGGGTGGCATCATCATTCCCGACACCGCCAAGGAGAAACCCCAGGAGGGCGAGATCGTCGCCGCGGGTACGGGAATCCGCGCCGAGGACGGCTCGATCACGCCGCTCGACGTCAAGGCTGGTGACAGGGTTCTGTTCGGAAAATGGTCGGGATCGGAAGTGAAGGTCGATGGAGAAGACCTCATTATCATGAAGGAAAGCGACGTTCTCGGCATCGTCGGCTGATCCTACGGAGCAGTCCCACCGCATACCGAACAGAAGGAATTGCAGACCATGCCGGCCAAGGACGTCAAATTCGCCCGCGAGGCCCGAGAGGGCATCGTGCGTGGTGTCGATATTATCGCCAATGCGGTCCGTGTGACCCTCGGCCCCAAGGGCCGCAATGTCGTCATCGACAAGGGCTACGGCGCTCCGCGCATCACCAAGGACGGCGTCACCGTCGCCAGGGAAATCGAACTCAAGGACAAGTTCGAGAATATGGGTGCGCAGATGGTGCGTGCTGTCGCTTCGCGGACGCACGACCATGCCGGCGACGGCACTACGACTGCGACCGTGCTTGCGCAGGCGATCGTGCGCGAGGGCATGAAATCCGTTTCAGCCGGGGTCAACCCGATGGATCTGAAGCGCGGCATCGACCTCGCCGTCATCAAGATTGTCGACGATCTCAAGGCACGATCCAAGCCCGTCGCCAACAATGAGGAAATCGCCCAGGTCGGCATCGTTTCGGCGAATGGCGACGAGATCGTTGGCCGCAGGATCGCTGAAGCGATGGAAAAGGTGGGCAAGGAAGGCGTCATCACCGTCGAGGAAGCCAGTGGCGTGGAGTTCGAGTTCGACGTGGTCGATGGCATGCAGTTCGACCGCGGGTATCTCAGCCCTTACTTCATTACCAATTCCGAGAAGATGACGGTGGAACTCCAGGATCCCTACGTCCTGATCCACGAGAAGAAGCTCTCGAACCTCCAGGCGCTGTTGCCGATCCTCGAAGCGGTGGCTCAATCGGGCCGTCCGCTGTTTATCATTGCCGAGGATATCGAGGGGGAAGCGCTCGCGACGCTGGTCGTCAACAAGCTGCGCGGCGGCCTGAAGGTTGCGGCGGTCAAGGCACCCGGCTTCGGTGATCGCCGCAAGGCGATGCTGGAAGACATCGCGATCCTGACGGCGGGCCAGGCCATATCGGAAGAGCTGGGCACAAAACTTGAGAATGTGACGCTCGACATGCTCGGCACCGCCAAGCGCGTGATCATCGACAAGGACAACACCACCATCGTTGATGGAGCCGGCTCTCCGGATACGATCAAGGGTCGGGTCGATGTGATACATGCGCAGATCGAGAACAGCACCGGCGATTATGACAAGGAGAAGCTCCAGGAGCGCCTGGCCAAGCTTGCTGGTGGCGTCGCCATCATCAAGGTCGGCGGCTCGACCGAGGTGGAGGTCAGGGAGCGCAAGGACCGTGTCGACGACGCACTGCATGCAACCCGTGCTGCGGTCGAGGAAGGCATTGTCGCCGGTGGCGGCACTGCATTGCTCTATGCGTCAAGGGCACTGGATGATCTCAAGGGGATCAACGACGACCAGACGCGCGGCATAGATATCGTCCGCAAGGCGCTGCAGGCACCGCTCCGCCAGATCGTCGAAAATGCGGGGCACGATGGCGGCGTGATCGCGGGTCGGCTGATCGACGGCAACGACCAGAATTTGGGCTTCAACGCCCAGACCGAGCAATATGAGGATCTGGTCCGTTCAGGCGTGATCGATCCCACAAAGGTCGTCCGATCCGCATTGCAGGATGCGGCGTCGGTTGCCGGACTATTGATCACGACTGAGGCCGCGGTAGCTGAATGCGGGGAAGAAAATATGCTCATACCGAGCATCTGAGCCGTCGACATGAACTTCAACGTAGAAAACCGACCGGACGACGGTTTTCCGGGGGGCGGGCGGGCCAATCCATCGAGGAGCAGCACATGGGCATTCTTCTTGCGCAGACAGAAATTGAGGCCGCCGAACTTATGACTAACCTCGGCATCACCCGCGTCCCTGCGGATCAGTACCACTACAAGGCCTGGCGATATTCCAACCTGGGCGACGCGGTCGCCCAGGCAAAGCGAGATCTCTTGTCGCCGAGCCTCAATCAACCGAAGGATACTGCATGAGCACAAGTCAACGCAGAGGAAACAAGGAAGCCCGAAAGCCGAAGAAGCTGGCGCCGGCGAAGGTCAACGCGTCTCAGCCATCCCTGAAGGGTATTGTCACCACTCTGGCCAAGGGCTGATGGCACAGCACACCTGTCTTATTGGGAAAGGAGAACGCCATGAATCCATCCTCTGTCTTCTGCCGAGCTCAGGAAGCGCTTCAGCTTGAACGCGCCGCCGGTGCTTCACTTGCAAATGTACGGTTGATTGCCGAGAAGGCGGCCGCAAGTTGGAAAAAGGAGGCCCTCAACGCCGACAAACGCGAGCAACGCTTTGATCGACGTTTGATTGCGACAGGCATGGCGAAGGAGCAAGTGTCGCAGGGCCAGGGCGATCGAACGTCCAGCGAGAACCCGGATCGCGGCTTCGCGAGCACCTGATCCCGATGGCGCGGCTCTTCATACGGCACCGGACATCTTATCGCTATCGTCAGCCGGTGAGCCTGGAGCCCCATCGGTTGATGCTGCGCCCCCGCGAAAGCTGCGACGTCAGGCTCGTTGCGTTCGACATGACCATCACGCCCGCGGCCATCGTCTCCTGGGCGCACGACGTCTTCGGCAATGCTGTCGCCACAGCGACATTCACCGACAAGACCGAGCGTCTCGTCATCGAGACCGTCGCGGAACTGGAATTGGAGGCGGTCGCCTGGCCGGTCTTCGACATTGCGGCCTCGGCTATCTCCTATCCTTTTCGCTATTCCGACGAGGAAAGAATCGACCTCGGCGCGCTTGTTGAACCGCTTGATGCCGATCCGAGCGGACGATTGCGCGATTGGGCCCAGGCGTTCGTAGCCGGCAACCCCACCAACACGCTTTCCTTGCTCAAGGACCTGAGCGTGGGCGTGCCAGGATGGATCGGTTATCAACCTCGCGATGAGGAAGGTACCCAGACGCCGTTGCAGACGCTCGATCGGGGATGGGGTTCATGTCGGGATTTTGCCGTATTATTTGTGGAAGCCGCACGCAGCCTCGGTTTTGGCGCACGGATTATCTCGGGCTATCTTCATAATCCCGAGGGCGACTTGATGGGCGGGAAAATCGATGGGACGACTCATGCCTGGGCAGAAGTGTATATTCCAGGCGCCGGCTGGATCACCTTTGACCCAACCAATCGCGGGGTCGGAGGTTTTAACCTTGTTCCCGTAGCGGTCGCCCGAACCATTGACCAGGCGGCGCCGGTCGCGGGCAGCTACGTTGGAAATCTGAACGCGTTCGAATCCATGACTGTGGAAGTGTCGGTCTCGTGAATCCCGCATGCGGTTAGAGCCTTGCCCGATTTTCAGCTCGCGCATGTTCGAGAACCACTTGAAAGCATCGGCTCTACAATCCCAGGGGAGAGACCCACGGGCTCGCGATCGACTCAACGGTGGATATGGGGTCTCGCCCGACGGAAATGCGCCTTTAGAGGCGTTGCACGCGCCGAGGCGGCGGCCAAATCCACCCCGCACCTTGCACCGTTACGGGCTGAACACCAGTACCAGATAGACCAGGAACAAGGATAGGTGCGTGGCACCCTCCAACATTGTTGTCCTGGTGCCGGAAAAGGTCAGCGTGTTCAGCATCAGTGTCACCGCCAACAACACCATATTGGCGGAAGACAGGCCGAGAACGATCGTTTGGTCGGTCAGCAAGCCTATCAGCAGGATCGCCGGCACCGTTAATCCGAGGGTCGAAGTTGCGGCGCCGAGACACAGATTGATCGCGCGGGTGAGCTCGTTTGCGGCCACCGCTTTGAGCGCTGATATTCCTTCGGGCGTGAACACGATCATGGCGATAACGATGCCGCCGAGCGCGGGTGGTGCGCCGGACTGCGTGATGCCTTGATCCAGTATTGCGGCAAGGCTCTTGGAGAGGATGATGATCGGGAGGATGTTAGCGAATAGCAGCACTATCCGGCTGGCTGTGCTGCCTATGGCACGAACATGTTTTGGCAGCGCATGCTCGACAGCATCGCCGGGAATGCCCGGTGCAGCTACGAAAAAGCCTCGATGTCGCCCTGCCTGGAGGCACAGGAAAAGGCCGTAGAGGGCGATGGTGAACATCGAGAAGAACGCTGCCTGGACGACGGAAAGCTTGCCGCCGACCGCCGAGGTCGTGAAATTGGGAAGAACCAGCGCAATCACGCTGAGTGGGATTATGAGCGCGAGATAGGCGCCGGCGCCCTGGAGATTGAAGCTCTGCAGACGATAGCGCAGACCGCCGATGAGCAGGCATAGCCCTACGACACCATTCAGCACGATCATCAGCACCGCGAACATGGTATCGCGGCCGAGCGTAGGAACGCCGTTGTGGCCCAGCATCACCGCGGCGATCAGCGCGACCTCGATGATCACAATCGAGAGCGTCAGCACCAAGGTGCCGAAGGGCTCGCCGAGCCGCTCGGCAATCTCTTCGGCTTCCTGGACGACCCCAAAGGCGGCCCACACAATCACCGCCAGCAACCATGCGAACAGGAAGCAAGTGCCGAGCGGATGTGTACCGGCGATCATCGCGTCGCCAATCAGGAGGAAGATAATTACGCTGGTCCATCCAGCGACGAGGCGCAATACAGGTGTCATTCGGACATATCGCTCAGCTCAGCCTCGTAAGTGTGCAACGACGATCGCGATCCAACCGCTAGAGGATCCTTCGGCTCCCACAGCCGTCGCGACAAAGCCGTAAGGGTTGCCCTTGATCGGGACAGCCAATTTCAAGCACCCGCCGACGCAGGGGGGCCGCCGACGGGTGCCCGGCGAGGCAGCGGTTGGCGCGCCCCACACCTCAATTGGTGCTGTTGCTCGTAGCCGAATTGGGAGGCGAGAAGTGACCCATCGGCCGCGAAGAGACGATGGGTCACAACCGGCGCTGGCGATCCCCCACGATCACCAACTGCACTCGCATAAGCGACAAAAGATCAGTCAGCGCGACGGCCTCCCTCATTCTCCCATCGGTCGATCGCGGGATTGAGCCGGGTTCGTTGCGGTTCAGGAAGCCTAGGCCTCAGCGCATCGCGAGCAGGATTGTTCCGGTCCAGATGGGCTGCGTAGGCTTTTGCCAGACGTTCGTGGACGATGCGCACGGAAGAATGCGCCGCCGCATTTGCGGCTGCTAATTCAGTCCGGAGCCGATGGGTAAAATATGGGACATCCATGACGCGACTCCACTACGAGCGGGAGCGCGAAGGTCTCTCAGTCACAGGATGCTCGGGGCGAGTCCGGTAATGCACCTCTATACCACCGACCATGTCCTTCCCCTAATGATCGGATGGCACGAGGCAGGAGCCGCCGGCGTTGCGGCCGTAACGTGGTGGCGGACCGCCGCCCGAAAGCCGCCATTTGGTCGTGGGACGGATATCGGCTGTATGATCAGGTTCGACGGGTCCGCGCTTGCCACGGCAGGCCTGGGAGCTTCTCCATCGCGCAGCCGCACACGGAACATCGGCTGACAAAGTAGCCGCGGTCCCAGCGATTGCAGGCCACGTCCGCCACATGAGCGCCAAAGAGCTTGTGGATGATCATACCCGCGCTCCATCGGGCGCCGTGACTCTCACGAGAATTGCGCCAGACGTAGCGCTTGCATGGTTGCCCATAGCCTCTTTCCCTGGATCCTCATCACGATCGTCCTCAAGCTTGAATTCCAGTGCTATCGCCGCGTCAGCCTCGTTCAGGATGCATCCCGATCCGGCGTCGCGCGCTTCGGCATCTTCGGCCGCGAGAGCCCATGCCGCCGCCGCCGCTAGTGCCACTCTGCGGACATTTTGCAGACCTGCATCCATTGCAATCTGACGATGAAGCGTCTCCTGCTGTCGGCACATGATGGCGGAATTGATCATCGGTCTTTCCGATCGAGGCGATCCCTCGCCACTGTCCGGATCCACATCGGTATGGAGCGCCATGGTGAAATGCCCGCCACTCCGTGCGGTGCCGCGGTCGGCGGATCTGCTGAGGTGTCGACTGATCCGAATAGCGTGGTGGGGATCACATCCGTGGAGGCCATCCGGATCTCGCGATCCCTTTCGAGGGCTGCGGCAAGTTCGGTCGGATCAACCGGATGATGCTCTATCTCGGTAGCGGTTTGAACGCGCAGTGTCGTGGCGACACGGCGATAAACCGCCCGGCTCGCGGTTTCGATCACGTCCTCATCGGTCTCGACATGATATTTTCCGGCCGGCAGATTCAATCCCCCAACGCTGAATGGTGCGTCAAATTCCACCGTCGACGACGTGGTACGAATAGTCATGAAGAAGTCGCCCTGTTACGGGCGGGATCAGCTGCTGTGAAAGACATCGCTCCATCTCCCGATTTGCAAGCGGGAGCACGATGGTCTCTCTGTCACGATTTGCCTGCGGCACAATAAGAGTGATGAACCCTTTTAGCACATCAGAGGCAATGTCGCATCTATTTCCCGCCATCACGCCGTGGGAGTGAGAGGCCGGGCAAGGCTTCACACGAGTCCGGCCTCTCATCGTTCAGTCGGTCGAAAGCGATGCGGGCAGGAGCGCATGTCCCTGACGAAGCTGCTGCTCGATAAGCGCTACGCCGTTGCCCGCCACCTGCTTGAGCGGCTGATCGGTGCCATCCTGGGAATAGCCCTTGTAACTCGCCCAAGCCGACTGCTGAACTTGCGCCGACTGCCTGAGGTAAAGATTGTCGAACGATCCCTTTGGCGTCTTTTCGAGCATCCTGAGCATGGACGCGCGATCGGCGGACAGGCTGGACGTCGGTTTGGCGATCTTGCGCTGGTCGTTGCTCAACGAGGCCATCAGAGTCTTCTGCGCGACCTCGGATTGCGAGATGATGCCCTTGGCATAGTCCTTCACGTCACTTCGCTCCGAACGCGTCAGACTGAGGCGGCCTGCCGCAATCTGGAACTGGTTGGCGTCGGAGGCAGCAGCCGAAAAAGCCGGTGCGTCAAGCCCCTGAACGGGACTGATCTTCACGTCCGTCCCTGTATATACAACCGCGACGTCGGATGCTGTGGTCTGGGCAGCCGCGGCAGTGGCGGCACCAATTGCTGCCGTACCCAGCAGGGCGCCAAGAATAATGCGTTTCATGGGGTGGATCCTTCGTCGCGCGTCGCACGGGAAATTCCCGTCAGAAAAACACGCAGGCCCTTCGAAGTGAGACATGCCGCATGTGTTGGCGAATGATCACTGAGCCGACATCAAACGAAATTGTTCGATCAATGTTCCAAAATATTGCGATCTTGCGAAATATATTATCTAAGTATATTTGAAGTGGTCATTTTTATTATCATTAATCTGACATGTAATCACTTTGACTGGCTATCCTGAGGGGAAGCAGATCGACGGGCGCGGCAGTGGTCGTCATTGTCGGCGCGCATCGGCCGATATGTGCACGTATCACACGAGTTGCACCGGGTTATGACAGGTGGGCGGCGTGCGATGACATTCCTTCAGGTTAGTAGTTCCAAGCACCCGCCGACGCAGGGGGACGGCGACGGGTACCCGGCGAGGCAGCGATTGCCGCGCCCCACAAGGCGGAATCGCGATTGATGGTGTGGCCCCGGGGCGAGTTGGGAAGTGGGAAGTGACCCATCGGCGCTCTCAGGGGGCTAATGGGTCACGACCGGCGCTGGTGATCCCCCACGATCACCAACTGCACTCGCATAAGCAACAAGACATCAGGCGGCGCGACGCCCTCCCTCATTCTCCCATCGATCGATCGCGGGATTGAGCCGGGTTCGTTGCGGTTCAGGAAGCCCAGGCCTCAGCGCATCGCGAGCAGGATTGTTCCGGTCCAGAAGGGCTGCGTAGGCTTTTGCCAGACGTTCGTGCACGATGCGCACGGAAGAATGCGCGGCCGCATTTGCTGCCGCCAATTCAGTCCGGAGCCGATGGGCAAAATAGGGAATTCCATAACGCGTCTCCACCACGAGCGGGAGCGCGAAGGTCTCTCAGTCAAGCGCGGCCTGCGCAGCATCCGGGGCGGTCAAGTCGAACTGCTTGAGAAGCTGGGTCGCAACGATCCTTGCCCCTGCCTCTCGGGCAAGAGACTTCAAGCTTTGTTGCATGAAATTGCACAACCGCCGACACCTCTTTCAGAAAACGCCCACATTGCCGCCATTCAGAGCTCGCTTTTGACTGCCTAATAGCTGCCCTCTGTGCAGATTGAGAACGATGGCCGGTCGCGGGAAGCATTCAGAGGCGGAAAGCCGTCAGCCTTGGTCGGGGGCTCCATACCGTCCGGCCTGTGGCGATGGGGCGGCTTTTACGCCGTTCAGTCTCCGCCTATCATCCCGCGCCTAGCCGGGGGACGAGCGTGTATCGCATTATGATCGAATGTGATGGATCAGTGACGATCTCGGTCCGGCGGCTGCGAGCGACATAGAACGGGAGTTTCGCGAACACCGGCCTTGGCAATCAGAGCCTCATTGCGAGTATCGGAATGGTAAGCTCATCCTTTCAACAACGAACGATTTCGATATTAATGGGAAGGCGCTGCTGGACGAATTTTGGGACTGTCTCGCGGCATATGTGGGAGCGCATGGAGGAATGAAGATCCGGAGCCTTCAGACCGTTTAATCCCGCCTTCCCAGTGTCAGCTTTCAGGCAAGCCAGTTCGGACCTGAATGGTAGCAAAGTCGGCGACTCCCGAACGGCGGCTCTGGTGCCGAAAATGCGAGGCGCCGAACCCGCCGACTAATGCCTTCGTGTTGAAGTCTGCGACAGACCGCCCACACGACATCGGTCCGGTTTTTGGGAGTTTTGAAAACGAACGCTCAGTGTCCGCTATGTCGCACTCCTGAACGGCTGCTTCGTGTGCAGAAATGTTGAAACCGGACCATGGCGCCGCACCGTCCCGTCCGCTGGGCTCCAGGAAGCAGCAGCCGCCATTGCAGACGATGAGGGATTGATGCGGCATACCTAAAAGCTGCCAAAGGCGGCAGTGATCCCGTTGGCGCGCGGCCGGCGACGAACTATGTGCGACTGCAAACTTCGGCAAAGACTGTCCGGCCAATATCGACGAGATAGCCCGCCTGTTGCCATCGATCGCCCGTTTCGATCTCAAGGCCCTCGGCGTTCCTTTGGGTCGGCGCGAAATATAGATGCTGCGCGATACCATTAAAGTCCGCGATCCACGGCAGGAGCTCGGGCGCGAACGCAATCTCTTCGGCCGGATCGGCGTGCGCCAGAAAACCGAAAAAGCACTCCCGCCACAGTCGCCGATAGTCGTCGACGAATGGCCGGGCGTCATCGGCTCCCGTCAGATTTACTTGCATGCAGGTCGGTGTTCCTATCCGTCCCTGGATCAGCCTCACTCGCTCGAAGAATGGCGAGAGAAATGCCGCCTTCGCGTCGAAGTCACCGCTTGGCAGATCATGACCGACATACCAGGGTGAAAGATCGGCCGTGAAGCGCAGTTCAGGAAAGCGATAGATCGCATCGATTGTCCTGCGGATATTCTGCGTCATCGATGCGCGGTGCGTCTCGATTAGCAGTGGATGGCCGTATCTTTCGGCGGGCTCGACGATGGCAGCACACAGGCCATCCACGTCGCCATCGGCCTCCAGTCCGTGGCCCGCGATCAACGTTGTTGCGGCGAAGCCGGCGTCGCGTTGCGTGCGGGCTATGGCATCGGCCTCATGCGGCTCAGTCAGGCGCGCGACCCCGAAAGCTGCCATTCCTGCCGCCGCGGCACCTTCCGACGAAAGTCCCTGAATCGCGGCATAGCCAGCCGCCTTGAGCTTGGTCAGCAGGTCCGGGGCGTCCATCTCAGGGCCCGTGGAATAATCGGGCAGCCCCCACAGGCTGAACAGGTTCAGGCAAGGAACGAAGCGATCGGAAGCCTGCCCATCCATCAGTAGGCAATCTTGAGATCGACGCCGAAGCGGCGTGGCATTCCGAATACCCGACCGGCAAAACCGAGTGCGCCGAAATCGATTCCGGAGGCGACATTGTTGCGATCGGTGAGATTCTCCCCCCACAGCGCCAGTTCCGCCCTGGCATTGCCCAGGGGGATATCCGCCAGGGCAACGCGCGCGCTCAGCCAGCGTTGGCCGGGATCGGCGATCAGATCGCTCAGGGGGTTGGCGTTCGGCAGGTTGAGCGGATGGAAGTAGCGCTTGCTCTGGGTCGAATAATCCGCCCGCACGTTCAGCTGGCCGAACGCGAACGGCGCGAAGGCGTAGGAAGCCCCCGTGTGCGTCGTCCACTTCGGCACATAAGGGAATTTCGCCACATCCTTGAAGTCGCCGACGGTTGCGCCGGTCGGATCGGCGGGATCTGCATAGGGAAATTTGGTGTAGCTGGGATCGACATAGCCGATGCTGCCCTCAAGCCGCAGACCTTCGACCGGCGCCGCAAGGATTTCGACCTCGAACCCGGGATAGCGGGCATTGGCATTATCGGTCACACCATTGGTGCCGGTATATTGCGCCACCTGCAGGTCGCGGTAGCGCGTATAGAAAGCGGCGGCATTGATCCTCAACCGGCGATCGAACCAGTCGGACTTGATGCCGGCCTCGAAGCTGAGCGCCTTTTCGGGCTCGAAGGTGAAATTGCTTTGCGCGGCCGACGCGCGGGCATTGAAGCCGCCGGAGCGATATCCGCTGCCGATACGCGCGTAGAACAGCAAGTCTTCCTGCGCCTTGAAGCTTGCGGAAACATTGAACGCCAGATTGTCGAACGTGTCCCTGGCGGCGCGGTTCAGCGGCGCGGAGGTTGGCGTCGAAGGGTTGTGCTGGTCGACGGATTTCCGATCCTCGGTATAGCGCAGGCCTGCCGTCAGCTCGAGCCGATCGCCCAGCATCGCGGGCGTAAAGCTCGCCTGGCCAAATGCCGCATAGGATTTTGACGTGCCGTCATAGGCCTGTGTCGCGGTGAGGTTGAGGCCGGCCTGTCCGCCGGGAAGCGCGACGGTGTAGAAATTGGGCGTTTCCTCCGCGACATTCTCCTCGAAATAATAGAGGCCGGCGACATATTTGAACCGGTCGCCGTGACCGAGGATCTGAATTTCCTGCGAGAACTGGTCCTGATCGAGCGTCGAGGCGCCGCCGAACAGGCTGACGGGGCCGACACCCGCAGGAGCGAAGCTGACCGGATCGAGCAGAAAACCGAGCAGACCGGGCGGGCTGGTGTGGAGCGGCTGATAGGCGTTCCACTTGCGCCACGCCGTGATGGATTTCAGGGCCGTTGCGTCACCGAGTTCGAATTCACCCGTCAATGAATGGCCAGAGGACCGGCTCTTTTGCTGAATGTCGGGATCGACGTAAGTGATGCTGCCGAGCCGATCGAGCGAGACTCGGAGTGTGCTTCCGCCGAAAAAGGGAGAGGTGCCGAAATAGGCCGCGGAATCCGAGGATTGAACTGCCGGCTGGAAGGCGGGCTCCATGCCCTCCAGATCGGTATAGTCGTAGGAATAGGTGAGCCGCAGTCGGCCCCACTCGCCAACGACCTTGGCCCATATCGCATCGCTGACGAGTGCGCCCGGATCGTGCGAGTCCCGCGCGAGTGGATTATCGACATAGCCGTCGCGTTCGCGATGCTGATAGACGAGCGTCGCGCGAAGGCCCGTGCCGCCGAGTTCTCCGGTATCGACACGCGTGCGGGACGACCATTCGTCGAAGCTCGCATAGCTGAGCTTCGCCTCGAAGCCGAGTGCATTGGTGGGATCGCGTGTCACGATGCTGACTGCGCCGCCGGTTGTGTTGCGGCCGAAAAGCGTACCCTGTGGGCCACGCAGCACCTCGATCCGCTCAACTTCGGCAAGTTCGATATTGGATGATGCCTGCCGGCCGAGATAGACCCCGTCGAGATAGACACCGACCGGCGTGTCGATCGTCGTCAGCGGATCCTGATTGCCGATACCGCGGATGAACGGGGCGAGACCCGTCAGCCCGCCCGGTAACTGGGTTAACGATACGTTCGGCGTGAATTTGGCAATCTGACTGAGCTCAACGACGTTCAGTTGATCGAGCAGTTTGCCGTCGAGTGCCGAGATCGACACGGGCACATCCTGCAACTTTTCTTCCTGTCGCCGCGCGGTAACCACGATGTCGCCGAGGCCGTTTTCGGCCCCGGCGACACCCGCCTCCTTTTCCTGTGCGTTCGCCGGCATGGCGGTGGATGCAATGGCAAGCATGGAACATGCGGCCAGGTGCGCGCGGACACGCGTCGTCATGATATTCCCCCCGATTATTTCTGGTCTGGTAGATGAATGATCAGCCCTGCGTGCTCGTCCGCGATACGGATCTGGCACCCCAGCCGACTGTTGGGTCTTCGATCGGCGACAAGCTCGAGCATTTCGGCCTCTTCGTCGCTCGGCGGATCGATGCGCTCCACCCAGGCGTCGTCGACATAACAATGGCATGTCGCGCAGGAGAGAAGCCCGCCGCACATGCCGTCGATGCCCGGCAGCATGTTGAGGAGCGCACCTTCCATGACGGTCTGGCCCGTCAATGCATCCACGCGATGGCTGGAGCCGTCCGGCTCGACATAGATGACCTCAGCCACCGGTGATCTCCCCCAATGCTGTGGATGGCGCGAAGTTTACGGGAAGGTGGCTGTAGCCCCGCACGTTGGCGGAATGGACGCGCCGTGCCCCGGCTTCGTCCACCACATAGTCCGGCATCAGCGCCAGCAATTCCTCGATCGCAATCCGCGCTTCAAGCCTTGCGAGCGGGGCGCCGAGGCAACTGTGAAGGCCATAACCGAAGCCAATATGATCGCGCGCGTTGCGGCGGATGTCATAGGTTTCCGCATCGGCATATTTGCGGTCGTCCCGGTTGGCCGAACCGAACAGGATGGCGACCCTGGCACCGGCAGGAATTGTGCGCCCGTGCATTTCGAAATCGCTCAGCATGGTGCGCGCCTGAAGCTGCACCGAGGTGTCGAAACGGACGGTTTCCTCGACGGCGGCCGCGATCAGTGACGGATCGTCCAGCAGCCATTGTCGTTGCTCCGGATGGCGGAACAACTGGTAGATCATGTTGCCGATGAGCTTGGTCGTCGTCTCGTGCCCGGCGAAGGACAGGATCTGCATATAGCCCATCGCCTCGACATGGCTGAGGCGACCTTCACGTATCGCCGCGATCAGCGCGCCGACCAGATCATCGCGGGGCGGTCCGTCTGCCCGCCGACGCAATACCGCGTCATTGTAGTTGTTGATGCTGGTGAGCGCCTCCAGGCCCGCTGCTGGAAGCGCCTGAACCCCTTCGTCGCGATGGATCGTGGTGTTCGTCCAGTTGAGGAGCATTTCGTCATCCTCGGGCGGATGGCCGAGCATCCGGCTGATGACGAGCATCGGCAGGCGGCAGGCGAAATCGTCGATGATGTCGATGCGACCGATCTCGGCATGGCAGGCGAGGAGCGAGCGTGTGGCGGCGCGCACCATATCTTCCAGCCTTGCGATCTTCGTTGGCTGGAAGAGTGGGCTCATCACATGGCGCAGGCGTGTGTGATCCGGTGGATCGCTGCTCAATACATCCTGCAAGGCGGGAGTATCTTCCAGCGTAGTGCCCGATGCATTCGAGAAGGCAGAGAAGTTGCGAAGGGCGGCCCGGCAGTCGTCGTAACGTGAAACGACCCAAAATCCTCGCTGCTCGTTGAAATAGAGAGGCGCCTCATCCCTCAACCGTCGATAAACGGGATAGGGATTGTCATGGGTCGCATAACTGTACGGATCGAACTCAACCAACTCGCTTCTCCTCTCGGGCGGAATTTGCGCGAGAGGTGGCGAGGACGGCAATGCGTGCGGATGGCGCCATTCGGCCAATAGATGCTGCACGATGGCCAAATCGCATCCCGCGGCGCGGCGCACCTTGATTCAGACATGGATTATGCGGAAGCTGCAGCCACAGCGGCGAAAAGAGCGCGAATGGAGAGGAACTGGCAGGTAGAAGGCGGCCTTTCGGCCGGCGGCTTCGCCTTCGAGCTGCGGCGCTATCAGTGGCCGTCGCCGAACGAACTCGTGCATGAACAGCCGGCGCCCATATTGGGCCTGGCGATCGGCCCACCCCCCGTAGGCGAGAGCCGGCTGCACGGAGCGGGTTCGCGCGCGCGTTTCCGCAAGATCGGGCGGCTGGTGTTCACGCCGGCAAGTGTGCCCTTCGATATCCGTGGCAGCGGTGGCGAAGTTCTGGTTGCAGCCTGTTCGATTTCGGGCGGCCTGTTTCGGCGCCTGTCGGGCGATCTTGCCTGGGACGAGAGGCTGCTCGAAGCATGTAGCGACATTTACGGAACGCCCATCGAAGCGGCGATGACGCGTCTGCTGGGAGAGGCATCGTCGCCCGGATTTGCCAGCGACATCATGCTCGAGGCTGGCGGCGCGATGATTGCTGTCGAACTGACCCGATTCTTGCGCAGGCCAGGGTGCGGCGAACGTCCAAAGGCGCGTCGACTCTCCGCGCAACAGATTGCGCTGATTGAGGAGCTTGCTGATGAAAGCGCGACGACGCTGGAGGAAATCGCTGCCCGGAGCGGGCTCAGCATCCGGACGCTGACACGCAACTTCAAAGCCACCACCGGACGAACAATAAGCGCGCTGATCGAGGAAGCCCGCATCCGGCGGGCACGGGCATTGCTGAGCGATCGCTCACTGCCTCTTAAAGTTGTGGCCCACCGTAGCGGCTTTGCCAATGCCGGGAGCTTCGGAGCTGCGTTCCGGCGTGCCACGGGGCAAACGCCAGGGCAATTTCGCAGCGGCGCGATCTCATGATCGAGGATCCAATCGAGTGCCTGGAGCCGCCGACATAGCCGACATTCAACGTCCCTGGAGTGAGCCCGAAAAGCGGACGCCTGTTCATTGCGCCGTGGATCGGCTCCTCGCCGGAGTGAGGAGCCGCCCAGGTTAGATCTCGGTGCGCTCGGCAAGGATCAGGGCGTCATCGATATCGACACCGAGATACTTGACGGTGTTCTCGATCTTGCTGTGGCCGAGCAGGATTTGAACGGCCCGCAGATTGCCGGTGGCCTTGTAGATCATCGAAGCCTTGGTCCGGCGCAGCGAATGGGTGCCATATTCTGCGCCGTTCAAACCGACCGCAACGACCCACTCGTCGACCAGACGTGCATATTGGCGCGTGCTGAGATGGCCGGTGTAGTCGACCCGGCTTGGGAACAAGTAATCGCCAGCCCGACCACGGCGCTGCTCCAGCCATGCCGATAGGCTTGCCCGAGCATTGGTCATCAGCTCGAACTGAACAGGTCTCCCGGTCTTCTGCTGAACGACGGTGGCTCGATCCCTGATGCTGTCCCCGGCAAAGAGATCGCAGATTCTGATTTTCACGATGTCGCAGCCGCGCAATTTGCTGTCGATCGCCAGGTCGAATAGGGCGATCGCGTAGGCGCCGGTGTTCGTCGAGAAAGAAGCGTATGGCCCAAAAATCCCTCGCTTTCAGAGGGCGCTTGGGGCCGACAATCAGCCCCGCGTTCCAGGCGCGCCGCTCGCGCGGGGGCGGATCCAGATCTGAATGTCCCATGGTTCATCTCCTTCGGCCGGAACCGGCCGCAGAGATTCTCGCTCCATTTCCGAACGCGGGCTCGTTCAAGGATCTTGCCAATTTTTGCCAAACACGCTATTTACGGGACATGAGCACGATGAACATCTCGCTGCCTGAGGCGCTCAAGTCATTCGTTGACCAACAGGTCTCGGGTCGTGGCTTTGGGACGAGCAGCGAGTATGTCCGGGAACTGATCCGGAAGGACCAGGATCGCCAGTATCTGCGAGGGCTCCTGCTGGACGGTGCGGCTTCAGCGCCGACGGAAGCGGTGGATGCCGGATATTTCGATCGCTTGCGTGATCGCGTTCGACGTCGCGTCACGAAGTGACTGCCAAGCCAGTGATCCCGCGCGCGTTGGCGGCGCGGGATGTCGATGAAGCTGCGGACTATTATGCGGACGAGGCAGGCGGGGATGTTGCCCTGCGCTTCATTGATGCGCTTGAGCAAGCATATCGACTGATTTCAGCAAGGCCCGCGACAGGTTCGCCGAGATACGCCCACGAGCTGGATCTGCCGGGATTGCGCAGCCGCCAGCTGGCAGGCTTTCCGTATCTCGTTTTCTATCTTGAACGGCAAGATCACATTGACGTCTGGCGCGTGCTTCATGCCCAGCGTGACATCCCATCGTGGATGACCGAAACGGGTAGCTGATAGGCGCTACCGCCGCCAAAGCCGCCTTTCCGCGGTCAATTTTGACCGCCTGATAGCTTCCGTTCGTTCAGATTCGGAACGGTGGCCGCTTTCAGGCAGTCCCCTTCTCCGCGATCGCGTCGGCCTTGTCGGGGGAAGCGGTCATTGCGGGATAGGTCACGCTCCGGCATTGTTTCGTCATGAACTTGCCAATCCGAGCAATCTTAATCGCAGCCTTTCCATTCGTCGTGGCCGGGTGCGGAGGCCAAAAAGCAGCCACACCATTTAATGTGGTCGTTCGCGGACCTGCCTCGTCATGCACCATCGAAGTTGAAGGCCGCAAAGTCACAACAGATGAACTGCTAGCGATCGCTCGCCCGGAAGCGAAATCAGGACGGTGCGCCCACGTCGATTCGGATATGGCAGAGACGCCCTATCGATGCTTGGGCGGCGTGATTTTCACGTTACAAAGGGCGGGTTTCGAAAACGTTGGATTTGTTGCGGAGCCACCTCCTCAACAACCTTAGAAAAACGTCCGCAATGTCGGCGTGTCCCGACAGGCAGGATTTTTCCAGCCTTGCCGGCGATTATGGCGGAAGTGTCGGGGGTAGCGGACATCGCCCTTGGCAGCGGTGCTCGAAGTCTGCAATTATCGAAGAATGCCTGAAATTGTAACACTTCACCTAGCGCAAGCCGTTGCCGCGGATGTCAAAGGCTATCGTGCGGGCGCTCGTCACGCGATGCTGATATTCATTCGTGGCGAGCCTTCAGATCAGGATAATGCACGCGCTCGCGAGGTTGCTGGTA
Source organism: Sphingomonas sp. DBB INV C78 (assembly GCF_042693015.1). Classification (NCBI taxonomy): domain Bacteria; kingdom Pseudomonadati; phylum Pseudomonadota; class Alphaproteobacteria; order Sphingomonadales; family Sphingomonadaceae; genus Sphingomonas; species Sphingomonas sp. DBB INV C78. The sequence goes on along the minus strand of NZ_CP170544.1, from coordinate 3,547,248 downwards.
AAGCTGGGTGGATCTTCGTTGAAATTCAGAGATCCAAGGAGCTTGGCGGCGACGTAGAATTGATCGAGGACGATACACTGCGAGACGCCGCTGAACATGCTCTACAACATGGACAGTGTATCGTCACCTATCGAGACGAGTTGCCGCCGGACAGCTAAGGAATGTCCGCAACGTCGGCGGGTCCGGACTGGCAGGATTTATTCTGGCGATGGGCGGGCGATACCGCCCAAAAGTCGCGTGCGGTCGCTAGTTCAGCAGCATGATGGTGCCCTGCACGCGCTCCAAGCGGTTTCCGGCACCTGTGGACCAAGATACGACCCAGCTTACTCCGCCCACGCCTTCCCAACTCTGCCATTCGCCACAGCGCTGATGATCGCACCCGAGCGTCGGGCCAATCCTAAACCCCTGCTGCTTAAGAGTGGCAACGACACGGCTCTCGGGTGTTCCCGCCGGAAACTGACTTTGCAGGCGCGCCTGCCAAACAGCATGATCTTCCACTCCAGCAACGAGTGGCGGGGGCTCGTGCCTGCCGCAACCCAGCAGGATCATCGGCAGCAACGCAAAGGCCAAGTATCGCTTCCGGATCATACGCGAACAATAGCGTCTCTTTTGGCGTCCGCTATGTCGGCGTGTCCGGAAAGGCGGCTCTGGCGCCGAGAATGCGAATAGCCGACCTTAAGAGGCACGCCAGCAGCCAGAGTCTCACTAGTCGGGAGAAACGGTCATTGGAGTGAAACCATCCTCACGATAGGATGGCCAAGTGGGCAGTCGACTAGCGAGATTTCATAAAGTTGCGGCGCTCGCTGAAGAGCCGACGCCACTCCGCAGATTTGTCGCCGCTGCCGTTGCCGGGGTTGGCGCCCTCATTTCAACTCAACTTGTCTTGGGCATAATTTGGGGCGCCGGTTGGGGCGCCGTGCCGTTCGCGACGGTGGCGATGGCTGTGGCAGCTGCCATCGCAGCTTGGACCACGAAGCGTGCGATGGCGATCGTTTTTGGGATCCTCGCCACCATTTGGCTGCTCCTTGAAGGATTGATCTTGTTGATTGTCTGCGTTGCCGCGGCCTTAAGCTAGGGCGAGTCCAGAAGGTCCGCGCCGACTTTCCGCGTAACCGCTTGCCTGCCATCGGAGACAGCCTTGTGATCGGTGGCGCCGCCTCTTGAATGGCTAAAAGGTAACGACGCTCCACGACTTGAGAGGGGCGCCTATTTCTTCGGTCATGCCACCTCATCCTGAGGCGCAGCCCTAAATCCTCGAATGATCCATGACGTCGCGACCACAGCAATGACGAGTGCCACAGACAATCCTGTAAAGCTCGTAATCCCATCAACCATGCTCAGAAACGCTCGGCGCCTTGCTTCCCAAGCGACATCCGCGTCATTGCATGCCATCGCATTTGGATAATACAGCGAGATTCCACGGAGGCACGTGAGGACCGAGTAAGTTCCCCACAGACCCAGCGACGAGACGGCAGCAACAAGTGCGATACGCTTGCTGCCACGTTTCACGTTTCTTTTCATCATGACGTTCTATCATGAAAATTGGAAAGCAAATGCCAGTCGGTTCCGCACCCGCCGACAAAGATGGTGTATCGCGGCGGCTGCGATTTTTAGCGCAGGCGAAGTTGCAGCCCCTTTACGTACGATGCGGTAGTCGGGGTCGATCCTGACCTCGTGCATCGAGGGAAGGAGTGATGGCGATGGCGCAATTCGCAGGTCTGGATGTCTCGGTGAAGGAGACGTCGGTATGCGTGGTGGACGATGCCGGCACGGTTCTTTGCGAGCTGAAGGTAGAGACCGAGCCCGACGACATTGCCACCCTGCTGGCATCAGTCGGCGATGACTATGTTCGGGTGGGGGTCGAGGCTGGCCCTCTATCGCAATGGCTGGTGAGCGCTCTGATCGAGGCAGGCTTACCCGTGGTGTGTGTCGCGACCAGGCACATGAAGGCACTCCTCAAGGCCCAGCAGATCAACAAATCCGATCCCAATGACGCCCGCGGCATCGCGCAGATGATGCGCGTGGGGCTGTTCAAGCCGGTGCACGTCAAGACGCTGGCCGCTCAGGAGCACCGGATGCTGCTGACAAGCCGCAAGCTCGTTCAGCGCAAGTTGCTCGACATCGAGTGCGACCTGCGGGGCACGCTGCGCAATTTCGGGTTGAAGGTCGGCCCCATCAGCCCGAGCGGATATGACGCTCGTATTCGGGACTTGGTCGAGAACTTCCCCATGCTTGCCGCGATCGTCGAGCCGTTGCTGAGCGTTCGGCGCGTGATGCGCGAGCAACTCGCCGTCCTCCACAAGATGGTGCTCGAATTGGTTCGCCATGACCCGGTTTGCAGGCGCCTCATGACCGTACCCGGTGTCGGCCCCCTTGTGGCGCTTACCTATCGGGCGTCGGTCGATCAGCCGCACCGGTTCGTTCATTCGCGGGAAGTGGGCGCGCATGTCGGATTGACGCCCAGGCGACATCAGTCGGGCGAGATCGACTACAACGGCGGCGTGTCGAAATGCGGCGATACCATGCTGCGTGCGGTGCTTTACGAAGCGGCGCAGTCGATGCCCTGTCACAGCCAGAAATGGTCCTGGCTGAAGGCATGGGCTGTGCGGGTCGCCCAGCGCCGGGGCATGCGCCGCGCCACCGTGGCGCTCGCCAGGCGGATCGCCGCCATCCTCCATCGCATGTGGGTTGACGGAACCGACTTCCGCTGGAGCAACGATACCGTGCTCGCACCGACGGCCTGACTTACCGCAATACGAAACGAAAGGTTCTGCCTCGGCAGGATGATGTCCTCACGGGGACGACGGGTGGGTGAGTTCGTAACGTCCGCAGATCCTGCCGCTCCGGAGGCAAGGGCGCGACAAAGATTGAACCGCTCCATCCTTCTTACCCCATCATGAGGCGGCCCGGTGCCGACCTCGAAGAGAAGCGAGAGCCTCGTGGGACAACGTCGGCCGGTACTGACCCAAACACGGAGGTCACCTCATGCCGTGAGCGAACCCCCTTGACCTCGGCCGCGATAGAGAAGCGGTCGTTGACGGGGCTATCCGAACTTCCCTTTAGCGGACTTCCATTCAGGTCGGGATCTATCAGATGGCAAGGGCTTCTGGATCTGGCGAGGGCATGTTGGCGCGAGCGCCGCTTCGAGCTCGACCTTCCTCGACTTCGGCGGCCAATAGAAGGATTGGATCACCGCAGTTCTCCTTGAATGACCGCGGCGACGAGAATCTGCCACTGGCAAGAATTTCCTCCAGTGCCTTCCGTGCCCGAGTGAGCCGACTTTTCACTGTGCCGAGGCACACGTTTATTACCTCCGCGGCCTCTTCGTAGGAAAGTCCGCCCGCTCCTATGAGAACGATCGCCTCGCGCTGTGTCGCGGGTAATTGCTGGAGTGCGCGATAAACATCCTGGAGTTCGATCACGCGTTCCTGCGAGGCCGGGCGCGCAAGCGCTATTTCGGCGGCGAGATCGTTCCATTCCCCAACGAAACGTTTCCTGCGCATCTGGCTTAGGAATGAGTTGCGGAGAATCGTGAAAATCCAGCTCTTGAATTGCCGCCGGGACTCGTAGCTCCGGCGGGCAGCCCAGGCTTTCAGTAAGGTGTCCTGCACAAGGTCATCAGCCAGCGCTCGATCTCCGGACATGCTGCGCGCGAAAGCGCGAAGATCTGGAATGACCGATGTTAGATCTGCTTTGAACTCACCGTCCGTCAGACCAGATCTCGGGCTATTATTCTCGCAATCGTCCATCGCGGACCTCGCTTGGCGAAGCGCATTTCAAACCAAAGGCTGCGTTCCGAGTTCCCTGACTTCAGGGAACTGTCCCAGACCTGAACACTGTTTTTGTGGGGTTACCAATGCGCGCCATTCCGTGTTGGATTTGCGACATTTTGCGCCGCATGGATTGCATGTACGAGGAAAGCGCATGGCTACGTGGAAGCGACACCGCCCCCGATCGGCATTTGAATCCCCATGCCAAGGTTGCCACGGAATAGGCGTTGTTAGGGGGATTGCACCCGAGACCATGAGGTTCCTGCGCCAGGCGGATGACCGGTGGCTCGAGTGGACCGGCTCTGATGGCCGTAGTCGCTTGCTGTCACTTGAAGTCGTGAAAAGATATTGCTGTGTCGGGCGATATTTTCCTCTTCATTTGTGATATATCCCAAATCGTCGGGATATAGTTTGTTTTGGAATCGCAGTCTGGCGCGGCAGGAGCGATGGATAAGAGGTGCCTATTCAATTCCTTCAGGCCAAGGCATTGGCGCATTCCACTTCGCCGGCGCAGGCTTAGATCATGCCGACGGGGCTCAGAATTCTTATCGCGGAAGATCATGATCTCATGCGTTGTGGCGTGCGAGCGCTGATCGAAACGCGTGCGGGATGGGAGGTCGTCGCGGAAGCATCAGATGGTCACACGGCGATTGGGCTCGCGGCCGCGACGTTGCCAGATCTCGTTATCACTGATTATTTGCTGCCGAGGTTGAATGGCCTCGAGCTTACGCGGCGCCTGAAACAGGCATTTCCGGACATCCCGGTGCTGATCTACACCATGCACGATCGGGAGGACATCGCGCTTGAGGCCCTTCGCGCCGGCGCGCGCGGCTATGTGTTCAAGACAGATACGGCTGCCCAATTGATGGAAGCGATCGAAGTGCTTTCGACGGGCAGCCCGTATTTCACCGGATCAATTGCCGAGAGCCTGCTCGACCAATTCCAATCATCCGCACGTGCCGAATTGTCCACGCCGCTCACTCGGCGAGAAGTCGAGATCGTTGAGCTTGTCGCCGCGGGCAGGACCAATCGGGAGATCAGTGGGCTTCTCGATATTCGGCTTAAAACCGTCGAGTCGCACCGACTATCCGCAATGGATAGACTGAATGTAAAGGGGACAGCTGAATTGGTTAGGTACGCGGTTCGCAACGGGTTGATTGAAGCCTAAGACGCCGACGATCCGCGGTGGCGCGAGAATAGCCTTCTTAATACGGCGATGATGTCGCGAGACTGGCCAACCAACGGCCGTCAGCCTGGACGCTCAAGCTGATACTGTTTGTCTCGGCACCAAACTTGAGAATGGGCGTTGAGGCCGCAGGGAGACAAGCCCTGCGCTGCGTATCATGCGCGAGCGGGTCGCCACCCCCCCCGGCGGCCCGCTCATCCATCCTGCACGCTAGAGCACCAATCTGCATGGCGGTTGCCGCCGACATAGCTGCCATCCAAGGTTCGAACACGCCTGCCCAAAACCCGTCGCTCATTCAGATTAAATGACGGGTGACTCCGTTATTGACCAGCCAGCAGTGGGCACGGCCAAAGCTGAATTCGCGCGCGCTGAGAACTTTCACGGCTATATGACGCCCCGAGTTCGGTTATGTTCGTCCGCCAGCCTGCGGGTATAGTGCTTGGCGAATTCGTGATGAATCCGCCCAATGGCAGGATCGATTGCGGCGCGAGCCTTCTCTTCGGACGTGCGACGGCGATTTTCGAGATAATCTCGTTCACTTTGCTGGGGCATGAAAGAGTCCGGCTCAAAGCGGCAGCTCTCCAATTGCTGTCAGGCGGCGCATCGCTTTAGGATTGAAAGCGCCGATAAACGGGACATACACCAAAACTTTGTGCCCCTGCGCTGATGCACATCAACCCTCATTGACCACCACGAAACCCATTCGGGCGCCGTCATGCCGTCTGCCGATCACGGAATTGAGATAATATGCTCGGCATTCGGAGGGATCATGGTTCGCTTCCCGCGCTCGTCTGAGCAGCGCCGAGGAAATGCCCCTTGCGGTCGATCTCACATTGAAATCCAATCGGGACAGCGCCCGGGCGCTCGAGGGTGCCCGTGATCGCCCAGCTTCCATCCGCGCGACGGGCAGGCGGCCGTAGTTTCAACCGCTCGGCGCTTGTCTCGAATTGTTCGAGAACATGGGTCTGGCAAGTCTCGACCATCGAGACAGTGGTATCTGAAGGAGCGGCCAGCAAAGCAACAAGCCCGAAGATGTACATCCGAAATCCTTATTAATGCGCCACTGAACATGTGCCGCTAAACGAGCAAGCCCGTTCGCAGGTCCGCTCGGGCACGCCGTCCACCAACAAGCAATCCACCGCGAGGGCCGTTTTGCCCCGTACCCTCTTGTCAGTCTGCCACCAGAACCGGGGCGTCCAGGGTTGCCACCAGCAGATGTGACGCGCAGATGTCAGCGGTCGCGTCGGTGTGGATTGGGGCCGGCTGGTCTAAAAGCCCAATTAATGAACTGCTTGCACGCAGGGCGTTGAGGAAAAAGGGCCATCGGGGAGCGGCGTGATGTCTGAAAGAAAATCATCCGCCAGCCCTGCGACGAGGTCCAGCGATGTCCGGTTTGCCCATATACGAGATGCGCTCCAATCCTGCTTTTCGTCAGGATCGTTCAACCAGGAACTGGACGCGCTTGTTTCGGTACTCAACGACATTCCGATCAGTAGCCTGGACAGGAAGATCGACCCGGACGCGTGGAAGGATTAGGCTCGGAACAATTCAACCCATGCCTGGCGCGGCGTAGAACCGACGCGCCCGGCTCTCACACGCGCCGCATCCGGTTTGGCAATAAAGGGGCTCAGGTAGTCGTTCACCGCGTTAACGGCCAATGGGCATCACTGCGGTAATCGACGCCCATCGGTGGCATTTTGACGCGACAGCGAGATCACGGTTCGAACGAGCTGTCCGACAATCTTTTCGTTCTTAGCTCCTGGCTGATTCGGGAGGTCGGAACCCGAGGATGGGTTCGAGCGCTTATAGTGAACTCTGCGGCAGTCACCCCCCTTTGCCCGGAGATATTTCGGCCCGCCGACACCCCCCCGTCGGCGGGCCGTTCCATTTCCGCATGCCCTCCTAAGTGCGGTGAACACTCTCGGAAACAGGCCGTCGCGCGATGGCCTGTGTCTATTATGTCACTGATAAGATTAGCTTTGGCCGGATGAAACTCCGAGAATAAGCGGATGGTTATCGCAGTCCCGCCTGTTGCGGGAGACAGCCCGGCTCGCCGGGATCATCTGTGGAGAGTACCCAATGAAATTTGCCCTTATCGCGGCCGCTTTCGCGGCATCGATCGGCAGCGCCGCCGTCGCCCAGTCTACCTCACCTGACGGCAGCGAACCCGCCGTCGGCTTCGAGCCCTATGTCGGGGTGCTGGGCGGCTACCATAATTTCGACCGCAGCAGCGAGTTCGGAACCGTCGGCTCGCGCGGCAAGATGGACGGTGCCCTGATCGAGGGCGTTGCCGGCGTCAACATACCCTTGGGACCCGTCTTTGTCGGCGTGGAGGGCAATGTCGCCAAGGGCTTCAAGGACATCGACTGGGAATATGGCGTTCGCGGTCGTGCCGGCGTTCGCGCAGGCCAAAGCGGCCTGATCTATGCGTCGGCTGGCTATCAGTGGGTCAATGGCCGGAAGGGCTTCTCGGACGAGAAGGCCTGGACCTATGGTCTCGGCGTCGAAGTTGGTCCGAAGGAAATCGGCATGGCCGGGATTTTCGGCGAGGCTGGCCCGAGGCTCCGTCTCCAGGCAGACACCTATGACTTCGACAGCATCCGCCCGATGGCGGGTGTGGTTTTCGCCTTCTAATCGCTCGGTTCCGCGCCTTATGCGAGGCGTGGAACCCCTTGATCTATAGGTTACCGGCAGCGGCCAATGGCATTTGGAAGCGATCAGCCGACCGGTCCATGTGGATGTTGCCGGCTCCTGCGACTAAACGAACAGCCAAGCCCGATGAGACATTCAACGGTTTTCAGGTCGAGCCGCTTGGTTGCGAAGGCGAGGCAGATTGTGCTGGCGACCAATCTCGTGAAGACTGCGGCGCGCATATTCTCCAGCAAGCTCGCGCGGCGTTTCATGTCGCTCTTGCCGCAAAATCGCGTCTTGCGGAGCGATTTCCAGATTGACCATCGTGCCCGCCGCATGACCTTCTTGCCATAGGAGTGAAGCATGGCATTGATCGACGCCGATGCGCAGGTTCCCCAGGTTGTAGACCTTCCGTCTGACCTAGCGCAGCGCGCGCTGCACGCGATCAGGCACATATATCTTGAATCGCACGACGATCTGGAAGGGACGCTTGGTACCCTTGTTCAACACCCCGTTTATGAGCTCCACCCGATCGGGCTCAAAATGCAGGGTAAGGCGCTCGTCCGTCGCTATTATGAGCATTTCTTCGGCGAAGCGCGACGGCACGTCGTGGACTATGTGGTTCATGGCTATTGTTATGGCGAAACATCGATGACCGTGGAGGTCACAATAAGCTGGCGCTACGACGACGGTGTGATCCGGAATTTCCGCAATCTGACCGTGCTGCCCTATGGTTCAAATGGCATCACCGGGGAACGCATGTATGCCGAGGACGAGTTTTTCCGTGTCCTGTTCGGACCTATTCTGACGGAACTTGAACATCTCCACGTCGATTGATCGGCCCGAGCCTCGCAGCCGCTGTCGCCGACATTCCGGTCGTTGAAGTCGCGCATTCGGCGCCCTAATTCCTGCCGGTCATTCAGCTTAGCCCGATCGGCCTCCGGCAAAGACAGAGTCGTTGCGCCTGAATCAACTTGGAAAGAGTGAGGGGTGGCCAATGGCCACCCCTCTTCCGTCGCGAACGAAGCATGGGTAGTGCCTCTCTTGTTCCGCCGATGGCGCACGATCCTTAGGGGGACGATAGGCCATGGTTGGCGGCAATTCTCGCGCTGGAATTCGTGCTATTGATTGGCCGCCGGACCTGTTGGAGCAAGGGCGGTCGACGCCGGGGCTGATACCGGGGTGACAACCGCAGTTGGAGCAGCCTCGACAGTCAAAGGCTGAGTGGTGGCAGAGGCGAACGCGAGCTGCACGTCCTCGTCAACGAAACCCTTAACCGCCGCCCCGACGGGATCCGACTACGTGCCAACATGCCCCGATTTACTGCTTGCATCCGAAGGGGCGTCCACAGATGTCGTTTGTTCGCGCCGCGCTCGGGGGGAGCGTCCCTACCGCAAGACCGCAGAAGGCGCCTGATGGGGTCAATCTGGCGAGATCATTGTGGATCGGTAGCTTCAACTCGCCAGCCCGGACATTCATCGCCACGCCGGGAGGCTTTCCGCCGCAGGAATATGAGCGGCAGGCCATAAGCGATGACGACAGCCAATATCAGCGGCAGGCGCGATGGCTGCGCGAGGATGAAGAACATGAAGGACGGGCCGATCGCCATCCCGAGGTAGAGCAACTGGCTGACCGCGCCGCCTGTCGCACCGACGCGCGACGGATCGGGCGCGACCTTGGGAATGTTGGTGGTGATCCAGGCGAAGAGCAGGCCGCCGCTCACCGCACCGACGAACTGCGCAGCAAGCGCGAACGAGGTCGGCATCGATGGCGCATAAACCAGGAGCGTAGCGACTGCCGAGACCAGGGCGCCGGAGGTTGCGACCAGCTTCACATTGGCGCCGCGGTTGAACAGGAAGCCGGCGATGATCCCGCCTCCGACCGAACAGGCGATGCTGCCTGCCGAAATCACGCCGATCCAGGCGGGCGGGACGCCATGTTCGTTCATCAGGAAGGTCGGCAGTGCCGAGCCCGCGCCGAGCTTGAAGATCTGCAGGAAGATGATCGCGCCGAGGAAGCCGAGCACGGCGGGGTAGCTGTAGATCGACAGCGCCGAGCGGATCGGTTCCCGGACGACGGGCCGCGCCGGTGCCTCGGGAAGAAACGGCGTCAGGAACAACGCTACGAGCAGCAACACGGCGTGGCCGGCAAACACCCACTGCCAAAGTGGCGTCCCTGCGATCGGCGATACGGCTGCGATGGCGAGGGCGCCGCCCATCGGTGACGCGACCGACCAGAAGGCGAGGGCGGTCGTCTGGCGTTGACCCTCGGTCGTACGGATCAGCAGTGCCAGCGCGCCAAGCACGACCGCGATATAGCCGATCCCTTCGAACAGGCGGCAGGCGATCAGCACGTCGAAGCGGGTGGCGAAGAAGCCGGCGGCGCTGCCCGCGGTTGCAATGACGAGGCCGAAGCGAATGGCGCGAAGTTCACCCAGTCGGTCGATCAGCCAGCCGCCGACTGGCGCCGAGATCGCGGCGACCACGGCGACGGCCCCGATCACCCAACTGGCCGTCGGCGCATCGACGCCGAAGGTCCGCACCACGTCCGGCACCAGCGCCAGACTCTTGCCGTGGCATGCCGCGATAAGCTCGGCATAGAAGAAGATAAGCAGAATCGAACGCCAGCTTCCCGCCTGCATCCTGGCCTCCCTGATCAATTTGCCGAAGGCGCGGGGCGCGCAAGGGCGGTTTGTGCCCGCACGAAGCGCTCATAGCCCCATCGGCCGCCTTCATAGCCGATGCCGCTTTGCTTCCAGCCGCCCTTGGGCGTGCCGGGAAAGACTTCCATGTGGCTGTTGGTCCAGACGAGTCCGGCGTCGAGCTGGCGCGCAACCGCTGCACCTGCTGCCGCGTCGGCGGTCCACACGGATGCACCCAGGCCGAACTCGGTATCGTTGGCAGCGGCGATCGCATCCTCGACCTTGCTGAAGCTCAGGATCGGCAGTGCAGGGCCGAACTGTTCTTCCACGACGAGACGGGATGCCGGATCGACATGAGTGAGAAGTGCCGGCCGGAGGAAGTTGCCCTCGGCCAATGGCCGCCCGCCGCCGACCCGTCTCGCGCCGCCCTGCTCCGCTTCAGCAACCAGTTGCTCGACCCGGTCGCGCTGCGCGGTGACGGTGAGCGGGCCGAGTTCGGTCGCGGGATCGAGGCCATTGCCGATCACGGTGCGATCGATGCGGTCCGCGAGATGCCGGACCAATTCATCGTGCCGGCTTTCATGGACATAGAGCCGCTTGATCGCGAAGCAGATCTGGCCACTATTGGCGAAGGCCGCCCAGAATAGGGCTTCGGCGATATCCTTTATGGGGGCGTCGGCCAGGATGATCGCGGGATCGTTGCCGCCCAGTTCCAGCGTGACGGGGGCGAAATTGGCCGCGGCGGCGGTTGCGATCTTGCGCCCTGTCGCGACGCTGCCGGTGAAGCTGACATTCGCGACCTTCGGGTGCGATGCCAGCAGCGCGCCGGTGATGCCGCCACCAGCGATGACGTTCAGCACGCCGGGCGGAAAGACTTCCGCCAGCAGTTCCACGACCCGCAGGGTGGAGAGCGGAGTATGTTCGGAAGGCTTGACGACGACGCTGTTGCCGGCCCGCAGCGCCGGGGCAATCTTGTGGAAGAGCAGCAGCAGCGGCACGTTCCACGGCGTGATGGCCGCCACCACGCCATAGGGGCGCTCGATCACCTGAACCGATCGCCCGGCATCCGCGGCGAAGGATTCTGGCTGCCGCTCGAACCGGGCCATGGCGTCGAGGATGCCGGCGCTGTGGGTGACTTCCGCCACAGCCTGCCGCAGCGGCTTGCCCTGCTCGCGGGTCAGCAGCTCCGCAATCTCGCTTTCGTGCGCGCGCAACCGAGCGGCGGCGGCTGCCAGCACTGCACGGCACCCCGCTTCATCGGCAGCCCATGCGGGAAAGGCGGATGCTGCCGCATCGACGGCCGCGTCCACCTCGGCCTCGCGGGCGCGGGCTGCGAAGCCGATCAGCTTGCCCGTGGCGGGATCGACCACGGCATCGCTGGTTTCGGTCCTGACCGGCTGGCCGGCGATCAGCAGCGGATAGACGGTCATGCGGCTTCCTTCACGACAAGATCGGCGATCCGCTCCGCAGCCATGATGACCGGAAGCATGATGTTGGCCGTTGGTATGGTTGGAAAAATCGAAGCGTCGACGACCCGGAGCCCGGCTATGCCGTGCACCCGCCCGGCACCGTCGACGACAGCTAGGGGATCGGATACGCGCCCCATCCGGGCGGTGCCGCTGGCGTGCCAGACACCCTTGGCGCTGGTTCGCAGAAATGCGGTGAACCCATCCTCGTCAGCCAGCAATTCCCGCAGCGGAACGGAATCGCCGACGCAGACGATCCCGGTCAGGGAGGCGCGCGGATTGGACACCAGGGGGCGCAAGGGCGGCTGATCGATCAGGGCGGCAATGAAGCGGAAGCCGTTCTTTACGGCGTCCACATCCCGTTGCTGTTCCAGAAGATTGAATGTCGCATGTGCGGTGATGCCGTCGTCCACCGGTCTGAACTCAAGGCTGCCCAGCGAAGCCGGTTTGTTGAGCCAGAGTCCGAAAGAGGCGCCCGCACCGTCCGGAGTCGTTCCGAAGACATGGTAGAGATCGGAGGCAGGGGCGGACGCGGCCGATGAGGAACGGCGGAGAGCGATCTGGTGCGGCGTGTCGATCTCGGGGCGCGCCGCCGCGCCGACGGCGAGGTCGACGGCTATTCCGAAGGCGGCATGGTCCATCAGGTTCCGGCCGACGCCGGGCCGATGCGCGGTGACCTCTATTCCCAGCCGATGCAGGAGCGCGCCGTCGCCGATGCCGGCGGCAACCAGCAGCGCGGGCGATCGCAGCGCGCCGGCGCTCAGGATTGTCTCGCGACCGTGGACATGGCGTTCACCGGCTTGGGCGTCGCGCAACACGACGCCGCGGACGGTGGCGCCGTCAATGATGAGGCGCAGCGCCTCGCTGTTGGTCAGGATGGCAAGATTGGGCCGGGCGCGGACGGAGCCATCGAGATAGCCTTCCGCCGTGGATACCCGCCTGCCATTCTCGCTATTGTTGGCCGGCGCGAAATAGCCGTCGTCGAAGACGCCATTCTGGTCGGCGATGTTGCGATATCCCAGCGCTTCCGCCGCCCCTGCGACGGCATGAGCGAAGCCCGACCAGTTGCGTGAGCTGCCCCGCAGGATCGGCAGGGGGCCCTCGTCGCCATGGAGTGGGCCGGAATGATCGCAGTCGCGCTCCAGCCGCCGGAAATAGGGAAGGACGCCGTCCCAGTCCCATCCTTCAAGGCCGAGCTCCGCCCATTCGGCATAGTCGCGCGGGAGGCCGCGATTGGCCGATGTCATGTTGATGCTGGTGCCGCCGCCCAGCACGCGGGCCTGCTCATAGGCGCGCGCTGCCGGCTGGCCGTGGCCCAGCACAGCTTGATGCCCTGGCCAGATGAAGCGGTCGCCCGCCTCCAGCGGCCGGCGCGGGCGCAGACCGTCGAGGATTTCGGGCGGGCCGCTTTCGGGCGGCGTGTCCTCGCCCGCTTCGATCAGCAGCACGCGGCGCCGGCCGTCTTCCGACAGCCGGCTGGCAAGGACGCAACCCGCGGCACCGCCGCCGACTATGATGATGTCATAGTCGGCGGCCGCCACCTGTCCTCCGGCCCTGGCCATCAGAAGCGCACCGCTACCGAGCCGCCATAGGTCCGCGGCTGGCCGTAGACATAGGTGTAGAAGCCCGAGAGATAGGGCAGGCCGAGCAGCAGATATTTCTCGTTGCCGACATTCCGCACGAAGCCGGTGACGCGGATCCTGTCATCCCGCGTCAGGAAGCTCAGCGAGAGATTGCCGATGCCATAGCCATCCTGGGCCTGGTTCGGATCATTCTGCGCATTCGACGTGAAATAAGTCGTGCTGCGATAGGACCAGTCGGCCTGGGGCAGGATCGCGTGGCCATCGCCGATGTCGATGCGATATTCGGCGCCGAGGCTGGCGGTATAGCGGGGCGCATTGGCAAAGGAGTTTCCGTTGGCCGGCGCGCCCCCGGTTTCGAAATCGGTATATTTGGAATCGAGAAAGCCGAAATTGCCGTAGAGCGACAGGCCCTCGATCGGCGTCGCCTTCAGCTCGACCTCAAAGCCCTTGGCGCGGCCCTTGCCGGCATTGCGCAGCCGCGACACCAGGCCCGCGGGGCCGGTGGTGAGCACGTTCGCCTGGATATTTTCATAGTCGTAATAGAAGGCCGTCAGGTTGGCGATCAGCTTGCCGTCGAACAATGTGCTTTTCAGGCCCGCCTCATAATCGGTGACGGTTTCGGGATCGACCGTTGCGACCGCGGACTGGATGAAGGCGCCGCCATTGAAACCGCCCGAACGGAAGCCGCGCGCAAAGCGCAGGAAAAGGAGCGCGTTGTCCGCCAGGTCAAACTGCGGCGTGAGGTCCCAGGTCGTCCCATCCCAGCTCTTCTTCTCATCCTGAGTGGCGCCGACCACCAGCGGCGTGGTGACCGCATCAGTGCCGAGCCGCGGATCGAAGCGGGAGAAGCTGGGATTGCTGCCGACATAGGCGTTGAGATCGATCTTCTTCGTTTCCCACGTCTGCCGCAGGCCCGCGGTTATGCGGAGACGATCGCTTATCGACCAGGTGGCATTGCCGAAGATCGCGTAGCTGTCAGTCTTCTGATCGATCTGGACGCTGCGATAGGATTGGGTGTTGCTCGGGTTGGGGAAGATGGCGCGATTATTCTCGGCGCCCAGATTCTCATGGAAATAATGCGCGCCGACGATCCAGTTGAATGTGCCGCGCTCGTCCGACACGAGGCGGAATTCCTGGCTGAACTGGTTCTGGTCGATCCCCGCAAAGGCGCGGACGGTATAGTTGAACGCATCGACATTCTGGAGCGCTGCGCGGTCGAGATCGTCATAGGCGGTGATCGAGATCAGCGAAACGCCGCCCAGATCGGCATCGACCTGGATCTGACCGCCGAAATTCTCGACATTGTCGTAATTGTCTGCCGCGGAATCGCCCACCGTGTAGCGATCGATATGGCCGACATCGCCGGGCTTGGTCACGCCCGTCGGCGCCGCGACGCCGATGAAATAGGTGTTCGGTCCACGATAGTTGCGATAGCGGCCGATGGCGGTCAGTTGCACCGTCTCGCTCAGGTCCGCCCGCAGCGAAAGGCGCAGCGCATCGTCGTTGAGCTTGCCCACATCCTTGCGGGTGGTGGCGCTTTCGACCCAGCCACCATTTGCCTCCGATCGCCCGGCAATGCGGATGGCGAGCTTGTCCGGGATGACGGTGACGTCGGTGGCGCCCTCGAAGATCCGGCTCTGATAATTGCCGATCTCGACCGAGGCATAGCCGTCGCTACGATAATCGGGCTTGCGCGAAACGAAGTTGATCGCGCCGCCGGTGGTGTTCTTGCCCCACAACGTGCCCTGCGGGCCGCGGACGACCTCGACGCGTTCCAGATCGAACAGCGGAAAACCCTGAGCGTAGGGCGAGTTCAGATAGACGTCATCGACATAGACGCCGACCGGGCTGACGACGAGAACGCCCGGATCCTGCGATCCGACGCCGCGGATATACCAGCGCGGCTGGACGCGGCCGGTGACGCCGTTGGCGATGAGGTTGGGGACGACCCGCTCGATGCTCCCAGCCGATTGGATGCCCTGCAGGAGAAGCGCGTCACCGCCGACAGCGGTCACTGCCGCAGGCACGCTCTGGATATTCTCCTCACGGCGATTGGCGGTGACGACAATATCTTGCGAATCTATTGAGGCATCGCTGCTGCTTTCGGCTTCTATCTCGGCGGAAAAGGCCATTGATGGTGCGGCGAGTGAAATTGAAGCAATGATAGCCAGCGAAGAAACGTGAACGACCCCCAGATTTTTCACCACTTATACTCCTTAGAGAAACAAAGGACGGTTCCGTTTCACGAGCGAGCGAAACGGTGGCGGGAATCGCGTCCCGCGGTTCATGCGTAATATTCAGAGCTCCCGGCATGTCGGGTGCGCTTAAAACTCTACTAGATTAGTAGAGTTTTAAGCGCAAAGGAAGCTAATCTTTGGGAAACAATAGGTTGCCTTGGTGCGGCGATCCGCACGGGCGGGGCGGATCAACGGCGTGCGTGCAGATCAGGCTTCGCCGCCGTTGATCTTGCCGACCGGGAGCGTGCTTCGCCTCACCTTCCAGGGGGGCACGCTGCGTGCGGCGGGGTCTCGCGTCAGGCTGGCCTGGGTGACATGGCTTCCCGGTGGCAGGCTTTCGGTGAGCCAGACATTGCCGCCGATCACCGATCCCGCGCCGATGATGACGCGGCCCAATATGGTGGCACCGGCATAGACGATCACATCATCCTCGATGCTGGGATGGCGCGCCTCGCCCTTGCGCAAGGAACCGTCGGCCTCCGCGGCGAAGCTCTTTGCGCCGAGTGTCACGGCCTGATACAGCCGGACCCGATCGCCGATCACGGCGGTCTCACCGATAACGACTCCGGTGCCATGATCGATGAAGAAGCTCCGGCCGATCCGTGCGCCGGGGTGAATGTCGATCCCGGTTCGCGAATTGGCGATCTCGGACATCAGCCGGGCAATCAGCGGCGCGCCGAGATCATGAAGCCGATGGGCGAGGCGGTGATGGATGATCGCCGAAACGCACGGATAGCAAAGCAGCACTTCGTCAACGCTCCGTGCCGCCGGATCGCCGGCATAGGCCGCCTCGACATCGCTATCCAGAATCTCGCGGATGGCGGGCAAGGAGTCGGCGAAATCCCGTGCGATCACCCGCGCACGAATCTCGATTTCCTCGGGCCGATGGCCTGCCTCGCGCATGCTGTAGCGAAGCTCCAGCCGGAGCTGGCCGAGCAGGCTGTTGAGCGCTCCGTCCAATATGTGGCCAACATAATAATCTTCCTGGTGAAGCCCCAGGTCTGGCGGACCGAGCCGCTGGGGAAACAGCGCACCGCTGATGTCGGCGGCCAGCCGCTCGACCTCCGCCCGCGAAGGAAAGCCTCTTGGCCCGAGTTCGCGATGGCGGGCCTGCTTGTGTCGCCACGCCTCCCGCGACGAACGCAACTCATCCACCAGCCGTTCGATCTGCCAATGCGGTTCCGCACTATCCGTGCTCATCGGAATTGCCCCCAATGGTGAGATGATTCGCCTTCAGCGATGACTTCGGATCACGGGCTCGGGCGCCTCGACGATGGTGTCGGCAGGCACGTCCCGCCGCAGCCAGACATTGCCGCCGATCCGTGATCGCGCGCCGATCGTAATCGGGCCCAGCAGCACGGCCCCGGCAAAGACCACTACATCATCGTCGATGGCCGGGTGTCGGCGCCCTTCCGGCGAAGCTTTCGTGTGGGCGGCGCCGGGCTCGATCGGCTCGCCGCCCAGCGTGACGCCCTGATAGAGCCTGACGCGATCGCCGATCACCGCGGTCTCGCCGATGACGATGCCGGTGCCATGATCGATGAAGAAGCTTCGGCCTATCCGTGCACCGGGATGCATGTCGATGCCGGTTTCGGTGTGGGCATGTTCGGTGATGACGCGCGCAACGAGCGGAGCGCCCAAGGCGTGCAGGCGATGGGCCAGCCGATAGTGGATGATCGCGACAAGCGATGGATAGGAAAGCAGCACCTCATCGACGCTGCGGGCGGCCGGATCATTGGCGTAGCCGGCCTCGACATCCTGATCGAGCATGCGCCGGATAGAGGGGAGGCTGGCGGCGAATTCGGCGATGATACGCTGAGCCTCAAGACCCTCTTCGGCCGGACTGATGCCGGGCCGCGCGATCCGCAGCTCTAGTGCGATCTGTGCCGCAAGTTGCGCCAGCACCAGCTCGAGCGTTGCTTCGACCCAGGCATTCTCATTTCCGACGGTCAGCTCGGGCGGGCCGAGCCTCAGCGGAAACAGGGCCGCGCCAAGCTCTTGCAGGATGCGGCCGAGCGCCCGGCGGGAGGGGAACTGGATACCGCGCTCGGCATGGCGCTCATGGCCCGCGCGCCAGTCGAGCCGCGCCTGCCGCAGCCCTTCAAGCACGACCTCCAGCTCGCGCGGGAAAGCGATGGCCGGTGCGGATTCAGTCTTATCTGTCATGTTCGGGGTCCATCAATGCGTGGCGAGCGAAGGGGCGAGGTCGTTGTCCGCTTCGGCGTTTCCCCGCCCAGTCCCGTTGGGAAATTTTGAACGGTCGAGAATGCCGGCGCGCTTTGCCACGATGGTTGGGACAAGCGCCTGGCCGGCGACGTTCACGGCGGTCCGCCCCATATCGAGGATCGGGTCGATCGCGAGCAGCAGCCCCGCGCCTTCCAGCGGCAGGCCGAGTGTCGACAAAGTAAGGGTCAGCATCACCGTCGCGCCCGTCAGGCCGGCGGTGGCAGCCGATCCGATCACCGAAACGAAGGCGATCAGCGCGAAATCCGCGAGATGGAGCGGTAGGCCGTAGAATTGCGCGATGAATATGGCGGCGACGGCGGGATAGATGGCCGCGCATCCGTCCATCTTGGTGGTGGCCCCCAGCGGCACCGCGAATGCCGCATAAGCGCGGGGCACGCCCAGGCGCTGTTCCACCACATCTTCTGTTACCGGCAATGTGCCGATAGAGGATCGTGAGACGAAGCCGAGCTGGATCGCCGGCCACGCGGCGCTGAAGAAACGCATCGGGCTGAGCCCGTTCAGCGCCAGCAGCGCCGGATAGACCAGCAACAGCACCAAGCCCAGGCCGAGATAGACGGCAAGCGCGAACGAGCCCAGCGCCGAGAGCGCGTCCCACCCGTAGCGAACGACCGCGTCACCGATCAGCGCGGCGGAACCGATAGGCGTCAGCGCGATCACCCAGTGCAGCAGGCGCCGGAAGATCGCCAGGGCCGAGGCATTGAAGGCGAGAAAGGGCGCGCCCGCTTCGCCGGAACGCACTGCCGCCGTGCCTAAGGCAATCGCGACGACGATGATCTGGAGCACGTTGAACGAAAGGGCGGTGGTGGCCTTGCCGTCGCTCATCGTAGTCACGGCGGCGATCCCGGCAAAATTTGCTGGCACCAGACCTTTCAGGAAATCGAGCCAATTGCCGGCGGCCGACGGTGCCACGGCCTTTGCCGGATCTACTCCGGCGTGGAGGCCGGGCTCAAGCAGGAGGCCCAGCGAGATACCGATCAGGACGGCGATGAGCGCCGTCAGCGCATACCAGCCGAGCGTGCTGAGGATGAGCCGGGTCGCGTTTTCGAGATCGCGGAGGGCGGCGATCGACGCGACGATGGCGGTAAAGACCAATGGGGGGACAAGCGCCTTCAGGAGCTGGATGAAGATTTGGCCGATCGTGCGCAGCCCTTCCGCGGCGAAGGCCGCAGCTGGTAGGTCATGGCCCGCGCCGCGGATCATGAGCCCGAGAACGAGGCCCGTAACGAGGCCGAGCGCGACGCGGGCGCCAAACCCCGACCACCAGGGCAGGGGTCTAGACGTGCAGGTGGTTGAGGCTGCGATGCTCGCGTTTGGCGACTGAGTTGATCCCGGGGATAGGCGTCCAATGAAAGGCATGTGTGGAAAGATATTCAATCTCATCGATAGACAAAGAAACATCTTCTTCGCGCCGCCGATCCAGAAATTGAGCCGTACGCAGTGCGCGGCTCGGCTGCCTCAAGAGCGCTCTGCGATTCTGAACAGACCGGCTGGACTCTTCGGTCGGGACCCGCCGCCATTGCCGCCATGGGAGCGGGCTTTTGCATATCCCGTTGCTGCCGGTGGTTCAGATTGAGGACGATACCCAGTTTCAGGAGGCCCCCACCGTCCGGTGGGTAGCTGCGCGTCCATCAGCGATGTCATTGAAGGTGACCGCGGCGAAATAGCTTTAGCCGATGGGGGATTGGGTTAGACTTGCCTCCATGAAGCAGCGGAAGAAGCGTCGACCAAAATGCAAGGTCGTGCGGCTTGCCTGGGCGGATCCAGTGCTCGGCTCATTCGACTTTCCCAAGGCCTGCATGACGGTGCGCGCCGGGTTCGGTTCGGGACTGGCGCGCCGGCAGGGGGATCCCGAGGGGAGGATCTGGGCGATCGGTGATCGCGGCCCCAATCTCAAGGTCGAGGCCGCGGTTGAAATATATGGCTTGGAAGCCCTCGCACCGCTTTCGAAGGTGGATGGGGCGAAAATCATGCCGCGGCTTGATCTCGGGCCGATGCTTGCCGAACTTCAAGTGCTCGAGACGACTGTCGAACTCGTACAGACCGTTCGGATTGCCGGGGAAGACGGGACGCCGGTCTCCGGCGTTGCCATACCTGCCAGCGACCATGTTCTCGCCGAGCCCGTGTTCGACCTGGAAGGCAATCTCATACCATCGGACCCGAACGGCCTCGACACCGAGGGCGTAGCGGTCACCCGGGATGGCCAGTTCTGGGTCGGCGATGAGTTCGGACCGTCCCTCATCCGGCTCAACGCGCAGGGAAGGGTGATCGAGAGGCTCGTCCCACATGATGGGGCCGTCGCCAAGGATGATGCGCCCGGAAGGACACTTCCGGCTATTGCGGCCAAGCGTCGATTGAACCGCGGGTTCGAGGCCATCGCCTTGTCGAAGGACGAGCTGAGCTTGTTCCTGGCTTTCCAGAGCCCGCTCGCCCATCCGGACGACGAAGCCTTTAGGAAGGCCCGACATGTCCGGATCTGGAGGCTAGATAGGGCAAGCGGTACGGTTGGCGCCCAGTTTCTCTACCCGCTGGATCCGCCGAAAAGCTTCAAGCGTGACAATGCAAAGGGCAAATTCGAACGCAGCGACATCAAGGTAAGCGAGATCGTCTGGCTGGCCGAAGATGCATTGCTCGTGCTCGAACGCGGCTCGGCAACGACCAAGATCTATGTCTGCGATCTCGATGAGGCCGCAGCACTGTCGGCCCCGCATCTCGACATTGCGACCCGCCCGACGGTCGAGGAGCTGAGCGGCGCCCGCAAGGCGTTCCCGCTGCCGGTGCTTGAAAAACACCTGTTGTTCTCGACGGACGATGTGCCCGAAATCACTGCCGATATCGAGGGCATGGTGATCTTGTCCCCGACAGAATTGCTGCTCGTCAATGATAATGATTTCGGGGTCGAGGGCGCCGAGACCAGCTTCTGGAAGCTCGTGTTCGAGAGGCCGGTTCTCCGCTGAGCCCCATATCCGTGCCCGTGGGCTCATTCTCGCGCCGGTGGCCCGCGAGCGCGCGCGAACGCCGGAGCATGCCGAAGGAACCGGCCGGCTCGCGAACCATTGAGGGGGAACGGAAAGGCGGCGCTTCATGCATGCTTCGCATCGACTGACGCTATTGGCCCGTCTCGGCTTCGCGGCGAGAGGAGTGGTCTATATCCTCGTCGGATGGTTTGCCCTCGAAGCGGCGCGCACCGGCGGCCAACCAGTAGATAATCAGGCGGCGCTCGCCAGCCTGGTCGACGAACCGCTTGGGCGCGCCCTTCTGCTGGTGATAGCGCTTGGACTGCTCGGGTACGCCATGTGGCGGCTACTCGAAGCAGCTCTTGATCCGGAGCAGCGATCCAAAAGCACCAAGGGGAAGCTCGAGCGCGCCGGTTCTGCCATCAGCGGCATCACCCACCTGATGCTGGCCGTCTATGCGGTTCGTCTCGCCATGCACGACACCGTCGCGGGTGGCGCAGCGCCGGGCGACAGCAGTGCCCAGGGTTGGTCGGCCTGGCTGATGGCCCAGCCCGGTGGAACACTGCTGTTGATCCTCGTCGGTGTGGTCCTGTTCATTGTCGCGGCCGCGCAAGCCACCAAATCCTGGAAAGCGACGTTCATGCGCGATCTGGACGGCGGCGCGCCCGTTCCGGGTTATGTGCGGATCGCAGGCCGTATCGGTTATGGGGCTCGTGCTTTGGTCTTCGCGCTGATCGGCTGGTTCTTCATCAGAGCCGCCTTGCACGCGAACCCCGACGAAGCCGGCGGAATGGGGCAGGCCCTGCGCGAACTTCAAGGGCAGCATTATGGGCCGGTGCTGCTCGGCCTCGTTGCTGTCGGCCTATTCCTGTTCGGGCTGTTCAGTCTTGTTGAAGCACGTTTTCGGCGGCTCAAGGTCGTGGCTCCGACGAGCGGCATCGGCTGATCAGCTGAACGATTATGGTGCGGAAGAGGCTCCTTACGCCGACAAAGCCGCCATTCCGAGCTCGATTTCGGCTGCCTGAGAGCGGCCACCCGTTCAGATTGAGAGCGATGACGGCTTTTAGGAGGCGTCTCGTGGGGCCTGAATATCAGCCTTGTCGGGATTCCAGTCAGACAGCTTTGACGCTATCAAAGGCTGGAAGCGGACGAAAACGACTGAAGAGAAAATCAAAATGAGCAACATGGATTGGCCGGCACTTCTGATCGCAATGATCAGCGGAGTGTGCTTTGTGGGCGGTCTATTTTTTGCTTTTAAATATCGTGAAGAAATGGAATCGGACCGCAGTAAATCAAGTCAATCAAAAATGTCTGCATTCATTGATGGCTATCCAGATCCGAAGAATCGGCCGGGTGGATTCTGGCTCATTCAATCATGCTTTGCGCTCATTTTTGCTATGGCGGCTTGGCGCGTCGCCGGAAGTCCAATTTTGATCTAATCGTAGGTTAGTTCGGCCGCTTTCGGGGTTCGACATTACAGCGACGAACGGCACGAGTGTCGGCGACTCCGGAAAGGCAACTCGGCGGGTGAAATTGCGAAAAGCGGACCTTAGCGCCGGCCTAGCGCACCCGGCGGTCATCAGGCGGAAGCCGCCGCCGTAGCGGTCATGCACTTCATCTCGTCGGTTTCCCGAAACCTGTCGCTCCGTCATGTGCGAGGCGTCGACAACAAACAGACAGAGGCGAAGAGGTGTCCGTCGCTCGGCGCGTTCGCTCGGTGGGGCTTTGGGCTTAGTCGGCTTTTTTAGGCCGCGTATAGGGCACGAAATCGCCAAGGAAGACGACACCCGAGAACATCTGGCTAGATGAATCGACGAGTTGGACGGTGTCGATATTGCAGAGCTGGTCCGAATAGTTGCGGGTGACCAGCGTGTCGGACGTCTCGAGGCTGGTCTGTCCCGCGCGCGGGCGGTTTACATAGATCGTGCGGCCGGCGTCATAGAGAATCGCGGTGCGATCGATGATGCGCTTATTGCGGACCTCGCGCAGATAAATGCAGTCGACGGGCTCGCCGGCCACCCGACCCTGGAGGGCGCGGGCCAGCTTCTCCTCGGGATCGCGCGGTGCTGCCGTCGCGGTTCCGGCGATTGACACCATCACGGCGCCCAGCCAAGACCCGGTCAATGCAACCTCCTCGACGATATCCTGGATCTTCTATCACCTGTTCGGTCTGAACATGGGCTGAGGATCAACGAGCGGACATGGCATGCCGGCGCGTCGCCCCTGCGGTCTAGGGGAAACCGGGGGCGATGCGGTGGCTACCGTTGCCGCCGCAAGAGCCGACATCGCCGTTGGGAACACCGTCCCAGGAAACTGTCCCGCGCTGTCGCGTGCTGGCCGGAAAGTCACGGCTCCACGAGATTGTGGCGCATGGCATAGCGAACCAATTCGGCCGTCGATCGCAGCTCGAGCTTGCTCATCGCCATGGACCGGTGCGTTTCGACAGTTTTGGCGCTTATGCCGAGCAGTCCGGCTATATCCTTGTTGATCCTGCCCTCGGCAATCAATTGCACGACCTCCCGTTCACGCGGCGTGAGGTGTGACGGGCTCATGGCCTGGTCATGGCGCAGCACGCGTTCAAGCAGGCTTTGGGAGACCACACTCGAGAAATAGGGCTTGCGCGCCGAGAGCGCGTGGATCGCAGCCAACAAATGCTGCGCTGGCTCGTGCTTGAGGACATAGCCGCGAATGCCGGCATGCATTGCCTCGGCAATCGTGTCCTCCCGATCGTGCATGGTATAAATCAGTATCTCGATGTGCGGCAGTTCGCGTTTCAGCCTTCGCCCAAGCTCGATGCCATTCATGAGTGGCAGCGAATAATCCAGGACGGCGATGTCGGGTGTGGTCTCGCGAGCAAGCTTGATTGCCTCCTGGCCAGAGGCGGCTTCTCCTACGATATGCCAGTCGGGACGCTCCTCGATCATCCGACAGACGCCACGGCGCATCACCTCATGGTCATCGGCAACCATGATCCAGTGACCTCGCGGGTTCAGATCATGCCCTTTTGGGCGACTTGGGACAGTTGAAACATTCACGCCTGCAACATCCCGATCGAACTCGGCACCGGACCGCGGTGAACCTCAAGGATCTCGAGGATTTCACAGGAAGAATGCGCTTTGCATCCGGGATAACCCCCATATTCGGCCAATTTTCTGGAAAAATGGCATTGATCCCGCACACCGACGGCGGTCGCTTTGCCCACTTAGCCTAAGTCCGCTGAGGACGGCCCCTCAGCCTTGCCTCGACAACGCAGCCGCGAATTGAACGATTGGCACAACAACAGGTGCGAACCGCTTGCTGAATAGCGTAGGAGATGAAAATGGCGGCGGACCGTGTGGTCAGCGTGGGATTTCTTACCGCCCAGGATTTAATGATCCTTGGAGCCGGATTCCGACGCCATTTTCCTGTGCCCCACGACGACGTCTTTGAGCGACTTCTTGAGCAACTCGACAGGCTTGAAGCGACACCCTTGGCCGACGGCGTCGTCCTCAAGGCTGCTCCGCCGAAACCCGTGACATGACATTCCTGGTCCCAGCTGCAGACCCAACACGCGGAATCGAGCAGCTCATCGACGATCGGGCTGGGGGTCTCACTGATCAATGCCGGTTAGAATGCGGGAAGCGGGCCAAAGGACGGCGGAGGCTGCTGACATTCAAAAATGTTTAGGACGCTTGCCTGCAGCGCGCCAGGTGGACAGGCTTGTAGAGAACGTCCACCATCAGCGCGGACAAGGTTGTGAGACATTGAGCCATGCCGATCTATTTCGAGCTGGGATCCGGCCGCGAGGCGGATGGAGAAATCATTACGTTTCAGGGCACCTACTTCGACAAGCCCGTGCTCGACTCTATCACCCGTGAAGCCGTCGAGGAGCTGTGGGGATCGGATCCACTGACCGATAACTGGGTCGATATGTTCGCGGTTCTCGAAAAGCAGGTCTTCGACCTCACTGGAGCGAAAATCCGGCGCGGCATGGTTGAGCCTGATGGCTCCGTTGTCGTCCGCATCGGCGACCGCCAGTTGTTGCAAGCCAGTGGATGACTTCACATCGGCACGACCACAAATGATGTTGGCGCCCAATTTATCGGCTGATCTCGCCGACATAGCGGTCGTTTAACGCTCAAGATGGCATTCCTAATAGCTGCCGATCATTCACGGGACGGCAAAGGTGGTGGCGCGCTCGGCCGCTTCGCGCGAGTTCATGACGACGTATCAGACCTCCAGCCTCCGCTAACATCACGATCGTTGCAGGAAAGTTGCTCCCGTAGCCAGATCGCGCCTTGTCATATATGCGATATTGCTCTCGTCGCTTTCAATCGGCCGACCGAAACCGCAGTCAAGGCTAAGCGGTTAGGCGCCGAAAAGCGACAGCGCCACCGGATCAAGGGCCGGTGGCGCTGTCGATTCAAAACGTGTCAGGCGAAGCTGGTCTTCGAGGGGCGCCGACGCATAGACGATCCAACGACCCCGAACCCGATCAGCATCATTGCCCAGGTGGCCGGCTCTGGAACCGCGACGATATCGGCGGGCGTCAATCGAATCTGGCGAACGTCCTGAAGATCCAGGGCCGAGGTGATCACGACTTTGGATATGATGGTCGAACCATCCGCGATGGCGGAAACCCAGTCGCTGCCCTGACCCAATTGGAAATCGACTAGCGAGGTGGCCACGCCGAACTGATCGTAAAAATCGATCGTGGCGGTGCCGTGGGTCGGCCCGTTTGGATCGGTGAGATCGAATTCGACCTCGCTCATGCCCTGGGTAAGATCGGTAAGGAAGAAGGTGAGCGACGTCAGCCCGCCATCGTCTCCAGTGATCCTGGCCTGCCCGCTCGAAGGGGTGAACAGCAGTTCATCAGAGGTGAAAGTTATGCCCGTGTCCTGGTTGGTCAGCGCCAGAAGAGGGTTGGCGGGATTGGGCAAACCATCGTTGAATTGCACGTTTTCGCTGGGCTGAACGGCGCCGGGGTCGTCAGCAAAAATTGTGATCGCGGCCGACGCTGACGTCGTTGTCCCAAGGACCGCGGCGACAGCCGCCCCTGCAAGCAATAAGTTTCTCATGTCGCAACTCCAACACTCATCGGGAGATCTGGATCGCGCGTTCCCGACGGCACGCAGCAGGGTGCTACAGCAATTATGGGGCGATAGCATAAACTATGATAAGATTATTAAATTATAATCGTCCATTTATCACAATTTATATGATAAATTACTACACAGCGCCGTTTTAAATATTTGACGATAGCCGCAGCAAACTATTTAAAATAGGCAGTGCCCCATTTTAGGACGATTATTATGTAGAAAGGCTGATCGTCGAACCTCTCAAGTTGTTGATGACCAGGCTATCTATTTGAGGTTTATTTTTCATTTGAAATCAATGGGCTCGGAATCGGTTTGCTAGTGATCGCTCCATAGGCCTCTGTCTGGATTGTTGCCTGAGGGGTGCCGGCGCGCGGTGGCGAGGCGGACTGAACCCCGCTGGCTCAGCTTGAGATGATCACTTTCAAGCGGGGCATGCCATGATCAAGTGCCAGTTGGCGATCCTTGAGAACGGGCAACAGGTTTTCGCGGTCCAGATTAGCACTCCTCCGCCTCTTGTATACGGTTCGTCTAACCATGAACGGGCATCAGCCGCGCAGATACCATTGAGCCCGATTTTTGGATTGCCATCGAGCAGCCTTCAGGCCGCACCGGATGACCAGCCAGGCGGATTGTCCCCGCTCGCCAACACCTCCTGCTTGTCCTCATGGAGGTAGAGGCGACGGATGAGAACGAGCACTACGATCGTCAGCGGCGTGGCGAGAAGAACGCCCGGCACCCCGAACAGGATGCCCGATGCGATGATGCCAAAGATTGTGATTGCCGGGGGCAAGTCGACCATCCGGTTCTGGAGGACAGGCATGACCAGATTGCCTTGCAACTGCTGGACCGCGATCAACACGCCCATTGTCCAGAGCCCGGTACTGGTGCCTTGGCCAAAGCCGAGCACGACAGCCGGAATTGCAGCAAGAAAGATGCCTGCGTATGGAACAAACTCAGCCAGGCCCGCCACCAGTCCGATAGCCCATGCTGCCGGCACTCCGACAAACCACAAGCCTGTTCCGGTCGCGACCCCGACGAAGAGCATGCCCAGCGCTTGTCCCTTGAGCCAGTTGCGCAGCGATATGGCAACCGCATCGAGGGTCTCCGCTGCAGGCCCACGCGCACGAGCGGGAATCATGCGGAGCAGTCCGATGGAGTAGAGCGTTGGCTGCGCGGCAAGATACAAGCCACCAACAAGGACGATAGCCAGCCCCGACAGCGCTCCGCCGACAGCGGCGAGTGCGGTCGTCGCAAGGTTGACAATGGCCTGCCCACTGGGTGCCAGCTCCTGCGCTTTCAGGAGGACAGCAGCTCCGAGAGGCGACATCTGCATCCTTTGCTGCACGCTGGCCCACGCATCCGGCAGGCGGTTCGCAAGTTCCGCGAATTCTCCCTGTATTGTCGCTCCAAAGAAGGTGACGGCCGCCCCGAGAAGACCAATTATCGCCAGCACGACCAGGCCAAGGGCTATGGCGAAGGGCAGATTGCACCGTCGCCGGAGCGCATGGGTCAGGGTCAGCAGGATCAGCGAAACCAGCGCGCAAGCGAACAGCAACAACAAGAGGTCTATCAGCATCCACACCACGTAGGTGGCCGCACAGGTTGCGATAACGACGGTACAGATGCGAAACACACGGCGTTCGAGACTGTCACGCGTTGCGGAAGGCGGAACCTCTCCGGCCTTCATGGCCTCCGACTGTTCGGCAAAGTTCGACATGGGTGGTCCTTGACTGCCCGCCGGATGGTATGATGGCGACGATGGCGCGGGCGCCTCATCAGGAATAACGCGCTGGGAGGCGCAGAAGTCCCGGCCCCGTCAAGCACCAGCCGACGTGATAAGCAGGAACACGGATAGCGGAGTGCCGCGGCCATCCTGCCTCAGCGCCGATATCTAGTGAGGCAAATTCCTGTGACTTGAGCGATCAATCGCGCCCGGCGCGTTGCATCATGCGCGAACCCGCCACAGCTTTGCACTGACGAAATCATCGCGAGAAGCCGCTCGTCCTCTCAATGTCCTGAGCCGGCGTTCAAATGCGATGCCGAGTTGTTGGAGTGCGGTCCGGGCTCCCGGACAATTCGCTGCTTCGGCGGCATCGGCTTCCTGTTCGATCCGACGCAGCAGATAATCGCGGTCGGCGGGCATTTCGAATTCCTTCCATTCGGCGGGCGGCTCCCGGTAGGCATTGGACGCCGCCCGCCGACAGCCCCACGCACAGGCCGCTATGCGGCACGGCGATCGCGCTTTCATTCACATTGATCAATAATGGCGGGTGTGGCTGTCAGCTACGCGGAAGATCCAGCTTCAGGCTGGCGCTGACCGCGTCGAGCATCGCAAGCGACCGTCTCATGGTCGAAGGCGAGTCACCGAGATCGGCAGCGATCTCCGCTTTGACCTCGGCCGCTATGTCCACAATCTCAACCGCGTCAGCTACGCTGATAATCGAACGCGCGAGCAGGCCATGGATCAGGCTCTCGACCAGCAGCATCGCCGCCTGACCATGCGCATCCGGTTCAGCTCGGTTTTCCCGGGGGCGGGCCGCTTCATTGTCGTTGAGGGTTTCATCCACCACGCGCACTCCGCAGGAGGCGAGAGCGCACCACGTCTCCCAGCCGCCGGAGCCTGAAACGTGCCGACGATCAGGCAATGATAGTCGAAATGCGAGCGGCGACCATCATTCAAATCAACTTTCGACATTAACTTTGAACAATATTAAAATATGGTCTCGCGTGAAATGGTGGAGATATGTCCAACCGCTTCATCGATAAGCTGTGCGGCTTTGCACCGCTGGATGAGGAGGAAATCCAGGCCCTCCTCTTCGCGACTGCCGCACCGCGGAAGATAGCCGCACGGCACGATCTGATCCGGGAAGGTGATAGACCCGGGCCGGTATTCGTTATGCTTGAGGGCTGGGCGTGCCGATACAAAATCCTGCCGAGTGGCACGCGACAGGTGCTGGCCTATCTGATGCCTGGGGATTGCTGCGATCTTCACACCGGGCTTCTTGCGGAAATGGACCACAGCATCCAGACGATCGCACCCGCTTCGGTCGCAACGATCTCGCGCGCCGATATGAACGCGCTGATGGACCGTCATCGCGGCATCGCAAACGCCATGTATATCGCCCAACTGATCGACGAGGGCATCATGCGCGCCTGGATCACCAGCATGGGGCGCCGCACGAGCATCGAGCGCGCTGCTCACCTGATGTGTGAGCTCTATCTAAGAGCCCGCAATATCGGCCTGACGGTAGATCCCGAACTGGAATTGCCCCTATCTCAGGCGCTGCTTGCCGACTCACTTGGCATGACCCCGGTTCATCTCAACCGGATCCTGAAGAAGCTTCGATCTGCTGGTGCCATGACGCTTAAGCGCGGCAGCCTTCTCATCACCGACCCGGCGAAGCTGGTTCAGATCGCCGGCTTCGATGAGAACTATCTTCATCGCCGGCTGAGGACTCCCGGCCCGATCATCAAGGCAAGGACGTCCGGACCAAGGTTGTGACTTTCACAAGCGGGCTCCGGACCCGGCATCTGCGAGCCGGATCCGGAGCCCAATATACGCCTGGTCGAACAGCGCGCGAGCGCACTAGGCCGGCGTGTCAAGTGAGTGCTTCAGATCGCGCATCTGGTCGTGCCCCTGCCTTACCGAAGCGTAGGCCCGTTCGATAGCGCCTCGGGTTTGAGGCGTCAGTTGACCGTCCTTAAGCGCATCCTCGAATTTCGCCTTTATGTGATCTTCGCCGCGCTCGACCTCATTGACGATGGCCTTGTCGTCCTTGCCCGTCACAGCAGACTTCAGATTAAGAAAGGCGCGGTGCGCTCCTGCCAGCGCGGTACCATCGTCCTCCGGGTTGCCGCCGAGGCGAACTACTTCGGCCTGCAAATCAGTGGCGCACTGGCGGCGTTCTGTGGCCCGGCTGGAGAAAATGGAGCCGAAACGTCCACTTTCAGTGTCGCTGGCGGCTTCGGAATAGCCGTTGATGCTGTCAATCGTTGTTGCGATGAGCGAATTGAGCGTGCGGATGTCGTGGCTGGTCTCGGTCATGGAACGCTCCTTATTGGGAAGGTGCTCAACGGTTCGAGGCTTCCGAATATCCAACGATATTTTCAGAAGGCGGATCTCGCGCCCCACGGCGTGTGTCACTGGGCAGATGGTAATACGCGCGTGCCAACGGCTCGCTGCATACTTCCGGAGATCCGGTATAAAAGCCGGGGCGCCAACTCCGGCCAAAATTTAACGGTCAGGAGCCGCCGACACAGCTGTCATTCCGAGCTCGATTTCGGCTCCCCGAAACCTTCCCTACATTCATTTTCTTGAGAGTGGCGGGTTATAAGTGGCGCCGTGAGGACGGTATAGGAGGGTTGGTGCCGGAGCATCGGGGTTCTCGAAGGATCTGCCTGAACGTCCATAGTGGTTTTGGCTTATTGATTCCCGCTCATGACATTCCGATGGAAAACTGCCCCGGCCAAAGCCGGGGCTTTGGCATCTCACTGCTCCGGGCGGTGCAAGGCGCAGAGCTTGTTGCCGGCAGGATCGCGCAGATAAGCGAGATAATATTTGCCGAACGGCGCCTCGCGATAGCCGGGTGCATTCTCGCAGGTCGTACCGCCATTGGCGACGCCGGCGGCGTGCCAGGCGTCGATCTGTTCAGGCGACATCGCACCGAAGCCGATCGTGCCGCCATTGGCATGAGTCGCGGGCTCGCCGTTGATCGGACTGGTGATCATGAACATTGCATTTTCGTGCACGTAGATCACCCGGCCCTTGTCGTCAGCGAAGCCGGGCTTCGCGCCCAGCGCGCCCAGCACCGCATCGTAAAAGGCCTTCGACTGGTCAACGTCGTGCGCGCCGACCATTACATGGGAAAACACCGATATCTCTCCTTGGCCTGTTGTATCAGAACATTACGACGGATCGGACGCTCTCGCCCGCATGCATCAAGTCGAAGCCCCTGTCGATCTCTTCCGGGCTCATGACGTGGGTGATCATCGGATCGATTTCGGTCTTGCCGTTCATGTACCAGTCGGCGATCGCAATCGTACGGGCGATGCAGGACATAATCGAGAACCGGCCGGCGCTTTCACGCTGGTACCTCGATTATCAGCAGGCCTTTGCAGATTTCATGACGCGCCAGGCGAAGCGTACTCCAGGCTGACCGCCTGATTTTCAAACTCGCATGCCCGATTCTCATATCGACGTTCTTCTGTCTGGTTCGCCGCCTGGGACGCCCGGCGGCGTTCTTCATCGGCCCTCAACCGGAAATACGCCCGGTCAATTTCGTCGAACATGATACGCCTCCTAAGCAACGCCGGGCATTGTTTTGCCCGGTCTGTTCAGGTCACCGAACAAGATGTGGACGCGACTGAAAACGCCACAGGCATACCGTTCGGAAATCGACCCTTACGACCTCCACATTGCAGAACTGCGGCATTTCTGCGCTGATCGAGGTTATTCTCCAGACTATCTTAGGTAGTAGTGGTGCGATTGTGAGCGTAGGCGTGGAGCAAGCCGCTTGGGTGCGGGTAAGATAGTGCCGGGGGCCGCCGACGTTCCGGCCGTTCAAGCCGCGCATTCGTCGCCCCAATACCTGCCGGTCATTCAGCTTGCTCATCGAGCTTCGCCGTTCGCTTGCCGGCCTTCCGCTGATCGCTGGGTGCAGTCGAAGCAAACTCCGACTGCCTCAATGAACGGCCGGGACTCGGCAAACCCAAGCTTGGAGGCAAAGTCTTCAAGCTCGAGCATGAGGGTATCGCCGGGCAGCTCCGCGATCGAACGACATGCCTTGCAAACGAGGAATATCGGCCGTTCGCATTCCGTTATTACATAGGCGGACAGGCATTCGATGCGACGAACCCGGCCTTCCGCGATCAGCCGATCGAGGACGCGATATACCTGCATGGCGCTCAACGACTTCCCTAGCGCCTCGCTCGTGGCCGCGATTTCATATGCCGTTGCTGGCTCTGGCATCTGGCTCATCAGGGCGATGACGAGTTCGTTCAGCGCGGCGGGAGTGCGATGCTGCTTCTTGCGGTGATGGCCTGGACTGGCAGTTTGATCGATCGGCAGCACTTCACGCGGCATGGACGCGCAGCCTCCAATTTCGCAGATGACCGGCAAACAGCAACAGACTTCCGACGACAGTTAGGAATGTCTGGACAGCCGGCGGGAACGGCGAGATCCCGGCGGCGAGACAGCCGATGCCAGCTACACCGAGAGCTGCCGGAACGCGGTGCCCATGATGCTGGTAGCCGATCCAGAAGGCCGCGAGGGCGAACGGAGTCACGCTCGTAAGCAGCAAGACGTGAACCTCTTCCGAAAGGGCAAAGGTGGCCAGCGCAGCGGGAAGGGTGAGAAGGAGCAGCGGGAGCGCAAAGCAGTGGAGGAGGCACAGGATCGACGCCGATGCGGCCGTTCCCTCGATAAGGTTGGCGAAGACAGATCGGATGCGTCCTCGACCCAAGTGATTGTTGCGCAGCGTTCATCTCCGCCGGTTGCATGATGATATAACGTCTCCTATAGCGACGCCCTCCGTTGTGAAAAGGGGTCCGTCGTGACAATTCGTTTCTTCCTGTTGTCTGCCACTTCGCTGCCTGCGCTTGCCCCCGAGATCGCCTTCGCGGCACAGGCCGGCAGCAACGCCACAGCCGATATCGTGATCACCGCAGCACCGCTCGATCTTAATGCGGACGAAATGGCGACACCCGTCATCACGCTTTCGGGACGCGATCTCGTTCATCGCCGCCAAGCCACGATCGGCGAGACATTGGCAGGACAGCCGGGCATCAACTTCGACAATTTCGGCGGGGGTGCGAGCCGCCCGGTCATCCGCGGGCAGACGGCACCGCGGGTGCAGTCGCTCTCGGACGGTGCCAATATCCAGGACGCGTCGGTGATTTCGCCCGATCATGCGGTGACGACCGAGCCGCTTCTGCTGCGGGGAATCGAGGTTCTGCGTGGTCCCGCCGCATTGCTCTATGGCGGCGGCGCGATTGGCGGTGCGGTCAACCTGCTCGATGAGAAGGTGCCCACCGCGCTTCCTGAAGGCGGCATCGCCGGTGTGGCCGAAGGCCGGATCGGCACCGGGGACGATGAGCGCTCGCTGGTTGGCGGCCTGACAGCGGGCGTCGGCCCGTTCGCCGTGCGCGTCGAAGGCGTGCACCGTTCAAGCGACGATTATCGCGTGCCCCGCGGGTTCGGCGAGAAGCGCGTCGACGGCTCCTATAACGACACCTCGACCTTCAGCGCGGGCGGCTCATGGATTGGCGAGGGGGGATATCTCGGCGTTGCTTATACCCGTCAGCGCAGCGAATATGGGTTGCCGGGGCACAGTCACGACTATGAGTCCTGCCACCCGCATGGCAGCAGCCTGCACTGCGGCGGTCATGGCCATGCGGACGAAGATCATGACCATGATCACGATCATGAGCATGACGAGGTGCCGTTCGTTAAGCTCAGGAGCGAGCGCTTCGATATCCGCAGCGAATATCGCGATCCGCTGCCCGGTTTCGAGAAGATCCGCTTCCGCATGGCCTTCACCGATTATGTACATGACGAGATCGAGGGCGACGAGATCGCGACGACCTTCAGGAACAAGGCGCGCGACATTCGCCTCGAACTGACCCACAAGCCGATTGCAGGCCTGCGCGGGGTGCTGGGCGTCCAGCATTCGCAGAGCGATTTCAGCGCGCTCGGCGAGGAAGCCTTCCTGCCGGAAAGCGACACGACCAACACCGCGCTGTTCCTGATGGAAACAGCCCAACTCGGGCCGGTGCGTGTTGAACTGGCTGCCAGGCAGGAATGGCAAAGGATAGAGACGACGCTCGGCCGTAAGGTCAGCCACCGACCATTCTCCATCTCTGGCGCTGCTGTCTGGGACATCAGTGACGGTTATTCGGTGGCGCTCTCGCTCGCGCGCTCCCAGCGCGCGCCCAACACACAGGAACTTTATGCCCGCGGCATTCATCTTGCGACCAACACCTATGAGTTGGGCACAGCGACCCTGGGCAAGGAGACTGGGAAATCCATCGACCTGACGTTCCGCAAGGTCGCGGGCAAGACGACCTTCACGCTCGGCGCCTATCATCAGGATTTCGACGACTACATCTTTGCCGACACCCTCGACCAATATGAGGATTTTCGCCTCATCCGCTACACGGCGGCAGACGCTAGCTTCACCGGTGTGGACGGCGAAATCCGGCATCAGCTGACGACTGACTTCGCGGTATCGGCGTTCGGCGATTATGTTCGTGCGAAGCTCGACAACGGGCTTGGCAATTTGCCGCGAATTCCGGCGGGACGCCTGGGCGCGAGGGCCGATGGGCGTTGGGGTGCCTTCTCTGGTGAACTCGAATATTATCATGTTTTCGAGCAGGATCGGATCGCCGCCTTCGAAACCCGCACGCCGGGCTACGACATGATCAACGCGACTTTTGCCTATCAGCTTCGGCTGGGCGCCAAGGCCGACGCGGAACTGTTCGTCCGGGCGACGAACCTCACCAATGAACTCGCGTTCAACCACGCCTCCTTCATCAAGACCGCTTCGCCGTTGCGGGGGCGCAATCTGGTCGTCGGCTTGCGGACCCAATTCTAGGCGATGACGAGCCGCGCGCCGTCGTCCGCCGTTGAACGGCGGACTGAATCAGGCTTGTTTCGCTGCATCGAGGACCTCCAGGGCAACCAGCCCTGGGGCTCCTTCCTCGATGCCGGTACCGGCACCAACTCCATCTCCTGGGTTTCCTCGCTCGAAACCGACCGCTGGACAGCCGTGACCGGCGCGGAGGAGCATGCGATCCAGGTGCGCGACG
Source organism: Sphingomonas sp. DBB INV C78 (assembly GCF_042693015.1). Classification (NCBI taxonomy): domain Bacteria; kingdom Pseudomonadati; phylum Pseudomonadota; class Alphaproteobacteria; order Sphingomonadales; family Sphingomonadaceae; genus Sphingomonas; species Sphingomonas sp. DBB INV C78. Next base: position 3,512,650 of record NZ_CP170544.1, on the reverse strand, counting down.
CGATCGAGAAGCGACAACGGAGGCAGGACCGGATCGTCCTCGGGAACTGGGCGGACGAGGCATTGCTGGAGGGCGAGCACTACGACACGGTGCTGGCCGACTATCTCGTCGGTGCGATCGAAGGATTCGCGCCTTATTATCAGCCCTATCTGTTCGAAGGCCTGCGCAAGCTGGTGGGCCGCCGCCTCTATGTGGTCGGCCTTGAACCCTATGCTACGATCGAACCCGAGTCGGCTGCGGGTAAGCTCGTCTGGGAGATTGGGCGATTCCGCGACGCCTGCCTGCTCCTTTCAGGTGAGCGGCCGTATCGCGAATATCCGGCCCAGTGGGTGGCGGATCATCTCGAAGCGGCGGGCTTTCGCATCGTCGCCGCCCGACGCTTCGCGATCCGCTACAAGGAGCGGTTCGTGAACAGCCAGATTGATATGTGCGCTTCGCGCTTGGTAGCTTTAGCGGATCGCGCGCTCGCTGAAGCCCTTCGCAGCCGGGGTGAGGACCTTCGAGCCCGGGCCCTGGGAAAGGTAGAGGGGGAAGGCGGATTGAACCATGGCTTCGATTATGTCTTTGCGGCAGTACCGCAGTGAGGATGCCCCTTCGCAGCCGCGCAACCCGTCAGCAGGCGCCGACATAGCCGACATCCGGAGCTCGATTTCGGCCGCCTGATACCTGCCCTAAGTTCAGATTGAAAACGATGACCGGCTTCGGGAGGCGCTCAGATGCGTAGAGGCGCCTTGCCGTCGCGTCGGGTGGACGGCATGCAGGAGCCGCCGACGCTTCAGCCCTAATCCAGCGCACTGCCGGAGCCCGAATGCTCACGTCCACATATGGGCGCTTTGGTTGAGCCGCATGCAAGGCCGGCTCGCCATCACGCGGGTCCGACACGGGCGCGCAACGAACCAGGCCTTGCAACGTTACAAGGGGCAATCTCGCGGCAGTCCATGTGCCGCGACCTGTTCGGGAGAACCCCATGGGCATACACCGTCTCGCGAAGGTTGTATTGGCATCCACGCTGATGCTGGTCGCTTCGTGCGGTATCAACTCGATACCGACGGCCGAGGAAACCGCGAAGGCCCGATGGGCAGATGTCCAGAACGAATATCAGCGCCGGGCCGACCTCATCCCCAACCTTGTCGCCACGGTGAAGGGCTATGCTGCCCAGGAAAAGGCCGTGCTGACGCAGGTGACGGAGGCGCGGGCCAAGGCGACCGCAATCAACGTTACGACCGACGATCTGTCCAATCCTGAACGCCTTCGGCAGTTTGGCGAGGCGCAGAACCAGCTCACCCAGGCTCTCGGCCAGTTGCGAACCGTGGTGGAAGCCTATCCGGACCTGAAGTCCAACCAGAATTTCCTGACGCTTCAGGCGCAGATCGAAGGCACCGAGAACCGCATTTCGGTTGCGCGTCGCGACTATAATGCGGCGGTCCAGGACTATAACACGAAGATCCGCACCTTTCCGGACGCGATTGGCGCCAAGGCAATCTACGGCGCCAAACCCATGGTGACCTTCGAGGCCGCAGGCGGTGCCGACAAGGCGCCATCGGTCGCCTTTTGAAAGCGTTCTTCGCCCTATTCGCCTTGCTGCTGACCGCGACCGCAGCACCGGCACACACCTTTCCTGCATTGTCCGGGCGCGTCGTGGATGCGGCGAACATCCTGTCCGCCCAGGAGGAAGCCGCCCTCACCACGACGCTCGCCGATCTCGAAAAGCAGAGTGGCCGACAGCTTGTTGTCGTTACGATTGCCGATCTTAAGGGCTACGCAATCGAGGACTATGGCTATCGACTCGGCCGAAACTGGGGGATCGGTTCGGCCAAGGCCGATGACGGCGTGCTCCTGCTGGTGGCGCCCAGGGATCGCAAGGTGCGGATCGAGGTGGGCTATGGGCTGACGCCCATCGTGACTGATGCGCTTTCGAGCATCATCATTCGCAATGCCATATTGCCGCATTTTCGGCAGGGCGAGTATGGCCCTGGCATTCGAGCCGGCGTGGACGCGCTGGTCGACGTACTGAGGCTGCCGGGCGATCAGGCGCGCGCGCGCGCCCAGCAGATCGTCCAGGCCGGGCAGGAGCAGGGAGCCCGTTTCGATCCCGGGCAGCTCTTCGTCCTGCTCGCCTTCGGTGTGATCTTGCTGCTTTTCCTGTTTCGTCATCGGCGTGCCGGGGCCGTTCACCGCGGCGGCCGCGCGCCTGTCATCGTCTGGGGCCCGGGTACGGGCGGCTGGGGGCAGGGGGCGTGGGGCGGAGGGACAGGCGGCGGCGGATTCACCGGAGGTGGAGGTTTTTCCGGCGGTGGCGGCTCCTTCGGGGGCGGCGGCGCGTCGGGGAGCTGGTGATGAGACACGACTCCGTTGATCATGAAAGGATCAAGGCGGCGATCGAAGCCACTGAAGCCCGTACCGATGGTGAATTACTGGTGATCCTGTCACCACAATCCGACAGCTATAATGATGTCGCGGCTAATTGGGCCGTCGTCCTTATGGTGACCGCTCTTGGTGTCGTTGCAATCTGTCCGGACATCTTCATTGGACTGGCCGAATCCTTCGCCGGTGGCTGGAGCGACGGCTTGTCGCGACGCAGCCTCCTCCTGCTGCTGTTCTCGGCGCTCGTAGCAATCTATCTGCTGGCGCGGATTGCCTTGCGCCGGACACCCTTGCGTTTTGCACTTGTGCCGGGTGCAATCAGGACGCGCCGGGTACGCCGTCGCGCAATCGCGCTCTTCAAGGTCGGAGCGGAACGCCGCACGAAGTCGCGCACGGGTGTCTTGCTGTATCTCTCGCTAGCGGAGCGGCGGGCGGAAATCGTGGCCGACGAGGCCGTTCACAAGCGCGTTTCGCCGACCGTCTGGGGCGACGCGATGGTCCTGCTGATCGATGCCGTGCGCGCTAATCGCGCAACCGAAGGCATGGTCGCCGCCATCGATTCCATTGGTGACATTCTCGCGAAGGAGTTTCCCTACACGGGCACGGACCCCGCCGAATTGCCCAATCATCTGATCGTGGTTTGAGTGTCGGCTGCACCTGTTCAAGTCTGAATTTCGGAATTGGAGTCCGTTCCTATTGGCCAGAGTGTCGCGGCAACCTTCGCCGACATTGCCGCCGTTAACGGGGGCAATGCCAGCTCCCGATTGCTGCCCTACATTCAGAATGCGAACGATGACCAGTTTGAGGAGACGTGCTGTCGGGCGCAAGATCGTGCGCTGATAGCGATACGTGTTGAAAGGCTCCCGCTTAACCCAAATCATTGCACTGCGATCCATCAAATCAATATTTGCTCCGAGCGTGGGAGAGTCGGCGAGCGGCGCCTGTTACCCCGGTGCCGTCCGCCCATTTGGAGTACGCTGAAATGTTCGGGGACCGCACTTACCTTCAGCGCCGGCATGAAGAGGAAGTTGCCGCCGCTGAGTCCGCCAAATGCACGGAAGCACGTGCTGCGCATCGGCAGCTCGCCCAGGAATTCGAGCGAAAGCTGCGCGCGCTCGACGAACCCCGAGCTACGCTGAGGCTGGCCAGTTCCGGCGATCGATCCGCTGATCTGATCGATTTTTGAGCGCCTCGCCCGGTATCGCCCCAACGGCGGCTGAAATCGCGGCTCGCCGTTGGGGCAGCATTTCTGAACATCGCTGGCACGCTTCCAGACCATTTCTCAGGCCAATCGGATTTCGCTGCCATCGACTGTTCAAACACGAAATGAAGGCCTCGACATCTGCTGCCCGTCAACTGCCCTGATCGACCTCCGGCAGAAACAGGACAGGCTCATATTGAGACATGCCATTGATGGGTCGAAGTCTTTAACATGGTTGAATCCCTCGCTCCTTTGAAACGTGTAATAATGCAGCGGCACGGCCGGTGACCAGAACCGCGCTGTACGCTAGGTCTGCCAAGCCACCTTCGGGAGACCTCGCCTGCAGCAAGGCCGCCCTGCCGCGTAAAGCCGCGCGCTGCGCTGATCGTGGCGCGCGGCTGTTTTCTGTATCGCCGCCAATTTCGACGGTCCGGAGCCGCGTTCGGCCCTCCATTGTGAATCGGCGTGGAATATTGACCCCGTTTCTGGGGTGATCGGCGTGCAAAATTGACCCCCTGAACATGGCCGGTTCAGGCTTTCGCGCTTTGGCGCGGGAGCGAGCGGGGGATGCTGATCGTGGAGACGGTAGCGCGGATCCGCCGCGAGTTTTTCGTGAAGGGCAAGTCGATCAAGGAGATCGTGCGCGATCTCGGCGTATCGCGGAACACGGTGCGCAAGGTGTTGCGTTCGGGCGCGACGGCATTTGCCTATGAGCGGACGGTGCAGCCGTTGCCGAAGCTGGGGCCGTGGGCCTCGGAGCTGGAAGGGTTGCTGGAAACGAACGAGCGCAAGGCGCGGCGCGAGCGGCTGACGATGATCCGGATCTTCGAGGAGCTGCAGGGTCTGGGTTATCGTGGCGGCTACGACGCGGTGCGCCGATATGCGGCGGGCTGGCATCGCGGGCGGTCGGCAGCGACGGCCGCGGCCTATGTGCCGCTGAGCTTCGACCCGGGCGAGGCTTACCAGTTCGACTGGAGTCACGAGGTTGCGATCATCGGTGGTGTGCCGACGACGGTGAAGGTCGCGCACATGCGGCTGTGCCACAGCCGGATGTTCTATGTGCGTGCCTATCCGCGCGAGAGCCAGGAGATGGTCTTCGACGCCCATGACAAGGCGTTCGCCTTCTTTGGCGGGGCCTGCCAGCGCGGCATCTACGACAATATGAAGACGGCGGTGGACGCGATCTTCGTCGGCCGCGAGCGCCAATATAATCGCCGCTTCCAGCAGATGTGCGCGCACTATCTGGTCGATCCGGTGGCCTGCACGCCGGCGTCGGGGTGGGAGAAGGGACAGGTCGAGAATCAGGTCGGCTTGGTGCGGGAGCGCTTCTTCACGCCCCGGCTGCGGTTCAAGAGCTATGGCGAGCTCAACGCCTGGTTGGAGGATCGCTGCCTGGCCTATGCCCGCCGCGCAGCGCATCCCGAGCTCAAGGCGCAGACGATACAGGAGGTGTTCGAGCAGGCGGACCGCCCGGCATTGATCGCCTATCGCGGGCCGTTCGACGGCTTCCATGCGCTGCCGGCATCGGTATCGAAGACGCTGCTGGTCCGGTTCGATTACAATAAATACTCGGTCCACGCGAAGGCGGCAGGACGGCCGGTCGAGATCCATGCCTATGCCGACCGCATCGTGATCCGCCAGGACGGCGAGAGCGTCGGCGAGCATGTTCGGCGGTTCGGGCGCGAGCAGACGATCTACGATCCGTGGCACTATGTGCCCGTCCTCGCGCGCAAGCCGGGCGCGTTGCGCAACGGTGCCCCCTTCAAGGAATGGGATCTGCCGCCCGCGATCGAGCGGGTCCGGCGGCGGCTTGCCGCCCATGCCGATGGCGATCGCCAGATGGTCGGCATCCTCGCGGCGGTGGTGAGCGACGGGCTGGACGCCGTGGATGCGGCCTGCGCCGAAGCGCTCCTTGGCGGCCCGATCAGCCGCGATGTCGTACTCAACATCCTGACCCGCCAGCGGCAGCCGCCGGCGCCGCTCAACATCGCGACGCCCGAAGGGCTGCGACTTGCCCATGAACCTATTGCCGACTGTGCCCGATATGACAGCCTGAGGAGGTCTTATGGAACGCCACGAGATCCTGGACATGATGGCGACGCTGAAGCTGGCCGGCATGCGCCATGCCTATGACGAGGTCGTCGCCGATGCGGTGAAGCGGCAGCACTCCGCCCAGCGCGTGATCGGCGACCTGCTCAAGGCCGAGATCGACGAAAAGCAGGCCCGCTCGATCAAATATCAGATGACGATTGCCAAGCTGCCGCTGGCGAAGGAACTGGCCGGCTTCGACTTTACCGCCACCCCGATCAACGAGCCCCTGGTCCGCGACCTTGCCACCGGCGGGTTCCTGACCAGCCAGCGCAACGCCGTCCTGGTCGGCGGAACCGGCACGGGCAAGACCCATCTGGCCATCGCGATCGGCTGCGCCTGTGTGCGCAGCGGTGCCAGGGCCCGGTTCTACAATACCGTCGACCTGGTGAACCGGCTCGAAGCCGAAGCGCGCGCCGGCAAGCCGGGGCGGATCGCCGACCATCTGTCGCGGCTCGATCTCGTGATCCTCGATGAGCTCGGCTATCTGCCGTTCGCCCTCTCCGGTGGCCAGCTCCTGTTCCACCTCGTCAGCCGGCTCTATGAGCAGACCTCGATCATCGTCACCACCAACCTTGCGTTCGGCGAATGGCCCAGCGTGTTCGGCGACGCCAAGATGACCACCGCACTGCTCGACCGACTGACCCACCATTGCGACATCGTCGAGACCGGCAATGAGAGTTGGCGCTTCAAGAGCCGCGAAGCCGCCTAACCCCTTCCCCCGGACCCCCATCCCCCGGGTTGACCCGGTGGGCCCACAGGTACCTCCCACGGACGCCGCCGCCAGCGCTCCTGACGGCGCGCGGCGTCGTCCGCGGGGCCCTCCTATGGACTACCGGGACAACCCGAACTGCCATTATCCGGGGGTCAACTTTGGACGCCGATAGGGGGTCAACTTCCAATGCCGTTTGACACGCGTCCTCGATCATCACGGCCGCGGCGAAATCGGGAGCTGGCAAATCTTCAGGAGCCGGTTCGGCATGGGCCTCGCGCAGTTTACGTCGCCAGGTGTAGATCAGGGCCGAAGAAATATCATGGCGCCGGCATACTTCGGCAACGCGAGCACCGGGCGCGAACGCCTCCCTTAGGATATCCAGCCGCTCCTCGTCGCTCCAACGACGCCGCCGCTCCGGGCCGGAAAACACCGTGATCTGCCCCATCGACCGCTCCTAAGTGCACTCTTAAGAGCGCTCTTAAGACCGGTCGTTCACTCCACCGACAAGGCGGGATCCGCCGGACGGGTACTTCTTATGGGAATTCCCTTCTCGTTCTTCCGAGAGCCGAAGGGCCTGGCGGATATGGGCGGTCGCTCATCCAGCATGTCTTGGACGGCGGTGCAACACGGCATCCGGCTTTTCCATCGAGCGTGCCGACTGCGTCCTATGCTCCAATCAATCGAACGATTTTGTCGTCGACGTCGACCAGCGCACCCAAGGCGTTGGCAATGTCCGATTGATTGAATGGTTTGGCGAGACGCGCCAGATGTTTGGGCAGATCTACGGCGGTGCCGGTGTAGCCGGTGATGATGAGTAGGGCGGTTTGTGGACGCAATTCGCGCACGCGTTTCGCAAGCTCGGCGCCGTTCATGCGAGGCATTTTATAGTCCGAGATCACGACATCAACCTCGAGTCCTTCGGTCAGCTTCGCCAGTCCTTCCGACCCGCTTGCCGCCTCCGCGACAAAATGGCCAAGATCGCGGATCATTTCCGCCGTCGCGACGCGAACGATTTCCTCGTCGTCTATCAGCAGAATCCGAAGCGGGCGGCCGGCCACGTGGGTGACCTTTCGCGCTACGTTGGTTTCGACAACGTCTTTGGCCTCCGCAACCGGAAGGTACAGATCGCAACGCGTACCTTCTCCCGGCACACTGGTGAGCGCGAAAGAGCCGCCAAGCTGTGCCGCCAGGCCATGAACCATCGACAGGCCGAGCCCAGTGCCGCGTCCGGTTTCCTTGGTCGAAAAGAAGGGTTCGACGGCTCGAGTCAGCGTTTCCGCATCCATGCCCGTCCCGGTGTCGATGACCGACAGTTTGAGATAGAGACCTGGAGTGAGATGGGGCGCATCGCGAGGGCCGATCGCGACCCTCTCTGTCATGACACTCAGCACGCCACCTTGTGGCATGGCATCACGCGCGTTCACGCAAAGATTGAGGATCGCGAGCTCAAGCTGGTTGGGATCAGCCGATGCCAGCCCTGCGTCCGGATCCGTTTGCATGTGAAGTTCGATCGTCGGCCCAATCGAGCTGGTGATCAGATCGCGCATACCGTTGAGCAGGCCGGACAAGTCGACAGCCTGGGTCTGCAAGGCCTGACGCCGTGCGAAACCCAGCAGGCGCTGCACGAGGACGGTTGCACGATCGCTCGCCAGCAGCGCATTGGAGAGAAGCCTCGCGGAGCGCGGATCCTCGTTGCCATAGCGGCGCTGCAGAATGTCGAGGGCGCCCGCGATAGGGGTGAGCAGATTGTTGAAATCGTGCGCCACACCGCCCGTCAGCTGGCCAAGGGTCTCGAGTTTCTGGGCCTCATGCAATTGGGCCACGGCGGCCGCATGTTCGGCCGTGCGTTCTTCGACGCGTTGTTCCAGCACCGCCGCAAGCTCGCGAAGCTGGTCGAGACGGGCGCGCGCCTCATATTGACGGCGCCTGCCACGAAGTGCCGATTGAGCAAGACTGATCAGTGTCGTGGGGTGAAAGGGTCGCTCCAGAAATGTCACGTTACCGAGCGCATGGAGATATCGACCCGCGGCCGGGTTGCGCTCCAATCCCCCGCCACGCTGCGTGATCAGGATGAACGGAAAGTCCGACCATTCTGGCTGCCCGTTAATCCATCGGACGAGTGGCTGGACGTCTGCACTTGTCAGCGCTTCCTCAGCGACCAGGCCGAAGCCGGCTCCCGCGGCAGCAGCGCAACGAATTCGGGTAGAGTCTTCGCAATCTCACAACGAAGCCTGGCTTCGGCCAGCATGGCGCATGCGACCGCGGCATCCCGACCCTGCGGGGCGAGCACGATCGCACGCTCGGAAAGATGCGGAATCACGCGACCGGTTCGATCAGCGTCGACGTTTCCCCGACCAGGGTCGGGACACCGCGTAAAACACCCTGGAACCCCATGATGGGCTCGCCAAGGGTTATTCCGCGCTGGTCGATCCGATATTCGCGGATCGTGTCCTCATGCGCGCCCGTGCGCTTCTTGATGACCGAGATCGCGCGCCGCACCCGTCCAAGCGCTTCGAAATAGCGCAGCAGGACGACCGTGTCGGCCAGATAGGTCACGTCGACGGGCGCTTTCATGTCGCCGACGAGCCCATGTTGCGCCACAGTGAGAAAGGTCGAGGCGCCCTGCCGGTTCAGATATTGCAACAGCTCGTGCATGTGCAGAACGAGCGCCTGCTCTTCCGGCATGGCGGCCTGATAGCCATTGAGGCTGTCGATCACGACGGTCTTGGCATCATTGTCCTCCACGCAGCGGCGGACGCGTTCGGACAATTCGCCCGGAGTGAGTTCTGCTGCGTCAACCTGTTCGATCGCGAGACGACCCGTATCGACCATCGCCTGCAAATCAATGCCCAACCCGAGCGCGCGCTGGAACAGCAGGCCCAGTTCCTCGTCGAAAACGAACATGGCCGCGCTTTCGCCGCGGTTGATTGCCGACACGACGAACGTCAGCGCGAGCAACGATTTTCCTGTGCCGGCGGGACCGAGGATAAGGACACTTGACCCACGCTCAACCCCGCCTCCGAGCAAGGCATTCAGCTCTGGCAATCCACTCGGCAGCACCTCGCGATCGAAGTTCGACTTGTGTTCGGCTGCAACGAGCCGGGGAAACACGCGGACGCCGCCGGTATCGATGACGAAATCATGATGGCCGCCGCGATAGCGCTGCCCCCGATATTTGATGACACGAAGCCGCCTGCGCTCAGCACCATATTCCGGGGAGAGCTCTTCCAGGCGGATCACGCCATGCGCGACGCTGTGCATCGTCCGGTCGTTCGCCTCGCTTGAAAGGTCGTCCAGCATGAGGACCGTTGCCGTACTGCGCGCGAAATAATGCTTGAGGGCGAGGATCTGGCGGCGATAACGCAGAGACGACTGCGCCAGCAGCCGGATCTCGGACAAGCTGTCGAGGACCACGCGCTCAGGTTTGATCCGCTCGAACGCCTCGAATATGCGCTTGGTCGTCTCGCCCAGCTCCAAATCTGACGAATAAAGCAGGCTCTGCTGCTGATCGTCATCAAGCAGGCTCTCAGGCGGGACCAGTTCAAAAATCTCGATGCCCTCGAGCGACCATCCGTGGGATGCGGCACCAAGTCGCAACTCATCCTCGGTTTCTGAAAGGGTAATATAAAGCGAGCGCTCCTCGGCGGCCACGCCCGCCATCAGGAACTGGGTCGCAATCGTTGTCTTGCCGGTCCCGGGACTGCCCTCGAGGCGGAACAGTCGGCCTCGGGCCAATCCGCCCGATGTGATGTCATCCAGTCCCGATATTCCGAAATTGGCCTTGTCCCCGCGCTGCGGCATTCAGATCTCCGCCGTTATTCTGCTAGTTCCAACGCAGCCTGCATTGAAACGATCCCCCGTCTGACGTGGTCGAGAGGCTCATGCCTGGACGCAGCATGCACGATCCGGGGCGAGTGGACCGGAGGATTGAGAGGGAAAGCAATGCCTCGCAAGCCGCCCACCGCCGAGGGCTGGCCATAGGTCACGCTTGCGCTGGCGGGCGCGGGGATTGGGTCTGTGCTTCTCCCGTCCTGCAATAAGTCGGGGCGACTGGTTCCGTTACCCGTCGGCCCCGTCCAATCGCGCTCGGCTCCCGGCGGGATCGGAGCCTGATGGATCGCCACAAAACTCCTCAGTGGTCCGACCCTATCGGGAGCAACTCGGCGCGACCGGACGCTCGCTGAGCCCATGTCCGCAAGCCTTGCCGATGCCTGTCACACCAACGGATCGCCAGCTCTCTGCTCAAGTGCTTTCCTATCCACGTAGGCATGAAGCCGACTGTCAGGAACGACCGACGAAGGGGACGAAACGAGGCCGCGAGCAGAGGCGGAATCGAACCGCCGCTTCAGGCGATTGCTTGCCGATTCCTGCCTGTCCGGACCGTCCGACAGAGCCGTCATCCCATCCGCTCAATCACTGGCCCACTCCGCCAAATTCTCCTCCTGACCGAGCAACGCGAGGCCGTGAGCGATGGATGTAAGTTCACCGCCGGTGGCGATCCGCTCGGCACCGAACCGCCGTTCGAACAGCCAGTGTATCGCCGGGATCAGCGATGATCCGCCGGTGAGAAACACGCGGTCGATATCGGCCGGCAATGTTGAGGCATTGGCAAGCGCCCGATCCACGGTCGCCTCGATCCTCGTCACATCTTCCGCAATCCAGCTCTCGAACTCCGCGCGGGACACCTCGGCCTCGATTGCGAGCCCCCCGCCCGTAAATCGGAACGGCGCGTGATGGTCGGTGGATAGGGTCTTCTTGAGCTGCCCGACCGCATCGTAGAACGGATAGCCCAGTTCATTGTCGATCAGCGCGATCATCCGGCCGATGGCGTCGGGGTCTACCGCCGCCTTCTGAAGCCGGCGAAGCTCTTCCATCGTCCGGCGATTGCGCATGAGCGCAAGTCGCGACCAGTCCGCAAAGTCGGCAAAATAGCCCCGCGGGATCTCAAGCAGCTTGTCGAACGATCGATAATTGCCACCCTTGCCCAGCATCGGCAGGATCAAACGGTCGACGATGCGATAGTCGAACCGATCGCCGGCGATACCGATGCCAGCCGATCCCAGCGGCACGCAGCGGCGGGTCGTGCCGGGCGCTCCGATCCGGACGACGGAGAAGTCGCTCGTGCCGCCGCCAAAGTCGGCGACGAGGATGGTGGCAGGCTCGGTCAGCCGGGACGCATAGCTGAATGCGGCGCCGAGTGGTTCATGGACATAATGGATCTCCGTCCCGAACCCCTCGAACATGCGGTCGTAGCGCTCACGGGCAAGCGACGCATCGGGACGGGCTCCGGCATATTCGACCGGCCGGCCAACAATGACTCTCTCAGGCCTGTCGTCGAGGTTGCCTCCGGCATGGGCAACCAGCCGCTCGAGGAACAGTCGTCCCAGTTCTTCGAAGCGGAAGCGTTTCTCGAACACCGAAGCGTGCTCGAAGGAAGCGCTGGCGGCGACCGACTTGAACGACTGGATGAAGCGGCTGTCCTGGGGATATTCGAGATATTCGGCGATGGCCCAAGGCCCGGCCTCGTGGGCCAGGCCACCGCGCACGCCTTCGTCATGCCAGAAACATAGCGCGGAGCGGAAAACCTCGCCGGTTGCCTGTTCGCCGGCAAATGTCACCAGTTCCGACTGACCTGCATTTCTGCCGAGCGCAGCGACGCTGTTGGTTGTGCCAAAGTCGAGGCCGAGCGCCGGACGGGACATCGAATGGGCTCTCCGGGAGTGTTGCTATAGACGGTTGGGGCGGCGCCTATGAACCGGCGATGCGCACGCCACAAGCCACGATCGTCGCAACTCTCGTTAATGGCGAGGCGATGCCGGTCGATCAGCGCCTCAAGGCCTTCGACGCGCACAAGGGTCATGGCGCCGATCTTCAACCACCGCTCAAACCGATGCCATTCACCTGTGGACGCGCAGACCATTCGGTCGATGAACGCAGACCGGGCCGACTTCCCGTCCGTGACAGTCCGCAGACATCGGCGTACGGGCCATGCCTCGCGCCCCAATGGAGAAGATTATGCTGCCGTCGCGCACTTTCAGCGTCTCGATCAACCGGGAATGGCGATCGCTTTACGACCAGATCTGGCGGCCGGAATTCTTCCCGAAATGGGCGTCGGGGTTGGCGCAATCCGAGTTGCGGAAGAATGACCAAGGCTGGCTGGCGGACGGAGCCGAAGGGACCGTCCGCATCCGCTTCACGCCCTATAACGACCATGGCGTGATGGACCATTGGGTGGAGCTCGACGATGGGAGTGAGATCTATGTCCCATTGCGCGTGATTCAGAATGGGAGCGGCGCCGAGGTGATGCTTACTCTGTTCCGGCAGCCCGACATGGACGACGAACGCTTCTCGGCCGACGCCAAATGGGTCGTCCGCGATCTCAAGCGATTGAAGGAAGTGGTCGGCCGCTAGGCCACCTTGGCGAGCGTCTCGAGGCACCGTTCGCAAGCTTCGCGAACGAGCGTCTGCAGCAGTTGCACCCGACCGCCGAGCCACCTCCGTTGCTCGGCGGTGTATCGCTTGAGGGTAACCAGCCTCACCGCATCGCCATCCGTTCGGCGCTAGATGGCGCTAGGGCGCGCGCACGCATTCTGCTCAGCGGAGTGAAGGAATAGGTTTTACCGATCGGGAAAATTTTTTGAATCGGCTGCCTCCGTGAGAGAAATATTCCTGATCGGGAATATTGCGGTTGCTTTCAACGGAATTGTGCCCGATATTCCCGATCGGGAATATGGACGCGTTAACGATAGGCGGCATCGTTCGAAAGGAACGCAAGGCACAGGGCCTGCGGCAAGAGGAGCTTGCCGCGGCAACCGGTGTCGGCGTGCGCTTTATCGTGGACCTCGAGTCCGGCAAGCCGACCCTTCAACTCGGGAAGGCGTTGCAAGTCCTGGCGACACTCGGCTGCGAAATCTCGATCGCGACACCTTCAGGTAATCTGTGAGCGACGCACTTTCAGTATGGTGGAACGGCAAGCTCGCGGGAACACTGCAGCTGGACGAGATTGGCGAAATGCAGTTTGCATACGCGTCGGCTTGGCTGGAGGATAGCGAAGCACGCGCTCTTTCATTTTCACTGCCCAAGCGCCGGGAGCCTTTTGGCCGTCGCGAATGCCAACCATTCTTCGAGGGCATGCTGCCCGAAGATTCGCAACGCGTAGCCATTGCCAGGGCCCTGGGCGTCTCCGCAGGCAATGACTTCCGGTTGCTGGAGCACTTGGGCGGTGAAGTCGCGGGCGCTCTGATGCTTTTGCCGCAAGGCGAAACGCCACCGGCGTGGAGCGATGGACAGCCCGATATTCTTGATGACCACCGCTTGGTAGCGTTGCTTGATCGCCTGCCGATCAGGCCGATGCTCGCCGGCGAAGGTGGACTTCGCCTGTCGCTGGCCGGTGCCCAGTCCAAGCTTCCAGTCCTGCTGGTCGACGGTCGGATCGCGCTGCCTGCTCCCGGGCAGCCCACGAGTCATATCCTGAAGCCCCCGATCGCGCGTTTCGAAGGAACGACCGAGAACGAATTCTACTGCATGACGCTCGCGGCTGCGATTGGTCTCGACGTAGCACCCGTCACTATGCATACGGTCGAGGACAGGTCCTTTCTTCTCATCGAACGCTACGACCGCCAGGTCGATGGCGACGGGCGAATGATCCGTCTGCACCAGGAGGACTTCGCGCAGGCGCTCGGCGTGCCATCGCAGCGCAAATACTCGAGTGAAGGCGGACCAACGTTCCGGGACATCTTCGCGCTCCTGCGCAAAGCGGCGACACGCCCGGCCCGTGACATACTCAAACTCACTGACGCTGCGATCTTCAACCTGATCATCGGAAACGCCGATGCGCACGCCAAGAATTTCAGCCTGCTGCACGTCGGCGGGCTGGTCCGGCTCGCACCCCTTTACGACCTGTTGTCGACTGTCGCTTATGCCGAGCTATCGGCCAAGCTCGCGATGAAGATCGTCAAGAAGGCAAAACTGGAAGAGATTGAACCGCGTCACTGGGACCGTTTCGCCGAGGAGATCGGAATTGGTGCGCCCTATCTCCATCGAAGGATCAGGCAATTGTGCCAAGCCGTCCTAGATCAAAACTCCGCAGCAGACAGCGTCCTGGCCGACTTGGTCAGCGAGCGAGCCAAACTTCTCCTGCGCAAGACTCACTGATCAGGTTTTAAAAAAACCGGAGGCCTTCAAAGAACTTTACAATGACACCCTCTCTACTTCGAGGAATGGCCATTCATAGCATGTAGTGTTGCAGCGAATTAATGTCCGTAAAACCTACCGAATGCTCCGTCCCAAAGTCGTGTCCCGCTACAGGCGGCTTGCGCCAATGTTACCCTCCTCCTCAAAATTAAGGACCCGGAAGGAGGCGAGTGATGCAGCACTTCGAAACAACGGGCCAGAAGCGCGACGTCGAGAGGTTGCTCTCTGCCTTGAGGCGGACCTTTCGCGACCGAGGAATTCGCCAGGCGCAAATCGCTGAAGAGCTCGGGGTGAGCGAAGTGACTGTGCGCCGATATCTATCGGGCAAGGGCATGTCGCTCAGCATCCTCGAAAAGCTCTGTCAGATCGCGGACATCCGCATAATCGATCTAGCCGAAATGGCGCTGAATGGCGAGCAGGGGCTCATCCATCGGTTGAGCGACCAGCAGGAGCGGGGTCTCGCGCAAAACGTCATGCGGGCATTCGTATTCTATATGCTGCGCTACGGGTGGACGCCCGATGAAGTGCGCCGTGAATGCGGGCTAAGCGAGACGGAGTTGATCTCCCACCTAGTTCAGCTGGACCGGCTGGGACTCATCCGCCTGATGCCAAACAACAAGGTACGCAGTCTGACGGTCAAATATCCCGACTGGCATCAGGGCGGACCGGTGAGACGCACATTCGATCGATCAGCCCGCGAGCTGTTCGCTACGATGGACTATAACGGCCCGAAATCCATGTGGGAGCTGGAGACGGTCAAGTTATCGCCGGTTTCGATCGTCCAGCTTGATCTTCTGATGAAGGATTTTGTGGCGTCGGTCCGCGCGCTCGCGCTCGACGACCGTCGTCAACATCGCGCGCAGACAGAATGGCACTGCGTGATCACGGCCGCCCATCCAGTAGAACTGCGACAGATGCTGCAAGAATGAGCTAAAAATCCCGCGAGCGTTTGTCTTACCGGTCAATATCTGATCGCTTTTCTCAAACTACGCTGATCGCTTGCAGAAAGGCATTGCGGGACAGGGCCGCGATATAGCACCCACCCAACGTGGATGAGCCGAAGGCCATTCACTCACCAGAGCGACCTGATCGGTAAAAAGCCGCTCAACGCGCAATCGCGCGATGGGAGGCTTGTACCTGACGCAACTCGCTCCGGTCGCGACGGCGACGACAGGCTCCTCGAAGGGCCAGCGTCCGAAGGCATGGGAGAGTGGGGATGAAAAGGCGAATAGTTTGCGTGTCGTTGCGTGCGATTGCTTTGCTCATGCTTGGCGGCTTCAACACGCAGTTCCTGGCTCAAGCCCAAGGATCGACTCCCGAAGCCGGCACGACAGAAAATGGCTTCGAGGACATCGTCGTGACTGCGCGGCGCCGTGAGGAAAAGCTACAGGACACCCCCCTTTCGGTGACGGCTCTTACGGGATCGGCCCTCGAGAGCATGAACATTCGCTCAAGTGACGATCTCGATGCTCGCGTCCCCAATCTCAGTCTGTCCGTCAGTCCGGGTAATGCTGCCTCGACACTGGTCGCCTACATCCGCGGCATCGGCGAGTATGCGCCGAATTTCACGAATGACGCGTCGGTCGGCGTCTATATCGACGGCGTGTACCGCGCGCGCATGTCAGGCAATCTGCTCGACCTTATCGACCTGGAGCGAATCGAGGTCCTGCGAGGGCCGCAGGGTACGCTCTTTGGCCGCAACACGACCGGCGGTGCGCTTAACATCGTTAGCCGTGGGCCGGCCGCCGACCTGGGCGGTGATGTCCGCCTTGGCTATGGCAGCGATGACGAACTGGTGGCGAGCAGCTCCATCGATACGGGTTACCTCGGTTCATCCGGAGTCAAGGCTCGCTTGGGCCTCTATCGGCGGCAGCGCGATGGATTCGTGGACAATGTCCTGACGGATGCGAACGACGATCCGGGCTCGGTCCGGACGACGGGCGCAACCGCTGCGGTGATCGCGGAGCTGAGTTCGAACTTCACGCTGGATTATCGCGGCGACTACACGCGCACCCACGCGGTCAGCAATGCATCGCAGATTCGCGCGGCATCCCAGGCAGTGATAGATTATTTTTCGCGGTCCCCAAATTATGGTGGGGCGCCCTTCGTCGTGTCGGAGCGTTACCTTTCCAGGCTTGCGCAAGCCGGAACGCTGCCGCCGTCGAAGATCATTGCCTATGGCAATGCATTGACGGCCGAATATGCCGTGAGCGACGCCCTCAGCCTCAAGTCCATCACCGCGTGGCGGAGCTTGTCGATCCGCGAGAACACTCAACTCGATGGCAATGGGCCGTTGCTGGGCGAGGTGCTTGGGATTTCCGGCGCGGTCCCGGTGAGCCCTTATGCCGCGCTTCCATCCTCCGAGCGTAAGCAGGACCAATTTTCACAGGAACTTCAAGTTCTTGGGGAAGCTGAAGACCTGAACTATGTTGCCGGCCTCTACTATTTCAACGAGAATGTAAGCGAATTCGCACCTTATTTTCTGACGTTCGTTCTGGGCGGCGGTGCCGCGCTCAATATCCAGCCAACCACAGCCTATTCCGCCGACGCAGAGTCCTTTGCGGGGTTCGGCCAAGCCAGCTGGCGGCCATCGTCATCGGACGGCCGTCTCGAGCTGACGCTAGGCGGCCGCTACACGCATGACCGGCGCGCTATGGACCAACAGAACAGTTCGGATGGCGTTCCACTGCCGGCCCGATCGCTGCATCGCTCATTCGACAATTTCAGTGGAACGGCCTCTGTGAGCTACAAGTGGACGCCCGATGTGATGACGTTTGCGCGGATCGCGAGCGGCTACAAGGCCGGCGGTTTCAACCCGCAGAGCGTCAATGACGGATATGGTCCCATGAAGGCGTTATCGGGGGAGCTTGGCATCAAGGCCGACCTGGCCGATCGCCGCCTTCGGTTCAACGGCACGATCTTCTACACGGATTATGATGATCTTCAGGTCACCCAATTTGTTGCCGGATCGAGCGGAACCACTAACGAAACTGTCAATGCGGGCAGAGCGACGTACCAAGGCTTCGAACTCGAGGTCGCGGCACTCCCGGTCGACGGACTGCGCCTCGAGGCATCGGTCGGCTATGTCGATCCGAAGTACAAGGAGTTCCTGTATCGCGATCCTGTAACCGATCAGGTGATCGACGTCGCCGATCAGGCGCGCTTTGCCTATGTGTCGAAGACCACCGCAAGCCTAGCCGCACAATATCAGGCGCAGGTCGGCATCGGTGAACTCTCCTTGCGCGTCGACTATAGCTATAAGAGCGGTCGCTACTGGAATGTCCTCGACCGGGACAGCCCGTTCAACGCTGCCATCGCTGGCGGTGCGGACAATGATCTCAGCGCCCGTATCGCGCTTGGCGACATATCGGCGGGTAGCGGAAAAGTGGAGATTTCCGCTTGGGTTAGTAACTTGTTGAACAAGCACGTTATCATTGGTGGCATCGACTATGGCTCGCTGGGTTTCGGCGGGGTCACCTACAATCGCCCGCGCAATGGCGGCGTCCAACTTCGAGCAAGTTTCTGAGGAGAGGCGTGATGCTGCGTGACCTTTTTCTGGAAACCTATTCGGCGATTCCTGCCCACTCGACCAGGGCTCATATCGAGCGTGTCGTGCACGCCTATCTGTCTTCCTATGCTAGCGACGACATCGCGGGTCGCGTCAGCCTTTTTGCCGAAGATGTAGTTGTCGAAGAGCCCGTAGGCGCACCCGTGATACGAGGCCGGGACGCACTCGTCACCTTTTGGCATGGAAGTATCGAGGCCGGTTGGCAGTGCTCCAACGAATTGGAGCGCCTTGTTGTAAACGGCGACGAGGCCTTTTTGTGCTTTCGATCGAACCTTTCGCTTCGTGGCGAAGGGACGGTTTCGCTGAGCGTCTTCGAAACACTTACCTTCAACGAGCATGGCCTGATCCGTCAGCTTCGGGCTTTCAACGACGAGACTTGCCTCAGCTAGAAGGGACGAGGGAGAGGAAGATGAGCTATTTTCAGCAGGATATGACCGATACTGTCGAGCGGCTGATCGCGGCATTCAAGGAAAGCGAGCAACGAAACAGCTGGGGTTGGCTTGCGGATGAATTCTATCACGAAGACTGCGTTTACAATTGCGACTATGGCGGCGTCATGCCGGTCGTCGCGAACGGGCGTGAGGAAATCAGGCGCACACATTATGGCCGGGACATGGATGTCGGGTCGGGCTGGGAAGGCTGGACCTTTCCCTATGTGAGCTATGCGATCAACGGCGACCAGATCATCACGCACTGGATGAATAGAGGGCCCGGTCTCCGACCAGACGGTCGCCACTACGAGACGCACGGCGTTTCGTTCATCACATATGGTGGCGAGGGCAAGTTCATTCGCCAGACGGATATGTTCGACATCGGCCATCAGATGGTCCTTTGCGACGAGCTCGATGCGGCAGGTCTGCTTTCACCGCGCCTTAAGGAGGAATGGGTCGAACCGATGAAGGCTCGGATTGCTGCGGCGATGAAGCCATCGGGGGCATCCCAGTGAGTGGCGCGTCACGTTACTGGCTGCCGCCGGAACGGCCCGGCTGGCTGGCGGCGATCATTGACGAGAGCCGGCATATGGATCCAGCGGCGATCGTTCCGCTCGATGCGGAGAACCTGATCGAGACCGCCAGGCGACGTACCGGCCTGTCGGAGTTCGGCGAAAACGACTGGCGAGAACCCTTCGAAATACTGACGCGTTCGCTCGACGATGATGCCGATCTTCACCTGTTCGGCCGTATTATGACACGGAACGAACTTCTCAATCTCCTCGAAGCGCGATTGCGGGTTGAACATGCCTACCGGCTTCACCCCGAGATTGATGACGAGGTGATCGATGCGCCCGTCATCATCACGGGCCTCGGACGCTCGGGCACGTCGATACTATTCGAACTCCTGTCCCAGGATTCGCAGTTCGGCGTTCCGAGCAGCTGGGAGGCGATGTTTCCGTGCCCTCCACCCGAAACTGAAACCTATCGAAGCGATCCGCGCGCCGAGGCGGCTCACCATCTGCTAACGCAATGGGGACGAGCGGCACCGCCATGGCAGGCCATGCACGAAAGCGGGGGCTGGATTCCGGCGGAATGCGTGGCCGTCTATGAAGCCTCCTTCCGCAGCGACAATATGCCGTCGAAGGCGCCGATGGCCAGTTACAGCATGTGGCTTGCGAGTGCCGACATGACGCCGGCGCTGGAATATTATCGCAGGGTTCTCAAGCTCTTGCAGTGGCGCAACCCGAGGCGACATTGGCTGCTCAAGTCGCCGTCGCATCTCGGCTATCTTCCTACGCTATTCAACGTCTTTCCTGACGCGCGCCTGGTCGTGACCCACCGCGACCCGATCAAGGCGAACGCCTCGATCACCAATATGCTGGCGACCTTGTACTGGATGCGGAGCAATCAGCCGTTCGATGTGATGGCGTTCGAGGCGCTGATGACGCCCGAAGCGACAGCGGCGAGGCTGAACCAGCTTATCGATTGGGTCGAGTCAGGTGCGGTTCCCGCCTCGCAGATATTCGCCTCCCGCTATGCCGATCTGATCAATGATCCTGAAGGTGCCATCTCCGGACTCTACGAGCGAATGGGGATCACGCTCGATGCCGGTGCGGCAGCTGCGATGGAGAGCTATCTTGAGGGTAAGCCCAAGGGAAAGTTCGGTGCGCACAAATATGGTGTTGGCGAGGATGCCGAAGTGCGTCACCAGCGCGACCTCTACAGCAGATACCAGCAACGATTCGACGTTCCCGATGAGGACTGACCATGGGAGATGATATCGCGGCCCTCCGTTCGGGGTGGAATGCCTTCTGTGAGGAACTCAAACGAGCCGGCGAGAATGCCTTCCTCCCTTCGGCGCCAAACGGAGGCGTGGATCGGGCAGCGGGGCTTCGACAGGTCGCCCGCAACATTGCCTTGGCCTTGCAGTTCGAACTGGAGAATGCCGACCCCTTGCATCCCGAGCTGGCGCACTATTTCGATCCCGTCCGCAAGCAGGGAGGTGATAACCCGGACGCGCTCTATTTGGGCGCGCCGATCAACGGTCTCGACCACTACCGAATACAGGGGCATCGCGGAACCGCGGACTATGTGGCGATAACCGCGGTGGAGAAAGGGGAAACGCCCTTTGGCGGACGGGCCGCTGCCATCCTGTTAGGAGATGAGCTGGAAGTCGCGGCCGACGGCAGGTTCGAGCTGAACATCGGGCCGGACCCCTGCGGACCAAACTGGCTTCGATCCTCACCGGATACCTACAGGGTGACCATCCGCCAATTCTTCTCCGATTGGGAGAATGAGCAACCGATGCGCGCGATGATCGAGCGCATCGGTTGCGATGCACCGCGGCCGGTTCTGGCGTCGCAAGAGCTTCTGCAGGGGCTGAAACGCTCGGCCACGTGGCTCGGTCCATCGGTCCGCTACTGGACGGAAATGCTTTCCCGATGGAAGGCAAGACCACACACGTTTCTGGCTTATAGCGAGCTGGAAACCAACGAAGTCGACGCCACACCGGGCGGTGAGCCGGTAATTGCCTATTGGCAGCTTCAGCCCGATGAGATCCTCGTTATTCGCGTGAAACCACCAGCCGCGCGGTATTGGTCGGTCGAACTGGGGAACGCGTGGTGGGAGAGCATGGACTATCGCGACCGCTTTTCGAGCACCAACCGCCATTATGCGGAGCTCGATCCGGACGGAATGATGACGATCCTGATCTCACACGATGATCCGGGCGTTCCCAACTGGCTCGACGCCTCTGGTCACTCCGAAGGCTATATAACATTCCGCTGGATTGGCGTGGACAGACCACCGCGGCCAATGATGACACGGCTCACCAAAGATCAGCTCGGCGACTCGATGAAATCCTGCCGCCGCGTCGGCAGGCAGGAACGAATGGAGCAACTTGATCGACGCCGGTGGGGCTTGCTCAACCGAGGCATGCTCTAGCGGAAGCCGCGAGAAGACAGGCCTCAATCCGTGTCGACCCGGCCAATGCGAATGAGCGATTCAGCTACCCTTGTCTGCGAGAGCCCCTTCCGCAAGGCGTCGATGGCTTGCTTTGGGAACACCTAACCGCTGACCACGTCAAGCCAGGCTTGGCGGGGTGCCACCGGCTCAACGCGGTTGGGCTGGATCTTCATCAGCGTTCCGTCACGCGCGGGCCAAGCGGCACGTAGAGGCTGCAATCAACTCGTGAAGAGTCGAATGCGTCGGATTTCCTGATGCGGGCAATGTTCGATGGCGCCCAGAGGACCTCGCGTGTGTGCTCCAAACTCTCAGACTCGATCTCATATACCGTCAGGTATCGGAACTCCGGTTTGAGGTAGCCGGGATAATCGGCGGGTGAGACATCCGAAATCCGGAAGCGTTGAGCGGCAACAAGCGTCGGCGTCATCAAGAGTTCGGGTACGTGGAACTCATCATACCAGCGGTTATATTCTTCGTCCTTGCCTGGCGTGGCGTTGGACCGGACAGTCATCAGGAATTTCGGCATCTTTCGTCCTCCTGTTTCGGAAACCCGGGCAGTGGCCCCGCCCGCTTATGCTGGAATTCTAGAATTCCGCGCGCACGTTCAGGCCCACCGTGCGGCCGCGTTCGTACACCACCGTCCCGAACGATCCGAAATCGAGCCCGGCGGCGCGGACGAGTTCGTCGGTGATGTTGTCGACCCACAGTTCGAATCCCAGCTTGACGCCAGATACCTCCACATCGGACAGCGCCAGTCGTGCGGCGAGATTGTTGCTCGCTCCGGCGGCCACGTCGGGGTTGTAGGGTGTCAATCTCGTTAGCGGGAACCAGTATTTCTTGCTTCTGTACGAATAGTCCATGCTGAACGTCAGAAGGCCCACATCCGAAATCATTGTAGAATATTGGAAGCCGGCAGCGGCGTTGACCTTGGAAACGCCGTTGAATTTTGCCTCGTCGGAAAGATCGATCGAATCGCCTGTAACAGGATCAACAAATAGATAGGATTTATACTTCGGGTCCACATATCCTATGCTCGCCTGAAGCTGCAGGTCCCGCACGGGCATGACTGTCAGTTCCGCCTCCGTGCCCTGGTAAACCGCTCGACCCGCATTGGTGACGACCGGCAGGCCCTGGATCGTATTTTGTATCTGCAGATCCTTGTAGTTGGTCCGAAAGATCGACGCATTGAATCGCACGCGGCTGTCGAGCCACTCCGATTTTATGCCGGCCTCGTAGGCGATGGCCTTTTCCGGATCATAGCTGCCGACTGTGTTGGGAACGAAGCCTCCGGCGCGATAAGCAGTAGAAACCCGCAAGTAGGTGAGTAGATACGGTGTCCATTTATAGCTTATCGAGCCGAGGCCAGATACATTATCCCAACTATCGGATGCTTCCCGGACGTTTGTTGGAATTTCATTGAATGTGGTGTTTTCCTTGATCCTCTTCTTGTCGGACGTGTATCTTATGCCTGCACTGAGCTCGAGTCTTTCATCCATGGAGCCAGGTTTGTATGTAACCTGGCCGTAGCCCGCATAGGATCGTGTCTTTAATTTGAATCGGCGTGTCAGATTCTGGTTTATACCGATGGTTCCGCCCGGCAATACGAACGTGAAAAGGTTGGTATTGATGAGCGACCCATCTGATTCCAGATAGAACAAGCCCAGAGTGTAAGACAGATCCCCTGATTTGCCGATGAGCTGAAGTTCATTGGTGAATTGATCGTCGCTGGTGTCGTTATGCGGCAATGTCCATGGCGTGACATCGCCCACGCTGGTCGTGCCGCTTCCCGGATCGAGGACGATCCCCTTGAGGCGTCCCTGCCCACCCAGATTGCTGTGCTCGTTGATGGAGTTCGACCTGAAGCCGGTGATATTCCGGATAAGAATGTCGTCCGACACGTCATAATCAACTTTGAGGGATGTGCCGAAGAATTCGCTGTGATCAGCAGGCTGATATCCCGCAAAGGCGCGTTTGACGCGGCCCGTTCCGAACTGGAAGGGATCGCCTCCAAGCGCCTCGGAGTTCGAGAAATAGGTGATGACGTCATCGTCGGCGGCGACGATCTGCGAAAGCGGCTGCTGGGCGCGATAGTCGGAATAGTCCAGGTTGAGCTGGAAGCTCAGATTATCCGCAAGATCGCCACGCAGGCTTGCCCAAATCGCGTCACTGTCCAACCACCCCGGATCGCGACTTCCGCCACGGTTAAGGTTGCGGACGTAGCCGTCGCGTTGTCGATGAGAATAAGCAAGCTTGGCATATAGGCCCGAAGAGCCGATCTCACCGCTATCGATCGCGGTGCGAAAAGTGAATTCGTCGTCCGTGCCATAACCGACCCGCTGTCGGAATGACGCCCGATCAAGCGGCGCCTGGGTCGTCATGTTGATCGCCCCGCCCGTCGTGTTGCGGCCAAATAGCGTTCCCTGCGGCCCGCGCAAGATTTCGACGCGTTCGAGATCGACGAGATCGAACAGTGCCGCACCTGGTCGCGCGATGAGAACGCCATCAATGTAGATCGAGATCGGGGGATCTGTGTAGATCTGGTAGTCATAGGTACCGATCCCGCGGATATAGATGTTGGCGGCCGTGGTACTGCCTGCAGTGACCGCGATATCGAGATTGGGCACGATGTCCCCTATCGCCTCGAGATTGGCGACATTATGTCGCTCGAGCGTGGCGGTGCCGAGCGCCGTCACTGACAGGGGCGTGTCCTGAAGCGCTTCGTTTTGACGACGCGCCGTCACAACGATCTCTTCGAGCTTGTCGGTGCCCGCCTGGTTCGGTTGCCCGGTCATTTCGGAAGATTGCGCGATGCACGGCGTTGAGAGAGCGATGATCGACGACAGCGTGCAACTGCCTCGAAATATCCTTCGCCAGATAGCCATTCCTCTCCTCCCCCGGACAATGAAAGCAAGGCATTTGCTGCCTTTGATCCACGCCGCTTTGGCGGAGCCCGCCAGCCTGTCCCGGCCCCGCTTCATGTGTGAAATTGCGTGGAAATCAGGCTGCACAGAAGGGTGGGGGCTCGCAAGCGAGCAGGACGCACCGGCGGGGAAAATCTGGGAAGGGCCATGTCGTGACGCTGGGACCGGCAATTTGTGGCCCTTCGGCGTAGCCAGCACCGCTTGCGACGCCGTTTTCGTTGCGTCAGTCTCCTGCCATGCAAGAGCGCACGACAGACCAAGTCCCTCGGATCATGGAGATGCTCAAAAACCTGCTGCGGGCGAAGGGGCTAAGATATGCCGACGTCGCGCGCGAGCTTGGCGTCGGAGAGCGAACCGTCAAGCGTTACCTGGCCGGTCACGGCATGACGATCGAGGTTCTTCAGCGCTTTGGCGAGTTGGTCGATCTATCGCTCTCCGAGCTTACCCGGCTCGCCGAGCAGGAGGTCGATCCTCGGCCGGCGGTCCTTACCGACGAGCAGGAGCGCATTCTGTCGGAAAATCTATTCAACGCCTTCGTTTTCCGGATGCTGAGATATGGCTGGCCGCCTGAGGACATCAGGAGAGAATTCGAGCTGGACGAGCCGGAGTTTATCCAGTGCCTCGTCTTTCTGGACCGCTTGCGGCTTATCGACCTACTGCCGGGCAATCGCGTCAAGCTCCTTACGCGCAAGGTGATCGAATGGCGGCCCGACGGACCGGTGCGCCGCGCTTTCGACAAGGTCGTAAAGCAGGGCTTTGCCGAGATGGATTACTCGCAGCCGTCCGCCATGTGGGACCTCAAGACCATAAAACTTTCGCGATCGGAAGCCGCAAGATTGAAGGCCATCGTCACCGAATTCTCCGCCGCGGTCATGGAATTGGGCGAGGAAGCCCGGACGGTGCATCGGCAAGGTGATGTCTGGTATGCGGTGCTGATGGCGATCAGGCCCGTCGAGCCCGCCGATCTGAGGGGCCAGGACCCGTCGCTATGATCGGTGGGCCGATATGCGTCCCCTGCACCATCCGTTCGATGGCCCTCCAAAATTAGGCGCGCGGGCGGTCACGCGTGTCGCTTGGCGTGATCCTGCGAGCCTGACAAATCACAGCTTCGAAACATGGCTTGTGAAAGCGGAGGACCAATGACCGGCAGGAGATTTCCCGATGGGTGCGCTCTCATCATTGGCGGCAGCGGGGGTATCGGCGGTGTCGTCGCCCAGGAATTCGCGAAAGCGGGTTCCCCGGTCGCGATCACTTATCGGCGCCGTAAAGAGAAAGCCGATCAGGTGGAGGCAGCCATCACTGAATTGGGCGGCAACGTAACCAGTCACCGCGTCACAACTGGTGAACGGGCGACAATTGATAAGCTCGTCGAAGATGTCAGAGCCGCGCATGGTCGCATCCACACCGTCGTCTACGCCGCTGCCATGCTGACGGCGCAGGTCGATATCGCCGACGTGACCCACGACCAGTGGAACGAAGCTGTCGAGCAGGACGTCAACGGCTTCTTCAATGTCGTGAAGGCGACCCTCCCGGAACTTCGTCGCTCCGGGGGTGGATCCTATGTCAATCTCGGTTCGGCTGGTGACTTGTGGTGGCCGCAAAAGGACGTGCTTTCCGTTGCACCAAAGGGTGCGATCGAGGCACTCGTCCGTGGGATAGCGAAGGAAGAAGGCGTCAACGGCATCCGTGCCAATTCCGTGCTGGTCGGCGTGATCGAGGCCGGCATGTTCAAAGAACTGACGGCGGCAGGGGTCTTCGACGAGGCGTGGACGAGGGACGTTCAGAAACTCTTGTGCTTGAAGCGATGGGGGCAGCCAGAGGAAATCGGCCACGCAGCCGTCTTCCTCGCTTCGAACCAGGCGGGCTACGTCACAGGTCAGCGGATAGCGGTGGCAGGCGGCTTTGGTGTGTAACGGGCGCGGTCAGTAATTGCCATCGTAAGCATTGGATCTTACGAATTATTGCGCTTCGCACGGGTTTAGCGGGTTCCGGAGTGGGACCTAAAACGGGCGGGCAGAGAGTCGGGTGCATTCCGGCGCGATAGCCATGGCGAAGAACGCGCATGGTGCTGTTCGGCGTGACCAGTTTGACGGGGCCGTCAAACTGGTCTTGGACTGTGCCATAACCTTCGAAGGACCATTGGTAGAAGGCTCCTTGCCATCGGACCCAGATACGCTTCTCACCGTCGATAACCATTGCCGCATCGGGCAAATCATTACCAAGGATGGGGGCGCGATCTGCGATGGCCGTGGTGCGGTCTCGATGCATCACCTTGTCGATTTCCTTCACGGTGAGCTTCTCATCCATGGGCAGTTTGTGCGCTTGTTTCGACGCCGAGATGAACGCGGTGTAGTTGTTTCGACGGCATTCCCAACACGGCCTATGACCGGCCGCTAATGCGGTGGCTTCGTCGAGGAAGAAGAGTTCGGTATAATTGCGGGGAGCCATGAGCTCGCGTTTCCGACCATTGAAGCTCAGGGCACAGGTGACCCAGCTATGCGTGGTCCATCGTTTTCCAGCGATCTGCTTCTGGTCATCGTGGAGGCATCCGCGATTGCCCATGAGCATGCCGCGAGAGTCGTTGGCGACGATATTGTTGAGCGGATCGACACGGTTTTGAAGGGGCATGAACGATCCTCGGATCAGTGCAGGGTCTCGGCATCGCTCCCGTCAAGGAAGGTCTCGACTCCCTCTTCGGCGAGGGCCGTTTCAAACGCGTCGAGCGCGGCTTGTTCGGTTTCGAACGGATCGTCCCAGACCGTCGATGTGCCGATTTCATTCACGACTTCGAGCGTCCATTTCGGATCGTGTTTGAGCCGATAGATGTGGACCGTTACGGTGATGCCATGGCGGGTGACGGTGCGGGAGAGATCGGAGTCGATGATCTCGGGATCACGGTCTGGCACGCATCGCTCCTTACGATTCCGAGGGGTCTTTTCGGGGCTTCCCTGCGTCGTCGCGTTTTCCGCGCCAGCGACCATCGGCATTCTTCGCGCGGGTCAGCCCTTTGTTCGGCCCATTCTTCACCTTCGGGCCATCCTTGGTCCGATCATTCCCGTTACGGTCGAACAGTCCCATTCTTCGCTCCGTAGCTCGGTGCTATTCAGTGTCCCGATCCTGCAAGGTTTTGATGAGGAGCACTACCCCAGCGCCGAGGGCAGCTCCTGTGGCGATGCTCAGCAGAGGAAGGGCGAAGCCGATTGCGCCGCCTGCTACAGCGCCGGTTGCCAGTCTCTTCCCGGCTTTGGTTCGAAGGGCTGAGCGGCCTGTTTCATAAACCTGCTTGGCTGCCGGTTCGGCGCGTTCCTTGGCGACGGCCAGTCCGTTCTCGACACTTGCCTTGACGCCCGAGAGATCAGGTTTTTTCATGTATCCCCTCATGGTGGTTCACGATTTTCAGCGATTACTGCCGGTGATTATACCGGACTTCGGCGGTTGTCGTGGTGCCCATTGAGGCCCATTGCTTCATGCCGGGACTGTAGGTGGGCAGGTCTTGAACATGGCTGGCTCTATCTACGCCGAGGATCAAGGTGCTGACTGGGTGGTCGGCGGCTTCGGTGTTCCGGGGTGCGGGACATCGCCACGATAATCCCAAGCGCCCCGATGATGGTGACGCTAGCGGCTATGATGGCAAGCGTAGTGGCGAGGTCGAGCATCAGGTCTCCATGAGATGTCTGTTACCCGCCTACGCCCCTGATCCTGAGGCCATCGCCTGATTGCTGCACCGCGGGCAACCACATGCTCACGCCGACAAGGCCCGATAGACCGATGCGCGGCCGATCTTGAGACGCTTGGCGATCTCAGTTGCGCCGAGACCCTGCTGGCGAAGTTCCTTCACAGCGTCCGAGCTGATCGTCACCGGACGGCCCCTATAGACCCCCTTCAACTTCGCAGCCTCAATGCCCCGGCGCTGCCTCGCCTTGATGAAGTGCTTCTCCATCATCCCCACCAACCCGAAAACGGTCAGCATCACCTCGGCCATGATATCGGTGCCGTCGAGTATGATGGTGGGATCGTTGATCCGCAGCACCGCCTTCTTCTCGATCACCCGTTTGGCGATGGTCAGCAGGTCGGCGGTATCGCGGGCAAGACGGTCAGGATGGAGGGCCAGCAAGGTGTCGCCTTCATCGAGCAAGCGAATGGCGGCTTCCAACTGGTCACGACCGTCGAGCGACGATCCATTGCCGACATCGACGAACACCACTACCGCGCCCAGCTTCTCCAACATCGCCTTCTGAGAGGCGATATCCTGCCCCTGATCCGAACTGATCCGCGCGTAGCCCAGCGTCTTGCCCATCGGTGCTCCTTGTCCAGTGGCCGTGATCATCATGCTCCTTGCTCTGGGGCCAACCGAAGCCGCCAGTAGGAGATGAACTTCTGACGCTTGTAGGCAGGCACCTTTGGATCGAGGAGCGTGCGACCACGATGATCCCAAATCGCCCAATGCCACCTCTCCCCTTCCTGCCGGGGATTCATCTTGATGAGGGCCGGGCAATCGAGATCGAGTTCATCCGGCCTGCGCCTGCCGATCCAGCGGCCTCGGCCCTCGATCTGCACGCCATGTTGGCGCATGATCTCCTTGAGTTCCGAAAGCGCCGTGCCCTCCACCTTGTCGCCGGGCTTTTTGCCGCACACCCGGCGATAGGTCTTCGCCACAACCGCATAGGTGGTGCCCGCCAACATCGCCACGCAGGCGATGCCACATCCCTCCTCATCCTTCTGCGTAACCAACCGCATCGCGTCTTCTGTGTCTCGCATGGCTCTTAGACCCTCTCACAGATCGCTGTTTCGTCAAGAAAAACGATCCATATGAGACGCGGATCGTGTCTCAGCCGGTGTGCCGGATAGGGTTACCCAAGTGGGGCAGGAGATGACGATCAAACCGCCAATGTGGCGAGCATCCTGTCGGTTGCGTTGAGCGATAGGCGCTGGATCAGTGTGTTTTTGTCGGCGGGATCCATGGGGAGCCATTGGAGGCATAGGTGAGGTTCGCCCACGATTATGATGTAGGCGGGCCGCCCATGTTCTCCGGCATACCATCCGGGGAAAATCACCCTCAGGCCAAAATCTTCCGTAACGGCTTCGAGGCAGGCGTGATCCCCAATGTTTCCCACCGAACACGGCACGCCCCTGACCGTGAAGCTCGGACCAAGTTCGTCGGCGGTCAGCATGAGGTCGATAAGGCTGGGACAGTCAGTGAGGGAGATCGGTGTCGGCATACCGATATTTAGGTCGCCAGCTTGATGATGGTGGGCGGCCTTCCATGATGGTTTCACCGTCCTATCCACGCCTCCTCTCATCCGACATCATTATCCGGGGGGGCAGCGATTCATCCGGCCCGCACTGACGCAGGGGGATCGTTGATGCACATAGAAGATATTGTCACCTTCTGGCGCGGGCAACAGGAGGTCGATGATCAAGGGCAGTGGGGACATCGGTTAGACCGTAAGGTGCTCGATGCTGGTCCTCACACCTTCAACCTCGACTATCCGGTCAGTCCATATGTCGGGCATGTCCTGACCGCCCCCGTGATCATTCTTGGAGCGAACGCCAAATATGATCCGGCCATCACCCCCAGTGAGTTTTCCGACGAAGCGGCTATCAAGGCTTATGTTGCGCGGATTGATGATCCATCGCACGCCGATTGGTCATTCGTCTCGCGCTACTATGACGACACCAACTACGGTCACCTGATCGGTCCCGGAAAGGTCGTGGTCGTCAATGCCTGCACCTATCGCAGCCCCCGCCTCAGCCAAGAGAAAGAAAATCAGCGGATGATCCCACGCCTTCCATCGTCGATTTTTATACGCCGATGGCTGCTGGACGCCGTGTTCCCTCTGGCGAAGCAAGGTGACCGGCTCATCATCAATAATCGCGGGCAGCACTGGCGGCTCGGTCCTGCGGCTACCGCAACGGGGGTTGTCAGAGACCCATGCCCGGCCAGCCCCCTGATTACGAGTAACGCCTTCAGTGCAATGAACGACTTCCTCGCCAACCGGCCCTAACCCATTCCACAACCCACTGAATTACGAACGATTTCCAGAACTCGTCCCCACCCCGGTTTTGGAAAACGAGCCTCCGTCAGTCCGAGGTGGGTTCCGCCATGGTTTTGGAAAGTGTCCCGGCGACCATCGATCTCCGAATCTCACCAAGAAACTGATGGCGTTGGCATGCTGGGGCATGCCGCCGACATCTGCGCTAGAATGGAAGTCGAAGAAGTAGTCCCGGTTGGCGTGATGCGATGGGAATGTAGGGCGTGTATTTTTCGGCAAACCCACCCGTAAGGACAGAACCCATATATATATATAAGGAACCAGTCTTATGAGCGGGTTTTGCCCGCTTCTACCCAATCCCACATCCAATCGCATCACGCACTCCATGAATATTGCGGGCGACGAATCCGGCATGGTAAAATGCTCGCGACGGGATGCTCTTGGAGTCATGTCCGCGAGATCACGGTTGGAACCACCCTCAACTATCTCCCGTCATCCACTGAATGGGTGTAGGGTAGAACATGAAGGATTTTTTAGAATACGCATCCGTCGTATTGGGGCCGAAAGAGGTCCGCCAATTCAAGAACGCAATCGAGTTTTCCATGGGGGAGTTTCACAATCGAGTGGTTGCCCCGCAGTTTTTCCAGCCTGCCCAGCAATTCTACTTAGGGGTGGCGCTGGATAAGTTTGTCGCGGGAAAAAACCATCTTCTCGCCCAGACCATGCTCCAATTCCCGGATGCTTGGCATGGGCTGACCTACTTCACCAATCCGCTATCGATCCCACCACCCCCGGTCATCGTGGACGGTGAAGAAAAATGGGTCGCACCCAAGGATCGTGTCGTCTGGGGCCAATTTCAGGTCATGACCTACGAGTTCGACCAGACCGATCTCCCCTTCTTCAAAAGGCAAATGGCGTGGTGCCGCAGCCACGACGGAAAGCCTCTGAATTGCGCCGTGGGCAGGCTCTACAAGGCGTGCTCGCAGTGGATCGACTTCGAGGGAATCACGGTCAATTACTCGGGCAACAAAGGCTTCCACATCCAGATCGTGTTCACCACTGGGCACGCGAAGGCACTGGGTATCGCGCAGAATGTCAAACGGCATTGGAAGTTGACCCCCTATCGGCGTCCAAAGTTGACCCCCGGATAATGGCAGTTCGGGTTGTCCCGGTAGTCCATAGGAGGGCCCCGCGGACGACGCCGCGCGCCGTCAGGAGCGCTGGCGGCGGCGTCCGTGGGAGGTACCTGTGGGCCCACCGGGTCAACCCGGGGGATGGGGGTCCGGGGGAAGGGGTTAGGCGGCTTCGCGGCTCTTGAAGCGCCAACTCTCATTGCCGGTCTCGACGATGTCGCAATGGTGGGTCAGTCGGTCGAGCAGTGCGGTGGTCATCTTGGCGTCGCCGAACACGCTGGGCCATTCGCCGAACGCAAGGTTGGTGGTGACGATGATCGAGGTCTGCTCATAGAGCCGGCTGACGAGGTGGAACAGGAGCTGGCCACCGGAGAGGGCGAACGGCAGATAGCCGAGCTCATCGAGGATCACGAGATCGAGCCGCGACAGATGGTCGGCGATCCGCCCCGGCTTGCCGGCGCGCGCTTCGGCTTCGAGCCGGTTCACCAGGTCGACGGTATTGTAGAACCGGGCCCTGGCACCGCTGCGCACACAGGCGCAGCCGATCGCGATGGCCAGATGGGTCTTGCCCGTGCCGGTTCCGCCGACCAGGACGGCGTTGCGCTGGCTGGTCAGGAACCCGCCGGTGGCAAGGTCGCGGACCAGGGGCTCGTTGATCGGGGTGGCGGTAAAGTCGAAGCCGGCCAGTTCCTTCGCCAGCGGCAGCTTGGCAATCGTCATCTGATATTTGATCGAGCGGGCCTGCTTTTCGTCGATCTCGGCCTTGAGCAGGTCGCCGATCACGCGCTGGGCGGAGTGCTGCCGCTTCACCGCATCGGCGACGACCTCGTCATAGGCATGGCGCATGCCGGCCAGCTTCAGCGTCGCCATCATGTCCAGGATCTCGTGGCGTTCCATAAGACCTCCTCAGGCTGTCATATCGGGCACAGTCGGCAATAGGTTCATGGGCAAGTCGCAGCCCTTCGGGCGTCGCGATGTTGAGCGGCGCCGGCGGCTGCCGCTGGCGGGTCAGGATGTTGAGTACGACATCGCGGCTGATCGGGCCGCCAAGGAGCGCTTCGGCGCAGGCCGCATCCACGGCGTCCAGCCCGTCGCTCACCACCGCCGCGAGGATGCCGACCATCTGGCGATCGCCATCGGCATGGGCGGCAAGCCGCCGCCGGACCCGCTCGATCGCGGGCGGCAGATCCCATTCCTTGAAGGGGGCACCGTTGCGCAACGCGCCCGGCTTGCGCGCGAGGACGGGCACATAGTGCCACGGATCGTAGATCGTCTGCTCGCGCCCGAACCGCCGAACATGCTCGCCGACGCTCTCGCCGTCCTGGCGGATCACGATGCGGTCGGCATAGGCATGGATCTCGACCGGCCGTCCTGCCGCCTTCGCGTGGACCGAGTATTTATTGTAATCGAACCGGACCAGCAGCGTCTTCGATACCGATGCCGGCAGCGCATGGAAGCCGTCGAACGGCCCGCGATAGGCGATCAATGCCGGGCGGTCCGCCTGCTCGAACACCTCCTGTATCGTCTGCGCCTTGAGCTCGGGATGCGCTGCGCGGCGGGCATAGGCCAGGCAGCGATCCTCCAACCAGGCGTTGAGCTCGCCATAGCTCTTGAACCGCAGCCGGGGCGTGAAGAAGCGCTCCCGCACCAAGCCGACCTGATTCTCGACCTGTCCCTTCTCCCACCCCGACGCCGGCGTGCAGGCCACCGGATCGACCAGATAGTGCGCGCACATCTGCTGGAAGCGGCGATTATATTGGCGCTCGCGGCCGACGAAGATCGCGTCCACCGCCGTCTTCATATTGTCGTAGATGCCGCGCTGGCAGGCCCCGCCAAAGAAGGCGAACGCCTTGTCATGGGCGTCGAAGACCATCTCCTGGCTCTCGCGCGGATAGGCACGCACATAGAACATCCGGCTGTGGCACAGCCGCATGTGCGCGACCTTCACCGTCGTCGGCACACCACCGATGATCGCAACCTCGTGACTCCAGTCGAACTGGTAAGCCTCGCCCGGGTCGAAGCTCAGCGGCACATAGGCCGCGGCCGTCGCTGCCGACCGCCCGCGATGCCAGCCCGCCGCATATCGGCGCACCGCGTCGTAGCCGCCACGATAACCCAGACCCTGCAGCTCCTCGAAGATCCGGATCATCGTCAGCCGCTCGCGCCGCGCCTTGCGCTCGTTCGTTTCCAGCAACCCTTCCAGCTCCGAGGCCCACGGCCCCAGCTTCGGCAACGGCTGCACCGTCCGCTCATAGGCAAATGCCGTCGCGCCCGAACGCAACACCTTGCGCACCGTGTTCCGCGATACGCCGAGATCGCGCACGATCTCCTTGATCGACTTGCCCTTCACGAAAAACTCGCGGCGGATCCGCGCTACCGTCTCCACGATCAGCATCCCCCGCTCGCTCCCGCGCCAAAGCGCGAAAGCCTGAACCGGCCATGTTCAGGGGGTCAATTTTGCACGCCGATCACCCCAGAAACGGGGTCAATATTCCACGCCGATTCACAGCCAATGAACTTTCTCGAGGGTGACTTCCGCCCGACCCTCCCGAGTGATTTTTTCGACCCACTCCTCGGCGACCGAGCGGAAAGTGTTGCCAGCATCGAGTTTGGCGAGCGCGCGGCGGCGCTTCTTCTCGGCAAGTGGATCGATGCCGTCCGCAATCTGCTTGCGAGCGGCGTCGCGTTTATCGCGGGCCTCGGCAAGGCTGACGTCAGGCCATACGCCGAGCGCGAGCGTCCTGTACTGCTCGAGATGGCGATATTGTAGCCGCCAATATTTCGATCCGTTCGGGCTGACGAGCAGGTAGAGTGAGCGCTCGTCCGCGAGCTTGTAGGGTTTGGAACGAGGGCGGGCATTCTTGATCGCAATGGCCGTGAGCGCCATGGGTATCTCCATCCGAAAACCGGGTGGAAGATGACCCCGAGATAACCCCAAAATGGGGTTATCTGTCGGTAAACCCACCCGAACCAAGCCGGACAGAATAGTGGAAATTTTCCTTATTTCCGATCCACTTGACGGACGCCGGTGGACGTCCTCGGATCGGAAAATGGTGCCCAGAAGAGGACTCGAACCTCCACGACCTTGCGATCGCCAGCACCTGAAGCTGGTGCGTCTACCAATTCCGCCATCTGGGCACGGGGTAGGCGGCGGCCTTTAGGGGAGGCTCTCGGTGCTTGTCAACACGCGCTGTGCCCGGCATTGCAGTTGCGAACGGAAATTTTCACGACATTCGGGAAACGGACATGACGGCACTTGTTACCCTGTTCGGCGGCGGCGGTTTTCTGGGCCGCTATGTCGCGCAGGAATTGTTGAAGGCGGGCGCCCGCGTGCGCCTGGCGGAGCGCGATCCCAAGCGCGCCTGGTTTGTGAAGACGCTGGGTGGCCTCGGCCAGACCCAGTTCGCCGCGGCGGATATCACCAAGGCGGATAGCGTCGCCCGCGTCGTCGCCGGGTCGGATGCGGTGATCAATCTGGTCGGCATTTTGAAGGGCGATTTCGATTCGCTGCATGTCGCCGGCGCCCGAAACATAGCCGAGGCCGCGCGCGACGCCGGCGTTGGCGCACTCGTCCAGGTTTCGGCGATCGGCGCCGATGCGACGGCCGAATCGCATTATGCCCGTTCGAAGGGCGAAGGCGAGGCGGCGGTGCGCGCGGCCTTCCCCAACGCGACGATCATCCGTCCGTCGATCATCTTCGGGCCCGAAGACCAGTTCGTGAACCGCTTCGCCAACATGGCCCGCCTGCCGGTGCTGCCGGTGATTCGGGGGCAAGCGAAGTTCCAGCCGGTGTTCGTCGCGGATGTCGCCCGGGCGATCGCGATGGCGGCGCTCGATCCGACCACGTTCGGCGGCCGCACTTTCGAGCTTGGCGGGCCGGAGACGATCTCGATGGCCGATCTCAACGCCTGGATCGCCAAGGCGGCTGGCCGCGATCCGGCGATCCTGCAGATCCCCGATCAGGCCGCGCGGCTGATGGCGCGGATCGGCGGCTGGGCTCCGGGCGCGCCGATCACCTGGGATCAGTGGCTGATGCTGCAGAAAGACAATGTCGTCGGCGCCGGCGCCGAAGGCTTCGCGGCCTTCGGCATCCAGCCATCGCCGCTGGAAGCGATCGCGCCGGGCTGGCTGGTCCAGTATAGGCGCCACGGCCGCTTCGCCAAGCCAAGCGCCGCCTGATCCGGCGAGGGGCATCCCGGCCCCTCGCACCTCCCCAGAGGTCCGCACTCCCGCGCCCCTCCCGGCCGAAAGCTGTTGCCGATGCTTCCTGCGCTTCTCGTCGTCATCCTCCTTGGCATCGTCGAGGGCCTGACGGAGTTCATCCCCGTCTCCTCGACCGGGCATCTGATCCTCGCGGGCGAACTGCTGGGTTTCAATTCGGCAGCGGCCGGCACGTTCGAGATCGTCATCCAGCTCGGCGCGATCCTCGCCGTGATCGTCCTCTACTGGCGGCGCTTCTGGGATGTGTTCCTCGGGTTGACCAGGGGCGATGCCAAGGCGATCGCCTTCACCCGCAATATCGCTTTGGGCTTCCTGCCGTCGGCGGTGATCGGGCTGATGGTCTACAAGATCGTCAAGGCGATGCTGGAAACGCCCGAGATCGTCGCGGTCGCGCTGATCGTCGGCGGTATCGCGATCCTACTGATCGAGCGGTTGGTGCGCCAGCCCACCACCCATACCGTCGAGGAGATGACGTGGAAGACCGCGCTCGGCATCGGCATGGTCCAATGTCTGTCGATGATCCCCGGCGTCAGCCGTTCGGGGGCGACGATCATGGGCGCGCTGGGGCTGGGCGTCGAGCGCAAGACGGCGGCGGAGTTCAGCTTCTTCCTCGCCGTGCCGACGATGCTCGCGGCTTCGGGTTACGATCTCTACAAGAGCGGCGGTGCGCTCGGCAGCGATGACTGGTCGGCGATCGCGGTGGGCTTTGTCGTCTCCTTCGTCGTCGCGCTCGTGGTGATCCGCTGGTTCATCGGCATCGTCAGCCGCTACGGTTTTGCGCCCTTCGCCTGGTATCGCATCGTCGCCGGAACCATCGCTCTCGTCTGGCTGCTGGCGCGATAGGACCGAAACGGACTTATAAAATTACACGGAGGCGATCTCGCCGTTCATCTCAAACGGAATATCTAAATAATAGGTCTCATATACTGACCTATTGCGCAGATTCGACGTGACTCTGTTCTTTCGATGCGTCATTGGGCCGCTCGACAGGAGAATGGTTTCATGGCGAACGACCCCATGCTCAAGTTTGTCCGGGTGGGTCAGGACTATCCGGCCAAGCGGCCGGCGGATGAGCGCAACGCGGATTTCGGCGAGATCGCGCGCAAATATGAAGCAGTGAAGGCCGAGGAGCAGTCCTCGCGCTGCTCGCAATGCGGCGTGCCTTATTGCTCCACGCACTGCCCGCTCCACAACCATATCCCCGATTGGCTGCGGCTGACCGCCGAAGGCCGGCTGCGCGAAGCCTATGAGCTGTCGAACGCGACCTCGACCATGCCCGAGATTTGCGGCCGCATCTGCCCGCAGGACCGGCTGTGCGAAGGCAATTGCGTCATCGAATTTTCCGGCCATGGCGCCGTCACCATCGGCTCGGTCGAAAAATACATCACCGATACGGCGTGGGAGCAGGGCTGGGTCGAGCCGATCCGCCCGCTGCCCGATCGCGGCCAGTCGATCGGCGTGATCGGCGCGGGGCCGGCCGGCCTCACCACCGCCGAACTGATGCGCGCGCGCGGTTATGAAGTGCATGTCTATGACCGGCACGATCGCGCCGGCGGGCTGCTGACCTATGGCATCCCCGGCTTCAAGCTGGAAAAGCATGTCGTCATGCGCCGTGTCGAGCGGCTGGAGGCGGCCGGCATCACCTTCCACCTCGGCTTCGAGGTCGGTCGTGACGCGACGATGGAAGAACTGCGCGAGCGGCACGATGCTATCCTGATCGCCACCGGGGTCTACAAGCCGCGCGCGATCAAGGCGCCCGGCGTCGGATCGTCCGGCGTGGTCGATGCGCTCGATTATCTGATCGCGTCCAACCGCAAGAGCTTCGGCGATGCGGTGCCCGCGTTCGAGGATGGCAGCCTCAATGCCGCGGGCAAGAATGTCGTCGTCGTCGGCGGCGGCGATACGGCGATGGATTGCGTTCGCACCGCGGTCCGCCAGGGCGCCAAGTCGGTGAAGTGCCTCTACCGCCGCGACCGGGCGAACATGCCGGGATCGCAGCGCGAAGTGGCGAATGCCGAGGAAGAAGGCGTCGAGTTCGTCTGGCTCTCCGCCCCGGAAGCGTTCGAGGCTGACGGCAAGGACGGCAACGTCTCCGCGGTTCGTGCCGCGAAGATGCGGCTCGGCCAGCCCGACGCCTCGGGCCGCCGCGCGCCGGAACCCGATCCCGGCAGCGAGTTCCGCGTCGATGCCGATCTCGTCGTCAAGGCGCTGGGCTTCGATCCCGAGGATCTGCCCAAGATGTTCGATGCCGAGGAGCTTTCGGTCACCCGCTGGGGCACGCTGCGCGTCGATCACAAGACGATGCAGACCAGCCTCGAAGGCGTGTTCGCTGCCGGCGACATCGTCCGCGGCGCCAGCCTCGTCGTCTGGGCGATCCGCGACGGGCGCGATGTCGCCGAACGGATGCACGCCTTCCTGAAGGCGAAGGCCAGCGTGGCCCGTGAGAAGGTGGCGGCGTGATCCCACGCGCCAACGGAAGCAAGAATACCCCCGAGGGGATATGAAGATGACCTACGACCAGCCCAACCCCGTCCTCGAAGCCGAGCGCACCCGCCTCGCCGCCGAAGGCATGTATCACCCCGAGATGGAGGGCGATGCCTGCGGCGTCGGCCTTGTCGCGGCGACCGATGGCAAGGCGTCGCGTCGCGTGGTGACGGCCGCGATCGATGCGTTGAAGGCGGTCTGGCACCGCGGCGCGGTCGATGCCGATGGCAAGACCGGCGACGGCGCCGGCATCCATGTCGACCTGCCGGTCCGTTTCTTCGACGATGCGATCGACGCGTCGGGCCACCGGCCGATGCCGAACCGTCTCGCCGTCGGCATGATCTTCCTGCCACGCACCGATCTCGCCGCGCAGGAAACCTGCCGCACCATCGTCGAGGCCGAGATCATCGATTTCGGCTACACCATCTATGGCTGGCGCCAGGTGCCGGTCGATGTTTCGGTGATCGGCGAGAAGGCGCAGGCCACCCGCCCCGAAATCGAGCAGATCATGATCGCCGGGCCGACGCCCGAGGAGATGGATCAGGCCGAGTTCGAGAAGAATCTCTACCTCATCCGCAGGCGTATCGAGCGCAAGGTGATCGAGGCCCAGATCCAGGGCTTCTACGTCTGCTCGCTGTCGTGCCGGTCGATCGTCTACAAGGGCCTGTTCCTCGCCGAGGAACTGTCGGTCTTCTACCCGGACCTCAAGGACGAGCGCTTCGTTTCCCGCGTCGCGATCTTCCACCAGCGTTATTCCACCAACACCTTCCCGCAATGGTGGCTGGCGCAGCCGTTCCGTAATCTCGCCCATAATGGTGAGATCAACACGATCCGCGGCAACAAGAACTGGATGAAGAGTCACGAGATCAAGATGGCCTCGCTGGCCTTCGGCGAGCATTCGGAAGAGATCAAGCCGCTGATCCCGGCCGGCGCGTCGGACACTGCCGCGCTCGATGCCGTGTTCGAGGCGATCTGCCGCTCGGGCCGCGACGCGCCGACCGCCAAGCTGATGCTGGTGCCGGAAGCGTGGCAGGAAGCCGATCTGCCGCAGCCGCACCAGGACATGTATTCCTATCTCGCCTCGGTGATGGAACCTTGGGACGGCCCGGCCGCGCTCGCGATGACGGATGGCCGCTGGGCGGTCGCCGGTGTCGATCGCAATGCGCTGCGTCCGCTCCGCACGACCCAGACCGCGGACAATCTGCTGATCGTCGGTTCGGAAACCGGCATGGTTGTCGTCCCCGAAAGCTCGATCATCCGGAAGGGCCGGATGGGCCCAGGCCAGATGATCGCGATCGACCTCGAAGAGGGCAAGCTCTACGACGACCGCGCGATCAAGGATCGCATCTCGGCCGAGCAGCCTTATGGCGAATGGGTCAAGGATTTCCTCGGCGTCGATGATCTGCCGGCGGTGGCCGACGCCACGCCGCGTTACGAGCGCGCCGAACTGATCCGCCGCCAGGTCGCAGCGGGTCAGACCATGGAGGATATGGAACTGATCCTCGCGCCCCAGGTCGAGGATGCCAAGGAAGCCATCGGTTCGATGGGCGATGATGCGCCGCTGGCCGTCATCTCGGATAAGCCGCGGCTCGTCAGCCATTTCTTCCGGCAGAATTTCAGCCAGGTGACCAACCCGCCGATCGACAGCTTGCGCGAAACGCAGGTGATGTCGCTCAAGACGCGTTTCGGCAACCTTGCCAACATCCTTGATGTCGAGGCGCAGCAGTCGAACGTGCTGGTGCTCGATTCACCGGTGCTCGATTGTGCAGACTGGGCGCGCCTCAAGAGCCATTTCGGCAGTCACGCGGCCGAGATCGATTGCACCTATGCGGTCGATGGCGGCCCGGATGCGCTGCGCCACGCGATCGCTCATGTCCGTGCCGAGGCCGAAAAGGCCGTTCGCGAAGGCAAGACCGAACTGTTCCTGACCGACGAGAATATCGGCAGCGGCAGGATCGCGATCGCGATGATCCTCGCGGCTGCGGCGGTTCACACCCAC
The DNA here is from genome assembly GCF_042693015.1 of Sphingomonas sp. DBB INV C78. Classification (NCBI taxonomy): domain Bacteria; kingdom Pseudomonadati; phylum Pseudomonadota; class Alphaproteobacteria; order Sphingomonadales; family Sphingomonadaceae; genus Sphingomonas; species Sphingomonas sp. DBB INV C78. Next base: position 3,472,372 of record NZ_CP170544.1, on the reverse strand, counting down.
CTCGTCCGCAAGGGGCTGCGCTCCTACGCGTCGATCAACGTGCGTTCGGCCGAATGCCTCGACACGCATTATTATGCGGTGCTGATCGGCGTCGGCGCGACGACGGTGAACGCCTATCTGGTCGAAGCCGCGATCGTCGATCGTCAGGCCCGCGGCCTGTTCGGCGATCTCAGCCTCGAACAATGCCTGAAGCGCCACCGCAAGGCGATCGACGATGGTCTGTTGAAGATCATGTCGAAGATGGGGATCGCGGTGATCTCCAGCTATCGCGGTGGTTACAACTTTGAGGCCGTCGGCCTGTCGCGCGCGCTCGTCAACGATCTGTTCCCCGGCATGCCGGCCAAGATCTCGGGCGAAGGCTATGCCTCGCTCCAGCTCTCGGCGAAGATGCGCCACGACGCGGCCTTCGACGAAGCCGTGGCGACGCTGCCGATCGGCGGCTTCTATCGCCAACGCAACGGTGGCGAGGCGCATGCCTATTCGGCGCAGCTCATGCACCTGTTGCAGACGGCAGTCGCGACCGACAGCTATTCGACCTATCTGCAATTCGCCCGCGGCGTGAAGGATATGCCGCCGGTCTATCTGCGCGATCTGCTCGAATTCAACTGGGCGCGCGAAGCGATCGCGATCGATTCGGTCGAGGCGATCACCGAGATCCGCAAGCGCTTCGTCACCCCCGGCATGTCGCTCGGCGCGCTGTCGCCGGAAGCGCATGAGACACTGGCGATCGCGATGAACCGCATCGGCGCCAAGGCGGTGTCGGGTGAGGGCGGCGAGGACAAGTCGCGCTACCAGCCATACGAGAATGGCGACAATGCCAACTCGGTCATCAAGCAGATCGCGTCCGGCCGCTTCGGCGTCACCGCCGAATATCTGAACGCGGCCGAGGAGATCGAGATCAAGGTAGCCCAGGGCGCCAAGCCCGGCGAGGGTGGCCAGCTTCCCGGTTTCAAGGTGACGGCCCAGATCGCCAAGCTCCGTCACTCGACGCCCGGCGTGATGCTGATCTCGCCGCCGCCGCACCACGACATCTACTCGATCGAGGATCTCGCCCAGCTCATCTATGATCTGAAGCAGATCAACCCGCGCGCGCGGGTCTGCGTGAAGCTGGTCAGCCAGGCGGGCATCGGCACGGTCGCGGCCGGCGTCGCCAAGGCGCATGCAGACGTGATCCTCGTCTCGGGCCATGTCGGCGGCACCGGCGCGTCGCCCCAGACCTCGGTGAAGTTCGCGGGCACGCCCTGGGAGATGGGCCTCACTGAAACCAACCAGGTGCTGACGCTCAATGGCCTGCGCCATCGCGTCAAGCTGCGCACCGACGGTGGCCTCAAGACCGGGCGGGACATCGTCATCGCCGCGATCCTGGGCGCGGAGGAGTTCGGCATCGGCACGCTGTCGCTGGTGGCAATGGGCTGCATCATGGTCCGCCAGTGCCATTCGAACACCTGCCCGGTCGGCGTCTGCACGCAGGACGAGGCGCTCAGGAAGAAGTTCGTCGGATCGCCGGAAAAGGTGATCAACCTGATGACCTTCATCGCCGAGGAAGTGCGCGAGATCCTCGCCAAGCTGGGCGTCCGCTCGCTCGACGAGATCATCGGCCGCACCGAACTGCTCCGCCAGGTCAGCCGCGGCGCCGAACATCTCGACGATCTCGATCTCAATCCGGTGCTCGCCAAGGTCGATGCGCCCGATGACAAGCGCCGCTTCAACATCCCGACCTTCCGCAACGAAGTGCCGGACAGCCTCGACGCGCAGATGATCGCGGACGCCAAGGCCGTGTTCGGGCGCGGCGAGAAGATGCAGCTCACCTACACGGTGCGCAACACGCACCGTGCGGTCGGCACGCGCTTCTCGTCGGAAATCGTCCGTCGCTTCGGCATGGAAAAGCTTGCCGACGGCCATGTCCATGTCCGCCTGCGCGGCTCGGCCGGCCAGTCGCTCGGCGCCTTCGCCTGCAAGGGCCTGACGCTCGAAGTGTTCGGCGACGCCAATGATTATGTTGGCAAGGGCCTGTCGGGCGCGATCATCACGGTGCGTCCCACCGTGTCCTCACCGCTCGAAAGCAAGTCGAACACGATCCTCGGCAACACCGTGCTCTATGGCGCAACCTCGGGCCGCCTCTATGCGGCGGGCCAGGCGGGCGAACGCTTCGCCGTCCGCAATTCGGGCGCGACCGTCGTCGTCGAAGGCTGCGGCGCCAATGGCTGCGAATATATGACCGGCGGCACCGCGGTGATCCTCGGCAAGGTCGGCCAGAATTTCGGCGCCGGTATGACGGGCGGTATGGCCTTCGTGCTCGACGAGCAGGGCGATTTCGCCGATCGCGCCAACCCGGAAAGCATCCTCTGGCAGCGGCTGGCATCGACCTATTGGGAAACGCGCCTGAAGTCGCTGATCGCCGAACATGCGGTGGCGACCGACAGCAAATGGTCCAACACCGTGCTCGACGATTGGGATCGCTGGCGCCACCATTTCTGGCAGGTCTGCCCCAAGGAAATGGTCTCCAGGCTCGATCATCCGCTCAGCGACGAGGCCGAAGCGGCCGCCGTCGCGGCCGAGTAAAAAGGCGCACCGTCCGCTGCCCAGAGGTTTCGTTCATCTACGAAAGCCTCTGGCCCTTGTGTCGCGATTTCCGAGCCGCCGGGTTCCACCCGGCTCGAAATCGCTCTAAGGCGGCGGACGGCACGCGCCCGTAGCTCAGTTGGATAGAGCACGAGCCTTCTAAGCTTGGGGCCGCAGGTTCGAATCCTGCCGGGCGCGCCATTCCTCTATCGAAGCAGGTGCCGGCTCAAAAGGTGATGCCGCGCCCTCAAAGCTCCATGTCGAGCGGCGCCTCCGATACGACCATCTGCACGAAATGCAGCTTGGCGACCGCGGGGTTGGACAGCACGAACGGATAGATGTCGGGCTGGCCCATCGAGCGCGACAGCTCGTTCAGCACCAGCGTCACCTCCAGCCATCCGTTGAGCATGCGCAGGAAATCGTCGGCATCGGGGTCGTCGGCTGCGTAAAGCGCATCCTTGCCGAACGGGACGATCGCGCACTCGGTATCGTCGGCGCTCAATCCGAAGCTCATCGCCGTTTCGACGCTGTCCATGATGTGCATGTAATGCGCCCAGGTTTCCGCCCAATCCTCCCACGGGTGCATCGTCGCGTAAGAACTGATGAAGGATAAAGGCCAGTCCGGCGGCGGCCCCTGTTCATAATTGCGCTTTAGCGCCTCGGCATAGCTGGCTTGTTCGTCGCCGAACAACGCGCGGAACGGCTCCAGCCACTTGGTCCCCCAGATCAGCCGGTCCCAGTAATAATGGCCGATCTCGTGGCGGAAATGGCCGAGCAGCGTGCGATAGGGTTCGCGCATCGCATGGCGGATCTGCTCGCGCCTTGCATCGTCGGCTTCCTCGGCATTGACGGTGATGACGCCCGAGGCATGCCCGGTCATCACCTGCGGTCCGCCGGGGGGCGAGCGGAGGAAGTCGAAGAATGCGCCGTTCTCCGCATCCTCCCAATTCGAACGGATCGGCAAGGCGAAGCCGATCAGTTGCGAAACCATGCGGCGCTTGGCCTGCTCCATCTCGCGCCAATAACGCGCATTATCCGGTTCGGAGAGGTTGGGGATCGTCCGATTCAGGCGGCAAGATATGCAGTAAGGCGATGGTGTGTCGGCGTTGGTCAGCCAGTTGCAGCCGGCCGGGGAGTCATGATTGGCGCAGAATGCCAGCACCTCGTCGCGGTCGTGCGTGGTCCAGGTGCCCGGCCGCGGCCCGGGGTCCAGCGTCACCACCCGGCCTTCGTCAGGCAGATAGCCGAGCTTCGCATTGCACGGCAGGCAAAGGCTGTTGTCGAAGAAAATCGGGTTGCCGCACCGGCAGTTGAACGCCCGCGTCGACCGCGCCCGCTCCCTGGTCTGGGCGCGATGCGTGTGCAACCGGCTGCTCAGCGCGTGAAGCAGATCGCCCATGGCACGAGTCTCTCCGCGCCGGACTTTGCGCCTTTCACTTCCGCCGGGCCAGTAGGTAAATCCTCGTTTTCCGCCACCGTCGCCGATCAGTGCCGGATTCGATAGAGCGCGCCGCCTTCGCCTTGCCATGCCGGCACCAGGCCGGGATCGTGCGGTCGGGCATCCGGGGGCACGTTGATCAGCCATAGATAATCGAAGGCGGGCCGCGGCAGCTTGGCCACGACATGCGCAAGCGAATAGCTTTCGGTTTGGCGGCATCTTGCGGGCTGGAGCAGTTCGGTGGGGTCGATCGCGAAGCCCGCCGCCGCGCTGTGGGTCACGCTGAGCAGGCGGCCGCCGGGCATCGGCCATTGCCCGTTGACGAAGGCTTCGCGGCGCACGACCGCCATCTGGCCGAGCTGATCCATCCGCGGCGCGTTCCACACGCTGGAACAGGGTGCGCCTGCCATCGCGAAGACGCGTGCCCCCATCGGGATATGCTCGATCGCCGCCAGCTGCGCCTGATAGCCGCGATCCAGCTTCCAGTAGGTCCATGTCTGCACGCCGAGCCTGGTCGCACAGAATAGCAGGCCGCCGATCGCGATGATCCTGGACCATTTCGGATCGTCCGATACCGGCGCCAGAGCGAGGATGCTGATCGCGATTGCATAGGGTGCCAGCCGCATATCGGCATAAGCCGCACCCATCAGCATGCCGGGAAGGGCGAGAAAGGCCAGGAACAGCAGCAGACCAGCAAGGCCGAGGCGCGGATCGAAGCGCAGCCCCAGCGGGCGGATGCCGTGCCAGAGCAGGATGTAGAGCAGACCGGCGCTCAGCATGTCGAAAATCTGGGAGCTGTTTCTCAGGATGCTGAGAAGATGCCCGATCTTCACGCTTAGGCGCCAGTTGCCGCTGAAGGCATCGGTCGTGCGGTTGGCCCACCAGTCGGCCATCAGCAGCAGTGGTGGCGCCAGCGGCAGGCAGGCGAGCATGCCGAGCCATGCGGCCTCAAGCCAGCCGCGTCCGCGCTGTCGGGCCGTCATGGTTTCGATGGCGAAGATGGCGAGCCCGAACATGCCCCAGGCGATGCTGTGGGCCAGGAAGATCGCGAAGCTGATGGGGACGAAGATCAGGGCGCGCCGGCGTGCGCGGCCGGGATCGCTCAGGTGCAGCCACAATCCGACGCCCAAAAACATCAGCGCGATCGACAGCGTGAAGTTCACGAAGCCGAACTGGAAGGGAAAGGCATAAGCCAGTGGCAGCGCGAACAACGCCGTCGGCGGCACGCGGCCATGGATTTCGCGCGCGATCCACAGCATGCCGGCAACCGTAAACGGCGGTATGGCGGTCACGATCAGCCTGACCGCCGGCTCCAGACCGATGATCCGCGCAAGCGGCACCGCCAGCAGGTCGACGCCCAGATTGCCCACCAGCGCCCAGTGATAATCGAAATAGCGCGCAAGATAGGGAGAGTGATCGAGGTCGAGCGCGACCTTGTAGCGGGCGATATGGCCGGGCAGGTCGGTAAGCGGCGGAAGCGATGGCCAGAGCAGTGGCAAGGCTGCCGCGATCACGAAGATCAGCAAGGCGCTGCGGCGCGACCACCATTGCAGATTGTTCGTGCCGCTCATGACCGACGGGTTACGCCGGCGTGGTTAACGATCCTTTATCCGGCCGCTTATGGTCCGATGCGGCAAATGCGGAGCGCCATGGCAGCGTTCCGCAGCACACCGCAGGAAAACGGCAGAATATCGCCGAAATGCGCTGCTTCACCGCACTTACGTAGGTTTACGTATTTATCGTTAAATCGAAAATAACCACTCGTCCCGCATCAGTCGCAGGTCATTGCGACCAGGCGTGCCCATCCTGGTGCATGCGGGGAGTCGTGTAGCTTATTATGTATAATCTGGTTTTTCGCCCTGTCCCGCGGGGGGCATGGCGGCGGCTGGCTGACAACGCCGCCATAGTGACGACGTGCCTCCTGCTCGCAGCCTGCGGTGGAGGCAGCAGCGATGGCGCAACGACGACCCCTCCGGTCGCCGATCCCGCCCCCGCGCCTGATCCCGCGCCCGATCCCGATCCCGATCCGGCGCCTGCGGATCCCAAGCCGACGCCGCCCACGACGATCTCGGGTCTCGGCGTCAATCTGTCCGCGCCCAATTATTACATGCAGGATCGCGCGCTGATGAACCTCGCGCAGGGTGCAGGCTGGGGCAGCCAGCGGAAGGGCGTTGCGGGATCGACCAACTTCGATCCGGCCCGGCTGGACGTCGACGGCAATGTCACATCGCTTGAATCGGGCGAGCTGGCCTTCATGCTGCTGGTCCCGCCGGAAGCGTCGATGGGGTCGAGCCCGGTCCGCATCCGCTGCACCTGGGCCGGCAAGGGCACGCTGGCGCCGGGCGGTTCGGCCAGCGGCACGGTGCAGGGCGCCAACAGTTTCGAATTCGATTGGGCGCCGTCAGGATCGCCCAAGGCCAAGTCGGTGTGGGTGTCGCTCACCCAGACGGATACGGCCGATCCGATCCGCCAGATCGATTGCCGCGAAAAGAGCGTGTCGGCGACCGCCTTGTTCTCGGCGGATTTCCTGCAGCAATTGCAGGGCTATGAGATTCTGCGCTTCATGGATTGGCAGAACATCAACGCCAACGCACCGGTGACGTGGGCGACGCGGGTGACGCCGAAGGCGCAGAACCAGGCGGGCAAGCTCGGTGCCTCGGTCGAATATATGGTGGCGCTCGCCAACCAGACCGGCGCGTCGCCGTGGTTCTCGATGCCGTGGAATGCGGACGAGGACTTCATCCGCCGCTTCGCCATCTATGTCCGCGATAATCTCGCGGCCGATCGCAAAGTCTATGTCGAGCTGTCGAACGAGGTGTGGAACTGGGGCTTCCCGGTGACGCTGCAGGCGCGCGACGAAGGGCTGGAGATGGGCCTTTCGACGTCGCCCGGCGACGCCGCGATGTACCGTTACTCGCAGAAAACGGCGTGGATGCAGAAGATCTGGACCGACGTGTTCAAGGCGGACCCGTCGCGGCTGGTGCGCGTGGTTTCAAGCCAGAACGCCAATCCGTGGGTGGCCGAACAGATCCTGAAATATGGCGATACTGCGCAATATGTCGACGCCCTGGCGACCGCACCCTATTTCGGTGGCGGCACCTTCGGCGGCACGCGGGCGACGATCACCGATCTCGCCAACATCTTCGGCTATCTGGGAACCGACGTCGACGCGACGATTGCCAAGGCCGTGCAGAACAAGGCGGTCGCCGACCGTTACGGCAAGCGCATCCTCGCTTATGAAGGCGGTCAGCATGTCGTGAATTCGGCCGACGTGCCGATGGTGATGAGCATCAACCGCGATCAGCGCATGTACGGCCTCTACAAGCAATATCTGCAGGCGTGGAAGAAGCAGGTCGGCGGCACCATGGTGCTGTTCAACTCGACGGGACCGATCAGCCAATTTGGTGCCTGGGGCATGCGCGAATATGCCGGCCAGCCCTTGTCCGAAACCCCCAAGCGCCGCGCCGCGATGGAGTATATGGGCACCGCGATACCCTAGGTTTGGGGCCGATCTCCCGGCGTCATCCGGTCGACCAGCGTAGCGGCGGCCAGGTTCATCGTGACGTTGCTGGCGGTGCGGAAGATGTCGGGAATCGTCTCGACCGCGATCAGCAGCGCCAGCAGCTCGATCGGCACGCCCATCGCGATGCAGATCGGCGCGATGAGGGCGACGAACGTCACCTGGCTCGCCACGCTCACCCCGCCGAGCGACACCGCGATCGCCACCGCGCCGCCCGCGGCGATCGTCGCGGGTGTCAGCGCGATCCCCATGATCGACGCGATATAGATCGCCACTGCCAGATTGGCGGCGGGGCTCGTCGAACGATAGAGCGATGCCGCCAGCGGCAAGGTCACACCGGTGATCCGGTCCGGCAGGCCGAGCTGGTTGCGCGCCGCCGCGATCGTCGCCGGCAGTGAGGCGAGTGAGGATTGCGTGCTCACCGCGATCCCTTGCACCGGCGCCGCCGCGCGGGCGAAGCGGCCGATCGGTACCCGCGCCCCGATCGCGGCCAGCGGGTAAGCGCACAGGCCGATCAGCACGCAGATCGCCGATATGATCAGGATATAATGGGCGAAGGCGCCGACCGCGGCCATGCCGGTCCGCGCCGCCACCGCTAGCGCCAGCGCGAAGGCGCCGGCGGGCGCCGCCCACAGCACCCAGCCGACCATGATCAGCATGATCTCCGCTATGGCCATGAACAGGCCGTCGATATGGCTGCGCCGCGCATCGGGCAATCGCGATGCGGCAAAGCCGAAGAACAAGGCGAACACGACCAGCGGCAGCATCGCGCTCTCGGCGGCCGCAGCGATCGGATTGGTCGGGATGATCGATCGCAACATCGCGCCGGCCGATGGGGCAGGGGGCAGGGCTTCGGCGGCCGCGCCGGTGATCGCGTGGCGCAGCGCCTCGGCCGATCCGGCGGGCGCCGGTATGGCCGCCAGCAGCGCCGGTGTCGCAATCGCGCTGATCGCGGTCCCCGCCGTCAACAGCACCAGGAACAGCCCGATCGACCGTGCGGCGATCCCGCCTGCCGTCGCCGCGCTCGCGGTCGAAACCACCCCGCTCACCACCAGCGCAAACACCAAAGGCACGATCGTCATCTTGAGCGCGTCGAGCCACAGCCCGCCCACCGTCGCCGCCACTGATGCGACATCCTCGCCGAACGGGGCGTGCGTCGCCGCTAGGCCAATGCCGACCGCCAGCCCCGCGGCCAGCCCCAGCAATATCCGCCACCCCTGCGTCATCGCGCCCCCTGTTTGCCACGACTATGGCGGTCGCCCTTGCCGGTGGCAAATGGCGGCTCGCCGCACCCTTGGCCGCGTGAACAAAATCCGGAGCCGGTGACCATCTGCTCTCAGGCGATAGAATGAAGGGGCGGAAGGACCGCAGAGTCGGGGGGAGTGGACATCCGCTCTTCGTCACCCCGGACTTGTTCCGGGGTCCACCGTCACGCGGGCGACGCGGCCAGGGGTTCCAGCCCGAACGACACCGCCAGATCAAGCCATGACTGATTGTCCCGCTCGATCAGATTACGTTTCCAGTCCCGTCGCCAGCGCTTGATCTGCTTCTCGCGCGGGATCGCAGCCTCCATCGTGCCTGCCGCCTCCCAATAGACCAGGCATTTTATGCCATGTCGCTTGGTGAAGCCGTCAAACATGCCTTCACGATGCTGGGCGACACGGCGAAGGAGATCGGAGGTTACGCCGATATACAGCGTTCCGTTAAAGGCGCTGGCGAGGATGTAGACGCAAGGCCGTCGCTCGATCATCGACATCAATGAGTGCCGCACGGTGGACCCCGGAACAAGTCCGGGGTGACGAGGGGAGTTCGTATCGTCGACGGCGACCGCAATGTCGTCGCGTCCCGACAGTCCGGTTTTGGTCGCAAAACACCGATGACCGGCCATCGAACCATCACCATCCCCGGCACCCTGAATTTGCTACACGCTCTATGGAACAAAATTCGCGCTCCAGTGTCGGGTCACCCATGTCTCGTGCGTCCTTGGGTTGGCCGCCATGATTTCGCGCGGCTTCGGATCAGGAGAAGCTCATGTCCAAGATCACCCCCTGCCTCTGGTATGAGAGCGAAGCCGAGGAAGCGGCCAATTTCTATGTCTCGCTGGTGCCGGATTCGCGCATCCTCCACGTCCAGCGCAATCCCGTCGACGCGCCCGGCGGCAAGGCGGGGACGGTGCTGCTTGTCGAATTCATCCTCGGCGGCGGCCGCTTCACGGCGCTCAATGGCGGCATGAAGTTCGAATATACCCATGCCATCTCGCTCCAGATCGATTGCAAGGATCAGGCGGAGGTCGATCATCTGTGGGATGGCCTGTCCGCCGGCGGATCGACCGAGCAATGCGGCTGGCTCAAGGATCGCTACGGCGTATCGTGGCAGATCGTGCCGAGCATGCTGGCAAAGCTGCTGTCCGATCCCGATCCGGCGCGGTCGCAGCGGGTGATGACGGAGATGCTCTCCCAGATTAAGCCCGACATCGCCGCACTCGAAGCCGCGCATCGGGGATGATGGCGGCCATATCGGACGGACGGAAAATCCTCCGATGACGTGATTTTATCGGATCACTGGCAAAGGAGGTTGATATAGCCGGACCCGGCCCGGTGGATTCAGGAGACAAGCGCGATGCAGTTCGTTGCCAGATGTGCCTTCATCATGCTTGTCCCTATCGGCGCGCTGGGCCTGAATGCCTGCGGTGCCGAGCGTGAAGAGGCGGCCGCCAAAACAGAAGAAAGCGCGCCGCAGCTGGATGTTATCGGCTTGCCCAATGGTGCGACCATCTTGGCCGCACGCGGATCGCCGGGTTTCGAAATTGCGAATTACCTGGCCTCGGAAGATGTCAGCTCGCGCAGTTTCATTCTCGGCGGTTCGGAATTCGCGCCCTGGTCTGCAAAGCCCCAACCCGAAGCCGAAGCCCGGCTGGCGACCCTGGCCCAGTTGCTCAGCGCCTACCCCAACGCCAAGGCCAAGATCGTTGGCCATACCGATAATGTCGGCACGGCGGAGGAGAATCGCAGGCTGTCGCTCGAACGCGCGCAGGCGGTTGTCGAACTGTTGGTCGGGCGGGGTGTGAACAAGGATCAGCTGGAAGCGCAAGGCATGGGTATGGACCAGCCGATCGCGTCTAACGATACCGACGCCGGCCGCTCGCAAAATCGGCGCATCTCCATCATCCTGGATCGGGTGGAAGCCACCGACTGATCGCAGCATGCGCGGCATCGCCGCACTCGAAAGCGCGTGTCGCGGGTGACTGGCTGAATTCCTCCCCTCCCTTTTCCGCTGTCCTATTTGGATTTCATCTGATCCATTCTGTCGGATGAACAGACACTTCAGACCATAGGACGCTTCTCCTTCGCGCGACCGTCGCCCCGCAGTCGCTCGGCTGGCGCGCGGGTGACGCGTCACTGGCGCGTGCGTGTCGCTCTGGTGTCGCCAACCTGTCGCCTTACCGGCCCAATCTGTCGCGTCGCGGGCGCGTTTCGGGGGCAGACAGGGCAAAAGCGCACAGAGACCTCAACTTCCTCAACTTCGTCAGAGGGCCGTGCGGCAAAGCCATGCGCCCTGACGATGAACCCGCTATCCTGTCGTGCGTATCTCTCCGCGAAGGAGGAAGCCCATGTTCGTCGCGGTCTATTGGTGGCGCGTGCACCCCGGCAAGGAGGATCAGTTCCGTGCGGCCTGGCGGCGCGGGACGGAACTCATCAACATCATCTACGGCAGCTATGGTTCGCGCCTGCACCGCACCGCGGACGGACGCTTCGTCGGCGTGGCCGAATGGCCCGACGAAGCGACCTGGCGCCGCGCGTTCGACGCGAAGATGGTCTATGACGAGCCCGCCACGCGCGCGGCCTTCGTTGATGCCATTGCCGATGCCCCGCGCGAACCGTTGCTGGCGATGGAAGTGACCGACGATCTGCTCCAGCGCACCCTGCGCTGGTCGACGAGGATGAGGGGAGAGGGTGATGCTCAACGGAAGCTGCCATTGCGGTGCAGTGACCTTCACGGTCGATGCCGATCCGCCCGCCGAGGTGATAAACTGCAACTGCTCGCATTGCCGCCGAAAGGGCTTCCTGCTCGCTTTCTATCCCGTGGAGCAATTCACGCTGACCAAGGGCGAAGCCGCGCTCCAGAGCTATTTCTTCAACCGCCACGTCATTGAACATCAATTCTGCCAGACCTGCGGGTGCGAGCCCTATGCCAAGGGGGTCGGCCCCGATGGCAAGCCGGTCCGCGCGGTCAATCTGCGCTGCGTCGAAAATGTCGATCTCGACGCGCTTTCCGTCCGGCAATTCGACGGGGCGAAGCTTTGAGCGCGGGCCGCATCCATATCGGCATCGGCGGCTGGAACTTCGAACCGTGGCGCGGCACTTTCTATCCGGAGAAATTGGCCCAGGCGAAGGAACTGGCCTTCGCGGCCGGCAAGTTGACCGCGATCGAGATCAATTCGACCTATTACAGCACGCAGAAGCCCGAAAGCTGGCAGAAATGGGCGGATGCGGTGCCCGACGGCTTCGTCTTCGCCGTCAAGGCATCGCGCTTCTGCACCAATCGCCGCGTGCTGGCCGAGGCGGGGGATTCGATCGCGAAGTTTTTGGGGCAGGGCATGGACCGGCTGGGCGACAAGCTGGGCCCGATCCTGTGGCAGTTCATGGCGACCAAGAAATATGACCGGGAGGATTTTGCGGCGTTCCTGAAGCTGCTCCCACCCAGGCTGGGGGATCGGCCGCTCCGCCATGCGATCGAGGTGCGGCACGAAAGCTTCGTCGAACCGGGCTTCGTCGATCTCGCCCGCGACCACCGCGTCGCCATCGTCTTTGCCGACCATGCCGAATATCCCGGCATTGCCGATCTCACCGCCGATTTCGTCTACGCCCGCCTCCAGCAGAGCGAGGAGGGCGAGCCCACCGGCTATGCGGGCGCAGCGCTCGATCATTGGGCCGATGTCGCGAAAAGCTGGGCGGGCGGGCATCAGCCGCAAGGACTGGACTATGCCGCGCCCCGCGGCCCCGCGGCCGACGGGCGCGACGCTTACATCTTCTTCATCAGCGGCGCGAAGGTCCGCAACCCCGCCGCGGCCATGGCGCTGATCGAAAGGGTCAGGTGATCAGCGCCAAAGTTCGCTCGTCGCGCTCACCGTCATAAAAGGTGGCAAGCGCCTCCGCGAAAGGCTCAGCGGCCGGATCATCGGCCACCGCATCGAACAGGGTCAGTGAAGAACGGAGCTTGATGGCATCGATCCCGCCCATGATCGCCTCGGCATCCCTGCCATGATGACCGAGCAGCGCCCGCACACAGGCGCGCAGCCGATCGCCCAGCACCGGATGGGCGAGATAGGCGCGTGCCTCCGCCAGCGACTGGATCGCATGACGCTGCGCCATCGGGCTGAAACCCAGCCCTGCGATCTGGGGAAAGATGAACCACATCTAGTGGCTGCGCTTCGCCCCGGCTTCCAGTTCGGCCAGCGCGGTCTCGTAAATGCCGTCCTGTGCAGCAAGGAAGCGGGCGAGATCGAAGGATCGCCCGCCATCGCTCAATCCTTCAGCAATCCCCGCGCCACGAGATCGGCGCGCAGGGTTGGCGCATCGCGGAAGATATGGCCGATCAGCCCCGCATCTTCACCGGCGGCAACATTGTCGGCGCGATCGTCGATGAACAAAGCTTCTCCGGCCCCCATCCCGAATCGGCGCATCGCCAGATCGAAGATTTCGGGATCGGGCTTCACCATCCTCTCCTCGCCGGAAACGAGGATATCACGGAAGCGATCGAAGATGGCGGCGTTCTCGACGCGGAACGGCGCCCAGAATTCAGCGGAAAAATTGGTGATCGCGAACAGCGGCACGCCGGCATCGTCCAGCGCTTCGACGATTTCGATGCTGCCGGGAATCGGGCCGGGAATGGTCTCGCCGAATCGCGGACCATATTCGGCGATCAGTTGGACATGTTCGGGGTAGAGCGCGGCAAGCTCCGCGCTGGTCTCGGCAAACGGCCGCCCGGCATCATGCTGGCTGTGCCATTCGAAGGTGACGACGCGCGCAAGAAAATCCTCCAGCGCCGCCGGATCGGGGATCAGGCGGGCGTAGAGGTTGCGGGGATGCCAGTCGAACAGGACATGGCCGACGTCAAAGACGACCGCTTTGGGTCGCTCCGCGACGACGGCCCGGAGCGGATTGCTCAGCCCTGGCGCGCCTTGAAGCGACGGTTCGTCTTGTTGATGACGTAGGTGCGGCCACGACGACGGATCACGCGATTGTCGCGATGACGCCCCTTGAGCGATTTAAGCGAATTGCGGATCTTCATGGCTCGAACGCCTGCCTTATCTATATCGTCAATCTGGAAAAGCGAGGCGCTCCCCTATTCAACGGTCGCCCTTGAGTCAAGCTTGTGCGGGACCATGCAGCAAAAGACGTTGGACAAGCGTTTCGATCCACGTCCATGTGATGTCCGGATAGGAACAGGAACCTTCGCCATGTCGCTTCGCCACCTCGCAATTTTGGGCTCGGCACTCTTCGTCGCGGGGTGCGCATCGTCGGTGCCTTCCACGCAGGTCACGCGCTTCCACCTCGGCCAGCCGCTCGCCCGCGGGGAGATCGTGGTCGAGCCGCTCAACGCAGCGCAGGCCAGCAGCCTGGAATTCCGCGATCAGGCCGAAGCCGTCAGCGCCGAGCTCGCCCGGCTCGGCTTCAAGCTGGCGCCCGGCATCGCCCGGTCGGAACTGGTGGCGGTCGTCGATGTTCGCGAACAGACCCGCCAGGATTATGATGGCGGCGGCTCGGGCATGTCGGTCGGGGTCGGTGGCGGCAGCGGCAGCTATGGCGGCGGAGTCGGGGTCGGCGGATCGATCAGTTTTCCCATCGGCGGCTCGAAATCGCGCGACTGGGTGTTGACCGAGCTCTCGGTTCAGATCAAGCGGCGCTCCGAAGGCACGATGGTATGGGAGGGCCGTGCGCGCAGTGAGGCGCGGTCGGGCACGCCCTATGCCGCACCATCGGCGACGATACGGCGACTGGCGACGGCTCTGTTCAAGGATTTCCCGGGCCAGTCCGGGCAAGTTGTGACGGTGAAGTAGCAGAAGTGGGCGTGGACATGGCTTTGGGCATTTCGGCAGCATTCGACAGCGGCAATATCATTGTCCTCGGGCAGGATGGTGACGCCTTCGATCTGGAGATCGCCCGCGACCATGAATCCGACTTCTATCAATGGTTCCACTTCCGTTTGACGGGGGCTGCGGGCCGCGAAGTGACGCTGCGCATCCGCAACGCCGCCGGCTCGGCCTACCCTGGCGGCTGGCCGAACTATCATGCGCGCGTGTCCGAAGATCGCGAAAGCTGGCGCCACGCCGACACCAATTATGCCGATGGCGTCCTGACGATCCGCCACCGCCCGGCGACCAACAATGCCTGGTTCGCTTATTTCGCGCCTTATTCGATGGAGCGGCATCACGATCTGGTGGCGCGCATCGCCAGCCGGCCTGGTGTCACCCACGCCTCGCTCGGCCGCACGCTTGATGGGCAGGAACTGGATTGCCTCACCATCGGCGACGGGCCGAAGCAGGTGTGGCTCTATGCCCGCCAGCATCCCGGCGAGACGATGGCCGAATGGTGGATGGAAGGTGCACTCGAACGGCTGACCGACGCCGAGGACAGCGTCGCCCGTGCGCTCCGCAAGGCTGCAACCTTCCATATCGTTCCGAACATGAACCCCGATGGTTCAAGGCGAGGTCATCTTCGCACCAATGCGGTGGGTGTGAACCTCAACCGCGAATGGCATGAACCCTCGCTCGATCGCAGCCCCGAGGTCTATCACACGCTCGCGCGCATGGCAGAAACCGGCGTGAACTTCGCCATGGACGTCCATGGTGACGAGGCAATCCCCCATGTCTTCATCGCCGGCTTCGAAGGCATCCCCAACTGGACGGACCGGCAGGGCGAACTCTACCGCCGCTTCCGCGACACGCTGGCCGCCCGCACACCCGATTTCCAGACGCGCCATGGCTATGAGACGGCGGCGCCCGGCAAGGCCAATCTGTCCATGTCGACCAACCAGCTCGCCAACCGCTTCGGCGGCGTTGCGATGACGCTGGAAATGCCGTTCAAGGACAATGACGATCTGCCGGACGCCGATTTCGGCTGGTCGCCGGCGCGCTCGAAGCGGCTGGCGGAAGATTGCCTCGCCACGCTGTGCGAGATGATTGACGCCGTCTAAAGGGCCACGAATTTGGTTTCCCCGTCACCCTGAGCTTGTTTCAAGGTTCATCGTGCCACAGGGGAAGGTGGCGCGTGCGGAGAAATGGATGCTGAAACAAGTTCAGCGTGACGACCGCAATGGGAGAGGTACATGACCCTGCGGCTGGAAGATATCGAGCTCATCAAGCAGCTCAAGCATCGCTACATGCGGATGCTCGACAGCGGCGACAATGATGGCCTCGCCGGCTGCTTCGTGCCCGAGGCGACGATCCGCTACGAAGGCGGCTCCTACCTCTATGAAGCGGGCAACCGAGACGAGATCATCTTCATGCTCAGCCAGATGCAGAACAACCAATATGTCGGCATGCATCTGGCGCTGATGCCCGAAATCACGGTCCATGACGCCGATGCTGCGGAGGGACGCTGGACGCTGGTCGATTGGGCGGTGAACATGGCCACCAACCGCATGACCCACGGCACCGCGCTCTATCAAGATCGCTATGTCCGCCGCGACGGCGAATGGCGGATCCTGCATTCGGGCTATGTGCGCCTGTTCGAGCGCGTCGAGACGCTGGAAAAGCCGATCGAGCTCAAGAGCCACGCCTTCGCCCGCTTCGGCGCGCCGATGCTGGGTGGCGTGCTGCCGCGCTGAGTGCGCGCGTCGTTCAGACGTAGCGACGGCTGCAGGTAGACCAGGATGTTGCCGCGAGCCCGCCCGGCCTGAGCACCTGGTCCGCGCGCTGGCGGACGTTGAAGGCGATCGTGTCGCGGATTGTCCGTTCGCCGATCAGGCTGCTCCAGAAGATCGGCTTGTAGTCATAGACGACCTCGACGAACAGCACGGCGGTCCCGGTCAGCGCAGCAATGCGGTTGGCGTTCGGGCCGATACCCGTCGGCGACGCGGTTGCGCCCATCATCGGAACCGATTTTACCTGGTCGCTCGGCGCAGCGGACGCCTGGGCCGGGTCGCTGCGCTTCCACGCCTCCGATCCGTCGGTGATGACGGCGTCGGCTGCGGTGCGCGGCGCACCATAGGCCGAGGCCACGTTCTTCATGCCATAGCAACGCTGCCAGCGGATCCACTGGTTGGGCACTTCCTTGCCGCCGACGGTCGTCGTCAGCGGCGCCACCGTCCGTGGCTCGATGCTCGACAGGATGATACGGCCTTGGTCGGCAAAATGGATACCCTGGCCTGCCAGCTTCGCGCCGATGAACATCTCGTTGATGTCATGTTCGTCGATCGTGTCGCGAACACGCGCGGCATTATCCGCGGTCGCCATCGCGATCTGGCCGATGCGCACGTTGGCGATCACGAAATTGACGGTTTCGAGGCCAGCGAGGCCGAGGAAAAGCGTGGGGATCATGAAGAGCGCGAACTCGGTGAGCGCCATACCGCTCTCGTCGTGCTGCAGGCGCCCCAGCCATCCGCTCCGTGGTCGTTGGCGGTTCATGTGCATTTCACCGTTGGAATGGTTTGCGCGGCATAAGGCTGGTTGCGGAGCACCGTGCTCCGGGTCACCTTTTCCTCGCCCGAAAATCCGAACAGTTTCACCAGCGGCATCAATTGATGATAGGTCGCCGTCACCTTGTAATAGACGACGTCGTCCGATCCGCCGAGGCCGGTGCGGCCCGCGACAGTATCGTAGACGCCGTTTCCGTTCACATCTTCATAGCAGTCGCCGACATTATAGACACCCAATGGGTCGGTATCCTGCTTGATCTTCTCCGGCTTGCCGACGCCGGAATATTCGTAATAGCTCTTCTTTTCGATTTCGATCGGCGCATTTTTCGAAAAACCGACAAGCTGACTTTGGATATATTCGTCGACCTTGTTGGCAGAAAGATTGCCGATCGCCGACATCCGCGCCGCACGGTGAAGCGTGCCTTCGATGACGGAACCCAAATATTGCCGATAGCCGAAATCGAACAGCGCCAGGATGATGCCGACCAGCGGCAAGGCGACGAACGCGAACTCCACGGCGGCAGCGCCGCGGCTATCCTCGCGCAGGCGCGCCCGGAATTGACGCAGCATCACTGGGTCAACCTCAACGAGCCGATATTCTTGCCGATCTCCACGAACTTGTCGATCAACTGCTTCTTGTTAGCCGACGTGGAGGCTTGCGAGCTGCTGCTGGCACAGGTCTTCAGTGAATCGTCCAGGGTGGAGTCGAAAGCGATCACCCAGATCGACACATTCATTCCCTTGGTCGCATTGCACGCCATCAGGAAGCGCTGTTTGTGGCGTTCAAGCTGGTTGGGCGCGGAGGAAGAGCCGGTGACCCTTTGGTCATAGGTTTCCACGCCATAGGCGGTGTAGGTGTCCGTGTTGGGCGCTATCGCGCCGTCCGTCATGTAGATGACGAAGCGGCTGACCGGCATATTCTTGAAATTCTCGGGATTGTCTGCCGAAAATATGCCGGTGCGCGATAGCATCCGCGCGCCCCAGATCATGCCGATGTCATGATAGGTGCCGCCTACCGCGACGAGCGAGTTGAGATAGGCATTGAGGTCGTCGCGCGTCCAGGGCTGCAGCCTCTTGGCTTCGGTCGGGCAGGCGACATACGCACTGTCCGCGCTTCTGGTCGGCTGATAGGTGCCGTTGCGCAGATAATTGACCTCCGGCCAGAACGGCTTCCACTTGGTGGTGCGGTCGCTCGTCGGGACCATATCGATCTTCAGATCGTAGGCGGCGGCCGGAATGGTGTAGCCAGAACTGGCAACGATCGAACTGACGGTCTGCCGTTCCTCGATACAGCCGCGCCAATAGGATTTCTCGGTGCCCGTCGTCGGATGGCGCGAAGGTGTGGCGACCTGCGTGCTCGACGTGGCCGTGACGAAGCTCGACACGTCGAAATTGGCCTGCTGGTAATTCCAGCCGCCGAAGCTGCCATAGGAGGAAGAGGCGCTGTTGGAGACGCAGGTGCCCGTTGCCGGATTGACGCCGCTGCCCGATGTCTTGTTCCAGGTGGGGGCAGGCGTCCCGCCACGGCCGGTGCACGTCGTTTGCGTCAGCCCCGTTTCCGTCTTGGAATAATAAGGCTTGCGGGACTGATAATCGGCGTTGTCCGATATGATGTAGCTGGAATTTACGGCCTGAACGACTTTGCCGACGTTCACGTTGCTCGAATAGGGAACGATGCTGTAGCGCAGGCGCAGGCCGGCCGCTTCCAGTTGGGTCTGGACTGGCCTCAGTTCGTCATAAAGCGCCAGCACGGCCGATCGGAGTGCTTCGATCCGGGTCGGGTCTGCGACTGCCGGATCGCCATCGTCGACCGTGTTGGTCATGGAGCCCGTCGTGTCCAGCACCAGGATGATGTCGGTGTTGACGAAGTCCTGGCGCGCGTTGCACGTCGCAGAGATCGGCAGCGATCCGAAACCGAAGATCTTCATGATCGAGGTCGGGATCGTCGTTGACGCGGTCACCACGACGGATGTCTTGTCGCCCTTGGATGTCGCGGGCGTAAACGCTTTTGTCTGGAAGCTGCCTTGCGGGAAGTTGAAGTTGAAGAATTTGGTGACCTCGTCCCGCACCGTCTGATCGACTTCACCGTTGAGCATCGCGCGCCGGCCGGCGAGCGATGCGGCATCGCAGGCGACCTGCATGCGTGCCTGCGCAGCATAAGCGCGGCTGATGTCGACGCCGGAACCGATCAGGCAGACGAGGGGGATGATCGCGGCCGCGGTGATCACGGCGACGTTGCCCGATGCATCGTCGCGCAGCTTTGCGAGAAAGCTCCGCTTGTGCCCCACTGCGGCCTTCACGTCCTGGCCGCTGTCTCTGCTCTTGGCTGTTTGCGCCATCAGGATTGCCCCGTCCCGCGCCGCCACAGGCGCCCTAGCGCACCGCGATATCGAAGAAGGGCTAACGCATGCTGAATCCGGACGGTTAACCGAACATTGCGCCTCTTTCGGTCTGCGCTAAAGGAATGTGATGCTTCAACCCGAAGATCCCGAACGCGCGCTGGCGCTCGTCTATGCCCCGGCTGATCGGCGTGAGGCGCTGGCGGTATTGTGGCGGGTCGACGAGCGGCTGGGCCGGGTGCTGGAGGTCGCGCAGGAGCCGATGATCCGCGCGATCCGGCTGGCCTGGTGGCGCGAGGCTCTGGAGGCGCTCGACGATCGCCCCGCCCCCGACGAGCCGCTGCTGCACGATGTCGTCACCCACATCCTGCCGCTGGGCTTGAGCGGCGCCGATGTGTCTTCGCTTGAGGAAGGTTGGGCCGCGCTCGCTGACCTGCCGCCCGATCTCGCCCGCCAGGCGCGGGCGCGGGGGCGGGCTTTGTTCGGCCTGTCCGCGCGGCTGCTCGGCGCGGCGGACGATCGTGCTGTCGGCGATGCCGGGGAAGCGTGGGCGCTGATCGATCGCCTTGCCGAGGGCGATGGCGGGGAGGAGGCCGTGGCGTTGCGCGCCCGCGCGGCAGAGCTTCTCCGCCCGGTACGACTGCCGCGCCCGCTGGCCGTACTGGCAGCGCTCGCCCGCCGCGACGCCCGTCCCGGCGGGCTGGAAAATCGGCGCCAGGGTTCGCCGCGCCGCGTGTTCCGCGCGCTTGCTGCGGGAATATTTGGCCGCTGAGCCGCTTATGGGTTAGCTTCGTCCCTGGGGAATATGGGGGGAGCGATGATGGGGCGTTTCGTCGCAGGTGTGGTTTCGGCCTTGTTGCTGGCCGGCGCGGGGCTTTTCTGGTGGAGCGGGGGCCGCGCGGAGAATCCGATCCCGGCTGCACCTCTTCTCGGCGCTCCCGCCACCGCGCAGACCGCCGAGGCGCCGCCGCAAGCCAGCGAGAAGACGCGCGAGGAGCGTCGCTTCGCCCGCTACGACAAGGACAAGGATGGCGGTGTCGCCCGCGCCGAATATCTCGTCGCGCGGCAAAAGGCCTTCGCGAAGCTCGACACGAACGGCGACGGCCGCCTCTCGTTCGACGAATATGCCGTCAAGACCAGCGAGAAGTTCGCGAAGGCCGACGCCGATGGCTCGGGCGTGCTCGATGCGACCGAATTCACCACCACTCGCGTCGTCCGCAAGACGCCGGCCAAGCCCGATTGCCCGCCGACCGCGCCATCGCGCGACGAGGCGGACGAAGGCTAGGCCGCGGCCTCCAGCCAGCCCGCCAGCTTCTCACGCGCCCGCGCCGTGTAGAGCAGCTTGCGGTCGGCCTTCTTGGTCCGGCCGATCCCGGTCAGCGGCGGCATCAGCCCGAAATTGACGTTCATCGGCTGGAAGGTTTCGGCCTCCGCGCCGCCGGTGATATGGCCGAGCAGCGCGCCCAGTGCGGTTTCCACCGGTGGCGGCGGCATCGTCTTGCCCGCCAGTTCCGCCGCGGCGAAGCGCGACGCCAGCAGGCCCACCGCCGCGGACTCGATATAGCCCTCGCAGCCGGTGATCTGCCCGGCGAAGCGCACGTTAGGCGCACTCTTCAACCGCAATTCGCCGTCCAGCAGGCGCGGCGAATTGATGAAGGTGTTGCGGTGCAGGCCCCCGAGGCGCGCGAACTCCGCCTTTTCCAACCCCGGAATGGCGCGGAAGATGCGGACCTGTTCGGCATGTTTCAGCTTGGTTTGGAAACCGACGATGTTCCACAAGGTGCCGAGCGCATTGTCCTGCCGAAGCTGCACCACCGCATAGGGCCAGCGCCCGGTGCGCGGATCATCGAGCCCGACCGGTTTCATCGGGCCGAAGCGCAGCGTATCCCGTCCACGCTCCGCCATCACCTCGATCGGCATGCAGCCGTCGAAATAAGGCGTGTCGGCCTCCCACTCCTTGAACGCGGTCTTCTCGCCCGCCAGCAGCGCGTCGATGAAGGCGAGATACTCGTCCTTGTTCATCGGGCAGTTGATGTAATCCTTGCCGTCGCCCTTGTTCCAGCGCGACTGGAACCAGGCTACGTCCATGTCGATCGTGTCGCGATGGACGATCGGCGCGAGTGCGTCGAAGAAAGCGAGTTCCTTCTCACCTGTTTCCGCCAGGATCGATTGTGCCAGCGACGCCGCGGTCAGCGGGCCGGTGGCGATGATCGCCGGACCTCGCGGCAGCGCGTCCACCCGCTCGCGCACCAGTTCGATCCGCTCATGGCTCGCAACGGCCTGCGTGACCGCGCCCGAAAAGCCGTCGCGATCCACCGCCAGCGCCGATCCCGCCGGTACGCGATGCTTATCCGCGCAGGCCATGATCAGCGATCCCATCTGGCGCAGCTCGGCATGAAGCAGGCCGACGGCATTGCTGTCGGCATCGTCGGACCGGAAGCTGTTGGAACAGACCAGTTCGGCAAGGTCGTCGGTCTTGTGTGCTGGCGTGCCCTCTACGCCGCGCATTTCGGACAGGCGAACGCGGAAACCCGCTTCGGCGATTTGCCACGCGGCTTCGGAACCGGCGAGGCCGCCGCCGATGATATGGATGTCGTGAGTCATGGCGAAGTGCGATAGAAGCATCCGCCCAAGGATGCGAGTGGGAGAAGGCTTATGCTCGATCATGTCGGTTTCTCGGTGTCCGACATCAAGCGTTCCCGCGCTTTCTATGAAGCAGCGCTGAAACCGCTCGGCATCACCATCCTGATGGAAGTGACGCCGGAGATGACCGAATCCGGCGGCACCGCGCTCGGCTTCGGCAAGAACGGCAAGCCCTTCTTCTGGGTCGGCGATAATGAGCAAGTGGGGCAGGGCACCCACATCGCCTTCGCGGTCGATGATCGCGCCACGGTCGATGCCTTCCACGCCGCGGCGCTGGCAGCCGGGGGCAAGGATCATGGCGCGCCGGGCCTGCGCCCGCATTACCACCCCGATTATTATGCGGCCTTCATCCTCGATCCGGACGGTCAGAATATCGAAGCGGTATGCCACAAGCCCGCCTGAGCCGCCGCGGCTGGGCGCTGTTCGCGCTCGCCGGCCTGCTCGCATTGGCTGTGTCCGCTTATGCGGCCCGCTATGTGATCGTCGGGCCCGATGCCTTCGCGCCCAATCTGCGCGACAGTTTCCTGAAGACCATGCCCGGCATCTATATCCATGCCGGCTTCGGCGCGGTCGCGCTGGCGACTGGCTTCATCCAGCTCAACCCCGCGATCCGCGCGCGGAGCTACAAGCTCCATCGCTGGTTGGGCCGCATCTATGCGACGGCGGCGCTGGCCGCCGGCACGGCCGGTCTTTTCCTCGCACCGTTCGCGGGCGCCGGACCGATCGCGCAGACCGGTTTCGGCCTGCTCGCGGTCGCGACGATCCTGACTACGGCGATCGGCTGGCTCCGCATCCGCGCCCGGCAGATCGAGGCGCACCGCCGCTGGATGGTCCGCAGCTATGCCCTGATCCTCGCCGCGGTCACGCTCAGGATCGAACTGCCCTTGCTGGTGATGACGTTCGGCGAATTCGATCCGGCCTATCGCATCGTCGCTTGGGCCTGCTGGGTGCCCAATCTGCTCGTCGCCGAATGGTGGCTGCGCCGCTCGCCAGCTCTCATTGCGGGGGAGGCACTGGCCTGATGCGCATCTTCACCATCGGCTATGAAGGCACGACGCAGCCCGATTTCATTGCCACGCTCAAGGCTGCCGGCGTCGAACAACTGATCGACGTTCGCGCGGTCCCGCTCTCGCGCAAACCCGGTTTCTCCAAGAATGTGCTCGCCGCGCGCCTCAAGGAAGCCGGCATTTCCTATGTCCATCTGAAGGCGCTCGGCACCCCGCCCGAAGGCCGCGAAGCCGCGCGCAAGGGGGACCATGCCGGCCTGGAGCGTGTCTATGCCGGCCAGCTTGAACTGCCCGAAGCGATGGTACAGGCCGCGCAGATGCTCGAAATGGCCGCGGAAAAGCCGAGCGCCTTGCTCTGCTTCGAACGCGATCCGCAGCAATGCCATCGCAGCCTGTTGCTGGCCGCAGTCGCGCCCGATGCCGAGGTCGTCGATCTCTTCACACAATAAGTTACGAAGCGATCGTTGAAATGCCGCGGGGCCGCGCGCATCTCGCCCATGCGGGCCGGGCCCCTCTGGCGGTTGCAGACAGGCAGCCGCGATGTCGGACCGCATCGAGTGCGCTCGATGCTGGTCGGTGATATCTTGGCGCCAGTGTCGGGTTAATGTCAGGAGACCCGTAGAGATGACCAATCCCGCTGCCGGAATGCCGTGTCCGGTCTGTCGCGTCCCGCTGGTGATGAGCGAGCGCCAGGGCGTCGAGATCGACTATTGCCCGCAATGCCGCGGCGTCTGGCTCGATCGGGGCGAGCTCGACAAGATCATCGAGCGCAGCGGCCAGGACGCCGCCCCCGCCCGCGCCGTGTCGCCGCCGCCCCAGCAGCAGCCGAGCCCGTGGGATATCGGCCACGGCCTCGGCGCCTCGCACACACCGGGCTATGGCTACAAGAAGCGCAAGAAGTCTTTTCTGGAGGAACTCTTCGACTGAGGCGCTGACGCTTCACCCAAACTCCCCGTCATGCTGAACTTGTTTCAGCATCCACCGTGGAACAGGCGTCGCCATCGCGCTTGGAAAGGTGGACCCTGAAACAAGTTCAGGGTGACGGCGCGGAGGCGGCTGCGGTCCGCTTCGCCTTCTCCGCTGCCACCATCGCGCGGACGTCGGCCAGCAACTTCGCCGCGTCGTAGACGATGCCGTCCTTCACAGTCCACTTCACGCCGCCGACGCGCTCCTGCTTGTCGGTGGCCGGGTTCAGCCGCAGATGGCCGGTGCCGTAGAGGGTCTTGAAATTGGCCAGCGGATTTTCCGGCACGATGACGAGGTCGGCGATCATGCCGCGGCGGACGAGGCCGAATTCGGGCTCCTTCCCCTTGGGCTCCATGATCGTCCGGGCGCCGTTGATCGTCGCGGCCTGCACCACCTCCAGCGGGGTGAAGCCTGCCTCCTGCAGCATCTCCAGCTCCTGGATATAAGCGAAGCCCCAGATCTGGTAGATGAAGCCGGGGTCCGATCCGGTCGTCACCCGTCCGCCCATATTTTTGTAGTCGTTCATCAACCGCATCCACGGCACATAGAAGCGCTTCCACGCCACCTCGCGCGCGGTGGTCCAGTCGAAGAAATAGCTGCCATGGTTCACGCGCGAGGACTGGAAATAGTCCGAGAGCTGCGGCAGCGCATATTCGGCCTGCCAGTCGGCATTGCGCGCGCGCATCAGATCGCGTGAGGCGGAATAGATGTTGAAGGTGGGGTCGAAGGTGACGCCGGCCTCCTTCTGTGCCTTCAGATAGTCGATCCATTCCGGGCTGCCCGGTTCGACGATATCGTTCCAGATCTCCGCCGCCTCGCCGAAGCGCGCCTGCTCGTCATCGAAATTATAGTCGGCGGGCAGGGGCTGGAGCCGGTTCTGCTTCAGCAGCGCTTCGAAATGGCCGTAAAAGTGCGTGACGGTGCCGAGCCCCGCCGCGCCTGCGTCGCGCGCGTTGAACTGGCCGACGCCGGGCTGCGATAGATGGGCGACGGTGCCCATCCCATGCTTCTTCGCCTCGTCGATCGCGGCGCGGATGATCGCCGGGGTCTCGTCGCCGCGGTTGAAGAATTTGATGCCGTCGACGCTGGCACCCGCCGCCCAGCGCACCCAGGTCCGCGCTTTTTCGGGCGTGTCGACGCGGCCCTGTGTCCACCCATCGCCCAGAGTCAGATAGGCGAAGAGATGCGGCGCGACGATGCGGTTCTCCGCGCTCAGCCGCTTGTCGTCGAGCGAGCGGTTGGGCGTGCCCCAATAGAGCGACACCCCGCGCACCGTCGTCACGCCATGGGCCAGCCACAGCTTATAGCCATAGCTGGGATTGGGCGCCTTTTCGGGATCGCCATTATGGCCGTGCATGTCGACGAAGCCGGGCAGCACATACATGCCGGTCGCGTCGATCTCCTGGTCGAAATCGCGCGGGCTCCGGTTGGGCTGCATCTTCAGCCCCGGCGTGCCGGCCGAAAGGATGTCGGTGATGCGATTGCCCTCAATGACGATGTCGACCGGCCCGCGCGGTGGGGCACCCGATCCCTCGATCATGGTCGCGCCACGGATCACCAGCTTGCGGAACGGGCCCATGCCTTCGTTCGGCCCGCGGGTCGGCACCGGTTCCATCGCGTGCTGCGTCATGGCGGCCGAAGCCATTCCGATCAGCGCCGCCAGCGCCAGCGCCTTCAGGCCTTTTCCCATCGCCTTTGCGATCCCTGTTAGATGAACGCCCGCCCCCACGGATATTCATCACCTATTCAACGCGCCAAGCCTATGCCACAAGCCCATGCCGATGAAGACCTTAGTTCTGCCCTGCGTCGCAGGTGCCCTTGCCATCACCTCGCTGGCCGCGCCGGCCGAGGCTGGCCGCCGCGATCAGGACGCCGCCTTCGAGGCCGTGCGTGAAAAGCGCAGCCTGCCTTTGCCGATGCTCGAAAGCCGCGTGCTCCCGCAGATCAGGGGCGACTATCTCGGCCGGCCCGAATATGATCCGGGAGCCAATATGTATCGCATGAAGTTCATGCGGAATGGTTCCGTGATATGGATCGATGTGGACGGACGCACCGGGCAGATCCTCCGCCGTTCGGGAGAATGACTGAAATATGCGCGTACTGATTGTCGAGGACGAGCCGAATCTCGGCCGTCAGCTCCGCGCCACGCTCGAAGGGGCAGGCTATGCGATCGATCTCGCCACCGATGGCGAGGACGGTCATTTCCTGGGAATGACGGAGAATTACGACGCGATCGTCCTCGATCTGGGCCTGCCCAAGCTCGACGGGCTGACCGTGCTCGATCGCTGGCGCAAGGATGGCAAGGAAATGCCCGTCCTCGTCCTCACCGCGCGCGATAGCTGGTCGGACAAGGTGGCCGGGCTTGATGCCGGCGCCGACGATTATCTCGCCAAGCCCTTCCAGACCGAGGAACTGATCGCCCGGCTGCGCGCGCTGATCCGCCGCGCCTCGGGCAATGCCTCGTCGGAACTGATCGCGGGCGATGTTCGCCTCGACACCCGCTCGGGCAAGGTCACGCTCGCCGGCGAACCGGTGAAGATGACCGCGCAGGAATATAAGCTCTTGAGCTACCTGATGCATCATAAGGGCAAGGTGGTCAGCCGCACCGAACTGATCGAGCATATCTACGATCAGGATTTCGATCGCGATTCGAACACGATCGAGGTTTTCGTCACGCGCATCCGCAAGAAGCTCGGCCAGGATGTCATCACCACCATCCGCGGGCTCGGCTACAGCCTTGAGGATCCGGACGCCTGATCGTCCGGATGGGCGTGGAGCAGCCACCTATTCTTCACCGTCATTCCCGCGAAGGCGGGAATCCATATTCTCTGACGTCGCGGCTCCATCGCGAACGCGGAGTTAATGGATTTCCGCCTTCGCGGGAATGACGGCTATGGTTTGTTCGTGAACGATCAGCCTCCACCCGCTTCCACACCAGAAGCAGCGGCGCGGGCGCGCCTGCCGGCTTTCCTCCGGCTGCTCCGCGCGCGGCTGAGGCCGACGCCGGCCACGGAGCGATCGACCGGTTCGCTGACGCGCCGGATGATCGGCATCTCCGCGCTGTGGATCTTCCTGCTGCTGGTGGGTGGCGGCATCGCGCTCGATCGCGTGCTGACGTCGGCGATCACCCGCAATTTCGACGCGCAGCTCGAATATGTGCAGACGGCGATGATCGCCTCGTCGGAAATCGGCCCCGATGGGGAGGTCCGCTTCAACCGGCCGCTCGCCGACCAGCGCTTCCTGGAACCCTATTCGGGCCTCTATTACCAGATCAGCGGCCGCGGCTACGAAACCTTCCGATCGCGCTCACTATGGGATCGCGCGCTGACGGTGAAGGCACAGCACAGCGACGACGACATCCATATCTATGACAGTCGCGAATTTGCCGATGAGCCGCTGCGTATCCTCGAACGCGACATCCGCTTGCCGGGATCGACCGTCCGCTGGCATTTCCAGGTGGCACAGGGGCGCACCGCACTCGACGAACAGATCGCCACGCTGCGCAAGACGCTGGTCCGCGCCTTCGCCTTGCTGGGGCTCGGTCTGATCGTCGCCTCGGCGCTGCAGACCGCTTATGGCCTCTGGCCGCTCCGCAAGATCCGCCGCGGCATCAGCCAGGTGCGCACCGGCCAGATCGCGCGCATCGACGACGCGCTGCCGAACGAGATCGCGCCGATGGTCGAGGAACTGAACGCGCTGCTCGCCCATAATGAAAAGCAGGCGGAGGAGGCGCGCCGCCACGCCGGCAACCTCGCCCATGCGCTCAAGACGCCGCTCACCGTCATTATGAACGAGGCGACGGCCAACAGCCCCGATCTCCAGGCCGCGATCATCCGCGAGGCGACGACGATGCGCCGCCAGGTCGATCACCACCTTGCCCGCGCCCGCGCGGTCGGCCGCCGCGGTTCGGCGCAGAGCCGGTCGGAAGTCTGGCCCGCCTTGAAGGCCGTCGAACGCGCGGTCTCGCGCCTCCATCGTCACGTCACCGTCGATCTGGCCGGGGTCAAGGACGCCGCGGTCCGCGTCGAGCATCAGGATCTGGAGGAGATGGTCGGCAATCTCATCGAGAATGCCGCCAAATACGGCCAGGGCCGCGTGTTCGTGGAGGTGCAGCGTGACGGCGACGATTTCGTCGACATCCTCGTCGAGGATGACGGCCCCGGCATTCCCGAAACCGAACGCCGCAATCTGTTCGTCCGCGGCGCCCGACTGGACACGGGCAAGCCGGGCACCGGTCTCGGTCTCGCGATCGTCCGCGATGTCGTCGAAATCTATGGCGGGACGATCAGCCTCGAAGAGAGCGAGGATCTGGGCGGACTGCTCGTCCGCCTGCACCTGCCCGCGGCGATCTGACCTTATGAGCGGCGCGAACTGGCCATCACGAATCGCGGTTCCCGCGTCACGGCACCGGTGATGATCTGGGATTTCATCTTTTTGCGAAGCGCGAGCGCCCCTTCGCTGGTCTGGCAGACGACGCGGGTTCCCGACGGGATCAGCGCCTCGATCGTCGTCGTCGCTATGTTGAGCGACTGGCAGGCGGCGGTGACTTCAGCCTTGGTGGACGTCAGGTTCATTGCGCGGGACATGGGATTCTCCTCCGCCCGTCGGCGGTGATCGCGGAATTGCGACATAAAGGCCGGGCGGCCATCGCGGCGCGCCCTGGGGTTACGCTATTTCCGGAACACCGCCAGAACGGGTTCCTTCGTCGAAGGATTGGATGCGTTGCCTTTGGGCGCGCCTTCCTTTTTCGGCTTGCGCGCTTCCTTGGTCTTTTTTTGCTGGCCCTTGGCCATGTCCTTGCTCCTCGTCGGCGTTCGAGCCTGGCGGCCAACGCTCTGATCCGGAAGTGGAGCAGCTTTGCCGTCATAGGCCGATGCGCCATGGATAGCCAGCGCGACGGGCAAAGCCTTCGTCCCGTCCAAACGGACTAGGACCGGGCCTTCCGCATCGCATAGCCTCCGCGCCGACGACCGGCCCAGCCGGCAAGCAGAGGATGAGGAAGATGGCCGAACACCAGATGTTGATCGATGGCGCGCTTTCGGACGGATCGGAAGCGCTCGACGTCGTGAACCCCGCCACCGGTGCCCCTTTCACCAGCGTCGCGCGCGCGTCGGAAGCCGATATGCTGCGCGCGATCGCCGCGGCGAAGCAGGCGCAGCCGGCATGGGCGGCCACTCCGATCGCGGACCGTCAGGCAGCCCTCGTCCGCCTTGCCGACGCCATAGATGCCAACGCCGCCGATCTCGCCCGCAACCTCGTGATGGAACAGGGCAAGCCGCTCGAACAGGCGCAGGCCGAAACCGCTTATGCCGCCATCTTCCTGCGCTATTTCGCCCAGCAGTCGCTGGAACCGGAAACCGTGCAGGATGACGAGGCCTTCTTCATCCAGTCGCACTTCCGTCCGCTCGGCGTGGTCGCCGGCATAACGCCGTGGAATTTCCCGCTGCTGATCGGCTGCTACAAGCTCGCCCCCGCCGTCTTGCTCGGCAACAGCTTCATCTGGAAGGCGGCGCCGACCACGCCCGTCACCGCGCTGATGATCGCCAAGCTCGCCAAGGACGTGTTCCCCGCCGGCGTCGTCAACGTCCTCGTCGACAAGAATGATCTGGGCGCCGTCCTCACCGCGCATCCCGATGTCGCCAAGATCAGCTTCACCGGCTCCACGCCGACGGGCCGCAAGGTGATGGAGGCGGCGGCCTCGTCGCTGAAGCGCCTGACGCTCGAACTCGGCGGCAACGACGCCGGCATCGTCCTGCCCAATGCGGACATCGCCAAGACGGCGCAGCGCGCGGTGGGCAGCGCCTTCAACAATGCCGGCCAGGTCTGCATCGCCTTGAAGCGGCTCTACGTCCACCGCTCCATCTATGAAGAGATGTGCGACGCGCTGGTGAGCGAAGTTGCCCAGCTCGCGCTCGGCGACGGGCTGGAACAGGGCACCCGTGTCGGCCCGCTCCAGAACGCGCAGCAGTTCGAAAAGGCCAAGACCTATCTCGCCGCCGCCCATGCCGACGGCAAGGTGATCGCGGGCGGCAATGTCCGCGAAGGCGGCGGCTATTTCATCGAACCCACCTTGGTCCGCGACATCGCCGAAGGCTCGCGCTTGGTCGATGAAGAACAGTTCGCGCCGATCCTGCCGGTCATCGCCTATGACGATCCCGCCGACGTCATCGCCCGCGCCAACAACTCCGAATATGGTCTGGGCGGTTCTGTGTGGTCCGAAGATGTGGATGAGGCGCTGGGCGTCGCGGCGCAGATCGAAAGCGGCACGGTGTGGATCAACCACCACACCCATTTCGGCCCGCACATCCCGTTCGGCGGCGCCAAGCAGTCGGGCCTCGGCGTTGAATTCGGCAAGGAAGGCCTCACCGAATTCGCGCAGCGCAGCGTCGTCAGCGTGATGCGGTAACCGTTAATCTCCCCTCCCTGAAAGGGAGGGGATTAAGGGGTGGGTGGCGAGCGGAGCGAGCTTCTTCCGGTCGACGCGGAGAGCTTCGCCAACGGGCATCGAGCCCGTCGGCTGCGCGACCCACCCCCGACCCCTCCCTTCCAGGGAGGGGGGAGTGCTGAAACAAAAAAGGGCGGCCCCGCAGGACCGCCCTCTTTGATCTATCCGATCCGAAAAGGCCGATCAGGCCTTGTTGTGGATCGCCGCCGCTGCGCGGAGGATGTCCAGGATCTTGTCCTGCGCCGCCGGCTCGTCGGTCTGTTCCATCGCTGCGAGTTCGCGGGCGAGGCGGCTGGTGGCCGCTTCGAAGATCTGGCGCTCCGAATAGCTCTGCTCGGGCTGGTCGTCGGCGCGGAACAGGTCGCGGACCACTTCGGCGATCGACACCAGGTCGCCCGAATTGATCTTCGCTTCATATTCCTGAGCGCGGCGCGACCACATGGTGCGCTTCACCTTGGGCTTGCCCTTCAGCGTCTGCATCGCTTCCTGCAGCGTCACGTTGGAGGAAAGCTTGCGCATGCCAACGGCCTCGGCCTTGTTGGTCGGCACGCGGAGCGTCATGCGCTCCTTTTCGAAACGGAGAACGTAAAGCTCCAGCTTGGCGCCAGCAATTTCCTGGCTCTGCAGCTCGACCACGCGGCCAACGCCATGCTTGGGATACACCACATAATCGCCGACAACGAAGCTCAGCGCCTTGGCAGCCATCAATTTCGACCTTTCCTTTGGAATTGCCATCATGCCCAGCACGGGTTAGCCCCCCGGTTACGGGTGACTTTCCGGCAGCAGCAAGCGACGGCGAATCTCTGCGTCCCGAATGGTATGCGTTTACACCACGCACTTAACGGCGCGGAGTGTAACAGATTCGCCAGAAAAAGGCCAGCGCTGCGGACAGCGGTGTCAGCAGTCCGTCGCATTCGCGTAACCGAACGGCAATAATGCCGGGAATACGCGGCGCTTAGAGCCTGACATGCTTAATGAAAAGCGCTTTTCCGCTTCCGCCGGGCGGCGCTTCGGCCGCCAAGGATCAAGCGTCTTAGTCGCCCTGGCCGGGCTCGGCCGAGAAATACTTCTCGAACTTGCCCTCTTGGCCCTTATGCTCGTCGGCGTCGGCCGGCTGCTCGCCCTTGCGGGTGATGTTGGGCCATTGCGCGGAGAAGGTGGAGTTCAGCTCCAGCCACTTCTCCAGGCCGCCTTCGGTGTCGGGCAGGATCGCTTCGGCCGGGCACTCGGGCTCGCAGACGCCGCAGTCGATGCACTCGTTCGGATTGATGACGAGCATATTCTCGCCTTCATAGAAGCAGTCGACCGGGCAAACTTCGACGCAGTCCATATACTTGCAGCGGATGCAGGCATCGGTAACGACGTAGGTCATGGTCGGTATCTCTCCTCGAACGCCGCCCTGCTATGGTGCGGAAACCGGCGCGTCAATATTCCGCGGACAACTGCGAGACGTTCTCAATCTTCGGCCACCGCCGATTCCGGCGACGGCGACAGATCAGTGTAACAGGATTGCGCTTCCGGTGCTGGTCCCCGCCGTTCGGGAATGGCCTCCACACGGATGACGCGAACCCGCCCGTTGAGCGGAAAAGTCAGCACATCGCCGATTCGCACCCCGCTGTGCGCGCGTTCGATAATTCGGCCGGCCAGCCGCATACGCCCGTCCGCGACGATCGCCTGGGCCGCGCTGCGCGTCTTGGCGAGGCGAATGAACCAGAAATTTGTCGATGCGGATCGTCTCACTCATGCGCGCGGATCGCGGCCAGCGCGGCGAAGGCATTGCCCGGCCGGGCGCGCTCCTCCCGTCGCGGCCGCTTGGCGCCCTTCCAGGTCCAGCGGGGGCGGGCATCGCCATCGGCCTCGGCGGGGCGGAAGCCGAGCGCCAGCATCAGTTGAGCAAAGCTCGGCGGCCGAAGCCCCAGCGAGGTCGCGAGCGACGGATCGGGGGCGAAGGCGGCGCGGCCATTGCCGCTCTCGCCCATCCGCCGGTCATGGGCGATGCGCGCCAGCCGTTCCGCAAGGTCGACGCGCAACATCTGCGCGCCCAGCGGTCGATATCCGGCGCGGGCGAAGGCGGCAAAGGCATCGCCGTCCGCCGGCGTCGCCAGCGCTGCCGCGCCGGGTGGGGGCAAAACGGGCATCACGCCATTGTCGAACGCGGTCGCCAGCGCCAGCCGCCAGCGCACCGGCTCGGGCTTCAGCAGCGCCGGGAAATAGACGTCGAGCGTGCCGAGCTTCAGCCCCGTCTTCGCTGCCGCCTGCCGCATCTCCCGGTCGATCGCGGCGATCGCGGGCTCCAGCGTCTGTCGCGCAGCGACCCCGCCGGCTTCGGCCAGCGGCGCATAAAGCCCGCGCAGCGCCGGCGGCACCGCCTTGTCGCGCGCCGCGGTGCCGATCTCGACCAGCGGTTTCAGCACCCGGTTCACCTCGAAGGCGATCCAGCGCGCCAGCCGGTCGGCCACGGCCTTGCGCTCGTCGGGCGAAAGCGCGTCGAGCGCCTTGTAGAGCGTGATCTTGGGGGTCAGCAGGTCGCGGCCCTTTTCCAGCCGCGCGACGATGTCGCCGCGCCAGAATATGGCCACCGGCCGCCCGGCATCGGTGTCGAGGCTGAACGCCGGGTCGCCATCCTCCACCAGCGCCTTCGCGCGCCTGGAAAGCTCACCGCCCAGCCGCCGTTCGGCGGCTGCCATCAGCCGCTTCATGTCATGATGGCGGGCGAGGTGATCGGCCTTGAAGCGGAAGCCTTCCAGCCGCCCGATCGTCTCGCCGTCGACCGCCACCGCGCCATCCTCGGCAACGGTGACGGGCAGCGCATCGACGCCCCGCGCGCCGAGATCGCGCATCAGCACCGCGGTCCGCCGGTCGACGAAGCGCTGCGTCAACCGCTGGTGGAGCGCGTCGGAGAGTTTCTCTTCCAGCACGCGCGTCCGCTCCGCCCATTTCAGCGGCTCGTCCAGCCAGTCGGCGCGGTGCGCGATATAGGCCCAGGTCCGCGCCGCCGCGATCCGGTCGGACAGGGTCTCCACATCGCCCTGCACGCTATCCAGCCGGGCAATCTCGTCGGCGAACCATTGCGCCGGGATATGGCCATTGCCCTCGCTCAAGTGGCGATAGATTCGCGCGACCAGCCGGCCATGCGGCTCCGCCCCGGTCTTGCGGAAATCGGGCAGGCCGCACGCCCCCCACAGCCGCTTCACCAGTCGCTCGCCGCGCGTCCGCTCGCGCACCCAGCCTTCGTCGGCCAGCCGTTTCAGCACCGCGAGGTCGATCGCCTGGGGTGCCATCCGCAGCACCGCCGATGTGGGGCGCTTCTCAAGCGATGCGATCAGCGCGTCCACGCTGGCGAAATCGGGCGCGCCCTCCCGCCAGTAAAGATATTCGAGCGGCGGGAAATGGTGCTGCTCGATCGCCTCGACTTCTTCTTCGTCGAAGCCGCCGCGCCCGCCTTCCACCGCCAGCGTGCCGAAGGTGCCGTCGCGCTGGTGGCGGCCGGCGCGCCCGGCGATCTGCGCCATTTCGGAAACCGTCAGCCGGCGCGATCTTTTGCCGTCGAACTTTTTGAGCGAGGCGAAGGCGACATGGGCGACATCCATGTTCAAGCCCATGCCGATCGCGTCGGTGGCGACCAGATAATCGACCTCACCCGCCTGGAACATCGCCACCTGGGCGTTGCGGGTGCGGGGGCTGAGCGCGCCCATCACCACCGCCGCGCCACCGCGCAGGCGGCGCAGCATCTCGGCGACGGCATAGACCTCTTCGGCCGAGAAGGCGACGATCGCGGATCGCGGCGGCAGGCGCGAAAGCTTGGCCGGTCCCGAATAGGTCAATGTCGAAAAGCGTGGCCGGTTGATGATCTCGGCATCGGGCACCAACTGGCGCAGCATCGGCCGCAGCGTTTCCGATCCCAGGATCATCGTCTCGTCGCGGCCGCGGGCGCGCAGCAGCCGATCGGTGAAGACATGGCCGCGCTCGGGATCGGCGCTGAGCTGCGCCTCGTCGATTGCGACGAAAGCGAACTCGCGGTCCAGCGGCATGGATTCGGCGGTGCAGCAGAACCAGCGCGCATGGTCCGGCAGGATCTTCTCCTCGCCGGTGATCAGCGCCACGCGCTCGCGCCCCTTGATCGCGACGATGCGTTCATAGACTTCGCGCGCCAGCAGGCGCAGCGGAAAGCCCATCATTCCTGATGAATGGCCGCACATTCGCTCGATCGCGAGGTGGGTCTTACCCGTATTGGTCGGACCCAGCACGGCGGCTACGGGCGAAGCGGCGAAGCGCGACATGACCCCAAGATTGTCCGCCCATGTGACAAACACAAGGGGGAGGGGAGGGTGCGGTGTCATCTTCTGCGCTTTATCGTGGTTCGCCCCCGCCCCGTCGCAGCGACTCCGCAGAAATCCGCGCTTTAATTTGACTTTAACCCCTTTTCGCAAGATTCCAGTTGCCGGTCGCGTCGCCTGATGGCGCGCGGCGGGGGTACGCAACAGGCGGGGACAATCAGCCTTGTATCAGCGCGGTGAAGCCGGATTCGGCCATGGGGGCGGTGCAGCAGCACTCGCGCTCGATGGCGGGTTGCGCCGCTCGTTCGGCGTCACGGCGCCGGTCCTGCCCGAACTCACCGGCTGGCGCGCTGCCGTCCACGATCTCGATCTCGTTGTCGATCTCGGCGCCCGCATCGGCAGCAAGGATTGGTTCCGGGGTGTCGCGACCTGCCTCGCGCTCTGCGCGCTGCCCATCGCTTTCTTCCCCGATTTTGGTCCGGTTGAAGGTGGCGCGCCTGCGCCGCTGGCCGAAGCGCAGTGGCAGGAAGCCCGCGCGCTGGCGATCGCGCCGATCGGCCTCGGCGCCGATACCGGCCGCCGCATGGCGCCCACCGACGCCGCCCAGCCGCTTACCGACACGCCCGAGCGTCCCTCGATCGATCTCGTCGCGACGATTGGCCAGGGCGACGGCTTCGCCCGCGTCCTCGAACGCGCTGGCGTGGCCAAAAGCGAGGCGCAGGATGTCGCCAAGATGGTCGCAGGCGTTGTCTCCTTGGGCGATCTCAAGCCCGGCACGCGCATGGATGTCACGCTCGGCCGCCGCGCCCGCAAATCGGATGCGCGCCCGCTCGACAATCTCCTGTTCCGCGCCCGCTTCGATCTCAAGCTCGGGGTCGAGCGGATTGACGGCCGCCTCGCGCTCAAGCGCATTCCGATCGCCGTCGATGATACGCCGCTCCGCATCCAGGGTGCGGTAGGCTCCAGCCTCTATCGCGCGGCCCGCGCCGCGGGTGCGCCGGCCAAGGCGGTTGAAGGCTATATCCGTGCGATCGGCAGCCGCATGTCGATCGGCCGCGACGTCCGCTCCGACGATCGCTTCGACATCATCGTCGAACATCGCCGCGCCGAAACCGGCGAGGTCGAAGTCGGCAAGCTGCTCTACGCCGGGCTCAATCAGGGCAAGCGCCAGACGCGGCTGATGCAGTGGACGGCCGGCGGCAGCACCCAATGGTATGAAGCCTCGGGCGTCGGCGAGAAGAAGGGCATGATGCGCATGCCCGTGGTCGGCCGGATGACATCGGGCTTCGGTATGCGCCGCCACCCGCTCCTCGGCTTCAACCGCTTTCACAAGGGCCTCGATTTCGGCGCGGCTTATGGCTCACCGATCCTGGCGGCGACCGAAGGCACCGTCGCCTTCGCCGGCCGTCATGGCGGCCACGGCAATTATGTGAAGCTCAACCATGGCGGCGGCATGCAGACCGCTTATGCGCATATGAGCCGCATCGTCGCCCGGCCCGGCCAGCATGTCGCCCAGGGCCAGGTAATCGGCTATGTCGGATCGACCGGCATGTCGACCGGCCCGCACCTCCATTACGAAGTCTACAAGAACGGCGTGGCGATCAACCCGAAGTCGATCAGCTTCACCACCACCTCGCAACTCGCCGGCGGCGATCTCGCCCGCTTCAAGGCAACGCTCGGCCGCCTGATGGCCGTCAAGCCCGGCGCCGCTGCAGCGCCAGCCCCGACGGAAAAGACCGCCGAGGCGAAGCCGACCACGAAGCCCGCGCCGAAGGGTTGATCAGCCCCCGAACGCCCCCAGCACCGCGCCCATCAGCGCATAGGTCACGATCCAATATCCGGCGTCGATCGCGAACAGCGCCAGCTTCCGCTGCGCGAACAGATAGTTCACGCCATAGGCTGGCACGATGAAGCCGATCGCGACGCCCAAGGCGATCAGGATCGATTGGCAGAGGCCGATATCGCCGTGCAGGCGATAGATCTGCGCCAGCACGAAGGCGGAAACCAGGTTGAGCAGGAAGGACAGGCCAAAGATCGTCGGCGCATGGCCCTTCTGCGCCGTCTCCTCGGTCTGGCCATTAGCGCGCAGCCAAGGCTTCAGGAACAGCGGCCCATACCATAGCCCGCCGACCAGAAAGGCCGAAAGCGCCGCCGCCACGACGGCAATCCAGTTGATGCTCCACATGGATCTTCCTCCCCCTCTTATCCCCTTCGTCCATGCTGCCATGGTCCGTGGCGGCACGTCCATATGTCACCGCCGCCTTTACCTTGGCCGCCCCCCCGTGCCATGGAACTTCACGGGGGTAAGTCCACGTAAAACAGGGGAGCAGACGGGGCGCGCATGGGCGGGATCGTCCAGTTCGATAATGTCGGTCTGCGCTATGGCACGGGCGCGGAAACGCTGTCCGATGTCAGCTTCACGCTTGCGCCCGGTTCCTTCTATTTCCTCACCGGCCCGTCCGGCGCGGGCAAGACGTCGCTGTTGAAGCTGCTCTACCTCGCCCAGCGGCCCAGCCGTGGCCTGATCCAGCTGTTCGGTGAGGATATCGTGACGATGCCGCGCAGCCGGATGCCGGGCTTCCGCCGGCGGATCGGCGTCGTCTTCCAGGATTTCCGGCTCGTCCCCTATCTTTCCGCCTACGACAATGTCGCGCTGCCGCTGCGCGTCGCCGGCGTCAGCGAAAAGGAACTGGACGGGCCGGTGCGCGAGATGCTGGCCTGGGTCGGCCTCGCCAACCGCTCGTCGGCGCGCCCCGCCACGCTGTCGGGTGGCGAGCAGCAGCGCGTCGCCATCGCCCGTGCCGTCATCGGCCGGCCCGAACTGCTGATCGCCGACGAGCCGACCGGCAATGTCGATCCCGAAATGGCGGGCCGGCTGATCCATCTGTTCGATGCGCTCAACAAGCTCGGCACGACGATCATCGTCGCTACCCACGACATCCATCTGATTGGCCGCATCGGCCATGCCCAGATGATGCGGCTCGATCGCGGCCGGCTCGCCGATCCCACCGGCGCATTGCTCCACCCACCGACACGGCCCGGCGCATGAGAACGCCCCGCTTCGCTTTCGCCGAGAGCCGGCTCTTGCCCGACACGCGGATTGCCGGGCCGATGCCGTGGGTGATCGCGATCATGATGTTCCTGATGGTGCTCGTAGCCGGCGGCGGCTTGGCGCTGGCGCAGGCGGCGCGGACGATGGGGGGCGATCTCGCCAACCGCGCCACCGTCCAGATCGTCGAGGCCAATGGCGATTTCCGCGAAGCGCAGGCCAAGGCGGCGGCCGCCATGCTGGCGCGCGATCCCGGCGTCTCGTCCGTCCGCCGCGTCAGCGATGCGGAAATGGCGACCTTGCTCGAACCCTGGCTCGGCGGCGATGCGCTGAAAGGCGATCTGCCGGTGCCGGTGCTGATCGATGTCGAGCTGCGCCCCGGCAACCAGGCCGCTCGGCTTGCGCCGCAGCTTTCCCGCGTCGCGCCGGCCGCGCGGATCGACGATCATGCCCAGGCACTCGCACCGCTGACCAAGCTCCTCGCCGCGCTCAAATGGCTCGCGGCTGCGCTCGTGCTGCTGATGGCGGCCGCCACCGCCGCCGTCGTCGTCCTAACCGCGCGCAGCGCGCTCAACACGCATCGCCAGACGATTGACGTGATGCACCTGCTG
The DNA here is from genome assembly GCF_042693015.1 of Sphingomonas sp. DBB INV C78. Lineage (NCBI taxonomy): Bacteria > Pseudomonadati > Pseudomonadota > Alphaproteobacteria > Sphingomonadales > Sphingomonadaceae > Sphingomonas > Sphingomonas sp. DBB INV C78. The sequence goes on along the minus strand of NZ_CP170544.1, from coordinate 3,433,876 downwards.
GGTGCGACCGACGTGCAGATCGCCCGGCTGTTCCAGCGGCGAATCGCGGTGGATGCGCTGGCCGGCGGATTGCTCGGCCTTGCCGGGGCGGTCGCGGTGCTCGTCGTGCTCGGCAAGCGGTTGGCCGCATTGGGCTCCGAACTGGTCGGCTCTGTCGCGCTCGCGCCATGGAGCTGGGCGCTGCTCGGCGCGCTGCCCCTGGCCGGCATGGCGCTGGCGATGCTCGCCGCGCGCTGGACGGTGGTTTCGGCCCTGAGAAGAATTCTATGATCACCCGCATCCTTGCCGCCGGCATCCTGCTCTGGATGATCGGCTTCGCCTGGTTCGCAATGACCTTGCCCGGCCCGGCGGATGAGAGCCCGACCGACGCGATCGTCGTCCTCACCGGAGGCCCCGGCCGTGTCCAGCGCGGCCTCGGCCTGCTCGAAAGGGGCAAGGCCAAGCGGCTGCTCGTCTCGGGCGCCGATCGTCGCGTCCGCCCGCGGGAACTGGCGGCTGCCAACAATGCCCCCGAAAAGCTCGTCGATTGCTGCGTCGATCTCGGCAACGAAGCGGTCGATACCCGCTCCAATGCCGAGGAAACGGCGCTATGGGTGACGCAGCATCATTATCGTTCGGTGCGGCTCGTCACGACCGACTGGCATATGCGCCGCGCCCGTTTCGAACTGTCGCGCGTGCTGGGCGACGATGTCCGGCTGGTCGCCGATGCCGTGCCCAGCGAGCCGGGGCTGGGATCGCTGTTCGAGGAATATCACAAATATCTGCTGCGCCGCGTCGCCGCGCCGCTCGGGGTCTGAGGGTGATGGATCTGCTCCGCTCGCTGCTGTTCGCTTCGATCTTCTATCCCGGCACGGTGGTCGCCGTGTTGTGGGCCTTCCCCGTCGCCCTGGTTCGCGGCCCGCGCGCCCTGCGCAGTCACGCCGTCGGCTGGGCGCGCTTTCACGGCTGGTGCGCGCGCAACCTGCTTGGCATCCGCACGAAGGTGGAAGGCGTGATGCCCACCGGCACCGTGCTGTTCGCCGCCAAGCACCAGTCGATGTACGAGACGCTGGAACTGCTCCGCCTGCTCAATGAGCCGGCCGTGGTGCTCAAGCGCGAGCTGGCGGACATGCCCGGCTGGGGGCGCGTGGCGCGGATGTATGGCGTCATCCCTGTCGATCGCGAAGGCTCGTCCTCTGCCTTGCGCACCATGCTCAAGGCGGGCCGCGCGGCAATCAACGAACAACGCCCGATCCTGATCTTTCCGGAAGGTACGCGCGTTCCGCCCGGCGAACAGCCGCCGCTCCGCGCGGGCTTCGCCGGGCTCTACAAATCGCTCAACCTGCCGGTGGTGGCGATCGCGCTCGATAGCGGCCGGCTCTATCCGCGCCGCCGCTTCGTCCGCCATGCCGGCACCATCACCTTCCGCTTCTCGGAAATCCTGCCCGCCGGCCTGCCGCGCCCCGAGATCGAGGCGCTGGTCCACGAACGGATCAACCTGCTCGATCGGTGAACATGCGGAGCGGCCTCGACCGCGAGGTTGGTGAAGTGCGACGCCGTCGCAGGGCACGATGACTGGCAGGTTTCAGGCAGCCATCCGGCAACGCTGAACGACGGAAAGGTCGGGGGAGGGGATATCCGCTCTTCGTCACCCCGGACTTGTTCCGGGGTCCACCGTCACGCGGGCGACGCGGCCAGAGGTTCCAACCCGAACGCTACAGCCAGATCATTCCATGAGGGATTGTCCCGTTCGATCAGGTTCCGTTTCCAGTCCCGCCGCCAGCGCTTGATCTGCTTCTCGCGCAGGATCGCAGCCTCCATCGTGCCTGCCGCCTCCCAATAGACCAGGCATTTGATGCCATATCGCTTGGTGAAGCCGTCAAACATGCCTTCACGATGCTGGGCGACACGGCGAAGGAGATCGGAGGTTACGCCGACATACAGCGTTCTGTTAAAGGCGCTGGCGAGAATCTAGACGCAAGGCTGTCGCTCGATCATCGACATCAATGAGTGCCGCACGGTGGACCCCGGAACAAGTCCGGGGTGACGAGGGGAGTTCGTATCGTCACGACCTCCGCTATGCCGTCGACTCCTGACAGTCCGGTTTTGGACGGGAACCTTTATTTCCGGACGTCGGGTCATCCCCGCGCCGGGCAGCTAAGCCCGCAACCCCGTCCATCAATTAAAGAAAACCCCGCCCGGATCGCTCCGGGCGGGGTCTTTGCTTCCGCGAAGATCGCGTGTCAGGCGGTCGCCAGCGTCTCACGGCGGCGGGTGCGCATCGCGCCGCCGACCATGCCGAAGCCGGTGATCATCATCGCCCAGGTGGCGGGTTCCGGCACCGGCGCGATGTCGAGCGAGACGTTATCGAGCAGCGCGCCGATATTGTCCGAACCTGGCGTGCCCGGATCGGCGCGGATGAACAGCTTGAACGAACCGTCGAAACCGAAGCTCGTGCTGGTGAAGACGTTGCTGAACGGATCGGACGCTTCCAGGATCAGCGGATCGCTTTCCGCCAGCACGCCGTCCGGATCGGTGAACAGGAAGCCGATCACCACGCCGTCGGGGCCGGTGCGCTGGCTGCCGCCCAGATCCAGCGTCAGCGTGAACTTCTCGTAGGACTTGATGTCGAAGATGCCCTTCGTGATCAGCACGCCCGGATCGCCGGTCGAACCGTCAAGGTCGACGCACGAGCCGGAGCCGCCTGCGCAGGTCAGGCCGAACTGGTTCGGCGTGTTGAGCAGATCGACGGTGCCGTCGATGACGTCCCAGTTCGCGAAGCCGTTATAGTTCAGAACGGTCGCGCCGCCGGCTTCACCTTCGAAATTGTCTTCGAAAACGATCGCGGCACTCGCAGGCGCAGCAAAGGCGGTGGCTGCCGCAAGGGCAAGCAAAAACTTACGCATAAATTCTATCCCTCATTGGATGCCGCCCGAGAACGCCGACGGCTTGCAACAACCCGCGTCGGATAGTGAACGGGCCATCAACCATTCGGACCTGCCACGATAGTCGCGGCAAGATCAAGCGTCGGAAGATGATGAATCCGCACCTTTTTCGATCCCAAAACGGGACTGGCGTCACAGACAAAAGAAAACCCCGCCCGGATTTCTCCGGGCGGGGTGCGAGTATTTGACCTGGATCAGCCGGCGTGGGCGAGGGCCGCGAGCAGCAACAGCGCCACGATGTTGGTGATCTTGATCATCGGATTGACCGCCGGGCCGGCCGTATCCTTGTAGGGATCGCCCACCGTATCGCCGGTCACCGCGGCCTTGTGGGCATCGCTGCCCTTGCCGCCATGATTGCCGTCCTCGATATATTTCTTGGCATTGTCCCAGGCGCCGCCGCCCGACGTCATCGAAATGGCGACGAACAGGCCGGACACGATCACGCCCAGCAGCAATGCGCCCAGGGCCGCAAAGCCGTTGGCCTGGCCCGCAACCGCGGTGATCGCGTAATAGACCACGATCGGCGCCAGAACCGGCAGCAGCGACGGGATGATCATCTCCTTGATCGCCGCCTTGGTGACGAGATCGACGGTGCGGGCATAGTTCGGCCGGCTGGTGCCTGCCATGATCCCCGGATTGTCGCGGAACTGCGTGCGGACTTCCTCCACCACCGCACCCGCGGCGCGGCCCACGGCGGTCATGCCGAAAGCGCCGAAGATGTAGGGCAGAAGCGCGCCGAGCAGCAGGCCGACGATCACATAAGGATTGCTCAGCGAGAAATTGACGCTGAGTTCGGGGAAGAAGATGCCAAGGTCGGTGGTGTAGGCGCCGAACAGCACGAGGGCTGCCAGGCCCGCCGATCCGATCGCATAGCCCTTGGTCACCGCCTTGGTGGTGTTGCCCACCGCGTCGAGTGCGTCGGTCTTGACGCGGACGCTGTCGTCCAGGCCCGCCATCTCGGCGATGCCGCCGGCATTGTCCGTCACCGGGCCATAAGCGTCGAGCGCCACGACCATACCGGCCAGCGCCAGCATCGCGGTCGCCGCAAAGGCCAGGCCGACGATGCCGGCAACCTGATAGGCGAACACCGCCGCCACCACGATTACCAGCGTCGGCAGCGCCGTCGCCTCCAGGCTGATCGCCAGGCCCTGGATCACGTTGGTGCCATGCCCCGTCTCCGAAGCCTTGGCGATCGAGCGGACCGGGCGGTAGTTGGTGCCCGTATAATATTCGGTGATCCACACGATCACGCCGGTGACGACCAGGCCGGCGATCATGCACCAGAACAGGTCCATGCCGTTGAAGGTGATCGGGTTACCGGCGAAATCGGTGATGGAGAAGGTCGCCCCCAGGCCGCCGAAGCTGCCCAGCGCCCAGTCGGTCACGAACCAGAAGGCCGGAACCGCCAGGATCGCCGATGTCAGGAAGCCCTTGTAGAGCGCGCCCATGATCGACTGGCTCTTGCCCAGGCGGACCATATAGGTGCCGATGATCGAGGTGATGATGCACACCCCGCCGATCGCCAGCGGCAGCGCCATCAGTGCGCTGATTTCGGCAAGCGGAGCAGTGATGAGAAGGGCGATCGAAACCATCGTCACGCCCAGCGTCACGACATAGGTTTCGAACAGGTCGGCCGCCATGCCCGCGCAGTCGCCGACATTGTCGCCTACGTTGTCGGCAATCACGGCCGGGTTGCGGGGGTCATCCTCGGGGATGCCCGCTTCCACTTTGCCGACAAGGTCCGCGCCGACGTCGGCCGCCTTGGTGAAGATGCCGCCGCCGAGACGCGCGAAGATCGAGATCAGCGACGCGCCGAAGGCCAGCGCCACCAGCGCATCGACCACCACGCGCTTCTGTTCGGGAATGTCGAGCGACATGCCGCCCGGCCCGGTGAGATACCAGTAGAAGATCGCGATCGCGAGCAGGCCGAGGCCCGCCACCAGCATGCCCGTGACGGCGCCGGCGCGGAAGGCGATGGTGAGGCCCCCTTGCAGGCTGCCACGCGCGGCCTCCGCGGTGCGGACATTGGCGCGCACCGAGATGTTCATGCCGATATAGCCGGTGATGCCCGAAAGCAGCGCGCCGATCACGAAGCCGATCGCCGAAACATGGCCGAGAAAATAGGCGACCAGCCCTGCCACGATCACGCCGACGATGGCGATCGTGCGATACTGCCGGCCGAGATAGGCCTGCGCGCCTTCCTGAATGGCGGCGGCGATGTCCTGCATCTTCTCGTTGCCCGCGGACGCCGCGAGCACCTGTCGACTGGTAAGCAAACCGTACAATATGGCGATGACGCCACAGGCAATTGCCAGATAGACGATAGGCATCCGATCTCCTTCCCCTGTTGGGGCGTGAAGATACGACCGGCGTTCTCTTGCGTCCGTGCCGCCCCTTCCCGCTGGCGGGGGAGAATAGGGGCCGTTGCGGGTTTGGCAATCCCGGCCGGGACGGGCCTAAATTGCTAAATGCACAAGCGTTTCGCTGGGAGGACTTGCAGTTGCGGAAAGCGATGCCGCCATCGCCGCGCAAAGCATCCCGCAGACGAGCCCGGCCAGCGCGATGCCGGCGCGGCGGATCAGGGGCATGGAGGAGCGGCTCTGCATGCGCTAACCTTGCGCGCATTTGGTGAACCAAAGGTAAATCGCGGGGCCGCGCGGTTCGACGCGGCCCCGCTGCGGATCAGAAGGCTGCGCCCACCGAGAAGACGACGCCCGCCTTCGAGATGTTGCGGCCGCTCGGCGAATAGAGCGACTTGTCGGTGTCGACATAGCTCAGGCCGAACGTCACCGGGCCGGTGGTGTAGGTCGCGCCCAGGCTCCAGTCGGTATATTCGTCGCCGATCGTGAGGTAGCTCGGGCCGAAGCTGTGGCCGAGATGCGCCGACAGGCCGAAGCCGGAATCGCCGATGCCGCCCGACAGGTCGAGCGCGGTGTAGAGATTGTCCTCCTTGCCGTTGCCGATGCTGAGCGCATTCGCCTTGGGCGCATAAGCGGCCGAGACCTTGGCGGTCGCCGGGCCGAACGTGCCCTTCACCGAGGCATAAGGCTCGAAGAAGTCGGTGTTCGCGCCGCCCGATCCCGGATAGTAATAATAGAGCACGCCGACATCGATCGTCGCGGCGCCGACCGTGGTCGAATAGCCGGCAATCAGATCGAGTTCCTGGTCGCCGCCGGCGGCGACATAATCGTCGATCGAGGAACCCCAGACCGAGGCATAGAGGCCCGATTCATGCGTCACGGTAATGCCGCCCTGCAGCGCGAAACGCTTGTCGGTCTGCGAAATGCCGCGGAAGCGATAGTCGCTCACCACCGTGGCATTGCCCGAAACGGTGATGGGCTTGGCGGGCTCCTCTTGCGCCAGGGCCGGTGTGGCCATGCAAGCGGCGAACAACGTGGCCGAAAGGCCGATAATGGACGTACGCATAATATCCCCCAATGAGGTTGTTGCGATCGTCCTCCTGCGGTCCTTACGCCCGGCCTCTCTCCTTGCGGGGGGCTGGTTCGTAACGACCGCCGTCACCCTTATCCCTCGTGCTGCGACGCACAAGTGAGTCCGGCGACTCCCTGCAACTATGTGAAGTTTTGTTGCTGCATTGCAACAGTATGTAAATGGCGTGACGAATTGGCCATTTCGCTGCGTCCGCAACGGGCTGTCGACGGCCCGTTGCGGGCGGTTCGCCGGCGCTGTAGTCACCGCGCGAATGCTCCGGACCTCTTTCCTGTTTCTGCCGGATCAGCGCGGCGTGCCGCTGTGGCGCCGCGCGGCGACCTTGCTCGTCGTCCTTTTGCTGCATGCGCTCTTGATGCTGCTGCTGCTACGGCTCGCCCCGCCGCCGCCCACGTCGCGCTCCTCGCCTTCTGGGCCGATCAGCGTCAGCCTGCTGCCCGACAAGCAGGCGACGCCCGAAAAGAAAGCGAGCAAGGCCGCCAAGCGCCCCCGCACCGCAGCGAAGCAGGCCACGAAATCGCCCGTCACCGCCAAGCCCGCGCCGGTGGCGCCGCCGTCGAGCGTCTGGTCGCAAGTGGTGCCGCTCACCAGCGACGATTATGCCAAGTCGGACATCGGCAAGATGCGCTCGCAACAGCAGGATCAAGGGCAGGATACCGAGGTCGCGTCCGCAACCGGCGCCGGCTCGGGCGGGTCGTCCAAGGGCGGCGGCGGCATCGGCGAACAGCTTTTCGATGCCGACTGGTATCGCAAGCCCACTCATGCGGAGCTTTCCGCTTATATGCCGTCCAACGGCAGGAGGGTCGGCTGGGGCATGATAGCCTGCCGCACGATCCCGGATAACCGCGTCGATGATTGCCGCGAGATCGGCCAATATCCCGAAGGCTCGGGCCTTGCCGGCGCGGTACGCCAGGCCGCCTGGCAGTTCCGCGTGCGCCCGCCCCGCATCGGCGGCCGCGCGCTGATCGGCGCCTGGGTACGCATCCGCATCGAATATACCGAACGTGGCGATACCAGCGTGAATTGAGCGACACGCTTCAACAGGGTGCGGCTTCTGCCACTGCGCCCGCTTCCACGGGCCAATCGGCCCGCCGCGGAAAGGCCTCGCCCAGGCAAATCCTGGGAAAATGCCAGGGTAAATCCGGATACCTCACCCACCCGCCAGACGCCTAAATCGGCGCGCGACGGGGTCAAGTGAGGAGAGCTTTCGATGGCAAAGACGCAGCCCAATATTCTCGTCATGTGGGGTGACGATATCGGTCAATCGAACCTCAGCTGTTTCACCAAGGGGATGATGGGCTATCGCACGCCCAACATCGATCGCGTTGCCCATGAAGGCATCACCTTCACCGATTATTATGCCGAGCAGAGCTGCACCGCCGGCCGCGCCAGCTTCATCACCGGCCAGAACGGGCTTCGCACCGGCCTCACCAAAGTCGGCATGCCGGGCGCGAAGGAAGGCATGAAGGATTCGATCCCGACCATTGCCACCGTGCTCAAGGCGCAGGGCTATGCGACCGGCCAGTTCGGCAAGAATCATCTCGGCGACCGGGACGAGCAATTGCCGACCATGCACGGTTTCGACGAGTTCTTCGGCAATCTCTACCACCTGAATGCCGAGGAGGAGCCGGAAAATCCCGATTATCCCGATCCCAAGGAATTCCCCAATTTCAAGAAGCGCTTCGGCCCGCGCGGCGTGCTCCACTGCAAGTCGGACGGCAAGGGCGGCCAGAAAATCGAGGACACCGGCCCGCTGACCAGGAAACGGATGGAGACGATCGACGACGAGGTGACCGTGAAGGCCGTCGCCTTCATCCGCGCCCAGGTGAAGGCGGGCGTTCCTTTCTTCGTCTGGTTCAACACCACCCACATGCACTTCCGCACCCATGTGAAGCCGGAAAGCAGGGGGCAGGCCGGGCGCTGGCAGAGCGAATATCATGACGTGATGATCGATCATGACAAGGCGATCGGCGTCCTGCTCGATCTCGTCGATGAACTCGGCATCGCCGACAACACCTTCGTCATGTATTCGACCGACAACGGCCCGCATTGCAACAGCTGGCCCGATGCCGGCACGACGCCGTTCCGCTCGGAAAAGAATACCAGCTGGGAAGGCGCCTATCGCGTGCCCGCGCTGGTGCGCTGGCCGGGCAAGATTCCCGCCGGTGAGATTTCGAACGACATCGTGTCGCACCTCGATTGGCTGCCGACCTTCGCCGAAATGGCGGGCGCGAAGAACATCAAGGAGGATCTGAAGAAGGGCACCACGCTCAACGGCAAGAAATTCAAGTCCTACCTCGACGGCCACAGCCTCGTCGGCCACCTGACCAAGGGCGAGAAGAGCCCGCGCAAGGGCTTCATCTACTTCACCGATGAGGGCGAGGTCGCCGGCCTGCGCATGGACAATTGGAAGGTCGTGTTCATGGAGCAGAAGTGCCAGGGTACGCTGGAGATCTGGGGGCGGCCTTTCACCACCGGCCGCATTCCCAAGCTCTTCAACCTGCGAACCGACCCTTACGAATTCGCCGACATCACCTCGAATTCCTATTGGGACTGGTATCTGGACCGGGCCTTCATCCTCGTCCCCTGCCAGGACATCATCGGCGAGTTTCTCGCGACGCTGAAGGACTTCCCGCCCGCCCAGAAGGCCGGCAGCTTCAATCTCGAGAAGGTGATGGATACGTTGCAGTTCGGCGCCACCGGCGGCGCCTGAAGTCTGGATGCGGGCACCGTCGTCGCTTCGTCACGGCGTGGCGACGACGGTGCTGCGTAAAGCCGCCCGCCTCGCATCGATCAGCCGCCCTCGAAAATATCGATCGAGGCATTACCCCCCCCCGGCGCCACGTCTGCCCAACCGCCGGGCGAGGGGCTAAGCGGCGATGGCGAGGCCGATTCCCGCTACCGCGCGTTCGCTGTGTATCAGCGGGCGACGGGCGCCTGCCCCGCGACGAAGGCGCGGGCCGCCGAGGCAAAGGCAGTGCAGGAGATCGCATGACGCATCGCATCTATTCGGTCAGCGTCGCGAGCGTTTATCCCCATTATGTCGCCAAGGCGGAGAAGAAGGGGCGCACCAGGGCCGAGGTCGACGAGATCATCCGCTGGCTGACCGGCCACAGCCAGGCGACGTTCGACGAGCAACTGGCCAAAGGCACGAATTTTGAGGATTTCTTCGCGCAGGCGCCCAGCATGAACCCCGCGCGGTCGCTGATTACCGGCACGGTCTGCGGCGTGCGCGTCGAACAGGTCGAGGAAGCGACGATGCGCGAAATCCGCTATCTCGACAAGCTGATCGACGAACTCGCGAAGGGCCGGCCGATGGAGAAGATCCTGCGCCGATAGCGGAAGGTTGGGAGCCTCAACATCGCCACCTACGCCAAACCCCGCTAACCCGTACCCATGATCGCCGACGATGAACCTCTGGCCGACATCGCCTTCGCAGGCGACGTGATCCACTGGCGGGGGCCATCCCCCTTCCATTTCGTCGCGGTGCGGGAAGCTCAGGTCGGCGAGGTGCGCTACGCCGCCCGCATCGCCAGCTATGGCTGGGGCGTGGTGCCGGTCGAGGCTAGCGTGGACGGCGTGGATTTCCGCACGTCATTGTTCCCCAGGGACGGCGGCTACCTCCTGCCGCTCAAGGATGCGGTCAGGAAGGCGGCCGGCATCCGGCTTGGCGATCGGGTTCAGGTGCGCATGCGGGTAATCAGCCGATCTGCCCGCGCCTGACCCTCTCTTCGGACATTTCCGTTTCCGGCCCCGCGGCCTAGAAGGACGTCGTGCTGACGGCCCTCATCCTTTCCGCGCTCGCGATGACTTTGATCGTCGCGGTCCGCTATCTCATCGTCAGCGGGGCCTTCGCCTGGGGCACGGGCCGTCGCCATCCCGGCCTTTATGCGGGGCAGGGGGCGCAGATCCGGCGGGAGATCTTCTGGTCGCTGGCTTCGGCCGCCATTTATGGCGTGCCGGCAGGCATTGTCGCCTGGGGGTGGGACCAGCATGGCTGGACACGCATCTATGCTGATGTGGCGGATTATCCGCTCTGGTGGCTGCCCGTTTCGGTGCTCGCCTATCTCTTCGCGCACGACACTTGGTTTTACTGGACGCATCGCTGGATGCATCGTCCGGCCCTGTTCCGCGCCGCGCATGCTGTCCACCACGCCAGCCGCCCGCCGACGGCCTGGGCGGCGATGGCTTTCCACCCGTGGGAGGCGCTGACCGGTGCGGTCGTCATCCCCGCTTTGGTCTTCCTCATCCCCATTCATGTCGCCGCTTTGGGCATGGTGCTCACCGTGATGACGGTGATGGGCGTCACCAACCATATGGGCTGGGAGATGTTTCCGCGCTATCTGGTCGACGGTCGGGCCGGGCGCTGGCTGATCACCGCTAGCCATCACCAACGCCATCACGCTGATTACAGGTGCAATTATGGTCTCTATTTTCGCTTCTGGGATCGGCTCTGCGGCACGGATCGCGGGCTTGGCAGCTTCGGCGCTGCTGCTGGGGGCGGGCGCGCCGGCCACGACGACGCGGCTTGACGTCGGGATCGAGGGGCTGCGCTCGGCCAAGGGCAACATCCTCGTCTGCCTGACGAAGGATCCGAACCATTTCCCCGATTGTTCGGGCGATCCCGCCGCGCGGACGCTGACGATCGCCGCGAACAAGGCCAGCGCCGCTCATTTCGCCGATCTCGCCGCGGGCCAATATGCGCTGTCGCTGGTCCATGACGAAAATGGCAACGGCAAGCTCGACACCCGCTTGGGCATTCCCCGCGAAGGTTTCGGTTTCTCGCGCAATCCCAAGATCGGCTTCGGCGCGCCCAGCTTCGCCAGCGTCCGCTTCGCGGTGACGGGGGCCGAGATGCGCCAGCCGGTGAGGATGAAATATCTGTTCTGACCGCAGGCCAAAAAAAGGGGCCGGTCCCGGAGGGCCGACCCTTGAAAGTTTTAGGAGAGGATGCCTGAAAGGCCCGCTCTTTGTGCATCTGCGAACGTAATGCTGCAAGTGCGAAATAAACCGCAGTAATTGCAAAAAATGCAACCGACGTCTTCCCCGCGCGTGATTGGCGGTGGACCCGCCGCGCTCAACCGCCTACAAGGCCTCATCCCCGGGGGACCGCGCTCAAGCGGTTGAGACTTGGCTGAAGCCATGACCCGCTGAACCTGATCCGGCTGACACCGGCGTAGGGAGGGAGTGGGCCGCCCGCTCTCCTTCCATATTGGAGAGTAGAGATATGGCCGATATCCCCGTCCGCACCGAAATGAAGGTCACGACCGGCCCGATCCGCGGCAGCCGCAAGGTCCATATCGGCCCGCTGGGCGTTGCCATGCGGGAGATCGACCTGGAGCCAAGCTCGGGTGAACCGTCCTTGCGCGTCTATGACACGTCCGGACCCTACAGCGATCCCGCCGCCCGCATCGACATCATGGCCGGCCTGCCCGAGCTTCGCCGCGACTGGATTCGCAACCGCGGCGATGTCGAGGAATATGATGCCCGCGCCGTGAAGCCGGAAGATAACGGCCTGAAGGGGCCCGATCGCTCGGCCGGCGTCCAGCCCTTCCCCAATGTCCGCGCCCGCCCCTTGCGTGCAAAAGCCGGCATGAACGTCTCGCAGATGCATTATGCCCGCCGCGGAATCATCACTCCCGAGATGGAATATGTTGCAGTGCGGGAAAATCTCGGCCGCGAGATGCTCCGTGAGAAGCTGATCCGCGACGGGCAGGATTTCGGCGCCTCCATCCCCGATTATGTGACGCCCGAATTCGTCCGCGACGAGGTCGCCCGCGGCCGCGCGATCATCCCCAACAACATCAACCACCCCGAATCCGAGCCGATGGCGATCGGCCGCAACTTCCTCGTCAAGATCAACGCCAATATCGGCAACTCGGCGGTCGCCTCCGACGTCGCGTCCGAAGTCGACAAGATGGTCTGGTCGATCCGCTGGGGCGCGGACACGGTGATGGACCTCTCCACCGGCCGCAACATCCACGACACCCGCGAATGGATTCTCCGCAACTCGCCCGTGCCGATCGGCACCGTGCCGATCTATCAGGCGCTGGAAAAGGTCGGCGGCGTGGCCGAGGATCTGACGTGGGAAATCTTCCGCGACACGCTGATCGAGCAGGCCGAACAGGGCGTCGATTATTTCACCATCCACGCCGGCGTCCGCCTGCCCTACATCCCGCTCACCGCCAAGCGCGTCACCGGGATCGTCAGCCGCGGCGGATCGATCATGGCGAAATGGTGCCTCGCCCATCACCGCGAAAGCTTCCTGTACGAGCATTTCGACGAGATCACCGAGATCATGAAGGCCTATGACGTGGCCTACAGCCTCGGCGACGGCCTCCGCCCCGGATCGATCGCCGACGCCAATGACGAAGCCCAGTTTGCCGAGCTCTACACGCTGGGCGAACTCACCAAGCGAGCCTGGGACCAGGATGTGCAGGTGATGATCGAGGGCCCCGGCCATGTGCCGATGCACAAGATCAAGGAGAATATGGACAAGCAACTCGAAGCCTGCGGGGAGGCGCCCTTCTACACATTGGGGCCGCTTACCACCGATATCGCGCCGGGCTATGACCATATCACCAGCGGCATCGGCGCCGCGATGATCGGCTGGTACGGCACGGCGATGCTCTGCTACGTCACGCCCAAGGAGCATCTGGGCCTTCCCGATCGCGACGACGTGAAGGTCGGCGTCGTCACCTACAAGCTCGCCGCCCACGCGGCCGATCTCGCCAAGGGCCACCCCGCCGCCAAGCTCCGCGACGATGCGCTCAGCCGCGCCCGCTTCGAATTCCGCTGGCGCGACCAGTTCAACCTGTCGCTCGATCCCGACACGGCCGAGCAATATCACGATCAGACCTTGCCCGCGGAAGGCGCCAAGACCGCGCATTTCTGCTCGATGTGCGGGCCGAAGTTCTGCTCGATGAAGATCACGCAGGAAGTGCGCGATTTCGCCGCCAAGCAGAACGCGTCCGCCGAAACCTTCATCGCCGCCGAGGAAGCCGAAGCCGGCATGGCCGCGATGTCGCAGCTCTACAACGAGAGCGGCCGCGAGCTCTACATGGGCCAGGGCGACCGCGAGCACGACTGATACGTTCCATATATGTTCCATCCTGTGGGGATCGTGCTAGGCTGCACCGTCCCCGCAGGAGAAGCGCCAATGCCGCATTGCCCCGATTTCGATTTCCAGCAGGGCCGCTGGACCGTGCGGCACCGCCGCCTCAAGGCCCGCCTCACCGGCTGCACCGACTGGGAGGAGTTTGACGGCACCAGCGAGCAGCGCCCGATCCTCGGCGGCAATGGCAATGTCGAGGATAATCTGCTCCACCTGCCCGACGGCTCCTACCGCGCGGTCGCGCTCCGGTCCTTCGATCCGGCGAGTGGCACCTGGGCGATCTGGTGGCTCGACAGCCGCAGCCCCCACGCGCTCGACGTGCCGGTGATCGGCCGGTTCGAGAATGGAGAGGGCAGCTTCTACGCCGACGATCTGCTTGATGGCCGCCCCGTCCGCATCCGTTTCCTGTGGCTCGGCACCGACGGTGATACGCCCCGCTGGGAACAGGCCCTGTCGGATGATGGCGGCAAGAGCTGGGAAACCAACTGGGTGATGGACTTCACCCGCGCGTGATCCCCCAAAAATCCTCCCCGAGCTCGCGCGGGGAGCCGGCTTCGCGGCTGTGCGAGCCGTCGGCAAAGCATGGTGGAGGGGCCTCGTCCCATTCGCCGTCACGATCGATCAACAACCAGTTTGATGCGAGCGAATTGCCCATAAAGTCGTCACCCCGGACTTGTTCCGGGGTCCACCGAGGCCGCGGGCGCCCAGGTTCAAGCTTCTGGCCTATGGATTTGCCGCCCGGCGGACCCCGGCCTTCGCCGTAGGCGAAGTTTATGCTGAGCGACGCCGCAGGCGGCGTCGAAGGGCCGGGGTGACAGTCATCGGCCCCGATCCTATGCTCCCTCAATCCGGCCGATCGCAGGCCGGGCAGGGGAGGCCGCATGAAACCCTTCAACGTCGCCGCCGGAATAGCCATCGCCGCCGTCACGATCGCCACCGCCGCCACGCCCGCCGCGGCGAAGCGCGATCCCGCCAACGTCCTCATGCCCGAAGCTGCCGACAGGCGGGCGGTGCATGAGGACTATGGCTTCGCGGAAGCCGTGATCCATGGCGACGCCGTCTATCTCTCCGGCGTGGTCGCGGGCCTCCGCCCCGGCGAGACCGACCCGTCCGTCGCCTTCGATCGCGCCTTCCGCGCCATCGGCGAAATCCTGAAGCGCGCCGGATCGAGCTGGGATGATGTGGTCGACATGACCACCTACCACACCGATCTTCCCGCCCAGATGGAATCCTTACGCGCGGTAAAGGCCCGCTATGTCCACGCCCCATACCCCGCCTGGACCGCCATCGACGTCGATCGCCTCGCCCCCGAAGGCGGGCTGGTGGAGATCAAGGTGGTGGCGAAGCGGGGGAAGTGAGGTGGGTATGATGCGGTGTCTAAAACGAGAGGAAAATTTAAGAAAAATGTTACGAAATCTATCCGTTTGTTGAATGGTGGGGATAATACATGAGCGATATAGCGTACGGTGGTTCAGGTGGAAGTCGTGAGTGGAGTTCTCGCGCATTCCCCGAAACGCCATTACATGCATCAAGCCTGGCGACCACCCCTTTAGAAATTTTGGATCTTAATGGTGATCGTTTTACGGCACAGGTTTTGTGTATCGTATCGATGGATCTGTATACCTAGTAACTGCTTGGCATGTTGTATCTGGCAGGAATTTTTTCACCCGTGAGCTAAACCCACAGGGATTGATACCAAAGGCGTTGCGATTCTTCGTTCCATCTTTCCGGCAAGAAGGCGAGGCGCTGACAGTTGGCTCAGAAGGTATTGTATTGGAATTAAAGGAAGATGGCCAAGACATACTCAAGTCTCCACCTGAGCCATTCGGCTTTCCGGTGGATGTTGCTGTAGGAAAACTCCCCATAGAGATTAACAAGGATGGAACATTCACGAGCAAGGGTCTAAATAAATTTGAATGGGGTTTTCGACCAAGAACGGAAAAACCTATCCAATCCATGATCGGCGCGGACGTATTTGTCCTAGGATATCCTTTGATGACATATGAAGGGATGCGAACACCTCTGTGGAAGAGAGGGGCCATCGCGAGCGAGCCTTGCTTTGAGATTTCTCCGCGAGGGGCATTTCTTATTGATGTGAACAGCGCGGGAGGGATGTCTGGAGGGCCGATTATACGGAGAATTAGTGCATTTGCCGCAGAAAATAAGGATAATGGGGTAATTCAGGAATATTACGATGAGAGTCTAATTGGAATATATAGCGGGAGAGCCTTGTCTATATCAGAGAGTAGCTTTGTGCTTGGCTATGGCTGGCCAATTGATATGGTGCATAAAATAATTATGAATAATCAATGTTTTTCGGGCAAAACATAATGATCTATCAAGTGACTCCGCGAGTTTATTGGTAGGAGCCCGAGCAAATGATGCTCGCATGATCCGCCGCAATGCTATCCGATAGCTCGAGCCTCCCGATCCGCCGAAACTGATCACCCACGCATTCCTTGCCGCTACCTCTCGGCTTGATACTATCCGCCACCCGTCCATCCGCCCCGGAGGCCGCGCGCCGTCATGCCTACCGAACCGCACCCGCTCGCCGCACCGCAGGTCACCCGCGCCACACTGCGCATAGGCGACAAGTTCCTGATGGAGGCGGAGACGCGGACGACGCCGCTCGGGCTGCTAGCGATCGGCGGGCTGGTGGCGGCGATCCTGCTGTCGGTGCCGCCGATCGTCCGCGCCAAGCGCGCCCGCCGGCTAGCCAGCGTAGATCCTGCGTTTCCGGCCGATGGCGTTCCTTCTGCGCGGCTCCTGATAGAAGATTCGTCGGGAGCGCCCGAAAATTGCGGGTAGTACGCACATCTGTTATAATATGCGTATGAATGCCACGCTCAAAATCACCCGCATTGGTAATAGCGCCGGCGTCATCTTGCCGAAGGAGTTGCTCGCCCGCCTGCGTGTGGGGCCGGGGGACACGCTGTATCTTACCGAGGCGCCGGACGGGGTGCGCATCACTGCCACCGATCCAGGGTTCGAACGGAAGATGGCGCTTGCCGAGCAGATCATGCGCGACGATCGCGACATATTGCGCGCGCTCGCCAAGTAGCGTGACTGCGTGACCGACGCGGCACGCGCCGAACCCGTCTGGATCGAGGTGCAAGTCGCCCTGGCCGTCCACGACCGGCAGCTTGCCGAACATGGCGGCCCTTCGGGCCTGCGCGATTCCGGGATGCTGGAATCCGCGCTCGCCCGCCCGATGAACCAATGGACCTATGGCGAGGACGATCGCTGCCGGCTCGCCGCAGCCTATGCCTTTGGCATCGTGCGCAACCATCCCTTCGCGGACGGCAATAAGCGCACCGGCTGGGTGCTTGCCCGTCTGTTTCTCACGCTCAATGGCCTGACGCTGCGCTTCGCCGCGGCCGATGCCACCCGCACCATGTTGGCATTCGCTGCCGGCGATATGGCTGAAGCCGATCTTGCCGATTGGTTCCGCATGCGCATTGCGCCCGACTGACAATTCACCCCCAAACGGCTAAGCCCCGTTCATGACCGCCACCGCCGAAATCGCCATCCGCGCCCGCCGCGCCGCCTTCAACCGCGCCATTGCGGAGGGCGACACCGCCGTCATCGGCCCGATCCTCGCCCGCGATTGCGTGATGGTCACGGGCACGGACAGCGCCGTCATCGCCGGGCGCAACGCGCAGTTGAAGGTGTGGCAGCGCGAGTTCGCCGCACCCAAAGCGGGTTCCGGTTCCCGCCTCGTCTATGTCCGCACGCCCGGCACCATCACCGTCTCGCCCGTGGAGCCGATCGCGCTCGAACAGGGCGAGTGGCAGGGCAGCGAGCAGGCCGGCGGCCCACCCGCCGCATCGGGCCTCTACTCCGCCAAATGGCGCGAGCAAGGCGGGCAGTGGGTGATCGAGGCGGAGATCTTCGTCACGCTCGGCTGATGGGCGGCTAATCGGCGGCTGGCAGGCGTCTGATGGATGCCCGCACGCAACACCAGCGGCTCAATCCATCCAACATCGCCTGTTCCCGCTGTCCTATTTGGATTCCGCCTGCTCCATCCTTGGCGATGAGCACGCATCCCCACCCCATCGCCCCGGAGCCCATCACTCCGAACGTCACCCAACCAACGCCGCCCGCACCGCCGGATCGTGCGCAGTGGACGCCGGCCAAGCAGCGCATCTTTCTCGTCGCGTTGCTCGAATGCGGATCGGTCACGCGCGCGGCGATGGCTGCGGGCATGTCGCGGTCGAGCGCGCATCGCCTGCGCCAACGCCTTGCCGGCACGCCTTTCGTCCGCGCCTGGGATCAGGCGCTCGCTCATCATGCGCGCCAACTGGCCGATCCCTTCGCGCGTGATTCGCTGGCGCCCGTCGCCCCGCCGGCGCGCCGCTGATGCGTCGGCGGCGCAGCGATGGCGCGCCGCCGACGCAGGCCTGTCGCGCGTCCGGGGCCTCAATGTCGCATCACTGTCGCGCAGGTGTCGCGTTACCGCCGCATCGCTGTCGCCTCACGGTCGCCATTCAGCCGCTTCGCCGGCGCGATCCGGGCAAAAGCGCGTGGAAGCCTCAACTTCCTCAACTTCGGTGGTGGGGGCGTCTCATCCGGATCAGATCGGCGGCGCAACCGATGGGCGGGATGTCCGTTGTGCCGATGCCGCGGGGCTCAGCCTTGCCGCCTCGCGCCACATCAAAGGAGTGTGGAGAATGATCAGGCCGCTAATCGCCGCCACCATCCTGGCCCTGCCGCTCGCTGCCTGCGGAAAGCCCGCGTCGGAAGGCGGAACGGCGTCCGCCAACATCACCGTGCCCGCGGGCGATTATGCCGAGCGGCTGCGGGCGATGACGGATACCGAACGCAACGCCGTCTTCTACCGCGCGATCCATGATGCCGGCCGGCCATGCCAGCAGGTGACGGAAGCCACCGCGATCCCCGACGTCAACGGCCAGCCGGCCTGGGCCGCGACCTGCGAGGACAAGAGTCGCTGGGTCATCATCCTCGGCAATGCCGGTGTCGTCCAAGTGGCGAGCGCCGCGGAACTGGAGGCCGCGGGCAAGGCGCGGTAGCGCGGGGAGATTCGACAGAGGTCGCGATTGAGAACATAATGGGAACATCCGTCCGATTCGGAGAAGTTTCCGTGGCTGCCGATCTCCATCGCTATTTCTTCGCCTTTCTGCCGCCCGATCAGATGGCGCGGCAGATGGTGCAGGAAGCCGTTCGGCTCGATCCCGGCGCGCAGCACCAGCGCGCGGATCGCGTGCATTCGACGATCGGGATAACCGATGATTTCCCCAGCCCCCGGCCGGAAGTGGCGGCGGCATTGCTGGCGGTGGGGCAGGGGATCGCGGCGGACCCCTTCATCTGTCAGTTCGATCGGATCATGGCCAGGCCGGGTTATATGGCGCTTCGGCTCAGCCGCCGCAGCCGGCCGATGGGCGATCTGTTCCGCCAGATCGAATCCGGCATGCGTCGCAAGGGGTGCAAGCTGCGTGAAGGCTACGCCCACGATCCGCACATCACCTTGTCCTATCGCGGCGGGCTCAGTTGCAATCGGCTGGTGCCCGGCTATCGCTGGTTGGTGGAGGACTTGGTCCTGATCCACAGCCATGTCGGCGAAACGCGGCACGACATACTCGGCCGCTGGTCGCTGAGCGGGGCGGAAGGCCCGCAGCTCAGCCTGTTCTGATGGGAGCGATCAGATCCAGCCCGGCGCGTGGACCAGCTCCAATTTCATGCCGTCGGGGTCTTCGAAGAAGACGGCATAATAATCGCCCGAATATTGCGGATAATGCGCCGGCGGATCGAGCACCGTGATGCCCCGCTCGACCAGCAGTTCGTGCAGTCGGTCCACATCCGCCCGGCTCTCCGCCCGCCAGGAAAGATGATGCAGGCCGGGGGCGTAGCGCTTGTGAACATGATCCTTCAGCGCCGGATCGCACTGCAACAGGCCGAGCGAAGCGCCGCGGCCTTCGCCGGGCAGGTCCCACTCGCAGCCGCCGGCATCATCCTTGACCAGCTTGTAACCGAGGAATTCCAGCACCGGCCCGTAAACAGCCTTCGCCGCGGCAACATCGCTGACATTGAGGTCGACATGATGGAAGCCGCCGCGGATGGGATCGGCCATGGCTCAGCCTCCGACGATCAGCGCGTCCGGTATCTCATAGCGTTCGGGCCCGATCGTGACGATGATCAGGTCGGGCGCCTTGCGGATGCCCTTCACCGCATATTTGGCCGATCCGTCGGCCTGGCTGGTGTCCGCCCCGCTGACATTGGTCTTGGCGTCGAAGAACAAAGTCCGCGTGCGCTTGTCGGGCCAGGTGACGGTCAGGTCGGCGCTGCCGTCGGTTTTGCGCACCACGCCCGCCTGGCAACGGCCCGCCGCCTGCCCGTCCGGCAGGCCCGAACAGGCGACATCGCCGGTGGCGTTGAAGTTGGTGCCCTTCACCTTGGCGTCGACGCTCTCGTCCACCTGCGCCGCTCCCGCCGCCGGCATGCCCTGGTTGGCGTCGCCCATCGGCACGGAGATCAAGGTCACGCCGTCGACCTCGCCAACCACGCGGCCGCCCTTGGAGGAGATCAGCGCCTGCGCCTCCGCTCCATCCGGCGTGCCCGGACAGCCGACCAGTACCGCGGAATCATCCAGATAATTGGACGTTGCGGCGGACTCACCCACCCGGCGGCAGTTATTCCCCGCTACCGGATAGCCATCGCCGATCGGCCGCAGCGATGCCGGCCAGGCAAAGCTGGTCGCGGCAGGCGCGGCGGCGTTGTCCGCGTTCGCTTCCTTCGTGGGAGCGCCGCCGCAGCCGCTCAGCAGCAGCGCGAACAACAGAGCGGGCGGAGTCAGGATCTTCACCACGATGCGGCTCCCTGTCCATGGGGTGGCAGGAAATAACATGGCCGAACCAGGCGGCCAATCCGGCGCCTCAGCGTTTCTTGACGAACTCCGCGCGGAGCACCAGGCCCTTGATCCCCTCGAACCGGCAATCGATCTCCTGCGCGTCGCCGGTCAAGCGGATCGACTTGATCAGCGTGCCGCGCTTCAATGTCTGGTTGGCGCCCTTGACCTTCAAATCCTTGATCAACGTCACCTGATCACCGTCGGCCAGCAGATTGCCGACTGCGTCACGGACCTCGACGCCGCCCGTCGGCTGCCGCGCGGCGGCCTCGGCCGGGCTGATCCATTCGCCGGATGCCTCGTCATAGACATAGTCTTCGCCGCCGCTCATGCCGCTGCTCCTGTGATCGCGAGAGCGGGCCACCTATACCGCGCCCGGAACCATGTCACCCCCGACCCGTTGGCTGGCAAGCCAGCCAAAAGCAGAAGGAGAGAGCGATGCCCTATGTCGACGGTTTCATCGTGGCGGTCCGCAAGGATAAGATCGAGGATTATAAGAAGCTCGCGACCCTCGCCGGCGAAGTCTGGAAGGAACATGGCGCGATTTCCTATGTCGAATGCCTCGCCGATGACGTTCCCTATGGCGAGCTGACCTCCTTCCCGCGCGCGGTGCATCAGGAGGAGGGCGAGACGACGATCTTTTCGTGGATCACCTATCCGTCGCGCGAGGCGCGCGATGCGATCAACCAGAAGGTGATGGCCGATCCGCGCCTGAAGGGGCAGTCGGACAATCCGCCGTTCGACGGCAAGCGCATGATTTACGGCGGCTTCCAGCCCATCATCGAAATGTGATTTGGCGGCACCGGCGAAAGCGGCTAGGACGTGGCCCAACGCGCCGGTGCCCCTTCTCGGGGCTTTGAAAGGGAATGCGGTACGGGCGGCATCTTCCGCCCAAATCCGCGGCTGACCCTGCAACTGTAAGCGGCGAGCCAGCGGGCCATTTGCCATTGGGATAACTCCCGAGAAGGCGGCCCGCCTGGCCCTGACCCGCGAGCCAGGAGACCTGCCGGCGCGGGTCGCTCTTGCCCCGGCCCAGGGAATGGTCGTGGCGCGGTGCTCCGTCTGGGCGACGTGGAGCGGCGGGCGCGATGTGCCCGTCGCGATCGTTGGGCAGGGGGATCGCATGGAGAAGACCGATACGGTCACTGAGGCGGAGGCCGAGCGCCACACCGCCAAAATGAAGAAAGTGCAAGCTGCACAACGCCGGAAGATCGCCGCCAAGACGATCGAGAAGGGGCTGCTGATGGTCCACACCGGCGCCGGCAAGGGTAAGACCACTGCCGCGCTCGGGCTTGCCATTCGCATGATGGGCCATGGCCGCAAGGTCGGTATCGTCCAGTTCATCAAGGGTGCGATGAGCACCGGCGAGAAGGTCGTACTCGACGCCTTCCCCGATCTCGTCGAGTTCAAGCCGATGGGCGAAGGCTTCACCTGGGACACGCAGGACCGGGCGCGGGACATCGAGGTGACGCGCGCCGCGTGGGACGAGGTGAAGCGGATGATCGCCGATCCCGCTTATTCCATGGTCATCGCCGATGAGCTCAACATCGTCTTGCGTTACGACTATCTGCCGGTGGATGAGGTGCTGGACGGGCTCGCCGCCCGGCCGGCGATGAAACATGTCGTGGTAACGGGACGCAACGCACCCGCGGAACTGCTGGAGGTTGCCGATCTCGTCACCGAGATGGCGCAGGTGAAGCATCCCTTCCGCGCAGGCGTGAAGGCGCAGGCGGGGATCGAGTTCTAGTGGCGGGCCTGCAACTGCGCCGCGAGGCTCTTTGCGGCCAGCACATAGGCCGGGCCGCCGCACACCGTCCACGCCTGCGGCAGTGCAAGTCGCGGGATCGGGCGGAGCGCCGGATGGTGGAGCATCTCGGTCCCCTGGTCGACGACCTTGTCGGCATTGCTTTCGACAATCAGGAAATCGGGCCGCGAGGCGACCATCTCCTCAAGCGAGATGAGGGCCAGCGCAGGCTTGTCGAGCTTGTTGGCAAGATTGACGAGGCCAATCCGCCCCATCAGCTCGTCGATCAGCGTGCCGGTTCCAGTCATGTAACCGCGCCGCTGATAATAAGCCGCGACCCGGCCGCGGCCGCTGCGCGGGATCGTGGCGAGTTCCGCATCCATCTGCCGGATCAACGCCTCGCCACGCGCCGGATGGCCGACCGCGCGGGCGACCAGGCGGATCTGCTCGACGATCGCGGCATAGCTTTCCGCCGGCGGGACATCGATCGTCATCTTGCCGCTGCCATCGACTGCGGCGAGCGCTTCACGCCGGCGGAACGGGCTGGCGAGGATCAGGTCGGGGTTGCGCGCCAGCACTTCCTCGGCATGGCCGTTCGCCACCGGCAGGCTGCGCGCCCTGGCTGCGCCAGCGGACATTACCGGATCGCGCGCCAGCGGGGTCAGCGCGGCGATCTGATCGGGATCGGCGAGCGCGATCAGATATTGGTCGGCGCAGAGATTGAGCGAGACGATCCGTTGCGGCCTCGCCTCGGCCGTCGCGGCGGCAAGGCAGAGCATCAGCGGCAGCAGGCGGATCATATGCGCGATCATCGCCGCGCGGCATGGCAAGAAGTGTGGACGGAGACAAGCGGATGAACCGTCTTGTCCTGATTCTGGGCCTGACCTTGCTCGCCGGCGTGGCGGGGTTGCTGTCGCTCTGCGTGGGGGCGGTGCCGCTCGGCTGGTCGCGTATCGGCGCGGTGCTCGCGGGGGACGGCGATGCGATCGCGCGCACCATTTTGATCGAATTGCGTCTGCCGCGGGCATTGCTGTCACTATCGGTGGGCGCGATGCTGGGCGTGTCGGGTGCGGCTCTGCAAGGCTATCTGCGCAACCCGCTGGCCGAACCGTCCGTTCTCGGCGTCTCAAGCACCGCAGCGTTGGGCGCGGTCGGCGCGCTCTATTTTGGCGTGGCGGCGCTGCATCCGGTGATGCTGCCACTGCTCGCCATCATCGGCGCCTTTGCCGGCCTCGCGGTGCTGGCCATGCTCGCCGGCCGGTCGGAAAGCCCTTTGACCCTGATCCTCGCCGGCATTGCTCTCAGCACATTGGCGGTCGCGGCGACCAGCCTCGCGCTCAACCTGTCGCCCAATCCCTTTGCGGCGATGGAGATCATGACCTGGCTGATGGGTTCGCTGGAGGATCGGTCATTCCAGCATGTCTGGATCGCGCTGCCGTGCATCTTCGTCGGCGTCGGGTTGCTATTGTGGAATGGCCGCGCGCTCGACGCGCTGACCTTGGGCGAGGATGGCGCAGCGTCGCTCGGCGTCGATCTCAAGCGCGTGCGGTGGCGGCTGTTGCTGGGCGTGGCGATCGGTGTTGGTGGAGCGGTCTCCATCTCCGGCGCGATCGGCTTCATCGGCCTGATCGTGCCGCATATCGTCCGCCCGCTCACTGATCGGTCGCCCTCGGCGATCCTGCTGCCGTCGCTGCTGGCCGGCGCGGCATTGCTCACCCTGGCGGATGTCGCGGTGCGGATCATCCCGACATCGTCCGAACTCAAACTGGGTGTCGTCACCGCTTTCCTGGGCGTGCCGATCTTCCTCGTCCATCTGATGCGGGAGCGGCGGCTATGGTGACGATCAATATCGAAGCGCTCGATGTCGCGCTTGGCCGGCGGTCGGTGCTCCACGGGGTGAGCACGACGCTCGAACCCGGCGCGCTGATCGGCGTGGTCGGCCCCAATGGCGCCGGCAAGTCGACGCTCGTCCGGGCGCTGCTCGGCCTGGTGCCCGCGACTGCGGGCGCAGTCCGCGTGGATGGCGTGCCCGTCGATCATATTCCCCGGAGCGATCTTGCCCGGCGGATAGCTTATCTGCCGCAGGGGCAGACGTTGCACTGGCCGCTTACGGTGGAACGGCTCGTGGCATTAGGGCGCTTGCCGCATCTCGCGCCCTTCTCACGGATCGGTGAAGCCGATCGCATCGCGATCGAGCGGGCGATTCTCCAAGCCGATGTCGGCCATCTGCGCGATCGCCCGGCGACCGAATTGTCGGGCGGCGAGCGCGCGCGTGTCCTTTTGGCCCGGACGCTGGCGGTCGAGGCCTCGGCGCTGATCGCCGATGAGCCGCTGGCGGCGCTCGATCCCGGCCATCAGCTTGAAGTCATGGCCCTGCTGAAGCGTCAGGCGCAGGCCGGCGCGCTGGTGGTGGCGGTGCTCCACGATCTGACGCTCGCCGCGCGGCATTGCGATCGGTTGATCCTGCTGCACGAAGGCCGGCTGGTCGCGAATGGCCCGCCCGATGCCGTGCTGACGGCGGGGCGGCTGGCCACGGTCTATGGCATTCGCGCCTGGATCGGCGAGGCGGAAGGCGGGCGGCTGATCGTGCCGCTCGATCATCACGGTTGACCGCGATGGCCCGCCCGGACTATCGGCGCGGTCGCGACAGGTTCCCCGGCGACGGGGATGAAAAGGGAACGGGGTTCAAAACCCCGGCTGCCCCTGCAACTGTGAGCGGCGAGCCATCGGGCCACATGCCATTGGGACTTCCGGTCCCGAGAAGGCGGCCCGAACCGGTGATGACCCGCAAGCCAGGAGACCTGCCCGTCGCGGTCGTCTTTCGTCCGGCCAGGGTGCGCCGAACGGACGGGTCAGAACCCGAGCGACGACATCGTAGCCGCGTTTTCGCGGGGGCGAGGTCGTGGGCCGATCCCTTGCGATGGCGTGGCATGTCCGTGTCACAGGGGTTTCGTTCAATGTTCAGACCATTCATTCTTTCCAGCCTGTTGCTCTCGACGTCCGCTTTCGCCGCACAGGTGGCGCCGGCGCCCGACGCCGCAGTCGCGCCCGAAGCGGGTGAGGGCGGCGCGATCATCGTCACCGCCACGCGTGCGGCGACGAACATCGATCGGGTGGCTTCGTCCGTCACGGTGCTCGACAAGGCGGCGATCGACCGCGCGCAGGATATCGGCGTCACCGAATTGCTGATCCGCACGCCCGGCCTCTCCATGTCGCGCAACGGCGGCTATGGCACCACGACCTCGGTCCGCATCCGTGGCGCGGAAGCCGATCAGACGGTGGTGGTGATCGATGGCGTCAAGCTCAACGATCCCTCCTCCACGGGCGGCGGCTTCAACTTCGCCAATCTGCTGGTCGGCGATGCCGAGCGGATCGAAGTGCTGCGCGGGCCGCAGTCGATCCTGTGGGGCAGCCAGGCGATCGGTGGCGTCGTCAACATCGTGACTGCCGAGCCGCAGGAAGATCTGGAGGCCAGCTTCGATATTGAGGCCGGATCGCGCGAGACGGTCAACGCCCGCGCGGCGCTGGGTGGGCGCACCGGCCCGCTCGCCTGGCGGATCGGCGGCACCGCCTTCACCACCGACGGCATCTCGGCGATCAAGCCCGCCACCGGCAAGGGCGAGGCCGACGGCTATACCAACCGCACGGTCAGCGGCCGGGCCGAACTCACCATTGCGGAAGGCGTCAGCGCCGATCTGCGCGGCTATTATGCCCGCGGCCGTGTCGAGATTGACGGCTTCTCGGGGGACACCGCCGAATACGGCATAAACCGCGAATTCGTGGGCTATGCCGGCCTCAATGTCGACCTGCTGAACGGCCGCTTCCGCAACCGTATCGGCTATGGCTACACCGATACCGATCGCGACAATTATGATCCGACGCGTCAGCGCCCGCAGACCTTCGATGCTGCCGGCAAGAACAAGCGGATCGAATATCAGGGCACCTTCGCGATCACGGATAGCTGGACTGCGTTGTTCGGCGCGGAAAATGAGCGGTCGAGCTTCCGCAGCGTCTCGCCCGCGGGCTCGCTTTCGATCCCCGTGCCCGATCCGATCCGCGGCAAGGCCGAGATCACCAGTTTCTACGGTCAGTTAAGTGGCGAGTTGCTCAGCGTTCTTACCCTCACCGGCGGCGTCCGCCATGACGATCACAAGACCTATGGCGGCAAGACCCTGTTTGCCGGCGGCGCCACGGCGAAGTTTCCCACCGGCACAATTCTGCGTGCCAATTATGGCGAGGCGTTCAAGGCGCCGTCGCTCTACCAGCTCTATTCCGAGTACGGGAATACCGGCCTCTCGCCCGAGCGCGCCGACGGCTGGGAAGCGGGCGTGGAGCAGCGCCTGTTCGACAATGCGTTGACCCTTGGCGCCACCTGGTTCGAGCGGAAGACCAAGGATCAGATCATCTTCAATAGCTGCCCGTTCCCGCCGCCGGCCGATCCGACGCAGGGCGATCCGCTCTGCCTTGTGCCGGGTACGACCGACCTGCGCTTCGGCTATTATCTCAACCTCGCCCGCGCCAAGGCCGAGGGCATTGAGGCGACGGCGTCGCTGCGGATCGGCGATCGGCTGCAGGTCGACGGCAATTATAGCTGGGTGAAGTCGATTGACCGTACCACCGGCAACTGGCTGCCGCGCCGTCCGCGCGAAACCGCCAATGCTTCGGTCAGCTACGACTGGCCGTTCGGCCTCACCACCGGTGCGGCGGTCCGCTGGTCGGGTAAGAGCTATGACAATGCGTCCAACACGACGCGCCTGGACGACTATACCCTGGTCGATCTGCGCGCCGAACTGGAGGTTCAGGATGGCGCCCGCCTGTTCGCCCGCGTCGAGAATCTGTTCGATGAAAATTATCAGACGATCAACCGCTACGGCACGCTGGGGCGCAGCTTCTACGCTGGCGTCCGCGCGCGTTTCTGACGGGAGGACAGGATGACCAAATCCCTTGTCGAAAAACGCGCATCGACGCTCTGGATCATGCTCCTGACCATCGCCAGCACGGTGACGACGCTGGCGCTGGCCTGCGCGACGCCGTTCCCGGCTTTGTCCGCTCTGGCTGCACTGCACATGCGGCGCAGCGATGGCGTGTGGTTGGCGGTGGCGGCCTGGGTGGCGAGCCAGGCGGTGGGCTTCGGCCTGCTCGGCTATCCGCATGATCCCTCCACCCTCGGTTGGGGGATCGGCCTCGGCTGCGCGGCGGTGATTTCGGCCCTCGCAGCCCATGCGGTTGCCGATCGCTTTGCAGGGCTTGGCATCGCCATCCGGCTCGGCCTTGCTTATGTCGCCGGTTTCATCGCGTTCAAGGCGGTGATCGCGCTCTTCGCACTCAAGCTTGGTGGCATGGCGATCAGCCTGTCGCCCAGCCTGATGGTCGAGCAGTTCGCGCGCAATGCCGCGATCCTGCTGGGCTTGCTCGCGCTCTATCGTGGTCTGGTGGCGATCGGCATGCCCGCGCCCACCGGCCGCCTCAAGGCCGCCTGACATGCTGACGCGCGTTGCCGATGGCCCGGCGGTGGTCGTCTGCAACACCTGCCGCCACTCGGCCGCATCCCCAACGGATGCGGCCGGCGTGCGCGGCGGGGCGCGGCTGGCGGAAGCGCTCCGCTCCGTCCGCGGCGCAAATCCAGCATTCGGTGGCGTGGCGGTCCAGGAAATGCCCTGCCTTTTCGCCTGTACCGAACACTGCACCGTCCATATCCGCGCACCAGGAAAGATCGGCTATGTCCTCGGCCGGTTCGAGCCGAGCGAGGACGCCGCCCGCGCCATCTTGGATTATGCCGCGTGCCACGCCGCAAGCGAGGAAGGCAAGGTGCCCTATCGCGACTGGCCGGAAGGCGTGAAGGGACATTTCGTCGTCCGCGTCCCGCCCGCCGGCTTCGTCGCCGATTGATTTAGAGCCAGCCCGCGGTTTGCGCGATCAGCCACAGGCCGATCGCGAGGAAGAGCACGGCAGCGACGACGTGGACCGTGCGCATCGGCACGCGTTTGATCAGCTCATTGCCCAGGAACACCGCTGGCACATTGGCGATCATCATGCCGAGCGTCGTGCCGATGGTGACAAGCACGACATCATGGAAGCGGGCGCCGAGCGCGACCGTCGCGATCTGCGTCTTGTCCCCCATTTCGACCAGGAAGAAGGCGATCGTCGTGGTCAGGAAGGCGCCGAACCGCGCCGGCTTGTCCTCCAGATCGTCGATCTTGTCGGGAATCAGCGTCCATGCGGCCATCGCGATGAAGGACGCTGCGATCAGATAGCGGAACCACGCGCCGTCGAGCAGTGATGCGACCTGCGATCCGACCAGTGCGGCGAGGAAATGATTGGCGATGGTCGCGGCGAAGATGCCGGCGATGACCGGCCAGGGCCGCTTGAACCGCGTCGCCAGCAGGATCGCCAGCAACTGCGTCTTGTCACCGATTTCGGCGAGCGCAACCAGTGCGGTCGAGGTGAACAGGGCTTCCATGAACAGACTCTCCGGGGCCGGGCGGCGAAGATTCCAACGACACCACACCTCCCGCCCGGCCAGGCGAAAGTGCGGTGTCATTGGTCTCGCCCGAATGGTCCACCGCGATGGTGGTCCGTTCCCGCTGCGCCATGGCCTCTCAGCCAAGTATGTTGACGCGGCGGCCCGCCTGTTGGGCGGCTGGCTACTCCCCAGATGACGGCCGCCCAATAGCCGCGATCATGGCCCCGCGCAACCATCAGCGGGAACCCGATGCCGTGCTCACCGGTATATGCGGGGACGAAACGATAACGGAGAACAGAAATGCGGGTCGCCATTATCACGCCAGCCCTACTGGGGCTGGTGCTGTCCGGCTGCGGACAGAAACAACTCGCTCTGCCCGACGATCCCATCGACCGCGCGGCGACCTGCGGCGTCGTTGCGGCAGCGGGCGCACGGGCCGGCACCAGCAATATCGCGGCACCCCTGCCGTTCGAGCAGCAGGGCAAGACCATGCATTATGCGATGCTGGAGGCATCCGAAGGCAAGGCGTTCGATACGACGCGGGCGGCCGCTGTGGTCGATCGCATGCCGCAGCTTGAAGGCAATATCACCGGTGGCAAATGGCAGGAACTCGCCAAGCCCTGCGCCGATGCCTATCCGGCGACGCAGATCGCGACGCCGACGCTGCCCGCCGATACGGCGCTGGCGCGACGCGGCTGCTATGCGCTCGGCGCCTTCCTTGCCAGGGCGCTCGGATCACAGGACGCGGCTTATGGCGATCGGCTGACCGAATATGGCAAGATGAACCGCGCGCTCGATCCCAAGCTCGGCGCTGATCTCGCTGCCAAGGGCATCAAGAGCGACAGCGACCAGGCGACAGAGCTTCGCAACACTGCGCTCGCAACGATGGTGAAGGCTGGTCAGCCAATGGCAGTGATGACGAGCTGTCTGGAAAAGTTCGGCGACAAGGCCGCTTGAAGCTCAGCCTTTCGGCGTGAGCTTCAGCAGGCGTCCCTTGGACCCGTCGTCGCCGTCCTCCAGCAGCCAGACGGCGCCGTCGGGGCCTTGTTCAACCTCGCGGATGCGCTGGCCGTCCATATCCCACTGGTCGGCCTTGCGTGCATTGGTGCCGTCGAGCTGGACGCGGACCAGGCCGGGCGTGTTCATCGCGCCCAGGAAAGCGCTGTTCTTCCAGGCCGGGAACATGTCACCATTGTAAATCATCAGCCCCGCCGGCGAGATGGCCGGGTTCCAGAACACCTTGGGCGCTTCCAGATCGGGGCGGGTGTCGTGATCAGGGATCACGCGGCCATCATAATGATCGCCGTTGGAAACGATCGGATAGCCATAATTGCGGCCCGGAAGGATCAGGTTGAGCTCGTCGCCGTGACGCGGGCCCATTTCCTGCTCCCACAGATTGCCTTGGGCATCGAACGCGATGCCCAGCAGGTTGCGATGGCCATAGCTCCAGATCGCCGGGTGAAAGCCCTTGGCGGCAAGCGGATTGCCGGCGGCCGGTGTGCCATCGTCGTTCAGCCGCAGCACCTTGCCGAGCGTCGATTTCGGATCCTGCGCGGGATCGAATTTCTGCCGTTCGCCCGCGGTGAAGAACAGATAGCCATCGGGTGAGAAGGCGATCCGGCCGGAATAATGGCCATTGCCTTCGACGAAGGGGCTGCCCCGGAAAATGACCGCAACATTTTCCAGCGCCGGCTTGGGACCGTCCGCGAGGGTGCCGCGGGCGAGCGCGACGCCCTTGCCGGTTTGGCCCTTCTCGGAAAAGCTGAAATAGACCAGCCGGTTCTCGGCGAATTTCGGGTGCAGCACGACATCCATCAGCGCGCCCTGGCCTTCGCTGTCGACCGCCGGGATGCCGGCGAGCGGCGTCGCTTGCTTGCCGTCCGCCGAAACGAGCAGCATGCGGCCGTCCTTCTCGGTCACAAGCATGCGTCCGTCGGGTAGGAAGGTCATCGCCCAAGGCGACACGAAGTCTGCCACCACCGTCGTCTGGAAGGGCTTGTCAGCCGCGACGGACGGTGTCGAGCCGCAAGCGGCAAGGCTGATAAGGGCGCAGGCGACCCAACGTGCGCGGTGCATGTGACGTTTCCTCGGTTATTCTGCCGCCAACGTCTTATTCGCGGCGGCGGTTGCAAGGAAAGACCGATGATCGTCCGTGCGACGTAAAGCCCCTTCGCTTTCAAGCATATAGTCTCGCGTCAACGGCAGCGCGTCGCGGCGCCGGATATATTGAAGTTGATAATTGCACATACCGCCCCGGCGGAACGCGGCCGCCGCCCCGGCGAGATAGAAGAGCCAGAGTCGATAGAAGCGCGCGTCGTAGATCGTCTCGATCTCGTCGCGCGCATCGACAGTGCGGTCGTACCAGAGATCCAGCGTGTAGGCGTAATGCAGCCGCAGCGTTTCCATGTCGGAAAGGATCAGCTTGGTCCGCTCGCTGGATCGCACCACCTCCGACAAGGCGGGGATATAGCCGCCGGGGAAGATATATTTGGTGGTGAAGGCATCGGTAGTTCCGGGCTTCCCCATCCGGCCGATCGTGTGGAGCAGCATCACCCCGTTCTCGGCCAGCAGCGACCGGCACTTGCGGAAGAAGGTGTCGTAATGCGGGGGGCCGACATGCTCGAACATGCCGACCGACACGATCCTGTCGAACGTCCCCGTCACGTCGCGATAGTCGACCAACTCGAACTTCACCCGATCGGCGACGCCTGCTTCCTCCGCGCGGCGCCGGGCGATGGCGAGTTGCTCTTCCGACAACGTGATGCCGAGCACGTCGACGTCGGCGACGCGGTTGAGATAGAGCGCCATGCCGCCCCAGCCGCAGCCGATGTCGAGCACGCGCAGCCCCGGCTTCAGGGCGAGCTTCGCGGCGATATGGGCCTTCTTGTCGGCCTGGGCCTGCTCCAGCGGATTATCGGGGTCGGTGAAATAGGCGCAACTATATTGGCGATCGGCGTCGAGGAAGAGATCGTAGAGGCGGGCGTCGAGATCATAATGGTGCGCCACGTTCCGCTTCGACCGCCGCGCCCAGTTGATCCGGTCGAGCCGCGAGGCGACCGCATGGATCATGCGCTTGGACGGGCTCGACTTGAGCTTGTTGCCGCCCTTTTCCCAAGGCGCGTTGGCGCGCAGCAGATCGATCAGGCCGCGTATATTGTCGCCTTCGACCTTCAGGCGACCATCCATCCAGGCTTCCGCTGCGCCGAGCCGCGGGTTGCGGGCGATGAAACTGGGGGCGCCCTTGTCGGTGAGGGAAATCCGGATCGTCGGCCAGCCGGCCTCGGCCTTGCCATAGGTCCTCGTCTGGCCATTGGCATAGCGCGCCATCAGTTCGCCACGCTTGATGATCCGACGCAGCATCCGATCCAGCAACCACATCGCGCGTTTGACTCCGCCGTTGGTCCCCCCGGTCTCGTGAATAGAACGAGGATTCAGCCGATTATCAAGCCCGATGGGGCATGACAGACTCGGCTTGCCGAATGCTACGCCATCGCCTATATCGCAGCCTCTCTCGACATTGGTGACATTGGCGAGGTCGGCTCCACCCCGGGGCCGGCGCCGGAGCCGCATGGTCGTTTAAGGAGCAAGATGGCGGACATTGCCGCGTTGACGAAGCTGATCGAACCGGAAGCCCAGGCTCTCGGGTTGGCGCTCGTGCGTGTCGCGATGTTCGGTGGCAAGTCCGATCCTACCTTGCAGGTGATGGCCGAGCGCCCGGACACCCGGCAGCTGGATCTTGCCGATTGCGAGGCGCTGTCGCGCCGCATTTCCGACGTGTTCGATGCCGCCGACCCGATCGAGGAAGCCTATCGGCTCGAGGTCAGCTCGCCGGGGATCGATCGGCCGCTCACGCGGCTTCAGGATTATCAGGATTGGGCTGGGTTCGATGCCCGCATCAAGGTTGTGCCGCCGCTCGACGGCCGCAAGCAGTTCGATGCGCGGCTGCAGGGACTCGAAGGCGATGTCGTGAAGGTGTATGCCGAAAGGGTCGGCGAAATCGCGATCCCCTTTGGCCAGATCGCCAGCGCCAAGCTGATCCTGACCGATGCACTACTGAAGGCAACCGCGCCGCTTTCGACCGAAGGCGCGGACAGAATTTCGAAGGAAGGATAGGATCCAAGTCATGGCCACCGCCATTTCCGCCAACAAGGCCGAGCTGCTCGCGATCGCCGATGCCGTTGCGCGCGAGAAGCTGATCGACCGCGAAATCGTGATCGAGGCGATGGAGGACGCGATCCAGCGTGCGGCCCGTGCCCGCTACGGTGCGGAGAACGATATCCGCGCCAAGATCGATCCGCGGTCGGGCGACATGCGCCTGTGGCGCGTCGTCGAGGTGGTCGAAGCGGTTGACGACTATTTCAAGCAGGTCTCGGTCGTCGATGCGCAGAAGCTGCAGAAGGGCGCCGCCGTCGGCGACTTCATCGTCGATCCGCTGCCGCCGATCGAATTCGGCCGCATCGCCGCGCAGGCTGCCAAGCAGGTGATCTTCCAGAAGGTCCGCGATGCCGAGCGCGAGCGCCAGCATGAGGAGTTCAAGGACCGGGCCAGTGAGATCATCACCGGTGTCGTCAAGCGCGTCGAATTCGGCCATGTCGTCGTCGATCTCGGCCGCGCCGAAGGCGTCATTCGCCGCGACCAGCAGATCCCGCGCGAAGTGCTGCGCGTTGGCGATCGCGTCCGTTCGCTGATCCTGTCGGTGCGTCGCGAAAACCGCGGCCCGCAGATCTTCCTTTCGCGCGCGCACCCGGACTTCATGAAGAAGCTGTTCGCGCAGGAAGTGCCCGAAATCTACGACGGTATCATCGAGATCAAGGCGGCCGCCCGCGATCCGGGCAGCCGCGCCAAGATCGGCGTCATCTCGCATGACGGCTCGATCGATCCGGTCGGCGCCTGCGTCGGCATGAAGGGCAGCCGCGTCCAGGCCGTCGTGCAGGAGATGCAGGGCGAGAAGATCGACATCATCCCCTGGTCGCCCGACACTGCGACCTTCGTAGTCAACGCGCTGCAGCCCGCCCAGGTCGCCCGCGTCGTCATCGACGAGGAAGAAGAGCGCATTGAGGTGGTCGTGCCCGATGACCAGCTTTCGCTCGCCATCGGCCGTCGCGGCCAGAATGTCCGTCTCGCCAGCCAGCTTACCGGCAAGGCGATCGACATCCTGACCGAAGCTGACGCCAGCGAGAAGCGCCAGAAGGAATTCGTCCAGAACTCGGAGATGTTCCAGAACGAACTCGACGTGGACGAGACGCTGGCCCAGCTCCTGGTCGCCGAAGGCTTCGGCAGCCTCGAGGAAGTGGCCTATGTCGAGGCCGACGAAATCGCCGCGATCGAGGGCTTCGACGAAGAACTCGCCGCCGAGCTGCAGAGCCGCGCCCAGGAAGCGCTCGACCGCCGTGAACAGGCGAACCGTGACGAGCGTCGCGCGCTTGGCGTCGAGGACGGTCTGGCCGAACTGCCCTACCTCACCGAAGCGATGCTGGTGACCTTGGGCAAGGCGGGCATCAAGACGCTCGACGACCTCGCCGATCTCGCCACTGACGAGCTGATCCAGAAGAAGCGCGCCGAGCCGCGCCGCCGCGCCGAAAGCGCGCAGAAGCGCCCCGAGGACAAGGGTGGCGTGCTTGCCGAATATAATCTGTCCGAAGAGCAGGGCAACGAGATCATCATGGCCGCGCGTGCCCATTGGTTTGCCGACGAGACGCAGGAGGACGCGTCCGCGGATGGCGAACAATGATCGTCTTGAGGATCTAGATCCGAACGCCCTCCCGCCCGACGGCAAGTCATCGGGCGGGAAGCGTGCACATCGTGGCTCGCGTCCGCGGGTCACGAGTGAAGGTGGTGCGTCCGACACGGATCGCGCTCCCGAACGCCGCTGCGTGCTCTCTGGCGAGCATGGTGCACGGGACGGGCTGATTCGTCTCGCGCTCGGCCCAGATGGCACCGTCGCGCCGGACATTCGCGCAAAGGCGGGTGGTCGTGGCGCTTGGATCGCTGTCGATCGGGCGGCTCTGGAAACGGCGATCGCGAAGGGCAAGCTCAAGGGCGCACTCGCCCGTGCCTTCAAGACGGCGAGCTTCCTGATTCCCGATGATCTGCCGGCGCAGATCGAACGCGCGCTGGAACGCGCGGCGCTCGATCGGTTGGGCCTGGAAGCGCGCGCCGGTCATCTGCTGACTGGCAGCGAGAAGATCGTCGATGCCGCGCGCAAGGGCACGGTTTCGCTGCTACTTCACGCCCGCGATGCCGCTGCGGACGGCACGCGGAAACTGGATCAGGCGCTGCGCGTCGGACTGGATATGGAAGGCACGGATACGCGGGGACTCGTAATCCCGGCGAGCCGCGCCATATTGTCGATGGCTTTGGGGCGCGAAAATGTGGTACATATCGCGCTTATCGCGCCGGCTGCCGCCGCGCGCGTCTCCGATGCACTTGGCCGCTGGCGCGGCTTTATTGGACGGAACGGCAGCGCCGAACCTTGCGATATGGCTTCGCAAGGTTCATCGGCGCTACGAAATTGAACTGAGGGGTTCGGGTACTCGATGAGCGATAACGACAAGCCGAAACTGGGTATGCGCGCACCTCTGGGTCTCAAGCGCACGGTCGAGACGGGCAAGGTGAAGCAGAGCTTCAGCCATGGCCGCTCGAACACCGTTGTTGTGGAGGTCAAGCGCCGCCGCATCCTCGGCAAGCCCGGTGAGGGCGAAACGCATGTGCAGGAAGCGGTTGTCGAGCCGACGCCGGCGCCGGCACCTGCACCTGCGGCTCAGCCCGCTGCGGCGGCACCCGCTCCGACGCCTGCTGCGCCGGTCCATCAGGTTCAGGCCAAGCCAGCGGTGCCGGCCCCGGCCCGGCCTGCTGCTCCTGCGCGCCCGATGACGCCGCTCGAACGGCGCGAGCAGCAGGAACGCCTGCTGCGCGAGGCCGAGGAAGCGCGCATGACCGCGCTCGAAGAAGCGCGCCGCCGTGAGGATCGCGAGAAGCAGGAGGCGTCCGAAGAGGAACGCCGCCGCGCCGAAGATAATCGTCGCGCCGAGGAAGAAGCGGCCAAGATCGCTGTGCAGGAAGCTGAGGCCGCTGCCGTCCGCGCTGCGGAAGAGGTTGCAGCGCCTGTGACCGAGCCTGCTGCCGAGACGGCCGAAGCCGCTGCGCCGGCCGAGCGTGGATCATCCGCGCCGCCGCCGCGCCGCTTCACGCCGGTCGTCGCGCCGAAGCGTCCCGAGCCGGCCAAGCCGTCGCGCGATCGCAAGGGCGGAGACGATCGCCGTCAGTCCGGC
This sequence comes from Sphingomonas sp. DBB INV C78, assembly GCF_042693015.1. Lineage (NCBI taxonomy): Bacteria > Pseudomonadati > Pseudomonadota > Alphaproteobacteria > Sphingomonadales > Sphingomonadaceae > Sphingomonas > Sphingomonas sp. DBB INV C78. Next base: position 3,398,048 of record NZ_CP170544.1, on the reverse strand, counting down.
AAGCTTACCGTTACCCGCGCGCTTGATGACGGCGACGGCGGCGCGCGTGCGCGCAGCCTTGCGGCGCTCAAGCGATCGCGTGAAAAGGACAAGCGCGCACATCAGATGGGCGGCCCGGCTGCCAAGCAAGTGCGCGACGTCGTCGTGCCGGAGACCATCACGGTTGCCGAACTGGCCAATCGTATGGCCGAGCGCGGCGCGGACCTCGTGAAGGCACTGTTCAAGATGGGCATGCCTGTCACCGTCAATCAGACGATCGACCAGGACACGGCCGAACTGCTGGTCACGGAATTTGGTCACAACATCAAGCGTGTGTCCGAAAGCGATGTCGACATCGTCACGTCCGAGGACGTTGATGCGAACGAGACGCTCCAGTCACGTCCTCCGGTCGTTACGATCATGGGCCATGTCGATCACGGCAAGACCTCGCTGCTCGATGCCTTGCGCGGCACCGATGTGGCGTCGGGCGAAGCGGGCGGCATCACCCAGCATATCGGCGCCTATCAGGTGACGGTGAAGGATGGATCGAAGATCACCTTCCTGGACACGCCGGGCCACGAAGCGTTCAGCGAGATGCGCGCGCGCGGTGCCAACATCACCGATATCGTGGTGATCGTGGTCGCCGGCGACGATGGTCTGCGCCCCCAGTCCATCGAGGCGATCAATCACACCAAGGCGGCCGGCGTGCCGATGATCATCGCGATCAACAAGATGGACAAGCCGGGCAGCAACGCCCAGCGCGTGCGTGAAGCGCTGCTCCAGCACGACGTTCAAGTCGAAAGCATGGGTGGCGACGTGCAGGAAGTGGAGGTCTCAGCGCTCAAGAAGACCGGCCTCGACGAGTTGATCGAGAAGATCGAACTCCAGGCCGAAATCCTCGAGCTCAAGGCCAATCCCGATCGTGCGGCCGAAGGCACTGTGATCGAAGCCAAGCTCGACAAGGGGCGCGGTCCGGTGGCGACGATCCTCGTCGGCCGCGGCACGCTCAAGGTTGGCGACATCTTCGTCGTCGGCGCGGAAAGCGGCAAGGTCCGCGCGCTCGTCAACGATAAGGGACAGCAGGTCAAGGAAGCCGGCCCGTCGACTCCGGTCGAGGTGCTGGGTCTGTCTGGTGTGCCGGGTGCGGGTGATCCGCTGTCGGTTGTCGAGAACGAAGCGCGGGCCCGCGAAGTCGCGGCCTATCGTGCCAGCGTCATTCACCAGAAGCGGACGACTTCGGCTCCGGCCAGCCTGGAATCCATGTTCTCGGCGCTGCGCGACAAGCAGGCCCAGCAATATCCGGTGGTGGTCAAGGCCGACACGCAAGGGTCGGTCGAAGCGATCATCGGCTCGCTCAACAAGATTTCGACCGACGATATCCAGGTGCGGATCCTGCACTCGGGCGTCGGCGGCATCACCGAGAGCGATGTCACGCTGGCCGCGGCTTCGAAGGCGCCGATCATCGGCTTCAATGTCCGCGCCAATGCCAAGGCGCGCGAATTCGCTACGCGGGATGGGGTCGCGCTCAAATATTATGACGTGATCTACGATCTGCTGGACGAGATTCGCGCGGCGATGGCAGGCCAGCTCGGGCCGGAATATTTCGAAACGGTCGTCGGCCGCGCCGAAATCCGCGAAGTCTTCTCCGCCGGCAAGCATGGCAAGGCGGCGGGTCTGCTCGTCACCGACGGCTATATCCGCAAGGCCCTGCGCGCCCGTGTCACGCGCGACGACGTCATCATCTACAACGGCTCGATCGCCTCGCTGCGTCGCTTCAAGGACGACGTGCCCGAGGTTCGCGCCGGTCTGGAATGCGGCGTCACGCTGGAAGGTTCGACCGACATCAAGCCGGGCGACTTCCTCGAAACCTTCGAAGTCGAGGAGCGCGCCCGGACCCTGTAATCGCGTCGTCGGCGGAGGCATCTCGCTTCCGCCGGCCCGCGGTGGGATTGGGCTGAAAGGTCAGCGCCGATGCGTCGTAACGAAACCCCCGAAGGCAAGTCCGTCCGTGTGCTCCGCGTCGGTGAACAGGTGCGCCATGCCTTGTCCGAAGTGCTGATGCGCGGGGATGTGCATGATGATGTGCTGGCTAAGCACAGCGTATCCGTTACCGAAGTCCGCATGTCGCCCGACCTGCGGCACGCCACCGCGTTCGTGAAGCCGCTGCTCGGCGCCGATGAGGGCGTGGTGCTGAAGGCGCTGCGCACCAACACGGCCTATCTGCAAAGCGAGGTCGCGCGGCGGGTGAACACCAAATATGCCGCCAAGCTGAAATTCCTGGTCGACGAAAGCTTCGACGAGGGCAGCCATATCGATGCGGTGTTGCGTCGGCCGGAAATCGCCCGCGATCTCGACAATGAAGACTGACGCGAAAAGGCCGCCATCGCATCGCGACAGCGGCCTCCCAGCAAGTCAGGCGTAGCGGACGGTCACGTTCCGCTGGCCGTAACGGCGCATGGTTGCGCCGATCAGGCCGAAGCCCGCAATCATCATCGCCCAACTTGCCGGTTCGGGCACCGGCGCCGGCGAGGACGCGCCGAGCCATGCTGCGATATTGTCGCGGAACACAGGCGCGGGATTATCCTGCAGCACGTTGAGGTCCATCACCGTCAGCAGATTATCGCCCCACAGGGTTGCGAAATTCTGGTCGAACAGTGCGAGGCCGCTGCCACCCGAGACAATTCCGGCGCCCTGAATATGGACTGAGGTCACGCCATTGGTCAGTTCGTGCGTGGCGATCGCATTGGCGGTGGTGTTGACGTTGCCGCCAACGGTGGCGGTACCGCCGCTCGAGAAGTCGATGATATTCTCGCTGAACAGATTGAAGAAGAAGGCGCCTTCACCGATCAGCGCGACGCGGCCACCGGTTGCGAGAAAGTTCGTGAGGTTGGTGATCTCCGTGGCGGACAGCGTCGGTGCGGAACCGAAATTGGAGCGCGCGACGACCAGGATGGCGTCTGCACTGGCGACATCCGCCGCATTGCCGAGATCGCCGATCGCATAGCCATCCGGCTGGGCGCCGAGCGCTGCCGTGAACTTGGTCCAGTCATAGCCCCCGACCGAATAGCCGCCATAAGGCTCCTTCTGGTCAACGAGGATCTTCGCCTGGGCAGTGCTGGTCCACGCCAGGATCGTAACCGCCGCGGCCATCATCAGCCCTAAGCGGCGTCGCAATTGCTTGAGTTCCATCTCGTTTCTCCCCTGCCTTCAACATCGAACGCGGGGACGGGGCTCGCATGGCAGGCATGATGCGGCAGTGACTCGACGATGACTGTTTTGCGTCATTCAAGGAGAGTCCCGTTTTGGATCGAAAGGCGCTAGCAGTCGGCCGCGTTGGAAAAGGATTATGTGACGATGGTCGATGCTGATCGCCTGCTCATCCCCCTGCAGGCCGGTGAAGTGGCGCTTAAGCCGCTGGAGGAGGACCATCGCGAGGCACTACGCGCAGCATGCGCTGCGGACAGCGAGATCTGGTCGATCTACAACGTCTCCTATGATCCCGATCATTTCGACGAGAGCTTCGACGTGCTGCTCGCCAACCCCGCGCGGTTGGCGTTCGCGATCCTGCATGACGGGCAGGTGGTCGGCATGACCGCTTATCTGGGGGTCGATGCCGGCAAGGGGCTGCTGGAGGTCGGCAACACCTATATCGCGCCGGTCATGCGGGGAACGGGCTTCAACCGGCGGGTCAAGGAATTGCAGATCGACCACGCGATCGCCTGCGGTTTCCGGCGGATCGAATTCCGCATCGATGCGCGCAACGCGCGATCGATGGCGGCAGTCGCTAAGCTTGGCGGCGTCAAGGAAGGTGTAATGCGACAGGAACGCGTCACCTGGAATGGGCATCTGCGCGACACCGCACTCTATTCGATCCTGGCGGATGAATGGCGCGATAACGCCGCCCTCAACAAAGGTTCATGATCTCAAGCGCATGAAGGCGGAATGACCAGGCATCCCCACCTTACTTCGCTCGCCATGGGCGTTGCGCTTGTCGCGGCGAGTTCGGGCTTATCGGTAGTCGCTCATGCCCAGCCGGCCCCGGCGACAGCGACCAAGGAGGCATCGATACCCTTTGTCGGATCGGGTTCGATCCGCAACTATCGCGCGATCGATCGCCGCACGCTGCTGGTCGAGGATGTTCACGGCAAATGGTATCGCGCTGAACTGATGTCGGATTGTCTCGACCTGACCTATGCGCAGGCGATCGGTTTCGACGTCCGCGGCACCAACAGCTTCGACAAATTCTCGTCGATCATCGTGCGCGGGCAGAATTGCCCGCTCAGGAGCCTGGTGCCGAGCGAGGCACCTCCGAAGAAGGCGAAGAAGAATAGCAAAGGCTGACCAAGTGGCAGCTCCGCCGTGTGTGACGGCTGGACAAAGCTGCCATCACGCCTAAACGGCCGCCGATGGACGGATGGATCATCATCGACAAGCCGGTGGGCATCGGCTCGACGCAGGTCGTCTCGGCGGTCAAGCGGGTGCTGCGGCAGGGCGGCTATGGCAAGCACAAGGTCGGCCATGGCGGCACGCTCGATCCGCTGGCATCCGGCGTGCTGCCGATAGCGATCGGCGAGGCGACCAAGCTGTCGGGCCGGATGCTCGATGCCGACAAGGCCTATGATTTCACCATCAGTTTCGGCGCCGAAACCGATACGCTGGATGCCGAGGGCAAGGTGATCGCCACATCAGAGGCGCGGCCGACGCGTGACCAGGTGCTGGGCGTGCTGTCCCGCTTCACCGGTCCGATCGATCAGGTGCCGCCGGCCTTTTCCGCGCTCAAGGTCGAGGGCGCGCGCGCTTATGATCTTGCTCGCGCCGGTGAGGAGGTGGTGCTCAAATCCCGCGCGGTGACGATCCATTCGTTCGATCTGGTCGATTGGACGTCCGACTCCGCGACGCTCTCTGTTCGCGTGTCGAAGGGCACCTATATCCGCAGCCTCGCCCGAGACGTGGCTTATGCGCTTGATACGGTTGGTCATGTCACCATGTTGACGCGCACGAAAGCGGGGCCATTCACGCTGGAATCGGCGATTTCGCTGGACAAGCTCAACCAAGTCGCTATGGGCCACCCGCTTGAAGAACTACTCCTGCCATTGACGGCGGGGCTGGACGACATCCCGGCTCTCGCAGTCAGCCTCGATCAGGCAAGGGCGCTTCGTGAGGGGCGGAAATTGATTGGGGCTGCCAAGCATCAAGGCCTCCATCTGGCGATTTCGGGCAATGTCCCTGTCGCTCTCGTGGAGGTTTCTAGCCCGGAAATACGGGTGGTGCGCGGCTTCAACATCGCGATGTCGAAGGAAGAAAACGAATGACGATTACCGCTGCTCGCAAGGCCGAACTGATCTCCACCCATGCCCGCGCCGAAGGCGACACCGGCAGCCCCGAGGTCCAGGTCGCGATCCTGTCGGAGCGCATCACCAACCTGACCGAGCACTTCAAGACCCACGCCAAGGATAACCATTCGCGTCGTGGTCTGCTGATGCTGGTCAACAAGCGTCGCAGCCTTCTCGATTATCTGAAGCGCGAGGACAGCGCACGCTACGCAGATATCATCGCCAAGCTCGGGCTTCGCAAGTGAGCTTGAGCCACTGATTGAAACGGCCCCTTCCGGGGCCGTTTCTCGTTTCGGCGACTGCGGATGCGGCGCCGGAACACCCCTGGACCCGACACTCGGTCGTGGTCCGGACTCGGGCAGGACGCCCGATCCTGGGGCCGGAGGGCCGGCCCCTACAGGCCCCGCCGGCATAGGGCCGGCGGCAGGAAGGAAAACAGATGTTCGACATCAAGAAGCAGGAAATCCAGTGGGGCGGCCAGACCCTCACGCTGGAAACGGGCCGTGTTGCCCGTCAGGCCGATGGCGCGGTGGTCGCGACCCTCGGCGAAACCGTTGTGCTCTGCGCCGTCACGGCTGCGCGCAGCGTCAAGGAAGGGCAGGATTTCTTCCCGCTCACCGTCCATTATCAGGAGAAGTATTTCTCGTCCGGGCGCATCCCCGGCGGCTTCTTCAAGCGTGAACGTGGCGCGACCGAGAAGGAGACTTTGGTCTCCCGCCTGATCGACCGCCCGATCCGTCCGCTGTTCCCGGAAGGTTTCTACAACGAAATCAACGTCATCGCTCAGGTGCTGAGCTATGACGGCGAGAATGAGCCGGACATCCTGGCGATGGTCGCCGCGTCCGCTGCGCTGACGCTCTCGGGCGTGCCCTTCATGGGCCCGATCGGTGCGGCCCGCGTCGGTTACAAGGATGGCGAATATATCCTGAACCCGACCGACACGCAGGTCGCCGAAGGCGAACTCGATCTCGTCGTTGCCGGCACGCATGATGCGGTGATGATGGTCGAATCCGAAGCCAAGGAGCTTTCGGAAGACGTCATGCTCGGCGCCGTCATGTTCGGCCATCGCGAAATGCAGAAGGTGCTCGACGCGATCATCGGTCTCGCCGAACAGGCTGCCAAGGATCCGTGGGAACTGGCTGCTCAGCCGGACACCAGCGCGATGAAGACGAAGCTCAAGAAGCTCGTCGGCAAGGACATCACCGCTGCCTACAAGCTGACCAACAAGTCGGCTCGCTCGAACGCGCTCAACGAGTCGCGCGCCAAGGCGAAGGCCGCCTTCGCCGATGCGGTCCCGCAGGATCAGATGGTCGCGAACAAGCTGGTCAAGAAGCTTGAGGCGGAAATCGTCCGCACCGCGATCCTCAAGGATGGCCGCCGCATCGACGGCCGCGACACGAAGACCGTCCGCCCGATCGTGGCGGAAGCGCACTTCCTGCCGCGCGCCCATGGCTCGGCGCTGTTCACCCGCGGTGAGACCCAGTCGATCTCGACCTGCACCCTTGGCACCAAGGATGCGGAGCAGATGATCGATGGGCTGAACGGCCTGCGCTACGAGCATTTCATGCTCCACTACAACTTCCCGCCTTATTCCGTCGGTGAAGTTGGCCGCTTCGGCGCGCCGGGCCGTCGCGAAGTCGGCCATGGCAAGCTGGCGTGGCGTGCGCTGCACGGCGTGCTGCCGACCAAGGAGGAGTTCCCCTACACGATCCGTCTGACCTCGGACATCACCGAGTCGAACGGGTCGTCGTCGATGGCCACCGTCTGCGGCGGCTCGCTGGCGCTGATGGATGCCGGCGTGCCGATCAGGCGCCCGGTTTCGGGTATCGCCATGGGCCTGATCCTCGAAGGCAAGGACTTCGCCGTCCTGTCGGATATCCTGGGTGACGAAGATCATCTTGGCGACATGGACTTCAAGGTCGCAGGCACGTCCGAAGGCATCACCAGCCTGCAGATGGACATCAAGATCGCCGGTATCACCGAGGAGATCATGAAGGTCGCGCTGCACCAGGCGAGCGACGGTCGCGCGCACATCCTGGGCGAAATGGCGAAGGCGCTGGATCACACCCGCACCGAGCTGTCGGCGCATGCGCCGCGCATCGAGACGATGAGCGTTCCCAAGGACAAGATCCGCGACGTCATCGGCACGGGCGGCAAGGTGATCCGCGAGATCGTTGCCCAGACCGGCGCGAAGGTCGACATCGAGGATGACGGCACCGTCAAGATCAGCTCGTCCGACCTCGACAAGATCGAGGCCGCGAAGAACTGGATCATCGGCATCGTCGCCGAGGCCGAAGTCGGCAAGATCTACACCGGCAAGGTCGTCAACCTCGTCGATTTCGGCGCGTTCGTGAACTTCATGGGCGGCAAGGACGGTCTCGTCCACGTCTCCGAGATCAAGAACGAGCGCGTCGCCAAGGTCTCCGACGTCCTGTCCGAAGGGCAGGAAGTGAAGGTCAAGGTGCTCGAGGTCGATCAGCGCGGCAAGGTCCGTCTGTCGATGCGCGTCGTCGATCAGGAAACCGGCGCCGAGCTGGAAGACACCCGTCCGGCGCGGGAACCGCGCGAAGGCGGCGACCGTGGTCCCCGCGGGGATCGTGGCGATCGTGGTGATCGCGGCGGCGATCGTCGTCGCGAGGGCGGGGATCGTGGCCCGCGTCGGGACCGTGGCGATCGCGGCCCGCGCCGTGAGCGCGACGGCGGCAATGATGACGGCCCCGCGCCCGAATTTGCGCCTGCGTTCCTGAAGCGCGACGACGACTGATCGGCCGCAAACTGCACACATGGAAAAGGGGGCCATTGGCCCCCTTTTCTTTATCCGGCGCTAAAGCGAACGGATCAGTGCGTGTTCACCGCGGCGGCGTTGACATCGGCCGCGTCGATGGCGTCGGCCTTGTTGTCGCCTTCTTCGCGCAGAGCGTCGGCCTGATCCTCAAGCACATCCGATTGCGCTTCGTTGGTGGTGTTTTCGGCGATCGCGTCGAGCTGGTCGGCCTGGTTGTCATAGGCTTGCTCGACATTTTCGGCCAGCGAGTCATCGCCCTTGCCGCCGCACGCGGCAAGCGCGGCGAAGGCGGCGATGGCGGTGAACTTGATCATCCGGTTCATGCAAATCCCCTGCTTAATACGGCTCGGGCCGCCCTTGCGCGCGGCCGAAAAAGGGAAAACCACGACGCAGCGAACGGTTCCCTAAATCGCGACGAAGCGAGGGGGAAAGCAGGGTGCAATGCAAGAAAGTGGGGGGCTTCTGTTGCCCGGTGCCCCCCGGACCGCTGGATTCCGCTTCTGTTGCCCGGTGCGGACCGAACCGCGCTAAAGCTTTGTAACTTCGTCCGTGAGGACTAGGTTACGCGGCAATCGCGAGCGCCTCGTTGTCGTTGGCACTTGTAGGTTTTGAACGGTTTTACGGCGCATTCAGGCCGGGCAAAAATATCGTCTTTGAACACACGTCGATCCTAGTTCGGCCCCGTCAGGAGCCCCGCAAGCGGGGTTTCTGGTGGAGCCGCCGGGTACCGCCCCCGGGTCCGCTGCATCTATTCCACGACATCGTTTATCACCATAGCCGGGCGAACCCGGCCCGACCCATATAGGGCGGCCGGGTGCCGTTGAGAAGGGCTGACGTCAGCCCTTCTTCAGCGCCGCCTGCGCCGCCGCAAGCCGCGCGATCGGCACGCGATAGGGTGAGGCGGAGACGTAATCCAAGCCCGTCTGCTCGCAGAAGGCGATCGAGGCGGGATCGCCGCCATGTTCGCCGCAGATGCCGAGCTTGATGCCGGGGCGCGTCTTGCGGCCACGCTCCGCCGCCAGCTCGATCAGCTCGCCGACGCCCTCGATATCGAGGCTGACGAAGGGATCGCGGGCATAGATGCCCTTGTCGACATAAGTGGTCAGGAACCGGCCGGCATCGTCGCGCGACACGCCCAGCGTCGTCTGGGTAAGGTCGTTGGTGCCGAACGAGAAGAATTCGCCAACCTCGGCGATCTCGGCTGCCTTCAATGCGGCGCGCGGCAGCTCGATCATCGTGCCGACCAGATAGTCGAGCGTGCGGCCCTTCTCGGCGAACACGGCCTTGGCGGTGCGATCGATGACGTCCTTCATCAGCTCCAGCTCGCGCCGGGTGGCGACGAGCGGGACCATGACTTCCGGGATCGGCGCGGCGCCGCTCTTCTCGGCGACCTCGACCGCGGCCTCGAAGATCGCGCGGGCCTGCATCTCGTAGATTTCGGGGTAGGTGACGCCGAGGCGGCAGCCGCGATGGCCGAGCATCGGGTTGAACTCGTGCAGTTCGGCGGCGCGGCGCTTCAGCGCCTCGATGCCGACGCCGGCGGCCTCGGCGACCTCGCTGAACTCCTCCTCGGCGTGCGGCAAGAATTCGTGGAGCGGCGGATCGAGCAGACGGATCGTCACCGGCAGGCCGGCCATGATCTCGAAGATTTGGGCGAAATCGCCGCGCTGTTCGGGCAGCAGCTTGTCGAGCGCTGCGCGCCGACCCTTTTCGTCCTCGGCCAGGATCATCTGGCGGACCGCGGTGATGCGGGCGGCATCGAAGAACATATGCTCGGTGCGGCACAGGCCGACACCCTCGGCGCCGAAGCTGCGCGCGACCTTGCAGTCGAGCGGCGTTTCGGCATTGGCGCGAACCTTGAGGCGGCGGACCTTGTCGGCCCATTCCATCAGCACGCCGAAATCGCCGGCCAGTTCCGGCTCGACGGTCGCGACTTCGCCGACCATCACTTCGCCGGTCGATCCGTCGATGGTGATGATATCGCCTTCGCGGACCTCGCGGCCGGCAACCCGGAACGATTTGGCCTTGGCGTCGATGGCGAGGCTGCCCACGCCCGACACGCAGGGGCGGCCCATGCCGCGCGCCACCACGGCGGCGTGGCTGGTCATGCCGCCACGCGCCGTCAGGATGCCCTTGGCGGCGTGCATGCCGTGAATATCCTCGGGGCTGGTTTCGGTGCGGACGAGGATGACCGCTTCGCCCAGCTCCGCGCGATGCTCGGCCGTGTCGCTGTCGAACACGGCGATGCCTGATGCCGCGCCGGGCGATGCGGGCAGGCCCTTGGCGATCACGTCGCGCGGGGCATTGGGGTCGAGCGTCGGGTGGAGAAGCTGGTCGAGCGCGGACGGATCGACGCGGGCGACGGCCTCCTCCTCGGTGATCAGCCCTTCACTCGCCATGTCGACCGCGATCTTGAGCGCGGCCTTGGCGGTGCGCTTGCCCGAACGAGTCTGCAGCATCCACAGATGCCCGCGTTCCACCGTGAACTCGATGTCCTGCATGTCGCGATAATGGGTTTCGAGCAGGTCGAACACCTTGGCGAGCTGGCCGTAAACCTCCGGCATCGCCTCTTCCATCGACAGCGGCTTGGCGCCGGCGGCCTCGCGCGCAACCTTGGTCAGATATTGCGGCGTGCGGATGCCGGCGACGACGTCCTCGCCCTGCGCGTTGATCAGGAACTCGCCATAATAAGCCCGGTCGCCCTTGCTGGGATCGCGGGTGAAGGCGACGCCCGTGGCCGAGGTGTCGCCCATATTGCCGAACACCATGGCCTGCACATTGACCGCGGTGCCCCAATCGGCCGGAATGTCATTGAGCCGGCGGTAGACCTTGGCGCGTTCGGACTGCCAAGATCCGAACACCGCGCCGACCGCGCCCCAAAGCTGTTCGTGGACATCCTGCGGGAAGGGCTTGCCCCACTGATCCTGCACGATCGCCTTATACTGCTTCACCAGCGCCTGCCAGTCGGCGGCGGAAAGCTCGGTATCAAGAGTGAAACCCTTGTCTTCCTTGGCGATCTCCAGTGCTTCCTCGAACGCGCCATGATCGAGTTCGAGCACAACATCCGAATACATCTGGATGAAGCGGCGATAGCTGTCCCACGCGAAGCGATCGTCGCCCGAGATCGCGGCGAGGCCGACCACGGTTTCGTCATTGAGGCCGAGGTTGAGGACGGTATCCATCATCCCCGGCATCGATGCGCGGGCGCCGGAGCGGACCGACACCAGCAGCGGATCGGCGGCGACGCCGAACTTCTTGCCCGTCACGCCCTCGATATGGGCGATGCCGTTGGCGACTTCCGCCTTCAGGCTGTCGGGGAAGACCTGGCCGTCCTCATAATAACGGGTGCACATCTCCGTCGTGATCGTGAAGCCGGGAGGCACCGGCAGGCCGATCGACGCCATCCCGTCGAGATTCGCGCCCTTGCCGCCGAGGAGATTCTTGTCCCCCTTGCCGCCATCCGAAACCCCGCCGCCGAAACGGTAGACGTACTGCGTCATCAACTCTCACCCTCATTGAGCCCGACCGAAGTTGAGGAAGTTGAGGATTGCGTGTTCGCCCTCAACTTCGCCCGCTGGCCGATGCGATTCAGCCCTCGATCTTCGAGAAATCCGCCACTTCATGCACTGCCGCGCGAATGCGCGAGAGCAATCCCAACCGCGCCGTCCGTTTGGCGGGGTCGGCGGTGTCGTTCACCGTCACCTTGTCAAAGAAAGCGTCGATCGGGCCGCGAAGGCCGGCCAACGCCTGCATCGCGCCCTCGAAATCCTCCGCCGCGACGGCAGCGGCCGCCTTCGGCTCGGCAACGTCGAGCGCCGCGATCAGATCAGCCTCTTCCTTTTCGGGCGTGTAGGACAGCGATTTCGTCGCCTCACCCTCGAACGCTTCCTTCTTCAGGATGTTCGCGGCACGTTTGTAACCGGTCAGCAGGTTCGCACCGTCCTCGGAGGCGACGAAACCCTGCAACGCCTTCACGCGGGCGAGCAGGCGGACGAGATCGTCCTCGCCGCCCAAGGCGAACACCGCATCGATCAGATCGTGGCGAACGCCAGCCTCGCGCTGCTGGACCTTGAGGCGGTCGGCGAAGAAGTCGAGCAGATCGGTGGGGATAGAGAAGCGCAGTCCGTTGTCGGTCAACAGGCGAATGATGCCCAGTGCGGAACGACGCAAAGCGAACGGATCCTTGGATCCAGTAGGCGTCTCACCGATGGCAAAGAACTGCTGGAGGCTGTCGAGCTTGTCCGCCAAGCTCACCGCTAACGTGACCGCCGCGGTCGGGACTTCGTCGCCCTGGCCGACCGGCTTGTAATGATCGCGGATGGCGTCGGCGACGGTATCCGGCAGGCCTTCGGCGCGGGCATAATAGCCGCCCATGATGCCCTGCAGCTCGGGGAACTCGCCGACCATGCCGGTGACGAGATCGGCCTTGGCGAGACGCGCGGCCTGTTCGGCCTGATCGGCGTCCGCGCCCTTGACGATGCCTTCTTCCACTAGCCAACGCGCCAGCTTTGCCACGCGATCGACCTTGTCGGCGACGGTACCGAGCTTTTCGTGGAAGACGATCTGGTCGAGCTTCTTCGCGCTTTCGGCGAGCGGGATTTTCAGGTCCTGTTCCCAGAAGAAGCGCGCGTCCGAAAGGCGGGCGGCGAGCACCTTGCCGTTGCCGGCGGTGATCGCGGCTCCCCCATCCTTCGCGTCGATGTTGGCGACACAGATGAAGGCTGCAGCGAGCTTGCCGGCGCCATCATTCAGCACGAAATATTTCTGGTTGGTGCGCAGCGTAAGCTGGATCACCTCGCGCGGGACGCTGAGGAAATCCGTGTCGAAATGGCCGAGCAACGGCACCGGCCATTCGGTGAGGCCGGCATTTTCCGCGACCAGCCCTTCGTCCGGCACAACCGTCAGCCCGGTCTCGGCGGCCAGCGCCGCCGCGCGATCGCGGATGATCGCCTGCCTTTCCTTCGGATCGAGGATGACGTGGCAGGCGCGGAGCTTCGCGGCATAATCGTCGGCATTGCCGATCGTAATCTGGCCGGGATGATGGAAGCGGTGGCCGAGCGTGGCGGAGCCGGAGCGGATGCCGTCGACCTCGCAATCGACCACATCGTCGCCGAACAGGGCGATGATGCCCTGCAACGGGCGGACCCAGCGCAGCGACGAAGTGCTGGCAGACGCCGTGCCCCAGCGCATCGACTTGGGCCAGGGGAAGGCGGCGACGATCGCGGGGATCGCCTCGGCCAACACCGCCGGCGTCGGCCGGCCGGGCTTGTCGATCACCGCGAACAGCACCGCCGCGCCCTTGGCGTCGGTACGTTCGACCAATTGTTCGCGGGTCAGGCCGGTCTTCTTGAGGAAGCCTTCCAATGCCTGCGGCGGCGCATCGGCGCGGGGGCCTTTCAGTTCCTCGCTCACCGCCGCGGTTTCCGCGGGCAGGCCGCGTGCGATCAGCGCGAGGCGGCGGGGCGTTGCATAGGTTTCGATCGCGGCAGCCTTTAGCCCGGCCTTGGCGATCTCGGCCTCGAACAAGCGGGCAAGATCGGCGCACGCCTTCTCCTGCATCCGCGCAGGAATTTCCTCGGACAGGAGTTCGAGCAGGAAGTCCGTCATGCCCGGGCCTCCTTTTCCGTCACCCCAGCGAAGGCTGGGGTCTCGTGCGGCATGCGCGCCGAGATGCGGAGGGAGATGCCAGCCTCCGCTGGCATGACGAGGTTGTGGGAAGCCGCCATCTTCACGCCTCCCACCCGTTATGCGCCATCCAGGCGGCGCAGCAGCCCTTCGCCAGTTCGCGGACACGGCCGATATAGGCTTGGCGTTCGGCGACGGAGATCACCCCGCGCGCCTGCAGCGTGTTGAAGATGTGGCTCGCCTTGATCGCTTGGTCATAAGCGGGGAGGGGCAGGGGCTTGTCGCGCTCCAGCAGCGCGCGGCATTCGTCCGCGGCCTGGGTGAACTGGCCGAACAGCACTTCGGTGTTCGCTGCCTCGAAATTATAGGCGCTGAACTGCTTTTCGTTCTCGAGGAAGACGTCACCATAGCTGACGCCATCATCGTTGAAGGCGAGATCATAGACGTTGTCGACGCCCTGGATATACATCGCGAGGCGCTCCAGCCCGTAGGTCAGCTCGCCCGAAACCGGCTTGCAATCGAACCCGCCAACCTGCTGGAAATAGGTGAATTGCGACACTTCCATGCCGTCGCACCACACTTCCCAGCCAAGGCCCCAGGCGCCGAGCGTCGGGCTTTCCCAATCATCCTCGACAAAGCGGATGTCGTGGAGCAGCGGGTCCACGCCGATCGCCGCCAGCGAACCGAGATACAGGTCCTGCAGATTGGGCGGCGAAGGCTTCAGGATCACCTGATATTGGTAATAATGGCCCAGGCGATTGGGGTTTTCGCCATAGCGGCCATCGGTCGGCCGGCGCGACGGCTGGACATAGGCCGCCTTCCATGGCTGCGGCCCCAAAGCGCGCAATGTTGTTGCGGGATGGAAGGTGCCGGCGCCCATTTCCATATCGTAGGGCTGGAGAATCACGCAGCCCTGCTTGCTCCAATAATCATGGAGCGTGAGGATAAGTCCTTGAAAAGATAGCGGCTTTGCCATTGATCCCCGATAATTCTTCGCATCCGCACAAAATCGCGGCGGACCCTAGCCGCGAGACCCCCTTGCGGCAAGCCGCTGCCGGCCCGCTTGCGGCATCTGCTGCAACACGGGATAAGCCGTGCATGAGCATGTATCGGAAATTGCTGTCGACCTTCGTTGCCGTCGGCCTTGCGGCCTGCAGCCCTGCCAACAGCCCGCCCGCCGCGGCGCCCGCGCCCAGGGAAGCGCATCCGGCGCTGTGGAAATTGTCGGATGCGGACACGACCATCTGGTTGTTCGGCACCATCCATGTGCTGCCGGCGGGCTATAAGTGGCGGCATACGACGATCGACAAGGCGGTTGCGGAATCGGACGGGCTGGTGATCGAGGCGATCCTCGACCGCAAGGAGCCAGCCAAGGCTTTCGCATTGCTCAACAAGCTGGGCGTATCGCCCGGGTTGCCGCCGTTGGTCGAGCGCGTGCCGCAGGACAAGCGCGCCGCGCTGACCGCGCTGATGGAAAAGAGCACACTGCCCAAGCCCTTCCTCGACAGTCTGGAAACCTGGGCCGGTGGGCTGATGCTGATGCCGGTGCTGCTCGGCGACCTCGGCCTCAAGGGCGGCAAGGGGGTCGAGGAGGTGCTGGAGGAGGATTTCAAGGCGGCAGGCAAGCCGATCGAAGGACTGGAGACGGCCGAACTGCAGCTTCGCGTGCTCGATGGCATGTCGGAGGATGCGCAGCGCCAGTTCCTGGTCGCGATGGTCGACGACAAGGATGAGAAGCTGGATTTCAACAAGATGCTCGCCGCCTGGGCGAGGGGCGACGAGAAGGCGATTTCCAAGAGCTTCGACAAGGATATCCGCATCTCGCCCGAACTGCGCGAGGCTTTGCTGGTCCAGCGCAACGCCCGCTGGGCCGATTGGCTGCAGGCGCGGCTCAACAAGCCGGGGACGATCTTCGTCGCGGTGGGCGCGGGGCATCTGGCGGGCGAGGAATCGGTGCTGAGGATGTTGAAGGCCAAGGGGCTGAAGGTGGAGCGGGTGGAGTAGCGCCCTCGCTTTGACTCTTCGCGCTCGCTCCGCTATGCGCGCGCCTCCCCGATCCGGTCATCCCTGGAGGCGGTTCGGGTATTTGAACCCAAGCGAAACTGGAGACATGATATGAGCGACACGCTCACCCTGTCGGCCGAGACGCGCGAACGGGCAGGCAAGGGAGCCTCCCGTGCTGTCCGTCGCGAAGGCCGCGTCCCCGCCGTGATCTACGGCAACAAGCAGGAACCCATCTCGATTCACGTCGAGGAAAAGGGGCTGATCAAGGCCATGTCGACCGGCCACTTCATGAACAGCGTCGTGCTGATCGAAGTCGGCGGCAAGCAGACCCGCACCCTGCCGAAGGACGTCCAGTTCCATCCGGTCACCGATCGTCCGCTGCACGTCGATTTCCTGCGTATCGGCGAGCACACCACCGTGCACGTCAACGTGCCCGTGCAGTTCATCGATGAAGATGCCGCCCCCGGCATCAAGCGCGGCGGCGTGCTCAACATCGTCCAGCACGATATCGAGCTGATCGTCGATGCGGCGCACATTCCGGACGACATCACCATCTCGTTGAAGGGCCTCGACGTCGGTTCGTCGATTCACCTCGCCGACATCGCGCTGCCCAAGGGCGCGAAGGCCGCGATCACCGATCGCGACGTCACCATTGCAACAATCGTTGCACCGTCCGCGCTTAAGAGCGAAGAAGGTGACAACGAGACTCCGACCGAGGGCGGAGAGTAATCTGAACGGGAGGGCGATGTGCGCGGTGCCATGATTGCAATCGGGGCCGCGAGCCTCGCCCTCCTGCCTCAGCCGCTGCTGGCCCAGGCGGCCACACCGGCGAAGCCGGCCATCAAGCCGGCGGACCGCGACGCATTCTGCTTCGTCGCCACCGCGCTCAGCTCCTCGGCGCTCCGTCAGAACGAGGCCAAATTGTCCGAACAGGACAAGAAGGCGATCCCGCAGCTCACGCAGGCGATCCCTTATTATGCCGGCCGCACCACCAAGCGGCTGTCCGGCTCGGCCCTCGTCGCCGCGCTCAAGGTCGCGGAAGGCGAATTCAAGACCAGCAACCGCGGCGTCGAGACCGCCACTTGCATGAACGCCTTCGGCTCGGACATGAAGACGATCATCGCCGCGAGCCAGCAGGCCGGCCAGGCGTCGGCTCCAGCCAAGAAATAATCGCGGTCTGCCGGCGACGGCGACCGATCAGGACCAATCATGCAGCAGCTCTGGGTCGGCCTCGGCAACCCCGGCGCGCAATATGCGCTCCATCGCCACAATGTCGGCTTCATGGCGGTCGATGCGATCGCCGAGGTGCATGGCTTTTCCCCCGAGAAAAAGGGATTCCAGGGCTGGACGCGCGAGGGCCGGATCGGCGGCCAGAAGATCCTGCTGCTGAAGCCCGCGACCTTCATGAACGAAAGCGGCCGCGCGGTGGGCGATGCGATGCGCTTCTACAAGCTCGGCGAAGCGGACGTAACGGTCTTCCACGACGAACTCGATCTCGCGCCCTTCAAGGTGAAGGTGAAAACGGGCGGCGGCACCGCCGGCCATAACGGCCTGCGATCGACCGAGGCGCATATCGGCAATGCCTTCCGCCGCGTGCGGATCGGCATCGGCCATCCCGGCCACAAGGACAGGGTGACCCGCCATGTCCTCGGCAATTATGCCAAGGCGGAGATGGACGACCTCGCCGACATGCTGGGCGCGATTGCCGGCGAGGCGAAATGGCTGGCCGAGGGGAATGATGCGCGCTTCATGAGCGACGTGGCGCTGCGCCTCCAGCCATGAGCTTCGTGCTGCGTGAGGATGAGGCGGCCATCGCCGCGATCGCGCCGGGTGGGATCGCCTTGCTCACGGAACGCGCGACGACCACCTTCGATCGCGATGATCTGACCGAGGAGCAGCGCGCGGCCAACCGCCGGGTCGTGGCGATCTCCACAGGGTGCTGCGAGGATGCGGCGCGCAATTCGCATCAATATTTCGCGGCCGGGTTCACCGATGAGGGCGCGCTGGCCGGCTATGTGATCGCCACCCGCCATGGCCCCGACGACCATGAACTAGACTGGCTGATGGTCGCGCCCGAGCATCATGGCAGCGCGCTTTCGCGCCTGTTGATGGAGGCAGGGGTGGACTGGCTGGGACGCGATCGGCCAATGTGGCTGAACGTGATCCGCTTCAACGCCCGCGCTATCGCTTTCTATATGAAGTTCGGCTTTGCCGTGGACCCAGATGCGCGCACCGCCCACGCCGTGCCGCACTTCATCATGCGGCGCCCGCCCGACTGAGCCTGCCGGCCCCTCGCGACTGGCGGCGGTTCCATGATAGTCTGCGCTGACCCGGGGGAACGCCATGGACGAGACGCCGCCCGAAGCCGATCCGCTGACTGCGTTCGGCAAGACAATCCTCCAGCCCGGGCTGATCTGGGCGTGCGGTATGGTCGACGGCCATGCCGAACTGATGGAGGATAATGCGCCGCCCGCGGACTGCGCCTTCCGCTGGATTCACCTCAATCTTTCCGACCAGCGCAGCCTTAGCTGGGTCGAACGGTCGGTCGCGCTGCCGCCGGCGATCCACCAGGCCTTCATCGCGCCGGAAGATGGCCAGCGCGGTATGGCCGCCGCCGGCCATATCGCGCTTGTCCTCCATGATTTCGAGCGCGATTTCGATCGGCTCGATACCGGGCGGACGGGCGCGCTCCACATCGTCGCGGGGCCGGGGATATTGCTCACCGGCCGCCGCCATCCGCTGCACAGCGCCGATATCGTGCGCCGTCGCATCGCCGGTGGGGCGCGCATCGAGGATGCAGCGAGCGCGCTCGATCTGCTGCTCGGCACGCTGGCCGACACGCTCGACAGCCGCGTCCGCGACGTGACCAACGATATCGTCGCGGCCGAGGATGATCTGCTGGGCGACGGCAGCGCGCCCCAGATGCGCGAACTGGTGACGGCGCGGCGGCTCTGCGCCCAACTCCATCGCATGATCGCCGGCGCACGGACGGCCTTGCAGCGGGCCGAAGGCGAGCCGGAATTTCCAGTCGATCTCGCGAGCCCGATCGCGCGCGCGGTGCAACGCCTCTCCGCGCTAGATGCCGATGTCGTCTCGGCCCAGACCCAACTTCGCCTGCTGCGTGACGAGCTTGATCTGCAAGCCGCGCAGCGCACCAACCGCAACATCTATTTCCTGTCGATCATGACCGCGCTGATGATGCCGGCGACGCTCATCACCGGCTTCTTCGGCATGAATACCGGCGGGCTGCCCTTCCATGGCGCGGCGGGCACCTTGTTTGCCGGGATCGCGGCCGTGCTGTCCTCGCTCGGCACCTATTTCGCGCTGCGGTTGATGGGTTTCGTCCGCCAGTGACGCGGTCGCCTGCGACCGCTATGCGCCATGCGACGCCGCCCCGGAGACGATGATGCCCAGCCGTTCCCTGTTCGCCACCCGCTTCTATGAAGACAATATCGGCGACGACGCCCTCGTTGCCGAGCTGGAGGATGCGGTGCGCGCGCTGGTGGCGGAGGACAAGGCCGGGCAGCGCTGGTCCCGGGAGCATGGCTATCGCGGCTATACGAGCTATGCCTCGCTCGCCGATCTGCCGCATCGCGACCCACGCTTTGCCGATCTGGTGCGTATCCTCAACCGCCATGTCGCCCGTTTCGCCGCGGACTGCGCCTTCGATCTCGGTGGCCGCAAGCTCAAGCTCGACAGCCTCTGGGTCAATCTCCTGAAGCCTGGCGGGATGCATTCCGGCCATATCCATCCGCACAGCGTGGTATCCGGCACCGTCTATATCGCCGTCCCGCCCGGTGCCGGCGCATTGAAGCTGGAAGACCCCCGGCTGACGATGATGATGGCCGCGCCCCAACGCACGCAGGATGCGCCGGAAGACCTGCAGACCTTCGTTCGTGCCGAACCCGCGCCGGGCACGATCTTCCTGTGGGAAAGCTGGCTGCGCCACGAAGTCCTGTCGGGGGACGGCAAGCCGGACCGGATCAGCATCAGCTTCAACTATCGCTAAGTGCGTGAGGCTGGCGTCAGCCGGCCATTCCGCCTATCGGGACCGATCTTTCGATCACGGGATTCTGGGTAATGGGTTTTCGCTGCGGTATCGTCGGTCTGCCGAATGTCGGTAAGTCGACCCTGTTCAACGCGCTCACGGAGACGGCGGCGGCGCAGGCGGCCAATTATCCCTTCTGCACGATCGAGCCGAATGTCGGTCAGGTCGCCGTGCCCGATCCGCGCATGACGGAGATCGCTGCGATCGCCGGATCGGCCAAGATCATCGAGACGCAGCTCGCCTTCGTCGACATCGCCGGCCTGGTCCGCGGCGCCTCCAAGGGCGAAGGCCTCGGTAACCAGTTTCTCGCCAACATTCGCGAGGTGGACGCGATCGTCCATGTGCTGCGTTGCTTCGAGGATGGCGACATCACCCATGTCGAGGGCAAGGTCGATCCGATCGCCGACGCCGAGACGGTCGAGACCGAGCTGATGCTGGCCGACCTTGAATCGCTCGAAAAGCGTGTGCCCGCCTTCGCCAAGAAGGCTGCACAGGGTGACAAGGAAGCCAAGGCCGCGGCCGCCGTGCTCGGCCAGGCGCTCGGCCTGCTGCGCGATGGCAAGCCCGCGCGACTGACCCAGCCCAAGGATGATGATGAGACGCGCGTCTTCTCCCAGGCGCAGCTCCTGACCGCCAAGCCGGTCCTCTATGTCTGCAATGTCGACGAAGGTTCGGCCGCGAACGGGAATGAATTTTCGGAGCGCGTATTCGCCAAGGCTGCGGCCGAAGGCGCCAAGGCCGTCGTCGTCTCGGCGGCGATCGAGGCCGAGATCGTGACCCTCGCGCCCGACGACCGCGCCGAATTCCTGTCGGATCTGGGCCTGCACGAAACCGGTCTCGCCCGCGTGATCCGGGCGGGCTACGATCTTCTTCACCTTATCACCTTCTTCACCGCCGGCCCCAAGGAAACGCGGGCATGGACGGTCGAAAAGGGATCGAAGGCGCCGCAGGCGGCCGGCGTGATCCACACCGATTTCGAGCGCGGCTTCATCCGCGCTGAAACCATTGCCTATGACGATTATGTCGCGTTCAAGGGCGAGACCGGCGCGCGCGAGGCGGGCAAGCTGCGTTCTGAAGGCAAGGAATATGTAGTGCAGGACGGTGACGTGCTGCTGTTCCGCTTCAACGTCTGAGGAGCGAAGGGGTGACGTTCTTCGAGGATTATGAGGTCGGCCAGATCGCGCGGTTCGGCGCCTATCCGGTGACGCGTGAGGAGGTGCTGGAATTCGCCTCCAGATATGATCCGCAGCCCTTCCACCTCGACGATGCCGCTGCCGCCGCTAACCCGATCTTCGGCCGGCTTTCGGCGAGCGGCTGGCATACCGGCGCGATGGTGATGCGGATGATGGTCGATGAAGGCCAGAAGACCGGCCATTTCTCGATGGGCTCGCCGGGGCTCGACGAGATGCGCTGGCTGAAGCCTGTCTATCCCGGCGACACGCTGAGCGTGGAGACCGAAGTGATCGACAAGAGCGCGCCGAAATCGCGGCCCGATATCGGCTTTGTCAAGTTCCGTATCACCTGCTTCAACCAGCATGGCGAGCCGGTGATGCGCCAGATTGCCAGCAACATCCAGCCGCGCCGGCCAGCGGAAGGCTGATCGGAACGGGACTTTCGTCCGTAACCGGTTGATCGCATGATGCCGCTTCATTTGAAGGAGTCGGCGCATGAAGATCGTGAGACAGGGTTCGGCGCAATGGTCGGGCGGACTCAAGGACGGGCGCGGGGCGATCAGCACCGAAAGTGGCGCGCTGGACGCCTATCCCTATGGATTTGCCGCGCGGTTCGAAGGGCAGAAGGGATCGAACCCGGAGGAACTGATCGGCGCCGCGCACGCTGCCTGCTTCACCATGGCGCTGTCGCTGATCCTCGGCGAGGCAGGGCTGACGGCCGAAAAGATGGAGACCAGCGCCAAGGTGACGCTCGAGAAGCTCGACAGCGGCTTCACCATCACCGCGAGCGCGCTGACGCTGACCGCGAAGATTCCCGGCGCGACCGATGCGCAGTTCCAGGAACTGGCGGCCACCGCCAAGGCGAACTGCCCGGTATCGAAGCTCTACAAGGCCGACATCAGCTTGGTCGCGACGCTGGAGTCATAAAGCCGATCCCGTTCGCCGGCCCGCTCTGCCGCTTCGCCGCGGCCAGCGCGGCTTCGGCGGCGGTGAGCATGGCTTCGGCATCATAAGCGAAGGGATTTTCGGCGAGCGCCATCCCAACCGTGGGGTGGACGTGGACAAGCGCGCCGTCCCAATAGATCGGCAGCGCGAGATCGGCGAACAGGGCGTCGATGCCGCGTTCGAGATCGGCAACGAGGCGATGGGCGCGGGTCAGCACGGCGAAGCGATCGTCGCGGATGCGCGCAATCATCAGCGCGTCGCGAAAGCCCGTGGCGATCCTGGTCGCGACCGCTTCGAGGCATGCCCGGCCGGCTGCGTGGCCGTGCGTGTCATGGGCCAGCCGGACACCGTCGACGTCGATCAGCACCAGCGCACCGAGCGGCCACAAGTCAGATCCGCTGATGGGGGGATCGAGGAAGCGGCTGTCGAAAGCGCGACGGCTGGCAAGGCCCGTCACCGAATCCTGATCGACGAGTTGGCGAAGCGCTTCCCATTTGGCGCGCTCCTCGGTGATGTCCTGCTTCAACCCGTAGAGCTTCACCGTCCGCCCGTCGCGGCAACTGACGGTGGCCGTAAGCCGCATCCAGCGGCGGTGGCCGTCGGGCCGCGCCACCTGCGCATCGAGCGTGAAGCCGCGGCGGCGCGCCAGCGCATCGGCGCGCAGCCATTCCATCGCCTCGCGCGATTCCTCGCAATACATCTCGACGATGTCGGGCCGCTCGACCGCCTCGTGGCGGGGCAGGCCGAAAATATCGAACACGCCGGTCGTCCAGGTCAGCGCTTCGGTGGCGAGATCGCATTCCCAGGCGCCGATGGCGGCCAGCGTCGATGCGCGATCGAGCAAATCATCCTGCTCGAGGGGTGGCGATGGCCAGACGGGGAGGGGGGCACGGCCACGCGCGCGCCGTGAACGGGAAAGCGGGCCGCGCCGATGCTCGATCCACCGCCCGCTCATTGCGGACTGTGGCTTCGCAGCGTCAGTTCTGAACGGTTGCTCGACATGCGGCCAAGCTAAACGCCCAAGGGTTAAGATCAAGCCTTCGCTACGGCCAATGCCCTGTAAAATGTGAGAGTCACGGCCGCCGCACAGGCAGGCGGCCGTTTATCTCGCCTCAGTGACGGAAGTGGCGCATGCCGGTGAAGACCATGGCGAGGCCCGCTTCGTCGGCCGCCGCGATCACTTCCGCGTCGCGGATCGAACCGCCCGGCTGGATGACGGCGGTGGCGCCGGCTTCGACGGCCGCCAGCAGTCCGTCAGCGAAGGGGAAGAAGGCGTCGGAGGCGACTGCCGAACCGATCGTGCGCGGTTCGGCCCAGCTCGCCTTCTCCGCCGCATCCTTGGCCTTCCACGCGGCGATGCGCGCGGATTCGAGCCGGTTCATCTGGCCCGCACCGACGCCGGCGGTCGATCCGCCCTTGGCATAGACGATCGCGTTGGACTTGACGTGCTTGGCGACGGTCCAGGCGAACAGGCAATCTTCCAGTTCCTGTGCTGTCGGCTGGCGCTGGGTGACGACCTTCAGCATGTCACGGGTGACGCGGCCATTGTCGCGCGACTGGACGAGCATGCCGCCGGCGATCGTCTTCATCGTCAGGCCGGGGCGCGCGGGATCGGGCAGGTCGCCGGTGATCAGCAGGCGGAGATTCTTCTTCTTGGCGAACACCGCGCGCGCGGCGTCGTCGGCGGCGGGGGCGGCGACGACTTCGGTGAAAATGCCGGAGATGGCTTCGGCGGTCGGCCCGTCGAGCGGGCGGTTGACGGCGATGATGCCGCCGAAGGCCGAAACGCTGTCGCAGGCCAAAGCGGCCTCATAAGCCGCGATCAGCGTGTCGGCCGAAGCAACGCCGCAGGGGTTGGCATGCTTGACGATGACGACGGTCGGCGGACCGTCGCGGAATTCACTGAC
Source organism: Sphingomonas sp. DBB INV C78 (assembly GCF_042693015.1). Lineage (NCBI taxonomy): Bacteria > Pseudomonadati > Pseudomonadota > Alphaproteobacteria > Sphingomonadales > Sphingomonadaceae > Sphingomonas > Sphingomonas sp. DBB INV C78. The sequence continues at coordinate 3,374,250 of NZ_CP170544.1, read as the reverse complement.
CAGTTCGAGCGCGGCATCGGCGTCGTTATAATTGTTATAGCTCAGTTCCTTGCCCTGCACCTGTTCGGCCTGGGCGATACCGCGCGCCGACGGGCCGGTCGGCAGATAGAGCGCGGCGGACTGGTGCGGGTTCTCGCCATAGCGGAGTTCCGCGCCCTTCTTGAGCGGCACCGAAAGCGCGGCCGGGAACATCTGCTGCTGGTCGGCGAAGGCGAACCAGGAGGAGATGGTCGCATCATAGGCGGCGGTTGCGGCGAAGGCGGTGGCGGCGAGGCGGCGGCGCAAGACCAGAGAGGTGGCGCCGGCCTTCTCGTCCATCTCGGCGATCAGCGCGCCATAATCGGCCGGATCGGTGACGATCGCGACGAAGGCGTGGTTCTTGGCGGCCGAGCGGACCATCGACGGGCCGCCGATGTCGATATTCTCGATCACTTCGTCCCGCTCGGCGCCCTTCGCCACGGTCTGCGCGAAGGGGTAGAGATTGACGATCACGAGGTCGATCATGCCGATCGCATGCTCGGCGGCGGCGGCCATATGGGCTTCGTCATCGCGCACGGCGAGCAGGCCGCCATGGACCTTGGGGTGCAGCGTCTTGACGCGGCCGTCCATCATTTCCGGGAAGCCGGTGAGATCGGAGATGTCGCGCACCTCAAGGCCTTCGTCGCGCAGCGCCTTGGCGGTGCCGCCGGTCGAAACCAGCTCGACGCCATGGCGGGCGAGCGCGCGGCCGAGATCGGCGAGGCCGGTCTTGTCCGACACGGAAAGGAGGGCGCGTTTAATCTTCACGTCAGTCATGACAGCAGCGATTCCTGATGGGGATTTTGGCGCACCCGTTAGGGCAATGGGCGCGCTAATGCCACCGGAGTCTTGAAGCTGCGCACATGGCCGTCATGCTGAACTTGTTTCAGCATCCATATGAGCGGTGTTTCGACGAAAGAGAATGGCGGCTCGCATGGACCCCGAAACAAGTTCAGGGTGACGGACTTGGGATGTGCGTGCCTAGCTTGCCCGCTTGAACAGCCAGCTTATGGTTGATCCGCCGCCCGCGGCCTGGCCTTCGACGACGAGTTGCAGCGTTTCCCGCGGATGGCCGGCGGGGTCGATCCAGATGCTTTCCTCCAGCGCCATCGTCCCGCCGCGGCAGCGGAACTGCCACAGCCGTCCGTCGCTCATCCGTAGCAGTGCGCCGAGGCCGTCGGCGGTCTGCGTCACTTCGACATCAGGCGCGAGGTGGAAGCGGACGGCGAAGGACGTGCCATTACCGCGACGTCGCCGGCCGGCGGGGAGCAGCACGTCCTCACCACGCAGTTCGCGGCCATCGGCGGCCAAAGCGAGCTGGCGCTGGTGGAGGAAGCCGAAGCGGCGGACATAGCCGTCATGGCTGGCCTCCACCCGGCTGCCATTGTCGCTTTCCTGACGATCCAGCTCGACCTCGCCGACGCCGCGGCCCAGCGAGCCGTCGGCATGGATCGCGGTGGAATTGCTGTCGGCCATTACCAAGGTCGAATGTGCCGCCGTTGATCGCAACGCCTCGGCCAGCGACGGCGGCAGCCGCAGTCCGCCGCGCGTACCGCCGCAATTGACGATCAGCCGCTGGCCGCCATCCGAAAGCTCGAAAGCCAGCGTCGATGCGCAGCCGCCATTGGCGAGGCGCGAAACCGGCGGCGGCGCGGCGTCGATGACAAGGATCGTCTGCCCGCAGGAAAGGCGCTGATAGCCCCAGTCGCGCGCCTGCCGCAGAGGCCGGGTGCGCACCGTCGACGCTTCCACCGCCGCGCTGATCCGCTGGGCTGATACGGGGGCGCCGCCCTGCCAGCTCGAAAGGCCGCCATCGCCCATGATGACGCCCAGCAGCGCCGGAACCGCCCGGCCAAGCATGTCCTCGATCAAAGGAGGCGGATCTCGGCGGCGGGCGAGATAGACGTTGCGAAGCTGGGACAGCAATTCGATCAGTTCAAGCTGCGCGACCGGCGAACGGCTCGCCACGCCGCCGTCGCCGTAAATCGCCTGGGCAAGCGCGCGAGCCAATCCCGCCTCGCCATGCTGAAGCCGTTGCTCGCCGCCGGGAATGAGCAATCCCGCCGCGACCACGCCGCACCATGCGGCGATACGCGCCGGCCCCTGCGGCGCCTTGTCCGCGCCGCGATCGAGATGGCGGGCGCCGCGTGCGAGGCCGTTGAGCACGGCGGACCGATAGACCAGATCCCCGCTCGACAGGATGAAGGGGGCATAAGCCGCCCAGAACAGGATGCGCTGGCCCCACAGGTCCGCCCGCCAGGCAGGCTCCGCGACATGGTTGCCGAAGGCCGCGATCCATTGCTTGAGCAATTGTTCGGCGATCGGCGCGGCGCGTTCGCGCGGGGCGGCCGCGGCGATATCGCGCAGCCAGGCGAAGCTGTGGAGATGGTCGGCAAATTCGGTCGATACGCCCAGCGCCGAGAAATCGAGGCTGGCCAGATCGATCGATTCGCCGCGATATTCCATGCGGCCGCTGAGGATCGTGGCGCCCGCCGCCGCATCGCCGGCGATCGGATCAAGCGGCACGGCGAGCAGCTTCAGCGGATAACGCCCACGCAGGCGCAGCGCGTGCAACGGAGTGCGCCAAGCCAGCTTGTGCAGTCGGTTGGCGAGGCGTTCGGCCAATGACAGTCCCTGGTCGCCGGCGACGCGGATCAGCCGCTTGCCGGGTTCTATCCCATCCTGCCCGTCGATCGCGGGCGGATCGACCGGGCCGGCCATGCTCAAGCGGCCTTCAGGGCCGCGATGTTGGCAGCGTAGGCCGCAGGTCCGCCCCGGAAGGTGGCGGTGCCGGCCACGAAGACGTCGGCACCCGCATCTCGTGCGCTGCGGATCGTCCCCACGTCGATGCCGCCGTCGACTTCCAGGTCGATCGGCTTGCCGAGCTTGTCGATCGACTTGCGGATCGCCTCGATCTTGCGGAGCTGGCTCGCAATGAAGCTCTGGCCGCCGAAGCCCGGATTGACGCTCATCACCAGGACGAGGTCGATCTCCTCCAGCAGATAATCGAGCATCTTGGCGGGCGTCGCCGGGTTGAGCGAGATGCCGGCCTTCTTGCCGAGCGCCTTGATGCGCTGGACGGTGCGGTGCGTGTGCGGACCGGCTTCGGGATGGACGGTGATGATGTCCGCTCCGGCCTCGGCAAAGGCTTCCAGATAGGCATCGACCGGCGAGATCATCAGATGCACGTCGAACGGCTTGGTGGAGTGCGGGCGGAGCGCCTTTACCACGGCGGGGCCGATGGTGATGTTGGGCACGAAATGGCCGTCCATCACGTCGACATGGATCCAGTCGGCGCCGGCGGCGTCGATGGCGCGTATCTCCTCGCCGAGCTTTGCGAAATCGGCGGACAGGATGGACGGAGCGATGCGGATGTCTGCAGTCATTGACACATCCGCTTAAAGGCCCCGACGCATGGGGGCAAGCCGCCTGTCAGGCGTTTACCGACGTTAAGAGGAGGTTGGGCCGATCAACCCCGCGCCGAGCAGCAGCAGCAGCTTCACATCCATCATCATGCCGGCCTTTCGCTTCGCCTCGATGAAGCGCGCAACGTCCGCCAGCGCGACCCGGTGGACGATGATATCCTCGCCCGGAACGCCGCCGCCGGGGCCGACCTTTTCAAGATCATGCGCGACGATCAGCGTGAAGGTTTCGGAGACCATGCCGGGTGAGGAAGCGAAGCGGCCGGCATTTTCGAGGCGGCCGGCGCGATAGCCGGTTTCCTCTTCCAACTCGCGTCCCGCTGCGATCTCGATCGCCTCGCCAGCTTCCTCGTCGCCCACCAGGCCCGCGGGCAGTTCCAGGCAGGATGCGCCGAGCGGCATGCGATATTGCTCGACCAGCAGCACATGGCCGTCATCGACCGCCAAGATCACCGCCGCTTCGATGCTGCGGGCGCGCCCGACATATTCCCACTTCCCCTGGCGCTTGGCTTCGATGAACTGGCCGCGCCACATGATTTCGATCGGATCGCTACTCATGGCCCGCTCGTTAGGGGAGCGTCCGGCCGTCCGCAACCTGGGCAGCCTGGAAGGAGGCAATCGATGCGCCATTGGCTATCGGGTGGACTATTGATGCTGGCGGCATGCGGATCCAGCGAGCAGCAGCGCGAACAGCAGGATCCGGACGCAGCGCCGATCACCAATGCTGCGCAAACGGCACCATCGACCGCGCCCGCGTTCGAGTGGACCGGGGATTGGGCGGCCGATGCGAAACTGTGCGAAGGCGGTCGGTGGCGCATGGCACGCGATCGCATTGCCACCGCGGGGGAGACGAGTTGCCGGGTCGATGCCGAGCGAACCGAGGTCGACGGCGTGATCGCGCTCGATCTGGCCTGTACGACGGAAGGTCATGCAACTACCGAGCGCTGGATGCTCGATCCCCTGGCCGATGGCCGCATGAAGGTGACGCGGGTGAGTGGCGGCAATGTCTTTGCCGAGGTCACGCTCGGCCGTTGCGGCTGACGATCAATAGAATCTGCGGCGGTGATCCTCAAACCGGCCGGCGAGCAGCATTTCCGCCTGTTCGCTCCAATGCTGGCGGGCGATATGCCCGGGCTCGTATCCGAAGCGCGCTTCCAGGGCGGCTTCATCGGCCGGCCGCATCGCTGCGATGTCGCGCAGACTGAAATAGCCGGCATCGTTGAGGCGGACCTCTTCGTTACGATCGATCCCGCGGATCAGCGTCAGATCGTCAACGCCTTCGCGCGCCGAACCCAGCGGGGCGACGGCGGGGGCAGGGGTACGAACGCGCTCTCGTTCGGTGATCCGGGCGTTGGCGGCGGCGACGCGGGCGTCCTGCGCTTCGGCGAGCGCCAGTCTTTCTGCATGTTCCTGCTCATAGGCCCGCCCCCATTTGCCACTCCCGGACCGCGAAGCCAGGCCGAGCAGCCAGCCCAATAACAGGACCAGGACGAGCACCACCCACTGGTTTGTCGAAAAGCCCATCATCACGCCTCTCCTCGATTGGAAGAGGCAACGGTCCGACGGGACGCTCGTTCCCGCCGGACCTTGTTCGCGATTAGCGGGATCAGCTCTTCAGCAGATTGTCCGAGATCGAACAGGCTGCCGGACCAAGGATGACGATGAACAGCACCGGAAGGATGAAGCAGATCAACGGCACCGTCATGATCGCGGGCAGACGGGCGGCCTTTTCCTCGGCACGCATCATCCGTTCGTTGCGGAATTCGGCGGACAGCACGCGCAGCGCCGACGCCAGCGGCGTGCCGTATTTCTCCGTCTGGATCATTGTGGTGACGACGCCGCGGACCGAATCCAGATCGACGCGCATCGCCAGATTCTCGAAGGCGGCACGGCGATCGGTCAGGAAACCCAGTTCGATGGCTGTCAGCGCGAATTCGTCGCCCAGCTCGGGATAGGCCTTGCCGAGTTCCTTGGCGACACGATGGAAGGCGGCGTCAACCGTTAGGCCGGCTTCGGCGCAGATGACGAGCAGGTCGAGCGCGTCGGGCAATCCCTTGCGGATTGCAGCCGTGCGCTTGCTGATTGCGTTGTTCACGTAAAGGTCGGGTGCCTTATAGCTCAGCAGCAGCGAGCCGGCGGCCACGCCGAATCGTTTGATCGGGGTCCAATCCTCGAGCCAGCCGAAGGCATAGATCGCCAGCACCACCCCGCCACCGATCACGATCGGCAGCACCAGCCGGCCGAAGATCACGGCGACGGCCGCGTCCTTGGATCGGATGCCGGCCTGCATCAGCTTGATCTGGGCCTGCTTGAGCTGTTCGTCCTGCAGAACCTTCAACGAATTGAGGAAACTGCGCATCTTGTCGGCAGTTTCGTTCGTCGCATTCAGCTTGGCGCGCCGCTTGCCGGTCGACGCGGTGATCCCGGCCTTGAGCTGCTCGCGGCGTTCGTTGAGCGCCTTGACCCGCTTGGCCATCGGATCGCGTACCGAGGTTGCAGCGTAGATCGCCAGGAGCAAAGCGAAGGTTGCCACCGCGGCCAGCATGGTGGCCACTGTGTAGACGTCCACGCCCAGTAGCGTCGGGTTCTGCGGTTCCATGATCCCTTCCCCCGATCAGATCTCGAAATTGATCATCTGGGCCATGATGAAGGCGCCGATGCCCATCCACACCAGCCCGCCGCCGCCGGCGATCATCAGTCGTTCGTCGGTGACAAATTTGCCCATATAGTCCCAGTTGATGTAGCTGATCAGGGCAAAGACGATGAAGGGCAGCGCGCCGATAATATAGGCCGATGCCTTTGATTCCGACGACATCGCCTTGATCTTCAGCTTCATTTGCGAACGCTTGCGCAGCACATCGGCCAGGTTCGCCAGCGTCTCGGCAAGGTTGCCGCCGGTTTCGCGCTGGATCTGCAGGGTGATCGTGAAGAACTGAAATTCGGGCGTGCCGAGCCGATCGGCACTTTCCTGAAGCGCTGCGTCCATCGTCCGGCCTATCTTCATCTTGTCCGAAACCGCACGGAACTCCTCGCCTACCGGGCCGGGCACTTCGCTGGCAACGACGCCCATCGTTTCGGAGATGGGAAGGCCTGAACGCAGGCCGCGCACTAGCAACTCGATCGCATCGGGAAATTTTGCGGTGAACTTGGCAACACGCCGACTGATCTGGCTGCCGACAAGCATGTGCGGAAGGCCGAGCCCCACCATCAGGCCGGCGAATAGCGCCAGCAGCAGCGGCGCCCCTTGGCTGGCTATGGCCGCCCCTATGACCGCTGCGATAACGAGCGACGTGACCGCATATTTGCCGACCGTCCAGCCTTTGCCGGTCATGTCCAGCCGCTTCTGCAACTGGGCCGGATTCGGGATGAAACGGGTGAAGGCGAGGTCGAGCTTGGTTTCGCGTTGGGCGAGGATGCGACGCATCTGCGCCTCGACCGCGCCCGTGCTGCCACTGCCGTGGCGTTCGCGGATGTCGGTCAGCCGGCGGGTCTGCGACTTGTTCGTCGCGGGCCCGGAAAAGGCGGCGACGATCAGCAGCAGCATGCCCAGCAGTGCCGCACCCATCACGATCATCTGCGTGACCGCCATAGCGCTCAGCCTTGCTTTTGCTTCTTGGCGGGCAGGATGCCCTTGAGATCGCCCAGCTTGCCCATGAGCGATTTGCCCGAGCTCTTCGCGGGCGCTTCGCCCCCGTCGACGATCGCGACCAGCTGATTGGCGATTTCGCCCATCACAGGCCCCAGCTTTGCCGTCTTACCGACCTCTGCCAGCGGCTTGCCCAGCTTGGCGGCCTGTGCAGCGGTCTTCTGGTCATAGGGCAGCACATAATCTACCGCCCGCTCGATCGAGCTTTCGAAATCCTTGCGGCCGATTTCCGGCACGCCGGCCACCGGCATGCGGTTGGCGACGACGATGACACGGGCCTGCGGCGCGTTGGACTTCAGCCAGGAAAGCAGACGGATCGTATCGCGCGTCGCGGCCAGCGTGAACTCGGTGACGACGACAACCGCCTGTACGTCGTGGACGAGGTGCGGATGCTGGATCAGCATCGAGCGCGGCAGATCGACTACCGTGCATTCGAAGCTGGTGCGCAGCTCTTCCTGAAGCTGGTGGAAGGCCGAACCGTCGGACAGCAGCGGCTGGCTGATCGGCGCTTCGGCCGAAAGCACGGCGAGCTTGTCGTTCGCCTTCACCATCGCGCGTTCGATGAACAGGCCGTCGATGCGGCTCGGATTTTCGATCGCGTCGGTCAGGCCGCGTCCCGGCTCCAGGTCGAGCGCCAGCGCACCCGTGCCGAAATGGATGTCGAGGTCGAGCAATGCGGCCGTCCGGCCCAACTTGGCGCCGAACAGCCAAGCCGTCGACGAAGCCAGCGTCGATGCGCCGACACCGCCGCGAACGCCGATGAACGCGGTCGACAGATGCGGACGATCCACCACCGCCTCGCCGTTGCGCGGTCCGGCGAGCGTCATCTGCGCATTGGCAAACGCGTCGCGCAACTGATCCGGGTTAAAGGGCTTCAGCAGATAATCCTGGATGCCGGACGCAACGAGATCGCGATAGAGCCGGACATCGTTTACCTGGCCGGCGGCGATCACCACCGTGCCCGGCTCACACACTTCGGCGAGCGAGTTGATGTCGTTCAGCGGATCGCCCGATTCCGACATGTCGACGAAGAGGATGCCGGGGCTCGCCGAAACCGAGAGCGACTGAACGGCGTTGCGCAGGCCACCCTTGCTCACCTTTTCCGGCGGCCAGCCGAGTTCGCCGACGACGAGCCGCACCAGTTCGGCCGTCGCGTCATCGCAGACAAAAGCGGAGAACGGATCGCGAAGCGCGCTGCCGCGCGAATGGAAGGGCGCGTTCATTATTTGCCTCCGGTCGAATCGGTCTTCAGGGCCTGCGCACCGGTGGGCGCGGTGTCGCGATATGTCTTGATCGCCTTGGTCACGGTGCGGGCGTCGGACCCGCGCGCTTCCTGGCCGCGCACCAGATCCTCGGGATTGGCGACCATCTGGACGAGGTTCGTATTCACCGCGCAGCCGAAGTTGGACATAGCCGATGCATCGAATTCGGGTTGCGAGGGGCGATCCCAATTGGGGCAACCCGGCACGCCAGCCGTCGATCGGCTGACGACGACGCGCATCCCGCCATCGGCCTGTGCACCCGGCGTCACCGGCGTGGCATCGCTCAGCAGCAGGCCATGATCGGCCAGCACGGCGCCGATCGTTGCGCGCGCCTCTTCATGCCCATAAGGCAGCGGATCGTCGATCGAGACGCGATCGCCATAGCCGAGATTCAGTGCCGCGAACCATGCGTCGAGGCGCTTGGCCTCGGACGATCCAGGCGCCGCCAGCGCCGCCGCGTTGACGTCCAGCACATAGTCGGCGCGGCTGATGACCGGCTGGTTCACCGACTCCACGCCGCGATTGACCGGCCCGCAGGCCGCGAGCGCGAAGGTGGAGGCGAGAATGCCGGCGGCGAGGGTGCGGCTCATGTTGATCTTCTTCATGGCGGACCTCAATTGAACGAGAAGCCGGGGGCAGGGAGCGGCCCCTTGGCCGCCACCGGGCCGCCGATCGGCGCTGCCGCCGCTGCTGGGCTGCCGGACACGCTGGGCGTCACTGTCACTGGCGGCGCCGTCGTCGGCACTGGCCGCTGGGCGCCGGTCTGGCCCATGAAGGTCTGTCCGCCCAGGATATGCTCTGCGTCGGTCGGCGCCTTGAAGCCGTCGGTGGGCAGACGCGCCTGGTTGGCCGAGATCGGCTTCACCAGATAAGGTGTGACCATGATCACCAGTTCGGTTTCGCGGCGCTGATATTTGGTCGATCGAAACAGCGCGCCGAGCACGGGCAGGTCGCCCAGGAAGGGCGCCTTGTCGAGAGCGTTGTTCGTGCCGTTCGAGAGCAGGCCGCCGATCATGAAGGCCTGGCCGGAGCCAAGCTCGATCGTCGTTTCCGCACGGCGGGTGGTGAAGCCCGGAATGTTGAAGCCGTTGAGCGTCACCGAGCCGGCGGTCGAAAGCTGGGAGACTTCCGGCCGAACGCGCAGCGAGATGCGGCCGTCGGCCAGCACCGTCGGGGTGAAGGCAAGGCTCACGCCATATTGCTTATATTCCACCGACAGCGTGCCGAGCGCCTGGCTGATCGGGATCGGCACCTCGCCGCCGGCCAGAAAGCTGGCGGTCTCACCCGAAAGCGCCGTCAGGTTCGGATTGGCAAGCGTCGTGACGAGACCATCATTTTCGGCGAGGTCGAGCGCGGCCTGGATGTCCATGCCCAGGAAACGATCGATCAGGCCGACCGTGCTGCCAATGCCCGAACCCTTGACGGTGACGGCGCCGGTCAATGGATTGACTTCGATCGCGTCGGCGCGGCCCTGGGTGATGAAGAAATTGCCGTCGGTGGCCAGCAGGTTGACGCCGATCGCCTTCGAGAAGTCGCGGCTGACCTCGGCGATGCGGACCTGCAGGTTCACCTGCATCGGCGTCGCCGTCTGCAGGCGACTGATGACCTGGGTTTCCTTGCCGACAAAGGCCTGGACGAGCTGCTGCGCTTCCTCGACATCGCCCGGCGTGCCGACGGTGCCCGTCAGCAGCACGAGGCCGTTCATCGGGATCGCGCTGATCTGTGCGTTGGGCATCGCCACCTTCAGCATCTGCCCGACATTGCTGTAGTTCGCGCCGACGCGGACATTGGCCGAATAGACGACCTGGCCGGCCTTGTTGGTGGCGTAGACCGTGGTTTCGCCGGCGCCCTTGCCGAAGATGTAGAGCTGGGTGGGCGATCGCACCTGCACGTCGGCGATGGCGTCGTTGGCGACGAACAGATCGCTCATCGCGCCGTTCAGCTTTACCATCTGGCCGGTGCCGACCGACAGCGTCACGCGGTCGGAAGGCGCGCTTGCGCTCGGCGCGGCGGCGACCGGCGCCGGGTCGACAGCCGCCAAACCGGCTGCCAGCACGGCGGCGAGCGCGAGCCCGAGCGCGTGGTGGTTCTTACGAGTGATCCGCATCTTATTTCCCCCCCACGGGAACGACGGTGACAGTGTTGCCGCGGGCGACGCGGACGACCGGGCCGGCCGGCGCGGCGGCATAGCCCCCCGTCGCGGGCGCGGCGCCGGCGGCGGGCTGTTCGGCCTTGGCGGGGACGCTGCGGCGCTGGAAGCGCGACACGTCTGCGCCCACGGTGAAGGTGGTGTCGGTATCGACCGGGCGGTTGGCGATCGCCAGCAGCATCTGCTTTTCCGCCTTCGGATCGGCATTATCGGGGACGCTCACCTCGCCGGCGGCGATGGCGCGCTCCAGTTCTGCGGTGTTGTCGGCGATCGAGCGCAGCGACAGCGAGAGCTGGCCGATATTCTGCGCGACCGCGATCTTCTCGGCGATCTTGGGCGTGGCTTCGAGCGTCACCGTCGAGAAGGTGGCGACAACGGTCTTGCCCTCTTCGTCGACAGTATTGTCGGTGCGCTGGTCGGTCGCGAGCACGCGCAGGTTGCGGATGATCGTCTCCGAAGCCTTGAGCGGCTGGCCATCGCCGCCGCCGGGCACGTCTTGGGTGAGCACCAGATCGATGCGGTCGCCCGGGAAGACGAAGCCGGCAACGCCCGACTGGGCCGAAACCGGAACGGTGACGGCGCGCATGCCCGGCCCGAGCGCCGCGGCCAGGAAGCCGCGATCGCCGGGCTTGACCAGCGAGCCTTGCGTGATCGGCGAGCCGGCGGTGACCGCGACACGCACGACGGTGCCCGTCAGCGTGGTGAGATCGCTCTCGCCCTTGATGAAATAGGCCTTCTCGACCAGATCCTTCGGCCATGGCTGATAGCGGAAGCTATCGGGCTCGATGATCGTGCCGACCGGCAGGGCGCGGGTTGCGACCAGCACCTCGGGGCCGTTGACCTGCGGTGCGGCCGCGGCATTCGCCTGCGGCGCGGCAGCGCCGGTGAACATGCTTTTGGCCATGAAGGCAGACACACCTGCCAGCAGGAGCGCACCGATCAGCAGTGCCAGTTTCTTGACGTCCATCTGCCTGTGGTCCCTTCGGGCCTTTGCGGAATTAACCGTGATATGAAACGGGAGTGGTTAAGATATCGTTGGCCAGCACCCACAGGGCGGCGAACGAGATCGCCAGCCCATAGGGAACCTCCGGTCGCCATCCGGCCTTGCGGGCGCGATGGAGCGCCATCATGACGATGGTGAGCACGCCGCCGGCGAGCGCCATCACCGTGATCATGCGAAAGAGCGGCAGCGGCGGCAGCCATAAGGCGAGCGCTACGAGCAGCTTGAAGTCGCCGCCGCCCATCATGCCGAAGTGGAAGCAAAGCGCGAAGATCGCGAACACCGCCGCTGCCGTGCCGAGCTGCCAGCCGATCCCGGGCCAGAAGGCGATGTCCTGCGACGGCCACCAGGCGAGCCACCAAAGGGGCGCCGCCAGCGCGATCGCAGCATTCAGCCAGTTGGGGATGGTGCGCGTGCGGATATCGCCCCACGCCACATAGAGCAGCGCGATCGCCAATATGCCAGCCAGCAGAAGTTCAGCCACACCCATGACAAGCGAGGCTAGACGGCGACCCTTGCCAAACCGTAACCAGCCCCGATGGACATGCCGAAGCATCTGGAACGCGAAAAATGGCGCAGTTTGCCGCCGGATATGGCGGTCAGCGAGTGGAAGGCGGCGGACGGCTGGACGGTCCGGCGATTCGATTGGCCGGCAGCTCCCGGCTTGGCGACGTGCGGCAGCCTGCTGTTTCAGGGCGGACGCGGCGATTTCATCGAGAAATATCTGGAGGCGATCGCGCACTGGCGTGACCAGGGATGGCATGTCAGCGGCTTCGATTGGCGGGGGCAGGGCGGCTCGGGTCGCCTCCTCGCCAACACCGCTATCGGCCATGCCGACAGTTTCGATCGCTGGCTCGACGATCTCGATGCCGTGGTGACGCAGTGGATCGCGGATCGGCCTGGGCCGCATGTGCTGATGGGCCATTCGATGGGCGGGCACCTCGTCCTGCGCCTGCTGGCCGAACGGCGGCCGGCGGTCGATGCCGCGGTGCTGGCGGCGCCGATGCTGGGCTATGCGGCCGGACCGTTATCGGCGCGCGCGGTCCTGTGGATTTCGCGCATGGCTTGCCGGCTCGGTCTTACGGAACGATCGGTGTGGGGCGGCAGACGGGGGCCGGAAGCCGTGCCGGCCCACCGCCAGCGCAACCTGACGCATAGCGCGGAACGCTATGCCGACGAATTGTGGTGGCGGTCGCGCCATCCCGAACTCGCCGTCGGCGCACCGAGCTGGGGCTGGATGCGGGCGGGCGCGGAATCCATGGCGCGACTCGCATCGCCGGGCGTGCTGGAATGCGTGCAGACGCCCTTGCTGATCGTTGCCACGCCGCAGGATGGTCTGGTCGCGGCCGATGCCATCCGCAATGCCGCGGCAAGGCTGCCCCAAGCCGAACTGCGCTGGTTCCCAGGTGCCGCGCATGAATTGCTGCGCGAATCGGATGACGTGCTGGCTGAAGTCTTCGCCGCGATCGACGCGTTTCTGGAGACGGTCGCTTGATCCGCGCCGATATCGCCATTGTCGGTGCGGGCATGGCGGGCGCCTCGATTGCCGCCGAAATCGGATCGACGGCGCGGGTCGTGCTGATCGAGGGCGAGAGCCGGCCGGGTTATCATGCCACGGGGCGCTCCGCGGCCTTCTGGTCGGAAACATATGGCGGCCCGGCGGTGCAGCCATTGACGACGGCTTCGGGCGATTGGCTGCGCAAGGGCGGTTTCCTGCGGGACAGGGGCGCGTTGCACATCGCCGATGCCGAGGGCGAAGCCGCGCTCGCGAAGATGCAGGCGGAATTTGCGGATAGCGGCGTTGCGCTTCACCCCGTCGATCGCGCGAGGCTCGAAACCGTGCTTCCGGGGCTGGCGGCGGAGTGGCGGATCGGCCTGGCCGAGCCCACCTGTTCGGATATCGACGTGGCTGCGCTTCACACCCATTATCTCGGCATTGCGCGGCAGGCCGGTGTCGATCTGCTTGCCGATGCCGCGGTTATGGCAATCGAGAAAGGTAGCGGCGGCTGGCGCATCGAAACGCGCGCCGGCTTGGTCGAGGCGGCAATCCTGATCAACGCGGCCGGCGCCTGGGCCAGCGAAATCGCCGCGATGGCTGGCGCCGGCCCGATCGTCATAACGCCGTATCGCCGCACCATCGTGCAGCTTGCCGTGGACCCGCCGGCTTCTTCCGATCTTCCGCTGGTCGTCGACGCGCTCGGCCGTTTCTACTTCAAGCCGGAGGCGGGCGGGCGGCTGTGGCTCTCCCCGCATGACGAGGCGCCGAGTGCGGCCTGCGACGCCGCGCCAGAGGAAATCGATGTTGCGATCGCGATCGACCGTTACGAACGGCTCGGTCTGTGCCGCAGCATCGTCAAGGAGCATGCCTGGGCCGGGCTGCGCAGTTTCGCGCCCGACCGCGCGCCGGTTTATGGCTTTGACGACCGCGCGCCCGGCTTCTTCTGGTTCGCCGGACAGGGCGGCTTCGGCATCCAGACCGCACCTGCCGCCGCCATGATTGGCGCGGCGCTGGTCATGGGGCGGTCCTTGCCGGAACCCGTCAGCTCGATCGATCCGGCGCGCTATTCGCCGACACGTTTTCGGTAGGACAGGAGCGGCGATTGCGTCCGTCATGCAGTTTCGCCAATGACTACAACCGAATGTGAGACAGGGGGTAGGGCGGAATGACGATTCTCGTGACCGGCGCCGCGGGGTTTATCGGCTTCCATGCCTGCCATCGCCTGCTCGCGCGCGGCGAACGCGTCCTCGGCATCGACAGCCTCAATAGCTATTATCAGGTCGGCCTGAAGCAGGACCGCATCGCCGATCTGCAGGCCCGGCATGGCGACGCTTTCCGCTTTGCGCAGGTCGATTTCGCCGATCATGAAGCGCTGGCATCGGCGCTGGCCGGCACCGACATCTCCGGCATCGTCCATCTCGGCGCGCAGCCCGGCGTGCGCTACTCGATCGAAAATCCGCGCGCTTATGCGCAAGCCAATCTCGTCGGGCATCTCAACATGCTGGAGGTCGCGCGCGAGCGGCCCGGCGTGCCGATGGTCTACGCGTCGTCCTCTTCGGTCTATGGCGCGAACGACACGCTGCCCTTCCGGGTCGAGGATCGGGTCGATCATCCGATCTCGCTTTATGCCGCGACCAAGAAGGCTGATGAGCTGATCAGCGAGACCTATGCCCATCTCTATCGCATTCCGCTGACGGGTTTGCGTTTCTTCACGGTTTATGGGCCGTGGGGACGTCCCGACATGGCGGTGTGGCTGTTCACCGATGCGATCCTGTCCGGCCGGCCGATCAAGGTCTTCAACGGTGGCGATATGCGCCGCGACTTCACCTACATCGACGATATCGTCACCGGCGTGGTCGCGTCGCTTGATAATCCGCCGTCCGATGATGGCGCGGAAAAGGCGGGCGGCAGCCGTTCGCCCCACCGCGTCTACAATATCGGCAATCACCGATCGGAAGAGCTTGGCAAGCTGATCGACCTTGTCGAAGCTGCCTGCGGTAAGCCTGCGATCCGCGATTTCCAGCCAATGCAGCCGGGCGACGTCAAGGAAACCTATGCCGATATCTCGGCGATCCAGCGCGACCTGGGTTTCGCGCCGACGACGAGCATCGAGGTCGGCATTCCGCGCTTCGTGGAATGGTACCGCGGCTATCACACTATCTGATTAGGGACATGGATCAGGCGGCAATCGGGCCATTCGCCCGATCGCCCTTGCCTTGACGCCGGCGCGCCGGAACAAGCGCCGCAGACAAGGAAGGATGTTCCGATGAGCGACGCCGCACAGGACCGCGCAGCCATTCGCGCGCTGGTTGAGGACTATACCATTGCCGGGGACGCGGGCGACGGCGAGCGCTTTGCCGCCCTGTTCACCGACGATGCCGTGATCGTGACGCCATATAACCGGATGGAAGGGATCGACAGCATTCGCAATATTCCGGCAATGCTCGAACAGATGTTCCAGCGGACCCTGCATCAGGTGTTGTCGCAAGACGTGACCGTCAGCGGCGACGGCGCGAAGGGCGAAACCAAGAGCTACGCCAATCACATCACCGTCAATGATGATGGCACGGCCAGCAATGATATGTGGTCGATCCGCTATCAGGACGAGTTCCGCCGCGAGGCCGGCGCGTGGAAAATCGCATCGCGTACCCTGCTGATCGACTGGACTGAGCTCAAGGCGGTGAAGCCGGGGAACGGCATCACCGGTTGAACGCCGTCAGCGGTGCCATAATTCACTGATCGGGCCATCGCTTTCCGTAATCCCGAGTCTGGACTTTTCCGCAAGGTGGCGCTCATCTAGACCCTCAGCGGCGGAACGAGCGATATTCCGGCCACGGGAATACGCAAACCGCGTTGGCGGGGGAGAGGTCGGATGGGCATTCTCGAAGGGCGCGTGGCAATCGTCACCGGCGCGGGGCAGGGCGTAGGCCAGGGCATCGCTCTGGAACTGGCGCGCGAGGGCGCATCGGTCGCCGTTACCGGGCGGACCGAGGCGAAGCTGCACGATACCGTCGCCAAGATTAAGGCGCTTGGCGGCAAGGCGCTGTCGATCCAGGGCGACGTCAAGGATCCGGCCGATATCGCCCGCATCGTTGATACGGTGGTGCGCGAGCTTGGCGGCATCGACATCCTGGTGAACAATGCGCAGGAAGTGTTTCTCGGGCCGCTGCTCGACCAGAGCGACGAGGGTTTCATCGCCGGTTTCGAATCCGGCCCGCTCGCCACCTTCCGTTTCATGAAGGCGGCGCATCCCCATCTCAAGAAATCCGGCCGCGGCGCGATCATCAATCTCGCCACCGCGGCGGCGGTCCGCTGGGACATGTCGAGCTATGGCACCTATGCCGCGGTGAAGCAGGCGATCCGATCGCTGACCCGTGCGGCCGCCGCCGAGTGGGGCCCGGACAATATCCGCGTCAACGCGGTCGCGCCCTTCGCACTGTCGCCGGCGCTTGAAGGGTGGGAGCGCGATCGGCCGGAAGAGGCGGCTGAATTCAAGAAGACCGTGCCGCTCGGCCGGATCGGCGACTGCGCCAATGATATCGGCCGCGCGGTCGTGTTCCTGTGCGGCGACGATGCCCGCTACGTCACCGGCATGACGATGCCGCTCGACGGCGGCCAGGCCAATTTCGATTGATCGGGGATAAGACGTCATGAAATTCTGGCTGGTTCTGATGGCGGTGGCGGAGCTCGATCAGTTGGTCGAGCTGTCCCAACATGCCGAGGCGTGCGGTTTTCACGGAGTGACCGTGGCCGACCACCTCGTCATGCCGACGAAGTTCGACACCAAATATCCCTATTCGCAGGATGGCGAATGGTTCTGGCCGATCGAAACCCCCTGGCCGGACCCGTGGGTGACGCTGGGCGTGATCGGTGCGGGCACCAAGCGCATCGAGCTTGCCACCAATATCTATCTCGCCGCGTTGCGCGATCCCTTCACGGCCGCGCGCGCCATCTCCACGGTAGACGTCTTTTCGTCCGGCCGCGCGCTGTGCGGCATTTCGGCCGGTTGGCTGAAGGAAGAATATGACGCGGTCGGCGTGCCCTTCGAGACGCGCGGACGGCGCATGGACGAGATGATAGCCGTGATGCGCAAGCTGTGGACTGGCGACAATGTCAGCCATGACGGCGAGTTTTTCGACTTCCAGGATGTGATGATGCGTCCGGCACCCGTGCGGCCTGTGCCGATCATGTGTGGCGGATCGGCCAAGGCCGCGCTGCGCCGCGCGGCGCGCAACGACGGGTGGCTCGGTTTGCCGATGACGGTCGCGCAGAATCTCGAGACGGCTGCCGCGCTGCGTGCTCTCCGTGTCGAGCAGGGCCTGCCGGCCGACGGGATGCGCATGATGTTTTCGCTGGCAGAACCCTTGACGGCCGATGCCGTGCGGCAACTCGATGAGGTAGGCGGCGAGCTTTCCGCAATCCCGTGGCTGCCGACGCCCTGGGACGTCGAACGCTTCACCGACGACGGCGCGGATTTCACCAGGCTTCAAGTCAAGAAGGACGCGATCAGCCGTTATGCCGATCGCATCATCGCCAAGAATTCATAGGAGACAATGGAATGAGCAAGGATTTTCCCGAAGGCGCGGTGATGGTGTTCGGCGGCAGCGGCGGCATCGGCCAGGGTGTCGCGATCGAATTCGCCAAGTCCGGCACTGCCGTCGCGATCTGCTATCGCTCCAAGCAGGACGTCGCTGAAAAGACTGCCGAGGCGATACGCGCGCATGGCGTGAAGGCGTCGATCCATCAGGTCGATGTGCGGGACAAGGCGCAGGTCGAAGCCGCTGTCGCCGCAGCCGCCAAGGAGCATGGCCGCGTCCATTCGATGGTGTGGGGTGCAGGCCCGCTGGTGCCGCAGATCCACATCGCCGAATGGACCCAGGATCATTACCGCAACGCGATCGAGGTCGAGGTGTTCGGCTTTTTCACCGCATCGCAGGTGCTGATCGAGCATTTCCGCGCCAATGGCGGCGGCTCCTTCGTCCATCTGGGTTCTGCCGGGCATGATTGGTGGCCGGCGATGGACGGGCTTTCGGTCGCGCCCAAGGCTGCGAACGAGGCGCTGATCAAGGGCATCGCCAAGGAAGAGGGCAAGCACGAGATCCGCGCCAACTCGGTTCTCGTCGGCGTCATCGACGCGGGCATGTTCCATGAACTTACCAAGCAGGGCGTGTTCGACGAGGCATGGGTGAAGGAGACCCACAAGCTGCTCGCGCTCAAGCGCTGGGGCCAGCCCGAGGATATCGGCCAGGCGGCGGTCTTCTTCTGTTCGAACCGCGCGCAATATGTGACGGGCCAGACGATTTCGGTTTCCGGCGGCTTCGGGGTCTGATCGAATGGCGACGGCGGCGAAGGCCCAGGAGGTCGGTCTCGATGTCGAGGATCCGTTGATCCTCGACCATGTCTCGTCCCACAAATGGGATGAGGAGGCCGATCTCGTCGTCGTCGGCCTGGGCGGTGCGGGGGTCTCCGCCGCACTGGAAGGGCTGGAGCGCGGCCTCTCGGTCATCGCCGTCGATCGCTATGAAGGTGGCGGGTCGACCGCTGCCAATGGCGGCATCTTCTATGCCGGCGGCGGCACCGTCATCCAGAAGGAAGCCGGCGAGGAAGACACGCCGGAAGAGATGTATAAATATCTGAAGATGGAGGCCGGCGAGGTCGTCGCCGACTCCACGCTTCGGAAGTTCGTCGACGAGAGCGTCTCGACCGTCGACTGGATACTGCAGCACGGCGCCAAGCTGAAAGGCACGGTGTGGAAGAAGAAAGCGAGCTATCCGCCGCTCGATCGCTTCCTCTATCACCCGGACAACACGCTGGTCGCGCGCTACCGCAAGGTCGCGAAGCCTGCCGCGCGGGGCCACCGCGCCAATATCCTCAACGGCAAGAAGGCATGGGGTGTCGGCATCGGCATCTACAACCCCTTGCGCGATTCCGCGCTCAAGCATGGCTTGAGGTTCCGCCAACTCACCGAAGCGCGACAACTCGCGATCGACAGCAATGGCCGCGTCGTCGGCGTCAAGGTGCTGTCGATCCCCGAAGGATCACAGGATGCGCGCGATTTCATCAAATATATCCGCCGCGCGAACGTCTTCCTGGCGATGCTGCCACCGGCATTGCCCTTCGCCGCGATCACCATCGGCATCGGCAATCATTATCTGAAAAAGGCGATGCAGATCGAGGCGCATGGCCGCGAGACTCGCTGGATTCGTGCCAAGGAAGGAGTGCTGCTGTCCACCGGCGGGTTCATCATGAACCCGAAGATGGTACAGCATTATGCGCCGGCTTATTCTGCCGGCATGCCCAATGGTACGCTCGGCGATCAGGGTTCGGGCATCGTCATGGGGATGACGGCGGGCGGATCGACCGCGCTGATGGGTAAGGTATCCGCCTGGCGCTTCATCAACCCGCCCAAGGCATGGTCCGACGCGATCGTCGTCAATGCCAGGGGTGAACGCTTCGTTGACGAGACCGTCTATGGCGCCACCATGGGCGAACATATCGTCGACCATCATGGTGGGTCAGGCTGGCTGATCTATGACGCGGCCTTGCGCAAGCAGGCGTTCAAGCAGGCGTTCGATCCCATCCTCGTGCCGTTCCAGCGCGATGTGACGCTGCTCAACCTTATCGCCAACTATAAGAAGGCGCCGACGATCGAGGCGCTGGCCGATCGCATCGGGCTGGATCGGGAGACGATCAAGGGAACGATCGGCGCCTATAATCGTGCGGCCCGTGGCGAGGAGCCCGATCGGTTCGAGAAGGAGCCGGCCGATATGCAGCCGATCGAGCAGGGGCCTTTCTACGCCATGGACATTTCGATCGCGAGCCGCTTCCTGCCGCTGCCGGTCATCACCTTCGGCGGCCTGCGCGTCGAGGAGAATACGGGGCAGGTACTCAACGAGAAGGGCGTGCCGATCGCGGGCCTTTATGCCGCCGGCCGCACCGCCGTCGGCATTGCCTCGCAGACCTATGTCTCCGGTCTGTCCTATGCCGATTGCGTATTTTCCGGCCGCCGCGCGGCGCGCCATGTCGCCAAGGCGAACGTCTGATGTCCGATATTCGCGTCAGCCTCGGCCTGATCGGCCTTGAAACCTTGTTCGGGGGCGACATTCGCGCTGCGGTCGAATGGTTGGCCGTCGCGGAGGAGATGGGCGTCGACGGCGTCACCCTCACCGATCATGTCGTGATGGGCGAAGCGCTCGATAAATATCCCTATGGCCCCTTTCCGATGCCGCTCGATTGGCCGTGGTGGGAGCCGATCACTTTGCTTTCCGCCATTGCGCTCGCGACGAAGCGACTGCGGTTGCAGACGGCGGTGCTGATCTCGCCGCTGCGCCCGGCGGTGCTGCTCGCCAAGCAACTGGCGACGCTCGACGTGATCTCCGGCGGCCGCGTCTCGATCGGCCTCGGCGTCGGCTGGCAGAAAGAGGAATATGAAGCGAGCGGCGTGCCCTGGGAGGGGCGCTTCGGCCTGATGATCGAACAGATCCAGGTCTGCCGCACGCTATGGCGTGACGCGCCGGCCGCCTTCCATGGCAAGATGGTGAGCTTCGATCGCATTCACAGCCGGCCCTTCCCGGTGCAGGGTGACCGCATTCCGATCATGCTCGGCATCGCGCCCAATGATCGCAACGTCGCGCGCATTGCCGATCATGCCGATGGCTGGCTGCCCATCCAGGCCGACGTGCCGAGCATAAGGGAAGGCATCGAAAAACTTCGTGCCGCCTTTGCCGAACGCGGCCGTGATCCCGACAGCCTGATGGTTCGCGCCGTCCCCCGCGCGGTGAAGGGCGATGACGGCCGGCTGGATATGAGCCGCACGCTCGACAATGCCCGTGAGATGATCGAGGCGGGCGTCACCGAGATCGAACTCTTCCCGCTCCACTTCGCTCGCGACCGCGCCGGGGCGGAGGCGCTGGTGGAGAAACTGGCCGCGTTCAAGGCATCGCTCGCAAGCTGATCGATCCCCCTTTTCAAGGGGGTTTCGGTCGCTATAAGGGCGCCTCCCGCGCTATTGGGGCGTCGCCAAGTGGTAAGGCACCGGTTTTTGGTACCGGCATTCGCAGGTTCGAATCCTGCCGCCCCAGCCAGACCCTGATTTCACACAGGTTCAGACCCCTCCAAGACAGCTCAGAATGACCCGACAAACCCGCCATTTTGGCGGGTTTTGGTCTCATGACGTGCCGGGTGCCCCCCTTGCAGCCCACCGCCAGCGATGGCAATTTGTTGGTAGAACTTCAGCGCCTACCAACAACCCCCGTCACGCACGGGATTCGAGGCTGGATACCATGCTGACCGACATCGCGCTCAAGGCCATGAAGCCTGCCGAGCGGCCTTACAAAAAGGCCGACGGCGGCAGCCTGTTCATCCTCGTCCAGCCAGACGGGAAGAAATATTGGCGGTTCGCCTATCGTTTCGACGGCAAGCAGAAGCTTTTGTCGGGCGGGCGCTATCCGCAAATCGGAATTAGGGCGGCACGAAGCTGGCGCGATGCCGCCAAGGCGCAGCTCGCCCGCGGCCTTGATCCTTCGGCCGAACGCAAGGCCGACAGGTCGCTGTTGGCGACGAGCGTCTCCAACAGCTTCGAGGATGTCGCGCGCGAGTGGCTGGAAACGCGGACGCTCGGATGGTCGCCACGCTATGCGGCTCTTGTCGTCGGGCGCCTTGAGGCGGACGTGTTCCCCTATCTCGGGTCGACCGAGATCAGCGCGATCGCACCGCGCGCCATTCTTGACGTGGTCCGCCGGATCGAGGCGCGCGGCGCCGTCGAAATGGCGCATCGGGTCAAGAACCATCTCAGCGAGATATTCCGCTACGCCATTCCAGATGGCCGGTGTGAGAGCGACCCATGTCGTGATCTCACCGCGGCCATGACCAGGCCGAAGCCTGTTCAGCATCGCGCCAAGGTAAGTGCGCGCGAGCTTCCGGACTTCTTCCGGAGGCTGAATGCCGATGGAGGCGAACGCATGAGCCACCTGGCGCTCCGCTGGACGATGCTGACGATGGTGCGCACCCAGGAGACGCGCTTTGCAGAATGGTGCGAGTTCGAGGATCTCGACGGCGCCGAACCGCTCTGGCGCATTCCACCGGAGCGCATGAAGATGCGATCCGAGCATCTCGTACCCCTCTCCCGGCAGGCGGTAGCGACCTTGCGCGAAATTCACGGGATGAATGTCTTTCGCAAGGCTGGGAACATGCGGCTCGGACGTTTCCTGTTTCCCGTGGCTAGTGCGCGGTCGTTCGTCATCAGCGAGAACCGGATGCTCGACATCATGTATCGGCTGGGGCTTCGCGGAAAGGCGACGGTCCACGGGTTCCGGGGGCTGGCCAGCACCGTCCTCAACGAGAGTGGCAAGTTCGAGGGCGACTGGATCGAGCACCAGCTTGCGCACCAGCCGCGCGGCGTCCGCGCCGCCTATAACTCCGCGCGCTACCTCCAGCACCGCCGCCCGATGATGCAATGGTGGGCAGACTATCTGGAGGCGGCCGAGAAGGCGGGCCAGGAGGGCAACACTATGCCGTCGCTGCTCGCGACGCCCCAGGCGCCGCGGGCTTCGTCCGTCATGTTGCCATGGGATGATCAGCCGGCGTCCGCAGGTCTATCGTGCGCCGGCTGACTCTTCCTGGCCTCGCTGACGCTCGGCCCTCACTCAAGGCGAGGGCGCATCGTCGACATGATAATAGATCGGGTTGCGCATCCACGCGGCGACGGAGGATTCCCGCCAGCCGGTGCAGCGCGTGCTGATTGCGACGCCCTTTGGAAAGGTGCCGCGTTCGATCTTGCGGTAGAGGGTTGAGCGACTGAGGCCGGTACGCTCAAGGACAGTGGGCAGGCGAAGGAAGCGATCGGGATTGTCGGACATGGCTGTTCCTGCAAAACAGGAGGGCAGCCCAAGATGATCAAAGTCTAGAATCAATCAAGGTCAGTCCATCGCGGTCAACGTCCGGATAGATCAGGAAACAAGACCCAGGGAGTCCGTATAAGACCCCAGCAGTATCAGGCGGTCCGGTAAAAATATTTTGTTGGTTCGTCTCAGGACGTCTCATGCGAAGTGCAGATCGCGGTTTTGCGGCAGCCCTAGGGCGCTAACCGCGAATCACTTCGACGAAAGCAGGCTCAATCCTTGCTCTTTTCGCGGCGGAGAAGTTCGTTTTCGATCGCCTCGCGGATGAAGCTGGCAAGCTGGCGCGGCTTGCCTTCCACCGCCTCGATACGCCGGATCGTCTCCGCTGGCAGGCGGATCGTCGTCTGTTTCATGCCGAGCGGCGGGCGTCCCATGTCGTCGCTCGTATGCGGCAAAATGACGATATCCAAGACTTTCATGCGATCGCGCTCCACATAAGCAATAAACGATATCGTTTACTCTATTTACGATATCGTTTATAGGCAAGCCACGATCATGTGCGCACGGCCCCACAGTGCGAACGCGATGGAGGCGAACGATGAACAGACCCGAAAGGCTTGCGTGCGACCTACGGCGCGATCTGCCGGTGCGAGAGCGCCTGGCGCACCTGATTCCGCGCAAGCAGCAGGAAATCGAGCGAGCCGTTCGTCTCCTCCGCTGCTGTTTTGAGGACCGCCGAAAGCGCTCTCCCAAAAAGGGAGTCCTTCATCGGCTCATGATTGTTGGCGAGTTTGCCAGACGGTCGCGTGGGCCAGACCGCGAAACGGGCCAGATTAACGAATACGAGCTTTGGGCCTTCGTCGATTTCCCACAGTATCGCGGTCGCAATCGTCATTGGGGCAAAGCCCGACACGCCTTAGCCACTGAGCTTGCGGGCAGGGCGACGGTCGACCTTTCGGTGTTCACGTCCGACGAGGTTGAACGCTGGCGCGATGGCGGCAATCGCTTCCTCGCCGAAAAGTTCGACCGAGGGTTGGTTCTGTGGGAGCGCAGCTCCAACCGTCAGGAGGCTGTCGATCATGACTGAGGCCCACCTCGGCCTGGATCGGGATGCGCTGCGCGCGCGGATCGGTGTGGCGATCGAGCACTTGCCGCGGCTGACAAGGACCATATTCCTGCTCAGTCGACTGGACGATCTCACTTATGACGACATCGGTTGGCGCTGTGGCGTCAGCGTGGATGAAGTGACCAACCGCATGGGTGCTGCACTTTATCAAATCTATGTCGAAGCCGTGGATGAAGAGGTTTCGGTCATCGGGACGCTTCGACCGACATGCCGACAGTGGCGCGCGGCCTGGGCGAGCTACGTAAGACAGAAGCATGATCGCCGACTTGGCATCGGGACAAGGCGGTAGAGCCTCAATCCGTTGGTGACGGCGGGCGTTCGTCAGCGAGCATTTGATTCCTCGCTGTCGAACGCCCGCTTGCCGCGCCTGCGCCAGAGCAGAAGCGATTGTTCGCGATCCTCGCTTCGGAGACGTGCGGCAACTGCGAGGAACGCGCCGTAGAGCGTGGCGCGATCATCATCGGTGAGTTCGACAAGCCCGGCCTTGGTGACGAGGCCACCTAGTTCGATCAGCTGGCGCGTCCGCTCGCGCCGCTTCACGACCCACTCGCGCGTATCAGTTCGAGCACGTTCAAGCTCGAGGCGATGGCGGCGGGAGATCGAGCGGCAAAGTGCCATTCGGCTTCTCTCCAGTCTTGCGAGCTGGCTTTGCCTTCTCGCCGCGAAAGAAAGCCGCGCCGCGCGAGCGCCACGCCTCCTTCGTTTGTGTGCTGGCATCCTTCAGTGACAGGAGCGCGCCGGCAAGCTGTTCGGATGATAGCGCGTCGGCACCGCATGCAATCACCAGTTCGCCCAACTGGCGCACGCGCCGCTCCTTGAGCTTCCTGGCCTTGTCGTCGAGCGCTTTCAGTTCGGCGTCATAGTCCCGCGGTTTACGCATCGTCGCCCAGCCTCGTAATGCAAGTGGGCATTCCAGTTATCGCAGCACTCGATCAGCCACAACCGCCTGAAATCTCGTGAGACAATGCAGTCCCGAAATTGATGAAATCTTTTGAGGGCGCGCTTATACGTCGTGCCGACGTCGCTTCAGAAGTGTAAATGGATTGCCGCCATGGCGATCTACCACTTCTCCGCAAAAGTCATCAGCCGCGCCAACGGCTCGTCTGCGCTCGCATCTTCGGCCTATCGCGCTGCCACCCGGCTCTATGACGAGCGGCTCGATCGTCATCACGACTTCTCCAACAAGGCCGGCGTCGTCCATTCCGAAGTGCTGCTGCCGAACGGCGCGCCGGAGGCGTGGCAGGATCGCGAGAAACTCTGGAATGCGGTCGAGGCGGCGGAGGTTCGCAAAGACGCGCAGCTTGCCCGCGAGGTCGAGTTCGCCATTCCACGTGAGCTGGACCACGCCGAGGGCATTCGGCTCGCCCGCGAGTTCGTCGCGCGGGAATTTGTCGAGCGCGGCATAGTCGCCGATCTCAATGTGCATTGGGACATGGGCAGCGACGGGCAACCGAAGCCCCACGCCCATGTCATGCTCACGATGCGCGCCATCGAAGAGGATCGATTTGGTCCGAAGGTTCGCGAGTGGAATGCCAATTCCCTGCTGGAGCATTGGCGCGAGGCCTGGGCCGACCATGTCAACGAGCGGCTGGCCGAACTCGATATCGACGCGCGGGTCGATCACCGATCGCTAGAAGCCCAAGGAATCGACCTTGAGCCGCAGCACAAGATTGGTCCGGCGGCCTCGCGCATGGCGGCGAAGGGCCTCGATCCGGAGCGCCTCGCAGAGCACCATGCGATTGCGCGCGCCAATGGCGAGAAGATCATCGCCAATCCATCCCTCGCCCTCGACGCGATCACGCACCATCAGGCGACCTTCACCAAGCGCGACCTCGCCATGTTCGTCCATCGCCACAGCGAGGGGAGGGAGCAGTTCGAACAGGTGATGGCAGCGGTGAGAGCGTCGCCGGATCTGATCGAGCTTGGCAAGGACGGGCGTGGCGAGGTCCGGTTCACCAGTCGCGAGATGCTGGAGGTCGAACGCCGGCTGGAGCGCGGCGTCGATGCGCTGGTCGAACGGACGGATCGTGGTGTCGCCCGCCAGCGGATCGATCGGGCGCTCGCGGCAAGTGCCGCGCAAGGTCTGGTGCTGGGGGATGAGCAGCGCACCGCACTTGAACGGCTCATGCGTCACGATGGCCTGGTCAGCGTCATCGGCTATGCCGGCAGCGGCAAGTCGGCGATGCTCGGGGTCGCGCGGGATGCGTGGGAAGCCGAAGGCTATCGGGTGACGGGGCTCGCCTTGTCCGGGATCGCCGCCGAAAATCTCGAACATGGATCGGGCATCGCATCACGAACGATCGCGAGTGCCGAACATCAATGGGCGGCAGGACGCGATCTCCTGTCATCGCGCGATGTGCTGGTCATCGACGAGGCCGGCATGGTGGGCGCGCGCCAGATGGAGCGCGTGGTGCGCGAGGCTCAGAAGCGCGGCGCCAAGCTGGTGCTGGTTGGCGATGCCGAACAGCTTCAGGCGATCGAGGCGGGTGCTGCCTTCCGTTCGGTCACGGAACGGCATGGCAGCGTCGAGATCAGCGAGATCCGCCGGCAGCGCGAAGGCTGGCAGCGTAACGCCACGCGCCACCTTGCAACGGGGCGCACCGGTGAGGCCATCCTTGCCTATGACGAAGCGGGTCATGTCCATCCCGCCACCACACGCGAAGTAGCGCGAGCAAGCCTGATCGATCGTTGGGACCGCGATCGGCAGGCGGCGCCGGAGGAAAGTCGGATCATCCTGTCGCACACCCGCGCCGAGGTGGCTGAACTCAACCAGGCGGCGAGGGAGCGTGTCCGGGCTACCGGGGGGCTCGGCCAGGATGTGGAAATCCAGACAGCACGCGGCGGCCGTCAGTTTGCAGCGGGCGACCGGATCATGTTCCTTCGCAACGAGCGAAGCCTGGGCGTGAAGAATGGCACGCGGGGAACAATCGACAGCCTGAACCCGACACGCATGGCGGTGTTACTGGACGATGGCCGGAGCGTGGCCTTCGACACCAGGGATTATGCCGACTTCGACCATGGTTATGCTGCGACCA
Organism: Sphingomonas sp. DBB INV C78; assembly: GCF_042693015.1. Classification (NCBI taxonomy): domain Bacteria; kingdom Pseudomonadati; phylum Pseudomonadota; class Alphaproteobacteria; order Sphingomonadales; family Sphingomonadaceae; genus Sphingomonas; species Sphingomonas sp. DBB INV C78. Next base: position 3,347,255 of record NZ_CP170544.1, on the reverse strand, counting down.
TCCACAAGACCCAGGGAATGACCGTCGATCGCGTCCATGTGCTGGCCACACCCGGTCTCGATCGGCACGCCACCTATGTGGCGCTGTCCCGGCATCGGTCGAGCGTGGATCTTCATTATGGCCAGGACGAGTTTGCCGATCGCGGCAAGCTCATCCGCACGCTCAGCCGCGAGCGCCCCAAGGACATGGCGAGCGATCACGTCCGCGATTTCGCTGACCGCCGCCAGATCATCCGACTTGGGCGCGACGTCGATCAGCCGACGCCGGAGCCCAAGTTCGAGCGGAAGAGCATCTTCGCGGGTCTCCGCCTGCCATCCGAGCCCCAGCAGCGAATGCTTCCCGGCTTGCGGCTTGATCCCACGCCATCGCGTCCTGTGGGACGAGGGGAGGGGGCTGCGCTGGGCCAAGCGGTCCAGCGCTTGGCGCGGGCGACTGCGGATATCAGGCAGACACGCCAGCGCGGCCTCAGTCCACTGCCGCATCAGCAGGATGCGCTACGCAAGAGCCGCGAGCTGCTCGACAACCTGAAGCCCCACGCATCGCACGATCTGGCCAATGCGTTCGGGCGCGAAGCTTCGCTGGTCGAGGATGCGGCCAAGGGCAATACCGCCAACGCCATACGTGCGATGCAGCTTGAGGCTGAGATCCGAACCGATCCGGAGAAACGGGCCGATCGGTTCGTCGAGGATTTTCGGAGGCAGTATCGGGCCTATGAGCGGTTTGCGGCGCTTGGCAAGGAGCGTGCTGCTGCCGCGGCCCAGGACGAGGTCATCGGTATGGCCAAATCGCTGGAGCGCGATCCCCAACTCGAGTCGCTCGTCCGGCAGCGCAAGGAGGAGCTTGGAATTCGCGTATTCGAAGAGCGCCAATTGTCTCACACGCTGTCAGAATGGTTCGACCGCTCGAAGGACCGTGGGCTTTCGCGCTAGACCTCGAGGATGGATCGAAATGCTTCACCAGAGGCGGACGCGGCGCGGGCGTTCGAGGATCTTCGCGGCGAGGTGGCGCTGCTGCGGCGCGCCACCGAGCAGCTTGCGGCAGAGCATCAGGCTGTGCCGGATTATTCGCGAACACTCGTCGAGATGAGCACGCGGCTCAAGGACATCAGCGAATGGTCGGGGCATATCGCCAGTCTGCCAGCAATGCGGCTGTCGCCCGTCCAACTCGTGCAGGAGCTGGAAAAGGCGGGGCAGGGCGCTCGTCGCGAAGACAGCCAGACGATCCGTGAGGCAGGCGCCCGGTTGGATGAGCAGGTGAAGCAGTTGAAGACCGCGCTTCAGGGCGCGCGGAATGAGCGCGAACAAGCGAGAACCGTTCGCCGATCCGCGGGCTACGCGTTCGCGCTTGGCGTACTGCTGTGGTCCTTCCTGCCGGGGACAATTGCCCGGATGCTTCCTGTAAGCTGGCATCTGCCTGAACGGATGGCCGCCGGAATCATGAACACTGATCGCTGGGAAGGTGGTCAGCGGATGATGGCCAGTGAAAAGCCCGCGAGCTGGAATCGCATAGGTGATGCGGCGCAAAAGGATGCAGATGCCAGGCCGGAAGGGGCGCAGTAGGCTGTTCGGGCCTTTCACGTGTCCTGAATGAACCCTTCGCCGAGGCCGAGCCGCCGCCGGTGGCGCTTTCTTTAAAACGCCGGAATGGGACGACAACAAAAATCCTGCCAGTCCGGACCCGCCGACAAAGCGGTAGGAGCGCGGCGGTGCAACGCTTCCCAGGATGCGTTATTTGCGCCTGAAAATATAACTGCGGCCCTTGACCTGATGGGATGGACGGCCCCTGCACCAGCGTAGCTGTGCGATGATGGCCGTAGAGCCACGTCTAGAGGAGCCGTCCCATGCAGGAGATAGTGACCGTCGGATTGGATCTGGCGAAGAACGTATTTCAGGTTCACGCGATCGACGCAGGAGGCAAGATTATCGAGCGCCGGCAGTTGCGGCGTGCGGAAGTCTTGAAGTTCTTTGGCGGATTGCCGCCCTGCCTTGTCGGCATGGAGGCGTGCGCGTCGGCGCACTACTGGGGTCGGGAGTTGATGAAGCTGGGTCACGAGGTGCGGTTGATGCCGCCGGCATACGTAAAGCCTTATGTGAAGCGGGGGAAGACAGACGCCGCCGATGCCGAGGCGATTTGCGAAGCCGTGACTCGACCGACCATGCGCTTCGTTGCCGTGAAGACGCCAGAACAGCAGGCCGTGTTGATGCTGCACAAGACCCGCGACCTTCTGGTCCGGCAGCGCACCGGTCTCATCAACGCCCTGCGGGCGCACCTGGGCGAGTATGGCATCATCTCGAGCAAGGGCCTTGGCGGTGTAACCACGCTGGTGAAGCTTGTTCAAGAAGCAAAGGATCTCGTGCCGGCACATGCGCGATCTGCGTTGCATACTATCGCGGCGCAGCTCCGAGCTCTTGCTGGCGAGATCGAGCAGTTGGAGACGCAGATCGTCGCCTGGCATCGCAACGACGGCGCAAGCCGGCGCCTCGCAACCATACCCGGCATCGGGCCGATCACCGCCTCGGCGATTGCCGCTGCAGTGCCGGATGCATCGATGTTCCGATCCGGCCGCCAGTTCGCGGCATGGCTGGGCCTGACCCCTCGACCGCACAGCTCGGGCGGCAAGGAGCGCTTGGGCGGGATCAGTAAACAGGGAGATGGCTATCTCCGACGCTTACTCGTCGTCGGCGCCACGGCGGTCATGCGGATGGTTCGCAAAGATGCCGGCAGGCACCCATGGGCAGCGCAGCTCCTGGAGCGTAAGCCGGTGAAGATCGCTACCGTCGCTTTTGCCAACAAGACGGCACGCGTCGCTTGGGCCGTGATGGCTCGGCACCAGACTTATCAGCCTGCAGTTGCATGATCGCCATCGGCTGAGAACGAGATGGCGTAGGGGTCTTTGAAGTGATGACAGACCGGTCAGACCGGGGATCGCGATAACCCAGGGGAGCAGAGTGCCACAGAGCACGATGACGTGATTAGGGAAGCGATCCGCGGATTACATCAGGGCCAGCAGCCATGCGGCGCTGCATGAACAGGCCGAACACATGGATGCACCCGACCAGTGCTGTCGCTCACCCCCAAATACCTCTTGCGCCGCAGGGGCCGTCCACACATGGCTCTACGGCCATCATCGCACAGCTACGCTGGTGCAGGGGCCGTCCATCCCATCACGTCACCCTCGGCGAAGTTGGCGACGTCGAACGAAGTTGGATAATTGGGATTGTCAAACCGCAGCTTGTAAGGTTGCCGGCCACCTAAAATCACCTGATCCCGCGCTAGTGAAATGCTATCGGCGGGGATCGCAAAGAGGCCCACGTTGTCTCGACCGAGCGTAAACGAGACCCGTTTTCCATCAATGCTTGTAAGACCGTTCTGAAGAACGATGTCTGAACCGCGCCGGGTCTGCCGGAGGCGTTGGGTTGTGAGTCACGCTGCCATATCGATGTCGTTCGCGGCAGCATAATATTGCTCTTCGGCTTCGGCAGGCGGGATGTTGCCGATAGTCTCAAGCAGTCGACGATGGTTGAACCAGTCGACCCATTCGAGCGTGGCGTATTCGACGGCTTCGAAGCTGCGCCACGGCCCACGCCTGTGGATCACCTCGGCCTTGTAGAGGCCGTTGATTGTCTCGGCCAAAGCGTTGTCGTAGCTATCGCCGACGCTACCGACCGACGGCTCGATCCCGGCTTCGGCAAGGCGCTCGGTGTACTTGATGGATACGTATTGCGACCCGCGGTCGCTATGATGGATGAGGCCGCCCCGATGGGCCGGCCGTCTATCGTGAAGCGCCTGTTCCAAGGCGTCGAGGACGAAGCTGGCATGTGCCGTCCTGCTGGCTCGCCAGCCAACGATCCGCCTGGCGTAGGTATCGATGACGAAGGCGACGTAGACGAACCCCGCCCAGGTCGCGACGTACGTGAAATCCGACACCCACAGCATATTCGGCGCTGGCGCGTAGAACTGGCGGTTGACGTGATCGAGCGGGCACGGCGCCGCTTTGTCGCTGATGGTCGTGCGCACCGGCTTGCCCCGGATCACGCCTGCCAAGCCCATCTCACGCATCAGCCGTGCGACCGTGCAGCGGGCGACCAGAAAGCCTTCTCGGATCATCTGCCGCCAGACCTTGCGCACGCCGTAGACCGCGAAGTTCTCGGCGAACACGCGCGCGATCTCGGGCTTGAGAACCTGATCTCGCTGCGCTCGCGCCGATAGGCGCATTGGATTCCGTCGCTGCGCGACACGCTCGAAATACGTCGATGGGGCGATCGGCAGAACGCGGCAGATCGGCTCGACCCCATAGGCATCGCGGTGATCGTCAATGAAGGCGATCATCGCCGGAACGGGCGGTCGAGCTCCGCCTGCGCAAAATATGCCGACGCCTTGCGGAGAATCTCGTTGGCCTGCCGCAACTCGCGGACCTCGCGTTCCAGTGCCTTCACCTTGTCGGCAACTTCGGTCGGGACACCAGCACGCTTGCCGCTATCGACCTCAGCCTTCTTCACCCACTCAAACAACGTCTGCGGAACGCAGCCGATCTTCTCTGAGATCGAAACGATAGCAGCCCAGCGTGACGGATGATCAGCTTCGTGGTCCAGCACCATCCGTACCGCGCGCTCGCGCACCTCGGGCGCAAATTTGTTCGTCGTCTTGCTCATACAGGCTCCACCTTCTCAGGAGTTGGAGCCTCCGGCCAACCCGGTGCGGTTCAGTCCGAGCAGCACGAGTTGGCGTAAGTGCCGTCTACGAGAGCGACCGGGATCGGGGTGGGCGGCCAAAGGATCGATTTGGTCCCTGCCACGACAAGTCCACTTGCCACAAACAATGCGCCAATCAGTCCTAAGCGCTTTCTGGAATTATTCTTGCGGTCCATCGTCGATGATCTGAGTGAAGGCGGGCGCACCTGTCAACGTTCGCTAACCCCGACAGGGCTGCCGCTCGACGGCTTCAGGCCCTCGCGAAAACCGCCATCGTTCTCAAGCTCAATCAACGGCAGCAATCCTTCGCCATTGCGGTCGTTCAAAGCTCGAACTCGACCGCCTAAAAGCTTTCGTCGGCTCATAATGAGAACAATGACTCGATTCGGGACGAGTCGAGAAGCGCAAATAGGCCGGCCTTGTCGCGTATGAGCTGGCTGTTGAAACCCGTTCCGTGGACATGGGGCAGGGACAGTCAGATGAAGCAACCGCGCGGCAATAGCGCCGCATCTGAAAGGCATTGGGCGCGGGCGACGCCCCGGCGCTTGCCAAGGCGATCACTCTGGCTGCGTAACCCGCTTCGCATCCTGAGCCGGAACGAGTTCGCTCCCTTCCGTACGGTCACGATAAAGTGATGCCCGCGCCAGAAGCATCAACGTGATGGGCGTTGTCACCGCCATGAAAGCAATGATCAGCAATTCATGGACGAGCGGCCGGGACTGGAGGACTGAGAAACACAGCATAGATCCCGCGACGATGCAGCCGGTGCCCATGGTTGAACCTAATGTCGGCGCATGCGCGCGCTCGTAAAAGGATTTGAGTCTGAGCAGCCCCAAGGAACCGATGAGGGTGATGCCAGCGCCGAGCAGAACCAGCAGAGCGACGATCAGTGCCGCCCAGGGGGGGAGATCCGGAGCTTGTATCATTCGATGACCTCACCGCGCATGAGGAATTTGGACAGCGCGACCGTGCCGGCAAAACCGAGGAGAGCGATCGCCAGGGCGGCTTCGAAATAATGGGTTCGGCCGGTCTGTATTCCGAAAGTCAGCATCAAAAGCATCGCGTTCACGTAAACGCTGTCGAGACCGAGAACGCGATCCTGCGCGCGAGGACCTGACAGAAAGCGGGTCGCTACGCAGGCCATGGCGAGGCCCAGCATGACCTGAGAGGCGGTCACCGCCCATGCCAGGAGAAGCGTCGTCATTCGAAGATCTCCATGAGGGCTTGCTCGTAGCGATGTTTGATCAGGCGGATCCAGGCCTGTTCGTCCACAACGTCCAGAATGTGGACGAGGAGTTCGCCGGTGCGACGATCGAACTGGACCCACAGAGTCCCGGGGGTTGCCGTTATAATGCAAGCGAGAATCGCCAGCCCATACTGGTTCGTCATGGCGAGTGGCAGCCGCACGAAACCCGATACCCGGTCGGGCCGGGCAGGGGAGAGGAGGATTTTTGCCACGGCCATATTTGAGCGGACGATGTCCACCAGGACGGCCGCCGCGAGCCTTGGGGCAGGCCGAAGGGTCCGGATCCTGACGGGCTGCGGTCGAAGCGCCGCCATGGCATGGCAGGCCGCGATTGCAACGACTGCTCCCAGGACCAGCTGACTGGCTGCAATCGATTGATTAAGCAGCAACCACATGATCAGCAATCCGGTGGCCAGCACAGGATAGGGAACCAGTCGTCTCATTGCGGAATCGCGCCTGCGGTGGGCGAGCCGAATGCGCGAACCGGTTCGACGACGGTCGCATTCAGCAGGCGGGCGGTTTCCGTCATGGCCTGCAACGCGGGACCTGCGAACAGCATCAGCCCGAGGCAGGCCATTAGGAGCACTCCGATCGCGAGAACCTCAGCCACGCGCAAGCCCTGCGGCGGATGGTCTGCGGCCCAAACGAGCTCGATACCGGCACGGCTCGCGGCGATGATCGTGGCGAGGCCCGAAAAAACAATCATGCCTATCAGCGTCCAGCTCGCCGGGCCGGTTCCGGACCTGAGCAAACCGTCGATAATCGCAAATTTGGCGACAAAGCCCGTTAGCGGAGGCAGCCCTGCGAGAAGCAGGGCGCAGAAGAGGAATGCTCCCCCCAGTACGGCGAGTGTGACGGGGATTACGACGCCGACCTCCTCGTCGCCATTCTCATTCACCATGCCGGCATATTCATCGTCGAAAACAGCATCTGCAGCCGTCGAGGTTGCCGCGGGTTCGCCGCGCGCGAGCAGTTCGGCAAGCAGATAGAAGGCGCTCACGGCCAGGCTTGAGCTGACGAGATAGAAGAGGGCCGGACCCAGCACAGCCTCGCCCGCGCCGATCGTCGCCAACAGCGTGCCGGATGAAATGATGAGCGAATAGCCCGCGACGCGCGATAACGTCCGGGCCGCCAGGATGCCGATCGTGCCAAAGGCGACCGTCGAAATGCCTCCCAGGGTGAGAATCCCGTCAACAAGAAAAGCAGATCCGGGAGCATCCGGGGGAATTATGGAGACTAGCCGCACGATCGCATAGACCCCGACCTTGCTGAGGATCGCGAACAGGGCTGCCACGGGAGGGGCTGCGGCTGAATAGGTCGTGGGCAGCCAGAACCCTAAAGGCCACATCCCCGCTTTGATGATGAAGACGATCCCCAGGATCAGAATGCCGCCCTGGAGGAGCGCCAGATCCGCGGCCGACACGGCACGGAAATGCTCGGCGAGATCGGCGAGGTTCAGTGTTCCCGTCACACCGTAGATGAGGCTGGCCCCGATCAGAAACAACAGCGATGCCGCAATGTTGATCGAAATGTAGTGGAGGCCTGCGGACACACGATCGCGGGTCGCCCCATGGAGGAGGAGGCCGTAGGACGCCGCGAGGACGACTTCAAAGAATACGAAAAGGTTGAACAGATCGCCTGTAAGGAAGGCGCCATTCAGGCCGACGAGCTGCATCATGAAAAGCGCATGAAACCGCGGCCCCGCCCGATCCCACCTAGCGGTGGCGTAACATAGCGACGTAAATCCGAGCATGTTCGCGAGGACCAGCAGCGTCGCGGATAGCCGATCGGCGACTAGCGTGATGCCGAAAGGGGCTGGCCAATCTCCCAGAAGATAGATCTGCGTAGCCGTGCCGCCCACGGTGTCCTGGAGCAGCGCCGCCGATATTGCGAGCAACGCAAGCGTCGTCAAAATGCCGATGCCGCGCTTCAGCGCGTATTGCCGCTCGTCGAGCAGGAGCATTCCGGCGCCTGCCGCCATCGGCAGCAGGATCGGCAAGACGATGAGATGATCCGACCAGGTGGCCATCCTATCGATCCTCGCCATCGACATGGTCGGTGCCGCTGAGGCCGCGCGACGCAAGAAGGACGACAAGAAGGAGCGCCGTCATTGCAAAGGAAATGACGATTGCGGTCAGGACCAGCGCCTGCGGAAGCGGGTCCGTAAATCGGGATGGGTCGGCCCTCGCGCTGCCTTCGATCAGGGCCGGCGCGTCAACGCGCAGGCGGCCCATGGCGTAGATGAACAGGTTCACGGCATAGGACAGGAGCGACAGGCCGAGGATGACCTGAAACGTGCGTGGCCGAAGGATCAACCAGACGCCTGAGGCGGTGAATACGCCGATGCCAAGGGCGAGAACCAGCTCCATCACCGGTCCTCCCGGCCGACAGTGGCCGTATCGATGCGAACGAGCGGCTTGCGGATGGACTGATGCGCGATTGCGATCAGGATCAAGGCGGTTGCCCCGACAACGAGCACGAACACCGCGAGATCAAAAAGCAGGGCGCTCGCTAGGGGAATCTGACCCAGGACCGGCACATCCAGATATTCGAAGTAGGACGTCAGAAAGGAGTGCCCGAAGAGCCACGCCGCCGACCCGGTGGCCAAAGCGAGGAGCAAACCAATTCCGATCCAGCGGATCGGCTCGATCCGCAAGCGCGCTTCGACCTGTCGGGTTCCCGCGGCCATATACTGCACGATAAGCGCGATCGAGAAGGTGATGCCGGCCGCAAATCCGCCGCCGGGCATGTCGTGACCGCGAACCCATAAATAGACGGAAAAGAGCAGGAGAACTGGAAAAAGCCACTCCATTAAAACTCTTGGTATCAACAGCGCGTCGCCTAGCGTGTCGCCGATATTTCGGTCCCGGCTGGCCCTGTCACTGGCGTCCTGAACCTGTTGCTGTTGCGGCGCCGGTATGCTTTCCGGGGCTGGCCGGAAACGGCGCAAGAGGGAAAAGACGGTGAGGGCGACGATTGCCAGCACGGTGATTTCGCCGAGCGTGTCGAAACCGCGAAAGTCGACCAGGATGACATTCACGACATTCGATCCGCCGGCCTCCGAATAAGCGCGCCCGACAAAGAAGCTGGACACGCTCTGGACGACGGGGCGAGTCATAACGGCGTAGGACAGGAGCATCATGCCAAGCCCGGCCGCGATTGCGATCGAGAGATCGACTGCGCGGCGCCGGGAGACGGAGAAAGGCGTGGGACCCTCGGGCCGCACTTCCGGGCGGCGCTGCGGCAGCCACCGCAACCCGAGCAGGAGAAGCACGGTCGTGACTGTCTCCACAAGAAGCTGTGTCAGGGCGAGATCGGGCGCAGATAGCCAGAGGAAGCTGATGCAACTGACCAGCCCCGCCCCACCGGCCAGTATCAGGGCTGCCAGACGGTGATATTTGGCCTGCCAGGCGGCGCCGATGGCGCAGGCGCCGCCGACGATCCAAATCAGCGCAAAAACAGGGTCGACTAAAGTGTTTTCGATCGGCCCTGGCGAATAACCGAGTCGCAGAAAGGGGACGGTTCCCGCAAAAATCGCGGCACCGGCCAAAAGGCGCAATTGGGGCTGAAGTCGGTGGGTTCCCAGGTGCCGTTCGAGGCTTCGCGAGGTTGACATAAGGATGGCCAGCGCGCCTTCGAAAAGGCTTCGGGCGCGGATGGCGCGAAGAAGGGGGGGACCATCAGACCGGTTCAGGGCCTCGCGGCACACAAAATAAATGAGCGAGCCCGCCAGCATCGCGGTCATGCTCATGAACAGCGGTGCGTTGAACCCATGCCAGATTGCGAGGCTGTATGCAGGCGTTTCGGCCTGGAGCACGGACCGAACCGCGGTATCGAGAAACGGTCCGATCGTTACAGCCGGCATGATGCCCACGAGCAGACAGGCAATGACTAGAATTTCTATCGGTACGCGCATCCAGCGTGGCGCCTCGGCCGGCTCGGCAGGCAGGTCCGTGGGGGCAGGCCCGAAGAACGTCTGGTGGATGAATCGCAGTGAGTAGACGACGGCAAATATACTGGCGAGAGTCGCCAGAAACGGGAGGGCCTGGTCGATGAGCGATCCGCTATGCTCTTCCAGGGATGCCGACAGGAACATTTCCTTCGACAGAAAGCCGTTGAGCAGGGGGACCCCGGCCATTGCGCCAGCGGCGACCATGGCCAGCGTGGCGGTGACCGGCATGAAACGGTAAAGGCCGCTCAATCTTCGGAGATCCCGCGTGCCGGTCTCGTGATCGATGATGCCCGCGGCCATGAAGAGCGACGCCTTGAAGGTGGCATGGTTCACCGCGTGGAAGATCGCCGCGGTCGCCGCGAGCGGCGTCCCGAGCCCCAGCAAGAAGGTCATCAGTCCGAGATGACTGATCGTGGAATAAGCCAATAGCCCTTTGAGATCCTGCTGGAACATCGCTGCCCAGGCGCCGACCAGCAAGGTCACCAGGCCGGTGGAGGACACAAGCAAATACCAGGCTTCCGTCCCGGCCAGTACGGGCCAGAGGCGGATCAGGACGAAGATGCCCGCCTTCACCAGTGTCGCCGAGTGAAGGTAGGCCGAAACGGGCGTCGGCGCGGCCATGGCATGCGGCAGCCAGAAGTGAAACGGCAGTTGCGCGCTCTTGGTGAACGCGCCGATCAGGATCAGGATGAGCGCGGGAAGATAGAGATGGCTCGCTTGCACGCGATCGGCCGATGCCAGGACGACGTCCAGATCATAGCTGCCGACAATCTTGCCGATCAAAAGAACGCCCACCATCAGACTGAGCCCACCGGCGGCGGTCACGATCAGCGCCATGCGGGCGGAGCTGCGGGCCGCCCGATTATGATGCCAGTAGCCGATCAGGAGAAAGGAAAAGAGGCTTGTCAGCTCCCAGAAGAAGACGAGCTGGATGAGGTTCCCCGACAGCACAAGGCCGAGCATCGACCCCATGAACGCGAGTAAAAAGCAAAAGAAACGGGGGACTGGATCTTCCGACGACATATAATATCGAGCGTAGAGGGCCACCAAGGCGCCTATCCCGAGGATGAGTACCGAGAAGAGCCAGGAGAGGCCATCGAGACGCAAGATGAAGTCCAGCCCGAGCGAAGGCAGCCACGGCCCGGCCCTTCGCAGGACAGCGGCCTGCGACAGCGACGGGTAAAGCAGGACGATCAGGGCGAGCGCAAGGAGCGCGACGGTTCCGGTAAGCACGGCGGCCGTAGTGCGCGCTCGCGATGGGAGGAAACCAGCGACAAGGGCGCCAGCGAAGGGAAGTGCAAGAATCGTAATCAGGAGCGGTTCGTCCGCCATCTCCTCAAATCCCCCGCGATCCGAAATGCGTCTTGGAAACTCCGGGCCAATTCTTGCGAAACCTGATCGGGTTGCAGGGCATCCATGCTCGCGCGGTGGCAGTCCGGAGAGAGGCTTTCATCCGCCCCGACGAAGTTGAAAGATGCGGGAGATCGCGCAACAGCGTCATCCTTGCGGGATCACAAGCACGTCAGCCTCTGAATCGGCGAGCACCTCTTCTGCAACACTCCCGAGAAGAAAGCGCCTCAATCCTGTCCTCTGGTTGGTGCCGACAACGACAAGCGCCGCATTCTCCCGGCTGGCGGTTGCGAGGATCGTGGGGGCGACCTTACCACTAATTGGCTGTAATACCCGGCGGGCGGCGTGCATTCCAATGTCGTTGAGCATGTCCTGGAGCTGCTGATCCGCCCGGCGCTCTTCACTTGCAACATAGTGGTCGACCGCTTCGGGCTCGCTCAGCGCACGCTTCATCATGCCCTGAGCGGGTGCATCGAATGCATGCATGGCCAATATCTCGACTTTCTGGAGGATGGCCAACTCGCGCACGAGCTTTCCCGCCGCTTTCGACGCCTCGTCCATATCCAGCGCCACGAGGGCCCGCCCGTGGGGGCCGGATGGCACGCCGGCCGCCATCAGGACTGGAACCCGACTGTGGGCAATGGTCCGCTCCGCCGTCGTGCCGATGAACGCGTCCCGGAGCTGTCGGCGATGCGGACCAAGCACTATGAGGCTCGCTCCGAGTTCCTCGGCGGCCCCCAGGATGCCGGAAAATACATCGCCTGAGGCCAGCGTTGCCTGCGCTGAAATGCCGTCGATTTGGTCTATGGCGCGCGCCGTTTCCTCCAACAGCGGACGGGCCGCCGCCATCTGCGCATCGACAAGATATTGGGGCTGATCATTATCAACGATGTGAACAAGTGACAGGGCTGCCTCGGTTTGCTTTGCCAATATGATCGCACGTCGCAAGGCCCGATCAGATCGGGGGGAAAAGTCGGTTGCTACGATGATGTGCGGGTCCATTGCGATTCTCCCTGTGGCCGTCACTTTACCCTCAACCCCAATTGTCTGAACCATCCGCCGCGACGATTGAGCCAGAGCGCCGACGGTATGTGCTTCCTTAACCATCGAGACGGCCCTGTGCCCTGAACCTCCGTTTCATGATTCATCGTTCGGATCTGCGAAATGGCGTCAATTGAGCGCCCACCAGAGGGTGAACAGGGCCAAAAGCAGCGGGAGCGTGAGGACTGCGATCAATTCGGCCAACGGCGCGCGGAATTTGTCGCCGTGATCGCGATCGAAATCGGCGAGCTTGCGCGCAAGCTCGCCATCTCCACTGACCATCCTTTTGTCGAGCAAGGTCATGTTGGGAAAGAGTTCGATCAACTCTGCAAGTTCGCGCGCCGACACGCCGGGTAGCGGGAGAGCAGAGTTGCGACGCGAGATGAAGATTGCGCTTCCGGCTTCAGCCGGGCGTAAGAGGATGGCATGCCGATTGTCCTATCAAGCGGGTGGGCGCCTCCGATGAGGCTCCTGACGGGCATCCAGGAAAGATGGCTTGGGGGTACGCCTCGGTGTCAAGCCGACGTCCTGGTGCCTGCGAGAGCCCGGACGCCCGCCGATGGCAGGCGTCCGGCTATCTGCCGATCATCAGGCGCTGAGGCTCCCGAACGTCAGGAAGGACACGTCTATGCATGGCTTGAAGATGGGCTTTTCCGACTGAAAATCAAGGCTCGAACCGCAATATGCAGCCGCGCGAAGCGGCCCGTCCAGCCTTCACGTAATGAAGAATTGCTGGGTTCCGTGGGCCTCGATGGCTTCGGCCAGCCGGCCGAGGGCATGAACATAGGCAGCGCTGCGTGGCGATATCATTCTTGCGCGCGCGAGTTCCCACACGGCGCGACCTTCGGCTTCCATCGTGGACTTCAGGCGGCCGTGAATTTCTTCGACCGTCCAATAATAGCCTTGCCGATTTTGCACCCATTCAAAATAGGAAACCGTTACACCTCCGGCGTTGGCGAGGATGTCGGGAAGCACCATCACACCGTTACGTTCCAATATCGCATCCGCTTCCGGCGTCACCGGGCCATTGGCCAGTTCGACAACGACCTTTGCAGTCACGGTCGCTGCGTTTCCGGCATGGATCAGGTTCTCGAGCGCGGCAGGAACCAGGACATCGCAATCGATGCCGACGATGGCATCGGAGGCAATGGCTGTAATGTTGTCGCGGCGGCCCGCGACGCTCATGAGTCCATCGCCTTTCTTGGCAGCGAGCAGACGGTCAACATCGATCCCGTCTGGCGCATGTATCGCGCCTCGCGAGTCTGATACAGCCACGATCCGGTAGCCTGCGCCGCTGAGCAGTCGGGCCATATGGCTGCCCGCATTACCAAACCCCTGGATGGCAACCCGTGAATTCGGCCCCAGGCCAAGTTCCTGTTCCAAGTGGCGCAGCAGGTAGAAGCCTCCGCGTGCGGTTGCGTCATCGCGACCCAGGGATCCACCCAGCGCAATTGGCTTCCCGGTGATGACGGCCGGTGTGACCCGCCCCATGATTGAGGCATATTCGTCTGCCATCCAGCCCATGATCATGGCGTTGGTATAGACGTCGGGCGCCGGGATATCGCGATCGGGACCGATGATGTTCGAAAACGCCTGCATATAGGCCCGTGACAACCGCTCGAGTTCGGACTTGGAAAGGCTGTGGGGATCGACCTGCACGGCGCCCTTGCCGCCACCATAGGGCAGGTTCATCACCGCGCACTTGAAGGTCATCCAGAATGCGAGCGTCTCGACTTCGTCCATAGTCGCTTCGGGATGGAAGCGAATGCCACCTTTGGTGGGGCCGCGCGTATCGTCATAGCGGCACCGCCACGCCATGAATGACTTGCGCGAGCCATCGTCCATGCGGATCATCAGCCGGGTCTTGGTTGTCTCGCGCGGATATTTGAGCTTCTCAAGCACATCCTGATCGAGGGTAAGGTGTCGGGCGGCATCATCGAGGCGCGTGAGGGCCTGGTCGAGCATGGAGGACATAAGGAAATTTCCTGATCGAGGTGTGTGATGGTCAAGCGGGCGTGCAAGCCGGGGTTACTTTGAGGATGGTGAGCGTCCGCTCATGGCCGTCCCTGTCTGGCCAAAGGATGGATTGTCCTTCACGTAAGCCGATGAGGCCGGCGCCCACGGGCGTCAGAATCGAGATTCGCCCACCGGAAATATCCGCCTCGCCGGGGTAAACGAGCTGACAGGAATAGCTCTTGCCATTGGCTTGATCGGCAAACTGGACGGTCGCGTGCATCGTGATCAGGTTCGCGGGCACGCGATCCGCCTTGTGAACCTTCGCGCGCGTAACTTCGCGCAGAAGAAGCCTGCTCACCTGAGGCAGTCGTTCCTCGACGCCCATCGCGAGGTCTGCGATTATGTCAGCCTCGGTATCGATCATATGGATAGCGGGCCGCCGGCTCGCTTTGCTGGTCATCATCATGCTGTTTCCGGTGCGAGGCAACGCGCTGCGGAAAGAGCTGCGCGTCATGGAATTTCAGCCCCGGAGTCCGGGGCGAACTGCACCGGATCCCGGGGCTAGTTGCCCGCGAGAAGCTGCCCTGCGTGAAGCCGGATGCGATGATGATGCCGCGTGGTGGACATCCCGCCATGATGTCCGGCGCGCGCCGCCAAGTCAAATGTCCATGCATGATGGTTGGAGGGCGCCGTCGAAAGGGAGGGTCAAATCGCCAGATGGCCGCGAGTGGATGCAATATATTCGCCCCGAGCCTGCCCCCGATCGGCATTCTCGCGCTGGCCCTGATTTGTCGACACCGCGCAAAAACGGTCACGGGAGACAAAGGCGGCAGCGCCTGATAGAGGGCTGATGTGATTTCTCCCTTTTCCTGGAGGCGAACCGAACTCGCTATCGATTTCGGAACCGCCAATCTGCGCGTGATCCGGCGCGACGATGGTATTGTCTTCGACGAACCGTCCTTGTGCTGTTTCGCCGAAGTCGACACCCGACCCAGGCTGATGGCGGCAGGCCTTGAGGCGCACTCGATGGTCGACCGGACTCCGCGAAGCCTCAAGGTCAGACAGCCGCTCCGGCGGGGCGTCATGCACGATATCGATGCTGCGCGGGATTTGCTGCGATATGCTGTGCCAAGGGCTCTTGGGCGAAAGCGCATTGGCGGTGTCAGGGCCATGATCGGTGTGCCGCTTGACGCAACCCAGGCCGAGCGCAGCGCAATGATGACGGCAGCGCGCGATGCAGGACTCGGCTCGATCCAGTTCATCGCAGAGCCGTTTGCTGCAGCGGTTGGCGCGGATCTTCCAGTCGGTAAACCGACGGCAACGATGGTAGTCGAATGCGGCGCCGGCACGACCGAGGTCGCGGTTCTTTCACTGGGCGGCATGTGTCTTGCGCGTTCGGTCCGCCTGGGTGGCGGATCGTTAGACCGGGCGATAGCCGATCATCTTCATTTCGAGCACAAGTTCCTCGTCGGTGATCTCACGGCGGAAAGGATCAAGCAGGAATATGTCCGGCTTCGCCAAACTGGACTGGAACCGGGGCTCTCGGTCGAAGCAAAAGGGCGGGATATCGCCTCCGGCGTGCCGGCGGCACTCACCGTCACCGTTGCCGAACTGGACGATGTGGTGACGAGGCATGTCCGGCCGATCGTCGATCTCATTTGCGAAACCCTGAGCCATACGCCGCCGGAGCTGAGCAACGATCTTCACACGAGTGGAATCGTGCTGACTGGCGGTAGTGCGTTGATGCCGCGTCTCCGCGAAATGATCGAGGAAGCGACCGGGCTGCCGGTCGCCGTCGCCGACCACCCCGCCCACTGCGTGGCTAACGGACTGCATCGCATGCTGCAGAACTAGGTGACGTCGACGCGTCCGGCATGCACGCGTCTGAAGGCCCCGACCGCGGGCTGATGGCGATCAGGAATCCCATCAGCAAAAGGCTCACAATGGCTGTGGAAGCCCAGCCAAACCACGGGCGTCGCGTGAGTGCAAAGACCAGGCTGTAGAGGCCGACAACACCCAGCACCAGGATTAGGCCGAGCACGTCTTCGAGATCGAGGTTCCAGCCGTCCGCCAGATCACGGGCAGCGCCCAGCATTCCTGTACTCCTCGTGTTTCGGATGATGGAAGGATCGACGTGCAAACACATGCGCTGGGCGGATGTGGCCCAGACAGTCGGGGTTGCGGCCATCGCTATTGAGGCGTGGTTTTGCTGCACCTCGTAACATCGTCGACGCTTCTCGATTGGTTGCACAGAGCATCCCGGCGGGCGCACAATATCGTCACCATCGCCAGCATGGTCCGCCGTGCGGACAAGGATGCGTCAATCCTCGGGTCACACCACAGATCGGCATAGAGCGCAGCGTGGCTTGCGAGTTCGGCGCAAAGCTTGCTTCCGCGCGCCCTCAGCCGGCGCTCGAGCATCGCCGCAGCCATGGCCGCGCGTTGAGCGGGCAGTTCGTCGCCCACGCCAGGCCAGATTGCCCGCCTCTGGGCCTCGACCGCGAAAGCTGAAGCCGGCCGGCGGAAATGATCGCTCAGGTCTGCCAGGAGAGGGCGATCCCGACGGTCCTTTCCGCCCCCGCGCAGAGCGATGGCTGTAAGTTGATCTTCGGCGAACGGCGATTGCGTCCGGCGCTCGATTTCACTCAAGCCATCGTCGCTAAGCGTACGGACCCGAACCGGTCCGTCCGGTGCCGCGAGCAGAGCCTCCGCCTCGTGCGCAGCGTCATACAAAAGGCGCCTCAACAGCGCCTGCTGTTCGGCAGGTCCGTTCACGTCGATATCCTTTCTCGTCAGAGCCGGGTGACGCAGCTCAGGCTGCGCGCGGTGGCTCTGGAGGTTCAGGAGGCCGGGGCAGGGCCGACGATCGTGGCGACCGTGCAAACGGCAGAATGCGTCCGCGATCCTCGCCACTATCAGGTCGGTTGATCGCGTCCGCAGGAACGGCGGAATTATCAGGTTTGTCGCTGGTCATGGCTCACTCCGGCACGGCCTGCTGCCGTGTCACCCGTTTGAAGAGGAACGCACCCCGGACCCGCACCGTGCGGGACCGGGGCGGCTAGCCCTCGAGCAGCCGGCCCGCGTGGTGCGCTGAACGCCTCAAGACAGCAAAGTCGCACATGACGCCCCCAGCATGCCCCGGGGCACCGGAAAGTCAAGCCGACGGGAAAGGGCCGCTTTCCTCGGATCTTGAACGGCGGAACCGCGGGTACCATATCAAACTTATCATGTTGGTTCTCCCGCCAAGGCGGTCGCACATGTTTCGCTCAGGAAGCATTGTCGCAGGCCCTTCGGCCCCGGCCTGGCGCACAGCGTAGGTTCGGGGCGGACCCTGGCCAAGAATGTCGCATGTGCCGACGGCTCGACAAGCCGTGGGTCAAGCGAGTGGAGATTCAGATGTCGAGTTCCTTTGTTATCGAAGTCGGCCGGCGCGTAGTCGGTCTGGCAGTGCGCTGCCGGCGCGGGTTCCAGTTCTTTGCCTCGGACCCCGCTTATCGTCCCCTCGAACGCCAGGTCTTCAGGCGTGCGCGTTCGCTTGCTCATGCGGTCAGGGAGTTCAAGCGGCGTGGTGGCGAAGCACCCGCGCGTTGAGGCTTTCGCGAAGTGCCGCTAGCCACGTTTCTTCACAAGATGGAAGACATTGTCAGCCGGGCGATCCGCTGAAGAGCGGCGCCAGCAACGATCGTTCGTCCGGAACAGCCGCGACGCGGATCTGTGCACCAGAAAGTGTGGCGAAGGGGCGCGCTGCCGCGGGCGAAATGCAGAAAATCTCGCCCCGCCACGCGGCCGCCTCCTGCTCCAGCCAGGTAGCGATGCGCTGGCCTGCCCTGGGGGAATGGATCAGGATCTTGTCGATCTCCCCTATACGTCCGGCCACCCATTCGAGATCGAGCGGTCCCGCTTCAACGACGTCGTAAACGACCTGATGCCGGACGTGGAATGTGCCTGGCGGCAACAGGAAACGAAGGTCCCCCGCCGGTCGGGCCGCACCAATGTGCAGAATCGTCGAACCGGCATCGAGGGCGAAGTGCAGCAAGCGGCAAAGATCCCGGACATCGCCTGCGGCGGACACCGCATGACGATATCCGCGAGCGCGTGCCAGGCGCGCACTATGATCGCCCACCGTGAACGTGGGCACGTCCGCCAGCGACGGCAGGAAACGGTGCAAGCGAATGCCCTGAAGGCTGGTGAAGACCAGGGCTTCCGGAACAGCGACAAGCCTGGGCGTATCGCGCCGCAGTACGCGCAGTGCCGGCGCGATCACCGCGTTATAGCCGGCGATCTCGAGATGTTTTGCCGTGAGCCGGTTAAACGGATCGGTGCGCGTCACCCAGACAAGGCTTCGGCCGTCAGTCCCGGGCCAGTTCATCGCGAACGCCCCGCCAATATCCATCGACGCAATGTGCGAGAAAGGTGATCGGTTGATCGGAGCCGAAGACGTCCTTCAGGACCGGCACGAGCCCGTCTCCGAAGCGGCTGAGATAGCGCTGTTGGATGGTCCCGCCTTTGGAGGGAGGGAAGGCTGCGCCGCCTAGCGAGGCGATCACAAGATCGAACAAAAGCCTGGCTGCAGCCCTGTCCTCACTTCCGGGCGCAGAACTTCCCTGTTCGGCAAGGAACCCCGCCATTGCCTCCTCGAAGGCGCCGCGGCGGCTGCCGAGGCAAGTCAGGATGTCGCTATCAATCAGCTGGTTGGACACGAAAGCATCTCCCTTGGCGGGATTGCGGTTGCTGGAGGAAAAACGGCAACCCGCATGAGCACAGGAAAAGCCGACGGACGCGGTGTCGTCGACTGTCGGTAAGCCTCGGCCCGCAGCGGGCGCACGATCAGTGGCCGCGCTGCTCCGAGGGGGGCAGGCGTGTCATGAGGCTGCTTCCATGCGCGTGAAAGCGAAGAGGGGTCGAAACCCGGTTCATGACGAGAGGATAACATGGTTGTCCCGCAAGTCCATCGCGGGAGGGGGCTGTACGGCGTAAAGGTGATCACGCGGCGTTCCCTCTCACTGGCGGCAGCGTACCATCATGCTCGCCATGCTCCGCTAGTTGGCGGCGCCGCGATCGGCGCGATGCTGCGAGGGGAATTCGCCGAGGCGCCTCAGATCGTGGGCCTCGCGATGTTCTCCACGTCTCAGGCATTCGCCGGCCCAAGGTTGATTCCTGAAACCGCGGCATTCGACGAGCTAACTCGATTAAGGTAGCTGCCGACCGACTTTTCTGCCGTTGGTTGTCCGCTCGTTAATGACTAGCCGCTGCCGTGCCCCGGTCGCCGAACCAGTCGCCTGACAGCGTTTCGACGGTCCAGTCGCGGCTTGGGCACGTCGAGGGCATGCTTCCGGAACCGAAAGCCAACGGATCTTGTTAAGACATAATAGGACAGCCGCGCTGTGGACCCCTCGGAGGAAGGAACGAAGTGGCGATTGATCTGGATGCGCCTGCCATGTTGCTGATCGGGCCAGAAGTGGCGCTCGCAAGTTGCGCGCTACGTGAAGCGTTGGCCGTCGCGATCGCGTTGGACGAGAGTGAATTGCGGCGCGCGGCAATCCTTTATTTTGGGGGAGACGAGCTGACCATGCCGGGCATTTTGGCGGTCGCCGAGGCGAGCAACATCAAACTCCATAACGGCGAACTCCCAAGGTCAGCGCGAGCCACAATCTCATCGTGATTGGCCGAATCCGACGACAGAGTCGAAGTGGACAACGCGATTTCGATTGCTTGATACCTGTATCTCGTTCAGTTTCTGAAAGATTTGATCCAGGCAACGCGGAATTGATGGTGCGGCGGCGAGGGACAGACGCCAGTCCGCTGGAACGCGGCGCAGGTAATCGAGTATCTGTCGAGCGCCTCATCCATGGCGACTTCTACATTCTTTGCCCCGATGGCGAGCTGACGCACGGAGATTTACGCAATCGCATGGCCCGGGCGATGCAGAACGCAATCGAGAGCCGGCCAGCGCATTTACGCTTGTATCCCATTATCAGCAGTCAGCTTTCATAAGCGCCAGGCGAAGCGCACCCGAGGCTGACTGCCTGATTTTCAAACTCGCACGCCCGATTTTCATATCGACGTGCTTCCGTCCGGTTGGTCGCCTGGGACGCCCGGCGGCGCTCTTCGTCGGCCCTTAACCGGAAATACGCCCGGTCAATTTCGTCGAACATGGCACGCCTCCTAAGGAACGCCGGGCATTGTTTTGCCCAGTCTGTCCAGGTCACCGAACAAGATGCGGACGCGACTGAAAACGCGACAGGCATCCCGTTCGGAACTCGACCCTTACGACATCCATATTGCAGAACCGCGGCAGTTCTGGGCTGATCGAGGTTATTCTTCGGACTATCTTAAGTAGTAGTGGTGCGATTGAGAGCGTAGGTGTCGAGCAAGCCGCTTGGTGGGCGGCAACATAGTGTCGGGCGCCGCCCACACAGTCGCCGATTGGACCAAGTCGGGCCATGGCAGCAGAGGGCCGATCGTTCGGCTGAGCGGTCGCGCCTGCGTGAGGCGCTCCGTACCCTTGCGTAGGGGCGAAATTCGACGCCAGCCGCGGCAAGATCGCAAAAATGATCTTTGACATCGCCGATGACCGTTAAGTCGATGTCGAACGGCAAGTTGCTCCGGCGATTGCCGCGCGACTGACCAACCGGAAGCCGTCCCGCTGAGGGCGCAAGGCTGATACTCGATACGGCACCAAGCTTTTGGCCGGGCGTTGAGGCCACGGGGAGAAAATTCCCTGCGCTGCGTATCACGCGCGAGCGGGCCGCCAACACCACCCGGCGGTCCGCTCATTTCCCCTGCGCATATTGAGCATCGGTCGGTTTGGCTCTTTTCGCCGCCAAGGCTGCGACGCCTGCGGCGTTATCAACGATGCGCTAAGGAGGCGATGAGCTCCGTAAATGTACTCGCTTGAACAGCCGCGGGAGTTGGTCATTGTGATGAGTTCCGGCGCAATTTTCAGGGGGGCGTATTGTCAAATGGGCAATTGGGCGATGGTCCCATCCCCTCGATCCACTCCCGGGATTCGCGCATCGCTCGGCTGGGGCAGACTCTCAAATCCTGCTACTCACCTGGGTCGTTCAATCAGGATCTCGATGCGCTTGTTTCGGTCCTCAATTGCTTTTCAGCCGGGCCTGACGTGATCAGCCGAACGATCGACGAACCCGATGCTTGAACTCTAAACTCCGAGCCCCCTCGGTCGATTGCTCCGGATTGCTCTGGCGTTCGATCACCGGCGGCAACTGCTGGCCGTCCGCGCGGGCAATGTCGCGGTACGTCTGGCCGGGGAAATGCTCGCGTTGCAGCTGGGCAATATCGCTCATGCCTCATCCTCTCGCGGCCCAAGGGGCTCCTCAGTGAGCCACCGATTTCGGTCGAGGTTTGCCCCGCAATGGCGCCGGCGCAATGAACGCTATTGATAGGTGGGCGTTGTTCGGGAAGCGAGGCGACGGATCGTGGAGACAATTCGACCGGATAGCGAGATCCACGGAGGTTCAATCGCCCTGTCAGTTTGGATCAGCTTGAGCCGTCCGAAATTGGTCGGTCCGCGGACAGGATGGCTTGATGGTGAACGTTTCGAATTCCTGATCTGTGCAGGCGTCAATCTGTGCGCGGCGTCAGTCGGCGACTTTGCGGGGCGCCAACGCATCGTTCCCGGGAATCCAGCGATCGGGCCCTGAAGGCGTTGATGGGCTGCGTGAGCAGGGGCTACGCTGGGCCAGCACTTCAGCATTCAAACGTCTTTGACGAAGCGGGCGTCGGATCCGCCTCAGACATATTCATAGCTTCCCCCGCAAAAGGGCCCCCGTCCGATAGCAGACGGGGGTCAGAGGGGAGGACATGCCGCAACCGGGGCTGGTATCGCCAGGCTCTAAAAGCGAAACTTCAGGTCGACGCCATATTCTCGTGGATTTCCGAGCGAGGCGAGCGTCGCAATGCCGCTCAGCGTGATCTTCTGACCGTAATATTTTTCATTGAAGATATTGCGTCCATAAATCCCGACAGACCACGCCTCGCCATCCGGAGACCAGCTGATCGAGCCGTTGACCAGATTGATGGCCCCGACTTTCTCGGTCGGAAGATCCGTGAAGTTTGTGAACTTCGAACTTGTATAGCTATATTGCGCCGACGTCGTGAGATTGCCCGGACCGACCGGAACTTCCCAGTTGAAGCCCAATATGCTATTCCATTTGGGGGCGTTCATCAGGCGGTTGCCGGCATAACTCACCGGTACCAGCGCACCGGTCGCCGGATCCAGCACGCGCGTGTCATAATCCGTATAATAGGCATCGAGGTAAGCAAGCGACGCCGAGAGCGTCAGGCCCTCGACGGGCAGCGCGGTGACCTCGAGTTCGAAGCCCTTGGTCTTGGCCTTGCCCGCATTCGCGATGGAGGCCGAGTTGGCGCCGCTCGGATAAGTGATGTTCTGAGTGACCTGCATGTCATTGTAGAGATTGTAGAAGGCAGCGACATTCACGCGCAGGTGACGGTCGAGGAGGTCAGCTTTTGCGCCGATCTCGAATGTGTCGAGATGTTCGGGATCAAACGGACCTATATCTTCGGCGACGGCTATGCGGCCGGTGAATCCGCCCGACTTGAAGCCACGTGCATAATAGCCATAGAGCAGAATATCGGGGTCGATCCGGTAATCCAGGCCGATCTTGTAGCCGACATTGTCCCACGATTTCTTGCCGGTGGCTTCAATGAGGCTGCCCGGGATGAGCGGATCGTCGAAGCTCGAAAGCCCTCCGGGTGTCGTCGTGAAGCTGTTCGCGGTGGTCGAGAGGGCGCTGGTCTTTTCGTGGCTGTACCGGATGCCTGCCTGTAGCCGAAGATCATCGGTCAGATCGATATAGAGCTGTCCGAACGCCGAGATCGACCAATTCTTCTGGTGCTGCTCCTGAGGTTGGCCGAGGCCTCGCAGGAAGCCGTCCAGCTGCGTAGACTGAATCAGATCATATTGCTGCTGGAAATAGAATCCGCCGACGATCAGCTGGATGGTGTCGCTCAGATCGACATGATCGCGCAGTTCCTGGGAAAACTGCCACTGGTCGGACACGCGATGCGTCTGGAGAAGCTGAAGGGTTGTTGCGTCATCATCCGAATAGAGATCGCTGTCATACTGCCGGTAGTTCGTGATCGAGACGAGCTTTCCGATGCCCGTTTCGAGATTTTGCGTGAACGTGATGCTGTAGGTATCGCGATCATTCTTGTCGGGAAGGTCACTATTATGGCCCTTCCGGAAATTGATGCCCTGGTCGGTTTCTCCCGACGTGTAAAAGAGCTCGCCGGGGCCTGCGATCGACACACCGGTCTGCGCTCCGTTGCGCGACCGGTCATATTCGCCGATCAATGTGCCGTCATAATTGCCGCTCTCATATCTGAGATAGGCCCTGATCGAGGTCATATCCCGTTCGCCGAGCCGCTTGCCGTCTGCGTAATTGCGGAAAAACCCGTCCGATTGCGTGTGCAGCAGGCTCACCTTGCCGGACAATGCGTCGGTAATCGGAAAATTGATCGCGGCGTTGAGATCGAGCCGGCCGTAATTGCCCCAGATGACCTGGCCTTCGCCGCCCAATTCACCTGTTGGCTGCTTGGTGATGATGTTGACGACGCCACCGGTCGTGTTCGCACCGAACAGCGTGCCCTGTGGTCCACGCAGGATTTCCACGCGATCGATGTCGAACAACGACAGCAGGGCGGCGGTGTTGACCCCCACGACAACGCCATCCTGGACGACGGAGACCGTCGTGCCGACATAGGGATCGGCATCATTCACACCGATTCCCCGGATCGTGAACACCGCAGAATCGGGTGAGTTGGAAAAGCTGTTGATCTGGACGTTGGGGATGGAGTTGGCGAGGCCCTGGATGTCGTTGATCTTCGCGTTCTCGATGGCCGCTCCCGTGACTGCTGTCACCGAAATCGGCACATTCTGGAGATTTTCCGCGCGCTTCTGCGCCGTCACGACGATCTCCTCGAGGCCTCCCGTTTCGGCCGGCGTCTGGCCGCTCCGAGCTGTTTCCGCCGTCGTCGCTTGCTGGTCCTGCGCAAGTGCTGGAGAAATCAATGCGAGGGTTGAAATTCCCGCGTTCAATATCCATCGCATAGCAATCATCCCTCCCTCATGTTCTTTCGATAATCGCATACATTCCAAGTCGAATTGCCCATCATGTCGATGATTGAAACTACGACTTTTATTAGTCGGATCGATTAGCTGTGATGTAACTATACTTCACGGAATAGGTGTCGCGCGAATGGATCCGGCGTCGCTAGTCGAGCCGACCAGCATTTTTCTGCAACGCCTTCCCGCGCGGTTCGCGAGGGCTTATCGACGACCCTCAAGATAGTCGTTTATCACCTCGTGGAAACGGGCCACGCGGGCTTCCTGTTTCGACAGATAAGCGCTTTCGAACGCCATCGAACGGAGGCCCTTTTGCTGCGTCACCGCCAGCGAGAGATCCTGCGCCAGGAAGTCGCCCTGCGCGATCGTCGCCTCATACTCGGCAAAGTCGCCGTCCTCGAACTCGGCCTCTTCGTAAGGTCGCATTCCATAAAGCGTCGCGACCTCGTCGGCGCCCTCGATCTTCGGCACCAGATACCAATAATCGAAGGTCGACCAGTTGGGATCGTCGCCAAGGGGTTGGGTGCGGAAGAAATGCAGTCCCTCCGGCGTGCCGGTCAGCGTGACGTTGGGAAACAGCGTATGGTGGAACTGATCGGTCAGTTCCCAATCGCTTAACTGGCTGAAATGGGCATGTCCGCGCGCCGGTCCGAGCTGCCGCCGCGCCTGCTGCAGGGCGATGCGTGCCTCCTGGGCGCGGTCCGCATACGCCTGTGGATCGATGTCCCATTCCGAAAGGACCTGTGCCCAAAGCGGTTTCATCTGCTCCGCATCCGGGTAGCGGCTGGACGGCTGAAATTTCTCGATCATCCGGTTGTGGCCGTTGGGGTATATTTCGAAGACCGTCGTCGAATAATGATCGTCGATCATCGGCATGAATTGCGGATGCACGGCAGGGATATGGTAAGCCTCGTTGAAATTGTCCGAGGCGAACTTCCAGTTCGTGTTGACGCGCAGCTGGCGCCAGACGACCCGGGTCCAGTTATCCAGATCCCGATTGCCCAGAAGGTCGGGAATCGGGCTGAGGAACTCGCGCAGCGGCTTTGCTTGCGGATCGAAGCTGAACCAGATGAAGCCACCCCACGTATCACATGGCAGTTCTTTCAGGCGTAGCCGGCCGCATGGATTGACTTCGAAATCCTCTGGATCCTGGACATCCTTCAACGCGCCGTCGATTCCCCACTTCCATCCGTGATAGGGACAGGTGAAGCGGCCCGGGACGAAACCTTCTGGCGCTTGCAGCAGGCGGTTGCCGCGATGCATGCAGACGTTGAAGAAGGCGCGGATCGTGCCGTCGTCCTGCTTTACGAGGATGACGGACTCGGTCTTGAACTCGTGGGTGACGAAGTCACCGGGTTCCTCGAGCTGAGACGTGCGTCCGCCGACATGCCAGACGCGCTTCCAAATATGGTCCCATTCGCGCTCGGCAAAGTCCTTGCTCCAATAGCGATCGCCGGTGATCGCGTCGCCGCGCGGGCTCGGTTGTGCGGCGTCCGGCGAGGTGGGATAGGGGCTACGCTCGGTGGGGGATTTCGCAATGGTGGCCATGCCGTTACAGCTCCTTCCCACTCAATGTTCGCCGTGGATTTCGTCAAGCGACGCCGGTAGCGGCAGCATTGGCGTGATGGTGTAGTGCCGGCAGCGCCAGCCGCCTTGCCGGCGCACGCATTCGAAGCCGTAGCACACATGGACTTCGACGCTGTTTCCGTCGCGCGAGCGACCCAGCCCGATCACATAGGCCGTCATCGCCGCCTGATCTCCGTCATAGGAGACCGGTCGGAAATTGGTGATGTAGTGCGCGTGGTGGCTCATGTCGGCGAAGACCGCGTCGAAGAACTTCTTGATCTCCCCTCTGTCGTTCATCAGGGGCAGACCGATCGCCGAGAAATCGGCGACAGCATCCTCGGTAAACACATCGAGAAGGTCATCGATGCGGGTCAGCGCATCAACGGCGTAGCAGTAATCGGTCATGAGATCTTGAAGGGCGAGGCGAACCTCGAAGGGCATTTCTGTCATGCATCTGCTCCTGTCGCCGCATTCCGCTTCGGGAAGTACGGGTTGCTCGCGGCCAAGATTTTTCGCGCCGGGACGAGGTGCGAGCCAGGTCTTTGCGCGGCTGGTTTTCACGGTCCCGGCGCGACTGGCCGGACGATGTGCGTCGGTACGGCAATGCAGGAGCTGAGGCCGATCAATCCCTTCGTTGCGCCGCGTCCGATTCTTCATTGATTGGTTGACCAACCAAATTTGCTAAACGGTTCCTGATCTGTCAATCGATCCGCGCAGGAACTACGACTTTGCATAGGTGGAGTGCGGACAATGGGATCAGGTTTGGGAGGCGATCCGCCGGTGCGCAGGCGCGCAGAGGGGACACGTCAGCGCATCCTCGACAGTGCGGAAGCCTTATTCTCGCAGAACGGTTATCATGCGGTGTCACTTGCCGACATTGCCGCAGCGGCACCGGTGCGCGTGGCACTCCTCCACTATCATTTTGGAACCAAGGAAGAGCTTTTCGCGGCGGTGATCGACAGGCGCGCCGCAGAGAATGTGACCGGACTCGAAGCGGCGCTCGACACGGCGTTGGTGACGCAAGGCTCCCCTGCCGAACGTCGTGCCGCGATCATCCAGGCATTCGTTGCCCCGGTCGTTGAAAAGTCGATGCGGGGCGGGGAGGGGTGGAAGAATTATATTCGCCTGCTCGCCCGCCTGGCCAACCTGCCGCAGGAGGAAAGCTTCCTCTCGCCTTACAGAAACAGCTTCGATGACATCGTGGACGCCTATGTCCGCGCCCTTCGCGCGCTCCACCCGGATATGGTGCCGGAAGACGTCAACTGGGCGTTCTATTTTCTTCAGGCGGCGACAACCCACGTCCTTGTGGAAAGTGGTGTCCTCGATCGTCAGACGGGCGGCGCGCTCAGATCAAGCGATCTGGACCGTGTGACCGAAAAGCTCGTCGCCTTTTGCACTGCGGGCTTCGAAGCGTTCATTCCCCATCCGCGCCCACGATCCTGAACATTGGCAGCCAATTGGCGCGTCGGTAGCCGAATTGCGGATTGCGGATTGCGGATTGCGGATTGCGGATTGCGAATTGCGAATTGCGAATTGCGAATTGCGAATTGCGATGCAGAGGCGAACTGACGCCAACGCAGTTGCTTCAAGTCACTGCCGGAAGCGCCGACATAGATGGTGTATCGCGGCGGCTGTGCGTCGAGACGCGGCACATGAAGGCGCTGCTTCAGGCTCAGCAGATCAACGAATCTGATCGCAATGATGTCCGCGGCATTGCCCAGATGATGCGGGTGGGTCTGTTCAAGCCGGTTCATATAAAAACACTGGCTGCTCAGGAAGAACGGATGCTTCTGACAAGCCGCCGGCTCATCCAGCGCAAGCTCATTGATATCGAGAGCGACATGCGCGGCACGCTGCGCAACTTCGGCTTGCGGATCGGTGCCGTCAGCCCATCTGGCTACGAAGCGCGGGTGCGCCACTTGGTGGAAGGCTTCCCGGAACTTGCCGCAATCGTCGAGCCATTGCTCCGGGTTCGACGCGCGAAGCGCGAGCAATTTGCCGCGCTTCACAAAATGCTGCTCGACAGGGTCCGGCATGATCCGGTGTGCCGGCGTTTCATGACCATTCCCGGCGTCGGTCCCGTCGCGGCATTGGCCTATCGGGCATCCGTGGATCAACCGCATAGGTTTTTTGCACTCGCGCGACGTCGGCGCGCATGCAGGTCTGACGCCCAGACGCCATCAGTCGGGCGAGATTGATATGACGGCAGGATCACAAATGCGGTGACCCGGCGCTGCGAGCCGTGCTCTACGAAGCGGCGCTGCCGATGCTCACGCACAGTCAGCAGTGGTCATGGTTGAAAGCATGGGCCATGCGCGTTGTTATGCGTCGGGGCATGCACCGTGGAACCGTCGCACTCGCCAGAAGGCTGGCTGTCATCCTGCACCGTATGTGGGTCGACGGCTCTGACTTCCGCTGGAGCAACGGCACCGCCGAGACAGCGATCACCTAAGACCAAAGCCGATCACAGGGAGATTGACGGTTCTGCTTCGGCAGAAAGGTGTCCCCACAGGGACGACGGGTGAGGTGAGTTCGTAATGGCGGCGACCCTGCTGCCTCGGCGGTAAGGACGAGACATAGATTGAACCACTTCATTCTTCTAACCCCATCATGAGGCGGCTGCCGGCCGACCTCGAAGAGAAGCGAGAGCCCCGTGCGGTGACATCAACCAGGCAGAACGAAAGCGAGGATGGCGTCTATGGCCAAACAGATCATCACTTAACGACGGCCGCGATAGAGAAGCCGCCATTCGCTGTGCCTTTGGCGACGCCTGAAAGCTGCCGGTCATTCAGATAAAGAACGATTACCGGTTTCGGGAAGCGTCCAGAGGTGCAAGAACGTCAGCGTTGTCGGGGTGGGTTCAATCGGTCATTGCAACACCTTCTTGAGCCTATCGGCCGGGGTCTCGAAGTCCAATGTTTTTCGAGGGCGCTGATTGAGGCGCAAGGCAATAGCGTTGAGTTCAGTCTGAGAGAAGCGCGATAGGTTGGTGGCTGGCGGGAAATATTGCCGAAGCAGGCCGTTGGTGTATCAGGTTTTACCGCCACACCCGCGTAGCAAACTGCTATTTCCTCTTGCGGAATTCGGAGGGGCGCTGACCGGTCCAGTCGATAAAGGCGCGGCGGAACGTGCGCGCGTCGTGAAAGCCGGTTCGCCGCGCAATCGCCGGAACATTCAATATGGTCAGGCCAAGGAGATGCTTCGCCATTTTCTGCTGCCATGCGGATCGTAGAGCGAGGAACGAAGTTCCTTCGTCCTTCAGGCGACGATGAAATGTCGACGGACTGATCTGCAGGTGCTCGGCGGTCGCGATGCGATCGGGGATCGAGGTTTCCGCCAACTCACATTCAAGAAACAAGGCATTGACACGGCTTGATATCGGCGCACGCTTGCGCACGGAGAATAGCGGATCGTGGGCGACAAGCTCCATGAACTCTGCCGCGACAAACGGACGGCCAGAGACGCCTTCATCGAGCGCGCCGGGAGCGAACTGAAGATATGTTCGTCTCTCGCTGAGTGAAACGGGGATATCCATGGCCAGGAGGCACGGATCGATGATCGTGTTCTCTTCTTGGGTGAGGCCAATTTTGACGATCTTAGGTTTTGTCCCGCCAAGCCAGGTCAACACGTTCACGAGGAAGACCATGCCTGCGGCTGTGAGGCTGCGGGGGGGATCCTGCAATGTCGATGACAAATCGACGACCAGCTGGCCGCCATCGTCGCCATCGACAAGAGTGATGCCGATACCGTTCTGGGCGATTGCCGCATTGAATTGGGCGATCCGCTCCACCGCCTCGCGCAAGGTTGTGGAAGGCGCGAGAGCGGTGACGAGCATGGCGATCACGTCCCTGCGGGCGGAGAATTTGACAGGGGCTTCCCTCCCGATCGCTTCTGCAAGCAGGATCGCGGCAGCGCCGTAAATGCGGGCGAAGTCGCTACGCGGCAGCGCGAGAACCGCCTCGCCCGATACGATCCCTGCTAGAGGTAGGTCGTTTTCGGCTGCGGCCAATATACTGAAACGACCTTCACCACGCATCGCCAGATCGCGTAGCAGCGGCTGCAACATGCGGCCTGGAATTACATCCTCAGCGGCGCGGACGTTCATATTGTTCGATTGGGTGGTTACCATGGCCTGACAAATTATGTCCCCCTTCTGGCAAGATTCAAGCGCTAGCCGCGCTGTCGCGCGATGTTCATTCGTCAGCCACGGAACAACGAGCATCGATCTGGGCGGCAATGCCGCCGCGACGGGGACGAGAATGAAGCCTGAACCTTTTATGATTCACGCCGAGCAAGCGGTGCTCGATGATCTTGGGAGACGTCTGCAGGCAACCCGCTGGGCAGACGACATCGCCAATGACGATTGGTCTTCCGGAACAAGCGCATCCTATCTGCGTGAGCTGACCGACTATTGGCTCAATCACTTCGATTGGCGGACGCAGGAAAGAGCCATCAACGCTTTTCCTCATTTCCGTGTCCTTCTTGATGGCATTCCGATCCATTTCATCCACCAGAAGGGAGTGGGGGATCATGCGATGCCGCTGATCCTGACCCACGGCTGGCCCTGGACGTTTTGGGATTTCGCGAAGGTGATCGGTCCGCTGACGGATCCGGCGGCGCATGGCGGCGATCCGGCAGACGCCTTTGACGTCGTTGTGCCATCCTTGCCGGGGTTCGGCTATTCAAGTCCCCTCCGGCAATCCGGCGTGGATGCCCGCGTAACGGCCGATCTGTGGCGCAAGCTGATGGTCGAGATATTGGGCTATCCCCGCTTCGCGGCGCATGGCGGCGATTGGGGCGCGTTCGTCACTGCACAGCTCGGGCATAAATATCCGAAAGACGTGCTGGGCATCCACATGATCGGCGGGGCACCGCTCGATTGCTTCGGGAAGCCGCTGCCCGACGCCTCGGCCTATGCGGCGGATGAAGCTGGCTGGCACGCCAGGACCCAGGCTTTCTTTGCAACGGAAAGTGGCTATTCGGCGGAACAGAGCACCAAACCGCAAAGCCTTGCTTATGGCCTGCAGGATTCGCCCGTCGGTCTTGCGGCATGGCTGGTCGAAAAGCGCCGTGGCTGGAGTGATTGCGGCGGCGATGTTGCGCAACGTTTCACCAAGGACGAGTTGCTCACGTCGATCATGATTTACTGGCTTACCGGCACGATCGGTACGTCGGCGCGATACTATTACGAAAATCGCAAAGCTGGCTGGCAGCCGTCGCATGATGGTGCCCGCATGGTCGATGTACCGACGGGCTGCCTCAAACTGGAGGCAGACGTGTGTCATTGGCCGCGCAGCCTGATGGAAGCCAATTTCGATCTGCAGCGCTGGACCCGTTCAGCCGAAGGCGGCCATTTCGCGCCCGCGGAGGTGCCCGATCTGGTCGTTTCCGAGATACAGGACTTCTTCCGACCCTTGCGCCGCAACCAGCAGGAAGATCAGCGATGAAAGTGCGTCGGCCCACGCTCGATTTTGCGAAATCCCTGCCGCTCTGGATGAAGGATCGCGAATTCTGTCACATCCTGAACGCGTCGTCGGTCGTAATCATGCAGCTCGAGCCCTATCTGAACAAGGTCATGCTGCGCGCGCGGACAACGTTGCCGTCCGACGATCCGCTCCAGCCCGATCTCAAAACGTTCGTCCAGCAGGAAACCGCCCATTGCCAGCTGCATGCACGCTATAACCGCGCGCTGTACGAGGCGGGCTATGATCGCCTGAAATCGTTTGAGGCAGCCATCGGGGCCGATTATGAGCGCTACCTCGACACAAAATCGATGAAATTCAACCTCGGCTACTGTCAGGGTTTCGAATGCCTGGGCCCGCTATATGCAGAGCTGATCTTCGAAGGCCTCGACGATCTCTATGAAGGGGGTGACGAGCAGGTCATCCACCTCTGGAAATGGCACCTGGCCGAGGAATATGAGCACCGCATGGTCGCCCACGACACATATTACCGTTTTGGGGGTAACTGGCTGCACCGGTTGTACAGCACCTACACCACGCTCCGGCATCTCAAGAAATATAGCGGCATGATTGCGGCGCACATGCTTAAGACCGATCGAGCGAGCATGTCGTCCGTAGAGGTGCGACAATCGAGGCGGGCAGCCAAGCGCGCGCGGCGGCGCCTGGCCTGGTTCCTCCTACCCCGCTTCTTGCCGCTCCTTTCGCCCTTCTACACGCCCGCGCGCCACCGACCGCCTAATGGAGTGCACAACTACCTTGGTGCGGCGTCGCAAATATGAAGAGATGACGTCGGATCGCCACCCGCGAGGTTCGCGGCTATTCCAGCGTTCGGCTGACATACGTGATAGGGCAGCATCTTTCACGGACGTCGTTCCGACTTCCGCGACGCGTCCGAAAGCTGCGGTTCCTACGAGCAGCGCGGGATCACGTCGGATAAGCTTTCGTAAGCGTGCGCGTCACACCATGAGCGGTTCCGATCAACTGACCAGATTGACCTCAACTGCCTCGAACCAGTCGGCTAGCCGGGATGCCGCAACATGCCACCCTCCACGCGCATTGCGGCTCCATTCGTGGCGGATGCCTGTCGTGAGCAAGCATAGACAATCATGTTCGCCACTTCTTCTTCGGTGGCAAAGCGTTGCAGCAATGTCGTGGGGCGCATGGCCATCACGCAATGGCGTTCGGCCTCTGCCCGGGGCACGCCGTGGATTTCGGCATAGTTATCCAGAAAAGCCGCGGACCCGCTCGACGCTGTTGGCCCAGGAAGCACGCTGTTGACAGTTACTCCGCTTCCGGCCGTCAGTTCCGCAAGCCCACGGGCCAGCGCAATCTCGGCCGCCTTGCTCACCCCATAATGGATCATGTCGGCCGGAATATTGAGGCCGGACTCGGATGCCACCATGACGATGCGCCCCCAGTTACGGTCCAGCATATCTGCCAGATAATGCCGGCACAAACGCACGCCGGACAGAACATTGACGTTGAAATGGCGCAACCAGTCCTCGTCGGACGCGGCGAAGAAATCGGTCCAATCGAATGTCGCCGCAGTGCTGACTAGAATGTCGATCTTCGGTTCTGCAGCAATCATATGGTCGCAGCCGTCCGCAGCGGCAATGTCCGCCGCAACGCCTCGAAAATCGCCATCTTCCACATCCGCACGCAATTTGACGAGGGCGGAGTCGACTGCATCCTGTGTCCGGCCGTTGACGATGACGCTGGCACCACCCTGCGCGAGTTTCCGGGCGATGGCATAACCGATCCCCCGCGTCGAGCCGGTCACCAGAGCAGTCAATCCGTGGAAGCTTATCTGCATCTTGCGTGAGGTCATCCCGGAGTAACTGGTTTTTCTGTTTCGTGATTTCTTCAAGCATTCGTCCATGCCAATCCGAGGTCATCGGCGAGAAACGGGTGGTGGGGGACACCAACCACCTTCAGTTCCACAATTTACACCGGCAAAAAGCAAAACGGCGAACGCCAACGAAGCGGACAGCATGGTTGCCGGTATCTCCCGACAGTTGCACCCTCGGCAGCCCCCGTCGATCAATAGCTGAACTTCACATCGATGCCGAAGCTGCGCGGCTCGGCGAAGCTCGCCCCACCAAAGCCGAGGCCTCCAAAGTCGATTCCATAGAGTAACTTGTCGTTGTCGGCGAGGTTTTCACCCCACGCGGAGATCTCCATCATCGCGCCAGTGCCGCCCAACGCAATTTCGGACAGCGTCAGCCGCGCCGACAACGTTCCTTGCCCTGGGGAAGCAATATCCTCATTGAAGATATTTACTCGGTCGAGCGGGAAGAAGTACATTTTGCTGCGGTAGGAGTAGTTTGCTTGCGCTAGCAATTCGCCGAAGCCAAAGGACGGAAATTGGTACTGGGCGCTGACGTTGTAGTTCCATTTCGGAACGTTAGAGAAACGCGCTTCATCGGCAACATCTATGATCATATTGGTCGCGGGGTCTCGGAAGGCGAACTCCTTGAACTTCGGATCGGTGTAGCCGACCGACCCGGAAAGCGTCAGTCCGTCGACCGGCACCGCCGTCGCTTCGAATTCGACGCCTTGGATGCGCGCTTTGCCGGCATTCAGGATGATCGAGGTCGCTCCGCCCGTACCCGAGGCGAACTGGTTGATCTGCTTGTCCTTATAGTCCGTGTAGTAGAGTGCGACGTTGGTCCGCAGGCGGCGGGCAATTCGATAGCAAGCTTGCCCTCGTCTGCGCCGTTGCCAATGACTTTGTGCCGAAGTGGCGCCCCGTCTTCGACGCCCTGATGGCGCTCGAGGGGCCTCACGTTGCAGAACTTGAGCAGTGGGCGACCTTCTACATCAACTTCCATCGCGAAAATGCGGCGATCTGCGGATTGTTGACCCAGGTGGCCGGGCTCGAAGACCGCCTGTATTGGCAGCTTTCCGAGCAGCGCGATGACCTGATCGACGATCTGGGCCGTCGTTTTAGCGCGTTCCGCCGAGCCGCCGACGATCAGGCAGTGCGCCTGCGCGCCCGCTTGTTGCTCGGCCAGATCGACGAAACCTGTTTTCTCATCGTTCACAGGCGCGTGCCTGACCCTGGGCAGCATGCGCCACGGCTGATCGCCGAGCAAATTCATGCTCTCCTGGACTGTGCAGCTACATAATCAAGACGTCGATGACGCGATAGGTGCCGGCGCTGTGCCACGCCATGCGGATCAAGAAGGGGCCATAATGGCCATAGGTGGCCGGCAACCAGGGCCGCGACGTCGTCAGCACCTTGCGGATATCGACCTTGACCGCGTGGAGATCGAGCGACGCGAATTCTTTGGCATAGTCGAAATCCGAACCATAAGCGCTCGACTTCGCCTCATTCTGGCGCAGCGCCGAAAGATCCAGAATCTGGGGCCGCCAGTCGCGGTTGGTCATGCCTTCGGGTTTCGTGCCCGCTGTGCTTGCTGCGGGGCCTTCCGCCGTTTCCGCCGCAAACGCCGCGGTCACCAGCGTGGATAAGGTCGTGCTAAGCAACGCGGTAATAGTATCGATCTGACGGCCATATGGTCCGTCCTCCATTCTGCGCGCCCTCTTGGGTTCGCGTCGTGAGTGAAGGACCGCCGCCACTCCTTCAGATCGGGAGACGTGACCGCTTTTGGGTTGCGTCGTAACGTTCTCCGCGCAACTCAATTCGGAAGTCCGTGTTCGGCATAGGTTGAACTGCCTTCCCGTGCATCAAATGCTTCTGGATCACCACGGACAGCGGACTGCGACAAAATCGCAACCCGCCACGATCTCGGGGCGCGCCGCTGAAAATCAGGAAATCAGTATGACAGTTTGAAGTCGACGCCGATCGTGCGCGGCTTGCGGAAGTGAGAACCGCCGTAACCGAGGCCACCAAAATCGATTCCGAAGGCGATGTCCTCTTCGTCGGTCAGATTGTCGCCCCACAAGGATACCATCGCCTTGGCCCGCGGACCCATCGAGATTTCGGATAGCGTCACGCGTGCTGCCAGAGTGTACTGCTCACCCGCCGCCACATCCTCGTTGAACGGGTTCACGCGGTCGAGCGGATGGAAGTACATCTTACTGCGATAAGAGCCGTCGACGCGTGCCGAAAGCTGGCCGAAGCTGAATTCTGCAAAATCATATTGAACGCCAATATGGGCATTGGTCTTGGCAACCTGAGCGAAACGCCCTTCATCCGCGACATCGATGATTTGATTGGTTGCCGGGTCGCGGAACAGGAAGCTGTCATATTTTGGATCGACATAACCAAGCGATCCGTCGATTGTAACACCTCGGAACGGTAGCGCCACGACCTCGAGCTCGAACCCTTTGAAGTTCGCTTTGCCGGCATTGAGGATGAGGGTCGTCGCACCGGACGAGCCTGATGCGAACTGCTGCACCTGCAGGTCGTCATAGTCGGTGTAAAAGACGGCTAGGTTGGTGCGCAGACGCCGATCGAACCATTCCGCCTTGAGCCCCGCCTCGTAAGCGAGGGCCTGTTCCGGGTCGAAGCGATTAAGGATCGCCGCTCGGGGGTTGAAGCCGCCGGATTTGTACCCCGTCGAAACTCGCGCATAGGCCATCACTTCGTCTATGAGCTTGTAACTCACCGAACCCAGCCACGAGAAATTGGTATAGTCGGCGTGCCCGCTCACACTCGGCTGCACGTCGCCGCGCAACTCGATCGTCTTATAGTCCCAAGTATACCGCAGGCCGCCAGTCAGCTCGAGCCGATCGTCCACAGCGGCCGGACGCCAGCTTACCTGTCCGAACACAGCCATCGACTCCGATGTCCCGCCAAAAGCCTGAACCGGCGCGGCGTTGATGCCGATGAGATCGAGGCCAGGGTTGAGCGCCGCGACCGCATCTGCAAGCGCGGTCGGGAAGCCGTAATTGACAAGGCCTGCCGGCGTCGTGACGAGCGTGAGCGCCTGCCGATTATCTTCCGAAGCTTTCTCGTGGAAGTAAAAGGCTCCGATCAGGTAGTTCCAGTCACCAAGGTCGCCGATAGCCTGAAATTCCTGGCTGAACTGGTGCTGCTTTTGCGGGGCGTTGTTGCCAGTGAAGGGAATGACAGACTGCACCGACGTCAGGGTAGGCGAAGTGGGATCAAACGCGATGCCTTTCAGCTCACCGTTGCCGGTCAGCGGCTCGGTCGTATCCTGAAAGAACGAACGATGGGCGGTGATCGACTTGAGCGTAAGGAGGCTGTTGGCCTCATATTCGAGGATCAGCGAATGGCCCTTTGTCTTGGAGCGCGCGTCGAAGCGATAGTTGCCAAAGCGATCGACAAATCCGGCCTGCTGGCCTTCGTCGAGCCGCTCCGATCCGACGGCATAAGGCGCGCCGCCGAATTGAGGCGAGCGCCCGTAATAATTAATTGCGTCGGATGATGCCGCGATCGTCTGGAAAAACGGCGGCACGCCCACGCGATGATTGTAATCGAACGTGTAATCGGCCGTCAGTTGGCCGAATTCGCCGCGGACGGTCAACCAGACGGCGTCGGAGTTGAGCGCGCCTGGATCCTTAGAGTCAGGAGTCAGCAGATTGTCGACATAACCGTCGCGCTCGCGATGCATGAAGGAAAGCATCGCCTTGATCGGCAACCCCGCTAAATAGCCAGTGTTGATCGCTCCCTTGGCATACCACTCGTCGAACGAAGCATAGCCACCCTTTGCCTCAACCCCGAATTCGTTCGTGGGCCGCTTTGAAACCAGCTGGATGGCGCCGCCGACGGTGTTACGACCAAAAAGCGTACCCTGCGGCCCGCGCAGTACCTCGATGCGTTCAAGGTCGACAAGGTCGAACACAGCGCCCGCGGTACGGGCGATATATACTCCGTCGAGATACAATCCGACGCCGGCCTCCGCGACTGAGGACGGTTCGGTCTGGCCGATGCCGCGAATGAAGAACGATGCCGCCGTCGTGCTCGACGGCTGTTCGTTCACCACCAGATTGGGCGTGAATTGCGCAATGGTCCCGATCTGCTGGACGTTCTGCGTCTCGAGAAACTGCTGCGAAAAGGCGGAAACCGCCACCGGAGTATCTTGCAGTGCCTCGCTAGTGCGCCGCGCCGTCACCACGATATCGGCGAGCCCTGCCGGCGGCAGATCTTCGTTCGCCTGCTGGGCGGCGGCGCCCGCAGGTTGCGTGCTGGACTGAGCGATAGCGTTGGTGTTGGCGGAAACTGCGTACAGTAGAGCACCAGACGCAAGCAGAGCAGCGCGCTGTACGATCATCTATTGAATTCCCCATCCCGAGAGCCTGCCAGGTTGACCCTGACTTCTGAGCTTGTCTGATGTAGCTCCATGCGTCGTTGTTCGACGCAGGACGAGGGCGCTATTTCGCCGAGGAGGGGACATTTTAAGTCACGCCCGTTTGCCGGATCGCGATGCCACGCGCCCGGTATTATCCCACAGCGAGCGTGCTCATGCGTCGGTCGGAAACTGTGATTGCGAACGGAAGGTAGAAGGTAGGACGCCTGTCCAGTTCTGAAAGGCGCGCCGGAAACTGCGCACATCCCAGAAGCCAAGGCGCTGTGAAATCTCGTGCATGCTGAGATCCCCCTGTCGCAGGAATCGCTTGGCCGCAGCCTCCTGGCAGGACGATTTCAGGTCCTGGAAGGATGTATTCTCCTGCCTCAGGCGGCGCGAAAGTGTGGATGGGCTGATGCCGAGATGCTGGGCAACGTTAAAACTATCGGGAAAGTTGCCTCCACCCTGAATGAACTCCCCTATAATATGCCTGATCTTATTGGACATCGGTTCAAATGATTGCATGTAAAGCAGAGGGTCATAGGCGATGCGATCAACCATTCCACGCAAGTCATCATGCGACCTAACGATCTTCCTGGTGAGGTTGAAAGATCTGAATCGAAGGTAGTTTTGACCATTGCCGTAAATGATATTGGTATTAAGCGTATCTATACACGGATTTTCGTCAGGTTGATGAAGGTGAGAAAATCCGACCTCAATAACGTCACCGGTGTCGCAGTAAGCCATGAAAACAAATTGTAAAAGTATATAATGGAAGAAGATACAATCGACAAAGGAGGATGGGCCATCGATGGGTTGAAATCTATTGAGAATTTAGCTGTGTCATCTTCGGCACTAAGATGAATGGAATAGCCACGCTCTTCAAGAAAGGCATTGAATTCCGCAGAGCGCTCGCATGCTTCCTTCAAGGTGTCGGCGGCCACGACAAAATTCAAGAAAGCCTCAAGGGCCTTGCTGCGATTCTTGCTCTTGGCTTGACTATGACAGCTCGCCTGTTCGAGCAGCAATGTGCACAATCCGTATGCGTGGACGAAATCCCGATGGTCGAGTGAGACCATGTCGCCTGACAATATGGGCGCAAGTGCCAGTCGCCCGCCCGGGCAGTCGAGAACTTGATCGACGGCGACGTCGCGAAGCTGAAGATCCCGCAGCATAGGGATCAGCAGCTTGGCTGGAATGCGGTCAACAGTCGGCATCGTCACTGAGTCTCGATTGCACCATCTATCACACTTGCAAGGAATCTAGCCGTGTGCGCTTGCCATGCAAGCACTCGTCTGCCGAGAGTAATGACCCGAAATGTCCCCTCGAGGTTGGAATGGCACCCTACACGTCGATCTGACAGGAGCGTAGCTTCAAGGCCGCGGTCAAGCTGGCCCAAGGAATGAAAGAGTATCAGCTTAGATCACCGAGTTCGGGAGAGCAAGATGAATGACATGACTGCGGTTCTCGCGAAGCGAGATGTGAATGTGGGTTCAGCCAAAAGTCTGGGTCTGTCACCAGTCGACTTCAAGGCAATGCACGAGATTATCTTGCCGCATCGCCTGCGTCGCGGCGTCAGCGACGAGATTGCCTGGGACGTAGCGAACGCGGCGCCAATTGCGCTTCAGACGCCCCAGGGCCTGGCCTACACCTATGTGTGTCAAAGCAACGGGGTACGGATTGTGCCCGGCGTGTCGGCGGATGCCGAACTGGTGATCGAGCTGTCGAGCGACGCCTGGCAGAACTATTATTACGAACTCAGAACCCGTTACGGCCTGCTTTATGAAGAGGCTGTGCGCTTCGTTCGCGGTAAGTTCCGCCAGTGGGACGCTTGGGAGCCGGCCTTGCGCTGCCTGTACAGCGGCACGCCGATCTACAATCCTAAGGCACTCGATCTGCGCGACCGCGATGGGTCGCCGCTCGATCTTCGCAAATCCTTCGATCGCGACGCCGATCCGGAAGCGATGGCCCATTATTTGCGCACTACGGGCTACCTGCATGTACGCAGCGCTTACACGCCGGATGAGATTGAGCGCCTCTCCGAGGAAACCGACCGCCTGCGCGACAGTTCGGTCGAAGGCGATGTTTTTTCGCGTTGGGCGTCCAACAGCGACGGCATCAAGAAGGTCTGGGACCTTCACTATATGGCACTCAATTCGGAACTTATGAATTCGCTCGATACCCATCCGGTGACGAAATTTCTCACTGGGTTGTCGCACGAACATGTAATTCCGGCCCATGATCGTGACAACGGCACACACGCTATTCTCCGGGAGTTCACCAGCGGCGCCGCCAATTCCGGTTCGAATTATTCGCTGGGTTGGCATCAGGATTGCGGCCTGGGCGGCTGTCCGATCACCTGCCCCCGCGTGCACGTCGGCATTCAGCTGGACGCGGCAACGCCGGAAAGCTCCCAACTCTTCTTTCTGGCCGGAAGCGCGGGACGCACCTGTCATGACCAGTTCTCAAAGGAAGAATGGGATCAATTGCCCGTCGTGACGTTCGAGACGCAGCCGGGCGATGCGACCGTACATCTCGGTTGCGGGTTGCATGCGGCTCCCGCGTCCAATGGACATCTGCGTCGCCGCACTCTCTATCTGCGGCACCAGAATCGGTTGACGCAGGAGCTTCTGGGCAAGTTCCAGACCTTCGATCAGGTCATCCCTCACGTCCACGAGATGCCGACCGTCGCTGAAATGGCCGCCAAGGTCGAGGAAGCCTGACAAAAGCGGCACCGGGCGTCGTCCCCTGGATGACGCCCGCCATCCTTGCCTGGGGCGCTTGCGGGCGGCAGCGATGGCTGTGGATGCGGCCGCCTCCAACGTCAGACCCGCGCTCCCCTGAAGTGTCATGCCAGGTCAAAGGCAATAAACGTCAAAACCGTTATTGGGACAGCCATGCCATGAGCAACAGCGCCACAGAAATCGCGAATCTTCTTTATCGCTATAGCGAGTTGTTCGACAGCGGCGCTCTGAAGGAAACGGCCGCCCTTTTTCGTCAGGCGCGCATCAAGGTCAGATACAGCGACGAACCAATTGACGATGCCGGGTTGCTCGAGGTCTGGAACACGTACGTGATGATCTATCCTTGTGGAACGCCCCGCACCAAGCACCTAGTGACCAACCCGATCATAGAGATAGACGAGGAGGCCGGCACTGCGACGGCACGCTCCTACTACACTGTCTATCAGGT
This sequence comes from Sphingomonas sp. DBB INV C78, assembly GCF_042693015.1. Lineage (NCBI taxonomy): Bacteria > Pseudomonadati > Pseudomonadota > Alphaproteobacteria > Sphingomonadales > Sphingomonadaceae > Sphingomonas > Sphingomonas sp. DBB INV C78. Next base: position 3,306,473 of record NZ_CP170544.1, on the reverse strand, counting down.
CACCGATGACCTGCCCCTGCAACTGATCGCGTCGGGCCGCTATCATGATCGCTTCGAACGCGCCGATGCAGGCTGGCACTTTGTTTACCGCGACTATTCGCTGCTCGATTTCACTGGCGACATTTCCGCTCACCTTAAGGTCCCGCTGAACATCCAGGCGGAGTTGCAAGCATGATCACGTTCCGCCCGGCGGCGCCGAAGACGAGTATGCGCGACTGGGAGACTCCAGTCGCCATGATGACCGGCGCCCTCAATCCAACAAAAATTCAGATGGTTTCCCTACGGAGGAAGGCGGACGTCGCGCGGTTCGTTGAGATGCCTGTGGATGAAGAGTTTTCGCAAAACTATCTTGCTACTCATCGATTAGCCCTTGAGAGCGTCAACAGCATGCCGGAGATGAAGTGATGACGCGCGCCTTTCCACATCTTCTCGCCCCCGGCCGCATCGGCAGCCTGGAACTGCGCAACCGCATCGCGGTGACGGCGATGGGGGCGAGCCTGGCAGAGCCCGACGGACATATCGGCGAACGCATCCTGCGCTATCATGAGGAACAGGCGAAGGGCGGTGTCGGCCTGATCATCACCGGCGTCGCCGGGGTCGCCTGGCCGGTGGGCGGCAACCAGGTGAACCAGATCGCGATTTCGGACGATCGCTTCCTGCCCGGTCTGACGCGGCTGACCGAGACGGTGCATGGTCATGGCGCGAAGATTGCGGCGCAGCTCCATCATGGCGGGCTGGTGGCGATGGAGGACATGCTGGCAGGTCGGCCAGTTTGGACGCCGAGCTTCCCCGATGCGCCCGACGGCGACTTCACCGAGGCGTTCCTGCTGGAGGAACTGGCGGAGGCCGCGTTCAGCCGGATTACCAGCGTCGAATTCAAGGTGATGACGGTGGAGGACATCCAGACCGTCATCGGCCAGTTCGCGGCCGGGGCGGTGCGGGCGAAGACGGCCGGCTTCGACGGGGTCGAGATCCATGGCGGGCATGGCTATCTGCTGTCGTCCTTCATCTCGCCCAAGACGAACAAGCGCACCGACGAATATGGCGGGCCGCTGGAGAACCGGGTGCGCTTCCTGCTGGAGGTGGTGCGCGCGGTTCGGGCCGCGGTCGGCCCCGACTTTCCGATGTGGTGCAAGCTCGATTCCCGCGAAGTCGGCAAGAAGGGCGGGCTGGAGATCGACGACGCCATCGCGATCGCGCGGATGGTGGAGGCGGAAGGCGCCGATGCGATCACCGTCACCGCCTATCACGATACGGCCAAAGCCAAGCTCCATTCGGGATCGCACACGCCGCATGAGCCGGCGCTGAACCTGCCTTATGCGGCTAAGATCAAGGCGGCAGTCGGCATTCCGGTGATCGCATCGGGCCGGGTGGACCCCGAGGTGGGCGACGCGCATATCGCCAAGGGCGGTGTCGATTTCATCTCGATGGGCCGCAAGCTGCTGGCCGATCCGCATCTGCCGCGCAAGCTGACCGAGGGGCGTCCGGAGGACGTGCTGCCCTGCATCTATTGTTACACCTGCATCAGCGCGATCTATGTCTGCCAGCCGCTGCGCTGCGCGGTGAACCCGGAGACGGGGTTCGAATATCTGCGCCCGACAATGCAGGCGGGCGGCAAGCGCGTCGCGGTGATCGGCGGTGGGCCGGGCGGCATGGAAAGTGCGCGCCGGCTGGCCGCGGCTGGGCATGATGTGGTGCTGATCGAGGCGAGCGATCGGCTGGGCGGCACGTTGCAATTCGCGTCGCTCGCTTATCCCGCCAATGAGCGGCTGCTGGATTGGCTGAAACTCCAGGTCGGCAAGGCGAAGATCGACGTGCGCCTCAATACCCGCGCTACGCCCGATCTTCTGCGATCGCTGAAGGCGGATGCGGTGGTGGTGGCTACGGGCGCGGTGCGCGACATGCCACCGATCCCCGGCGGAGACCTGCCGTATGTGCTGAGCGGCGACGATATGCGCCGTCTGATCCTGGGCGAAAGCTCGGCTGAGCTGAAGCGCAAGGTGGGACTAGGCACGCGGTTGCTGACCAAGGTGGGCGCCGCGACCGGCATGACCGCCAATCTCGATTTCGTGCGCAAGGCGAGCCACCAGTGGATGCCGCTGGGCAAGAATGTCGTGATCGTCGGTGGCGAGCTTGTCGGGCTGGAACTGGCCGAATTTCTGTCCGAACGCGGGCGGACGGTGACGGTGGTGGACGATGCACCGCGGTTCGGCGCGGGGCTGACGATCGTACGGCGGATGCGGCTGCTCGACGAGCTTCGGGAGCATGGGCTGGGGCTTTACCCATCGGCCGCGGACATCCGCATCGAGGAAAAGCGCGTGCTGTTCACCGACAAGGATGGCGCGGCCCAGGCGCTGCCGGCGGACCATGTGATCGTCGCCAAGGGCGCGCATGGCGACGCCAGCCTGGCGGAGACGTTGCGCGCCGAGGGCTTTGCCGTGCATGAAGTCGGTGACTGCACCGGCGTCGGCTATATCGAAGGCGCGATGCGTGGGGCGGCCCGCGCGGCGGCGGAAATCTCGTTGGCCTAAAGCTCCCTCCATTTTCAGAGTGCGCGGGCCAGCTTTTGCGGCATGGTGGCGCCGACAAAAAGGGAAACAGGCATGCGCGCAGTGTGGCGCATTCGAGTCAATTGGCCGGGAAGGCGGCCGATGTGGGGAGGATTGTCGATGGCAACTTGGCGGGCCACTTCCGCGGATGAGGTCGTCTAATCGCATGCCTTAAGGCAAGTCATTTCGGCGCAGATCGTTTGCCGGGTGCATGGTCGTCTTCGGGGTCGGCATCGGCCGCCACATGATGGGGCTTCGCGGGTTGAGACTTCCAATGTGGATGACGCACTTTGCTATTCAGCTGTGCACCTCATCTGGCGGAATGGCTCTGCCCACGTCCCGGCAGGGACGTATCGGCGCGTGGATGACGCACTTTGCTATTCAGCTGTGCACCTCATCTGGCGGAATGGCTCTGCCCACGTCCCGGCAGGGACGTATCGGCGCGTTCGGGCCGAACGCTATCCGATTCCTATGTAGCGGCTGCAGACCGGTTAAACATCTCCCCGGACTTCAGCATCGCATGCATCAGGACAGCGAGCTTACGCGCGACGGCAACAGCTGCGCGCTTGAAGCCGACGCGTTCCCTAAGCTTGAGACCCCACGTCCGTAGATCGCTATCTGCCGAGGAGCGGGTGAGGATTACCGTCGCCGCTTCGTAGAGGAGACCGCGCAGGTGACGGTCACCTCGTCGCGATATGTGGCCGTCATAGTCTACTTCTCCGGATTGGTAGCGCCGGGTCGTCAGCCCGAGCCAGGCGCCCACGGAGCTGGATTTCTTGAAGTTGTTGGGATCTTCGATCGCAGTCGCGAAAGATGTCGCGGTGATCGCGCCTATCCCAGGGATCGACATGAGGATTTGACACGCTTCGCTCGCGCGTGCGTCGGCGACTAGCTGTCGCCCGAGTTCGGCTGCTCTAATGCGTATGCTACGCCAAGCCTCCAGCATCGGCAGCAGGATAGCGGCAAGACCCATTTGATCGACGAGGAGGTTCCGAACATGCTCCTCGAACTTGCTTCCCTTGCCCGCGGGTACGAGCAGGCCGAACGTCTTCATGAGTCCCCGGATCTGGTTCGAGAGCTCGGTTGCAATCCGGACCAGCCGGGTGCGTGCCGCAACCAGTGTCCGGGCCAGCATGCTGTCGAACCCCTTTACGCGCACTTCTCTGAAGAAGCCGACCTCCGCCAGATGTCCTAGACCATCCGCATCGTTCGCGTCGGTCTTGTTCGCCGCCATGTCGAGTGCAGCCTTGGCATGGCGTGCATCGATGCAGATCGCCGGTAGCCCCTCTGCGCGGAGCGCATGGTAGAACCACACCGATAGCGGCCCGGTCTCGAAAACCACCCGCCTCGCTGATGGCGCGCGCTTGCGTATCAGCTCCGCAATGAGCTTGGGATCCGACGCACACTTCCCACGCCAAATGCGCTTGCCTCCACGCCGCACCGAGACGGCCGTCTCTTTCATCGACACGTCGAGCCCGATATACTCTTCCATGGCTGTTCTCCGTCAGATGCTTGGGCCCGGCGTCCAGTCGTGAGCCCGTATTTCCATCTTATCGGGGAGCAGCCACCCGCTTCCATGCTGCGACTGCATTAGGGCGACTCGCTCCCGCGATTACCCCATGTGGATGGCTCCCGCTCACGGCATCTGAGTGCCAAGATGGGTTGCTGTCGAGCGACCCGAGCAGAGGAGCCATCCGCCATGGAGATTAGCACGATCGGCCTGGATTTGGCCAAGAACGTCTTTCAGGTTCACGGTGTCGATGCGGCCGGTTCGGTCGTAGTGCGTAAGATGCTGAGGCGCGGGCAGGTTCTGCCCTTTTTCGCGAAGCTTTCGCCTTGCCTTGTTGGCATCGAGGCATGCGGGACATCGCATCACTGGGCGCGCGAACTGACGAACCTGGGCCACGACGTGCGGCTGATGCCGCCTGCTTATGTGAAGCCCTATGTAAAGCGTGGCAAGAATGACGCGGTCGATGCGGAGGCGATCTGCGAAGCCGTAACGCGTCCGACGATGCGGTTCGTCGCCGTCAAATCGCGCGAGCAACAGGCGGCGCTGTCGCTGCATCGAGTGCGCCAATTGCTGATCGGGCAACGCACCCAGCTGGTCAACCTGATGCGTAGTCAGCTTGCCGAGTTCGGAGTCGCCATTCCCATAGGCCTGCAGCATGCATTGCAGACCGCGCGGGAGATCGTCGATGATGAGGCCACGATCGATCTACCGACGCAAGCGACCGAAGTGATCGCAATGCTCGCTCGGCAGGCGCTTGAGATCCACGTGCGACTTCGCGACCTCGATCGTCGCCTAGACGCCCTCCAGCGCAGCGATGCGGTTGCGCGTCGCCTGGCGACGATCCCGGGCATCGGGCCCGTCGGAGCGACCGCGCTGGCGGCATCGGTGGCCGACCCACATCAGTTCCGCTCGGGACGTCAGTTTGCCGCCTGGCTTGGCCTGACCCCGCGACAGAAATCCAGTGGCGGCAAGGAGCGCCTGGGACGCATAACGAAGATGGGCGACAGATATCTGCGACAACTGCTCGTCATCGGTGCGACCTCGATGATCTGTCGAGCGAAACGCAAGCCGGACGCTGTCGATCCGCGCGTTGTCGCTCTCCTAGCCAGGAAGCCGGCGCGTGTTGCCAGCGTAGCCATGGCCAACAAGATGGCGCGGATCGCCTGGGCAATGATGACCCGCGGCCAGGATTATCGGGCGCATCATGCTCCGGTGCTGGCCGCATGATATCGGATCCGGCTGAGGAGATCGGCCGAACGAAGTTGTGAGCGCAAAGAGAAGTGATGGCGAAACCGGTCAGACCGGAAACAGGGACACCCCGAGCTAAGTCACAGGCGCAACAGCCTGCTCCGCCGATAGGGACCCTGTTCGCGGACTCCATCAGGGCCAGCAGTCCTCACCGACTGCATCAACAGGCCGGACAGACGACTGCACCCGACCGATCGCCAGACCTCAATTAGCGCTTGCAACGCGGGAGCCATCCACAGACGACATAGCGGCCATACAGAGGCCGATCTCGGCTGCCTGATAGCTGCCCTCCGGTCAGATTGGGAACAATGACCGGTCTCGGGAAGCGTGCGGAGGCGTATGAACGTCGGCGTTACTGTTCTAACATCCGCTTTGGGGGAAAGGTGCTGTTGTCATTACGGTTTTCCCCGGTTGGCAGGCCGTGGTCATTGGCGTCTGCGCGGCGGGATCGTCGTGCGGGCCGAAGACGGGCGCCCGATGGCTTATGATGGACTGTCTTATGCCCGCTCCGGCCCGCGGATGGTCGATCCCTAAGCGCCCTCGCGCCGGGTACTTCAACTCGCGGCATCGGCTTTCGATAGTCTCAGGGTCTGTACTGTACTTTTCCCCGTTCAAACCCTGATGGCGCGGCACTCGGGATCATGACTGATTATGTCGGGAAGGGAGACATAACATGTATTTCACCGACGACTCGCTGCTTCCGGAAAACATGCCGCCTTTGATGATCACGGCAGCGCCGTACGGGCCCATGTGGATGCCAGAGGATTGCACACCGGAAAACAAATTCCCCGTCACCTGGGATGAACAGACGCAGGCTGCTGTGGATTGCTATAACGCCGGGGCGACACTTCTGCACATCCACGTACGCGATCCCGACACCGCCCATATCTCCAAGAACTTCAGGCACTATGCCGAGCAAATCGGGCGCCTTCGCGAGGCCGTGCCCAAGATGGTCCTGCAAGTCGGCGGGTCGATCTCCTTTGCTCCGGAGCCCGGTGAAAAGGCACAATTCGGAAGCTACGACGCGCGCCACAAACTGTGCGAAATAGACCCCAAGCCCGATCAGATCACTGTCTCCTGCGGCTCCACACTGTACGATCACACGGCGATCAACCGCCTGGATGATGCCTGGGCCGGCACCCGCTTTACGAACCCGGCCATGTCCAGTGCCATGGCCAATCTCGTGGCTGACGCGACGCCCGAATTCTATCTGGAGAACATAAAGCGCTGCGTGCAGAACGGTATCCAGCCTTACTTCGCCCTCCCCCACGTCCACTCGCTCGAGCTGGTGGAACGGCTGATCCGCAAGGGGTATTACAAGGGGCCGGTGAACGGTTTCTTCAGCATGGGGGTCGGCGGTGCCTGCGGAGTGAACCCCTTCGACATGATGGAGCTGGTCAGGCGAACGCCGCACGGTTCCCATTTCACATACCAGAGCACGTTCCGGTACACCTATCCAGTGTCGATGATGATGATCGCCCTGGGACAGCACACGCGAGCCGGCATTGAAGAAAACCTCTGGGGGCCGACGAAGGGAGAACGCTTCAGCTCGGTCCAGATGATCGAGAAACAGGTCCAGATGGCCGAGCTTATCGGTCGCCCCATCGCAACGGCCGAGCAGGCGCGCGAGATGCTGAAGATCGGCGTCACCTACGAGACCACCGAGGAAACGCTCGCCAATCTCGGTCTGCCGCCGAACCGTCTAGACGGCAACGCGGGATTCCACGTGCATGTGACCGACGGAAGGCTTCCCAAGGCGCGGTTTGGCGGTTCTGACGGGCACATGGTCGTCGGCGAGGAGGTCGTGGAAGAGCACGTCTAGGCGCTTCCGTACGAATGGTGACAGTCCGTTCACAATGGCACTCTGGATGGGTGTCTCGTCACCTGTCCCGAACACGGCATGCGCTTCGACGTCACCACCGGGGTTGTTTCCGGCGGCGGGCTGAGCGTGAACAAGTTCGAAGTGCGCATCAAAAGGCAACGACGTGATGGTCGGGATTTGAGCCTGCCATCGGCCAACGGCAGTGACCAGGCCAACCACCCGCCGTCTGCACACGCCTCGCTTCCCACAGAGGGTAAAACCCGATGACCAACGACGTAGCCGCGGCGACGACAAATGCAGACAATCCGTGGGATTCATCGCTCGCGAAGATGAAGGAATGGGATCCGCAGGGCGCAAAGGCTCTGCTCCGCGTCGGCAATAACCCGTGGACCAATGGCGTCCTGCCGCGCAAGGAAGTTGAACTGATCTCGCTCGCGCTCCACTGCGCCTGCAGCAGTCTCAACGAGACGGGAACGCGCCAGCACATACACGGCGCGCTGGAGGCTGGCGCCACCCGCGACGAAGTGCTGGTGGTTCTGAAGATGGGCGCTGCGCTCGCAATTCATTCATGCAGCCTTGGCGCGCCGATCTTGCTGGAGGAGATGGCGGCGGCAGGCGTGACACCAAGCGATACGCCCAAGCCGCCGACTCCGGCGTCCGACAGGATGCGTGAGATCGGGCAATGGAACGCCGCGTGGGATCCATTCTACGAGCTTTCCCCCGCCTGGACGGATGATTTCTTCGCCCTCGCCGCGGGAATCTACCAAAGCGGAATATTCACGCCGCGGTTTGTCGAACTGCTCAGCATCGCGTTCGATGCGTCTGTCACGCACATGTACACACCCGGCACGCGACGGCACATCAAGGGGGCGCTGGCCGCTGGCGCGACCCCGGAGGAGATTATGGCAGTCTTGCATCTTTGTGTCTCGATGGGGCTTCAAAGTTGCGTCCTGGGCGTCTCCATTCTCGAAGAGCTCGAAAGGTCATGAGCGGGACAGCCAGTCACGAACTCGTGCGTGTCATTCACGCCTCGATCGAATGGGCGGCCCTGGGGATCGAAGTGCTTGCGGTCGCGATTATCGTTGCCGGTGTCGTCGTCATGGCGGTCAAAGCCGGGACGGTGCGCTATCTTTTTCGTCTGACAGACGAAGGTTCTCTCAGGACCTACAAGCAGCAACTCGGCAGGCCCCTCTTGCTCGGACTGGAGCTACTGGTGGCTGCTGATGTGATCCGAACCGTAGCCTTGGAGCCGACGCTCAGCAATGTTGCAGTCTTGGGACTCCTGGTCCTCATTCGCACCGTGTTGAGTTGGTCCTTGTCCGTTGAGATCGATGGACATTGGCCATGGCAAGGGAACGCCATAGCGCCCGATCGCCGGCTGAATGGGCACCCTTGAGTTTCAATCATAATCGGTCAGTTCGACGGTGCCATCGTCGGCCCACAGATGATGAGCAATGGTGCTGGTGCGATGTCTCTTGAACCAGGCGTCACTGCCAATATTCCGGTGAGGTGCGATGCAAGTTGAGGCCACCGCGAAGACTCGTCCGCCCGAACTCACCGGTGTTCCGATCCATCTCGGCGGGTCCGAACCAAGCCGGCAACGACTTCGGATCGGTCATCCCATCGAGGACCTTTTAACCGGGATCGGAACCCGCAATTCGTATTCCAATGTGCCGCGACTTCGGCTTCGGCCGTCCCCACGCTGGGCGCGAGAGCAGTCGCTCGACCCGCAGCCTTCAAGTGCGTGGGTAGCATGACGGCGATTCGCTTCGACAAGGTGTCGGATTTACCGAAGTCATTGCACTGCGGACCTAGCAAAATTATCATCTGCTTCGAGCGTGGGGCGTCGGCGAGCGGCGCCTCCTTTCCCCGGTGCCGTCGCCCATTTGGAGGACGCCGAAATGTTCGGGGACCGCACTTATCTTATGCGTCGGCTGGACGAGGAAATTGCCGCCGCTGAGTCCGCCAATTGCGCGGAGGCGCGTGCTGCGCATCGGCAGCTGGCGAAGGAATTTGAGCGAAAGCTGCGCGCGCTCGACGAGCCACGGGCGACATTGACGCTGACTTCTTCCGACGATCGATCCGTAGCAACTTGATCGAATTCTATTGGATCGCCTAGCGCATAGCTCCAACGGCGGCAGAAAGCCTTGCTCGCCGTTGGGGCAACCCTGCAGCATGCTGCCACAGGCTGTAATCGCATCACGTGGCCGGATCAGCTTCGCTGCCATCGGCTGTGCAAATCACAAAATGCGCGCCCCAACATCGATTGTCCGTCACCCACCCTGATCGCTCCCTGCAAAGGCAGATCGATCCATTCTGAGACATGCCGATGACGTGTCAGAGACCTTAATCTGGTTGAATCTCGCGTCCAATGCGAGCGTGGTAACAATGGTGCGGCACGGCCGGTGACCAGAAACCCGCTGTACGCGATGGCTGCCAAGCCCCCTCCGGGGGACCTCGCCTGCAGCAAGGCCGCCCTGCCGCGTAAAGCCGCGCGCTGCGTTGATCGTGGCGCGCGGCAGTTCTTCTGCATTCGCCGCCTAAGCGGACGTGCCCGCGCTCAGAAAGGCTTCCCGAAAGCGGCCATTCGTTTATCACCAAAGCATTCGCGGTGATCGGTGAATTTTGGCGCTAAGGAAAGCGAAAAATCGAGAAATATACGAGGCTCTGGCCGGGGATACCCTTGTCACCCTCCCTACGCGGCGGAACCACCGGATCAGTTCCGGTCCGCCTGATCAAGTGCTGCCGCTGATCTTCTCCGCATCCTTTATGTAACGCCCCAACAGATTATAGCGGTCGAGTATTCTGTAGGGATTGCGGCTGGCAGCATTGATTTCATCTTGCTCAGTAATGCTGCACCAGGGGCACAGCTCATGGCCTTCGGCGACAGGCTCCGCGCACGTTTCGCAGACATAAGCGGCCGCCTCGATGCATTCGTCACCGAAGACGAATGTCCTGCCGGAGCCGTTCTTGAAAAAGGGCAATCCGTGCGATTTTCCTATGACGGCCTGGTACCAGTCCAGATCGTTCGCCTCGGCCAGCTTGACGCTCGCCTGAAGCGCAGGGACAGCGATCTTGTGCCCTGCGATGACGGACGTCACGCATTCGATCGGAACGAAAAGGATACGGTTTCCGGCGATGTCTTCGCTGAAATCGTGCTGATCGACCAGCCGGCATTCCTGCTCGTAGGTCCACGACGTATGCTTAGAAAAGTATGCATGATGCAACACTGCTTGCCGCAGCCAATAGACATGTCTCGGTTTAGCGATCGCTGCAGCGCGTTCGAGATGTTTGACGATGCTCGTATCGGGCTCGTCCCTATACGTCACGTCCTCAACCGCGACCCCGTCGAAGTGCCCGCGAAGCGCGTCGGCGTCGAATTCCAGTACGAAGCCGGAGTGGTCTTTGCCGTAATGCGCCCACATCGGCGTCACGATCGGCGATTTCGAGAAGCAGGTGGTGGGATACTGCGGAAGGTCCTGCACGGTGTCGCGATAGGTCGCCAAGAGGTCGCTCGCCACTGAGAGGTCTACGCCGAGGAAAAGCTCGAAAGGATCATTGTAGTCCTGGGGGAGAGAGCATTTGATGCCACAAAGCTAGACGTTGACAATGAACATTTGGTGATGGGGCGGCAGGGCCGCGCCGGGAACGGCGCGCCGTGGCCTTGATGGCGGCATTCTGCAGGTCCCAGAATACATTTATGTTTGTAAAGGAGCTTTCGCCATAAAGGTCCGTGACTATCGCGAGGCGTCGCCGGTTCGATAGCTGCGAGCTAGTAACGTTTCAACCATTCGCTCAGTTCAACGCCAGTGTTGCGCTTCTCGTCAATTACCATCCAGACTTCTTTCTGATATCCTTCGAGCTTTCCCCAGACAATGCGGTCATAGAGCCCGAGATATTCCCACGAGGCCCAGGCTTTGTCGAAGCTGGAATCCGATGCTGGAAAGAGTGCAATCTTCGATGGAGATTTTACGCCATCGGCGATGCCGAGTTCCCAAGGCACCCACTTGCTTTCCTTGCTGTTCTTGCTCGCGAGAAGGACGAAGCGGCTCGTGTCACGGATGCGCGATTTCAAAAGAGCGGCCGTCTCCTCGCTCGTGTAGGGAGGCATATCCGGATCGATCTCATCGACATAGACCTTCGCGCCGTGATTCTCGAGCACCCGGATCGCACCCGCGACGAGTTCCTCATCTTTGCTGGAATGCGAAAGGAAGGTTGAGCCCGCCAACGATCTCGAAGCTGCTGCCCGGCGTACTCTCGCCGTTTCGACCGCCCCCAATTCGGTGGCGACGCTGCGAAGTGCGTCGCGAGTAATATACTGCGCCATCGGTTTCTTAGGTCCGCTTGTCGATGCGCGTGAGGATCGCGGACACCAGCTGCACTATCTTTCCAACGGAGATGTCGGCGCGCGCAAGTTCCTTCAGCTCTTCGTCGGTGGGACGCATTGCGTTCGGCCCCGACGCGTCGATTGCCGAACCGATGAGGCTATCCGAGATTTGAGCCGCAGCGCCACCGGTTGAGCCGACAGGAATGACGAAGCAGTCTGCCGCCTTCGCAGCCTCGAACTCGTCGAGCACGCCGCCTGCCACCATAACGGAGCCGGTGTCGGGATCGACCTTCATGCCGCCGACGAACACCACGATGCCCGCTATCCGTGCCAGCTCCGCCCGCAACGCAGCCCACTGGACCCCGTCCGGCGCCGCGCCGGGGATCGGCTGAGGGAAGGGTCGGGCGATGAGCCGGCGATCGAGGTCCCATCCGCCGCTCGAACGAAGCGCGTCGAGGAAGCCCGCGATTGAGGCCGATCCGACGACGAGACCCGCGCCGCTGACGAGATCGCGGCCGCGATTACCCACGAGCTGGCCGATGGCCTGCGCGACGCCGTAGACCTTGGCGATTTCGGCACCCGCCTCGGGGGGCCAGCTGCCACTTACCCATACACGCCGCGCGGCCACCCGCCGCTCGACCTGGCGTAGAAGCTCGGGCAGCTCCGCGTAGTCGTCGATCTCGACCACTACCAGACCGTAGCGCTTCAGATCGCGGCTCCAGAGTCTATGTTGGATGCTTCGCGTCTCGAATTCGGCCTCCGACCTGTAGTCGCCACGGTGCGGCGGGCGCACGATAGCGAAGTGCTCCGGCGGCGCCGATATGAAGCTCTCACGGATCAACGACAGCACATGCCTGATGTTCGGATCGGTGAAGCTGATTCCGAGGAAGAGCATCGACATGCTCGAAAGGTGCGCCTGCAGGAGTGGAAGGAACGCCCCGCGCTTCGAACGGTAGAGCTCGTAGTCGTCGGTGGAGATGACGACGTCGTCGAGGCGCTCAATCGAGCCATGCATCTTGAAGAGGCGTGAAGCGCCGGGCGTCGCGCGCAGGGCGAGATCGGCCGCCCCGGAGACTGTGTCGATCGGGCGGTTCACTGCCCCAAATGCGCGTTCGACCAGCCGGTCGTAGTTGGTCGTCCAGATGTATTTGACAGGTAGTCTCGAGATGATCTCGAGCGTCGGAGGAACCGGGTATTCGACGCCGATCTGCTCCTTGATGACATTGCGGACCTGCGTAGCCGATCCGTTCTCCTGAATGCTCCACTGGGCCAGCGCCGCCAGATCGTGCAGTTCGCCCGACTTCACACCGAGTTCCTCGCCGACCTCCGTCAGTAGCGACGCCCACGACGGATAGCCGGCCCCCATGGAGACGCCGGCGCCGACGAAAACGGCGCCGGCTCCGCCGATGAGCGCCTCTGGATAATCTTTCAGGAATCGCTTCGTTGTGGCCGCGACCATCTCGCCTGCTCCCAGCGTGTCAGTTGCGGCCGCGAATGGAGATCGCGTCCTCGATCCACTTCTCGATACCGTTCGAGATCGAAGCATACGCGGTTTTGCTGTCCGTGCCTGTGGGCGTAATCAACTGGGCCACTGAAGACAGCTTCCGGCCGGTGTTGCCGAAGGTGATATCGTCGAATGGGTTGGCTCCGGCGACGGACGTCTGACTATTGCGATCGAGCAGCTTGTTAACGCGGACGCCGACGACGCCCTTCCCGTCGTTCCAGGCCTTGATGATCTCATGCTTGACCCAAGGGCGGCTCGCCGTCTGGGAGCCGACCAGAACGACGACGCAGCTCTTGCCGTACATGTTGTCGGCGATCCAATTCTCAATCGCGGTCTTGCCCCTGCGCTTCACTTCCTCCCATGCATTGGGAGTACACAGTGGCTGCCCCTCAAGAGCGCCCATGTTTCTGATCTGCTGCGTGCGCCAGTAATCGTTGTCGAAGTGGAAGCTGAAAAAAACACGACGAGCCACGCAATTCTCCATGCTTGTAGTAACGGTTAATCTGGCGTCACAGACGCGAATTGCAAGCGTAACGACTTTATCTAGGTGCGATCTGCTAATGATAAGAAAGGTACCATGCCCAGGGCTGCCTTATGTCGCCAGCCCAACGAACGGATTTTTGTCGGGTGAGCCCAGCGAGCCGACCCCGATACATCGATCTCGATCCCGCCACTCCGTTCGCGGGGATGGCGACGAGTTCGCCGCCATTTCAGACGTTCCCGATATCGAGCGAGGTACCTAAAACCTGCCCTTCGTTCGGGCTGCTCTGGTTGGAGGACGCAAGATCATCCGCAGCGATTAGAAGCGCGCGATGTTCACTCATCCGAATCAACGAGCGAGGGCTCAGAAATTCCGCGCCCACCCGACCGAACAAATGACTGCCGATTGCAAGGTATTCGGGGACGCTTGGGCCAAGTTCCTTCGGTGGAAAAACTATCAGGGGCGTGTCCAGATTCTGTCCGGGTTCTGCACGAAGCGCCGCGCCACTCAACCTCGCGACCTTGTAAAGGTCAATCGAGATAAGAATAACGACGCGCCCGAGATAGAAATCGAGGGTGTGGGCCGGGTCGTCGAAAATCAGCGGAAAGGGGAAATAGCCAAGGCCCTGCCGCTTGGCATCGTTCGCGAACAAGCTGATCACCGGTCCTTCGGGTCGACTTAGCTTGTCGATAAGTTCGCCCGACGGGTTGTCCGTGAGCAAGCAATAGAAGACTCCGGGCTCGACCTCGCGCATTGCCTCTTCACCATGAGCTTTGAGAAGCGAGAACAGGCGATTTATAGCGCGAACGTGATAAATCAGTCTTTCACCGACCGAGCGGCGGATGAGCGGTTGGCCCATGATTACCCCTTCGTCACGGGCGAGATAGTCAAGAATCGCCTGTGCATTGACTTGCTGACGCGCCGCGCGATGACGATTGCCTCCGCTCCCGCTCTTCGCCTCAATGATGTGGAAATAACCCGCCCGGTTGAACGCGGTCACGTCGCCATGGCGCAGCGATCCCGTAAGGTCATTGAGCACCGCAGAATGGCCATCGTTGTAGAGCCGCCTCAGGATCGCCCGCTCGAGCCGCGCCCCCTTTTTGTTGGTGATGTCGCCCGGCGGTTCTTTCTGGGCAAGCGGCTTGATGTCCCACCGGTCAGCATAGAGAAAGGCGATGCTGTCGCCGATATCGCGGCAAAGCCCGATTAGTGCTTTGTCACGCCCGATGGCGTCGGACGCGCGTCCGATTTCAGCCTTGCGGCGCGATGCTTCGTCTTTTGACACGCGGTTCGCCAGTTCCTGCTTGGCGCGCTTAGTTTTTCCCCGCCTTGCGGTGATCCGCCGTTCGGCATTTGAGATGAGTGTGATGAGCCGCTCTTGGATCGCCAGTCCCAACATTCGCGATCGCCAGGGGCGTCGCTGCAACTGTTTCAGGTCGGTAAGAATTTGGTGGAGGCACGCCTCCTGCCGCGAGCGAGTCATGCCGGCTCCATAGCGATCACAATATGCGGCGGCGGGTCGTCAATACACGTCGAGCCACAACTCCTTGCTTTGGCCTTGACCACCATCGTCATCCCACATCAGCCTCACATGAGCCCGCCGTGAAGATTTCAAATGAACGTAGCAAAGCAATTCCACATATTGCTGCCATTCCAGTACAGGCAGCGGGAACTTTTGTTGCAGCTCGCTATCACCGATCAGGCCGTCGCCGGCGAGCATTTCTAATCGCACGTTGCGGGCCGCCCCCGCCCCTCTGTTGAACACCTTTAAGCGGTAGTTGCTTTTGCCGATCTTCACGAAATTAGCCGATATGTCCGCCTTCCGTTGCAGTTCGGTCTCCGCTGCGTCCCGTGTGATCAACAGTTCGTTCAAACGCTGCGCGGTTTCGGCGAACGCATTCTGCCTTTTATTGAACCGCGTGGTCTGGATCGCCGACCATATCGCCACGCCCAGCGCCAGGAAGGCGGCAATATCCGAAACTGTAACAGAAATAGCCATCACTTGATCCGTATATTCTGGGAACCCTTGAAGGCATTCAGCAGGGTGTCGCGAAACTGCGTCTTCACGTCCTTGAGAACGGCGGCCTTCAAATCGTCTATTTCGGTTTCGATGACTTCCCCGTTTTCCCGGATCAGTTCTTCACGCGAGAGGCGTCGGTCGCAACTCACGCAGCGCAACGGCCCTTCTGTGTTCTCGTATTCGAAATCCTCGTGGCCACAGGTCGGACAAAATGAGCGTCACCTGCCGGTGGTATTTCTCTGCATCCATGACCATCCCTCACTCCAGGCTTGGCGAACATAAACAGAACATTGTTGTTTGGAAATATCTATTTGAAGTGTTACTTACGACGTCCTCTCAATGTGGTAAGCGGCTTGGAACCGCGAGGGGGCCTCTAGGATTGCGTGGTTCGCCAACGCCCGCTTATTGATCCTGCCGACGGTAAGGCCGCTGTCTTTCCGGGGCTAGCGCACTTAGTTTTGGCCTAGTCTACGCATTGGCAGTTCACCGGTGGGTTGCATCGGACTCGCAATGTAAAAGGGAATGTTATAAAACCTCGGACGCCATGGCCGGAACTCCGAGGAAAACTAACAAATCCGAATCCGGGACTCAGCGCCAGCGCGCGCTGGCGCTGCTCGATCGCCATGGGATGATGCGCACGCGCGAACTCGTAGCCGGGGGCGTCGCCGCGACCACGATCAGTCGCATGGAGAAGGATGGGAGCATCCAAAAACTCTCGCGCGGTCTGTACCAGCGCATCGACGCGCCGACCGATACCAACCATGATCTCGCCGAGGCCGCCAAGCGTGTCAGCAAGGGCGTCGTCTGTCTGGTTTCGGCGCTTGCCTTCCACGATCTCACCGATCAAATCCCACACCGCGTCTGGCTCGCGATCGGCGCCAAGGACTGGCAGCCTGGCGAGCACGGGCCGCGCCTGAATATCGTCCGGCTCAAGGAACCGCTGCTAAATAGCGATATCGAAACACATCTGATCGAGGGCGTGCCCGTCCGGATCTTCACCATCCCGCGCACGCTCGTCGACTGCTTCCGTTTCCGCAAATCGGTCGGCCTAAACGTCGCAGTCGAGGCGCTGCGCGACGCACTGCGCAACCGTCGGACGAACCCCGCCGAAATCGCCGAGCGCGCACGGCAATCCGGAACCTGGACGATCATCCGTCCCTATCTGGAGGCCTATACCATTGATGTCTAAGGCGCCGCGCAACATGGGCGCCTCGGTACGCGCGCGACTGCTCGCCCAGTCGAAGGAGAGCGGTCAGCAATTCCAGCTCGTCCTCACGCGCTACGCCCTGGAACGCCTGCTCTACCGACTAAGCCTGTCACCCCATGCAGGCCGGTTCATCCTCAAGGGCGCGATGCTGCTCACATCCTGGTTCGACTTGCCGATGCGCCCGACACGTGACGTCGATCTACTGGGTTTCGGCGATGCCGACAGCGAGGCGATGCTCGAGACCTTCCGAGAGGTCTTTGCAATCGAGTTTGACGATGGCGTACGGTTCGATCGTGCAGCCCTCAAGGTCGAGCGTATCCGCGACCACCTCGCCTATGGTGGCGTGCGCTTGCGAACCACGGCCAATATCGACGGCGCTGTCGTTGCGGTTGTGATCGATGTAGGTTTCGGCGATGCGATCGAACCGGGCGCCGAAGAGATCGACTATCCGGTCATGCTCGATCAGCCCGCGCCGCGCCTACGCGCCTATGCCAAAGAGACCGTGATCGCCGAAAAATTTCAGGCGATGGTCGATCTGGGACGCGCCAACACCCGACTGAAGGATTTTTTCGACATCTGGTTGATGACGAAGAGCTTCAGCTTCGAAGACGAACGTCTGGCTCAAGCGATCGCAGCGACCTTCGCCCGCCGCGAAACGGCGATCCCGCAGGAACTGCCTGACGCTCTCACGCAGGATTTCGCCAATGATCGCGAGAAGGTGGTCCAATGGGCGGCCTTTACGCGCGACCTTGCGATCGATGCCGGCCCCTTGTCGGAGGTCGTCGGTCGCCTTGCCGATTTCCTGATGCCCCATGCCGAGGCAGCAAGGCGCCTGTGAGCCGTCTTGAGACAGATTCCAAGCGGCAGGCCAAGGATGCCCTGCGCGGTTATGTGTATCAGATCCTACGCAGCCTGCTGGTGTGGATCGATCTGGGCGACCGCGATGAGCTCATTCTCGAAGGCGCTGAGGATATCGATCTGATCATCGATGGTGACGCCCTCGTCGAGCAGGTCAAAGATACGGCCGCTTCGGGCCCGATCACGCTCAGAACGCCAGCGGTGCGGGACGCCATCGGCCATTTCTGGGAGCACCGCCGACGCAACCCCGAGTATCAGATACGCTATCGCTACCTGACCACGGCCGAGATCACAGTGGAACAGGGCGCCCCCTTCGGCACCGGGCGCGCCGGCCTAATACTGTGGTCGGCGATTCATGATGATCCGACGTCGCCGCACGCAATTGAGCAGGCCAGCACCATGGCTGCTTTTCTGGCCGCGGACCCGGCGCTGCCCGACCCCGTCCGCGCCTTTTGCAACGCCGCTGCACCGAGCGAAGTGATCGACCGCCTATTTTTGCCCATGAGCTGGGTCGTCGGGCAAGGCGATTGCGACAGCCTCGTGCGGCGGATCAAAGACCTCCTCGTCCTCCACGGGAAAACCGACAACCTGCCGGCGGTCGAAGCCGAAAAGGCCTTCGATCCACTTTACGTCGCCGCTCTCGAGGCCGCCCGGGCCAAGGACGGGCCACCGCTCACCCGCGCGGCGTTCCTGCGGATCTTCGATGCGGCGACCTCGATCCAGCTGCGCACGCAAGATTTCACTGCGCTGATCCAGCGCGCGATGGCTGCTCCGATGCCCGCCAACGCGATCAGCATCGCAAGCACCGAGGCTATTCTCGAAAACCGTCCCCCGCTTGGGCCGCGCTATTTCCCCCGCGTGACGCTCGAGGCGCAATTCCAGACTCTTCGCGTCGCTGGTCCAGTCGTGCTGCAAGGCTCGACCGGGACGGGCAAGACCCTGCTCGTGGCGAGCGCGCTACGAGACGAAGATCATCCCGCTTGGGTGAACCTGCGCGACCTCGACCCGTCCGGCGTGCGGGCGCGCCTTATCGCCGTCCGCTCCGCCGTCATGGCCGGGGGCAAGCCGGTGACGCTGGTTCTCGAGGATCTCGACGGGACCACCGACCCGAGGCCGTTCGAATCTGCACTGTCGTCGCTCGTGGTGGCGATCAAGGAACAGGGCGGTCAGCTGATCATCACAAGCGCCCATGATTTGTCATCGCGGCTTGTCCAGTTGCTCAGCCTCGCGCCCGGCTCCACGCTCCCAATGCCAGCCTTCGAGGATGACGAGATCAGCGCCTTCCTTCAGCGCGAAGGCTGTCCGCCGGACCATCTGCAATTGTGGTCCACCATCATCACCGCGACGACCAATGGACATTCGCAGCTTGTCCACGCGCGGATCGCCGCGCTGTCCGCGGCCGGCTTCCCACGGCCGTCGTCGACCGACCTGATGGGCTCGACCCCCGATGTGGATGCTGTTCGCAGTGAGGCGCGCCGTTTAATCGCCGCGATGCCTGATGGCCCGCGGGAAATGCTGTACCGTGTCAGCCTCATCACGAACCGGGTGACCCGCCGTCGCTTGATGGCGGTGGCGCGGGCGGATCCGCCCATCGTAGAGCCCGGGACCGCGATCGACATCATCGGCGGTCCGTGGCTCGAAAAGACCGATGCGGACGAATATCGTGTGTCGCCGCTCGTTCGGGAATCTGCGGTCGCCGCACGCGGATTGCCTTGGGCCCGCGACATGCACGGCAAGATCAGTTGGGTGTACCTGCTCGAACGGACGATCACCCCGCTCGATATCACGGCTATCCTGACTCATTGCCTTTTGTCGGGCAGCGCCGGCCCGCTCGCCTATCTGATGCAGAGTCTCTTTTCGGCCTCGGACGAGGTCTGGCAGCACATCGCCGAAGCCAGCGAAATGTTCGCGATCCTGGGGCTCGTGGAGGGAACCGAATTACCCTTCAGCAAGCCGATAGACCTCTTTATCTTCCGCCATTTCCAATATCGAATCGCGGTCTACACCGCCCCTGAGACCGCGATGCGCATCGCCGCGCGTTTCGAGCAGGAGGCAGCCGCCGTCGAGACCAACGAGGCGGCCCGTTTCTTCCGCTTCCTGTTTGTCAGCCAGCTGCTCGCCCAAACGCGCGTAACCTACCCTATGGCCACGCTCGTCTATTACACCCGCGAATTCCATCGGCTAGCGCTGGTGATGGAGACAAGTTTCCCCGAGCGTCTTACCAAAGCCAGGCTCGAGTTCAGAGGCGGCGAAACGCCCCCGGATTATGACATCTTCATCGCCTATCCGCTGATGCACCGCATCAAGGATATTGACCAGATCACTGAGCTACTCGACGCGCTAGATGGCCTGCCCGACCCGGACATTGTCCGGAGTCTGACCGCCTTTGCTGGCGTGCGGGCGCAATCATCGCTGATCATCGATCGCGTCTGGCTCGCCGAAATCGAGAAGGCCGAGGGCCGCTGGCCACTCGTTGTGGCTCAGTTTCGGCGGCTGCTAGATCTCGCCGTGCGTCTAGACATCACGCCCCTCGCCCTTGCCATCGCGCCATCGCTCG
This sequence comes from Sphingomonas sp. DBB INV C78, assembly GCF_042693015.1. Lineage (NCBI taxonomy): Bacteria > Pseudomonadati > Pseudomonadota > Alphaproteobacteria > Sphingomonadales > Sphingomonadaceae > Sphingomonas > Sphingomonas sp. DBB INV C78. Next base: position 3,286,390 of record NZ_CP170544.1, on the reverse strand, counting down.
TGCGCACCATCGACGAAAATCTGGATGACAGCGCCGCTGCGGCCGCAGAAGCCGAACGCCGCCAGGCGCAGCTTGGCGACGACGCCATCCTGATGTGCGCGATGGCCAAGGTAAAGAAACGCGCCGGGCAGGTAGAGGAGGCGTTGGAACTGTGGACCACCTACCTGCCGCGCCGGACCGACGAGGAGGGGATGCTCGGTACCGCCTATGACTACCGCGTCGCCGCCAGCGCCGCCGGTGGCGCCGGCGACTGGGTGAAGACCGAGAGTTTTCTGCTGGCGGGCCTGACGCTGGTCGACACCTCCACCCACCCGCTGTTGGCGTTGGGAATGCGGATGGACGCTGCCTTTGCCATGTTCATGGTTGGCCGACATGAAGAGGCGCTTGAGCGCTTTGAACAGGTGATCGCTAGTCTCGAACCGCTACAGGCCGATGTGGAGACCGAGCCGGTGCTTTCGTTGCAACGGCGGATCGGTGGCACCTTTTCGGCGATCAATCATATTCGGGACGGCAAATTGCCCGCCAGCGCTGCGGGCAATCTGGCGGGCTTCTGCTCAATCCCGGATCGCTTCGATACCGACGCGCCCCAAGTTCCGCCGCTCGATTTGATTATCCGCGACCTGCTCGAGCTCGAACTCACGCACGCGAAGGCTCTTGATCGGGCGAAGCACTATGCCGCGCGGCTGCGCCGCTCGCCCTATGTGGTTTTGCATTCGCTCGACGCGGTGGAACTGTTCAAGCTCGCGACGCAGACGGGCGATTACACCGCTGTCGTCGCCGATGGTGTGAGCCAGGCGCGTGCAGCTGCGATCACGCTGCAGGCCCGGAACGACGCAATATATTCGCCGCTGATGCTGATCGGCGATGCCGACCCGGACTGGCCGGAGGATTTTGATGCGTTGCTGCTCGTCCATATCGTGGTGGCCATGTTGTGGATGGCCAGCAACGGTGCCGCCGCCAGTGCGCCGGTCGCCGCCTGGCGCCACGCGCTGCCGAACCGCGACCACGCCCGTCGGGCGCGCCAACTGGTAAACCTGATCGACGGACTGTTCGTCGCCGCGACCTTCGATCCCTGGACAGCGGTAGTTGATCGCGAGCACCCGCATTGGGCCCACCACATGCTGGCGGCGCTCGCGGCAACCACCGAGCAGGCCCGCTCCCCCGAGCAACTGTTACGCTGTCATGGCCTCTGGGCCCATTACTGTTCCGGTCAGCCGGTCAAGGACATGGCGGGCGAGCCAATTGTAGAGCTCGTTGCCTATCAATGGGCCAATATGAGCCTCTTTTCCTCCGAGCTAGCAAACCCTGCGGGAGGGATTCCCGCGCTTCGCCGAGCTATCGCGACCCCGGCCCCACCGTGGCAACGGCTCAAGGCTATCCTCTCAGCGGCGGTCGTTGCGGTGGGCCTCGCGCCTGGCGACACCGCGCGGGCCGCAGTGGACGCCATCGTCGTCGAGCCGTGACAGCGCTCAATGCAATGTCGCGCAAGCGCTTGATCCTCGCGGCCAAGAACCGCGTGGGGCGGTGGTATGACCATCAGGGCGAGCCGACGACCGACCGGCGTGCGTTGCTCGCCGCAGTCGATACCTTCTTCGCCGAACTCCAGACACGCGACGATCAAATCGAATGCCGGACGGTGCTTCTTGGAGACGCCGGCGCGCCAAGGTTTGCTGCTTCGACTCCGCGGTGCCGGATCATCGCCTGCCAGCAAGGCCTCGCAGTAGCCGCGCTCGGCCCCGACTGGGCCCATGGCTGGCGACGCGTGATCGCCGACGACCATGCCGAATTTATCCTGTCGTGGTTCGCCCATTATGCGAGGCAATATGTCCATCGCGGCGAGTTTGCGCGGGCGCTGATGATGGCCTGGGAGCGCAACGCAGTGACGCTTCACATGTTCGGATCGGCGGGGACCATGAGGCGCTATGGCAGCGAGTTTGCGCCGACCGGAAATGCATGCACCGCCCTTGCGGTCGCGGCAACCGAGGCGGCCATAGAGTGGGGGGCATGCCCAGCATCGGTGCCGGTCAGCCGCTCGCCCTGGCTTGGGCGCAATACGCTCGATCCCGGTATCCATCAGGGGATATTCCATTTCCTGCGTGGCCAAGAATTGCGCAGGTCTGGCTTCGAGGTAGAGGCGCTGGTCGCGTTTGACTGTGTCATCCATGCGCTGCAGGCGATGCCATGGCCATCGGCCCGCGCGACTGGCTCGGCGAGCCGGCCCGATCTCTTCCGGGAGCTCAGGTTGCGACCACCCTCGATCGCCACAGCCGAGCAAATCTATTTCATCCGCAAACATTTTGGAGCCCATGCCGGTGGTTGGCGTTGGTGGGATGTGGGAGATGAATATGAAGACGACTTCCTCGACAAAGCGAGCCACCTCGTCTGGCGGATGCTCCGGCGCGCGGCCGATCTCGAACCTGAGATCAGGGTGCTCGAGCCGGATCCGCCACGCTGGAGCGACTGGCTGCTCGAGAATTTCGTGCAGATCTGGAATATCGTCTGGTTTCGCTGAGGCGGTGAGCGTGACGTTTGCTGGTGACTGGTGCCTCAGTCGCGCGATGGACGGGCCATGAAGACGGCACCGAACACGACTAATCAAGGCAGTGTCCCAGCGCTCCTGAGCCTTGCCGTCGCTGCTGGCGAAATTGCATAGAGGCCGCGCACGGCATAAGCTTGTGCGATGGCCAACGCGCTCTCCAACTTGCTGAAAACGGAAACCGTAACGCGCAACGTCCAAGCCTATGAGGATGTGTTCGACGATTATATTGTCTTTGCCGGCGGCCAGCGGGTTGCTGCGGTGGCGGAGATTCCGCAAGCCGCGCTCAACGCAGATTATGTTCTCGAGGCCGCCGAAGCGCAGCTGGTCATCGAGCTCAAGCAGGTCAGCAAGTACCAAGCCTCGAACACCCTCGATGAGTATTTTAGTGACCTGCTGCGCCGAGGCAGGATCCACAATCCAAACTTCACGGGGCCGGGACAACTGCGGCTGGACCCCGCGTCGTTGAGCGTAAACGATTGGACTCGCTTCTATCGGAAGTTCCGGCCGCGCATCCCCGAGGCGCTGGACAAGGCTGCCAAGCAGATCAAGGCGACCGCGCGGCTATTACCCAATACCAAGGAGCGCTTCGTCGGGGTCGCCGTCCTCCTCAATACCGGCGACTATAATCTCCCGGTCGACCTGATGTTTCGGATCGCCGAGCGGCACGCCAACGCAAAATGGAAGGCAGGCCGGTTTAGCGCGCTCGACGCGATCCTCTGCCTATCAATGGATATGGTCAAAACCGGGCAGCATCCTCTGCGCGGCCATGCGATCGTGCGTGATGCAGCCGACACGGTGATCGCCGGCAGCGCGCGTTACCTCTATGACCGCTGGGTCCATTATGGCGCTGCCGCGGTTGGCGCCGAGGTTGAATTTACACCGGGCGAGGTCACGCCTGATGCGCTGGATCTGAGCGGTGGCATCGCTGGCAAGATGCGATGGACACCGGCAATCTCAGCGATAGCCAATTCCGCCGACGCATAATTTACGGCGAATCAGGTCCGCATAAATTGCGCGTTTTGGCGCGGTGCAGTCATGTCCAAGTTGACGTGACAGCTGTGCGCGAGGCGCTTCCCGATTCCTCACAGGGGGCAGCGTCCCACGTAGCGGCCGATGGCCCGCCGATGTTTGTGAGGATGAACGAAGGGCTGCTTGTGCCCACCCGCGCCTAATTCCTGTCTGTCCGGACTGTCCGACTGAGCCGACTTTCCAGACCGTGACTCCAAGTTTTCTATGGATGGCAGTCGTGCCGCCGCGGTGGGCATACGGCGCATTCCGGGTCTCTGGCACCCGTGGGCTGCCTGAGCGTTACCTTTCCCATTCGGCACATTCCCGCGCCGACAGGAGATATCCATGGCTGACTCTGCCCAAGTTCGAGCATCAAACGATAAGACCGCGCTTACGGACGACTTCCGAACTCACTTCGCGGGGGAGGGGCCGCTGACAGATAAGGCGAAAGCCTTCGCCAAAGCGCGGCCGTGGACGAGTGCAGCGCTCGTAGGCGTAGCAGCAATCGCGCTAGTGAACACTTTTCGCGGCGTCCGGGGCTAGGCGGATCTCGCCTTGTCGCAAGATTGGCACGACGCGGCGTAAAGGGTGGTGCCCCTCAGTAAGTGTCACAACCCGTCACTGCAGCCTGCAGCCAATCAGGTAGAAGCGATGGTACAGACCACGCCATACGCTCAAATCGACGTTACTTTTTAATAGGTTAACTCTGGGGCGGCTTGCCTGCCGCCCCAGCCAACCGAATCCTCAAGATTCGGCTGTAGGACAACAAGTTACGACTAGATTGAGCACTCTAGGAAGTTGGACCGGGTTAGACCTGATTCGACCCGGTTTGACCCCTCTTGTGTACCGATTTGTGTCCCGATTTTGTGTCCTGCCAAAGGCCGCCAGGGATCGGTATGGCAAGGCAAAAGGCACTTACCCCGGGCGTGATTGACGCTCTGAATTGTGTACGCGTTTGCGACCCTCAGACACCGGGGCTGCAGATTGAAGCGCTGCCCGGCGGCAGGAAGCGTTGGCAATACCGACGGCGGCTGCCGCGAACATCAGTGGTAGTGAAACTAGTTCTAGGGACCTTTCCGGCTCACAGCATTGCTGCTGCCCGCGAATGGGCGGCTGTACTCAATGAGCAGGTTGAAGCCGGCATTGATCCCAGAGAGGAGCGAGCGCGGCTGAGCATGACCGTCGCGCGTGCTCACGGTCTCTATATGCAGGCAGTTCGGGAAGGACGCTCCTCGCGCGCGAAGCGAATCAATAAGCCACGGACGATCGCGGAGAAGATAGAGATCTTCCAGCGGGACGTTGCGCCGACGATCGGTCAGCGGGTCATTTACGACGTCACTGAGACTGATCTCGTCCGTCTCGTCGATCGCAAAGGCAAGACAGCGAAAGTCCGCGCAAATCGGCTCGCGGTTGAACTCAAGGTATTCTTCGGATGGGCGGCGTCGTTGCGTGGCACCGAGGTTGGACTCGAAATCGACCCAGCTCGTCGACTTGGTGACCTGAAATACCCTGAAACCCCGCGCACCCGCACCCTCACGCTCGAGGAGATTGGCTGGTTTCTGCAGGGTTTGGTTCATGAGGAGCACCACTTCCAGCGCGGAATGCTGCTTTGGCTACTGACCGCCGCGCGACTGTCAGAGGTCATCCGTGCGCGGTGGGAAGAGATCGTCGACGGCATTTCGACGATACCGGCGTCCCGCGCGAAGAACACTGTCGCGCACACGATCGCACTTGGGCCATTGGGACGAAGCCTTATGCAAACCAATGACGAATGGGTCTTTCCAGCAGAGAAATGCGAGGGCCCCAGAACGACCGGATGGTATAAGGCCCGCGATCGAGTGCGGCTGCGCATGGAGCAGCAGGCCGGCCGGCCGATCGAGCGCTTTACGCCCCATGATTTTCGGCGAACGGCCCGATCCAACACCAAGAGGCTCAACGTCGACTATGAAACGGCGGAGGCCATGCTGAACCACGTCAAGAAGGGCATGGAGCGCACCTACGACCTGTACGGGCTCGAAGAAGAGAAGCGGGCCTGGTTTTTGAGGTGGGAGAATGAAATCGCGGGCATTGCCCGTCGCGTCCGTGTGGCTGGCATGCTTGGACTACCGTGAGGCGGTATGCGTCGACAACGCCGCCATTCAGTAGCCGATTGACGGTTACTGAAAGCTGCCTTTCATTCATCGAGAGAAAAGGCCGGATGAGTCGCCGATTATACGGCGACCGAGCGGGCGCTCATGCGTCAAGCGGCAGTGGCACGCTGTTGAAGTCGGAGTAATTTCAAAAAAATCACGTCAATTTCTTAAATCAAGTTTTTAGATAAGTAAATTCGCACTGAGAACGATATTTTTTACTCATGTCACATACCATATGGACATGGATATTTGTAATTTCAATTTCAACTTCCAGCAGAAGCGAAAACCACAATTTCCTAATCGTTGAATGAAAGCGGTGGTCGGACTATGTTTGTAAGGTCCGTGTCGGGACTAAAGAGGAAAATCCATGTCTGACGAAAATAAAGAAGCGCTTATCGCGCTTACCGCTGACATCGTGTCGGCACATGTCGCTAACAATTCGGTCGCTGTGAATGATCTTCCCAGCCTTATCGCCAATGTTCATGGAGCCCTGTCTGGCCTCGGCGGCCCGGCTCCCGCGGCGGAAGCTGAGAAGCCGGTTGGCGCGGTGTCGATCAGGAAGTCGTTGGCCAACCCTGATGTCATCATCAGTATGATCGATAACAAGCCGTATAAGAGTTTGAAACGCCACATCGGCCGCCACGGCTACACGCCGGAAAGCTATCGTGAAGCGTTTGGCTTGCCTGCATCCTATCCGCTTGTTTCGCCTGCCTACAGTGCTCATCGCCGCGAAGTGGCTATGAAGCTCGGTCTGGGTCGGAAGAAGGGTGAGACGTTTGCTACCAAGCCTACGGCTGAGGCTCCCGCAAAGGCCGCTCCGAAGGCCGAAGCTGCAAACCCACCGGCGACTAAGCCCGTGCGTAAGCCTCGCACGTTGAAGGCGGCTGTGGCTGCGGCCAAGGATCACTTGGGAAGCTGAATGACGATGGGGCCATCGTCAGTCTAAACGATGGCCCCGCTTGTTCGCAAAATCGTCGCGTTATCAGTTCCCGATCATGGCTTTTTGTGCCCGTAGCTCGCAAGTAGCTCTGCGGCCGCTACCGCCGACGAAACCGACCTTCCGGGCTCGAATTCGCCTGCCCATTAGCTGCCGGCCGTTCAGATCGGGAACGAGGACGGGATTCGGGAGTGGGGCAATGCCGGCGAGGGTCAGCCCTGTCGGGGGGAAGCCGTCAGTCAGCTTGCGCGTCACAACCTCTGCATTGCTGCCGCTCACAGAAGCATCAGCAGCGCCGAAGTCGCCCGCCAAGCGATCACAAGCGCGCCGAGTGCCGCCACGACGCAGGCACCGAGCGTGAGTTGCGCAGTGATATGCCCCGGTCCGTCGCTGACACCGACGGCAAGAAATGAATAGAACGTGCCGAAGCAACTGGCGATCAGTGCCGCCGCCGCTATTACAAGCCATGCACTCGGGTGCTTACTAATCAAGGCTTCTGCACTCCTGCGACGGCTATCGGGCATGTTATCATCGCCGTGCAAGGGCAACAACGCCGGCGAGTCCGCACCGGCAGGATCTTTCTAGGCTACGCCGCGGGTTGCGGTGAACGGCCGGATTGTCGTTAGCGCGCAATGAAAGGACATTTAGGGGCAAGCACTGTCAGAAAAAAGATAAATGATACGAGCCCGAGCCAAGGCGCGAGAACAAATTGCAGACCCCCGCGCAGACTGGTGGGTTGTAGCTGCCGCCATGCCGCCGCCGACGCTGATACGAAGACAGCACAGATCGACCCCAGGACGATCAGGTCGATGTCGTTGATGCCGCAGTTCCACTGCCCTCGAGCCGCTACGAAGAATGAGGCAAGGTAGAGGCATGAAATCGCGGCAAGGAGGATCAACAGATAGGTTAGGGGTCTACGGATCACGCCCCAATTTGCATGACGCAGCGCCGTCCGCAATGTCGTCGACTCCGGAAAGGCAGCTCGACGGGCGAAATTGCGAAAAGCCGGCCTCGCCGCCCGACACGTGCCCCCATGGATCATCGGGCGGCGGCCGCCGACATTGCTGTCATTCGCCCGCCGAAAGTGGATGCTTAAAAGCTGCCGGTCATTCAGGTCGAGAACGATGCCGCACTCAGGAGCGTTTGAAGCGCACTAACGTCGACGTTGTCGTCAATTGCGCTCGGGCCGACATTAGCAAAATTCGCGGCTAGGTTCCGCTCTGCCAATCGAGCGGCGTTAGGCGGCAGCCGTCCGCCTGTCAGATGACCCGCACAGGGCGAGTATCTCAACGAACGACCTACGGCGGACGGTGAGTGGGCGGCGATGATCGAACCAGACTGACCACTCGATCGGAACCTCCGACGATCTAGTTGTCCAAATGGCAGCCTGCTATTCGCGCCGACTAGTAGGTCAGTTTCACGTCGATGCCGGCACTACGTGGCGGCAGGTAGGTTACGCCGCCGAACCCGAGTGAGCCAAAATCAACGCCAAAACCGAGATTGTGCGCGTTAGTGAGATTTGCGCCCCACAAGGAGGCTTCCAGACGCGTGCGTCCCGTGCCGAGAATTACATCGGACAAGGTTAGGCGCGCCCGCAAGTCGCGCACTTCGGGCGAACTAATCTCCCGATTGAACGGGGCCTGCCGGTCGAGCGCGAAGAAATAGATGCGGCCCCGCCAGGAATAATCGGCGCGGAGAGTAAGCTCGCCAATATCTCCGACCTCCCATTTATATTCCGCGCCCATCGTCCAGTTGCACTTCGCGGCTTGCGGCATCCGCGCTTCATCGGCGACGTCGATGATCTGGTCGGTTGCCGGGTCCCGATAAAGGAAGCTCTTATAATTGGGATCGGTATAGCCAAGCGCTGCAGATAGCGTCAGCCCCCGTACGGGGACCGCAGCGACTTCCGCCTCGAAGCCCTGGAAAACGACCTTGCCGGCGTTGACGATGAGGCTGCTGGCCCCCGACGATCCCGCGGCAAATTGCTGGATCTGAAGGTTGTCATAGTCGGTGCGAAACGCCGCCAGGTTCAGGCGAAGTCGCCGATCGAGCAATTCGGATTTCAGGCCGACCTCGAAGGCTACCGCTTCTTCGGGCTCGAAGGGTGCAATGACGCTGGCACGGGGAGAAAATCCCCCGGCCTTGAACCCGCTGGATGCCTTGGCATACGCCATCACGTCGCCCGTAAAGCGATAATTTGCAGCCGCGGTCCACGAAAGGTTGCTGAAGTCACGGCGGCCCGTTCCGGTCGCCGTCGGCGCGCCGAAGATCGAGCTGTCGAGCGTGATCCGCTTCTTGTCCCAAGTCTGCCGAAGTCCTCCGGTCAATTCGAGTTTGTTGTCCAGGGCGTCGGGCCGGTAGCTGACCTGCCCGAACAGCGCATAGGAAGTCGACGTGCCGTCGAAGCCCTGGAAGGGCGGTAGATTGACGCCGAGTCCGCCGCCCGGCAGCACAAGTGTGAGTTCCTGCTGGAGCGCTTCCGAACCATTTTCGCGGAAATAAAAGGCACCGGCGACATAGCTGAACTGGCGGCTGTTACCGAAAAGCTGGAATTCCTGTGACACCTGATGCTGCTTGACGCGATTGAACCCGTTGAACGGAACGACGGGCTGTACCGAGACACCGGCCGGATTGCTCGCGTCGACAACCAGCCCGAGAAGCCGGCCGTTCCCGCTCAGTGTCTGCGTCGAATTCTGGCTGAACTCGCGATAAGCGGTGATGGATTTGACTGCCACATCGGAGGTCGCCTGCCAGTCAATCGTGAGCGCATTTCCCCACGATTCCGATACGGCGCCGAAATTCCCGTGATAATCCACCTGTTCGCCGGTTTCCCTCCGGCCGGGTGCCACCGTGAAACTTGCCCCACCATAGCTTGGTGAAGCACCAAAATAGGCAAGAACATCCGGCGTGGCGGCAACGAGCTGGAAGAAGTCGGCAACCGCAAACCTCTTGCTGTAATCGAAATTGTACCGGATTCTGAATGTTTCTGAAGCCTGGGCCGACACTGCGACGGAGAGCGTGTCGCTGTTCAACGCGCCGGGATCTTCGGAGCTCGGCGCGAGCAGATTGTTTACGTAACCGTCGCGCTGACGATGAAGATAGGCGAAGCTGGCCTTGAGGCCGGAGTCGTCGATCAGGCCTGTATCGAAGCGCGCGCGGGCATACCATTCGTCGAAGCTGCCATAGCCGGCTTTCACCTGCGCGCCGATAGTGTCGTCGGGCTCACGGCTGATCAGTTGGATCGCACCGCCCGTGGTGTTTCGGCCGAACAACGTCCCCTGCGGGCCGCGCAGCACCTCGATACGGGCAAGATCGACCAGATCGAACACCGACCCCGCGGTACGGGCGATATACACGCCGTCGAGATAGATGCCGACGCCGGCCTCGGCCGTAACCGCCGGTTCCTGCTGGCTGATTCCCCTGATCGAGATGGTAGCGGCGGTGGCGCCGGTCGATTGCGGCAGGATCTGGAGGTTGGGCGTGAGCTCAGCGATCGCCGTCACTTGCTGCACGTTCAAATGATCGAGCAGTCGCGACGAAAAGGCAGTCACTGCGACGGGTGTCGTCTGCAATGCCTCGGACTGACGGCGCGCAGTTACCGTAATGGTCTCAAGCTGGTCGTCGACGCCAGTTGCCTTCACGTTCTGGGCATGAACGGCGGGCGATCCCGCGAAGCCCAGCAGAAGCGCCATCGCCGTGCCTTCAAAGGCCTGAATGCGCATAGTCCCCTCCCTTATGCGATCAATAGCGGCGGCGCCTCCGCGCTCGCCTTTCTCAGTTCTCGAGCGTGAGCAATTGTTCGGTCTGGTCCCGGCCGAGCGCACGGCGACGGGCCTCCAGCCAGCGCACGATCATCTCGCGCATCCGGTTGGGGTCGTAGATGTCCTCCTCCATGGAGAACTGGCCATTCCCGCCATATTTGAGCCGCGTGTAGGATCGCTCCTCGAAATGCTCGCCATTGCCCGGGTCCTCCATCTGGTTCCGCCATTCGAGCACGATCCAGCCGCGGGCTTCGTCAATGACGTACCAACCGATTGGAAACTGGGTCTGGCTGTCGATCGGAAAGCGATTGAAAACGGTGTTTATCCAGTGCCGGGCCGCTTCCTTGCCGCGCATCACCGGCAGGAAAGAGCCGTCCATCTGCATGGCCAGTTCCTTGTAGACGACGTCATCGGTGAAGCAGTCGACCCACTCCTCATGATCGTGGCCAAGAAAGGCGCGGGCACAGACGGCGTCAAAATGTTCGACCGCCGCGATCATCTCGGCGCGCGGCCAGCTACGATCGGGCGGCTCGTCGGCAGGCGAAAGCCCCTGTCCCCAGTGGAGGTCGGGTTCAGGTATTCCCAGCCCAGCCTGTTCGGCAGCGCGGCGTGCATCCCGCCAGGCCGCCATTACCATCCGCTGGGCTGTGCTGTTGTAGATTTCCTCGACGAACCGCCACTTGCCGTTACCGCCATAAATTAGCCGCGCATAACAGCGCCATTCATGGACGCTACCATCGCCGGGATCACGAAGCCGGTTCCGCCATTCGCAAACCACCCAGGCCTTGGGCCCATCCACGATGTGCCAGGGGACAGGGCGATAAAGTTGATGTTCCTGATATGGCTGGGTGCGCAGCGCCTCGATCCATGTGCGCACTTCGGCCAACCCATGGGCTTGCCGGTTCCAGCCGGAAATGCCGTTACCGCGTTCGCTATAGATGATGTCGGGCGTGAAGCAGGCCAGCCAGTCGGTGAAGTCACCCGACAGGAAGGCCCGGTCGGCTGCTGCGACCAATGCGGCGAAGGCGACTTCCAGTTCATCTTGCGACCAAAGCGGATCAGCCTGCTGCGACACATTTCACTCCCTGATGCTTGTGACGCGAGAGTTAGCGGCGCGTTGAAGGCCGCGGAGGGACCGCATCGGTCGATCGGGCGGACCGAAACGTTCAAAAGGCCGGCATTGCAATTGACCGCTTACGGAGCATCATTGTGGAACTGATGGGGGAGGGCCCGATGGATGAAGCGAGGATTTCGCTCAGCCACGTCTCGCAGATGTTCTCGGTACTCGATCAATGGAGCGGCGCCCGACGGCACGTCTTCCATGAAGCGGGATTGTCGCCGTCGTCGCTATCGGATCATGATGCCCTGCCGGCGAACGATTTTCTAAAGCTTTATAGTGCAACCGTCCGGCTGCTTGAGGAGCGGACGCGGTCGACCCCGTCGACGTTTCGTCACACTCAGGACATGTCGGACCTCCTTGGTTACGCCGTCGTTGGCAGTGCCACGCTTGAAGACGCCGTCGGCCGCGTAGGTGTGTTCAACCGCTCGATCGTTACGGGGGCACATGTCGAGCTCAAGGTCCGCGGACGTCGTGCGCGGCTCTACTTCGACACGCATCGGCGCGAGGCTGATGAAGCGAGCAGGCTCGTCGACGGGTCGGTGGGCATGATCTACCACAAACTGTTCGGCTGGCTTTTGGGCCGGCCAATCCGACTGTATGAGAGAGAAGAAGGCTCAGGCGCCCATGAGCCTGGAAGTCCGGGCGCTGTGATCGAGTTCGATCGGGAGTGGCTCCGCGCTCCCGTGATTGCGACGCAGCGGGATTTGGCAAATTGCCGCGGACTGTTCCCGTTCACATTATGCTTCGAACCAACCCTCGGGCGCAGCAATAAGGCAATCGTTTCTGCCATCATGGCCCAGGCCGTCGCCCAAGGTGCACCAGTGCCCGCTTTCGTGCGGATAGCCGATCGCCTCAACATGGGTGAGCAGAGCCTGCGTAGACGCCTCGCCGCGGAAGGGACATCGTTTCAGCAACTGCGCGATATTGTTCTACGGCAGCGTGCGGAAATATTGCTGAAATCCGGGATTTCGGTAGTGCGGGTAACCGAGCAGCTTGGCTTCAGCGACGAGCGTGCATTCCGACGAGCCTTTCGCAGGTGGACCAGGCTTAGTCCGTCATCGTTTCGTGATGCCGAGGTTGGTATTGCCCGTGACCCGAGGGAGTAAGCTCCGAGGGTGATCGGGCAAATGGGCGACGGCTCACAAAGCGCTCCATTAACGGCAGCTCGAGACGCTGATTTGCGGTCCTTCGAAGCGCCGCGAAGACGCAAGGGCTTTTGTAATATTATCGTCCGATGCTCGGTATGAAATTGGACGAACATCTTCATAGGCATCTATAAGCGACATTTCAAAACCCGCTCGGCACCGACAAATTGCTTAGAAAGGGCCAAGAAAACAGGACGCCATCGTCGCGGCGCGCCGGTTATTCTTACCAATATACGACTCATGCCGTAATTCGGGCTGACGCCCGCGACAATGATCGCAACCAATCGCGGCAAGGACCAGATGGCAATCGAGCCGCTCCAGCCCTTCGATAATCTTGTCCCCGAAGCTATCCAGCTACGGCCTGCATTGCGACGTTTCCTGGCGCGCAGGGTGCCCCCGGGCGACGTCGACGATCTTCTTCAGGACGTGTTTCTCAACCTCGCGAGGTCGCGATCCCAGGCGCATGTTGCAAATGTCGCCGCCTATCTGTTTCGGACTGCGGCGAACGTTGTCACGGCCCATGCCCGGCGTCAGCGATCCATGATGGTTTCGGGCGAGCCGGATTTAGGGTTAGTCGACGATGAGGGGTTTGGCGCGGATCGCATCCTTATATCGAAAGAGGAATTGCGATCCGTCATGGACGACATCATGGCTCTGCCGGAAAGGTCGCGGGACGTGTTCTTGCTGCACCGTTTCGAACAGATGAGCTATCCCCAGATTGCCCGGGCGTTCGGGATATCCGTAAGCGCGGTCGAAAAGCATATGATCAAGGCGTTGCGACGCCTCAACGCTGCGGCAAAGACGCGATGAACGAAGATCGGGACACGATCCGCGAGCATGACGCGGCCGATTGGCTGGCGAGATGCCGCTCGGGTGATCTGAGTGACACGGACCGGGAAGCATTCGAGACCTGGAAACAGGTGCCTTCGAATGCTTCGGCCTTCCAGGCTTTATCGACGCGATATGAGAGACTGGACGACATCGCCGCGGAAGACCCGATTCTGCGCGCGCGCGAAGCCGCCCTCCGCCGCGCCGGCAGGCGCGCAGGACTGCAGAAACTGGCGATGGCCGCCTCCATCGCATTCGCGGGACTCACAGGCATCGGCTTGTTCATCGGCACCTTTGATGGCGCTCCCGCTCCGACCGAAGAGCGGTTCGCGACTCGCGTGGGCCAAGGCGCAAGTGCGACGCTTGCGGACAGGAGCCGGGTTACGCTGGATGCCGACAGCGAGATCCTCGTCCAGTTCGAACAGTCGGCGCGGCACGTCAGGTTGCTGCGGGGCCGTGTCTATTTCGAGGTGGCGAAGGACAAATCCCGGCCCTTCGTGGTCCTCACGCGTTTTGCCTCCGTAAGGGCGACGGGCACAGCCTTTTCGGTCAGCAGCCGATCGGATGAGCTCGATGTGGTATTGCGGGAAGGCAGCGTGAGGGTCGCCGTCGATCCGCGCACGATTGGCCGCCCGGCCGCGCCGATCGACATGCAGCCTGACACGAAGCTGACGGTCGGTGACGGCGGATGGTCGTTGCGTCACGTCCCGTCCGACAGTGCGCTTGCCTGGACGCAGGGCTTCGTCGTGTTCGACAATCGGAAGCTGGGCGACGCCATTGAGGAATTGAACGCCTATTCGCACCGCAAGATCGTGATTGGCCCTGGCCTCGACGAGCGACCAATCAGCGGGACGTTCCGCGCCGGAAGGCAGGAGGATTTTGCCAGGGCACTGTCGGCTTATGGAATTGCCCGCATCGAAAGCAACACGGTCAACCGGATCATCCTGGCGGCCCCGACAAAATAAATTCCGCGGCGGGGGTGAGGTGTTCTCGCCCGTACGCATCTCTCTCTTCAAAAACGAGGGAGGATGGAATGCTGCAAAGGATCGGTCTCGCCGGATATGCTGCCGGAGCAGCGCTGACCATATTGGCGACGCCGGCATTCGGACAGCCCATCCGGATCGATATTGATGTCCAGCCCCTCGGCTCCGCGCTCAACCGCCTGGCAGTGCAAGGCCAGCGGCAGATTCTGTTTACGCCCGATCTCGTGGCAAACCAGCGCGCGCCCGCGGTCCATGGCACGATGCCAACCGAGGCTGCCCTCACACGCCTTCTCGACGGCACCGGGCTGCAGTATCGAAGCCAGGACAATGTGCTGCTGATCGAGCGGGCTCCCGCGCCTCGATTTCAGCCGACCGTCGTCCCCCAGGCCGTAATGTCGTCCCGGCCATCGACCGACGCGGCCGAAACAACTCCGCACGACGACGATCAACTGGGCGATATCGTCGTAACCGCGGAAAAGCGAAGCGAATCGCTACAGAACACGCCAATTTCGCTCACCGCGCTCGACGCGACCTTGCTTGCCCGCAACGGCATCTCGAACGTCGGAGATCTGGCATACCGGGTGCCATCGCTTTCGACGACACCCTTCCCGAACTCACCGAATGCGCCACGTCTGTTCATCCGCGGGATCGGCACGGGCGATCCCCAGGTGACGACCGATGTGTCGGTAGGCGTCTATCTCGATGGCGTCTATCTCGCGCGCTCGATCGGGCTGGGCATGGACGTCGCCGATATCGCCCGGATCGAGGTGCTGCGTGGACCTCAGGGAACGCTCTATGGCCGCAACACAACGGGCGGCGCGATCAATATCGTGACGGTTCGGCCGGGACCCGATCTGACGTTCAGCCAAGATTTGACCGGCGGCAATTTCGGCCTGTTCCGATCCAAGACCGTCGTCAACGTCCCGCTCAGCGACAATCTCTACGTCAAGGGCGCGCTCCTTTATGATCGGCGCGATGGACTGGTCGAGAACACCGGCGTAGGCAAGGATTTCGGTGCCTATGAAAAGATCGCTGGTCGCCTCGACGTGCGCTGGCAGCCGTCGTCGTCGGTCACGATCGACTATAGCTATGACCGGTCGCATGCCGACAATACGTCATATTATTATCAGCTGCTGGAAACGTCGCCCTTGTTCGAGGGCGTGCTTCCCGAAAATAGCGATCGCTTGAAGCGCGCATCGCTTCCGACGCCCTACCTGTCGGGCGACTCCGATACCAGCGGTCACGCGCTAACTGTGACCATCGAAACCCCGCTGGGCGAGCTCAAATCCATTTCAGCTTATCGTGAGCTCAACGATTTCGCCTATCAGGACTATTCGGCGAACTCCTTCCTGAGCGTTACGGGCGGGACGCAGGCTACCGATCAGAACCAGTTCAGCCAGGAACTCCAGCTGGTCGGCGCGAGCGTATCCAATGCATTCGAATATGTCGTGGGCGCCTATTTCTTCCGGGAACGTGGGCGCGTGAAGTTGCTCGATACAGTCGATCTGATCGGCTTTTCGGCTTTCAAGGATGTGACTGCGGTCAACGAGGCCTATGCCGGCTATGCACAGCTTGGCTGGAGGCCAGGCGGAGCATCGCCATTCTCGCTTACGCTGGGCGGCCGATACTCGATCGATGACCGCCATGCCGACAACCATCTTGGCGATCGTGTCGGCGCCTCGTTCGAACGCTTCACGCCGTCGATCATGGCGGAATATGCGATCGGCCGCGATGCCTTGGTCTATGCAAAGATCGTCACCGGCTACAAGTCCGGCGGATTCAATCTCCGTTCCGCCTTCTTCAGCGACAGCTTCGAGCCAGAGACGCTGACATCCTATGAAGTTGGCTGGAAGACCGAATGGCTGGACCGGCGTCTGCGCATAAACGGCGCGGCCTTTTACGCCGACTATCGCGATATCCAGCTCGACATCGTCATTCCAAACCAGCCCAACCCCACGCTGACGCGAACGGAGAATGCCGGCAAGGCCAATGTGAAGGGCCTGGAACTGGACATCGACGCTCTGCCCGCGCCCTGGCTGCGCCCGTCGCTATCCTATTCCTATTTAGACGGCGAGGTAACGAGCGTCATCGGCGACGATGTGGCCTTCTACCGCCTGCAGAATATGCCGCGGCACCAGCTGACGGCGCGGGTCGATGCCGACCTTGCGACGCTGCCGTTCGGAACAGTGACGATGGGCGTCGACTATAATTACAAGGACCATATCTTCACTTCGGCTCGTCCTAACCCGCCTGGCCTATATCCGCCGGGGGATTTCATCCCGTCATATTCGCTAGTGAACGCCCGACTTTCGATCAGCGGCGAAAACTGGCTCGGCAAAGGTCGTTTCGAGCTTTCCGCCTGGGTTCGGAACCTGTTCGACAAGGAATATCTCATCGAGGGTCAGGGCAGCTTCTATCAGCTTCACGCCACCCGCCTTGGCGTGTTCGGTGACCCTCGCATGGTGGGCGTTGACTTCCGGTTCAGCTACTGAGGAGAGAGTGCATGACTGCAATCGATCAAGAATTCCGGGAAATCGAGCAGCTTCTCTACCGTTATGCCTGGATGGTGGACAGGCGCGAATGGTTCCTGATGGACGAAGTCTTCGCGCCGAACGGCACGATCGATTATGCCAGCACCGGCGGCCCAGGTCGTTTGCCCTATGAGGACGCACTGACTTGGCTCGATAAAGCGCTTTCAGAATATCCTATCAATCTGCATCACATCACAAATATCAGCGTCGACATCTCCGGAGATACCGGCAAATCGCGCTGCTACTTCACCGCGCCGATGGGCCGGAAGGAGCCAAACGGCGGGTCGCTGTTCGTCACCAACGCAGGATATTATTTCGACGAGTTGGTGCGGGTGAACGGAGCTTGGCGGATTGCAGCCCGCTTCTGCGATATGACGATCCAGATCGGCTCATTGCCTGCCGGTCATGTTATCCCGCCGGTAGATTGACATGGGGCGATGGCGCCATCGTAGAGGTTCGACGGCGCTATCGGCTTCATGCGCCCACATAGCGGGCATTCCGCCGCCTGGAATGGATGCCCAAATGCTTCCATCTGTTCATAGGCGGCCGGGCAACTGCCAGATTGCTGTCCCATGTTAGACCCTCTTCGAAGCCGTGAGCGCCGCCTCTAACTTCCGAGACATTTTGAACGCATCACCTGAAGAGATATTGGCTCGGCCGTTGATCTGGGGCCGACTCTAAAACTCCTCTAGGGTATCTCCGACTTCGTCCGTCGAGTGAACGAAACAGGATATGGTCGCGGCGATATCGGCTTCGATCTGGTCGAGCGGGCGGTCGAGCGCCAGGCCGCTCCACATCATGCCATCCCTGATCGCGCCTATGGCTAGCGCCGTCCGTAGCGGACTCATGCGCAGCCGCACGCAGCCGTTCCTTTCCATGGTCGCGAGATGCCGTACAATGAGGTCCAGCGCGCCATCTATGATCGGTTTCAGCAAATCGTGCAGAGGGCCGGGCCGGATGCCACTGGCGAAAACCTGAAGTTGCATTCGAGCGACCGTGGCGGCATCGAAGCCATTGTCATCGGCCGTGCTCGCGACCGCCGTTGTGAAGTCAGGCCAGTGATCCGGTAGATAGGCTTCCTTGACCGAAGCAAAGCGCAGCGCCTCGGCGACGAGTGCCTCCTTGTTGGCGAAGTGCGTGTAGAGCGCGCCGGCGCTCAAGCCTGCCTCCTTGCGGATCTCCGCGATCGACGTGCGCTCGATACCCAGTTCGCTGATGCAACTCAGTGTGGCGCGGAGGATGCGTTCGCGCTGCGCTTCCATGTGCTCGGCCGGTCGCTTCGGCATCAGCGGCCCTCATCACGTGTCATATGCGTGCAATACACCCTTGACAATCGCCTTAAAAAGAATGAACGTTCATTTTCTTTGTATCACTGGCCAGCACCCGCTGTCCAAGGAGAAGTGCCATGATCGTGATCCAGGATGGCAGGACGTCCGCTGCCGGACAAGCATGGGGGCCTGCCATGCAGGGCGCTCGACGGGCCGTGGCCCGGTTATCGACCCGCCTCCGGACGATGCGCGCTTCCGGCCTTCTTCAGATACTCGCGCTTTGCGGGATGACTGGCATGGCCGGCCCGGCTGTTTCGCAGCAACCGCAGCCGGCGCCGCTGGCCCCGCCGATCTCCGCGCAACGTAAGGCCGATAGTCCCGCGCCGGCGCCGCAACGGGTGCATCCGCTCCAGGCATCGGATCTCGAAAGCTGGCTCGACGGTATGATTCCCGCCACCCTCCAGCAAGGGAAGGTCGCTGGCGCCGTGGTGTCGGTGGTCAAGGACGGCCAGATACTGCTGGTCAAAGGCTATGGCTATGCGGACATGGCGCGCAAGACGCCAATGGATGGGCAGCGGACGCTTGTCCGTCCCGGCTCGGTGGCCAAACTGTTCACATGGACGGCTGTCATGCAACTCGTCGAGCAGGGCAAGATCGACCTGAACGCCGACGTGAACCGCTATCTCGACTTCAAGGTGCCCGAACCCTTCGGTCGCCCGATCACGATCAATGACCTGATGACGCACAGGGCGGGCTTCGAAGAGGGGCTCAAGGACGTCCTCGTCACCGATCCGAAGCAGATGCAGTCGCTCGGGGATGCGCTCAAGCAGCATCAACGGCCTGTGCTCTATCGCCCCGGCACGGTGCCGGCTTACTCGAACTATGGAACGGCGCTGGCCGGCTATATCGTTCAGCGGGTTTCGGGCGAGCCACTGGCCGATTATGTCGCGCGCCATATTCTGGCCCCTGTCGGCATGAACCATTCGACCTTTGTCCAGCCGCTGCCGTCGTCGCTCGCGCCGCACATGTCCAAGGGCTATTACAGCGCCGCCAATACGCCGCATGCCTTCGAATTGCTCTCCCAGTCCCCCGCCGGCGCGTTGAGCGCCACGGCGGAAGACATGGCCCGATTCCTGCTGGCCCATCTTCAGGATGGCCGCGTGGGCGCGGGCCAGATTCTGCGGCCCGAAACGGTACGTCTGATGCACAGCCCCAGTGTCGTCCTGCCGGCCGGGTTCGATACGATGGCGCACGGCTTCTTCCTCGGCCAGCGCAACGGCCGGACCGTCCTCGAGCATGGTGGTGATTCCGTTCTCTTCCACAGCGACCTGCAGATCATCCCTCAGGAGCGCGTGGGCGTGTTCATCAGCTTTAACAGCCGTGGCGAAGCGGATGCGGCCTACGGCATCAGGGAGCGCTTCATGACCGCCTTCATGGACCGCTATTTCCCTGCGCCGCCCGCGGCCGAAGCCCCCACCCTGTCGACAGCCAAGGCGCACGCGCAGGAGATCGAGGGCCGTTATGAAAGCTCGCGGCGGGTGCAATCCGGCTTCATGAGCCTGTTCTACGTCCTGCAGGGACAGGTGGTTGTCAGCGTCAATCCCGACAACACGATCAGCCTGTCGTCCGCGCCCGACAAGAGCTTCCGCGAAATCGCGCCCCACGTCTGGCGCGAGGTCGGAGGTGATCGTCTCCTCCAACTCGCATATGTGGAAGGGACGAAGACGATCGTCGACGGGCGCAACCCGGCCGGCGTGCTGCAGGCGGTGCCGCTGAAGCGAAACTCCGGTGTCAATCTGCCGATCTTCCTGTTCGCGCTTCTCACCCTGATCGTTGCCGCCTTTGCCTGGCTCGCTGCCGAGGTGTCGCGCCGATATTATCGCCAGCCGCCGAGCCTGAGCGGCCGGCCGCTGCTGATCCGCAGGCTGACGCGGATCGCGACGGTGGCGGACCTCGCTTATCTCACCGGCTGGTTCCTGATCCTCAAGCCGATCCTGAGCAGCGACGTCGCCTTCTACACAAGCGCGCTCGATCCGGTCATCCGGCTGCTTCAGGTAGCGGCCATCGTGCCGATCGCGGGTGCCGTTCTTGGTGTGTGGAACGCGTGGCTGTCCGTTCGTTCGCAACGGCGTTGGGTGTTCAAGGCCGGCAGCATGCTCCTCGCTTTGGCCCTGCTCGGCACAGTCTGGATCGCCTATGTTGGCGGCCTGATGGACTTCACCCTCAACTATTGATCGATCTGCCGGTCGTCACCGCATTCCATTTGGAGACCGTATGAAATCACGCATCATGCTCGCGGCCCTGCCGATCGTGGCCCTGACCATGCCGATGGCGCACGCCGAGGTGCCCAGGGATTTCGAAGCCAGGGTGGAGCAGCTCCGCCAGCAGACCGGCACGCCGGGCATCGCGATCGCGATCGTCGAGGATGGCAAGGTGGTGCATGCCAAGGGCTATGGCGTGCGCAAGCAGGGTGCGCCCGAGAAGGTCGACGCCGACACCATCTTCATGATCGGGTCCACCGGCAAGGCGTTCACGGCCGCGGCGCTCGCCACGCTGGTCGACGCGGGCAAGCTTAAATGGGATGATAAGGTCGTCGATCATCTGCCCGACTTCCAGATGTATGATCCCTGGGTCACGCGCGAGATGACGGTGCGCGATCTTCTCGTCCATCGCAGCGGGCTCGGGCTCGGAGCCGGTGATTTGCTCGTCATCCCGCGCGGCAATCGGTCGCGCGAGGAGGTGGTCCGCAGGCTCCGCTATCTCAAGCCGGCGACGAGCTTCCGCAGCGGCTATGCCTATGACAATATCCTCTATGTCGTCGCCGGCCGGCTGACCGAGGTGGTCAGCGGGCAGAGCTGGGAAGATTATATGCGCGAGCATGTCTTCACTCCCGCCGGCCTGGCTCACGCCGCCGCGGACGACCAGCATCGTTTCGGCAATCCCAACCGCGCCCAGCCGCATGGCCGTGTCGGTGGCCCGGTGCGCGGCGACGGGCCACAGAAGCTGCTGGACGAGCGTGACCAGCTTGCCCGCGCCTCGGCACCCGCCGGGCTGCTGGCGATGAGTGCGAACGATATGGCGCGCTGGCTGCAGATCCAGCTCGCGAACGGTGCGACACCGGAGGGCGGAAGACTGTTTAGCAAGGAAGCATCGCGCGAGATGTGGGCGCCGGTGACACCGATGCCGCTCGCGACACCTCCCGCGCCGATCCAGGGCACTGCACCGCAATTCCAGGCTTATGCGCTCGGATGGGAGGTGCGCGACTATCGCGGCACGAAGATCCTGTGGCACGCAGGCGGCCTGTTCGGCTTCACATCGGTCGTCGTGCTGATCCCGGAAAAGAATGTCGGCTTCGCGATCGAGCTCAATGCCGAGGAGATCGAGCCACGCTTCGGGCTGATGTACGAGCTGCTCGACCATTATCTCGGGCTGCCCAAACAGGATTGGCCGGCCAAGTTCGGTGCCTATCGCCGGGCGCGGATCGCCGACGCGCAGGTCGCGATCCGGCAGAAGGCCGCGTCGCCCGCCGCTGTCGGCCCCTCGCTTTCACTCGATCGCTATGCGGGGCGTTTCAGCGATCCCTGGTATGGCGAACTGATCATCGGCAAGGACGGCAAGGACCTGACTGTCGATTTCACGCCAACGCCCGGCATGAAGGGCCATCTCGAACATTGGCAATATGACAGCTTCATCGCGCGCTTCGACGACCCCGCGATCGAGGCTGCCTATCTCATCTTCGCACTCGATGCGGATGGCAAGGTGGCGCAGATCACGATGAAGCCGGTGTCACCCATCGCCGATTTCAGCTTCGATTATCAGGACCTGCGCTTCACGCCGCAAAGTCCCTAAGAAGCGGTGTGCTGCTGATTTCGCCGATAGTCGGCATCCAGAGCTCGATTTCAACTGCCCATTACCGGTCTTCGTTAAGGCTCAACGGTGGGCGGTTTCATACGCCCGGTGAGCAGGCCCCTCGGCTACATTTGCGACAAGTGTGCAGTAGCAGGCAACAAGGCGCCCATAGCTCGGGGAAATTGACTAGGTAATTGTCCCAAATTGAGTTTTTGTTCGATTTGATGACACATCAGCGCCGCCCGACGCGCGGAGGCGTTAATGCTCAGCAAACGGTGCGCATGGTTTGATCGTTCGACACCTTCCCGGGTTTCGCGTGCGGGGGCGACGAAATTCGCGCGTTTCTTGTTGGGCACATCAACGACCGCGATCAGCGGTGCGATCTTCCTCCCAACACTCACGCATGCTCAGACTTGCCCTGCCACGTTTGCGGTTGTGGGGACGACATGCACGATAACCACCGGTGCCACGATTCCGGTTTCGACGTCGAGTGCCACAGGGGTCAGCGCAAGCGGCAGCCAGGGGCAGGTCAATGGCGACACCGTAACGATCAATCTGGGCGCTGCCGGAACCACTGGCGCCGTGGCGGCTTCTGACGGCACAATCTTCCTCACTGACAGCACGGTCAAGACTTCGTCCACTACCGCTGCGGCCAGCACCGGTCAGACGGGAATCGTTGCAACCGGCGCCGGAAGCCAGCTCAGTTTTCTGGGCGGGTCCGTTTCCATGGGCACGGGTACAACGGTCATCAACAATCTTCTGGCCGTGCGTGCGGCGGCTGGCGGCCTCGTCACGCTGACCAGCAGCGCGATCAGCACGCGTGGCGGTGCCACAGGCGCTGGCAATGACGGACTTCTAGTCACCGGCCAGGACAGCGTGATCGACATGTCTCACGGTTCGGTGAGCACCGTGTCGAGAGGTTCGACCGTCGTCCACGCCGAAGCTGGCGGTGAAGTCCGGATCTTCTCGGCATCGGTAAGTACGACGACAAGCGCGAACGGTCAGCGTGGGCTGATGGCTACAGGCGCCGACGGTACGGGAACGGCCAGCAAGATCAGTATGAGCGCGGGCACGCTGACGATGGGCGCCGGGACGACAGCCGCCAGCGACATGGTCGCCGTTCACGCGTCAAACGGCGGTGACATCGCCCTGATGGACACGACCGTCCTCGTGCAGGGCGGCAACAGCGGGACGACGAGCTTCTCCAACCATGGGCTGGTCGCGATGGGCGCGGGCAGTTCGATCTCCCTCTCCGGTGGATCCGTCACCACCACATCGCGCGGATCATTTGGCGTTCGGGCCGAAGGGGGTGCGCTCATTACGCTGGGCGACAGCGCAACGGTGAGCACGACGGGGGCGGCATCATCTGCCGCCTCCCTGCCACCGAACACCGGCAGCCACGGCCTGACCGCCATCGGAGCGGCAAGCCGGATAGAGGCAAATGGCATCTCCGTAACTACGGCGGGGACTTTCGCCAATGCCGCGCGCGCCGAGGATGGCGCCGTGATTGCGTTGGCTGATACGACCTTGGGCACAACCGGCGCCAATGCGCATGCCCTGTTCGCCATCGGAGCCGACAGTTCCATCACCGGCTCGAACCTTACTGTCGCCACGACCGCGGGTGCGGCAAGCGGCGCGCGGGCCGAGGCCGGCGCGGAAATCTCGCTCACTGGTGGCGGTAGTCTGACGACATCGGCGGCCGTCAGCCATGCGCTGATCGCAACTGGCAGCGGCAGCAAAATCGAAGCGGCTGGCATCGCGATCAGCGCCGGTGGTTTGAACTCCAACGCGGCGCGGGCCGAGGATGGCGCAACCGTAATGCTGACCAACGGGGCGCTTAGCACAACTGGAGGAGGTCAGGGCGAAGCACTCAACGCCGCCGCGGCCGATGTTCGATCCGGTGGACAGATGGAACTGGATGGCGTTTCGATCACGACATCGGGTGCGCGAGGCGATGGCCTGCATGCTGAAGGAAGCGGATCGCGGATCGATGGCCGCAATCTGGCAGTCTCGACCAGTTGGACGCAAGGCAATGCAGCGGCCAACGCGGTCGACGTCCAGAACGGTGGGGTAGTCGACCTGGCCGACAGCAGTCTCATGGCCGTAGTGACGGCGGTGAATGTCGGGCTGGCTGCCGACACGGTAGCGGCGCAGTTCAGTGCATCGAACACCAATATCACCGCGACCGGCCCGACGGCTGCCGGATTGCGGGCCGTTGGCGGCTCCACCGCCAGTCTGACCGTAGGTTCGGTCACGACCGGCGGCATCAATTCGGCGGCGCTCGAAGCCGGTGGCGCGACGATTCTAGCCAACAACGTCGCCATCAGGACAACGGGCAACGGCCGGTCCTATGGCGTAGCGTCAGTCGGCAACAGCCTGGTTACGCTGACCGGCGGTTCGATCGTGACCGAGGGTGAACCGGAAAACCCGTTTACGGCCAATGCGCGTCGTCCGTCGGGCCTAACCGCTTTCAATCCCGGCGGCGTGCTGCATGCGACGGATACGTCGATCACGACCCGTGGGGTCGAGGGGTTTGCAGTTGTAGCCGACGACGGCGGCATCGTCTTGCTGAATGGCAACGATGTGTCGACCACGGGTTTGGCCGCGATCGGGCTTTATGCGGGCATCGATCAGGAAGGCACGCAGTTTCTGGTCGATCTGACCGGAACGGATGTGACCGTCTCGACGCAGGGCCAACGCGCCTATGGCGCCTATGTATCGCGTGATTTTCACTCTGCCACTGCGACCATGGACCTGACGGGCGGATCGATCACGACCACCGGCATCAGTGCCACAGGCCTGCGCGCTATCGGTGGTGCAGTGCTCGCTGCACGGCAAGGAACCGTCACGACCAGTGGCGCGGGCGCCTATGGCGTCCAGGCGCGATATTATGACGATGCGGTCGTCGCTGACCCGCGCGCCGAACCGACGAGCGTCACGCTGGATGGCATGACCGTGACGACAAGTGGTTCGTCGGCCCACGGCACTCTGGTGCAGAATGGCGCCCGGCTTACGGCCGGTGATGTCGACGTGACAGCCACCGGTGGTGGGGCAATGGCGCTTTTTGCCGTGGGTGAGTTGGCGCCCGCCACCGCGAGTTTCACCGACAGTCGTCTCATAAACGCGCAAGGCACGACCGTCGGTATAGCCGGTGCAGCGCAGATCTCCTTTACGCGCTCGGTCGTCGGACGGCCGGTGGCTGAGGGCGGCAATGCCCAGTGGTTGCTGGTCGGCAGTCTCGACGACTTCCCGCCGCTCCTCACTCTGCCGCCCGTGCTGGGTTTTCCGAACGAAATCGACGAGACTCCGCTCACGGCGCTGGCGAGCGATCAACAGTTGATGGTCCCGCTGGCGCTGCCAGGAGCCGCCACGATCACAATATTTGCCTCGGCCGTCACAGGCGCTGCGACGACCATTACAGGCAGCGTGTCCGACGTGACGATGAACGAGCATAGTGTATGGGACATGACGGGTAGTTCCAACTTGACCCGTCTTGCCAATATCCAGAGCAGCATATTCTATTCGGCGCCAGCCGGTGATCCGGCATCATTGGCCAGCTACAAGACGCTGACGACCGTCAACTATATGGGGGCGGGCGGGCTGATTGGGCTGAATACCTTTCTCGAAGGCGATGGTGCGCCATCCGATCTCCTGGTGATCGATGGTGGCGGGGGAACGGGCAGCACGCGCTTGCGCATCACAAACAGCGGCGGCCTTGGCGCACTGACCACGGGCAACGGTATCCTTGTCGTGGATGCGATCAACGCGGCTACAACGGAGACAGGCGCATTTGCATTGGCCAATGTCGTGATCGCCGGCCCCTATGATTATCTACTTTATCGCGGCAGCGTTGACGGAAGCGCTCCCGACAGCTGGTTTCTTCGTAACACCTTGACACCGACACCGACACCGACACCGACACCAACGCCCACACCGACGCCAACGCCAACGCCAACGCCAACGCCAACGCCAACGCCAACGCCAACGCCAACGCCAACGCCAACGCCGACACCGACGCCAACGCCAACGCCAACGCCAACGCCAACGCCAACGCCGACACCGACGCCCACACCGACGCCAACGCCCACACCGACACCGACACCGACGCCGACACCGACACCGACACCGACGCCGACGCCAACGCCAACGCCAACGCCAACGCCAACGCCAACGCCAACGCCAACGCCAACGCCAACGCCAACGCCGACACCGACGCCCACACCGACGCCAACGCCCACACCGACACCGACACCGACGCCGACACCGACACCGACACCGACGCCAACGCCAACGCCAACGCCAACGCCAACGCCGACACCGACGCCCACACCCACACCCACACCGACGCCAACGCCGACACCGACGCCCACACCGACGCCAACGCCGACACCGACGCCCACACCGACGCCAACGCCGACGCCAACGCCAACGCCGACACCCACGCCGACGCCAACACCCACTCCAACGCCACGGCCGACGCCCAATTTTCGGCAGGAGACATCGGTCTATTCAGCCATTCCGGCGGTGATGGGCATTTATGGCCGGGAAATCCTCGACACGCTCCACGAGCGGGTCGGCGAGGAGGAGCAGATTCGCGGCAATCCGGCGCTCGCTGATTCACGCAAATGGACCAACGGTGCCTGGGGTCGTGCAATCGTCCACAACGGCAAGGCGAGGGGAGAGCCGCTGACGCTCTTCCCCGATTCCGGCCCTTCCTATGATGTCGACATGTTTGCCTTCCAGTGGGGCCTCGACGTCTATCGTCATCAGGACGTGCGTGAGGACGGCAGCATTGGCGATCGCGACCACGCCGGTCTGATCGTCACTTGGGGCAATGTCGACGCCGACGTCGATCACAACCTGCTCGGCTTCCGTTTCCCCGCCGGCAAGATTGCCATCGACAATTATTCGCTGGGTGCTTTCTGGACGCACTTCGAACCCGATGGCGCCTATCTCGATCTGGTTGGGCACGTGACGAAGAGCGACATCAGCATCCGCTCCTTCCGGATGAGCGAGATCAAGACTGATGGCTGGAGCATCGCGCTCTCCGCCGAGGGCGGATATCCCTTCGTGCTCGACGAGAATTGGCGGCTCGAGCCGCAGGCCCAGTTCATCTATCAGGGCTTCGACATCGACGGCTTCAACGATGGCGGCGCGCAGATACGCTTCCGTGATCTGGATTCGTTGGTCGGCCGGGTCGGCTTGAGGTTAGCCCATAATGGCGATTTACAGGGCTGGCTGCGCGGCAATATCTGGCATGAATTTCTCGGCGACGCGAAAGCGGAATTCTCCTCCGCCGACGGCTACGTTCCCTTCCGCGCCAACCCGGACGATACCTGGTGGCAGATCGGCGTCGGCACCAACATGCTCGTCCGGCCGAACCTCACGTTGTTCGGGCAGGGCAATTACGAGTCCAGCTTCGACGGCGATGCCCATGCCTGGGAAGGCAAGTTTGGTTTCCGCATCAATTGGCGGTGATCGGGCTGGACAGGTACTCCCTGACCATCGCCAGCGTTGATGTTTTCCCGTCACCCCATGGCCCATAGACTCCAATGACAAGGCTCGAGGGGTCGCCTCTGCGCGCAATGGTCTCTGCGATCTGCTGGGCGAATGAGGCGATCGAATATATCTTCGGCAACACTTTTGATGGGCCGATCGACTTGGACCGACAGGCCCTTGTCGGCCGTTTCAGGAGGTTTTTCCTTCCGAGCCGGTGATTGGGCCGTTGTGTCAGCAGTGCCAAAGAATCGCTTTAGTATCTTCATATCCCAGATCTAATCCGACTCCGACGTGATCGACGACTATGCAGCGATGATGGCGACAGCTCCATAGGCAGGTATTTTATCATGGGCCAAATGCTCGGCGTGTTTGAACGAACGCAGCAACTGGGATCGCCATATGGCCGCCGGAACGCCGGGAATTAAAGCGCGAAACTAGCATGTGCTAGATCGTCGCCCGGAATGTCCGTTATCCCAGTCGGCGTTCCTGTAGGCCGCCGTATCGGATCGTCGTCGAGTCTCGACAGGCCTATGCTGAGCCGAAGCGCACTGGGTAGTGGAAATGCTCGCGCCTGATGTCACCGCCGTTCAAGTCATTCCAAGTTAAAATTGAGCCCCTGCTCATAGACAAGGGCAAATCGCTCAGGCGTCAAGCGGAGTGCTGGATTTGGCCGGTCTTGCACCGTTCCGGATCCCGACACTGGACGGGATGGCGCGGGATGGTAAGTCTCCGGCTTGGCGGGATAATACGCGCTGTCGTTTGGCCGGAGCACCGCCGTCGCGATCGCAAGAGTTGCCGTGTGGCGTTGGGGGATGAATGAGCAGTCAGTTTGCTAGGCGCACGGTCATTGCTGCAATCGATGTGTTCGAAAGCCAGTGGTATCAGGCTGATTTTACGGCATTCGTCACCGAACTGGGGCCGACAATCTATCAGCAGATCCGCGACGTTCCGGTCAGCCTGAAGAACCGGCTCAGCGACCTCAAACGATATATCGACATGAACCCCGGGACGATCGTTGACGGGACGCCGCTTGAGCAGTTGGTTGTTGAGCGCGCCGTCTCACTGTTCCCGGCACCACGCCAGTCCATCTTCTCGACGCCTGCGCCGCTGCTTCCGATCCTGGAGCAATTCAAGCGCGTCCTCGAGCTTGACGGCTTCACCATCACCGAAGGCGCGCTGCGCCGGATACTCCCCGCTGATATCGGACTTCCGGAAACCGAGTCCGAGCTGATGCGGCTTTTTGCAGCCCATGGCTTGACGACGGCCAAGGGACATCTCGAGCAGGCCATGGACGCCCATGCGCGTGGCAATTGGGCGGGGGCCAACGCGCAGATCAGGACTTTCCTCGATGCCTTGCTCGACGAACTTGCCGCGCGGGTCGATCCGACTGCACAAACCGTTTCCACGGGGCAGCCGCGTCGCGCGAAGCTCGCTGCGAGCGGTTTTCTGAGCGTGCCGCTCAACGAATGGGCCGATGATGGCAAGGGCTTCCTCAACGGGCTCACGAAGCGCCTTCACCCGCAAGGGTCGCATCCAGGCCTTTCGGATGAAGATGACAGCACCTTCCGTCTGCATGTCGTGCTCCTGACCGCGACGCTCCTTCTCAAGCGGTTTGACCGGGGCTCGAACTATGTAGCGAGGTCCTGAAATGCCGGTGCCGTATCGCGAGGACAGCGACGTGATCGAAGCAGAGCTGGTGAGACGGGACCTTTCGCAGGAGATCGCGGCCTCGGCACGGGCGCTCGTGGCGTTCCTCGACGCGAATGTGAAGACGCGCACGCTCCGCTATACCTATCATTTCTGGTTCCCGAGGAACTGCTGCGAGGGTGCGTCGATCATCTTCAAATATCTGCTTGAGGAGAAATATGGCCTCGCGGATGCGCGGGTTATCCGTGGGACGGATCCCCGCAATGGCGAGCGCCATTTCTGGGTGAGGGCGGGTGGCCTCGCCTATGACCTCACGGGCGCACCAGTTCGACCGCTCGAAACCGATCATTGGCGCGTCCAGATATCCGTTGAGCGGCAGGTTTCGGGACCAGGACGATGTCGTCCAGTGGGACATGATCAATCGCGAGCGCGTCGTCGACCTGTATCGCTCTGCCAAGATAGGGTTCTAATGCCATCGCGCGGTGTGCCACAGGGCACCGCACGCATTGTACCTTGGAGGAAATTCTAGAGGAATGCCGAAGCCGCTGAGCCCGGAATAACTCGGCGAAGTTGGCGAGCGCCTTTTCGCGGCAATGTGCGCACAAGCCGGCCTTAAGCGGTTCGAGCTGGTCGATGTTCGCCCCGGCGTCGCCGATCTCGATGCATATAGCGCGGAGCCGGCGCGGATGAACCAGATCACAATTCTCATCGATCCCCGGAACCTTGTTCAAGCCAGCCGTTCGTTTGAGGAGGGGTGATATGAGTCAGCAGCCAGGCCTAAGCTGCAGAGCGCCGGGTTGCGCGGCGACCGTCCTCTGCAAGGCCCACATTATCCCTGCCGGTTTTGCGCGTGGATTGAGCTCACCTGGCGGGCATAATATCGCACTACGACCGGACCGGGCGAAACCGGCGAACCAGCCCCTCGGCGCTTTCGACACCGCGATCTTGTGTGCCAGCTGCGATCGGCGGCTCGGTGTCTACGACGAATATGCGATTAAATTCTGCGGCGCGCTGCCGATGACCGCATCGACACCAATGGGCGAGATCTTCCGAGTGGCCGACTTCGATGGTGCCACTTTCGCCCGGGCGGCACTCGCGATCCTCTGGCGTGCCTCGATCAGCGCGCGCGACGAATGGGCAGATGTGTCATTGGGTCCGTATGAGGCGAGGGCAGGCGAAGTGCTGCTCGGGGAGTTTTTATTGGGCACCCTGCCGGAGTTCGAAGTGGTGCTGATGCGCTATGCATCGAGCAATCATGACGCCCGAAAATTCGTTTACAATCCACTGCGCATTGATTCCGGCGGACTGGATGCTTTCATTTTTGGACTTGGCGGGTTCCAGATCATCGCCAAGATCGACCGACAGCCGATGCACGCCCTCTTGCGCCCCTTCGTGATCAATGAGGCGACGTCCCTTCGGGCATATTGTCTGCCTTTAGAGAGCACGGCGGAGTTTGCCGATATGGCGAACATAGCTGCGGCAGAGCGTGAGCGCGAGAAAGACCGTAGAGGTTGACTGTCGTGCAGTAGGCGGTGGGTTGCGTATGACCATTCATGACCGGTGCACAGACATGACCACAACGAATGGCCGGTAAGCCACGTTCGCTCCCCGAATCCTGCCAATCCGGATCGTCCGACGGAGCGGCCGTTGGCGGACCGATCTGGGGGCGATGAACGAAGGGCAGCTTCCTCCAATTTCACGTCCAAATCCTGACTATCGGCAACGTCCGACTAAGCGGCCAACCACTGTAGGCGTGAACGAAGGTCCGCTTTCCTGAAACGGTGGCCGAACCCTGCCAGTCGCCATCGTCCGACGATGGCGACATTAGTCCGATCGGACCAGGATCATCACTGACAGGGATCCGCATACTGTCATCCAAGCGCGATGCAGAGGCAAAATTGACGCAAGGCCGCGTGCCATATAGCTGAGTCATGTCGCAATTGGAGTATCATTGATGTCTGACCAGCCGGGTGATGAGAAACGCAACCCGATCGAACTGGCCACCGAGATCACGATCGCCTGGCTCAATAATCCTAACTCGCGGGTCAGCGCGGATGACGTGCCGGCATTCTTCCAGAAGATGCACAGCACGATCATGGAGATAGGTAAGGCGGTCAAAGAGGCCGTCGAGGTTGTGGTCGAACATCTGCCGGCTGTGCCGATCCGCTCCTCGGTCAAGCCGGACCATCTTGTCAGCCTGATAGATGGAACCAAGCTCAAGACGCTGAAGCGACACCTCGCCAAGCACGGCCTGACGCCCGCCACCTACCGCGAGCGCTTCGGGCTGAAGGCCGACTATCCGATGGTCGCTTCGAGCTATGCCGAGATGCGTCGGGAAGTCGCCAAGCGGGTCGGGCTCGGTCGCAAATCGACCACTGCAAAAGTGACCACACCTGATGCCGGAACAGCTTCGAAGCCTGTGGCCGTCAAACCAAAGGTTGGCAATGGAACGGTTGCACAAGCCGCGACGCCTGCACCGAGCAAGGCAAAGAGTGCGGCCAAGCCCAAGGCGATCGCTACCAAGCCTGCGTCTGTTCGTGGCAAGGGGGCAGCATTGGCTTCACCTGCTGTCGATCCAATCGTGGCGTCGTCGGTGATTGTTGCCAAAGCCAGCAAGGCGCGCGCGGGCAAACCGAAACCGGCGGCGCCAGTTGCCGCACCGGCAAAAGCTAGAACGCGGACCAAAGCCAGGACTGTAGCAGCAGCTTCGGCACCAAGCGGAGCCACCCCAGCTGTTGATGCTCCGCCCGTTCCGGTTTCTGCCGAGGTGTCACCGGCATCTGCCAAGGCTCCTGCGAAGCTTGCGCGCAAGGCCAAGACTTCAAGCGGCGAGGCAACTGCGTCTATATTGAAGGCGAAGCCGGCAGCGAAAGTGAAGCCTGAAACGGCCGTGGCGCCAGCCGCGACGAAAGCGAAACCCACGCGGACCAAAAGCGCGAAGGCCAATGCAGCGAAGCCGGTCACGTCCCGGGCGTGGCCTGTTGTGAGGCCGCCTTCTGGCGGTGCCCCTTTAGTTAAGGTCAAAGCGGCCAAGGCTGCAAAGGCAGCTACTGCCAAGACGCCAAATACCTCGACCAAAAAGCTTGATGACGTGGCGAGCAAGCCTGCCGAGAAGGATGGCAACCCAGGTGCGAAGCCGATGGTGGTCGCAAGGCCGGCCAGTATTTCGCAACCCGTCGCCGTGTCGAAGCCGCGAGTAAAATTGTCTCTGCGTCACGGTGTCAAGAAAGCTTAGCCGACGAGCTAAGCCGAGAAACTCGCCTGGCTACCCCACGCCCTTGCGCGCGTCCAGCTGCGCAAGGGCGTTCTTTTGGGCATTCCATTCGGACCGGCTAGGCCGTCGCTTCGCCGCAGCCGCGAACTGCGCGATCCTCTCGCTGCAGACGGCGTGAACGACGCGGCATCGACTCCGCCAGCAGCTTCTTCAGCCGACGGTTCTCGTCCTCCAGCGTGCGCAACCTCGCCGCTTGCGACACGGTCATGCCGCCATAGCCGCCGTTCCGCGTTTGACTTCGGCCGCCCAAAGCCTGCCGGCCATTCAGATCCAAGGGCATCACCAGTTTATGACAGCACCTCGCTCGGTGGGAGCGCCTGAAAGGTCAAATGTAGCAACCTAGGCTCGTCTGAGCATTCGAACCGGCGACGGCGCTGACAAGCGAACGCACGGCCACGGTAGCCCCTCAGAGCAAATCCCGACGAGACAATATGAGACCGGCTTTGCCGTCACCATGTAATTGCTAATTGGAAATGCGATCTCCCCCGAACGTCCCATTGGCCTGATAGGTCGCGTCCACCCCGCGGATCTGGAATTGGCCGATGGTGCCGCCCGGAACCGCCGTCGGCGACGCGACACCGACCAATTCGCCGCTGATCTTCGCCTGCCGATCGTTCACGACGGAGGAGAGGCCGCCATAAGCAAGCCCGGTGCTGCCGGAAATCGACAGCGCCGTATTATTGAACTGCTGCCCGTCGAAGTTGAGGTTCATCGTTCCGGAGCGGGCGTTTAGATCCCATTGCTGGGTGAAACTGCCGACCCGCGTCGCGATTTCCGGATCGGAGCCGCCGACCTGGGTGATGACTGTGCCGATGGCGTGGCCGGCGAAGCTCACCGATCCCCGCATCGCCGAGTCCGCGCCGATCTGATCGTTCGGGCCGGTATAGCGGCGCCCCGCCACCCAGGTCGAAAGCGCGGTGTGGTTGCGCCGCTGCGCGCCCGGATCGCCCGAGGGCAGCAGATCGCCGAAGAAGAAGCCCCATTGCACATGCTGGTAGGTCGCGATTGCCGCACCGTCCGCGCCCAGCCCCGCCTTGACGCTGTCACCTGCGATCACCGCAGCGCTGGCGCCATTGCTTTCGGCCGCCGCGCCCCATGCGCCCGGCCGGATATAGGCGCTTCCCTCGCCCGCCTGCTCGCCAAGCGAAAGCGTGCGGGCCGCACCATCATCATAGCCGATCGTGGCGCTGGCCGTGTTGGCAACCGGATCGAGATCGAGTGCGATCGTGCCGAGATAGGGCCGCCCGGCGACGATATTGTCCGCCGTCACCTGTTCCACCGCACCGGCCACATAACCGGTCATCGAAGCGGTGGTCGCGCCATCGATCAGGTCGTCGTCGGCGACACTGGTCGATCCCGCTGCCAGCCGCATATAGCCGAACGCATCGGCATCGGCCGCGCCAAGCTGCGAAGACGTACCCGAACTGATACCACCGCCGGAAAGATTGGCGACATTTTCCAGCACCAGATAGCCGGCATAGCCATTTCGCAATGTCCCTCCGCTGGCGCTGTTCCAACTACGTCCGCCGCCCGTGGCGGTGGAGGCCAGCAGGCTGGTGAACAATGTCGCGGCGCCCGTCGTTCGCGTCGAACCGATCGTCGATCCCGCGACGCTCACTTTCGATCGCGGATCGGTGACGTCGATCACGGTTTCCTCGGGCACCTCGATCGGATCGTCATAATTGGGCACGCGATCGGGATAGCCATTATCGTCATAGGTCAGTGCGCCGAAGGTAGCCGAAATCGTGCTGGTCTTGCCGTCTGCGGAAAGGCCGAGATCGGCGTGGAACAGCCGCGACGTGCTCACCACCTCGCCCGAAGCCGGATTGGCGACGAGCAGGTTCGTCTGCACGACATTGGCGGCGTCCAGCCCGGCGACGCTCGCCTGCGGCAGGAAGGCGCGGAACGCCAGCGATGCGGTCGGCGAGCTCAACTGCGCCTCATCCGCAAGTGTCAACCCGCGGCTGAGGCCGAACGTGTCGATTGAGGGTCCGCCGGTCCGGCCCTTGCCGACATCGCCGGTCGAAAACACAATCGCTCGGCCATCGGGATCTTCCAATTGCACGAACATGAAATTGTCGCGCGCGCGGTTGCCCAGTTCGTTGGCGTCGTTGGGGCCTTCAAACCCGGCTAGCAGCGTCGCGGCGTTGTAGGATGCGCTGCCGGTGAAGCCGTCGCCACTCGTCACCTTCACCAGTGGCGTGCGGATGATGCTGTCGATGTAGTCCGTCAGCGAATTGTTCGCGTCGGAAAAGCTGGTGTAGCTTCGACCAGCCAGGAAGGCATCGAAATCGCTCTGTTCGAAGAAGCTGAAAAACACGGCCGCTACTTCGGTCGGCGTCGTGCTTCGCGTCACCTGATTGCTGGATCCGAGCGCCCCTTGTGGCAACAGTACCGAGCCGCCGAAATAAGAACTGGCGAAATCCAGCGTCACGGACCCGCCGAGAACAAGCACGGCATCGCCCGCATAGCGCGATCGATCGGGAACGATGGGCAGGATGACATAGGTTTCGCCGCCGTCGGTGCGGCGGTAGATCGTTTCCGGCCCGTTGTCGTAGAACTGGCCATCGACCGACGTGAATTCGACGCCACCGAAGGTGATCGATGCGGGAAAATCCGTCCCATCCGCCGGATCGCCGATGATGTCGGGCGTGATGCGGATTTCGGGAGGCTGCTCGATCGTGTCGAGCCCATCCAGCCGCGATAAGCCGTTCGAGAAGGCATAGCTGATGCCGGGCGCGCCGAACGACGGCGTGCTTGCCAGTGAATCGGCGGCATAGTCGAACCCGCCCGCAGGCAGCAGCCGGCTGGTGGTCGGGGTCTGGGCGCGCTCGGCAAAGCTGCCGTCACCGCCGAGACCATAATCGGTAATCACGAAATTCTGCGCGAGCGCGATATCGTCTGCGGCATCGCCGGTGCTGCCGACGCCACCCGGCGCCGCGGTGCCTGTCGAGGGCAAGCCCAACGGCAGATCGCCGCCGCCCGCGAACGGCACCGACGTATCCCCGAACGCGATCGGCGTGGGCACGGGCGTCGGAACCGGCGTTGGGACCGGTGTAGGCACCGGGGTGGGCACGGGTGTTGGCACCGGCGTTGGAACGGGCGTCGGAACCGGGGTGGGCACGGGTGTTGGCACCGGAGTTGGCGTCGGTGTCGGCGTTGGGGTCGGAGTTGGAGTTGGAGTTGGGGTTGGGGTTGGGGTTGGAGTTGGAGTTGGAGTTGGCGTTGGCGTCGGAGTTGGAGTTGGCGTTGGCGTCGGAGTTGGGGTTGGGGTTGGGGTTGGGGTCGGCGTTGGGGTCGGAGTTGGGGTCGGAGTTGGGGTTGGAGTTGGAGTTGGAGTTGGAGTTGGAGTTGGAGTTGGCGTTGGCGTTGGCGTTGGCGTTGGAGTCGGCGTCGGAGTTGGCGTCGGTGTCGGCGTTGGCGTATCGATCGCGGCGACTTCGGTTCGCGTCAGCGATCCATCCTGGGTTTCCTTGACCGCGGCTTCGGCCTGCGCGCCGATCTCGACACGCGCCAGCCCGCCGGAAGTGAGCCCCGGATTGACCCGCGAGGCATCGGCATAGGCTTGCCCGCGGGCCTGCCGGTGCGGCATTCCTGGCGAGCCATCAGCGGCGAAGACGGCCTCGAAACCCGGCCGCACGATCTCCTGCGTCTTGCCGCCACTGGCGAGGCGAAGCGGCCCGCCCAGCAGCAAGGCCGCCCGCAGCCCGCCGGTTTCCTGCGCCACATAAGCACCGCCGGCCGCCAGCGACAATTCGGCATCGCCTGCCCGCAGCGTCACCGGCGCAGCGGCGCCCGCCAGCAGCCGGATCGCGCCGGAAAGCAGGGTGATGCGCAACTCGCCCTTGCCGTCGGCAAAGGCGAAACTGTCGATCATGATCGCGGATCCCGGCCCGATCACGATCGAGCTGCCATCGGCCAGGATCACCTCCAGCGTCTGATCGGCGGAGGTTTCCAGCCGTTCCGCATTGGCGGCCGACCGTTCGATGCGCAGCACCGTCCGCTTGCCGGCCTTCTCGCCCAGCTCGCGCGCCGAGGGCGCATCAGCTTGCGCCGGGGCGGCGGCGAGTGCGGTGACCGAAACCGTTGCCAGCAGCGCCAGCAGCGAACGGGAGACGGAACGATGGGTCATGGTCGTGCTCCGGTTCATGTCGCTTCAGAATCGATAGGTCAGGCCGAACCCGCCCTGCGTGTTGTTGAATTCGTAATTGGGCAGGTTCGAATTGTTCCAGGTCTGGGCGAGCCGCAGGTCCAGCGAGAGGAACTTCGCCACCGGAATGGCGAGCGTCGCGACCAGATCGATGCGATCCTCGTTCCGCTTGACGGCGGCATCCACCAGCGGGTCCGGTTCGGAATAGTCGCTGCGGCGATAGGCGCCCGAAAGCCGTGCCACCCAACTGTCCCCGCCCGCCGAAGAGGCGAAGGAATAGATCAGGCCCATCTGGCCGCCGAGCGTCGTGCGGCTCCAATAATCGCGATCGGCCTCCGCACCTTCGAACAGGAAGGAGGCGCTGCCGCGCAGGCGCGTCGACACCTGTTGCGAATATTCGAGCACGCCGGAAACATAGTCACCGCTCTGGTCATCGGCCGTCGGGCGTCGGTTGGAATTGTTATAGTCGCGCCGTTCGTAGCCGAGTTGGCCGGTGATGTTCGCGCCGAACGACGGCCGGAACAGGAATTCGCCACCGCCGCCAAAGGCAGCGAAATAGCGCGCATGGCCGAGGGCGAGGCCGGTGGCGGAGATGAAGGGCCGGATATAGCCGGTCGGCGACTGCGTCGATCCGGTGAAGAAGCGCGGGCCGATCCGCGCATCGAGATAGGTGGCATCGAGATCGGTCGTGTCGGCATAATTGGTCTGCGACATGTAGAGCGCGAGCACGACATCGTCCGGCCGTTGCCCGCCGAGGCCGTGGCGGATCTCGAACGCACCGGCGAGATTGACCGAAATGTCGCTCCCCCGCGGGATCGCGAGATCGTCGCCCGAGACGATGATCGGCAGCCCGCCCGGTCCGATCACGCTGACCGATCCCGGCGATCCGTTAGGGTTGGACTGGACCTGGAAGCTGCCGAACACGGTGCCACCGATCGTGAAACCGCCTGATGCGCTCGACGCTGCACCCAGCGCCAGCCGCGCCCGCTGCCGCGCCGCTTCGGGCGCGTCGGGCGCATTCACCGCCTGACGCAGATAGGATCGCGCGAGATCGGCATTGCCCGCCCGCAGATAGAGCAGGCCGAGTTCGAGCTTGATGTTCGACAGGTCTGGATTGTTCTGCAGGATGCGTTCCAGCGCCGCGATGGCGCCGACGATATCGCCCTCCTCGGCCGCCTTCGCCGCATAGCGAAAGGACTCCTCGGCATCCGCCGAGTTTTGGGTGGCATCATTATCGGCCGGAGACCCCGCCTGGGCCATGACCGGCGCGGCCACGAAGATCGAACACAGCAATGCGAGCGTCGCGCTCGCCCCCCCAGATGCAAGGCGCACGAATCCCCCTTCCGCCAAAAACGGGGAGATCGGTCTGCGACCCACGCCAATCCATTTGCCCCCTGACCCGCCTTGGCGAGTCGAGTTCATAGTCCGTCAAAAAACGACTTAAGGGAATAGGCGAATTGCCTAACATGAATTACATATTTTCAAATATGTTACTTGTAACCGCGTAGATCGATCTGGGGGCGGATGATGGTGCGGTCATGGCGCGGACATGGACTTATCTTTCCGCTTCTTGCCCTTCTCCTCCCACCTCCCGCCTCCGCGGCCACACCGGTCGAGCTTGTCCAGGCTGCACGCGCCAAGGCGGCCCAGTGCGACATTGCTGGCGCGCTGGCCGGGATGGATCAGGCGTTTGCCGCGGCGAAAGCGGAGTGGAAGCCTGATGCGCCCGGCTTCCTGGCGATCCATCACGACATCGCGACCTATGCCAACGGTCTGTTTGACTATCGCCGCGCGGAAACGAGCGCCCGGACGGCGGTCACGCTCGCGATCGCCCGGACGGGACCGAACGGTGCCGAACAGGCTCTCGTCTCCCAGAATCTCGCGGTGGCTTTGGCCGGCATGGGGCAGAGGAACGAAGCAGCGGCCATATTCGCGCGGATCGTGCCGCAGCTGGATGCCGGTGCCGACCGCGCAGCCGCCGCCAATGCCGAGATCGCCTATAGCGATTTCGAATATACCGCCGGCAGGCCGGCAGCCGGGCTCGATCATGCCCGCCGCGCCGCGACGATCGCCCGTGGCGCGGACATTCCGGCCGGACTGAAGGCGAGCGCGCTGCTGCGTCTTGCCGACGCCAGCCGCCGCGCCCTGCAATTTGCCGAGGCGAATGCCGCCGCGGACGAAGCCGCCGCGGCGCTCAAAGCCGCCGGAGGCGATACGCCGCCCCGTCTCACCTTGGTCCGCGCGGCGATCGCCTATGAGCAGGGACGGCTGACCCGCGCGCTCGATCTCGTCCAGCAGGCGGAGAAAGCCGCGATCCGTCCCGACCCCTGTGACCCCACGCTCGCGACCGACGTGGCCCAGCGGCGCGGCACGATCCACATGATCCGGCGCGAACTGCCCGAAGCCTCGGCCTCCTTCACCACCGCGCTGGCCGCGCTCGCTGCGCTCAAGCTCGGCAACAATCCGCGGGAGGGCGAGATCGTCTATGGGCTTGCCGTGGTCGCGGGCATGTCGCGCGATTTCGATCGTTCCGCCTCCTTGTTCGACGGCGTCGTCGGCCTCGCCCGCAAGGCCTATGGCGATGGCAGCGAAGCCGAAGCGCAGGCGCTGATGGAAAAGGCGCTGATGCTGGGCGAGGCGCAGCGCGCCAAGGAGGGCGTCGCCGCAGCAAAGGCCGCGCTCGCCATCCTTGAACGGCCCGTCGAACAGGCGCCGTTGACGCTCGCTTATGCCCATGCCTCGCTCGGCCTCGTGTCCCGCAAGGCTGGCGATCTGCCGGCGGCCGAGCGGGAGCTGGGGCTCGCCCTCACGGCATTCCGCGATGCCCGCGGCGCCAAATCCTTCGATCTGACACCGGGGTTGAGTGCCTTGGGCGAAATCGCGCTCGAACGGCGCGATGCCCCGCGCGCTGAAACCTATTTCCGCCGCGCGCTCGCCATCCAGCGGCGTTGGGGCGGGGATAGTGCGCTCGCGCTGGGCGTGACCCTGTCGAACCTCGCCTCCGCACGCGCAGCCCAGGGCGCGACCGGCGATGCGCTCGATCGCAGTCAGGAAGCGGTCGACGTGCTGCGCAAACGCCTTGCGATCGGCGAGGCGCGTCCCTGGAATGACGCCCAGGCCGAACGACGCGCCGCGCGTAATATTTTGACCCGCGATCTCGCGCTCACCACCGCAGGCGTCAAACCCGGCGAGCCCGTCCGCGGCGATGCGGCGGTGCGGCGGATGCTCGCGACGAACCAACTCGCCAATGCCGCCAGCACCGGTGGGGCGATCGCCCAGATGGCGACGCGGCTGCAAGCCGCCGATCCGGCGCTCGGCGCACTGCTGGGTGAGCGCAACGATCTCTCCGCCGAATGGCGTTACATCCAGGACGAACTGGTCGGGAGTCTCGCTGCCGGGGTCGAGGATGACGACGCCCGCCGCGATGCCCTCCTCACGCGGCAACAGGCGGTTGCGTCACGCGTCGCGGAAATCGACGCGCAGCTTGTGGTCCGCAATCCCCGGCTCGATCTGCTCATCAAGTCGCGCGTCGTCGATCTGCCTGATCTTCAGCGGACACTGCGGGATGGCGAGGCAGCGCTGGCCTTCACCGTCGCCGACGACGCAACCTATGTGATCGCCGTCCGGCGGGACGCCGCGATTGCCTATCGCGCAGCGCTCGGTCGTCAGGAAATGACGCGCCTGGTCGAAAGCCTGCGCGCCACGCTCGATCCGTCCCGCTGGAAGACGGAATTGCCGACCTATGACGCGGCCGGCGCCTATCGGCTCTTTGCGGCCTTGATCGCACCCGCCAATGATTTCCTTCAGGCCAGTGATACCTTGCTCGTCGTCCCCGACGGCCCGTTGGCAAGCCTGCCCTTCGCGGTCCTCGTCACCGAAGCGCCGCCGGCGATCAATGGCGACGCCGCGGACTATACGAAGCTAGCTTGGCTCATCCGCCGTGCGGCGATCGTCAACTATCCCTCGATCGCCTCGATCGTTGCCCTCCGTGCGGTCGAAGGCGGCATGGCGCCACGCCGGACGATGCTGGGCGTGGGCGGGGCTCTGTTCGCCGGCGCCGCCAACGATAATGCGCAACGCGGTGCGATCCTCCGGGGAATGGCCCGCACCCGCCTCGCCGATGTCGGATTGTTGCGCCAACTCACTCCGCTGCCCGAAACCAGCGACGAACTCGGCAAGATCGCGGACTCGATCGGGAGATCTGGCGCCAAGCTGCTGCTCGGGCGCGATGCCAGCGAAGCCGTCATCCGCTCGACCCCGCTCGAAGGGTTCGGCGTCGTTGTCTTCGCCACCCATGGCCTCGTTGCCGGTGAACTCAGCGGCTATGCGGAGCCCGCGCTCGCGCTCACCCCGCCGCCGGTTGCCAGCAGCGCGGACGACGGCCTGCTTTCGGCGAGCGAGATCGCTTTGCTCCGGATGCGCGCCGACTGGGTGATCCTGTCTGCCTGCAATACCGCTGCCGACGATGGTTCGCCCAATGCGGAGCCGCTGTCGGGCCTCGCCAAATCCTTCTTCTATGCGGGCGCGAGATCACTGCTGGTGACGCACTGGCCGGTAGAATCCGACGCGGCCGCCATCATCACCTCGGCCACCGTCCGCCGCACGGCAGAGGGCGATACGCCAGCGAAGGCGCTGCGCAAGACCGCGATCGACTTCATCGAGGATCGCGATGGATCGCTCAAGACCCACCCCTTCTTCTGGGCTCCCTTCAGCCTGACGGGTGGATAGGGCGTCATTCGAAGTGTCTTTTTAACCCATAACTCGCTCGGACTTGGGGCTCTCTAGCGTGTCAATTCGCAAATCCAGTTTACTTCCCATGTTTTGCCGCCATCGTCCGAGAAAGACTGCTCCATCCGCGCTTCTCTGGGAGAGATGTCGAGCCAGACATAACGCACGAGCACTGCTCGGCCTTTCCATAGCTCCTGATCGTAAAACTCGCCCCGTTTGCCATTAAATTGACCAACGACGGGAGGCAGCTGGAGCGTGCCAGCATTCACGTCGATCAGAAAAATAGACCATTGTCGGCTCTCCGGATTGTAAAGCCGCAGAGTTTGCGCCTTAAGGTGCCCGGCGGGGCCATCCACTTCGAATTGCTCAAAATTGGCGTTGCTATCCAGCAGCTTGTGATGATTCGAAATCCCGTCATAGACGTCCCACTTTGTCGATCCGACCAGTCGATCAGGCAGCCGCCGAACGTGCGCCTTCCAATTGCCAATTAAAAAATCGAAATCGTGCGATCCATCGCGCTCGACCTTCCGAACCTCGTTGGGCGGTGCGGCGAACGCGGCTGGGGAAAATGTCACCACTGCCCAAAGTAGCGCCGTCAGTGCCTTCATCGCACTTTGCTCCCACTCGCCTGGTTCGTCGGACCATGCCCAAACGGGCATTCCTCATGATATCCCGCTTTCGGGTGTCTGCCTAAACCAAGCTTATGCCCGTGATCGCCGCCATAGCCGACGTAGAAGCATGTTTCCCGGCGCCTGATTGCTGCCGGTGATTCAGATTGAGAACGATGCCAGCTTTTGACGCGGGATCGTGCGGTTTAGCGCGCGGGTCCACCAGTCGTTCAGGCCATACCCAGATCGGATGGCGGCAGCGGCAGGGCATCGCGATGGGCCAGAACGGGCGCGAGGACTGCCAGCACGATCAGCCCGAATGCGAGCCGGTAACGAATGGGGCGCGAGCGGATCAGGAGGAATCCGCCTGCGACCATGACCAGCAAAATGGAGGCAGTAGCGCATCAACCATGGTTCGTACCAATATTGAGCGAAAGCCGGGATCAACCGATCTTGCGCTCATGCCCCTTTGCTGTCCAGCGGAAGCGGACGGACCAGGGCGCCGGCACATTCAACGCGCTGCGCATGCGCCCTGGTTCGACCTGGGCTCCGGGAGCGATCAATAGTCCCAGATCGCCGGCACCCAGCGGAAGGCGTCACCGTCAACGGCCACCCGTCCGACGGACGGGAAGGACAGATGCGTCGCCACCAGCAGCTCGCCGCTTGCCGCAGCTTCCTGCAACAGCCGGATGCGAACGCGGGTAGCCTCTTCAGGGTCGTGTTCGAAGCCGTTCTGCCAATCCGGGCAATCAAAGCCGACCTGAAATATGGCGTCGCCAACGAAGGCCAGCCGTTCGCCGCCGGAGGTGATGCGGACGAGGCTGTGTCCGGGAGTATGACCGCCGGTGCGTTGAGCGATCACGCCGGGCGCCACCTCATATTCCTCCGCGAACATGCGCACCTGATTGCCATATTGCTCCATGAACCGCTTGGCCGCCCCCCGCAGTGCATCGGGGAAACCGGCAGGCATCGCCGTCCGCGAGAAATCGGGCGATTCCCAGAACCTGACCTCGGCCTCCGCAACATGAACGCGTAAATCCGCACGGAGCCTGTCGCGCATTCCGTCGACAATCAGCCCTCCGATATGGTCCATGTGCATGTGGGTCAGTACCACGTCGGTCACCGACGCAAGCTCGATCCCGGCGGCTTCCAGTCGTTCAGCCAGACGTCCCGACTTCGCCAGCTTCAGGTTCGGGTCCGCCCCGAGCCCCGAGTCGACGAGAATGGTCTGATCGCCACTGCGCACCACAAGGACATTCAGCGGCCAGTGGGCCACATCGTGGGGCAGAAACTGTTCGTCCAGCCAGCCTTCGAAGACGCTTGGTTCGACATTGGCCGCCAGAACTTGGGGCGATATTGGCAGCACGCCGTCGCTGACCACCAGCACGTCAATCTCGCCGACCTGCAGCGCGTAGCGCGACGGAACCAGCTCTTCGAGCCCCGCACCGGCGGAGCGTGCGATATTGTCCAGCTTCATGTCTCTATCCTCATGACCGCCGCCTCGATCGCGGCGTGGACGAGGCTAGGTCGAGGCTCGTTTTCGGTCGATTGGGTGGAGGAGTTGGACAGACCATACAAGGGTATAGGTCTTGCCATTCGATAGCTATTGCGCGCCCGATATGTGCTCCGGAATGGTGAAGCGAAACTCCGCGCCGCCATCGGGATGATTGCCAGCGGTGATACGGCCGCCATGCGCGATGATGATCGACTGGCATATGACGAGACCGATGCCGAGCCCGCTTTCCTTCGTCGTGAAGAAGCCCTCGAAGACACGTTCGAGATTGGCGGCATCTATGCCAGGACCGGTGTCGCGCACGGAGAGGCACACCAGGCCCTTGTCGTCCATGCTGGTCCCGAGAATGATCGCGGATTCGGCACCATTGCCGGTTTCAAGCGCCTGGATACCGTTCATGAGCAGGTTGACGATCACCTGCTGCAGCTGGATGCGGTCGCCGATCACCGCGGGCAATTTCTCGGCGAAGGCCGTGGTGATCCTGATCGAACGGGACTCGATCTCATGGCGCAGGAACAGCATGGATTCCTGCGCGACTTGATTGAGGTCCAGCGCGATTTGCTCGGGCTGGTGCTTGGCCGCCATGCCCCGGATGCGCTGGACGATGTCATTGGCGCGATTGGCGCCGGCCGCGATGCGGGCCGTCAGTTCCTTGACCTTGGCGATATTGGGTTCTTCCCGTGCCAGCCAGCGCAGGCTGGTTTCCGCATTGGTGAGGATCGCGGCGAGCGGCTGGTTGACCTCATGGGCGATGGATGTCGTCAGTTCACCGAGCGTCGATATGCGCGCCGCATGCGTGAAATCCGCCTGCAACTGGCGGAGCTGGGTTTCCATCTGCAGCCGGGCCGTCACGTCCTCGACGCTGAAGATGGTGACGTCCAGCTCGGTCGACGAGATCGGGTAGGTGACGGACAGTTGCACGTCCAGTGTGCGGCCGTCGCACGTTTGCACCTTCGTCAATTCGCTGTGACTGGTCTGGCCGTTGAAGCGGCCGATCATCACATTCCGCAACGTGGCGCGGTTGGCGAGGAGCAGATTGCCGACCGGCCGGATGAGATCGTGCGCGCTCGCCCCGCCGAACATTTCCACGGCCCTGCGGTTGACGTCCGTCACCCCCACGGTTTCGGCGGCGAGTTCCACCAGTTCTGGATGATCGTCCAGATATTGGCTGAAATCCTCCACGCCGGCAGATCGAAGCTCCAGAT
Organism: Sphingomonas sp. DBB INV C78; assembly: GCF_042693015.1. Classification (NCBI taxonomy): domain Bacteria; kingdom Pseudomonadati; phylum Pseudomonadota; class Alphaproteobacteria; order Sphingomonadales; family Sphingomonadaceae; genus Sphingomonas; species Sphingomonas sp. DBB INV C78. The sequence continues at coordinate 3,241,665 of NZ_CP170544.1, read as the reverse complement.
AGATCTTCTTCATGTGGCTGGCGTCGACCTGCAGCAGCGCGGTCGGCATATAATGGACCAGCTTGCGGTAGCGCGCCTCGCTCGCCCGGAGATAGAGGTAGGACCGGTCGTCGTCCGCCGTGCCGTTCACCGCCACGAATATCCGGTCCGGATTCTCCCCCAGCCACAATGTCACCACCGGATCGCGCAATATGCCGTCGGAAGGGATCTGCCGCCTGAACGTCTTGCCGGGATCGCCGGCGGTGACAGCTTCGATGATGAGCTCGCCCAGCATCGCCCGCCGTTCGATCGGCCAGAATGCTGCGAGAGACTGGCCGATCATCACTTCCCGGCCCCGGTTTCCGCCCAGCAGGCGTGCCGCCCGGTCGTTGACATCGGCCACGCGGCTCGCCTGGATCAGCGCGAGCATATGTCGTTCGTGAGCGTCCGGCTGGACGTCCACAGCGGCGGCAATCAGCGATTGTGCGCCCGCTATGTCGATTTCCCAGCTCGCCGCCATCAGCCGGTCGGGGATGTGCCAGTCCGTTCCGGCCTGTTCGCCTTCCGCAAGCGATCGCCGCCCATATTCGACGACATCGCGCGGCGTCCCGTCGCCATGGAAGCGAACATATTGGCGGACGTCGACCACGACATGCTCGCCGGAAAAGTCGCGACGGCTGATCTGCCCCAGCCAGGTACCCTCGTGCAGCAGCTGCTGCCAATGCTCATAGTCGGTGCCGGTCTGTTCGGTCAGATCGTCGATGCCCCGGCCGATCATGCTGAGCGACGGCCAGCCGTACAGGGCCTCGGATGCGGGATTCCAATATTGGATCCTGCCCTCGCTGTCGAAGATGATGACGCTTTCCGAGGCCAGATCGGCGACATGGAGATCGGCCTTCGCCACCCCCGCGTCCGGCACCGCAGGCGTCATTCCGCTGACCCTTCCGGCAGGATGACGTCCCGCCCCTGTATCGCCAGCCTCAGTTCGTTGAGCAGCACCTTGTCGGCGACCGGCTTGCCGAGCCATGCGCGCGCGCCGAGCGCCAGCGATCGCGCCCGGCTATGTTCGTCCACGACCGACGTGAGCACGATGGCGGGAAGGTCCGCGCCGCGATCATGCAGATGTTCCAGCAGCTCGAGCCCGCTCATGCCCGGCATTCGCATGTCGGTGATCAGGCAGTCGAACGGCGTGCGCCCGATCTCGGCCAGGAAAGCCGACGCCCCTTCGAAGGAACGACAATCAAAGCCTTCCAGCATCAGCAGGTCCGACAGGGCGTCGCGGATGGCTTCGTCATCGTCCACGATCGCAACGGTGGGAATTCTGGACAAGCGGCTCGGTCCTCATATTGAGCGGCCTTCGGCCGATTGGCCCTGTTTCGCTCAATTTCGAGGACTTTATAACCATACCAAGGTCTAGGCCGTCTGGCCCTGGCGCAGTTCCACGGGCAGCATTTCCCATGCGCGGATGAGTTCCCCGACCGACGCCGCCTGCATCTTCTTCATCACATTGCTGCGGTGAAGCTTGACCGTGATTTCCGAGATGCCGAGGTCGAAGGCGATCTGCTTGTTGAGGCGGCCCCGCGCCACTTCCCGCATGACCTGGCTCTCGCGCGGCGTGAGGGTCGCGAAACGATCGACGTGCTGCTGAATGATTCGAGCATGCGCGCGCTGGCTGGTGTCGCGTTCGACGCCCGCGATGACGGCATCGATCAGGGTCTGGTCCCTGACCGGCTTGGTCAGGAAGTCGATCGCGCCCGCCTTCATCGCCTGCACCGACATCGGGATATCACCATGTCCGGTCAGGAACACGATGGGCCGCGATATTCCCGCGGCACTCAGGCGCTGTTGCAGGTCGAGGCCGCTCGAACCGGGCATCCGCACATCGAGGACAAGGCAGGCGGCCCGATCGAGCAGAGGGGATTCGACCAGATCCCGCGTCGATCCGAAACCGTGCGCTTCCATCCCCACGGACAGCATCAGTTCCTCGATCGCCGTCCGCACCTCCTCATCATCGTCGACGACGAGGACGAGCGGCGTTGCGTCGGCCGGGACGGTGCTCATCTTGTTCCTCCGATATTGGCGTTCCCGGCCTTGTCCAGCGGACGCCAAGCCTGTCGTCAAACCAGTCGCTGGCGTCTCAGGGAAGGCGGCCGGCGGGCTGCCTGATATCGATAACCCGATAACGGATATGGGTTATATTGATCCGCATCAAGCCGAACAATGTCTGCCGACATGGTTGCGACGAAAGGACTGCGGCCCCACACCTGCGGAGCTGAGATCTTTACCAACCGAGCGCGACGAGCTTGCCTGCTTCCTTCAGTGCCGCTTCCGAAAAGCCGGCCGCCCGCACCCTGTCATTTTCCTCGGCAGCCGGCGATCCACCCGCCTCGCGCAGCAGGATGCAATAGCGCCGCAGCGCTTCCAGTCGCTCGTCTGCCAATTGGTTCGGGAGTGTGGTTCCGAATGCCCAGACCAGGAAGCGCGCCAGCGCACGCGGCGGCTCGATGCTGGACGGATGATCGAACAGGGAGATCGCCACGACGCCTTGCTCCAGTGCGGTCAGCGGGGCCGGTTCCGGTGCCGTCCTGCCGAAAAATGGATCGGACCGGAGCCATGAATCATAGGTCGATGCCGTCGCGACATAATCGCTGTTCGACCAATCCTGATTTTCGAGAAGCATCGAACTCTCCGTTCCATCAAGGATGTGGATCGCGTTCCTCCGATCCGGCTGGTCCGACAGCGGGGAGCATTTCCCCGCTGTCGCCGGCTTTCATCGCACGACGCCGCCGTCAGAAATCGACGGTGCGGGCGGTAAGCACATTCTCGTAAGCGGCTGCCCGCTCGGCGGCTGGCGGGTAGATCCACACCTCGTTGATCTCCTTCTTGACCGCTTTGGCATCCGCGCCGGTGATCTTGACCTGCGAATCCCATCCCCGCGTGAAGATCGCCGCGTCAGGGCCAAGGTCGAGACAGGTCACATAGACGGGCTGATCATAGGGAAGCGTCGGCTTGTCCAGCAGATCGGCCGCGGCATTATGCCCGGCGAAGGCGCCCAGGCGGCGGGCATGCTGGCAGGACATGGCGGCATAATTGCCTTCCCCGTCGGTCAGCGCCTTGGCCGTGTCCCCGGTCGCGAAGATATTGCCGGCCCCCGGCACCCGCAGATCGGGCTCCACGATGATACGGCCCAGATTGTCGCGCTCGGCCGGCAATTGCGCGGTCAGGGGCGAGGCGCGCATGCCGGCGGACCAGATCACCGTGGAGGCTTCGATCCGGTCGCCATTGCCCAGCGTCACGCCATTTTCGTCGAGCGCCGCGATGCCGACATTCATCCGGGTCTCGACGCCGAGCGCGTGCAACCGTTCCTCGATGAAGGGCCGGGGCTCGACCCCCATCGCCGGTGCCACATGCTCCGACCGGTCGACGATGATGACGCGGACATCGGCATCCTCGCCCAATATCTCGCGCAGACGCCCCGGCATTTCGGTCGCGACTTCCAGTCCGGTGAAACCGGCACCGCCGACCACGACCGTATTGCGCGCCGGAGAGGCCGGCTTTGTCGCGAGCGCGTGCAGATGGCGATCGAGCTCGACCGCTTCGGCGAGTTGCGTGGCGGCGAAGCCGAATTCGGAAAGGCCGGGGATCGGCGGCGCGAAGCCATCGCTGCCCGCCGCCAGGACCAGCCGGTCATAGGGCAGGGTCGTCGTGGAACCATCCGCCGCAACCACGCTGATCGTCGATGCGGTGCTGTCGATCGTCTCTACGCTGCCCTGATGATAGTTGATGTCGGTCGCGGCGAACAACTCGGTCAGCGGAGCGACCATCTGTTCGGGATTGCGCTCGTAGAGCCGCGGGCGGATGACCATTTCCGGCGCCGGCGAGACGACGGTGATCGCCAGCTCGTCAGGTGAAACGCCCTTTTCATGGCGCAGGCGGGACGCGCCGAGCGCCGCCATCATTCCGGCGAAGCCCGAACCGATGATCACAATATTCCTGGACATGATGACCCTCCTCATCCGTGTTGAAGGCGATGGTGATGAACAGCCGGCCATTCCGCCGGCACGAATATCCGATGCCCGCATGCGAGCATGCCAAGTGGACTGGCGAAACCAGTCGGAAAGCAGCACTGAGTTTTGTCGCCGGACGCCGCCCGCAGATTTTTCGGGCGTTCATCCGTTCGGGGTGCCGGGATGGTGGGCTTCGTTGCCGCACCGCCTCTTCACCGCAGCCGATCGGGAAATCCTCTCGACGCCTCCTTTATACGGAAGCTGCTCGGGGACTGTCGAGCATGAGGCACCCTATGCGAAGGTTCAGGATGTTCTTTCCGGGGTATAGGCGGAGCATGCTTTCAGATCCCGCCTCTCCAGCCTTGCCGCCTGGCCATCTCGGGCCGCATCGGCGGGTGAAGGTCCCCCTCATCATCGGGTTATGCTATTGAGATAATGGCCTGTTAGAATTTTTCCGAGCGGGGCATATGACGCTGGCGCGCAAGCGAACGGACTTCTGGGGAAAAGGACCGCCGTGGCGCGAAGCGGGCGCCATCTTCGCACGGGTCCGGCCGCGTGGCGAAAGCGTCATGATGTTTCGCCGATACAAGATCGCAGCGACGAGCATCGCTAAGCCCGTCACGAACATACAGGGAAATCAGATTGTACCGGATATTTCTGGCATTGATCCTCCTCACCGCTTCGCATGCCGCGCGGGCCGAGGATCAACGCATCGCGGCGACGCTGGAGCGATGGGATGCGGATTCGAAGCATGATCTGAAGGGCGTGATCGTGCTGAAGGATGGGCGCGTCGTGGCGGAGCGTTATTATGCGGGCGCCGACGCCGACACGCTTCATGATGTCCGGTCTGCGGGCAAGAGCGTGACGTCGCTGCTGTTGGGCATCGTCGTCGATCGGGGCGGAATCCGCAGCATCGACGATCCGGTGGCGCGCTATTGGCCCGAGGCGAAGGGATCGGCGATCGGCAGCGTGCCCATCCGGGATGTGCTGACGATGCGTTCCGGCCTCGCGGCCTTCGATGCCGATCCGGATTCGCCCGGTAATGAGGATCGGGTGGACGAGGCACTTGATCCCGCCGCATTCATCCTCGGCCTGCCGCGCGCGGACGCGCCCGGCACCCGCTATCGATATAATTCCGTGACCTCCACCGTGGCGGGGATCGTCACGGCAAAGGCGAGCGGCCAGCGCATGGACGAGTTCGCCGCGCAGCATCTGTTCGCGCCGCTCGGCATCAGCCGCTGGCGCTGGGAGGCGGATCGTTCGGGCTACACCAAGGGGCAGGGCAATTTGTCGCTGACGCTGCGCGGCTTCGCGGCGATCGGCGAGATGGTCCGCAATGGCGGGCGATATCGCGGCAAGCGCGTGGTGAGCCGGGCGTGGATAAGCCAGGCCCTCGCACCGCACGTCGCGATCGGCGATGTCGATCCCTATGCCGATAGCTATGGCTATTTCTGGTACGGCAAAACCCAGGGAGTGGGCGACCGACAGATCGCGGTATCGTTCGCATCGGGCAATGGCGGCAACAAGATCTACGTCGTTCCAAGGCTCGGCATGGTCGTTGCCGTCATGTCGAGCGCTTATGGCCGCGGCTATGGCCAGAAGCGCTCGGAGCAGATCCTGAAGGACATTCTCGCCGACGTCGTGGAGTGATGCCCGCCGTCATTCCGCCGGCTGCGGCGCGAACTGGCCCATGTCGAAATAATCGAGCCAGCGCGCGATCAGCCCGTCCTTCAGCTTGAAGCTGCCCATCACCGGCAGCGCGACCTTTCCGGCCGCCGTGACGAACCGGTCGACACGCTCGGTCAGCACGGTGCCGTCCGCGGCTTCCGCGATGGTCAGCATCTCGAACTCGACGCTGCTGGCATCGCCCAGGAAGCCGCGGATGAACTCCGCGATCGCCGCGCGGCCGACCACCGGCTCCATCGGGACATTGTGGTAGAAGCAGTCCTCGCTCACGAGCGCGGCGATGCGATCGGCATCGCGCGATTTCCAGGCTTCGCAAAAGGCGATCACGGTCGGGATGTTGCTCATCATAGTCTCCAATTGATCGTCACACCTGCGATACCGGAACGATGAAGGTGATGCCCTCCAACTCCGGCGCCAGCACCACCTGACAGGTCAGCCGGCTCGTCGCACGCGTATCGATGCAGCCTTCGATCATCTCGCGTTCCTGAAATCCCGGCTCGGGCAGCGTCGCGCCTGCGGGGGGATCGGCGTAGCAATGGCAGGTGGCGCAGGCCATCGCCCCGCCGCATTCGCCGAGCACGCCGGGGATCAGCGCGCGGGTGGCGCAACGCATCGCGCTCTCGCCAGGCTCGCCCTCGACAAGATGTTCCCGGCCGTCGGGATCGATGAAGCGGACCAGCACCTCACGCCTCCCCATAAGGCTGGACGATCACCGCACGCGGGCCGCGGAACACGGCGCCGACATAGTCTATGGTCTGGCCGGGCTTCAGGCGGATATTCGGGAAGCGCTGGAACACCACACGGAGCGCCGTCTCCAGTTCGCGCCGCGCGACGTGCATGCCCAAACAGAAATGGCTGCTCCGCCCGAAGGTCAGCAATTCGCGATTGTCGCGGGTCGGATCGAAGCGGCGCGGATCGGGGAAGACCTTGGGGTCGCTGTTGGCGGCGGTGATGCCGAACAACGTCCAATCCCCCTCGGCGATCCTGACGCCGCCGCACTCGACATCCGCGCTCGCTCGCCGCGGCAGAAAGGCGACGGGCGGCTGCCAGCGCAGCCCTTCGGCGACGATCGCCTCACGATCCTTGTCGCTCCCCCGCGCCATCGCACAGAGTTCGGGATCAGCCAGCAGATGCGCGAACAGGCTGCTGCCATTCTTGTAGGCGGTGTCGGACCCTGCCGGGAACAACAGCCCCAGAAAGGCCAGGATGCGCTCGTCGGAAAGCCGCTGGCCTTCATATTCCGCACCCGCCAGCAGCGACACGAAATCGCCATTGGGGTTGCGGCGGCGATCATCGATGAAGCCTTGCATATAGGCGTCGAAGTCGGCCTTGGCGCGGATCGATCCTTCCGGGTCCCACGGAAAATCTACCATCTTCAGCGCCCATTGCAGGAAGCGCGCCTCGTCATCCACCGGAATGCCGAGCAGGCGGGTGATGATCAGGAAGGGATAGGGCCGGGCGAAGGCGGCGACGAAATCCACCTCGCTCTGACCTTCCATCTGGTCGCACAGTTCGTTGGCGATCGGCTCCATCAGCGCCTCGACATAGGCGCGCACCTTCACCGGCATGAACAAGGGGTTCACCAGCCCGCGGTTCACGCGATGCTCGTCGCCGGCCATCGTCTGCAAGGTCTTGCCCTGCGACGGCTCGGAAATCTGCTTATAGCCCTCGGTCGCGTCGAAATGCTCATAATCCTCGAACGCGGCTTTCAGCAGCGCATGATCCATGATCAGCCAGACCGGCGATCCGTGATAGCGCACCGGCACCACCGGGCCATGGCTGCGCAACTCGGCGATCAGCTCGTGCAGGTTGGGCACCTCGTCATGGGCGAAGTCGATGTCGGGCATCAGCGGCGTCACGGCATTCATGCTTGGCCTGCCTCGGCTGTTGGCGTTACGCTCCGATCCATAATCTGCCGTGCGGCACCCCGCTGTCCCCATATGGGGACGATCTGCGGATCACCGTAGCGGCGCATGGAATGGAGAGGCCATGCGCGAGAATATGATCGCGGCGATCTATGACGCACCGATCGCCGAACGGCCCTGGGCGGGGCTCGCCGGGCGGGTGCGGGAGGCCTTCGAAGGCTCTGCCGCCATGTTCCAGTTCGCCCGTGCCGGCGCTCCCGATGGACGGACGCGCTTCATCTTCGATTCCGCCTGGGATGCGCATGAAAGCTGGCCGCTCTACGATAGCGTCTATCGCCACCTCGATCCGACCCGCCACCGCGCGATGGAGGTTGGCGCAGTCTATGATTTCGCCGCGATGATGCCGGCCGTGTCGGTGGGGGAGGGCGAACGCTTCCTCGCCTTCTGCCGGCGGATCGGCGCCGATCATGCGCTGTTCGCTTATCTTGGCGAGCAGCAGGGCGTCGGCGGCTGGCTCTCGATCAGCCGCGATCAGGCGCGTGGCCCCTTCGGGCCGAATGACGCGGCGGAACTTGCCGGCCTCGTCCCCCATCTCCACCGCGCGTTGGCGATCCACGCCCGGCTGGATTCGCAGCGCAATGCCGCCGCGATCCATGCCGCCGCGCTCGCCGATCTCGGCGTTGGCGTGATCCTGCTCGATCAGGCGGGCGCGATCCTTGGCACCAATGCGCTGGCCGATGCTTTGCTCGATCGCGGCACCGCGGTCGCGCGCGATGGCGATCGGCTCAAGCTGCGCGGGCAGGGCGGCGCGGCACTCCGCCGATCACTCCGCCAACCGGCCGGCGGCGCGATGCTGGTGGCGGGCGAAGCCGGTGGCAATCCACTCCATCTCCTGGTCCGTCCCTGGCAGGATGAGGAGGGCGACGGCGCTGGGCCGAATTATGTCGTCTATCTCGACAGCGCCGCCGACCAGCCGGCCTTGGGCGCAGATGCGCTCCGCCGCCGCTTCGGTCTCAGCCTTGCCGAGGCGCGAATGGCGGCTTTGCTCGTGCGCGGCCTTTCGGTCGATGCCTGCGCTGCCGCGATGGGCCTCACCCGCACCAGCGCGCGCACCTATTGCAAGCGGCTGCTCGCGCGGATGGGCGCCGAACGCCAGGCCGATCTGATCCGCATGATCCTGTCGAGCGTCGCCCGGCTGGATCGTCCGCACTGATCATTCGGCGGCTTCGGCCTCCGCGGTCGCCTGCTGGCAGACGTCGACCCATTTGGCGTTGACGAGCGCCGCCAGCCGCTCCGGCGTCAGCATCACCGAACTCGTCGTCGATCCCGCCGCCGGATAGACCTCGGCAAAATCCTTGAGCGAAAGGTCGCAATAGACCGGGATCGGCGTCGCGAGGCCGAACGGGCACACCCCGCCGACCCGATGCCCGGTCAGTTCGAACACCTCGACCGCGCCCAGCATCCGCGGCCGCCCGCCGAACGCCGCCTTGGTCTTGCGATTGTCGAGCCGCGCGTCACCCCGCGCGACGATCAGCACGACCTCGTCGTTGATGCGGACCGACAGCGTCTTGGCGATCTGCCCCGGCTCCACGCCCAAGGTCCGGGCAGCATCCGCGACGGTCGCGGTGCTCTCGCCCTGATCGATGATCGCGATGTCGGGGGCGTTGGCGGCCAGCCATGCCTTCACCGATTCCAGGCTCATTGACGTCCTCGCAATATCCGGCCTCGAGCCATGCAAGGCGCGGCCGACACTGGCAAGCCCTCAGGTGGGGAAGGCTGACTTGGGTATATGCGTGATCCGGCACGCAAGGTCCGCCTCGCCCGACGCCACGACAACATGGTCGCCCGCATCGGCGATGCCGGTCGTGAACACCACATCGCGCAGATACATCAGATGCTCGATCGGCCGGGTAAGCTCCGGGTCCGCCTCCAGCAACGGCCCTTCCCCCGTGGCGATGACGCAGGCGGGATCGTCGCGATCGAGGATCGACCAATAGGTGCGATAGATGCCGACGATCTCATGCGGCTCGACGCCATGCCACAGGGTCAGCCAGCCATCCTTTGTCAGGATCGGCGGCGCGCCGCCCCCGATCCGCGCCGTCGCGACGGTCCCCGATTGCGGGCGGATACCGGGCTTCCGATGCGGCTTCCAGTGGAGCGCATCGGGCGATGTGGCGAGGTTGATCGAAGGCCCCGCGCGCCATTCGCTGCCCGGTGGATAAGCGAAATAAAGATCGCCCAGCGGCCGCGTCTGCGCCCAATACTGCCCGCCGATCAGCCCCTCGAAGATCAGCATGTCCTTGTTCTGATGATCGAGCACGACATCTTCGAACCGCCAGTCGAGCCCGTTGTCCGAACTGTAGAGCGTGGTCGAATGGCGCTCGGGGCTGACCGAACAGGTCGTCATCAGCCAGCGGTTCCCCACCTTGCTGATCCGCGCATCCTCGACGCCATAGCATTGCAGGTCGTTCTCGGGCGCGATCGCGCGATCATAATGGACCGCCACCACCTCCAGCCCGTCCGCCGAAAGCTCCACCGGCAGCAGCCAGGACAATGAGGTCAGCGCCATCACCTTCCAGCCGCCGCCATGGAGCATGAATTTGCGCGGATCGGACGTGTCGGCCTGATCGACCGGCCAGGGATCGAGTTGATAGCGGCCATCCGACCAGCGGATTGCGTGGACGTGGCCCTCACGGATCGGCTCGCGCAGCGCCTCGGCCACGCGCACCATCATCAGCAGGTTGCCGTTGGGCAGCCGCGTCAGGCCGGGGTTGAACGCGCCCAGCACATAGGTTTCGGCATCAAGATGCCCCGCCAACGGCGACCGCGAAAGATCGACATCGCCGGGCGCGAAGATCAGGCGATCGGTTGCGAAACGGCTCATGGCGCGAGCGTGCCGCAGGCGGGCAGGGGTGGCAAGCAAGGTGCGACGCCCACCCCATTTTCCCCGTCATGCTGAACTTGTTTCAGCATCCACCGTGCGACAGGAGAGTCCCGTATGAGCTGAGAGGTGGACCCCGGAACAAGCCCGGGGTGACGAGATAGTCTACGCCGCCACCCGCTGCGCGCTACGCACCAGCCGCCCCGGCAGCGCCCCGGTCGCCACGCCGTCGCGCTGCACCGTCACGCCGTTCAGGATCGTCGCGCGATAGCCGTCAGCCGCCTGCGTCAGCCGCTTGCCGCCTTCGGGCAGATCATAAGCGATGCGCGGGCCACGCAAGGTCAGCCGGTCGAAGTCGACGATATTGATGTCCGCCCGATAGCCCGGCCGCAGTAGCCCGCGATCATTCAGCCCCACGGCCGCGGCGGGGCGGGCGGAAAGGCCGGCGATCACCTCCTCCAGCGGCAGGCGCGCACCGGCTGTCCGGTCCCGCACCCAATGCTGCAGCATGTAGGTCGGCAGGCTCGCATCGCACAGGAAGCCCAGATGCGCGCCGCCGTCGCCCAACCCGTAAACCGTGTTGGGATGGCGCAGCATCGCTTCGGCCGCCGCCAGCGATTCCCCGCCGAAATTGGTGGTTGGCAGCATCAGAACCGCGCGGCCGCCTTCCTCCAGCATCAGATCATAGGCATGTTCGGCCGGCGTCACGCCCAGCTTTGCCGCCTGTGCAGCGACATTGCTGCCGGGCGCGAATTCGTAATTCACCGGCGCGCCGAGTGGATACATCAGCTGGAACTGGCGGATGAAATCGGCGCCGATGAAATCGCCGGCATCCGGTGTCTCGCTGGTGATCGCTGCGCGGATCGCGGGATCGCGCAGCGCGGCCAGCCGCTCCTCGATCGACAGCCCCAGCAGCGACTTCCAGGTCGGCGTGTAGCTGAACGGGTGGTAGCTCAGCTCATAGCCCAACAGCATCCCCACCGGCCGGCCGCTCACCTGCGCCCGCACTTCCAGCCCGCCGGCATTGCAGCTCTCGATCCAGTCGAGCACCTCGCGCCAGCGATCGGGCGTCGCGTGGATCTGGCCCAGCGACACAGAAAGTGGCCGCCCCGCGCGCTCCACCACGCGGCGCAGCATCCCCAGTTCACGCTCGGGATCGTCGAAATCGGACACCACCTGCAGCACGCCCTTGCCGGCCGCGCCCATTGCCTCGCCGATCGCTGCCAGTTCCTCTTCGGCGGCGTCGAGCGTGTAGACGAGCGTGCCGTCGCTCGCGCGGTGGTTGATCGTCCGCGACGTGCCGAAGCCGATCGCGCCCGCTTCCATTGCCTCTTTCGCAAGCCGCGCCATCGTCGCACGATCGGCTTCGGTCGCCTGCTCGCGGTCGATCGCGCGGCGGCCCATCGCAAAGACGCGCAGCGCCGCATGGGGAAGCTGGGCGCAGACGTCGGTATCGAACTGCCGCGATCCGACGAAATCCAGATAGTCGGGGAAGCTTTCCCACGCCCAGGGCAGGCCGGCGGACAGCACGATCTGGGGCAGATCCTCGACGCCCTCCATCAGCCGGATCAGGTCTTCGCGATCCTGCGGGCGGCACGGTGCGAAGCCGATCCCGCAATTGCCCATCACCGCCGTCGTCACGCCATGCGCCGACGATGGGTTGAGCCGGTTCTCCCACGTCACCTGGCCGTCATAATGGGTGTGGATGTCGACGAAGCCGGGCGTTACGATCAGCCCCTTGGCGTCCACTTCCTCTGCCCCGCGCGGCAGGCCCTTGCCGACCGCGGCGATCCGCCCGTCCTTGATCGCGACATCGGCCTCTTGCATCGCCCCACCGCTGCCGTCGACGACGGTCCCGTTGCGGATGACGAGATCCAGGTCGGCCATGTCGCTCTCCTTTTTATGCCGTGCCGAACGCCTTCTTCAGCGCCGCCGCCGCATCGTCGACCGCCTGATCAGCTTCCGCGACGATCCCGAACATGCTGACGAAGCCGTGGAAGACGCCGGAATAGTCCGTATAGGCCGCGGGCACGCCCGCATCACGCAGGCTTTGCGCATAGTTGCGGCCTTCGTCGCGCAAAGGGTCGCATTCCGCGGTCAGCACTGTGGCGGGCGGCAGGCGCGAAAGGTCGGCCGCCCGCGCCGGCGACGCCCAGGGGTGCGCGCGATCGGCCGGGTCGCGGACATAGGCCGAGATGCAGAGTTCGGAGAAATCCTTGTCGAGGAAATAGCCCTGCGCGAACTCGCGCGCTGACGCTGTTTCGCCCACCATGTCGGTGCCGGGATAGATCAGCAGTTGATGCGCGATCGCCGGGCCGCCCTCGTCACGCGCGCGTGCCGCGACCACGGTCGCCAGCGTGGCGCCCGCGCTATCGCCGCCCACCGCCAGCCGGCTGATGTCGAGGCCATAATGCGCACCATTCGTCGCCACCCAGCGCAACGCCGCCAGCGCGTCGTCGACTGCTGCAGGGAAGACATGCTCGGGCGCCAGCCGGTAATCGACCGACACGATCGCGCATTCGGCCAGCCGCGCGAGGCGGTGGCACAGCCGGTCATGGCTTTCGATGCCGCAGGCGATGTAGCCGCCGCCATGGTAGAAAACGAGCACCGGCTCCGCGTCGCCGGCTTCCTCCCGCCGATAGATGCGCACGGGCACGCCGTCGGCATCCACATCCTGCGTGACGATCCGGTCCCCCGGATCGGCGGGCTGCACCATCTGCGCGCTATAGGCGCGGAACTCGATCGGCCCGATCGCCTTCATGTCGGGGGCGCTGGCGTTGAGATGATTGAGGATGGCGGATGAAGTGGCGTTGAGGGGCATGGGCTTCCTTCTGCTTTCTTCCGTCATGCTGAACTTGTTTCAGCATCCACTTCCCCACTTGCGCCGTTGGTCGACTTGGAGAGGTGGACCCCGGCCTACGCCGGGGTGACGATGATGTGTGGGGTGACGGGCAGCCTCAGGCCGCCCGCGCCTTGGCTTCCTTCTCGCGGAAATAAGGGATCACCGTCTCGCCCATGTGGCGGATCGTCTCCATGATCGCCTCGTGCGGAACGGTGCCCATCTGCATCAGCATCAGCACCTCGTCCGCGCCGGCCTCCTCCAGCCGTTCCAGATAGGCGATCGCGTCCTGCGGCGTGCCATAGGCATGGTCGACATTGTACATATCGGTCGCGGCCGGCGTGACGGGGATCTTGGCCTCGTTGAGGTAAGCAACCGTCATCGCCTCGGCCTGCCTGAACGCATTTTCATGCTCGGTGGCGGATGCCTCCTCGACATGGATCTCGGGCTTGCCGCCGCCGCCATACCAATGGTGGATCGCCTGCGCGAAGAAACGCTGGCCGCGCAGGCCGATCCGTCGCGCCTTTTCGCGATCGTCGCTGATGATCGTCGGGCAGCCGACGCACAGCCATTCGTTGGGGAAATAGCCGACCTGTTTGGCCGGATCGCGGCTGGCGAAGGCGTCGCGATAGAGGCGGTTCTGCCGCGCCGTATCCTCGGGCGTGTTGAAGCCGAGCACCATGCCGCCTAAGCCGCGCGACGCCGCCGTCACCAGCGATTCATCGCGCGTGCAGGCCATATACATCGGCGGGTGCGGCTGCTGGTACGGCTTGGGATGGATCGGCCGGCGCGGGATCTTGATATATTTCCCGTCATGCTCGATCTCCTCCTCGACCATGATCTTGGGGATCAGATACATGCTCTCGTCGATCATGGGCTGCAGTTCGGCGAGATCGTAGCCGAAGGTGCCGGCTTCCTGCTGGGTGCCGCCCTTGCCGACCCCGAAATTCACCCGCCCGCGCGAAAGGATGTCGAGCGTCGCCACCCGCTCCGCCACCTTCACCGGATGGTTCATCGCCGGCGGCAGGCAGATCACGCCATGGCCGATGCGGATGCGCTTGGTCTGCCCGGCGATGAAGGCGAGGAAGGTCTCGGGCGCCGACATATGGGCATATTGGGTCAGCGCGTGATGCTCGACCGCCCACACCCCGTCGAAGCCCATCTCCTCGGCATAGAGCGCCTGGTCGACCGCCCCATAGAAGGTGCGCTGTTCGGATTCGCGCGACGTATCGACCATCTGGGCTTCGAAGCAGATCGAGAATTTCATCGACTCTCTCCTGGCAATGGCTCTTTGGCCTTTCCCGATTTATAGCATGCTATAATTTGATGCCAAGTCCGCAGTCGGATATGCGGAAGCGAACAGATGCAAGGCGGGAATGGTGACGGCGAAGCGGGGGCATGCGGGGATGGAGCGGCGGCGACAGGCGATCCTCGTCGCCGCGCGCGCGATGCTGAACCGCGAGCCCTTGTCGATGCGGCGGCTGGCGGAGGCCGCCGGCGTCAGCCCGGCCACGCCCTATAATTTGTTCGGCACCAAGCGCCGGCTGTTCGTGGCGCTCTACCATGAACAGCGCGCCGGCCTGGTCGATCGACTGGCCGCCAGCCATCAACCCAATGCCTTCGCGCGGATGTTCCACGCCATCCACCTGTTCGGCCGCGAACTGGCCGAGGAGCCGGCTTTCTTCCGCGCCCTCTTCGCCACCCTCTATGCCAGCGATCCCGAAGACGAGATGGCCGATGGCGAGGATCCCGGCGCTGCCTTCTGGCGCGCGATCGTCGCGGACCTCAAGCGCGAAGGGCTGATCCGCGACACGGTGGACGTCGACGCCTTCACCGCGAACTTCGTCTATCTGATCGGCGGCGCGACGATGGATTGGGTGGAGGCGCGGATCAGCGTCGATCGCTGGGAAGTCGCGGTCGGCTACGGCCTCGCGCTCGCCTCGCTGACGGTGGCGACGCCAGGTGCGCGGGCCGATCTGGAAAGCAGGCTCGCGGCCTACGAACAACAGATCGCTACCGCGCCACCCCGTTCAGCACGATCTCGCTGATCGCATCCACCACCGCGTCGGTCGGCGTTGCGGCGCTGACGAGCATGCGGAACATGATCGATCCGATCGCGATGTCGAACAGGGCGTCCGCATCCACCTCGTCCCGCACCACACCCAGCGCCTTGCCCTTGGCGATCACGGCGCGCAGGTCGGCGCGGGCGTCGCGCTCCAGCGGGCTGTGCAGTTCGTCGCGCAACGAAGGCTCGCGCTGGTAGGAAACGATCATGCCGATCGCGGCCGCGCCGATGTCCGGCTGGCTGTAGCGTTCGTGAAGCTGGGCCACGAGCGCGCGGATCTCGGCCGCGATCCCCTCCGTTTCGATCACGTCGGGCAGATGGCCGCCGCCGCCATTGGCGATCTCGCTGGCGAGATGCGCCTTGGACGGCCAGCGGCGGTAGATGGAGACGCGCGAAATCCCCGTCGCCTGCGCGATCGCCTCGAAGCTCAAGGCCTCGAAGCCGCCGGTCGCCAGGATATGCCGCGCCGCATCGATGATTGCGGCGTCGGTATCCGGGTTGCGCGGGCGCCCCCGCGTGCGAACGGGCGTGGGATCGTTCAGGCCGCTTTCTCCTGCGCTTCTTCCTCCGCATGCTTGGCGAAGGCCTTCTGATTAGCCGTCATGATCGTATCGATAAAGCCGTCGCGCTTCTCGCGGCACCAGTCGAAGCTCTTGCGGCGCGCGGCATTGTCGCCATTGACTTCGGGCAGCACATAGCGCGCGAACATTTCCAGCGAGCGCTTGCTGTCTTCGGTGCTCGCCCAGTTCTTTTCCAGCAGCAGCAGGCAGCCGAAATCGGGCACCTTCTCCTCCAGCCGGCGGATCTGCGCGACGGCATCGTCGGGCGTGCCGACGACGATCTCCTGCCGCTCGATCAGATTCTCCAGCGTGTCGTGCGCGGGCGAATCCTTGAGCTGTTCGGACTGGTTCTTGATGTAGAGCAGATAGCGCTCATAGCCGCGGCGCACCTGGTCCATCGCCTTGTCGCGGGTGTCGGCGATATGCATCTCGGTGGCGCAGCGGATGCGCGCGGGCGACATCGTCCGTCCCAGCTTGGCGGAACTATCCTGCGCGATCTTCCAGTTGGTCGAAAGCGCGTCGAAGCCTTGATACATGGTGGAAGCGAGGCACAGCATCCCCGCATCATATTTGGCCGCGAGCTTGCCGCCATTGGGCGAGAAGGTGCTGGCGACGCAGACTTCCATGTCGCGATTATAGGGCAGCACCTGGCAATGCGCCTCGCGCAGATCGTACCAGGAGGATTTCTCCGTCACCCATTCGCCGGCGAGCAGCCGGGTGATGACGCTCAAGCCCTCGTCCAGCTTGCCGCGCGATTCGACGGCATCGAGGCCGAGCATATGCGCGTCCGATACCAGCAGGCCCGGCCCCGCGCCGAAGATCAGCCGGCCGAAGGTGAGATGGTCGAGCTGGGCGATGCGGTTCGCCGTCATCAGCGGGTTGTGATAGGGGAGCGAGACGACGCCGGTGCCGAGCTTGATGCGCTTGGTGCGCTGGGCGGCCGCCGCGATCATCAGTTCGGGCGAGGCGCTGTTCTCATAACCGCCGCTATGATGCTCGCCATACCAGAATTCCTCGAAACCCAGTTCGTCGACGAAACTTGCAAGCTGCAGGTCGCGCTCGAAGGTGAGCGTCGGATTCTCATCGAGCGGGTGGAAGGGCGCGAGGAAAACACCGGCCCGAAGCTTCACATTGCGCATCGTCTCTCCTTTCGACTCGTCGGTCGCTTGGGGGAACGATATTATTTACGTTACACACTGTAAATATAATTTGCAGCGTGCCCGGTGATGTGGAATCTTCCTCCATCAGAGACTCCGAACGGAGCGAGCGAGGAGAGAGCCCTTGAAGGCAGCGAACTATATCGATCCGGGCCAGATCGAGATGCGCGGCGATGCCACGCGGCCCGTGCCGGCGGCAGGCGAAGTGCTCGTGGCGGTTGAAGCCTGCGGCATCTGCGGCTCCGATCTCCATATGTATCGCAACGACAGCTACCGCGATCGCCTCGCCCGCAAGACGCCTGAAGGTTATGAGGTGCCCGGCCACGAATTTGCCGGCCGCATCGCCGAACTGGGCGAAGGCGTCACCGGCTGGGAAGTGGGCGAGCGCGTCGTCGGCGTTACCGGCCTCGGCGGCGGCATGGCCGATTATGTCACCGTGCCGGTCAATCCCTATCAGCTTGTTCGCGTCCCCGAAGGCGTGAGCTTCGTCGAAGCCGCGACGACCGAGCCGATGGCCGATGGTCTGCAGATGGTCCGCAAGGCCGCGATCCAGCGGCAAGAGAATGTCGTCGTCTTCGGTGTCGGCATTATCGGCCTGGGCGTCATCCAGGCGATCCGCGCGCAGGGGATCGAGGCTGGCCGCATCGTCGCCATCGACGTCCAGCAAGCGCGGCTCGAAAAGGCGCTGGAGATCGGCGCGACCGACGTGGTGAATGCGCGCGACGGCGATGTCTTCGCCGCCGTCGCTGCTATCTGCGGCACGGAGGAAGGCTATCGCGGCATTTCCGCCAACGTGCCCGTCATCTTCGATTGCGCGGGCTATATCGCCCATATGTCCGGCCCGCCGCCGCTCGAAACCGCGCTCCGGCTGGTGTCGCTTACCGGCGGGCGGATCATCTGCTTCGGCGGTTTCGAAGGGGCGATGACGATCGACATGGGGCCGATCATCCAGAAGGAACCGGTCATCATGGGTTCCAACGGCTATGCGCCCGAGGAACTGGTGCAGGCGCTGGATCTGATGCGAACGGGCAAGGTCGATCGCAGGACGCTCATCTCCCACCGCTTCCCGCTCGCCGAAATCTCCGACGCGTTCGAGATGCAGTGCCAGCCGCAAGCGGTGAAGGTGGTGCTCGATATTCGCGATCAGGTCGCGGCATGAGGCGCATCGTCACCGAAAACGGCCCCGACGGCCGGTCGCGGCTGCTGCTCGCCGAGGAGGTGATGCCCTTCCAGAAAATATGGGAATCGGACGCGTCGGCATGGCTGGGCGGCGATCCCGCGGCGGACGGTGAAACCCTCGATTTCCGCCCCGACAGCCTGTCCGCCCGCCTGATCGAGATCCCGCCCGATACGGTGATGGCCGAATATCTGGCGCAGGGTGTGCCCGGCCTCGACGCCAAAGGCTTCCATCGCACCGGCACGCTGGATTACGTCATCCTGCTCGAAGGCCGGCTGGTGCTGGAACTGGACGACGGCAAGGTCGAGGTCCGCCCCGGTGACGTGGTGGTTCAGCGCGACACCAATCATGCCTGGCGCAACCCGGAAGAAAGCCCGGCGCGCTGCCTCTGCATCATCTCCTGCCCCGCGGAGACGGCGGCGTGACCGGTGGCGACGCGCGGTTCCTGGGGCCGCGCATGGTGGCGATCGCCTTCATCGCGCAGAGCCTCGCCATCGGCTCGACCTATGGTGCCTTCGGGCCGCTGGTCGCCGAATTCGAAAGTCATTTCGGCATGTCGCGGACGATGGTCTCGCTGCCGCTGTCGCTGGTCGTGCTGGCCACGGGACTGCTGTCTCCGGTGATCGGCGCCTTTGTCGGCCGCTTCACCATCCGTCGCACGATGATGCTGGGGGCGACGCTGCTGACCTTCGGCTATGCCGCGCTCGCGCAGGCGACGACGGCGATGCAGGTGCTCGCCATCTATGGCCTTATCATCGGCCCCGGCGTGGCGATGATGGGGATGCTGCCCAACGCGACCCTGGTGTCGCACTGGTATGCCGAACGGCAGGGGCGGATGATCGGCATGGTCAATATGCCATTGATGGTGATGGCGGTTCCGCTCGCCGTGCCGCAGCTTCTACCGGTGCTGGGTTTCCATGGCGTGCTGCTGGCGCTGGCGGCGATCCATGCCTTCGCACTGCCCGTCCTGTGGTTTGTGGTCGATCGGCCCGAAGCCGTAGGCCAACGGCCTTTTGGCGAAGCCGCGCCGCTGGCCGTCAGCGGCGATGCCACACCGTCGCGCCCGATCCCGATGTTGCGCCTGCTCGCCATTCCCGCTTTCCTGCTGATCGTGCTGGGATCTGCGCTCGCGGTGGGTGCGGGTGTCACCAAGTCCGTCCATCTCGTCCCCCTGGTCACCGAACGCGGCTGGAGCCTGGAGCAGGCGGCCTTGCTCGCCTCCATTTCCGGCGGCACCGGTATCTTCGGGTCGTTGCTGTTCGGCTGGCTTGCCGATCGCTGGGGCGGCAACGCGGCTCTGATCGCCAATTGCCTGATCCAGGGGCTCGTCTGGATGATCCTGATCCTGCCGGTGGGTTTCGGCGTGCTCGTCATTGATGCGGTGGTGATCGGCATATGCGGGGGCGGCTTCATCGCGGCCAAGGCGGCGCTGGTGAACCAGTGGTTCGGCCGCCAGTCCTTCGCCCAGGTGATGGGGCTGTCGGGGTTGCTGACAGTGCCTTTCCTGTTCGGCATGTCGCCCTTCGCGGGGTGGCTACGCGATCTGACCGGCGATTACCGGCTGGCGGTGGCGACGCATATCGCGGGCTTCGCGATTGCGGTGCTGTCTTTTGCGCTTGCGGCATGGATGCTGCGCCGCCGCCCGCAGCTCGGCGATCCGTTAACGAAGGCGGCATGAAACCGCCACATGGCCGCCTCAATCATGGTTAATAGGGTTCGCGTCCGATGAGTCCGTCGGATAATTTTACGAATTCCTAACCATGCTGCGCGTATTAACCATTCGCAGCCGCGGAAAATCAGGATTTCGGAAAATGGCACGCCCATTGCTTGTGCTTGGGTGCCTGGCCTGGCGTCGTGGGGACGAAGGCTTTTGAAGGGGTGTAGTGATGGTGCGTAAATTTCTGTTGGGCCTCGCGGCCGCGACCTTGATGTCTGGTGCGGCGAATGCGGCGCTCCTTGTCAACGGCAGCTTCGAACTGGGTAACCCGCAGCCGGGCTCGGGTGGTTTCTCGACTCACGGCGCTGGCGATACCTCCATCACCGGCTGGACCGTCCACAGCGGCTCGGTCGACTGGATCAACAACTATTGGGATGCCTATGACGGCACCCACAGCATCGATCTCGCCGGCAACGAGCCGGGCTCGATCGAGCAGACCTTCGCCACGGTTGCTGGTCAGGTCTACACCGTCACCTATTTCCTGTCGGGCAACCCCGATGGCGGCGACATTGCCAAGCAGGGCCTCGTTGCGGCGATCAACGGCTCGGTGATCGCCAGCGACACGATCCTCGGCATCAAGGCGCCGGCGCGTGACGACATGCAGTATCTGGAAAACATGTTCCAGTTCACCGCGACCGGCACGTCGACCACGCTGCGCTTCTCGTCGAACTCGGGCGAAGGCGCTTACGGTCCGGTGCTCGACATGGTTTCGATCTCGCCGGTTCCGGAGCCCGCTACCTGGGCGATGATGCTGGTCGGTTTCGGTGTCGTCGGTGCCTCGATGCGCCGCCGCGTCGCCATTCGTCCGGCCCAGCTCGCTTAAGCTGACCGAACCTACTGAAACGGGGATGCCGTCGATCGCAGGATCGGCGGCATCCTTGTTTTTGGGGCGGATCAGGCCGCGAGTGATGCGGCGAAATCGGCGATGAACTTCTCCAGCCGTCCGGCGACCACCTCGTCGACAAGCTCGCCTTCCGCGTCGAACGCCTTGCCCGCGCCCGACACCAGCAGCCGCCCGCCGGACCAGTGGCACGCGCCTAACGTGTGGAGCACCGGCAGCCAGCCATTCTGCGCCAGAATCGTGCCGAAGCCGCCGGGCGACGCGCCGATGATCGCGACCGGCTTGCCCGCGAATATGCGGGCGGCGTCCGCGGGCGGGCGCGACAGCCAGTCGATCGCATTCTTGAACACGCCGGGAATGCCATTGTTATATTCGGGCGTCGCCAGCAGCAGCCCGTCGGCGGCGGCAATCCGGTCCTTCAGCTCCGCCACCGCTGCCGGTATCCCCTCGGCCGCCTCCACGTCATAGTCGTAAAGCGGAATGCCGTGGATCGTGCCGATGTCCAGCTCCACGCCCGCCGGCAGCCGCTTCGCCGCCGCGCGCAGCAGCCCCGCATTGTAGGAATGGCGGCGGAGACTTCCCGACACCGCGACGATCTTGACCATGGCACTCCCTTTCACTTCGATTCCCAGCCGCCGCCCAGCGCCTTGTAGAGTGCGGTTGCGGCTAGAAGCTCGGCGGCGCGGGCCTCGATCGCCAGCGCTTCCGCCGCGCTATAGGCCGATTGGGCGTCGAGCAGTACCAGCAGATCATCCTCGCCCGCACGATAGCGTTGCCGCGCCAGGGTCAGCGCCTCGGCGGCGCGGTCGCGCGCGGCTTCGCGGTCGGCGCGGGTCGATTGCGTCGCGGCATAGCGGTTGAGCGCGCCTTCGCTATCGGCGAGCGCGCCGAGCACGGCCTTCTCGTAGCGCGCCGCCGCGGCGTCCGCCCGTGCATCGGCGGCGCGGATCTGCGCGCGGATCGTGCCGCCCGAAAAGATCGGCCAATGCAGGCTCGGCCCCACCGAAAAGCGCGTGCTGCCACTCGACGCAAGATCATCGCCCGATCGCGCCTGCTGGCCGATCGACCCGATCAAGGCGATCCGCGGGAACAGATCGGCGGTCGCAACGCCGACGTCCGCAGTCGCCGCGGCGAGCCTGCGTTCGGCCTCGCGAATGTCCGGCCGGCGCTGCAACAGCTCCGATCGCAGGCCCGCCGCGATCCGTTCGGGGCTGCGCGGCATCGTGCCGGGCGCCAGCAATTCGCTCGCCAGTGCCTCGGGCGGCTGGCCGGTCAGCACCGCCAGCCGATAGGCCGCGCCCCGCGCATCCGCATCGAAGCGCGCGATCGCCGCCTGCGCACCCTGCGCCTGCGCGTCGGCGCGGACGAAATCGAAGCGCGCGGATTCCCCGGCGCGATAACGCTGCTCGGTCAGCTTCGCGATCCCGCCCCGCGCCTCCGCATCCGCCCGTGCGCTCGCCGCCCGCTCCTGGGCATTGCGCAGGTCGATATAGCTGCGCACGACCTCCGCCACGACCTGCAGCGCCGCTTCCTGCCGCGCCGCTTCCGCCGCATCCGCCCGCGCGTCCGCCGCCTCGACCATGCGGTCATTGTAGCCCCACAGGTCCACCTCCCAACTCGCGTCGAAGCCCAGATCGAACAATCCGAAACTCCGGTCGAAACCGGGGATGTTGCCGAGCGGAATCTGCCCGTTCTCGCTCAACTGGTTGAGCGTCGCCGATCCCGCCGCATCCACCTGCGGCAGCCGGCGCCCCGCCGCCGCATCGCGATTTGCGCGCGCCTCGCGCAGCCGGGCGTCGGCTTCGCGCAGGTCGAGATTGCGCGCCACCGCCGCCTCGACCAGCCGGGTCAGCACCGGATCGTCGAGCCGCTGCCACCAGGCCGTGTCGATCGGCTGGGTATCCGCCGCCTCGATCCATTTGCCGGCGTCACCCGCAACCACAGGCCGCTGATGCTCCGGCCCGACGGTGCAGGCGGCGAGCGCGAGGATCGGGAGGGACAGGAGAAGAAAACGCATCAAAGTCACTCCATCCTGGCGCGGAACAGCAAAGTCGCGGCGGTCAGCGTCACCGCGGCGATCGCCATCAGCGGCCAGGTATTGGCAAGAATGTCGCGCGCCGGCATCGCCTTCAGGAAGACGCCTTCGCTGACGATCAGGAAATGCTTGGGCGGGTTGAGCTGGGCGATCACCTGCAGCCAGCCCGGCATATTGTCGATCGGGCTCGCATAGCCCGACAGCAGGATCGCCGGCACCGTCGTCAGGAACATGCCGAGAAATGCCTGCTGCTGCGTCTGCGAGAGAGAGGAGATCAGCATCCCCACCCCGATCAGCGACAGGAGATAGAAGCTCAAGGCGATGTAGAAGAGCGGCACCGATCCGGTCAGCGGCACGCCGAACAATGTCGGGATCAGCAAGGTATAGAGGATTGCGTTGGCGAGCCCGATCAGGAAGGGCGGCACCATCTTGCCGATCAATATCTCATGCAGCCTGAGCGGCGAGACCATCAACTGGTCGAACGTGCCCAACTCGCGTTCGCGCGCCACCGATTGCGCGGTGACCGACATGGCC
This sequence comes from Sphingomonas sp. DBB INV C78, assembly GCF_042693015.1. NCBI lineage: Bacteria > Pseudomonadati > Pseudomonadota > Alphaproteobacteria > Sphingomonadales > Sphingomonadaceae > Sphingomonas > Sphingomonas sp. DBB INV C78. The sequence continues at coordinate 3,218,322 of NZ_CP170544.1, read as the reverse complement.
GATACCGCGCCGATGATCACGATCAGCGACGGCATGGTGAACCACAGATAATCGAGATTGGGGTTGAACCAGTGGGTCGTGATCGACCGCCCCGCGGCCTTGGCCATTTGCGGGCGGATCGTCGCGCCAAGATCATTGGCGATGCGGCCGAGATAGGATGCGACGATCTGCGAGGCGTTGGACCGACGCCCGTCGAGGATCACCTGGATCGTGCCGGGCCGCCCGGCGGCGATGTCGGTACTGAACCGGTCGTCGATCGCCACCGCCGCGATCACCTTGCGATTGTCGATCGCGTCGCGCAGTTCCGCGGGCGAATGTATGGGCACGATGCTGCGGATGTTCGGGCTGCCCGCCAGCCGCATCGTGAATTCCTGCGCCCAGACGCCGCCGTCGCGGTCGTAAAGCGCCACGTCGACATTCTTCACTTCCAGCGTCGTCGCGAAGCCGAAGACGAACAATTGCAGCAGCGGCGGCACCACCAGCACCAGCCGTGCATGCGGATCGCGCAGCACCGCCCATAATTCCTTGACGATCATCGCCCATAGCCGGGTCAGCGCCGCCTGGTCCATCAGGCGATCCTCCGCCGCGTCGATCGGAAGGCGAGCGTGAAGAACAAAGCGCCGAAGCCCAGCATCACGGCGATGTTGGGCAGGAACAGCCCCCACAGGTCGCCCGCCACAAACACCGTCTGCAGGGGCGGGATCAGATAGCGCGCCGGCACCGCATAGGTGATCACCTGGATGATCTTCGGCATGGACGAGATTTCGAACAGAAAGCCCGAAAGCAGCATCGCCGGCAGGAAGGCGGTCAGCAGCGCCACCTGGCTCGCGACGAACTGGTTCTTGGTCGCGGCCGAGATCAGCAGCCCCTGGCCGAGCGCGGGGATAAGGAAGGCGGACGCGATGCACAGCAAGGCCAGCGGCGATCCGCGGAACGGCACGCCGAAGGCGAAGATCGCCAGCAAGGTGCAAAGCGTCATCGATCCCAGGCCGAGCAGGAAATAGGGGATCACCTTGGTCGCCAGGAACTCGCTTATGCCGATGGGCGTCGCCATGATCGCCTCCATCGTGCCGCGCTCCCACTCGCGCGCGACGACCAGGGCGGTCAGCAAGGTGCCGATCATCGTCATCACGATCGCGATCGCGCCGGGGACGAGGAAGTAACGGCTCGCCAGTTCGGGGTTGAACCAGTAGCGCGTGGCAAGCTGGACGGGCGGCGCGATCGCACGGCCGCCCTCCTGCATCCGGCCCGCCTGCCAGGTCGCCCGCACGCCTTCGGCATAAGCGGCGACGAAATTGGCGGTATTGGGCAGCGATCCGTCGGTGATGACCTGGATCTCGCCGCCACGCCCTTCGGAGATCCGCCGGCTGAAATCCTGCGGGATGACGATGACGCCACGTATGTCGCCACCGATCAGCGCGCGGCGCGCCTCCTGCACGGCGGGGGCTTCCTTCACCTCGAACCAGCGCGATTGGCGGAACGCCAGCGCCAGATCGAGCGCCGGCGCCCCGGCATCCTCCACCACCAGCCCGACGCGGGTTCGCGTCGTATCCAGCGACACGCCATAGCCGAACAGGAACAGCAGCAGCAGCGGCAGCAGGAAGGCGATCAGAAAAGTCGATGGATCGCGCAGGATCTGCAGCGATTCCTTCACCAGCATGGCGCGGAAGCGCTGGCGGTTGAAGGCGCTCATGCCTCGCCTCCGCTCCACCCACCGCTCCCGTTTGTGTCGAGCGAAGTCGAGACACAGCCCCAATCGCCGCGCCAGCATGTCTCGACTTCGCTCGACACGAACGGAGGAAGGGGACGGATCACCGTTCGCGGGCCTTCACCTTCGCCCACCCATTCTGTTTGTGTCGAGCGCAGTCGAGACACAGCCCCAATCGCTGCGCCAGCGTGTCTCGACTTCGCTCGACACAAACGGAGGAGGGGGAGGAGCACGATCTCCATCACGCCGCCTCCCGCGCCGCGTCGGACGATTCAATCAATGCGATGAAGGCGTCCTCCATCGTCGGATCGTCCTTGCCGTTCGCCTGCGCGGCTTGCGCCTTCAGTTCGTCCGGCGTCCCCATCGCGATCTCCTCCGCGCGGTAGATCAGGGCGATGCGGTCGCAATATTCGGCTTCGTCCATGAAGTGCGTGGTGACGAGGACGGTGACGCCGCGTTCGACCAGCCCGTTGATATGCGCCCAGAATTCGCGGCGGACGATCGGGTCGACGCCCGACGTCGGTTCGTCGAGGAACAGCACCGGCGGCTGGTGCATGACGGCGCAGGCCAGCGCCAGCCGCTGCTTGTATCCCAGCGGCATCGTCCCGCTGTTGACGTCCAGATAGTCGGCCAGATGAAAGATATCGGTCACGCGCTCGATCGCGTCGCGCCGCTCGCGCCCGCTCAGCCCATAAGCGCCCGAAAAGAAATCCAGATTCTGCTGGACGCTGAGATCGCCATAGAGCGAGAATTTCTGCGCCATATAGCCGAGAGACTGGCGCGCATCGGCGCGGGCCGTGCGCAGGTCGTGCCCGGCGACACGGCCATTGCCGGCACTCGGCGTCAGCAGCCCGCACAGCATCTTGAAGGTCGTCGACTTGCCGGCGCCATTGGGGCCGAGCAGCCCGAAGATCTGGCCGCGCGGCACCGAAAAGCGGATGTCGCGTGCCGCGGTGAAATCGCCGAAACGCTTGGTCAGTCCTTCGGCCAGGATCGCCGGCTGGTCGCTTTCCGGGATCTGCCGATAGGCTTCGGCCAGCCGGCTCGTTCCGGGCGGCCCGCCGCCCAGCAGGTCGACGAAGGCATCCTCGAAACGCGGATCGACCGGCTCCGCCTGCACGCCCGGCTGGTGGGGCGGGGCGGCGCCATCGCGCATCACGATCCTCAATGACGCGCCCTGGATCGTGCCGTCGGTCACGTCCTCGCGATCGAGCATCTTTTCCAGCAGATGACGGCGTTCCTCGGGCGGAACGGCCAGGCGGAAGATGCGTCCCGCCACCTTGTCCGTCAGCGCCTCCGGTGGCCCGCCATGCAGCAATTTCCCTTCATTCAGCAGGAAGACGCTGTCGCATTTCTCAGCCTCGTCCAGATAGGCGGTGGACCAGAGCACGCCGATGCCTTCACCGGCCAGTTCCTGCACCATCGCCCATAATTCGCGCCGCGAAACAGGGTCGACGCCGACACCCGGTTCGTCGAGCAGCAACAGCCGGGGCGTGCGCACCAGTGCGCAGGCGAGGCCCAGTTTCTGCTTCATCCCGCCGGAAAGCTTGCCTGCCAGTCGCGGCTTGAACCGGGCGAGATCGGTGAACTCCAGCAGCCGATCGAACTGCGCCTGCCGTTCGTCATGCGGCAACCCGCGCAGATCGGCATAGAGCGTCAGATTCTCGAGGACGCTCAGATCCTCATAGAGGCCGAAACGCTGCGGCATGTAACCGATCATCGTGCGGTCGGCCTCGGTGGCGGGCTTGCCCAGCACGTCGATCGTCCCGCCATCGGCATCGAGCAGCCCGGCCAGCAGCCGGATCAAAGTCGTCTTGCCAGCGCCGTCCGGCCCCACCAGGCCGGTCATCCGGCCCGCGACGATATCCATGTCCACGCCGTCCAGCGCGGCCGGCCCGCTCGGCGCGAAGCGCTTGGTCACGCCGCGCGCGGTGGCGACGCTCTCGGCCATCTCAGTCGGCCGCCGGGCGGGCGTCGGGCACCGTCACCGTTACCGGCTGGCCCTGGCGCAGCGCGTCATCGGGATCGGTCACGATCACGCGGATGCGGTAGACCAGGTCGCTGCGCAGATCCTGCGTCTCCACCGTCTTGGGGGTGAACTCGGCGGTCGGCGAAATGAAACCGATCGTGCCCTGATAGGTCTTGGCATTGCCGTCCGCTGTCACGCGAACCTTCATGCCCGGCGAAATCCGGCTCAGGTCCGGCCCGGAAACGAAGGCGCGCACGCGCATCGGCCGGTCGATCGTCAGCGTGAACACCGTCTCGCCCGCCTGCACGATCGCACCGGGTTCGCGCGCGCGGGTCAGGATCGTGCCGCCGGCGGGCGCCGTGATCGCCGTGTCGGAAATGTCCGTGCTCGCCTTGTCGCGCTGGGCGATGGCGGCCGATCGCTGCGCGCGCGCGGCCTCGACATCCTCGGTCCGCGCGCCGGCCTTCTGCAACGACAGCGCCTGTTCCGCCGCGCGAAGCTGCGCCTGTGCGGACAGATATTCGGCCTTGCTGGCATCGAACAGCGCCTGGCTTACCGCGCCTGTCTTCACCAGTTCGGCGCGGCGCTGATAATCCTCATTGGCCTTGGCGAGCGCGGCCCTGGTGGCGGCCACTTCGGCGGCGGCGCGCGCCACGTCCTGCGGGCGGTTGCCGTTGATCCGCTTGTCGAGTTCCGCCTCGGCAACGCCGACCTGCGCCGTGGCCGCGTTCAAGGCGTCGTTGAACGGGCGGTTGTCGAGCCGGGCCAGCACGGCGCCGGCGGCGACCTTCTGCCCTTCCTCCACCGGCATGTCGGCGATCCGGCCGGGGACGCGGAAGCCAAGGTCGACCGATCTGATGTCGACATTGCCGTTCAGCGTCAGCGTGCCGTCACGCCCGTCGAACAGCCCGAAGCCTTTGGTGAACAGGGCTGCCAGCACCAGCGCCAGAATCAGCACCAACGTGATCAGGCGACGACGATTCATGGGCGATCTCCACGCAGATCGTTCAATATGGCGGTCATATGGGTGCGCACGGTGGCGCGGACGGCGGCGGCTTCGTGCGGGCCGACTTCGCTCCATCCCGTCAGGTTGATTACGGTGGCGCGGGCGACGCGGAATACCAGCACCTGGCCGAACATCGCCAATACCCGGACCTTTGCCTCGGCTTCGTCGATCCGGCCGCCCGAAATTGCGATCAGCAGGCCCACGCCAAGCCCGGCCACGCCGCGCATCATCTCGCTATAGAGTATTTCGAATGCCGCGGTCGGCGCCATCTGCTCGCGCACGATGAAGCGGGACCAGGCTGCGCTTTCGGCGCTCGTCATCACCTGGACGAAGCCGTCGATGATCTTCAGCAGCGCCGCGATCGCGCTGTCGGCATCGGGGCGGGCCTCGATCCGCGCGCGCGCCTCGCTTACTGGCCCCGCCATGCGCTCGCGCACCTTGCCGGCGATATGGTGCGCGGTGGCGATGTAGAGCCCTTCCTTGCCGCCATAATGGTAAGTGATCGACGACATCGCCGTCCCCGCCGCCGCCGCGATCGCCCGTGTGCTCGCGCCGTCGAAGCCGTGCCGGCCGAATTGGTCGACCGCGGTCTCCAGCAGCCGCTCGTCTATCGCAATGTCATGCTTCCGGCACATTGCCGCAGATTAGTTCGATCGAACGAACATCGCAAGTGCCCACCCTTCGCTCCAGGATTCTGTCACAACCAGACTCTCAACCCAACCAGCGCCCGCCAGCCGCCCTCATTCCCACCGTCCCGGTTCTGCCGCTCATATTCGACCCCGATATAGGGTGCGAACTCGGGCACGAATTCATACCGCACCCGCACCCCCGCCTCGATCGACGACAGCCCCGCCTCGATCCCTAACTCCGGCACATCCTGCGCCGCCAGATCGATTTCGGCCCGCGGCTGCACGATCAACTTCTGGGTGATCCGCTGGTCATATTCCGCCTCCAGTCGCGCGGTAAGGTCACCCTTGTCCGAAAGGAAGAGCGCGCCGTCCACCTCGAACCAGTAAGGCGCCAGGCCCTGAATACCTACCACGAGATGCGCGCGTTCCGGCTCCGGCTTCAGGTCGGTGCGGATGCCGAGTTGCAGGTCGAACCAGGGGTCGATCGCATGGCTCCACAGCGCTTGCACCTCGGCCTGTTCCAGCGGCCCGCCAAATTCGCTCTCGCCCTCGGTCTTCACCCAAAGCTTGTCCACGTCGCCGCCATACCAGCCCTGCGCATCCCACAGCCAGGCATCAGCGCCGTCGCCGATCCGCGCCTCCAGCCGCTCGATCATCAGCACATGGTTCAGCCCGCCGCCATGCTCGCGCTGCAACTGCCGCCGCGCGGCCGCCATCGCTGCGGGATCGAAACTGCCATCGGCGGCATATTTGGGTCCGGCCAGCGCGCCCGGCGGCGGCGGTGCGATCGGCGTCGCATCGGGTGCCGCCATATCATGGCCGGCGTGCGGGTCGACGGGCGGCGTCGCGCTCATATCATGGCCCGCATGGGGATCGGCGGGTTGCGCGGTGCCCATATCATGACCGGCATGGGGATCAGTGGGCGGCGCGGCCGACATGTCATGTCCCTGATGCTGCGCCAGCGCAGGGGCTGCGATCGTTAGTAGCAAGGCGAGCAGCACGGGCTTCATGCCGGCTCCCCGTCCAGCGGGCGGACGCTGACGATGCGGAACATGCCGGCGTGCATGTGGAACAGCAGGTGGCAATGGAACGCCCAGTCGCCTGGCGCATCGGCCGTCAGGTCGAAGCTCACCTTGCCGCCCGGCAGCACGTTCACCGTATGCTTCACCGGATGGTTGCCGGCATGGCCGTTCACCACCTCGAAAAAATGGCCGTGCAGGTGGATCGGATGGGCCATCATGCTGTCATTGACCAGGTCGACGCGCACACGCTCGTTGCGCTCGAAGCGGATCGGCTCGGTCACTTCGCTGTAGGTCTCGCCGTCGAACGACCACATGAAGCGTTCCATATTGCCCGTCAGGTGGAGCTCCAGCCGCCGCGCCGGCGGGCGCGTGTCGACATTGGGAGTCAGCGAAACGAGGTCGCGATAGGTCAGCACCTTGTGGCCGACATCCTCCAGCCCCAGCCCGGGATCGCCGGTACGGTCGACCGGCATGGCCGCGATCGAATCCACGCCGGGGCCGACCTTCATCGTCGTCGGCGCATTGGCCTTGTCGCGCATCTTCATGGAGCCATGGTTCATCCCGCCATGGTCCATCCCGCCCATCCCCATATCCTTCATCGACAAGGTGGGGCGGGGCCGAAGCGGCGGCACCACCGCGCTCATCCCCGGCCGCGGCGCCAGCGTGCCGCGCGCCATCCCCGAACGGTCCACGGCTTCAGCCACCAGGGTGAACGCCTTGTCCTCGGTCGGCGTCACGATCACGTCGAAAGTTTCGGCGACGGTGATCTGCAATTCGTCGACGGTGACGGGGCGGACATTCTGGCCGTCCGACGCCACCACGCTCATCGGCAGGCCGGGGATGCGAACGTTGAAGATCGTCATCGCCGATGCGTTGATGAACCGCAGCCGCACCCGTTCGCCCGGCCGGAACAGCCCGGTCCAATTCTCGCCCGGCCCATGGCCGTTGATGAGGTAGGTGTAGGTCGTGCCCGTGACATCAGAGATGTCGCTGGGGTCCATCCGCATTGCGCCCCACATCGCGCGATCGGCGGCGGACATCGCTTCCCCGTCGGTCAGCGTCTGCTTCTGGCGATTGAAGTAGCCGCCCTGCGCCTTCATCTTGCGGAAGATTTCGTGGGGGTGGAGGAAGCTCCAGTCCGACAGCACGATCACATGTTCACGATCATAAGCGACGGGATCGGCGCCGGCCGGGTCGATCACGATCGGCCCATAATGGCCCATCTGCTCCTGCAGCCCCGAATGGCTGTGATACCAATAGGTGCCCGATTGCCTGATCGGGAATTCATAGGTGAAGGTCTCATTGGGCTTGATGCCGGGGAAGCTCACGCCCGGCACCCCATCCATCTGGAAGGGCAGGATCAGCCCGTGCCAGTGGATCGAGGTATCCTCATCGAGCGTGTTGGTGACCGCAAGGCGCACATTCTGCCCCTCGCGCAGCCGGATTAGCGGTGCGGGCAACGAGCCATTGACCGTTATCGCATGGCCGGTGCGGCCGCCGACGGTGAAGGATGAATGGCTGATCGACAGCGCGATGTCGGTTCCGCTCAGCATCGGCATCGCCGGCGTAAGCCCATCCGCACCGCTCTGGGCCCAGGCGGGCAGGACGGCGTTCAACGCCAGGCCCCCGCCGATAAAGGACGCACCGCGCATCACCCCGCGACGGTCGATCATTTGCTTCATGCGCATTCCCAATATGGCCAGCAGCTTGGCGGTCGGGCCATTTTCACGATGATTGTTTCGCCCTGTAATCGGGCCGCTTCGCGAAGTCAGGAGATTTCGGGCAGGCCGACCGCGCAGTAACAGCTTGTCATCGTTAGAGCGCGCTATAATTTGGCCGGCGAGTCAAGAAAGAGAGGGGCCAGATGATGAGTGTCACACCCTTCCGCATATCCGTGCCGCAGGAGAAACTGGACTGGATCGCGCGCCGGCTGCGCGAGGCAAACTGGCCCACGCAAGCGGCGGGCGATCCCTGGGCCTATGGCGCCAGCGTTCCCGATATGCGCGCACTCGTCGAACATTGGCTGAACCAGTATGACTGGCGCATGCGCGAGGCGGAACTCAACCGCTTCCCCCACTTCCTCGGGGAAGTGGAGGTGGATGGCGCGCCCTACACCGTCCATTTCATCCATGTGCAAGGCAATGGGCCGAACCCAAAACCGGTGATCATCACCCATGGCTGGCCCGGCTCCTTCGTCGAGTTCATGGAGGTGATCGAACCCTTGACCGATCCGGCGCGCTTCGGCGGCGATCCGGCGGACGCGGTGTCGGTCGTGATTCCGTCGCTGATCGGCTACGGCTTCTCGTCGAAGCCCGCCAAGCCGATCGGCCCGCGCACCATCGCCCGCGCCTTCGACAAGCTGATGCGCGAAGAACTCGGCTATTCGAGCTATGTCGCGCAGGGCGGCGACTGGGGTTCCTCCATATCCGGCTGGCTCGGTTATGAAGGCGCGGGCTGCACCGCCGTCCACCTCAACTTCACCTTCGGCTGGACCAATCCCGCCGCACAGCCGGAAACCGAAGAGGAGATCGCGGCCGCCCAGAACCTCCAGCACATCTGGCGGTTCGAAGGCGGCTATATGGCGATCCAGTCGACCAAGCCGGTCACGCTCGATCATGCGATGGCGGATAGCCCGCTGGGCGTAGCGGCGTGGATCGTCGAGAAGTTCCACACCTGGTCCGATCTCGTCGACGGCGATCTGTGGTCGGTCTATTCGCGCGACCGCATCCTCGACAATATCATGGTCTATCTCGTCACCGATACGTTCGGCACCGCATCCTGGCTCTATCGCGGCGTTTTCGACGAGCAGGTGCCCGCCGGCGCCCGCGTCGAGAAGCCCACATCGATCGCCAACTTCCCCGGCGAGCTCGGCAAGTTCCCGCGCAGCACGGTCGAGAAGAGCTACAATGTCGTCCGCTGGACCGAACTGCCCAAGGGCGGCCATTTCGCGGCGATGGAGCAGCCCCAGTTGTTCGTCGAGGATCTGCGCGGCTTCCTGCGCGAACAAGCCTGACCCCCAAATTTCGGAGCGTATATGAGCGTCCAGCACATCAATCCCGACAGCCTGTTCAAGCTTGACGGCTTCGCGCAGATTTCCGTGCCGCCGCCCGGAAAGCGGCTCGCCTTCATCGCCGGCCAGACCGCGCTAAACACCAATTTCCAGCTTCCCAGCACGGATTTTCACGATCAGGTCGTGCGCGCTTTCCAGAATGTCGCCCACGCGCTCGATGCCCTGGGTGCCACCACTGCGGATGTGGTCAGCATGAATTTCTACATCGTCGGCCTCAGCGACGAGAAGTTCCAGCGCTTCACCGCGGCCATGAATGTCGCGCTCGACGGCAAGCCCTTTCCGGCGAACGCATCGTCGGTGATCGGAGTGGAGCGGCTGGCGCTGACCGGTCTGGAGATCGAGATGACGACCGTCGTCGCGGTCGACTGAAACGAAGGAGAGGATGATGGGGCAGGGCAAGCTCGCCGGTCGCACCGCGCTGATAACCGGCGGCGGCGAAGGCATTGGTCGCGGCATGGCGCGACGCATGGCGGCCGAAGGCGCCAATGTCGTGATCGCCGATTTTCAGGCCGAACTTGGGGAGCGCACGGCGCAGGTGCTGCGGGACGATTTTGGCATAGAGAGCCTAGCGGTGGCGACAGATGTTCGCGATCGCGGCCAGCTTCTCGCCGCGATCGATGCCGCTGTCACCCGCTTCGGCGCGGTGGATATCCTCGTCAACAATGCCTGGGGCGGATCGACCGTCGCGCGGCTTGAAGACAAGACCGAGGAGATCATGGCGGGCGGCCTACAGATGGCGCTGTGGCCGACCTTCTGGGCGATGCAGGCGGTGTTCCCGGCGATGAAGGAGCGCCATTGGGGGCGCATCATCAACCTATGCTCGCTGAACGGCGTCAACGCGCATCTTTATTCGGCCGAATATAATGTCGCCAAGGAAGCGGTCCGCGCGCTCACCCGCACCGCGGCGCGCGAATGGGCCAAGCACGGCATCACCGCCAACGCCATCTGCCCCGGCGCCGCATCCGCCGCCTACGAACGCTATGCCGCGATGAGCCCGGAGAATGCGGCCAAGACGGCCGCCGCCGTGCCGATGGGCTGGGTGGGGGATCCCGAATGGGATATCGGCCCGGTCGCCGTGTTCCTGGCGTCCGACGACAGCCGCTACATGACGGGCAACACCCTGTTCGTCGATGGCGGCGGCCATATCAACGGCGTGCCATGGGAGCCCCAGCTTCCGGAATGACCTCCTGGACGCTCATTAACATTTCGACACAATACTCGGTCCGTCCAGCAACAATTGATACGTAGGGGCTGGCGCCCATGTCGGCGCCTCTCTCCCGAATCCTGTCTGCCACGCTTCCGCTCGCGCTGATCCTGGCCACGCCCGCTTTTGCCCAGACCGTTTCGCCGGCCGAAGCCGACGCGCTGCGCGAGGAGATCAAACTGCTCCGGGCGCATGTGCAGAAGCTGGAGGAGCGGCTCGACAAGCAGGAGGCGGCCGCGCCTGCGCCGAAGCCCGCAGCGCCGGCCACCACGATCCAATGGAAGGGATCGCCGCAATTCGTCAGCGAGGATCGCAGCTTCAAGGTCAAGGGGCGGATTCAGGCCGATGCCGGCTACGTCACCCCGCCGCCGGGCAGCAGCGACCAGGGTTTCGGCTCCACCAGCGAATTCCGCCGCATCCGGCTGGGTGGCGAAGGCAAGCTCGGCAGCGGCATCGGCTACAAGCTCGAAGTCGAGCTGTCGGACAACAGCGTCGATCTGGTCGACACCTTCGTCACCTATGAAACCAAATCCTGGCTGCTGGCGATCGGCAACCAGAACCAATTCCAGTCGCTCGACGAACTGACCGGCGACACCAGCGGCTCGTTGATGGAGCGCGCCGCCTTCACCGACGCCTTCAATTTCGAACGGCGGCTCGGCCTTTCGGCGCAATATCGCCACAAGGACTGGCTGTTCCAGGCGGGCCTCTTCTCGGACGACATTTCCGCGCTCGCCAATGACAGCGACGGCGTGGAAGGCGGCGACGAGAATAACAGCTATGGCGTGGACGGCCGCATCGTTTATGAGCCGCGGGTCGATGGCACCCAGCTCCATTTCGGCGCATCCGGCCATTGGCGCGAGCTGAACCGTCTGGCCGATGCACCGACCCGCTATCGCCAGCGCCCCTATCTTCACGGCACCAACAGCCGCGTTCTCGCGACGCCATCGCTGCCGGTGGAGCGGGAACTTCACTACGGCCTGGAAAGCGCTTTCATTCGTGGCCCCTGGCATGGCGCGGCCGAAGTCCACTGGCTGCAATCGACACTGCGCGATGCACCCGATGCGCGCTTCTTCGGCGGCTATGCGGAGATCGGCTATTTCTTCACCCGCGGCGACAGCCGGAGCTACAAGAACGGCATATTCGGCGCGCTCAGCCCGGAAACGCCGCTCGGCGACGGTGGTGTGGGCGCGGTCCAGTTCAACCTGCGCTACGATTATCTCGATCTCAACGATCGTTCGGCCGGCATCGTTGGCGGCCGCCAGAATGCGCTTCTCGCCGCGCTGATCTGGGCGCCGATCGACAATCTGCGCTTCAACCTGAACTATGGCTATCTCGCCTATGACGATGCCGCGATCGCATCGACCAAGGGCAATGATTACAGCCTTCACGTCATCGGTACGCGCTTCGAACTGGATTTCTGAGTCTCATCATCATCATTGGATGGTGTCGGCGGCACCATATACGATCTTCCGCGTTGGGCTCTCGATAACGAGGGGATCCCATCGGAATGCGTTCGCTCCCGATCGACGAAACCGGGCTGCTGCTTCGTGAGCAGGGCCTTGCCTTCAAGCGTGACCGTGGCGGCCAGTGGCGCCTGAGTGTACGGCGCATTCCCATCGAACTTATCGGCAGCCGTGTGCGTGTCGTGGGGCGAACAACCGACGCCGATTCTGTCGAGGTTCGACACATCGAGCGGTGCTGACGTCGGGAGCTTCCGCGGCCGGGTATGGGATGGGGCCTGCGGGTACGCATGCCGAACTCGATCGCTACATCGGCTATCGCGATCTTTATCCGACAAGCCATCAGGCGCTCGATGCCGCCCTCCAATGGCAGGTTCGCAACGTCGCCCTTACACTCGTTGAAGCGCTACGCGCTCGTTGTGCCGGCCGGATGAAGCAGGCGGGATGCAATGTACCGGAACCGCGGCTGGAATAGTCGGCCGCTCGCTATCCCTCATCCGTGCTGAACTTGTTTCAGCATCCATATTAGCCCCGTCGGGCTCACATGGATGCTGAAGGCGAAGATTGGTTTCACGAACGCCTGTCGGCCAGTGGCCCGCCGTCTTCCTCTTCTTCCAGCAGCGCTGCATCGGTGCCGGCTCCCGAAAGCCGCACCTGATTACCTTCCACGGCGGCGACAAGTCCTCCTGAAATATAGTGATGATGATCGCCGTGAGATCCGCTGTCGGCCTTGATCATCTTGATACGGTTGCCTTCGACATGATCGACGGTGCCCAGGTGGACGCCGTCGGCGCCGATAATTTCCATATGCTCCGAAATTTGCGTCAGATCGGCCATGATCGGCTCCTTCTATCGAGTCTTGTCCAGCGCCTTGGCTTGATCGAGATGATGCGAGACGACAGGCGCGATCTGCCCGGCGGCGTCGCGGAGCGGCCCGACTTCGCCGTTGCTTGCATAGGTCTGCATCAGGGCCAGCGCATCCTGATGGGCATCGACCTGGCCGTCGATATATTCCTCGTCGAACTTCGCGCCCTTCAGCTTGCCAAGTTCGGCCAGATCTTCCTGTTGATCGGCGGTCAAAGCCGCATCGGGTATGAGTGCCGGTTGCGCATTGCTTGCGGCCGCCTTCATCTTCGCCGTGGAATCGGTGTGAGCTTTCACCATTTCGGCGGCGAACGCCTTTACGTCGGCAGACGCTCCATTGGTCTGGGCGAGCTTGGCGGCGGCGATCTCGAACGCGTCGCTTTTCGCGGCTGTGTTGAGGAAATCCTGACCGGTCGGCGTCGGTGTGACGGCGGCTGCGACATCGGATGCCGCGTTTGAAACGGCCGATCCGGTTGCCTCCATGCCTTGTTCGACGCTGTCGGCGGCAGCGTCGGTCTTTTGCTCGGCCTTAGGGCCGCATGCAGCCAACGCCAGCGCCGCGATCAGCGGCGTGGCGACAGTGATCCTCACCATCTTAAGCCTCCATGATTTTGGCGTTTCAACGCGCCATGCTGCACGCCGTTCCTGCATTCGCCAGATCGCTCGCGACGCGATGGAATCGGGGCGCCGTGTGATGTCATGCAGCGTCACGCTGTCGCGTCGGTTGCGCGTCACTGCCGCGTTGTGGTGCGCTCATGTCGCACTACGGTCGCTTCGATATCCGTTCCGGGCGCGGCGCTGTCGCGTGGCAGGCGCGTTGCTGCACGATCGCGTGACGCTGTCCTACAGGACATCGCATTGCTATAATCGCCTCTGACGTCCGGATTTCCGCCATTTTCCGGCTCTTTCAGATCGTCGTGCAATCCCGTGCGGGGGCCTGGAGACCGCCCATGGCAGTCTTCAATTTCCTCAACTTCGCCGCAATTCACCGATGCCAAACCCCTTTCTCAAGGCCGATCATTGTAAGGTCGAACAATTGTTCGAGGCGTTCGAACAGCTGGAGAAATATGATAGAAGGAGCCGGTGGACTTTAGGGGGCCGGTGCCATGGCAAAAAGCTCTAAGGCAGAAATCTCCGAAAAGATGCAGCGCAAGGATTATGAAAAGGAGCTTGGCCGCCTTCAGGCCGAGCTTTGCGAACTGCAGGAATGGGTGAAGCACAAGGGCTTGCGCGTCATCATCGTGATGGAAGGCCGCGATGCCGCCGGCAAGGGCGGTACGATCCGCGCCTTGACCGAACGAGTGAGCCCGCGTGTCTTCCGGACGGTGGCGTTACCCGCGCCGTCCGACCGCGAAAAGACGCAGATGTATATGCAGCGCTACATGCAGCATTTCCCTGCTGCGGGTGAAATCACGATCTTCGACCGGAGTTGGTACAACCGCGCCGGCGTCGAATATGTCATGGGCTTCTGCACCGAGGAACAGCATGACCGTTTCCTCCAGCTCTGTCCGGAGCTGGAGCAATACATCATCGAATCCGGCATCGTCCTGCTCAAATATTGGTTGGAGGTGAGCGACAAGGAGCAGGAGCGGCGCTTCAAGGCCCGCATCACCGATCCGCTCCGGCAATGGAAGCTGAGTCCGATGGACCTGCCGGCACGCGAGAAATGGTACGCTTATTCGCGCGCGCGGGACATGATGCTTGATGCGACCGACACGGTTCACGCGCCTTGGTATGTGCTGCGTTCGGACGACAAGAAGCGCGCGCGCCTGAACTTCATCTCACATCTGCTGAGCCGCATCCCTTATGAAAAGCTCCCCGATCCCGACATCAAGCTGCCGAAGCGGTCGAAGAAGGGCGCTTATGACGATCAGGCGACTTTGGCCGGCCGCCGCTTCGTGCCGGAGCGTTACTGACGGCCCTACCAGGGCACACCCAGCAAGGTGCTGGTGTGGCGCGCGACGACAAGTTCCTCGTCGGTCGGGATCACCCATGTCGCTACCCCGACATCGGGGGCGCTGATCTCACCCTCTCCTCGCCGGTTGGCCTCCTCGTCCAGCCTCACGCCCAGCCAGGCGCAGCCGGTGGCGATGGCCCGCCGCGTTTCGGCATCATGCTCGCCAATGCCGCCGGTGAAGACCAGGGCATCGAGCCCGCCCAAGGCCGCCGCGAGCGAGCCGATTTCACGGACGATGCGGTAGACGAACAGGTCGATCGCCTCCGCCGCGTTCGGGTCTTGCGATGCCCGCAGCGCCCGCATGTCCGAAGAGACCCCGGACACGCCGAGCAGGCCCGAGCGGCGATAGACGAGATCCTCCAGCGCGCGGGCATCCATGCCGCGCTCGTCCATCAGATAGATGAGAACGCCGACGTCGAGCGATCCGCAGCGCGTGCCCATCATCAGCCCTTCGACCGCGGTGAAGCCCATCGTGGTCGCTTGGCTCTTGCCGCCATGGAGCGCGCACAGGCTCGCGCCATTGCCGAGATGGGAGATGATGACGCGCTTGTCGGCTAGGTCCGGCGCCAGGGTCCGCAATCGCCCGCTGACAAATTCGTAAGACAGGCCGTGGAAGCCGTATCGGCGGATGCCGGAATCGGTCATCTCGCGGGGGAGCGCGAAGGTCTGGGCCAGTGGCGGCTGTGTCTGGTGGAAGGCGGTATCGAAGCAGGCCACCTGCGGGATATGCGGGGCGGCCTGTCGGATGGTGCGGATCGGCGCGAGATTGTGGGGCTGGTGGAGCGGCGCCAACGGGGAGAGTTCGGCGAGCGCGGCCAGCACCGCATCGTCGACCAGGGCGGGAGCGGCGAACTGCGTGCCGCCATGGACGACGCGGTGGCCGACGCCGGCGACGGGAAGCCCGTCGAGCAGGCGGATCGCCGTTTCCAGGATCACTTGGGTTCCCGCCGCATGATCCAGCCGATCGTCGGGCCAGCTCCGATCCTCGACGGAATTGCCGGCCGCGTCGGCGATATGAAGGCGGGGCGCGACGCCGATCTTTTCGAGTTGGCCGTCATAGAGCAGGGGCTCGGTCTCGCCGGGCTGGTAGAGAGCCAGCTTTATACTGGATGAGCCGGCGTTCAGCACCGCGACGCACTGGGTCATGATGGCGGTTTCCAACAGTTCATGTGGCGACGCACGCGCCGGATGGGTCTCACTGGAGGGCGGCGGCGGCGCTGACGCGGCGCGCGGCGGCCAGCATGACCGCAACCGCACAGGATGCGAGCCGGGTCAGCAGCGCGTCGGCGCGGCTCGTCAGGATGATCGGTACGCGTGCACCCAGCACGATGCCGGCGGCATCCGCCCCGGCCAGGAAAGACAGGCTTTTGGCGAGCATGTTGCCGGCCTCAAGGTCAGGGACGATCAGCACATTGGCGCGGCCCGCGACGGGTGAGGCGATCCCCTTCACCGCCGCCGCCTCCGGACTGATGGCGTTGTCCAACGCCAGCGGGCCATCGAGCACCGCGCCCGAAATCTGCTTGCGATCGGCCATCTTGCAGAGCGCGGCCGCCTCGATCGTCGATGGCACGTCGGGGTTGACGGTCTCCATCGCGCTCAGGATCGCCACGCGCACCTCACCGACGCCGAGCGCCTTGGCGAGATCGATCGCGTTCTGGACGATGTCGATCTTGTCCTTGAGGCTCGGCGCGATGTTGACCGCGGCGTCGCTGATGATCAACGGTTGGGGATGGCCGGGCACGTCCATGATGAAGCAATGACTCACCCGGCGTGCGGTGCGCAGCCCGGTGTCGCGCGCCACGACTGCGGCCATCAACTCGTCGGTGTGGAGGCTGCCCTTCATCAGTGCATCGGCGCGCCCCTCGCGCACCAGTGCCACCGCCTTGGCCGCGGAATCATGGCTGTGGCTGGAATCCATGATCTCGTAGCAGCTAATGTCGAGCCCGGCCTGATCGGCGACCGCGCGGATGCGGCGTTCCGGCCCAACCAGGATCGGCTCGATCAGCCGCAGTTTCGCTGCCTCGACCGCGCTTTCCAGTGAAACCTCGTCGCAAGGGTGCGCGACCGCGGTCCGCGCGGGCGGTTGCGATTGCGCGCGCTCGACCAGTTGGCGATATTTATCATGTGCGTCGTTCCGGCGCGCGGACGCATCAAGCTCCGGCATTGATGGTCTCCATCATCGGGGCTGAGGTTCCGTTTTCAGTTGCGACCATGGGACGTCCTCCTCGATCAGCCGGGCTTGGCCCACTGATCGTCCGTCAGCTTCCATCCCCCTCCCAGGGCCTTGTATAGATTGACCACGGCAACGAGCTGCGCTTGCTGGACGCGGGCGAGCTGATCCTCGGCCGGGAACAATTGTTGTTGTGCTTCCAATACTTCGAAATAGGTCGCCCGCCCACCCCGGTAGCGGATCATTGCGAGATCGACCGACTGGCGCAACGCCGCGACCTGGGTTTCCAGCGCGGCGCGGCGATCGACCAAGGTCTGCTGGGCGACGAGCGCGTCGGATGTTTCGCGGAAGGCGATCAGCACGGTCTGCTTGTAGCTCGCGACCGTCTCGTCCCAGAAAGCCTGGCGCTCCTTGTAGATCGCCTCGAGCCGACCGCCGGTGAAGAGCGGGCCCGACAGCGCCGCGCCGGCGCGCCAGAAGTTGAAATCTCCGTCCAGTCCATTGTCGGCGTCGATGCCGATCATGCCGAATACCGCGGACAGGCCGATTTTCGGATAGAAGCTGGCGACCGCGGCACCGACTTCGGCATTGGCGCGAACCATCTCCTGCTCGGCTTTGCGGATGTCTGGCCGTCGGCGTAGCAGATCGGTGGTGAGGCCGGCAGGGATATTGGGCGGCATTGTCTGCGCCGTCAGCGGTGCGCCGCGCTCGATCGCGCGGGGATACCCGCCGGCGAGGACGCTGAGCGCATTTTCCTGCTGCGCGATCTCGCGCTTCAGGTCCGCGATAGAGGCGGAACTTGAATCAAGCGCGGCCTTGGCGCGCTCGCTCGGCAACCGGCTGTCGCGACCATTTTCATAGCGCAGCGAGAACAGGCCGTGCGTGTCGCGATAGGCGGTCTGGCTTTCCTGCGCGATGGCGAGTTCGCGGTCGAGCTGGAGCAGACGGAAATAGCCGCTGGCAATGTCGCTGACCAAGGTCAGCATCACGCCGCGGCGCACCTCCTCCTGGGCCAGCAGATTGGCTTCGGCGGCTTCGGTGGACCGCTTGATTCGACCCCATATATCCAGCTCCCAGGCGGCATTGATGGCGCCCCCGATCGAGCCGAAGCGCGCGGTGTCGATCCGCTCATTTTCCGGCGTCACCGTCTTGTCGCCGCCGGCAAAGGCGCCATAGCCGATCTGTGGCAGCCCTTCCGATCGGGCTTCGCCCACCATCGCGCGCGCCTGCTCGATGCGAGCGACCGCCACCTGAAGATCGTAATTGTGCGTCAGCGCGTCGGAGATCAGCGACTGGAGCGCGGTATCGTTGAACACCTCCCACCAGGCGAGATCCGCGAAAGAGGTCGCATCGGTGCCGCTGATCTGCGAGCGGAACTGGTCGGGCTGGGCCATCTCCGGCTTCTGATAGTCGGGCCCCATGACACAGCCGGCTACCAGGAACGGCAACAGGGCGGATGCCAGTGGCTTCGCCAGCAATGTCCTCGAACGTCTTACCACAATCGCCTCCATTCACTGGATGGCCGCAAGCATTTTCCTGAACCGGGTGAGCGTGAAGAAGGTGTAGGCGGCCCCGATCGCGAACATCTTCAACAGCTCCGGCCACACCATCACCGGGGTCGCATTGCGGAACAGCACCGCCTGCGAGAAGCTGACGAAGTGGGTGGACGGCACGAACTGCATCACCTTCTGCAGGAAGATCGGCATGCTTTCGAGCGGGGTCTGCCCGCCCGACAGCAGGCTCATGACGATGAAGACCGGGAAGGCCAGCAGGCCGAATTGCGGCATCGACCTGACCACGGTCGCCAGCATGATACCCAGCGCCGTCACCGAAAAGAGATAGACGGCAAGCCCGAAGGCGAAGAGCAGTATCGATCCCGCGATCGGCACCCCGATCAGCCCCTTCACGACGATGAACAGCGAAAGCAGGGCGGCGACGATCACCACCAGCCCGTTCGACCAGATCTTGGCGAACATGAGCTCATAGGGTTGCAGCGGCATGACGAGCAGATGTTCGATATTGCCATGTTCGCGTTCGCGCAGCACCGCGGCGCCGCACAGGAAGATCGCCAGCACCGAGATGTTGTTGATCACCTGGTTGACCGCGACGAACCAGCTCTGCTGCATGTTGGGGTTGAAGCGGGCGCGGCTTTCCAGCTCGATCAGCGGGCGATTGTTGGGATCGTTGCGGCCCGGCCAGAAAGGCTCGATCGTGTGGTTGATGATGCGCTGGATATAGGTCGGTCCGCGGCCGGCCTGGCTCATCGCGGTCGCATCGGTGATGATCTGCACTTCCGGCTTCAGCCCTTCCTCGATATCCGACTGGAAATCGGGCGGGATGTTGACAACGAAGGTATATTTTCCGCGGTCCATCGCCGGATTGATCTCGGCGAAGGAGATCGTCGACGGCGTCAGGAAGAGCGGCGGCAGCATCGCATCGCGAATGTCGCGCGCTGCCCGGCTGTCATCCTCGTCGACGATCGCGATCGAAGCGTTGACCACGTCCATCACGGCACTCTTCGACGGCGTATAGACCGAGAAGGTGAAGGTGTAGGCAATTAGGAACAGCAGCACCGGATCGCGGTAGAGGCTGATCAGTTCCTTGATACCCAGATGGAAGATGTGCCAGGCGCTGCGCATGTCACGGCTCCTGCTTCTTGAGGAGCAGGGCGGAGAGAATGAAATAAATGGCGGCGATGATCGCCAGCGCCAGGATATTGGTCCACACCGCCCAGAAACCGAGCGCCTTGGTGAAGGTGCCGACGGCGATCGCCTGGAAGTAGGTGCTGGGGAATATCTGCGCCGCGAACCAGGCGCCTCCCGTCAGTGACGAGGTCGGCACGAACATTCCCGAGAATTGCACGGCGGGCAGGATGGTGATGATTGCGGCGGCGAAGATCGCGGCGGTCTGCGTCGATGCGAAGACCGAGATCAGCAGGCCGAAGCCGGTGCTCGCCAGCACATAGATGATGCCGCCGAGCATCAGGGTAAGGACGCTGCCCTTCACCGGCACCTGGAACAATATCACCGCCAGCAGCACCAAAGTGATGAACTGGATCAGTGCGACGCCGATATAGGGAAGCTGCTTGCCGAACAGGAATTCGGCCTTCGTTGCCGGTGCCGCGTAGAAATTGGCGATCGAGCCCAATTCCTTCTCGCGAACCACGCTGAGCGCGGTCAACATGCTCGGGATCAACATCAGCAACAGCATGATGTCGCCAGGCACCATCGCGTAGACGCTCTCGAACGACTGGTTGTAGAGCGCGCGCGTCTCGACATTCGCCGGCTTGGCGATGGGCGGGATACCCTTTTCGTCACGCAGTAACGCTTCCTGCTGACTGTGCGTGTTTTCGATATAGCCGCGGGACGTTTCTGCGCGGAAGGGGATGGCGGCGTCGATATAGGCATTGACGACAGGCGCCCGGCCGCGCTGCACATCGCGTTGATAACCAGCAGGAATTTCCAGTGCGAACCGCAGTTCGCCATTGCGCAGACGCCGGTCGAGCTCGGTATAGCTCGTGATCGGGTCACGTTCGTCATAGTAGATCGAGCCACGATAGGAGTCCGTGTAGGATCGGCTGGCGGCCGTATTGTCGAAGTCGAGCGTCGCGAACTTCAGATGCTCGACGTCGAGCGAGATGCCGTAGCCGAACACCACCATCAGCAGCAGCGGCCCGAGCACGGCAAAGGCCAGGCGCACGGTATCGTGGCGCAGCTCAATCGCTTCACGGCGGGCGAAGGCCCAGACGCGGCTGAAGCTGAACTTGCCCGGCTCGTCATGGGCCTGCTCCTCGCCCGTCTTGGCGACCTCGGTCGCTGGCACCTCAACCGACGGCTGGGCGACCTTGGCGGCCTCGTCCTCCAGATAGCCGATGAAGGCCGTTTCCAGGTCGGGCGCGTTGCGCTGACGGACGAGCTCTGCGGGTGGCCCCTGCGCCAACACCTTGCCCGCGTGCATCATCGACATGCGATCGCAGCGCGCGGCCTCATTCATGAAGTGGGTGGAGAGGAAGATGGTGACATTATCCTCGCGCGACAGGCGGATCAGCAATTCCCAGAAGCCGTCGCGGGCGACCGGATCGACGCCCGACGTCGGCTCATCCAGGATCAGCACCTCGGGCTCGTGCAGCACGGCGACGGCGAGCGAGAGGCGCTGCCGGATGCCGAGCGGAATATCCTGGGCGAGCGTGTCCGCCACATTCTGCAGGCCGAACTTTTCGATCAGGCTGTTGACCCGCGCCTCGCCCTCGGCCGGCGGCAAATCGAATAGGCGGGCGTGGAGAACGAGGTTCTGGCGGACGGTGAGCTCGGTATAGAGCGAGAAAGCCTGCGACATGAAGCCGACACGGCGGCGGGCCTCGATATCGCCGCCCTTCATCGGATTGCCGAACAGCAAGGCGGTGCCGTCCGTCGGCTCGAGCAGCCCGGTCAGCATCTTCATCGTCGTCGTCTTGCCGCAGCCGTTCGAGCCCAGGAAACCGAAGATCTCGCCGCGCTCGATGCGGAAATTGACATGGTCGACGGCGGTGAAGTCACCGAACCGCTGGGTCAGACCCTCCGCCTCGATCGCGGGTGGCCCGCCGGAAGGCTTGAAGGGCAGGATCTGCGGCTCGCGATGCCCCTTCTTTGCCTCCTCGGGCAGCATCTTGATGAAGGCCTGCTCGAGCGTGGTGGAATCGGTCTTCGTCCGCACCTCCTCCGGCGTGCCGGTGTCGAGGATCTGGCCGCCGTTCATCACCATCAGCCACTCGAACCGCTCGGCCTCGTCCATATAAGCGGTGGCGACGAGCACGCTCATGTTGGGGCGGCGTTCGCGGATGCGGTCGATCAGGTCCCAGAATTGCCGGCGGGCGAGCGGATCGACGCCGGTGGTCGGCTCGTCGAGGATCAAGAGATCGGGATCGTGGATCAGCGAGCAGCAGAGACCGAGCTTCTGCTTCATGCCGCCGGACAATTTGCCCGCCGGGCGATCGCGGAAGCGGGTGAGGTCGGTGCTCTGGAACAGATCGTCGATCCGCCATTCGCGCTCCTCGCGCGACTGGCCGAACAGGCGGCCGAAGAAATCGACATTCTCGAAGATCGAAAGCGTCGGATAGAGATTCTTGCCGAGGCCCTGCGGCAGATAGGCGACGCGCGCCGCGATCGAGGTGCGGAAGGCGGCGTCACCGATATTGCCGCCGAGCACCTGGACGTCACCATCCTGAATCTTCCGCACGCCGGCGAGCAGGCCCAACAAAGTGGACTTGCCGACGCCGTCCGGCCCGATCACCCCGATCATCTTGTTGGCGGGGATCTCGATGCTGACATTGTCGAGCGCGACCACATCCCTGTAGCGATGCGTGACCCCCCGCACGCTCGCGGCGATGGTGAGGCGATCGTCCGACATTATTTGCCTGCCGCGCTACCGGTGGGCTGCCACAGGTTGGTCGGCATCTTCGCCGGCGGTTCGAGCTCGGCGGGCCACGCCTTCTGCGTGTCGTAGCGGACATAGCCCAGGCCCGGCGTGCCGGCCTTCACCAGCGCCTCATATTGCTTCAGCCGCTCTTTCGGGATCTGCAGCTTGACGCGGAAGGTGAGGTTGTGGCGCTCCTCCTGCGTCTCGACCGTCTTGGGCGTGAATTGCGCGAGCGGCGACACGAATGAGACGAAGGCGCGGATCGGATATTGCGGAGCGGCATCGAGGACGATGCGCGCTTCCGAGTTGAGCTGGATCTTGCCCGTCACGCGTTCGGGCAGGAAGACGTACATATAGACGTCGCTCAGATCGATCATCGAATAGACGCGGCCGCCGGCGGCGAGAACTTCGCCGGCTTCGGCCAGGCGGCTCTCGATCCGGCCGCGCACCGGCGCCACCAGCACGCTGTCCTTGATCTGGGCGCGGATGCGATCGACCTCGGCAGACGCTTCGGCAATCGTCGCTCCCGAGCGGCCGACCATCGCCTGCGCGCCGACATAATCGGACTGCGCGGTTGCGATCTCGGCCCGGGCGCCGGCCACCTGGGCGCGTGTCGTCAGCATCCGGGCGGAATCGGTTTCCGCCTCCTGCTCGCTCACCGCACCGCGGCCGACCAGCCCCTTGGACCGGCTGAACTGCTGCTGTGCATAAGTGAGGTCGGCCTGGCGGGCGGCCAGTTCGGAGCGCCGCGTGTCGATCTGCGCGCGCTTGGCGGCGACATCCGCTGTCGCCACGCGTTCGCTGTCCTGCGCCTGGCGGATTTGCGCCTGTGCCTGCCGCAGCCGTGCCTCAAGCTCCTCGGTGTCCAGCCGGGCGACGACCTGGCCGGCCTCGACCGTGTCGCCTTCGTTGACCAGCACCTCCTTGATGCGGCCTGGATATTTGGCGGCGACATAGAGCTCGTTGGCTTCGAGCCGGCCATTGCCCGCGGCAAAGCCGTCGGGGATCTTCGATCCGCCAAAGATCTGCCAGGCAAGGAAGCCCAGCACCACAACGGCGATAGCGATAAAAATCAGGTTGCGCTTTGACATGGCCGTACCCCGATTCGGCAGCCCTGTCACAAGATTGGCATGGAGCGCTTCATAGTAACATCGGGACTAGTCCCTATCGAACCCGCGGGAATATTGGTAGTTACCCCGCATTCCTTAGGGGGATTTACCGATTTATTCCTTACCCGTCACATGATAGCACTTTAAATTGCAGACATGGAATTAATTATCAGGCATTTCGGACAGTTACGGCAGGTGCGGGGATCGCCGTAAACCGACTCGGCGATATCGCCTGCACCGGCCTTTCCTGTTCATCCGTGGAGAGACCAGATGGCCGACATGATCGCACCATATCCGGTTCCCGAACTGGACCATAGCGAACCGCCGGCCGGTTCCGACCGGCGCGCCTTCATGATGCGCAGCGCGCTGGCGCTTGCGATCGTTTCGGTCGGCGGCAGACCGTCCGCGCTGGCGGCGGAGGTTCCGGCCAAGGATCCGCCGCTCGATCCCAATCTTCAAGTGGTGCGGAAGTCCAAGGGACCGGTGATGACCACCGCCGAGGAATTCTACAAGGTCGGGCCGGGCCCGTCCTCATCGCACACGATCGGCCCGATGCGGATTACGTATGATTTCTATCAGCGCTGTACCAAATTGCCGGCGGACCAGCTCGCCCAGGCGACGGCACTCAAGGTCCACCTCTTTGGAAGCCTGAGCGCGACCGGCAAAGGGCATGGCACCGAACGTGCGTCGCTCGCCGGGCTTGCGGGCAACGAACCCGCGACGATCGATCCGGCGATCCTGGACGGGATGGCGGCCAATCCCGACCAGGTCTTTCCGGTGAAACTCGGATCAAAGACGATCAGCGCCTCGCTGAAGGACATCGTCTACGACGCGACCAAGGGCGATTTCCCGCACCCGAACACGATGACCTGCAAGCTGATGGCGGGCGACAAGGTGTTGCTTGAGCAGGAATATTATTCGGTCGGCGGCGGCTTCATCGAATGGAAGGGCTACACGCCGCCCAAGAAGAACCCGCCCAAATATCCTTATGAGACAATGGAAGAACTGCTCGCCCATGCCGAACGCGACAAGATCAGCATAGCGCAGTTGATTATGGCCAATGAGGTCGCGATCACCGGCAAGAGCGAGGCGGAGGTGAACGCCTTCCTCGACAAGATCATGGGCGCGATGCGCGCGACCGTGAAGACCGGGCTGGCAGCACCGACCGCGACGTTGCCGGGACCGATCAAGCTCAAGACCAAGGCGCACGACGTCTATACCAATGCACTGAAGCAGGAGGGGCCGGCACGGCAGGCGATCGGGCTGGTCAGCGCCTATGCGCTGGCGGGGTCCGAGGAAAATGCCCGCGGCCATCTCGTCATCACTGCGCCGACAGGTGGATCGGCAGGCGTGATGCCGGCGGTGCTCTATTCGCTTGGCCCCGACGGCGCCAAGCTATCGGACGATGCGCTTCGTGCCGGGCTGCTGGCCGGCCTGGCCGCCGGCTATCTCTGCAAGCACCGCGCAACGCTCGCCGCCGC
This sequence comes from Sphingomonas sp. DBB INV C78, assembly GCF_042693015.1. Lineage (NCBI taxonomy): Bacteria > Pseudomonadati > Pseudomonadota > Alphaproteobacteria > Sphingomonadales > Sphingomonadaceae > Sphingomonas > Sphingomonas sp. DBB INV C78. The sequence continues at coordinate 3,193,279 of NZ_CP170544.1, read as the reverse complement.
AGAGGGCGGGTGTCAGGCAGAAATCGGCGTGGCCTCGGCAATGGGGGCAGCGATGATCGGCCAGGCCTATGGCACCCCGAACCGCGTCATCGCCAATGGTGCGTCGGCCGCGCTCGAGCATCATCTCGGCATGACCTGCGATCCGGTGGCCGGTTTCGTCCAGGTGCCCTGCATCGAGCGCTGCGCGTTCGGGGCGGTCAAGGCGTGGACCGGTCATCTCATCGCCAAGAACGAGATTCCGATCAATCGACGGGTGGCCTTCGATTCGGTCGTCGAGGCGTTGGCGCTAACGGCCAAGGACATGAATCCGAAGTATAAGGAAACTTCGGAAGGCGGGCTGGCTCTGTCGGTCACGCTCTGCTGAGGCCCGACCGATGGCCGCTTCCGCCCCCGGCCATTCGGGCAGCATCGGCCGCGCTGCCGTGGCGGCATGGCTGCTGACGTCGGTCTATTATTTCTATCAATATGTGTTGCGTTCGGCGCCCTCCGTGATGATGCCGCAACTCGGCGACGCCTTCGGCCTGACGGCGGTCGGCGTCGCCTCCTTGGTCGGCCTCTTTTATTACGGCTATGCGCCTTTCAGCCTGGTGGCGGGTGTCGGCATGGACCAATTGGGTCCGCGCAAGGTGATCCCGCTGGGGGCGGCCGTTGTCGGCGTCGGGACTCTGCTTTTCGCGACCGGCGATTCCATGCTCGGCGGCATCGGCCGCTTCCTCCAGGGCGCTGGCGGCGTCTTCGCGCTGATCGGTGCGGTCTATATCGCCACCAATTATCTGCCTGCCGCCCATGCGGCGACCCTGATCGGCGTCACCCAGATGTTCGGCATGGCCGGCGGATCGGCGGGGCAGTTCGTGGTCGGTCCGGCGATCCAAGGCGGGCTCCCCTGGGACCGCTTCTGGCTGATCATGGGGCTGGCCGCCTTCCCGATCGCGATTGCCCTGTTCGTCCTCATGCCGCGGAGCGAGGCCCCCGCCGCGGGGCGCGAGGGGCTGAAGCGTGCGGGCGAGGCGATCGGTGCGGTGTTCCGCAACCCGCAATCGATCATGTGCGGGCTGATCGCCGGCCTGCTCTTCATCCCCACCACCATCTTCGACATGGTGTGGGGCATCCGCTTCCTCGAGGAAGCGCACAACATGCCCTATTCGCTGGCGGTGCTGCGATCGGCGTCGGTGCCATTCGGCTGGATCATCGGCTGTCCGTTGATGGGTTGGCTGTCGGATCGGATCGGCCGCCGCAAGCCGGTGATCATCGGCGCCGGCGTGGTGCTGTTCGCCTGCCTGGCCTTCATCCTCTATGGCCCGACCGGCCTCTTCCCGCCCTTCACGCTCGGCCTTGTCGCCGGCATCGCGTCGGGCGCGGCGATGATCCCCTATACGGTGATCAAGGAAGTAAACCGGCCCGAACATAGCGGCACCGCCACCGGCGTAATCAACTTCGTCAATTTCTCGGTCACGGCGCTGCTCGGCCCCGTCTTCGCGCGGCTGCTGGTGCGTGCCAGTGACGGCGGCGATCGCGAGCTCGTCCATTACCAAGCCACCTTTTCGCCGCTGCTGATCGGCGTCGGCATCGCCATCCTTCTCACCTTTGCCCTCACGGAATCGGGGCCGGCGGGGCGGTTGCGGCGCGCGCATAATTAGCGGCGGGGAAGCTCGAACGGAGATTTGCGATGTCCACAGATGTCCTCGAAGCCCGCCCCGCCAGCGCTGCGCCCGACATGGGCTTCGCATCCGGCCTGTGGACCAAGGAAATCAATGTCCGCGATTTCATCCAGCAGAATTTCGAACCTTATTATGAGGATGAAAGCTTCCTCGCGGGCCCGACCGAGCGGACCAAGGCGATCTGGGCGAAACTAGAGGCGCTGTTCGTCGAGGAGCGCAAGAAGGGCGTGCTGGACATCTCGCTCGTGCCCAGTTCGATCACCGCGCACGACGCCGGCTATATCGACAAGGATCGCGAGATCGTCGTCGGGCTGCAGACGGATGCGCCGCTCAAGCGCGCGATTATGCCCAATGGCGGGTTCCGGATGGTGCTGAGCGGGCTCGAAGCCTATGGTTATGAGGCCGATCCGGCGGTTGTCGAGACCTTCACCAAATATCGCAAGACCCACAATGAGGGCGTGTTCGACGCTTACACCGCGGACGTGCGGCGCTGCCGCAAGTCGCATGTCCTGACCGGGCTTCCCGACGCCTATGGCCGCGGGCGGATCATCGGCGATTATCGCCGCGTCGCGCTCTACGGCGTGGACCGGCTGATCCGCCGCAAGAAGGAGGAGAAGGCCGCGCTCGATCTGGAATGGTCGACCGACGACATCATCCGCGATCGGGAGGAGCTTTCGGAACAGATCCGCGCGCTCGATGAACTCAAGGCGATGGCGGCCAAATATGGCTACGACATCTCAGGCCCGGCCCGGACCGCGCGGGAGGCGGTACAATGGCTCTATTTCGGCTATCTCGCGGGCGTGAAGGAACAGAATGGCGCGGCCATGTCGCTCGGCCGCGTCTCCACCTTCCTCGACATCTATTTCGAGCGCGAACTGGCGGCCGGCAGCATCACCGAGGAGGAGGTGCAGGAGATTGTCGACGATTTCGTCATCAAGCTTCGCATCGTTCGCTTCCTGCGCACGCCCGAATATGACGAACTCTTTTCCGGCGATCCGACCTGGGTGACGGAATCGATCGCCGGCATGGGCGATGACGGCCGGCCGCTGGTGACGAAGACGAGCTTCCGTTTTCTCCAGACGCTCTACAATCTCGGCCCGGCGCCCGAACCCAATCTCACCATCTGGTATACGCCGCAACTGCCCGAACCCTTCCGCCGTTTCGCCGCGAAGGTCGCGATCGACACCAGCTCGATCCAGTTCGAAAGCGACGAGATCATGCGCGCCGCCTGGGGCGACGACGGGGCGATCGCCTGCTGCGTATCCCCCATGCTGATGGGCAAGCAGATGCAGTTTTTCGGCGCGCGCTCGAACCTCGCCAAATGCCTGCTCTATGCGATCAACGGCGGTCGCGATGAAATGAGCGGGGAACAGGTGGGGCCGAAGGCCGATCCCGCCAGTGGCGACTATCTCGACTTCGATGACGTGCTGGAGAAGTTCGATCGCATGATGGACTGGCTGGCCGGCGTCTATGTCAGCGCCATGAACGTCATCCATTATATGCACGACAAATATGCCTATGAGCGCATCGAGATGGCGCTGCACGATTATGCACCGGTGCGGACGATGGCGTTCGGCATCGCCGGCATGTCGGTGGTGGCGGACAGCCTTTCGGCGATCAAGCATGCGAAGGTGAAGGTGATCCGCGACGAGACCGGCCTGGTCGTCGATTATGAGACGGAAGGCGATTTCCCGGTCTTCGGCAACAATGACAACCGGGTCGATCATCTCGCGAGCTGGCTGGTCAGCACCTTCATGAGCAAGCTGCGCAAGTTCAAGACCTACCGCAACGCGCTCCACACCCAGTCGGTGCTGACGATCACGTCCAATGTCGTCTATGGCAAGGCGACCGGCAACACGCCTGACGGCCGCCGCCAGGGGCAACCCTTCGCCCCCGGCGCCAACCCCATGCACGGTCGCGACAGCCACGGCATCCACGCATCCGCGGCGTCGGTGGCCAAGATTCCCTATCGCGACGCGGCGGACGGCATCTCGCTCACGTCGACGCTGGTGCCGAGCGGGCTTGGCCATGCCGAGGAAGATCGCGTCACGAACCTGACGGCGATGCTCGACACCTTCTTCGGCACGACCGGTTACCACATGAACGTCAACGTGCTGAACCGCGAAACCCTGCTCGATGCGATGGATCATCCGGAGAAATATCCGAGCCTGACGATCCGCGTGTCCGGCTATGCGGTGAACTTCATCCGGCTGACCCGCGAACAGCAGATGGATGTCATCAACCGCACATTCCACGGAGGCTGAATGCCCACCGGGCGTCCCGATGCGCCGCTGGAGGCGAGTTCGCCCTTCGAGATGCGGGTGAAGCTGGGCGAGCATGTGCCGGAGACGGATGTGCGCACGGCGCTGCGGACCGGTGATCTCGGCTTCCTACATTCCTTCACCACCGGATCGGCGGTCGACGGGCCCGGCATCCGGCTGGTCGCCTGGACGACATCCTGCATGTTCCGCTGCCAATATTGCCACAACCCGGACACCTGGACGCTTACCAACGGCATCCCGGTCTCGCTGGAACGGAGCATTGCCGAGATCCGCAAATATGCGAACGCGCTGAAATCGATGCATGGCGGCTTCACGCTTTCGGGCGGCGAGCCGCTGATGCAGCACCGCTTCGCCGCGCGGCTGTTCGCAGCGACCAAGCGCATCGGCGTCCACAATGCGATCGAGACCAACGGCTTTTATGGCGACAAGCTTTCGGACGATGAACTGCACGATATCGACCTCGTCATCCTCGACATGAAAGCCTTCACGCTCGAACAGCATAAAAAGGTGACCCAGGGATTGGGCAATCAGGAGGTGCTGGACTTCTGCCACCGCCTCTCGCGGCTCCGGCGGCCGATGTGGCTGCGGTATGTGCTGGTCCCGGATCTCACCGACGATCCGGCGGAGATCGATGCGGTCGCGCGATTCGGCGCATCGTTGGGCGTGGTCGAGCGCGTGGAGGTGCTGCCCTTCCACCAGATGGGCAAATATAAATGGGAGCGGCTGGGATTGAGTTATCGTCTGGTCGACACCAAACCTCCGTCTGCCGAGTTAACCTCCCGAACCATAGAGATTTTTGCAAGCCACGGCCTGAACACCGTCTAGACTGTTCGGCACATGTGCGCTGAGGGTGGACCATGCCCATAGAGATCGAACGGAAATTCCTGGTCAGCGACGATAGTTGGCGCATCGGCGCGATGGAACCGGTCCGCATCACCCAGGGCTACTTCTCCCGGCAAGATCGGCTGATCGGCCGCGTGCGGAAAATTGGGGGCCGCGCCTTCCTGGCCATCAAGGAAAAGAAGGTCGGGCTTTCGCGGCACGAATTCGAATATGAGACCCCTAACGAGGATGCGGAGGAGATGCTGGCGCTCTTCTGCAAGGATGCGTTGATCCACAAGGATCGCTTCACGAGCAGGTTCGATGGGAAGCCCTGGACGATCGACGTCTTCGATGGGGACAATAAGGGGCTTGTCGTCGCCGAGATCGAGCTGGAGAGCGAGAATGAAAAGGTCTCGTTGCCGACGTGGATAGGAGCCGATATCACCGGCGTCGCCCGCTATCGCAACTCCAATCTCGCGCGCTTTCCGTTTCAGGCGTGGAGCCGGCCGGAAGACTGGACGGGCCGGCAGTTGGAAAGCCTGCGCGCAGGCCATATCGCGATCAAATGTTAGCGCGGCTCGCCGCTGTCCTGGCCTTCACGACCGCAAAGTCTTGGTGAACTGGCGTGCCCGGTGTCTCCGACATGATGCTTCTGATCGTCGGACTCTCGCTTGCAGGCGTCACCCTTAGCGATGTTATCCGGACGGTGCTGGTGCCCGGCGACAGCCAGGCCACGCTCCGCACGCCGCGCCGGCTCGCTTTTCTGCTCCTTCCACTATGGCGACACATGAATCGCCGTGGCCTTTCCGGCATGTTCGCGCCAATCGTACTGATTGCATCCTTCACGGTTTGGATGAGCCTGCTCGCGGCCGGCTTCGGCATGGCTGCCTACGCGCTCAGAGCGGCGTTCCAGCCGGCGCTGACCAGCTTTGCCGATGCCTTCTATCTTGTCGGCAGTTCGCTGGTGACCGTCGGTATCAGCGAAACCGAAGTGACCGGCGGGGCGCGCTGGATCATCCTCGGTTCGGGCTTTTGCGGGCTTGCGGTGATGACGATGGCGGTCACTTATTTTCTGCAGGTGCAGAGCAGCACCGCGCGGCGTGACGTCGACGTCTTCAAGCTTGGCACGTCTGCCGGTGATCCACCTTCGGCGCTGATCCTGCTTGAGCGCTTTGCTTCGATACACAACCAAAGCGAGCTTGGCGCAGTGCTGCGCGAGGGGCGGACCTGGTGCGCGACAGTGCGACAGAGCCATGCCACGCACCCCTCGCTCATCTATTTCGATTCAGCGGGGACCGGCTCCGCCTGGCCTGCAGCGCTCGGCGCGCTGCTGGATCTGGCGCTCATCATTCAATTCTATATCGACGATGATCGTCTGTATGGGCCGGCGGTGCTGTTGCGCGACGAAGGCACACGGATGGCCAAGATCCTCGTCCGGCTCGCGGGGCTGGAAGCAGGGGCGCCGGCGACGGACAAGGCGGCGCTGGAGCAGGTGGCTTCCCGCCTGGCGGCTGCTGGCTATCGGCTACGCGACGAAATCGATTATCAGCAGGCCGCGTCTGCGCGGACCGAGCATCAGATCCATGTGGCAGCGCTTGCCGAGCATCTCGGAAAGCCGACGGCGCCGCTCGTGCCGCCGGTTAATTAACAGTGACCGTTTTCGCCAGCGTGGGCCGAAGCTTATCGCCGCACGCGATCCTGCGCGCTACCCGGGCCAAGTGCGGCAACTCCGGGGCCGCTCAGCGAGCACCGTCCGCCCCCTCGATCAGAAATACGCTATAATCGCCACCCGCTTGGCGATAGGCCAGGGCCTCTTGATAGGCCGGGCTATGATACCAGGCGCGCGCTTCGGCCATGGTGGGGAAGGATATGATGACGGCGCCCTCAGCCGCGTCGCCCTCAAGCTGCTCATATTCGCCATAGAGCGCGAGCGGCGTCAGCGCATGCCCGGCGCGGGCCGCCGTCGCCTTTTCGGCATAGACGCTGAGTGCCCCAATATCCTTGGTCTTTTGCCTTACGAGTACGGCATAAGCGGTCATCATATTTCCTCGGCTTGGGCAAATCGGGTGCGAACGGGTTGCCCAAAAATGCGCGCCGTGACCAGCCAAGGTCGGAAATTATGGCCGCAAATCCTCACGACAAGCGAGCAATCGTGCCGGCGTGCCGGATGCGTGCGCCGACACGCAGCGGCGCACGCACAGCATTCATTCTGCCGCGATCGCTTCCGGTTCGTCGAAGCGGTCGGTTTCGCGGATCAGGCCGGACATTTTCCACTGCTGTTCGAGCACGCCGGGGCCATAGGGTTTGGAACCGCCCAGCGTCTCGGCCAGCGCCTGGAAGCGGGCGCCTTCCTCTAGCAGCACGATGTAGCTGGCGAGCTGGAGCAGGCCCTTGCGGCCCCAGGCTGTCGAGCCGCCATTGGCTTCGAGGATCGCGGGCACCTGGGCATCCTGTGCCAGCACGTCGAGGATGAAGTTCGCTTCACCCTGGCGACGGTCGATATAGATGGGCAGCTCGCGCGCCCGCGTCCAGCGCTGGACGGGGACGTAGCGGATCGGCAGCGCGCGGTGGCTCTGCGACCAGGCGCCGAGATAGACGGTGTGGACATGGCTGACGGTGGTGATGTCGTCGTGCGCGCGGAAGATCGGCAGATAGCGGTTGCCACCGAGATTGCCCTTGGGATCGCCGCCCAGCACGTCACCATCGAAGTTGAAGATGGTCGGCTTCAGATCGGCATCGGGGGCGAAGGGGCCGGGATAGCCGATCGAGACGACCGCCTGCTCGCCGGGCACGCGCTCGACGAAGTTGACGGTGCCCGAAGGCGAGATGGTGCCGGTGTCACGCAGGCCACGGAAGGCGACGGCAGCATCGCGGGCTGCGGCTGCGGCGAAATCGGAAATGGTGGAGTTGAGCGTGGTCATGAATCTACTCCTGAAATGAAGAATTATTCGGCGGCTTGTTGCAGGGCGGACGCGGAGCGGCCGAGCAAAGGCAGCACCTCCTCACCGATGCGATAGGCTTCCTCCAGATGCGGCGTGCCGGCGAGGATGAAGCCGTCGGCGCCGCGGGAGATCAGTTCGTCGAGCTTGGCGGCGCATTGCTCGTAACTGCCGACGATGCCGAGCGCGGGGCCGCCGCGGAGCAGGTTGAACCCGCCCCACAGGTTCGGGCCGACGATCAGTTCGTCATAGCGCTTTGCCTCGGTCGGCTTCAGCGCCGCCTGCCGCGCCGCGCCGACGGAATCGGTGGGCTGGCCGCGCCAGCGCGCGCGGGTCTCGTCGCTGACATTCTCGAAGCCGGCGCGGATGTCGCGCCACGCCTCCTCCTCGGTCGGACGCGCGACGAGATCGACGCGCACGGCGCATTTCTGCTGACGGCCGAGTGCTGCGGTGCGCTCTTTCACGCGCGCGAATTTTTCCGTGAGCTGGTCGAACGGCTCGAGCCAGGAGAGATAATAATCCGCATGTTTCGACGCGGACTGGAGCGCGGCATCCGATGAGCCGGAGAACCAGATTTCGGGGAGCGGCTCGCTGCCGAGCAGCGGAGAGAGTCCGCCTTCGCGGACCTGGTAGAAGCGGCCATCATAGCTGAAGTCGCCGCCCTTCCAGACGCCCTTCAGGACATCGAGAAATTCGGTCGTGCGGCCGTAGCGATCGTCATGCGAGAAGCTGTCGCCCCACCAGAGCTGGGAAGGGCCGCCGCCGCCGGTGATGATGTTGTAGACCGTCCGCCCGCCGGTCGCGCGCTGCAGACTGGCCGAAAGGCGTGCGGCCTGCACCGGATTCAGGAAGCCCGGCTGGAAGGCGATCATGAAGCGGAAGGTCTTGGTCTCGCGCGCCAGCAGCGGCGAGATCACCCAGGGATCGTCGGTGTTCGGAAAAGACGGGATCAGCCCGCCGATGAAGCCCGAAATCTCGGCCGCATTGGCGATTTCCGCCAGATGATCGATGTAGCGGAAGCCATCGTCCTGGCCGTCGCGATTGAGGCCCGGCGACTGGTTGTAAGGACTGATCGGCGACCAGTCGCCACGATCATAGGAACCGCGACGGACGCTGCTGTGGCAGCCGTGGGTCGGCAGGCGCCAGTAAAAGTCGATCGACATGGGATATCTCCTGTCAGGCGGCGGCGCGCGCCGGATCGGCGGCTGCGCGGAAACGGGGAAGGACGAACTGCCCGATGCGGTAGGCCTCTTCGAGCGAGGGCGAGGCGGACAGGGTGAAGTGCTGAATGCCGATGGCGGAGAGCGCGGCAAGCTGGGCTGCTACGCCTTCATAGCTGCCGGCGATGTCGGCGGTGCCGGCTTCCCGTGCTTCCTCATCGCTTTCGCGGGCAAGGACTGAGGCGACGACGCCAAATTCGATCGACCGGCCGGCGGCAAGCGCCTGGCGATCGAGCGCTTCGATGGCGTGGCGCAGGACGTCGACGGGAGCGGCCTCGAACAGATGGACGTCCGCGTGGCGGGCGGAGAGGCCCCAGGCTTCCTCGCCCTCGTCGCGCAGGAAGACCTTGGGGAAGGCGACACGGTTGAGCGGTTCTTCGAAGCCACCGCCTGCGACCTCGAAATATTGACCCTTGAAGGTGAAGGGGCGCGTGCCGTGGACGCCGCGGGCGACGGTCAGGAATTCCTCCGTCCGGGCGACCAGATCCTCGTCGGCGACATGATCGCCGATCCGGGTACGATCTTCCGAACCGGCATCGGGAGCGATCGCCCAGCCGAGCCGGCCATGGGCGAGACGCTGGAAACTGACGGCCTGCTTGGCGGCATAGACCGCCGAACCGACGGAGGCGGGAAATTCCGGCACCAGCAGCAGGCGTGGCGTGGCGCGGGCGACGGCTGCGGCGATGATCTGGCTGTCGTCATGCGGTTCGCTGTGGCGGACGAAGAGCCCGTCAAAGCCGGTAATCGCGGCGGCGCGTGCGATCTGGGCATAATGATCGTAGCGATTGAGCGCAGCGGTGCGGACATCGCGGATCACCGGTTGCCAGCGCGGTCGCTCGCCGGCTTCGGACCGGCTCGGCTCGGCGGCGGGATCAAGCTGCCAATAGGTCTGGGTGGTCATGCGGCATTCCTCTGTGGGGAAAAAGCGGGCGCGCCGAAGCGCCCGGAAAAGACCGTTTGGACAAGCGGGCGGCGATCGTTGGGGCTTTCCTGCGCGTGGAAATCGGCATGAAGGCCGGCAAGGTCCGCCTGCTTGCCGAGCGCCAACATCGACTCCACGGCGAAGGCTTCGGGTATGCCGAGCAGTTCGCGCGCGGCGTCCCGATCGAAGCCGCCGATGCCGTGGGTGTGCCAGCCGAGCAGCAATGCCTGGTGCGCGAAATTGGCCCAGGCCGCGCCGGCATCGAAGCTGTGGCTGACATTGGCGACGACCTCACCCCGGCGCTCCACATCAAGCGCGGAGACGATCAGGATCAGCGCTGAGGCTCGCTCCGCCCACAGCCGGTTGCGCGGCAAGAGGAGACTGACGAAATCGGCCCACTCGGCATCGCCGGGTCGTGCGACGATGAAGCGCCAAGGCTGGGCGTTGGAGGCAGACGGCGCCCAGCGGGCGGCCTCGAACGCGCTCTGCAACACCGCATCGGGCACCGGTTCGCCGGTGAAGCTGCGCGGCGACCAGCGATCGACGAACAATGGATCGACGGGATGATCGGGAATGCGGGGCATCAGCGGTCCTCCGTGCCTGGGAAGCGGACGAGATTGGCGGGATCGGGTGCGCCGGTGAGCTCGGCCAGGATCTCGTCGCGGAGGCGATGAAGGATCGGCGAGCTGCGATCGCGCGGGTGCGGCAGATCGACATCGACGATGCGGCGGATGCGGCCCGGATTGGGGCTCATGATGATGACCCGATCGCCGAGATAGAGCGCTTCTTCCACGTCGTGCGTGACCATCAGCATGGTCGAGCGTTGTTGCATCCAGATGCGCTGCAATTCCTTCTGAACATGGACGCGCGTGAGCGCATCAAGCGCGCCGAGTGGTTCGTCGAGCAACAGCAGCTTGGGTGCGGTGACGAGCGCGCGGGCGATCGCGGCGCGTTGGGCCATGCCGCCCGAAAGCTGGTGGGGATAGGCTTTCTCGAAACCCGAGAGATTCACCAGCGCGATATGATCGGAGACGATCTGCGCGCGGCGATCCTTCGGGATGTCGGTGTTGAGGAGGGCGAGACCGACATTTTCCTCCAGTGTCATCCACGGAAACAGGCGGTGATCCTGGAAGACGATGCCGCGATCGAGGCTGGTGGTGGCGATGCGATGCCCGTCCAGCTTGATCTCGCCCGAATAATCGGTGTCGAGCCCGACGATCAGGCGCAGCAGGGTCGATTTGCCGCAGCCGCTCGCGCCGACGATGCTGACGAATTCGCCCGGCCGGAGCGTGAGATCGATGCCGTCGAGCACCGGCAGCGGCTTGCCGTCGATCGTGAAGCTCTTGGAGAGGCTGCTGATCCTGAGCGCGCCGCTGGCCGGTGGCGATGCGGTGGGAGTGGGCGCGGACGTGACGCGGGCTTGGGCGGTCATTCGGGGAACTCCTTTCACGCAGACGCGCCCTGCCAGCGCAGCAAATGGCCGCGCAGCCGGGCAAAGAGGTGGTTGAGGGTGAAGCCGAGCAGGGCCGTCACGAGGATGGCGACGAGGATGATGTCCATCCGCTGCTGCGCCTGCGCCAGGCCCATGGTCGAACCGAGGCCACTGCCCGATCCGAGCAGGATTTCGGTGCCGATCGTCGCGATCCACGCGAAGGCAAGCGCCTGGGTGATGCCGGTCAGGATCAGCGGCAGCGCGGCGGGCAGCAGAATCAGGCGGAAACGCTGAGCCGTGGTGAAGCCGTAGATGCGGCCGACCTCCAGGTAGCGCCGCTCGACATGGGCGACGCCTTCATAGCTGTTGAGCACCGTCGGGTAGAATGCTGCGAGGCTGACGATCAGCAGTTTCGCGCTGTCGCCATTGCCCAGCCACAATCCGATCAGCGGCAGCCAGCCGAGCAACGGCACCTGGCGGATGGCGTGGTAGAGCGGCCCTACCAGCCGATCGAGCAGCCGAGACGTCGCCATGGCGACGCCGAGAGCGACACCGGCGATGCCACCGATGATGAGCCCTGTCACGGCGCGCGACAGCGATGCCAGCGCGTCATCGAACAACTGGCCGCTGGCGGCGAGTTCGGCGAAGGCATCAGCCACCGAACCGAGCGGAGCGAAGGCGAGTGCGCGGGTGCCTCCGGCCTGTGATTGCGCCTGCCACCAGAGCAGGATCGCGAGCGGGGCGACCAGGCCGATGGCGATGCGCGCAGAGGGGTTGCGAAGAAGCGTGCTCATGCCGTCCTCCACCGGGTCGCGCGACGCTCGATCCACTTGGCGCCGCGATCGAGCGCGAAGCCGATCAGGCCGCTGACGATCACGCCGGCCAGCACGACATCGATGCGGAACATCTGCCGGCCCATCTCCATCATCTGGCCAATGCCGCTGTCGGCGGCGAGAAGTTCGGCCGCGACCAACACTAGCCAGGCGCGCGACAGCGCGATGCGCAGGCCCGTCAACACCGGCGGCACGGTGGCGGGGATGAGGATGTGCGTCACCAAGGCGATTGGCGGCGTGCGATAGACGCGGGCGACTTCGAGCCAGCCTTTGGGAATGCCACGCACGCCATCGAAGGTCGCGAGTGCCACCGGGAAGAAGGTGGCGACTGCGACGATGGTGATCTTGAAGCCTTCCTCGATCCCCAGCAGCAGCACGAATACCGGCACGAAGGCCAGCACCGGCACCTGCCGCACCGCCAGGAAGAGCGGCGAGAAAAGCGCCTCGGCCCATTTGGAAAGGGCGAGGATGGTGCCGAAGGCCAGGCCCGCAGCGCCGCCGATCGCAAAGCCGGAAAGCAAACGGAACAGGCTCTGCGCAAGATGCGATGTCAGTTCGCCATTGGTGGTGAGCGCGACGAGCGTCGACGCAACCTCGCTCGGCGGGACGAGCACTTGCGGGGGGAAGAGGCCCGTCGCCGACGCTGCCTGCCACGCTGCTACCAGCAGCACGGGCGGCAGCAATGCCGGAATGAAGGCAGGCAAGGGGCGCGTCATTCGGCGGCCTCCGTGGCAAAGCTGGCCGCTTGCGGGCGGCGCTGGTGGATGATGCGGACGGCGATCGCGCCGAGCAGGAGCAGCGGCAGCCAGATCAGGTAGATGGACTGGAGCGGCACGGCCCGGCTCATCAGCCCGCCCGCGATTGCGCCGAAGGAGGAACCGGTCATCGACGCGAGGTTATACAGACCGGCGATCTTGCTCTTGCCGCCCGGCAGCGCCGCCAGCATCCGCATATTGACGAGGTGGACGATCGCCGAGCCCGCGCTCAGCAGCACCGCGCCGAGGGCAAGGGTGGTAAACCCACCCGCCAGCCCGAAGGCGAACAGCGCGCCCGTGGCGAGGGCGAGGCCCAGCCCATAAGCCGTCCGCGTCCTGAAGCGATCGACCAGCGAGCCGCCGAGGAACAGCATGGCGACCGCCGTCACCCCCTGAAACAGCATGACATGGATGCCATCCTGCGCGGTCAGTAGCGGCAGTGCCGCGGCGAGCAGGATGATGAAGGTGCCGAACAGTGAATTGGTGGCGCTGCTCAGAAACTCGATCAGGCAGCTTTCGGCGATGTCTGCATTGGCGACGATCATGCGCAGCTCCTCAAGCACGCCGGGCGCACCTTCGACCGGGGCTTGGCGGGCGGGCATGAAGGACAGGCTGAACAGCCCCATCAGGCCGAACAGACCGGCGACGAGCAGGAAGCAGATGAAGGGGCTCAATCGCTGGGTGAGCAAGGTCGCGGCGGCGGGGCCGACGATCGCCATGCCGCCGGTCAGCGTGCCGCGATACCAGCCGGCCTTGGCGGGGCCGAGCGTCTTCAATCGCTCCAGGAACGCGCTGTTCATGGAAACGATGCGGAAGGGGATGCACAATCCGATCAGCCCGCGGCCGATCGCAAGGCCGATCCACGATGGGCTGAACGGCAAAGCGAGATTGACGAGCAGCGGCCCGAGGCTCGCGACGAAATAGACGCTGCGCATGCCGTAGCGGGCGATGATGAAGCCCGCCGGCACGGTGACGACCATCATGCCGATCGATTCCATCGCGGAGACGACACCCACCTGGAAAGGCGTCGCCCCCAACGACAGCGCGTAGAGCGTGGTGACGATCTTGCCGAGGCCGATCGTCAGCCCGCTCACCAGCGACAGGAAGATGAAATTGGCGAGGAAGCGGTTGTCGCTCATGAGCGGGGCGCACCCGGCTTTTTCGCGTCCGCGCTGTCCGTCGCCGTCGGCTGCCAATAGTCCTCGAGCCCGAGATTTTTCAGCGCCTGGGCCGCGAAGCGTCGATCGAGCAGCGTATCGACATCGACCTTCTGGCGGACCAACCCTTGCGCGAAGGTATAGTCGGCGACCGAGCGGTAATGACGCACCATGAAATCGTCGAACAGCGGCGAGAAGCGATCGCGCCACGTGACGCGCGGCTCATCATAATCCTTCTCGACGACGCTGACCGGAGTATCGCCCCGCGCGGCTTCGTCGATCACGGCGGCCCGGTTCTCGGGCTGCGATGACCAATGGGCGGCGCGGATATAGGCATCGGCGACGAGCTGGGTGAGTTCGGGATGGCGATCGACGAAATCGCCGCGTGCGAACAGTTCGGCGCGCATCTTCCAGTCGGACGGCGCGGTCTTGGTCGACCAGATGATCCGCCCGGCGCCTTTCTGTTCGAGCAGGATGGCGTCGGACAGCAGGAACACCGCATCGACATCGCCCGAGGCGAGCGCTGCATGGCTGGCGGGAGGATTGATATTGAGGATCTTGAAGTCGGCCAGTTTCAGGCCGTTCTCGTCGAGCAACTTGGAGAATGGCAGTTCCCATGGTCGCCCGCGATGGAGCGCGATGCGCTTGCCCTTGAGATCGGCGATGCTGTTGGCGGTCAGGCCCTTGCGGACGATCAGATAGGCGTTCTGACCGCGACCCACTGGCACGACCAGCTTGAGCGGCACGCCGCCCGACGCCGCGATGATCGCCGGGAAATCGCCATAGCTGGCAAAGTCGATGCGCTTGCCGGCGAAACCTTCGTTGATCAGCGGGCCGCCGACGGCTGTCGGCACCGGGAAGAAAGCGAGCTCGACGCCCTTCTTCGCCAGTTGCTCCTTCAACCAGCCTTGCTCGATGATCCGCTGGGTGAGGCCGGCATAGGTCTGCTGACCCTTATAGGGATAAGCGATGCTGGCGATGGTCAGCGTCTTGGGCAGGCCGCCATCGGCCGTCTCCACCCCGCTGCGCCCGCGCAATTGATAGGCGAGCAGGCCGCCCACGCCGAGCAGAACCAGAACTGCAATGGCCAGCTTCTTCAACGACATCGTAACAAGCTCCTGGTCGCGGACGGCCGGACGAGCGCTGCCCGGCCGCCCGCGTCTCGTTCAGGCTGCGTTGCGCGCCTGGTTATGGGTGATCGCCTCGAACGGGCGGCGGTCGATCCATGCGCCGACATCGAAATGGTCGGGCAGAAAGCCGCGCTCGAAGAGGAAGGTGGTGAATTCGCCGAGCGCCTCGATCGAGGCTTCCGACAGATCGGTCTTGAGCCGGCGGTGGAGCGTGTCGCCGCCATAGGCCGCGCGCACGAATTGCTCGGGCGACCCGGTCTCGCGGGTGAGATAGGCAAGCGCCTCGGCCGGATGGCTTTCCGCCCAGTCGCCCGCGGCGATCACATTACGGAGCAACCGTTCGGCGATCTCGGGATATTGCTCCAGCGTCACCGCATCGACGGTGAGGGGACGTGGCGCGCCGTTGTTGACGCGGATCTTCGGGTCCGGGTGGAAGCCGGTATCGACCACGACATGCGCGCCCGCCAGGAAGGCATATTCCTGGCCCAGCGAGCCCTTGACGTGGATGGCGTCGACCTCGCCGCGGACGAGCGCGTGGAACTCCGCGGTGTAGAGCGGGCGCCCGCTCCAACTGCGGCGCGCGGCATTGCCGACGAACGCTACGCCCAGCGGATCACTGGCATCAATGTCGACCCACTCGACCTCATTTTCGCCGACGCCGCCAAGCGACAGGCCGGCGAGCAGGGCGCGGAGCGCGGTGGCGCGGAAGATGTCGATCTTCTGGTCGCGCCGCAGCGGCAGGCCGATCCGCCGGCCCTTCAGATCCTTCACCTCGCGGATGCCGGAGCCCGGCAGCGTGATGATCGCTTGGCTTTCATCGACCCAGCTCAGGCCGATGACTCGGGTGTCGGCGCCCGCCGCCCGTGCCCAGATCGCCGGCACGCTGCCGCCCTGGCGGAAGCTGTGGGCAAGGTGATGGTCGATATGGCTCGCCCGCTTGTCCGGGTCGGTCGTGTCCTGGATCGAATTCACGCGGACACCGAGCGGCTCCAGATCGCGCTCGATCAGGCCGAGATTGATGGCGATGCCGAGCGGCGTCGGCACCGGGCAACGCGTGTACCAGATTTCGGATGGATAGGCCGTCATCTTCGTTCCTTTCAGAACCGGGTCGTGACCGAGGCGCCATAGGTGCGCGGCTCACCAAGCGTGGTGAGCCGGGCGCCCTGCTGGGTGCCGAAGGTCAGGATCTTGAAGGTCTTGTTGGTGAGGTTGCGGACGAAGAGCTGGAATTCGAGCCGGTCGTCGCCGTCCGAAAAGGCGATGCGGGCGTTGCCGATGCCGTAGCTGTCCTGCCGCTGGTAGCGGCTGACGTTATAGTCGTTGGCGGTGGGGTCGGTTTCCTGCGCATTGACCGTGAAATATTGCGCGGTCCGGTAGCTCCAGTCGGTGCCCAGGCTCAGATCCCAGCCGCCTACCGGCACCGAATATTCGACGTCGATATTGCCGGTGAAGTGGGGTGCGCGGGTGAACTGGTTGCCTTCACCGAACAGCAATCCGGTGTTCGGATTGTTGGGGATGAAGTCGTCGGTATATTTGGTGTCGAGCAGGCCGATGCTGCCGTTGATGCGCAGCCCTTCGATCGGCCGCGCCGACAGGTCGAGTTCCAGCCCCTGCGACCAGCCCTTGGCGTTGATCAGCCGTGCAGCGAAGACGGTGGTGCCGCCGGACTGCACCGGCACGCCCTGCACCAGCACCTGGATTTGCTTATAGTCATAATAGAAGGCGGCGAGGTTGGCGGTCAGCTTGCCGTCCAGCCAACTCGTCTTCACACCCGCTTCGTAGGAGTAGAGATCCTCGGGCGCGATGCCGTCGGGATCGAACTGCACGGCGGACGTGGCGCTCGCCTGGAAGGTGCCCGAGCGGAAACCGCGCGCGAAGCGGGCATAAAGCAGCGCATCCTCGCTGATCTTCCATTGCGGGGTGATATCCCAGGTGAAGCGGTTCCAGGTCTTGGACGGTGACGAGATGAAGGGTGTCGTCGGCGTACTCAGCAGCACTGAACTGCGGAGCCACCAAGTCGTCGGATCGACGAATGTGACGAGCGGGCGGGCTGCCGTCCCCGGTGTCGTCGGGTCGACGGTGTTCAGTCGCCGCGAGGCATCGCCGATCGGATTATAGATGTTGACCGTCGCCGATCGCTTTTCGGACGTGTAGCGGGCGCCCAGCGTCAGGCTCAGCGCATCGGTGAAGTTGAAGGTGCCGCTGCCGAAGGCCGCATAGCTTTCCGCCTTCTGGTCGTAGAGCACGTTCTGGTAATAGCTGTGGCGCCAGCGCTGGGGGCCGGTGCCGCGATCGAGGTAGGTTGTGGTGCCGACGGTCGCGGTGGTCGCGTCCGAATGGAAATCCTCCCAGAAATAATGCGCGCCGACGATCCAGTTGAACCGGTCCTCGCGCGGGCTGGTCAGGCGAATTTCCTGCGTGAACTGCTCGCTCGAAAGATCGGTGCGCGAACGCGAGCCTTCGAAATTGGTATAGTCGGCGTCGGCAAGGCTGAAATTGTCACCCTTGTCCCAGGCGGTGATCGAGGTCAGCGTATAATCGCCCGGCGTCCAGTTGATCGTCAGCGTCGCGCCACGCTGCTTGGTCTTGGATATGCCGGGGACGTTTGCCTCATAGACCTTGTCGCTGCCGGTGGGCGTGTTGCCATAATCGTCGGCCGGTGCGGGCGCGCCCTTCAGCGTCGCATTGTCCGGGTAAGCCGGCACGATGAAGCGCGGGATCGGCGTGCCGTCGTAATTGCGCACGCGGCCGGAAACCAGGATGTCGAGATCGTCGGTCGGCGTGAACAGCAACTGGACCCGGCCGGCATAGTCGTCGAACCGGCCGGTGCCACTTTCGCCGCTACCGGCATTTTCCCACACATCGCCACGACGTTCGTAGAAGAAGGAGCCGCGGGCGGCCACCTCGTCCGGGATCACTGTGCCGCCGAAGCCGCCCTGGGTGAAGATGGAGCCATAATTGCCGATGCCGGCGCGGACATAGCCCGACGTATCGAATTCCGGCTTCCGGGAAATGTAATGGATCGCGCCGCCGACGGTGTTCTTTCCCCACAGCGTGCCCTGCGGCCCGCGCAGCACCTCCACCCGTTCGAGATCGAACACGGGGAAGGCCTGGAAGAAGGGCGAATTGACGTAGACCTCATCGAAATAGACGCCGATTGGGTTGACCACGTTCGCAGCCGGATCGTTCGAGCCGACGCCGCGGATGAACCAGCGGGGGCGCGAACGGCTTTCGGTCTGCGCGGCGGACGCGTTGGGGATCAGGCGGACGACTTCGGCCGCGGAGCGGATGTCCTGACGTTCGAGCGCGTCGCCGCCGACGGCCGTGATCGCTGCCGGCACATCCTGGATATTCTCTTCCCGCTTGCCGGCGGTGACGATGATCTCGCCGGCTGTCGCGATGGCCGAGGCGTCCGGCTCGGGCGCTTCGATTTCGGCGAAAGCGGGATTGACCTGCAGCGCGGCGAACGAAACCGCGGCAGAGAGCAGGATCTTCTTGTTCGGAACGAAAACCAAAATATTCCCCCTTGGAATGGAAGGCCTGCCGCCACACCCGTTTCCGGGGCGCTCTGTGGCGGCGAGGCGATGCGTATCGGTGATGGTCGTCAGGCGACCTTGCGGGTGTAGAGTTCGATGGCCTCGAACGGCCTGCGGTCGATCCACGTCGCGACATCGAAGTCGTTGGGCAGGAAGCCGTGTTCGAACAGGAAGTCCTTGAAATCGGTGAGGGCGGAAATGGCCTCACGGTTCAGGAAGGTGCCGAGATTCTCGTGCGCCTTCTCACCATAAGCGGCACGCACCCAATCGACGGACGATCCCGCCTCGCGGGCGATATAGGCCAGGGTTTCGTCCTGATGGCGACGTGCCCATTTGCCGGCATCGACGACGCGGGCGAGGAAGCGGGCGACGAGATCGGGATGCTCATCGATCAACGCCGCGTCCACGGTCAGCGTCCGCGGCGTGCCATTGTTGATCCGCACCTTTGGGTCGGGATGGAAGCCGATGTCGGTGACGATATTGGCGCCGATCAACCGTGCGGTTTCAAGCCCCAGCGCGCCCTTCACATAGATGGCGTCGACATCGCCGCGCACCAGCGCCAGCGTTTCGGCGCGATAGCCGTGGCGACGGCGGGTGCGCAGCCCCTCGCCGGTCGCAATGCCGGTGGCGCCTTCGCCGTCATTTTTCGTGTCGATCCGCTCAACATCTTTCAGATCGGCGCCGTCCAGTTCCAGCGCCTTGGCAAAGCCGCGCAGGGCAGAGGCGCGGTTGAAATCGATCGAGACGGGGTTGACCGGCAGCGCGATGCGACGGCCCTTGAGGTCGCGGGCGCGTTCGACGCCGCGCCCCGGCAGGCTGAGGATCGCCTGGAACTCGTCGGTCCAGGACAGGCCGATGACGCGGGTATCGGCGCCGCGCGACCGTGCCCAGATCGCCGGGATATTGCCGCCCTGACGGAAGCTTGCGGGCAGGTTGTGATCGAAATGGGATTCCTGGGCCTTGGGATCGTTGCTCTCCTGAATGGAGCGCAGTTCGATCCCTTCGGGTGCGAATTCCTCGGCGAACCAGCCGAGCTGGACGGCGATGCCGAGTGGCGTGGGAACGGGACAGCGTGTGTACCAGAGCGCGTCGAGCGTCGATGCGGCCATAAATCTCTCCTTGGTGCGCCGCGGGCGCACGTCTCCCTTCGCGAACCTGCTTACGGGCCGCGTCTGTTGATCCGAATCTCTGTTGTGGTGGCGCTACTTAAGCGGTGGAGCGGGCGGGCGGCGTCATTCGATCTTTCCTTTCGTTTCAGGAAACACGAGGCCGGATCCGCCCGGACATCGTGCGCTTTAGCCTTTGGTCACGCGGGGCAAGCTGCATTCCATCAAAAGCCGCGGGAGCGAGGATCACTCCGCGATCTCTATTGAAACAGTAGACATTGAGTCGTCAATCAAACAATGGCTTTGTTAGTGTGAAGCCCGCCTATGTCAGGCGTTTCGCTGAATTTGTGGGCGCCTATCGGCCCAGCTGCCGATGTCCTATGCCACCCTTCATTCGGATTCCTGCTCAGGTAACAGGGGGTGAATCCTTATTCCGAAAACAATCCACGCATATCAATCCGCACAAGTGTTGACTGTCCGCGTCTCTGGCCGGCAATTAATCGCAAAGCGGCCGATTAGCCGCGAGCCGGATCGATACTCGATGGGCTGAGAATGATTTCGAACGCTGCGCCAGACTTACTGTCCGACACTTTAATCACGGCGCCGTGAGCCTCCAGAAGCGATCGGGCGATAGGCAGGCCAAGGCCCGTCCCACCCTTGTCGCGCTTGGCCGTGAAGAAGGGCTCGAAGATGCGGTGGCGGTCGACTTCGGCGACGCCCGATCCATTGTCGATGACGCTTAGTCTGGCCGTATCGGCAAGCATTCGCGCGCTCACATCGATCTGGCTGGCACCGGCCTGCCGACTATTTTCGAACAGGATGGACAGCACTGTCTCGATCGCGTCGGCCGGCACATTCGTAGGCGGCAGCATGGATGGCAGATTCAGCCTGACAGACAGCGAGGGAGACTGGAACAGGGCGGCAACCTTGCGGACTACCGATGCGACGTCGGTATGATGTGCGGCGTCATCCGTCGCGAGATCCGCCCGAGCGAGATCGAGCAGTCGATCGAGCAGACGCGTCATGCGATCGGCGTCCGCCGCGGCATTGGCGATGAACCGCCGGCGATCTTCGACCACCATCGCGTCACCATGGTCCTCCAGCAATTCCATGACCCCGCGGATGCCGGAGATGGGGGTCTTGAACTCATGGCTCATCGCGGCCGCAAAATCGCGCAAGTAGCGCGATCTTTGCTCCACGCGCTCCGCCATGACCGCGAAATTCTCGTAGAGTTCGCGGATTTCGATCGCCGCGGTCGTCGGCGGATCGGGCACTGTGACGCTTCCTCGTCCAACGTCCTGCGTGGAGCGGGACAATGTCTCGATCGGGCGTACTATGCCTCGGGAAAGCAGGCCGGCGAGGATCAGCAGCATGGCAAAGATCAGCACCACGCCGAGTGCGATCTTGCCGCGATCCTGGTACATGCCCAGGAACAGCCCCCGCGGGCTCCGCGAGAGCATGACAAAGCCGACGATCTCGCCATTGACCAGCACCGGACGGACGTGGTGGACACGCAGTGCGGATGCGCGACTGAAGACTTCGAGCATATAGCGGGGCTGGTAGCCGCCCCGCTCGCGCAGGACCGTGACGGCCTCGTGCGCCTTCGCCGCCAGTTCCACCTCGGGCAGCGCCGCATAGCTGCGGCGAATGTCTTCGCGACCGAACACCACGACACCGTGGAAATCGAGCAAGCGGACGGCGGCGAGCGTGACGGCCCGTGCATCGGCGATGATCGGCGCGATCGCGAAGGCCGCGCGTCGCGCCTTCATATCCGAAGGGGCCGCCGGCACGGCATCGGGCTGCGGCGGAAGCACGCGCATCGTGCGCAGATCGACGATCGGCCGCTCCGGCGCAATCGGCCGCGCTTCAACATCATGGGTTCCGTTGCGCCATGCCGACTTATAGGCTGCCGCCAGGACGGCGGACTGCGCGATCAGTTCCGCCTCGGTCTGGCGGACCAGGGTGTTTTCATAGACGCGCAGGAACACCGCACCCACGCCGGGCAGGGCAGCGACGAACAACAGGGTGCCAAACAGGATGGCTCGCAGGTGCAGCGCCGGCCAATGGCGCTTCACGACCTCCTTGGCTGCGCGGATCAGCCGCATTCGCCGATGCGGTAGCCCACGCCCGCGCGCGTTTCGATCAGGTTGGCGCAACCGGCCGCTGCGAACTTGGCGCGCAGGTTGCGGACGTGGCTGTCGATCGTCCGGTCGGTGATGGCAAAGCCGGGGCCATGCAGGCGATCGATGATCGCATCGCGTGAAAACACCTTGGAAGGCAAGGACGCCAATAGCAGCAGGATCTGGAATTCCGTGGCGGTGGTGGTGATCGCGGCTCCGTCCCAGCGCGCCTCCCACGCATCGGTATCGAGCGTCAGACGATGATGCGTTACATTGCCTGTGGCGCCGGAACTTGCCAGTCGCGGTGCGCCGCGCTTCAGGATCGCGCCTACCCGCGCCACAACCTCCCGCGGCGAAAAGGGTTTTACGACATAATCGTCGCCGCCGATTTCGATGCCGATGATGCGATCGATCTCGTCATCGCGCGAAGAGAGAAACAGGATCGGCAGGTCTGCTGCGGCGCCATTCGCGGCGCGCAGTTTGCGGCAAAGGTCGAGGCCGTTGAGCCGTGGCATGTTGATATCGAGCACCATGAGGTCCGGCTGGTTGGCCGTGACGGCCGCCAATGCTTCCTCGCCATCGGCAGCCTGCTCGGCGACCATGCCTGCCTTGCCGAGCGCGAACACGAGAAGGTCGCGGATATGTGGGTCGTCATCGACGACGAGAATGCGGTGGGTCATTGCGTACATCAGTGTCATCCCGATGTGGGGGCGGTCAATCGGCCACCGGTTCGATGGTTGTGATGGCCAGCCAGGGGCCGTCCGATCCTCCGAACAGCGCGGGCCAATACCAGGAGGAAATGTCCGGCCAGCTCTGGCCCTCGGCGTCGCGAACCTGTTCGCAAACCAGCAGGGCCCGCCCATTGCGGCTTGCTCTGAAACAGGCCGAAGGCTGCTTGTTGCCGGCGAGCCTCATCGGCGCAGGGGCAATGACATATCCAGTCGCGCGAAAGCACTCGCGGGCCGGGTGCAACCATCGCGTCGCCCGGCCGACGTTCCGCAAGACGATCTGGCGATGTCCGTCGCTGAAGCGAGCGATATGGCCGGGGAAGCCACGAGTAAGCCGCGCATCCTCTGGCGCCGCGGGAATGCGGCTCAGGGGCAGGCCTTCAAAGCTGGTGGGCCAGGTTGGGGATGCGTCGGGATCGGGAGAATGCAGCGAGGTGGCGGCGAGCGGCGCTGCGGCTGCCAACAGGCAAAACAGCGCGAAGATGGACGAATGCCTCATGCGCGCCTCCATTCACGCGGCGCCACCAGCCATGCCGTGCCAGTGGCGAGTATGGCAAAGGCTGCGATGCCAACAGTCTCGTGGGCTGCCGGTCCCGCAAAGGTCGGGGTGAAACCGTTCTCGACATAGAAAAGGCTGGCCGCCCGCAGCGCATTGCCCAAGATGGTTGCCACTAATGCGACGATGATCGCGCTACCATAACGCAAGAGGCTGAACCGTCCCGCCAGCGCGATCGCACTGACCAGCAAAAGAGCCGACCAGAGCATCCGGAGGCCGCTGCAAGCCGCATCGAACAGCAGCAGCGTGCCATCCCAGTCGAGCGCGATACCCTTCACCGTCACCTCGACGCCATTGAGCCGGAGCATCATGGCCGTGAGGCCTGCGCAGATCCGCCGCATCGGATAGGCCAGATAGAATTCCAGGCTGGGAAATAGTGGCAACATCAGCAGAAGGATGCCGATCATCGGCGCGGGCAGTGCGCCGCGTTTGACCGATGACCAGCCGGCCCAGCCGAGCCCGGCGACGGCCGCGGCCATCTGGGGAAGCGCCCAGCCGGTTGCTGCCGCGACGGTATAGGTTGCGAGGATCGTGCAGAGTGGGAAAGCGTCAACGACGTGAAGGCGGGATCGTCGCAGTCGCCACCCTGTGGCCGCTGCTACCAGGGCGATCATCGCCGCCAGCTGCCAATCGCCGACATCACTGCCGAGACGTGCGACCATCAATCGCCAGGCGTCCCAGAAAGCAAGGATCAACGCGGGAAAGACCAGGGCCGGCGGGATCATATTGCGACCCCGCGGGGCAGACGTTTGCGCATCCACGCCAACAGCAGGAAGACGATCAGCAGCAGAGCCCAGGTGCCAGGCTCCGGCAAGGTCGGCACGTCGCCGGCTGGGGGGACCGGCAGGCCCGCTTCCTTATAGTCCTTGTCCGTCTCCAGAACGACGGCTCCACTGACTGGCGTGACGATATTCAGCCGATGGGCAAGCGTGATCGCATCGTCCCGTGCCTTGCCGGCGGCCGACGGCAGGGCGGCGATCTCATCAGCCGCCCACAGGCGCAGGATATGGGACGAGCCGACGGGCAGGGCGGCGTCTGCCGCGGTGGCGGGCCGGCGCGCGACCTTCCAGCGGGCTCCGGCGTACGCCGCATCGCTGACCAGCGAGGCCAGATCGAGCGCCATGTTGCCGGAGGGCTGAACCGATTGAGCGGTGTCGAACCAGCTTTCGCCTTCGATCGTGAACGCTGGCCAATTGGCGGGCTGATACCGGATAAGGCGCGGCAACAGCGTCTGCCTGTCGAGGACCTGCTGGATCGTGGCACGCGACGCGTTGAACGACACCGGCTGCGGCCCATGGACCCAGATCAGGGTGGAGGATGCCTCCCCGGCGAGTTCCAGCGCCCGGGCAAGCGCCGGCGCATTATCCTTGCCGCCCGTGAACGAGGTGGCATCGATCGCGTGACGAATGCGATCGCGCTGTGCGCTCGACCAGGGCGCCGCAGGCACGATCACCGGTTCCTCGTCAGCGATCACGAGAGCGACCGATTGTCCCGCAGTTATGCGATCCAGCGCGGTCCGCAGGGCCAAGGCGGCGGGCCGGTTCGCTGCTGATCCATCGAGCAGGAAGGCGAGTGTCCGCGGTGGCGTGATCTGCTGCCGGTCTATCGACTGCACGACCGAAATTGCAGGCTCCTTGGCTGTTGCCGACAGCGTGGCGATCTTCTGCACGGGCGCGGCGATCTGTGGAGCGAGGATGCGAATGCCGCGCGCCTGGAGCATGGCATCGACGATCGATCCCCGCATCCGGGTGTCGCCGTCGGCCAGATGGTCCCGCGCGAACGGCGCTCCATTGGCGCTCAAAGGGCCATCACCTTCGATCCACACGGCATGATGCAGGCTGTCTGCGACGTTGAAATTGCGTTCGACGATGGCGGGCAGGGCAACTTTGCGCCGGCCATCGGCCGCGATCTCGAGGGGAGCGGTGACGCCGACGCGCAATTTCAAGCTGCTTCCCGGTTGCACCGGAAAGGCCTGCACAAGGGCGCGGCCTGCGCCATCGGTCGTGACAAGCAGTGGATCACGGCTGGCGGAAACGACATTCTGATAAGCTTGCCTGGCGGCGCCGCGCCCGGCGATGCTCGCCTCCCTCGGCTCGCCGTTCACCCACAGCGTGGCGCGGGAGACGACGGCACCCTCTGGAAGGCCCAGCGCCAGACGCGCCTCCTGCTGGATGGCCGAAGCGTTGGCGAATTCCATGGTCCATTCGAAATAAGCGAGATTGTCCTGGGATGCGATCGACGCGTCCAGCCGGGACGACGCCAGGGACAGATCGCGAACGCGGCCGGCCACCTGTTCGCCGCCGCGATCCTCATCCCACATGAAGCGGGTATCGTGTCGGCTCCGGGGGCGCTCGGCGTGGTTGAATGGCTGGCCGGTAGCGCGGAAATAGAGTTCTCGCGCAGCCGCTGTGCTGGTGCCGCTATCGCCGCTGAAGAGGCCGGTCCGCCAGGATGACAGGGCAAATGTGAGCGGTCCGTTGGCGACGCGATTGTCCTCATAGCAGAGGCGCAAAAGTGCATCCTCGTCACCGATCGCGCGCATAAGCGCGACGCCGCGTGTTGCTTCGGCCCCGCCCCGGAGCGACCAGGTAACGGCAAGCTGCGTCGCCGCAGATGGCGTATCGACAAGCAGCAAGATGCAGAAGCCAAGCGCCGCGCCGGCAAAACCGCGCCGCAACACATGGTCATGATGTGCGGCCAGCGCCCCGGTCAGCCGGCACGCTACGATCATTGCCAGAACCGGCGCAAAAGGCAGCAGGCCGATCCCGACGAAAAGGATCGCAACGAGCGCGAATGGCAGGATTGGCAGCATCATCAGCGAATAGATCGCGGCGATCGTCGTCGCGGCACCGCCGGCCACGATCAGCGTTCCTACATGGTGCGGTTCCTCGCCTTCCCGTCGTGCAGCCATCCACAGTGCGAAGTTGATCGCAGGAACCAGCAGGACGACAACGACGTGGCCCGCCGTCGGCAGCGGATCGAACAGGACGCCCGCACAGAGGCCAGTCGCCGCTTCGAGCAGCACGACAAATATGGGAAACAACACACCCAGATTAAGGGCTGGCGTTCCGGGAATGCGCGGTGGATCAAGATAGGACATGCGGGGCCCCTGCCGATGATGGTGAAGCCAATCATCGCGGGGGCATGTGGAGCGTTGATCCGGCAGCTATCCGGATCAGATGAACGCAATGTGCAGAACCGGTGCAGGCGGTGCGGTGATCAGGCAGGCATTCGTCAATCCAGCCAAAGGCGCCGCGCTTGCCGCTTGTGCATAGCCGATCAACTTCCAGTTGCGCGATTTGGTGTGGTTTGTCAGGCTGATGCCATTCAAAGGGGGGAACATGATGCGTCGGATGATAGTTGCGGTTCTGCTTGCCAGCGCATCGATGATCTCCACTGTGTCGCCTGCAAATCCTCCGGCGCCCATGGCAAAGGAGCAACTTCTGGTGCCGCCCGCTGGCGCGCGCCACTTCGTGATCAGTTCGACCGCGGCAAAGCATGGCGACATTTGGTCGTGGACGATGCCGGACGGCCGTATCGCTTATCGTATGTCGATGTCGCTGCGCGGGTGGATCACCGAGACCGATGAATTGATCACGGTTGGCAATGACGGCCGCGCTACGACGATCGCGATCCGGGGCTTTACGGATTCCGGCGATGCGACCGAAGACTTCACGGTCGACGCAAATGGCACCGCGCGGTGGAAGACTGCAGTCGACTCAGGTTCGGCACCGTTCGCTGGCAAGCGTTACAACACATATGGCGGTCCGCTTCTGGCTGCCGAGCGAGATGTCGAGGCCCTGGTCACTGCAGGCGACAAGGGCATCGATCTGTTGCCGACAGGCCACGCCAGCATCACGATCGGAGAATCCGTCGAGCTCGCGGGGCCGCGGGGAGCCAAGACCGTCAAGCTCGCCTTCATCAAGGGTTATGGCTTCGCGCCGTCACCGGTCTGGCTTGACGGTGACAACAAATATTTCGGGATTGCGGGCACGATCTCGCTCCTGCCGGAAGGCTATGAGGCCAATGGTCCGAAGCTGAAGGACGTTCAGGACAAGGCAACTGCCGCCATGGTGCGCGCCGTGGCCCACAAAATGCTGGTCCCTGCCAATCGCACGCCATCGCTTATCGATCATGTCCTGATGTTCGATTCGACGACGGGCCAATACTTGCCGGAACGCGCGGTACTGATCGTCGATGGGAAGATTGCCGCCGTGGGTGCGGCCGGGTCTATCAAGGCGCCGTCGGGGGCAACCGTCATCGACGGACGCGGCAAGACGCTGACGCCCGGGCTGTGGGATTCGCACCTGCACGTCGGCGGAGATGACTGGAATCTGCTGCAGAATGTCGCGACCGGGATCACCAACTATCGCAGCCCCGGATCGACCATCGAGGACGCGCAGGATATTTTCAAACGGCGTGCTGCGGGCGACTTGATCGCACCTGATGGCAAGGTTGCCGTCATCATCGATCGAAAGGACCCGCTGGCGGCCCAGGGTGCGCTCGCCGTCTCGTCGGCAGAAGAAGCCGTTGCGGCCGTCGACAAGATCAAGGCGGCAGGCTTGTGGGGCGTGAAGTTTTACACGTCGATGAACCCTGCCTGGATCGCACCGGCCGCGGCCGAGGCGCATAAGCTGGGGCTTCACGTGCTCGGCCATGTCCCTGCGGGCATGCGTCCGCTGGACGCTGTCCGGGCCGGCTATGATGAGGTGACGCATATCAACTTCATCATGATGCAGGCGATGCCGCAGGATGTGGTCGACAAGGCCAATACCGCGGCGCGGCTGGAAGGGCCTGCCAAATATGGCAAGGACGTGGACCTCGATTCGCCCGAGATGAAGGCCTTCTATGCCGAATTGGCTAAGCGACGCTCGATAATCGACCCGACATTGACGGTCTGGGAGCCATCGTTGACGTCGGACGGCAGCGCGATTTCACCCCCGTATGCGCCCTTCGCGGATGTCGCGCCGGCATCGGTCGTTCGCGGATGGAAGATCGGCGGCTATCCTTTATTCGACGGGCTGACGCGAGACGACTTCCGCAAAAGCTTCCGCAAGATGGTCGATCTTGTCGGCAGATTGCACACTGCCGGGGTCACGGTTGTCGCGGGCACGGACGGGTATGGCCTGGAACTGGTGCGCGAACTCGAACTGTATGAGCAGGCGGGCCTCAGCAACGCGGAGGCGCTTCAGAGCGCGACGATCATCCCTGCCCGGATGACCGGAATGTTCGACCGCACGGGCTCGATCGAACCTGGCAAGACAGCGGATATCATCCTGGTGGATGGCGATGTCTCGAAGGACCTTGCTAATCTTCGCCATGTCCAGACTGTCTTCCTGGATGGTTATCGTCTCGACGGGGCTGCGCTCCGCCAGGCGAGCGGACTCAATGGAGTGCCGAAATAGCAATCCCGGCCCATTCAGGATTTTCCCGAGCCGTCGCCAAATATCGCCGCCTTGAGCCGTAAGCGCTCAAGGCGACGAGGCAAGCCAATCCAGCAATTGCTTGCCGGGCAGGAAGAAATAGCCGCCGCCGCGCATGGTGACGAATTGCGGCATGGGGTTGAGCGCGATGGGGCCAGCGCGCGTCGGCACCGTGAACCCGCAGCGCCCGGTTTGGCCGTCGCTCACGATCGGATCGGTCTCGACATCTAGGCCGTGGAACTTTGTGCTGCCCATCCAGGTCTGCTGGATGAACTCGAACTGCCGCTCGATATCGCCGGCGAGGCACATGAACATCAGGCCTGCGGGCTGATCGACCGTGCCCCCATAGCCGCGGCCGACGCGGATGATGCGGTGGCGATTGGTGATCGTGATCTGCTCGTTGGAGCCGGGGTCGAGGCTGTCGCGCGGGTTGGCGCGGCGGATGTGCGAACCATAGGGGCAGCGCAGACCCTGGGGGTCCTCGGTGCC
Source organism: Sphingomonas sp. DBB INV C78 (assembly GCF_042693015.1). NCBI lineage: Bacteria > Pseudomonadati > Pseudomonadota > Alphaproteobacteria > Sphingomonadales > Sphingomonadaceae > Sphingomonas > Sphingomonas sp. DBB INV C78. The sequence continues at coordinate 3,164,171 of NZ_CP170544.1, read as the reverse complement.
GAACAGGAAATCATTGTCGGGGCGGATCGGCGAAGCGCCTCGCTTCTCTGCCGGTGACGCCGGTGCGGGTGGGGAGGCCGCCTGGATGGCAGTCGCCAGGGCGTTCGCAGGGTTCGCCTCGGGCCGCGCGGCGCCTTCGCTGGGGTCATTGCCGACCAGTTCCTTGAGGCGGGTGGCGGAGACATAGGGGAAGCGGACCAGCGACGATCCGTCCTTCCAGCGGCCGATCAGCTTGGCGCCGACATAGTCGGCAAGTCCGCGCTCGTGATCGAGCGGCAGGTCAGCAACATGCGGGGCGAGGCGCTCGCCTTCGGCCTCGCAATAGGCCTGGAAACGATCGACATGCTGTTCGAGCTGCCGGATCACCAGGAAGCTGCCATTATGCCCGATCATCCGGGGATTTTCCGCGATGCACTCCGAAAAGCCCTGGTCCTGACCGGCAATCGGCAGTCTCAGATCCGCATCGAAGCTCGCGTCGAGTGTCGGCCCCGGGGGCACGTTGCCGCGATTGTCGGGATAACCGAGTACGAACTCGCCCGGTTCGACGAGATGGATCGGGTCGGAATTTCTGAGGCCTCGATAGGTGCCGCGGATCGCCGGCTGCGACACGCCATCGACAAAGCCGAAGGGTTCGATGCGGTCGCTGACGGTCTTGCCGACGGGCGTAAGCCGGATCTGATGACCGAACCGTCCGCCATGAACCTGACAAAGCGTTTCGATCCGGCTCATGAGCGACGCCACCGCATCATCGCTGTCACCATAGATCAGCAAGGCCAGGTCCGCGCCCTTATCTGCCCACCACCAGTTTTCCGGCGCATTTTCGCCGATGTCGCCGAGGATGCGATCGCGGCCCGGCCCAGCCATGCCCGCGGTGAAGGCGTGCGGGAAGGTGGCAAGCCCCTGCGGCGGCAGCCCCAGCTTCTCCAGCCCCGATGCGGTTGCCGCCAAAGTCAGCACGGCGGGCGCCTGGGCGTAACGGCCATCGTTGAAGGCGATGTCGGGCATCGCGGCTGTAAGCCAGGCGCGATTGGCGCTCCTGTCGGCACCAAGTTCGATCGTGACGAATTCGCCATAGGGCTTGAAGCCCAGCCCGCCGAACACGAGGCTCTGGATCTGTGTCGTCTCCAGCTTGTCCTTCGGGCGCGGCATGGAGCCGAACAGGGCCAGCCACCGCACCGCCTCATCCTCGCTCATGGCAGAGGCCAGCCCGCGGCGGATAAGGCTGTTGGTGCGGATATTGGCGGTCGTAAGTCGCGGATAGGCGCAATACCAGAAGGGCGTATGGAGCATCGACTGGCGCGCATAGCGCTTGAAGCGTTCGCCATCGGTCGCGCCATCGGCGAACAGGTTGCGCGTGTGGGGAAAGCCAACCGTGTTCGACCATATCGCGGTCAGGCCCTGATGCGCCTTGGTGATGAAATCTTCGAGATAGCTCTCCCAGCTGCCGCCATAGTTGGAGAAAAAGAGGAAATCGCGCGTGCCCGGCAGGTTGATCCAGCGGGCGAAATGGATCGTGCCGATATCGTTCAGATGGCCCGGCTTGGGATTGAGCGCAGTGAGCCTTGAGATCGCGAAGAAGGCCAGCCGGACCGTCAGTTTACGGAGCAGTCCGGGCTTGAGCACGGTGTGCGACACCATGTGGTTCTGGACATGGCCGTCGGCATTTTCGCGGGCGAAGATCGCCGCGAGTTCCTGGGCGTCAGGCGCGCGCTCCGAAAGCCAGTCGCTCTTCTCGGCGCGGCGGAGCGCGAAATAGGACAGTGCCAGCGCAAGCGCCAGACCCGCGCCAGCGAAGCACAGGATCTTGAAGACGAACCAGAGGATCTGGATGGCGGCGCGCACCCAATCGCCGGCCGCCATCGGCTGATGCGCCTGCCAGACCCAGCTTTCGGGCCACAGCAGCCACGCCCCCAATGGCACAAGCAAAAGCAGCAGCGGCCAGGCGAAGGTAGTAAGAAAGGGAACAGCGAGCGCGCGGATCTTGTCGCCGGTCGTCGGCTGGGAGGCCGGAGCGGCAATCGGCGGCGATGCGGGCTCCAGTGCCCATTGCCAGCGTTCATCGTCGCCAAGCGTGCGACGCACATCATGGAGGCGTCTGAGCGGCGAGAGGCCGGCAGGCTGCCGTTCCAGCAATGTCGCGATCCGCCGCGCCAGGCGCTCCTCCTGGTCGATGACAGGGACGGACTTGCCCGGCGTGCCGCAGAAGGCGAGGCCGACAGTGTCGAAGATCCGATGGCCGATCTCGACGCGGTGGTTGGTCATGAAGATCTCGGCATCGTCATTGCGACGCCAATCGGGGGAAAGCGCGAAGATCGGGCGCAGCGCCTCGCCTAGCCGGGTTGCCACAAGGCGTATGGCTTCGGCGGGCGATCTGTCGGCGGAGAATTCCAGCACCAGAAAGCCCGATGTCTGATCGCTGCCTTCGATCGCATGCAGGCTGGCAAAATGGAGGAAGGCACTCTCCACATCCGGTGCGATCGCTTGCCGGATTGCTGGCGTCGCCGGGTTGCCGAGCGCTTCGATCAGCCGTCGCGCTTCGACGACAGCCGGGCGCGGGATCGGCGCGACGATCGTGACCATGGACTGGACGGTCATGCAGGCTCCGCAAGTCTGATGGGGAGATGATCCGGAAATGGTCCGGCCCAGCGGAGCGCGCCGTTGCGGCGCACCCCCCGGGCGAGCAACGGACCGACGAGCAACGGGAGTTGTTGCGCGTTGATACGTCGCCCCGCGCAAGGATGGAGTCCTCCGCCGAAATGGAGATAGCTTCCCCACGACCGATCGGGGCGGATCAGGCCGGGGTCCGGGAATGCCTCGGGATCAAGCATCGCGGCTTGCGTCCAGAGCGCCACCCGATCGCCGGCACGGACAGTCGTTCCGGCAAGCTTTGTGTCGGCCGCGACGTTCCGCAGGACGAGCGGGTTATGCGGCCAGCGCCGCAGCGCTTCAAGGCAGAGGCCATATATGTCCTCGCCTCTGTTCCACGCAGAGGCCAGTGCATTCCGTAGTGGCGGAGTGTTGACGGCGACGATCAGGATCTTGGCCAAGGCCGTGACGGTCGTGTCGATGCTGCCGACCAGCATGCCGCCCAATGTCCGTCGCACACCGTCATCGTCGAGATCCGCACGGGCGAGGAGGCGACCCATATAATCCTGCCCCGTCTCGCCACGACGGCGCCGGGCGGCGATCTCGTCGCCGAGCCATTGGCGCAGGATGGGAGCCGCGGCGAGTGCGCGGCGCTCGATCGGCTTTTGATTGCCTGGGTTCAGGAAAGTGTGCGCGAAGATCGCCCGCGCAACCTCGGCAAAGAGTGCCTCGTCTTTCGGGGCGATGCCGAACAGGTCCATCGCCGTTGCCGCGGCGAGTGGCCGGGCATAGTCGCTGATCGCGTCGAAATTCTCGCCCAGCCCCGCCAGGCGGTTGTTCATGCGTTCGCGCATCCGCGCCGCCAGGGCTGCGACATCCACTTCTTGCAATGCGGCGTAGAGGGCGTGGCGCTCGCGCTCCAGCCGGTCGGATCGATCCATACCCAGCACGAACGGGCCGTTGACTGCCTCGATCTTCGCCTCGTTGACGGGCGCGATGATGAAATCCACATCGCGGCGCAGCGCTTCGGCAACATCGGCGTGGCGCGCCACGATCACGGTCTTGAAGAGCCGCCAGGGCCGTCCGCGCCGCCGGGCGAGGGCAATACCAAGTCTTGCGGCGATCGCAGGAAGGCGTTGGCCAGTCAGCAGCGCCGCAAGCGGAGCGAAGCCGCGCGCGGGCGTTCTGACGTCTTCCATCGCGTGGCTAACTGGCTCGGACACACTGGCCACCCCATCGCCCCGCCCAAATATTTATGATTGGGACGTCAGAGTCGAGCGACAACTGTACGGAGGTCGGTGGTCATCGCCCTTAAATTTCCCCTCCCGGCGTCGAGGGAAGGGGAAATCTGGCGTCGCTCCAGTTAGAGAGGGCTTTCTCCGAGTTTGTAGGTGAGCTGCAGGTAAAAGCTGCGGCCGACACTGTCGAACCAGGATCGGTCGTGCATCTTCCGACCGGCACCGTCGAACGGCCCAGCTTCAGGCGCGATTATGCAGTCGAGGCAGGGAAGGTCATGGAGCCGGTCGTCATTTCAGCGGTTTCCAATCGCTGATGCTGCCGGGTGCCCTGCAATCAGCGCGACGCGGACGAACCGCGGTCCGCAACGCTACTCCGACAAGTCGGCGGGCCGGCAGATTAGCCTGCCGGCCCGGCAGGTTCAGCGCTTGGGCGCGCGGGGGCTGGTGGGGGCGAATGTGTCGCCGAAAAAGTCCTTCGCGTACCAGAGCGGTTGTGCGTCGGCGTCAGCCATGGCGCGCATGATGCGGTAGTTTGCTTCGGCGAAACGCGCGCCCGCGGTCCAGTCGATCTTCTGGGTCATGTCGTCGCCGGGGTGGTGGTAATTGCCGCCGAGGAACTCGCCCCACGCCTTTTCGCCGCCATTGGCAAAACCGGTCGCCAGGAACACCGCCGGCACGCCCTGCTTCACGAACATATAATGGTCGGAACGGACGAAGATGCTTTCCTGGGGCATGGGATCAGGCGAAAGCTTGATGCCCATCGGCGCCACCGCGCCGGCCACGATCGGCCCCAGTGACGAATGATCCGCACCGAAAGCGGTGACGTCGGTGAAAGGATAGAGCAGCAGCGGCATATCCAGATCGACATTGCCGACGATCGAACGGATCGGCACGCTGGGATGGCGCGCATAATAATCGGCGCCGATCAGGCCCTTCTCCTCGCCGGTGGAGGCCAAGAAGATGATCGAGCGACGCGGCTTCACCGGCAACGCGGCCGCCGCGCGGGCCACTTCCAGCATGGTGGCGATGCCGGCGGCATTATCCAGCGCACCATTGTTGATGCGATCGCTGTCGGGTTTGTCGCCGGGCTTGGCCGGGCTGATGCCTATATGGTCGAGATGGGCGGACAGCACGACATATTCGGCCGCCAGCTTCGCATCGGATCCGGGCAGAACGGCAACGACATTGGGGCTGGTGACCCGCCTGGTGGTGCTATCATTCTGGATGCGGATGGTGGATTTCAGCGCGAAACCTTTCGGCCGACCGCCTGCCTTGTCGGCCTCCGCACGGATGGCGGCCAGTGTTTTGGGGGCGCCAGCGAACACCGCTTCGGCCGCCGGATCGTTCAGCCCGGCCCTTGCGCGGATAGCCGGCGCCTCGTTGAAGGGCTGGCCTTCGGGGCTGACCCAGGTGAATTCGGGTTCGTCGGAGAAGTGCACCATCTTCGCCCACGGCACGGTCTTCATCGACAAGAGCGTGCCGACCGAAACCATGCCTATGGCGCCATGCGCCTGGGCGGCTTCGCGCTTGGTGGTGCTGACATGGGCACCCTCTTCGCTGGGCATGCCCTTGGGAAAGCCACGCAGCGCGACGACGATCTTGCCGCGCACGTCCAGCCCCGCATAATCGTTGATACCGAGCTTCTTGTCCTCGATCCCGTAGCCCACGAAGACCAGCGGCGCGGAAATATCCAGATGGCTTTCGCTGGCACTGAGGCCGATCAGGACATCGCTGCCATGCTTCCACGCCTTTTGGCCCGCCGGGCCGGTGACAGTGACGGTGCCGGGCGTCTCGGTGGGGCTGGTCTGTTGCAGGGTGACGCGCTGATACCAGGTGCCATTGTCTCCGGCCGGCTTCAGGCCGTATTCCTCGAACCGGCTGGCGACGTAGCGGGCGGCGATTTCATGGCCGCGGCTTCCGGTATCGCGGCCTTCCAGCAGATCGTCCGACAGGAAACGCACGATCGAGCGAACCCCTTCGGCGGTGAAGGCGGGATCGGTCGGCTGGGTCTGCGCAGAAAGCGGCGATGCGAGAATGGCGAGCGGCAGCGTGGCCGCCAAAGCGGAACGAAGTTTCAAGAATAGCCCCCTCAAGACGATGAATGGCGGAACGTATCAAAGACGTCGGGCCTGTCCAGTGCCGCAGACGGCGGCGGTCGCCTCGCCAAGTTTCATGCGCGCTGCGCCGCCAATATTATATGGCCGGCAGTCCTGCGATAAGCTTGTCGAGTGTGATCGGATAATCCCTCACGCGGACACCGGTAGCGTTATGGATCGCATTGGCAACCGCCGCGCCTACGCCGCATATGCCGAGTTCGCCGACGCCCTTCGCCTTCATCGGCGAGGAGATGGGATCGACCTCGTCGAGGAAAATCACCTCCTGATGCGGGATATCGGCATGGACAGGCACCTCATAGCTGGCAAGGTCGTGATTGACGAAGAAGCCGAAGCGCTTGTCGACGGCGAGTTCCTCCATCAGCGCGGCGCCGACGCCCATCGTCATCGCCCCGATCACCTGGCTGCGCGCGGCCTTCGGATTGAGGATGCGGCCGGCCGCGCATACCGCGAGCATGCGTCGCACGCGGGTCTCACCGGTGAAGCGGTCGACCCCCACCTCCACGAAATGGCCGGCGAAGGTCGATTGCTGATACTTCTTGTGGAGGTCGCCATATTCGATGAGGTCTTCGGCCGAGATCGGCCCGTCCTTCACGGCGTCGGTAAGCTTCATCGAACGATTGCCGCTGCCGACGTGGCCGTCGGCAAAGTCCGCATCGGCATTGAAGCCGAGCTTTTGCGCGATCGCCTCGCGCAGCTTGACGCAAGCCGCATAGACGCCGGCCGTCGAGTTGTTTGCGCCCCATTGGCCGCCCGATCCGGCCGAGACGGGGAAGTCTGAATCGCCGAGTTTCACCACCACCTGATCGAGATCGACGCCCATCATCTCCGCTGCGGTCTGCGCGATGATCGTATAGCTGCCCGTGCCGATGTCGGTCATGTCGGTTTCGACGGTGACGCGGCCATCACGTTCCAGCCGGACGCGCGCGGCGGATTTGGTAAGCAGATTGTTGCGGAAACCCGCGGCGACACCCATGCCGACCAGCCAGCGGCCATCCTGCACAGTGCCCGGCTTCGGATTGCGCCGGTTCCAGCCGAAGCGCTGCGCACCCTGGCGCAGGCATTCGATGAGCTGGCGCTGGGAGAAGGGGCGATCGGGTGCCTCCGGATCGACCTGCGTGTCGTTGAGGATGCGGAACTCAACCGGGTCCATGCCCAGCTTCTCGGCCATTTCGTCGATGGCGACCTCGAGTGCCATGAGGCCCGGCGCCTCGCCGGGCGCGCGCATGGCGTTGGCCTCGGGCAGATCGAGCACGGCGAGCCTGAGCTTCGTCATCCGGTTAGCGCCGGCATAGAGCAAGCGTGTCTGTTGCACCGCCGTTTCTGGGCCGCCGCCCGGCAGATCGCCCGACCAGCTTTCATGGGCGATCGCGCTGATCTTGCCGTCCTGCGTCGCGCCGATGCGAATGCGCTGGATGGTGGCCGGACGATGCGTCGTGTTGTTCGCCATCATCGGCCGGGTGAGCGCGACCTTGACCGGTCGGCCCGCCGCCCTGGCGCCAAGCGCCGCCAGCACGGCATCGGCGCGGACGAACAGCTTTCCGCCGAAGCCGCCGCCGATATAGGGGGAGTCCAAACGCACCTGTTCCTTGGCGATGCCGAGATTTTTGGCGACGTCACCTCTGCCCCAATTGATCATCTGGTTCGATGTCCAGAGCGTCAGCTTGTCGCCCTGCCACGCGGCGATGGTGGCGTGGGGCTCCATCATCGCGTGGCTTTCGTCGGGTGTCGTATATTCGGCGTCCAGCTTGATTGGCGCGGCGGCGAAGGCGCCATCGAAATCGCCGATCAGCGAATCCTTCTCACCTTCGGGCAGCGTCGCGGAATCCTTCGCCGCGGCGAGATCGAACGCGCCCTTGCCCCGCGTATAGCGGACGCGCACGAGATTGGCCGCGGCGCGGGCCTGTTCGAAGGTCTCGGCCACGACCACGGCCACGGCCTGGTGATAATGCTCCACCTCGGGCCCGGCGAGCAGCTTTGCCGTGTTCATCCTGCCCTTGCCAAGCGGGCCGGCGGTGTCCGCGCTGACCACCGCGAGCACGCCGGGCGCTCCTTTCGCCTCGCTGAGGTCGATCGAGGCGATCCGGCCCTTGGCGATCGCCGATCCGACGACATAGCCATAGGCCTGGTTCGGCACGACATCATGACGCTCATAGGCATAAGGCGCCATGCCGGTCGTCTTGAGCGCGCCGTCGATGCGATCGGTGGGCTTGCCCAGCACCTTGCCGCGATCGAGGGGGTTGGGGCCCGCGGGCGTGACGAACTTCATGGCTCAGCCCTTCGCTTCGGAGAGGACCGCGGCGATCGTGCGCTCGGTCAGCGGCAGCTTGAAGGCGTTGTCGTGGGTGGGCGTGGCACCCGCGAGGAGGCGGGCCGCAACCGGCTTCGCTCCGCGCGGCAGATCGGCTTCCGCCGCCTCGACCCGCCACGGCTTGTGGGCGACGCCACCCACAGCGATACGGCCACTGCCGTCACGCTGGACCACGGCTGCGACCGACACCAAAGCGAAGGCGTAAGAGGCTCGATCCCGGACCTTCTTGTAGACATGGCGACCGCCGAGCGGCTTTGGCAACGTGACCGCAGTGATCAGCTCGGCCGGCTCGAGCGCGGTTTCGATATGCGGGGTGTCGCCAGGCAGGCGATGGAAGTCGGCGATCGGAATCGCGCGCGTCTCGCCGCCGGGCTTGACCGTCTCCACCGTCGCATCGAGCAGCCGCATTGCCACCGCCATGTCGCTCGGGTTCGTCGCGATGCAGGCATCGCTCACGCCGATCACGCCGAGCTGCCGACTATATCCGCCGATCGCCCCGCAACCGCTGCCTGGCTGGCGTTTGTTGCAGGGCTGATTGGTGTCGTAGAAATACGGGCAGCGGGTACGCTGGAGCAGGTTGCCGGCGGTGGTCGCCCGGTTGCGAAGCTGGCCCGAGGCACCGGCCAACAGGGCGCGGCTGAGGACCGCATAGTCCCGCCGCACCCGCTTGTCGGCAGCGAGATCGGTGTTGCGCACCAAGGCGCCGATGCGCAGGCCGCCGTCCCTCGTCGCCTCGATGCGATCGAGCCCGACACCGTTGACGTCGATCAGGTGCATCGGCGTCTCGATCTGCAGCTTCATCAGATCGAGCAGATTGGTGCCCCCGGCGATGAAGCGGGCGCCCTGCACGCGGGCGGCCGCGGAGGCAGCCTCGGCCGGAGATCCGGCGCGCTCATAAGTGAAGGGTTTCATGCCTTGATCCCCGCGACTTCGGCCATGGCCTCGGCGATATTCGAATAAGCGCCGCAGCGGCAGATGTTGCCGCTCATCCGCTCGCGCAGCTCCACATTGGTGATCTTGGGGCGCGCCTCGAGATCGTTCGTGACATGGCTCGGAATGCCGGCCCGGATTTCTTCGAGCACGGCAACTGCCGAGCAGATCTGCCCCGGCGTGCAATAGCCGCACTGATAGCCGTCATGCTTGATGAAGGCCGCCTGCATCGGATGCAGCTTTTCGGGCGTGCCGAGGCCCTCGATGGTGGTAATCCGGCTGCCCTCGTGCATGACCGCGAGCGTGAGGCACGAGTTGATCCTGCGTCCGTCGACGATCACCGTGCACGCGCCGCACTGGCCATGATCGCATCCCTTCTTGGTGCCGGTAAGGCGGAGATGCTCGCGCAGCGCGTCGAGCAAAGTCGTCCGCGTGTCGAGCTCGAGTTCGCGCCTTTGTCCATTCACTTCGAAAGCGGCTTTGACCATCGTTGATGCACTGCGGGCAGGTATCTCGGCGGCAGCCGATGGCGGCGCTGCCGTTGCCGCGACCGACGCGGCGCTACCCACGAGCATCGTCCGGCGTGTGAGCTCGAGATCTTCCGCGTTCTGCATGATCTGCCCCCATGTCCGTCGTGATCTTCTTGCCTGCGGTGATGGAAACGCGATCCTGTGTCGATTGTACCGTCATCAGGATGTGCCTTGACGCGTAGTTGGAAGAGCGAGAGGCGCTTCAGAACCATGTCATAGATGGCTCGGCTTGAAAATTGGGGTCACCTTGGTTCCGGACGACTTCGATCGTCGACGGTATCAAACGTGCGCTGCACTTGTTTGGTTGCCGCCGTCGCCATGCAGTTGCCCCCGATAATGTACGATCCGGCCCAAAAAGGGCAGCGCGATCGGGACATCGAAGTGGAAACGCCCATCCTCTTCCCATTCGCGCGCGCGCGAGCGCGGGGCCAGCGCCAATGGAAGACGGAATGGGCCGATCCACCAGCGGCGCATGACCATCGTCAGTCCATGTTCGTCCGATGGCAGGTCGAATCCGAAGCGGAAGACGCCGAAGCTTTCGACGAGCCACTGTCCCTTCTGGCTCAGCCGGCTGTGGAAGCGCTTGCCGCTGAACGAGCGCGTCCAGGTCTCCGTGCCGTCATTCTCCTCGAACGCGACGTGGAGATCGTGCGTTCCGGCGCGGGGAAATCCGACGATATATGCGATCGTCGCGGCCAGAATGTTCGTCGGTCCCGTCACTTCGGCAATGCCGTGCGCTCCGCCGTCGCGGAGCGCTTCGTGCATCGCGCGGACGGCGGGTGGCAACCGGTCGAAACGCGCGCCCATTACCCGCCTGTAAAGCGGGGGAGGGAGGATGTGCTCGGTCACCCCATGGCGGATCGCGAGTCCGTCGAATTGCGGCTGATAATCCACCAGATCTAGGCTCAGGCCAGCATTCCGGGCGCCGGTCGGCTCAAGGCCGGCAAGGATGCGGGCAACCAGTGGCGGTACCGAGAGGGCAGGAATTTCCGGCCCGTCGCCTTGGCTGGCGATGAGCGTCCAGCGGCGTTCGACGCGCTGTCCTTCGGTCATGCCGAACAATCGCACGATCATCGCCGAGCGATCGCTCCCCATCCACCCGGTCAGCCGTTGGAGCGGCCGCAATAATCCCGCCAAGGGTGCAAGGCTCGATATCAACTTCCATCGAACCAGCCAGCTTGCGATCCACAGTGCGAAAGTCTGAAATCCGAGCTCGGTGCCGGCACGGAAGGTGACGGCAGGCCGACCCGGCAGCCTTTGCGGCAGCAGCCCATGGTCAGGAACATCGACCAGCGCCACCAGGCGATGGCCCAGTGATGCCTCCCCGGCTACGGCGAAATGTTCGCGGCGCAGTTCCTGCCATCCTCTTCGCTGGGTCCAGCGTCGACTGCGCCAAAGCTTAAATGGCTGGCCAAGCTGGGCGAGGATCGCTTCGGCGACGGCTGGTCCTGCTGTGGCGCGATTGGACGCGCTGATGGCCATCTCGACCGCCCGTACATCCTCCATGCCCGCTGCGAGTTGGCGGACTGCGGCGCCGGATAGGGCAGGGACGCTGGAGGCGCCGGAGATGACGGTCACACCGGCAACCTTTGCGGCCGCATCAAGCTCTGCAATTCCGCAGACGAATTCGCGAGCATCGGCAATATCGACATAATGGACACCGGCCGCGATGCAGGCGGCAGGCACGGTGTGATCCAACCGCTGAAAAGGGCCGGAAGCATCGACGAGCAGAGCCGGCCGATGTTCAGACAAGGCGGCAGCGATGGCCGCGCGATCGATCGCGATCGGCGTCAGCCCCGATTGATCCATGCAGAAGGCTTGCGCCTTGGCGAGATTGCGCCCCGCCACAAGCACATCATGTCCAGCGGCGGCCAGCCGTCGGGCTATACGCCCGCCGAAACCGCCATAGCCGCCGAGGACGAGAATATGGCTCAAAGCAGTCGTGACGCCTGTTCGGGGTTCGGCAGCCAGCATGTGTCCCGCCTGCCGAACAGCCGATAACGATGGCGCGCGATCCAACGATAGATGGGATCACGCAGGCCGCGCGGCACGAGCCGCAGCAGGCCGAGCAGTCGCCACGGCGAGCCAAGTCCGGTCCAGATTGCCAAAACCGCATCGCTGTCGCGAAGGGCGCGATCGCCATCGACCACGATCAAGGTATCCGGGTCGGCCGGATCGATGCCGAACCGGCGATATAGCTCGGCGCCGACCGTACCCTGCATCGATGCAAGCCGGAAGCGTCCGGCACGATCATGGCGCAGCACGAATTGCGCGTTGGCCGAACAGAGCACGCACAGCGCGTCAAAGACGATGATCGGGCCCTCGGTCGCAACGGCAGCTCGGTCGCCGATGTCCTCGCTCATGCGGCGTCCCGCAGCGGCACGGTCCTTGGCTCGGTGCAGGGCATGGCGAGACCAAGCGGTCGCAACGGGTTGCCGATCAGTCCACTCACCATTGCTGCCTGTATCCAGGTCGCGGGCCACAGCTTGGACAGCGGCCCGACGAGCCGGTCGCGGATAAAAGGTAGAACCAGACTGTCGGACTGATAGACCGGCGTAAACACGGCGGTCAGCCACTGATAGAGATGGATATGTCGCCGTCTCCGGGCGACTGCGTGGTCAAGCCCTTCCGCCACACTCGCACTTTCGCGGAGGCCCTTGGCGAGCGCCCACGCGTCGAGCAGCGCCATATTGGCGCCTTGGCCGAGCTGCGGACTTGCCGAATGCCAGGCGTCTCCAATGTGAATGAGCGCCGGTTCGGCAGCCTGCCGCAATGTGCGATGCGCATAATGGGCAAAGGTGAGCTGATCAGGATCGATGATCTGATCGAGCAATGGCGCGCAGGCGGGCCAGAGCGCCAGCACTTCGGCTTTCCATGCGTCCAGTCCGCCAGCGCGCCACGCCTCCAGTTGGTCGGCTCGCAGCGACCAGAAGAAGGCGGCCTGCGGGCGTGGGGCATTTGGCGGCGTGCCGATTGGCAGAACTCCGACCATGGTGCTCGCCCGCCGATACCGCTGTTCGAGCGCAGCCATGTCGAATCTCGATCCGTCGGGCCAGTCAAGGCTGGCCCACAGCGCGCCATAGGTCAGCGCGTGGCCCGTTGGCGGTGCGAGTGGAGTGCGGGTTCCGAGCGCATCGACAACCAGATCAAAGGGGCCGGCGATGTCACCGTCGGCGAAACGCAGATATCGCTTCGCGCCGTCCGCATCACTGCCCGCGACCGTGCGTCCCGTCACGATCGGAACGCCGGCTGCCGTCACCGCATCATGGAGCAGCGCGAACAGACTCGCGCGATGGATGCCTATGCCGAAAGCGGTCGGGCGCCCGAGCGCAGCATAATTCACGTCCAGCACGACGGGCCCGGCGGCGCCTGCCTGTCCGATCAGGCGATCGATGCGAGCCCCACTTTGGAGCACGACGTCATCGAGCCCCAATTGCTCCAGAACGGCGAGGCCGGTCGGCTGTATCATGAGGCCCGATCCGATCGGTCGTGGTACCTCGAACCGTTCGAACAGCGTCACGCGGTGCCCGTCCCGCTTCAATAGCAGTGCAACGGCCAGTCCCCCCGGTCCGCACCCAGCGATAGCAATGTCTAGTGGCCCCATTCGCGTCTGCTAGCGCGAAAATCCTTTCCAACCAATGGCAGGCATCGGCGACCGACGTCGACCCAATCGCCCAGCCCGGCTGGATCGTCCGCCAGCGCTTGCGGTCAGGACGGCGAGCTTGAACGCGAGCAGGGGGTCTGGCGCGATGGCCTGTTGCCGCAGATCTGCAAGGCCGCGCTGGGCATGTGGTCGCCGCGCGAACGAACTGTCCCCTTATTCACATTGTTCGTGCAACGTGGGGTTGCGGCGGACAAGTTAAGGTGTGGAGCAGGCGGTGCGCCGTTCCTCGGTAATACGGCTTGAGGGGCCTCCAGCACACGTGTCGCCCGCGGTGACCCGGCTAAAGTTCCTCGATCCGCCGTTCCTCCTCGGTGCGCAGGCTCAATTCCGCGAAATCCAGTTCTTCCTGGAGGATGAGGAAAGCGTCAGGGCCGACGCGTTCTGCGGCGCGCAGTTCCTCAAGCCGCTCGCGCTTGCGCTGCGTAGCGGCAAGGCCAAGTCTTCGCTTCTCCTCGGCTGCGGACCCGTCACCGTCGGGCAGCAGGCCTTGGCGTCTCACCTCGAAACCATAGCGCCAGTGATCGGCGGCCGCACCGGCCTGGTTTTCCAGGCTCGCGAGTGCGGCCTCCGTCATGTCGGCTCGCGCTTCCGTCAACTCGATCGCCAGCCCATCCTCGCCATCCAGCCCGAGCCAGCGGACCATCGGGGAGAGCGTCAGGCCTTGCAGCACCAATGTGCCCAGCACGACCGCAAAGGCCGTCAGTACGATGAGGTCGCGCTGCGGAAAATCGCCGGGCAAGGCGAAAGCGGTCGCGAGCGTTACGATGCCGCGCATTCCACACCAGCCGACGAGTATGGCCTGACGGAAAGTTGCGGGCCGATACCCTCCGCGGAGCACATGAAAGCGGTGGGTCAGCCGATTGTAGAGCAGCACCCAGGCCACCCGCACGACGATGACGCACGCGACGACCGCGCATGCGAACCAGGCCGCTTCGCGCAGGCGATCGGGGCCCATCGCACCGATGATCGTCCGGGCCTGGAACCCCATGAGGAGGAAGGCGAGGACGTTGAGCAGGAACACCGCCGTCTCCCACACGGCGAAATCATGAACGCGCGAGCGGGGAGGTGTCGTCAGTCCGGCCGTGCGCGCGAGCACCATTGCGAAGGTGACGAGGCACAGGACGGCCGACAGGCCCAGCCGCTCGGCGAGAATCCAGGCGCCGAAGCCCATGACGAACTGAAGAAGATTGCCGCTGAGCGTGCCGGAGACGAGCGGCTGGAGGCGGATCATCAGCCAGGCGAGGACCAGGCCCAGCGCAATGCCGCCGGGCACGGCGATACTCACCTGTAGCGCGAGTGCCGCATCCACGCCGCCATGGCGCTCGATCAGGATCGCGGTGCTGAACAGCAGTAGTGCCGACGCGTCGTTGAGCAGGCTTTCGCCCTTGAGCAGCGAAACCGTCCGGCGCGGCATCTTCACGCTGCTCAGGATCGCGGTTGCCGCCGCGGCGTCCGGCGGGGCGACGATCGCGCCGAGTGCCAGCGCCGCAAAAAAGGGCAGGCCGGCAAACTCCATTCCCACCCATGTCACCGCGCCGGCGGTCAGGATGACGGCGATGATCGCGAGCGCGACCAGCGGACGCCAGAACTGGCGGACGGTGACCATGGGGAAATCGAACGCCGCATCGACCAGCACGGGCGCGATGAACAGCGCCAGCGCAGTATGCGGATCGAGCATGATCGTGGGAGCGCCGGGGATCAGAGCGAGCGCCACGCCTGCTGCGGCCAGCAGCGCTGGATAAGGAATGGCGGTCCGCCGCGAGACCTGAAGCAGCAGGATCGCAATCGCGAGCAGTGCGAGGAGACTTTCGAAGAAGGTCATGGCGGAAGCATCCGATCTATCCATCGCGCCGCGGCGATGCCGCTGTCCCAGGCCCCGTGCGCGGTGGAAAAATCCTGTGGCGAGCAGGCCTCCCCGGCAAAGATCAGGTGATCGCTCACCGGCCGGGCGAGCACCTTGCGGGCATCGGCTTGGCCCGGAAGCGCATGGCTGTAGGAACCGAGGATCGTGGGTTCCTTGCCCCAGCGGGTGACGGCCAGTGGCGAGAGTGCCTTGGCGAAGTCGGCGCCCAACAGACCGCCAAGCTCTTCGATCGCAAAAGCCGTCGCATCCTCATCCTCCAGTCGGCGCGCTTCGGCGCCGCCCACGAAGCATTCCACGATCGGTCTTCCCAGCGGACGCAGATAATAGCTGCCGGTGCCGGCCTGATCGAACCGGCCGAGCAGGTGCGATTCAGGTGGAACCGCGTCGGGGTCGGCCATCTTCAGGAACAGCTTGTTGGCAAGGCCCAATGGCAGTTGGGCGGCGGCGTGGAGTTGATCGTCGGCCGAAGGCGCAAAGCGGATCGCACCCTGGGCGAGCACCGTCGTGGACAGGGTGACGATCGCGGCCGAAGCGCGGAGCGTGCCGCGGTTCGTGTCGAGCCTTACGCCGTTATCTTCCGTGATCGCGGTGACACGCGTGTCGAGCGCGATCGGCAGGCCTGCACCGAGCGATGTGATGAAGGCACCATAGCCGCCCGGCAGGCGCCAGTTATTATCGCTTGCAGCCGCGTCGTAGGATGTGAAGTCGCGGGCGGAAAGGCCGTCGGTCTCCACCCCGTTTATGAAGCTGCTGAGTCCATCGATAAAAGGGCGCCAGCGGTCACCGCCGGGGATCGCATCGCTGGCGCGGTCGCTCTGCGGCGCGTTCGTCGCGAGCGCATGGACGAAGCCCTCATAAGCCTGCCATGCATCCCGCTGTGCCGCTGCGGTGATATGCAGGTCGTGCAATTGATCGCCCCAGGCCGCGTCGCTGCGGTCGATTGTCCAACCGTTCGCCCCGGCAAGCGCGGCGAGAGGATTGCGCTCCCCCGAATGAAGCCAGCCGCAGCCGAAATCGAGCGTCATCCCCCCGAGCTGGACGCTATGGGCGCGCCCACCCAGTCGCGATAGCGCCTCGATGATCAGGACGGATCGACCAAGGCTCGCGAGATGTCGCGCCGCGGCGATGCCCGCTGCGCCGCCTCCCACGATTGCCACGTCGATCTGATCCGCCATCTATTTCCCGCTTGATGAGTGACGCCCGGCCGGTTCCTTACCGGGCAACCACCAGCTTGCGGCGCGCCGCCAGAGCATCGTCGAAGGTTTTCTTCACGGGCCCGAGCGCCTGCACGAATTCGAGCTGCTCTCCTTCGGGGCCCTTGCAATAGATCAGGCGCCAGCCATTGGATTTGCCCTCGGTGATCGGATTGCTGTTGGCCTCCATCGGCGCGGCCAGCCGGTCCTTCTCGGACGTCACCGTCATCACCCGGTTGGCACGGACCTGCGTCATTCCGCGTCGGGTCGATTCCGTCTCCAGATCATGGATGAACCGGTTGAAATCGACATCGTCGCGAATGTGGAAGCAGATGTGCATCATCCGCGGAAAGGCGGGGCTCATGTGATCGAGCGGTTCGGCAAAGCTCTTCGGTCCGCCCATGGGCTCGCTGGCATCGCGATATTGCAGCAGCTCGATCACGACATTGTCGAACTGGACGAAGCGGACGTCGAGCCGCTGGCTGCCGCCCAGAAGGTCCGGCACGCCGATCGTGCGCGGATTGACGCCGCGCTCGCGCGCCTCGATTTCCTGATCGGTCAGCAGCGTATTGTGGATGCGTTCGCCCTGAAAGTCGCCGTCGCGCATCACCTCGGTCCCGCCCAGCACCTCGGTATAAAATTCGAACGCCCGGTCCATATTCTGGACCGTCAGCCCGAAATGCTGGACGCCCTGCAGGCGTGCGCCCAGTGCCGAGGAGTTGCGGTTGGCGGCTTGAAGAGGCGCGGGGACGAGGCCCGCCGCGAGTGCGGCGCCTCCCGCCAGCAACATCTCGCGACGCTCCAGACCTGCAGCGTCAGGCTCCTTATCATCCATCATCGACTCGACCTCCTGAATTAGCCAAGCGGAAACAGCGGATGCTCACCACGGAGCGGACCGGCGCGGCAGTTAAATGAAGTTAAAAATGGCACGAAATCCTGGCGGCCTCTGCCGATCGACCAAATCTGATAGTCGAACGCATTCAAAAATATCGCGGGATCGGTCCCACTTGCGGTGTCTGGTCAGGCAGGTCGACGACAATTTCGTCGACATAGCACCATCCCCAGCCTTCGGGCGGGTCATATCCTTCGATGATCGGATGTCCCGTCGCGTGGAAATGCGCCCGCGCATGGCGTCCGGGCGACTGATCGCAGCATCCGACATGGCCGCAACTCCGGCACAATCGCAGATGCACCCAGCGCCCGTCTTCCTTCAGGCACTCTTCGCATCCGCGCGAGCCCGGTGTGACGCTGCTCACGGTCGCGCTGTGCAGGCATTCGGTCACGATGATCCCCTTGCTGCCGAATTGGCGATCTTGGCATGGATCTGGGCGACGACGGCCGCCCCTTCGCCGACGGCCGCGGCCACCCGCTTGGTCGATCCCGCGCGGACGTCGCCGATGGCGAAAACACCGCTCTTACTCGTTTCCAGCGGGTGCGGGCCCTGGCCGGTTATGACGAACCCTCTGTCATCCGTATCGACACAGCCCTGAAGCCAGTCGGCATGGGGGTCGGCGCCAATAAAGAGGAACAGGTGCCGCAAGTCGCAGCGATGGGTCGACCCGTCGGCCAGGTTGCGGAAGGTCGCATGGGCAAGGCCGGAGCGCGCATCGCCTTCCAGAGCGATGACCTCGCTGCCGACATGCATCTCGACATTGGGTAGTGCCGCGATGCGGTCGACGAGGTAGCTCGACATCGTTTCCGACAGGGGGCGCCGCGCGAACAGGTGCAGGCGCTTCACGTGCGGCGCGAGGAAAGCCACGGCCTGGCCGGCCGAATTGCCGCCGCCGACCAGGGCGATCTCTTCGCCCGCACAAAGTCGCGCTTCGATCGGCGAAGCCCAATAAGAGACGCCGTTGCCCTCGAAGATATTCAGATTCGGAACATCGGGCCGCCGATATCGTGCACCCGATGCGATCACCACAGTCCTTGCCGTGATGCGTTGATCGTCGACCAGTTCGATCGCCAGAAGTTCGGCCGAGCAATCCAGCCTTTCCACCTTCAGCGGTATGGCCATTTCCGCGCCGAACTTCAGCGCCTGGCTGAAGGCGCGACCCGCCAGGGCCTGCCCGGAAATGCCCGTAGGGAAACCCAGATAATTCTCGATCCGCGCCGAAGCACCGGCCTGACCGCCGGTGGCGCGTTCGTCGAGCACGATGACCGACAATCCTTCTGATGCGGCATAAACGGCCGCTGCCAGACCGGCAGGCCCTGCACCGACGATGGCGACGTCATAGGTCGTGTTGCTGTCGAGACTCGGCACCATGCCCAGGCAGGCTGCCATTTCGGAAACGGCAGGATTCCGCAAAAAGCCGCCGTCGGGACAGACCACCAGGGGCATTTCTCCGGGCAGGATGCCAAGCCGGTCGACCATGGCCCGGCCCTCGGGATCGGTATCCACGTCGAGCACCAGGTGGGGATAGGCGCTGCGTGTGAGAAATCCCTGGAGCGCCAGAAGATCAGGGCTTCCGGGCGTGCCGATCAGGATCGTGCCGGCGCCGGCATCCTCGATCAGTTCCACCCGCCGCAAGATGAGTGCACGCATCACGATCTCGCCAAGCTCGGCCGATCCGATCATCAGCGCCCGGAGATGGGCGGGATCGAATGGGAGAGCGGTGCATCCGTCTGGTCCGGCGCGCCCTCTGGCGATTGAGGGGCGCCCGGCCAGCTGATTGATCTCGCCGCTGAACTGCCCGACCTTGTAGGTCGTGACGGCTACTTCCTCATTCAGCCCGTTGCGGCGCAGAACATCGACGGTGCCGGCGACCACCAGCCATGAAGGCGCTCCCCGTTCGCCGATCGCGTAAAGGCTCTCACCGCTCTCGAAATGCCGTTCCGGGCCGCTGGCAAACCGTCGTGCCGTCATCATCTGTGCTGCATCCAGCACCGGAAACATCTGATAGGCTCGTCGGTCCAGCGTGCTCACATCCGACTTCCCAGTTCAATGGCCACGATCAAGGAATCGCCGCCTATCATTGCGCCAGCCGGTACCGATGGGAACCATTTATTCGACTTCCACCGCTTCCGGTGCGAGCGCGATCAGATCGGCAAGTTCCGGGATATGGGCCAGATAATTCCGATAATGCGGTGGGGGCGGGGCGCTTCGGCGGCGCGATACCGCTCGCCGAACCTTTAGGGGCACGGTCCTCAGCCCGCTAGGGTTTGGCATGCTAACTGGCAGGCATGCCGATACTGGTTTGTGGGGGCGGCCCAGGGGACGGCAAGCGTGTCTTCAGCGGCTGCATATTGCTTGCGATTGTTCCTGCATGGAAACAGTCTGATCATCCGCGCGATCTTGTTGCCATGCGGCTCATCCGCAAGGATGCGCTGCGCTTTTGGCATCGGCAACCGCTCCCATGTCCAAAGTGCGAAAATGACCGCGAAAATTGCGGCATGGCTGGGGAGGTAAGGGTGGTCGCCGCGTGCTGCGGCGCTTGATCCCTCTTGCCATCAGGAGGAGGGATGATGAGGCACCGCAATTTACTGATCGCTCTGATGAACAGTGTCGCTTTTGGGGGGATGGCAGCGCCGGCTTTGGCGCAGGACGCCAAGGCGGATGGCGCGGGCATGCTCGACGATATCGTCGTCACCGCCCAGCGCCGCGAAGAGCGGCTGATCGACGTGCCGATCGCGATTTCCGCGATCAATGAACAACGTTTGGAAAATGCCGGCGTCACTACCGTCGCCAACATCGGCACCGTCGTCGCCAACATCCAGATCAACGAGACGGTCGGCAACAGCTGGAGCCCGCTGATCTCGATCCGCGGCCTTTCGCCCGCCGGCGACACCAGCCTCGGCCGCGATCAGCCGGTCGGCATCTATATCGATGGCGTGCCGGTGTCGAAATCGACCGGCGCTGCGTTCGACACCGTCGATCTCCAGCGGGTTGAGGTGCTGCGCGGGCCGCAGGGCACGCTCTACGGCAAGAATACGATCGGCGGCGCCGTCAACCTCGTAACCCGCAAGCCGACCGGTGAGTTCGGCGGCCAGGCCGTGGTCGGGATCGGCAATTATGATCAATATACCGAGAAGATGTCGGTTGATCTTCCAGCGCTGGAAGGCGGGTTTGGCGCGCTCAAGATGAAGTTTGCCGTATCCGGTCGCCAGTCCGAAGGTTTCTACGACAATACCGGCCCATCGCGGCCACATTTCGGCGAGCAGGACCAGTTCGCTGCGCGGGCCGATCTGGTGTGGGAGGCGACCGACAATTTCTCGATCGGCTATTCCTACGACATCACGGACAATGACGGCACCGGCGTCATGCTGGCGCTCAGCGCGCCGGGGCTGATTTCGCCAACGTCGGCAGTGCCGGCGCTCCGCGCGCTCTATCCGCTGATCGCCAACTCGATCTATACCGATCGCCCCGATGAGATCGGCACCGACGCAACCGGGCGCAGCAATTTCGGCGTCAACGGCCATGCGATCACTGCGGAATATGATGCGGGCACGACGGCGCTCGGCGACGTCACCTTCAAGTCGATCACCGCCTGGCGCAATCTCAAGACGCGCAGCAACAGCGATTTCGACGGCACCGTCTATGATCTGCTGCGTTTCACGCTCGACAATAATTATCACCAGTTCACGCAGGAATTGCAGGCGATCGGGACGGGCAAGGACGTCCGCTACACGATCGGCGCCTTCTACATGAACGACAGCTACAGTGTTTATAATCCGCGCTGGTCGCTCCGCTTCGGTAACGACAATCGCTATGATCTGAGCGACCGCGGCGCGGACAACGACTCCATCGCGGGCTATGGCCAGATCACCTGGAGCCCCTCCTCGCTCGACAACAAGCTCGATCTGACGGCCGGCCTGCGCTGGACGAAGGAAACCAAGCGCGTCCGCAACCTGTTCTTCTCCTACAACAACTATGCCACCAATCCGGCCAATCCGCTGTCGGGCGTGTTCCAGCGCGACGCCAACGGCAATCCGATAACGGTCAGTGGCGGCCCAGCACTCGGTGCCCTACCGGATAGCGGCGGGCCGGGGCCCTATGATCTGAGCCCGCTGGAAAACAAGAAAAGCTGGTCGCGCTTCACACCGGAAGCGAGCATTTCCTACGCGATCCGTCAGGATTTCAACATTTATGGCCGCTTCGCGACCGGCTTCAAGAGCGGCGGCTTCAACGATACCGCGGCGACCAACGATGCGTTCAATACCGCATTCGACCCGGAAAAGCTGACCTCGTTCGAAATCGGTTCCAAGGGCATCTTCGCGAACGGACGGTTGAGCCTGAACCTTGCGCTCTACCACAGCATCTACAAGGATTTTCAGGCCGGCGTGTTCGTGCCGACACTGATCACCACCAACATCATCAACGCGGGCAAGGCCACCTTCACCGGCGTCGAGGTGGAGGGGCAGGCGCGACTGTTCGACAATCTGCTGATCAACTTCGGCTACGGCTATACCGACGCCAAATATAAGGAATTCATTCTGCCTTCGGGCGAGGACGTGACCGACACCTATGTCGTGCCGCTGGTGCCCAAGCATAATTACCAGATTGGCGGCCAGTGGCGGATCCCGATCGGCGATCTCGATCTGACACCAAGCCTCAATTATTCGTGGCGGAGTTCGCAGCAGAGCACGATCGCGCCCGATCCGCTGACCAAGCGCATCGCCTATGGCGTGCTCGACGGTCGGATCACGCTGGGTGGCATCGATCTCGGCCGCGGCACCCAGGCGGAGTTCGCCTTGTGGGGCCGCAACCTGGCCGACAAGGAATATTGGACGGCCGCGATCAATCTCGGCCTGTTCACCGTCCGGCAGTGGGGTGATCCGCGCAGCTTCGGGGCGGAAGCCAGGATCAAGTTCTGACGCAGCCCGTTCATCCGTCCAGCGTATCGGGATCGGACATAAAGATGGCAGCACCGTCCACCGGCCTGTCGCGAATGGCGTTTGCCGCGCTGTTCGCGACCACGCTCGCCGCGGCGATCGGCAATATGGGACTGGTTTCGATCATGCCGGCGATCGGCCGGGAACTCGGCATTTCGGATTTCCTGATCGCCAGCATCTTCTCGCTGTCGGCGCTGATGTGGGCGATCTTCTCGCCTTTCTGGGCGGCGCGGTCGGACGTGCATGGGCGCAAGCCCTATATCCTGATCGGGCTCGGCGGATTCATATGTTCGATGCTCGGCTGCGGCCTCGTGGTGGCGGCGGGCTCGGTCGGCTTGCTGGCGCCGACTTTGGTCTTTGTCGCCTTCCTGCTCGTCCGATCCACCTATGGCATCTTCGGCTCGGCCTCGTCGGCGGCGCAGGCCTATGTCGCCGATCATAGCGCGGGCGAGCACCGTGTCCGCGCAATCGCCGGGCTGGGCGGTGCGCTCAGCCTCGGCACGATCCTCGGCCCGGCGCTGGCGCCGTTCCTGATCCTGCCGCCGGCGGGCCAGTCGGCACCCATGTTTATATTCGCGATTGGCGGCGTCCTGATTGCCGCGCTCGTCGCCGCGGTGCTGCCGCGCGACCGCGCACGACTTCACGTCGACGCCCCGACGCAACAGCAGGGTATGTCTGTAACCGCCATCTGGCGACATACCCGCGTGCGGCCTTATCTCGTCTACGGCCTCCTGATGAGTTCGGCGCAGGCCGCCAACACCTATACGCTGGGCTTCCTTGTCATCGATCGGCTCGGCCTGCCGCCCGTGCAGGCGCAGGGGGCCATCGGCATCGCCATGGTCGCCGGTGCGGTGGCCGGGCTGGTTGCGCAATGGGGGCTGATCGGCATGGGCGGACTGATGCCGCGTGCGTTGCTCCGCTGGGGCGCGGCGCTGGCGTTCGCCGGCAATATCGCGTTGGTGGCGCTGCCGAGCTTCACGGCGCTGGTGTCGGCCTTTGCGATCATCAATCTCGGCTATGGCCTCGCCCGCCCCGGCTTTTCGGCGGGAGCGTCGCTGGCCGCCGGCGAGGAGGCGCAGGGCGCCGTGGCTGGCGCGGTCAGTTCGATCGCCGGCGCCTCGATCGTCGTCTCGCCCGTGCTCGCGGTCGCACTCTACGAAATCGTGCCGGACGCGCCCTTCATTGTGCTTGGCGGCCTGATGATGGGGCTGCTCCTCTACAGCCTGTTCAGCCCGCAACTGGCGGAAACGCGGCGGCGCCAGCCGTCGATCGTTTCCTGTGAGCGATAGTTTGTCCGCGGTGGTTGCCTTGTGATGGCGGGTCCGCCCGCGATAAATTCCGGGTCGATAGAGCGCCGGGAGACGCCCCGCGAAGCCGCCTCTCCGACGCGCCAATATCTTCAGGAGAAGAATGTCATGGATCGCTATCTCGTCATCTCGTCGGACGGCCATGCCGGCCTGCCGCCCGAACGCTATCGGGACTATCTCGAAAGCCGTTTCCATGCCGAGTTCGACGAGCGCCTGCAGCGCGAGATCAAGGCGCGCGAGGAGCATGAGAAGCTGTTCCTGCTCGACGATTTCAACACCAAGTGGCGTGCCCGTGTGGGTGACGGGCTGGAAGGCGCGTGGGACCCGGTGATCCGCAATCGCGTGCTCGACGAAGATGGCGTCGCCGCCGAAGTGCTGTTCCCCGACGGCATCACCGAACGCAATGCCCCGCCGTTCGGCGCGGACGTGGGCTTGCGTCCCTTCGGCGTCGCGCCCGAGCTGCAATGGGCCGGCGCCCGTGCGCATAATCGCTGGATGGCCGATTTCTGCCGGGATGATCCCGTGCGCCGCATCGGTCTCGCGATCATCCCGGCGCTCTATGACGTCGAGGAAAATCTGAAGGAGATACGCTGGGCGCGCGAGGCCGGGCTGAAGGGCGTCTTCCTGCCCTCCTTCACGGATGGCTTCGCGATGTACAATCATCGCAAATATTATCCGATGTGGGATCTGCTGCAGGAACTGGGCATGCCGGTCCACTTCCATTCGGGTGCGGCGCCGGCTTACGACACCAGCCAGCCCGGCTGGATCGGCACTTACCTGTCCGAATTCGCCTTCTGGCTGACCCGCCCGATGTGGAGCATGATCTTCGGCGGCGTATTCGAGCTGTATCCGAATCTGAAGGTCGCCTTCACCGAGGCCGGCGGCGAATTCTGGTTCCCGTGGATGATAGAGCTCATGGATATCCGTGCCTCGGTCAAGCACACCAGCGGCAAGCTGGGCGATTACAATTCCAACCTGACAATGAAGCCGAGCGAATATTTCGCCCGCAACATCTGGGTCGGCTGCTCGGCGCTGCCGGATGAGGAAACCACCGAATCCTATTACAAGATCGGCATCGACCGGATCATGTGGGGCACGGATTATCCGCATCCCGAAGGCACCTGGCCGGCGACGCTCGAGAAGATGAGCCTCAGCCTCGGCGGATTGCCGGAAGCGGACATCCAGAAGATGCTCGCGGGCAATGCGCTCGATGTCTACGATGTCGACAAGGATGCACTCTGGGCGCTGGCGGGCAGGATCGGGCCGCGCAAGGCGCAATTCGTCAAGCGTGCCGCCTGACGACGAAGATTTGGCCCGGATTGTGAACAATCGGGGCCGCGACGCCTTTCCGTCGTCGAACCGAAACGATAGCTTCCTGCACAAAGCCGCATTCGATGCGGTGGTGCAGGGAGCGCGACTGGTGACGTGGCGGGGTATCGAGGAATTTCTCGCCGTCGTCGAAACGGGGAGTTTCACCGCGGGCGCGGAGGCGTTGGGCGTCTCCAAATCCTATGTCAGCAAGATGGTGAGCGAGCTTGAGGTGCGGGTCGGCGCCCAGCTTCTGCTACGCACCACCCGCAGGCTTTCGCTCACCGCCGCGGGCGATCTCTTCCACCAGCGTTGCCTCGACATGCGCTCCTCGCTGGTCGATGCTGAACGCCAGATGGCGCAGTTTCAGGAACGCCCGGTGGGCCGGCTGCGCGTGGGCCTCAGCGACATTTTCGGCGTCACTTTCATGTCGTCGATCGTTGCCGAGTTCGGCGCGCGGCATCAGGAAATCTCGCTCGAGGTCGTCGCTTATCTGCGCGAGGCAGATCTCGTCCAGGAGCAGTTCGACGTCGTCATCCGCTATGGCAGGCTGATTGATTCCGGGCTGAAGGCGCGGCTGTTCGGCTATCTATCCTACTGCCTGTGCGCATCGCCCGATTATGTGGCGCAGCATGGCTGGCCGCAAAATCCCGCCGACCTCGCCAACCACGCCTGCCTCACCGATCTCGGCGGCTGTTTCCATTTCAATGACGATGGCGCCGGCAATGATCGCATCAAGGTTTCCGGCCCGTGGAAAAGCAATAGCGGGATCGCGCTCGCCTCCGCCGTCCGCCATGGCCTCGGCATCGCGCAGCTGCCGATCAGCATCATCCGCGACGAACTGATGGACGGGCGGCTATTGGCGCTCGATCAGGAATGGGCCTTCTATGACAAGGAAGTATGGGCTGTTTTCTCGCCGGGGATGATGCCGGTCGCGACCCGCGCTTTCATCGATCATCTCGCGGTCAGTTTCGAGCATCGCAAGCTCAGGCCCTGGATGCGTCCGGCGATGACCGCCCTTGGCGAACATATCCGGCCGGTACGCTGAGATTGTTCACGACTGTGAACGGTGCATCCCTGCCGGGCGCCTTCACCCTTGATGTCGAACGGTTATTCTGCCGCCATCGCCTGAAGGCGGCGCCCGGACCGGCAAAAGCCGGCTGGATTTAGGAGAGGACGGATGCTGCAACGCTTTCCGATGACCATACCGTTCGGTTGGTTCTTCGTCAGCTATAGCGACGAGATCGCGGCGGGCGAGGTGAAGCCGCTCCATTATTTCGCGCGCGACCTTGTCATATTCCGCGGCGAATCCGGCGTGGTCGGGCTGCTCGACGCCTATTGCCCGCATCTCGGCGCGCATATGGGCCATGGCGGCAAGGTGGAGGGCGATCTGCTGCGCTGCCCGTTCCATGCCTGGGCCTATAAGGCGGACGGCTTCTGCGCCGACATTCCTTATGCGCGGGTGATGCCGCCCATCTGCAAGCGCGAGCCGATCGCGCGGCCTTATCCCGTCGTCGAAAAGAATGGCGTGGTCTGGGCCTGGTATCATCCCGACCGCGCGGCGCCCGATTTCGATGTGATCGAACATGCGCCCTTCACCGAAGCGGGGTGGAGCAAGCCGGTCCGCCGTTTCTGGTCCTTCGCGAGCAACCCGCAGGAAATCGCCGAGAATGGCGTCGATTTCGCCCATTTCGAATATGTCCACGGGATGCAGGCGGTGCCCGAGGGCAAGACCACCTATGACCGCCATATCCGCCGCAGCGACGCCCATGGCGAACGCGCGGTGGCGATGCCCGACGGAACGACGAAGATCATCCCGTCCAGCGTTCAGACCATCCAGAACGGCGCCGGGCAGAAATTCACCCAATTGAAGGGCGTCGTCACTTTGTCGCTGATGGTGCTCGCCACGCCGGTCGAGGCCGATCAGGTGGAACTGCGCTTCTGCTTCACCTTTCCCGAAACGCCCGAAGGGTCGCCCCAGCACCAGGCCGCTTTGACCGCGATAGACTATACATGCGGCCAGACCGGCGTCGAAGGAGACATCCCGATCTGGCATCACAAGATCCATCGCGTCGAGCCTTTGCTCTGCGATGGCGACGGCCCGATCCTGCGTTTTCGGCGCTATTTCGCGCAATTCTACACCGACGATCAGACGCCGCAGCGCATGGCCGCAGGCTAGGCGGCCCCGCATCACGAAGAGATGGCGTGCGGGGGCATAGTTCACGCGCGACCGGAGAAGCATTGCTGACAGGAGAGACGGATATGGCCAGGCTACGCTTTGTTCAGGGTCCGGTTGCCGCCCCGGCAACCTCGGGGCTCAACAACACGGTGCGCACGGTGCGCGTGCTCTATGAAACCGATCCGGCGATCATCAACGCCCTGCTGCCGCGCCCGCTGGTGGCTGCGGCCCGCCCCGAAATCTATCTGCAGTTCGCGCATGTCGCGATGCATGTCAGCCCGGAAACCACGATGGAAATCGGCGCGCTGACGCTGGCGGTGATGTGCGAGCATGAAGGCACGCCGGGCGGCTATGTCTTCCACATGGCGATGGAGGGCGAAACCGTCGTCACCGGCGGCCGCGAGCGCTTCGGCGAGCCCAAGAAGGTGGCCGAAACGACCTTCGAGAAGAATGGCGACCGGCTGCGCGCCACCTGCTCGCGCCACGGCATCACCTATTTCGATCTTGAAGGCACGATCGGCGACGATCAGGGCAAGCCCGATCCGTTTGAGGAATATTTCTACTGCTACAAGGGTCTCCCCTCGATCACCACGCCCGGCGAATTCGATGGTGACGTCTGGCTGACGCGGCTCAACTGGAAGCGGGACTATAGCCTCAAGCGCCGCTTCGATGGCGCCATCCGCTTCCATGAATCGGCCTATGATCCGCTGGTCGACGTGCCGATCCGCCGCATCGTCAGCATGGATTATGTGGAGGGTGCGACCAACACCAGCGGCCAACTCCTCCGCACGGTGCCCAGCGAATGGATCGCGCCCTTCTGGGTGGGCCGCAACGACGCGCCGTCCAACCCCGGCATTGATGTCGCGCTGACCGACGCGCAGGCTGCCTGATGCGGGAGTTCAGGGATCGCGTCGCCGTCATCACCGGCGGCGCGAGCGGGGTAGGGCGTGCGCTCGGCCAGCAGCTTGCGGCCGACGGCGCCCGCGTCGTTCTTGCCGATATCGATCAGGCCCGGCTCGACGCGACCGCGGCGGAGATTGCGGGTGAAACCGGCGCTGACGTGGTCGGCATCAGGGTCGACGTCACCAAGGCGGAATCGGTCGAGGCGCTGGCGGACGCGGTCTGGCAGCGCCACGGCGCCACGCACCTCTTGTTCAACAATGCCGGCGTCGGCCTGGGCGAAGCGCAGCGGTCGATCTGGTCACTGCCCGCAAACGACTGGCATTGGGGCTTCGACGTCAACCTGTTCGGCGTCGTCTATGGCATCCGCGCCTTCGTGCCGCGGATGCTGGCGTCGGGGGAGGAAGGCGTCGTCATCAACACCTCTTCATCCAATGGCGGCCTGCGTTCGCTTCCCAATACGCCGATCTATGCTGCGTCGAAGGCGGCGGTGACGAGCGTGAGCGAGGTGCTCTACCAGCAACTCCTGCGCGAGGGCGACAAGGTGCGCGCCGCTGTGCTCTTCCCCGGACCGCATGTCGTCAACACCTCAATCCTCGCCTCCAAGCGCAATCGCCCGGCCGACTATGGCGACGATGACGGCAACAAGCCCGCTTATGAAACGATGGAGGATCTGGTCCGCACCACCGGCCTGAAGATGGCGCTCACCGAGCCCGAAGAGGTCGCGGCCTTCGCGCTCGCCGGCATTCGCGCCGGCCGCTTCTGGCTGCTGCCGGAAAGCTCGGAAAATGACGAGAAGGTGCGTGAGCGGGTGACCACGATGCTCGATCGCGCCAACCCCGTTTCGGCCTGGTAGGGGACGGGCAGATGGCAACCACAGCGATCGGCGAGCAGGCGAAGGCAGCGGAACCGGCGACCGCCTATCGCTGGTATGTCGTCGGCGTCCTGTCGCTGGCTTATTGCTTCAGCGCGATCGATGCGCGCGTGCTCACCCTGCTGGTGGTGCCGATCAAGCAGGATCTCGGGCTCAGCGATTTCCAGATCAGCCTGCTCCAGGGCTTCGCCTTCGCCTTGCTCTACAGTGTCGCGGCGATCCCGATCGGACGGTTCGTCGATACCAGCGGAACGCGCACGCGGATCATCATCGTCGGCGTCGCCTTCTGGTCGGTGATGACGATGGCCTGCGGGCTTGCGCGCAGCTTCGGCCATCTCTTTCTCGCGCGGATCGGTGTCGGCATCGGCGAAGCGACGCTCAGCCCCACGGCCTATTCGCTGATCAGCGACTATTTCGATTCCAAAAAGCGGGCGTTGGCGATCAGCTTCTACGCGATCGGCTATCCGATCGGCGGCGGCCTGGCGCTCATCATCGGTGGTGCGCTGTTGCAGCATTTCACCGCGGCCGGCGACAACAGCCTGCCCTTCTTCGGCGCGATGCAGCCGTGGCAGATGGTGTTCGTGATGGTCGGTCTGCCGGGCGCGGTGATCGTTGCCTTGCTGCTCACCATCCGCGAGCCCGTCCGGCGCGAACTCGCCAAGGGCTATGAAAGCCGCGCTATGCCGCTTTCGGAGACGTTTGCCTATTTGCGCGCGCATTGGCGCGTCTATCTGATGCTGATCAGCGCGATCTCGCTGATCGGCATGCTCTCGATCGGCGTGTCGCTCTGGTATCCGACCTTCCTGATCCGCACCTACGGCATGTCGGTGGCCGAGGTCGGCCTCTATTACGGCACGCTGATGCTGATCTGCGGCACGATCGGCACACTCGCTGGCGGCTGGTTATCGGGCCGATTGATGCGCGCGGGTCGGGCGGACGCCAATATGCGCATCGTGCTCGCTACGACGCTCATCAAGGCTTTACCGCTCATCATCGGGCCTTTGATGCCCAATCCCTGGCTGGCGCTCGCCTGCATGGCGGTAGGCACGCTGATCGGCCAGGCGGCGCAGGGGGTGATGATCTCCGCCATCCAGGATGTGACGCCAAACCAGCTTCGCGGTCAGGTGATGGCGCTCACCCTGCTATCGGTGAATCTCGTCGGGCTGGGGCTGGGCGCCAGTTTCATCGCCGCGATCACCGATTTCGTCTTCGCCGACGAAGCCGCGCTGCGTTACTCGATCGCGGTCGCCGGCGTGATCTTGCTCCCCATCATCATATTCATCCTGATGCTCGGCCTGCGGATCTACCGACGTCGCCTTGAAGAAATGAGCCTTGCCGTAGACGCCATTTGAGGATTCAGCGCCAAGGCGATTGGGCCGACTGGAATCGCCCTTCGCCGATCGTGCCACCGCAGGCGATAAGCATCGGCAATTGGGGACGAGTTCCCCGCATAGCTCGCGCCACCTGCCGCTTACTCCAAATGAGGGTGGCCCCTGCATCCGACGATGGCACTTTCATCCGGCAAAATGCGCAACGGCGCAAAAAATTTGGGAGTGGTTGGATGGCGGACTTCGACCTGGTCGTTCGGGGCGGCACCGTGCTCGACGGAAGTGGCTCCGAGGCCTTCGAGGCCGATATCGGAATTCGTGGCAGCAAGATCGTAGAGATCGGCACGATCCGGGGCCGGGGTCGGGAGGAAATCGATGCGCACGGATTGCTGGTTACGCCCGGCTTCGTCGACATCCATACCCATTATGATGGCCAGATTACATGGGAAGAACGGCTTGCGCCGTCCTCGAACCATGGCGTCACCACCGTTGTGATGGGCAATTGCGGTGTCGGCTTCGCGCCTTGCAAGCCCGAACATCGGGACATGCTGATCCACGTGATGGAGGGTGTCGAGGATATCCCCGAAGCGGTGATGGCCGAGGGGCTTCCCTGGACGTGGGAAAGCTTCCCCGACTATCTCGATATGCTCGATACCCGACGAAGCGACGTGGATTTTGCGGCCCAGCTTCCGCACGCACCCGTGCGCGTCCACGTTATGGGAGAGCGGGGTGCCCGGCGTGAACCAGCGACGGATGCCGATCTCGAGGCGATGACCAGGATCGTGCAGGAAGCGGTGTCGGCGGGTGCGTTGGGCGTGACGACGTCACGGAGCCTCGCGCACCGCACCCGCGAGGGCGAGCTTGCCCCGACGGTAACGTCGGAGGAGCGCGAACTGCAGGCACTCGCGCAGGGGCTGAAGCTTGCGAATGCGGGTGTGTTCCAGCTTATTCCGGGCGCGCAGGATGGTGCTGCAGACCCGGCCGAGGAAATGGCTTTATTCCGACGGATCACCCAAACATCTGGACGGCCACTGTCCTTCTCGCTGCTCCATCAGGCCCAACGGCCGGGCAATACAGCCCGTGTCCTTGAACTGCTCGAGCAGGCCAATGATGACGGTCTGCCGATCCGGGCCCAGGTTTTCCCGCGGCCGGTGGGTGTCCTGTTCGGTCTCGATCTGTCGTTTCATCCGTTCCGGTTCCGGCCAAGCTATGCCGCGATCGAGCATCTGCCGCTGGCGGAACGCGTGGCGGCCATGCGCGATCCGGAAATGCGCCGCCGCCTGCTGAGCGAGGAGCCCGAACACAGCAACGAAATCTTCCTCTGGTTTTCGCGGCAGTCGGCGGAACTTTATCCACTGGGCTGTTTGCCTGATTATGAACCACTGGCTGATCAGAACGTCGGTATCCGGGCCGCCGCTCTCGGCGTCCGCCCCGAAGAACTGGCCTATGACCTGCTGCTCGAACAAGAGGGGCATGCGACGCTGTTGCTGCCGGCGTCGAACTATGTCGATGCGAGCTTGGAACCCGTGCGCCAATTGCTCGAGCATCCGCATACACTGGTGGCTCTGGGTGACGGTGGTGCGCATTATGGCATGATCTGCGATTCCAGCTTTCCAACCTCGGTGCTGGCCTATTGGACGCGGGATCGGTCGCGCGGGCCGAGGCTCGCTTTGCCGGATGCCATACGGCGCCTTTCGCGCAGCAACGCGCTTGCGGTCGGCCTTGAAGATCGTGGACTGATTGCGCCCGGCCTGAAGGCCGATATCAATCTGATCGACTATGCGGCACTCCAGCTCGATGCCCCGCGGGCGGTCTACGATCTGCCCGGCGGCGGCCGGCGGTTACGCCAGGAAGCGCATGGCTATCGGGCAACGATCGTAAGCGGCGAGGTTACCTATCAAGACGGGATGGCGACCGGGGCGCTTCCCGGTCGGCTGGTGCGCGGAGCCTGGACCAGGCACTAAAGGCCAGGGCGGAAGCAGAACTCATCATCGGAAATTGTTCGCCCAAGCTTCCGCCAAATCTCCGACAGCCTGCCGCGTGGTCACAGGGTCTGGCGGCTGCTGACAGGGGACAAAGCCGACATAGGGAGATCGCGTAAGGCCGATCCGTCACCGGACAAAATCAAACTTCTGAGGACCGAAACACGCTTGATAAGATCGAGGGCCTGCGCACGGAAACGATCAATACGCCCTCAGCTGTCCGACTCTCGGTAGCGTTTGCTGGAACGCCTGTGGGAATATGTGTGGGAATGCCGCTTGGGCAAAGCTCCGCCTGCTCGAAAATCGCTAGGTTTTCTGAGGGTTTGGAGTGGCTCCCCCGTTAATCCACATTGCGAACTTCTTTCGGCTTCCTACGATGGAAGCTAGGAAATTGGTCACGCGTTACCGTGCCGCGTTCAAGAACGCGGCTTGAGATAGATCTATACGACGAACAATACGTCATTCACTGTCCAAAGTGGCGCAAGAAAACTTGCTATTCCCCGTTTTGGGGTGGCTGTTGTCTTGCGCTTGGAGGCAATAAATCAGCGTTCAATTCTGATCGTGGCACGAGGTCTAGCGGTTCATCGCTCGTGAAAACGTGTAGCTCGGCTCTCTCTCGGTTCGATCTGAAAGTGGTGATGGCTCAGGATTTTGATCGCCGCAAGGGGGAGGGCACTGAAGTGCCGCTTGCGCATCAATGCGAACAAAAGGGCTTAAATCTACCTTTTATGCGCTAATCAGCCCATGGTCAGGATCGTGAACTCAAAGGTGCTGCCGATCAGTCCGGGCATTTGCAGCAGAAGCACCAAATTCTGGGTTCCGTGTCGGCGTAGCTTTTGGGTTGTATGCGTGCGCCGCGGCTCAGGTACCGCAGCAGTTCAAGCGATCGACTGCGAAGCAAGATCCTGTGCCGCGTGCCGTTTGGCGGCCGCCGATTTGCGTTCGGAGTAACGATCGACGAGCTGTTCCGCGTGGCCGCGCGTCAGCACTGTGAACCGGACCAGTTCCTCCATTACGTCGACGATGCGGTCATAGTAGCTCGACGGTCTCATGCGCGCGGCTTCGTCGAACTCCTTGAAGGCCATGGCGACGCTCGACTGGTTGGGGATGGTGAACATCCGCATCCAGCGACCAAGCAGGCGAAGGGTGTTGACTGCGTTGAACGATTGCGACCCGCCCGATACCTGCATCACCGCGAGCGTCCGGCCTTGGGTGGGTCTCATGCCGCCGAACTCAAGCGGCAAATGGTCTATCTGCGCTTTCATGATGCCGGTAATCTGGCCGTGCCGTTCCGGGCTGCACCAGACCTGACCCTCCGACCACAAGGCATGCTCGCGCAGTTCGTGCACCGCGGGGTGATCGTCGGCCTTCACTTGATCGGGCAAGGGCAGGTCGCTCGGGTCGAAGATTCGCACTTCCGCTCCGAAGAGGATCAGCAGTCGCGCCGCTTCCTCGACCGCGAGTCGGCTGAATGAACGCTCACGGAGCGAACCATATAGCAGCAGGATTCGCGGCGGATGGTCGAGCGAGCCGAGGCCGGTCGCGAGATCAGGGCGAACCACGTCGCGATCGAGCGCCGGCAGGTAATCAGGGTCGGCAAGGATACGAAGACGCGACATCAGGCAATCCGTTTGAAAAGAAGGGCAGCACTCGCAGGGCAAAGCACTCGAAACTCGGCCGACCCAGCGATGGCGTCCGGCGCAGCGGCGCGTTCGGTGGCTTCATAGCCGTGCCGCCGGAAGAACGGTTCAGCCGTGGTGGTAAGCAGATAGAGGGCAGCGACACCCTCATCGGTTGCCGCCTGCTCGATCGCGCCGAGGATGGCAGCGCCCAAACCGGCTCCGCGTCGCTCAGGTCTTACGACCAAGGATCGCAGCAACCGGTGAGGTCCGTCACCCTCGATTCCGCCATAGCCAATGACGCCGGCGGCATCCTCGAAGCGAAAGAAGCGACGGTCCGGGTCGGCAAGATCGCTGGATGGCAGACCGGCGTCAGCCAGTTCGGCCGCCAGGTCGGACAGCGACGCGGTATTGACTAAGCTTGCGATCATGCCGGCACGCGTTGCTCGTACCAGGGCCGCGTCGCCTTCACGATCTTGACGACCGACAGCATGACTGGAACCTCGACCAGCACGCCCACCACGGTCGCCAGTGCCGCGCCCGAGTTGAGCCCGAACAGACTGATCGCGGCAGCGACCGCCAGTTCGAAGAAGTTGGAGGCGCCGATCAGTGCAGCTGGAGCGGCCACGCACCAGGCGACACCGAACCGGCGGCTCAGCCAATAGGCGAGCCCGGCGTTGAAATAGACCTGGATGAGGATCGGCACCGCGATCAGCGCAATGACTAGCGGATGGCCAATGATCGCCTGCCCCTGGAAGCCGAACAGCAGGACCAGCGTCGTCAGCAGTGCGACCAGCGACACAGGACCCAGCCCCGCCAGTAGCCGGTCAAGCGCAGACTGCCCGCCCGATGACAGCACCGCGCGGCGGATCAACTGCGCGACTATCACCGGCACTACGATGTAGAGCAGCACAGATATCAGCAACGTATCCCATGGGACGGTGATGGACGCGACGCCGAGCAGCAGGCCCACCAAGGGCGCGAAGGCGAACACCATGATGATGTCGTTCAGCGCGACCTGGCTCAGGGTGTAGGTGGGCTCGCCGTCGCAGAGGTTGGACCAGACGAACACCATCGCCGTGCAGGGGGCGGCGGCCAGCAGGATCAGGCCGGCAATATAGGAGCTGATATCGGCGGCAGGCAGGAGCGGCCGAAATAGCCAACCCAGGAACAGCGTGCCGAGCAGCGCCATGGAGAACGGCTTCACCGCCCAGTTGATGAACAGCGTCACCCCGACGCCCTTCCAGTGCTGCCTGACCGATCCGAGCGCGCCGAGATCGATCTTGAGCAGCATGGGGATGATCATCAACCAGATCAGCACGGCGACCACGAGGTTGACCCTGGCGACCTCAGCGGATGCAATGACCGCGAACAGACCTGGCAGCGCATAGCCGAGCGCGATGCCAACCACGATGCACAGCGCCACCCAGACGCTGAGATAGCGCTCGAACAGGCTGATCGCCGGCCTGGCCGGCGCCAACGCTTCAACAGTGGTGGTGTTCATGATGCGACCCGCTGGCCGCTGTCATCGATGACGCGCTCGCCGTCCTCCTTCGTGAACGCGCCGCGCTGATCGCACGGCAGCAGGTCGAGCACCTCTTCGGACGGCCGGCACAGCTTCACACCGAGCGGCGAGACCACGATCGGCCGGTTGATCAGGATCGGATGCTCCATCATCGCATCGATGAGCCGGTCGTCGCCGAGGGACGCATCGTCGAGCCCCAACTCGGCGAAGGGCGTGCCCTTCTCGCGCAGCAGGGCGCGTGGTGGGCTACCCATTCGATCGAGGAGCGACACCAGCATCACTCGCGACGGCGGGGTCTTCAGATATTCGACGACATGCGGTTCAATCCCTGCGTTGCGGATCATCGCCAGCGTGTTGCGCGAGGTGCCGCACTCGGGATTGTGGTAGATGACGATGTCGACCGCGGCGCTGCTCATGCGCTTGGCGCCTTCTCGCCGGTGACGTCGGCGCGATCCTGCTCCTTGCCGATGCGGTTCAGCCTCGTCTGGAGGCTCATCTTGTCCAGGCCTTCGAAAGGCAGGTTGGTGAACAGCGATATGCGGTTGAACAACATACGGTAGGTATCGAAGAACGCCGCGTGTTGCACCGTCTCGGTATCGTCGATCGAAGCCGGGTCGGGCACGCCCCAGTTGGCGGTCAGCGGTTGTCCTGGCCAGACAGGGCAGAGCTCATTCGCGGCGTTGTCGCAGACAGTGAACACGAAATCCAAGGGCGGCGCGTCGGGTCCGGAGAACTCTTCCCAGCTCTTGGAGCGGAAGCGGCTCGTATCGTGGTTGAGCTTCTCCAGAAGGTGGATGGTGAAGGGATGAACCTCGCCCTTTGGTTGACTTCCGGCACTGAACGCCTTGAAGCGGCCAAGCCCCTCGCGGTTGAGGATGGCCTCCGCCATGATCGAACGGGCCGAGTTGCCCGTGCAGAGAAACAGGACGTTCAATAGTCGTTCGGTCATGACGAGGTCCTTTCAGGCGGCTCGACAGGCAAGAAGATCGTCGGCAAGCGGGTGGCAAAGCTCGGCCCGTCCGCCGCAGCAGTCCTTGACCAGGAAGAGCATCATCGAGCGGAGTGCATCGAGATCGGCGCGATAGTTGATGATGCGGCTGCGCCGTTCCGCGTGGATCAGTCCGGCGCGCGCGAGCGTCGCCAGATGCACCGACATGGTGTTCTGTGGCACGTCGAGCGCCCGCGCGACCTCGCCGGCGGCGAGCCCGTCCGGCTCGTGCCGAACCAGAAGACGAAAGGCGTCGAGGCGGGTGCCCTGCGCGAGCGCACCGAGGGCGACAATGGCCGAATCATTATCCATATATCCACAATAGTAGATATTAGGGCATTGTCGAGGGCAGCGGTTCCAGGACAGGGCAGATCAGGAGGAGAGCTTGGCCAAGATTGGGCAGTCAGGCCGATCATCACCGTGGCAACGCGCCGCCAGATCGAGCAACGCGTGGCGCATCTCCTGGAGGGCGTCGGCCTTCCGGCCAAGGTCGGCCGCGCGCGATTCCGCCAACGCCTTGACCTCAGAACTGGTGCGATCGCGATCGGACCAAAGCCCAAGCAGCTTTCGGATCTCTTCGATCGGAAAGCCGAGATCGCGGGCATTGGCTATGAAGCGAAGGCGATGGACGTCCGCGTCGCTATAATCGCGATAGCCACTATCCCGTCGCGGCGCCGACGGGATCAGACCGATCTTCTCATAGTGGCGGATCATCCGCTGCGAAACCCCGCTTGCGCCCGATGCACCGCCAATGTTCATAGCGTCACCCGATTGAGGCGCAGCGCATTGGCGACCACGCTGACCGAGGATAGTGCCATCGCTGCCGCGGCGATGATCGGCGAGAGCAGGATGCCGAAGATCGGGTAGAGCAGACCCGCCGCGATCGGGATACCTGCGGCGTTATAGATGAACGCGAAGAACAGGTTCTGGCGGATATTGGACATGGTCGCTTCGCTGAGCCGGCGCGCGCGCACAATGCCATTGAGATCGCCCTTCAGCAGCGTCACGCCAGCGCTTTCAATCGCGACATCCGTGCCGGAGCCCATCGCGATGCCGACATCGGCGGCAGCGAGCGCGGGCGCGTCGTTGACCCCATCGCCTGCCATGGCGACGATGCGCCCCTCGCCCTTCAATCGCGCGACCACCGCGCTTTTCTGATCCGGCAGCACTTCGGCTTCGACATCGTCGATCCCGAGCTTGCGTCCGACCGCTTGCGCCGTGGTGCGGTTGTCGCCGGTCAGCATCACGACCCTTATGCCCTCCTTGCGGAGCGCGGCGATGGCCTCGGCCGATGTCGCCTTGATCGCATCGGCAATGGCGAGGATCCCGGCTGCTTGCTTATCGATACCGATGAAGATGGCGGTCGCGCCGTCCTGGCGCAGCTCGTCTGCCTGTCGCTCAAGAGCACCGACGTCAATTCCGCTTTCGGAGAGGAAACGGGCATTGCCGAGCGTGATGCGCTTGCCATCCACCGTGCCGAAGGCGCCCTTGCCGGTTGGCGAATCGAAGTCCGTGACTTCGGGAAGTGCGATCCCCCTGTCCTTGGCGGCGGCGACCACGGCCAGCGCCAGCGGATGCTCCGACGCCCGTTCTACGCCCGCGGCGAGCCGCAGCACCTCGGTCTCTTCATAGCCCGGTGCGGGAATGATGCGGGTGACCGATGGCCGCCCCTCGGTCAGCGTGCCTGTCTTGTCGACGACGAGTGTGTCGACCTTCTCCATCCGCTCCAGGGCTTCGGCATTCTTGATGAGCACGCCAAGCCCCGCGCCCCGGCCGATGCCGACCATGATCGACATCGGCGTCGCAAGCCCCAATGCGCAGGGGCAGGCGATAATGAGGACGGCGACGGCGGCTATCAGGCCATGGGCCAGACGCGGTTCCGGCCCCCAGATACCCCAAACGCCAAAGGCAATGAGTGCGATCAGCAGGACGGCGGGCACGAACCATCCGGCGACTTGGTCGGCCAATCGCTGGATAGGTGCCCGCGAGCGCTGCGCGTCAGCGACCATCTGGACAATGCGCGCCAGCATCGTGTCGCGGCCCACCTTCTCGGCGCGGATGACGAGCGCCCCGCTCTGGTTGATCGTTCCACCGATGACCACGTCACCGATCGACTTCGTGACGGGCATCGATTCTCCCGTCACCATCGCCTCGTCGAGCGAGGATCGACCCTCCTCGACCTTGCCATCGACCGGCACCTTTTCGCCCGGCCGAACACGGAGCCGATCGCCGACAACGACCTGGTCGAGCGAGACCTCCTCGTCATTCCCGTCGGCACCAATGCGGCGCGCGGTCTTGGGGGCGAGGTTGAGCAGCGCCTTGATGGCGCCCGAGGTCCGCTCGCGGGCACGCAGCTCGAGAACCTGTCCCAGCAGGACCAGGACTGTGATGACGGCGGCGGCCTCGAAATAGACCGCGACCGACCCATCGGCTGCGCGAAACGCCTGCGGAAAGGCCGAAGGGACAAGCGTCGCCACGACGCTATAGCCCCAGGCGACCCCGGTCCCCATCGCGATCAAGGTGAACATGTTGAGGTTGCGCGTGCGAAGCGAAGCCCAGCCGCGCTCGAAGAAGGGCCAGCCCGCCCACAGCACGACGGGCGTCGCAAGGACGAACTGGATCCAGGTTGAGATCGTTGGCGGCACGATGTGATGAAGGGCGGGGAACAGATGTCCGCCCATCTCCAGAAACAGCACGGGCAGGCTGAGCACCAGCGCGACCCAGAAGCGCCGGCTCATGTCCTTGAGCTCGGGGCTCGGCCCGCTGTCGGCCGTGACCATGGCGGGCTCGAGTGCCATGCCGCAGATCGGGCAGGCGCCGGGATGGTCCTGCCGTATCTCGGGGTGCATCGGACAGGTCCAGATCGCTCCCGGCCCAGCCGCGACCGATTGATCGACGCGATCCGTCAGGTACTGTTTCGGATCGGCCACAAATTTCGAACGGCAGCTTGCGCTGCAGAAATGCCAGGTCTCGCCATCATGATCGGCATGATGCGGTGTCGTCGCCGGATCGACGGTCATCCCGCAGACGGGATCGATCACATGATCCGGGCCCGCACCGTGGGTCTTCCCGTTCGCGTGACCGGCGCAGCAGCCATGATCGTGACCGGCGTGCGCCGTGGATTTAGACTCGGACATTCCCGTTCTCCTTCTCGACGCGATCCCATCTAGGGTCTGACATCGTGTCAGGGTCAAGGGTCGCAATGATATTGGCTATCCGGTGCTCACCGGCTCGAGCGTGCCGAGCCATGCAACCAGCCCCAGGATCCCGACCGCCATTATGGTTTCCAGTGCGAGGCTGCGCCGCAGGGTCGAGAGCGCTTGCGCATGATCCCGGCGCTCGATTGCCCGTTCAAGGCTGGGTGTCAGCCGGAAGCGGTTGGCCGCAGCCATCGCCAGCATGCCGAGAAACAGGACGATCTTCGCCAGCATCAACTGGCCCCAAAGGCCGCTTGCAGCATGCGTCACATTGTCGATGCCGACGAGGAACAGCCCATTGACGAGCCCGGTGACGACGATCAGCCCGACAATGGCGGTGCCGACGCCGGCGAAGCCATCCAGCGCCCGGTGCAGCGTTCGGACCGGCGCAGCGCCGTCCTTCGGCGAGGCCCGCGACACCATGAGCAGCAATGCAAACAGGGCGCCGATCCACGCACCCGCCGCAAGCAGATGCAGGATGTCCGCCCCGAGATGGACCATTCCCGCGCCGCCCTCGGTGGCCGCGCCATGGCCTGACCAGGCGAGGCTCGAGAGCCCGACCCCTGCGGCGACCGAAATCGTGCCGAGCACGGCAACGGGATGACGCGGAAGAAAAAGGCTAGCGAAGAGGCAGACGGCCAGCGCGGCCATGCGAACCAGAAAGGCGGTGCCGACCGACGTCTGGGCGAGCAGCATGGTCAGTGTGCCGGGCTCGACCTGGAGAGGGCTGGTTCCGACCATGGCAGCGGCCATCGCGACGAATCCGATCGCGGAGAGGGCGATGCCGGCGATCGCCAAAGCCCCGGCAAGCGGGCGGAGCGGCAGCAACCCGGCGTGATGCCGCTCCCCGCCCCGAAGCCCGTAGAGGCCGAAGAGCGGAAGCCCAAAGAGCAGGGCCAGGTCGCCATAAAGCGCGAAGCGCGCTGCAATGACGATCCAGTCATTCACGTCTCAGCGCACCGTGAAGGTCAGATGGCCTTCGACGCGATGCGTGTCGTTGGAGACGACATGCCAATGGGCGTCATAGGTGCCGGCCGGAAGCGGCCTGGGCAGCGCGGCGACGAGACTCTTGCCGTCCTGCGACACGCTGGTCTTGAACCCGGCAATCTTCATCGGCGCATGACTGGCCATGCCAGGCATCCCGGTCATGACC
The DNA here is from genome assembly GCF_042693015.1 of Sphingomonas sp. DBB INV C78. Taxonomy (NCBI): domain Bacteria; kingdom Pseudomonadati; phylum Pseudomonadota; class Alphaproteobacteria; order Sphingomonadales; family Sphingomonadaceae; genus Sphingomonas; species Sphingomonas sp. DBB INV C78. The sequence continues at coordinate 3,123,552 of NZ_CP170544.1, read as the reverse complement.
AGATCCAGGCCCGACATCTGCGGCATCAGCGTCTCGCTGAAGGTGAGCGTGATCTGGGTCGGTCCGCTCACGGTCGATCCGGCGACGGGCGTCGCCGACACCAGCTTGGGATGCGCCAGAACGGGGGTGGCGATGGCAAGGGTCGCAACAGTGGCTGCGAGCATGAAATTTCGGAAGCGCGCCATGAGATTCTCCGTGGGGGTGGTACGGGGAATACGCGCGCCCGCGGCCAATCCCTCATCAGGTGATTGCGATGCTGCTATGAGGGATCGGGGACGCCGATGCGTAATATCGGCTGAGAGCGTGGAGAATGACGCATGACCAATATTGACGCAGAACTGGCGCGACTGCGCGAGATGCCTGTCCACCCGCGACTGGCGTCGATCGACGCGGCCGTCCTGGCGGGCGTGGCCATTCACGCCGCGGGCTCGCGTCCGCTTTCCGGCACGGTCTTCGGAATGGCCGCGCTCGCGGCGCTCACGATAGGGATCGCCGGCTCGGCGCTGCCCGGCGCGCCCGTCAGGGCGGCATCTATCGCACCTTTTGGCGCTCCGCCCGCATTGGCGCCCTCGTCCTTGCTGGGCGGCGGCGAATGAACGACCGCCGCCGCCTGCTGCTAATCGCACTGATCGCCTTTGCCGCGGCGATCGCGGGGGTTCTGGTCGGGCGCGCCTATGTCGCACGGCAGACGCCGGTCGAAACCGAGCTGCACACGCTGCTTCATAGCCAGCTCGAATTGGATGTCAGTCAGCATACGAAAATCGAGGAGATCGAGCGGCGGTTCGCCGTGCGCAAGCAGGCGCTCGAATTCGAACTGCGTGCCGACAATGCGCGCCTCGCCGATGCGATCGAGGCGGAGCATGGCTATGGGCCGCAGGTCAGCGCGGCCGTCGATCGGTCGCACCAGGCGATGGGCCAGCTCCAGAAGGAGACGCTGGAACATATCTTCGCGATGCGCGGCGTGCTCCGTCCCGATCAGGCCGCCCGGTTCGACCAGGCGGTGGTCAAGGCACTGACGGCCAAGGAGCGGTGACGCTCGATCTCGCCGGCTGCTCGGACGGCGAACTGGCCGCACTGGCGCTCGCCGGCCGGCAGAGCGCCTATGGCGAACTCATGCGACGCCACCGCGATCCGGTGTACCGGCTGGTCCGGGGGCACGTCGGCGATGCCGATGCCGCGCTCGACGTCACCCAGCAGAGCTTCATCGCGGCCTTTTCCGCGCTGGGCCGCTATGACGGAACACGCCCGTTCCGGGTCTGGATGGCCCGGATCGCCATCAACAAATGCCATGACTGGACGAGGCGGCGCGCCGTCCGCAGGCTGTTCTCCTTCGCGCTGCCGATCGACGCGGCAAGCGATGTCGCCGACGAGGCCGCGACGCCGGAGGGGCTTGCCTCGGATCGCCAGCAACTCGAGCGGACGATGACGGCGATCGCCGCCTTGCCCGATTCGCTCAAGGAGCCGCTGATCCTGCGCACGATCGAAGGACTGTCGCAGGCCGAGACGGCGCTGGTGCTGGGGATCAGCGAGAAGGCGGTCGAGACGCGCGTCTATCGCGCGCGCGCCAGGCTGGAGGAAAGTTTGAGGGATTGACGCGGTCCCTGCGTATTTCCCGGTAACGGCGTCAATAGGGGTTGCCCAGTCATGCGTTCATCGAACCTGGATCGCCGCGCGTTGCTGCGTGGCGCCGCGCTTGGCGGCGCGGGGCTGGGCCTTGCCAGCTGGTTTCCGGCCTGGGCGCAGCCGGTATCGGCCGGGATCGCGCGTCCGCTGCCGACGATCAGTGGAACCGACATTGCGCTCAGAATCGCGCACCAGATGATGATGATCGACGGGCGCGAGAGCCACGCGATCGGTATCAACGGCACGATCCCGGCGCCGCTCATCCGGCTGCGGCAGGGCCAGACGGTCCGGCTGTCGGTCACCAACGACCTCGATGACGAGGACAGCTCGATCCACTGGCACGGGCTACTCGTGCCGTTCCAATTCGACGGCGTTCCCGGAATCAGCTTCCCGGGCATCAAGCCGAAATCGACCTTTGTCTATGAGTTCCCGATCATCCAGTCGGGCACCTATTGGTACCACAGCCACTCAGGCCTTCAGGAGCAGCTCGGCCATTATGGTCCGATCGTGATCGACCCCGAGGGCGAGGATCCGATCGCGTCCGATCGCGAGCATGTCATCGTGCTGTCCGACCACAGCCAGATGCACCCGCATGCGATCTTCCGTAAGCTCAAGCAGCAGGCCGGCTATTTCAACTATCAGAAGCAGACGCTCGCGCGCCTGCTCGCTGGAAAGGATCAGCCGCTCAAGGATCGGCTGGAATGGGGCCGGATGCGGATGGATCCCTCCGACATCTCCGACGTGACCGGAGCGGCCTATACCTATCTCGTCAACGGCCATGGGCCGAAGGATAATTGGACGGCATTGTTTCGGCCGGGCGAGCGGGTGCGCCTGCGCATCGTCAACGCATCGGCGATGACCAATTTCAACGTGCGGATTCCCGGCCTGCCGATGACGGTCGTGCAGGCCGATGGCCAGAATGTCCGGCCGGTGACAGTCGATGAGTTCCAGATCGCCATCGCCGAAACCTATGATGTCATCGTCACGCCGCCCGACGAGCGTGCCTACACGTTCGTCGGCGAGGCGGTAGACCGCTCGGGCCTTGCCCGGGCGACACTTGCACACCGCGAGGGCATGGCGGCCGAAGTGCCCGCGCTGCGCGAGCGGCCGCTCGTGACGATGAAGGACATGGGAATGGACATGTCCGGGATGGATCACGGCGATAGCGGCGGTACGCTCGACCTCAGCGCGCCCGACCCCGCCATGCCGGCAATGGATCATGGCGCGATGGCGGGCGCGACCGCCCCTGGGCAATCCGGCTCGAAGATGCCCGGCATGGACCATGGCGCGATGGGCGGGATGAGCATGAACATGCGCGATCCCAAGAATGCGCCGCAGGTGAAAATCGGCCCGGGCGTTCAGACGATCGCGCCGATGCCGATGGATCGCACCGGCGAGCCCGGCACCGGGTTGGAGAATGTCGGTCACAAGGTGCTCGTCTATCGCGACCTGATGGCTCTGACTCGCAACCCGGACGTTCGCGCGCCCGACCGCGCGATGGAAATCCACCTGACTGGCAACATGGAGCGGTTCATGTGGTCGTTCGACGGCGAGAAGCTCAGCGAGGTGAAGGCGCCGATCCCGTTCCTCAAGGACGAGCGCGTCCGGGTCACGCTGGTCAACGATTCGATGATGTCGCATCCGATCCACCTGCACGGACACTTTTTCGAGCTGGTGACCGGCCACGCCGAATATGCGCCGCGCAAGCACACGGTGAATGTGCTGCCGGGTGGCAAGGTGACGTTCGACGTGACCGCGGACGCCGTCGGCGATTGGGCGTTCCACTGCCATATGCTCTACCACATGCATGCCGGGATGATGCGGGTCGTCTCGGTACGCCCGCGCGGAGAAGCAGCATGAGAGGGATTCTGCTTCTGGCGGGCGTCGCCCCCCTGCTGTTCGCCATCCCGGCCATGGCGCAACAGGCCGATCATTCGAACATGCCCGGCATGCAGATGCCTGCGCCAAAGAAACCGGCAGCCAAGCCTAAACCCAGGCCCCAGGCCAAACCCGTGCGCCGGGCACAGCCGAAGCCCGCGCCGAGCCCGCCCGCTGTAACTCCCGCAGCTCCGGCACCCACGGCCGACCCACATGCCGGCCATGGCATGCCGGTGACGCGGGGCAGGGACATGCCCGACATGCAGACCCCTGCGGCCCCTGGCGCGCCGGACCCGCACGCTGGGCATGACATGTCCGCAATGCCTGGCATGCCGGGAGGCGATGCAGCGACGCAGCACGGGACAGTCGGCACCGCATTGCCAGCCGGAAACGCACCGGCCCCGCCACCGCCTTCCGACCACTATGCCGATCGCGTCTTTCCACCCGACGAGATGGCGCGCGCGCGCTCGGCGCTGACCCGCGAGCATGGCGGCACCTCGACCTATCAGGTGATGCTCAACCTCGCCGAATATCAGGTGCGTGACGGTCGTGACGGCTATCGTTGGGACGGTGAAGCGTGGTTCGGCGGGGACATCAACCGGCTGACGCTCAAGTCGGAGGGCGAAGGCAGCTTGGGCAACGGCGTCGATGGCGCCGAAGTCCAAGCGCTCTACAGCCGTGCGCTCGACGCCTATTGGAACCTGCAGGCGGGCGTCCGCCACGACTTCCAACCCAAACCGTCGCGCACCTATGCGACGATCGGCATCGAGGGGCTCGCTCCCTATTGGTTCGAGGTCGAGGGCGCGCTGTTTCTGTCCGACAAGGGCGATGTCCTGGCCCGCGCCGAGGGTTATTATGACCAGCGCATCACCCAGAGGCTGATCCTGCAGCCGCGCGTCGAACTGAACTTCGCAGCGCAGGATGTTCCCGAAAACCGGATCGGGTCGGGGCTCTCCAATGCCGAACTGGGATTGCGCCTGCGTTACGAGATCCGACGCGAGTTCGCGCCCTATGTCGGCATCTCCCATGAGTGGAAGGTCGGCGATACCGCGCGCTATGCGCGCGCGGATGGCGAGCGAACGCGAGCTACGAGCTTCGTGTTCGGCATCAGGACCTGGTTCTGAGGAGCGCTCGCCTCCGCACCCATGTGACGGCGAGCCGTGTGCATCGCTGGTTGGCCGTCATCGTCGGCGTTCAGCTGCTGATATGGTTCACCAGCGGCCTCGTGATGAGCGTCCTGCCAATCGAGCGGGTTCGCGGCGAGCATCTTGTCGCGAAAGAGTCGGCCCGACCTTTGCCCGTGGAGGCGGCACATCTTCTGTCGTCGCTCCCGCGCGAAGAGGTCCCGATCGCCACGCTCACGCTCGGAATGGTGCTCGACCGGCCGACGGTCGCCATTGGCTATGTCGACGGCCGCCGGCGGCTTCTGGACCTGACCAGTGGCCGCGAGATCAGGATTGACCGGTCTCTTGCCGAGCGGATCGTCCGCGCGGTCTACAGGGGACCGGCGGTCATGGCCAGGACCCAGGCGGTGACCAACAACTCGACCGAATATCGCGGCGCGTTGCCAGCCTGGCAGGTAGCGTTCGACGATGCCGACGCCACCCGCGTCTATGTCGAGGCGGCGACCGGCCGCATTGCGGCCGTCCGAACCAGCACCTGGCGCCTCTATGATTTCTTCTGGGGCCTCCACATCATGGACTGGAAGAATCACGAGGACTTCAACACGCCCTGGCTCATGGCGTTCGCTGTGGGGAGCCTGGGGCTGGGCGTGGCCGGGAGCGTCCTTCTCTACATGCGGTGGCCGAGGCGATCTCGACGTCGCCGGAGTGCCGTTTGACGGCTTGGGCGTTCACGACAGGGGGAGAAGCGATAAACAGGAGAAGCAGGACGATGAAGAACCCCTATCTCAGCCTGGCCGTCCAAACGGTCGCCAGCGGCGTCATCATGTATCTGGTCATGTTCGTGATGATCGACGGGCTCGACAGCTTCTACAACAATCTCAACATGCTCTACATGACGCTGATGATGGTCGCGCCGATGGTGGTGCTGATGATCCTCGCCATGCGGCACATGTTTCCGTCGCGTGGCGCCAATGCTGCCCTGCTGCTGGGCTCCCTCGTGGTTTTCCTCGGTTGCTTCGCGCTCATCCGCACGCAAGCCACCATCGGGGATCGCGCCTTCCTGCGATCGATGATCCCGCATCATTCGGGGGCTATCCTGATGTGCAAGGAGGCGTCGCTCACCGACCCGAAGATCATCAGGCTGTGCGGCGAGATCAAGGAATCGCAGCGGCGCGAGATCGACGAGATGAAGGCCATGCTCGCGCGGCGATGACAGACACTGCGGTTGCAGCGGATCGCGCCTCGCAATATTTCGAGGGATGCGCACCTGCTGTGCGTATTGGGCGAAGACAAGTGGCGAGAGCGTCCAGGCCGCCTCGGTCGCGCCCCGCAGGAAGGAACGGACAATGAAGCTGACCCGCCGGCTCGCCATACTACTCATGCTCGGCGTGCCGTCGCTGGCCATGGCGGCATCGGACATCGTCGTTCATCGCGATCCCGGCTGCGGATGCTGCGAGCAATGGGCGGCGCAGGTCCACCGGCAATTCGGACGCCGCGTGACGATGATCGACGACCAGCGGCGCGCAGCCTTCCAGCGCGCCCAAGGCGTGCCGACCCGGCTTGCCTCGTGCCACACCGCGATTGTCGATGGCATGGTCTTCGAGGGTCATGTTCCGATCGCGGACATGAAGCGTGTGCTTGCGCAGCGACCGCGCGGAGTGAAGGGTCTCGCGGTTGCCGGCATGCCGATCGGATCGCCCGGCATGGAAGTTCCGGGCCAGCGGGCACAGGCCTTCAACGTCATCGCGTTCGGGTCCGGCGGAGAAACGATCTTCGCGCGCCATAACAGCTAGGGAAGCAGGACATGCATAGCGAGACCGCCGCAGCACATCGGCACAGCCACATCTTCCTTGGCGCCGGGCACGACGAGCACGAGCGGCGCACCCGCTGGGTCGTGGCCCTGACCGCTGCCATGATGGTCGTCGAGATCATCGCCGGCTGGATCACGGGCTCGATGGCGCTCCTCGCCGACGGCATGCACATGGCAACCCATGCCGGCGCGCTCGGCGTGGCGGCGATCGCCTATGGGTTCGCACGCCGACATGCCGCAAATCCGCGCTTCATCTTCGGAACGGGCAAGGTCGGCGATCTCGCCGGGTTCGCGAGCGCGCTCGTGCTGGCATTGATCGCGCTCGGCATCGGCGTGGAGTCGTTCCAGCGACTGCTTGCCCCGGCGACCGTCGCCTACACCGAGGCGCTCTGGATTGCCGGACTCGGCCTCATCGTCAATCTCGCGAGCGCCTGGCTGCTGTCGGGCGGAAGCGGGCATCATCACGGCCATGACCACGGTCACGCGCACGCGCCGGCGCACGGCGACGGTCATCACGACAACAATCTCCGTTCCGCCTATTTCCATGTGCTTGCGGATGCCCTGACCTCGGTGCTCGCAATCGCCGCCTTGTTCGCCGGCCTCTATTTGGGATGGCGCTGGATGGACGCGGCAATGGGCATTGTCGGCGCGATCGTGATTGCCCGCTGGTCATGGGGCCTGCTGCGCGACACCGGCGCGGTGCTGGTCGATGCCGCCGCCAATCCCGGACTCGAGGCCGAGATCCGCGAAGCGATCGAGGATGGCGACGCCCAGATCGCCGACCTTCATGTCTGGCAGGTCGGCCCCGGGCGCTACGCCGCGATCGTCTCGCTGATCGCGGCAAATCCAGACTCACCGGGCGCCTATGCGGCTCGGGTCACGATCCACGAGGAACTGGTCCATGTGACGGTCGAAGTACACCGCTGCGAAGGCCACCACGCGACTCGGCTGCGCGCCGCATGAACTGGGCTTCAACCGACATGCGGGCAGACAAGATCGAATTGTCTCACCGACATCTTTCGGCTAGACTGCTGGCGACGTGAAACGCGCGCTTCGTCTCTTTCTCCTTCTGGGAGCCCTGATTGGCCTGTTCGGCCAGGCGGTCGCTTATGCGTCCGCCCCGCCTGCGGTGTCCGCGTCGATGGCGATGTCCGGGATGGCCGATTCAGGCATGTCCGAAGACTGCATGAAGATGATGGCGCAGCAACAGCAGCCCGCGCAAAAGCCCTGCAAGGGCATGACCCTGGCCTGCATCGCGGCAATGGGCTGCGTCGTTCCCATGGCCGTGCGGAATGACGCACCGGTGCTGGCGGCGCGCGCGGCTGATCCGTCCCTGGCCTTCTGGACGACCACCACCGTCCTGCACGGCAGCGAGCTTACTCCCGAACCGGAACCACCGACTCTCCTTGGCTGATCGAACCCGGCTGTCAGGCTGACAGGATCGGTGCGCCTATCGCGCACCCAGACATCCTGTCCGACCTGCGGCCACCACGATGATTTGCCAAAGGATTACAGTCATGAAAAACCGTGTTTTCTATGCCCTGCTGGGCGTAGCCCTTGCCGTACCTGCCGCCGCATTCGCCGGCCCGTCCGACCACAGCCAACAATCCGGTCATTATGAGTGGAAGTCGGTTCCGCAATATGGCCCGCGCGCCACGGGACCGGCTCAGCGGCGCGTCTGGGTGCCCGATACCGCCCAGGTGGCAAGCTGCAACTGCGACATGATGAAGATGAGTGCCGCAGACTGCATGAAGGAGATGCATAGCATGGCGTCGCCTTCGTCGGCCTCTTCGGTCGGCTAGGCACAGGTTCTGGCCGCTTCAGGTCGCATAGACGGCTAGGCCAGCAGTGGCGGCGGGATTCCCTTCATTCCGCCGCCACTGACATGCCCGTCATATTGCACGATGCTGGCCCGACCCTCCGATCAGGAGTTTTTCATGCGATTGTTTCTTTGCGCGCCGCTGCTCGCGGCAATCCCAGCCGTTGCGTTCGCCGGTCCGCTCACCTTCGAAGCCGCGCTCCAGCGCGCCCGACAGGAAGCGCCGTCGATCAAGGCCAAGGCGCTCGGCGCCGATGCCGCGCGTTCCGCGCGCGGCGCGGCCGGCGCGCTGCCCGATCCGACACTCGGCGTGAGCATCGAGAGCTTCCCGATCTCGGGACCGCTCGCGTTCGAGCCCAGTCAGGACGATTTCACCATGGCGCGGGTCGGCGTGTCCCAGGATATTCCCAACCTCGCCAAGCGCCATGCCCAGCAGGCGCGCGCCGATAGCGATATCAAGGCGGCCGAGGCCGATACTGCCGCCGAGGCGCGCACGGTCGAGGTCGGTACTGCGCTTGCCTGGATCAACCTGGCCTATGCCGAACGCAGGCTTGCCGCGCTCGACGATGTCCTGTCCCGCCTCGAGCACGTGGTGGGAACGACGCCAGGCGCGGTTGCCTCGGGCAGCGCGCGGCCGGCGCAGACGCTCGCCGGGCATCAAGCCATAGCCGCGATGCAGGATCGCCGGAGCGAGCTGGTGTCGAACGTAGCACGGGCACGCGCGACGCTGACTCGCTGGACCGGCGAGACCGCCCCAGAGATTGCCGGGCCAATCCCCGATTTTGCGGTCGATGCAGCAGTCCTGCGAGCGGGCCTCGATCGTCAACCGACGATTCGGATGATCGATGCTCAGGCCGGCCAGGCGGATGCCGATGTCCGCGTGGCCGATGCCGGCCGACGCTCCGACTTTGGTGTCAACCTGGCCTATCAACGCCGCGATCCCCGTTTCGGCGACTATGTCTCCGCCGGGGTGACGGTCAGCCTGCCGTTCTTCACCCGCAATCGCCAGAATGCCGGGATCGCCGCGGCCCAGGCCAATGCTGGCCGCATCCTGGCTGAACGCGAAGCAGCCCGGCGCGCGCTCGCCGCCGACCTCGAGGCCGATCTGGCCGATCACGTCATGCATCATGAGCAGTGGATGCGCGCGCGGGACACGTTGCAGCCGCTTGCCGAACAGCGCGTCAAACTGGAAACCGCCAGCTACGCGGCAGGGCGGGCCAGTCTCGTCGATATCGCCGACGCCTATGCCGTGCTTGCCGACGCTTCTCTCAACACCCTTGATCGCGAGGCCCTGGTCGCCGCCGACGGTGCCCGATTGACCCTCACCTACCGGAGCGAAGACCGATGAGCCTTGAGATATCGCCCCGTGTCCGGCTGGGTCTAGCCGCCGCAGCGCTCGCACTCCTCGCCGGTGGCGCGGGCTATGGCATTGCCCATCTCGGCGGGAGCGAAACTGCTCCTGCGCAAACCGCCGATGCCGGCCGCAAGCCGCTCTACTGGTATGATCCGATGGTCCCGTCGCAGCATTTCGACAAGCCGGGCAAATCGCCGTTCATGGATATGCAGCTTGTCCCCAAATATGGCGATGAAGGAGGCGGCGATGCCCCCGGCGTCCGGATTGATCCGGCTACCTCGCAAACGCTTGGATTGCGCACGGCTGCTGTCCGGCGCGGCGAACTGGCGAGCAGCATCACCGCCACCGGCACGATCGACTTCAACCAACGCGATGTCGCGATCGTCCAGGCGCGCGCAGCAGGCTTCGTCCAGCGGGTTTATGGTCGCGCGCCGGGTGACGTGGTCGGCGCGGGGGCGCCGCTCGCCGATATCCTGGTGCCGGAGTGGGGCGGCGCGCAGGCCGAGTTTCTCGCGGTCCGCCGCACCGGGAATGCGGCGCTGACCCAGGCGGCGCGCCAGCGGCTCATGCTGCTCGGCATGTCGTCGGGCACGATCGCATCGGTCGAGCGGACGGGGCGGCCGCACAATGTCGTGACGATCTCCACGCCAACCGGGGGTGTGATCAAGACGTTGGACGTGCGCGCAGGCATGACCCTGACGGCAGGACAAACGCTCGCCGAGGTGAACGGTCTCGGCACGGTCTGGCTCAATGCCGCCGTGCCCGAGGCGATCGCCGGTCCGCTCAGGCCCGGGCAAACCGTGCAGGCAACGCTCGCGGCGTTCCCCGGCGAGACCTTGTCGGGCCGTGTTTCCGCGATCCTGCCTCAGACACAGGCCGACAGCCGGACGCTGACCGTGCGGATCGAGCTTCCCAATCGCGGTGGTCGCTTGCGGCCCGGCATGTTCGCCACTGTCTCGTTCGGTGGCAGCGCGCAGCCTGCGCTGCTGGTCCCATCCGAAGCGCTGATCCGCACCGGCAAGCGGACATTGGTGATGCTGGCGCTCGACAAGGGGCGCTTCCGGCCTGCCGAGGTTCAGACGGGCCGCGAAGCCGGTGACGACACTGAAATCCTGGCGGGCCTAGCCGAAGGCGAGAAGATCGTCGCGTCGGGGCAGTTCCTGATCGATTCCGAGGCGAGTCTTTCCGGTATGGAAGCACGGCCGATCGGTGGCGGTACGCCGCCGGCGGCTGGCAAGCCCGCCGCTCCAGCCGCGCTCTACGAGACGGTCGGCAAGATCGAGCAGCTCACCGCCAATTCGGTGACGCTCAGCCACGAGCCGGTGCCCGCCATCGGCTGGCCGGCGATGACGATGACCTTCCAGCTTCCCGATCCGATGATCGCGCGTGGCCTGAAGACGGGCGATCGTGTCCGCTTCGGCTTCGATCGACCGCCGGCGGGGCCGACCGTGCGGCGCATGGCCAAGGTGGCGGGCCAGTGATCGCCCATCTCATCCGCTGGTCGGTCAGGAATCGCTTCTTTGTCCTGATCGGCATGCTGGCGCTGGTTGGCGCCGGTCTATGGGCGGTGCGCTCGACGCCGATCGACGCCTTGCCCGACCTGTCCGACGTGCAGGTCGTGATCCGCACTTCCTATCCGGGACAGGCGCCGCAGATCGTCGAGAACCAGGTCACCTATCCGCTGACCACCACCATGCTCTCGGTGCCGGGCGCCAAGACGGTGCGCGGCTATTCCTTCTTCGGCGACAGCTTCGTCTATGTGATCTTCGAGGACGGTACCGACCTCTATTGGGCGCGCAGCCGCGTCCTCGAATATCTCAACCAGGTGCAGGGGCGCTTGCCGGCGAGCGCCCGCAGCGCGCTGGGGCCGGACGCGACCGGGGTCGGCTGGGTCTATGAATATGCGCTGGTTGATCGTAGCGGGCGCCACGACCTGTCGCAGCTCCGTGGACTTCAGGACTGGTTCCTGCGCTACGAATTGAAGACCGTGACGGGCGTCGCCGAGGTCGCCAGCATCGGCGGCATGGTCAAGCAATACCAGGTGCTGCTCGATCCCGTGAAACTCGCCGCCTACGGCATCACCCATGCCCAGGCCGTCGATGCCATTCAGAAGGCCAATCAGGAAGCGGGCGGCTCGGTGCTGGAGATGGCCGAGGCCGAATATATGGTCCGCGCCTCGGGCTATCTGAAGTCGCTCGACGACTTCCGGGCGATCCCGTTGAAGACGACGGCCGGTGGCGTGCCGGTGCGGCTAGGTGATGTTGCCAATATCCAGATTGGTCCCGAGATGCGGCGCGGCATCGCCGAACTGAACGGCGAAGGCGAGGTCGCCGGCGGCGTCGTCATCCTGCGTTCCGGCAAGAATGCCCGCGAGACGATCGCGGCGGTCAAGGACAAGCTCGCCGAGCTCAAAAAAGGCCTGCCGCCCGGCGTCGAGGTGGTGACGGTCTATGACCGCTCGCAGCTCATCGACCGTGCGGTCGAGAATCTCACCCACAAGCTGGTCGAGGAGTTCATTGTCGTGGCATTGGTCTGCGGCCTGTTCCTCTGGCACGTCCGTTCGGCATTGGTCGCGATCCTGACCCTGCCGCTGGGCGTGCTCGCCGCGTTCGTCGTCATGCGATTCCAGGGGGTGAATGCCAACATCATGTCGCTGGGCGGCATTGCGATCGCGATCGGCGCGATGGTCGATGCGGCGGTGGTGATGATCGAGAACGCCCACAAGAAGATCGAGCGCTGGGAGCATGACCATCCCGGCGAGACGCTGGCCGGCGAAACGCGCTGGACGGTGATTACCGATGCGGCTGCCGAGGTCGGACCGGCCCTGTTCTTCAGCCTGCTGATCATCACGCTCTCCTTCATTCCGGTGTTCACTTTGGAGGCGCAGGAAGGCCGGCTGTTCGCGCCGCTCGCCTTCACCAAGACCTATGCAATGGCGTCGGCGGCGATCCTGTCGGTGACCCTGGTGCCGATCCTGATGGGCTGGCTGATCCGGGGCCGTATCCCGGCCGAGCAGGCCAATCCAGTCAATCGCTGGCTGACCAACCTCTACCGCCCCGCGATCGACTGGACGATGGAGCGGCCGAAGACCGTGCTGCTGATCGCGGCCTTGGTGTTCGCGACCACGGCTTGGCCGCTCACCCGGCTCGGCGGCGAGTTCATGCCCAACCTCGACGAGGGCGACCTGCTCTACATGCCCTCCGCGCTACCTGGGCTGTCGGCGGCGAAGGCCTCGCAACTGCTCCAGCAGACCGATCGGTTGATCAAGACAGTGCCCGAGGTCGAGAGCGTGTTCGGCAAGGCCGGCCGCGCCGAGACCGCCACCGATCCGGCGCCGCTCGAGATGTTCGAGACCACCATACAGTTCAAGCCGCGCGACCAATGGCGGGCGGGGATGACGCCCGAGAAACTGGTCGAGGAGCTGGACCGGACAGTGAAGCTTCCCGGCCTCGCCAATGTCTGGGTGCCGCCGATCCGCAACCGCATCGACATGCTGGCGACCGGCATCAAGAGTCCGATCGGGGTCAAGGTGTCGGGTGCCGATCTCGCCCAGCTTGATCGCATCGCGCACGATGTCGAGACCGTCGCCAAGACCGTGCCCGGCGTCAGCTCGGCACTGGCCGAACGACTGACCGGCGGACGCTATGTCGATGTCGATATCGACCGCGCCGCCGCGGCGCGGTTCGGGCTCAACATCGCCGACGTGCAATCGATCGTCTCGGGCGCGATCGGCGGCGAGACCATCGGCGAGACGGTCGAGGGGCTGGCCCGCTATCCGATCAGCGTGCGCTATCCGCGCGAATTGCGCGACAGCCTGGAGGGGTTGCGGACCTTGCCGGTCCTGACGCCATCGGGCCAGCAGATCACGCTCGGTACGGTGGCGGACATATCGATCGCCGAAGGACCGCCAATGCTCAAGACCGAGAATGCGCGGCCCTCGACCTGGGTCTATGTCGACGTGCGCGGGCGCGATCTCGCCTCGGTCGTCGGCGACCTGCAACGCGCAGTCGCGAAACAGGTCAGGCTCTCGCCCGGCGTCAGCATCGCCTATTCCGGCCAGTTCGAATATCTCCAGCGCGCGGTCGAGAAACTCAAGCTGGTCGTACCCGCGACGCTGCTCATCATCTTCGTCCTGCTCTACATGATCTTCCGGCGCTTCGACGAAGCGGCGCTGATCATGGGCACGCTGCCGTTCGCGCTCACCGGTGGCATCTGGATCCTCTACCTGCTCGGCTTCAACCAGTCGGTCGCGACCGGGGTCGGGTTCATCGCGCTCGCCGGCGTCTCCGCCGAGTTCGGCGTGGTGATGCTGATCTATCTTAAGAACGCGCTCGAAGAGCGGGGCGTCGATCCGGATGCCGGGCAGGTCGAAACGGCGGTGCGCGAGGGCGCGCTGCTTCGCGTCCGGCCCAAGGCGATGACGGTCGCTGTGATCCTTGCCGGCCTGCTGCCGATCTTGCTCGGATCGGGCGCCGGCTCTGAGGTCATGAGCCGGATCGCGGCGCCGATGATCGGCGGCATGCTGACCGCGCCGCTGCTGTCGATGTTCGTCCTGCCCGCCGCCTATCTGCTGCTACGCCGGCCGAAAACCAAGCCGATACCTCAACCCGTTTAACCTGCAAGGAGAAGACCATGAACTATGCACGACTGACCATTGCCCTCGGCCTTGCCGCCCTGACTGCCGCGTGCGGCAAGAAGGCGGAGACGCCAATCGCGACCGAGACCAACCAGGCGGCGCCCGCCGCAGCCATGAGCAGCGACATGGGCAACATGGCGATGGCCCCGGCGTCCACGGCGCCGATCATGGCCAAGGGCCATGGCACGGTCACCGCGATCGACAAGGCCGCGGGCACGATCACGCTCGACCATGGCCCGATCCCCGAAGCCAAATGGCCGGCGATGACGATGGCGTTCAAGGCCGCGCCAACGATCACCGATGCGGTCAAGGTGGGCGACAAGGTCGCCTTCGATCTCGCGCTCAAGGACGGCGCCGGCGAGGTGACGGCCATCCGGAAGCAGTAGACAGGGACAAAATGCCTCGGGAGGAGCCAAAAAAAGGCGCCTCCCGAAGCGCTCCAACAAGTTTGGAACAGGCAATATCGCCCGATCCATGATCGACGGCGAGGGCGAGTTAGCACCTCGCCGTCACATCACGCCATCAGCAGACATCGCTCCCATCGACCCAAACGCGGACCGGCCCCTGCAGAGGCGCGCGCGGACCATATTGCGGCCGCGACCGCCACACATAACGGCCAGTCTTGCCGGTATAAGCGGGATCGCATTCCGGTCCGCCGATCCCTGTCATCTGATCGCGCGGGTCGGCGACCTTCTTGCAGACCCGCGCACTCAGCGGCGCACGCGGACCAGGAGCCTGGGGTTGCCACTCGCATTTGATGGTGGCCGGTTTCTCGACATCTGCCTGTGCCAATGCCGGAATCGGGACGGCGACGAGCATCGTGAATGCGGCCGCCGAAGCGCTGAATATTAAGGTTTTCATCATTCCTCTCCTTGGACTGAAAGTGCCTTGGGCAAACCGGCCCCAAAGGGTGGGCAGCGCGCGGCGCTGTCCAGTGCTTAGGAGAGTTCGCCTGGCGAATTCAGGCCAAGGGGTTGGGCGGATGCTGTTCGGGCTGAGCCGATCGTCCCTGTAGTGTCGGGTAGGATGGCGAAATGAGCAGCAGATCCACGCTCACCATTTCCGGCAGGGGGGATGACCGGCTGTCGAGCGCAAATAGGGGGAGACAACCCATGCCAGCCAGGCAAGCAAGGGTCATCTGCTGGCAAGGCAGCGACTTCTCACCATCGCTTTGCATCATTCCGACACAGTCCATGGGCATCGCCGCTGGCGCAGTTCTGCTCATGGCCGTTGCCATAGTAGGACTTGCGGCGACTGTGACAATCTGTCCGAACAGGCCGAATAAGACGCCTAAGATCAGCGCAAATTTTAGCGCTCGTCTCATGCACACATTCTCTGCCTGTTGCTGAATCGAGTCAAGTTCAGGCACCCCGAAAACCGGCTATTCCGAGGCCCGCGGGCGCGCCATCATCCGCCGGTCGCCAGTTTTGGAATGCCACGTCCGCCGATTAACACGGCCCATTCGGCACCAACAGCAGCTCCGGGTCGTTCGCAGTCGTCTCGGCCAATTCGGATGAATGTCTGGGCTCTGATCGCCGGTTGTCGGAAATTGGGCTTGACCCTCTAGCTGCTAGAGGGTGCAAACCGCGAACGATTCTTAACAAGAGACTCGTCGATGCGCTCCGGCCACCTTGCTGCCTCCAACGCTGTTGTCGCTCATCGGCCGTTCCCGATGCGATGGCTCATCCTGATCTTCGCGGCGCTGACGCTGTCGCTGCCCGCACGCGCGTCGGCCAGCGATGCCGAAGTGCAAACGACCTGGCGCCTGCTCGACTATGTCGCGGTCGACTATTCAGGGGCGGTTTCAGACGGCAGGGTGACCAGCACTGCCGAATATGCCGAGATGACCGAATTTGCCGGGCAGGTCGAAGCGAGGATTCGGGCACTGGCTCCAACTTCGGCCAAGGCGGATCTGCTTCGCCGGTCGGGGACGCTGCGCAATGCGATCGCCGCCAAGGCGCCGCCGGCGACAGTGGCGGAACAATCACGAGCGCTCGCCGCTGCGCTGCTAGCGGCATATCCAGTACCGCTCGCGCCCAGTTCGCCACCGGATTTGACGCGCGCCGCTGCGCTCTACGCGCAGAATTGTGCCGCCTGCCATGGTGCCAGCGGTAACGGCCACGGGCCCGACGCCGCCAAGCTCGATCCCCCACCGATCGCCTTCACCGACAAGGCGCGCGCCGATCAGCGCAGCCTTTTCGGCCTCTATCAAGTCATCAGCCAGGGCCTTGACGGCACGGCGATGCAGAGCTTCGAAGCACTGCCCGACGCCGATCGTTGGGCACTGGCCTTCCATGTCGGCCAATTCGCCTATCCCGAGGCCGCCGCGCGCGACGGCGAGCAGTTGTGGCGCGGCGATGCCGCGCTCCGCGCCAAATATCCCAATCTCGCGGCCCTGATCGGCGTCACCCCGGCCGCGCTGGCGGCCGATATCGGCCCGGAAAAGGCGGCTGCGCTTTCCGCCTTTCTGCGCCGCCATCCCGACGCAGTGACCGTGCGCGTCGATGGCTCGCTTGCCTTGACGCGCGAACGGCTCGACCAAAGCCTGGCAGCCTATCGCGCCGGCGACCGCAAGGCCGCAGCAGATCTCGCGCTTTCCGCCTATCTCGATGGCTTCGAGCCGGTCGAGCCGGTGCTTGCCGCGCGCGACGCGGCACTGATGGCGCGGATCGAGGGGGCGATGGCGAAGCTTCGCGGGGCGATCGGACAGGGGCGACCGGCAAGCGAAGTCGAAGCGGCGAACCGCGCGCTGGCCAGCCTGTTCACCGAGGCTGAAGCCGCGCTGGCGCCTGAGCGGGCGAGCAGCGCGTCCAGCTTTCTCGGCGCGTTCGGCGTGCTGTTGCGCGAAGGGCTCGAGGCGCTGTTGATCGTCGTCGCGATGATCGCGTTCCTCAAGAAGACTGAGCGCCCCGAAGTCCTGGGTTTCGTCCATGGCGGATGGATCGCCGCGCTCGCGGCCGGTGTCGCCACTTGGTTCGTCGCGACCTATTTCATCAGCGTGAGCGGTGCATCGCGTGAACTCACCGAGGGCTTCGGCTCACTGTTCGCGGCGATCATCCTGCTCACCGTCGGCATCTGGATGCACGGCAAGAGCAACGCCGAGGCGTGGCAGCGCTATGTGAAGGCAAAGGTGACCGCGGCGCTGTCGCGTCAGTCGGGCTGGTTCCTGTTCCTGCTGTCTTTCGTGGTCGTCTACCGCGAGGTGTTCGAGACGATCCTCTTCTATGCGGCCCTGTGGGGGGAGGGGAATGGCGCGGCGATGCTGGCCGGAGCCGGCGCGGCGACCGGACTGCTCGCGCTGATCGCGTGGATCATGCTCCGCTTCAGCGCCCGGCTGCCGATCACCCAATTCTTCTCGTGGAGTTCGATCCTGATCGCGATTCTTGCGGTCGTCCTCGCTGGCAAGGGCATTGCAGGACTGCAGGAGGCAGGCATCCTCGGCGTGGCGCCGCTGGCCGATGTACCGCGCATCGAGCTTTTGGGGCTGTTTCCAACGACCGAGACCGTGCTTGCGCAGGCCGCGACGATCCTCGTGCTCGTCGCCGGCTTCTGGTACAGCGGGCGCAGCGCGGCCACGGCCCGCTCGCCGGGGTCACCCGCCGAATAGGCGACCGAGGAGCATCGCGAGCGCGACCAGGTAGCAGGCCAGCGACGCGAGCGCAGTCGTCGCCATCCCGAAGGCACGCGCCCCGGCGCCGCCCGGATAGCAACGATAGAAGCTCCATCGGCCGATCGCGAACAATATGGACGACGCAACCAGCAGTCCCAGCCACCGGCCACCGGTGACCGAGGCGAGCAGCAGATGCGCGCCGACGCCCAGAAATGCCTGCTCCAGCGTGTTCTGCAGGAACGCGGCCTTGACCGCGAGCGCGGGGCTCGGTGGCCCCTTGGCCGCGCCGCCGATGTCGGCGGCAGACCGGTAGCGCCCGCTCGAGACCATGCGGACGGCGAGCAGGACGATGGCGAAATGGACGAAACTCGTCTGGATCGCGAAGGCAAGCCGCGCGCCGATCTCCGACGGGAAGGAGATCAACCTGGGCAGGAAAAGGACGCATGCGACCGAGATCGCCGCACACAGCAGAAAGGCCAGCAAGGACTGCTTCCTGATTTCCTTCTGCTCCGCTTTCAGGTCTGTCATGGCCGTGCCCCGTCAGTCTGGCCGATCCGCCGCGATCAGCGCGATCGTGCCCGTCACCGTGTGGATGCGCGCTGCTTCGCGCACATTGTCGAACCCCGCCGCGCGGACGAGCTCTGGAAGCACGCCGTCGGCATTGGGCTGGGTGTCTGCCACGCCGTCGAGCTGCTGGATGATCAGGCGGAACAGCAGCCGCATCAAGCCCCGTTGCCGCCCGTAATCGGCGATCACAAGCCTGCCGCCGGGGCGGAGCGCCGCGTGCATCGCTGCGAGGCCCGCCCGCTTTTCCGCCATCGGCACCTGGTGGAACATCAGGCTCGACACCACGGCGTCGGCCGAACGGGAACCAATGTCCCGCGCGAAACCGCGTTCCCAGTGGAGGTCCGCGCCCGCAGCGTCGCCCTTCGCGCGAGCGATCGCCAGCGCTTCTTCGTCGGGATCGATGCCGATGACCCGCACGCGAGGCGCGGCGGCCTTGAGCATGACCGCGAAGCTGCCGGTGCCGCACCCGACATCGATGACGGTCTCGCCGGGGCGAGGCGCGAGCAGCTCGATCATGGCGCTGCGCCAACGCATCTCTCGGGTCCAGCGCCGGATTGCGCGATCGTAATCCGCGGTGTCACCGGTCCCGAGCGGCGGCGTGTAGGCGCTGTCGTTCATGCCCGTGCCCTCGTTGCATGTTCCGCCAGCTCGCGGCGCGCGTCGCGAATGATGTCGTAAGCGGAATGGAGGAACAGCAGCGCGATCACGCCGGCGACGACGAGATCGGGCCAGGCCTGTCCCGTCCAGGCCACCAGCGCGGCAGCGGCGATCACGGCGATATTGGCAAGGGCGTCGTTACGCGAGAACAGCCAGATGGCGCGCGACGTCGCATCTCCCTGGTCGCGGAACCGCGCGAGGACCAGGGCGGCCGATACGTTGACGACGAGTGCCGCGATACCGATCCCGCCCATCAGCTTGGCTTCGGGCGGGATCGCATGAAATGCGCGCCACGCAGCGAACCCGATGACGCCGAGCCCGAGGCTTGCGAGAAAGATGCCTTGCACGAGCGCGACGCGGCTGCGCGCGACCGCAGCCCAGCCGAGCGCGATCAGCCCGACGAGCGTGATCGATCCGTCACCGATGAAATCCAGCGAATCCGCTTCCAGCGCCTGGGAACCGGCAATGAAACCGCCGACCAGCTCGAACAGGCCGAACCCGACGTTGAGGATGACCACGATCCACAGCGCACGCCGATAGGCCGGATCGGTGCCCGCCCGCTTGGTATCCGCCTCACATCCGCAGTCGCTCATCGTCACCTCCGCAGCGAGTCGCGGGGATGTTCTGCACCCTGTAGCGGCTACAGGGTCAATGCCCTGCGTAGCTTGGCGGCCCCAACGCTTCGATGATTCGGCATTCGGAGATCGCACCCTGGCTGCACTGGCCGATCAGTTCGTCGAGCTCGCGGCGAAGTGCGCGAAGATCGGCGATCTTCTGGTCGATCTGCGCGAGATGCGCGCGCGCAACGCTGTCCACGGCGCTGCACGAGCGGCTCCGATCGTCGGACAGGGAAAGAAGCGCGCGCACCTGATCGAGCGTGAAACCGAGGTCGCGCGCGCGGCGGATGAAGGAGAGCCGCGCCAAATGGGCGGCCCCATAGTCGCGGTAGTTGCCTGCGGTACGCCCCGGTTCGGGAAGCAATCCAATCTTCTCGTAGAAACGAATTGTCTCGACCTTGGTCGAGGTCGTTCGTGCCAGTTCACCAATCTGCATCAGAAATCCCGCTTGACCCTATAGTTGCTACAGGCCGCATATAGCGCATGACATCGAGTCGTTCGAGGTAATGAAATGGCCTGCAACAGTTGCGCATCCGCGAAGCCGGACCCATCCAACGATCCGCGCTGGCGCCGCGTGCTCTGGATCGCGCTCGTGATCAATCTGGCGATGTTCTTCGGCGAGATCGTCGCGGGCATCGCTTCGGGATCGCGCTCGCTGCAGGCGGACGCGCTCGATTTTCTGGGCGATTCCGCGAATTATGCGATCAGTCTCGGGGTCGCCGGCATGGCGCTGGGCTGGCGGTCGCGCGCCGCGCTGCTCAAGGGGGGCACGATCCTCGCCTTCGGCCTCTATGTGCTCGTCACGACGGTCCTTGCCGCATTGGGTGGGGGCGTGCCGCAGGCTGAGACGATGGGGATCGTCGGGGTGATCGCGCTCATCGCCAACGGCAGCGTCGCGCTCATGCTCTATCGCTACCGTGCTGGCGACGCGAACATGCGCTCGGTCTGGATCTGCTCGCGCAACGACGCGATCGGCAATCTCGCCGTCCTGCTCGCGGCTGCGGGCGTGGTCGGCACAGGCACGGCCTGGCCGGATCTCGCGGTCGCCCTGATCATGGCGGCGCTGGGTATCTGGGGCGGCCTGCAGATCGTCAGCCAGGCGCGCGCAGAACTACGTCGAAAACCATCAAATGAAGGCCCGGCACAACATTCGCTGGCCTCTACGAGCCTGTAGTTGCTAGAAGGAGCGTAGATGCATCGATTGACGATCCTTTTTGCTTGTCTGGCCGTGTTCCTGACCCTTGGGGTGGGATCGATCACGCATGCAATGGAACCGATCGTCTGCATCGATGCCAACAGCGCCGCCGAAATCGGTCATACCGATGGCGACGGCGACCAGGTGCCCGCCGATAGCGACAAGGGCTATCCGCACCATCATGGCAGCTGCCATGGCCATCATGTCGCCGCGCCACTTGCGAAAGCCGACGCCGTTGGTCAGGATAAGAACGCATCCATCATGCGGCCGACACAGGAAATAGCCCTGACGGCTGCGCCAGCCGACACGGCGTTACGACCT
Source organism: Sphingomonas sp. DBB INV C78 (assembly GCF_042693015.1). NCBI lineage: Bacteria > Pseudomonadati > Pseudomonadota > Alphaproteobacteria > Sphingomonadales > Sphingomonadaceae > Sphingomonas > Sphingomonas sp. DBB INV C78. The sequence continues at coordinate 3,102,341 of NZ_CP170544.1, read as the reverse complement.
CCACAGGCCTGACGATTCCCTAGCTCCCTCCGGCGTCGACCGGTGGGCTCTCAAGGTTCGTCAGGAGTTCTTCATCCATGCATCGTGTCATCGCGGCCTTACTGGCCGTAACGTCCTGCGCGTCGATCGCGCAGGCGCAGACGGCCACATCGCCACCATCTGCCAATCAACCTGTCTTCACACTGGACCGTGCCCGCACCATCGCCGGGGGTAGCTCCCCCAGTATCGATGCTGCGAGCGCGGACCTGCGCGCCGCTGGTGCCGCGCGCACTATCGCTGGGCTCCGACCCAATCCCGAAATCCAGGTGCAGACGGAGAATGTCGCGGGGTCCGGCGACTATCGCGGTCTTCGCAGCGCCGAGACGACGGCAAGCCTTGCCTTGCCGATCGAATTGGGCGGAAAGCGTTCGGCCCGGATCGCAGTCGCCGATTCCCGCAGCAATCGCGTTCGCATCGACGCGGCCATCGCGCTTGCAGACCTCAATCTGCGCATATCCCAGACCTATATCGAAGCCGCCGCCGCCGAGCGGCGCGTGGAGGTCGCACGCCAGCAAGCCGAGATCGCGGGCAATGCCTTCCGGGCGGCGCGCGTCCGCGTGACTGCCGGGGCAGGGGCGCCGATCGACCAGCAGCGCGCCGATGTGCTGCGCGTCAACGCCGAGCTTGGACTGGAAAAGGCGATCCGCGAGGCCGAAGTGGCGCGCGGCAATCTTGCGCGCCTGATCGGTCAACCGATCGACGGTGCACTTGATCTGGCATGGTTCGACCGGGTTGGCGGCTACGGGCCGACAATGCCGATCACGCCCGAAGGAACACTGGCACTTGCCGCCGCGCAGGCGGACGTGAGTACCGCCAACGCCCAGGTACGGCTCGCACGATCCCAGCGGGTGCCCGACATCACGGTCAGCGCCGGCGCCCGGCGCCTCGCGGCGACCAACGACATGGCGGCGGTGGTGGGGATCGCCATTCCCTTTCCCGTCTTCAACAACGGGTCCGCAGCCGTCAGCCAGGCGCGGGCCGAACAGGATCGCGCCGACGCCAATCGCAGGATTGCGATCATCGAGGCCGAGCAGGCCATCGCTGGCGCACAGGCCCAACTCGCCAATGCGGCGGCAACGGCCCGATCGACGGGCGGCCCCGGCCTTGCCGCGGCGATGGAGGCGGCGCGGATTGCCCGTGTCGGCTATGCCCAGGGCAAGTTCAGTCAGCTCGACCTGCTGGAGGCGGAAAGAACGCTTGCCGAAACGCGCGCTGCTTTCACCGATGCGCTGGCGGCCTATCACGATGCCGAGGCTCGCCTTGAGCGACTGACCGCTCCCGCGCCGGAAGTGGGGGAACGCTGAGCGATGCAGCCTTCCTTCTCAGCGGTGCAGTTCATCACGCACTTTCCCAACATGACGGCGGCCTCTGCGCCGTCGATCGCCGGGCCGTCGCGCCTTGGCCAGCCCCATTCCGGAGATATCCTATGATCCAAGACAAGCGCCTTTTGGGCGGCGTGGCGGCCGCCGTGTTGCTCGCCGCTATCGGCGGTTTTTCCGTCGCGCGCTGCACGAGCGACACCCCTGCGGCCACGACCGAGAATGCCGCGAAGAGCGAGGAGGCAGAGGGCGATGCGCCCGCCGATACGATCACGATGACGGCGGCCGCGATCAAGGATGCAGGCGTCGTCACCGAGACGATCAGCGCGGGCGGGCTGGGCGCGGAGATTGTATCCCAGGCGATCATCACTCCTTCACCGACCGGCGAGGCCATCGTGACCGCTAGGGCGGGTGGTGCCGTAACGCGCGTCCTGAAGCGGCTCGGCGATCCGGTTCGCGCCGGCGAGGCGCTGGCGGTGGTCGAAAGCCGCGATGCCGCGCAGATCGCGGCGGACCGTACCGCCGCTGGTGCCAAGGCAACGCTGGCGCAGAAGGCGTTGGCCCGCGAACGCTATCTGTATGACCAGAAGGTGTCCGCACGGGTCGATCTGGAGACCGCGCAGGCGGAAGCTGCATCGGCCGCCGCGGAAGCCCGGCGCGCGGCGGTTGCAGCGGGTGCCGCCAACATCACGTCCGACGGTCGTGGCGTTGTCCTCGCAAGTCCGATCTCGGGTCGCGTGACCGCAATGAAGGTCAGTCTAGGTGCCTATGTGCAACCGGAGACCGAATTGTTCCGGGTCGCTGATCCGCGTCAGATCCAGATCGAGGCGGCGGTCGGCGCGGCCGATGCGGCTCGCCTCGAAGCGGGCGACAAGGCGATCGTCGAACTGCCTGATGGCCGTACCGTGGATGCACGGGTGCGGGCGGTGACCCCCACGCTCAGCGGCGAGACGCGCGCCGCCACCGCCGTCCTGGACGTGACCAGCGGCCTCCTTCAACCCGGCCTTGCGGTCCGCGTGCGGATGATTCCGAGCCGGGGCGCGACGACCAGCGCGATCGTCGTTCCCGAAGAAGCGGTGCAGTCGGTCAATGGTCGCGACGTGGTGTTCGTTCGTACCGCCAACGGCTTCAAGGCGACGCCCGTGACGACGGGGCAACGCAGTGCCGGCCGGATCGAGATTGCGTCGGGTTTCCCTGCTGGCCAGGCCATCGCCACCCGCAACGCCTTCCTGCTCAAAGCCGAGCTCGGCAAGGGCGCGGGGGAAGAGGAATGAGGCGCGCCACAGCCCTGCAAATCGTTGCAGGAGGCGCGGTCGGCGTTTTGACGTCGGCCTGCGCCCACAATCCAGCGCTCGCTATCACGCCCGATACGAGATCCGGCAAATCGCTGAAAATCTGGAGCGTCCATGCCGAGGACGCCGGTGACACCGTTCTGGTCCACGGCCTGGTCCGGCGCCCCGCATTGGCCCTTGGCATGCTTTACGGGCATCTGCATGTCGTTGCCCGTTTTTCGGATGGTCGTCCCGACGTGATCGCCGATACACGCTGGAGCAGGATCGCCCCCAGAGGCTCACGCACCGGTTCATATGCCGTGCGCTTGCCGATCGCGGATGCTGCCGCTGTCTCCCACATCACCGTGTCCTACGCCCCAACCGCTGACGCAGCGGACACGATCCCAGGAATGAACCCATGATCGCGAACCTTATGGCGCTATCCGTCCGCGCACGCTGGGCGGTCGTTCTCCTCTTTCTCGTCGTTGCCGGCTTCGGCGCGTGGCAGCTCACCAAGCTGCCGATCGACGCTGTTCCCGACATCACCAACAACCAGGTCCAGATCAACACGGTCGAGCGCGGGCTCTCGCCGATCGAGATCGAAAAGCGCGTTACCTTCCCGATCGAGACCGCCCTGGCCGGCATTCCCGGCCTTGAAACCACGCGTTCGCTCTCGCGCAACGGGTTCAGCCAAGTGTCGGCGATCTTCACCGACAAGACCGACCTCTATTTCGCGCGCCAGCAGGTGAGCGAACGGTTGACCCAGGCCCGTGACACCCTACCCGATGGCGTGCAGCCGCAGATTGGCCCGGTTACGACGGGTCTGGGCGAAGTGCTGATGTATTCGGTCGACTTCGCCAATCCCGGCGGGAAGGGCGCGACCATCCGCAACGGCCAGCCCGGCTGGCAATCGGATGGCAGCTTCCTCACGCCAGAGGGTGCTCGGCTGACGGACGAAGTGGGCCGGGCCGCCTATCTGCGAACCGTGCAGGATTGGATTATCCGTCCCCAGCTCCGCACCGTCCAGGGCGTCGCTGGGATCGACTCGATCGGCGGCTACGCCAAGCAATATATCGTCGAGCCCGATCCGGTGAAGCTGTCCTCCTATGGCATCTCCTATTCGGAACTCGCCAAGGCACTGGAAGCATCCAATCTTGCTGTGGGCGCCAACTACTTCAACCGGGGTGGCGAGGCGTTCCTGCTCCGTGCAGACGCGCGCATCCGCGACATGGACGAGATCGAGGATGCCATTGTCGCAACGCGTGGTGGTTTACCCATTTTCGTAAAAGACGTCGCCAATGTGAAGATCGGCGGCGAACTGCGCACCGGCGCGGCCAGCCAGAACGGTCATGAGGCCGTGATCGGCACCGCGCTGATGCTGATCGGCGAGAATAGCCGCGTTGTTGCGCGCAATGTCGGTGAGCGGCTGGATGGCATCGGAAAGTCGTTGCCGCCTGGCATCAAGGTGACGACGGTCCTCGACCGCTCGAAGCTGGTCAACGCGACCGTCGCAACGGTGCAGCGGAACCTGATCGAAGGCGCGATCCTCGTCGCCGCCGCTCTCTTTCTGTTGCTCGGCAATGTCCGCGCCGCGATCATCGCCGTACTCATCATTCCCTTCTCGTTCCTGATGATGGCAATCGGCATGAACGCCTTCCGCGTGCCGGGCAATCTCATGAGCCTGGGCGCACTCGACTTCGGCCTGATCGTCGACGGCGCGGTGATCATCATCGAAAACTGCCTGGCGCGGCTCGCGCACCGGCAGGAGCATGAAGGGCGGCTGCTCAACCTGCGCGAACGTCTCGAAGAGACCATGCGGGCGTCCCAGGAGATGATCAAGCCAACGGTGTTCGGACAAGGAATCATTCTGCTCGCCTTCGCGCCATTGCTCATGTTCACGGGCGTCGAGGGCAAGACTTTCTCTCCGATGGCGATCACGATCATGCTCGCGCTGGTGGCGGCGTTCATCCTGGCCCTCACATTCGTGCCTGCAATGGTGGCACTCCTGATCCGGGGCAAGGTCTCGGAGAAGGAAGTGTGGATCATCGCCAAGACCAAGGAACGGTACTTGCCCTTGCTCGACAAGGCGGTAGCGCGGCCTTGGCCGTTCATCGGTGCCGGCTTCGCCTTCTTCGCGGCGTCGATGCTGGTGTTCGGTCTCCTTGGGCAGGAGTTCATCCCCCAGCTCGACGAGAAGAATGTGGCGCTTGCCTCGACCCGCGTACCTTCGGTGTCTCTCGAAAAGTCGTTGCAGATGCAAAGAGAGGTGGAGCGCGCTGTCACCAGCCTGCCGGAGGTGGAACTCATGTTCTCCAAGACCGGCACCGCAGAGGTGGCCACCGACCCGATGCCGCCGAACATTTCCGATGGTTTTGTTATCCTCAAACCACAAGAGGAGTGGCCTGCGGGCGTCACGTCGAAGGCCGATGTGCTCAAACGCATTGAGGAGAAGTCGGGCACGAAGATCGGCAATGCCTTCGAGGTGAGCCAACCGATCCAGCTCCGCTTCAACGAGCTGATCGCGGGCGTGCGCGGTGATGTCGCGATCAAGCTCTATGGCGACGATCTCGACAAGATGGGGGTGGCAGCCCAGCAGATCGTCCGCGTGCTCCAGAGCATCCCTGGCGCCGCCGACGTGAAGGCCGAGCAGACCAGCGGTTCGCCAACGCTGGATGTGAAGTTCGATCGTGCCGCGATCGCGCGCTACGGCCTGACGATTGAGGAGGTCGCCGATACGGTGGCCGCTGCGATGGGCGGGCGTGAAGCGGGGTTGCTCTTCGAAGGAGATCGACGCTTCGAAGTGACGGTCCGCGTTCCCGACACGACCCGGCTCAGTCTCGACGCACTTGCCGCCCTTCCGGTTCTGCTTCCACAGGATGGGGACGTGGTTCGGGGTTCCGTCCCGCTGTCGCAGGTGGCGCAGTTCCGGTTCAGCGAAGGACTGAACCAGATCAGCCGCGAGAATGGCAAGCGGCGCGTGGTCATCCAGACCAATGTGCGCGGTCGCGATATCGGATCATTTGTGCTCGAGGCGCAGGCCAAGGTGGACAAGGTAGCGGTGCCAGCCGGCTCCTATCTGGAGTGGGGCGGTCAGTTCCAGAATCTCCAGGCGGCGTCCGACAGACTGTCGATCGTCGTGCCCTTGTGCTTCGTGGCAATCTTCGGGCTGCTCTACATGGCGCTGGGCGGGATTGCCCGCGCAGCGGCCGTGTTCCTGGCCGTCCCGCTGGGCCTTGCAGGCGGCGTCTATACGCTGTGGCTGACAGGCATACCTTTCTCCGTTTCGGCGGCGGTCGGCTTTATCTGCCTTGCTGGCGTCGCAGTTCTCAACGGTCTCGTCGTGATGTCGGCCATTCGAGAGCGCCTCGAAGGCGGACTCGAACTGAGTCAGGCGATCATTGATGGATGCAGGGAAAAGATGCGTGCAGTCATCATGACCGGGTTCGTGCCCGCGATCGGCTTCGTGCCGATGGCGCTCGCTCATGGCACGGGCGCCGAGGTGCAGAAGCCGCTCGCGACCGTCGTGATCGGGGGACTGATCGCGGCGACGATCCTCACCCTGCTCGTGCTCCCTGCCATCTCCAAGGTGGTGCTGGGCCTGGGCGAGCGGATCTCGCGCCGGAATCCCAAACAGCATGACGACGCGACACCCGATGCCGCGCCGGCTGCGCTCTGAGAGAGGAAATGAAGATGAACGAACAAGCAAAACTGCTGCGCATCTATACTGACGAGGCCGCTTATTTCGGTGACCGCAAGGTATTCGAGGTGGTTGCGACGCGCGCGCGCGACGCGAAAATGGCCGGGGTGACGGTGCTTCAGGCGTTGGTCGGCTTCGGCCGATCAGCATCCCATGTCCATCGCCATCATATTCTTGAGGACGATCAGTCGCTGGTTATCGAGATCGTGGACGAGGATGCTCGGCTTCGAGCCTTTGTCGCTTCGCTCGCCGATGTGACCGGCATCGGCCTCATGACCCTTGAAGTCGTCGAGATCGTGGGGGGCGAAGCCGCAAGCTTCGCCCCGAGCGACACGCCGGGCGATGAGCAATGACCGAAAAGCTGCGCCTGGAGTTGCCGCTCCTCCTGCCGGAGGTCGAGGACACGGCCGACGGCTGTGTGGCGCGCCTCGTGGCCAATCTGAGCGCGCGCGAGGGCGTTCGCGACGCCCATATCGTCGCGGCGGAAGGCGATGCGCCGGCAAAGCTTTGTGTCCACTACGACCCCGATTTCCTGTCTTTGCCGCGCATTCGTGAACTCGCACAAAGTGAAGGCGCGAAGATCACCGAGCGATTTGGGCATCTGCGCTGGAATGTGGACGGGCTCTCCAACCAGCGCCGCGCGCGTACTATCGCGGAACGACTGCTACGCGCTCCAGGTATCGTCGAGGCCGATGCGTCAGCGTCAGGCGTGGTGCGGTTGGACTTCGACCGTGAGGCAATCTCAGAGAGCGATATTCGTCAGCTGCTCGGGGAGATGGGGCTCGGCGTCCGTGCTGAGCCGGGGAGGGCGCCGTCATCGCCCGCGGCGGCGGACGTTGCCGACGCCCATGCCGGCCATGATCATGGCGATGAAAAGGGTCACGAGCGGCATGACCATGGCGCCGGCAAAGAAGGCGAGGGGCATGATCACGCGCATGGCGGGATGATATTCGGTGCGAATACGGAAATCATCTTCGCCATCATGTGCGGCGCATCCGCAGCTGCCGGTTTCGCCGTGGAGAAGCTCTCTGACGGCCCCGCCTGGATACCGATGGCGTGTTACATTCTGGCCTATGGCCTGGGCGGCTATTTCACGCTGCGCGAGGCGATCGACAATCTGCGCATGAAGCGGTTCGAGATCGACACGCTCATGCTCGTGGCCGCTGCCGGCGCGGCCGCGCTGGGTGCCTGGGCGGAAGGCGCGCTGCTGCTGTTCCTGTTCAGCATGGGGCATTCGCTCGAACATTATGCGATGGGCCGGGCCAAGCGCGCCATCGAGGCGCTCGCTGAGCTCGCGCCTCAGACCGCGCTTGTGCGGCGGGACGGGCAAACCCGGGAAATCGCTGTCGAGGAGCTTGCCGTCGGCGACATCGCGATCGTCAAGCCCAATGAACGCATGCCTGCCGACGGGTTCGTGGTCGTCGGTACATCGAGCGTCAACCAGGCGCCTGTCACCGGCGAGAGTATGCCGGTGGACAAGCGGCCGGTCGATGACCCAGCGGGCACGGCCGCACAGCCGGACAAGGTTGCGGCGGCGCACCGGATCTTTGCAGGGACGATCAACGGCGCAGGCGCGATCGAGGTACAGGTAACGCGCCTGTCGAAGGACACGACGCTAGCCAAGGTCGTGCAGATGGTTGGCGAAGCCGAGGCGCAGAAGTCGCCGACACAGCGCTTCACCGATCGTTTCGAGCGGATCTTCGTGCCCTCCGTCCTGGTGCTCGTCGTGCTGCTGCTGTTCGCCTGGGTCGTGATCGACGAACCATTTCGTGACAGCTTCTATCGCGCCATGGCGGTGCTGGTGGCTGCCAGTCCCTGCGCTCTTGCGATCGCGACGCCGAGCGCGGTGCTCTCGGGGATTGCCCGCGCCGCGCGCGGTGGCGTGCTGGTCAAGGGCGGAGGGCCGCTCGAGAATCTCGGAACCCTGCGGGCCATTGCCTTCGACAAGACTGGCACGCTGACCGAAGGCCGGCCCCAGATTACCGATGTTATTCCCGCCGACGGCGCCACCGAAGCGGATTTGCTGCGCATTGCCATCGCCGTTGAGAGCCTGAGCGATCATCCGCTCGCCGCCGCCGTTGCTTCTGGCGGTCGTGCGCGGCTCGGCGAGGTGGCGATCCCGGCCGCTACCGACCTGCGCAGCATCACGGGTCGGGGTGTCCAGGCGATGGTCGAAGGGGAGGCGGTCCACATCGGCAGTCCCAAATTATTTGGAGAGGTGGACGGTGCTCCGTTGCCGGAAGGGCTGCGCGATGCCGGTGTGAAACTTGAGGAGACGGGCCGGACAACGATGATCGTCCGCAGGGGCGAGCGTTATCTTGGCGTGATCGGCTTGATGGACACGCCCCGTGGCGCCGCGGTCGCAACACTCGCGCGGCTGCGCAAGCTCGGTATCACGCGCATGATCATGATCTCGGGTGACAACCAGCGCGTCGCCGACGCGATTGCCCGGCAGGTGGGCCTGGACGAGGCCTGGGGCGATCTCATGCCCGAAGACAAGGTCGAAGCTATCAAGAAATTGAAGGCGCAAGACAAGGTGGCGATGGTCGGCGATGGCGTCAACGATGCGCCGGCCATGGCCAACGCGACCGTCGGCATCGCCATGGGTGCAGCGGGATCGGACGTGGCGCTCGAGACGGCCGACGTCGCACTCATGGCCGATGACCTAGCGCATCTGCCGTTCGCGGTTGGGCTCAGCCGCCAGACGAGCCGGATCATCCGCCAGAACCTCTATATGAGCCTTGGCGTCGTCGCTGTGCTGCTGCCGGCAACGATCCTGGGCCTCGGTATTGGTCCGGCGGTGCTGGCACATGAGGGCTCGACGCTCGTGGTCGTGTTCAACGCCTTGCGGCTGCTTGCCTTCAAGGATCGCGACCATGTTTGAGGTAGAGCGTGTGACGTGCCTATCGACGTCACCGCTGCGTGTGTGGACGGCGGTGTCCGACCTCGGCGGCTTTGCGCGGTGGCACCCGTTCATCCGGCTGTCCGGTGTTGCCGCGGAAGGTAGCGCGATCGGGTACACATTCACCACCACCTTCATGCGCAAGCCCCTGACGGCGCCTGCGACGATCACGCGCTTGCGCAAACCCGCGGAAATCGGCTGGAAGACAGGGCTGCGGGGCCTGTTCATGCTTGAGGAAGCCTATCAGATCGACGCGACATCGTCCGGAGCACAGGTGCGGCACACTACGCGCTGCTGGGGCCTCGTCTCGATTTTGGCTGCGCGCAAGATGAAAGGTCGCATCCTGGCCAGTATGGAGGAATCGGACCGGGCACTTGAGCGCTACCTCAGACCCGGCTCCAAGGCTGCACGCCCGCTTTCGCGCGGCGATCGCCGCGTTGCCAAGCGCAAGGCCCATTAGATGTTCGCCCCGCCCATGGAAATTGGGCCGACAGCGAGGCGGGTGCCCCGACGCTTGCGACCTTCAGGGGTGTCTCTCCTTGCCGCAGCCCTTATTGTATTGAGCGCGACAGGTTGCTCCAGCCAGGCGCCCTCGTCCAATCCGCACGACGAAGATCATTTCGCGGGCACGAACCCGCAGATCATCGGACGACATATCTATGCATGCGATGACGGCGCGAAAATCACCGTCGACTTCCTTGCCGATGGCCTGACTATCGAGATGCGCAGTTCGACCGGCGGAAAACCGGCGCGGCTTACGGCTCCGGGCCAAGGGCTGCGCTATATCGGCGATCGGATCACGGCCGACGCAACCGGCGGGCAGATGACGATCAACCGTCAGGGGTATGCTGCCCAAGCCTGTCGTCGGATCTAGGGCTCGCAGGAGAACGAAATATGCTGGCGCTGCAGTACACGCTCATCCCAGTGCTGGCCGTGATCCTGGGCTCGATATGGGCGAGTTGGCGTCAGCCGAGCGCCGGGTTCGTGAGTGCCATGCAGCATCTTGCCGCAGGCGTGGTGTTCGCAGCCGCCGCTGCGGAAATATTGCCGCAGGTCATGCACGAAGCGTCCCCCGTGGCGACCTTCATCGGCGGCGCGCTCGGCGTCTCCGTCATGCTGTCGCTCAAGGGACTGGAGGGGCGGACCAAGGGGCCGGTGGCGATGCTGGGTGCCATTGGTATCGACATCCTCATCGATGGACTGGTGCTCGGGCTGGCGTTTGTTGCGGGCGCCAAGGCGGGCCTCTTGCTGACGATCGCGCTCACGCTCGAGGTGCTGTTCCTCGGACTGACGGTGACAGCCGAGCTCGGGGAGACGGTCCGCTCAAGGCGCAAGGTGATCGCCATAACCGCCGCACTGGCACTGCTGCTTCCCGTCGGGGCGCTGGTCGCGACCCCGGTTGCGGCCTTTCCGCCGATCGTGATTGCGGGCTTCCTGAGTTTCGGACTCATGGCCCTGCTGTATCTGGTCACCGAGGAACTGTTGGTCGAGGCTCATGAGCGGCCCGACAGCCCGCTGATCAGCGCCATGTTCTTTGTCGGCTTCCTGGGCTTGCTGCTCATCGAGGAGATTATCGGCTAGGGCGATCCGCCGGCAAATCATCACTCGCACGCCATTCCGCGGGCGTGCGGGTTCAAGATGCCGACGCCGCATGTAGCCGGACCAACTTGGCCCGTAGTTTTGAGGACTGCGTGCCTGCTGCGCTCAAACCTCGAATTACCATGCAATTCATGTACGTTCTGGGAGGCAGAAGCTCTCGGTCGACGCAGGCACCCTGACCGCCTGTCACGTTGTATCGAGGAATAGCAGCAGCTATGTTGTTGAGATTGACTCGCAAGTTGGAGCGCGTGCCAGATTGGGAGATCGACCACGCGCTGACGCCGCTGGTCGCGCTACCCTGGAGGATGGACGTTCCCTTGCCCAATGAGCTCACAATATCGCGGCTCTGTTGCACTGGTCGAGATCTCTCGATCGACGGGCTTTGGGGCGCCCATTGCAGGAACGAGGTCCATCCCGAACGGTCAACGAGGCGGCTATGCCGAGGGAGCGCGTGAAGGACAGCGGCGCTTTACCTTTTCGCGGGCAACGCGGCGCTTCTGAACAGCGGAGCCTTGCGGTTTCCGGCGGCTCATCCCGTTCCGAGCCCATTGCGGACGAGGCTCTCGAGCGTCTGCTTGCCCTGCTGGAGACAGAATATGATTTGCTGCTCGTCAGGCTCAGCGGCGCGTTGCGATCGCCAGATGCCGCGGCGGAGGCGCTCCATGACGCCTATCTCAAGCTCGAGAGGGGCCCGGCCGTCGGAGAGATCAGAAATCCGCTCTCCTATCTCTATCGAATGGCAATCAATCTGGCGAAGAATCGGCGGCGTCATGAAATGCTGTTCACGCCTGCCGATGCCGCCGCAGTCGTCGATCTCACCGACGACGCGCCGGATCCCGAGCGCGCGGCAACCGCAAGGCTTGCTCTGGCACGGGTGCTCGACGCGCTCGAGACCCTGCCAGCGCAGCGGCGCGACATCTTCCTGGCGGCCTGGCGCGACGAGAAGACGCAGGTCGAGATCGCTGCCAAATTCGGGCTCCACAAGCGTACCGTCCAGAAGGAATTGGCTCGCGCTGAACGGTATCTGCGGACGGCTCTTTGTGGCGAGCCTTCCCGCGACTCTGCATCCGCTACCACTACGTCACGGTAGTGCCGGAGCACTCTGACCGCTGACCGCAACGCGCGGACGATGCGCAGGATTCGGGCCCCCGCGATCACGGGTTCTCCAAACACCTCCGTCTCCAAGAAATATTTTGAACAGGAAGGACCGCCTTTTCGTCTCGCCAAGTGTCAGGGACGACAGGGAGTATAGGGTCCTCACGCCGTGTCCTGACACGGGCGCCCTTTCCAGGCGCCTATGTCCCACGCGTGGCGACTATTGGGATCGGCGATCAGACCGCGTTCCGCGTCCGTAGCCTGCCCATTGTCCCTCCGGGGGTCGCGATGGCGGCAAGGCGCGGTTGAAGGCCGGCGAGTATCCCAACGCGCGCGTTTCGCGGCGGGGCGAGTGCGCGCCGTCTCTTCTGGCACAGACGGGAAGGCGCGAGCGCCGGACGGCCTATTCGCCCGCAGGGCCTCGCCTGGCGTCGTGGCAGGAGCGGCTGGCGAAGGAAACCATGAGCGCGAACCTCGGGGAAACCATTGCGATCTCCGACCTCGCGCGCGCTTGTCGGTTGTCGATGAGCTATTTCGTCCGGGCTTTCACCAACACGGTCGGGATCGCGCCGTACACCTGGTTTATCGGACAGAGGATTGTTCTCGCCAAGGACCTTCTGGCACAATCGCATTACCCGCTGGCAGAGATCGCGCTCGAATGCGGCTTTGTCGATCAAAGCCATTTCACCAACACCTTTGTCCGGCGAGTTGGTACAACGCCGCTTCAGTGGCGACGAGCGGCATGGGGTGATCGATCATTGCCAAGACGCACCCGTTCGAAATAGCATCGGCCACCAAAGGCGGCTGCCCCGGCCGCGACGCTTTTCCGTCACAAAGGAAGCTCATGAACGACACGACCGGCAGTACGCTTGATCTTCTCGCGCTCACGGCTGACATTGTTTCCGCGCACCTCGCCAACAACAGCGTCGCGGTCGGTGATCTTCCGGTTCTCATTGCCAATGTCCACGGCTCGCTCGCCGGCCTCGGCGCTGGGCCGGTACCAGTAGCGGAGGAACAGCAGAAGCCTGCGGTTTCCGTCCGCACATCGATCAAGCCGGACTTCATCGTCTGCCTTGAGGATGGAAAGAAGCTGAAGATGCTGAAGCGGCACCTCATGACCCATTATCAGCTGACGCCCGATGCCTATCGCGCGAAGTGGAATCTTCCAGCGGACTATCCGATGGTGGCGCCGAACTATGCTGAGCAGCGCAGGAGCCTTGCCAAGAAGATCGGTTTGGGCCGGAAACGGCGGGGGACGGGGCCGCTCCCCACGCCTGCGCCAGTAACGCCAGCGCCCAAGCGGCGCGGCCGGAAACCCAAGGCGACCGCATCCTGATCGCGGACCAGCTCGCAACCGCACTCAGACGGGAGTGGCAAGCCCATCGAAATAGAATGAGGGGTGGAAATCTCGTGTTCGAGCGCTTCACTCAGAAATCGACTTCGATTTCGTCCTCTTCCTCATTGTCATCCTCATCGCCTTCGTCGTCGTAGCTGCTACGCTCTTCGATTGCGTGCTCAACCTCGCCGAATTCATCTTCGTCGAGGTCGCGGAAAACGGATGGCAGTTGAGTGGCATCGAAGATGGAGATGTTTTGACCGATGAGTTCCTCGATTAACGTATTGCGCGGAACCAGAAAGATTCCCTCGGGCCACCCCCTTACCCGCCACTCGAGAAATAGCGGCCAGTAAGGGCCAGAGGCATCTTCGGCGATAATGAGATTTTCCGTCTCACCAAAAATTGCCTGATCGACAAGGCCTATTTGCGCGGCGGATAGCAATGCCACGATTGAGATAGCACCGCAGTTTTTCGAGATCTCTGAAGCGACGGAGAGCGGGATCGGAATGCCCAGGCGCAGGGCAGCATAGAGAGCCCAGCAGACCTCTCCATCGTTCCCGAGGCGGCCATGTCGGTCAAGCAGTGCAGCAAGGATACTGCCCCATGCTTGGATGTCGAGGTCACGTTTGGCGAGGTGTCGCCATACAATAATGCGTGCCACGAAATCGATGGTGTGCCCATAGTGGACTGCGGCACGCTTTAGGAATGGCTCGACCACCTCCCACTGCGCTGCGGGCAGATTGGATTTGTCCAAATAGCGCAGAGTGTACTTCAGAATGCCGTCGTCGCCGCCCGCTACTGTAAGCGCGAACGCATGCTCAAGTGCGGCGCGCAGACGCTCTGATACTCGCCTTGGAGGAGAAGCAAGCGCGAACTCAATTCGGGAAGCAACGTCGCTTGGCCAGCTATCGGAGAAGCGAAAGCTTTCAGAGTAAATGTGCGTCTTCGTCTCGTTGATGTCGAGCTCGAACGCTCGGATCGCCTCGCGATACTTGTAAAGTGCAGCCTCAGCTTCGGCGTGTGAGTTGGCGCCGATCCATACATCATCCACGTGGCGTAAGACCGCGCACCCGGCGGCCCCGCCACGTGCGACAAATTCCTGATCAATAGCGGTGCAGATCACTTCGGCAATGTAGCGGGAGGCGTCCGGCCCAACTGGAATTCCGATTGTCTGTCCATCTTGCCCAGCGCGAAGGATAAGATCTAGACGGTTCATAAAGAGGTTGGCGGAGTTCGCGCGCCGATCTGCTTTAGAAGCCGCCTTACCGTGAAAGGCCCATGGGATAGAGTGGGTGTAGATCGAATGATAAAATCGTGAGATGTCCGTCTTTGCGACGAAACGGTAAGGCGCGAGCCTCGCTAGCCGGGCCGACTCCAATTCCGAATGCGTTGCAATTTCTACGGCGCGCTCACCATCGGGCGTCACGCGGGGTACAGATAGGCTAAACTGACTTTGTTGAAAGAATCGAGTGAGTTCAATTTCCCGATTTGAAATGAACTCTGCTAAATCGTGGCCGGTTTCGGGATGCACGAGTGAAAAAACTCGCCGTGTCATTCCGCGCTTGGACGCATTGTAGGTAGCCGCGCGAACAGCATCGCGAGACTGGGAATACCAAGTGCGCTTTTGTGCTAGGTAAATACCAAGCGCTTCCGTCGTAAATGTCGGAGGAAGGTTCTCAGGAAGGTAACCCTTCCTCAATAGGTCGTCTTTGATCGGCATCCGTCAATCTACCCTGTCGCCGTCTACCTGCAAAGATCATGCATGTTTGTTATATATCTCGAAGCTTATTCGCCAATCGTACTTCAAGTTGTGGTCTGGTTATGCGCGAACGAACAATCAGATCCGGCCCGCGGGCCAGCGTAGCTCCGCCTAGAACGGTATCTCATCGTCAATATCGCCATCAAACTGCGGATCCGCCGGAGCGGCCGCCGGAGCAGCGATAGCAGCGACAGCGGCAAGCACATTCGTAGGCTCCGCCGCAATTAGCGCGCCACTCGCATTTGCAGGGGGCTGGGCTGAGGCCAGAGCAGCCCGAGCGCGCCGCGCTTTCCAGAAGCTCTGGAATTCTGGCCCCTTTGAGTCAGGCGGATATTCCGGCGGGTGGATGAACAGCGGAACAGGGGCAGGAATGTCAGGGCCAATCACGACAGCTTCACCCGGCGCCAGCATCGGAACAAACTGGGCCGCGCCGCGATCGAGGTCACCGCAGGCCCGCTCGACCGTTTCACGGTCCTGATCGTTGGTCAGGCGATGGACAAACAACGTCCCGAGTTGGCTCATGACATCCTGCGGGATGTCGCGCGGGCGCTGAGTGGCGAGAACGCATGTCAGGCCATATTTGCGGCCTTCCTTGGCGATCAAACCAAAGGAATCTAATTTCACCGCGCTATAATCGTCACCGACCGAGCGTCCGAGAAACTGATGCGCCTCGTCGAGGAAAACGACGAGCGGCGATGTCCTGAACGCGCCGCCACGCGCCTCAGCTAGCAGGAAGCGGCCGATCACGTTGAGCAGGATCTCGCGCGTATTGTGCTCGAACCGCACATCCTTGAACGAGATGACCGCGATATCCCGGCTGTCATTCGCCAGGAATGCACGGAGCTCGGCGACGAGGGACGTACCGCGCGTTCGGAAAATGCACTCGAGTTCGCGTGATGCGAGGAGGGTGTTGATCCGCGCAATCAAGGATTCACAATAGCCTAGTGAATTCTGATCAGTATTGCCGAACGCACCGGCATTGTTCTGCGCGCTGCCCCAGACGCACTCATTCTTCACCTGTTCGGCAAGGTTCGTGATGTCGAACTCGCACGCCGGATCATGCAGCTGGGCGGCATGCGCGTGGAGTGCGTTGAAATAAGGCGCCCGCTGCCGCCCTGCCTTCTCGATCAGGCCGTTATTGATGATCAAGCCCTGAGGCACCGCCGCGCCGACCGCCGCGACGAGCTTGAGACTCTTGATCGCCTCTCGTAGCCGCGGACCCTGACTCTGACCCGATGGCCGGAACAGCGAGAACAGATCATCCTCGGTGACCTGGCGATAGGGGAAGTGGACCAACTTCGCTGCGCCGACGGGTGCATCGAAGACGAAGACATCGTCGACGTTGCCCATGTCGGCGAACTCGCCGGTGGGATCGAGGACGATCGCGCGGCCACCGGCTTTCTTGAGCTGTTGCACCAGCGTGGCGACCGTCCAGCTTTTACCGCCGCCGGTGGCACCGAACACACCGCAGTGCCGCCCGAAGATTTTCTCCGGCGGCAGGCAGACATCGACGCCATCGGCGGCATCGATCCGGCCAATGCTCAACGTCAGCTCATCTTCATTCGCGACGGCATTGCGGATAAGCGTGGCTAGCTGACTCGGCTCGGCCAGATACACCCCGTCGCCGATCCTCGGAAAATCCGGCAGGCCGCGCCGCAGCTTGTTCGAGCGTTGCTCGACCGCGGCGAGGAGCTGCACGCGGCCGATCGGGTTGGTGACCGCCGTCTTCCCGAGCGACGGCTCAACCGTGAGCCTCTCGGAATCGGGTATTTTCGTCTCGACGATCCTGCCCAGGATCTGAAACCGCTCGCAGTCGACGAACACGAAATCGCCGACCGCGCCCAGCGAAAGCCCGCGCCGCTCCGGGACCGCTGCAGCGTTGGGCAGATTCACATGCACATAAGAGGCCGTCACCTGTGTGATTGTGCCGATGTAGCGATCGGGATTGATCGGATTGACGCGCGTCACGCCTTGACGTCCATGCCGTCTCTGAGCGTGCGGACACGCTGCATATGCCGTTCACGATCAGTCTCGCCGATCAGATCTGGCATGGCCGAGACTAAGTCCTGGAACCGACCGTTGATCAGATGGATTCGCGCGTCGCCGCCGGTCACCATGCGGTTGAATGCCGCAAGGAATTGGTTCTTGGGCTCCGCCACCGTCGTCAGCGACTGATCTCCTCCGTCCAGATCGGCTGAGGGGATGAAGGCGGGATCGCAGATCACCAGCCGAAGCGACATATTGGCTTCCACAGCCGACAGGATCGGCCGGCTGATATGATCGTCGTTGAACCCGAATCCCGATATCAGCACCGCCGTGTCGGGCTCGCGCAGCGCCGCCTGAAACGCGCCAATCATGTCGAGATAGGGCGCTTCGAAGCTTTCCTGATATTTGCTTGAGCGGGGATAGATGAGGACCGGATTACCCTCGGGGCCGCGTGAGCGGAAAATGTCCGATGCCTGCCTGCGCCAGTCGAGCGAGCCGTGCAGTTTGTAGAGATGGAAGACATTCTCGATATAGTCGGGCGCGTCGCGCTGGCCCGAACGGCGGACAATGTCGAACTCAAAGTGGCTGCGGTCGTAGACCTGATCGAGGCCGTGCGAGAAACCGTCGATGATGGTGAAACGATGCCGGCGGGCTGCTTCCTCGAAGCAGAGATCATAGTTGGTCGTGAACAGCTTCGAGCGCGCCTTACGAACGCCGCGACGACCGATTTTCTGGATGAGGCCAGCGTGCGCGTCGAGATTGGTGATCCGATCGACGAAGTCGACACGGGCGAGGATTGCCTTCTCGGCCGCCTTCACGAACCCGTCGATTCTCTGATAGGTTGCATCCTCCACGGCCGTCTCGTGCAGTTCGAGATAGAGTTTGCAGAGCGTCAGCAGCCGTTCGATATTATCCTCGATCTTGGCGCTGGCGAACGTATCGCACACAGCCTTGAAGGCTTCAGCGCCGACCTTCGCTTCCACGGCTTTCCACACATCCCACATGCCGGCCGGCGTGAGCTTGTCAGCCGGGTTGGATGCGGCGAACGATGATCCCGTTCCGGTCAGAACGACGACGTTCGTGGCATTGAGCACGTTCAGGAGACTGCTTTCAATTGCGCGCTGCGTGCCTGGCTCCTCGACGCGGTCGCCTTCCGCGTTCATCTTGTCCTTAAACGCACGCCAGCCATCGCCGGGGACGAACAGCCGCAGCTGTGCCGCGTCGGCAACCTTGTCATTCCAATATGTCATTCGCCCCCAAACCATCCCTTTTCTGCTCGTCTCGGCTCTAGCATCTTTTAGAATGCCCGACAGCCATGAACTCGGGCTCGTGCAGTGGACGATGATTATGCTCGGGGATTATGGTTGGGCCTGCGGCGTCTGCTTTTTCACCTACAGTTGCCCTGCAGACAGTCGAGAATTCCCAGAGCCGGTCGTTCGCACAACCCTCGTTCGGACGATTGATCGTGATGAACGAAGGCGGCTTCGAACGTGACCGATGTCGAGCTGGACGATAGGAAAGCAAAGCGGTCGATCACCACAGGCGGCTCCTGCCGTAACGGGCCAGCCCGGACGCGGGCCTTTAGGGATCTGCCGGGTGGGTACTGTCGCGTCAGGACTGCAGTCACCACGGTCACGACTGATCACAATGCTGCGCGTAGCTCAGCGATGCGCGCGGTGCAGACCTCATGGACGAGCGCGCCTAGCTCTTCGACACGTTCGGCAAGCCAGGATAATTCCTCCTCAGTAATACGGTAATGTTTTGAGAAGCGCGCCTTCACATATGCATCCCTCAGCTTGATGAACTGAGCCTTTTGCTGCCGTGTTTCTCTCGGCCATGCGTGGATAAGGCGTGCCGAGGTACGCTCTGCCTGCGTTCGCAGGAACTTCAGATTGTGGACGTGCGGGGTATAGAAATTCATCACCAACAGCACGCAATGGTAGAGCCGTTCGCAGGCCTGATTGAGAGTGAAGGCGGCATCTCGATACGCCTTCTGGGAAAGGAAGAAGTGGTATCCCTTCTGCGCATCTGTCGCCGCGGAAAACCAGTCATCGAAATATTCCTGGGCCAATTCGTAGGCTTGTTCCGGCGTCTTGGGTTTTGGCAGGAGAAGCTCCGTATCGTCGACCTCATAGAGCACAATTCCGTCGCGCCTGACGTCGATGAAGAAGGATCGACCGTGAGCGAGGCCATCATTCACCTCCTGCAGGGTGTGGATGATGAAGTTTACCGGCGTCTTCAAATTCTGGGTGATCGTTCGTTCACGGTCGAGGCGTTCGTCTGCCTTCTCCCAGTAATCAAACCGATCGGTCAGTTCCTTCTGATTGACGATAATCAACAGGTCGAAATCCGACTGATATCCTTTCGCCGTGTGCGGTTCATCGACCCAGCCGCCCCGTGCGTATGAACCATAAAGGATGATTTTCAGGATGCGGCCGAGCTTGCGCTGCCCATCCGGCTTGCCGTGCGCGTCTTCGAATTCTTCAAACAGAATCTGAACCACGCGATCGAGCTCGCGTCGCTTCGCTAGTGGGAGATGATCGAGTTCTATTCGCATGGTGATCCTGATTCTAGCTCTTGGCGACTATGCCGCATTCCTCCGGTGTCGCATCATGGTTCGATATATTGCTTGCCGAAATGCTCGGCGAGTTGTGTCGCCTGTGCTGGTGTTATGGGTATCTTCCGGATCGCGGTCTCGGCGATGGCGTCCGATGCCCGATCGAAAAGGGCGACACAGCGCTGATTGTCGAAGCGCGACGTGTAGAGGATGCCATCGGCAATGGTCGTGGCATAAACCTCTGCACTTACCGCCCAGGTCTTCTTGTATGCATCGCCGTGCAGGTCCGTGAAGGACAGGCCATGCGCCGACACGCCGGCATCGACCAAGGGATAGAGTTTGAGCGCTCTGGTGGTTTCAAGTTCGCTGCGGACACGCGCTTCGACCGCGCTGGACAACACATAGGAAACCGCGGGCAAGCGGACCAAGGTCTCTCCAAAGGCCGTCTCGAGCGATCGCGCCGCGTAAAGCACCTTGTAGCTGCCGTCCGGAGAATCATATCGGAACTCGGGGGGAGCCCCCGCTGGACCGAAGAATATCGGATCATGGGCGGTGCGGTGGATGCGATGCAGGCGCACCCCGGCATCGATCCGCCGCAGTCGAACTCCTGCCACGGGCGGCTAGGCCGACCAGCTTGAGGCCAACGCGACAAGCTGGCGCAGCGCCCCGGCATCCGGTCGCTTGGCCAGCAGTTGCAACACCGTCTCGGATCGCTCGCCATATCCGTCGAGCGGTGTCGTCAACAGCATGAGCTGCTCCCATGGGTTCATATCGCCGAGTGCTTCCAGTACGAGCTTGAGATTGCTGACCGTCTCGCCGTCCACGAACTGGGCGGCCGGATAACGAGTCTCGGTCCCATAGGGCACGCCCAAGATCTGGCGGCGCTGGCGTTGCTTGTCGATGGCAGCCGCGCTCACGCCAAGCATCGTGGCAACATGCGCGCGATCGAGCATCCCACCCGCTCGATCCGCCATTTCCTCGCGGAACCTAGCGGTCTTGTCGCGCGCAGCCTTGATGGCATCCATATCGGAAGGTGAGTCTGGCGCGATATCCCTGCGCGCCACGCTGAGCGCGTGCCGCGCGTCGGCGTCGCTACCGACAATATCGGCCAATGTATCTTCGCTGGCAGACTCGACGGCCTTTGCGATAGCCTTGGTCAGCACTTCAAGCGCCCGGCGACGGAGCGTATCATTCGCCCCAACTGACGCCGTAAGGCGCGATCGGGAGACTGGGCGACGTGCCGGTATGGGTGCGGTAGTGGCCATATCTGTCCTTCCTGTCTTCCATATAACAATAGATGACAGGTGGGACAAGTGCATTGGCTCAGCCATGGCTGGCCACGCGAGCGCATTGCATCGACCAGATATCCGGAGGGGAGGGAGCGGTCGTGGCTTGAGGAGGTTGGCTATGCGCCACGAATTTTTCCCATCGAATCCAGATCGGCGATTCCAAAAGCGTGCGGATTTTGCTATAGTCGTCATGCACAGGAACGCGGATCAAATGTCGCCAGATTCTGCCACGAATACGGATGAACCAGTCGTCCCGGCCGAGGAGCGGGTTCGACCGCGCGCCTCGGACTATCTGTGGCGGCCGTGGTACGCGAAGCTTTGGTGGGCTGCGATCCCGATCTATTGGGCCGGGATGGCAGCGTCCTTGAAGGTTCCACCACTGCAGGACTTCTACGCAAGCGCGCTCGCCGGATATTTCAACGTCTTGTTCTTCCCGATGACCGCGCTGATGGTGTTGGGCGTTGGATATGCGCGCGTCGTCCTCGATCGCTTGGCAGAGGAATCCGTTCCCGGCGAGCCAAGTGATCATGACTTCCGACCAAGGCGTCGAGTTGGAGCGCCACCTCCGGGCTTCGATCCACTGGATCCCCGCTCTGGCGCGCTTTGGAGCGGCAACCCATTGAATATTTTGAGGCAATATCCGCGCCACTAACGCTTCTTGAATTCGGAATCGCCATCGAACGGTCCATGAGCCAGGTCGTTGGAAAAGCGGCCGCTACCAAGCACCGACGATTGCTCAATCGACGTTAGCGGTCCAGTCAGGTCAGCCGTTCCGCGGCCTGAATCAGCTTCCCCAAGATAGCGATTCCGAAGCCCCTCTGGCCCCAAAATCCGGCCGGACAACGTGTCGGTGAAAGTCTGCTCCGGATTTGGGCTGCGCGCTGCGGCGCGCTCTGCCTCCGAAATCGCATTCCGAACATCATAGTTTATGATATCGAGATTGGCCTGAGCCGTTTCACTCGTGGCCCCCGTATCGGTGCTGCTGAACCCTAATTCGCCTCCGATCTTCCCTGATGTTGTTTTTGCTGTTTTTCCCTGGCCACCGCGACCGCCCGATGTTTGTGTCGTGTCGACACTCCCACCAATCTGGGCACCAACCGTCGTTCCCATGATCGTTTGGTCCTGAGCGCTCCGCGTAACGGACCGCTGCCAACCGGTCTGAGCGATCACGGCCTGAACATCACGCTGAAGCGTGTCGGCAACCTGCGGCTTCAGCCGCCAATCGCCCTTTCGGTCCATCTCGAACCCGCCTTGCAACCAGTTGGCCATGGCGTTGTGCCCTTCCTCGCCACCGCCCATGAAATGCTCGATCGTATCTGGTCCGGCTTGTTTGCCTGCCTCGAACCGGGTGCTGGTGTCATTGCGCGCGGATTGCTGAAACCCGGCGCTGCTGGATACGAGCAGGTCATTCTCGGCAAAGCTGAAGCGGGCATGACCTCCCTGCGCAAGCGCACCAAACTGACTGTCGTTGATGAGCCCGGCACGGAGCAACTGACCTGCCTGATCCGCGGTCAGGTTCATCGCGAGATCGCCATTTTGCGCCATCGCCAGCTCGCGCTTCGACATGGTGATGCCGTGGCCGCGTAGCAGCCCCTGCATTCGGCTGAGCCGCTCGTTCTCGACGATGCGCGACATGCGTTCGTTACCGGCGCGATCGGCGATACCGGCGGCGCCGCCTTCCGCCATATCGACCTGATTGCCGGCCGTTCGGCTCAGCGCCTGGATGAAGCTGTCGAGGCGCGCAGCCTCGCGCGTCGAGACGCCGGCCGCTGCGGCACCTTCGGCAAACCCGAAATTATCGGACTGCCGGCGCTGCTCCCCGATCCGCGCCGCCGCGCGCGTGCCGCCGGTTCCCACCTCGCGTTGCGCGTCGAGCTTGCCCGAGCGCTCCGCGAAGTCAAAGCCAGCGGCCTCGCGTGTCCGGCCATAGACACTGGTGCCCTCACGGCCTGCCTCGGCCGTTGCGCCGTCAGCGGTGCCGACCTGGGTTGCGGCATTGTAGGTTTCGAGGGCCTGAAGCACCTGCGCCTCGTTGCGGCCGGTGGCGCGGGAGAGTTGGGAGATGGCGGAGCTGCGGGCTTCGCCGGAAAGCGCGTTGACGAAGCCGATGCGGCGCGCGGTCTCCTGCGGGGAGAGGCCGAGCATCTGCGCGGCGTCGCGTTGACCCTGGTTCGTGCCGGAGCGCAGCGCCTGCTCGGTTGCAACATTTCCGCGCTCGAGGCCTGCGACATTGTCTCCGGCGAAGTCCCTCCGACCTTCCATAGCGCCGACATGGACCTGGGCCGACGTCAGATCGTTGGCGAGCATCTGTTCCTGGTCATAGGTATTGGCAATCAGCTTGGCGAAGGTCGGATCGGATTGCGCCTCGCCGATCACGCCCGACGCCTTCAACTCGGCATCCTTCGCCGAATAACCGCCCCGCTCGAAATGCCGCGTCGCCGCCTGCATCATCATACCGTAGGCGCGCTGGTCGCCGAACGCGCGCCATTGGACCAGATTCTGCGCAAATGCGCCGAACGCCTTCTCGCCCGCCTCGCCGCCGCCGAAATAATTGGTGCCAAGACGCCGGAGCGAGTCCTTCTCCGCGAACTGGTGGATCGCGCTGGTTGCGGCATTGGCCTGGACCGCGCGCGCTACCTGCGGGTCGCCCAGGTCGCGACCGTTCAACGCGGGCGCCAAGCTGCCCATCTGCCGAGCACCCTCGATGCCGCCGAGCGCGAACGCCGTGCCTCCGGCCGTGCCGGGCCGCTCCCCGAGGATTCGGTTGGCTTCGCCGAAGGCGCGGTTGGTGCCGAAGGTGGAACGCTCGCCGAAATCCCCGAAGCTCGTGGCCGCACCAGCCCGAGCGCGGGTGCCGGAGGCCGACGCCTGGCTCTCAAGCGCCGACGCATAGCCCTCGGTCGTTGCCATGGGAGCCGCCGCAGCGGTGCCCTGGCCGGCGACGCCAAGCGCACCGCTCGTGAAGGACGTGAAAACATTGCCGGAGAACCGGAACACGGTGAACACGAACGCGCCGGCGAGGCCCGCTGCCGCCGTGCGGAAACTGCCGAAGATCGCCAGGGCCTTCATCGAAGCTGAAGGCGCCAGCAGCCAGGCATTGGCGCCGAGCGCGTTCGACCGCATTTCCTCGAGTACATCGGCGGCGCGGCCGAGCGTCAGCTGGTAGATGCCAGCATCGATAACGCCCCAAAGCGCGACGAACACGAACAGGCCGAGCGCGAAGCTTGCGACCCGCAGGTTGATCGGCGTCAGGATGAACAGCAACGCGACCGGGATCATGAACAGCATGATCCCGAACACGGTCGCGCGGATCGTCGGCATCCATTCGTTGGCGACCGACATCGTCGCGAGCCCGTTCGAGACGACAGCGCGATTGGCCATGACACGCGCGGCCGTTGCGGGCGAATCCTCAAACAGCACGTCGCCCACGGTGTTGCCGAGCAGTATGTGGGTCATCAGCGTCTGCGTGGTGAGCGGGCGACCGAGCATCATCTGTCCCATCTCGCCCAGTTGCTCGCGGCATCGCGCGAGCTGTTGGGCGTTGCCGGTATCGAACCCGGTCCGCGCGCAAACCTGGCGGCTATAGCCCTCGAACAGGGCCGGGTCGGACAGTCGATCCGAGATATGCACCCAGGCGTCGGTGCAGCTCACCGTCGTGCCGCCCTTGTCGGACTCCGTATAGACCGTCGAGAAGGTCGCCGGTCCTGCCATCGCCGCAAAGGCAGCCGGAAGGTCGGTGGTCGTGCGGAACAGCTTATCATCATCGACGCCATAGGCAGCCGAAACGCGCGCTACGGGATAGCATTGGCGGACATAGTCCTTGATCGTCGCGTCGAGGAAGGTGTCGGTCATGGGACCGCGTGGACTGACGGCGTTGAGGAAAAGATCGAACGAATGACCGCCGGCGCCGAACTCGATCTTGGCATCCGGATCGAGCGTATTGTCGTCGATCGTCTCGACCAGCGCACGCTCGATCATGTTGGTCGCGCCCGCCACCAGCACCAGCAAGACCGGCA
Organism: Sphingomonas sp. DBB INV C78; assembly: GCF_042693015.1. Classification (NCBI taxonomy): domain Bacteria; kingdom Pseudomonadati; phylum Pseudomonadota; class Alphaproteobacteria; order Sphingomonadales; family Sphingomonadaceae; genus Sphingomonas; species Sphingomonas sp. DBB INV C78. The sequence continues at coordinate 3,077,476 of NZ_CP170544.1, read as the reverse complement.
CGTCGCCGACCGGCTGATAAGCATTGCGGACGCGGTCATAGACATGGACCGTCCCGGTGGTGGCGACGAGCCCGACGAACAGCCCGACGCCGATGAGGATCTGGAAGCCGAACGCGACCAGTCCCATGCCGGAACCGCGGACGCTGGCGAGCAGCGCGCCCAGGCCGATGCCGACAGTCGCGACGATTAGCACCAACGTCTCATAACGCGGGTCGGCGAAGATCATCGAGACCAGGCGGAACGCATCGACGGTCTCGGCAAAGCCGTCATAGGTGTGGAAGCTGGTATCGACCGCCAGCGCCGGGGTCGCGGCAAGCAGCGCGGGCAGGGAGGCGAGAGCCTTGGTGAGGCGGCGCACGGCGATCTCCTCGGCTATTGGTTGCGTGCGGCGGCGGCGCCGGCGGCATCGCGCGCATCGCGGTCGCGCTGGCGGATCAGGCCCGCATAGTTGGCGGAGAGGTTCGCCTGGTCGAGCGCCGCCATATAACTCTGGCGCATCTGCGCGCGCTGACGAAGCACCTCATCGCGCAGGTCGCGCAGCTGCTCGATCCCTTTGACGAGAATCCGCGTCTGGCAAATATTGGCGCTATTGCCGTCCGCTGCACCCGCCGCGCTGGCGCCCCGCTCTGCGTTGCTCACGGCGAAGTCGATGGAGCGCGTGAGATCGTTGAGCATCTGATACGCGAGGGTCAGCGCCACCAGCTCATCGGTGTCGCCAATGACCGAGTCCACCACGCCCTGCCGAACGCCCCATTCCAGCATGCGATAAACCGGCAGCGTCCGGACATTGGCGACGAACTGCCGCTCCTCGGCGGAGAGCGCCGCGCGGGTGCGAATCTTGGTGGCGATCGACTGCATCCGCTCGCGCGCAAGGACCAGCGCGCCGCGGCCGGGGCCATCCTGCGAACAATCGGCGCCGGTCGGCGGCACGTTCAATGTTCGCTTCTGCACGCGTCCGGTCAAGAAATCCTGCGCACTTTCGGTGTCTTGTGCAGGGCATTGGGGAATGGCTGTGAACAGCGGAACTTTGTCCGCGGGGTCCCAGCGCATATAGACGTCGCCGACCCTGGCGCGCATGACGCTCGCCCAGTCGCCCGCGCCGACGCGGGTGGCGGCATGGCTGAGGAGCGAACCGGTGCGGAAGATCTCGGTCACTTCGGCCGGGCAGTTGGTCAGAGAATCGCGCAGATCCTCGGTCGGATTGTTGTTGTTCGCCTCGATCCGCTCGCGGCTCTGCTGATAGCTCTTCGAGAAGCCTTGCTTGACCGAGCGATAGCCAGTCATCTCCTCGATGATGCCGGACATATTATCGTCGCCCTTGGCGATCTGGACCATGCGATTGGCGAGCCGGCAGTCGTTGACCTGGATCGAATTGAGGAAGTTGGTCGCCGCCTCCATCTTCGAGATGATATTGCCCATCTTCTCGTCGAGCGTTTCGAGCAGATACTGGAACGCGACGGCGGGCGCGGCCTGGAGGATGCTCTCCAGCTTCTGGACCAGATAATCGGGATCGAGAAACGACATGCCGCCCAGGAACATGTCGATGCCGCCGCAGCCGGCCTTCACCTTGGGCAACGTCACCGACATCAGATAGTCGTTGTGGACATCGACCCGGCCTGACATCCCGCCGGCCGTCACATAGCCGCGGGTCTGATCCTCGAAGCTGCCGGGGCTCGTATAGGTGACGTTGTCGAACCAGCTCTCGGCCCAACTTTGCGCGCTCGCCGGCGCGGCGCTCGCGCCGATCGCGAGGATCAGCCCCGTGAAGAGGATGCGGACGCGGGCAAACGCTAGAAACATGGCGGGCTCCTGTTGAGATCGAAGGGGAGGGGAGGTGCTGCGCCCGCCATTGCTCAGCGCCTTCCCTGTGACCGTGTCGGCACCCCGACGATGCCGGTGAATTTGGACATCGCGCGCACGCCCACTGCGGGCCGGACGCCCGTCAGCATCTTCGCCGCCAGATAGAGATTGCGCGCGAGATTGGGTCCGTGATCGGTTCCGACCGCGATCGGCACGACGCGGCCTGCGTCGGCGATCGGCCGTGCCCAGGCGACCGGGTTCCCCACCCAGGGCAGGCCCAGCCGTCCTGAGCGGATCATCGCTTCCTGGGCGCTGATCGTTCGGACCTGCCAGCCATAGCGCTGTCCGAGCGTGGTGAGCTTGGTCCAGAGATCGCCACATGGAACGCAACCCGGGCTCGTGGTCATCTCGATGACGAACGCGGGTCCCTGGCCACGCAGCGTGGCGTTGAAATCGTCCGGGAAATCACGCGTCACCGGAACCCGCGACAACCAGGCCTGCATGGTATTGCTGTCCGCGACCGGATGGATCGCGGCCCGCATGGCCTGCTCGCGCGTAACGGTCTGGGCAGCCGCAGCCGGCCCGGTGGCGATGACGATCCCGGGGATGCCGATCAGGGCGGCGAGCCGGATCATCGATCCGGCCCCACGCTGGCCTCGACGAGATCGCCACCCAAGGCCCGCGGGTCGGTCGCCGAGACCGGTCCATTGCCGAGCGCGTCGAAAAATCCGTCATCCTCGCCAGGACCGGTCAGGAACTGTTCGGGGCGAATGTCGCCGCGCAGCAGCCGCACTGCCTGATAGGCCATCTGCGCTAGATTGGGGTACGCCTCGACGCCGCTCGCAATCACCATGCGCTGCGGGCTGCCGCGGCGGATGACCATAGTCGTCGGCGTGATCTCGACACCGAACCGCTGCCCGACCTCGGGCCGCTTGCCGACGTCCATCAACGTGACCTGCCAGCCCATCTCCTCCTGGAAACGCTGGACGATGGGCCATTGGACGCGGCAATAGCCGCAGGTCGATCGCGAGAACATGACCAGCGCGAACTCGCCCGCATGCGCCCGAAGATAAGCACGGCGGATCGCGTCCTTTTCCGCGGTGAGTTCGGCGCGGGCATCGCCGACCATCGGGTTGGCCGACTTCGAATTAAGCTCGGGATGCTGGAGCATCGCCAGTTGTGTGACGCCGGCGAATGCCCGTGCCTTGCGCCGCGCAAAGTCCTGCAGCCGCCAGAAGTCGGCGACCGCGTCGACCGTCAGCACGGTCGCGGCATAATCGCGCTGCTGCTCGATCAGCTTGCGGATCTTGGGCGGGGTCCAGGTCGCGAGTTCCGCCATCGGTGGGATGGAGGGCTTGTCCAGCGCGTCCGGGTCATCCGGCGGCGGCGAGGCCGGTTTGGGCGCTTCGTACCACCAATAGCCCTGCTTGAGTGTCGGGCGCGGCGCGGGCGTGGCGGCAGAGCTTTGCGCAAGCGCGGCCGTGGCTGAGAGCAGACCCATGGCAGTCGCCACGATGATGCGAGTGTGGCGCGCGTTCACAGCAGCCGCTCCATCCGCGTCAGCGTGGCTGTGGGCACCAGGCCGAAATAGCGGCTGTCGAACCCGCGGGGATGGTGCGAGCCGACATAGATCATGCCGGGAGGGATCACCCCGCTCCACTGCATATGCTCAAGCTTCAAGCCGTGAATGCCATAAGGAAGACTGACCCCAAGGAGCTGGCCGTCGCAGAAATAGTGACCGTCCCATGCCTTGGGCGCGCTGATCGACGGCGTCTCGATCATGGTCAGGCGCTCACCTGGCATGCACAGGGCATATTTGGTCACATTGACGGGCTTGGGTCCGGCGATCGGGTGGCGAAGCGTGAACATCACATAGTCGCCCTTGGCGATTGTCCCGGGCGCCTTGCGTACCGCAAAGGCTTCGATCGAGGGGCTCATCACCAGGCTGACCTTGGGAAGGGCGATTGCGGCGAGCAGGGCCACCGGCAGCACGAAGGCGAGCGCCCGCCACAGTTGCGCCGGTCGCGCCGGCTCGCCAAGGCCGGGCGCGCCAAGCGCGACCGCGGCCTTGCCCGGCAGCCGCCGGAGCCGCGGCCAAAGCCCGAGGAGGCCGCTAGCGAGCGCCCAGAAGAGCCTGAGCATCGCTCACCTCCTTGTCGCCGCCCAACCGGGCATATTCCTCGAACAGACCCGAGAGCGCGCTGTCGCCATAGACGACGTGGCGTGCTCTCGGGCTCTCATCCTCCCGCTCGCAATAGGCCTGGGTCGGGTCGCCCGGAATCATCGCCAGTGCCGGCACCCTGCTGACGCCATGCTGGCGGAACACGATCGGATCGACGATGAGCTGGACGCCCCGCATCGCGCAGGATGGCCCCTCGCAGCCGGGATCGATCCGTAGGATCTCGGCGGACAGTTTCGCCATCGGCCCCACCTTGTGAAGACCGCCCGGCATCCCGCGAAAGGCAAGCACGCCATGCACCCGCTCGAGCTGCGCGGCGTAGGTTCGCAGGATTGGGACCGGGATCGACGATGAGACGAACAGCACCGGCACCCACGCCTTGACCCTGGGGGAGGGGCCTGCCCTGGCCACCGCCTCCATCTCACCGGGTTCAAGTCCGAGTGCCTGGCGCAAGCGCTTGGCTTGCGCCTCGCGCTCCTCTGCCATCCGCGCCTCGCCGGCAGCCAGCGCGGCGCGGGCGCGCGCGTCGAGTGTTGGCGACGAGACCCGGCTGCGGAGCCCCTCGAACGCGCGTCGACGTTCCGCCTCGCCTGGGGTTGGTGGCAGCTTGGGATCCGGCACGTCAGCATGCCCCTCCTTGGCGCGCGTGACAGCGCCTTTCACGCGCTCCATCGCGGCATCGCCCTGATCCTGGATACGCTCGCGCGCGGAATCCTGGGCGAGCGCCACGGTCGCGATGGCGAGCCCGGCCAGGACGAGGGCGCTATTCGCCGACCGCCTTGAGATACGCATCGACGCGCTCCTTCATATCGATCTGGATGTCGGACTGGGCGCGAGCCTCGATGTCCGCATAATATTCGGAGAGATCCATCTTGCTGAAGTCCAGCGCCTGGAACTCTTCGGGCGTGAAACCCCGGCACATCGGCTTCTTGGGCGTCCCCCACAGATTGCCGTTGAACGCTTTGAGTTGGGGGCGGCCCTGCTCCTGGATGATCCGGCCGAGCTTGGTGTTGAAGCAGCAATGGCCGCGCGCCTTTTGCAGGCAGATGCCGAGAAAGCTCGAGGTGCAATAGCTGCCGACCTCATGGCACATGCCCGAGCCGCGCAGCATGCCGACCTCCATATCCTGCTGGTCGCAGCCCTGGAGCAGCACCTCGATCATGAAGTTGACCGCGAGGCTGATCGCGATCGAGGTCGGATCGAGGCCGATGATCAGCGCATTGGCGCCGGCGTTCGCCGCCTGGCCGGCCGTCGCCCCGGCACGGAAAGCTGTATAAGCCGCGCTCATGCCGGTGAAGACGCCCTTGGCGACCGCGATCTTGGTGCCGATCGAACCGACCGACGACCCCATTCCGTCCTTGACGATCTTGCCCTTGTCCTTGCAGCAGTTTGAAAGGGTGGTGCTGATCCCAGGGGGCCGGCAGCGCATCGCGCGACCGCCGAAGATCTCGACCGTGCCCATGCAATTGCCATCGGCATCGACCGGACCGTCGGGTGCCGTCCCGGGATCCTCGATCGGGGGCTCCTCGATGATCGGGTTGCTCGCGACATCGGCGCAGGCGTGCGGTGAACAGGTCGCGCCGCCATTTTTGGGCAAGCAGGAAAATTGTGGTCCGAGCGGGCAGCTAAAGTCCCCGCTAGGCGCAGCCAAGCAGGCGGTCTCCTCGATTGGGCACTGGTACTGACCGCTTGTCGTGATGCTGCAATAGGCCATCTCGCCGGCGTCGGCCGCGTCGCCGTTCCCGTTCAGATCGGCAGCGCACATCTGCTGTGCGTAGGCCGGGCGCGCCTGGCACGCCGCGACGAGGACACAGGCGAAGAGCATGGAATGCGCCGCGCCGCGCGGCGAGAGGAGCCAGCTCGCGATCATCGGACCGTTCCCGTGCAGACCAGGTCGGCGCCGCCGAGGCGCACGGTCTGCATCATGACGACAGCCTCGGGAAAATCGTCGAGGCAGCCGCAGGCCGAGACGATCTCCTCGCCAGGGCCGATTGGACAGACATTATCGGTTCCGCAAGCATGATAGAAAGTGTCATAGGCGGTGGGATTGTTCTGCAGGCTGCCGACGACCCCGGCAGGGGCCGCGGCGGTATTCACGCGGCGCGCGCGGGTCTTGCAGATGGACTCGCACGCCGGCACGCTGCCGCGATCGGGCAGGCTGAACGGCCGCGTCGTTTCCGCAAAACTGCCATCGCCCTGGCGTGCCCGGTCGGCCAGCATCGTCTCGGTCGAATGGTCGATGATGTAGGTGCCACGGCTCGTGTCTGGTTTCGGGAGTGCGTTGCTGTCGATCTCGCAGCGGTAGGTTCGGTCCTTCTGGAAGAAGTCCCGCGTGAGCGATACCGGGCAGGTTTCCGTGCCGAGGAGTCGCGTCTGGGGCAGCGGGCGCAGTCCCGTGCTGATGCCGTTGCGGAAGGTCTGGACGCCGTCGACCAGTTCGCTGTCGACCCGGCATTTGGGATCGGCGGCGATCGCGCCGCAGTGGTCGACCAGTTGCTCGACGGTCTTGCAGCTATCGTCGATAACGACATGCACCTGGCCCAAGCCCTCGCCGCCATTGGCAACGGCGACGCGCAGCCAGATTTCGTGGTCACCGGCCGTGAGCCAGGGTTTCAGGTCGAGATTTGGATAGGCATAGAAGGTCTTCTTCTTCTCGCATCCGCTGGGCGGGAAGCCGGTCGACGTCCATGGGCTCGGACCGGACGCGACGAGCGTCCCGTCGATCCGGACCTGCGCCCAATCGTCCGCATAATATTGTGCAAGCCGTGCTTCGACGATCCGATCAGGATCCCCGACGCGCAACGTCATCCTGAAGTCGAACAGCCGGCAGCTTCCGCCCCCGAGGCTGTTGTCGTTGGGTGAGCCGAGATAGAAATCGAGCGAAGTGCCGTCCTTGATCGTCGCATAGCCACCGCTCGTGCGGCTGATGACGTCGTCGGCGCCGGTCTTGATCACGGTCACTTGGCGCTCGATCGTGCAGTGACGCATCTGCTGGGCGGTGCCCATCCCGACGGGCGACCCGGCAAGCGCCTGGAAGACTGTGTTGCCGCTCGACACGACAAAGGCATCGCCGGCCAGCGCGGAAGGGTTGGCACGATAGCCGGTCTGGGCAAGCGAGGGATCGCTGGTGCAAGCGGTCGACTGGGCGCCGACATAGCGAATCGCGGGTCCGTCGATCACCGCTTGCGCGACACCAATGCGCGGGTCGGCCGTGGTGAGGGCGCCGATCATGCCGCCGCCCAAATCGCCGAGTACCGAGGGCATGTTGGACCAGGCGAGATTGGTGCCGCAGCTATTGTTGATGCAGTAGCAGCCAGCGAGCTCGGGCATATCGACCTGTGTGAGCTTCAGGGTGCGGGCACTATCGACGTCCCATCGGAAATAGTTGCACTGGTTCCATGTGCCGGGCTGGCACGAGATCACCCCATTCGCGCAAATCCCCGAGACCGGCACGGGCAGGTTGATGCGGCTGTCGACCGTGCCATCGAGATCGGTATCACGCGCGATCTGGACCGTTCCAAGATCGCCGGAGGATGCCGGCTGCACCAGCACCTCCATCAGCGTCGCCGTCTTCTGGCAGGCGAGATTGGGCGTAAATGCCTTGCTGGTATCGACCGTCGTGATCGGCTGGCCCGACAGACCCGGCGTCACATAGTTGCGCTGGATCGCCTCGCTGTCCCCGGACTTGGCGCGCGCGGCTTCAGCTGCGGTTCGCGCCCGCTCCTCCATCGTCTGGGCGAGCACGGGTGCGGTGGAGAAAAGGGTGGCCAGCGCGGTCGCTTTCACGGTCCAGGCCAGGGGGAGCAGCCCGGACCGCCAGGGGAGCGTGACGGCCGCGCTGGCCGTAGGTGGAGCGACGCCGCGGGGGGACATCGGCGCCGCTCCCGCCTCGCGTGCGCGCCAGCGGCCGTAGAGGCCTTGGCGGACAGACCCCCGGTTATTGCCGGCGGCGTGCGCGAGACGTTCGAGATGGGATTTGGGGGGAAGTAATCCGCTCATGGCACGGGGATCCCGGCGCAGCAGATCATTTTTTCGAAAAGCATGAACTGGGCGTTGTCCTTGCCGGGCGCATGCTTGCCGCTGGTCCAGAGCGCACCGGGCCGGCCGATATTGACGCACTTCCCGCCTTTGACGGGCTCCATCAATTGGAGCTTGTAGCGGGACTTGGTCCAGATCGGGCTGGGCTTGAACGAGCAGCCATCGGACGAGCTGATCGTAAGCGCCCCCAGGCGGCCCATCATGAACGTGCCGCGCGCGGCGAGCCCGGCCCAGGCCTCGACGCTGTCGTCGAAATGAATGTCGCCGGCGATCGGATAGGTCGCGCCCCACGACCCCATGCACCAGAAGAGCGGATCGATCACCTTGCCAGCGGCGGCTGCCGCGCTGTCGCCCATGCAGGCGAGGCCTGCTGCGGGGTTGCCGAACAATATGCCCTCGGGCTGGATGATCGCGCCCAATGTGCCCGACTGCCAGGTCGGCAGGATTTCCGTGATCAGGGCCACGTCGAACCCGTCATCTTCCAGGCATGGGAGATCGGTGAACATGTCGAGCATCGCCCAGACCGGCGAGATGTAATAATGCATCTGCGCGAACATCTTGCGCGTATTCGTTCCATCCGAGATCGAGGATTGACTGCCCTGGAGCTTGCCGCCGGTGGGCATGAGATCGGCGCCGAGCGCCATCATGCAGCCCGGCTCGGTCACGACATCGACCATGCGGTTGGGCGACCAGTAGGAGACCTTGACGCCGAACCAGAACTGGACGCCCTTGCGGCAGGCGCAAAGCGGCTTCGATGCAGACTGCGCATCCAGCGCCTTGTCGAGCTTGTCGAAGCTGCCGATGCGAACGCCGCCGACCGTGATCGGGAAGATGCAGGTCCAGCGCACCTTGGTGATCGGATTGAAGACCGTGCCGGTCTCGCATTTCGAGGCATGGGCCTGGCTCGGCCAGGCGAGCGTGCCCGCGAGGCCAATGGCGAGGCCGATGAGGAATATCTGCCAGCGCCGGATCATTGTGCGCCTCCCGTGGCACCGAGGGGCAGCCTTCGGCTGCGCGGCCCGAACTCGGTCAGCACCAGCTTCTGGCCTGCCTGCGCGACCACAACCGGTGCGACCGTCAGCCCGAGCCGTTCCTTGACCCGTTCCTCCAGGATGTAGATCGCGCGGCCGGTCTTCTCGGTGAGCGTGATCGGATCGCCGCTTTCGCCGCCCAACGCCGTCAGCAGGATGAAGTCGCTCGGGCGTGCGGTTCGCAGCGCCCAACCCAGGTCGCGCGGATGCACCACCACCAGCCGCTGCGGCAGCTTGACGAAGGTGAGCGGGTTGAAGGTGAAGCCCTTGGGGTAGAGCGTCTTGCCATCCGGCAGTTGGATGTCGAAGTCGAGGGTATAGAAAGGGACGACGGTCCGCACACGATCGGCGGTAGCCGGCGCCAGCGCCGCCGACTTAAGGGCGCTCCACTTCTCCCGCGGGCCGAAAGCCTTGGACATGTCGCGCGGCAAGGTGGCGACCTTGGCCTCGATTTCCGACAGCGCGTCGGGCTCGGCGATCGGCCACGTCCGGCCAATCGTGCTTCGTCCGGTCGGCGCCGTCTGCGCGTCCGCGGCAATGGCGAGTGCGCCCGCGGCGAGGATGAGCGCTGCGACCGTTGCCGCTTGGCCAAGTGCGACAAGACGCGCGCGGGGCGGGAAGGGGAGATCAGCGGCCATTGTGGCGCCTCCAGTCGGTGGGGGGAGGATCCGGCAGGCCAACGAGCGCGCCGATCAACGATGCCCCGGAGACGAAAGTCACGAGCCAGACGATCATCCGCAGGTGCGTCGCAATGCCGGGCGCGAGCATCAGCAGATAGGTCTGCACAAACATCAGCACGAACCCACCAACGGCGAGACGCACCGAGCTCGGCGATGGCTTTCCAGACAGCAGACCGCTCATGACGCCCTCCACCGCTTGAACCGGGTCAGCAGGCGCGCGCTCCAGGCCGAGAGGCCGAGCAGCAACAGGCCGCTTGCGAAGCACGAGGCCGCGACCAGCACGGCGGCGCGGGCGACCATCATGCCGGGCTGGTCGAGGGCGATCCCTGCGGCGGCGACAAGCGCGCCCATCATCACGGTCTCGATCGCGACCAGACGGAACTTCCAGCGGACCGACTCCGCTTCGCAGCGCGCTGCGACACGGGCCTCGATCTCGCGTTCGAGCCCGTCGACAGACAGTTCGAGCGGCAACTGGTCGGGGTGAGACAAATGAGTGCGGCCCATCGCCATCACTCAGCCGCCTGCCGGACCGGGTCAGGCGTGCCGAGGATCTCGGCGGGATCGACGCCTGCCAGGCGGCAGACCGCCTCGAGGGGTGAGAAGCCCTGCCGCAGCAGGCCCTCGAAGGCGGCCACCTCGTCCGGCGCGGAAGTGTTGATCCAATAGGAGAAGGGATCGACCACGAGCCGCGCAATGCCGAGGCCCAGCGGGGAGTCGATGAACACCTCGCTATAGTTCGGCTTGGAGTTGCGGACCGATTTCAGCAGGTCGAGGACGAATCCCGAATAGTCGAGGATCTTGTTCTCGACGGCGCGGTCATAGGTCGACCCCTGCAGCAGGAACCTGGTCGCGGCATTCTCGAGGATCACCTGGCCCGTGCCGCCGAACAGCATCAGGTCGTTCATCGACTGCAGCACGATGCCGAACGAGCCGCGATATTTGCGCGCGCGCCGGTAACCCTGGCCGAACGCCTCGGCGAGGCGGCTGAGATCCTGCCCTTCGGTCCGCGTCATGAACTGCGCGGCCTCGTCGCACAGCACGAAGCGTGGACGGTCGCGGGCCGAGAGATAGAGCTCCTGGGTGACGGCGTTCACCACCACCATGACGATGACGTTGAACAGGTCTGGCATGGACTTGAGGCGCTCGAGTTCGAGCACGACAAACTCGTCCGAGCGGATGTCGAGGGTGGAGGGGCCGTTGAAATAATGGCCATAAGCGCCATCGGAGCCGAAATCGCGAAGATTGAAGGCCAGCTCCCGGGCGACGGGCACGAGATGCTCGACCCGGTCGAGATCGCTGCCGGCATGTCCGGGATAGGTGCCGAGCCACTCGCGGACGGAGTCGATCCCATGGTCGGCACGGCCCGTGTCGATCGTCCATTGAACGGCGGATTTCAGCAGGTTCCATTCGGAGGTCGAGACGCCCTTGCGGGTCGAGGCATTGGCCATTTCGGCGACGATTGCCACCGCCATGGTGATGGCGGACTGCTTGTCGTCCCCATCGAGCGCGAGACCCATATCGAACGGGTTGAGGACCAGCTGTTCCTCGCCGATGTCGATATAACGGCCCGAGCACAATGTGCAGAGCTTGCGGTAGCTCCCGCCGATGTCGATGATGCGGATGAGCGCGCCGCACGCGAAATATTGCTGGCACAGATTGTTGAGCAGGAAGCTCTTGCCCGCGCCCGATTCCGCCGAGACGATGAAATTGTAATTGTTGATGCGTGGGTCGAACAGGTCGAGTGTGATGAGCTGGCCCTTGCGCCCCGTATAGAGCAGCGCCGGCCGCCCGCCGCCCCGGAAGTCGGTCTGGATCGGCGCCATCAGGACCGCCGCCTTGACCGGCATCCGGAAGTCGCGCTCGAGCATGCGCAGCGTCGTCCGGTCCGGGTAGAGCCCGAAGGGCAGGCTCATCGCCAGCAGCGTCGGATTGAGATAGCTCTCCTCCTGCATCGAGAAGGGAAGCGGCTCGCTCTCCCACAAGCGCTTGGCGCGCGCGGCGAGATCGCGGGCATGGGCGCGGTCGCGGCCGAACACCCAGACTGTCGGGATGACGCGGACGAACTTGGAATTGCCCGCCTCGTCGAGGATCCAGCCTATCTCCTCGATCTGCTTGCCGACCTCCACCGCGAACGAGCCTGCCGCCTTCTGGGCCGAGAGGATCTGCGCGCGCTTGTGGATCTCAAACTGCGAATGATCGAACAGGATGTTGAGTGTGTAGAGGAACGGCCCGCCGATCTGGTCGCTATCCTCGGCCGAGCCGCGCATGCCGCCCAGCAAGCGGTTTGCGCGCTCGGCGGTGATGCGCCGTGCCGGCGCCTTGGGCGTCAGGCAGCGCGCGACCTGGTTGCCGAGAAAGACCTCCTGGCCTTCGAACACCAGGTCGGGACCAGCATCGATGATCTGCTTGGCGAGCGGCGGTGCGCCTATCGTCCCTCCATCGGCGAACACGCCGGGCGCGGGCTGTGCGACACCGTTGAAGATGCGCCGGTAGAAGGCGATCATCTCCTCGGGCTCGAGCCGGCGAATGCCGAGCTTGGCGAGCTGTTCTTCAATCTGGCGGCGCAGGTCTTCGCCAAGCGGTCGCCGGGTCTTGACCGACAGCAAGGTCCGGAAGTTGCGGATGGGAATGCCGTGCAGCGCCTTCAGGCCATGGCGACCTCGGCTCAGATATTCGCGCGTCCGCCGCGCGGACGCCTGGATCAGCGGATCGTCGCGGGTCTTGAGGTCGAGAAAGGCGTCGAGCGCATCGTCAATCAGCGGATCGGCGAAGGTGTGGAGCTGGAGGACCGTGCCATCGGGGAAATGGATGTTGAGCAGGCCCTGAAGCGCACCCTGGACATGCGCGAAGAGGTACGCGGTCGGCACGATCTCCCAGGCATGGCCCCAGCAGTCGTCGATGCACAGGAACGCCTCGGTCTCCGCGTCCCAGGCGACGAGCGGCAGATAGTCCGAATAGGCGTCGCGGCGCACGGCATTGCGCATCCGCGCGTAAGTGAGCCCGCCACCGCTCTTGGATCCGAGCACGGTCATTGCCGCGGCTCCGTCGCGGAGGCGATCGGCGCTTCGGGCGGGTCACTGGCCGCCGCCGCCGGTTCCTGAACCTGGCCGAGGATCGGCGCTTTCGATGCCTGGTTCGGCGGGGCGACGAGCGTGCCTCCGACCACCCAGACCGGCTTGTCGACGATCGAATAGACATAGCGCGGCATATAGAGCCGATCGGGCCGCTGGCGGTCGGCATAGGGAAGGATCAGGGTCCGGACCGTGCGCGCGGGCTTGAGCATCGGCGTCACCGGCGCCTCGATCAGCCCCTTGAGCTCCTGATAGACACTGTCGCGGTAGCTGCCATACGCACTCGGTGCCGTGGCCCGGCGACCGCTTCGTGCACGCTCTGCTGCGGATTGATCGCGCAGCATCTTGCGGTCGTTGGTGACAGCGGGATCCGACTTCGATGCGACGCCGGCGACCGCATCTTCGTATGCGCGATCGGGATGGATGCACTGGCCGTGATCGTCATTCTTGCACGAGAATTTCTCGCTATAGGGCGACATGAGCGACCCCATGGTCGCGCAGCCCGAAAGGAGCAGGCTGACTCCGGCGGCGAGCGCAAGCGCTCCGCCGTGCATGGCGTGTTTGGGCATGGATGGTGCTCCCTGGAGAATGGTCGATCGGCGCATCAGAACTTGGCTCCAACCGCGGGTTTGATCTCGAGCGCTAGGCCCTCCTGGATGACGACCACGACGTCCTTGGCGGCGCCCACCTCGACCACCGGCCCGGCCTGGCGGGCAAGATCGAGATAGAAGTCCGTGAGCTTGTCCGAGGATCGCGACAGTCCGCCGGCGATGCCCGTTTTGGCCGCGTCGCCAGCATCGAGGGTCCGCACGCTGCCGAGCGCCGATGTCGAGACATCGCCGAACGTGCCCTCGACCGATTGCGCGATCCCCGCGATCGTGCCGGCGATGAACGAGCGCGCGAGCGTCGCACCGGCGCGGGTTACGACCTTGCCGGACAGGCCCTTCTTGCCGTCGGCATCGACGAAGAAGCCCTTGATAGGTTGGTCGACGATGGCATGCTGGTCGAAATCGACGCACGAGATCGAGACGAGTTGGATCTCGACCCGCTCCTTGGCGAGGCTGCCGGTCGCATTGCCGATGACGAAGCACCCGGACAGATTGGCCTTCACGTCATTCGGCAGCACGGCGGGGGCCTGGACGCGCGCGATGATCGGTTCCGGATTGCTCGTCGCATCGCGGCTCGCGAGCGCGTCGATCCCGGTCAGCAGCCGCGCCTTCATGAAACCAGGCGGCAAATAAATCGTCCGATTGGCTTTTTTTGATCGCGCCCCGCTGGCTGCGCCTCCTTCGCCGGCAGCCGTGATCGCGGCGCCGATTGCACCGACCTGGCGCTCGGTCGGCGGCGCTGGTGGAGCCGGGGGTGCCGTGGGGGCCGCAGGTGGGGGCGGCAGCGACCCGCCATCCGAATTCGCCTCGGGCGGTGCGGGCGGATAGGCAGGCGCCTCCCCAGGCAAGGCCGGCGGCAATCCCGCGTCGGTGCCATCTGGCAGTGCGTGGCCCGCAGCGCCTCCGCCCGGTACGATCTTGCCTTCCTCGATCGCGGTGACTCGGTCGCCGAGCAGCGACTGACCATCGAGGATCTTCTGCAGGTCGCCCCGCATCTTCACCTCGAGACTGTCGCCCCGCAGGCCGGCGCCCATGTCCAACTTGGAGGCTTCGGGCACTGGCGCCAGATCCTTGGTGCCGCTGTTGCTCGCCGAATAAAGGCCATAGCCGACCAGGGCGATCGTTGCCGCGACACTGATCTGCTTTGCGCGCAGCTTCTGGTCGGAGGTCAGACGCGACCATTGGGCGCGCATGTCGAGCATGGCCGGGCGGTCGGTATCAGCCTCGATGGGTGCATCCGTGGAAGCGCCGCCGAGCGGTTCGGGTTGGGGCGCGGCATTGGTCGCGCCCGGGTCCATTGACGCGGTCATTGGCCGACGCTCCGGCGCACGACAATCAGACGCGCGCTATCGCCCTGGCCAAGCGCGAGCCGGTCGAGCGTCACGGCGAAAATGTCCGGGCCGAACGCGCTGTCGAGAAAATTGCGCTCTTCAAGCGCTACCTGATTGCTCGTGCTCACCAGATACTCGCTGGCCGAGAGCCCCGCACCCTCGATATCAAGACGGCGGCGCTCGCTGATCGTGATGCTTGGCAGGTCGGGTAGCGTCAGCCGGTCGCGGCTTGGAGCGACTTCGGAGAAAGAGGCGGGAACGCGGTCCTGCAGCAGCGCCAGCACGATGCCGACCGCGCGCTCTTCCTCGACCAGCGGGCCCAGCAGCGCGTCATTGGCCCGCGCCCGCTGGGCGGCGCCTGGCACCAATGTCACCGTCTGGGCCGGCATGTCCGCCGGCTCGGCGTAGAGCGGGTAGATCGCGCCGTTGCACGAGACGAAGAATTCGGACGGCGTCGTCACATAGGTCCGGGTTTTCGCGCCGCCCCCTTCGATATTCGGGTCATCGGTCTCGAGCACCAGGAACTTGACCCAGGCGTCGGAGCCGCCGCGCTCGACGGCCAGGCCCTTCTCCGCGGAGAATTTGACGTCGTCGATGTCGCCACCGACACACACGATATGATTGACGTCACGGTTGGACAGCCGGATGCGGCTGGTCTGGTCGGGCAGGGCCGCGACCGATTGGGCGAGCGCCGGCGCTGTGGCGGTGAATGCCGCCAGGGCGCAGGCAAGCCTCAGGCTTCTACCGAATCTCGGCACTGAAATTCTCCTCCTGAAGGGCGGTTAGCCAGAAACGGCCGTTGTCGATTGCGTAGCGAATGCGCAGATTTCCGCGGAACTTGCGGATCACGCCGCCGATGACGCGGACCTTTTCCACGGGCACGACGATCTCGGTATCGGTGTAGGTCACCGGTTGATCGGCCCGGATGTAGGTGGCGATCGAGAGCGTCGGATTGCTGTTGAGCTCGTCGAGCAGCCGGTTCAGGCTGTCGCGCAGGCCATTGAAGGCGCTCGGATGGACGAGGCTCAGCAGCTCCTGGAATTGCCGGTCGGCCGAATAGGATGAATAGGTTCCCGCCATGCTGACGATGTTGCGGGTGATGGTGCGCAGATAGGTCGCCGACGGCTTGTTGCCCGTGACATAAAGGTCACCGCCCGCACCGAAGGGTACGATCACGGTCCGCTGGTTCTGGTTCGACGTATAGAGGACCGTGCCGAGCACCGCGGTGATTCCGAACAAGCCGGCGATCGCGAACTTCAACAGCCGGTTCTCTTCGAACAGGTTGGCCGAGCCCTGCAGATAGCGGTGAAGGTGCCAGCTTGGCCGTGTGTCGCCGATCATGTCGGCAGCGACCTGGCGTCTGAATGGATGCCCCATGCGCTCTACTCGAAGAAGCGGGTCTGTGTCGGACCCGGATAGTTGCGGAATTTGAGCAGGCCCCAGCGCCAGGCGAGATGCGGGATGAAACCGCGCGGCTTGCTCCGTTTCCAGGGAATGAAGAGGAGAAGGACGCCGAGGAGCGCCCAGCCGATCATCCCGCCGACAATCACGGCGACGAAGATGGTCGACATGACCACGATGAATTCCTGGGAGTCGAACCAGAGGATCTGGACCGGCCTGTGCAGGAATTGTGGAAGACGTTCGTCCAACGCCCTTCTCCCTTGCTTCATCACGCGTCAGCGTGACCTCCGAGGGATGACCACCACCCCCCGTCTCGGAAGGCGCGACCGCGCCGGCAGCGCCGGCCCGGCACGCCGATGCTCAGATCACCATGCCGAAGGTCTGGAGGATGCTGTCCGCCTTGATCAGGCAGACGGCAGCCACGATCGTCGGAATGCCGATCATGATGTTGCTGAACAGGCGACTGACGCCGAACAGGAAGGCGGCGACGCCCGCTACGAAACCGAGCGGACCCTTGACCCCCTGGTTCACGACGATGTCGTAGATGTCGTAGCCGAGGTCGCCCGCGGCGGGCGCCGTGAACGCATGGGCGACGGTGGTGCCGGCCAGCGCGGCCAGAAGGATCAGGACGGCCGCGTCGATCGTGCGGAAGGTCCTGCCCCGAAGCAGTTTGAGCATTGATGGTCTCCTTGGAAGCGGAGCCGTCCGAACACATGCCTGCCGGCACCGATTGAAATCGTTGTCGGCCGACGGCGACGCTGGACGGCTCCGAAGGAGCGCGACCGCCGGCATCCCGGCCCTCGCACCACCCGGCGCGCGCTCGGGAGAGCGGTCGCGCGGGGCGGGGATGAGGCCCGCCAGATTGAGGTCAGCGCGGTCGCCTACGACCGCGAACCTAGTGTCAGGGGCGCGCATCTGCGTTCCCCTGCTTTTGCTCGAGGAACGCCTCGAGTTCGGCCTGTTGAAAGCCGGAGATCAGCTTACCGTCGACGAACAATGTCGGTGTCCCCGAGACACCCATCTTCTTGACGGTCAACGCGTCCTTGGTGACCTTATCCGCCCCCGCGGCGCATTTGAGCAGTTCGGCGGGTCGGGCACCGGCATAGACTGCTTTGAAAGCCGCGACCTTGTCGGGCGAACACAGGATGTGCTCGGCCTTCGCCGCGGCTTCCGGATGGATGCCGCTGACGAAATAGATCAGACGCTGCACGACCTTGCCTTCGGCAGCCTTCACCGCCCAGAACCGCTCGAGCGCCTGGCAATAGGGACAGTCGGGATCGGTGAACTCGATGACCTTTGGCGCGCCGGCCGGGCCGATGACGAGTGCCTGGGTTGGGTCGATAACGTCGAGCCGCTTCCGCGCGCTTGCATCCTGCGCCATCGCGGTGACGTTGAGGCCGTTCTTGTCGTAAACCGCAGCGAACAGCAGGTGCCCGCTCTCCGGCGCGAAATAGATGATGCGCCCGCCTGCGGCCGCCTGATAGATTGGCCCCTTGACGGGCGCCGGCCCGAAATCCTCGAAGCTGAGGTTGGTGAAGGTCTGGCGCAATTGACGCTGGGCGTCCGCAGCCGCCGCGGGCAGAGGATCGGTCGCCGGCGCCACCGGTGCATCCTGCGCAAAAGCGGATGTCCCGGCGATCAGCAGCGAAGCTGCCAACAGTTCAGCGGCGCGGCGCACGCGAAACCTCCTTCGCGGTGCTGGCGGCGAGCGCGAAGATCTTCGCGTCTACCGTGAGCGCTGCGCCGATCGGGATGACGGACGCAGCCGCCACCTTGTCGGTCTGTGTGTGCGGCTGGTGGCGGATCGAGTAGCCCTGATCGTCCTGAACGACCGCCAGGCGGTCGCGAGCAGCACAGGGATAACCTTCGGCGTCAGGCCGATAATTTTGAGCCTGAGCCTGGGGCGCGAGTAGGCTGGTCGCCAGGATCGCAACAAGCCCGGTCGATAGGCGTGGAAAGGTCATGAGACACGTCTCCTCGTGGCGCGAATCCGCGCTTCGGTTCAGGGTTTGGAAGGTGCGGATCGAGGGACTGCGGACGTTAGCTAGAGCCGCCCATGACCACCGATCCGGTGTGCCACGAGCAATGCCGATGTCTTGAAATGCCTGCAATAGGGAGGGCACTGAAGTGCCGAACCGGCGAAAGAAAGCTTATAAGTCCGCAACTTGAATATTGGAGACCATCACGCGCTCAATTGGACGCTAAATGGACCCGAGCGGCACTGAAGTGCCGCTTTGGTCATGGTTGGAGTAGGGTGAAGGCCGACTTTCGCCCCGAAACAGCAGCAAATCGCCATCGGGAAGGGGGTAGCAAGCGAATGGGCCGAGCAACACGAACCTTCAAACTCCGGCTCTCGCCGGCCGGGATGGATGTGCTCATCGACTCGCACTGCCATCTGATTCGCACGACACGCTGTCTGCTTGCGTGGGGCACGACCCTGCATGTGGCTGTGAACTATCTCGATACGGTCCCTGCGAGCGCAATCGTCGATTCTTTGAATGCCCTCCGAGCAGCACCATTGAGCGGATCGGAAGAGCATCACGTCGGTGCGCCGCATCGCCTTTGGGATATTGCTTCTCAGATTGCCGAGCGCGTTCGACGTGCCACGCCGGATCGTGAGGCGCCCTCTCTTGGAAGCATCTACATTCTCGCGCTTCAGCATCTTGCGCGGGCGGATGGCGCACAGCTCCTGGCTGCCTTCGAGCGCGCACGGCCGCCGGTGAAGAGACCGCCCATCGCCGATGGCGAGATTGCTCAATGATTTCAGAAAGCTGGCAGTCAATGCTTGGCCAAATTGGCGGCGGTTCCGTTTGACAGTGGTGGTATGCACACCTAGCAATAGGGTCCGGAATGGCCTTGGCGGGCGGTATCTCCCGTAAGGAGACGCGGAAATGTCGCTGGATTGCGCGGCTTCCGTTGCTGATGCACCGCTCTCGTATGTGAAAGAACAGTCGGGACGGCAGATCGAGGAAGCACGGAAGAAGATAGGTATCACGCAGCGCGAGCTGGCAAGGAATCTCGGCATGGGAGTCCGCTGGTTGCGTGAGATCGAGTCCGGAAATCCGAAGTCGAAGCTCGATGATCATCTGCGCTGTACATATCGGCTTGGCCTGTCGACCGGCCACATTCTCATCCCCCTGTTGTTCGCGGGCCAACGCATGTGCTTCCCCAGGCAGCTCGCGGCCGGCGATCTTTGCGATCTCGAGCGGCTGTGCGTTGAAGTTGTCGCGGAGCGGAATCTCAGCCAACTGACCAATGCCTTGACGCCTCGCTGGCAGTCCTCGCCGCTCGTGGCGGGAGCGAGCTCATGATGTCTGCCGCCGATCCGATCACGCAAGAGCGCGTCTATCGGGCCTTGAAAGCGGATTATCTCGCAGGACTCTTCCACGCCGGCGAGAAGCTCGAAATCCAGGATATCGCAGACCGCCATGGGGCGAGTAAAACACCGGTGCGAGAAGCCGCCTGTCGACTGATGGGTGAAGGCCTGGTCGAGCCGGATAGCACCGGTGGATTTCGGGTCACGCTCGCAACCCCGCTGGAACTGATCCACCTTTATGCCTGGAATACGCATCTGCTGCTGGGCTTGGCCCAGAAGTTGAAGAAATCGGTTCTCAGCCAGACGCTGGACCGTTTCTCGGGTGTCGAGTTCGGCAGCACCCCCATTGAGATCGCCACACTTACCGGGGCGATCTTCCTGGCGTTTGCCGAAGCCACAGGCAATTCGGAGGCCATGGCCACGATCGCGCAGATCAACGAGCGCCTATTCTATCCGCGAGTCGCTGGAGTGGCCAAGGTCACGGAGGCCGCTCGAGAGCTGCGTACAATGACAAATTCCGCCGTGGCCGATGTCCATAAGAGCATCCACCGGCGCATCGAGTCGTACCATGAGCGGAGAATCATCCATCAACAGGACATTATCCAGAAGCAGGCTCCAAGATTATTCGATAATTAATTCACGTATTTAGAAGGTAGATATGCCCGCGGTCCTCAAGCTCGGGTCAATCCCAATGGCCGTGCGCGGATATCGCGCCAATTTGTCCAGATATACTTGCAACATCTGCGGAATTGGACGGAGTAACTCGGGACTGTCGTGGATTCACACGACAGATCAAGAGGAGCATATCATGCAGCGCAACGACCAACATCGCGACGACGAGCTGATCGACCTCGGCGGTGTCATCGAAGAGACCAAGGGTGGCGCCCCGAATCTCAACGATACCGCAGGCCAGCAGCAGCCTTTCGGCGGCGCGCTCACCGACGACTGAAACCTTGCGTGCGCTCTCCGTGCGGGGAGCGCACGTTTCCAGGCTCGATGCTGTCATGCGCTATAGTCTCGATCACAATCTCCACAGCTGCATGGTCAATGGGAAGGTCATCTTTCTCGATGCCCTGGCCGGTCGCTACTTTTGTCTCCCCGATCGACTGGAGGGCGTTTTCGTTGAAGCGGCCCGGGGAGGGCAGATCAACGAACGCGGGCCCGA
This sequence comes from Sphingomonas sp. DBB INV C78, assembly GCF_042693015.1. Taxonomy (NCBI): domain Bacteria; kingdom Pseudomonadati; phylum Pseudomonadota; class Alphaproteobacteria; order Sphingomonadales; family Sphingomonadaceae; genus Sphingomonas; species Sphingomonas sp. DBB INV C78. The sequence goes on along the minus strand of NZ_CP170544.1, from coordinate 3,056,856 downwards.
AATTCAGGAGTTGATCGGAAGAGGCCTGCTCGTTGTAGACATGCCGAATCCAAAGCCGTTACTGCCCGATTTAGATCCCCCCGCTCTGTATCGCGATCTATCCGACAATCGCTCTCGCCCTTCCTTGTCGGATGTGGCCACGGCTGCCGCAGCACAGGCCCGTGCGGCCATCGTTCTGCGAACTAGGCGTTTTCAACAGATTTTGCGCATGTTGCAGAGCTCGCGCAATGCAGCCCAAGCGCTGCAGCCCGGGAACGACGGTGCAACGGCCATACGGCTCGCAACAGCGCTTCAAGCAACCAGCCTGCTCTTTGGTTCATCTGACCGATGCTTGAATCGTTCGCTGGCATTGCTGCAGCTATGTTACCGGCGCGGAAGCACGCCAACATTCGTCATAGGTGTTCGCACCAACCCTTTTGTCGCCCACTGTTGGGTACAGCAGGGCGATCTCGTCTTGAATGATCGATCAGAACATGCCCGACTTTTTGCGCGCATTTTCGCCCTATGACGAACGTCCGGTATCTCCTCCTCATCTTTCGAGACGAAACCAGCCGGCACGACAAAATCGCCGATATCCTGAATCGCACAGGGCTGGCTGCGAGCCACTCTGCTGGCCCGATCACAGCAGTCGTCAGTGATCCGCGTTGGTTGTTGGCCCTTCCGCTAGGCATGGCCATCGGCACGCTGTTTCCTCGCCGCGGCCCGGGCCGCGCGATCGATCATGGTGATGCCCACCTCTTGGCTGACGTCCAACGGGACGGAGAATCGGCGCTGCTTGACCACTATTGGGGCAATTACGTCGTTGCGCTCCAGACGTCTGGGCGCGTCTATATTCAGCCCGATCCCACCGGAATGATGCCGAGCTACTTTGTAGACTTTGGTTCGTTTGTGGCGTTCTCCTCGGACCCGGCTCTCCTGCAGGATGCAGGCTTGCTCGACGTGGCAATCGATTGGGAGGGGCTCTCAAAATATCTCTACTTCGCAGATCTTCCTATCCGACAGACCGCACTTGATGGGTTGTCCCGTGTCCTTGCAGGATCAGCGGTCATAGTGACGCCCAACGGGCTTCGGATAGAGGACTGCTGGTCGCCATGGGAATTTGTCGATCGGGCTCCATCTGATCGGCCTGAGCAATATGCCGAGCGACTTGAACGGACCGTTTCGACATGCGTTACGGCGCTAAGCTCTCCGTATTCCTCGCTTCTGCTTGCCGTCTCCGGCGGGCTCGATTCCTCGATAATAGCAGCCTCACTGTCTGCCCGATCTGACAAAGCATGTATTACCGTCGCGACGGATGATCCGTCGGGCGATGAGCGATACTATGCGAGAGCGCTGTGCGAGTGGCTTGAGACAAAACTGCTTGAGGACTTTTACTCGATCGACGACATTGATCTGCGCCGCTCCTGTGTCGCTCACAAGCCCTATCCCTGCGGCCGTTCGCAATCACTCGCCTACAACGCTGCGGTCAGAAGGGCGGCGACGGCAACTGGCTCAAAGGCCGTGTTGACCGGAAATGGTGGAGATAATGTTTTCTTCCACAGCCAGTCGGCAAGGCCCATTATCGATCGGTTTCAGGCCGAAGGGCTCAGCGTGGGCATGCTCAGGACGCTTAGCGACATTTGCTCGTTGACGGGGTGCAGTGCTTTCGCTGCCTTAAAGCAAGCCGTCGCAATCAGCCGACAGCCAACCCGGAGTTACCGGTGGCGTTTCGACCCAAGATTTTTGAGCGGCAATCTCGTCACCCAACTCTCAAAAGACTCACCTACCCATCCGTGGCTCCGGGCGCCCGCCGACGCATTTCGCGGCAAGGCTGCCCATATTGCAATGATCCTGCGCAGTCAGAACCACCTCGAAATGATGGATCGCTCAGAAGAGATTTGCGTAATCAATCCCCTCATCTCTCAACCCATTGTCGAGCTTTGCCTGGCAATACCGACTTGGCTTTCCTGTACCGGGGGGCGCGATCGTTCCATTGCGCGATCTGCATTCTCCAAGCGTCTTCCCGACCTCATAACCACCCGGCGCACCAAAGGCGGCCCTGATGGATTTGCTGCACGGATTCTCAAGCAATATTGCGCCGATATTCGCGAGCGTCTAATGGACGGACACTTGGCGTCCAACAACATCGTTGATCGGCAGGAAATTGAGACGGCCACGCGTCCAGATATCGGAGATCAGGGCGAATCCTATGTCCCGCTTCTCTTTCTCGCCGACACTGAAGCCTGGATCGATCACTGGCGCACCAGACAGCCGTCTACCGCACAAGATTGCGTTGGCGACGGCGGGCACTAGCCCGGACCGCGTCGTTCCGCCAATTTCATCGCTTCCCACCTCTTGGCCTCCACGGCGAAGGGACCTGAGACAGGAATTTTGGCCTTCAGCCAAAACTCAAACCAGGCGACATTTCGGTCATAGACAGCCTGCCTGTGTGAAGCCTGCCACTTGAAATGATGTTCATCCGGGAACACAAATAGGTCGACAGGTTTGCCAGCTTCTTTCAATGCCGTGAAGCTCTGCAGTGCCATGAGATATTCCTCATCGGCCATTTGCATCAGTATTGGGAAACGAACGCGCCTTGCATTCTTTGAGATCGACAGTCTGTCCCAGATTCTGTTGCTGCTATCTGAGAGTCTGGGCCACCCCGATCGTTTGAAATGATTGCCAATCGCTTGTCCGAGGACAACTTCTTGATTAGGCTCCCAGCAACAGCCGCTGACCGAACCGGCAGCAAAGATATTGCTGTTGAGGGCGGCGAATTGCACTGTTGACGATCCGTCGCTCAGACCCGAAATACCGATGCGGCCCTTGTCTACGATACCGCGCCGCACAAGTCCCTCGACCGCAGATTCAATCGCGGAAAGCACACTGCGGCGGTCACGGAGATCCCGTAGCAGCATTCGGTCAACTTCATATGCGTCCTGGGCCCCTCTTGCGAGGGGCAGTGGACTTGGCCGTTGGAGGCTGAGGACCGCAAAACCGCGATTTGCAAGGGCTTGGATTGGTACTTCGTCGCCAGTTCCTCCGCGGAGAAAGCCGCGAGAGGTATATTGCGTAATCACCAACGGGTAGCGTTTGGCTCGGTTGTAATCTGTTGGATATACAATATCGCCAAAGACCTCTAATCCAAAAATATTCGTCCACTTCAGCCGCTCTATACGTCCCGTTGCCAAGCCGGCAAATTCCGGGTTTGGATCGAAAAGTATTGTGGCATCTTTGAAGTCTTCCGTAAATTTGACAATGCGTCGCGGTTGGACAGACCCTTCTATCACACAGATGGATTCGTCTTGAGGAGCAACGCAATCGTAGAGCAAGTCGGTCGTGCGGTAGATCGGCCGCGTTCGGTCGGAACCCGGCTCCCAGACATAGATCACCGTGATGCTTGCAGCCCATCCCTCTCGACGAATGAAATAAATCCGCTGGAGGTCTGGCGAACTCCACATCACGGACTGCTCGCCGAGGCAGGCCGCCGCCGAGCATTCCATGATTGAACCAGCAGCATTCTCGATCGCCAGGCGGCTGCGTGCGGGAAAACCGGTGTTTGGTGTTATACGCCAAACCGGACGCCCGCCGCGAGCTCGGGGCGCTGCCACATACCCTTGCGGCACCGTATCACTCAATTCGGCAATCTGCGGTTGCGTCGCAACCATGGTGTGGTTCGTCCGCAAATCGAGTGCATCGTATCGTTTTGTGATGCCGGATCGTGGGAATGGGTTCGAGCTTGCCGAAGGGAAAAACCGCTCATCGTAGTGAAACCCGGTATTCCCTTCAGTCTCGATATCGGAGCGAGCCTGCATGATGTCCGGTCGAGAGACGTAGACGAGCGTTGTCCCGTCTCTGCCGATCGCAAAATCGTCGATATCCGCAGAGCTGTCGGTGAGCGGCCGGCTTCCCGAACCATCTGCCTGCACACGCCAGACTTGGGTGATGCCATCAACGCGCTTTAGAAATGCCAACCACGTACCATCCGGCGCCCATTTGGGGGTGATCGTTCGCGGCGTGCCTACTGCGAGATTTGCTCTCCCGAGTTGGTCGGAGCGGTCGAGCAGAAGGTCGCCACCATGATCGATCTCTCGAGCAAGTCCGGGCGAATGGACGCTGCTGATGAATACCCCAAGACAATACCGGTTGTGATCAGGATCGGCTTGCCGGACCTGAAAGGCAATCTCCTTCCCGTCGGGCGAGACGGTGAACATCGGCGCACCCGGCAAGGGATAGACCGAACCAATATCTCGCAGACGCACGAGATCCCGAGTTGTCAGGGGCCGCTTTGCGGCGGCGGCCCCGTCGCCAGTTGTTGCCTGCTCCCAACAGGCCTCTTCGGTTGTCCGCGCAAACGCCCCGCGACTACATCCTGCGAGGATGATCATTGGAAGTGCGAGGTATGGGAGAGCGCGCTGATTGCGCGTCACCATTCCTTACGCACCGTCAGGCTCACCGCGCGGCCGATGCTTGAATAGTTCGTAGAATCGAAGGGGATTGCGGCGGCGCTGGTCGTCCGTATCGTTGCCGGCTTCTCATTGAAGAGATTCAGGATCGATAACTCGAAGGTGATTCCCGATAATACGTCGTGGCCGTCTGCCGTGCGGATGCGGCTGTTGATATCAACTGCCGTAAAACTGCCGATTTCAACAGTAGGCGCGAAGCGGCTATCTTGTGTTCCACCGATATAGCTAAGTGCAGCTCCCAATCTGAATGTTGCACGTTCCCAGCCAATAGCGGCTCTTGCACGCCAATGCGGCGGGTTGAACACAGTCCCCGAAAGATCCTGAAACGGACGCCCTTCAATAAGCTGCTGCGAACTCTTGAGGTAGCTTGCTGAACCATTGAAATCGATGGAGTCCGATGCGGTGACTTTGCCGACATATCCGACCGATAAATCAACACCTTCGATCTTTTGCCGGGCGGCATTGACCAGTGCGTTATCGACGATAACGACCACCGATCTCGGATCGAACGGAGCACCAGTCTGGTTTATGAGGCCCTCGGGGACGTTCGCAGCAACGCCAAGCACGTCTTGTAAACTTGGATAAAGCGTAACGAACGATTTGTAGTCTGGCCCAAGCGCAGCAGCCAGGTTTGTGATGGGAGTAACCACCCGATCGCGATAGCGAACCCGAAAATAGCTGGCTTGAACTGTCAGGCCTCGCACAAAGCTTGGCGTATAAGTCATGGTCGACGTCCAGGTCTCGGCCTTTTCCGGCGCCAGCGCAGCTCGCCCGCCGAGCAGGAAGATGGCGGCGCCCCCGCCCGGGGCAGGGGGCACGAATATCGATCCCGGAACCACATATCCCTGCAAGCCACGCCCTGTCTGGAACAGCGTCGGTGCTTTGAATGATCTGCCCCATGAACTGCGGATCGCCACATCGGCAACCGGTCTGAAAACGACCCCAAACTTGGGCGTGACCAGATCGCCGAACCCACTATTGTTTTCGTAGCGTACCGCTCCGGTAAACAAGAGTTCACTAGCAAAGGGGATCGTCTGGCTTGCGCCGATCAGCGGAACCGACAGCTCTCCATACGCAAAGACCGTGTCTCTCTTTTGCGTGTAGACCCAGATCGGGGTCGTCACGCCGCCCACCGTCTGGCGATAATCGGTATCCTGCTTCGTCGACCGATAGCCGCCGCCAAAGGCCAGCCTGGCATCGCCTCCCGGCGCCCGGAAAAGTGCGCCTTCAACACCGAGCTCGATGCTGTCGAGTTGGTTGTCATATTGCGGATGGAAGGTCGCCGTCGTCGCGCCCCGAGTGAAGCTCGACGTTTGAACCTCGGTTTCGCTGATGGCATGGGTGCCGTTCAGCTTGACTTGCCAGCCATTGGAAAGATCGGCGATCAGCGAGGGCGAAATGGCCCATGATTTGACGTCTCGGTCGATGAAAGAGCCATTGATCCGACAACTGCTTGTCGCCAGGGCCGCTGAGCAGACCTGCGAACTGCGCTTGTTGAACTGGCCGTCCACTTCGAAGGAGAGCCAATCCGAAATCTGCTGATGTCCTGCGACGACGGCGCTGAACTGCTTTTGACCGGCGAATAGCGTCGCTTGGCGATCCAAGCCTTGCGTGTAGCTTCGTTGCCCGGCCACAATCGGCGAGGCGTGGTTGTATTCAAGCGTCACCACAGCACCGCCGGAACCCCAACGGTGGCCGCCCAGGAATGTATATTGTTGCTCGACATCGCCGCCGTCGGTAGCCGCGCCAAGCCGGGCCGCCGTCTCGACCCCCTTAAAGTCGCGCCGCAGGATGACATTCGCAACGCCGCCCACCGCATCCGAACCGTAAAGGGCCGAAGCGCCATCGGTAACCACTTCCACACGTTCGACAGCCGCCAACGGAATTGCCGAAATGTCGACACCTTGGGCAACCGCATCGTAGGCGCTGCGATGCCCATTTACGAGGGTGAGCGTCGCATCGGGGCCAAGACCCCTTAAGTTCAACGCAGACGAGCCGTTGGTATTCTCAGATTGTCCCTGAGACCCAACGACACCTGGATTCTGACCTCCAGAGAAGTTTTGGGTCAAAGATCGAAAGTACGATCCAAGATCGGTCTGGCCTTCGTTGACGATCGTTTTGCGCGATTTCGCTACAATTGGCGATGGACTCTGGGCGCCGCGGATACGTGAACCGGTTACGAGGATGTCGCTCTGTTCCGCCGGGCGATCGGTTACCTCGCCCGACGCCTCCGATCGCCCCCGGATGAGGATGACATCCTTTCGGAACTCGGCGGTGAGGTCGCTGCCCTCCAGCAACGCCCGGACCGCCTCGTCCGCACTGTAGGTTCCGCGCAGGCGGGGAGCATGTTTGCCCTTGACCGCCTCCGCACCGAAGATGATTTCGCGACCCGAAAGGCGGCTGACGGTTCTTAGTGCGGCGCCAAGATCCCCAGCCTCGACATTATATTCCTGTCGCTGGCCATTCTGCGCGCTCGCCGGCGGGGCGATCGCCAATGCACTGATCGCCACCGCTGCGAGCAGTCGAATCCGAACCCCATTCCGCACTAACCCCATGATTTCCCCCATGCTGATCTCGCCATTATGGCGAGGCTTTCTGGGTGCATCGCAGCAAGGCCGCGAACTACGGGGTCACTATTGCAATATTTTCTTCACATTGTTCATCGGGGCCGAAGGAGAATCTCATCCTGGCGGGTGCGATCGACCTCCAGATCGAACAGCGTAGCGAGCCGATCGGCAACCCGTTCCGGATTGTCGATGCGGAACCGGCCCGAGACCTTGATCGCTCCAACCGCCGGATCGGAGACACGGATCGGGATCCCTGATCCCCGGTTGGCTTCGGCGATCACCTGGGACAATGGCACCATGTCGAACTCCTTGGCCGCGGCGATGTCCGGCAGCGAAACGACAGCGACGGCATCGCCAACCCTCGTGGCCGAGGCGAGATCGGGAAGCCCGCTGATTCCGAAGCTCAGCTCTTCGCCGGGTGCCAGGCGTGTGATGGCCTGCTTGTCTCTGTCCGCCCCGCCAGTCTTACTTGGGCGCTCGACATCCACCGCGCCGCGCAACAGCCGCACCGTCACGCCATCGTCCCGGTTGAGGATGACGTCGAAGATCGTTCCGCGCGCGGTTACGCTTCCACCGCCGGCAAGCACCACGAACGGCCGGGTTTCATGGGCGACGTCGAAACGCGCGCGTCCCTGCTTGAGGCGCAGCTCGCGCCGCTGGCCGTCGAACGCTGTCGAAAGAACGCTTTCGGCGTCCAGGGTGACCGTGGAGCCGTCGTCCAGCCTGAAGTTGCGACGCGTGCCTCCCACCGTCGAGAACAGTTGGCCGTCGGGCGCCGCTGCCGGGCGCACCGAAGCGATCTCGCTGGTTCTGCCAAATATGTTCGAGAGGGAGTCCCGCCCAACCCAGGCGCCAAACCCGACGATCATCAGGAAGCTGGCGAGCAGCGCCAATCCGCGCCAGCGCGAAGGTGTCGGCTCGCCATCATCGTGATCGCCGTCGGTCGCCGCATTCGGCGACTCGGCGAGGAACTTTCCAAGGGCAAAAATCTCCCCGGCGCGGTTATAGGCGCCGAGATGCGCGGCTCCGAGGGCCAGCCAGGCGTCAAAATCTGCGCGATACTGTTCCGCGTCCGGACCGCGCATGCGCGCGAACCAGAAGGAGGCCTCTTCGAGCAACTGATCCTGCCGGGGCGCGTTGCCCGGCATCTCATTCTCACCCATCGGCATTGATGCTCTTGCTGATCCGAATGATTGCCTGAGCCACGTGCCATTCCACTGTGCGGATACTAATTCCAAGCCTCTCGGCGATCTGCTTATATTCCAGTTCGTCGGCTCGGTGTAGCATATAGACCTCACGCGTTTTCGGCGGGAGGGTATCGACAGCAGCGCGGTAACGCTCGCGCATCTGGTTTATCTCGGCTGCCGCGTCGGGACCAAGCGACTCTGGACCGATCGCCACATCCAACATGGCGTGCGATCGGGCCCTGGCCCATCGCCGTACCCGGTCGGCGAGCAGGTGCCGGATAATTCCCTGCAGATACGCCCCCGGGTTCTGCGACGCCGCGCCCGATTTGGACTCGGCGAGGCGGGTGAAGGCCTCCTGGACGATATCGTTGCGGTCGTCCTCGATCCAGATCTTGCGCTTGAGCAACCGTCTGAGGCGCGGCGCCTCGGTGCGATAGACCGCTTCGAGCTGCTTGCGATCGATGCCCTCGGGCTCCGTGCTGTGGCCGTCGCCACCGTCAGGCTCCAGCATCGCGTCAAGCACAGGTCCGCGAGGGCGCAGACCGACGCGCGCCGCCGAGGATGTCAGGGAATCTGGTCACGACGGATCCGTCCAGGCAGGCCGGCCTACTTAAGTCCAATGCGCGCGCCCAACCGTCATGGATCGGCGCATTTTATGCCTGGTAGGTTTATCCTGCAGACGGCTTCCAGCCTGTTTCCGCACTGCGTCCTAGATGTGCATTAACGCCATTTCGGATGCAAGGGACGACGTCACGAAACTGCCCCCGAAAGGGACCGGGGCGTGGCCACCATGATTCATGGCGGGCATTTCCTCAGTTCCGGCTTCGCAACGATGTCGAGAAGGCCATCGAAATAGGCGTCGAGCAGCTCAGTTCCCTCGGGCGATAGCTCAACATTGATCCGACGCTGATCACGGGGGTCGGGTGTCCGGACGAGTAGATTGCGCTCGATCATTCGATGGATCATTCGGAGCGCGGTCCGGGCCGGCGCCTTCGATGCGCCGCAAAGGCTGGTCAAGGATCTGGGCCGACGATCCTGGCGCGCATACAGATCGAACAGCATGTTGAGAGCCGGCATTGAGAACAGGTCGCTGCCAAATCGGTTGCCGAGAAGGCAGTGAGCGCGAACGGCAAGGCTGATCATCACGCATCGGTCGAGCGTTGCTATGACGCTGGGCAGAGCGCCACTCACGGGTCACATCCGATCCGCCAGCCGCAGCCCGGCCGGCAATGTTCCAGCGTAAAATTGCTCGATAAGGGCCTCCTGTTCTGGCCTCAGCGCATCGACTGCGCCGAATTTCCCAGTTCCCTCCGGGTCGAGCAGCATCGAGGGGCAGCGACCCTCGAACGTGCCGAGATTGGGCCGATGGGCACGATAGCCCGCAAGCGCGGCGAGGCCTGCAGGAAAGGCACGCGCGACCTCGGGGGGATAGGCCAGCCACGGCAATTCATAGGGTTTGAGCCAGCCCAGGCTGTAGCTGATGATCATGCCGCGTCGCGAAATCGCCGTTCGGTTCGCGCCACCGCCATGCAGCGTCGAGCCCAGAAACAGGAGGGCGGCTCCGGGGTCGATCTCGGCGGGGATAGCTTCCACGGGATCGATGAGGATCTCATCCTGTCGACGATGGCTCCCCGGCCAAATGCGCGTGGCGCCATTTGCTTCGGTGTACGGCGTGAACGGCCACATCACATTGACCAGATATTCAACGCCAGGCGTCCGCACCGGCCACATATCCTGGTCCCGGTGTGGAGGCTGGACTCGACCGCCGGGGAGGATTTCGATTGCCTGGGTCAGGTTGAGCTGGATGCTATCGCAACCGGCCCCCAGGATGCTCTCGACGATCCTCAGCACGAGCGCGTGACGAACGAACGCATCCATGTGGGATGATCGCCGCAGCAAGCCATGAAAGCGCTTGGTCCATTCGCCGTAAAATGGCCCCGACGCATGTGGCGTTCTGGCGAAATCATCCGCAAGATCGGTGGCGAGAGCGTCCACCACGACCGGCGAAATCGCGTCGGGGATGATGCAATAGCCCTCAGCGGACAGTGCTTCCACCCAGTTCGCGACGGCAGCGTCCCTTGCGTCAGGGATGGGCTCCATGAGCATGGTCGCCTCCCTAAGCCGCAAGCGGCGTTGCGACGCCACCGAGTTGGAGGCGGACCGAAGCATAGGTTCCGGCTTCGCGGAGCTGCTCGATCGTCCGCCCCGAGATATGGATCTGCAGCGCGCCGGTGGTGGCGCCGGCAATCGTTCTCGGCTCACCCAGCGGCTCGCAGTTCCATCCCAGCGTCAGGATCTGGGTCAGCCATCCTGAATCGGCGACGCAGACGAAGCGCGTGATGCCGTGCAGAAGCGCATATTGCACCGCGGCCGTCGTCAGGCGATTGCGAACGCGCAGCCGTTCGGTAGCGCGCAGGCGTGGCGAAAGGCAGCCGCGGGTGATTTCCCAGATATCCGCTCCGGACGGGGGCGGCCCGTCGCACAGGTGAGGGAAGACCGAGCCCAGCAGATGCGGCCGGTCGGTCGGCAGCAGGCGGATCGATCCGAAATGCTCGCCGTCCTCCGCCGCGCTGATCAGATAGACGGCATGCTCGCCATCGAACTGATCGATCTCGAACTGCCCGTCGATGACCGGAACTTCCCATTGGCGCATGTCGACGAACACGCGCTTCCGGTCGCGGTGCATATTGTCGAGTGTCGCCGATGCGCCCGGGCCGGCATGGCCCGCGAAATATTGAATCATGGAGCTTCTCCCGCTGGTTAGCGGAAGAACAGCTCAACCAAAGACGCCTCGGTCGCCACCCGCTGATCAGGGGGTTGTCAGCGTCCAAACACCTCCGAAAAGGAGATCTGGCCATCGAACAGCGCCCTCGCGATCAGGAGCGGGCGCTGCGCATTGCCATAGGCGCGCCGGACATTCTCGACATGCTCGTGCGCCGTCGCTGCCGAAATTCCGAGCAACGCACCGATCTCGGGATCACCCTTGCCGCGCGCGACCAGAACCAGCGAGTCCCGCTGCCGCTCGGTCAGTTGAGGGAGTTCGTCCAGCCCCGCGGGCAATGCTCCACGCGAGCGCATGATGCGGCGTGCCGCCTCGAACGCATAGGTGCCGATCATATTGGCGATGGGCAGCGCGTTCGGACGCAGCCGCTCGAATGAATCCGCCCCGAAAGAGCAGGTGCCGCGATATTCCCCGGGGACATGGACGGGGATCGTATAGCCTTCGGAGAGACCATAAGGACGGGCTGCCTCGAGAACGGCTTTCTGCCGCTTCGTCAGCCGGATCATCGTCGGAACGTCGGTCCAGAGAAACCCCGTGGCAGTTCGCGTGCTTGCCTGGTGTACGGGATCGTAGAGGAAATAGCCTTCGCCGAGCGACCTTTCTATCCACGCGGGGTGATAGTTTGTGATGCGGATCGCGTCCTGCGGTGGGCCTGCAAGATCGACATGATGGCCCATGGCGAATTGCCGGAAACCAAGATTAAAGGCGCACGCCTCCAAATGGACGTGCAATTGTTCCTCCATTTGTGCGCAGAGAAAACCACTAATCATGCCTTTGAAATCGAACTGATCAACCATTTGCTCGCTCCGGAAGTTGAGCGGCCGAGCATCTCCCTTTGGCGTCAGGCTTCTTGTAACATTTTGCGCTGAAATTCGCCGTTTACCGAAACAGTGTCCATTCCGGATCAAGTCACTGCGCCGGGTTTCAGCCGGCCAGATTCTGGAGATGGACGACCGCCGCGCCATGATGATCGAAGCGGGAGAGGGGGATCGGGGTTGGAGCCTGAGATGAGGCTCTCTTGACCAATGGTTCCATGTCCATGACCAATTCAGCCCATAATCTAGCGCTCGAGACCGCTGCGGCCGAGCTTGTCCGGAAGCTTGGCGGCGTCTGGCGCCCCAATGGTGGAATGTGCTTGTGCCCGGCTCATGAAGACCGCACGCCCAGCCTGTCAGTCCGGGTTGGCGACCGAAGCTTGCTCTTCAAATGCTTTGCCGGCTGCACTGGTCTCGAGGTGTTGTGTGCCATCCGCCGGCTGAAGCTTGATGTGCCCGTGGACAACAGGGCGGTCGCCCGGCCGCCAGCGCGACTGGATCTGGCCATGGCTGAACGTGCCAGGGCGATCTGGGCCGAGGCTCGGTCGGCGGTGGGGACTCCGGTTGCCCCCTATCTTTCGGCGCGAGGGATCACCCATCTGTCCTCGGCCGTGCGCTTCCATCCGCGGACCCCGTTGGGTAGAGGAGCCTCCGTCTCGTTCAGGCCCGCCATGGTTGCGGCCGTTTGCGACGATGCGGGCGTCACGGCGGTTCAGCGTGGATTTTTCGACCGAGCGGGGCCTTGGCTCGCGTCCGACCTCCCAAAGGCCAAGCTCACATTGGGTCGGCCGCTCGCCGGCGCGGTGCGACTATATCGGCCTGCTCATTGCCTGGGGCTCGCCGAGGGCATCGAGACCGCCCAGTCCGCCGCCCTGTTGCTGAACATTCCCGTCTGGGCCACGCTTGGAAACGAGCGGCTTGCGCGCATCGCCATTCCAGAACGAATCGATCGCCTCGTCCTTCTGCCGGATAATGATCCAGGAGGGCGCCTGGCGGAACAGCAGGCCCAAGCCGCTTATGCGCGTCCCGGCCGCTCCATCGTGACCATCTGGCCATGGCATGGGCTGAACGACTGGAACGACGTGCTGATGGAGGAGCTGGGACTGACGAACAAGGGCGCCAGGGGACGGGTCGCAGCTTGACTCAATGTTCCTTATTTGTTCTCAATGTAGTCATGATGCGAATCGATGAAGATGCCCTGTCCCTCCATATCGAGGTAGCGCTCGCAAGCTCGCCGCGCACCCTGCTGGACGATCTGGTCAATGTGGACCGGCACCGGCGTAACCTCGCTGTGTCGGCCCTTGCCCGCGAACTTGCTGAACGGCTGCGTTGCTTCGACATCCAGTTCGTTGACCAGCCCCCGTCAGTGTCCGCACAGCCCACGCTCTTCCTCGACATGGGACCGATGGGCTGACCTCCTAATTGCCTGCTGACCGGTGCCGCGGTGCGACAATGCCGGCGGCGACCACAGCACCGCCAAGCCACGAAGGAGGGAAGGGGGAGGGGATCCGATGCGGTTGGAGGCCTGATGGTCAGGTCGCCCCGCATTGGAGAAATATGATGACCTATCCGACCATCGTCTATGCGCGCGCCTTGGATTGCCACAAGTCGCCGCACAATGTCCGCACCCAGAGCGATGCAGACGCCGATGCCGAGCTTGAGGCCAATATTGGCGAGACCGGCATCATCCTTGAAAACCTGATCGGCGTGGCCGTTGCCCGCAAGAAGGGCAAGTTCGAGATCTATGGCGGTGGCCGGCGCCTCGACGGCACGCACGCCAACATCGCAAAGGGCAAGCTCGACGAGGATTTCATGGTTCCCGTCCTTGTCGCGAAAAACGCCCGGGATGCGATCGAGATGAGCCTGGCGGAGAACTACTTCCAGTTGCCCATGAATCCCGCTGACGAATGCCGCGCTTTCAAATCGATCATCGAACGCGAGAAGAAGGTGCCGGCCGATCTCGCCAAGCGCTTTGGCAAGACCGAGCGCTTCGTTCTCGGCCGCTTGCGCCTCGCCGATCTGGCGGAACCGGTGTTCAACGCCCTGCGGATGGGCGAGATCACGCTCGAGGTCGCCACCGCCTATGCCCATACGTCCGACACCGACCGCCAGGCCAAGGTGTTCGCCCAGATGGATCAGGGCTATTATCGCCACAATCCCAACGAGATCCGCAGGGCGGTTGCCAGCGGCTCCTACAAGGGTGGTGATCCCAAGGCGATCCTTGTCGGCCGTGACGCCTATCTGGCGGCTGGCGGGGGCATCGATGCCGATCTGTACACCAACCAGTTCACCGAACTGTGGCGTGATGGGGATCTGGTCGACAAGCTGGCCGAGGAAGCGCTCGCGCAGGCGGCCGCAGCGATCCGCGAGCGCGAAGGCTTTGCCGAGGTACGCACGATCCCGGCGACGACCATCCCCTATTCCGAGACCTTCCAGCTGACCCGGCTCGTTGGCGAACCTGCACTGCTCGCGCCGGAGGTCGAGGCCCGCAAAGCGGAGATCGAGGCGGAACTCGCCGAGATCGAAGGGCAAGCCGAGGAAGCCGATGGGTATACCGAGGAGCAGTCGGAACGGATCGAGGCGCTCGAGGAAGAGATCGGCGCGATCATCGACACGGCGGAGGTCATCACGGACGAGCAGAAAGCTTCGGCGATCGCCTATGTCATGATCGGCAAGGACGGCCAGCCTTGCGTCTACGAGGAACTGTTTGTCGCGGTTTCGGAGGACCCGGACGAGGTCGACGAGGACGAAGACGTGGATGGCGACGACGAGACGATCGAGACCGGCGAGGACGAAACCGAAGCACCGGCGGCCGAGCATTACAGCCAGAAGTTCAAGGACGAGCTGGCGATGATGAAGACGGAACTGCTCGCGCTCCACATCGCCAACGACCCGCACTTCGCTCTCGATCTCGGCACCTTCATCATGGTCGATGATGCCTGCCGCCTGGGCTATTATGGGATGCCGAGCGAACTTCGGGCGAGGGCGCCGAGCCCGCGTGTCTCCGGCTTCACGAGCGACACTCCGGCCGCGCAGGCCTGGGCAAAGCTCGATGACGCTCTTGACCGCAGCTGGATCAATCACACCGAGATCCATGAGCGGTACGACGACTTCTGCGCGCTCGAAGATAGTGCCCGCGCGGCCTGGCTCGGTTGGGCGGTCGCCCGGACTTTGCACGCCGTCCCCGAGGGGATGACCGGCAGCAGCTTCCTCAATCATCTCGGGGCCAAGCTCGGCATCGACGTCGCAGCCTGGTGGCGTCCGACCGCGCGCAACTTCTTCGATCGCATCACCAAGCCTGCGATCCTGAAGCTGTTCGAGGCCATTGGCGGCCGCGAGTTGAAGAACCGCTACGCGGCGTCGCGCAAGTTCGATCTCGCGGCATCGTCGGAGAAGCTCTTCGCCGGCCAGATCATCGCCGACGCGGAAGTCAAGGAACGGGCGCTTGCCTGGCTTCCCGGACCGATGCGGTTCGCCGTGGAGGATGCAGAAATCGACGCGACTCTGTTCGGGGACGCGCCGGTCGCGGCGAACGATCCGGCTCCGGTCGGGCCAGAGCAGACCCAGGACGAAGAGCCGATCACGCTGCCCAAGGCCGCTTGATCGAAAAGCAACATTGGGGCCGTGGCTCGCGCTGCGGCCCCTCAAGCGCAGATCCGCGACTTGATCGAAAGCGGGGACCTCGATCATCACGAAATCACCGATGCATGGATCGAGCAATGGGCGGCCGACATCTACCGCGCGGCGTCCGAGCAGTGAGGAGGGAAGGGGGGACGGCGAGGTGAGGGCCCGGGGGCTCTCGACCATTCGCTGGAGAACCGCCCATGTCCTGTCCGCTCTTCGCTGCGCCCGCCGCAGCCACCGAACTCTCTGCCAAGGCAACCTCGCTCCTCGACGTCGCCAGGGTCCTCGTCGATCGCCTTGCCGATGGTACGAGCGTCTCCCGCCAGACGCTCAAATCCCTGATGCGCCAGCACTTTGGCGGCTCGGACGCCTGGGGCGACTGGTCGATGCGCGACGCCTATGAGGCGCTCGAAGCGGCCCAGGTCCTGCTGGCCCTCAATCCGGCCAGCGGTCTCATCGACTATGACGACCCTATCGCCGCGACTGCCGCACGCGACCGCCTTTCACGATTGCTGCCGACCCAGAGTTATCGCAGCGAACGTCAGGTCGACCTGCAGCAATTCTCCACGCCGCTGCAACTGGCCTGGCTCGCCGCGCACGCTGCCCGGATCACCGATGCCGATACGGTACTCGAGCCCTCGGCCGGCACCGGCATGCTCGCAGTTCATGCGCGACAGGTCGGCGCGCGCCTGATTCTCAATGAGCGCGACCCGCTGCGCGCCGACCTTCTGGCACTGACCCTCGACCAGCCGGTGAGCCGGCACGACGCCGAATTCATCCATGACATGCTCGATCCCGCCGATCGCCCCAGCGTCGTGTTGATCAATCCTCCCTTCTCGCGCAGCGAGGGCCGAGGCCGGGATCGCCATGCCGGCGCACGGCATCTTCGTTCTGCCTTGCTGCGCCTGGCCGACGGTGGTCGCTGCGCCGCGATCATGTCGCCCGCCTTTGCCCGCGATGGCACCGGATCGAAGGGCTATGATGCCGTCACGTCGCTTGTTCCGGCGCGGTTCGAAATCACGATCAACGGCCAGCCCTATGCCAAGCATGGCACCGCAATCTCGATCAGGCTGGTGATTTTCGACAAGGGCTGGACCGGCGAGCCTGAATGCCACGTCGTCGCTGATCTGCGCGACGCGCTGTCGATCGTCCTCGACCTGCCGCCGCGCCTGGACGCCGGCGAACCGCCACTGCCGCCCGCGCCGCTCGCGCAGTTCTTGCCGGCCAGACCAATTCTGGCGCCGCCGGCGCGCGCTGGTGGATTGTTCTCGCGCGTTGAGCCGCTTCGCCCAATCGCGCCGCCCCCTGCGCCAACCGTCGCCGGAGAGCCTGAATTGCTCAGCTACGAGGTGCTGGATGTACCCTCGGCAATTAGCGAACAGATCGGCATCTACGCCCCCTGGCGGCTTGCCCGCATGGCCTTCACCGATGTCAGTCCGCACCCGGACCAGTTGGTGGAGTCGGTGGCAATGTCGTCAATCCTTCCGCCACTGCCAACCTATCGGCCGATGCTGCCGCCGCGCGCGGTCGAAGCGCTGTCCGACGCGCAGCTCGAGACGGTCATCTATGCCGGACAGTCCTTCGCGCGTGACCTGCCGGGCTATTATCTGCCCAATCAGGCCGGCACGCTGCTCGAACCCGATGCCAATGGCCACGTCTATCGTCTCGGCTATATGGTCGGCGATGGAACGGGTGTCGGCAAGGGTCAGCAGATCGCCGCCTGCATCCTCGATCGCTGGTGCCGCGGTCAGCGTCGTGCTGTCTGGATATCCAAGAGCAGCGCGCTCCTGGAGGATGCGCGTCGCGACTGGACCGCGCTGGGCGGCATGGCGATCGATATCCAGCCGCTCGACGCGTTCGCCTTTGGCGCGCCGATCACTATAGAAAGCGGTATCCTGTTCCTGACGTTCGCGACGCTTCGATCCCAGCGGGATGACGCGCAATCCCGGCTGCAGCAGATCCTTTCCTGGCTTGGCGAGGACTTCGACGGTGTCATCGCCTTCGACGAGGCCCACGAACTCGCCAACGCCGCTGGCACCGAAACCCAGTACGGCACGCAGAAGGGCTCCGAGCAGGGGCTGGCGGGCGTGCGGCTCCAGAACCTCCTGCCGCGGGCCTGCATCCTCTACAACAGCGCCACCGGCGCCACCGATCCCGCCAATCTCTGCTACGCCAGCCGCCTCGGCCTATGGGGCCAGGGTTCCGCCTTCGAGACCCGCGAAACCTTCATGGCGGCGATCGGCAGCGGCGGGATTGCGGCCATGGAAATCGTCGCCCGCGACTTGAAGGCGCTCGGACTCTATACTGCGCGCGCGTTGACGTTCCGCGGCGTCGAATATGATCCGCTCGAGCACAAGCTCGCTGACGACCAGATTGCGGTTTATGACGCCTATGCCGACGCGTGGGCGCTGATCCACCAGAATCTCGACGAGGTTCTCGAAACGACCAACATCGTCGATGGCATGAATGGCCGTGCGCTCAACGCCCAGGCCAAGGGTTCGGCGCTGTCGCGCTTCGAAAGCGCCAAGCAGCGCTTTTTCGGTCAATTGCTGGTCGCTATGAAGCTACCAACCGTCATTGCTGCAATCACGAAGGACGTCGCCGAAGGGCGGCATGTTATCGTCCAGTTGGTCACGACCGCCGAGGCAATGCTGGACCGACGCCTGGCCAGCCTTTCGGCAGACGAGCGCGCCCATCTCGATATCGAGCTCAGCCCGCGGGAATATATGATCGACTATCTGAAATCCGCCTTCCCGACCCGGATGATGCGTGTGTTCAAAGGGGCCGACGGCGAACCGCGCTCTGAACTGATGGTCGATGAGGACGGCAATCCGGTCCACTCCCAGGCCGCGCTTCAAGCTCGCGACGACCTCATCGAGCGCCTGTGTTCGATGCCCGCGATCCCAACGGCGCTCGACGAGCTGATCCGCGAATTTGGTACCGATGCGGTTGCCGAGGTGACCGGACGGACCCGCCGGTTGGTCATCGACGGCAGCGGCCGGCAGCAGATCGAACGCCGGACGGCGCGCAGCAACATCGGAGAGTCCGACGCCTTCATGACCGGTCGCAAGGCGATCCTGGCTTTCTCCGATGCTGGTGGGACCGGCCGCAGCTATCATGCCGACCGCAACTGCCCGAGCGCCGACCGCCGCCGCGTCCACTATCTGCTCGAACCCGGTTGGCGTGCCTCCAGCGCGATCCAGGGCCTGGGCCGCTCGAACCGGACCAACCAGCTCACCGCGCCGATCTTCCGCCCGGTGACGACCGATTGCCGGGGCGAACGGCGCTTCATCAGCACGATCGCGCGCCGCCTCGACAGCCTGGGCGCCCTTACGCGGGGACAAAGACAGACGGGTGGTCAGAATTTGTTCGATCCGGCGGACAATCTGGAAAGTGACCATGCTCGTGACGCGCTCAGCCAGTGGTATCATCTGCTTTATCGAGGCAAGCTCACCAGCGTCACGCTAGACGATTTCACCCGTATGACCGGGTTCAAGCTCGTCGATCAGAATAGCGGTGGCCTTCTCGAAACCCTGCCCCCGATCCAGCGTTGGCTGAATCGGCTGTTGGCACTGCGGATCGGCACCCAGAACGCCATCTTCGAGGAATATATGGCGCTGATCCAGGCACGGATCGATGCCGCGCGCGATGCGGGGACTCTCGATGTCGGTGTCGAGACGATCATGGCTGAGCGGATCGTGCCGCTCGACGAGCAGGTTCTGCGCCGCGACCCGGTGACCGGCGCGGAAACCAGGCTCTGCCGCCTCGAGCTTCATCATCAGCGTCGTGCGACTCCCTTAGCACGCGTCATGGAAACATGGTCCGGGACGAAGGGCATCGCCTTCTTGAAGAACGGTCGTTCGGGCCGGATCGCCCTCAGGGTGCCGTCTTGGTCTATCCTCGACAATGATGGGCACTCCATCCAGGTCTGGGAGCTGATCCGGCCGGTCGGATCGGAGCGAATCCGCCAGTCTGCACTAGCCGAGAGCCATTGGCGCTCCATCGATGAGGCCAGCTTTCGCGAGGCCTGGGGCGTGGAATGTGCGGACATCGCGACCCGGATCGATATCGAGACGATCAACATCGCGACGGGTCTGTTGCTGCCTGTCTGGAATCGGTTGCCCGACGACGACGTCCGCGTCTGGCGGATTTCTGATGCCCAGGGCAATTCGCTGCTGGGCCGCATCGTCTCGCCCGCCGGGTTCGAGAAGCTCGCCCAGTCCTTCGGCGTGACCATGGCGATCGCCTTGTCTTCCGCAGAGATGGTCGCCGCGGCGCGAGCCCGCGACGGTGTCGCAATCCCCGCACTACCGGGAGCCCGGCTACAGCGTTCCTATGTGAACGATGAGGCGCGGCTGGAGATCAAGGATTTCCCGCCCGCGCAGCGTGAGCGGCTGAAGGCGCTCGGCTGCTTCACCGAGATTATCAGCTACAAGACCCGGCTGTTCGTTCCCACCAACCGCGCCGAGGATATCCTTTCGGCAATCGCCGCCCATTCCGCGACCGCCATCGCAGCCTGAATGCGGCCGGCGGTGTGAGGAAGTCCGAACCGTCCGCCATTAGCGGCAATCTCGACCCACGAGCCTGTGGCGGACCAGCGCTCTTGGGGAGGGAAGAGGGGGAGCGGATGTGGTCCGCGAGTGGTTCGCCGGACCGCACCGGAGATTTCCTATGACCGACCCCGATCCGATCGGCGCGCTTTTCGTCGAGAGCTTCAACCTCGACCTCGCGGCGCTTCATTCCGCCGCCCGTGTCGCGCTGCCATCGAGCGGCAACCATCCTGATATGCTCGAGCTCCAGGACGACGAGGGCATTTTCCTCAGCTTCGTGCCTGCCGATGCATCGCCTGAAATGGTGGCGATCGCCTACCGGCTCTACGGCCAAGGCCTCAATCACGGTGTCCGCGCCGGCGAGGCAGCGGCATGGGCGAAACTGCGTCACCTGATCGGTGCCGCTTCGACCGGCGACACCATCTGAACCATCGCGCCGCCTCGCTGGACGGAAGGTCCAGGGCGGCTTCTATGATCCATTGTCCGCAGGAGGCCTATCATGGCTGACCGTGTTTCCGTGACTATCCGCATTGGTGGCTCGCTGCCGCGCGCCCAGCTTGCCGACTTCATCGCCGCTATCGAGAATGAAGCGCTCACCGATCCCCTCGGCGAGTATTTCTCGATGGCGCAGATCACGGGCTTTGGTCCGCTCGAACTGGCGGCCGATGAAGTTGCCTGGGGTCGCCTCGAAACTCTCGAGGCTTTCTGTATCGACAATCGGCTGCAGTTTGAACGCTGGTGTGGCAGTTATCCGGGAAGCTGGGAAGCCGAGCGGATCGTCTTCGACGGCACGGCCGACCCACGCTCCTACACCGTCACCGATAACGACATCGTCGTGGTCACCGAGCCGGAGGTTCGCTCCCTCGGCACCTTCGAGGCTGTCAGCGCCTATCTTCAGTCGGCAAGTCTCACACTGCCTCCGCTGACCATCGTCGATGAGGGGGAGCAGGGGCATGGCTGACACCTATATTCAAGGCTGCTTTGCCTTCTCGTGCTTTCCGGCGGAGATGGCGCTGTTGGAGGAAGCCTTTCAGGCGAGCTATGGCTTAGGCGAGGGCTACAACCCCGACACGGTGAATCCGAGCCCCGAGTTCCTGGCGTTGTTCCCCGCCACCGAGCACGATCGTTGGGCGGGATTTCGTGACATCTTCTCCGATCGCGATTTTCCATCCTTCGGCGCGGTTCTGACAGGCAGCAACCTCGCTGATCCCTTGATGGTCGACGCCATCGTCACATCGGAAATCGCCCTCGACCCCGAGGCAATAGCCAAGCTCATCCAGCGCTGCTGCGCGGCAACGCTCCTCACCGGTCCGATCGGTTTCGAGTGGAGCGTCACCTGTTCGCGAATGCGGGTCGGAGAATTCAGCGGGGGGTGGTGCGCGATCTTCCATGATCGGATCGAGATCGAAACCACCGGCGAAGCCCTTGCAGCATCGCTTTCTGGCGGCGTCCTCTGAATTCGCCCGGCCGCGGAAGATCATCATGGCTCATATCGTCAAAGGCGCAGCTCATTGCGTAAAGCCGGGGTGTGATCGGAGTTGGGCGCGCGATCCCGTGTTGGAAGTCGCGTGTCCCCACTGCGGCGCGCCTGTCGGGGCACGCTGTCGGCGGCCGAGCGGCCATTGCCGGTCCACTCATCGATTTCCACGCCAGCCGCGACATTCTGGCGGATCGGGATGGGCATTACGGTCGGTGCCCGTTCGGCATCTGCGGCCTGGACCAGATGCCCATGCAGGCGAGCCTCCCGCTGTTCGACTGATCGTCAAGGAGACCTCCTATGAATGAACCCACAGTTGAGATGTGGCGGGCGCTGCTCGATTTCCGGGAGCGCCATGGACGCTATTGGAAGCGTGCCCTTTCGCTCAAATGGATGAACGGGAGCGACGAGTTCGAGCATTTC
This sequence comes from Sphingomonas sp. DBB INV C78, assembly GCF_042693015.1. Classification (NCBI taxonomy): domain Bacteria; kingdom Pseudomonadati; phylum Pseudomonadota; class Alphaproteobacteria; order Sphingomonadales; family Sphingomonadaceae; genus Sphingomonas; species Sphingomonas sp. DBB INV C78. The sequence continues at coordinate 3,034,986 of NZ_CP170544.1, read as the reverse complement.
TCGGCATCGCTGCGGATGACGCGCAACCAGCTCGGGCCGACCTGGCTCTACGCCCTTCGGCCCGCCGCCCTCGACGCCGCCGCGCGTCGTCTCGCCACCCTGGATTCAGAACCTGACAACTGCCCGGCCGAGCCCGTGGTTAGCGGCGAACCTTGCCCGAACGATCACTGACGCCGGACCCGCGAAGGGAAGGGGGCTTGGGGGATGTGCGGCGGACGGAGGAGACGACGTTCCGTGCGCGCAGCCAGCATCAGGAGGTCCCCATGAACATGCTCGCCACCGTCGATCGCCCCATATCGGGCGCCTACAAGGTTGATATCAGCCGCGGCCGCAACATCAGTCGCGTTTCCTCGGAATGGTTCTCGCGCCCCGAGGACGAGCGCTACCTTTCGCTCACCAGTCTCTATGATCGAGTGCGTGCCCGCGCCGAGGCGGCGTCAACCCGTGTCGTCGAAAGCCGGGCTGTCCGTGTCGAGGCGCGCAGCGACAATCCCGAGCGCCTCTCCCTCCTGTTGCCTGGCAGCGACGAACCGGTTGCGCCAACCAACTGGTCGTTCGGCCAGATGTGCAGCCTGGTCGGCGCGCCGGCCTCCTATCTGCGCGATCTGCCCGCAGCGCTCGCCGGCATCAATCTCCAGCACGGCCTGATCGCGCATCGCGGCGAGCAGGTGAAATTGCTCCAGACTCATGATGGCCGCACAGAACTGCGGGCGGTTACCGGCCCCGACTATGGCCGCATCTGGGATCATGAACTGGTCGCGGCGGTGATGAAGTTCGCAGGCGACGGTGTTGGTGACACGCGCTGGAAGGTGCCCGGCGTGCTCGACTGGGGCACGATGCGCTATAACCCCTATGTCGATGTCAGCCGTGACACGACCACCCTCTATGCCTCCGATCGCGACGTCTTCCTCTTCCTAGTGGACGATACCCATCCGATCGAAGCCGGCCGGCTGCCCAACGGTGATCCGGACCTCTACTTCCGCGGCTTTTATTGCTGGAACTCGGAAGTCGGTTCGAAGGCGCTCGGCATCGCGACCTTCTATCTCCGGGCGGTGTGCATGAACCGGAACCTCTGGGGCGTCGAGAATTTCGAAGAGATCAATATCCGCCACTCGAAATTCGCGGCCAATCGGTTCGCGCAGCAGGCGGAACCTGCCCTGACCCACTTCGCGGATTCCTCGCCAACGCATTTCATCAACGGCATCCGCACCGCGCGGGACCGTATCGTCGCGCGCACCGACGAGGATCGCATGAGCTTCCTGCGCAACCGTGGCTTCTCCAAATCCGACACCGCAAAGGTCATCGCCACCGTTCTGGACGAGGAGGGGCACCCCGCAGCGTCACTCTACGACTTCGTGCAGGGGATCACCGCCGTCGCGCGCCACAAAGCCCATCAGGACGACCGCCTCGAGCTTGAGGGCAAGGCCCGAAAGCTGATGGAACGCGCCAACTGACCGCGTCGGCGCCGGACATAGACCGGCGCCACGCTTCCAGATTCTGGAGACTTGCCATGACCGAGAATTCGGTAGCGCCGACGCGCGCCTATCCCGTCACCATCGACTTCCTGAGCGGCGACCAGTGCTTCGGCAGCGAGCAATATGATTTCGAGGCTGAAGATACCGCCGAGGCCATCCGCCTTGCTCTCATCCGGGCAGAGGACAGTATTTACTACGATCCGCGTGTCCCCGAGTTGGGCCTTCGCGCCCATGTCGGGCCGGTCACCGACGGAGATGATCCCGATCCTCAATCGCCCTGTCCCGCGGCTGCGCAGAAGCCAGTCTGTCCGAACTGCGGAAGCGATGGGATCGCCCGCGACGCCACGGCCAGATGGGATCCGGACGATCAGTGCTGGTCGATCTCAGGACTCTTCGACAATGAAACCTGCGACGATTGCGGCGCCGAAGGGGATGACTTCGCCAATTGGGTCGCCGTCACTCCCAAGCCGCCCGTTGACCGTGCCTTGTCTGTTGGCGCTAGAGCCCTTTCAGATGCCGGGCGGGGGGCGCTCGAAATCACCCCTGATCATCTGCCTGCCGAGATATTGTCCGTTCAGGCGATCGACGCGACCGCTTATCGCATGGCGATCGGCGCATTACCTCCGAACCGCCGGGCGATCTTCGAGCTGCACCAGCTCGGAGGCCTGCCCTATACCGAGATCGCCGAACGCACCGGCACTTCAATCGCGGACGTCGAGCGCGAAATCGCTGCGGCGCTGACCCATCTGACGCTAGCCCTCCAGGGCGATCTGGACCGCCCGGTGTGAAGCCGTTCAAGTCCAAGTCGGTTCGTCCAGGGCGGCTCGATCGCCGGGCCATCTCCGCCGCCGCGGCTCGTGGTGCCGGGCCGATTCGACCGCTGTCTCCACAATTAGTGATCACCTGATAGATACTTGGGAATGGTCTGAAACTGCGCGACGGCGGACCCCATTCCTGTCCGCCTATGCGTGCACGAATGATGGCGAGGCCTTGAGCATCCGCATCTAGGCGCCGCGGGGGCCGAGAAGGATGATTCCGGTGCCGATGATGCACACGAGGCCGCCGGTAATGTCCCACCGGTCGGGCCGCACTCCTTCGACCGCCCACAACCAGAATAGCGACGCGCATATGTAGATGCCGCCATAGGCGGCATAGGCACGGCCGGCTGCGTCGCTGTCGACGCGCGTCAGCAGCCATGCGAACAGGGCTAGCGACACCATCCCCGGCGCGAGCCACCACGGGGACTTACCAAGCCTCAACCACGCCCAGAATGCGAAGCAGCCGCCTATCTCGGCGAGAGCTGCACCGATATACGCCAATATCGTCGGCATCAGGCAGCCGCACAGCAGGAGGATGCAACCGGGCTCTTTCCAGACAGATCGTCGAGGATGACGCAATCGGGGCCTGGGCCGCCGACACACTCGGCATCGCAGACCTCTACGAACTGGGCGATGCTTTTCTCCAGCGCCCTGAGTTCGCGCAGCTTCGCACGAATGGTCGCCAAATGGATTTGGGCCAGATCGCGCGCTTCCATGCAAGATCGTGACCGGTCCTGGACGAGCGACGCCAGTGTGCGCACCTGCTCTATAGAGAACCCGAAGTCCCGGCAGCGCCTGATGAATGTCAGCCGGCGCACGTCGTCGTCACCATAGCGGCGCTGGTTGCCCTCCTGTCGGTCGGGGCGCGGCAGCAGATCGATCTGCTCATAATAGCGAATGGTCGCTGCGTTGGTCCCGGTGCGCTCGGCGAGCGCACCAATTCTGTGTCCTGCCATGACGCCCTCGAAATTAGTGCTTGAACCTAAAGTTACTTGAACTTGTATAGCATGGCCAGCGAGGAAACTGGCGTCGGTGACGATGCCCAGTGCAGGAGCAGATGATGACCGAAACGACCGCCGTAACGCCGATAGTCTGCATGCTGGACAGAAGCGGCTTCAAAGAGCGGATGGCCTGGATCGCCGACCTCAACATGCGCGCGCTCAGGATGTCGCGGCGCGACGATCTTCGCCTCGAACTCGACTATGCGGCCGATGCGATCGCCGACGTCCGTCAGATGATCGCACAAGAACAGGCGTGCTGCGGCTTCCTCACCTTCGACCTGACCCAGCGCTCCGATGCCCTGATCATCGCGATCACTGCGCCGGAGGCTGCACGCGACGCTGCCGAGATTGTCTTCGGCCCGTTCCAGGAAAAGACACCGCAATCCGCAGTGTGTGGCTGCACCGGCGGATGCGGCGCATGAACACCGACGCGAAACCACAGAGCAATCGAACAGTTGGCACTGTCGCCGCCACCGCCTCGACGGCCGCTCTTGCCTGCGGTGTCTGCTGCGTTCTTCCGTTGGCCATCCCTGCCGCGATGCTCGGATCGGTCGGCGGCATCCTGGCCTGGTTTGCGAACGCTCATCAATGGATCACGCCCATCGCTATTGTCGCGGTGATCGCTGGGTGGCTGTGGGTGGGTTACCAGTCGAAGCAGACCGGCAAGCGGCCGGCGAAAGCGACGTTTCTCATCATGGGCTTCGCCACGGTCATGATGACGCTGGCCTATATGTGGCCGTTGTTCGAGGGCCTGATCGTATCGATGCTTCGGCGCTGACTGACCCCGCTGCCGCGCGATACAAGTGCTCGCGCATTTAGTGGAGGATCAGCCGCAACAGGCTGCGCCCTTGCCCGCGATCTGGATCGGCGGGCATGGCACGGTTCCGTAAGAGCAGAATACGCAACAATCTCCGGGCGTTGGCCTGAGCACGGTGCCGCAACCTGAGCAATCGTAGAAAAACTGGCAGGCGTTCGTCGGCATGGTCTCGGTCTTGGCGGTACCGCAGTTCGGACAGGTGATCGTCGAACGCAGCTCAGGCGTCAGGTCAGACATAGTGATAGCCTAGCCAGAGCAGCGCGGCGCCGATCAGCAGCCCGACAAGCGTAGCGCGGCGCATGGAGAGAGACATGCAGGTCTCGCCTGGACCGCAACGCGTTGCGGCAATTTGCTGCCGAAGCAGTAGCGTGGCGCCGCCGAGCAGGCACAACGCTCCGATCGCAAGCAGCGGGTCGCGATAAGGCTGGGCGGCCATCGCGATACCGACAAGCCAGGCAGATCCGATGCCGAGTGACGCCAGCACTATCGGCAGGCCGCAGCAGGAAGCGACACCGAACGCTGCTGCGATGCCACCAAAGGTCAGGGACGCTGAACCCAGGCCTTTCGGTGCGCCCGCAGACGATGGTGGTTCGGACATATCGACTCCTTGTGTGATGTTCGATCCCGTCCTAGCGTCTGTAGCCGCTACAGACTCAAGCGGTAATTTGAACATGGCAATGCCTGCAATCACGATCGCGATCGGCGAACTCTCTCGCCGCACCGGGTGCAACATCGAGACGATCCGTTATTATGAGCGGATCGGCGTGCTTCCAACACCACTGCGGCGGGGTCGCTACCGCACCTATGATCCCGCGGATGTGAAGCGGCTGTCGTTCGTGCGACGAGCCCGGGAACTGGGCTTCCCGATCGACGGTGTGCGAGCCCTTCTGGCGCTTGCCGACGGTGGCTCGGCTTCGTGCGGCGATGCGCGTGATCTTGCAAAGGCTCATCTGAACGACGTGCGGACCAAGATCGCTGATCTTCGGCGAATGGAGCATGTTCTCGACAAAGCTGTCGGGGCCTGCGAGACCGGAGATAATACCGGTTGTCCGCTGCTCGATGCGCTTTGCGTGGGCGGCGGCGGTATACCCAGTTCATAGCCCCCTCAGCCGATATGTTCACCCGAGGCAGTTATACGATGGAGGTGCTCCGGACCGCGCCGGCACTCGGCGATCAGAGCCTCATGCTGCTCGAAACGCTCCGAACAGGACAGGAGGTCGATGTGACCATTGTGCCGCCATCCGGACCAACCCCTAGCGGCAGCGCCTGAAACCTCCAACGGCGCCCTGGTCGTGATGGTTGTTGGGTGGTGTCGCGGGACAATTGCATATCAGATCTGATTTAGACTAAGCTGCGCGTAACCGGTCGGGTGAGCTTGCCGACCGGCCAGGGCCAGCCGGCGTCTTGAGAAGCGTCGGCGCGCCCGCTCGCACAGCTTATGGTATCCTGTCGCTGACGCCAAACCGGCTGGATTGGCCTGCCAACTTCATTCAAATCACGCGCATGATGTGCATCGAACGGCCATGCCTTCAGGCGGTCTTCGGCATCGCGTCATCATAGGCTGCGCTAAGCCACCCATCGCGTTCCTCGCAATGCTGGCGCCAGTACGTCCGAAGCTCCTTGATGCGACCGTCTGGCACGAAGACGCTTGCAAGATGCGCGAACTGGTCATGTTGGGGGACGGGGACTGCGCTGCCGCGCCATTCTCCATAGAGGAGACCCGCCGAAATCGCCTGCAGCACACCGAGGAGCAGGTAATGGGCCCGCGCAAATTCTTCGAGATTGAGGCCCTGTCTCAGACCGGCCGCCTGCGCCCGTGAGAATGTGTCCGCGGCATGGGCAATCGTCTTGTTCCTCAGCGCCAGGACATCAGTGAAGACCTGATCATCGAGCATGCTATCCAGCCGGTCGAGTACCGCGTCACCCAGCCGGTCCCTACGCGATCGCACTTGAGGATCGGTCTGCGACAACATGTCGAACAGTTTGTGCTGCTGTTGTGCTGTCATCCAAGCATCTGGCCCCTGGGTCGGTAGCCACTGCATTTGCACGCCCTCATTCGGGTCGTGCTTTGCCATCCACGCCGCAACACCCCTTTCACGGGCGGCTTCCCAGTCATACGGCAAGCCATCCTGGCAAACGAAGATTTCCCGAGTGAACAGATCTCGGTGGGCGCGGATCTCGTCTGCAATCCGACGTAGCGACACAACACCGCGCTGTGGCTGTCGGGGATTTGATCGCTCGAGGAGCCGACCGATCGCAATCACCTGTCCCGCGACATAACCACGGTCGAGCATGGCGCCAAGAATGGGCGCGACGGAAGCATTGGGACCATCTTCCTGTGCATAGCGCCGCGCTTCATTGGCCATGCGCCAAGCAGCATCCTGCCACAGCATGTCGTTGAACTGCGAAGAGATCGAATGCGCGGGATCACCTCGCAACAGTTCCGACCAGCCTTCCGAGCGAGCGCGGAACCGCAGCAGCGCGTCCCGGTCTTCTACATCACAGTCCTCAACCGTGTGGGACCAGATCCTGGACTGGACGGGCGGTTTCGCGGCCATGGGCCTCCTTATTCTTGCACCTGAGTTGCAGGTATAGTGCGGGACAGCGACCTCTATGACCAGCAGGCAGTCCAAGTATCGGTCCGCCTCGCGCCGCAAGGGCATCGCAAATATCCAAGCACGCGATAGGATGGCGCGATGGACGCCGATATTTCCTTCCTCAGTCTCACGCCGCGCGGCGAGCCGCTGGTGCTTCCGTGGCCATCACCAGGCCTGCCCGGCGGTTTCATGCAGTTCGAAACCGGCGAGAGCTGGCGGGGGTTCGTCATGGGTCTTGCGATCGACCCCCTGATCCCGATGATCGTGCAGGCCAAGTTTGCCCGTGCGCAGAAGCTGTATGTTCTGGCATGGCTAGAGAACGACCTTATCAAGGCCGGTGAACTGGCAGCACTTGTCGCGCTCGAACTCGCGCTCAATGACCGATACGGCCAGCGCTTCTGCAAGCCCGGCAAGCGCAAGAACTTTGCCGACCTGCTCAAATATATGGTCGTCGGGGACGGGCTGTCCGACGCCGCAATTCCGATTATCGCCAGATGCGGTGGCACCGCCGTCGGCCTCCTCCTTGGCGAACGAAAGCCAAGCCTCGCGGCCATTCGCAATGGCATGGCCCATGGCGATCCATTCGACGCATTGCCCTATGGCGGATTGCTCGAATTGGTCAGGGATCTGATCGGTTACGCCTATCGGGATTACATCGCGGAAGGCCGGGCGGCCGGCACGCCGTCGGTGACCGGCCATGGTGCGATATGACGCTGTCTGCAACCACGGTGGATGTTACCCAGGATTGGTTCTGGGAAGGGAATATTGCCGATGCCGTGGCCGGCTTCCTGCTCGCCTGCGGTTGGTCGATCCAATCCAAAGCCGACACGCGCACCAAGGAGCGCGGCATAGATGTTCACGCGAACAAGGGCCCGGTCGCGTTATATGTCGAAGCCAAAGGCTGGCCGTCGAAAACCTATCGGGATCCACGCCGAGCCGGCCAGTCAAAGCCGACCAATCCCACGAACCAGGCCGCCCATTGGTACGCGCAGGCAATGCTCAAGGCCCTGCGGCTTCAAACGGCCCATCCGGACGCGGTTATCGCGATTGCGCTCCCCGATGTCCCTCGATATCGGCACCTCTTCGAGGAAACCCGCGGCGGACTGGCAAAGCTGGGCGTTGCCCTGCTCTTCGTGAGTGAAGGTGGGCAGGTTGACCCGGTCGGCCTCTAGCCGGGTAGCTTGCGGTATCTGAACCCCTGATTTGTCCGCAATTCGATGCGGTAGCCCGCCCATTCAAGATCGCTCTCAATGTGCCGATCTTCCGCCAAGATGTAGCGGACCGACAGGGCTTCGAGCAGTTGCACCAGATAGTGACGGTTGAGCCCTTGCGCGCTGTCGTCCGGGATCTCTGCGTTGGAATAACCGGTGAAAGATGCCCCAAGAGTCATCACCACGCCGCAGTGAGGGGTAAGTGGAAGCCACCATGCCCGGGCGGCATCGCCATTGGCGCGCTTGCGCCCCGCTTCTTCGCCCGGCAGGCCAATGGCAATGACGGGGTTGGTCGAAGTTCGAAGCCGCAGCCCGGTTCGATAAACCAGCATGCCCAGTTCCGCCGCATCGTTCAGATAAGGCGCCTCCTGCAGAATTCCTTCGTGAAAGAAGTCCCGGACGGCATTGGGATGCGCGGCAAGTGCCATGTGCATTGCTCGCTCTTCTTCACTGTCGTCAGCCGAGAATCCATGGCGTCGAATGCGCTCCTGCTCCATCTCGATGAAGCGCAGCGCCTCCAGATTGCGGCGTTGAAGATGATGGATGAGCCCATAGAGCGGCTCGATATCGGACTCGTCCAACTCAGCGGCGCGGCCGGACGCGACTTTGCGCCATGTGCTTCCCTGCGTGAACGGGGTCTCGATCTGATCGTTGATGGTCCCTTCGATCGACCGCTTCTCTCCCTTGAACTCGTAGTCGTGCAGTTTCTCTTCATATCCGATCCGGGAAATCGACTTCCGTTCGGCGACAATGTCACGACCGTTATAGGCGGCCAGCGTCGTGACTTTATTTTCATCATCATGGCACGCGAACTGGCTCAGATAGAATTGCGGCACATAATGATGGCGATGGGGATCGTTGGACGTCATGGCACGCAAGGTGCCCTTGCGCCGATCGGAACACAATGTTCAGGCATCGATCTCGTTACCGCGCATCAATATGGTCTCCCCGACAACATCTGGGGTCACTGATCCCTGCGAATTGAAAGCAAAGGAGCGCGAACGGTGGCGCCGTCGACCCGGGCAATGGAGATCACGCTGTGAATCTGTCAGCGACATAAGCTATGCCCTCGGTACGAGACAAATAGCCGAGGCCGCGATTGCCGATAATGACTGACGACTATTTCACGGATCGCGAATTCGGCGCTGTCCCGCGTGCCTCAGAATCGATCGACGAACGCCTCTGGGGCGGCCTTCACAGCCTGATCGAAACCCGTCTGGACGATGCCTCTTTCGGCTATCGGTTCCCGTTGGCGTGTCCGGACGCGGGGAAGCGCCCCTGTGGCTGCGACCGATCGGCCTTCGCCCTCATGCTCGAAGCGGAGGTCCCGCAAATCGAGTGGCCCTTGCGCCCCAACAAGTTGCCCGAGACGCCTGTCATCCTCGATCTTCTCGAATTCTGTGCGAGAGCGGTTGGGCAGCCCGTCGAGGGCAGCTGGCATGGCTTTTTCGATCATTATCACCTCGCCTGGGACCGCGATGCCGGTCTCGCGGCCTTTGTCGCCGATGTGAATCGCGTCTTCGCGCGCAACGGTCTGGCCTTCGAGATGATAGCGGAAGGAAGGATCCAGCGACTTTTGCCGGCGCCGCTTCGCGACGCCTTGATGCAGGCGCGGTTCGCTACCGGCGACGCCGAAACCGATCGTCTCCTCGAGACGGCACGATTGCGTATCCTCGCACCCAAATATGAGGATCGTAGCGACGGCCTCGAGAAGCTCTGGGATGCCTTCGAACGCATCAAGACGCTTGAGCCGGGCAATGACAAGCGCCTCGCAGCCGATGCCATGCTGAACTATGCCGCACGGCCTGGATCAAAGCTGCGCGCGACCCTGGGCATCGAGGCTGACGCGCTCACCAAGGTCGGCAATACCCATCGAATCCGGCACTCGGAAATCTGGCAGGAGCCGCTAGAGACGGCCTTGCAGATCGACTATCTCTTCACCCGGCTGTTCGCCTTCATCTATCTCCAACTCAAAGCCAGCAACCGTGCCGCCTAGCAGCGGCACAAAAGCTGCTGCTGGAACGCTACGTCCTGCGTCCGCGGGCACTGCCGGCAATCCGAGCTATGCCGCCTACGACTATCAAATCGACGTCACGATCTGGATCGCGCTCGAGATCATGCTCGCCAAGGGGCTGAGCGATGAGATCGAGATTGAACCGCCATCCCATGAGGATGCTGAAGCATCGTTGAAGAATCCCGACCTGGCCTCACTCGGCGTCTCTGCCGGCACGCGCGACACCCGGCTTATCGTGCAGATCAAGTCGCGCACGACCGCGCCATGGACGTCCAAGGCCTTCGCCGATGTCCTCCTGGGAAAAGAGGCTGAGACCAAATCGAAAGGGAAGGCCAGGGGGCCGGCGCCTCGTGTTCGCCCGCTCGATATGTTGGTCGCCGACCCAACCGCCAAATATTTGTTCATCACCAATGAGGGTTTGGAATCGGGCCTCCGGCCACATCAGAACATCGCGTTGCTGTCGTTCCCCGACCTCGGAGATCTGCCGCCCTATTGCCGCGCGGGGCGAACAGCGACCGAGAAGGCCGCCTTGGCGAAGCGCATCGGCATTTGCGACACCATCACCCTGGAGATGCTGGAATCCCGCATCTTCAAACTTGTCGACGAACACGGAAACGTCCCGCCCCAGAAGCTGCTCAAATGCCTCAATGACATGCGTGATGCGGTGCGCAAACGCCTAGGGGGCGCACATGGCGGCCGCTGGACGATGGCGGATCTCCTTGCAACTATCATCGACAATGGTGGCTCACGTCTCGCGCACCGGCGTCACGATCAGTTCGTGCCGCCGCGATCCTTTCTTTCGATTGAACAGGCGCTCCGCGATGCACACGCGGTGATCATCGTTGGCCCGTCGGGCACCGGCAAATCGCTGGCCGCGGATGTCCTTGCGGCAAAGCTGGCGCGCCAGAGCCCGGCGTTCCTTGAGCGCTTTGTCCTGGACGCGGGCGAAGCGAACAGCGCACTCACAGATCCCGGCCCGCTGTTGATCTACCTCAAAGATCCTTGGGGAGATTCTGCACCATCGATCGAAGCCGCACGATGGACGTCCAAGCTCCCGGGCCTCCTCCGGATGGCCGACGATGCTCACAAATTCCTGATCACGACGCGGTACGACATTTTTAAACGAAGCGAGCCGGGTGAGGCCCTCGAATCCTACACGATCGCGATCGAACCCGAGGACTATACTGCGGATCAGCGCGCGCTGATCTACGACAATCATGTTGGCGATCTGAGTGGCCATGCCCATGCCCTCGCACTCGCTCATCGCGATGTGGTCCTGAGCCGGGTTCGTCGGCCCTATGAGATCGAACGGTTTCTGGCGGCGCTCCCTCGCGAGAAGGAAGAGAGCCCACGGTCCGTCTATGAAATCCTCGATGCCTCCTCGATTGAAGCCATCTCCTCGGTCATTCGCGACCAGGTGCTGGGTTGGGGCGAGGACGGCGTTGCTTGCGCCGCGGTCCTCTGGGGCCTGATCAGGTCCTCCGGCTCCTTTGACCTGGCCGACCTTCGTCGGGCGCTCCGGATCCTGCGGAACACCTACGGTCAGAAGCCCCATGTCGAGGGGTTTATCGACTTTCTCGGTGCTGGCCGTAATCTTCGGGTAGGCGACGATTCCATCAGGCTCCAGCACCCGCGGGTCGAGGAGGGCTTGCGCCTAGCGCTCGCCACGAATCGTGCCGAAACAGAGGCGGTGTTGACCGCACTCGCCGAGACGCTTCTGATCATCGCTGGCGGTGCCGAGGGCTGGGCATCGCGCGGCGCGGTGGAGATCGTTCGCGCGGCATCTAGCCTGGAGGCGGTCGAGATCGAGCTTGCCGCTTCGGCCCAGGCCGGCCTTGACGCGGCTCTCGCCGCCCGAGTGACGGCTCCCAGCGGTAGCGGGTCGTTCGAACGTGCCTTCGCAGACCTATCGCAATTTGCGTCACCCGATTTCGCTCCGCGTCAGTTTAGCGAATATCTCATGCGTCTTCCGCCGCGCGAAAAGGGTGCTTGGCCTGGCCAAACCTGGATACCGCCAGAACTGTCAGCCGAAGAGATCGAGCGCTTCCGGGAGAATCCAAGAACCGGCAGCCTGCTGCAAACCTTCATTCGCGGCGTGTTGCCCTTTACCGACGGCGACTATGAGGAGGACTTCCTCTCGTTCGCGGGCTTGTTCAGCCATGACCTTGGCGGCGCTTTCGGCGCTGCCGTAGAAACGCTCGCCAGTTTGCAGGCGCCCGGTGATAACATCGACACAATTGTTGCCGGCGCCGTCGCGCCGGGAGGGCCTGGTCATGATTTCGTCATCGACACCTTCATCGAGGCCGAAAATGAGGTGGACCGCTGGTTCGAGAACTACGCAAACAACGAACAACGACGCGCGCGCGAACACGAGGTTGACGCGATTGGCGCTGATCGCATTCTCGAGGAGCCCGGCGAGCGTTACTATACCGCTGACGCGGGCCTCAAAGCGGTAGCCCTTTCACGCCTGGCGGCGGAGGGGTGGGACTGGCTGGAGGGGCATAAACACGGCGCAGCGATGGTCTATGCACTCGCCTCTGCTCAGAGCAATGCGCGTGGGAATTTCTCGGCACCCTATCTTCAGACCCTGCTCAAGCATGCGGATGATCGGGCCTTGCCGCCTGTCTGGTCATTGATCGAGAAGAACTGGCATGACGAGCTGCGGCCTGAACTCGAAGCGGCCTTGTTACGAACGGACCTTGGCAGCAAGAGCTTGCGCACCACGCTCGCCAAGCTGTCGTTCATTGCCTCGCCGCCCAATGGCACCGATCTTCTCGCTGGCCTGATCGACAGAATGACACCGGCTCGCAGATTGGAGCTGGTGCTCGATCTAGACCGCGCTTCCCCTAATGATATCGATCCTGAGTTCGCGCCCGCACGCGTCTTTGCCGATCGGTTGGATCCAACCGAGCGGGCCATTGCGCACATTCTCGTCGAGATCGATAGCGAAACCGGGATCGGTCAGCTCATGCAAGGGCGCAGTCCGGAAGTCCGCCGACGCATCGCCGAACTGTGTCTGGAAAGCCCACCCGGCCTAGCGGGAATCCTTATCTGCCTTGCTGCAACCGGCGAAGGCGACATTCTGGAGACCGCCCGGTGGTTACTCGCAACCGGCGATGAAGATGACGGGATGCCAGCAATCATCGCCCTGCGCATTCGGGGTGGGGACGAGGAGCGCCCGCTCATTCGGCATGCGCTTGGCCATCCGCGCTACCACGTCAGGCGTGCCGCCATGACATATCTGGTCGAGGAGAACGACGCCGAAGATCGGGCGGCCCTGCTCAAGATGGCGGAAGATCCGGGAGCAGATGTGCGCCTGGCCTGGGCTGAGCTGATGGGCGGTCATAAATGGAGCGAGGCAGAACCATTGCTGGTATCGCTCCTTTCCGACGATCGGGATTTCAGCCTGGATCGGTACCATGGCCCCAGCCGGGGTTGGCCGCGCTATTCGGTCGCGCGAGCGGGGGCCCGAGCGCTGGCCGCATTTGAGACGCTGACAGAACCCTCGATCGATGCCCTGATTGCTTCGCGACGCTCGGAAGATCCCTTCGTCTTCTGCGCCGCCATCGGCGCTCTTGCCAAACGTAGTGATCCTCGAGTCCCAGCCGTTCTCCGCGAAGCGCTGGATGACCCGGGACTTCATGACGATGCCGACCATCGGGTGATCGCGCAGGCTGCGGCCTGGGGATTTTTCGACCGCGCCGTGAATGATCTCGCCATTGGACCAGCGGAAATTGAGAAGCTTCGTCGGATTGCCCTGATAGAGCCAGGTTGGATCGCTGGACCCGCTCTCGTTGCGCTCGGAATATGCGGCGGCGCCATGAGGGAGCAACTCCATGACGACCTCACAGCGGCAGCCAAAACGGAGCGCGCGGACTTACTGCAGATAGCAGCGGCCCTGATCCCGCTGCCCTTCGGCAATCACTCCCAGGTGACCGCGATCGTCGCTCGCGTCGAAGCCTTGCAGGAAGACGAGGCGTCCCCGGAACCAGATCCGGACCTCGTCGCCTGGTACGAAACTCTTGGCGGCACTGACGTCGCATGGCTGACCGGTTGGGTCGTCGCGGTTTGCCTCCAGCTTGATGGATCCAAGCAAGTCAAGGATCCGCGCGCCTATCGCATCCCGAAGGTGGTTCCGGTCTTGACGATGTACTCGATGAGCCCGGATCGGGAAGAGGAGCGCGGTCCAGACGAAGGCGATTGATCGAGATCTCATCAGCTCGCGTTGGTCGCATACCGGGGTAGCGAATTGATGGCGATTGCCCGCTGACGCGGGCACCGGCGCTCTATCTCCGCTTCGCTCCGACCGAGCTTCGGCTGCGCCGAATCTCGGCCCTGCGGGTTACGATCACCATATCGCAAGAAGGGGAAGGCGCGGGGCGAAAGAGCGGCCGAGATCAGGCGCGCGGCGCGCGGGCGCGTTTGCGGCTTGTGCGCTCGAATTCTGCGGCCGTTACCTCAAGGTCTGTCGCGAGCTGATGCAGGGCACGTGAGGCGCCCAGCCGGGACATGCCATCGCCCTGCGCGGCCGAGCCACCGCCTCGTTCCGCCCGTGATCGGGCGATCTTCGCCACTGCGCGTATCGTCTCCGCGTCCATCTGGACAGTCTATCCGATTCGGGCGCGGGGGAACAGTCGCTCCCGGGTCGCGGCAGCGTTTCATCTTCGGCCGTTCACCCGGCGGAGCGTCCGGCGCTGGAGAGAAGAGGAGGCTCTTTGAGAGTGTCGCATGAGCGACATTTTAGAGGAGTGAAGATCATGTCCAAGACTGTTGGAGAGTTCCGGAACGTCAATGGCCAGCTGCTGGGGTTCATCGCCAGCGGCGAAATCGACCTGCAGCGGGCACGGCTCAAGCCGATCGCCAGCAACAACCCGCGGGCGCCCAAGTTCGAGGTCGAAGCGATCAACCGCAACGGGCGCTGGGTGCCCTATGGCGCGCTGTTCGAAGCGACCGCGATCCACACCACCGGGGAGATTTTCTACTCCGGCGAGCTGGACGACCAGTCCTGGCGCTTCCCGATGCAGATCGCCTTGTTCGGGACCGCCGAGGAGGGGTTCCGGGCCTCGTGGCGCCGCGATGACATGGGGCGTCCGGCCGGTGGCAGGGCGGCCCGCACCCGCAATGGCGACGATGACGAGGGCGAGGATCGCGGCTTCGGCGGCGGCGAGCGCGGCCAGTTCGGTGGCGGGTTCGGTGGATCGACCGCCCCGATGGAGGGGGCCGGCGCGCGCGGTGGTTTCAGCAACGATCTCGATGAAGAGGTCCCGTTCTGAGGCCAGCCCGATGGAGCCGGGGGGCGCTGCGCGCCTCCCGGCTTCTTTCTGTCCGTTCCCGTCTTTCAAGAAGGACCTGTCCGATGACCAGGCACGAACCCGTGCGCAGCGTCGATCGCTTCGCCGACCTCAAACAGCTCTATGCCGAGATGACCGCCACCCCGGAATTCCAGGCTGCCTTTGGTGACCCCATGCCGCTCTCGATCGTCGAACCCGGCGAGGAGCCGGGTGAACATGGCATGCCCGAAGAACTGGCGGCGCAGGCCGACAGCGCGGGCGTCATCGCCACCATCTTCGACCTGTTTACGGCCACGCGGCTGGAGCCGCTGGCCGCCGAGATCGCCTGGGGGTTCGTCAACTCCTTTCACTTCGTCGCCAACAAGCTGGAGCGGCGCGAGGACAGTCTCGCCGTGGAAATCGCTGAGCTGGCCCGGCACCCCGATATGAGCGAGGTCTATAATCGCGAGCTTGAGGAGAAGCAGCTCCTTTGCCAGTCGACCGCCGAACAGCGCCTCGCGATCGAGACGATGCGGGATTATGCCGCCGAAATGTACCGGGCGATGTCGGGATGGCCTTGGTCGCCTGCGCGCGGGAGCCGCGCTTCGCGCATCTCGACCGCCAGCCAGATTGCCGCGATCGACTTCCTGCGCGCCCGCCAGCTCGATGTCCGCGACCGGCATAATCCGCAGGGACCGATCGTGGTCTTCTCGGGGCCGGCGATCTGGCACGATGTCGACCTGCTCTGGGAACGGCTCGATCTGGTGAAAGAGCATATTCCGCATATGGTGCTCATGACAACCGCGCAGCGCAGCGGCGCCGACCTGATCGCGGAGAAATGGGCCGCCAGCCGCAAGGTGCAGACAGTCCGGTTCAATCTGCTCGGGTCGGGCATGAAGGCCGCTTTCGCCCGCAATCGAAAGCTGCGCGATCTGAGGCCCGTGATGGCGGTCCTGTGCGAGGGATCGGGCGTCCAGGCCAATCTCTATGAAGAGCTGGCTGGCGCGGGCGTGCCGATCCATGCCTTTCGGAAATCGGATCAGGCCGCCGACAAGGGGATGCCGGCACGCCGGTTCCCTGACGCGCGTCGGACGGCGCGGGCGGAAAGACGCCGTGCTGCCGCGGCAGCGGTTTGAGGGGGAAAGGGGCATGGCTATTCCAGACGCCTTTCGGCGGAACTTCTCGACGCTGCTTCAGGCTGCGGAAGCGGGAGACCTCGCGCTTGTCGAATGCACCGACACGGAAACCGGCGAGCCTCGCTATGTCATCTGCGCGGTCGGACGGGAGGGCGGCGATTATGTCATCACCCCTTTGGGCCATCTCCATGACGGCAATCCGTTCGATGCCTACCGGCCACCGACGGACTCGGTTCTCCACTGACACGGAACATCCGTGCTGGCCATCGGGGTTCGCTCCGAGGTCAGTGCGGCCATCATGAAGCATTTCGATCTCGGGGGCCGGCTGCTGCGCAAGCCGCCTCCGGGCCAGTCTGGAAAACCGGAAAGGGAGCAAACCCGATGACCATCGTCCGACTTGATCTCAACGTCTTCGATCCCGCTGCACTTCACCAGGCCGCGCTGGTTTCCTTCGGGAAACTGGAGGCGGCGGCGGACCGCTTCGGCACCCCTGACGCCCCTGACGTCGCCACCTGTATCGTTGAGCTGCTCTGCGAGCACATACCGGTCGATGCGGGCTTTGAGGTGGTGAACTGGTCCGGCATCTGAACAAAGGAGCAAGAGCCATGATCGAGCGCATGCTGGTCCTGTCGACCGCCAACGTCACCGCTGAGACGTGTAATATCTATCTGCACACCGCCCCCTTCGCGGCCTTCGAGAAGGGTGATTATGGATGGTTCGTCTACGTCGCCACCGACTTGCCCGATGACCTGCCCGCTGATCTTGCTGGCTGCTTTGACATCGCAAGCAGGGACGGCGTGGACTGGATTATGCTTGACCGCGATGCGCAGGAGCATCCCGACCTGCCCGCCTATGACTGGTGAGATGATGGCGTCTTCCGCCCGCTAACTTTGGCTGCGCATAGAGCTGCCCCATGGGCATCGAGCCCAAGGGGCAGCTTTGGCACCCAGCGGCACCGTTCCGTGTAAAATATCTCTCTCAACAAGTCTTATGATGGCACGGGGACAGCACCGGCCTCAAGGACGGCGGGGCCCCACCATTTTCTTTGGCGAACAGAGGGCAGCGCTCTTCCGCACACCTCGCGCGGCGCCAAAGAAAATCGTGACCCCCACCGCCGCTAAAGCGGTCGCTTCGCGATCCTTGACCCCGGCGCTCGGAGCCCGTGCAGGGGAAATGACCTCTTTCAAGAAACAGGAGGTCATCATGACGAACTTCAAGCGCACCATCCGGGACTTCACCGAAATCGCCGATCTCATCGCCGAGGAAACAGCCGCGCCCAGCAACGACTTCACCGCCGCCTTCAGCTCCGACCTCGATGGCATCCGCGTCGCGCGGGGAGAGGACGAACGCCTCGCCGACATGCCCGATCCGATGCAGGTGCAGCTGGCGACCGAACTCCTGATCGGCACCGTCTTCGATGTCCTGCGCGACACGAGACTGGAACGCGTCGCCGAGCGCATCGCCTGGGGCATCGTCAACAGCCTGCACAGCACGGCACGGGGCCTGGCAGGACAGGCCGACGACGCCGCGCGCGCGGTGAAGGATCTCATCCGGTGCGCGGACGGGAGCGAGGTGATGATGAACGAGCTGGAGGAGGCGCAGCTGAAATGCCGGGAACTCGATGAAGCGAACGACGCCATCGCCTGCATGCGGGACCACGCCGCCGCATCGTTCCGGGCCGAGACCGGCAAGCCATGGTCCAGTGCGCGCGGATCGCTGGTGTCGAGCAAACGCACCGCCTCGGTCATAGACGCAACCGACTTCCTCGCAGCTCGCCGCAATCGCAGGATCGACCAGCACCATCCGCAAGGGCCGATCGTGGCCTTCTCGGGCGGCGCGGCATGGGACGATTATCGACCGATCCACGCCGCGCTGGACAGGGTGAAGGCCTTCATACCGAACATGGTCCTGCTCACCACGGCGCAGGATACCGGAGCGGACGCCATCGCTGAAAGCTGGGCCGCATCGAACGACGTCAAGCTGGTCAGGCTCGGCCTTCCAAAGGGTCTGGGCAAGCGCGCGGGGTTCGTCCGCAACGACCGCATCGCCGCGCTGCGTCCGGCCGACGCGATCGTCTGCGAAGGGTCGGGCATCCAGGCGCATCTCGCCCGCGTGCTGGGGGAGGCGGGGGTTCGTCCGCGCCTCATCAGCCGCAACGGCGGAGCGCCAGTCTGGGCACGAACGCGGTGAGGTCCGCGCCATGGGGACGGTTCGGGTCATGCCCGGACCGTCCCCCATTTTTTCGGGCGAACAGGATCGTCGGGCTCAGGGACCCGGCAGGAAGTGCCGGGTCCGTCGCCCGCCGATGCGGCGCCGGAAGGGGCGCCGGCCTCCTGCGCGTGGCTCCGCCATGCTCGTCGCTGGGCCGCCCTGCGGGCGACTTCATCGATCAGCGGGGAAGAGCCGGCAGCGCCTTGAGCGCTGCAAGCGCAGGGGCACCACCCGCGCGGATCGCTTGGCCCAGAAGGTCGCGGAACTCTCGTTCGGTCAGCGTCTCCACCGCTAGTTCGGGAACCAAAGCAGCATATTTGCCGCGCAAGGCGCGGCGGGCAATCTCGACTTCGTCATCGAGCTTGCGACGCCGGGATTCGAGATCGGCAAGGCGTTCGCGGTCGGTTTGTTTCGGCATATCCATGGTCCTTCTCATGGGTCTGCCCGCCGAGCGTCATCATCCAAAAGCGCGCGCTCGCGCGCAAGGCCAAAATTGCATTGAGGCCCCTTCGGGGGAGCCGCGCCCCTTCCGGTGCGAGGCTACGCAGCGACGCTGTCGCAGCGAAAGGGAGGACGCACGCCCTGGGGCGTTTGTAATGCACCCCACGCACGGGTGCTGCGGCGCAATTTCTGCCGGATTTATAATATCTTGCATGTGTCACAGATCGGCAGCCATTTTGGCGCAGTTTGGCTGCCCGTGGCAGCCACGCGATAGGCGTGATCGAGCCAAGTGTTTGATCTTCCTTGGCACAATGTGGCTGCCAGCGGCAGCGACCATAAATCCTTGAGATCAAGCGCTAATTCTGGTATAAGAGCTGCGCTTCATCACGATCGTCAGGGTGCCAGACCGGAGTCTCGCCCTTGGCTCGCATTACAATCCGCGTCGATGACGCCCTTTTCAGGCGCCTCGATGCCCGTGCCCGCGACGCGGGAACGCCCACAGCAACCTACTGCCGCGACATCCTCGATCGCCATGAAGGCACGGACCCGACCGGGTATCACGCCCGCTTCGATGAACTGCATGCGACCGGTATACAGACGCTCGCAATCCTCGCTGCGTCGGTGGGCAAGCGCACGCCAGATATCCTTGAACAGGGCCTCGCCGATGCCCGCCGCCTCCTCCGGGAAAGGGGGCTGCTCGATCCCGAGCAGGATCGGCCATGAGCATCTTCCGGCACGATACGCTGGGGAGCTGGACGCGCGGCGGCCAGGCGATCGTCCACAATGTCCGGATGACCACGCAGGTCTTCTATCAGACCCTGCTGGCGGGGCTGGTCATCTGGATCGGCGGGATCATCTGGTACGGGTTCGAGAAGTCCACCGAATATGAACGCTATGTCCTGCTGAAGCTGGGGCAAGCGACCTTCATGGGGGACGCGGTTCCGGGCAATGCGACGCCCATATTGTTCAAGACGCCGGCCGGCCGGGAATATTGGACGACTCCGAAGGGACTTCTCGACTCCGGGGTCGCACACACCACGCTGGAGGCGTTTGAACGCTATCTCATCCACGGGGCGGCGCTCTCGGGTGTGTTCGCGCTGGCCATGCTGTTCTGGGCCTGGTTCTATTTCACCCGGACGGGAAGGGGCCTCGGCTCCAACCAGTTCTTGCGCGGCGCCCGGTTCGGAACTGTGCGGGAAGTACGCCGCGCGCTGTGGCGTCATGCACGGGGCAGCTTCGAGATTGGCGGGGTCAATGTCCCGGATATCTTCGAGCCGGAGCATATCCTGATCTGCGGTGCTCCGGGCACCGGCAAGACCAACATCATCATCAAGATGCTCGCCGGCATCCGCAAACGCGGTAAGCGGGCGATCGTCTATGATACCGCCGGCACCTTCGTCGAGAAATTCTACCGCCCCGGAATTGACGTCCTGCTCAACCCGCTGGACGTCCGATCCGACTGCTGGTCCCCCTGGGTCGATGTCCCCAAGGACTATCATTATGACCAGATCGCGGAGTCCACGATCCCGGACAAGGCGGGCGATCCCTTCTGGGCCAAGTCTGCTCGCGGCACCCTGGTGGCGGTGCTCCGCAAACTCGCACGCCAGCAACGCACGCTCGTCTCGATCCTTCTCGATACACTGCTGCGCTCCAAGCTGAAGGATCTCGCCGCCTTCGCGCAGGGGACCGACGCGGCGGCATTCATCTCCATGGAGGGAGAGCGGACTTCGGCCGGCATCCAGGCTGAACTCGCCTCGGTGATGCGGTCGTTTGCCTATCTGGACGACACCGAGGATGGGCTGTCGATCCGCGACTGGGTGGCGAATGAGCGGGACGACAGTTGGCTCTTCATCACCGTGAAGGCCGATCAGCTTCCCTCGCTCCGTCCCCTGATCACGGTATGGCTCGATATCGCGATCAGCGCGATCATGAGCCTCTCGCCCGACCGGGCACGGCGCCTCTATTGCGTTATCGACGAGCTTCCGTCGCTCCAGAAATTGCCGAGCCTTTCCGACTTCCTGGCCCGCGCCCGGAAATATGGCGGGTGCGGTATCCTCGGCTTCCAAAGCTACCCGCAGCTCGAGGCGACCTACGGCATCCAGGATGCCGCGGCGATCACCGGCTACTGCTCAACCTGGGTGGCGCTGCGCGCGAATGACACCCCGACCGCGAAGCATGTCAGCGAGAATCTCGGCCAGGTCGAGCAGGTCGAAGCGAATGAAGGCATGTCCTACGGCGTCAATGATATGCGGGACGGCGTGAACCTCTCGCGGATGCAGGTGACCCGGCCGCTGGTGATGCACACCGAGGTCACCAACCTTCCCAATCTTTGCGGCTATCTGCGGTTCGGCCGCAATCTGCCCGTGGTGCGTTTCGAGGACAGCTATAACCGCATGCCCTCCATCGGAGCCGCGTTTGAGGAGCGCACGACCGGTCCCGTCCGGATGATCTTGGAGCCGCTCGCACCACCCGAGCCGCCCGCCGAGCCACCGCCGCCGCCCTCGCGTCCGACCACGCGGCGGCGGCGCTCGTCTCCTGCGGACAGCGTACCCGAACTGCCGCTGGGCCAGCCCGCTCCTTTACCACCAACCGAAGCGGTGGAACCGATCGACGCGCCGATTGCGGAGGCGGCCGACCCGGGCCGCGCCGGAGATGTCGCACAGCCATCGTCCCCACCGCTCACGCTTTACGGGAAGCCGACCGCTTCCCGGCTGCGCCAGCATGGTCGCCATAGTGGCGACCGGAACTCGGCGAGGCCGGCATGATCAATCCCATCCGCCTCAAGGGCACGCCCGCCAATATCAGTCGCTATTATACGGTCGGCGATTATTACACCAAGGGCACCGACGAGCATTCGGAGTGGGGCGGCCAGATCGCCGCCGAACTCGGGCTGGAGGGTAAGGTCGACCCGGCCGTGTTCCAGGATCTGCTTGCCGGGAAGGTGGGCGATCTTCAGCTTGGCCGTCACCGCGCCGAGGGGAAGATCCAGCATCACCCTGGCTGGGATTTTGCGGTCAATGCTCCGAAGTCCGTCTCGATCATGGCGCTCGTCATGGGCGACGAGCGTATCCTCGCTGCCCATGAGAAGGCCGTCGGCGTAGCGCTCGACTATCTCGAGGAACATGCGTCCTTGCGGCACCGAGTCGATGGCGAAATCGTCCACGAAACGACCGGTCGGCTGATCTTCGCGCGCTTCACCGAACATGCATCGCGGGAACTTGATCCGCACCTCCACACGCATGTCGTCGTCATGAACATGACCAACCGCCAGGACGGCGATCGGATGGTCAGTCTCGAAACCAGGGCGATGTTCGTCGAGCAGATCGTCGCCGGCCAGGTCTATCGCAACGAGCTGGCGCACGACCTTCGCGCGCTTGGCTATCAGATCGACTTCGACCCCCGCAAAGGTCTTTTCGAAATCCGGGGGATACCGTCCGAGCTGGCCAAGGCCATGTCGCAGCGGGCCGAACAGATCAACGCGCATGCCAAGGAGCATGGCCTGACCGGACAAGCCGGCCGACAGAAATCCTTCTATGCGACGCGTGGTCCGAAGGAGAAAATCTCGCTGGAGCAGTTGCACGACCAGTGGGCATCCCGATCGGCGCCCTATCGGAAGGCGCTCGACGCCACGCGAGAAAGTGCAGACCGCAGCGAGCATGACATCGGGGGCCCGGATGATCGCACCTCGGCCCGCGCAATGCTGTTCGGTATTCGCCAGGCAGAGACCCGGGAAGCCGTCAACAATCTGGGACGCATGTTCCGGCTGGCGCTTGCCTCTCATGTCGGAGAGGTTCGGCTCTCGGATATTCGCCCCCTGGTCGAGGAGCATGAAAACCGCTTCAAGCTGCTTGCGACGAGGCATCAAACCGGAGATGAAATCCACACGCGAGGGCGCACCACTCGGCGCACGGCTCGCCTGGAACTGGCCCTTTCCGAGCATCTCTCGCTTTCGCTGGGCGACGCGACGCCCATTGCGACGGCCGAACGCATCCGGGCTGTCATGGCCGAAGCTGGCCTCAATCCTGCCCAGGAGGCAGCGCTCATTCACATCGGGACGACCGGGGACCGTCTTGTCGGGGTCCATGGCGTCGCTGGTGCGGGCAAATCGACGCTGGTGAAGTCATTGAACGACACCGCGCCACAAGGAATGACGCTGATCGCGCTCGCGCCAACATCGTCGGCGGCGGCCAAACTTGGCGCCGACGCACGGATCGATTCCCGGACGGTCGCCAGCCTCGTCGCCGGGGGCGGGCGCAACATCGATGACAGCTATGTCCTCGTGCTCGACGAGGCGGGCCAGCTCGGCAACCGGCAGGCGCTACGTGTCCTCGAAATCAGCCGCTTAACCGGTGCTCGACTGATCATCCTCGGAGACAACAAGCAGACGGGTGCCATCGAACAGGGAAAGGCCTTCTGGCTGTTGCAGAAGCTGGGCCTGCCGACGGCCGAGCTCACCGAGTCCGTGCGCCAGGAAACGCGCATGATGAAAGCCGCGGTCACGCAGGCCCGGCTGGGCAACTATGCCGCATCGCTCGAGAACCTCGACAAGGTGGTCAGCGGTGGGGATGCCGAAGCGCTTGCCAAAGGACTGGTCGGCGAATGGACCAGGCTCAAACCGGAGAACCGCGCCAACACCAATATCCTCGTGCTGGAGAATGCCACCCGCCTGATCGTCAACAGCAAGATCCGGGAAGCGCTGAAAACTGAGGGCGCAATTGCGGCGGAAGACGCTCGCCTCCCAGTGCTCACGCCCGCCGGGATGACGGATCAGGAGAAGCACTTCGCCCGCTTCTATTCGGGCGGGCAGGTGCTGATCTTCTCCCGCGACAATGCCGGGCTCGGGATTGCTCGCGACGCCGAATATCGGGTTGTCGGTATCGGCCGTGACGCGAACGGTCGGCAGGTGGTCCGGATGGTCGACGAACATGGTCGGACCATCCGGTGGGACCCTCGTATCGGACGCGCTTCGCAGGTCAATGTGTTCCGCAGCGAAGAGCGCGATTTGGCCACGGGTGACCGCATCCAGTGGCGTTTGGTGAACCATGACCTTGGCTTGAAGAACGCCGAGCGGGGGACGGTGGAGCGCCTGGATGGAACGGTCGCAACGATCCGCTGGGACCGGGAAGGGCGGGTCCAGGACATCGACCTTTCGCAGCACAAGAGCTGGGATCATGGTTATGCGGAGACGGTCTATTCCGCACAGTCGAAGACCTATGACCGCGCCTATGTGCTGGCACCGGTGAACTCCGGCCTAGTGAGCGGTCAGAACTATTACACCGCGATCACGCGCGCTCGCTACGGCGTGAAGCTGTGGACCGAGGATCGGGAACGGCTCGTCGAGAAGCTTGAACGCCACTCCGGCGAGAAGACCTCCGCACTAGAAGGCCTCGGCAGGCTCGATCGCGACAGCCACAGGGCCCGCGAGGAGCGCCACGGAGAGCGCTGGGACCGACTCCGGGATCAGCAGCGCGGCGATCGCGAGGAGCGCAAGGATCGGATGCGCGCGGAGCGAGAGGCTCGCGAGCGCCCGGAACCAGATGGCCTTGCCCACGCGCTTGCTGGTCGAGCGCAATCTGCGGTGGAGGTCGTGGACCGGTGGCTTACGAACATCCTGACCCGGAATGTCGAGGAGGGCCAGCACGCCCCGACGGCGCCCTCACGTGCTGATCCGGCCCCCGCACAACAGCACGACCATGGGGCTGGCCATGATCACTAGGGCCGCTTTTGCGCCCAGGTTCGCGCCGATCTTCATCAGGGCGGTCTTGGCTGCCCTGGTGTTCGCATTCCCTGTCCATTCCCTGGAAGCCCGAACGACCCAGCAAAACACGATCGACGAGCAGATCGTCGCGACGTGCATCGCCCGGTCAGCCGCCGGCCGCAACTGGCTTGCCAAGACGCTCTGGGGATTGCGAGATCAGGAGGGCGGCTGGATAGGCGCGGAAGTCGCAAACAGCGACGGCAGCCACGACCTCGGGCCATTGCAGGTCAATAGTTGGTGGGTACCGCGGCTGGCGGCGATCACCGGTCGGCCGGAGCGACATGTCCGCCATTGGCTGAAACAGGATGCCTGTTTCAACGTCGAAGCCGCGCGCTGGATATTCCTCTCCGGCTTGGCCGCCACGCGCGATTATTGGAAGGCGATCGGCGTCTATCATAGTCCCACAGAGTGGCGGCAACAGCGCTACACCTCGAGCGTCATTGTTCATTTGCGGCGGCGGTTCGGGTCCAGCCTCTTCGCTCGGCCGTCAAAAGGGACGCCGCCAGTTTCCGAGGTCGTTCCATGAGACGGCGTCGTCGGCCCAAGATTTCGGGAGCCAGTCCACCGCTCCCGGCGGCCGCAGAGGCTGGAACTGGCGCCTCACCGCTAACTCTCGATTCCGAGCACGATTCACAGCCCATCGAACCTCCATCGCTACCATCGGCGACTGTGTCGTCCGGGATGCAAGACACATCGCCTAGCTTTGGAAGGCGACGGGTTTCCAGGCGTGCGATGTTCTCGGCCGCCCTAGTCGCTGACGCCAGAGCGTATTTCGAACAGCACCTCGATCGTCCTGTCAGCGACGATGAAGCGAGAAACTTTCTGGGGGATTTCGCGGATTTTTTCACCGCCTTCGACAGTCGCAAATAGGATCGTGGCGGGAACCGCCAGCTGCAAGGAAAATCAAATAACCCCAAGTAATACACATATCGAACTTTTCGGATGACTTTCAAAAACGGGAGGATGGATGGTATATTGGGGTAAGGAGGATCAATTGAGATGACGAGACCCCGCGCAAAGATCGTACAGGCGAAGGCAAAGCGTATCATTCAAGAACGCAATAAGGCCGTTATGTACGCACGAGTATCAACCAGCGAGCAGGAGAAGGAAGGGTTTTCTATCCCGGCACAGCAAAAGTTGATGCGAGAGTATGCGGCTCAGAACGGCATAACGATCGCCTCTGAACATGTTGACGTGGAGACCGCGAAGCGCGCCGGTCGTACCGGATTTGAGGAAATGCTTCGCTACATCAGGTCCCATCCGAGCGTCAGAACGATTCTGGTCGAGAAGACCGACAGGCTCTACCGCAACCTCAAGGATTGGGTGACGGTCGACGGATTGGATATCGAGATCCATTTCGTGAAGGAGAATGTCGTTCTCTCCCGGGATTCGAGATCGTCGGAGAAGTTCATGCATGGCATCAAGGTTTTGATGGCCAAGAACTATATCGACAATCTCTCTGAGGAGACCCGCAAGGGGATGCTCGAAAAGGCAGAGCAGGGGATTTGGCCGACCTTCGCGCCCCTCGGCTATGTGAATGTGATGGGCCCGCTCGGCAAGAAGGTCATCACAATCGATCCGGATATCGGTCCGTTGGTGACCCGCGTGTTCGAATGGTTCGAGAGCGGGCAATATTCGCTCAAGGAAGTGACCCAATTGGCCGTCAGGGCTGGCCTCCGGTACCGCAAGAGCGGAAAACCGGTGGGCGTGAGCACGATCAACACAATGCTACGCAGCCGGATTTACACGGGCTCGTTCGAATGGCTGGGCAAACTCTACAAGGGCTCGCATACTCCGCTGACGACCTTTGCCACCTGGTCCAACGTGCAGGAGATCCTGGATGGCCGGAGCATCTCCAACGTCCACGGCAATCGGCTTCAATTTGCTTACACCGGACTGATCACCTGCGGTCACTGCGGTTGCGCGGTCACGGCCGAGATCAAGAAGGGCCGATACATCTACTACCACTGCTCCCGGTTCAAGGGGCGTTGCCCTGAGCGGTATATACGCGAGGAGGCCCTCGACGATCAGTTCGCAGCTGTCCTCAGGCGCCTTCGGTTGGATGATGCGTCATTCCGGCTCATTGAGCGAGCGATCCGCGAGAGTCATGCAGACGAGCGGCGCGACCGCGACGAATCGGTTGAGCGCTTGCGAGCTGAGGCTGATCGCCTTCAACACCGATTGGACACCCTCTACCTCGACAAGCTCGATGGGCGGGTCACGGTCGAATTCCACGACCGGGTTTCAGCGACCTGGCGTGAGGAGCGGGATCGGACTCTGCGAGACATGGAGAGCTTGCATAGCGCAGAGGACGACCTGATTGATGATGGTCTGGCGCTGCTGGATTTCGCGAGGACCGCCCACAACCAGTTTGCGGATCAGCCCTTGGCGACCAAGCGGCGGGCTCTGAATTTGATATTATCGAACTCGTCATTCGCGGGTGGAGCGCTGACCGTCACGTTCCGCGAACCGTTTGGAATTCTTGAAAAAATCGGCGAAACTGGCGGTTCGGGCCCAACACCAAAAGGGGGCAAAAAACCCCCATTTTTAGAATTGGCTCCCCGGGCCTGATTCGAACAGGCGGCCGTCCGATTAACAGTCGGATGCTCTACCGCTGAGCTACCGGGGAACACTCTCTCGCTGCGACCAAGGCGTCGAAGCGAGGCGCGCCTATAGCAGCGGCTTGACGCGGGTGGCAAGCCCCCCTTTGACGCCTTTTTCAGACGGCGAACTGCTCCATCGTGATGCGGTCGTCGAGCGCATGTTCCGGGTCGAAAAGCAGGGTGAGCGTGCTGGCCCGGTCGATCGCCACGGATACGGTCGAGACATCGCGCACTTCGCGCTGGTCGGCGACGGCGCTGACCGGGCGCTTCACCGGATCGAGCACGCGGAAACCGATTCGCGTGCGTTCCGGCAGGATTGCGCCACGCCAGCGGCGGGGGCGGAAGGGGCTGATCGGGGTCAGGGCGATCATCGCCGAATCGAGCGGCAGGATCGGCCCTTGCGCCGACAGGTTATAGGCGGTCGATCCTGCGGGCGTGGAAGCGAGCACGCCGTCGCACACCAGTTCGGGCATCACCACGCGATCATTGACCATTACTTCCAGCTTGGCCGTCTGACGGGTTTCGCGGAGCAGGGAGACTTCGTTGATCGCTGGGTATGAGACCTTCTCGCCATCCACGGTCACGGCGTCCATGCGCAGCGGCGTGACCGTGAAAGTCTTGGCCCGCGCGATGCGGTTTTCCAGGAGGTCGGCGCTCCATTCGTTCATCAGGAAGCCCACCGTGCCGAGATTCATGCCGAACACCGGCAGGATGCGTCGTCTGTCGAGCATCGCGTGCAGCGTCTGCAGCAGGAAGCCGTCACCACCCAGCGCCACCGCCAGCGTCGCCTGTTCGATCGGCACCCATTCATACCGATCGCGCAGGATACGCGCCGCGGCCTGCGCAGCTTCGGTCGGGGAATGGATCAGGGCAATCTTATGTTCTGCGGTCATCCGCCGGTGACGCTCATGTGCCGTACAACCGCGGGTGCGGCCTCTCTCTCGTCTATACGGAAATCATGGCGTAATGGTTTCAATGCCATAGCCTGGTCGAGCAGCGCATCCAGCGCCTCCGGCCCGCCGCTGCGCAGCGCCGTCTTCAGGTCGACCTTGTCGTCATGGCCGAGGCACATATAGAGCCGGCCCGTCGCTGTGATGCGCACCCGGTTGCAGCCCGCGCAGAAATTTTCGGTCAGCGGCGTGATGAGGCCGATCCGCGTGTCCAGTTCCTCTACGCGATGGTAGCGCGCCGGGCCACCCGTCCGGTCGGCGAGCGGCGTCAGCGTGAAACGGCTGGCAAGCGTGTCGCGCACCTGATCGAGCGGCAGGTAGCGATCGGTGCGATCCTCGTCGATCATGCCGAGCGGCATGGTTTCGATGAGCGTCAGATCATGACCCTCGTCGGCGCACCAGCGCAGCATCGGTTCGATCTCGTCCTCGTTCAGCCCTTTGAGCGCGACCATGTTGATCTTGACGCGCAGACCCGCAGCCTTGGCCGCGGCGATGCCCTCCAGCACCTTGTCGACATCGCCCCAGCGGGTGATGTGGCGGAACCGCTCGGGATCGCGGCTGTCGAGGCTGACATTCACGCGGCGCACGCCTGCGTCGACCAGCGCGGGTGCGGTGCGAGCGAGGTTGGTGCCGTTGGTGGTCAGCGTCAGCTCGTCGAGGTCGCCGTTCGCGATATGGCGGCCGATGATCCCGGCCAGTTCGGGTACGCCCTTGCGGATCAGCGGCTCGCCGCCGGTCAGCCGGATCTTGCGGACGCCGCGCGCGATGAAGGCGTCGGCGATCGCGGCAATCTCCTCGAGCGATAAAATCTGGTCGCGCGGCATGAAGCTCATCGCCTCCGCCATGCAATAGCGGCAGCGCAGGTCGCAGCGGTCGGTCACCGAAATACGCAAATAGGTGATTCGACGGCCGAAACCGTCGATCAGGGGCCTGACGCCGTCCTGGACCACTTGAGACATGAGGTGAAGCTAGGGCCGGGCGGCCGCCGGGGCAAGTCCGCGGCCGAATCAAGATCATGTTGTTAACGTGAGCCCGGCCGATTTTCCGCCATTGGCGCGCGGCCTTAAGCGCATTAGCATTGGACGGAACTCGGACCAAAGGAAGCACGCCAATCGCGTCCCGCCAACCAAGCGATGCGGAACATGGTCCGGGGGGGCCGCCCGCGATCTTCCTCATCTCCTTCCGCCATCGCGACGAGGTCGCCGGGATGGTCGAGCGGGCAGGGTGGCGGACGGCGGCGATGGGCCGTGGCGGCGATGGCATGGAGCGCCGTTTCCTCGCCAGCGGCGCCCCCGTGGCCGTCGTCGATGCGCGGGGTGCGCTGGAAGAGGGGCTGGCGGCCGCGCGGCTGCTCGCCGATCCGGTCGAGGCCAATGCCGCCGCGATGCTCGTCTTGATCTCGCGCGGCGACGTCGGGGCGCTGGAGGCGGTTCACGCCGCGGGCGCGACACATTATCTGGCGAGCCCCTTTGGCGAGGCGGAATTTGCCCAGATGCTTCGCTTCGCCGATCGTCATGCCGATCGGCTGGCTGGCGGGCGTCGGGCGGCGATCGTGGAACAGGGTGGCAGCGGCAATGGCCGTGATCGCCGCAGCCGCGATGCGCTGACCGGCCTGGCCGATCGCGCCGCGCTGCGCCGCTGGATCGATCGTCACGCTGGTGTCAACGGTGAAAAGCGCGATCTCCCTTGCGTGCTGATGCTGCTGGCTGTCACCCGCTTCGAGGCGATCAACGCCGCTTTCGGTGTCGCCGCGGGTGACAAGGCGTTGCAGGCGGTCGCGCGGCGCATCGAGCGCCAGCTTGATCCGTCGATCGCGCGGCGTGGCTGCGTGGCCCGGGTGGCGGGTGCCGAATTCGCCATCGCGCTCCCGTCTCCATCATGTCTGGACGATGCACAGCGGCTGGCGGAAGAATTGTCGGACGCCATCGTCAGACCCTTCGTGATCGATCAGCATATCGTCTCGCTGTCATGCCGTATCGGCATCGCGGTCCGCGGGGATGGCGAGGAGGGGGCGACGTTGATCCGCCGCGCCAGCCTCGCCCTTGCCGAAGCCCGTGCCGGCGATCCCGGCACCGCGAGGGCGCTTGATGCCGGCGGCGAGGCGCAGGCAGTGCGCAACAACCAGCTTGAGGTCGATTTGCGCGTGGCGCTTGATCGCGGCGATATCGGGATACTCTTCCAGCCCCAGTTTTCGGTCACGACGGGGGAGATCGTCGGCGTCGAGGCGCTCGCCCGCTGGCGGCATCCCGGACTTGGCGAACTCGGCGCAGGCACGCTGTTCGCTGCGGCCGAGCGCTCCGATTATCTCGTCCAGCTTTCGGAGCATGTGCAGCGCAAGGCGATCGGCACCGCGGCCGCCTGGGAAGGCCCGCTCGCGGATCTGAGGCTGGCGGTGAACGTCACCGCGGCGGATATCGCCCGGCCGGGCTTCGCCGACCGCTTCCTGGCGATGGTCGACGGGGAGGGCTTTCCGCGGTCACGGCTGACGGTCGAGGTCACCGAGAGCGGTCTTATCGACGATCTCGGCCAGGCGGCTGCCTTTCTCGGTGAGTTGCGCGCCGGTGGCCTGCGCGTCGCGATCGATGATTTCGGCACGGGCTATTCGAGCCTCGCTTATCTGAAGGCGCTGCCGCTCGATTATCTCAAGATCGATCATCATCTGGCGCAGGACATCACCGGATCGGCGCGCGATCGGGTGGTGGTGCGCGGCGTGATCGAAATGGCGCGCTCGCTCGGCCTCGCCGTGATCGCGGAGGGCGTGGAGACCGAGGAACAGCTCGCGCTCCTCGCCGCCGAAGGCTGCAACATCTACCAGGGCTTCCTGCGGTCGCCGCCGCTGGAGGAAGAGGCGTTGAAGGCGATCGTGAGTGCGTGATTTTTTGGGGAACCGCGCGATTTCGCGTGCGTAATGATGGGGATGATGAATTTGCGAAGCATGGCAGCGGCCGCATGCGTTTCCACGATGCTCGTGGCGGCCCCGGCCGTGGCGGAATCGCCGCGCGAAACGCTCGTTTCGGCTGCGTTCCAAGCCTCCGATAAAGATGCTGCGGTCGCTTTGATCAACAAGGCGATCCAGCAAGCGGACGCCATCCTTGCCGGTCAGCCAGGCAATCGTGAAGCCTTGCTCCAGCGTGCGATCGCGATCGGCTATCGTGGCAAGCTGACGAGCAACGCCGCCGATGCCAAGATGGCGCTGAAGGGATTCGAAGCGCTGGTGGCGTCGGACCCGCGGGATGCGGAGGCGCAGATGGCGGTGGCCGGCTGGCACCTCAATGCCATATCCCAGCTTGGCGCCATGGTGGCGCGTGCGGCGCTCGGCGCGAAACGGCAGGCGGGGGACGAGGCGCTGGACAAGGCGGTTGCGCTTGGCGGCAATCGCGCATTGTTCCCCGGCATGGCCGCGATCATGCGCATTCGCCAGGATCACAGGAATATCGCCCTCGCCCTCAAGCTGGCGGAAACTGCCGCCGCTGCTCCGGCGCCGACCTCGCTCGATCGCTATGTGAAGCGGGCTGCGCAACTCATGCTGCCATCGCTGCGCGCCGGCGACGGCAAGACGGCCGCCGCGCTGGCAAAGCGGCTCGCCCCGTTCGGCCGGATTAAAGTCTAAGCCGCTTCCAGCAGGCGTGCGGCCTGCGCGCGGGCTTCGTCCGTTACGGCGGCGCCGCTCAGCATCCGGGCGATCTCCTCGCGGCGCTCCGCGGCATCCAGCGCGGTCACGCCGGTGCGGGTGACGGTGCCGTCATGGCTCTTGGCGATCAGCCAGTGCGAATCCGCGCGCGCCGCCACCTGCGGGCTGTGCGTGACGACGAGGAGTTGGGCCTGGCGCGCGAGCCGTGCCAGCCGTTCGCCGATCGCGCTCGCCACCGCGCCACCGACGCCACGGTCGATCTCGTCGAAGATCATCGTCCGGGCGCCGCCTTCCTCCGCCAGCGCGACCTTGAGCGCCAGGATGAAGCGGCTGAGTTCGCCACCGCTGGCGATCTTGATCATCGCCGCGAACGGCGCGCCGGGATTGGTCGAGATCTCGAACTCCACCCGGTCGCGCCCCGATGGTCCCCATTGCGCCTCGGGAAGCGGCTCGACGACGGTGCGGAAGCGGGCTGCGTCCAGCTTCAACGGCGCGAGTTCGCTCGCTACGGCGGTGTCCAGCCGGGCAGCCGCCGCCGTTCGCGCTTCGCTCAAGGCGGCGGCAGCAGTGGCATAGGCTGCGCGCGCCGCGGCCATTTCGGCCTCCAGCTTTGCCAACCCCTCGCCACCGGCCTCGATCCGCCCCAGTCGCTCGCTTAGTTCCGCGGCCAGCGTCGGCAGTGCATCCGGCTCCACCCGATGCTTGCGGGCCATGGCGCGCAGCTCGAACAAGCGGGTTTCGGCATCCTCCAGCCTTTGCGGATCGAAGGCGAGGGCATCCTGTGCGGCCGCCAGCCGATCCTCCGCCTCGGTCGCCTCGATCACTGCGCGATCCAGCGCCGCCAAGGCATCAACCAGCAGTGGATGTTCGCCCGCGATCCGGTCGAGACGTCGCGCTGCCTGGCGAAGCTGGGCCGCGCCACCGTCCGATCCTTCGAGATGGTGGGACACCGCGGTCAGGTCTTCGGCCAGGCGCGCGCCCTTCTGCATGTCGGCGCGCGCGGTCGACAGCGTCTCTTCCTCGCCTGGCTCGGCGCCCAGCGCGGTCAGCTCCGCCACCGCATGTTCCAGCCATTCCCGGTCACGCGCTGCCGTTTCCAGCTCGTTTCGGGCCTGCTCCAGCCGTTCTTCTGCGGCGCGCCAGTCGCGATGGGCGGTTGCAGCAA
Source organism: Sphingomonas sp. DBB INV C78 (assembly GCF_042693015.1). Lineage (NCBI taxonomy): Bacteria > Pseudomonadati > Pseudomonadota > Alphaproteobacteria > Sphingomonadales > Sphingomonadaceae > Sphingomonas > Sphingomonas sp. DBB INV C78. The sequence goes on along the minus strand of NZ_CP170544.1, from coordinate 3,001,888 downwards.
TACCCGCATCGATCCGCCCGAAAATGTCGAGCAGCGCCCGGTGGCCGCGTGGGTTCAGCAGGCCGCGATCATCGTGCTGGCCATGGATCTCGACCAGATAGGGGGCCAGTTCCTTGAGCAAGGTGGCGGATGCCGCCTGGTCGTTCACCGTCGCCCGGCTGCCGCCGTCTGCCTTGACGATGCGGCGGATCACCAGCGGCTCGCCCGGTTCGGCGGAAAGACCGTTCTCGCTGAGCAGTTCCGCAGTTGCGTGATCGTCCGGCAGGTCGAAGCTTGCCGTCACCACCGCCTGCGTGGCGCCACGCCGCACTAGGCCGCTGTCCGCGCGTGCGCCGAGCGCCAGTCCTAGCGCGTCGAGCAGGATCGATTTGCCGGCGCCCGTCTCACCGGTCAGCGCGCCCAGGCCGGACGCGAAATCGAGGTCGAGCGCTTCGATCAGCACCACGTCACGGATGGAAAGCGCGGTCAGCATGGCTTTCCAGCCGCGAGGATCACGCGCCCGCGCGCGTCACGCAGGATGCTTCTGGACCAGCTCATAGGCACGCTCGTACCATTTCGAGCCGGGATAATTGGCGCCCAGCACCGCGGCTGCTTTCTTTGCTTCCTCAGGTACGCCCAGCGCCAGATAGCATTCGGTAAGGCGCATCAGGGCTTCCGGGGCGTGGGTGGTCGTCTGATATTCGTCCACCACGGTGCGGAAGCGGATCGTCGCGGCCAGCCAGTCGCGCCGGCGCTGGTAGAAGCGGCCGATCTCCATCTCCTTGCCGCCAAGATGGTCGCGGACAAGGTCGATCTTCAAGCGCGCATCGGCGGCATAGGCCGTGTCGGGATAGCGGCGGACAACTTCGCCCAGCGCGTCCATTGCCTGCTGGGTGATCTTCTGATCGCGGGTGACGTCCTGGATCTGCTCATAATAATCGATGCCGATCAGGTAGAGCGCGTAAGGGGCGTCCTTGTTGCCGGGGTGGATCGACAGGAAGCGCTGCGCCGACTGGATCGATTCGGGATATTGCCGCGCCAGATAATAGCTGAACGCGCTCATCAGCTGCGCGCGCCGCGCCCAGGCCGAATAGGGGTGCTGGCGCTCGACCTCGTCGAACAGTGCCGCGGCGACCTTGTACTGGCCCTTGTCCAGCCGTTCCTTGGCCGCGTTGTAGAGTGTGTCGACGTCGCGGGCGACATATTTGGTGTCGGCCTTCTTGCCGCCGCCATTGGAGGCGCAACCCGCAAGCGGGGCGATCAAAGCGATGGCGATGGAAAGGGCGATCGGTCGGGCAATTCTACGCATGGGGCGAGGTCTTAACCCAGGCTTTGCGGCCCGCCAAGCGCGAAGGCGGTGGCGTGACGCAGGTTGATGTCGATTGCCCGGACAATGGGCTAAAAGGGCAGGAGCGCGGCGGCGATCCATCGGCCTTCGCCGCGCAGCACGCCCCAGGCGCGGGCGGCGGCGCGGCTGTCCATCGCCTCGATGCCGATGCCGCGTGCCTCGATCGCCCGCACGAAGGCGACGGGTGGCTGCGCCATCGTCGCGCCGGTGCCGATCAGGATGAATTCGGGCGGCGGCGTCATCGCTACCAAGTCCGCCAAGTCGGCCTCGACAAGGGTGGCGATGTCGGTCGCGGCCCAGTCACGGGCGTCGTCGGGGGTCAATTTCAGCCCGCCGGGAACATAACGGTCGGAAACCAGATAGCCGTGCCCACGGAAGCCCCGGACGACGGGGCCTTCGGGCGCGGCGTCCCGATCCATGTTGGGGCCGGCCATACCGGCCTCAGGGGACCGCGCCGTCGTCGGCCCGGCGGGTGACGCGTTCGGCTGTCGCCGTCTCCTCCTTCGGCGCGAAGCTGCGCGTCGTGACGCCCAGCGAGATCAGCAGCGAGGAGGAGACATAGACCGACGAATAGGTGCCGACGACGATGCCGAGCATCATCGCCGCGGTGAAAGCCTGCAGCACATGGCCACCGAAGATCAGGAGCGCGCCGAGTGCCAGCATGATCGTGATCGAGGTCATCACCGTGCGCGGCAGCGTCTCGTTGACCGAAAGGTCGATCAGAGCCTTCATGTCCATCTTGCGGTATTTGCGCATATTCTCGCGGATGCGATCGTCGATCACCATCTTGTCGTTGATGGAATAGCCGATGATCGTCAGCACCGCGGCGACGGTCGAAAGGTCGCATTCGAGCTGGGTGAGCGCGAAGAAACCCAAGGTCATCAACACGTCGTGGACGATGGCGACCGCCGTCGAAACGCCGAACTGCCACTCGTACCGGAACCAGGAGAAGATCGCGATGCCGACGATGGCCAGCACCACGGCCAGGGCGCCGTTGAAGATCAGCTCTTCCGAAACCTTGCCCGAAACCGCTTCGGCGCGGTTGAAGCGCACGCCCGGATATTCGGCAGTAAGCGCCGTCTGAACCTGCCGCACCACGGCGTTGGTCGCGCCCTCGTCGGTGGATTCGGGCAGCGGCAGGCGGATCGAGACGGTGCGCGGATCGCCGAAGGACTGGAGCTGGCTGGTGCCCACGCCCAGCCGATCGACCGAGCTGCGCACCTTTTCCAGATGAATCGGCTGTTCGAACTTGGCCTCGATCATCAGGCCGCCGACGAAATCGACGCCGAGATTGAGGCCGCGCGTGAACACCAGCGCCAGCGCGGCGATCGTCAGCAGCGCGGTCAGCGCGAAGGCGATGTGGCGAACCCGGACAAAGCCGATATTGGTATTGTCGGGGACGAGCTTCAGAAGTCGCATTATGCCCGGCCTTCTTAGATGATGATCTCGGTCGGCCGCTTCCGGCGGAGCCAGCCTGCGACGAGCATGCGGGTGAACAGGACGGCGGTGAACACCGATGTGGCGATGCCGATCAACAGCACGATCGCGAAGCCCTTCACCGGGCCGGAGCCCAGCGCCAGCATGATCACGCCGGCGATGGCGTGGGTCACGTTCGCCTCGAAGATGGTGCGGCTGGCTTCCTTATAGCCGCGCTCCACCGACTGGACGACCGAAAGACCGCGCCGGCGCTCCTCGCGGATGCGCTCGTTGATCAGCACGTTGGCGTCGACCGCGGTGCCCAGCGTCAGCACGAAGCCCGCGATGCCCGGCAAGGTCAGTGTCGCGCCCATGACGGACATGACGCCAAGGATCACGAGGATGTTTATCACCACCGCCATGTTCGCATAGACGCCGAAGCGGCCATAGGTGACGAGCATGAACAGGATCACCGCGACCGCCGCGATCACGCAGGCCAGCACGCCGGCGCGGATCGAATCGGCGCCGAGATCAGGACCGACGGTGCGTTCCTCGACCACCTTCAGCGCGACCGGCAGCTTGCCCGACTTGAGCGCGATGGCGAGCTCGTTCGCCGACTGGACGGTGAAGTTGCCCGAGATCTGCGCGCGACCGCCCTGGATCGGCTCGTTGATGTTCGGCGCGGAAATGACCTTGCCGTCGAGGATCATGGCGAAGGGCTTGCCGACATTCTCGGTCGTCACCCGCGCGAACTTGCGCCCACCCGAATTGTTGAACTCGATATTGGTGATCGGGCGGCCCTGCTGGTCGTAGCCCTGGTTGGCGTTGATCAGTTCGTCGCCGCTCACCATCACGCGGCGATAGACGGCGATCGCCGGCACGCCGCCGGGATTGTCGGGGTAAGGCAGGATCTGGCTGCCGGGGGGGGCCCGGTTGGCGGCGATGTCCGCCGCGCTCACCGTCAGGTCGACCAGCTTGAATTCCAGCTTGGCGGTCTTGCCGAGCAGCGACTTCAGCGCCTGCGGGTCCTGCAGGCCCGGCACCTGAACGACGATGCGGTCATTGCCCTGGCGGATGATCGTCGGCTCGCGCGTGCCCATCTCGTCGATGCGGCGGCGGACGACGTCGGTGGCAACGCCCATCGCGTCGTTGATCGCCCTGTCGATGCCCGTCTTGGTCGGCGTCAGCACGATCCGGGTCGAATCGACCACCGCCACGTCCCAGTCGCGCTGGCCGGTCATCCCGGCCGGCTGGGTGAGCGTGCGGATACGTTCGACCGCGGTATCGAGCTTGGTCGTATCGCGGACGAAGAAGCTGAGCTTGCCGCCCGAGGTGGAGATGTCGCCGATATCGATCTTGGTGTCGCCGCGCCGCATTTCGGTGCGGACGCTCTCTTCCATCAGCGCAAGCCGCTGCTTGGCGACGTCGTCCGTGTCGGCTTCCAGCAACAGATGGCTGCCGCCGGCAAGGTCGAGACCAAGATTGATGCGGGGAAGGCTGCCGAGGCCGACGCTTTTCAGCGCCGCTTCGGGAACCAGGCTCGGGATGGCGAGCAAGATGCCGACCATCACGACGGTGACGATCGACAGGACCTTCCAGCGCGGGAAATCGAGCATGACGGGGCTCAGTCGTTGGCGGGCTTGGCGCCGCCGAGCGGCTGGACGTCGGTAAGCGTCGCCTTGACCACCTTGATCTTGACCTGGGAGGCGATTTCCACCTCGACCTCATGATCTTCGACCTTGGTGACCTTGCCGATGATGCCGCCGCCGGTGACGACGGTGTCACCCTTCTTCACCGCGTCGATCTTGGCGCGATGCTCCTTCAGCTTCTTCTGCTGCGGGCGAAGGATGAGGAACCAGAAGATGGCGCCGAGCAGGACGAACTGGCCGATCAGCATCACGGCGCTGCCGCCAGAAGATGCGCCGCCGGCGGCCTGGGCATATGCGGGAGAAACGAACATCGGGGATGGGCTTCCTGGAAAGCGCGGCCGTCAAACAATGGCCCGGGAAAGGCGCGCGCCTATCACGGGAAGGGCAACCCACGCAACGGGGGCCGCGTTACGAGAGGTTTCCCGTCACCCCTCCGGCGCGAACACCATCAAGGTCGACGTGCCGTGCGCCAGGATGCGGCCGCGCGAATCGGTGATGCGCGCATCGGTGGCGATGATCCTCCGGCCGGCGGTGATGACGCGGCCTTCGGCGCGCACCTTGCCGCTGTCGGGGTTGATCGGCCGGGCGAAGTTCACCTTGGTCTCGATCGTCGTGTAGCCGAAGCCGGGCGCCAAAGTGCTGTGGGCGGCGCAGCCCGCGGCGCTATCGATCAGGGTCAGCGCCCAGCCGCCATGGATGATGCCGAGCGGGTTGAGCAGGTCGGCGAAGGGCTCGCCTGCGAAGATCGCCAGGCCGTCGCCCACCTCGACCAGATCGAAGCCCATCAGCCGCGCTATCGGCGCCGCCGGAAGCTCGCCCGCCAGCATGGCTTCCAGCACCTGTCGGCCGCTTCTGCCGGCGATCTGTTCGGGCGTGGCGACGCCATAAGAGCGGGAACGATCGGCCATGATAAGTTTCCTTTTGCTACTTATCATCTAGTCCGACATCTCGGTCGGGGCAATGCTGGACATGCGGCTTGCATGTCCCGACCGACCTCAGTAAAGCGCGCCGCCTAGGGTCTGGATCAGGCCCTGTCAGCAGGTCGGGGCGTAGCGCAGCCTGGTAGCGCATCAGACTGGGGGTCTGGGGGTCGCAGGTTCGAATCCTGTCGCCCCGACCATTTGCTGACTTCAGGGTGTTCCAGTGGCGTCAGGTCGCCCTGGCGCCCTCCCCAACACCACCACCGGCCAGCCGTTCTTTCCGCGACAAGCAGGGGCTTGATCGGGCGCGCGCGATCGCCACCTTGCGCCCATGAGACGCGGTTATGGGCTGGTGACGAAGCGGGCGATGGTGGATTGCGCTGAGGACAAGCGCGCACGCCGGCATTATGAGGGCACGTCCCATTTCCACCGTCTCGTCATGTCCCGCAGTTCGTGAAGGTGTTTCCATGTCCGATCCCGTCGTCATCGCTTCTTATGCCCGCACGCCGATGGGCGGCTTCCAGGGCGCGCTTGCCGGTGCGTCCGCAACCGAGCTCGGCGCCGCGGCGGTAAAGGCGGCGGTCGAGCGCGCGGGCGTTGCGCCCGCTGCGGTCGAGCGCATCTATATGGGCTGCGTGCTGCCGGCGGCACTCGGCCAGGCGCCGGCGCGGCAGGCGGCGCTGGGGGCGGGGCTACCCAAGTCGGTCGAGGCGACCACCGTCAACAAGATGTGCGGATCGGGGATGCAGGCCGCGATCATGGCGGCCGAGGCGCTGGCCGCGGGATCGGTCGACGTGATCGTCGCGGGCGGCATGGAAAGCATGACCAACGCGCCCTACGCGCTCCCCAAGCATCGTTCGGGCGCGCGGATCGGCCATGACACCGTCGTCGACACGATGATGTTGGACGGGCTGGAAGATGCCTATGACCGCGGCAAGCCGATGGGCGCCTTCGCCGAGGATACGGCGCGCGACTATCAGTTCACACGGCAAGAGCAGGACGAATATGCCCTCCGCTCGCTGTCCCGTGCGGTCGCCGCGATCGAGAGCGGCGCCTTCGATCGCGAGGTCATTCCCGTCGAAGTGCAGAGCCGCAAGGGTGCAGTGACGGTCGCCAAGGATGAGCAGCCGGGCAACGCGAAGCCGGACAAGATCCCCGGCCTCAGGCCTGCCTTCGCCAAGGACGGCACGATCACCGCGGCCAGCTCCGCCTCGATTTCCGACGGCGCTGCCGCCTTGGTGATGACGCGCGAGAGCGTCGCCAAAGCGCAGGGTCTCAAGGTTGCGGCGAAGGTCGTCGCGCACGCCGCCCATGCGCATGAGCCGGCGCTCTTCACCACCGCGCCGGTCGATGCGATCCGCAAGGTGCTCGACAAGGCGGGCTGGTCCGTTGGTGACGTCGATCTGTTCGAGGTGAACGAGGCGTTCGCAGTGGTGGCAATGATCGCCGCCAAGGATCTCGGCATCTCGTTCGACAAGCTCAACGTCAATGGCGGCGCCACCGCGCTCGGCCATCCGATCGGCGCGTCGGGCGCGCGGATCATCGCGACGCTGATTGCCGCGCTCGAAAATCGTGGGCTCAAGCGCGGTGTCGCCAGCCTCTGCATCGGCGGTGGCGAGGCGACCGCGATCGCGATCGAACTGGCATAACAGAAACCCGGAGGGGATCGTCATGGACTATGCGAACAGCGCTGCCATCGTCACGGGCGGCGCATCGGGGCTGGGCGCCGCCACCGCGCGGCTGCTGGCGGCAAAGGGCTGCAAGGTCGCCATCTTCGACCTGAACGAAGAAGGAGGCGCGGCGGTGGCGGGGGAAACCGGCGGTCGCTTCTTCAAGGTGAACATCACCGACGATACCGGTGTGGCCGATGCGGTGGCGGCGGCCGAGGCTGCGCATGGCGTCGCCCGCATCCTCGTCAACTGCGCGGGCGTCGCGCCGGCGATCAAGACCTTCTCCCGCGATTTTACGCCGCATCCGCTCGATGCCTTTCGCAAGGCTGTGGAAATCAACCTCATCGGCACCTTCAACATGATCTCCAAGGTTGCCGCTCGGCTGGCGCAGGCCGATCCAGTTGGCGAGGAACGCGGCGTCATCGTCAACACCGCCTCGGTCGCCGCCTATGACGGCCAGATCGGCCAGGCGGCTTATGCGGCGTCAAAGGGCGGCGTCGTCGGCCTCACCTTGCCGATCGCGCGCGACCTCGCCCAGCACGGCATAAGGGTGATGACTATCGCGCCCGGCATCTTCTGGACGCCGATGCTCGCCGGGCTTCCGCCGGCCGCAACAGAGTCACTCGGCAAGCAGGTTCCCTTCCCGAGCCGATTGGGCAAGCCGGAAGAATTTGCACAAATGGTCGACAGCATCCTTGCCAATCCGATGCTGAACGGCGAGGTGATCCGGCTCGACGGCGCGATCCGTATGGCGCCGCGCTAAAAGGGGCATGTTAAAAGGAGATCGAGTGTCATGGCTGACAAGCCGTCGTTCCGGCTTATTCCCCACTCCAACCCCGTTCCCGATGCGGAACGGGCACAGCTGATCGCTGATCCGGGGTTCGGGAAGATCTTCACCGACCATATGGTAGTGATTCGGTGGAGCGTGGGAACCGGTTGGCATGACGCCGAGATCCGGGCACGTGAGCCCTTTCAGCTCGATCCTGCCAGTGCCGTGCTGCATTATGCGCAGGAAATCTTCGAAGGGATGAAGGCCTATCGCACCGGCGACGGCCGCGTCACCCTGTTCCGGCCGGAACAGAATGCCCGGCGCTTCAACGAGTCCGCGCACCGCATGGCGATGCCCGAGATTCCGGAGGAAATGTTCCTCGAAGCGATCGAGAAACTGGTCGCGCTCGACAAGGCATGGATTCCGGCAGGCGAGGGCAGCCTCTATCTGCGCCCCTTCATGTTCGCGAACGACGTGTTCCTGGGCGTTAGGCCCGCGTCCGAATATATCTTCTGCGCGATCGCCAGTCCCGTCGGCGCCTATTTCAAGGGTGGCGCCAAGCCGATCAAGGTCTGGGTTTCGCAAGATTATAGCCGCGCCGCGCGCGGTGGCACGGGCGCTGCCAAATGCGGCGGCAATTATGCCGGAAGCCTGCTGCCTCAGGCTGAGGCGATCCAGCGCGGCTGCGACCAGGTCGTCTTCCTCGATGCGGCCGAGCATCGCTGGGTGGAAGAGCTTGGCGGCATGAACATCTTCTTCGTGATGGATGATGGGTCGCTCATCACCCCGCCGCTTGGCACGATCCTCCCCGGTATCACGCGGGATTCGGTCATCACGCTCGCCCGCGACAATGGCCTTGTCGTCAGGGAAGAGAATTACGGCTTCGATCAGTGGCAGGCCGATGCTGCCAGCGGGCGGCTGCGCGAGGTGTTCGCGTGCGGCACCGCTGCGGTGATCGCGGCGATCGGCAAGGTCGAATCCAAAGGCAGCGAGTTCATGGTCGCCAACGGTGAAACCGGCGCGGTGACGGAAAAGCTGCGCGACGGCCTCGTGCGGCTGCAGCGTGGCGAGAGCAATGACGGCCATGGCTGGCTGCGGACGATCCCGCTCGATTGAACCATGATGAGGCAGCCCGCGCCCGCCCTTGGCTCGGTCGGCGTGGGTTGCCGCCTATTTCTGCGCTCGCGCGAATGTCGATAACAGTGGCGCGCCGGGCCGATGCGGCTGAGCCGCCTCCACGGATTGCCCGCCCGCGATCGGATCGACCGGCAGGCCTGATCGCCGCACTTCATAATGCAGATGGCTGCCGGTCGAGCGGCCGGTAGAGCCCGCTTGGCCGATCACCTGGCCGGCCTGCACGCGCTGGCCGGGCATCACCAGAATTCGCGAGAGATGGGCATAGCGGGACTCCAGCCCATCGGCATGACGGATCGTGACCAGCTTGCCATAACCCCCGGCCGTCGCGGCGACCCCGATATATCCCGCGGCTGACGCATGGACGGGTTCGCCGGGTGCCGCCGCCAGATCCACGCCGGCATGGCGCGCACGGCCGCCGTGAAGCGGATCGGTGCGCATTCCGAAGCCGGATGTGATCTGCGGCCTCGCCACCGGAACCATGCTTTCCGACCGTTGCGGCGCCTCGGCCGGCGCGTTCTCGCTCCAGTCGAGCATGCGCGCGCGAAACTGGCCATCGGCGCCGATCGGCAGACTCGCCGGCGTCTCGGCGGCGGTGTCGTCGGCTCGCGCCGTGCTCGGCAAACATGCCATGCACAGCATCATGGCGATGCCGTTGCACCATCTCATGGGCGCGGATCGATTGGGCATGGCCGGATAGATATCTGGCAGGCGTGCGGAAAGAAAGACGTTGCGCCGTCGCGTGGGTGACGCTTCATCTCATCTTGCCTATAAAAAACAACGCTTCATCGCCGATCGCAAATTGTCGCTGCGGGTTTGGGCTCACCGCTCCGTCATCGCGATGTTGGGACCGGAATGACTGTGGCCTTATCGGTTCGGTCATCGTCGGATAATGCGCCCGACAGCTAATATTCTGAGGGTCCCATGAACCTGGCTGAGATAAATCTTCTCGAAAATCTGAAGCGCGGCCGCGACGAATACGGCGTCGTCGCTGTCAAGGCCGAGTTCGAGGCGGAAGGGACCCGGCCGGATGAGTTGTTACGTCTTCTTGAGGTCGCACAGAGGGCGGATATAAAAGTCGCTCTCAAGATCGGTGGCTGTGAAGCTGTTTCAGATTTGCTGGCATCTAAGCTTTATGGTGCAGATTATATCATAGCGCCTATGGTGGAAACGCCATACGCCTTGACAAAATTTATAGAAGCAAAGACAAAAACTCACGATTCACGCGGAAATACGACGTCTTTTCTGTTCAATCTTGAAACGGAAACTACGCTGGACAATCTCGATGCGATGCTGCCCATCGCGCGCTCGGGCGTCGACGGCATCGTGTTCGGCCGCGTCGATTTCACCCTGTCGCGCGGGCTGGCGCGCAATCAAATCAATGATCGGGCGATCACCGACGCGGTTCTCCAGGTCGCGCACAAGTGCCGCGATAACGGGCTGGAGCTGGTGGTCGGCGGATCTGTCGCCATCGAGGCGATCCCGGCGCTCCGCGAGATCCGCCAGGTGCGGCTCGATCGCTTCGAAACGCGCAAGATCGTCTTCGATGGTGCGGCGCTGGATCATCGCCGGATCGAGGACGGCATCATGCACGCCGTCGCGTTCGAACTCGCCTGGCTCAAGAACAAGCGCGATTATTACAACAGCATCGCCAAGGAAGATCTCGCGCGCATCGCCATGATGGAAGCGCGGATGCCGCAGCCCAAGGTCATCCAGCACGCTGCCTGAAACAGGCTGGCCGGGCGGGCAGGGTGATCCTGCCGCCCGCCGCCACGACGATCGGTTCCCCATGAACAGATATCAGCACCTCGACCGTGCCGTGGCGACGCTTGTCCGTGCGGCCGGCGCGGCGGCGATCATGCCGCGTTTCCGTGGTCTTGCGGATGGCGACATCATCGAGAAGACGCCGGGCGAGGTGGTGACCATCGCCGATCGCGCAGCCGAAGCGATGCTGACGGAGGGTCTCACGCGACTCGACGCCGGCATCCGCGTAGTGGGTGAGGAGGCTTGCGCGGCCGATCCCGGCCTGCTCGACGGGCTCGATCGCGGCGCCGTCTGGCTGGTCGATCCGCTCGACGGCACCGCCAATTTCGCGGCCGGCCGCCGCCCGTTCGGCATCATGGTCGCGCTGCTGGTCGACGGCGTCACCGAAGCGGGGTGGCTCTATGATCCCGTCGCCAACCGTATGTGCCACGCGATCCGCGGTGGCGGCGCCTTCATCGATGGCGATCGCATCCGCGTCCATCCGGTAGCATCCGGACGCCCGTTAGCGGCGCTGGCGACCCAGTTCATGCAGGCCGAAGAGCGCGCCCGGATCGAGAGTCGCGCGGCGGAGGCCTTCGATCTCGTGCCGATCCCGCGCTGTGCGGCCGAACATTATCCGCGGCTGTGCCTGGCGGATAACGAGATCGCCATGTTCCAGCGGACGTTGCCCTGGGACCATGCGGCCGGCGCGCTGCTGTTGCAGGAAGTCGGCGGCTGCGTCGCCCGCTGGGATGGTTCGCCCTATCGTGTCGCCGATGGCCGGAACGGCCTGATCGCCGCGCCCGGCGAGGCGCTGTGGGGCCTCGCGCAGACGGCCTTGTTCGGCCACGTGGCCGCTGTCGCCGAATGACCGCCCGCCGCCTCAATACAGAGATGAAGATGCCCTCTCCCTTTCCAGCCGCGCGACAGCACCACTTCCTCGGCGCGGTGGCGACGTGGCTGCTGCTCGCACCCTTGCCGGCGCAGGCGCAGTTCCTGCCGCTCGGACCGCAGGATTCCGCGGCGACGACTTCCCCTGCACGCGCCATCGGCCCGGCGGCCGCGGCAGCGCAGATCGGGGCCGGCGCTGCCGACTCCACTGCTCCGCTGGCGCCCGTCGAGATCAGCCCCGCCGCGCCGCGCCCCGAATCCCTTTCCGGCCGGCAGTTGCGCGAGGAGGGCACGGCCGAAGCCGAGCGCGATCGCGCGATCGCCGCGGCCCGGCCGCGCCTGCCGAGCGAGTTCGAAACCTATGTGTCGACCGTCGTTGACAAGCCGCTGCGCCGGTTCGGCAGCGATCTGCTGGTGCCCGGCGCGCGCGATTTCACCAGCCCCCCCACCACCACGGTGCCGCCCGATTACCGGCTGAATCCGGGGGACGAGATCGTCATCGGGCTGGCGGGGTCGGTGCAGGCGGACGATCTGCGCCTGGTCGTCGACCCCGAGGGGCGCGTCTTCCTGCCGCGTGCCGGCGCGGTGACGGTTGCCGGCGTTCGCTATGCCGATCTGCAGGATCTGCTCGCCCGCCAGATGTCGCGCTTCTATCGCGATTTCCACCTGAGCGTCGCGGTCGGCCGGCTCCATGGCATCACCGTCTATGTCACCGGCTTCGCCGCCACGCCCGGCTCCTACACGGTCAGCAGCCTATCGACGCTGGTGAATGCAGTGCTGGCTGCGGGCGGCCCTTCGGCGGGCGGCAGCTTCCGGTCGATCCAGTTGCGCCGTGGCGGCCAGCTCGTCTCCGATTTCGACCTCTACGATCTGCTGTTGCGCGGCGATAAGGCCGGCGATTTCGCGCTCCAGAATGGCGACGTCATCTATGTCGCGCCGGTCGGCGCACAGGTCGCGGTGGTCGGCAGCGTCAACCGCGAGGCGATCTTTGAAGCCGCGCCCGGCGACTCGCTTGCCGATCTGCTCCTCTATGCCGGCGGCGCCAACACCGTCGCCGATGATGCGCGGCTGATGGTGCTGAACCCGCTCGCGGGATCGACCGGCGGCTGGGAGGAGTTGACGCCGGCCGAAGCGAACGCGCGCAAGGCCGGCCGCAGCGAGATCGTCCGCGTCCTCTCGGCCGTCGGTATCGCCCGCCCGCTCGGCCAGCAGCCGGTGCTGGTCACCGTCGGCGGCGAGGTCGCGCGGCCGGGGCGTTATTATTTTCAGCCCGGCACGGCGATGGGCGATGTCATCGCCAAGGCCGGCGGCCTGACCGGCCACGCTTTCCCTTATGCGACCGTGGTGACGCGCGAGAGCGTCCGCCAGCAGCAGCGATTGAGTTTTCAGCGCGCGATCCGTGACCTTGAGCTCCAGTTGACGACGCAGCCGCTGGTCTCGATCAACCGCGCCGATCAGATGCAGCCAGCCTATCTGCAGGCTGTCCAGTCGGTGATCGCACAGTTCCGCAGCCGCGAGCCCGATGGCCGGCTGGTGCTCGACGTGTCCGCCGATGCGACTTCGCTGCCCGGCGATCTCGTGCTCGAAAATAACGACACCATCTATATTCCGCCGCAGCCGGTGACGGTGGGCGTGTTCGGTGCGGTGCCGAGCTCGGCCTCGTTCCGCTACGCACCGGGCCGCACCATCGGCGATTATCTGAAGAACGCCGGCGGCGTCAGCAAGATGGGCGACAAATCGACGATCTTCGTCGTGCGCGCCAATGGATCGGTCGTCACGAAGCGGAGCGGTGGCGGCACGGTCACCGGCGCACCCGCGCTGCCGGGCGATCTGGTCTATGTGCCGATCGAGACGGGCCGTGGCGAATTCTGGGCGCGGCTGCGCGATATCACCAGCACATTGTTCGGCGGCGTTGCTGCGGCGGCGTCGATCAAGGTGCTCGCGGAATGACGAGCCTCGCTTCCCTCGCGCATGCCGTCCGGCGCGGCGTCGCGGACGCACGCCAGCGTCGCCGCGGCTATGCGATTGCGGCGCTGGTGCTGCTGGTCCTTACCATCTGGCCGCAACCCTTCCTCGCCCGCGCCAAGATCATGCCGCAGGATAATAGCAGCGGCGGCGTCTCCTCCATGCTCAACGCGCTGGGCAGCCAGATGTCGGGCTTCGCCACGCTGCTCGGCGGCGGACGCCCGCCCATCGACGTCTATCTTGCCGTCGGGCGGAGCGACGATGTGGCGCTCGACGTCATCCACCGGCTCAAGCTCGTCGGGCCGTCGGCGCCTTATGCCACCACCGAAAAGGCCAGGCTTGCGCTCGCCCGCAAGGTCGATGTCCATTCGCTGCCGGGCGGCATATTGGAGATCGAGACGACGACGCACGAAGCGGCCGAGGCGCGGGCGCTGACGCATGCCTATGTCGCGGCGATCAGCGATCGCATCGGCACGCTCGGCCAGGAACGGATCATCACCAAGCGCAAGGTGGTCGACCGGCGCTTTGGCGAGGCGGTCCGCCGGCTCACCCAGACGCAGGCTGCACTTAACGAATTTCGTCGCCGCAACCGGCTGGCGGAGCCCGAAGCCCAGTTCGGCTCTGCCCTGATGCAGCGGGCCGATCTCGAAGCGCGGCTGCAGGCGAAACAGGTTCAGCTCGAAGCGATCCGGCGCATCGCCGGCCCGGAAAATGTCCAGCTCCGCCAGCTCGAAGCGGAGGCCGCGGCGCTCCGCGCGCAGGTCCAGCGCAGCACTACGCCGACGCAGGGGGCGGGCGGGCCGAACGTCGCGGGCCTGGCCGAGGTATCGGCCGAATATCTCAATCTCTATCGCGACTATCGCTTCGCCCAGGCGCTCTATGAAGCCTATTCGCGCCTGTCGGAGCAGGTCGCGGTCGATGAACTGACCGCACAGAGCGCCGCCGAGGTGCAGATCCTCGAACAGCCGCGCCTCGATGCCGGCCGCCATTTCAACATTCCGGCGGTCGCCCTGCTTGTCCTGCTGGTGGTGTTGGCGCTGTTCACCGAACTTTACGCCCCTTCCACCGGCATCGTCTTGTTCGGCGACGCCCGCCGTGAGGACTGAGGCGATGCCGGAACTCTCAGTGGTTATCCCGTGCTTCAACGAGGAGGAGAATGTCCGCGCCATCCACGCCGAGGTGAAGGCGGTGGCGGAACGGCATGCGACCTCCTACGAGATCATCTTCATCGACAACCAGTCGCAGGATCGGACGCGCGATCTGCTGCGTGAGATCTGCGCCGCCGATCCCCACACGCGCGCCATCTTCAACAACCGCAATTACGGCCAGATGCGTTCGCCGACCCACGGCATCTATCAGGCGCGCGGCGATGCGGTGATTGGGATGTGCGCGGACTTCCAGGACCCGCCGGCGATGATCGGCGAATTCCTGCGGCTGTGGCGCGCCGGCGCGCAAGTGGTGCTGGCGCAGCGCCGCAGCGAGAAGACCGGTCCGCTGCTCCACCTGATTCGCCGGGGCGGATACAGCTTTCTCGGCCGTTTCGCCGATTATCCCGTGGTTCCGGGCGCGACCGGCTTCGGTCTGTTCGATCGTGCCGTGGTGGAGGAATTGGCGCGCTGGAACGAACCCGAGCCCTTCTTCCGCGGGATGGTCGTCGAAGCCGGCTTTCGGCTGGCGATCGTTCCCTTCGATCGGCCCCAGCGCGCTGCCGGCGAAACCAAGAATGATCTCGGGACGCTGGTCGATTTCGCCATTTCGGGCATCGCCGGTTCGTCCAAGTCGCTGCTGCGCTGGCCGATCAAGGGCTCCGTCTATGCCGGTGTCCTTGCCGTCCTGCTGCTCTGCACCGGGTTGGGCGCGGCGCTGCTCGGCGCATCCGCCTGGCCCTTCCTCTCCTTCGGCGTCCCGATGGCGATGTTCGCCATGCTGATGCTGTTCGTCGGCCTGATCGGCGAACAGGTTCGGATGATCTCCGAACGCACCCGCAACGTGCCGCTGGTGATCGAGGAGGAACGGCTGAATTTCGTGGGCGAACGCGCCGCCGCGGACGTCCGGCCGTGAAGGACGTGCGGCCCACGGCACGCCCCATCGCGGAGATGCTTCTCGCCGCGCTGGTGGTTGCAAGCTTCGGCTGGCTGCTGTGGGCCTTCTTCACGCGCGGCTATCTGCCGCAGCCCTTCCTCGTCGACACCAACGACACGTTCATGGATTGGTTCAACACCGCTTACTGGTCCAACAACGAAGGCGCCTATGATGTCTGGCGGACGGTCTATCCGCCGCTTTCCTTCACGTTCCTGAAGCTGTTCAGCCTGCCCGGCTGCTACATCAATTCGCCCTTCCAGGGGCGCGATTGCGATTGGTTCGGGCAGCTTGCGATCCTCGCGTCCTACGCGATTAGCGTGGTGCTCGCCTGGGTCGCCTTCCGCCGCGCCGATCCCCGCACGGCGGCCGTGCGCGGTATCACCTTCGCGCTCGGCCTGCCGATGCTGTTCGCGCTGGAACGCGGCAACCTCATCCTGCCCTGCATGGCCTTCTTCGTGATCGCGCATGGCGATATCGTCCGCTCTCCGCGCTGGCGGGCTTTTGCCGCCGCGATGACGATCAACTTCAAGCCCTATCTGCTGCTGCCGGTGCTGGCGCTCGGCCTCAAGCGCGACTGGCGCGCGCTGGAACTGGCCGGGATCGCGACCCTTGCGATCTACCTCGTCACCTATGCGCTGGTCGGCGCCGGCAGCCCGATCGAGATCGTCGACAATATGCGCAACTGGGTCGTCACTTTCGTCGGCGGCAATGTGTGGGAACAGATCTATTATTCGACCACCTACGCATCGCTCCTACCGATCTGGTCGACGCCGATCCCGATCCTTGCCTACCTGCCGTCGCGCACGGTCGAGGCGATCATGTGGGGCGTGCCGATCCTGATCCGCACGAGCCAGGCGCTGGCTCTCCTTTGCCTGTTGGGCGCCTGGCTGCAGCCGCGGGCGTTGCCGATCGGTCGGGTATCGGCGCTGCTGCTGGCGGTCTCGCTCGCCAGCCAGTCGCCCGGCGGATACACCCAGGCGTTTCTGATCTTCCTCGTGTTTCTGGAGCCGTGGCGGCGGCCGGGGCCGATCATCGCCATCATCGCCGCTTATCTGCTGTCCATATCGGCCGATTGGATCATCTCGCCCTTCCCGGACATGGTTTCGCGGAGCTGGCTGAGCGGCCAGCCGGTGATCGGCCATTTCGGTATGGCGATCGGCCAGTTCGTCCGTCCCGGCCTCATCCTTCTCATCCTCTGGGCGCTGGCGCTCGACAGCCTCTGGCTGATCTGGCGCGCGCACCGCGACCATGCCCCGTCCTTGGGGCTGGCGATTGCGCCCAACCATGAAGGAGCGCTCGCCGCATGACGGTGATGACGCAGGTGCAGCGCCCCTGGGCGTTCGCCGACGATCTCGATGCGATGTTCGCGGCACTCGGCCCGCTCTGGCCCGAACTGCGCGGCGCGCGCATCTTCATGACCGGCGGCACCGGCTTCATCGGCCGCTGGATGCTCGAAGCGCTGGTCGATGCCGAGCGCCGGCTGGGGCTGGGCATCGAGATCCTGCTGCTCAGCCGCGATCCCGACGGCTTCCGGCGTCGCTGCCCCCATCTCGCGCAATCGCCGCTGGTTCATTGCGTTCCGGGCGACGTGTCCGATTTCTCGGAGGGGGAGGGCGACTTCACCCACATCATCCACGCCGCGACCGACGCCAGCGCCGATCTCAACCGCCACGATCCGCGCCGGATGTTCACGACGATCGTCGACGGCACGCGCCGCGCGCTCGATTTCGCACTCGAACGCAACTGCCACCGCTTCTTCTACCTCAGTTCCGGCGCCGTCTATGGCGCGCAGCCGGCGGGCATGTATCATGTGGCCGAGGATTGGACCGGCGGCCCCAACTGCCTCGATCCGCTGTCGGCCTATGGCGAGGGCAAGCGCGCGGCAGAGATGCTGTGCGCGATCTACGGACGCCAGTTCGGCCTCGACATCGTCAACGCCCGCATCTTCGCATTGCTCGGGCCATTGCTGTCGCTCGACATCCATTTCGCGGCCGGCAATTTCATCCGCGATGCGCTGAACGGACGGAAAGTGCGCGTCGAAGGCGCGGGCACGGCGGTCCGCTCCTACCTCTACGCCGCCGATCTCGCGATCTGGCTATGGACGATCCTGATCCGGGGGGAGACGGGCGCCACCTTCAATGTCGGATCGGAAGAAGCGGTCTCGATCGCCGATCTCGCGCGCCGTGTCGCTGCGATCCTGGGCAATGCCCCGGTCGAAATCCTCGGCAAGCCCGATCCCGGCTGGAATCCGGGGCGCTACGTGCCCTCGACCGCGCACATTGAGGGCGCGCTTGGCGTGCGCCCGATCGTCAATCTGGATGAAGCGATCCGCCGCACGGCGATCTGGAATGGATGGCAATCATGACATTGATGAAACTCTCGGACTGGGTGGCCGGACAGGTGGCAGCCCGCGGGATCGAGCATGTCTTCATGCTTACCGGCGGCGGTGCCATGCACCTCAACCATTCGCTCGGCACGCATCCGCGACTGCAATGCACCTTCACCCATCATGAGCAGGCCCTGGCGATGGCGGCCGAGGCCTATTACCGGCTGACCAACCGGCTGGCGGTGGTGAACGTGACGTCAGGCCCCGGCGGCACCAACGCGATCACCGGCGTCTATGGCGCCTATGTCGATTCCATCGGCATGCTGGTGATTTCCGGCCAGGTGAAGACCGAAACGACGGTGCGGTCGACCGGGCTGCCGCTTCGCCAATATGGCGATCAGGAACTCGACATCGAGGAACTGGTCCGCCCGATCACCAAATATGCAGTGATGGTCACCGATCCCCGGTCGATCCGCTACCATCTCGAAAAGGCGATCTATCTGGCCACCTCGGGGCGGCCGGGGCCGTGCTGGCTGGATATCCCGCTCGACGTGCAGGCCGCCAAGATCGATCCCGACGATCTGCTGCCCGGCTTCGATCCTGCCGAGCTGGACGAGCCGTGGAAGCATACCGACCTTGATGCCACCGCCGAGGAGATCCTGGCGCGCCTGCGCGCGGCCGAGCGACCGGTTATTTTCGCTGGCGGTGGCGTCCGTCTGAGCGGGGCCTATGCCGATTTCCTTCAACTGGTCGAACGCCTGGGCGTGCCGGTCGTGACCGGCTGGAACGCGCATGACTTGTTGTGGAACGATCATCCGCTTTATGCCGGGCGGCCGGGCACCGTGGGCGATCGCGGCGGCAATATGGTGACGCAGAGCGCGGACTTCCTGCTCATCCTCGGCAGCCGGCTCAACATCCGCCAGGTCAGCTACAATTGGAAGACCTTCGCGCGCGCCGCCTACAAGATATGGGTCGACATTGATCCGGTCGAAATGCGCAAGCCGACCGTGACGCCGGACATGCCGGTCGTCGCGAACCTCGCCGATCTCATCCCCGTGCTGCTCGCCCAACCCTATGACGGCCCGACTGAAGCGCATCGCGAATGGCTCGGCTGGGCACGCGAACGCGTCCGGCGTTTCCCTGCGGTGCTGCCCGAATATCGCGATCATGCGCTCGTCCACCCCTATGTCGCGATGGCGGAACTGTTCGACCAGCTCGACGAGGATGACGTGGTCGTCACCGGCAATGGCAGCGCCTGCGTGGTGAGCTTCCAGGCGGCGACCCTGAAGCGCGGCCAGCGGCTCTGGACCAATTCGGGCTGCGCGACGATGGGCTATGACCTGCCCGCGGCGATCGGTGTCTGCGCGGCGACCGGGAATAATCAGCGGGTGATCTCCCTCGCCGGTGACGGCAGCATCATGATGAACCTGCAGGAATTGCAGACGATCGCGGGTGCCAATCTGCCGGTGAAGGTCTTCCTGCTCAACAATAGCGGCTATGTCTCGATCTTCCAGACGCACCGCAACTTCTTCAACGGTGTCGAGGTCGGCGGTGGGCCCAAGAGCAATGTGACCTTCCCTGATTTCGGCAAGGTCGCCGCCGCCTTCGGCTTTGCCTATTTCCGCACCGCCAGCCACGACGATATCGCCGCGACCTTCAAGGCGGCGCTGGCCGAACCGGGGCCGGTGATCTGCGAGATCTTCCTGGACGAGAATGTCTCCTTCGCGCCCAAGCTCGGGGCCAAGCAGCATCCCGACGGCCGGATCACCTCGCCCGCGCTTGAGGATCTGTCGCCCTTCCTGCCGCGCGAAGTGCTGCGCGAAAATATGCTGATCGAGTTGATCGAGGAGGCATGAGATCCTTGCGATCATGGATCGGCGCGATGTTGCGCGACGGCGGGCGGCCCCTGCGCTTCCTGATCGCTGGCGGCGCGAACACCGTGTTCGGCCTGTCGATCTTCCCGATCCTGTTGTGGGCGAGCCCGCTGCTCCGCGTCCATTATATGGTGGCGCTGCTGATCGCGCAGGCGGTCAGCCTGCTGTTCGCGTTCACGACCTACAAGTTCGGCGTCTTCCGCACCCGCGGCAATGTGCTGCGCGAATTCGTGGCTTTCTCCTCCTTCTACCTCGCGAACTATGCCGCGAACTGGCTGGCGCTGCCGCTGCTCGTCGAGATCGCCGGGCTGAAGCCGGTCATCGCCCAGCTCGGCTTCGCGCTCATCGTCATCGTGGGCTCCTATTTCTGGCACAGCCGGATCAGTTTCCGCCCGTCTTATTCCCCCATGCAGGCAAGCTCTCAGGAGATGAAATGCGAACCGTAATACTGGCCGGTGGCCTCGGCAGCCGCCTTGGCGAGGAAACCTCCACCCGGCCCAAGCCGATGGTCGAGATCGGCGGCATGCCGATATTGTGGCACATCATGAAGATCTATTCGGCCGCGGGGCTGAACGACTTCGTGATCTGCCTCGGTTACAAGGGCTATATGATCAAGGAGTTCTTCGCGAACTACTTCCTTCATACCGCCGACGTTACCATCAACCTCGGCAATAACGAGCTGGAGGTCCATCAGACCCGCAGCGAGCCGTGGCGTATCACACTGGTGGAAACCGGCGCCCACGCCATGACGGGCGGCCGGCTGAAGGCGATCCAGTCTTACCTGCGGCCGGGCGAGCCCTTCTGCTTCACCTATGGCGATGGCGTCGCCGATATCGACGTGGCCGAACTGGTCCGTTTCCACCGCTCGCACGGTCAACTCGCGACGATCACCTCGGTCGCGCCTCCCGGCCGCTTCGGCGCGCTTGAGTTCAACGGCGATCGCGTCGTCAGCTTCCGGGAAAAGCCGGCGGGCGATGGCGGCCAGATCAACGGCGGCTTCTTCGTCGCGGACCCGTGCGTGCTCGATCTGATCGAGGGGCCGGACACCACCTGGGAAGCAGCACCCCTCGAACATCTCGCGCGAACCGGCGAGCTGGTGGCCTATCGCCATGGCGGCTTCTGGCAGCCGATGGATACGCTGCGTGACAAGCAATATCTGGAAGGGCTGTGGCAGACCGGCCAGGCGCCGTGGAAGCGCTGGTGATGCCATCCGAAACATGGCGCGGCCGGCGCGTTCTCGTCACCGGCCACACCGGCTTCAAGGGGAGCTGGCTTTCGCTCTGGCTCCACCAGATGGGTGCCGAGGTGACGGGCTTTGCGCTGCCCGCGCCCACCGATCCCAGCCTGTTCGAAGCCGCGCGCATCGCCGATCTGATCCGTCATGTCGAAGGTGACGTGCGCGATCTCGCCGCGGTCGAGGCGGCGATGGTCGAGGCGAAGCCCGAAATCATCTTCCACCTCGCCGCGCAGCCGCTGGTGCGCCTGTCTTATGCCGAACCGGTCGAAACCTATGCCACCAACGTGATGGGCACGGTCCATGTGCTGGAGGCTGCGCGGCGCGTCGGCGGCGTTGCGGCCATGGTCTGCGTCACCAGCGACAAATGCTATGAAAATCGCGAATGGGTCTGGCCCTATCGCGAAGGCGATCCGATGGGCGGGCACGATCCCTATAGCAGCAGCAAAGGCTGTGCGGAGCTGGTCGTCGCGGCGTATCGCAGCTCGTTTTTTAACGCGGACGACGCGCCCGCTCTCGCCTCGGTCCGCGCCGGCAATGTCATTGGCGGCGGCGATTGGGCGTTGGATCGGCTCGTGCCTGATCTCGTGCGCGCCTTCCAGCAGGGCGTCTCGCCCATGATCCGCTCGCCCCAGGCAGTCCGGCCCTGGCAGCATGTGCTCGAAGCACTGGGCGGCTATCTCCAGATCGCCGAACGACTGCTTGGCGGCGAGCGCCGCTTCGCCGACGCCTGGAATTTCGGCCCGGCCGATGACGATGCCCGCCCGGTCGGCTGGATCGTCGATCGGATGCGCCGCGCCTGGGGGGATGGCGCGCTGGAATCCGCTGCCGATGATGGCCCCGCACCGCATGAGGCGGGCCTGCTCCGGCTCGATTGCTCCAAGGCGAGGGCCGCACTCGGCTGGCGCCCGTCGCTACGGCTGGAAGACACGATCGACTGGATCGTCCAATGGCACCGCCAGGTGGATGAAGGCGCCGATGCCCGCACGGTGACGCTGGCACAGATCGCCGAATATCGACGGCGCGTCGGGATGGCCGGACAGTCGATGGAATTGTCCGCGGCATGAAAATCGGCCGCACCGGCTTGCTGCTGCTTGCGATTCTTGGCGTCGCACTGGCCGTGCGGCTCTATGGCATCGGCTTCGGCCTGCCCGCCTTGCTCGATCCGGACGAGCCGCTATTCGTCGTCAGCGCGCTCAAGCTGCTGAAAGATCAAACGCTCAACCCCGGCTGGTTCGGCCACCCCGGCACGACCACGATCTACGCGCTGTCTTTGATCGACATCCTCGTTTTCGGCCTCGGCCATTTGACCGGGCGATTGCCCGACACCGCTGCCTTTGCCGCCGCCATCTATCATGATCCATCGATCGTGGTGCTGCCGGGCCGCACCTTCGTCGCCTTGTGCGGCGTCGGCTGCGTCTATCTCTGCTTCCTGATCGGGCGCCGACTATATGACGATCGCGTGGGGCTTCTCGCGGCGGCCCTGCTGGCGATCAATCCGTTGCACATCAGCTGGTCGCAGGTGATCCGCACCGATGTGCAGGCGACGGTCTTCATGCTGCTCTGCGTGCTGTCCTCAATCGCCATCGCCAGGCAGGGCCGGCTGCGGGATTATCTGCTCGCCGGCATCTGGGTGGGGCTGGGCACGGCGACCAAATGGCCGGCGGCCACCATCATCGCCTGCGTCGCTGGCGCCGCCTTGCTGCGCCTGCGGGATCATCCGGGCGACCGTCCCCAAACCATCGCGCGTCTCGCAATCGCCGCCGCCGCCGCGGTGGCGACCTTGCTGATCGTGTCGCCTTATCTGCTGATCGATCACGCCACCGTCCTCGCCAATCTCGGCCGGGAGGCCCGCCCCCAGCATCTCGGGGCGACCGGCGGTGGTCTCATTGCCAACCTCGGCTGGTATCTGTCAGAACCGATGCGCGCCTCGCTCGGGCTCAGCGGTCTCGTCTTCGCGCTGGCTGGCCTGATGCTGTCACTGCGCAATGCCATTGCGCGCTGCGTGCTGCTGCCGGGCTTCCTGCTGTTCCTGCTGGCCATTTCATCGGAATCGCTGATCTGGGCGCGCTGGATCGTCCCGCTACTGCCCTTCCTTTGCCTGTTCGCAGCGCTGGCGATCCGTGACGCCGGCGCCTGGATGGGCCGCGTCGGGCTGCTCAGCGGATGGGCGGCGCAGGCGATGATCCTCGGCCTCATCGCCACGCCGCTTGCGCTGACGGTGGAGGCCAATGCGGCCGAGCGGCGCAATGACACCCGCACGCTCGCCGCGGATTGGGCGCGGCGGCACATTCCCGCCGATGCCCATATCGCGATCGAGCATCTGGCCTTCGACATGCTGGGGGCAAAGCGGGGGTGGACCTTCCTCTTCCCTGCCGGCGAATATGGCTGCATCAACGGCAATCAGGCGCTCGCAGGGCAGGTGCGCTTCGGCGACACCGAACGATGGCGCAAGGGTCGTTCGATCCTCGATCTCGGCACGATCAATCGCGATCGGATGGACACGTGCCGCGCGGACTATGCGATCGTCTCGCACCTCGATCGCTACCAGCGCGAAGCCAGCCTCTACCCGCGGGAGATTGCCACCTATCGCGCGCTGCTCGGCCAGGGGCAGGTGGTCGCGAGTTTCCGGCCCCGCACCGGCCACATCGGCGGCCCGGCCGTACAGATCGTCCGCCTCGACAAGGCTCGCTAGACTGCTTGGGCGAATGCCGGCACCCACGACGGTGGCTTTCGGCAAATTTTCAGCGAAACCGGCCTGTCAGGACACGCGACGAAGGGGACATTGTTCGAAACGGCAGCTCGCGCCCCATTCCAGCCACTAGGTGTCGGTGGTTACCTCATCCCAAGGTAGCCCATCGTAGCCAATCACCCAGTTGATGGCATGATGTCGTTCCTGAATGATCCCCAAGTCGACGTTGCGCGGCGGACGATCATGTATTCTCGCGTCTCGCGCTTCCCAGTGGAGGTTAAGAATTTGATCCGCCATAGCGATCAACTCTTCCTCACTCCGCAGTTTTGCAGACTTGATGAAGTCTCTTTCGCTCACTTCAGCATATGGCGGCAATCTGTCCTGCAACAGGGAAGTATCGCATTGCTCATCAGCCGGTGGCATCGATGCAAGGTCGAGCGCCCAAAGGAGGGCTATCAAACGCTCAGAATACCAACTCGCGTTTATGATTTGACGCTCGGATGGCTCAGGATCTTCGATGAACCGAGCCTCCACGGGTGAAAGCTCTTCAAACAGGTCGTTTTCCCGTAGCCATTCGATGATTTCCTCCCGGTCCGCGCCCAATCCGACCGCAACTACGGCAAAGAGAGTAAGCGCACGTCGCGCGACGTCGACCGGTGAACGTATCTGATCGGGTGTATCATTTTCCATGTCTGCTTCTTACGAAAGCACCGACCCGACGCAATGTCTGCTTTCCACCCAGGCCGGACGTCGCGGAGGCCAATGGCAACGTCCGCTCCCCCTGACATAGCAGACCATCCCTGGCCGACGGCGATCTCCCAATTGCTGACGGTCGGGAATCAGGCGCTCCTAACCGGCCACCCTAGGTCTGCTATGTCGGGGGAAGCGGACGTCGCTCCCTTCTACTCCCCTCCCTGGCAAGGGAGGGGTTGGGGGTGGGTCGCGAAGCCGAGGGGCTCGATGCCCTTCGGCGTAGCCTCGCGCGACACGCGGCAAAGGCTCGCTGACGCTCGCCAACCCACCCCCAGCCCCTCCCTTTCAGGGAGGGGAGGAAGAGAGGCTGACGTCCCCCAACCCCGACATAACAGACGATCGCCGGCCCAATTGCTGACGGTCGGGAATCAGGCGCGTCGAACCGGCCACGCTAGGTCCGCTATGGTCGGGGAAGCGGACCCTTGATTAATCGCGGAACGCCCCCTCTTTCCGCGATGTGGGCTTATTCAACTCATCTTCCATAGAGAGACGGATGGCGCTCAAAGCCGCATCTCTGTCTCGACCCGTGAACGACGAAACGGCGTCGGCAAGATGCCTGGCTGCGTCGGCCAGTACGATGCCCCAAGCCCTTTCCTCGCCAATGCCTTCACTTTCATAAACTCCGACCTTCAACGCGCAGTGTAGTCCGCGCTCGGCGACCCATACTCTCATCAGTTCCCAAGATTGATCGTCGCGTTCGGCCGCTTGGGGCACGCCAAGTTCGTTCACTTCATTTCCTTCGTCGGGCAAACTTTCAACCACCGTGGCAGACACGGCCTTGTGTCTGCAATGTCGGCGTGTCCCGACAGTCCGCAATTGGGCAAAAAATCGCGTTAGCGCCATACCAGTCAGAAGCGGTTTCAGAACGGAAATACGTAAAATTTCCGTATTGCGTCCGCATTTTTCGTCAAATATCTTGCATTTTCATTCGCTTAAAATTGCGAAAAATAGCCGAAACACCTCCCTTTCAGGGAGGGGAGGAAAAGTCCGCAACGGCGTCGTGTCCCGACAGTCAGGAATTTGCCGCCACTACGCGGGGAGGGGGGGTAAAAGACCCAACCTTTCCGTCATTCAGCCCCTGATCGAGGCGTCCCGAAAGCGGACGAGTCCTTCAGCCTGGAATTTGTCCATGCACCCAGGAGGGTAAACCAAGCTTCCCCCTCGCGGATCACTTGCTGACGATCACTTTCAGATAGGTTGCCGCTATCTCGGTGCGATCCGCGCCGCCCCGATTTTCCGAAAGGAACAATTGCTCCAACTCGGCCTGCAGTTCCGCACGCCGTCCGCTCCGTTCCGCCGCCTCGAACGCATTCATCGTCGGGCCGTAATAGTCGCGAAAAATGCCCAGAAATGCGTCTGGCGTTCCGGCGTAGCGGAACACATAGGTCGCGCGCTCGCACTGAATCCTGTCATCGGCGATCCCCGCTGCGCCGAAGCGTTCGCGGACCGTCTCTTCCTGCCCCCAGGTCACCGGGCTGACGAAGTCCTCGGGTGGGGGCGGCGTATAGGCGGCGCAGATCTTCAGCACGCGCGCGATCAGCGTGGGATCGCCGGGGATCCAGTTGCCCATCACGATGCGACCGCCGGGTCGGGTGACGCGCACCATCTCCTTCGCGGTATCGAAGGGTCGCGGCGCGAACATCGCCCCGAAGATGCTGACCACCAGATCGAAGCTGTCGTCGGCCAGCGCGTCGAGGCGGGACGCATCCCCTTCCTCGAAATGAAGATTGGCGAGGTTGGCGGCGCGGGCGCGGAAATTGCCGGCCGCCACCAGGTTTGATGCGATATCGACGCCGAGCACATTCGCCCCGCGCCGGGCTGAGGGCAAAGCGGTCGTCCCGTCGCCGCAGCCGAGGTCCAGCACATCCATGTCGGCGCGCACATCCAGGCCGGCGATCAGTTCCTCGCCACTGTCGCGCATCGTCGCGGCCAGGCGGGTGAAGTCGCCCTTTTCCCAAAGGGCTTTGTTCGGATTGGTCGTCGTTGTAGCATCGTGCCCAAGCGGGGACGCCTGGCCGGCAAGCGTCCTGGGTGCTGTATCGAGCGGCATCACATTCTCCTTTTGCGGGGACCGCATCGGTCGGGTCCATGTGCCGTTGATAGGCTTTCCGCACGTCCATGCTTGAACTTGGCATGGAGAAAGCATGGAGAAGGACGGTTTTGGTTACGGACTCGTCGCTGATCTACCGGTTTGGGGATTTCGAGCTCGATCCAGCCAGGTTCGAGCTTCGCGCAGGCGGCGATGCCCGGCATCTCGAACCGCAGGTTCTCTCCTTGCTGCTGCTGCTCGCCAGCAATGCCGATCGGATGGTCAGCAAGGACGAGATTATCGAGAAGATCTGGGGCGGCCGCGTGGTTTCGGAAGCCGCGGTGGCGTCGCGGGTCAAGGCAGCGCGGCAGGCTTTGGAGGACGACGGCCACCAGCAGCGCTTCATTCGCACCATCCATGGCCGCGGCTTCCGCTTCTGCACTCCTGTGGCGTTCGATCATGTCGATCAGGTGCCGGCCTCCCTATCGCGCCGCGATGATCCACCGCGCGCTGCACCCGTGTCGGAGGAGCGGCCGTCCATCGCCGTGCTGCCCTTCCAGCTATTGGGAGATGCTGGGCCTTTTGCATTTCTTGCCGACGCACTCGCCGACGAACTGATCGCCGATCTGTCGCGGTTGCGCTGGCTGCTGGTGATCGCGCGGGCCTCCACCTTCCGCTTTCGCGATCGGACGTCGAGCTGCGAGGAGATCGGCGCCGCGCTCAAGGTCCGCTACTGCCTGACGGGAACGCTGGAGGAGGCCAAAGGCGGCATCGTCCTTTCGGTCGAACTCGCGCGGACCAGCGACAGCGCCGTGGTGTGGGCCGAACGCTTCATCGCCGGGCCGGACGAACTGCACGATCTCCGGCGCGAGATGCTGGCCGCGATCGTCGCCCGGCTCGAAAGCCATATCGTCCAGCATGAGGTCGAACTGGCCCGACGGACGCCCGAAGCGGCGCTTGATGCCTGGTCCGCTTATCATCTCGGGCTGGATCATATGTTCCGGTTCAACAAGGCGGATAATTTGCGGGCCGCGGGGCTGTTCGAACGCGCCTTGTCCTTCGATCCCCATTTCTCGCGCGCTTTGTCCGGCCTGTCCTTCACCGCCTTTCAGGATTGCTTCCTGCAATATTCCGATCGTCGCGAGGTTATGGCCGAGCGCGCACGTTCGCTGGCTGAGCAGGCGTTGCAATGCGATCCGTTGGACCCCTTCGCGCATCTCAACCTCGGCCGCTCGCTCTGGTTCGACGACGCGATCGGTGAAAGCGTCGAGCGGCTGGGCCAGTGCATCGCGCTCAGCCCCAATTATGCGCAGGCCATCTATTCCAAGGCCTGGGCGGAAATGGCGCAGTGCGAAGGCGGGCGGAGCGACGCGGACGCCGCACTCGCCCTGCGGCTCAGCCCGCTCGATCCGTTGCGTTACGCAATGCTCGCCGTCCATTCGATCAACGCGCTGCTGCGCGGCGATCCTGCCAGCGCGGTCGATTGGGGCGAAAAGGCCGCCCGATCGCCAGGCGCGCACAAGCATATCGCGATCATCGCGGCACTTGCCGCCAATGCGTCCGGCAACGGCGATCGCGCCGCCCTGTGGATCGACCGCGCGCGCCAGCTCGATCCCGATATGACACGCGCCAACTTTTTGAAATCATTTCCGTTCGTGCCATCTGGGGAGCGCGAGACGATCGAACGCGGCCTTCACGATGTTGGATTATGATTGAGAGCGATTCAGCCTGAACCTGTCTCTTAACTGGACGGCCGATACGCGTGCCGGGCTTCGGCCGATCTGGCGTGCCAATTCTGCCGGATTGATCAGTTTCACCCGGCCATTACGCCACTGCAGATCGCCTTGGCGCCGCGCGATCTGCAGCATGCGGTTGACATGAACCGAAGTCAGGCCGAGCGCGTCGGCCATCATCTCCTGAGTCAATGGTACGTCGAAGGCGCCAGCCTCTGCCATACCGTTGAGTTGCAATCGTTCATGGATTTCAAGCAGCAGGCTGTAGATCCGCTCCTGCGCGCTCAGGCGGCCAAGCCGGGCGATCTGATCAAGGAGATAAGCGCTCTCCAATGCCAAGCTCATCGTATAGGCCTGCGCAAGCGCCGGCGCCTCGCACGCCGGGGGCAAGGGGCAGACGCCGATCTCGGTAATCGCGGTTACCGTCGACACCGCCAGCGGAGACGGTTGATTGCAGACGCCGATCAGATCACCGGGTAACAGGAAGCTCAAAATCTGGCGGCGCCCGTCCCCCAGCAGGCGAACGCGCGCTGCCCATCCGCTGACGATCATGCGCGGATTGGTGATCGGTGTGCCCTCGGTCAGAATATCGCGACGGGCCCGCACATGCAGGGTTTGGCCAAGCGCCAAGCGGATAGTGCCGATCGACATGGCGTCCAGCGGCGCGAGCGCCGACAGACGCTGAAGAGCATGCGATTCGACCGGACGCGGCGCGGCACGCATCATCGCGAATGTTCAGGAGTAACGAGTGTCACCATGGTGTCGACGACGCTCATCATCGAAAATGGTTTCGCGATGCGGGGCAGCCGATCATATTCTTTGGGCATCGACCAACCGTCATAGCCGGTCACGAACAAGTAGGGCACAGCCAGTTCGGTGAGGCGATCGGCCAGCGGATAGGACATCTTACCGTCCAGATTCACATCCAGAATCGCTGCATCGATCCGTTCCGAATTAGCCAGCGACATACCCTTTTCAAGTTGGCCGACTGGCCCGATCACAATCGCACCTTCTCTCCCCAACGCGCGGTTCAGATCCGACGCGATGAAGAATTCGTCTTCGACGACGAGGATGCGCTTGCCGGCCAATCTGCCCGTCATCGCCAGCCCGTCTTCCCCGGACCGACCAGATCTACGGCTTTTTCGGGCAACGGCACCGAGATGGTGCAGCATATTCCGCCGCCGCGGAATTCCAGCTCCGTCTTGGCCCCCAGCCGATAGGGTAGTGCCTCTTCGATCAACTCGCTGCCGAACCCATAATGGATCGCCCCAACAGGGACTGCAGGCACCCCGTGTTCCGTCCATGTAAGGTCAAGCCGGCGCTCTCCGCCATGATCCAGATCAGTCCGCCAACGAATATCGAGTTTTGCGCCAGGCACCTTAAGCGCGCCATATTTGATGGCATTGGTCGTCAACTCATGGATTGCCAGACCCAGCGATTCCGCGGCCTTGGCGTCGAGAAAGACCTCTGGCCCCTCAATGCTGAGACTGGGCCCATCGCTTGATGCCACGCTCAACAGTTCGTCCCGGATGAGATTTTCCAGGTCGATTTGTCCACCGGGATTGCGTGTCACCACGGTCTGGGTGCGGGCGAGGCTGTCAAGGCGGCCTTTGAAATGATCGCAGAGTTCCTCGATCGGTCCCCCGCCGTCCATCGTGCGCGCAAATACGGAGCGAACCACGGTCAATATGTTGCGCACCCGATGCTGCAATTCGGCCAGCAGCAATTGCTGCCGCTCCTGAAGCTCGCGAAGCTCGTCGATGTCGGTCGAAGTGCCGAGCCATTCGATCGCGTCCTTGTCGCCGACAGGCAAAGCGCGCGTCTGGAACCAGCGATAGCGCCCTTCGGCGGCGTGTCGGATGCGATAGTCGCTCGTGAATTGACCGGTTTCCCCGGCGTGCGTCCAGGCAAAGGATATCCGGTCATGATCGTCGGGATGGACCATCGCCAGCCATCCCGATCCATGACCATCCTTTTCCGCCTGTCCGGTGTAATGCGACCATTGGGGGCTGGTCCAAGTCCATTGGCCGCCTTGCGACGCACGCCAGACGAGTTGGGGCACGCCCTCTACCACCGATCGGAACCGCTCC
Source organism: Sphingomonas sp. DBB INV C78 (assembly GCF_042693015.1). Classification (NCBI taxonomy): domain Bacteria; kingdom Pseudomonadati; phylum Pseudomonadota; class Alphaproteobacteria; order Sphingomonadales; family Sphingomonadaceae; genus Sphingomonas; species Sphingomonas sp. DBB INV C78. Next base: position 2,971,591 of record NZ_CP170544.1, on the reverse strand, counting down.
TCGCTGGCGCGCAACTCGGCTTCCGATCGTTTGAGCTGGTCGATGTCGTTCATGACCGTCGCCTGCCCGGCAATTTGGCCATGGTCGCCCTGAATTGGTACGGTTGACACGCTGGTCCAGCGAGGTTGGTCGTCATCGCCGGTGTAAAGCATTTCCAATCCGGGGACGGTGGATTCGCCTCGTAAGCCTCGGGCGCTGGGGAAGTCCTGTGGCGCTATGGGCTGCCCCTGCACATCGAAAGCCCGCCAGCGCCACAGGCGTTCGGGGTCGTTGGAGGGCATCAACGCTGTGGGCGTATAATGATGCATGGCAGTATTCATGATGATGATCTTGCCGCCGGCGTCCGTCACAGCCACGCCGATCGGCAGGCTGTCGACCACCGCGGCGAGGCGCGCCTCGCTTTGTCGCGCGGCCTCCCGCGCGTTTACAGCGTCGGTGGTTTCGAGCACCGTGTCGATGAAGCCGAGGACTGTGCCATTCGCATCACGGACGGGACTGTAAGAGAAGGTAAAATATGCCTGCTCGCGTTGATCGGAACGATCGATGGCCAGGGGATAGTCGGCGATGAAGGTAGACTCGCCTGCCATCGCCCGTCGCGCGATAGGGCCGATCTCTGCCCACGCTTCCTGCCAAATCTCGGCGAAGGACCGGCCGAGCGCATCGGGCTTGGCGCCCAGGATAGGGCGGAAGCCATCGTTGTAGATGGTGACGAGATCCGGGCCCCACACGAGCGCGCTCGGAAATGCGCTGGCGAGAATAGTCGAAACCGCCATCTTGAGTTCCGGTGACCAGCCAGGGATCGCGCCCAGCGGTGTCCGCGTCCAATCAAAATCGCGGACCCGCCCGGCCATCTCGCTGGCATCGAATGGCCATGTTGCCTTCGATCCCGTCTGCATCATTGCGTCGCCTATTCCATCATATCTGCAGACCTAAACGTCTGATAACGCGAAGGGATGCGTGCCGATCGCTGTCTGCGAACGGGATGGCGCGACAACTCCGTTATCAGGCCTGTTCGGCAAATATAGGCTCTTACCTAGAATTCCGCCCAATCATTTTCTTGCGCCGGATCCATAGCGAGCGCGAGGTTGCCTGCGACGCGCGGAGTAGAATGTCGGCGAGCCGCCTTGCGTGGGGACGGCGCGTTGCGCGCAGGCGATCCGCCGCCACTCAACCGAAAACGCTGGACGAGCGCCATCAATTCGTCGGCCTCCGATTCCAGGCTCCGCGCCGCCGCCGTGGTTTGCTCGACCATCGCGGCATTTTGCTGCGTCATCTTATCCATGTCGGTGACGGCGATGTTGACCTGCTGCATACCCGACGCCTGCGTTTCCGCCGAAGTCGAAATCTTGCCCGCCAGATCGGCGATCTCCGCGATCTTGGCGAGGATGCGGTCGAGCGCCTGGCCGGTCTGCCCGACCAGATCCACACCCGTACCGACCTGCTTGGAACTGGTGGCGATCAGGCCCTTGATGTCCTTCGCGGCGTCGGCCGATCGTTGGGCCAGCGCCCGCACTTCGTTGGCGACCACGGCGAAGCCCTTGCCGGCATCGCCGGCGCGCGCAGCTTCCACGCCTGCGTTCAGCGCGAGCAGGTTGGTCTGGAAGGCAATGCCGTCGATGACGCCGATGATCTGGGCGATTTCCTGCGAGCTCTTCTCGATCCCATCCATGGCGCTGATCGCTTCGCGGACGATGCGACCGCCCTCGGTCGCGTCGCCTTGCGCTTCGCCCACCGAATTTCTGACATGGACCGCGCCCTGGGCAGTTTCGCGGACAGCCGAGGTCATCCGATCCATGGCCGCCGCCGTTTCTTCGAGCGAGGCGGCCTGCTGTTCGGTACGGCGTGCCAGATCTTCCGATGCGCGACTGATTTCGGACGCACCCGTGTTGATGGTGTCCGAGGTTTGCGACACTTGGGTCAGCGTCTCGCTCATCTTGACCCGCATCGAATTGAAATCCTCGACCAGCTTGGCGTAGCTGTCCGGCAGGCCCTTCAACTCTCCCGTGAAGTCGCCTCGGGCGAGCTGGTCCGTCGCCTCGCCCACCTTGGCGATCACAGCCATCCGTTCAGCCTCTTCGGCGTGGAAATAAGCGGAAAGCGCGATGTCCATGTCGAGCAGCGCGCATTTCACCAGCGTCCCGATCACACGCGAAAGCTGTTTGCCGGCAAGGCGCGCGCGGAGAGAATCGGTCAGGAGCTTGCCGATCATCTCCTCCAGCACCAGCGCATAGCCGCCGATATACCAGGTCGGATCCAGGCCGATGCGGGCGTGGATGTTGCCGATCGCTTCCGCCTTGGCGAAATAGCGTTCGTCTGGCTTGCGGGCGAACAGGGCGCGCCAATGGTCGAGTTGCTTGCTCTTGGCGTGCTCCATCATCGCAGCGGAGGAGAAATAGCGTGCAGCCTGCGGCGTCGCCTGAACCTTGCGATAGAAACGCTCGAGCGCCGCGGGCGCGGCCTTTTCGACTGCCGTCGCGATTGCAGGGAAAGCGGCATAATTCGCCTCGTCCAAGTTGAAATAGCTGAGACGGATGGCGATCCCATTATCCCCGCTCGTGTTAGTCGTTTGCATTGGTTCCTCCGACTGCAGGGCGACCCAACGCAGAGAGCGGTTAACAAACGGTTTGAAATGAGACGGGATGTGCACCGTCACTTATTGCGATCAGTTGCGTGCGGAGCAACGGTGTCTCCGGCCCGCCTGAGATCATCGACGAATCGTCCATATTCGGTCACCGCTTCTGCCGGGTCGGGCAGGCGCAGCAGAAAGCTTGGATGGATCGTCACCAGCAGAGCGCTTTGCTCGTCGAGCGGTATCGCCTGTCCGCGAACCTCGACGATCGTAACAGGGCGGCCAAGCAGGGATCGCGCGGCCGTGGCGCCGAGCGCGACGATCATGCGCGGGCGGACGAGCAAGCGCTCCTGATCTAGCCACCAACGGCATGCCTCAATCTCACCCGCATTGGGCCGGGCGTGGAGGCGGCGCTTGCCGCGCGGCTCGAACTTGAAATGCTTGACCGCGTTGGTGAGGTAGAGGCGCGCGCGATCGAGCCCGGCGTCGACCAGCGCGCGATCGAGCATCTGTCCGGCGGGCCCGACGAAGGGCATGCCGGCAATGTCCTCCTGATCGCCCGGCTGTTCGCCGACCAGCATCAGTTCGGCATCGGCCGGCCCCTGGCCGAACACGGTTCCGCTGGCCGGTCGATGGAGGGGGCAGCGCGAGCAATGCTGGGCCTCCTCGCCGAGCGCGCGTAACGCCTGCGCCGCATCGCCGGTCGGCGCGACGCGGGCTTGCGCAATCATGCCGGTTTCCCGCGCCTGCGCCGATGCGAGCAATTCGGGGATCAGCGCGGTCTCGGGCATATTCTTCCAGTATCGGCGCGGCATCTCCTTGAGCATCGCATCGACCTTGACGCGGGCGGGGTTGAAGATGCTGGCATAATAGGTCTTCCAGACCGCCTCGACGGGATCGTCCTCGGGCGCGTCGGCCCGCGTCGCGCCCGGGCCTTCGTTCAGCCCTGCGCCGTCCCAATGGATCGACAGCTCCGGTGTCAGGATCGACCAGCGCATATTAGCGAAGCGGTTGACGAAGAAGCGGGCGTTGGCGCGCAGGATATGATGGTCCGGCTCGAACCAGCCGACCATGCGAAGAGTGCCGCCGTCATCGACCTCACGAAAACGCAGGAAGGCACGCATCTTGTGGATGTCCCGGCGGACATTCTGCGCCAGGCTTTCCAGCTTTCGGACGAGCGGGTCGGTCTGATCGCCCAGCAGGCCGGGCATATCCTGCAGACGGAAGACCAGCGCATAGAGGTCGGAGAAGCGATTAGGGGCGTTGGCCAGCACCACCTGTTGCGCGAGATTGAGAAACGCCCGCGGTACGGAAAAATGCCTGTCCACAGGTGCGGGCGGCACAGGCTCCGCGTCGACGAACAGTTCGGGCTGATGGTCATCATCGACCTGCCAGATGACCTGTTCCGGGCGCACCCCTTCGGCCAGCAACGCCCGCGCGCCGTTCCGCCAGGATTCGAAATCGTCGGCGGTCGCGATGCGGACGAGCCGGAGGGCGGGGACATCGCCACCGACACACCGGGGTGCTGCGGCGCTCATGCAGCGAACAGTTCGAGCTGCTGGGTAGCCGGCTTCAGGCCGGGCAGTTCCGCGCGGTCGGCCAGCGCCACGGGCCGCCAGTCGGCCGCGATGATGAAGGGGCGCAACCGATTGGCCGAGCGGGTCAACCGCCCAAGATCCTCCAGCCGCAATCGGCGAAGGCGACGGGCGACGAGGATCGCGTCCACGGCCTTCACGCCGAGGCCGGGAATGCGCAGCATCCGTTCTCGCGGCGCGCGGTTGATGTCGACGGGGAATTGATCGCGGAACTTGAGCGCCCAGGCGAGCTTGGGGTCGATGTCCAGCGGGAGCATGCCGGTCGCCGGATCCGCCGCCTTTACCACTTCGGCCGGCGCGAAGCCGTAGAAGCGGACCAGCCAGTCCGACTGGTAGAGTCGATGCTCGCGCATCAAGGGCGGTCGCTTGAGCGGTAGCACCGTGCTGGCATCCGGGATGGGGCTGAACGCCGAATAATAAACGCGTCGCAGGTTGAAGCGGTCATAGAGCGCAGACGCCCGCGCGATGATGTCGCCATCGGTGGCGGCGTCGGCACCAATGATCATCTGGGTCGATTGGCCGGCTGGCGCATGAGCGGGCGCCGATCGGTAACGTGCGGCCGCATCCTCGCGATCGAGAATGGCGGTCTTCACGTCCGCCATCGTCCGTTCGATGCGGGCGGCGTCCTTTTCGGGGGCCAACCGCTTCAGACCCGAACGGGTCGGCAGCTCGACATTGATCGAAAGCCGATCTGCAAAGCGGCCAGCGCGATGGATCAGTTCGGGATCGGCATCGGGGATCGATTTCAGATGGATATAGCCGCGGAAATCATGATCCTCACGCAACGACCGCGCCACTTCGACGATCTGCTCCATCGTGTAATCGGGGGAGCCGATGATGCCCGAGGAGAGGAACAGACCTTCAATATAATTGCGTCGGTAGAAGGACACAGTGAGGTCCACCACCTCCTGGCTGGTGAAGCGCGCGCGCCGGACGTTCGAACTTTTGCGGTTGATGCAATAATGGCAGTCGAAGATGCAGCTGTTGGTCAGCAGGATCTTGAGCAGGCTGATGCAGCGGCCGTCAGGCGCATAGGCGTGGCAGATGCCCATGCCCTCGGTCGATCCCAGTCCCTTGCCGCCGCGTGAATTGCGGGAGGAGGTGCCCGAGGACGCGCAGGAGGCGTCATATTTGGCGGCATCAGCGAGGATCGCCAGTTTGCCGCGAAGATCCAGACTCGCCATTTGTTCTTTATATGTTCTCATGCCTGACAGGTCCAGCGGTTAGCGTCACCTGCGCGACAAGCGGTCGCGTGAGGCTTTCGCCGGGCTCGCGCGTTGATGATCGCCCAGGTGGAAAAGGATGTCAGCGATGACGATGACGCTGGAAGACCTGTCGGAAAAGATGCGCGATATCGATTTCGCGATGCTGTCCACCCACACCGAAGGCGGCGCAATCAGTCTCCGGCCGATGAGCAATAATCGCGAAGTCGATTTTGACGGCGACAGCTGGTTCTTCGCTCATGAATCGACGCGGATGGTCAATGATATCAAGTGTAATCCGAAGATCGGCCTCGCTTATCAGGGAAGTTCCGGCCTGCTCGGTATGCGCCCCTTCTTCTTGGCGATAGAAGGCCTGGCAGCATTGATCCGCGACAAGGCGACCTTGGCCGAGCATTGGACCAAAGGGTTGGAACGCTGGTGGCCCGACGGGATCGACACGCCTGGTCTGGTGCTGATCCGCGTCACGGCCGAACGGCTGCACTATTGGAATGGTGAGGATGAAGGCGAACTACTGCTAACGCCTGCGACGACAATCTGACCGGTTATGCTACAGAACAAGGGACGGAACCCGGCAAGCCTATGAGGTGTTTGGCTGTTTGGTGAAGGCTCGGGGGCGCGACGAATGCAATGCTGATCAAGCAGGCGAGGGCAGGTCGGCCGCTCATCGCCTTGGCCATGATGGCGCTGCCCGCGTGCCCGGCGGTCGCGCAACAGGCTGTCGTGTCAGCAAAACCTCCTGCCACCGAACCTCCCATCGTTACCGATGACGAGTTTGACGCTCGACTACCGACGCCATCGTCCGATCAGGAGGGCGCAGAAGCACTGCCTTCCATCGAAAGCTATCTCGACGCCCAGATGCCGCAGTCGGAGCCGATCGCAGACCTGCCGCCTGCGACCGAACCGCCGGTGGAGGCTGAACTCGCGCAGCCGTTACCGCCGCTCGACAGCATCTCCGTGCCCGCGCAGTCCGCCGCGCAGGAAAGCCCTCAGCAAAAGACCCCCACCATCCGCTACAGCGTTGTGATCGACGGCCTCAAACCTATCGGCTTGGAGGACGATTTCCGCGAAAGTTCGGCGCTGATCGATGGCGATGGCCGCGCGGAGACCGCGGCGATGGTGCAGGCGCGCGCCAAGGAGGACGAGGCGCTGGCCGTCCGCCTGCTCCATTCCAAGGGCTATTATGATGCCACCGCCTTGGCGTCGCTGGAACAGGCCGGAGACGGCGGCGCCCTGAAAGTCGTGCTGTCGGTGACGCCGGGCAATCGCTATCGGCTGGGCGCGATCACCGTAAAGGCGGGGCCGACCATCCCGCCGAACCTGATCCGTGACAGCCTGCCGCTCAACAGTGGCGACTTCATCATCGCCGACAAGGTGGAGGGGGCCGAGGCCAATGTAGCTTTGGTGCTGCCCGAGCATGGCTATGCTTTCACCAAGGTCAATGAGCGCGACATCCTGCTCGATCCCGCGACCATGACCGGAGATTACACGCTGCCCGTCGATACGGGACCGCGCGGCAGCTTCCGCGCCATCACCACGACCGGCGAGAAGCAGGTCTTCAAAATTGACCACATAGAAGTCATCGCGCGCTTCAAGCCCGGCGAGCTGTATGACAGCCGCAAGGTCGATGATCTCCGCAAGGCGCTGGTGGCGACGGGCTTGTTTTCCAGCATCGCGGTCGATCCCGTGCGGACGGGGGAGCCGGGACCCGATGGCACCGAATATGTCGATCTGAAGGTGGAGCAGGAGGCGGGGCCGTCGCGTCGACTGGCAGGCGAAGTGGGCTATGGCACGGACCAGGGCATCCGCGCCGAAGGGAGTTGGACGCTGCGCAACTTCTTCCCGCCCGAAGGCGCCCTCATCCTTGGCGTGATCGCGGGCACGCAGGAGCAGGGGGTTTCAGGCACGTTCCGGCGTTCCAACGCGGGCAAGCGTGATCGCACCTTCCAGGCCGGGATCAATGCGAACCACCAAAAATATGACAGCTATGAGGCGTTCACGCTGGGCCTTAGTGCGAGCATGTCGCGCCTTTCCACACCAATTTTCCTGAAGCGGTGGACCTACAGCTATGGCGCCGAACTGCTGCTCTCCAACGAAAAGACGACGATCGACGAGACCACCGGCGAGAGCAACCGGCTGACCTATTTCATCGCCGCGTTGCCCGCACAGATTGGCTATGACCGGTCGGACGATCTACTCAACCCGACACGAGGTGTCCGCGCCACCTTGCGCGTCTCGCCGGAGGCATCGCTTCAGGGCAATGTCACGCCTTATGTGCGCAGCACCTTCGACCTTTCAGGCTATTATCCCGTATCGCCCGACATCGTCCTGGCGGCGCGAACCCGTATCGGCTCGATCGTGGGCGCCGAACGCGATGACATAGCGCCGTCGCGGCGGGTTTATGCCGGCGGCGGCGGCTCCGTTCGCGGCTTCGGCTATCAGGAACTCGGGCCGAAGGATGTCAACAATGATCCGGTCGGCGGGCGATCGGTCAACGAGTTCGCCATCGAAGGCCGCTATCGCTTCGGCAATTACGGGATCGTGGCCTTCGTCGATGCCGGCCAGGTCTATGAAGGTTCGACGCCCAAATTCTCCAACATCCGCTACGGTGCGGGCATCGGCGGGCGTTTCTACACCAATTTCGGGCCGTTCCGCGCGGACGTCGCGATGCCCATCAACCGGCAGCCCGGCGAGTCCAAATTCACCATCTATATCGGCATCGGGCAGGCGTTCTGATGGCGGACGAAAAATCTCCCGCGCCCTATGCGGCTGATGCACCGGCAAGGCGCCGGCCGCTTTGGGCGAAGATCGCGATCGGCATGGGCGGCCTGGTGGCGGTGCTCGCAATGCTGGTCGCCGGCCTGATGCTCTTCCTCAACACCCAGCCGGGCAAGGGCTTCCTGGTGCGGCAGATCGCCGGGCTGAAAATGGAATCGGGCATGGTCGCAGAGATCGGTCGCATCGACGGTTCGATCTACAGCGACATGGTGATCCGCGACCTTGTTCTGCGCGATCCGAAAGGCGTGTTCGCCACCAGCCCGGAACTGCGCCTGGTGTGGCGCCCGTTCCGCTACATCCGCAATCACGTCTCGGTGCAGCAGCTCGAAAGCCCGCTCATTACGCTGAAGCGCTTGCCGGAGTTCAACCCGACCGAGAGTGACCCCAACGCCCCGGTCCTGCCCGATCTCGACATCGACGTGGATCGGCTCCGCGTGGCGAAGCTGGTGCTCGAAAAGCCCGTGATCGGCCAGCGGCGGGAGATCGCGCTCAACGGCGCGGCGCATATCGCCGATGGCCGGGCTCAGGTCGACACGCGCGCCGTGGTCGACAGCGGCGACCGGCTGGAAGCGAAGCTGGATGCCGTGCCGGACGACAACCGCCTTGCCATCAAGGGCAAGCTGACCGCGCCGGCCGGCGGGCTGATCGCGGCGATGACGGGCCTCACCGACGGCGCGACCGCGACGATCGACGGCGGAGGAAGCTGGAAGAAGTGGGACGGAAGCCTTGTCGCGGCCTCGCTCAAGGGAGAGTTTGCCAATATCAAGCTGAGTGCGCGCGATGGCGTCTTCACCGCCAAAGGGCCGGTTCGCCCCGGCCTGCTGTTTGCGGGCAGTGTCGACCGGCTGACAAGCCCCGCGCTCGATGTCGACCTCGAAACCGCCCTCAAGGAACGGCGCGCGACGGTGAAGGCCACGCTACGCTCCCCGGCGCTGGCGGCGACTGCGCAGGGGCTTGTCGATCTCGGCGAAAGTCGCTTCGAGAAGCTTCGCATCGACGCGGCATTGCTGACGCCTGGCGCCATCGCCGAGAAGGTCAGCGGTCGGGACGTCCGCGCCTCCGTCATCCTCGACGGGCCGATGGCGACGCCGTTCATCGATTATGATGTCAGCGCCGCGCGGCTGGCCTTCGATGCGACGGGGATCGAGGAGTTGAAGGCGAGTGGTCGTGCGGTGATCGATGCCGATCGTATCCGCATTCCCGTCAGCGCCACCGCCCGGCGCGTGACCGGCCTCAACGCGGCTGCCGGCGGTCTCCTCGAAAATCTGCGCGTGAAGGGCGACTTCGCTTATTCGGCCGGCAAGCTGATCAGCGACAATCTGAAGATCGACAGCAAGCAGATCGACGCGACCGCGATCATCCTCGCCGATCTCGAAAACGCCATCTATCGCGGCGCGCTCAAAGGTCGGGTCAATGACTACCGGATCGACGGGGTCGGCATCGTCAATCTGACGACGGACATCGATATCGTGCCGGGCGCCAAGGGTGGTTTCGGCATCAAGGGGCGCTTCGCCGCCCGCACGGCGCGCTGGGAGAATGCCTCTGTTCGCGATTTCCTCGGTGGTAATGCCGCGGTCGCCGGGCGGATCGGAATGACGCCCGAAGGCACGTTCACGCTGGCTGATTTCAGCGGGAAGGCACCTAATTTCACCGTGCATTCGGGCGCCGGCAGCTATGCGACCGATGGCCGGATCAGCTTCGATGCGCGGGCGACCTCACGCCAATATGGTCCGCTGCAACTCACCGTGCGCGGCACGATGGATCGGCCGCAGGCGGTTCTCCGTGCGCAGCGCCCCAATGTCGGCGTCCAGCTCAGCGATGTCGTTGCCAAGCTGAATGGCGAGGCGGCAGGCTACCGTCTCGAAGCCACCGGTGGTTCGCCTTACGGCCCATTCTTCGCCAATGTCCTCATCCGCACCGCGAAGGGCCCGTTGACAATCGACATCAGTCGCGCGCGCTTTGCCGGCGTCGATATGGCCGGCACCATTCGCCAGACGACTCCAGGGCCCTTTGCCGGTCAGCTGTCGATGAACGGCTCCGGGATTAACGGCAGAGTGCAACTGGCGGCCGCAGGCCAGAACCAGGCCGTGACGGTTAAGGCCACCGCCAACAATGCCAAGCTGCCGGGAGAGGCCGATGTCGTCATCGGCCGCGCGCTGATCGATGCCTCGATGATCCTGACCGAACAGCCGCAGATCGTGGCGGATATTCAGGTCGGCAATGCGGCTTATGGCGACATGGTCGTGCGCAAGGCGCGCGGGAAGATCGACTATCGCGGTGGCCGCGGCACGGCGATGCTGGTGGCGGATGGCTCGAGTGCCGTTCCCTTCTCGATCGCGGCGAATGCGGCGATCCGGCCGGACCTTGCGGCGGTGCTGGTGCAGGGTAAGGCCAGCACCGTCGATTTCCGCCTCGCCAAGCCCGCGGTCATCCGCTTCGAGCCGAACGGCTATCGGCTGGAGCCCGCGACGCTGGTCATGCCGCAAGGCCGTGTCGACCTCGCCGGCCGTTTCGGCGACCAGACCAGCCTGCAGGCGCGGTTCAAGGATTTCGACCTCGCCATCGTTAACCTGATGAGCCCCGGCATCGGCGTCAGCGGTCGCGCGACCGGCGCGGTCGATTACACGCAGGATGGCGATGCCTTCCCGACCGCGACCACACGGATGGCGATCAATGATTTCCGCCGATCGAGCCTGGCCGCCGTATCTGATCCGGTCGCCGTGTCGTTGGAGGGGCGGCTATCGGCGGCCGGCGGCGACTTGCGCGGGCTGATCCGCGAGGGCAATGCGACGCTCGGCCGCTTCGTCGCCACCACCGGCGCGCCGGGTGCGGGCGCAAGCTGGAGCGAGCGGTTGATGGCTGCGCCTTTGAGCGGCGGTATCCGCTATTCGGGGCCGGCAGACGTGCTCTTCTCCTTCGCAGGACAGGCCGATCAGCAATTGACCGGCGGTATTGCGCTCGCCGCCGATTTCAGCGGCCAGGCGCAGGCGCCGCGGATCAACGGTCTGGTCCGCGCCAATGCGCTGACCTACGAGAATGAGACATTCGGCACGCGCGTCACCCAGATGCGCCTCGACGGCCGCTTCACGAATGATCGGCTGGAGATCAGGGATTTCTCCGGCAACGCCGGTGATGGCACCGTGCAGGCCAGCGGTACGGTGGGGCTGGCCGCCGCAAGCGGCTTCCCCATGAATGTGCAGGTAAAGCTTGCCCGCGCCCGGCTCGCCCGCAGCGAGGCGGTGACGAGCGTCGTCAGCGGTACGCTGGACATCACAAACAGCGCTGCCGTCGGCGGCCTCATCAAGGGTAATCTGACGCTGCCCGAAACGCGCTATCGCATCGCCTGGCAGGGCGGCGCCGAAATCCGTCAGCTCCAGGGCGTGCGCCGCAAGGGCGAGGGTGTCGATGTGCTGGATCAGCGCGTGGCAGACCGGGCCGCCGCTACTCCAGCACCCGCCGCCTGGAAACTCGATATCCGCGTGCGCGCCGACAACGAGATCTATCTGACCGGCATGGGCCTGGATTCCGAATGGAAGACCGACATGCGGATCACCGGCACCACGGCCGATCCGCGGGTCATCGGCAAGATCGAGGTCATTCGCGGCCGTTACAGCTTCTCGGGCCACCAGTTCGATCTGGAACAGGGCGTCATCACCTTCAACGGCCCGATGATGAACCCTGCGATCGCCATTCGTGCGGAAACCGATGTCGACGATGTTCGCGCCGGCATCGCTGTCAGCGGCACGGCGCAGAGCCCCGACATCACCTTCGTCTCGGCGCCTACCTTGCCGCAGGACGAAATCCTTGCGCGCATTCTGTTCGGCGCCAGCGTCTCCAACCTGTCGGCCACGCAGGCGATCCAGCTTGCCGCGGCGCTCAACGGGTTGCGCGGCGGCGGGGGCGGCCTCAACCCGATGGGCAAATTGCAGAACGCATCGGGCGTCGATCGCATCGGCATTGTCGGCGGAGATGAGGCGACCGGCCGCGGCACCTCGCTCGCCGTGGGCCAGCACATCTCGAATGATATCTATGTCGAGGTCATCACGGACTCGAAGGGTTTCACCGCCACGCAGCTCGAAGTCGCTCTGTCGAAGACGCTGAGCATATTGTCGAAGACCGGAACCAACGCCGGCTCTTCCGCAGCGCTGCGCTACTCAAAGGATTATTAATCCGCGCGAGGGACGTCACCGGCGCTGGCATCGGCCGGCCAACGCTGTATATGCCGAAATATAACGCTACACGGGAGGCATCATGGCCAGATTGATCGGCCGTCTGTTGTTGGCGCTTGCGCTGTTGGGTTCGGCCCTCGCGGCGGCTGCCGCCCAGGTCAAACCGCCGGTGGTGCTTGCCGCTGCGAGCCTCCAGGAATCGCTGACCGCCGCCGCCGATGCATGGGTGGCCAAGGGCCATGCCAAGCCGGTGCTGTCCTTCGCCGCATCCTCGGCGCTGGCGCGGCAGATCGGTTCGGGCGCGCCCGCCGATCTCTTCATCTCGGCCGATGAGCCGTGGATGGACGATGTCGCGAAGAAAGGCCTGATCCAGCCCGAGACCCGCGTCTCCTTCCTGCGCAACCGGCTGGTGCTGATTGCGCCCGCCAAGCAGCCGGTGAAGATCGCGATCAAGCGTGGCTTCCCGCTGGCAAAGTTGCTGGGCGAAGGCAGGCTCGCCATGGCGGATCCGGATGCGGTGCCCGCGGGCAAATATGGCAAGGCCGCGCTCACCAAGCTCGGCGTCTGGTCTTCGGTCGAGGCACGTGTCGCGCGGGCAGAGAATGTGCGCGCCGCGCTCGCGCTCGTCGAACGTGGCGAAGCGCCGCTCGGCATCGTCTATGAAACCGATGCCAAGGCATCCAAGGCCGTGACGATCGCGGGCGTATTCCCGGCGGACAGCCACCCGCCGATTACCTATCCGGTGGCGGTGCTCAAGACCGCGACCAGCCCGGATGCGGAGGGCTTCCGCCGCTTCCTGCTGTCGGGGCAGGGTAAGGCGATCTTCGCCCGCTATGGTTTCGTCGCCAAGTAAAGCGAGCCTGTGCTGACGCCTGACGAATGGGGGATCATCCACCTCTCGCTCAAGGTGAGCGCGGTCGCTGTGTTGCTTACGCTTCCCGTCGCCTTCGGCCTTGCCTGGCTGCTGGCGCGGGTTCGGTTTCCGGGCAAGTTCCTGGTGGATGGCATCATCCACCTGCCCCTCGTGCTGCCGCCGGTGGTGACCGGATGGATGCTGCTGCTGGCGTTCGGCAATAACGGCCCGGCCGGCCGTTTCTTCGAACAATGGTTCGGCCTGACCTTCATGTTCCGCTGGACCGGGGCCGCCTTGGCCGCCGCGGTGATGGCGCTGCCGCTGATGGTCCGCGCGATCCGGTTGTCGATCGAGGCGGTCGATCGACGTTTGGAAGGGGCGGCGCGCACATTGGGCGCCAGCGTGGCGCATACCTTCTTCACGATCACCGTGCCGCTTTCGCTGCCGGGCATCCTTGCCGCGGCGGTGCTGGGCTTTGCGCGGTCGATCGGCGAATTCGGCGCGACCATCACCTTCGTCTCGAACATTCCGGGCGAGACCCGGACGCTGCCGATCGCGATCTACACCGCGCTGCAGATACCGGGCGCGGAGGACGTGGTGACGCGCCTTGCAATCATATCGGTCATCCTGTCGCTCGCCGCGCTGGTGGCGTCGGAGGCGTTGGCAAGGCGGGCCGGCCAGGGGCAGGGCGGCCATGTCCTTTGAGATCGACGTAACGCGCCGGTTGGGCGATGCGGCGATCCGGCTGGCGCTGCGTTCGGACGCTGGCCTGACCGCTTTGTTCGGCCCCTCAGGTGCGGGCAAGACGAGCGTACTCAACATGGTGGCCGGCCTGCTCCGGCCCGATGCCGGGCGGATCGCCGTCGATGGCGAAGTGCTGTTCGACAGTGACAGCCGGATCGACCTGCCGCCCGAACAACGTCGCACCGGCTATGTTTTCCAGGACGGACGGCTCTTCCCCCACAAGCGCGTGCGCACCAATCTCGTTTATGGCGAACGGCTGGCCGATCCGGCGCATCGCTGGATCGGGTTTGACGAGGTCGTCGCCTTTCTCGGCATCGGCCATCTGCTCGATCGGTGGCCGCGGACGCTTTCGGGCGGGGAGGCGCAGCGCGTCGCGATCGGGCGCGCTTTGCTCTCCGCGCCGCGCTTCCTGTTGATGGACGAGCCGCTGTCGTCGCTCGACGCCTCGCGGCGGGAGGAGATCATGACCGTGATCGAGCGCATCCGCGATGAACTGCGACTGCCGATCCTCTATGTCAGCCATGACCGGGCCGAAGTCGATCGGCTGGCGACCAGCGTCATCCCCGTTGGCATGACGGCGGGGTGACGACAGGCCGGTTTGCCGCTGCTAGACTGGCGGGATCAACCGGGAGGTCGCCATGAAGATCAGCGCTCGCAATCAACTGGCAGGAACGGTGCTTTCCGTGACGCCCGGCGCCGTCAACGGCACGGTGAAGGTGGATATTGGCGGCGGCAACATCATCACCTCCAGCATCACCGAGGAAGCGATCGCCGATCTCGGGCTGGCGGCGGGGGATCGCGTGACCGTGCTGATCAAGGCGAGCGACGTTCTGATCGGCAAATAGACCATGAGCGTTGCGCGCGTCGGCCCCCTCAAGCTCAAGGCCCAGATCTTCTGCGGGGATGAGCCGGCCATCGGCCCCGGCAAGGCCGACCTGCTGGAAGCGATCGACTGCGAAGGATCGATCTCGGCGGCGGGGCGGGCGCTGGGCATGAGCTATCGCCGCACCTGGCTCCTGGTCGACAGCATGAACCGCTGCTGGGTTGAGAGACTGGTTGAGACTATTGCCGGGGGAAGTCGCGACCGCGGGGCGCGGTTGACCGATACCGGGCGGGCGGTGCTGGCGGCTTATCGCCTGTTGGAAAGAAGGATGGTCGACGCCGCGGCGGGCGATGGCCTCGATCCTCTGACAGCGCTGCTGCGCGATGCGCCGCTGCCGCCGGCTACGGCTACCTGAATCGACCGACTCCTGCTGTGTGATTTTTGTGACACGTCGGTGACATATCGGCGGGTCATTCCGGCCGTGATCTCCAGATAAAATCGATCTAAAACAATTATATAACGTGCAATTTTGCGCGCTGCGACAAGCCACTTGCTTCAAGCTTAAACAAAACATACAAATATGAAAAAGCATATATATTCGCTTGGAACGAAACGGGACAACAATAGCCCAAAGGGGGAAGCGCACATGCGTCGACAAGCTCGCAAATATGTATCCGCAGCATCAGTGATCGCGTTCGCCGTCGCCACCAATATGGCCCTGCCGGCCATGGCGCAGGATCAGACAACTTCCCCGACAGCGCGGGCCGACGAGCCGGCGGCGGCAACCATGCGCGCCGAGCCTGGTGTGGAGGGCGACATCGTCGTCACCGCCCGCAAGCGCGGTGAGGAGCGCCTGCAGGACATTCCCGCCGCGATCAGCGCGATCGGCGCCGGCACGCTGGAAAAGATGGGCGCGACCGGGTTCGAGGATTTCGCCTATCAGGTGCCCGGCCTGACCTTCACCGATCAAGGCCCCGGCCTGAAGCGCTACACGCTGCGCGGCATCCAGTCCGCCGGCCAGGAACAGGTCGCGGTCTATTATGACGAAGTGCCGGTGCCCGGCATCCAGAGCTCGACCGGCGACAGCGGATCGCAGATCGGCGATCTCCAGCTCTATGATCTCGAGCGTGTCGAGGTGCTGAAGGGGCCGCAGAGCACCACCTTCGGCGCCAATTCGCAGACGGGCGCGGTGCGCTTCATCCTCAAGAAGCCGAACGTCAATGATGTCGAAGGATCGGTAAAGGCGGGCGCCAGCTCGGTTTCCGGCGGCGGCGTCGGCGCCAACATCTACGGCATGATCAACATGCCGATCGTTGCCGATACGCTCGCCCTGCGCGTCGTCAGCTATTATGATCGCACCCCCGGCTATGTCGACAATGTCCGGCTGGGCAACAAGAACATCAATTCGGACGACACGTCGGGCATCCGCGCCATGCTGCGCTGGGAACCGTCGCCCGACTGGTCGATCGACGCGATGGCCTGGTATCAGCGCCGCAACACCCACGGCGCCAGCGAATACAGCCCCTATGACAGCTTCCGCGAACGCGGTGACCCGAGCGATCCGGGTTGGAACGATCGCGTGCCGAGCTTCGCCTATTTCGAAACCGGCAAGTTCAATACGGGCAGCTATGTGAAGTCGCCGCGCCCCGACCGGCAGCAAATCTACTCGTTGACCGCCAATGGCGATCTGGGTTTCGCAGCGCTGACCGTCACGGGATCGATCTACAAGCGCAAGCTGCAATTCTATCGCGACAATTTCGTCTGGTCGCTGGGCGTTGGCCCGGCCGGCGAGATCTGCCCCAGCGGCAATCCGTGCGTGCGGCCTGACCTGGTGCCCGAATTGACCGACCAGACCCAGGATCTCAACCAGAAGACGTTCGAGGCCCGCCTCAACTCCACCACGGACGGCCCGTTCCAGTGGGTCGCCGGCGTCTTCTACCGCGACCGCGATTCGGGCTTCCGCAGCTTCTCGCCGATGGTCGATGAAAATGGCGACCCGATCGTCGCCAGCACGCCGCCGACCGGCTTCTCGCAGACTCCGGGCGCCGGCATTCCGGGCTGCAACCCCTGCGCCTTCGCCCGCGTCAACGAACGCGGCATCAAGGAGAAAGCGGTGTTCGGCGAAGGCACCTTCGCGATCACCGATAGCATCGAGATACTGGGCGGCCTGCGCTGGTTCGAGGCCAAGCAGCGCGACCATGGTGAAACCCTGTTCCAGTTCCCGACCTTCGGCAGCACCTTGCCGCCGCCTTATGATCGCAAGGTCGACGAGGACCGCTGGATTCCCAAGGCGCAGATCTCGTTCAAGCCGAGCGACGATGTCACGGTCTATGCGCTGGCGTCCAAGGGCTATCGTCTGGGCGGCACCAACCAGTCGGCGGCGGTTGCCGTGCCCGACGGCTATGACTCGGACTCGCTGTGGAACTATGAGCTTGGCCTGAAATCGGCCTGGTTCGATCGCCGGCTGATTTTCAACGCCGCGGTCTACCAGATCGACTGGAGCAACATCCAGGTGACGGGCCGCGATCCGACCAACTCCTTCGGCTTCATCGGCAATGCCGGCGCGGCGCGCATCCGCGGCCTGGAGGCGGAGATTCAGAGCCGGCCGTTCGACGGCTTCGACCTGAATGCTGGCTTCAACTGGCTGCCCGAGCGCGAACTGACCGAGGATCAGGTGAGCGCCGACATTTCGGCGCCGGGCCGCAAGGGCGACAAGATCCCGCGCATTCCTGCGTTTACGGCCAGCCTTTCGGGCCAATATACGATGGATCTGGGCGCCGATGGCTGGAGCGGCTGGATCCGCGCCGATTACAGCTACAAGGGCAAGTCCGGCACCGAGCTGCGGCCGACATCCAGCATCTATCGGACGCAGCGCGACTTCAGCATCGTCAATCTGCGCGTCGGCGCCGACGATGATGACAATGGCCTGGGCTTCGCATTGTTCATGGACAATGTGTTCGACGTGCAGGGCGACGTGTTCCTGGCGGCGGCGGCCAATGTGCCGACCACCAAGATCACCAACCGCCCCCGCACTGTCGGCTTCGAGGTCAGCAAGCGCTTCTGAGATCGACGACAGGACAAGAGGAAAGGGGGAGCAATGGCTCCCCCTTTTCGGTTAGGATCATCGCAATGACTGGACATGCCTGCACTGGAAGCTGCCCCTTGGTCGCCAGCCGCAAGCCTTATTATCGGGAACTTGCGGCGGGGCGGACCTATCTATGGTGCGCCTGTGGCCGATCGAAACGTCAGCCCTTCTGCGACGGGCGCTCGCATGAAGGCACCGGCTTCGAACCGATCCGCTACACCGCGACGAAGGATGGCGAGGAAGTGCTGTTCTGCGGTTGCAAGCACACCGCCACAGCACCTTTCTGCGACGGCGCGCACAGCAACCTCGCCGGCGGCTATCGCGATGAAGGGGAGGCGGCCGATGGCCCACGCCCGGCGATCGTCGCGGCCGATGCGGCGGGTGTGGCGCGGGTCGATGGCCGCTGCTTCGTCATCTCGCCCGAGGCCGAGGCGGATGCGTCTGCGCGCTACAGCCTGCGCACCCTGATCTCGCCATCGCGCGGATCGGAGCATCAGTCGCAATTCCACCTGATGCTGCGCGACGGCGCCACGCCGGTGCTCGCTGCGCCGGGGGTGGATGCGATCCTGTGGGTCCGCGCCGGCGAAGGCGAGGTCGAGATCGGATCGCGACGGCTGGGCTTTGCCGGCCCCTGCGGCATCTATGTCCGCGCGGGTGAAGCCTTCCGGCTCCATGCCACCGCCCCGATCAAGGCCTATGTGTCGGCATGCCCCGGCGTCGAGCAACTCGACGAACTGGCGGATATGCCCGAGTATTTCGACGCCGTTTGGCCCGACCGCATCGTCCCCATCGACGAAAGCGAGCGCACGGCGATGGGGCCGCGCTGGTTCCAGATGCTGGTGGACAAGACGATCGGATCGACCACGGCCGCCCAGTTCATCGGCCATATCCCCAAAAGCCGCGCCGAGATGCATCGCCACCTTTATGAAGAGGCGCTGATCATCATGTCGGGTGAAGGGATCATCTGGAACGAAGGCAGCGCCGCCAGGGTCGGCGCCGGCGACGTGATCTTCTTCCCGCGCAAGCATCTCCATTCGCTGGAATGCACGTCAGCGGAGGGAATGGATGTCGTCGGGCTGATCCATCCCGGCGACAATCCGGGGATTAATTATTGAGAGCGGGCGCCTCCCCAACCCCGTCATGCTGAACTTGTTACAGCATCCATGCGCGGCATTGGTGGAGGCGCCCAGCGGCGTGGTGCGGGCGCGCCCTCGGGCCGATTCCAACACGGTGGCGTTTCGCATGGACCCTGAAACAAGTTCAGGGTGACGGGTGGGCGTGTGGTTCGCCCGCCCGTCCCACCCTTCACGCCAGCAGCGCGCGATTATCCGTGAGGGCGCGGACCAGCCGCTCCACATCCGCCTCATCATTGTAGAAGTGGAAGCCCGCGCGGACCTTGCCGTCGCGGCTGGAGGTCATCACCTGCTGTTCGGCCAACCGCTCGACCAGCGCCACCTCGTCCTTGCTGCGAATGGCGAGCAGCGGCCCACGGCGGGCATCGTCGAGCGGAGTAGCGAGGGAGATGCCTTCCGCGGCGAAACGGTCGATCGCCAGCCGGGTGATGGTGCGGACATGCGCGCCGATCGCATCCAAGCCGATGCCGAGGATCAGATCGAGGCCGGCGCCGGCGGCATAGAGGTTGGGCACGGGCGGTGTTCCCGCCTCGAAGCGGCGCGCCGATGGGCTCGGCACGTTGGCGAAGATGTCCATGGCGTTGGGATCGGCCTGTGCGAACCAGCCGCTCGCGCGCGGCGTTAGCCGGTCGACCAACTCGCGGCGGACATAGAGATAGCCGATGCCGCCGGTGCCGAGCAGATATTTGAGCATGCCGCCGACGCAGACATCGACATCGAGCGCGCGCGGATCGATCCGTTCCGATCCGGCGACCTGATAGCAATCGAGTATGACGATCGCGCCATGGCGATGCGCGGCCGCGGCGATGGCGCGGATATCGTAGTCGGGGATCTTGCCGCCGTGGCGGTAGCAGACGTGCGACAGAGCGACGACGGCGGTGCGATCGTCGATCGCGTCGAGGAAGGGCTGGAGCGGGATCGTGCCGTCTTCCTTCTCGGCGATATGCACGACTTGCGCGCCGACGGGCGATTGCGCGTGCCAGATCTGGCCGCTGGTCGGGAATTCGAAATTGGACGCGACCACCTTGTTGCGCGGGCCGGCGAAGTCGAACGCGCTGGCGATCGCATTGAGCCCCGCCGAGGCGGAGGCGGTGATCGCGATCTCGTCCGTATCGACGCCGAACAGGCTGGCGACCTGGCTGCGCACCTGTTCCAGCCGGTCGACCCAGCCGCCCCAATAAGCGCCGTTTTCGACGCGATCGGTCAGATAGGTTTCGAACGAGGCGCGCACGCTATCCGACAGCAGGCCGTAGGAACCGCTGCTGAAATAAGCCAAGCGCGGCAGCGAGGCGAAGCGCGCGCGGACGGCAGCGAGATCGGGGATCAGGGTCAAGGCGGATAACTCCGGTAGAGGCTGGATCAGGCCAGGATGTGGATCATCAGGCCGATGATCGCGGCCGGGGCGAGGATGGCGAGGACGAAATGCCAGGCGCGGAAGGCGCGCGGCGACATGTCGGTCTCCGCCGGCGTGATCGTGCGACGGATCGCCCAGCCTGCGAACAAGGCGATCAGCAGCGCGTTCAGCGGCAGCAGGAAATCGGCGATGCCGAAATCGAGCACGTCGAAGAAGGTCTTGTTCGCGAAGGGCGGCAGGAAACCGAGCGGATGCACATCCTTCAGCAGGTTGAAGGAGAGGAGCGAGGGCAGGCCGACCATCCACACCGCGAAGCCGGTCATGAAAGCGAGCGGCGGGCGGCGCCAGCCGGTGCGTTCGATCAGCCAGGCGACCACCGGCTCCAGCATGCCGACCGCGGTGGTGAAGGCGCCGAGCGCGATCAGGCAGAAGAAGGCGATGCTGACGATGCGGCCGCCCGGCATCCCGCCGAATGCGACCGGCAAGGTCACGAAGATCAGGTTCGGCCCCTCGGTCGGTTCGAGCCCGTAGAACAAGACCGACGGGAAGATGGCGAGGCCCGCCATCATCGCGATGAAGATCACCGACCCGGACACCATCATCGCCGATTGCGGCAGCGACACGCCCTTGGGCAGATAAGCGCTGTAGGTCATCAGCACGCCAACGCCGATCGCCGTGGAAAAGAGCGCCTGGCCGAGCGCGGTGAGCACGCCGGCGGCGGTGATCGCGCCGAAATCCGGGTAGAAGAGGAAGGTGAGCGCCGGGCCGAGGCCGACGGTGACGGCATTGTAGAGGACCAAGCCGGCGAGGATGACGAACAGCGCCGTCATCTTGATCCGCGAGACCACCTCGATCCCGCGGCGGACGCCGAGCGCTACCACCATCGATACCGCGGCGATGAAGCTGAACTGGAACAGGGCCTGCCGGCCGGGCGAGGCGATCAACTCGTCGAAGATCGCGAGCGAACCCGGAGCGTCGACGCCGGCGAAGCCGCGGAAGATCGCCAGCCGGGCATAATCGACGCCCCAGCCGGCGACGACGCTGTAATAGCTCAGGCCGAAGAAGGGGATCAGCAGGCTCAGCCAGCCGATCACCCGCCATGCGGGCGAGGCGCCTTCGGCCTCGATCAGGCGGCGCATGCTGCCGATCACGCTGCCATGGCCGCGGCGGCCCATCGCCATTTCGGCGATCATGATCGGCACGCAGATCGCCAGCACGAAGGCGATGTAGAGGAGCACGAAGGCGCCGCCCCCGTTCGCGCCGGCGACATAGGGGAAGCGCCACAGGCTGCCGAGGCCGATCGCCGCGGCGGCGGCCGCGAGCAGGAAGGCGAGCTTGGACGTCCAGACTTCTCCGCCTGCCGATCCTGCCGATGCCGCTTGCGATGCCATTACGTCCCTTTCCCGCTTTTCGCCGCCTATATATTCAAAAATATATCCCTTTGAATATAGATTTTATGGCAAATGCGTTTAGATGGATAAACGGGGACAGGATGGGGAAGCGGACGGACATGTCCAGGAAAGGAAAATCGGCGGAGAACGCCGCGGGCACGCCGGAAAGTTATGAGAAAGGCGACGGCTGGCTCGACGATTATCTGCCCTATCAGCTCTACCGCGCGACCAACCGGCTGAACGTGCGGCTGCAGGGGCGGCTACGCACGATCGGCATCAATCTTTCGCAATGGCGCGTGCTGAGTGTCCTGCGCTCCTACGGCACGCTCACCATCGGCCGGATCGTCGAAGCGACACTGATGGAGCAACCCACCGTCAGCCGCGTCGTCGTCCAGCTCGAACAGGAGGGGATGGTGAGCCGCCGCGTCTCCGAAGAGGATTCGCGGATGGTCGATATCACCATCACCGCCAAGGGAGCGGAGGCCTTCGATTCGATCCGGTCGTCCGCCTATCGGCACGAGAAACTGGCGTTGGAGGGGCTCGACCAGAAACAGCTCGACGCGCTACGCGAAACATTGCTGCACATCGAACGCAACATCGACCTCTATGAGTGACGTCGATATTGCAGTTAGATGTCCAGCAATGGCCGAGTCCCCGTCTACCCGCCCGCCGCTGCCGCCGATCGATGGCGTGCTCACCATGTTCTATTATGAGGATCTCGCCCAGGCGGTGAACTGGTACGAGGAGGTCATCGGGTTCGAGAAGGTGATGGCCTTCGACGATTTCGCGATCTTCGCGATCCATCGCGGCGCGCATCTCGCGCTGGTCGGCAATGGCATGGGCAGCCAGGTGCCGATCCGCAGCACCAACAAGGGCGCGATCCTGTCGATCCAGACGCGGGCGCTGCAGGCCTGGCACGAACGGCTGTTCGGCCATGCCGTGCCCGGCACCGGCGAAGGGTTCCATGTCGGCTGCGACGGCCGGACGATCGAGTTCAAGGTGCGCGATCCCGAAGGCTATACCATCGAATTTTTCGAATGGATCGAATGAGCCGCCGCGGCCCATGTCGTGCTGTCCAATATAATATTCATTTTCATATTTGATTTTCACATAATTCGCATTAGCTTCGGCCGCGCCGTCGATGAAACGGGGGAATATATGAAACTTCGTCTGGCCAGCGCGATCGCTCTGGCTCTTGCCTCGGCGGCCGTCGCCCGGGCTGAAACCACACCCGTTCCGGGCACGCCGCCGCACCCCACAGCACCGGTGGCGCAGACGGCGATCATCCACGCCGGCAAGCTGCTCGCCGTTCCGGGCGAGGCGGTGGCGAGCAACGCCACGATCGTCACCGAAGGCGGCAAGGTGCGTTCGGTCCATTCGGGCTTCCAGGATGCCGCCGCGCTGGGGCTGCCGGCGGATACGCCGGTGATCGACCTTTCGGGCAAGTTCGTGCTGCCGGGCTTCATGGACATGCACGTCCATCTCAGTTCCGGCGGAGCGGCGCGCAGCCCGATGACGCGGCTGCGCGAAGGGCCGGAATATTATGCGGTCAACGCCTATGCCAATGGCTATCGCACGCTGATGGCGGGCTTCACCACGGTCCGCGACCTGGGATCGCCGGGCGATTCCCTGTTCGGCCTGCGCGACGCGATCCGCGATGGCATCGTCGCTGGCCCGAAGATCATTGCCGCCGGCGAAGGGATCAGCCCGACCAACGGCCATGCCGACGCCCACGGCCTGCGCCGCGACCTGATGGAGGCGCAGATCCGCCCCGGCGTGTGCAACGGCGCCGACGATTGCCGCCGCGCCGTGCGCGACGCGATCAAATATGGCGCGAACGTCATCAAGGTGCATGTGACGGGCGGCGTGCTCGATGAATCGGATGCGGGCACCGGCCAGCAATTCACCGACGAGGAATTGAAGGCGATCGTCGATGCCGGCCACGCGATGGGCCGCAAGGTGACGACGCACGCCCATGGCAAGGCCGGCATCGATGCCGCGATCCGTGCCGGATATGATTCGATCGAACATGCCATGTGGGCGGACGAGGAAAGCCTGAAGCTGATGAAGCAGCACGGCACCTGGCTCGTCCCCACCGTCTGGCCGATCACCTGGGTCGGCGACACGCCGGAAAAGGTGCGGCAGGGGCCGTTCAAGGATCTCGCGCCCAATTCGCTTGCCAAGCTCTACCAGCTTGGCGACCAGCCCAAGAAGATGGTGCGGATGGCTATCAAGCTCGGCGTGCCGATCGCGCTCGGCACCGATAACGGCATCGCCCCGCACGGCACCAATGCCTATGAGATGCTGGAATATGTCGAAGCCGGCATGACGCCGATGCAGGCGCTGAAGACAGGCACGGTCAACGCCGCCTTGGCCGGTGGCGTGCCCGATCGCGGCAAGATCGCGCCCGGCCTCGCCGCCGACATCGTCGCGCTCGACGCTGATCCGCTGCAGGACATTCGCGCGGTGCTCGGGGTCGATTTCGTGATGCGCGACGGCATCGTTTTCAAGAGTGGCGGCAAGGCCACGGGGATCATTCAATGACAATCCACAAGCTGTTCCGCGCGACCCTGCTGGCCGCGACCATATTCGTCGCGCCTGCTGCGGCGCTGGCCGAAGACTTCATCGTCGACAATGTGACGCTGGTCGACGGCACCGGCCAGCCCAACCAGACCGCCATGTCGATCGGCGTGGACAAGGGGAAGATCAGCTTCGTCACGCCAACCGCGGTGGCACCCAAGGTGTCCGGCAAGCATATCGACGGCTCCGGCAAATATCTGATGCCGGGCCTGATGGACGTCCACATCCATCTTCAGGGCGCGCGCGGCGGCGATGGGCACCGCATGGTCGGCACCGATCCCAAGAACCCGTCGGCGCCGGTTCCCGCGACCGCCCAGGCCGATGCGAAGGCGGCGCACGAGGCCGGGCTCCGGGCGCTGGCGAGCTATCTCTATTCGGGCGTCACCACCGTCTATGATGCAGGCAATGTGCCCGAGCACATATTGGGCCTGCGGGCCGAGGAGCGCGCGGGCAAGATCCTGTCGCCGCGCATCTTCGCGACCGGCAACCTCATCACCTATCCCGGCAGCCATGGCGCCAGCATGGCGATCGAGATCGACAATTGGACCGAGGACAAGCCCAAGCTCATCAAATATCTGGAGGAGCAGAAGCCCGACATCGTCAAGCTGACGCTCGACGAGCATGGCTGGGGCACGCGCCCGCTGATCACGCTGCTGCCGCTCGATCTGATGGAAGAGATCATCCTGGAGGTGAACCGCCACGGCATCCGCACCACCGCGCATACCTCGAGCGAGTTGCGCGCCACCCAGGCGATCTTTGCGGGTGTCGACAGCCTTGCCCATCCCGTCATCCAGGGGCCGATCACCGGGGAGTTCGCCAAGCTGATGGGCGCCAAGAAGGTGCCGATGGCGACGACGCTGACGATCGGCGAAGGCTATAGCCGGCTGGTCGAACATCCCGAATATCTCGATCAGCCGCTCTATCAGGCCGCCTACAGCCCCGCCGAGATCACCGAGCTGCGCTCCAAGACGCTGCCGGCCTGGAAGGAACGCGGCTGGACCTGGTGGATGAAGCTGATGACCCCGGTCGCGCAGGAGAATCTGCGCATGATCGACGCGGCCGGCGGCGTGATCGCCATCGCCACCGATCAGACGCTCGGGCCGGCGGTGCATCGCGAGATGGAATTGCTCCAGGCGGCCGGCGTGCCGGCATCGCGGATCGTGACGATCGCCACGCTCAACGGCGCCAGGCATCTCGGCAAGGATGATGTGCTGGGATCGATCGAGCCGGGCAAGCTCGCCGATATGCTGTTGCTGAGCGCGGACCCGACCGCCGACATCAACAATGCCAAGGCGATCGTTGCGGTCATCAAGGGCGGCCAACTGGTCGACGAGGACAAGTTGCCGCTGGCGGGTGGACCGCGGCCGAAGCGCCGGACCTTCTGATCATCTGACGGTGCGCGAGAGGGGCGGGGCCTATCCGTCCCCTCGCGCCACCATCACGCCCCAGAAGATCGCCGGCTCGTCGGTCATGTTCTGCCAAGCATGGCTGGTGTTGCGCTGGATCACCACGTCGCCGGCGCGAATGGTCGTCCGCGCATCGTCGAGGACAAGATCGACCTCACCTGCCAGCATCAGGATATGGTCGATCGTCCCGGTGCGGTGAAAGCCTTGCGCGTCGAGGCCCGGGAAGCCCCCGGCCTCGACATCGGCGGCCATATCTTTCCACGGTGGCAGCACGACGCGCGAACAGCGGCTGCCGCCCCGCGGCGGCTCCAGATAGGGCGCGGTTGAAGGCAGCCAGGTGCCCGGATCGCCGCCTTCTCGCCAGACGAGACCATCCGTTTCCCCGGCGTCGTTACTGATCAGCTCGTCGCTGACGATATGGGACCGGCCACGCGCATCATTGCCGGTCACGACTCTGCGAACCATCGCCGTCTCCCTTGGTGATGCGGTTGGCCTGTTTCATGAACATGGGCAAGCGGCTGGGCAATCCATGGCCAACCGTGCCGACCCTGTTCAATCGATAACGTCAATTTAACCATGGCCCCTGATACGGGTCAGGCAGGGCCGCGTGGGAGCGTATGTGAGTTGGCGTCGGGCGATTCGGGAGTTGCTGGCGACCCAGGAAGCGATCGCCGGGGCGTGTGACGATGCCGATCAGGTGTTGCAGGCTGTGGTGGCGGGGGCTTCGCGCATCTTCACGCATGCCCGCGGCGCGCTCATCGAAATGCGCGACGGGGCGGAACTCGTCTATCGCGCCGCCAGCGGTGAAATGGCGGAATGGGTGGGCTTTCGTTTGCCGCTGGTGGGCAGCCTTTCCGGCCAGGCGATCCTGTCGGGCGAGGCTTTGGTCTGCGCTGATACCGAGAAGGATGGCCGCGTCGATCTGGAGGCGTGCCGCCGTCTCGGTATCCGTTCGATGGTGGTGGTGCCGCTGCCGTTCCAGACGGAACAGGTGGGGGTGCTCAAAATCTATTCCGCCGAGCCGGATGCGTTCGACGAGATCGATATTGCGGTATCCAAGCTGCTCGTGAGCCCTTTCGCCTTCGGCCTCGCCAGCGCTTCGCAGGCGGCCTATGCGCGGGCGCACGACCAACTCGCGCTGCGGTTCGAGGCCACCTTCCATCAGGCCGCGGTGGGCATCGCCCATGTCGCGCCGGAGGGCCGTTTCCTGCAGGTCAACGACCGCTTCTGCGAAATCGCCGGACATGATCGGGACAAGCTGATGGAACTGGGTTTCCAGCACATCACCCACCCCGAAGACCTCGACGCGGACCTTGCCCTGCTCACTTCGCTCGTGGCCGGGCAGATCGATCATTATTCGATGGAGAAGCGCTACATCCGCCGCGGTGGCGAAATCATCTGGATCAACCTGACGGTCTCGCTGGTCCGCCATGGCGGCGAACCGGATTTCTTCGTCGCCGTGATCGAGGACATCTCCAAGCGCAAGCGCGCCGAGCAGATGGCCTTTGTCGACATGCTGACCGGCCTGCCCAACCGTCGCGCGCTGTTGCAGGATCTGGCTCGTCTGTTCCGCACCGACGTATCGGATGATGTCGCGGTCGGCGTGCTGTTCCTCGATCTCGACTCCTTCAAGCAGGTCAACGACCGGTTGGGCCATGCCGAGGGCGATCGCTGCCTGATCGCCATGGCGCAGGCGCTGCGTCGCGCCGCCCGCACCTTCGATCGGCTCTATCGCATGGCAGGTGACGAATTCGTGCTGGTGGTGGAAGATGCGACCGAAGAGGCCGTGGGCGAGCTTTCGCGGCGCCTGCTCGAAGCGGTGCTGGAAGCCTCGACCGAAGGCGGTTGGCAGGTCGGGCTCAGCACCGGCGCGGTCCTCGTCGCCGAACGCAGCAAGGTGGAGGTTTCCGCCGTGCTCGATGCGGCGGACAGACTGATGTACCGCGTCAAGCGCCGTGAACTCGCCCAACCCGCAGTCGAATGGCTCGATGTCGATCCGGCGGAATTGTCCGACGTCTATTTCGCGATGAGCCCGCCTTCGCGGCGCAAATCCGACGCGCTTTCGCTGCGCTGACCATTCCCTTTCCGCTGGCGGTATGAATTGCCGCGCTTGCCGTTAGGATCGGCGGAAACAGGGAAGGGGCAATTCACCCATGCGCATCCGCCATTTGCTGCCGCTTGTCGTCTCGACCGCTTTGTGCGCCACCGCGGCGCCGGCCGAGACCTATGACGTCGTCATCCGCAACGGCACGCTCTATGACGGCAGCGGCGCACCCGGCCGGGTCGGCGATCTCGCGATCAAGGGCGACAGGCTGGTCGCGGTCGGCAAGGTGGACGGGCGCGCCCGGCAAGAGGTGGATGCGAAGGGCCTCGCCGTCGCCCCCGGCTTCATCAACATGCTGAGCTGGGCGACGGAATCGCTGATCGCCGACGGCCGCGGCCAGAGCGACATCCGCCAGGGCGTCACCCTGGAGGTGATGGGGGAGGGCGATTCGATGGGACCGCTCAGCCCGGCGATGAAGGCCGATGGCCTCAAGCGGCAGGGCGACATCAAATATCCGATCAGCTGGACGACGCTGGCCGAATATCTGGCGATGCTGGAGAAGAAGGGCGTCTCCACCAATGTCGCCAGCTTCATCGGCGCCGCGACGGTGCGCGTGCATGAACTGGGCGAAGGCGATGTCGATCCGACGCCCGATCAGCTTGCCCGCATGCAGGCGTTCGTCACCCGCGCTATGGACGAAGGCGCGATGGGCGTCGGCAGCTCGCTCATCTACGCGCCGGGCACCTATGCCGAGACGCCCGAGCTGATCGCGATCACCTCTGCCGCGGCGAAATGCGGCGGCATGTATATCTCGCATATGCGTTCCGAAGGGGACCGGCTGATCGAGGCGATCGACGAGCTGATCGAGATTGCGCGGAAGTCGGGCGCACCGGCCGAAATCTACCATCTCAAGATGGCCGGCCGCGACAATTGGGGAAAATATGATCAGGCGGTCGCGCGGATCGAGGCCGCCCGCGCCGAAGGGCTCGCCATCACCGCCGACATGTATCTCTACCCCGCCGGCGCGACCGGGCTCGATGCCGCGATGCCGACCTGGGTGCAGGCGGGCGGGCTGGAACAATGGATCGCCCGGCTGAAGGACCCGGCGACGCGCGCACGGGTGGCGGCCGAAATGGCAGCGCCGGGCAATGGATGGGAGAATTTCTTCCACGGGGCGGGGCCGGAAGGCATGCTGCTCGTCGGCTTCAAGAATGAGGCGCTGAAACCGCTGACAGGCAAGACGCTGGCCGAAGTCGCGAAGATGCGCGGCAAGAGCGCGGCCGAAACCGCGATGGATCTGGTCGTCGAAGATGGCAGCCGCGTCGGCACCGTCTATTTTCTGATGGACGAGGCCAATGTCGCGAAGCAGGTCAAACTGCCCTGGATGAGCTTCGGTTCGGATGGAGAGTCACAGGCACCCGAAGGCGTTTTCCTGAAATCGAGCACGCATCCGCGCACCTACGGCAATTTCGCGCGACTGCTCGGCAAATATGTTCGTGACGAGAAACGGGTGCCGCTGGAAGATGCGATCCGGCGGCTGACGGCCCTGCCGGCGAGCAACCTCAAGATCGCCGATCGCGGCATGCTCAGGCCGGGTAATTTCGCCGACGTGGTGATCTTCGATCCGCAGAAGATCAGTGACCACGCGACCTTCGCCGAGCCACAGGTCTATGCCACCGGCATGCGCGACGTGTTCGTCAATGGCGTCCAGGTGCTGAAGGACGGTGAGCATACCGGCGCCACGCCCGGCCGCGTGGTCCGCGGGCCGGGCTATGGGCGCTGCAAGGGCTAGCCCCAGCAGCTCTCCCCATCTTTTTGCACCCTTTGCATCTACCCTGTTGATTTCTAGGGTAGCTTTTCCGGCATTCGGGGGAGGGGTAAGGATGCGGTGGATCGCTTTGGCGATGGCAGGGGCTCTATGCCTGGGCGGCAGCCCCGCGCGCGCGGAATGGATGCAGGCGTCGAGCGAGCATTTCGTCATCTACACGGACGACAATGAACGCGATCTGCGCCGCTTTTCGGAGCAGCTCGAACGCTATCATTCAGCGCTCGCTTTCCTGACGCATTCGCAATTTCCGCCGCCCAGCCCATCCAACCGCGTCACCGTCTATATCGTGCGCAGCGAGGCCGCCGTCCGCGATCTCTATGGGCAGAATGCCCAATATATCGGCGGCTTCTATATTTCCCGTGCCGGCGGATCGCTGGCGATCATTCCGCACGTCAACTCCGGCACGGGCAAGGCCGATTTTTCGATGATCGTGCTGCTGCACGAATATGCGCATCATTTCATGAACTCGGCCAGCAGCCGGTGGATGCCGCGCTGGCTTTCGGAAGGCGGGGCGGAATTCTTTGCGACCAGCAGTTTCGAGGCCGACGGCACCGTCCTGATCGGCCGCGCGGCGCAGCACCGCGCCGGCGAGCTGTTTTTCGAGGAGGATATGAAGGTTTCGGCGTTGCTGGACCCGCCACCGGAAAAGCCCGGCCGGCGGAGCTATGACGCCTTCTATGGCAAGAGCTGGCTGCTCTATCATTATCTGACGTTCGAACCGACCCGGTCCGAGCAACTGCCCAATTATCTGTCGCTGCTCGCAAAGGGGAAGAGCCAGCGCGACGCCGCGCTTGAAGCCTTTGGGGATTTCGCCAAGCTGGACAAGGAACTCGATCGCTATCTGATGCGGCGACGGATGTCCGCCCTACGGTTGACGCCGGACATGCTGAAGGTCGGCCCGATCGAACTGCGCAAGCTCAGCCCGGGCGAAGCCGCGATGATGCGGGTGCGGATCCGTTCGCGGCGCGGTGTCGACGAAGCGCAGGCAAAGGCATTGGTGGTCGAAGCCCGCGCGATTGCGGCCCGTTTTCCGAAGGACCCGGAGGTGTTGTCCGCCTTGGCCGAAGCCGAGTTCGACGCCGGCAACGACAAGGAAGCGATCGCTGCGGCCGATAAGGCGCTGGCGCTCGATCCCGGCCAGGTGAATGCCTATGTGCAAAAGGGCTATGCGCTTTTCCATATGGCGGAGGATGCCGAGGACAAGGCGGCCGCCTACAAGCGGGCGCGGGCGCCCTTCATCGCGCTCAACCGCCGCGAAAACGATCATCCGCTGCCGCTCAAATATTTCTACCTCAGCTTCGCCGAACAGGGCCTGGAGCCGACGCCTCTGGCGATCGATGGTCTCGCCCGCGCGGTCGATGTCGCGCGCTTTGATCTTGAACTGCGGATGATGCTGGCGACGACCCTGATCCACGCCAAGCGCCCTAAGGAGGCCAGGTTCGCGCTGGAGCCCATCGCCTATAATCCCCATGGCGGCAGCCTGGCGGACAGCGCGCGCAAGATGCTGGATCGCCTCGACAAGCAGCCCGGCTGGGACGGCAGCGATATGGCCGAAGTCGTTGCGGCGAGGGACGGAGAGGATTCGGGCCAGAGCGACGACGGTCAGCCCTGAACGGCGCAAAACTGGCTGCCTCGCAATAGGCGACCTTGCCGCCGGCTTGCGGGTATGCCGGCCCTGTTGTTAGACGGGCCGGGTTGCAATCGAGGGGCCACAAGCGCTCCGCCAGTATGGGAGAGCGGTCGCTTGGAGAGCCGTCAGGATCAGAATAGCGGCACCACCGCGGTGCGCGAGGCGCATCGTTTCGATGAGGCCCGGCTTGCGGAATGGATGGCTGCGAATGTCGCGGGTTATCAGGGGCCGCTGACGGTCGAGCAGTTCAAGGGCGGGCAATCCAACCCGACCTACAAGCTAGTCACGCCCGCCCGTTCCTATGTGCTGCGCCGCAAGCCGCCGGGCCAGTTGTTGAAGGGCGCGCATGCGGTCGAGCGCGAGGCGCGCGTGCTCTCGGCGCTGGCGACGGTCGATTTCCCGGTGGCGCGGGTCCATGGCCTGTGCACCGACGATGGGGTGATCGGCACCTGGTTCTACGTGATGGACATGGTGGAAGGCCGCATCTTCTGGGACGCGACCTTCCCTGAAGTCAGCCGCGACGATCGCCCGGCCTATTTCGACGCGATGAATGCGACGATGGCGCAGCTCCATTCGATCGACCCCGATGCGATCGGGCTTGGCGATTATGGCAAGCCCGGCAATTTCTTCGAACGCCAGATCGGCCGCTGGAGCCAGCAGTATCGCGATGATGTCGAGGCCGGCCGCAATGCGGACATGGATGCGCTGATCGGCTGGCTCGAAGCGAACATGCCGGCGCAAGCGGGCGAAACCCGCATCACCCATGGCGATTTCCGCTGCGACAACATGATCTTCCACCCCACCGAGCCGCGCGTGATTGCGGTGCTCGACTGGGAATTGTCGACGCTGGGCGATCCGCTGTCCGATTTCGCTTATCATCTGATGATGTATCGGCTCGCCCCGCCGGTCGCGACCGGGATTGCCGGCCATGATCTCGCGGCGCTCAACATCCCTTCGGAGGCCGATTATGTCGCGGCCTATTGCGCGCGGACCGGGCGGGCGGGGATCGACAGTCTGCAATTCTACACCGCCTTCAACATCTTCAGGCTGGCGGCGATCATCCACGGCATCAAGGGCCGCGTCGTCCGCGGCACCGCCGCCTCCACCCACGCCCGCGAAATGGCGGACAAGTTCCCGGCACTTGCGGCGGCAGGCTGGAAGGCCGCGCAAGGGGGCTGACGACGCCCACACAGGGAGCGTCACCCTGAACTTGTTTCAGGGTCCATGCGATTCAATCGCGGGCTGCGAATGCGGCCATATGGATGCTGAAACAAGTTCAGCATGACGATGGAAGAGGTTGGAGCCAGCCTTCGCTGGGGTGACGAGTGATATTTGGTTATAGCGGCGACATGAACCCCGCCGCCGATCGCCATTTCACCCGCCTTACCCCTGCCGGCGAACGCGCGCCCATCACCCGCACCGTCGCGGTCGAAATGCCGATCGCGATCGAGATCAATGGCCTCGGCTATGCGGTGATGATGGCGACGCCCGCGGATCTCGGCGATTTCGCTTTGGGCTTCTGCCACGCCGAACGCCTGATCGACGCTGCCGCCGATCTGGTCGACGTCTCGGCCCACGAAGCGGAGCGTGGCCTGATCCTGCGCATCACCCTCATCCCCGATCGCGTCGATCGCGTGGCGGATCGGGTGCGCCACCGCGTTTCTGAATCCTCCTGCGGTCTCTGCGGCATCGAAAATCTCGAACAGGCACTCCGCCCACTGCCGCGCGTGACTGCCCGATCCGACATGGCCGACGAAGCGTTGTTCCGCGCGCTCGATCGGCTCGGCGAATATCAGCCGCTCAACCGGCTGACCGGCGCCGTCCATGCCGCCGCCTTGTGCAGCGGCGACGGATCGATCCGCCGGGTGCGCGAGGATGTCGGCCGCCACAACGCGTTCGACAAACTGGTCGGCGCGATGCTGGCGGGCGGTTTCGGCTGGGACGGCGGTTGCGCATTACTCACCGCGCGCTGCTCGTTCGAGCTGGTGGAGAAAGCGGTGCTGGCGGGCTGCCCGCTGCTCGTCACCGTCTCGGCCCCCACCAGCCTCGCGCTCGATCGCGCGGCTGAGGCCGGGTTACGCCTCGTCACGCTCGCGCGATTGGATGCCGCGCTGGAAGCGGAAGGGCAGGGGCGCTAGAAGCGCGCGCATGACTCACGCCCGCTTTCCCGCCCTCCGCCTCCGCCGCACCCGAGCCACCGCCTGGAGCCGCGCGCTCGTCGCCGAGACGCATTTGTCGCCCGCGCACCTGATCTGGCCGCTGTTCGTGACCGAGGGGCAAGGCGTCACCGATCCGGTGAAGACGCTGCCCGGCGTTTCGCGCCATTCGGTCGATCGCATCGGCGTGGTGGCGAAGGAAGCGAAGGCGCTTGGCATCGGCTGCCTTGCGCTCTTTCCCAACACTCCGCACGACCGCCGCACCGATGATGGGCGCGAGGCGCTCAACCCCGACAATCTGATGTGCCGCGCGATCCGCGCGATCAAGGATGCGGTGCCGGATATCGGCGTCCTCACTGACGTCGCGCTCGATCCTTATACCAGCCATGGCCATGACGGGCTGGTCGATGCTGCAGGTTACGTCCTCAATGACGAGACCAGCGAGATCCTCGTCGGCCAGGCAATGGTCCAGGCCGAGGCGGGGGCGGATATCGTCGCGCCTTCGGACATGATGGATGGCCGCGTCGGCGCGATCCGTGCGGTGCTGGAGCGCGAAGGCCATCGCAACGTCCAGATCATGGCCTATTCGGCGAAGTATGCGAGTGCCTTCTATGGCCCGTTCCGCGATGCGGTGGGCTCCGGAGGGCTGCTCAAGGGGGACAAAAGGTCCTACCAGATGGACTATGCCAATGCGGAGGAGGCGCTGCGCGAAGTGGCGCTCGATCTCGCCGAGGGTGCAGACAGCGTGATGGTGAAGCCGGGCCTGCCCTATCTCGACATCATCCGCCGCGTGAAGGAGCGGTTCGAGGTGCCGGTGTTCGCCTATCAGGTGTCCGGCGAATATGCGATGATCGAGGCCGCGGCAGCTGCGGGCGCAGGTGATCGCGATGCGCTGGTGCTGGAAACGCTGACCGCCTTCCGTCGCGCCGGCTGTTCGGGCGTGCTCACTTATCATGCCGCCCATGCCGCGCGTTTGCTGAGCGACTGATACAAGACGCATGATTACCAAGTAGTGGCACGCGCTCGCGGCGTCGGCCTCGGCGTTTATCTTGCTGATCAGACGTCCGCTGTTGATGATCCAGCTTCCTGCAACGCGGGATCGCGATGATCTGCTCATCGGTAAACCTGCTGCGCTTCATCGTCGTCCTCCTCATTGACGTCCTCCCTGTTTTTTCATCCATGCTGAGTGAGAGTTTTCCGGCCCTTTGACGCCCACGAGCAAGGAGCTGGGACATGAAGAAGACGCGCTATACCGAAGAGCAGATCGCGTTCGCGCTGAAGCAGGCGGAGACTGGCACGCCGGTGGCCGAGGTCATTCGGCGGATGGGCGTTTCAGAGCAGACCTTCTATCGCTGGAAGAAGGTGTATGGCGGGCTCGGTGTGGGCGAGCTGCGGCGGGTGAAGCAGCTCGAGGACGAGAACCGCAAGCTCAAGCAGCTGGTCGCCGACCTCAGTCTCGACAAGCACATCCTGCAGGATGTCCTGGCAAAAAAGCTCTGACGCCTGGGCGACGGCGCGAGATCGTCGCGCACGTCCAGGCGTCCCATGGTGTCAGTGAGCGGCGTAGCTGCCTCGCGCTCGGCGTCGACCGTTCGTCGGTGCGCTACGTGTCGCACAAGCCGGATCAGGCGCCGCTGCGGCTGCGCATCCACGATCTGGCGGCGACACGGGTACGCTACGGCTATTTCCGAATCTACATCCTGCTGCGCCGCGAAGGATGGCTCGTGAATCACAAGCGGGTCTACCGGCTTTACAGGGAGGATGGATTGAGCCTTCGGCTCAGGCGCCCCCGCCGCAACGTCAGCGCCGCAAACCGCCAGCGGCAGCCTGCGGCGTCGGCGCCGAACGAGATGTGGTCGATGGACTTCGTCTCGGACGCGCTGTTCGACGGGCGGAGGTTGCGGGCACTGACGGTGGTCGATGCGTTCACGCGTGAGGCGCTGGCGATCGACGTCGACCAGGGCATAAAGGGTGAGCAGGTGGTGGCCGCGATGGCGCGGATCGCTTCGGTGCGTGGTGCGCCGAAGACCATTCGGGTGGACAATGGGCCGGAGTTCATCTCAAAGGCGCTCGACCGCTGGGCCTATGAGAATGGCGTGACTCTCGACTTCTCGCGGCCGGGCAAGCCGACCGACAACGCCTTCGTCGAGAGCTTCAATGGCCGCCTGCGCGACGAGTGCCTGAACAGCCACTGGTTCCTGTCGCTGGCGGATGCGCGGGCCAAGATCGAGGCCTGGCGACGGGACTATAATGAGAGCCGCCCTCACACGGCTCTTGGCTGGCTCACGCCAGCCGAATATGCTGCATCCGCCGGGGTTAACCCCGGCGGATGCAAGCCGGAAGCTCGCATCACGCCCGGATGAGAAACCGGGGGACCGTCATGCAAGCCGGAAGCTCGCATCACGCCCGGATGAGAAACCGGGGGACCGTCAACTCAATGAAGGACTCTAACTCAAACTGGCGGAATTTCAGGGGAGCACGTCAACCTTCACTCGCGCGCGGAATTGGTGGAGCAGAGGCTCGGTATAACCGCTCGGCTGTGCGACTCCTTCAAACACAAGTGTCCGTGCCGCCTGGAAAGCGACGCTGATATCCTCGTGCCCTACCATCGGGCGGTAGGCCGGATCGGTTGCGTTCTGGCCGTCGACCTTGGCGGCCATGCGTCGCAACGCCCCGTCCACATCTTGAGGCGTTGCGACGCCATGGAGCAGCCAATTGGCCATATGCTGCGATGAGATGCGCAGCGTCGCGCGATCCTCCATCAGGCCAACATCGTGAATGTCCGGCACCTTGGAGCAGCCGACGCCCTGATCCACCCAGCGCACGACATAGCCGAGTATGCCCTGTGCGTTGTTGTCCAGCTCCTCCGCCACCTCGTCGGGATGCCAGTTGCGGCCAGCGGCGACCGGAACCGTCAAAAGCCGGACGAGGGACGCCACCGGCTCGGCGGCGCGCTCGGCCTGCCGGGCAAAGACGTCCACCTCATGATAATGGGTCGCGTGCAGCGTTGCCGCGGTGGGTGAGGGCACCCAGGCGGTGTTCGCGCCGGTGCGGGGATGCGCGATCTTCTGTTCGAGCATGTCGGCCATCCGATCGGGCATCGCCCACATGCCCTTGCCGATCTGCGCCTTGCCGCTCAACCCGCAGGCAAGGCCGATCTGGACGTTGCGATCCTCATAGGCCTTGATCCAGTCGGCATTCTTCATATCGGCCTTGCGCACCATCGGGCCGGCGCGCATCGCGGTGTGGATCTCGTCCCCCGTGCGATCGAGGAAGCCCGTGTTGATGAACACGATCCGCTCGCGCACGGCGTGGATGCAGGCGGCGAGATTGGCGGAGGTCCGCCGCTCCTCGTCCATCACGCCAACCTTGATGGTATGGCGTGCGAGGTCCAGCAGATCCTCCACCGCATCGAAAAGCCGGTTGGTCAGGGCGGCCTCGTCGGGGCCGTGCATCTTCGGCTTGACGATATAGATGGAGCCCGCACGGCTGTTGGTGAAACCGCCCAGCCCGTTGAGATCGTGGATCGCGGTGAGGCTCGTCACGATCGCGTCGAGAATGCCTTCGGGCGCTTGCGTGCCGTCGGGCAGGCGGACCGCCGGCGTCGTCATCAGATGACCGACGTTGCGGATGAAGAGCAGACTGCGGCCCGGCAGCACGAGTTCCGATCCGTCGGTCGCGACATAGCGGCGGTCGGCATCGAGCGCGCGTGTCATCATGCGGCCGCCCTTCTCGAAGCTGGCGCTGAGATCGCCCTTCATCAGCCCGAGCCAGTTGGCATAGGCGGCGACCTTGTCCTCCGCGTCGACTGCAGCGATCGAATCCTCGAGATCGCAGATCGTCGTCAGGGCGGATTCGAGGATGATGTCGGCAAGTCCCGCCGGATCGTCG
The DNA here is from genome assembly GCF_042693015.1 of Sphingomonas sp. DBB INV C78. Taxonomy (NCBI): domain Bacteria; kingdom Pseudomonadati; phylum Pseudomonadota; class Alphaproteobacteria; order Sphingomonadales; family Sphingomonadaceae; genus Sphingomonas; species Sphingomonas sp. DBB INV C78. The sequence goes on along the minus strand of NZ_CP170544.1, from coordinate 2,934,342 downwards.
CGCCCGATCGGATGAGCGCGGTCGATCACCAGCTCGATATGCAGGCCATTGTGCCGAAGCAGCAGGTTGTCGCCCGCGCGGCCGACCAGTTGGGTGGGATTGGCGAGCGCGGGATCTCCACCCTTCCAGTCCGTCCATGAGCCTGCGGCAAGTGGTGCGGCCCGGTCGAGGAAGGCCTTGGCCCAGGCAATCACCTGCGCGCCGCGCGCCGGATCATAACCCTTGCCGGCTGGTGCGCCGGAGATGGCATCGGTGCCGTAGAGCGCGTCATAGAGGCTGCCCCAGCGCGCATTGGCGGCGTTGAGCAGGAAGCGCGCATTGAGCACGGGAACGACAAGTTGCGGCCCCGCGAGCCGTGCCACTTCGTCATCGACATTCGTCGAACTGATCGCGAACGGCACCGGCTCGTCGACCAGATAGCCGATCTCGCGCAGGAATGCCTCGTCGACGGGCGCGCCGGCCTCGTAGCGGGCATCGATTTCAGCTTGCATGTCGTCGCGGACCGCGAGCAGGGCGCGGTTCTCGGGTGTGAAGCGCGCGAAAATGTCGGCCGTGCCCTGCCAGAAGCGAGCCGTGTCGACGCCTGTGCCCGGCAGGGCCTGTTCCTCGATGAAGGCCGCGAGCTCGCTTGCAACCTGGAGCCCCGCGCGATCGGTGTAATTGGTGTCGCTCATCTCGATCCTCACGCCTGCGCGTTGAGGCCGGCCGCGGCGATACCCGCCAGCGCACATGCCTCGTCATTGTCCGAAGTGTCGCCGGTGATGCCGACCGCGCCGATGGGGAGGTCTGCATCGTCCACGATGATCACGCCGCCCGCCGCCGGCACGACGCCATGGGGTGCGATCGGCCCGAGCGAAGCGACGAAGGTCGGCCGGTCCACGGCCATGTCGCCGATCTTGCGCGACGAGACGCCGAGGCTGAGTGCGCCGCCGGCCTTGGCGCAGGCGATCTGCGGCCGCAGTGTCGAGGCACCGTCCTGGCGCTGGAAGGCAAGGAGGTGCCCGCCGGCATCGAGGACCGCAATGCTGAGCGGTTTGAGGCCGAGTTCGCTGCCCTTGGCGAAGCCGGCGGCGATGATTGTGTTGGCCTGATCGAGGGAGATGCGGGTCACGATGCTTCCTTGCAATCAATAGAGGAACTGGCCTGAGCCGCTTGATCCATGGACGCCTGGATGGAGGTAGGGTTACGGTTCGGCTCAACCAATCGCTACTCTAGGAGTCGTCAGAACAGCGCGGTAGGCTATAAAAAGTTCAATCACTTTTTCGTGTAGGGAAAAGATGACCGTGGATGCCGACTATGCCCTGTTTGCTACGGTGGTTGAAACCGGAAGCCTGTCCGCCGCAGGTCGGGCAATGCTTATTTCGCCCTCGATGGTCTCTAAGCGACTGGTCCGCCTCGAGACGCGCCTTGGCGTCCCGCTGATCCATAGAACGACACGCAAGTTGGCCCTGACGGATGCGGGTGAGCGCTTTCATGCGGATGTGATGGCGATCCTGCAATCGATCCGTGAAGCTGAGGACCGGATATCGGGCATCCGCCGTGAGCCCGTTGGACCAGTCCGCGTTTCCGCGCCAACATCGTTCGGTCGACTCCATATTGCCCCGAGGTTAGGTGCGTTCCTGGCACAATATCCTCATGTTGAGCTCGAGCTCATTCTTTCCGACACCTATGTCGATCTTCTTTCCGAGCGAATTGATGTGGCGGTTCGTATCACGACGGAATTATCGCCAAGTCTGGACGGTCGGCGACTTGCGACAAATCGGCGCGTGCTCTGCGCGAGCCCCGGCTACCTTTCCGCCAAGGGTAATCCTTCGGTTCTCGCCGATCTGCGTAATCACAGCTTGCTCGCTGCAGAGGGGCAATTGCCGTGGCGCCTTGTCAACGGCCGGCAGCGACGAAGCATCGATGGATGCAGTCACGTTCGCACCAATTCGAGCGAGATCGTTCGTGAACTTGCAATCGCCGGCGTTGGCATAGCGCTTCGTTCGTTATGGGACGTCGGCGATGCGCTTGTCGACGGTCGCCTCGTCCAGGTGTTGCCGGGTTGGGAAGGTCCGACCGATCTTGGCATCTTCGCAGTGCATCCGCGCTCGGTGTCGCAGCCGGCCGCAATCCGTGCTTTCATTTCCTTCCTCGAGCAGGCCTTTTGTCCAGCACCCTGGGAGAACCGGACAAGCAAGGGTCCGCCTTCGGGGTGAGCTCGCATCCCGCGGACGGCGGCCGCATTGAGTCCGCTGAGGTCCCGCCCGCGTTCTACCCTGCCCTTCTCGAAACGGACCAATCCGGCGCTAACCCAACGAAGCTTCGCACGAGATTGCGGGCGATCTGGTTGACCATGTGGATCAACTTGTCGATGCCCGTCATTCCGCGGCCTCCAGTGGTGCGATACGCCGGGAGCGCTCGCCCAGCGCCTCATAATCTTCCTGCCAGTCCGTAGGGCCATTCGACGGCATCACCTGGACTGCGGTCACCTTATATTCGGGGCAATTTGTGGCCCAGTCCGAATAGTCGGTGGTTACGACATTGGCCTGGGTCACCGGGTGATGGAAGGTCGTATAGACGACGCCAGGTGCCACGCGGTCGGTGACGAGTGCGCGTAACGTCGTTTCGCCGGACCGGCTCGCAAGCCGCACCCAGTCGCCATCGTGCAACCCACGGTCATCCGCATCGACCGGATGAATTTCGAGGCGATCTTCCGGATGCCAGGCGGTATTGGCGGTGCGTCGCGTCTGAGCGCCGACATTATAATGGCTGAGGATCCGCCCGGTTGTCAGCAGCAGCGGAAAGCGCGGCCCGGTCTTCTCGTCGGTGGGCACGTAATCGGTGACGACAAATTTGCCCTTGCCGCGGACGAAGCCGTCAACGTGCATGGTCGGCGTGCCGTCGGGTGCATCGCTGTTTACCGGCCATTGCAGCGAGCCTTCCTCATCGAGGCGCGCGAAACTGACACCGGCGAAACTTGGCGTCAGGCGCGCAATCTCGTCCATGATCTCGCTCGGGTGCGTGTAATTCCAGTCAAGTCCAAGCGCTTGGGCAAGGGCCTGGGTCACTTCCCAGTCGGCAAAGCCGTTGAGGGGCGTCATGACCTTTCGCACCGGCTGGATACGCCGTTCGGCATTGGTAAAGGTGCCGTCCTTCTCGAGGAAGGTCGAGCCTGGCAGGAAGATATGGGCGTAGTTGGCCGTCTCGTTGAGAAAGAGATCCTGGACGATCACGCACTCCATGGCCGCGAGACCGGCCGACACATGCCTAGTATCCGGGTCCGACTGGAGGATGTCCTCGCCCTGTATGTAAAGCGCCTTGAACGTCCCATCGACCGCGGCGTCGAGCATGTTGGGGATGCGCAGGCCAGGCTCGGGATCGATGGCGACACCCCAGTCCGCCTCGAACAGAGCGCGCGCCTCGGCGTCGGCAACATGGCGATAGCCGGACAGCTCATGCGGGAAGCTGCCCATGTCGCAGGCGCCCTGGACATTGTTCTGGCCGCGTAGGGGGTTCACGCCCACGCCTTCGCGTCCGATATTGCCGGTCGCCATTGCGAGATTGGCGATTGTCATCACCGTCGATGATCCCTGGCTGTGCTCGGTGACGCCCAGGCCATAATAGATTGCGGCATTGCCGCCGGTCGCATAGAGGCGCGCGGCCGCTCTCAATTCGGCCGGGTCGACGAGCGTGACCGCGGCCAATGCCTCGGGGCTGTTCTTGTCTTGGCCGACAAACTCAGCCCAGTCCTGATACTCATCCCAGTCGCAGCGCTCGCGAATGAAGGACTCGTTCGCCAACCCCTCGGTGACGATGACATGCGCCATCGCCGTCAGCACCGCGACATTGGTGCCCGGTCGCAGCGGTAGATGATGGTCTGCCGCGATATGGGGGGAGCGCACGAGATCGGTGCGGCGCGGATCAATGACGATGAGCCGGGCTCCCTGCCGCATGCGCTGTTTCATCCGGCTCGCGAATACCGGATGCCCATCGGTCGGATTTGCTCCGATCACCAGGATCACGTCGCAATGCTCGACGCTGTCGAAGTCCTGTGTTCCCGCCGAAGTGCCGAACGTGGTCTTCAGGCCATAGCCGGTGGGAGAATGACAGACGCGAGCGCAGGTATCGACATTATTGTTGCCAAAGCCCGCCCGGATCAGCTTCTGGACGAGGAAAGTCTCCTCGTTGGTACAACGTGACGAGGTAATGCCGCCGATCGAACGCTGGCCATATCGGGCCTGGATACGCTGCAGTTCGGACGCCGCGTAGGTCAGGGCCTCGTCCCAGCTCACCTCGCGCCAGGGTCGATCGATGCTCTCCCGGATCATCGGCTTGGTGATGCGTTCACGGTGCGTCGCATAGCCCCAAGCGAAGCGGCCCTTGACGCAGGAATGTCCGCGATTGGCCTTGCCCTCCTTCCACGGCACCATGCGGACGACCTGCTCGCCGCGCATCTCGGCGCGAAAAGTGCATCCAACCCCGCAATAGGCGCAGGTAGTGACCACCGCGCGCTCAGGCGTACCGATCTCCACCAACGCCTTTTCCGAAAGCGTCGCCGTCGGGCATGCTTGGACACAGGCTCCGCACGACACGCATTCCGATGACAGGAAATCATCGAAGTTGGTTCCGGCCGAGACCTTGGAGTCGAAGCCGCGACTCTCAATGGTGAGCGCGAAAGTGCCCTGGACCTCATCACAAGCCCTCACACAACGCGAACAAACAATACATTTTGACGGATCGAAGTCGAAATATGGGTTCGACTTATCCTTGCCCTGGCCAAGGTGCGTCGCGTTCTGCACGCCCGGAGCGTCATAGCGAACTTCGCGCAGACCCACCGCGCCCGCCTGGTCCTGCAACTCGCAATCCCCGTTGGCTGCGCAGGTCAGGCAGTCAAGCGGATGATCGGAGATATAGAGTTCCATCACCCCCTTACGCAGTTTGTGAAGCTGCGGAGTCTGGGTGCGCACCACCATGCCGGACTCGACCGGCGTCGTGCAGGAAGCTGGCGTTCCGCGACGTCCGTCGATTTCGACGAGGCAGAGCCGGCACGAGCCGAACTGCTTCAGGCTGTCCGTCGCGCAGAGCTTGGGGATTGCTGTCCCGATCTCGGCTGCCGCGCGCATGACCGTCGTGCCGGCCGGCACCGTCGTTACGCGGCCGTCGATGACGAGCGTGACCGTCTCGGTCGCCGGCGATGCCGGGGTGCCGAGATCGGCCTGAGGTTCATATCCCATGATGTGCCTCCGAGCGCTGGGCCGGTGCGAGCGCGTGTATAAAGCCGGAACCGAAGACGGCCGCGATGGGGTTCACTGCGGGCGGTTCATTGAAGGGTTCCGTGAGGGGCATTGACGATCAATGCGGAATCCGAACGGGCAAGGCTTACCAGCGTCAGTCCCGCGGCACGCGCGCGTTCGACGGCAAGGCTTGTCGGCGCGGAAATCGTGACGAGCATCGGGCATCCGATGCCAACTGCTCTCTGAAATCCTTGACCGGACCCGGTTGATCACCGGACCGAGTCGATGGGGCGGGAGGGTGACACGCACGATCCATCCGCCCTCCGTTGCAACTGTATCGACCGCTTCGACTTCGCGGGCATGCTCTATCGGACCTTCGCTCAGCGTCAGGCCCAAGACGAATTTCTCGAGATCGGTCGGCGTGGCCATCATGACGGCGAAGCCGAGGCCATTATATTCAATGGCAACCGGAGCCTCGATCGGTACGCACCGCTCGATATTTGCATCGCATGGTTCGGCGAGGCCTAGTCGGTGCACCAATACGGTGCGTTCAAGTTCCCGCGCCTGGCTCACGCCGCCGCCTTGCGGCGAGCGCGTTCAAAATCATCCGGAAAATGGCGAATGGCGCTCATCACGGGATGGGGTGTGAACCCGCCCAGGGCGCAGAGGGACCCGAACTGCATGATGTCGCAAAGATCAGCGACGAGCGCGAGATTGTCGGCGCGGTTTTCGCCAGCGAGGATCCGGTCGATAGTCTCGAGGCCGCGCGTCGAACCGATCCGGCACGGCGTGCACTTGCCGCAGCTTTCGGCCGCGCAGAATTCAAAGGCGAAACGTGCTTGCATCGCCATGTCGACGCTGTCGTCAAACACGGTGATGCCACCATGACCGATCAGACCATTCGCGGCCGTGAACGCTTCATAATCGAACGGTGTATCGAACAGGGCAGGGGGGAAATAGGCCCCCAGCGGCCCCCCCACCTGCACTGCCCGTATCGGACGGCCGCTTGCGGTGCCTCCGCCGACAACTTCGACCAATTCCTTGACCGTGACGCCGAACGCCGTTTCGTAAAGGCCGCCGTTACGGACATTGCCGGCGAGTTGAATTGGCATGGTGCCGCGTGAACGGCCCATGCCATAGTTCGCATAAGCCTCGGCTCCTTCTGCCAGCACGAAAGGCACGGCAGCGAGCGTCAGCACATTGTTTATCACTGTCGGGCAGCCGAACAGGCCTTCATGGGCCGGAAGGGGCGGCTTTGCCCTGACTTCGCCGCGCTTGCCCTCGAGACTATTGAGAAGGGAAGTCTCTTCCCCGCAAACATATGCGCCAGCCCCAACGCGAATCTCGATCTCGAACGGAGCGATAATTGGCGCTGCCAGGCGAACCGCGGCTTCCATCTTGGCAACCGCATGGGGATATTCGGAACGGATATAGACAAAGCCCTTGGAGGCGCCGGTCGCCAGGCCGGCAATCGCCATGCCTTCGATGAGACAGAAGGGATCGCCCTCCATCAGCATCCGGTCGGCGAAGGTGCCGCTGTCGCCTTCGTCGGCATTGCAGACGATATATTTGCGCACGCCGCGGGCATCGTGGACTGTCTTCCACTTTATGCCGGCCGGAAAGCCGGCGCCGCCGCGTCCGCGCAAGCCAGATGTCGTGACCGCTTCAATTACAGCCAGTGGCGAGATGGTTTGCGCCGTCCGGAGGCCCTTCCACCCGCCTGTTGCCTCATAATCGTCCAGGCTGAGGGGCCTCGTCTTTCCTGCACGTGCGAAGGTGAGGCGAGTCTGGCCCGCAATGAAGGGATGGTCTGCGATCCGGCCGATGCGCAGGGCGTCCGCAGTTCCAGCGAGAATCGCGGCAACGTCCGCGCTCGTCACCGGCCCGTAGCCAATTCCGTCGAGCTCTACGAGAGGCTCGAGCCAGTGCATCCCCCAGCTCGAAACCCGCTCGATCCGGGCATCCGGCGACAGTGCCTTGAAGGTCGCCGCCACCTGATCGGCGCCGCAGGCAATCGCCAGGGCGTCACCGGAAATCAGGATCTTCATGCCATCGCCTCGAGCAGGCGGCTGAGCGAGAGCTTGTCAAGCCGGGCATGGGGTACGCCATTGATCATCGCGTTGGGGCCGACGCTGCAGAGACCCAGGCAATAGACGGTTTCTATGAGCGCTCGCCCCTCGGCCTGGCTTTCGAGCCACGAGGCCAGGGATTCCGACCCGCGAGCCTGGCAGGCTTCGGCGCGGCAAAGCTTCAGAACGGGACGCGTTGCCGGTGTGAGTCGAAAGTCATGGTAGAAACTCGCGACGCCATACACTTCGGCGCGGCTGAGATTCAGTGCAGCGGCAATCGATCTAATGGTGGGTTCATCAATCCACCCAAATTCGTCCTGAAGTGCATGGAGGACGGGCAACAATGGCCCCTCGCGGCCACGGTGGTCATCGACGATGGCCGCCACCAATGTCTGGTCGATACTTGGATCGTTTTGCCCATTCATACTGCGCGCGATCCGCGTTTGTCATTCGATAGTCAAATTGGAATCACGTATGATTGATTGGATATGTCTATCAAGTGCGCTCAAGTTCGATTTGCACGCGCGCAGCTTGCGCGGCCGCGATTGCCGCAGCAATGAGTGGGGCGAGGGGTTCTTGGCCGAGCGCAACCAGCCCGATTGCACTCTGCGGCCTGGGCGGTTCGATCTCGATCAGCCGAATATGAGAATGGGCACCCACGAACTCCGCATGGCTACTGGTGATGATGCTCGAGAGACCCCCATGCGCGACGCTCGACAGCAGCGCTATATAGGAATCGGCCGTCACCACCGGGGAAACGGAATAGCCGATCTTCGCAAGATGGGCGTCGAGGATGCGGCGATTCTGCATTCCCGAGTGGAGCAGGCACAAGGGCTGGCGGACAATTTCGGTCCACGCGATGTGCTGCCTCGCCCCGAACTCCGATTCCGCATGCGTCGCGAAGACATACTCTTCAGAATAAAGCGGAACCGTCCGGACATCGCTCGGCGTTTCGTCTTCGAGATAGGTAATGCCGACATCAAGTTCAAAGTCCCGCATCGCGCGGTCGATGCCTTGCGACGTGAGCGAGCGCAGCGTGAGCTGAAGATCCGGATGCTTGGCGCGAAGCGCATTTACGAGAAAGCCTACTGCGGGCATCGCGGCAGGAATGGCCCCTAGCCGCAATTCTCCCTTGAGTGCGCCCGTTGCGGTATCAGCGGCCTGGCGCAGGAGATCATGATCAGCAAGCAAGCGACGCGCATATGGCAGGATGGCCTGGCCTTCGGCGGTCAGGTCGATAAATCGACGGTTTCGTACGACCAGCCTCTTGCCGAGCAATTCTTCGAAGGATGCAATTCCCTGGGACAAAGTGGGTTGTGCCACGTTGCATGCGGCGGCCGCGCGCGCGAAATGCCTTTCACGGGCCAGGGCGACAAAATATTCGAGGAAGCGGATCTGCATCGTTTCAAACTAGCGCAATGTTGGCCTTTCAACGGATGGAAAATCCTTCGCCCTTCGAGAGCATGGGTCGCGCTCCGCGCGGCTTGGGTTGGGAATGGGTGAATGCCGCCATTGGCGTGTGGGGACGGGACGCGCGTTGGATGGATCGCGAACGCGAGCGGATCGTCGCCAAGGACGATGATGAACGGCTGAGCTTGTAAAGAAAGAGCGGCCTCGAATGTCGAGACCGCCCTTTTCATTCACAGGCCTTTGCGCCCTCATTCGGTCGGAGACGACCCGTCCGATGGTGCCGGTGAGGCGGCCCTCGCTGCCACAGCTTTCTTGGCCACGGCTCGCTTCGGGGCAGCCTTGCTCGCGGGCGCGGGCTTGCCGGTAGCCGCCTTCGCGGGCGCAGCTGCCTTCGGCCCGTTTGCCTTGGTCGGCGCAGGCGTTGCCGTCGCCGGCTTTGTGGACCTAGCCGGGGCTTTGGGCGCCTCTGACTTCGCTGCCGCTGCAGGTTTGGCGGCCGCGCTCTTCTTTGCCGTGGGCGCTTTACCCGTCGATTTGGTCGCCGGTGCTGAGACGGTTGCGATAGGCGCGGCGGCGACTTGAGCAGCGCGAGCGGCCGTGGCAGCAGGAGCCTTTTTCGGAGCCGCCTTCGGCTTTGCAGCCGTCTTTGCCGCAGTACGCGGAGCCTTGGTTACTTCCTTCATCTTCGGCGCCTCGACGGCAGCAGCGGACTTTGCCCCATTTGCGGGCGCATTCCTCGATGCGCTTGGCGCGGCCTCCGCTACCGCTGCCTTCGGTTTACGCCCAAGCCCCCGGGCGACCGCGATCGCACGGCGATGCTCGGCATAAGCGGGTGCCACCATGGGGTAGCTCGACGGAAGATTATAGCGTTCCCGATATTCTTTATCGGTCAGCCCATGAGTAGCGAGATGACGGCGCAACGTCTTGTATGGTTTGCCATCGATCAAGCTGATGATGTGTTCGCGCGATCCAAGGCTTTTGCGTGGCGTGACAGCGGGCACATATTCCGGCTTCTCCGGTTCCACTGGCGCTGGCCCGCTTTCGGTCGCAACCAAAGCGGCATGCGTTTGCTGTATCAAAGCGGCAAGCTGTTCGCTTGGTACAGAGTTGTTCGAGACGTAAGCGCTCAGCAAGTCGACCGTCAGCACGGTCAGATTGTTCGTTTGTGGATCCATGGAGACTGACTTTCTTGCCCTAGGTGCTTCATTCTCGATGAAGCTTGGATCGCACTATAGCAAAATCACCTCAGCATTGCCCTCGGCAAATCACTCTATGTGATTGTCTTCTGGAGAAGGCTTAGTTGCGAAGTCCAGCTGGTTGATACAATTGCAAAACTGGATTTGCGGCCGTCGTTCCGCGATGAAAGTCGGTGCAGGCCGCACCTGTAAGGGCAAGTCCCAGATAAGAGCTGGCCTCTGGAAGATGGTCGCTCTCAAATGGTCGAGAGCGACAGTTTCAGGAGTGAAAGTCACGAACATCGGTGAATTTCGCAGCGTCAACGGTCGTCTCTAGGGTTCGATCGCAACGCATACAATCGATCTGCCGCACGTTGGGTTGCGGCCGGAGAGCGAGAATGATCGCACACCGGCCTTGGAGGTCGTCGCATGAACTTCGGCAATCGCTGGGTCCAGATCCGCGCATTGCGGGAAGCGACCGCCAACAGCAGTGGCGAGATCTTCTTCCAGGGATCGCTCGACGACCCAAACCTCGATGAATCTCTGCCGATTGTGCTCTGTGGGACCGAAGAAGAGGGCTGTCGCGTGGCGTGGCGCGGGCGTGATGCGCGCGACGACTTTGGCTCTTCTCGGCGGGCAGGTCGCGTGACGAGGATGTCGGGCATGGCGTCTTTGGCGACAGCGCTCCCGGAGAAAACGCGGCCCGCGACCGCGACGACGATCGCATGCCGTTCTGAACCCCTTTGGGTCGGAGGTCTCGGCCTCCAGCCCATTCTCTCTCTCCCCAGGATGGACATCATCATGTCCGGCATCACACGCGCGCCGAACAAGACCTCTGCCGAACTGTTGGGCGCTGCCGACGCGCGCCGTTACTGGCAAACGGTCGGATGGCATTCTGTGGATGCGCTTGGCCGCCTACTCGATGACGAGTTCCGGCTTCCGATCCCGGAAGACCTTGAGACCCGACTCGGTTAGGCGTGTCGGGGTACGCACGTGGGGTGCGCAGTGACAAAATCAGCTCTCAGAAGCGCCTGATTTATAACGCTTCTGGCTGAGAAATAAGTGGCGGAGAGGGTGGGATTTGCACTAAAGCTCTAAGCAATTGAAACAAAGAGCATTTTTGCTATTCCATATTCTCCGGTACCACCAATCTGCCACCAATTTAAGTAAAATTTTTTCGCTTCAAAATCGCAGCTTTGCAGAATTAAAGTGATAGAACGTCCGGGAATCGAATTCAACAGTTTTCTTCAATGTCAATTGCCCCCATTTAGGCGCGTCTTCTGACCGATTTTGATGCGTGAAGGAGGCGCTATTGTGGGTTTGCGGAAAGGGTAGTCACATCATCGCGAAATCCCCGATCGTGACGCATTTGCGGGTGCCACAGATCCTTCAGACAATTGATTGCGGTCGATGCCGATGACTCTGAGGAATTTGCGCTTCGGCGAGCGGGTGAACTTTCGCATCATAAGCGTTCTTATCCGTCTTATGATGGCTGGGCAGCGTAGGGTGAATCTAAAGCTGGATGTGCTGCCTGTGCCGTCCCGCACCCTCACACCCCATCGAATTGCCCGATGAGTTGATTTGGCCGGTGCCCGTCTGTCGCGCGTTCCAGGCCCGTCCCTGACCTGTCACGATAAGCTTGGAGCAGTGCGTGGGGTCTGCCATGCAGACCGTTTGCGGATATGCGTCTGTACGATCCCGGACCGACAGAAAGGAAATCCCTGAAAATCGTCGGATCCTGACCGGCGGGTATCAGATGTCAAGCATTCTGCATGTCGGTGCCCTGGTGACTAGGGTCAGGTCAGCTGGGGAATAGGATCGAAAGATAGTCGCGCGCACCATGTAGGATATGGATCACCACCATCTTCTGCGCTTCGACCCGGTAGAAGATCAAATAGTTGCCATGTCCGCGGCATCGCACGCCCGCGGCTTCATAACGCGGCACCAATCTACAGCGCTCGGGCATATCGGCGAGCGCGAGACAATTGCAGTGTAACTCCTGGACGAGGGCGACGGCCGTGCTGGACTGGCCAGCGCGATGTAGTCAGCGATTCGTTCGAGATTTGGTGGGCTTCCTCCGCCAAATGGACGATCATATATCCAAGGCGCGGTACTTCGCCTCGAGACGATCGAACACAGTCTCAGCCCGCGTAGTCCGCGCAGCATCAGCGTCCGCTAAGGCGCGCGCGATCGATACATCCAGGGCAGCCAGCCGCGCCTCGCGGTCCTGAACGAGCCCTTCGCCTTCGCGGAGAACCTCACTCTTGGAATTATCCCTTCTTGACTCCACAAGGCGGGTAGCGAATTCCTCGAGTTGCTGCCCCAGATCGGCGCTGATCATAGTCATTTCTCCTCGCACGGTCGGTATCATATTATCAACTGTCGATAACCGTGGCATGCCGTCTGAAGGTAAGAAGCAGGCGCATCGAGTGTGAGCTTTCTAGAACGGATTTAGTCCCAAGTCGGGTTCCATTTCTCGCCACTGAGAGTCGACGCTGCATATCTACCGACAAGTGCCCCGCCTGGCGCTTATCGTTTGGTGCCATCGCGACCCGCTGCCGAGAGCAGAAATATTACGCTCGTCGTCGACGTCAGTTGAGCGAGGGGCTTGCTGTCCCTTCAGAGCGAGCGGCCTCGAGCAGCTGCGTGAACTTACTGACCCCGGTCAGCTCATGCTCGATACGGAGCGCACGGACATGCCCATCGATACGCTGCGCCGCCGTGGCGACGCCGAGACTGAGCTCGGCATCAGTCTTCAGGTGGCGATCATTTTCGATCACCGTCGCAGTCGCCAATGCAAAGAGATCGAGCAAATCGTCCGCCGTCACCTCCGCCGCTTCCGAGCAGGCGCCAAGGGCCTGCATGATGGGATCGATGAGCACCGACAGGATCTCGATCTGCTCTTCAAGCGTCGCCATCGTCGTTCGCTCCGTCAGACTGATCTTGCGAGGCGCTGCGAGGGGTGCGGTTGCGAAACATCAACATAGTTAGATTGGACCGATGGCATCGCCATCAATTCAGCAATAAGCGAAGTATATCCACGGACCGACGGCCGGCCTGGCTCAGACGGCTTCCGCTGCCCGGCGACCTCAAGAGTTTTTTGCCTTCAACAGGAAAGCCGGAGGCTTAGCGCGCCCCCGGCCCCCAGATTTGCAGGTCTTCAGTGCGCTTTATCGACAGCGACGGTGGGAACCTTCACGTCGGTTTTGGTGGTGCCCACTTCGACCTTGGGAACCTCGATCGCCGTGTCCTTTGTCCCGACTTCAACCTTCGCAGTATCCACATCAAACTCTGGCGCTTGCCCGCCTTCGACCGCGATCTTCGGTGCCTCGAGTTCCCGGGTCTGATCGATGTCGACCAGCCCGAAAGCGAATGCCGCAACGATCGCGAAGACAATCGCGGCTATACCGACGATCCAGGGCGTAGCGCTGGACCGAGGGCGTCCATCAGTTTCATACGCCACCTTAGCGCACCGCGCCGCGACGGACGAGATTTACGATCGCAAGCAGGATGACCGCGCCCACAAATGAAATCAGCAAGGTGGGAACGGTGATCGCGCCGCTGGTAATCGGCGCCACTCCGAGGAGAGGCGAGACAAGAAAGCCGGCAATCAGCGAGCCAACGATGCCGACTACGACGTTGAGCAGAATGCCCTGCTGAGCATCGGTGCGCATCACCAGACTGGCAAGCCAGCCAATAATCCCGCCGACGATGAGTAGAATGAGCAGACCCATGACATCCTCCATTTCTGAACAGCGGCAATACGCTTGATGCGGTCGCGCGTTCCGGTGATGTCATCGGAAATTTTACTGAGAGAGGATTTGATATCTCGGAGCCGGAAACGCCGCGACTATTTATCTGATATTCGTGCATTTCGATGGCCGGCTCCGCGTTCAGATTTTTTTCGTCCCGAAACTCATCGATTTGTTTCAATTCGGGGCAGCCTTCGAGTGACCGCAGTCTGGGAAGACGCGTCCACCTCCCTAAGCAGCGCCGTCGGCTCACAAGCAATTTCTGGGTTCCAGGTAAAATGCGGCAGGACCGGCGGAAAACTCCTCTCCATCCGCGCTTATAACGAGCGTTGGTGCAGTTGAGGGCCGAGTATCCGCCGACAAGGCATTTCAGCGCGCTGGCCGGCGGAATACCCCGGTGAGACGACACCCCACGTATCGTCTCGACGCAGGTCAAAAGCGTCCGGCGGGCCGAAGTGGTTCCGCCAGTCATTCAGGCGGCTCGGCCTGCACGCATTGCCATTGAGAGGATTTGCTCCCGAATAGCGTCAGAACCGCGGATCTGGGCCTTCATTCGTCAAAGGGGTCACGACGACGCTTCTTTAGGACCGAAGCTTCGCAGCGCCGTAGTGCGGCGATGGCCTTGGCGGAACCTTCCAATGGAACGCTGCCGACAAGCTTGTCCCGGTACCAAAAGCCGAGCTTTGCGCTTGCAGCAATGTCGGAGAGTATCTCCTCCCCGCTGAATACAACCATAAAGCCCTGCTTGCCGTCCCTGCTCACATTGCCCGTCGCGGCTCTTTCGCTCCAGCCCATGTCGAGCTTTCCCGCCTTAAGAAATCCGACCTGGATTTTATAGTCCTTGCCCTGGGCGATCGATTTGAGTTCAGGCGATCGATACAACATCAGGCCTGCTCGTTTGCGTGGCCTCCAGTGGAAGCTGACATCGCCGCCACTCATGAACGATGCCGTCATAACACATTCGTTTTTCTCAGGATTAGGAAAAACGGTCCAGCCATGAATCTGTTCGACATCGCCTTGCGCCACAAATGCCATGGCAAGGATGAGCATCACAGATCTCCCCTCTGGCCCTGCTTTCGGGGGCGCGCGAAAGCAGCACATCTTGGCAATGGAGCAACTCCAGAAACGCTGGGCGAATAGGGGGTATCGCTGAAACAGCGGAAGCGGACTGCATGCCGCATTGCGCGGCGCGATGCCGTTCGCTCGCTATCGGGGCGAGGCGCCATTTATCATGTCCTGAACGCGCAAGCGGGGGAAAACTACTTCCGGCGGCATGGTATCGGGCAATATATAGACATATCCACCCTTCTCCCGAAAAAGCGGACGGATGCTCGTGTTGTAGAAGGTCCTGGGCACATTGATGCACCCAAATGTTATGCGGTTGTCATCCGCAGTCGGTGATAGCATCCGCTCGCGGCGCCGTTCCTTCTTACTGGCACCCGTCGGGATAGGATGCAGTGCAACGGACGTGGCATAATCCACCCAAAGGACCTTTTGACCTCCCGCAGCCATTCCGTATTTGGCGAGGAAGCGCCCGGCAGGCGTCGTCCTCTCGGCAGGCCCGATCTCGGAAAGATCCTTGCTGCCGACGCCGGGAGTAGCGGCATCGCCAACGGCGATACCGATCAACACCGGGGCCTCGCCTAGCGGGTGAGCGCCGCGTAGCGAAGCCGACCTCCAAGACACCAGTTCCATGAACAAGCAACAGCGGAAAAATGAAAAAATAGGCCCGCGCGCCGGAATCTGGCGCGCGGGCCAAAGCGACCGTGGAGTGGCTGCTCCCTGTCGTCCTGCGAAGCGCTGGGGACGACAGGCCAGATGGTCGCGGCCATGATGCCGCTGCCCACAAAAGCGGGATATAAACAGGATCAGTTTCGGGACGGTTAATCCCGAGCGGCCATTTTGCTTCCGTGAAGCGCGCGCGATATCGGCCGGAGAAGTTCACGGGAAAATTTGCAAGGCATTTGATTTATTTGGAAAAAACCTCGTTGGAGTGCGATGCGGCCGGGAAGACGTCGAGGCGCATTGCTCAATCGGGTCGAAGCGCCGATACTGGTCAGATTGATATAAGTTAAATGGAGCAACGGCGATGTGTGATCGCGCTAGTCGTTAAGTCTCTACGTAGGCTGAATAAGCCAGTCAGCTCGTCGCATTTCACGAGGAAATAATTTGATCGGATCTGGTCGGAGGCATCGGCTCGTCCGTCGCTCCTCTATAACCATCCTATGATCTCACGCACCGTGCGGGGGAGCACCCGATGACGCATGTCCGGCAATAAGATCAAGGGATGAGCAAGGATGCACTGGTTTATCGCGAACGCGCCCATTCGACTCAAGCTCCTTATTGCGTTCGGGATGATGACATGCCTGGTCGCAGTCGAACCCTTGACGGTAATATTGGCTGGAAAAGGTGCAGCGATCCTGACTGGCGCCGTGGCAACATTCGTCGCGATTTGCCTTGCCTGGTGGTTCCGCGGCGCGATCGCCGGGCCCTATGTTCGGACCGTCGTTCGCATGGAAGCGCTCGCCGCTGGAGATCTGGATAGTCCGATCGCCCATACCGACTTTCGCGACTGCGTCGGGCGCATGACGACCGCAATGTTCACGTTCCGCGACAATGCCCGCGCCCAGATCGGCCTGAACAAGGAAGCTGAACGTAATGCCGTGATTGTTCGGGGCATGACCAATAATCTCGAGCGGCTTGCCAATGGCGATCTCACGGCGGACATCGTTGAAGACTATCCGTCAAGCTATGTCAGGCTGCGAGATGGCTTCAACACGGCACTGTCCTCATTGCGCGATCTCGTCGGCGCGGTCAGCGACGGGGCGCACAGGATAGATGGTGGTGCGCACGAGATTGCACGTGCTTCGCACGACCTCGCCCGACGCACCGAGGCCAATGCCGCCAGCCTCGAGCAAAGCTCGGCGGCGCTTACCCAGATGGACGATCGGTCACGCCAGGTTGCAGAGGCCGCTACGCGCACGGTCAAGCGCGCTGATGCAGCGATCGAAGTTGTGCGAAGAGGACGTCAGACCGCCGACCATGCTGTGGAGGCCATGGGTCGGGTTGCGGACAGTGCCAAGGGTATCGATGCGGTGATCGAGGGCCTCGACAAGATCGCATTCCAGACGCGCGTTCTGGCGATGAACGCGGCGGTCGAGGCAGGCAGGGCGGGAGAGGCGGGCCGCGGATTTGCGGTAGTAGCCGATCTCGTTTCCGCCCTTGCCATGCGGTCCGAGGAGGAGGCCAAGCGCGCGCGGGAGCAGCTTACCGCGACGCAGGACGATATCGGCACCGCCGTCAATGCAGTTAAGGGCGTTGACACCGCTCTCGCTGATATCGTGACGGATGTCGCTGATGTGCATGCACTGCTGGAGTCCATGGCCTCGGACAATCGCGCGCAAGCTGCGACCATCAACCAGATCAATGCGGCAATTGGCGAGATGGATCGGTCGGTGCAGCAGAATGCTGCCATGGTCGAGCAATGTTCGGCGGCCGCCGCCAGCCTGACCACCGAGATTTCCGGATTGCGAGCCCGCACCGAGGCGTTCGTCGTGTCTGATTGTGCGGGGTCGCCGATGCGCCGACGCGCCTGAATGGGTTCCGCAAAGCCCCGGAGCTATGTTCGCATCACGAGCCGGTGCGAGAGGATTTCGAATAAGGAGGCGCTCCTTCCATTTTCGTCACCCTGCCGTCGTCCAGATCGCAGCCGGCGATATTGGCGGGCAATGCCAGCGTCAGGAGGCAATCCTCGATGGACGGGTCACACCGCGGTCCGATCATCTCCTCGATATCGTCGGGGCTCAAACCCGGGATTGCGGTGCAGCGCCGCGCAGCGGCTTCCCACAGGACAGTGGCGCTCGTCACTGTCAACATCAGTGTAAGTTGATATTGATCAGGCGTTATACTGTTCATGTCAGGACAACACGGAATGATGATCGATTAAGACAAATCTTAACATAGTTTAGTTTGCAATTTGCGCCATTTATATCTGCGATTCGTGCCAGTTATATCTGATATGCGGTGAAATCCAGTGGCTATGCGGTGAAATGATCATGTCCGTTGCTGCTATGGTCAAGATCGTGTTTATCAATATATTTGCTGCATCCGATGCCAGGATGTCGGCGCGGGCGGCCATCCATCACTGACCAGAAGAGAAGCACCTCGGGCGCGGAACAATCTTGCTTCGCAAGGACTTGGCTATTGCGCCGGCGCGACGGCGTCA
Source organism: Sphingomonas sp. DBB INV C78 (assembly GCF_042693015.1). NCBI lineage: Bacteria > Pseudomonadati > Pseudomonadota > Alphaproteobacteria > Sphingomonadales > Sphingomonadaceae > Sphingomonas > Sphingomonas sp. DBB INV C78. Next base: position 2,916,495 of record NZ_CP170544.1, on the reverse strand, counting down.
GCGGGATCGACCTGCGCGACTTGCTTCTGGCTTGGCCGATTGCCCCTCGCCGAGCTTGATCCAGACAGGTGCGTGATCGCTGGTCTTCTCCCATCCGCGTGGCCGCCTGTCGACGTCGGCCCGCACCAATTGCGCTGCCGCCACGGGATTGAGCAGGAGGTGATCTATCCGCAGACCGACATCCCGTTCGAACCCACCGCGCCAATATTTCCAGAAGCTGTAGATGGTCGCGTCGGGATGAAGTTGGCGGATGGCGTCGGTCCATCCCTGATCGAGCAAATCCTGGAAGGCTTGCCTGACCTCGGGCGCAAACAAGGCGTCGTCCTGCCAACGTTCGGGCACATAGACGTCTATGTCGGTCGGCATGACGTTGAGGTCGCCTGCGACGATGACCGGAACCTCGAGACCGACGAGCGTCGACAGGTGCCGGCGGAGGCGCTCGAACCAGCGCAATTTGAACTCGAATTTCGCGCCCGGGCGTGGATTGCCATTGGGCAGATAGAGGTTAGCGACGAGAATGCCGTTTACAGCTGCCTCGATATAGCGACTTTGAACATCGTCCGGATCGCCCGGCAAACCGCGTCGGGTCTCGCAGATCACGCCCACCCGGCTCAGCAGCGCCACGCCATTCCAGCGGCTCTGTCCGTGCCATATGGCCTCATAGCCCGCCCGGCGAAGTGCCTGGTCGGGAAATCGATCCTGCGGCGCCTTCAATTCCTGGAGGCAGACGATGTCCGGTCGGGCAAGATCCAGCAAGCGCAGCAGCACCGGCAGACGACCATTGACGCCGTTCACATTATAGGTCGCGATCTTCACGGGTTCGGCCGGTCCAGGCTGAGGTCGGGGGCGTTGCACCAGGCTCGCCGCCACGGTTGCCGCGGGATGTGGCCGAGTGGTCGACGCGACGACCTGATCCTTGCCGCGCAGCGGTTCAGTACAGGCCTGCGCGGGTCGAGAGGGCAAACAGATGCCGGACGCGCCATGCGCTCAAAGACTCGCAGCATTCCCCATCGTTCCCGACAGGAATGTGAGCAACGGTCTTGAAGTCCGGACGTTGAAGCGGTGCGCCATCAAGGAGAGCGACCATGACCGACACCAGCACCGCGCATGAGCCTGCAGACGAGGCGCCCGGTCAACCCGTCGAGAAACCGGCTGCCAACGCGATCGGCCCGGCGGGCGTCATTGCCAATACCGACGTCGGTGACATTGTTTCGGGGCAGCCCGCCGGCGGGCCGCACGATCTTGGCCGCAAGGCCCATGAGGATAACGCCACCGATTGATCCGTCGGGTCCGGACGTCCCTGCCGCAGTTAGACCGTTCGACCCCGGCGCCTCGCTCCGGTGGGGCCGACGGGATCAGCGAGCCTTCGCCGTCGAACGGCTCGCTCAGCTTGTTGGCCTGTTCTTGCCGATGATGGCCGAGACGATGAGGGCGAAGGCCAGAAGTCGGAGCACATAGATCCAGCTTCGCTCCTCGACGGGGATGTCGAGCAGGACGAGGAGGCTCTGCGCAAGCGCGAGCAGCCAGAAAGCGAAGGCAAAGGTCCTGAACAGGCTGTCGCCGGTGCGCTTCCAGAAGCGCAGGAAGAACAAGCCGGCGACCAGGAAGGTGCAGGCCACGATGCCTCCGAGAAAGGGGACAAGATTGGCCATCAGTCTTCGTCCAGCTTCCAGATGAATCCGAATATGAGCGCGCCACCGGCGATGAGCGACAGCGCAAGCCTGAGCAGCTGCAGATCTGCCGCGGGTCCGATCAGCACGTCGATGATCACCACGACATGGTTGAGGGTGAGCAGGCTGAAGCAGATCGCGCTCCAGAAGATGAGGTCGCTCCTCTGCGCAGCATGAGCGCGCCAGAGGAGAAGCGCGCACAGCCCGCTGCCGAGAAGGCAGAGCCCGTAGACGATGGCGGAAAGCAGTCCCATGGGCTCAGTCCTTCCTCAGCCGGAAGGCGTCGGCCAGCGCAATCGGACTGTTGGGGTGGGCGGTGATGATCAACCTGCGCACTTTGCCGGGGCTCGACTGGTAGAGGCTGCGCGTCTCATCGACACGTTGCGCAAGCTCCGGCGTCAGCGGCCGATAGGACAGGCCTCCGTCCGCGATCTGGAGAAGGCCGGCGCCCGCCAGCCGCTGGGTCGATTGCCGGACGATGAGGTCGCTCGCCCGCAAGGCGGCCACGATTTCGCCATTTGTCCAGATCCGGTTGGGTTCTGACGCCAGCAACAGCAGCATTTCAAGCGACCATATCGATGGAAAGGTCGCTTGGATGAAGGTCTCGATCATCTTGGCCGACTATTTTCGACGCTCAACCACTGCATGTCGACTTCATAGAAAATGCGACACGCCGAGTGCAAGTTTAACCACGATCAATATGACTTAGCTTGTTGAGGGTGGGGTGAACTGTGCTATGCACGGGACGAGCGGGTTTCTGGGGGGGGCCAGGGAGCCGAGGTTGAACAGGGAAACGCCGCACGACTTTCTCGACCGTCGTCAGTTGGTATCCGCACTGCGGAGCCTGAGGCGCGGCGACTTTTCAATCCGCCTCGCCGAGGACGCGCCGGGCATGGATGGAGAGATAACGCGTCTCTTCAACGAGATCGTCACGCTCAACCAACGGATGACCGAGGAGTTTGAGCGACTCTCGATGGTTGTCGGCAAGGAAGGCAAGATCAACCAGCGCGGGCGCGTGCGGGCGGCAACCGGTGGCTGGGACAGCGCGCTGCGTGCGGTAAACGATCTCATTGAGGATATGGTGCAGCCGACCGCGGAGGTCGCACGCGTCATCGGTGCGGTCGCCAAGGGCGATCTCTCCCAGTCCATGTCGGTCGAGATCGATGGACGGCCGTTGCGCGGCGAGTTCCTGCGGATCGGCAAGGTCGCCAACACCATGGTCGAGCAGCTGTCCTCCTTCGCATCCGAAGTGACGCGGGTCGCGCGCGAGGTCGGCACCGAAGGCAAGCTTGGTGGCCAGGCGACGGTGCGCGGGGTTGCCGGCACCTGGAAGGACTTGACCGACAATGTGAACGCCATGGCCACCAATCTGACCGGCCAGGTGCGCAATATCGCCGAAGTGACGACGGCGGTCGCTTCCGGAGACCTGTCCAAGAAGATCACCGTCGAGGTGAAGGGCGAGATCCTCGAGCTCAAGAACACCATCAACGTGATGGTCGATCAGCTCAATTCCTTCGCGTCCGAAGTGACGCGCGTCGCCCGCGAGGTCGGCACCGAGGGCAAACTTGGCGGCCAGGCGCGGGTGGAAGGCGTTGCCGGCACCTGGAAAGACTTGACCGACAACGTCAATTTGATGGCGGACAATCTGACCGGGCAGGTGCGCAATATCGCCGAGGTCACGACGGCCGTGGCATCGGGCGACCTGTCGAAGAAGATCACCGTCGACGTGAAGGGCGAAATTCTCGAGCTCAAGAATACCATCAACGTCATGGTCGACCAGCTCAACGGCTTCGCGTCCGAAGTGACGCGCGTCGCGCGCGAGGTCGGCACCGAGGGCAATCTCGGCGGCCAGGCCCAGGTGCCCGGTGTCGCCGGCACGTGGAAGGATCTTACCGACAACGTCAATCTGATGGCGGCCAATCTCACCGGCCAGGTGCGCAATATCGCCGAGGTGACCACGGCGGTCGCGCGCGGCGATCTGTCGAAGAAGATCACCGTCGACGTGAAGGGCGAGATTCTCGAGCTCAAGAACACGATCAACGTGATGGTCGACCAGCTCAATTCGTTCGCATCCGAAGTGACCCGCGTCGCGCGCGAAGTGGGTTCGGAGGGCAAGCTCGGCGGCCAGGCGCAGGTGGAAGGCGTCGCCGGCACGTGGAAGGATCTCACCGACAGCGTCAACCTGATGGCCGGCAACCTGACCGGCCAGGTCCGCAATATCGCCGAGGTGACGACCGCGGTCGCACTGGGCGATCTGTCGAAAAAGATCACCGTCGATGTCCGGGGCGAGATCCTCGAGCTCAAGAATACCATCAATGTCATGGTCGACCAGCTCAACGGCTTCGCCTCCGAAGTGACCCGCGTGGCGCGCGAAGTGGGCTCGGACGGCAAGCTTGGCGGTCAGGCGCAGGTGCCCGGCGTTGGCGGCACCTGGAAGGATTTGACCGACAATGTGAACGCGATGGCCGCCAATCTGACCGGCCAGGTGCGCAACATCGCCGAGGTGACGACCGCGGTCGCTTCGGGGGATCTTTCGAAGAAGATCACCGTCGACGTGAAGGGCGAGATCCTCGAGCTCAAGAACACCATCAACGTGATGGTCGACCAGCTCAATGGTTTCGCTTCGGAAGTGACGCGCGTGGCGCGCGAGGTCGGCACCGAGGGTAATCTCGGCGGCCAGGCGCAGGTGCCCGGTGTCGCCGGTACCTGGAAGGATTTGACCGACAATGTGAACCTGATGGCCGCCAACCTGACCGGCCAGGTTCGCAACATCGCCGAGGTCACGACCGCGGTCGCGCGCGGCGACCTGTCGAAGAAGATCACGGTCGACGTGAAGGGCGAGATTCTCGAACTGAAGAACACCATCAACGTGATGGTCGACCAGCTCAATTCGTTCGCATCCGAAGTGACCCGCGTGGCGCGCGAAGTGGGCACGGAGGGCAAGCTCGGCGGCCAGGCGCAGGTGGAAGGCGTCGCCGGCACCTGGAAGGATCTCACCGACAACGTCAACCTGATGGCGACCAATCTCACCAATCAGGTGCGCGGCATCGCCGACGTCGTGACCGCGGTCGCGCAGGGCAATTTGAAGCGCAAGCTGAGCGTCGATGCCAAGGGCGAGATTGCGGCGCTCGCCGACACGATCAACGGCATGATCGAGACGCTCGCGACCTTTGCCGACCAGGTCACCAACATGGCGCGCGAGGTGGGCGTCGAAGGCAGGCTCGGCGGTCAGGCGCGGGTGCCGGGTGCTGCGGGCCTCTGGCGCGACCTCACGGACAATGTGAACCAGCTCGCGGAAAACCTCACCAATCAGGTGCGATCGATCGCCGACGTCGCCACCGCCGTGACCAAGGGCGACCTGTCGCGATCCATCGCGGTCGAGGCGTCGGGCGAGATGGCGGCGCTCAAGGACAATATCAATGAGATGATCGTCAACCTGAAGGAGCAGACGCTCAAAAATGCCGAGCAGGACTGGCTCAAGACCAATCTCGCGCGCTTCTCACGCATGCTCCAGGGCGAACGCGACCTCGCCACGGTCTCCAATCTCATCATGTCGGAGCTCGCGCCGCTGGTGAACGCGCAATATGGCGTTTTCTATGTGGCACGGCGCGAGGAAAGCGAGACGATCCTCGATCTTGTCGCAAGCTATGGCGCGGAGGGCCGCGACGTCCTCAAGCCGAGCTTCCGACTGCGCGAGGGGTTGGTCGGCCAGTGTGCGGCCGACAGGCGACCGATATTGCTGGGGAATGTGCCCCCGGATTTCGTGCGGATCGGATCAGGCCTAGGACACGCCTCACCGACCAATGTAGTCATCCTGCCGGCGCTCTTCGAGGATGATGTGAAGGCGGTGATCGAGCTCGCTTCCTTCAGCATGTTCAGCGAGACCCACCAGACCTTCCTCGACCAGCTCATGGAATCGGTCGGCATCGTCCTCAACACGATTGCCGCCACCATGCGGACCGAGGGCCTGCTCAAGCAATCCCAGCTCCTCACCCAGGAATTGCAGGCGCGCCAGACCGAACTCACGACCAAGCAGGAGGAACTGCACAACACCAACGAGGAGCTTCAGGAGAAAGCCCAGCTCCTCGAGAATGAGAAGCGGCAGGTCGAAGGCAAGAATCTCGAGATCGAGATGGCGCGCCGCGCCGTCGAGGAGAAAGCCGAGCAACTCGCCCTCACATCCAAATATAAGTCGGAGTTCCTGGCCAATATGAGCCATGAGCTGCGGACACCGCTCAACTCGCTGCTGATCCTCTCGCGGCTCCTGGCCGACAATCCGCAGGGCAATCTCAACGACAAGCAGATCGATTTTGCCCGCACGATCAACGGAGCTGGTTCGGATCTGCTCAACCTGATCAACGATATCCTCGACCTGTCGAAGATCGAATCCGGAACGGTGTCGATCGAGCTTGGCGACATGCCGCTGAGCGCCCTCAAACTGCATATGGAGCGGACCTTCCGCCAGCTGGCGGCCGACAAGGCGCTCGACTTCCGCGTGGACTTTGCCGACGATCTCCCGCTTGCCATCCGCACCGACGACAAGCGGCTCCAGCAGGTCATCCTCAATCTTCTGTCCAACGCCTTCAAATTCACCTCGAATGGCGGTGTCACGCTCGCCGTGCGCCATGCCTTCAGTGGCTGGAGCAGCAATCACCCCGTCCTGCGCGCTGCCTCGAGTGCGATCGAGATCGCGGTCACCGATACCGGTATCGGCATCCCAAAGGAGAAGCAGAAGCTGATCTTCGAAGCATTCCAGCAGGCGGACGGGACGACCAGTCGCAAATATGGCGGTACGGGGCTCGGCCTTTCGATCAGCCGGGAAATTGCCCGATTGCTTGGCGGCGAACTCAAGGTCCATTCCGTGCCGGGCGAAGGCTCGACCTTCACGCTCTTCGTGCCTCTCGAGGCGCCCGCAGCGGCGGGCGAGGGCGGGGCACCCGCCCGCTATGACAATAGCGGCGCTCTCGTGCCCAATGCCCTGCCCGACCAGTTCGAGGTCACCGACGACCGCGATGCGCTTGGCGACAGGCCCTTCGTGCTGATCGTCGAGGATGATCCTGCCTTCGCCTCTATCTTACTCGAATTCGCGCGGGAGGCCGGCCTGAAAGGCGTGGTCGCGACCGCAGGTGCCGGTACCCTTGCCACCGCGCGCAAGCTCCTACCCTCCGCCATCACCCTCGACCTCGGCCTGTCCGACATCGACGGTTTCGTGCTCCTGGATCTGCTCAAGCATGATCCGGCGACGGCGCATATCCCGGTGCATGTCATCTCGGGCGCGCAGGCGCGCGGCTCGGCGGCGGAGCTCGGAGCGACAAGCGTGCTCGAGAAGCCGGCCAGCCATGAGGATCTCGCTGCCACCTTCACCCGGATCGCTGATCGGCCTTCGCATCCACGCCGGGATGTCGCTATCGTCACCCTTGACGAGGGCACCGGCATCAGCCCGTCGACCGTGCCGGAAATCGAAGGCGCTCGGATCTTGATCGTCGATGATGACATCCGGAATATCTATTCGCTGACGAGCGTGCTCGAGACCTATGGGGTCGAGGTGCTCCATGCCGAGAATGGCCGGGATGGCATTCTCATCCTGGAGCAAACACCACATATTGATGCGGCGCTGATCGACATCATGATGCCCGAAATGGACGGCTATGAGACGATGCAGCGGATCCGCGCCCGTCCGGAACTTGCTCAGCTGCCGCTCATCGCGGTGACCGCCAAGGCGATGAAGGGCGATCGGCAGAAATGCCTGGATGCGGGCGCTTCGGACTATATCGCCAAGCCGGTTGATATCGAGCTTCTGCTGGCGCTGCTGCGTGTCTGGCTGGCGCGAGGTCGCGCTGGAGCCACCGTCACCGCCACCCTCATTTCGGCGTCGGCCGAATGAGCCGCGTCGTCGAGAATCCGGTCACCATTCCGGACGATTTTGTTCCTTCGCCGGTTGCTACCGGGGAGGGCGAGGCTGCGCCGGAGCGGGCGCGTATCCTTGTTGTCGACGATGACGAGCGCAATCTGCTCGCACTGGGCACGGTCCTCGAGGATGTCGCGGAGGTTGTGACCGCGCGATCAGGGACGGAGGCCCTGCGTCTCCTCCTGCGCGAACAGTTCGCCGTGATCCTGCTCGACGTCTACATGCCCGACATGGACGGCTATGAAACCGCCCAGCTCATTCGCAGTCGCGACCAGACGCGCCGCATTCCCATCATCTTCCTCTCGGCGGTGAACAAGGAGGCGCAGCATCTTCAGCGCGGCTATGCGATGGGTGCAGTCGACTATGTCTTCAAGCCCGTCGAGCCCCTGGTCTTGCGTTCGAAGGTTTCGGTCTTCGTCGACCTCTACCAGATGACGCGCGAGATCCAGCGCAAGGCCGAGCAGGAGCAGCGACTGCTTGACGCAGCGCTGAAGGCCAAGGCGGAACATCTCCAGGCCGAGCGCAAATTGCGCCTCGCCGAACAGCGCCAGGCTGCGATCATCGAATGCCTGCCGATCATCCTCTATCTCGAGGATATCGGGCCCTCGCGCGCCCCGACCTTCGTCAGTGGCAATTTCCAGGCGCTGACCGGCTTCACGCTCGAGGACGTGCGAGCGTCACCGACCTTCTGGGCCGACCGTCTCCATCCCGAGGACCGGGAGAAAGTGCTGGCGGAAATCGGTTCAAGGCAGGACCGACCGAGCTTTGCGGTCGAATATCGCTGGAAATGCGCGAGCGGCCAGTATCGTCATTTTCTCGACCAGGCGATTCTGCTGCGCGACGTGCACGGCGAAGCCATGGAATATGCCGGCACGCTTCTCGACATTTCCGAACGCAAGGAACTTGAGGGCGAACTTCTCCACGCGCGCAAAATGGATGCCATCGGCAAGCTGACCGGTGGCATCGCACATGATTTCAACAATTTGCTGGCCTCGGTGCTTGGCGGTCTCAGCATGATCGAGCGCCGCGTCGAACTGGGCGACAAGGAGCGCAAGCTCGTCGAGATGACCCGGCACGCGGCCGAGCAGGGCGCCGAACTGGTCGGCCGTCTCCTGGCTTTCGCGCGCAAGCAGAAGCTAGAGCCGGGCCGAGTCGAGTTGCGCGACCTCTCGCGGTCGATCGAACAATTGCTCGACCACACGCTCGGCGGACTGGTGCGGATCGAATGGCAGCCGGTCGGTGCGATCTGGCCGGCCTTTGTCGACGGCGCGCAACTCGAACTTGCGCTTATCAACCTCATCATCAATGCGCGCGACGCGATGCCGGAGGGCGGCGCGATCATCGTTCGCGAGGTCAATGAAAGCCTGCCGGACGGAAACGACCTTGGCCTCGTGGCGGGGGATTATGTGAGCCTGACGGTAGTGGACAGCGGCTGTGGGATTCCAGCCGATCTCATCGACCGGGTGATGGAGCCCTTTTTCACAACCAAGGAAGTGGGCAAGGGCACAGGATTGGGACTGAGCATGGTCTTCGGCTTCGTGCAGCAGTCGGGTGGCGCTATGCGGATCAGGAGCAATCCGGGGGTCGGCACCGAGGTCCAGATATGGCTGCCGCGGGCCCCGGACCTGGCGTTGGTCCCCAAGCTCGCGCCAGCGCATGCGCCACTGGTCGAGAACCCTCTTCGACTGCGCATTCTGCTAGTCGACGATCATGACGGAGTGCGGGTGACGACCGCCGCGATGATCGAGGATCTGGGCCATGATGTGCGGATCGCCGCGGACGGCAAGACGGCGTTGGAATTGATGGCGGCCGATCCGCTCGCCTTCGATCTCATCGTCACCGACTATGCGATGCCGTCCATGTCCGGCCTCGAATTGCTGACCCGCATTCACGCGCTCCATCCCGAGCTCAGGGCATTGGTGGTCACCGGCTATGCCGAAAAGGACGACATTGCGGTGAACCAGCCGCTGACGCGGATGCTGGCCAAACCCTTCACCCAGGCCCAGCTCTCCAATGCGATCGCGGCATCGATCGAGCCGCTGACCGTCGTGCCCGAAAAGGCACCCCCGGAAAGCTGAGCGCCGGGGCCAGGCTGAAGGAGGGCGCGCTAGTGCGCGCCGCCCGCCTGGTCGAAGGCACGCGCACGCAAATTATTCTGGACGTTGGTCACGCCCATCACAGCATCCGCGCAATCTTCCGCGCGCCTTTTCGATGAGCGATCGAAGACCGTGCCCGTCAGGGTCACCTCGCCACGATCCACCTGTACCTCGACGTCCGAAGCATCGAGCCTGGGATCCTCGGTCAGGCGATCGCAGACATCCTCGCGGATGCGATCGTCCGAGCGACTATAGCCCTTGGGGCCACGGCCACGGTGCATGTCAAACCGACGCCGCGCATCGGCCTGTTCGTCCCCAAACCAGGACCGGATCTCGTCGCCTGCCCGGTCGAACCACCCGCGTTCCTGGCGATCGTCGGGGTCAAAATTGCGCTCGCCTTGCCAGGTCGGAGAAGCACGGCTTTCGTCATAGCCGCTCCAGGCGCCACCGGCATGACCCACGCCATAGCCCGGATCATCGCCGCCATACGGCCCACCGGCCCACCCGACGCCCTGGCGATAGCTCTCTCGATCGTCATAGCGCCGCTGGGCAGTGCCGCGATATCCGTTGGTCCGATCGAGCCGCGACCTGTCCTCACCTTCCCGCGCCTCATAGAAGGCATCGATCCGGCGTCGCCACGCGCGCTCGTCGTCGTCTGGCCCGTAACGGTTGGCATAGCGCGCATAGGGGCCGACCCGCTCCCGATCTTCACGGTCCCGGCGTCGCTCTTCGCCCCACCAATGTCTCATCTCCAGACCTTTCCCAGATAGGGTTCGTGCCGACATTCAACGCGTAGCGGCCGCAGAAGAGACACTGCACCCCTTCGACCGATCGACGTCCGCACGCGTGGGCGAAGAAACAAGGGGGGGCAGCCCTTCTCAGCGGGTCGGCGAAATCGCATCACTGGCCGTCCCGAGCGCGAACCCTTTGCCCTGTGGGACAGTTATCGCCCTGGCCACCTGTGAGGGCCGGGAGCGACCTATGGCTTTGGCCACAAACTCTGACACGTCGCGCTCATCCTGGCGGCCGGATGTCGCGAACCGGACCAGAACTGGGAGGCCAGCATGACCGGGGCGACGCCGGGCACATTCGCGCGGGCGATCAGGGCCAACCTCGTCCTTTATGGCGCGCTTGCCGCCAATCTCGGTATTGCCCTCGCGAAATTCGCGGCAGCCTCGGTCACCGGCTCCTCGGCCATGCTCACCGAAGGCGTGCACTCGCTTGTCGACAGCGGCAATCAGCTTCTCCTGCTTTATGGGCAGGCCAAGGCAAAGCGGCCAGCGGATGCCGCGCATCCCTTCGGCTATGGTCGCGAGCTCTATTTCTGGGCCTTCATCGTGGCGATCCTGATCTTTGCACTCGGTGCCGGGGTATCGATCTATGAAGGATGGCGGCATGTCAGCGCCCCCGAACCGCTGCGCGATCCCACCGTCAATTATGTCGTGCTCGCCGTGGCGCTCCTGCTCGAGGGCATGTCGTGGGGGATCGCGGTCCGAGAATTCAACGCCCGGCGCGGGGCGAGCGGCTGGTGGCAGTCGGTGCGCCGGTCGAAGGACCCGGCGGGCTTCATCATCCTCTTCGAGGACAGCGCAGCGCTGGCGGGGTTGCTGATTGCCGCGCTGGGCGTCTGGGTGAGCCATCATCTGGGCGACGCACGCTTCGACGGGGTCGCCTCGATCGCGATCGGGCTCATCCTGGCTACCGTTGCCTTGCTGCTCGCGCGTGAGGCGAAAGGCCTGCTGATCGGGGAAAGCGCCGACATCGCCATCATCCGGACCGTTTGGGATCTGCTCGACGAGGAGGCATGCATCACTGCGGTCAATCATGTGCGCACCATCCACACCGCGCCCGACGCCGTCTTTGTGGCGATCAGCGCCGACTTTGACGACGCGTTGACGATGGGCGTGTGAATCGGCGTGGAATATTGACCCCGTTTCTGGGGTGATCGGCGTGCAAAATTGACCCCCTGAACATGGCCGGTTCAGGCTTTCGCGCTTTGGCGCGGGAGCGAGCGGGGGATGCTGATCGTGGAGACGGTAGCGCGGATCCGCCGCGAGTTTTTCGTGAAGGGCAAGTCGATCAAGGAGATCGTGCGCGATCTCGGCGTATCGCGGAACACGGTGCGCAAGGTGTTGCGTTCGGGCGCGACGGCATTTGCCTATGAGCGGACGGTGCAGCCGTTGCCGAAGCTGGGGCCGTGGGCCTCGGAGCTGGAAGGGTTGCTGGAAACGAACGAGCGCAAGGCGCGGCGCGAGCGGCTGACGATGATCCGGATCTTCGAGGAGCTGCAGGGTCTGGGTTATCGTGGCGGCTACGACGCGGTGCGCCGATATGCGGCGGGCTGGCATCGCGGGCGGTCGGCAGCGACGGCCGCGGCCTATGTGCCGCTGAGCTTCGACCCGGGCGAGGCTTACCAGTTCGACTGGAGTCACGAGGTTGCGATCATCGGTGGTGTGCCGACGACGGTGAAGGTCGCGCACATGCGGCTGTGCCACAGCCGGATGTTCTATGTGCGTGCCTATCCGCGCGAGAGCCAGGAGATGGTCTTCGACGCCCATGACAAGGCGTTCGCCTTCTTTGGCGGGGCCTGCCAGCGCGGCATCTACGACAATATGAAGACGGCGGTGGACGCGATCTTCGTCGGCCGCGAGCGCCAATATAATCGCCGCTTCCAGCAGATGTGCGCGCACTATCTGGTCGATCCGGTGGCCTGCACGCCGGCGTCGGGGTGGGAGAAGGGACAGGTCGAGAATCAGGTCGGCTTGGTGCGGGAGCGCTTCTTCACGCCCCGGCTGCGGTTCAAGAGCTATGGCGAGCTCAACGCCTGGTTGGAGGATCGCTGCCTGGCCTATGCCCGCCGCGCAGCGCATCCCGAGCTCAAGGCGCAGACGATACAGGAGGTGTTCGAGCAGGCGGACCGCCCGGCATTGATCGCCTATCGCGGGCCGTTCGACGGCTTCCATGCGCTGCCGGCATCGGTATCGAAGACGCTGCTGGTCCGGTTCGATTACAATAAATACTCGGTCCACGCGAAGGCGGCAGGACGGCCGGTCGAGATCCATGCCTATGCCGACCGCATCGTGATCCGCCAGGACGGCGAGAGCGTCGGCGAGCATGTTCGGCGGTTCGGGCGCGAGCAGACGATCTACGATCCGTGGCACTATGTGCCCGTCCTCGCGCGCAAGCCGGGCGCGTTGCGCAACGGTGCCCCCTTCAAGGAATGGGATCTGCCGCCCGCGATCGAGCGGGTCCGGCGGCGGCTTGCCGCCCATGCCGATGGCGATCGCCAGATGGTCGGCATCCTCGCGGCGGTGGTGAGCGACGGGCTGGACGCCGTGGATGCGGCCTGCGCCGAAGCGCTCCTTGGCGGCCCGATCAGCCGCGATGTCGTACTCAACATCCTGACCCGCCAGCGGCAGCCGCCGGCGCCGCTCAACATCGCGACGCCCGAAGGGCTGCGACTTGCCCATGAACCTATTGCCGACTGTGCCCGATATGACAGCCTGAGGAGGTCTTATGGAACGCCACGAGATCCTGGACATGATGGCGACGCTGAAGCTGGCCGGCATGCGCCATGCCTATGACGAGGTCGTCGCCGATGCGGTGAAGCGGCAGCACTCCGCCCAGCGCGTGATCGGCGACCTGCTCAAGGCCGAGATCGACGAAAAGCAGGCCCGCTCGATCAAATATCAGATGACGATTGCCAAGCTGCCGCTGGCGAAGGAACTGGCCGGCTTCGACTTTACCGCCACCCCGATCAACGAGCCCCTGGTCCGCGACCTTGCCACCGGCGGGTTCCTGACCAGCCAGCGCAACGCCGTCCTGGTCGGCGGAACCGGCACGGGCAAGACCCATCTGGCCATCGCGATCGGCTGCGCCTGTGTGCGCAGCGGTGCCAGGGCCCGGTTCTACAATACCGTCGACCTGGTGAACCGGCTCGAAGCCGAAGCGCGCGCCGGCAAGCCGGGGCGGATCGCCGACCATCTGTCGCGGCTCGATCTCGTGATCCTCGATGAGCTCGGCTATCTGCCGTTCGCCCTCTCCGGTGGCCAGCTCCTGTTCCACCTCGTCAGCCGGCTCTATGAGCAGACCTCGATCATCGTCACCACCAACCTTGCGTTCGGCGAATGGCCCAGCGTGTTCGGCGACGCCAAGATGACCACCGCACTGCTCGACCGACTGACCCACCATTGCGACATCGTCGAGACCGGCAATGAGAGTTGGCGCTTCAAGAGCCGCGAAGCCGCCTAACCCCTTCCCCCGGACCCCCATCCCCCGGGTTGACCCGGTGGGCCCACAGGTACCTCCCACGGACGCCGCCGCCAGCGCTCCTGACGGCGCGCGGCGTCGTCCGCGGGGCCCTCCTATGGACTACCGGGACAACCCGAACTGCCATTATCCGGGGGTCAACTTTGGACGCCGATAGGGGGTCAACTTCCAATGCCGTTTGACAACGCGGTTTCCAATTCATGCTCGTGCGTCATCCGATATATCTCCAGAACAGATGTGCGACGGGGCGTCGGATCAGCCTATGGTTCCCCAAGCTCTGTCTCCACGCGCATGCGGGCGGTGTCGAGGGCCGTGCGGTCGGCGCCGCTGTCGATGGCGGCTTCCAGCAGCTTGTCGGTCATCCTGCGGTAGCGCTCCTCGCTTCGCCGGAGGGCATCCACGGCAGCGCGTCGCTCGGAGATCTCGACAAAGCTCACCACCACGCCGTCGATCCGGTCCTCGACGGTGCGATAGGGCCTGAGACGCATCACAAGCCAACGGCCGTCTTTCGTCTCGACCTCGCCTTCGAGCGGCGCGAGGTTTTTCAGAACCTGCCGCGCATCATGCTCGACACCGTCGTAAACCAGCTTGTGGGTAAAGTCGGTGATGGGCCGGCCGATATCGGAATCGGTCACGCTGAACAGCTTTTCGACGGCCGGGGTCAGCATCTTGATGCGCAGCTCCGGGTCGAGGAAGAGGGTTCCGATCTCGGTGGCATTGACGAGGTTCTGCAGGTCGCTGTGGGCGTTGGCGATATTGTCGAGCTTGCTCTTGAGCTCGCCATTGACCGTCTGCAGCTCCTCGTTGATCGACTGAAGCTCCTCCTTGCTGGTCTCGAGTTCCTCGGCAGTCGAACGATATTCCTCGTTGACCGACTGGAGTTCCTCATTGGCAATCCGCAATTCCTGGATCGCGCCTTCATGCTCGCGACGACTGGCGCTGAGACGCTCCTGGGCGGTCCGAAGCTCCTCGCGCAGCCGGCGAATCTCGACCGTGCCCAATGTCGCCTCGTTCTCATCCTCGCTTTGCGCTTCCTCGACCGGACCGCCATCCATGAACATGACCAGCGCCAGTGGCGCCTCGCGCTCCTCCTCGACCGCGGCCGAGATGTGCATGACCACACG
This sequence comes from Sphingomonas sp. DBB INV C78, assembly GCF_042693015.1. Taxonomy (NCBI): domain Bacteria; kingdom Pseudomonadati; phylum Pseudomonadota; class Alphaproteobacteria; order Sphingomonadales; family Sphingomonadaceae; genus Sphingomonas; species Sphingomonas sp. DBB INV C78. The sequence goes on along the minus strand of NZ_CP170544.1, from coordinate 2,901,428 downwards.
ATGGCGATAGCCATTGAACGCGACATTGACGGGAAGGGTGATGGTCGGCTCGTGCGCCGTGAACGCCCGGTGGAGTGCGCTCCGCAGCTCGGCGCGCAGTTCGGGCCGGACGAGGTCGGGCAACTCGTGGCTCATCGGACCTTCTGGCGGCAGCAGGAACCGGCCGGCATTGGCCGAGAGGTTAATGATGCGATGATCGTCGTCGACCAGCGCACTGGGCGGTGCGGCCTTCTCGAGCGTCCCCGCGTGGGCGGTCCCGGGGGAGCGCTCACGGCGTGGCTGCGCGCGCAATGCGGGTATGTCCTTGCGGTGCTCGCTGGGAAGCTGACTGAACAGCTCGACCGCATTCGCCGTGCGGGCCTTGGCGGAATAGATGCGCGACTCGCGGTCCAGCGGCAGGAAAAGGTCGGTTCGCGCGTCGGCGCTCTCAGCCGAACCGAGAAACAGATAATTGCCCGGGCGCAGCGAATAATGAAATAAAGCCAGCAACTGCTGCTGCAGGTCGCGCTCGAGATAGATCAACAGGTTGCGGCAGGTGACCAGGTTCATCCGCATGAAGGGCGGATCCTTGAGGGTGCTGTGATGGGCGAACAACACCAGATCGCGCACCTCCTTGCGCACGCGATAATGCTCGACCTCCTCGACAAAATAATGCCGAAGCCGTTCCTCGCTGACGTCGGCTTCGATCGCCCGGGGGTAACGGCCCTCGCGGGCGGTCGCGAGTGCGCCTTCGTCGAGGTCGCTCGCGAAGATCTGGATATTGGGTCGAATGTCGCGCTTATGGCCTTCTTCGAGCATCAGGATGGCCAGCGAATAGGCCTCCTCTCCGGTCGCACAGCCCACCGTCCAGACCCGGATCGTGTCCTCATGACCGCAGGCATCAAACAAGGTTGGAATGACCGATTTCGCCAATACCTCGAAGGCCCCAGGGTCTCGGAAGAATGACGTCACCGAGATCAGCAGATCGCTGAACAGTTCCTGGGCTTCCTCGGGGGTCTCGGTGAGATAGCGCGCGTAATCGGCCAGGCTGTCCTGGCGAGTGACTTGCATCCGGCGACCGATCCGGCGGCGGACGGTCGCGGACTTGTAGCTGGCGAAGTCATGTCCGGTGCGCGCGCGCAGGAAGGAGACGATCCGCATGATCTGGTGTTCGGTCTCGCGCTCCGCGGTATCGGCCAGGATGCGCTTGCTGTGCAGCAGCTCGGCGATCCGCCGCGGCATGTTCTTCACCGGCTCGATGAAGTCGGCGGCTCCTGTAGCAATGGCGCTTCGCGGCATCGCCGGAAATTCTGCCTCAAGCGGATCCTGCACCAGGATCAGACCGCCCGCCTCCTTGACCTTGCGCACGCCGATGGATCCGTCGGACCCGGCTCCGCTCATGACGACCGCGAAACCGTCGCCCCGCGCTTCGGCGACCGACTCGAAAAAGCGATCGACGGGTGCCCGGATGCCGCGCGGCTCGGTGAAGGGGCGCGCCTGGATGTGGTCGCCTTTGATCACAAGTTCGCGGTCGGGCGGAATGACATAGACGCAGTTGGGCTTGAGCTCGGGCGAATCCTCGACCTGATGCACGCCCATCTCGGTAGCGGTGGCGAGGATCGCCGCCAACTGGCTCGGATGATCCGGCGACAGGTGCAGGATGACGACATAAGCGATACCGAGATGGGGATCGATTTCGCTGAAGAATTGCTGCAGCGCCTTGATCCCGCCAGCAGAGCCGCCGATCGCGCAGATTGGGATCAGGCCTTCGCCACCCGCCTTCTTGCTCGACTTGGCCATATCGTATCTCCGCCCGATCCAGGGCCGGCCATAGAGCCTTTTTATAGCCGATGGATAAGAAAGTTGGCATTAACCCGGGTTGTTGAAATCGGTTGCGATTCTTGACAGCTTCTCTGCGCTTCATGTCGCACCGGCTTAATTTGCGGAGGATTATATGCCTCGCTTCTTCTACGATTTTTTCGACGGCCAGACATGGTCGCAAGACGACGAAGGCATTGAGCTTCCCTCCGCCGAGCAGGCCTTTGTCGAGGCATTTGCGGGCGCCCATGGCATGTGGCACGAACTGGTGGACGACCGTTCTAATCCACTCGCCTGTGCTTTCGACATCCGTGGAGAGGGTGGGCAGAGCCTGTTCCGGTTCGATTTCACCGAACTGCTCGGGAGGAAGGCGCGAGCGTCGGTCGCCAGTCTGCCCATCGGCCGGATGGTCAGCAAATTGGAGGAAACGCATGCCAGGGCCAGCCGGGCAAGGGTCGACCTGAACCATTCGCTCGAACAAACATTGCGCTCGCTTAGGGAAGCGAGAACTATGGTTGCCCGGCTCGAGCCGTTCGGGCGGCCGCGCTACCAGTAAGCCCGAAATTATTGTGGGCGGCGTGTATAGCCAACTCCGATTTTGGCGGGCACCTGAGATCGCGCCATACAAAGAGTCCCGGATTGGGGGAGGAATAGATGCCGGCCTGGACTTCGCGGGCCACTTGGTGAACGTCTGAGGTCTGCCAATTCCGTCTCGCATGATCCGTTGGATCGAACCGAAATTGACCAATGTTATTGTGACGGTCGTCTGACGCGGTCACGCTCTTGCCATCGCATATGAGGAGGGCAGCCATGGCAATCGAGCTTGAAGCGCCGGCGATGCTGTTGGTCGGGCCGGAAGTAAGGCTCTCAAATTGTTCCCTGTGTGAGGCGTTGGCCGCCGCGATCGCCCTGGAAGAAGGCGAGTGGGAGCGCGCCGCGATCATTTATGACGGCGGTGATAAACTGAATCCGGCAGGAATTCTGGCGGTCGCTGAGGCGAACAACATCATCGTGGACGACCGGTTCTGGGCCAGGCGTACACGTCCGACCGATCCCGATCGAAGAACGGCTTAGGAGCCAAGGGCAGCGGGCTGGGCGCGGCAACCATATGAGCGTCGGGAACAGGCTGCCGGGATTAACATTGTTAAATTTTCGCTTGCTCGGCTCATGGTAGAAATGGCCTGGCACGGCCGGTGGCAACCCGGCTGCACATGGCGGTCGCCAGCTCACCTCCCGGCGAACGTCGTCTGCAGCTACGCGCCTTGCCGCGTAAAGCCGCGCGTCGGGCTTGCCCGGCGCGCGGCAGTTTGCGGACATGCCTAAGCGCAGTGACATTCCTGGGACGTCGATGGCCACCACCCGTCCCCCGCCACGAGGCTGGAACAGCCACCTTCATGGCGGGTTTTTTCTCGGACGCGAGAAGGAGAGATCACATGCCCCCCAAATCCGCAGCACAACAGAAGGCCGCTGGTTCAGCCCTGTCCGCGAAGCGCGGCGATACGCCCAAGAGCGCACTCAAGGGTGCATCGAAATCCATGGAAAAGTCGATGACCGAAACGGAATTGAAAAAGATGGCGTCGACCAGTCGCAAGGGGAAACCTGAACATAAATAATGGAGCCGACCCACGGCCATAGGAAGGGGGCTCGCCCGCCTTGGTTGTCGGCAACCTGCTTGGTGTTGTTATCGGCGTCGCGGCCGACAAGGCCCGTGAAAGCTACCGGCAAGCGCTGACGGCTTGGAGGAGGTGTACCTGGTCGGAAGACATGTGTGGGAGAGCCCATGATGGAAAGCCCCAAATGTCATCGTCGCCAACTACCGGGGTGGCAAAATTGGATTCGTTCGATCGCCGGGTCCATGCTCCGTAAGCCGGTCCAGTTCGGCGATCAAATCGCCGAATTCACCGGGGTCATCTGGAATGGGAAAGTGTCGCGTAAAAGCCGCGCCCAGTGTTTCCAGATCGCGCTGGGAAAGGAGGCCAATGGCAATGGGTCTGTCAGGGTCGGTCATTGTTACCCAACTCTCTGTCGCTTCCAAAGTGCCACGCAATGACAGCTGACTGGCTATCCGGAAGGCAATCCGGTGACGCTGGCATCGCCGCCTGGGCGTTCCTTCCCGTCAGCTTGAACTGCTGGGGACGGAATCGCCGGCAAAGCGGTCTTCCAGAGCTCGATTTCGGCTGCCTAATAGCCGCCCTGTGTTCAGTTTGAGAACGATGACCGGTCCCGGGATGTGTCGAGCGGCTGAAGTCACCGATATTAGCCGACATATGAGCATGGGTCGGTGCTTCCATGCGGCCGGATACCACGCCATGCTGGGGCGTTTGATGGATATGGCGCAGCCTATTATCGTCGACATCCCCCACAAGGTGGGCCGCGCCGAGGCCAGGCGGAGGTTGGACAAAGGACTCGGACAGCTCACGGCGTTCGTCCCAGGCGGTACGATCGTAAGTCGACAGTGGGATGGGGATAAGCTCACTTTTGTGCTCGAGGCACTGGGGCAGCGTTTGACAAGCTGTCTCGAGGTGTTCGACGACAAGGTCCACGCGATTATCGACCTTCCGCCGATCCTGGCACTTGCAGCGGCCAAAGTGCAGGCCGGCCTGGTCGAGCGCGGTAAGAAATTACTCCGTTGACCGATGTCCGTGGGTCAGAAGCTGGCGCCGGTTGAGACGCAGAAACCGCGAACATTCGTGCTCTTCAGAAAAGTGCCGGCGCAGAGTTTGGGGGTGAAGTTCCGCGCCCAACACGCCGGTCGGCCTTGGAATTGATGGTGTTGTGGTGGTGATGCCGACAATATCTGTGTCCGTCCGCCGCGCCGGACGGGTGATAGTCGGAAACCTTTCGGAACGACTGTTCCCGCCCCGCGTCTGGCAGGCATGGCAAGAACAGCTCATGCAAGGCGATGGGAAAAAGCCTCACGCCGCCGCGAACCGTGAAAATCGCCACCTACAATGTGACCGGAGTGAACGGCCGACTGCCGGTGCTGCTGCGCTGGCTGGAAGAAAGCGCGCCAGACATTGTGGTGCTGCAGGAGTTAAAGGCCCCGAACGAGAAATTTCCGGAGAGGGCAATCCGCGACCTTGGCTATGACGCCATCTGGCACGGCCAGAAGAGCTGGAATGGGGTCGCGCTTCTCAGTCGTGCCGGTGAGATCCACGAGACACGACGCGGGCTGCCGGAGGATCCCGACGGGACGCAAAGCCGCTATATTGAAGCGGCGGTCAACGGCATCCTGATCGGTGGTCTCTATCTTCCCAACGGCAATCCGCGACCGGGGCCGAAGTTCGATTACAAGCTCCGCTGGTTCGATCGGTTGATCGACCATGCGGCCGAGCTGTTGGGTTCGGGCCTTCCCGTCATGCTGGCCGGGGACTTCAACGTGATGCCGACCGACCTTGATGTCTACAAGCCCGAGCGTTGGCTGGACGATGCCCTCTTCGCGCCCGAAGTGAAGGCGGCCTATTTCCGGCTGCTGGAGCAGGGCTGGACCGATGCACTCCGTACGCTCCATCCGGGCGAGGTGATCTACACATTCTGGGATTATTTCCGGAACGCCTATGCCCGCAATGCTGGGCTCAGGATTGACCATCTCCTGCTGAGCCAGTCGCTCGCCGACCGCCTCGTCGACGCCCAGGTCGATGTCCATGTCCGCGGCTGGGAGAAGACAAGCGATCATGCGCCGGTCTGGATCGAACTTGCCGACAAGGCGAAGCGGAAGCGCCCGGGCAAGGAGGAGCATCATGCGGTGGCTGCGCGATAATGGGCTGACGATCGTTCTGCTGCTGCTCTTCGGCGGAAGCATAGCGGGACAATGGGTGGCGGGTTGGCATGTCGCCAACGAGGACGCGCTCCGTCATGGCATGCCGCTCATGAGCCTGTCGGCCTACGCCATCAGCCCGGAATTCCTGTCCTCGGTCTTCGAGAATTGGGAAAGCGAATTCCTGCAGATGTCCGCCTATGTCGTCCTGACAGCCATCCTGATCCAACGTGGTTCGGCTGAATCCAGGGATCCGGACGAGAGCGAGCCCCGTGACGCTCGGCTGGAGTTGCAGGCCCATAAGCCCGGGGCGCCCTCAATCCTGCGCTGGGGACCGATCTGGCGCGCACTTTATGCCCGCTCGCTCGGTCTCGCGCTCGCCTTGCTGTTCCTTGCCTCATTCCTGCTCCACTGGACGCAGAGCGCGAAGGTCGCAGCGCAGGAAGCGCTGGAGCATGGGCAAGCTGCCCCGACCACGCTCGCTTATCTGTTCGACGCCCAGCTCTGGTTTGAGTCTCTCCAGAACTGGCAGAGCGAATTCCTATCGACGGCGGTGCTGGTCGTGCTCTCCATCTTCCTCAGGCAGCGGGAATCGCCGGAATCGAAGCCGGTCGCAGCACCCCATAGCCAGACGGGCGCCTGATTGACCTCAATCGCTATCGGGATGCAGCGCTTCCCGATCATGCGCGCGTCCCTGAGCCCCTTTGCCACGGCACCCAAGACCGGCCTCGAATGTTATGCGTCTGGCAGTCCGTCGCTGCCGCACCAACATCAGTAGCGAAGGGTATATCATGGCAGCCAAGTCACCCGATGCGATCGCCTTGCTGAAGGCGGATCACCGTGCCGTCGAGGAACTGTTCGAAAAGTTTGAAAGCGCGAAATCTGCCGAAAGGCAGCAGGCGCTCGCCACGCAGATCTGCACCGAACTCGTCATTCATACGATGATCGAGGAGGAGCTCTTCTATCCGGCGCTCAAGGGCAAGATCGAAAACGATACGCTCGAGGAAGCCTATGTCGAACATGACGGCGCCAAGCTCATGATCGCGCAGATATTGGATGGCGCCCCGGGCGAGGATTTCTTCGAGGCCAAGGTCACGGTCCTCTCCGAAGAGATCAAGCATCACGTTCATGAGGAGGAGATGCCGAAGGAGGGCATGTTTGCGCAGGCGCGCGCCACCGATGTCGATCTCGACGCGCTCGGCGCTGCGATGGCCGAGCGCAAGGCGGCGCTCAAGAAGCAATTCGAGGCAGGCGGGGTTCCGACACCGACCGCCCGCACTTTGTCACCCGTGAAGCTCGAACTCGGCGAGCCGGTAGCCTGAAGAATATGTGATCGTTCAAGCCGGCGGCCCCGCTCGGGCCGCCGGCCCTTTTCACCGGTCACCTAGTTCCTTCGATCTGGAATGATCCCATGGCGCGTCGGCACAAGCTCAAGGTCTATCGTACCCCGATCGGCTTTCACGACGCCTATGTGGCGGCGCCCAGTCAGAAGGCTGCCCTCGCTGCCTGGGGGAGCGATAATAATCTTTTCGCCCAGGGTTTGGCCGAAGAGGTCAAGGATCCGGACCTGATGGAGGAGCCGTTGGCATCGCCGGAAAAGGTGATCCGGCGTTCCCGTGGTTCGTCGCAGGAGCAATTGGCGGCGTTAGGAAAGGCACCCGCGAAATCCCGGCCTGCGACCCGCCGTGGAAGCGCCAAGTCTCAGAGGGATAGGAAACGTCGCGAGACGCCGATAGTCCAGCAGCAAGCGTCAACGCGAAAGGCGCCAGCGAAGCGTCGCCTGCCACCCAAGCCTTCCCGAACGGCCGTGGAGACGGCCGAGGCTGCACATGCGAATATGGAGCGCCGCCATGCGCGGGAGCAACAGGCATTGGTCCAACGGGAAGCAGAACTCGCGGCGGACAAGCGGGCGCTTGAGGAGCGACAGGCTACGGAAATCACCCGTGCGCAGCGCGTCGTCGACAAGGCGCAAGCACGGTATCGGCAAGCACTCTCCAAATGGAGCCAGGGTAAATAGTCGATCGGGGCCGGGCAGCTTCGCAATCTGACCCGAAATCCAGCGCCGGGGATAGCAGGAATTAGGCGCGAGCGCAGGCATCGGCTAGGTGCGCCCGATGTCCCTGATCGAATCCTATCGCGCCCAGGCCGCCGCGCAACGCGAAGCGGCCGCCAGGACCAACTTGCCCAATCGCCGCATGCTGCACGAGCGTTCGGCATTGACCTGGGAGGCGATGGCTGCCAGCGCCGAAGACACCGCCCAACGTGCCGAGGTGAATGAGGCGGCCAAAGCGCAACGCTGATCCTGGCCCGTGCTCCACGCCAAGCCATATTGATGCGGGCATGGACCTGGAACCACGCTGCTGACCTCCGGGAAGCTTGGCGTTGCGTGTCGTACGAGCTTTGCGGCTTCCGCGGTCGTAGTCCGTTACGGAACCGGATCAGGTGCCTGAGCGTCTGTTAGCTACTTGAGTTTTGACGCATCGGAGGACGCCATGGGCCTCATTATCATTCTGATCGTCGGCGCGCTTGTCGGTTGGGCGGCCGGCATGATCATGCGCAGCGGTGGCGGCATCTTCTTCGACATTGCCATCGGCATAGTCGGCGCCCTCATTGCGGGCTTCCTGTTCGGCGGCGGCGCGTCGATCATCAACGCGCCGCTTAATCTCGTCGCGATCCTCTATTCGCTGGTCGGCGCCATCATTCTGCTGGCGATCGTGAAACTGATCAGACGCGCCAGCTGATAGAGGGACGGGCCAGCTCAATCGCGCAGGCTGTCGGGCACAACTCCGCCATTTTCCGCGAGCTTGCGCATCACCGCCTTGTGAAGCGCGATATTCTGCTCGGCGCTACCATCTGCGCCAGCCCGGACGCCAAGCTCTTCGGCCAGCTCATGACGTGCTTCCCGACTATGGTCGAGGTCGAGGAGCGCCAGAAGATCGACGATCGACGTCCGCCAGTTGCCGCCGCCGCCCTTGAGCGACGCCATTTCGACGAGCACGGCCTCGACGTCTACAGCCTGCGGCGGAGATGGCGGGGGAGGGGCCGCGCCCGCCGCAGCGGGAGGTGCCGAGGGTTGGGAAGCCGCGGGTGCTGCGGTCGGCGCCGCAGCCGCGGGGGCGGGTCGCGGGGCAGCGGCCGGCGTGGCGGCGGGCTCGTGCTTGAAGATCTTGTCGAAAATGTTGCCGAAGATGCTCATGGTCGCCCTTTCGATGGCTCGACCCGCAGCGATCGCATTGCGCCAGCGGATCAGACTTCGGGATTGATCCTGCCTGTACCGTCGTCGCATCCTGGAAATTCGGGGCAGACACGCGCTATCGCGGGTCGGCCGGCGACGAAGGAACGTCTCGTCAAGGTTTCAGCGCCTTTGCCATGTTCAGATGCGCCGCGACGATTGGTGCGGTCGTCGTCGCAAACTGGCCGAGTGCTGGCTCGTCCGGAGCGGCCGCATAGCTGCGGAGCGTATCGAGTGCCGCCTGATGGGCGGCGACCTGTTCGGCCGCATAGGCCGTATCAAAGGCGGCACCGCTCTTGGCCTGGAGCGCGGCCAGCCTGTCTTGCTGGGCTGCGGTCAAGGTCGCATCGGGCGTAACCGGAGTTGGAGCACTGGCGGCTGCCGATTTCAGCTTGGCCGTGGACTCGGTGTGGGCCGCCACCATCTTTTCGGCGAAGGATTTGATGGCCTTGGATTGCGCCTTTTCCAATGCAAGCTTCGATGCGGCGATCTCGAACGCGTCGCTCGCCGCAGCGGCATTGGCGAAGGCCTGACCGGGGACCAGGGCGGGGGCTGGGGTTGGGGCGGGCTGCGCTTCGCTGAGATTGTCGAGGGATGTGCCGGTCGGCTCGGCAGGTTCGGTCTTCGAGCCACAGGCCATGAGGGAAAGCATGCCGACCGCCGTCGTCAACGAAGCCATGACGCGTTTCATGATGGCTGTCCTGTTGTCGGTAAGGAAGGATGACAGAACGTGCTTAATGCCCGCTACGTTCCGCTTGCTCGTTCCAATGCGAACCCTGCGCCAGGCGGGTCGTTGAACAGGCGGGCAGCCGAATAAGACTGCGCGATGACCGGGTTCCGTCTGATCGGGACGAGCTTTCTGACTTCGCGCTATCTGGTGAAGCGGACGCTCTCACCCTGCCGGTCGCCAGCAATACGTCGCCTATCTACGGTGGTCTGAGCCGATTGCAGTTTCAGCGTCCTGCCGCGCAACGAGTCAGGCCTTTTCGCGTTTACGAAGTCGATGGCTCCGAGCCCGGTGCTGGCTCGATGAGCCTGATTTCGGAGGAGGGCTATGATCACTATCTCTGATCTCAATCATCATTTGCGCCGGGAGAAAGAGGAGCGTGCGCTAGCCGACGCGGCGACCGATCCGGCAGCGCGGTGTTCGCATCTCGAACTCGCCGAAAGCCATGCACGTCGCGCGGCAAGGGCCAAGGCCTATCTGGAGCGCGAAACGCAATCGCAGGGCTCGAGACCGCAATTGGCAACCTGAAATAGCTCCGTCGCAGACGGAAAGGTAATGGCCCGGCCGGTTGCTCCGGCCGGGCCTTCTTCGCTTGAGTTGGGTTGGTTGAAGGGTCGGGCGGCGCATAACATGTTCACGCGCGGTGCGACTGTTGGCAAGATCGACGGAGTAGCGATCGGCTTCATCGTCGCCGGTTGCGCCGTGGACCGGCTCCTCGTGGAAACGAGAAGCCACCCAGGTTAGATCTCGGTACGCTCAGCAAGGATCAGGGCGTCATCGATATCGACGCCGAGATACTTGGGTGTTCTCGATCTTGCTGTGATCGAGCAGGATTTGAACTGCTCGCAAATTGCCGGTGGCCTTGTAGATCATCGAAGCCTTGATCCGGCGCAGCGAATGGGTGCCATATTCTGCGCCGTTCAAACCGATGATGACAGATGCTTCGGCGTTACCTCCTTTAGCCCATATCGCGGCACCTTGTCGGATGCCTTAGCGTTGGTTTGGGATTGCTGGCTTCAGGAGGCTCCCATGGCAAAGCTGACGCTGTCCGATCTTGCGAAGAAGATGCGCGATATCGACTTCGCCGTCCTTATGACCCGAACGGAGGACGGCTCAATCGCTGGCCGCCCGATGAGCAACAACCGGGACGTGGAGTTCGACGGCGACAGCTGGTTCTTCACGCTCGAAGAGACGCGTACCGTCGGCGATATTCGCCGCGACGGCAATGTCGGCCTCGTGTACCAGTCGAAATCCGGACTCATCGGCACGAGGCAGTTCTTCCTGACCCTCGAGGGGCGCGCCAGTCTAATCCGAGACAAGGCGAGCTTTACGGAACATTGGACCAAAGATCTCGCGGCATGGTTCGAGCAAGGCGTGGACACGCCAGGACTGGTGCTGATCAAGTTTGAGACCGAGCGGCTTCATTACTGGGACGGGATGGATGAGGGCGAATTGAGTCTCGCCGACGCGACCGCCCGGGAACCGGGTTGAGCGGAAGATAAAGGATGGCGGACAATAACTTCCGGTCGAGCGATGGCGTCAGTTGGAATAGCCGCGACGGAAAAGCCCATGGAAGGGCGGTTAGAAAGACGACGACGGATATGCGCATCAGGAGCCACGTTGCCGCAGCGAGCGGAGAGAACCCGCAATATGGCGTGGCGACCAACGATGGAAAGCGCGCGGTGCATAAGCCGACCGCGTTGACCCGGGAGCATGCGATGCCGGCCGGTAGCTGCAGACCAACCGCAAAGACGGCGGACAACGCCAGGCATGATCTCCGTTTGCGCGAACGCTTCGGCCGCGGTGGAACCGAAGTGAGCGTCCGCCAGGCCCGCCGGCTCGCCGGGCGCAAACAGATGTACAGCTTTTTCGCTGGCCACGCCGTCGACAAAAGGACGTCCCGGCACCGCTGGGAGTCTGACGAGGATCCTTCCGCAGGATTCACCGCCTGGCTGTTGTGGGGTGGGGACGAGGGCAAGAGTTGGGTCGATCAACAGCGCGCGAACCTTTTGTGATGGGAGAGCCCGTTCCCAATCGATCCTGTCACTCGGCGAGGATGTCGAGACGAGAACCGCTTGCGGCACCGGGAAGGGCCTTGTCCGGACTACCCGCCACCCCACCAGACAGGAACCGCGCACCGACAGAAGCCGTCGAGGAGCGATTGCCCGAGATCGAACTGCTGCTGGCGGCGCCCCGAGGATTCTGCGCGGGCGTGCGGCGCGCGATCGACGCGGTATCCGATGCTATCGACCGACATGGAGCCCCGGTCTATGTCCGGCGGCCGATCGTGCACAATCTTGCCGTGGTTCGGCGTCTGGAAGCGCAGGGCGCAATTTTCGTCGAAGAGCTGGATCAGGTCCCGCGAGGCGCCGTCGTACTCCTTTCCGCTCACGGCGTGGCACCCGCAGTCGCAGAAGAGGCGAAGGCGCGCGGGCTTGTCGTGTACGATGCAGTCTGTCCGCTCGTCGCCAAGGTTCATCGTGAGGTCGAACGTCATCGGAGGGATGGTCGTCACGTTCTGCTCATAGGCCATTCCGGACATCCGGAAATCGAAGGAACGCTCGGCCGCCTTCCAGCCGACCGGGCCACGCTCGTCGGCAGCATATCCGACGTGGAGAAACTCAACATCGGCGCTGACCAACCGGCGGCTTACGCGGTGCAGACAACCTATTCGGTTGACGACGCAGCCGCCATCATCTCCAGTCTGTCGGCGCGCTTCTCCGACCTGGCAGCGCCTCCCGCCAGCGACATCTGCTACGCGACGACCAATCGTCAGGCCGCCATCCGCACCATCGCCGCTCGCGCAGATGCGGTCATCGTTGTGGGCGAGCGTTTCTCGTCCAACGCAAACCGGTTGGCCGAGGTTGCGGCAACGCATTGCGGTTCGGTGCAACTCGTGGCCCAGGCGAGCGAACTGGAGTGGAGTAGGCTTCCCGTGAACGGCACGATCGGTGTCACGGCCGCCGCATCCGCCCCCGAGGAGTCGGTGACCGAAATCCTCGCCAGCCTCGCTGACCGCCGTCGGCTTCGCATCCGTGAGGTTTCGGTAACGGACGAAAGCATCTCATTCAGAAGGGTAAATATCGGTTAGAGCCGACCAACGACGCGACGTCCAAGCCCCGCCTCGACCCCGATGCGGATCGCGTCGGCGGATGTTGGTGCCCCGAGTCTGGTGAGCAACCCCTTGCGATGCATCTTCACCGTCTTCTCGCTGATGCTCAAAAAGCCCGCAATCTGCTTGTTGCGATAGCCGGCGATCATGAACTTGAGCACCTGTAAATGGCGCGGCGTAAGCATTGCGACCTTTCTTTCCGCTTGTGAGCGGGGAAGCTCCAATGATGCGGCGCGGTTGGTGACGTCCATCTGTGAACCCACGAACCAGGCAATCTTCCCGTCCTCGCCCAGCAACGGCGCTATCATCACCGCGTTACGGAACGCCGTGCCGTCCTTGCGATAATTGGTGAGTTCCACCAGTTCTGGTCGGGCCTCCGCGACTGCCCGGCGCAGAGCGGCGCGTGGCGCGGGTTCGGTTCCCCGTCCGCTGAGGAAGCGGCAGTTCCGTCCGAGAATTTCGTTCAGGGCATAGCCGGTTAGGGTGCAGAAGGCGTCGTTCGCAGCAATGACGGGATTATCGCGGATACGGGGATTGGTGACCACTGTCGCGATCGGCGTGGCCTCGATCAGGGCACACAAGTGATCGGTTCGCATATGTTCCCGGATTTCATTCATACGCTTTGCCTAGCGCTGCCATTGGAAGCGCGCGAGATGCAATCCGTCAAACCAATAGCGTCTTTGACACCCGACATTTTCGGTTTTCGCCGCCAAACAGGCTATTCAACGTGCGACCGGCGCATCTTGCAAGCCGCCCGTCGTTCAGGAAACGGATCACGGTTCTTTCAATCGGCACCGTCAATGCGATTTGCCGAACGACCGCCATCACGGCCGGGTTGAACCACGACCGTGTGCGACCAGGCGGATCACAAGCGTGACAAACGGCCCTCTTGACCTCCCGGATTTGATTCCTAATTTTATTCCGCCGGGTGCCCGCTCGGGGATCCGGTTGGGATTCGAGAGCGCCGGCTCTCTCTGGCGCTTCTCATGCCCAAATTGCTCAACGCAAGGAGGATTTGGCTATGAGGACACAATTTGATTTCTCGCCGTATCGGCGGTCGACTGTCGGGTTCGACCGCCTGTTCGACCTGCTCGAAACGGGAATGCGTAGCGAGTCAGGTGATGGCTATCCGCCTTTCGACCTGGAGAAGACCGGCGACAACGGTTACCGGATCACACTAGCCGTCCCCGGCTTTGGTCGCGACGAAATCGAGGTGACGGCGCAGCAAAATCAGCTTGTCGTGAGCGCCAGCAAGCGCGAAGCAGAGACGGACGATCAACGCTATCTGTATCGCGGTATCGCTACGCGGCCATTCGAGCGGCGCTTCCAGCTCGCTGATTTCGTGCAGGTTCGCGGTGCAGCTTTCGAGAACGGTCTGCTCAGGATCGAGCTCGAGCGCGAAATACCCGAGACCATGAAGCCGCGGAAAATCGCCATCGGCCAAGCCGAAGCGCCGCGGCAAATTGAAGGGCGGGCGGAATCGCAGCAGCAGGCCGCCTAGCCGACCGGGGGCGTTCACGAGCCGAGCGCGGTCTCGGCGATAGACCAGCCTGCGACCGTGATCATGTGAACGCCCCGCTTCGCCGGCCTCGCTCGTGGCTTGGTTGCCACTCTCAGTCGAATGGAGGTTATCCCTATGTCCAACGCATGGCTGGACTATCTTAAAAAGGAACATGCTCGCCTGGAGGCGGAGATCGGACGGAAAGGTCGTGCGACCAGTGCCGATGCGTTTGAAATCGCGCGTCTCAAGAAGATGAAGCTCGCAATAAACGATCAGATCGTCGCATGGCACAAGGATCTGCTGCACGAGACAGCGGGATAGCGTGCCGAATACGAAACCTATATCAATAAATTGTTCGCTCAGAAACTTTAAATCCAGGAGAAGATCATGCCCGGCAAACCCGTCGGATCAGCCCGGCATCCTTTCACGATTGCCGCCCATCCCACGCTGGAACCTGAAGTGAAACGGGCCATCCTGGCCAACTGGGCTTCGGATGTGCACGCCGTTGAGTCCTGCCCAACGCTGCGACAGCCGCCGGGGCTCGATGAACCGGTGTCCCTCGATGCTGTTTTGGGAGCACTCAAGAGCGTCGGTCGGGAAGGTCTTCCGGGAGACATCCTGGCTGATCGCGATTGATCGCGGCGTTCTCCGACCTTTGAAGGCGACTACGTTTCCATCAAGCCCGAGCCGCGGCACATCGAACCTGCCGCGGCTCCGGTCTCGAGCGCGCGCGGTTGGCCGGTATGCGGCCTGAGTGGCTCTTTGCCGCGCTCGTCGCTGACCATGGGGATCCGAAATGCCGGCGTGCCTCATTTCTCTTTCGACAACCTGGCGGCGATCGCCGAGGTGACTTCCACACCTGACATGCGCGAGCTGGACGATAAGCGGATGTATGAAATAGCCGCTATTGCGAGATCCGGGGGGGGCGACCTGCCCAATTATCACTCAGCTTCAATAGATGCGTTGTGGCTCTCGCCCACATTGCCGACCTTCAGAGCTCGATTTCGGTTGCCCGATTCCTGCCGCGTCTTCAGCTTTGGAACGAGTAGATCCATGGCCGCCTGATCGAACGGAGGGTCGGCGTTGTCCCGTCGGCGCGCGCGGATTGTAAAGATCGATGCAAGTTTGCATGCTGACCGGCATGATAGCTCTGCTCATCCTTGCCGCAGTGGTCGTCCCTGATGAAGGGACAGCGGAATTGCCGGTTTGCGTGCCGGCGCCTTCGGACGAGAAGGTGGGGACGAATTCCGCCCTCGATGAGCATCGGATGCTCCGGCGCGCCTTGGCCGAGCCGATGCCGGACGCCCCCATGATGGTGATGCTGCATGGAAAAGGGGGGCATCTGTCTACTGAAGAATACAGCATAATTCTTGCCCGGGACGCCGATGGTCATTGGCGGAGCTCAGCCGTTGGTCGCAGTCAAATAGGAGTAGCAGGCGCGCCGTTTATTCCCATGAAACGGCAAGATTGGGTGCTTGACCAGGCAAATGCGCGGCGTCTTGAGAGCGTAATTTCTCGAACCTGCCCTCGCGATCGAAAAAGCACCTCTTCCGCTAACTCCGGACCACCACCAGACTACATCACGGAAACGATCGATATAATAGTCGCGGGCCATACCACGACCTCGTTCTTCGTGAGCGACGAGAGTGCTCAGCTTGCGGCGCTTGTTCGGCCGCCCCAATAGGCTCACTGTTGAGCGTCAGTCGCATGTCAGCGCTCTTGGTCTTCGCGGTCCACCTCGGGCACAGCAGGAGCCGCCCACATAGCCGCCATTGAAGGGGACTTTTTAGGCTCCTGATTGCTGCCGGTGGTTCAGTTAGAGAAAGTGACGGCGCAATCGGTCATCATGCTGGAGGGCGAAGCAGATTATCTCGCCATTCAGGAAACGTACCGGGCGCCATCGATCCGCATCGTCAGCGCATCGGCGAACCCGACCCTGAACAGGAGTTCGTGAGCCTCGTTTTCGACAGCGATGAAGAGCATGAGGTCGAGATGGCCCTCGCGCACGTCCTCCGCAATGACGTCGCGTGCTGCAGCGATCGCTTCTTTCCGGGCCGCTTCGATGTCGGGCAGTTCTCGCCCCTCGTCGCCGTGATGCCGTTCCCCTTGGCGCGGTCCGGGTGGGGTGTGACCCGGCGCGGACCCGGTTGGGGTGCCGATCGTTGGATCGCTCGAGCAGGGAAGCCGCCAGGCTGGGCGAATCTGATCTGCTCGCGAGGTGTCGAAGGAAATCAAACCATCATGACCGCACGAACTGCTGCCGAAAATCCAAAGATCTCTGGTGCGGGCGTTTCCGGCTTGGGGCTTTCCATCCGGGAGTTCTTGCGCGAACCGCGCCTGGTCGGGTCGGGATTTCCCGCGTCGCGCTACCTGGTCGAGAAGCTGCTTGCTCCTGTAGACTGGAGCGGCGTGCGGCTGGTCGTGGAATTTGGCCCAGGCACAGGCCCACTCACGCGTGCACTCCTTGCCCATATGCCACGTGCGAGCCGGTTGGTGGCGATCGACGTGAGCGATCCATTCACGGCCTATCTGCGTCGCACGATCCACGATCCGCGTCTGATGGCTGTCACCGGTTCGGCGGAGGACGCTGCCGGCCTCCTCAAGGCCCGCGGAGTCGGCCAGGCTGACCTGATTGTGACCGGCATTCCCTTCTCCACAATGTCGAACATCCAGGCCGATCGCATCATGGACGGGAGCCTCCAGGTCCTGCGTCAGGATGGCATGTTTCTCGCCTACCAGATGCGCAGCGCAATCGCTCCGCTGCTGCACGCCCGCTTCGAGTATGTTCGCAAATCCTATGAGTGGCGCAACATCCCGCCGTGCCACCTCTATTGGGCGCAGCGTGAAGCCAGGGCCTGACGGCCGCGGCCGCGACGATTACGGGGAACGTGAGGACGGTATCGAGGATTGAAGAAGCTCGCGCCGTTAGGAGATGACAGATGGCCGCACGCCCCTATTGGAGAGGCCAGATCCGACTGGCCCTGGTGTCGATTCCCGTCGAAATCTATTCGGCGACAAGGAGTGGGGCGACGATTGCCTTCAACCAGATCCACGAGCCTTCAGGCAAGCGGATCAAATATGAGAAGGTTGTCCCCGGCATCGGACCCGTCGACGTCGACGAAATCGTCAAGGGCTTCGAATATGCCAAGGGCGAATATGTTCTCCTCGACGAGAAGGAGATCGAAGGCGTGAAGCTCGAGAGCAAGAAGACGCTCGAGCTGACGCAATTCGTCGATGCGCACGACATTGACGCCATTTATTTTGAAAAGCCCTATTATGTCGTGCCTGCCGACGATCTTGCCGAAGAGGCCTTCGTCGTATTGCGCGAGGCGCTCCGGCGTACCCGCAAGATCGGCCTGGGCCAGCTTGCGATGCGCGGCCGCGAATATGTCGTCAGCATCAAGGCCTGCGGCCGGGGCATGGTGATGGAGACGCTGCGCTACGCGGATGAGGTCAACAAGGCGTCGAGCTATTTCCGCGACATTGGCGACGCTGATCCGGACGAAGACCTGCTCGATCTCGCGACGACCCTGATCGACAAGAAGACGGGCAAGTTCGACGCGAACGACTTCCACGACCGATATGTCGACGCGCTGAAGGAGCTCATCGAGCGCAAGAAGAAGGGCAAGACGCTCAACATCGACAGCGACGACAAGGATACCGACCCGCGCGGTTCGAATGTCGTCGACCTGATGGCCGCGCTGAAGAAGTCGCTTGGAAGCTCCGGTGGCGCCGGCAGCTCCGGTAGCGGGAGGAGCAAGGCGGCGGCCAAGAAACCGGCAGCCAAGGCTGCGCCGAAGACAGCCGCAAAGAAGGCCTCCAGCACGGCGGGCAAGGCTCCCGCGCGCAAGCGGGCCTGAACCATGCTGAACGGATCGGACGCGGCTCCGGCAGATGCCGATAATGACGCTGCCTTCGCGGAAGGTGCCATCACGCTCTGGGCCAATTTGCTGGCGTTGATCGGCACCCACCTGCGGGAAGCCGGGACATCGCGTGAGGAGATTCTCGAGATGCTCGCCATGCTGCACGAGACCAATCAGGCCACGATCCGGTCGCCACGCGCCCGGGCAAGTGCGTCGCGCCACCTGATGTCGGTCTATCGTGCTCTGGGCGAGGCGTAAGCGTGACCCGATTGGAGCGCGTTGACCGATCGAAACAAAGGGACATTGCTGGATGGCGGTTGAGATCAGCGACGTCGAGCTTCAAGAGATGGCGCTGCATCGGGGGCTGAAGCTCGTCAAATCGCGCAGACGCAAACCTGGGACCGGCGACTATGGCAAGTTCGGGCTGACCGACGCGGCCGGAAAGGCGTTGCTCGGCATCGACGAGAGTGGGCTCACCGCAAGCGCCACCGACATTCAGGACTATCTGCGCACGAGCGCGCTCGGAACCTGGAAGCAATCGGCCGAGACGACGCCGGATCGGCCGGTCGCGCCGCACAAACCTCTCTTGACCGAGCCGACGGACGACGAGGCGCCCGTTCGGCGAAGATCGAAGCGCATCCCGGCACCGCGGGGGACGCACCCGGTTGGGGAAAAGCCAGCACCAGCAGCGCGCGGGGAAGAGCGAGGAAACCGCCCGAAGCCCGCGCTCCGGCTCGTTCCGAAGGCCGAACCTGCGCGTGAGCTCGAGCGAACGCCTGAACCGCCACCCGAACCGAAGACACGCGTCCGTCCCGCGACCATCGACGACGCCAAAGCGCTTGCCCGACTGCTGTGGCAACTTGACGGCATATCTGTGAAGCCTGGAGAGATTTCCGCCAATCTGGTAGCGGCGCGCAAGCTCAAGGGCGGGATGGTCGTGGCCGAGCGCGACGCAGTTGTGGGTTGCTGCGGCTGGGCCGTCGTCCCCACCGTGCATCGCGGCCCCGTCGGACGGCTGACCGTCCTGGTCGTCGACAGGGCGCATCGGCGCGCAGGTGTCGCGTCCGTGATGCTGGCCGCGGCGGAAAAAGCGCTGGCAAAGGCTGGTTGCGACCGGATCGAGGTCATGAGCGACATCGCGATCAACAATAGCCACGGTTTCTTCCGCTCATTGCAATTCGAGCAGGTGAGTTACCGCTTCGTCCGCGGCATCGGCCCGTAAAGGAAGATGCCGCGGGGCGTCGCGATCTTCGGAGATCCGTACAAGTGATAGTTCGGGTCGCGCCATTTCTTTGAGCCGCTCGCGCATCGACGAACGCAACGGCGACTAGGAAAGGGCTTCCCGAAATGCCGATCGCGCGGGTGGCGGCTCGAACCCAAACACGCTTCGGCC
Source organism: Sphingomonas sp. DBB INV C78 (assembly GCF_042693015.1). Lineage (NCBI taxonomy): Bacteria > Pseudomonadati > Pseudomonadota > Alphaproteobacteria > Sphingomonadales > Sphingomonadaceae > Sphingomonas > Sphingomonas sp. DBB INV C78. The sequence goes on along the minus strand of NZ_CP170544.1, from coordinate 2,882,046 downwards.
GCCAAAGGCATGGCTGGCGACGCGCTCCTGGGCGATGAGCGCGTCGACCGAGGGTCCGGTGGCGTCGCGTTCCAGCTTTCGCGCCTGCTCGTCGAGCCGGCGGATCGCCGCCAGTTCCTCGGTGTGGCCAAGCCGCGCTCTTACGATGGCGTTCTTCATGACAGTAATCGTATGACCGTAGACCTTGAGGGGCACAGGATAAGGATGGCGGTCCTTTCCACCATGCGCGAGCGAGAAGCGCGCGGGGTCAGTGAACCGGCACGGTGCGCCATGGACAATTTCGGCGACCAGCGCGAGCGCACGCACCGTCCTCGCGCCCACGCCCGGCACCATGAGGAGTTCGGCAAAGTCCTGGGGCGCACGATCGGCTGCGGCCGCCAGATTTCCATGCAGGCGGCGGGTGACGATATTCTCGGGCCGCACATCATGGTGATCGGGCATGACGAGGTGGGGAAGCATCGCTTGACTTGGTGCGGCCTCTGCGCCAGGCGGCCCGGTCTCGATCCGGGAAAGCTCGCGTGTGATCCCGTCCGGGCCGAGTGTCGCGAGAAGATCGAGCTGGCCCAGCCGCGACGCCTTTGCCCGCGCGTCGGTGAGATTGACGATCATGCCTTGGGCATGCCCCTCGATGGCCGCGTGCGGCGCATCGAGGAAGCTGTTGAGGCCCTCCGAGAGCCAGTGATAGCGTCGCGCCTGCCGTCGATCGCCATTCATGCCTTGCTGGACGACCACCCATCGGCCGTCGTCGGTGACGATGAAGCCGTGTAGGTAAAGGTCGAAGCTATCCTGGACCGCTGCGCTGTCGACCTTCGCGACGAGCCGGCTCGCATGCCCAAGCGCTGCGCCATCCACGCCGACGCGATCGCCGACGGCCGCCAGTTCATCGGGCGTCCTGCGCGAGTGCTTGCCCCGTCCGCCGCAGACATGGATGCCAAGCTCGCCAGACAAGGGCGTGAGCCCTCGTTTCAGCGCGCCCAGCACGCTTGTCGTGATCCCGGACGAATGCCAGTCCATCCCCATTACCGCGCCGAAGGACTGGAACCAGAAAGGGTGGGCGAGCCGCCGGAGCAACTCGTCGCGACCATATTCAAGGACGATCGCTTGCGCGATGACGGCGCCCAGGCGGGTCATGCGTTGCCCAAGCCAGGCGGGAACCCGTCCGCCATGAAGCGGCATATCCGCGCTTCCGGATCGGCGCGTCATCATCGTCCCCGCGCGAAGGGCCAGAGAAGAAGCTTCGACCTGAGCATGGATCCTCGCTACCACTGCAAGAACGGAAAGGGAACATGGTTCTGGTCGCGGTGGAACGAGGAAATGGAGAAATAAGGCCAATGGCGCGAAGTGCGGCTCCAGGTCGGTCCACCGTCCGAAATTTTCTCCCCGACCCCGGTCCCTTCAGGCGGAATGCCGCGTTAAGCACATCATTCACGCTCATCCGGGCCGCCGACACTTCGGACAGGCCCGCACTTCGCCACGAGGCGGGTGCGGGGATGCCGTCTCATGTCCCGGCTCTCGGCACTGGAGACGCGCATGTCAGATTTCATGGACGACGCCCCGCCCACCACCTCCAAGGATCGTCAAGCGGGGGAAAAAGGGACCGCATTGGAAGGTGACACGGGAAACCAACTGGTCGGCCGTTCGGTGACCATCAACCGGCCCCGGGACGAGCTTTATCGATATTGGCGCGATCTCGCCCGGCTTCCGAGCTTCATGGACAATGTCGAACGGATCGACGTCCTCAGTGCCGAACGCTCGCATTGGGTGGTGAAGGCGCCGGCCGGCAAGACGGTCGAATGGGATGCGATCATCACCGAGGAGGTGGAAGGCGAACGGATTGCCTGGACTTCGGCGGAGGGCGCTGACGTCCCCAATAGCGGGCGGGTCGAGTTCCGGGACGCTCAGGGGGGCAGGGGCACGATCGTCTCGGCGACCATCCTCTATGATCCGCCGGCAGGCATCGTCGGCAAGATCGTCGCCAAGCTGTTCCAGCGTGAACCGGCGATCCAGGCGCGCCGGGATCTTCGGCGTTTCAAGCAATTGATGGAGACGGGTGAGATCGCGACCGCTGCGCGCACGTCCGCACAACTCGCCGAAGAAAAGGAATAAGCCGATGCGCGCGCTCACCTGGCATGGAAAGCACGACGTTCGCGTCGACACCGTCGACGATCCCGAGATCCTCAATCCTCGAGATGCGATCATCCGGATCACCTCGACCGCAATCTGCGGATCCGACCTCCATCTCTACGACGGCTACATTCCGACGATGCAGGCGGGCGATATTCTTGGCCACGAATTCATGGGCGAGGTCGTCGAGACCGGCCGCAAATCCACGCTGGAAAAGGGTCAGCGCGTGGTTGTGCCGTTCACGATCGCTTGCGGGAGCTGCTATCATTGCGGCAAGCACCAATATTCCGCCTGCGACAACGGCAATCCAGCCGACAATCAGGATATCGGGCAGACACTCTACGGCCAGCCGATGTCGGGTCTGTTCGGCTATAGTCACCTGACCGGCGGCTATGCTGGCGGACAGGCGGAATATGTACGCGTGCCCTTTTCAGACATCGGGCCCATCGTCATCCCCGAAGGACTGGATGATGACGAGGTGCTGTTCCTGTCGGATATCCTGCCGACCGGATGGCAAGCGGCGGAGAATGCCGACATCGAGCCCGGCGACACGGTGGCGGTGTGGGGCTGTGGCCCCGTCGGCCTGTTTGCCGTGCAGTCGGCATTTCTCCTTGGCGCCGAGCGGGTGATCGCCATCGATCATTTCCCGCGCCGGCTGGAACTCGCCAGAAAATTCGGTGCCGAAACGATCAATTTCGAGGAATCGAAGACCTATGAAGCCTTGATGGAGATGACGGGCGGAATTGGCCCCGACGCTGTGATCGACGCGGTGGGCCTGGAGGCTCACGGTTTCTTCGTCGACAATGTGATCGACCAGATCAAGGTTTCCACCTTTCTCGGTACTGATCGCACCCATTCCATTCGCCAGGCGATCATTGCCTGTCGCAAGGGCGGGTGCGTCTCCATGCCGGCTGTATATGGCGGCATGGTCGACAAATTCCCGTTGGGCGCCTTCATGGAAAAGGGGCTGACGCTCAAGACCGGGCAGACCCACGTCCAGCATTATATGCCGGCGCTGCTGAATGCGATCGTCGAGGGGAAGATCGATACGACCTTCCTGATCAGCCACCGCCTGCCGCTCGAACAGGCGGCCGAGGGCTACAAGATGTTCCACGACAACCAGAATGAGGTGACCAAGGTCGTGCTCAAGCCCGGTCTCGCGGTTGCTGCCGATCGGGAGAATTCTCATGGCCGATAAATTCGCAATCATCACCGGCGCGTCGACCGGCATCGGGTTCGAGCTGGCGAGCATCGCGGCGGAAAATGGCTATGACCTGCTGGTCGTCGCCGATGAGCCGCTGATCGAGGCCGCCGCAGCGGACTTCGAGCGGCATGGAGTGAGCGTGCGATCGATCGAGACCGATCTCGCGACGATCGAGGGCGTGGACAGCCTACTGGCGGCGGCAGAAGGGCGTCGCGTCGATCTGCTCTGCGCCAACGCGGGGCGCGGCTTGGGGCATGCCTTTCTCGACCAGAATGTCGATGACTGGCGCCGGGTGATCGACACCAACGTTACCGGCACCCTCTATCTGCTGCAGAAGGTGTTGAAGGACATGGTGGCCCGCGACGATGGCAACGTGCTGATTACCGGATCGATCGCCGGCTTTATCCCGGGGAGCTTCCACGCCGTCTACAACGGCACCAAGGCGTTTGTTGACAGCTTTGCCGACGCTATCCGCAACGAGATCAAGGATTCCAAGGGGGTGACGATCACCACCCTGATGCCGGGCCCGGTGGAAACCGAATTCTTCGAACGAGCGGACATGCTCGACACCAGCGTCGGAGCGTCCGAAAGCAAGAGCGATCCGGCGGATGTCGCTCGCGATGGCTGGGATGCGCTGATGAAGGGCCAGGCCCACATCGTATCGGGCTGGAAGAACAAGGTGCAGGCGGCGGTCGCTCATGTGACGCCTGCAGCCATTCTGGCCGAACAGCATCGCAAGCAGGCTGAGCCAGGATCGGCGGCGGATGACTAGGCGCGCCCGACCGGAGTTTCAGCAGGCGTCCTTGGTGCCCCGAGCAAAAGATGCGTCGCCGGAACCCATGGAAGCTGACGTTCGATGAGGAGAAGCAAGATGATCGATGATCAGAAGAACAGAGAGGACCCTGCTGCACAATTGGCAAATCCGGGCGCGGAAGCTGACCTCGTCGACGCCGATGAGACGGAAATACCGGGCGAAGGAGATGCTGGGGGCGATCCAATCAATGCGATGGGTCCGGCGGGAACCGTTGCTAATACCGACGTGGGAGACGTCGTCTCCGGCCAGCCTGCCGGCGGCCCCCACGATCTCGGCAAACGGGCCCATGAAGAGAATCCGCCGGCGTGAAGAGTGAGCTGCGAGCCAACCCACGATCGAATCCGGAGGCGACACTTGCGGCTCGAGCGCCGTAAAACCCGACGTGCGATACTCCTTGATACGTATCAATATAATCACAGGAACCTGGTCCCTGCTCGAAAGGTTTTCTCGGGGAATTCTGAACAGGTGGGCTTATGACGAAATATCTTGGTGTTGCGGCGCGCGGTACGCAATCACAATTTCTCACTAATAGTTTTCAAAGGGAGCTTGCTCACTGGAATCGCGAGCGTCTCGCACCGCAGTTTCCCCACGCCGACTGGCAGGCTACAATGGAACGCGACACGCGCATGCTCCGGCTCGAAGGTGGCTTTATCGAGGAACTGCGCAGCGCCGTCCGGGCAGACGCGGCCCGGGCTCCGACCGATCCAGACGCGTTTATCGGCTGGTTTGAACGATTGAAGGAGGTCGGGCCGGGGCAGGGGGACAGCCTCTTCCCATGGCTCGCCGAGGAAGCGTCGCGTGATGAGTTGCGATGGTTCTTCGAGCAGGAAGCTGCCGGCGAGGCCGGCTTCGATGATCTGGTTGCCTTTACGCAGGTGAAGCTCCCCACGCCTGCGAAGCTCGAACTGGCCCGCAATTATTGGGATGAGATGGGGCGGGGGAATGCGAAGGGCATGCACGGACCGATGCTCGACGCGCTTGTCGAGACGCTGGAGGTCGATCCGGTCATCGAAAACACGGTGTGGGAGAGCCTTGCTCTCGCCAACGCGATGACGGGGATGGCGACGAGCCGTCGCTTTGCCTGGCATTCGATTGGTGCGTTGGGCGTCATCGAACTGACCGCACCCGGACGGTCTGCTATGGTCGCGCAGGGTCTGAGGCGAATTGGCCTGAGCGATCGCGAGCGTCGCTATTTTGACCTGCACGCCGTCCTCGACGTCAAGCACAGTGCCGACTGGAATCGCGAGGCGCTGCGCCCGCTCGTTGTGGAAGATCCGCGACGCGCCGCGGCTATTGCGGAAGGCGCTTTGATGCGCCTCATGTGCGGCGCGCGCTGTTTCGAGCGCTATCGTTCCGAATTGTGGGGCGGTTGATCCACGGTCCATTCAGCCGGACATAAATAGGGCCGCCCCTCACGGAGCGGCCCTCTTGCCAATGGAATAGGGCGGAGTCTCACGTCGAGCGACTTGCGGTTCGCGACAGGCTGGTGCCGATTTTGCTCAGCCTCGTTGGCTCATTGCATGGGTGGGGCACCGCTGACACCCCACCGATGCAATGAGGCCAATGTTCAGCCCTTCAGATGCTTCTCCACGGCAGCGGCGCCGTTTCCCACTGCGTCCACGGCCGCTTGCAGCCTGTCGCGGCTGACGCCAAACTTGTCCGTCCAATATTCGACCTCATAATCCTCGCTCATCGCGATCCGCGAGGCGTCCTGCGGCGATCTTAGATTCTTGTTGTCGGCCATGATGCGCTCCAATTCACAACGTGTTGAGAAAACGCAGGCCATTGGCGAGCGTTGCATCGCGACGCTGCCGCGCAGCGGCCTCTCGATGAATTGAATCGCTTATGCGCCGGAACGACTTCCACCTCCGCGGCGTCTAGGACATATGGCCAAGCCAGCTCCTGCGAAACGATCGGGACGAGCCGCAACACAGGCATCCGCCGGCGCAGCTGCAACGCTGAAGTCTCCGCCCTTCCGCCCGGTCCAACTGGCGACCTTGGTTGATACCGTGCCAACCGGTGCGAACTGGCTGCATGAGATGAAATATGACGGATACCGGCTCGAGGTCGCAGTCGGCGGAGGTGGTGCGCGCGCTTACACGCGGTCGGGCCTCGACTGGTCGGAGCGCTTTGCCGGCATCGCCGAGCAGGCAGCGAAGCTCAAGGTCCGCTCGGCGCTCATCGATGGCGAGGCCGTCGTCATGGACCAGGATGGCCGGTCGAGCTTCCAGGCCCTCCAGAATGCCTTGAAGGGTGCGCCGGGCAAGATCGACTATTTCGCATTCGATCTGCTTGAACTGGACGGCGAGGATCTGACGGCTCTCCCGCTCACGACCCGCAAGGCCATGCTGCGCAAGATCCTGCCGAAGAACGACGCGCGCATCCGTTATTCCGAACATATCGAGGGCAATGGCGAGATGCTCCTGCACAGCTTCTGCGACGCAGGACTCGAAGGTGTCATCTCCAAACAGGCAGATGCTCGCTATATCGGCGCGCGCTCGGGCGCCTGGCTCAAGACCAAATGCATCAAGCGTCAGGAATTCGTGATTGTCGGCTGGACGCCTTCGGATAAATCGCGCGCATTCCGTTCGCTGATCCTCGGCATCCACGAGGGTGGCGCACTACGCTATGCCGGCAAGGTCGGCACCGGCTTCACCATGGACGAGATCCGGCGGCTTATGGAACGGATGGAGCCGCTCGACCGGAAAGAAGCGACGGTGAAGGCGCCGCGAGCCGAGGTGCGTGGAGCCCATTGGCTCGAACCCCGGCTGGTCGCCGAAATCGCCTACACCGAAATGACCAATGAGGGGACGCTGCGTCATCCCAGCTATCTCGGCCTCCGTGAGGACAAAAAGGCCGAGGCTGTGATGCTCGAAACCGAGATGCCCGTCACCAGAGCAGCGCGTAATGTGTCTCCGACGGCGAGCGAGGTGACGATCAGCAACCGCGAGCGGGTGATCTTCCCGGAATCGAGCATCACCAAAGGGGAGCTCGCCGATTATTATGCGGCAGTCGCCCCGGTAATGTTGCCCTGGGTCGGGAGCCGCCCGATCAGCCTGGTGCGATGTCCGCAAGGGCGTGCCAAGAAATGCTTCTTCCAGAAGCATGATGCCGGAAGCTTCGGCGAGGCGGTCAAGCATGTCGGCATCGTCGAGAAGGATGGCCATGAGGAGCCCTATCTCTTCATCGACACCGCCGAGGGGCTTTTGACGTGCGTCCAGATGGGAACCATCGAGTTTCATGGCTGGGGCGCCCGGATCGAGGATGTCGAGAAAGCCGATCGCCTGGTGTTCGATCTGGACCCCGACGAAGGTCTGGATTTTGAAGCGGTGCGGGACGCCGCCTTCCATTTCCGCGAGATCCTGCGCTCGATCGGACTGGAGACCTTTCCGATGGTGACGGGCGGCAAAGGCATCCACGTCATTGCGCCGCTCGTCCCCGAAGCGGAATGGCCCGAGGTCAAGGATTTCGCCCATCGCCTGGCACAAGCAGCCGCGCAGGCCGAGCCGCAAAAGTTCACAGCTGCCTTGCCCAAGGCCCAGCGCAAGGGCCGAATCTTCGTCGACTATCTGCGCAACCAGCGCGGGGCGACCGCGGTCATGCCTTATGCCGTTAGAGCCCGTCCCGAGGCGCCCGTTGCGGCACCCGTCACCTGGAAGGAGATGGAGACGATCGACAGGCCATCCCACTTCCATATCGGCGATGCAAAGGAACTGGTGAAGCGGGCGGCATCGAAGGCGCTGACCCGCTGGGGGCGCGCCGATCAGGTGCTTCCTGACCTGTGAAGATCGCCACCTACAATGTGAATGGCGTCAACGGGCGATTGCCCGTGCTTCTGCGCTGGCTCGAAGAAAGCGCCCCCGACATCGCGGTCCTCCAGGAGCTCAAGGCGCCCGACGAGAAGTTTCCGGAAAAAGCTGTTCGCGACCTTGGCTATGACGTGATCTGGCACGGGCAGAAGAGCTGGAATGGTGTGGCGATGCTGTGCCGCGTGGGCGAGATCCACGAGACACGGCGGGGCCTGCCCGAGGATCCGGATGGAACCCAGAGCCGCTATATCGAAGCGGCGGTCAACGGCATCCTCGTCGGGGGGCTCTATCTGCCCAATGGCAATCCCAGGCCAGGTCCCAAATTCGACTAGAAGCTTCGCTGGTTCGAGCGGCTGATCGACCACGCCGCCGAGTTGCTGGGTTCAGGCTTGCCCGTCATGCTCGCCGGCGACTTCAACGTGATGCCGACCGATCTCGATGTCTACAAACCCGAGCGCTGGCGCGACGATGCGCTGTTCGCGCCGGAAGTTAAAGCCGCTTATTTCCGGCTGCTCGATCAAGGCTGGACCGATGCGCTCCGCACCCTTCACCCCGGCGAGGTCATCTACACCTTCTGGGACTATTTCCGGAACGCTTATGCGCGCAATGCGGGGCTGCGGATCGATCATCTGTTGTTGAGCAAGTCGCTCGCCGACCGTCTGATCGACGCCCAAGTCGACACCCACGTCCGCGGCTGGGAAAAGACCAGCGACCATGCCCCTGTCTGGGTCGAACTGGCCGACGCGCCGAAGCGGAAGCGAGCACATAAGGGGGAAGAAAATGCGCCGGCTTCGTGATAACGGGCTGACCATTGCGCTGCTCCTGCTCTTCGGCGGCAGTATCCTGGGTCAATGGGTCGCGGGCTGGCATGTCGCCAATGACGACGCGGTTCGTCACGGCCAGCCGCTCATGAGCCTTTCAGGCTATGCGTTCAGCGCCGAATTCCTGTCGTCGGTCTTCGAGAACTGGGAAAGCGAATTCCTCCAGATGTCGGCCTATGTCGTGTTGACGGCGATGATGTTTCAGCGGGGCTCAGCAGAATCCCGGGATCCCGACGAGAGCGATCCGCGCGACGATCATCTGGAGCTCCAGGCCGATAAGCCCGGTGCGCCGTCCATCCTGCGCTGGGGGCCGGTCTGGCGCGCCATCTACGCGAGATCGCTTGGCATTTCATTGGCGCTCCTCTTCATCGCCTCTTTCGTCATCCATTGGACGCAGAGCGCGCGGGTCGCGGCCGAAGACGCCCTGGCGCATGGCGAAGCGGCTCCGACGACACTGTCTTATCTCTTCGATGCCCAGCTGTGGTTTGAGTCGCTTCAGAACTGGCAGAGCGAATTCCTGTCAACGGCAGTGCTGGTCGTTCTTTCGATCTTCCTCAGGCAGCGGGAATCGCCGGAATCCAAGCCGGTCGCAGCATCCCACGCCCAGACGGGTGCGTGATCCCTGCGTCACGGCGTTGGCACGCGCAACAACTATAACATGGATGAATCTTTCACCGTTCGATGCGTGGTAGAAACAATGTGCACGGCCGATTACGTGCTGCACATGATGGCTGCCACGCCACCTCCGGGGCACCTTGTCTGCAGTGAGGCCGCCCTGCCGCGTAAAGCCGCGCGCCGCTTCACTTGCGGCGCGCGGTAATTTGCCCTTCTTGGTTCAATTGGGCGGCTTCCCTTGTCCCCATTCCGCCGGTCGACATGCTATCGCGTCGAGCCCGAACCATGTTCAGCCGCGAGCCCGCCGCGTTATTGACCTCCATCGGACCGGTCGAATGGGCATCGACATCGTCAGCGGAGCGTTGGGGTGTCGTACGGCGATCAAGCTGCGTCATCGACCGGACGCGATCCCTTCGACGTGGGTTTCATTGGTTCGAAATGCGGACCTTCAGCGGCTATACGGCGTTCCGGGTTTGTTGTGCTCGTTGGCCAGCCTGCGCGTGTAGTGCTTGGCGAACTCCTGATGAATCCGACCGATGGCCGGATCGAGTGCAGCGCGCGCCTTCTCTTCGGATGTGCGGCGGCGAAGCTCGAGATAATCTCGTTCACTCTGCTGGTGCATGAAAGAGCTCCGACTTGAAGCGCCAGCTCTCCAGATGCTGTCAGTCGGCGCCACGCTTGGAATTGAAAGCGCCAATCAGAGGATCTTACGCTACCCCCTGCGGTCCTGCGCTGATGTACATCAAGGCTCCTCCCGCTCCCCGGCCCGTAGGGTCACGGACCTTCGTGTAGGGGATCTGTGCCCGGTTCGGGCGGCTCGAATGGCCGGACAATGGAGGCGGTAAATCCATTCCCGAGGGCCGCGGCGATCATGCGCTCCCAGACCGCCGGATCGCCTGCCGCTGCCATGATTTCATCGGGCTCGCGCAGCGTCTTGAGGACCGCCAGCGCATCGTCGCAATAGTCTGACCAGGCAGCATCGACATCGGGGGCGGCCGATGGTTCAACGCCGCCCGCATTGGCGCTGAGCCGTTGACCAGCGAGGACACGGGCAATTCTCTCGAGCGCCGGCGTCTTTGCGATATCCATGGCTCAGGTCCCTTTCAAGTTGGGGGCGGGCACGTCGAGCCTGTCACGGTCATGGCCAACACTCGTAATGAATGTTGTGGCCTGTTTACGGCTGATGCTGTCCGTGCGCCCGAAATAAGCGTGGTCATAACCCTGCATCGCCGCAACCTGCCTCCGCTCCGGGCCGGCATGCCTGGTCCTGTCGTTCGCCATTACGGTCTCCTTCACCAGCTAGAAATCGCCAGCGAGTAAGGGGTTCCGATGCTCCGATCGCAAGTTCCAATCTGCGCGCCGCAACAGTCGCTCGCGGCGGAAAACCAAGCCGGCGGCGACCGCTAGGGTCGACCTGCTCCTTTAGGTCCCCACGAACCGTGCCTTGGTAATGTGCGTGATGCGGCAGGCCAGGTCCGCCTCGCCGGACGCGACGACATAGTGATCGCCGCCATCGGCGATACTCGTCGTGAACACGACGTCCCGGACGTAAAGCTGATGTTCGATCGGGCGGGTCAATTCGGGCTTGGCTTCGAGCAAGGGCTCATGGTCTGTGCGCACCACGATGCTGGGATCATGCGCATCAAGGAGCGACCAATATGTCCGGTAAATCCCGACAATCTCCTTGGGCTCGACACCATGCCACAAGGTCAGCCAGCCATCGTCGGTGAGGATCGGCGGCGTGCCGCCGCCCATGCGCGCAGTCGCGACTGTACCGGCGTGAGGACGTAGTCCCGGCTTGCGATAAGGCTTCCAGAAATGCGCATCGGGTGACAGCGCCAGATTGATCGATGGTCCGGCGCGCCACTCGCTCGTCGGAGGATAAGCAAATTAGAGATCGCCGAGCGGACGGGTCTGCGCCCAATAATGACCGTCGATGAGCCCTTCAAAGATCAGCATGTCCTTGTTCTGATGATCGAGGACGATGTCTTCGAAGCGCCATTCAAAACCGTCGATCGAGCTGTAGAGCGTCGTCGAATGGCGCTCGGGACTGACGGAACAGGTCGTCATGAGATAGCGGCCGGCAACGCGACTGATCCGGGCGTCCTCCACACCATAGCATTGGAAATCATGTGCGGGCGCGACCGCGCGGTCGTAATGGATCGCGACGATGGCCAGACCGTCAGCTGTCAGTTCGACCGGCAGCAGCCAGGACAAGGATGTGAGCGCCATGATCTTCCAGCCTCCGCCGCGCAGCAGGAATTTCCGCGGGTCGGCCGTATCCGCAAATTCGAGCGGCCAGGCATCGAGCACATAGCGCCCACCGGCACGGCTTGCCTCCCAGCGTATCGCATGGACATGACCGTTGCGGACTGGCTCGCGTAGCGCCTCGGCCACGCGCACCATCATCAGCAAATTGCCGTTGGCCAGGCGCGTCAATCCCGGATTGAACGCGCCGAGCACATAGGTTTCGGCATCGAGGTGTCCCGCCAATGGAGAGCGCGCCAGGTCGATATCGTCGGGAACGAGAACAAGGCGGTCGACCGCGAAATCGCTCATGGGTGCTTGAGCCGGGTTTCGACCCGCATCAATGATACCGCGGTCCGACGCGGCTGGGTCAGCATGAAGTGCGCGGCAACGGCAATGTCCTCGGCGCGCAGCATGGTCTCTTCGTTGATCAGCTTGACCTGCTCTTCCGGACCGAATTCCGGATATTGGAAGTCGGCGCCGGTGAAGCCAGGCTCAATCAGGCCGACCTTGATGTCCTGGTCGGCAAGCTCCTGGCGCAGGGAAGTGGCAAAGCCCTGGATACCCGATTTGGCCGCGACATAGATCGATGCTCCGGCCTTGCGCGACACGGCGGACATCGAACCGATGAGAATGATGTCGCTTCCCGCTTCCATCCACTCGGCCGCCGCCTGTGCCGTCGCGAGATAGGCAGTAAAATCCGCGGCGATCTGGTAGCGCATCGTCTGCTCATCGGTGCTGGCCAGCTTTTCCGCGGGAACTGCCGCGTTGACGATCGCGATATCGAGCCCTCCGAGATAGTCATCAGCTCGGGCGAAGAAGTGCGCGAGCGCCTCGTCCTCGGTGAGATCCAATGCGACCCCGTCGCCTTCGCCAACCTCGCGGATCCGCGCGAGCGCGTCGGCCAGATGCTTCGGATCGCGACCGCAAATGAAGACCTTGGCACCATAACTTGCCAGGAGGACGGCGATCGCCCGGCCGATGCCGGTCGTGCCGCCGGTGATGATGGTGCGGCGCCCTCGAAGGGTTGGCTGTTCGGTATGGGCGTCAGCCAGGTCTGTCATCTCGCTTCCTTCCGCTTTTTCCAGCTCACTGTGACGCGACCATTGGCCGGGATGGCGTAGTCGACCCGATCGTCATGAAGTTTTGGCCGAATGCGATCGCCGCCGGCGGTCTCGACCGTGAAGACGGGCAACGGAGCCCGGCCACGCCGCACAAGGCTCAAGCGGGCAAGGCACGCATCGCCGCCGTCGAGGCGGAAGCTCAGCGAATGCTCGCCATTGCGTTCGTTGGCCATGAGGAAGTGATCGCAGAACATTTCAAAGGTCTCGCCGCTGATCCGATGAAACGCCCGGCTGGCGAAAACGAACGCGGCGCCCGCACCATAAATCTCCTGGCCGACCTGCCCGGCGGGCTGGCCGTCATGGTAGAGATCCTCAAGGGGGAAGGAGAGCTTGGCGTCGATATGGCCGTTGCGCACCTCCTTCGCGAGGATGTCGGCGGGAAGCGCGTCAGGATAATAGAACCAGGCCCGGTAGAGGGCATATTTGCAATATTCGCTGATCAGCATCCGCGCCGTCGGATCGAGATCGGGTCCGCTGTCCTTCAAATAGCGTTCGAATGCGGCAAAGCTGTCGAAGCATTCGTAGACCGCCATATAGGGCGCATCGTGCAGGCAGGTGACGCCGAGGAAATTGCTGTAGTGCTTGGCCGCTTCGATCTGCGATTCCCAGATCGCACTGTTGTGGAAGAAGCTCGCGAGATAGACGTAACTCTGGCGGAGATAATATTCCTCGTTGGTGATGCGCCATAGGCGCATGCAGGCCGAAGCCCCCCATGCCGTCAGGTTCGCTTGGTAGTTGAGATCGAAGCGCATGTTCTTCACGGCATCGATCGCGGCGCGCGCTTCGCCGAGATAGCGGTCGTCTTCGGTCAGTTCATAGGCCTGCAGCATGACATAGGCATAAAGACCGCCCACGTCGGTCTGGCCGAGCCCGTCATCATTGCGCGCTTCGACGATGACGCGGAAATCGTCGACTTTGAACTGGATTGGCCAGGCATATTTGAAATGATGCGCCGCCTTGATCGCGTAATCGAGCGAAGCGGTGAAAAGGCGGTTGGCCCGCCTGTCGCCATCAATCGCCATCCGTCCAAGATTGAGGAGCGGATGATATAGATACCAGCTGTCGACGGCGTCCTTGTCCTTGTCCTTGCCGACATTGGGCAAATAGCGGCGCATCGTCTTCAATTTACGATCATGGAATTTTGCCAGACCCGCAGCGAATTCGGTCTCGAGCGGTATCGGCGCTTTGGTCCACACGGCAAAATCCCTGAGCGCCGTGATGAGGGACATCTGGACCATGATGTCGGGATATTCAGCATCAGTGTAGGGATGCGCGTAGCGATGCCCGTAATGCCGAATGGTCGCTTCTGGAGCAGTGTCGAGATGTCGCAATGTGCGCTCGGCACGGACAACCCAGTCGCGATACTCGGTCGCAGGCAGGTCGAGCTGGCGATAGGCGGCCCCGAGCATCTGCATGAACCGTAACGCCGAGTCCTGCTCATCGCAGGCGGCATCGTCGTGAAAGACGAGCAACGCATCCGAGATCGTTACATCCTTGCCAGCTGGCAGCGGATCGGTTGGCGGCGTGCCGCTTTGCGGCGGTGTCGGCGGCAGATAGCCAATCTCCGGCCATTCGCCCCCCACGGCGCCATCAGGCTTGGTTTTCGTCGCGAGGAAATAGTCCGAAAGCGCGGTGAAATTCTGGAAGTAGAGGACACTGCCGAACGCAGGCTGATCGATGTGAAAATAGGAAACGCCGGTATTGAGGCCCCGTTGAGCCGCCTCGACCCGGCCCTCCGCAAGAAGCGGATCGTCATTCTCGCCCAGAGGATAGAGGTCGCGGGGGAGGAACGGCACGAGCAGGGGAACATGTGGCGTGAGCGACACCGTGACCCGCAGGACATCAAGATCGGGCGCATGCGTCTGAAAGATGATCGTCTGGATTCCGATTGCGCTTTCAACCTCCAGACTGAGCGCGTCTTCAGGACCAGCGGCGCGCTTCTTGACGCGGGTTGCTCCACCCGGAACATGAGCGGCCCGCAACGCTAACCCGCTCTTGCCCGCACGGCGCACGATTGCCCACAGCGCCTCGCGTCCCTCGCATATCTCGACGTCGCGTCCTCGCAAGGCAATGCTGCCCAAGCTGCGCATCGTGCCTTCGGTCAGCTCCGCGCGCAGAGCCAGCACTTGTGGGCTTGCACCGGGAAGCGATCTGGCAAGGATAGCGATCTTGCTCATATTTCTTTGCTCCCGAAGTTTCCACTGCCCCTACCGGGCGCAGGGGTGATCGGCTGAACAGGGTGGATATCGCCGACAGACAGTGGAATCTGTTCGCACCCCCGCAGAGCTTCAAAAGAAGAGGCCGCTCTCGCGGCCTCTTCTCTGGATATTCAGCGATTAATTGTCTTCGGGGCCTTCGTCCTCGGGCCGATCGCCGTTCATATCCTGATCTTCAGGGCGTTCGTCCTGGCGTTCCTGGTCCTGACGCTGATTCTGTTGCTGCCGGTTTCCGGGAAACTGGCGTTCCTGCTGCTGATCCTCGCCGGGGCGGCCGGTTTCTAGCCCGGGATTTTGCTGATCGCGGTTGTCGGTACCCATCGCAACTCTCCTCTCGAACATGAGTTCTTCAAAACGAGTGGAGGAATGCGGCGTTCCTATTGTGTCGCGCCCGAAGCAACTTTGCCGGCTTGTCGCCGACTTTCGATAAATGTCCCCAACAGCCTCAGCTTGACTCGGATCATAAGTGAGAAAGTAATTCCGCAGGGTGCCGGTTTCGCGTTTGAAATAACGTCGACCGGCCACGGCCAGCACTTTCAGCGCGACACTGCACGGCAGGCTATCGGGTCGAAGAGGATAAGGGTGCTATGGTGGACTGGGCGCGGCCTCAGGCTGCGAGCGCTTCAATCAAAGCCTGGACGCGATCGATACGCTGCTCTTCTGGAATGGCTTCGGCCAGAAGAAAGCGGTCCATCTTTCGGGTCAGGCCGATGGCGGCGGTGTCGCCCCTGAAGTCGCGCCGCGGGGTAATGGCGATTGCCGCAGGCCCCGCGTCGATACGCGCGATACGCGCCGATCGGGCCGCCAGGCGCACACGCGCATGCACCATCAACCGCTCCGCGGAGGCCGGCAGGGGGCCAAAGCGGTCGATCAATTCTTCTTCAAAGGCATCAAGGCCCGCCTCGCTTTCGAGCCGGGCGAGCCGAACATAGAGCGCAAGGCGCGCATCGGGCTCCGGAATCCAGCTTTCCGGCAGGCAGCCGCTTGCTCCCAGATTGAGTTCGGGCGACCAGCGTTCGATCGTCTCGCCTCGCGCAGCGCGCAGCGCGAGGCCCAGCAGATGTTGGTAAAGATCCACGCCGATCAGTTTGATGTGGCCGGCCTGGCTTTCTCCCAGAAGCTCGCCACCACCCCGCATGTCGAGATCGCTGGCGCTGATGTCGAACCCGGCACCCAAGCGGTCGAAGGCTGCCAGCGTCCTGAGGCGTTTCATCGTGCGCTCAGCGATCCTGTCTTCGCCAGCCGTCAGCAAGATGACCTGACCGCGGCGATTGCCGCGGCCGACACGACCCCGCAACTGATGCAGTTGCGCCAGACCGAAACGGTCCGCGTTCCAGATGATCATGGTGTTGGCGCGCGGAACGTCGAGCCCCGCCTCGATGATGTTCGTTGCAAGAAGGACGTCTCCGTCGCCCTGCGCGAAACCCACCATGACCGCATCGATATCGGAGGTGGCCATCTTGCCATGCGCCGCGACGATGCCGAGTTCCGGCACGATGCGCCCCAGCCTTTCCGCCAGCTTCGCCATGTCCTCGATCCGGGGAACGACGAGGAAGCTTTGCCCGCCTCGCCCTTTTTCCCGCAGAAGAGCGGTTCGGATTCGGCCGTCGTCGGGTTGGTCCAGACTTGTCCGGATCGGCTGACGCCGCGCTGGCGGGGTCGCAATGATCGAAATCTGCTGGAGTCCGATCAGCGCCGATTGCAACGTGCGAGGAATGGGCGTGGCGCTCAAGGTCAGCAGATGCATGTCACCGGACCCTCGCATTCGAGCCTTATCCGCTGCGCCGAAGCGCTGTTCCTCGTCGATTACGATGAGTCCTGGCCGCGCATAGCGCACGCTTCCGGCCATCACGGCTCCGGTGCCGATGACGATCCCGATCGAGCCATCGGCAAGTCCGGCTTTCACGGCCTTCTTCTCGGCCGCGCTGGACAGTCGCGAAAGCCCGGCCACAGTGATGCCGAATGCTTCGAAACGCGTCCGGAAGCTTGCGAGGTGCTGTTGGACGAGCACCGTGGTCGGTGCCGCGATGACGACCTGATATCCGGCGAGGGCGGTTAGCGCCGCAGCACGCATCGCGATCTCTGTCTTGCCATATCCGACGTCGCCGACAACCAGCCGGTCCATCGGCTTGCCCCGCGCAAGATCGTCGCACACGGCGGTGATGGCTCGTGCCTGGTCCGCGGTTTCGTTGAAGGGGAAGCCGCTTACAAACCGCTCATAAGCGGCCGGATCCGGATCGATGACGGGTGCAACAAGGCGCTCGCGCGCTTCGGCCAGTGCTGCAAGATCTGCGGCGCTTTCCGCAATTGCTGCGTCGATCGCATCGCGTCGTTTCCGCCACGTCGAGCCGTCAAGTTTGTCCAGCGTCACGGCGTCCGTGTCGGCGCCGTAGCGCCAGATCCGGTCGGCCTCGTCGGACGCGGTCAGGCGCCTCCCCCCGCCTGCGAATTCGAGCGCGATCATCTCACGAGATTCATCACCCGACGGCGCGGGCTCGAGGCCTGCGACGATCGCGACACCATGATCCTCATGGACGACCACATCGCCAATGCGGATGTCGCCGTCACCAGACCATCCAGTTGAGACAACCGCATCCGTCCCGTTTATGAGTGCCCGGCTCCCGAGCAGGTCGGCCGCCGCAACGAAGAGCCGGTCATCATCAACGAAACCGCGATCGGCGGGCATTTGGATACTGGCTGCCTCACCCGGGACGAGGGCCTGGATATCCTGCCAACTTTCAAGAAGCGGGAGATCACTGGAAAGGCGCTTGCCGAGCCGCCCACGCAGGAAGCGAAGGTCGCGTTCGCTCCCGGCTAGGACGAAGGCCCGTCCTTTATCCATCAGGGGTTTCGCGAACCGGTAAAGGGCGGCGAGCGGCGAGGGCGATTCTGCGAAGCGAGGGACGGCCGAGAAGCGTTCATCAGGTCGAACCAGCCGCCAGCCGGACAGGGCGGTCTCCCAGGCTGCCTGGCCGATCGCGTCTACCTCACGGCGACCACGAGCGGCGTCGGTGGCAAGCTGGATGAAACGCCGTCGGCGATCGTCAGCCTTAGGGGATAATGCAAGGCGGGCGCTCCCGAGGTGCGCGAGAATCGACGTCGCGCGCTCGAGTGGCGGTTCCGCGGCGCGACCTATTTCGAGCGCCTCAAGCTCGCCGATGCTGCGTTGGGTGACGGGATCGTATGAGCGTATCGCGACGATCCTCTGGTCTGCGATATCGATCCGCGCCGGCAGGCCCGCGTCTGCCGGAAAGATATCTATGACATCCCCACGGAGAGCCATTTCGCCCGGCTCATCGACACGGTCGTCGGCGACGTAGCCGATTTCCGCCAGCAGGCTAGTGACTTCTCCGGCCTCGATGCTCTCCCCGACCGTCCAACGGGGCAGCGCGCGCCCGAAGGCCTCGGGCGGGGGATAGCGCCGGGCGGCCGCTTCGCCGCTCAGAATGCAGGCGAGGCGGCTTCGGCCGACGGATTGCTGATGCATCCGCAACGCGCGAAGGACGGCAACGCGAGCACCGACATTGGCCGGCGAAGCGGGCGCGCTGTCGCCGGGAAGAGCATCGCTCGAGGGCAGGAAAAAGACTGCCGCATCTGGGCAAAGCGCCTTCAGCGCTGCGGCCAGCGCCTCGGCCTGCTGGTCATCGTCGGCGAGCCAGACGATATTCTCCTCTTGAAGATGCCCGGCGATCCGTGTCGCAGTGAATGCGATGCTGGTCATACGCGATCCCCGGGGCAAGCGGTGATCTGGGCCGGCCAGTTTCCGGCCGCAAGTTCTGGCAGCTCCTGGAAAGCCTCTTCCTCGATATTCAGGCGGAACCGGTCCTGTCGGAATGCGACCTGATCGCGGGGCACGGCGCGCAGCACCTCATCGATGCCGCCGACACCCCCCGAGGCGACGACCACATAGCTCACACATCCTGTCGCGCATTCGATCAGTCCCTCGACGGTCGTGCCGAGAACCTTGCCGTGAACATCCTCGACCGACATGCCGGCAAGGCATGTTGCAGGAAAGAGGGTGGGGGCGGCTGAGCGCGCGCTTTTCCGGGCCGCGGACTGGCCGCCATCTTCATAGGCACGCTGTCGCCCAAGCCACCGCCAGATGCCGACGCCGTTGACCAGTGTCAGGAAGGCATTCGTCGCAAGGAGGTTGGGCTGATCACTCGTCAGCCCGACGATCGACCAGCCGACCGACCCCACGGTAAACACCACAAATCCCCAGCCGGTCACGCGGGCGCCAAGATTGGCTGCCGTCATCATCGCTGCGATCATCGTCGCGATTGGCGCGACCCATCCAGCCATCGTCTCCAGCGTATTTTCCTTCCAGTGGGGTGGAGTTTAGAGGCTTCGGGAGCCAAGGCGGGGCGTCACCTCTCGTTGCCCCCCCGGATCAAACCGACCCGCTCAACTTGTCCGTCATCTCCGATCGTCCACGGTGCCAGGAAATTCGGAACGGCGGCGTTGCGACGACTGCGATCCCGATCATGCGCCATCGACGGGATGCGACCTCAGGATCGAGCTCGGCTCTCGTGAAGAGCTCACCGCCCTTTGCGGGTCGACCAACGATCAGGACAGCGCGTCTGGCCCGACGTAGCGGCTATATTCGTCCGCGTAGCGCTTCGTGAGCTTCGCCTGGTCCGCCGCGGAAGACGTTTCCTTCAGGTCAAGGAACCAGTTGCCTTCTTCTGCATAGATGTGGTGCGCCACCGCTCCTTCGATATGTTCGAGCTTGGCGATAAAATCCTTGCTCATGGGATCGAGCTTCTCCAGCTGGGCCATCTGGATCTTGACCATCGCTTGCTCTTTATAGCCGGCGGTGGCGTGAGCCCTCTCCCCGTCGGCGGCCAGGACCGGATAGATGGCGGCTTCCTCCGCGATCGCGTGACCGGTCAAAATAATTCCAAGCTGTCGGAGAGCGGCTGTCCGGGCTGCGGCGCTGGTTGCGGTTTTCACCTCGAGGAATGCATCCTCAATGTCCATATGATGCTGGAGGATCTGGTCCAGCCAGTCTCCAGGCATTGCGGCGGCGGTCGCCTTCTTTCGTGCCTCGTAGCGCGCTTCATCGCTTTCCGGAGGCGTGACAGCGGCTATCAATCGATCGATGACGGACATGAACTTTCTCCCGCGGGCGGCAAGCAGATTGCTACGGTTGTTCCAAAAACCGGCGCTTGCGAGTGGCGTTCCGTGGGGTCTGATGAAATCAACATGGATCAGTACGAATCTATCGGGCGGGCTCTTCGCGGCCAGTCACGGTTGCCGAAAGGCACCTGTCGCCACCCGTCGTGGCCGGACAATCATGTGGGACGCTTGCGTCGAGCAATGCGACCCCAGCCATTCCGCAGTTCATCGACCTGAAAAAGTCGGTCAAGGATCGTTAGTCGCGTCATTGTCGTTCAACTGCACTCGGGCGATGGCGGCCGCGGAGATCAGACTGTTTCCGGTTTGCGTTGCCGCATCGGCCGTCATGGTCACCGCGACGCCATCCGGACCATCGAGAATGACGACGCCGTCTTCGGCGTTCGCTACACCGGGGTCGCGTTGCGGCTGCGGAACGGAGATGAGTTCGGTCATGGTATTGGCCCTGAAGTGGAGGAGGCGGCCTCGAACCGCGGGTCGTCGATATAGAGATAGGCAGGATCGAACTGACCGCGCGCCTTGAGGCCTTCAGGGGCGAGGATTTCGACAAGGGAGGAGCGAAACACGCATAGTCGTTCGTCGCGCAACTGGCGCATGACGCGGTTCACATGCACATTGGTCAAGCCACAAATCTCGGCCAGATCGGTCTGGGTGAGCCCGAGGGCGAAGCGGCGGCCATCGCTGAGCCCGGCCGCGACGAGCCGGGCATTGGTCTCGCAAAGGAAATGAGCCACGCGCCCGACCGCATCGAGGCGCCCGAGACGGAAGAGCCACGCACGATGGATCGCAGCATCGATCAACGTCGCGAACCAGAGCTTGCGGGTGAGCGCTGGCAAGTCGCGGGTGATGGCGTCGAGTTCGGCGTGCGGCACCGTCGCCACCGTCGCCGCTGTCATCGTCGCGACGTCATGATCGAGAAGCTTCAAGGGATAAGCGTGGAGATCGACGAAGTCGCCGGGAACGTGGACGGCGACAAGCTGTCGCAGCCCATTCAGGTCGTCGATATAGCGGGACATGATGCCTTCGACGAGCAAGGTGCTCTGGCTTAAAGGCTCGCCGGCCCGGACGATCGTGGTGCGGGGGGTAAGCGTTCGCACCTTGCGGATCCCGGTTTCCAGCCTTTGACGTTCCGCGGCCGTCAGGCTGACACCCTTCTTGTCTCGCAGGAACCGATCAAAAAACATCGCTGACCACCTCCATCGGCCGGCATGCATCTGCGCGGTCACCCTGTGCCTTCTCTTAACAAGGGAGTTCGCAGTCAGTTGCGATGGCACGGTCCGCAATCGTGATGACACAGGTTAATTTCCGGAGGGTGCCAGCAACTTCGGCGCGTCCAACGGGTTCAATTTTCAAACCGCATGCCCGGCGTTGAGATCACTCGATCCGGAAAACCCCACGTCGGCATGCGACCAGCAAGCACCCAAATCTCAGCGACAAGGATCACAGAATGGCCAGGAAGCCCGTAGCGTCCCAAGCAGCCTCCAAATCCTGTGCGACGCCCGCGACACCCGACGTGGCAGGCGGGGACAAAGGTGGAGAATCTTCGGCCAAGCGATCGCCGGTTCCGGACGATGCAGATCTCGCGCCGTCTTTTGGGGAGGCACAGGGCGAGGGTGGCGAGACCCACCAGATTGCCCGGAGCGACGTCGCCGCGCTCACGACCCAGCAGGGGATCCCGGTCGCGGACGACCAGAACAGCCTGCGACAGGGCGAGCGCGGGCCGACACTGCTCGAGGATTTTCACTTTCGCGAAAAGATCTTCCATTTCGACCATGAACGCATTCCCGAGCGCGTGGTCCACGCCCGCGGCTACGGCGCGCACGGCTTTTTCGAGCTGACCGATAGTCTTGCCGACGTGAGCCGGGCCGACATCTTCCAGCGTGTCGGCGAGCGCACGCCAGCCTTCGTGCGCTTCTCGACCGTCGCCGGAGCCAAGGGCTCGTTCGATCTGGCTCGCGACGTGCGCGGCTTTGCCGTCAAGCTTTACACCCAGGAGGGAAACTGGGATCTCGTCGGTAACAATATCCCGGTCTTCTTCATCCAGGACGCGCTCAAGTTCCCTGACCTGGTCCATTCGGTAAAGCCCGCGCCGGATCGCGAATTCCCGCAGGCGGCGTCCGCCCATGACAATTTCTGGGATTTCGTGAGCCTTACGCCCGAGAGTTTCCACATGATCATGTGGACCATGTCCGACCGGGCGATCCCGCGTTCGTTCCGGACGATGGAAGGGTTCGGCGTCCACACATTCCGGTTGATCGATGCCGAAGGCCAATCGACCTTCGTCAAGTTTCACTGGAAGCCCAAACAAGGGCTCCAGTCGGTCGTCTGGAACGAAGCGGTCAAGATCAACGGCGCCGACCCGGACTTCCACCGCCGCGACCTTTGGGACGCGATCAACGCCGGCGACTTTCCCGAGTGGGAGCTCGGCGTTCAACTGTTCGACGACGCCTTTGCCGACAGCTTCGATTTCGATGTTCTGGACGCCACCAAGCTCATCCCTGAGGAACTGGTCCCGGTTCGCATCGTCGGCCGGCTGGTTCTCGATCGCGTCGTCGACAATTTCTTCGCGGAAACCGAGCAGGTCGCCTTCTGCACGCAGAACGTCCCCCCCGGCGTGGATTTCTCGAACGATCCGTTGCTCCAGGGGCGCAATTTTTCCTATCTCGACACCCAGATCAAACGTCTGGGTGGCCCCAACTTCACCCACATCCCGATCAATGCGCCCAAATGTCCGATGGCCCATTTCCAGCAGGACGGGCATATGGCGATGCGCAACCCGAGGGGGCGTGCCAACTATGAACCCAATAGCTGGGGGCCGACCGAGGGCGGCCCCCGTGAAGATCCGGTGCGCGGCTTTTCAAGCTACGCGGAGACCGCGGACGGTCCCAAACAGCGCGTAAGGGCGGCAAGCTTCGCAGATCATTACAGCCAGGCGCGGCAGTTCTTCACAAGCCAGACGGCGATCGAACAAAAGCATATCGGCGATGCGCTGGTGTTCGAGCTCTCGAAGGTGGAACGTCTGGACATCCGCTCGCGCGTTGTTTCGCATCTGCTCAACATCGATGCATCGCTCGCGGCAAAAGTTGCAGATGGCCTGGGCCTCAGCCTGCCCGACCCGGCGGCAGCGGCAAGGCCGACCGTCACTAATCTACCGCCGTCCGACAAGCTCAGCATCATCAAGAATGGACCCGAGAGCTTCAAGGGGCGCAAGCTCGGCATCTTGCTGACCAACGGGGCGGAGGCAGCGATGTTCCAGGCGCTGACGGCGGCGGTGGAAGCGGAAGGGGCTGTTTATGAGGTCGTGGCGCCCCAGATCGGCGGCGTGACGCTCTCGGACGGTTCGACGGTCGCAGCAAAGCACAAGATCGATGGCGGGCCGTCGGTACTCTTCGATGCCGTCGCGATCCTCGTTTCGGCCGAGGGCGCGGCTTTGCTATCGCGCGACGCGGCTGCCAAGGACTTTGTCACGGACGCGTTCGCGCATTGCAAATTTATCGGCATCGCCGCTGAAGCGGAGGCGATCTTTGCCAAATCGGGCATCGCCGAGGAGCTTGACGAGGCCTGTCTGCCGCTCGGCCGACCGGCGGATGCCAAGACCTTCATTGTAGCATGCCGTTCGCTCCGTCATTGGCCCCGGGAGCTGGCGGTCGATCTCGATGCGCAGCCCGTGCCCTGAGTTGGTGACCTAACGGAGGAGAGGCGCGTTCCCGGCCAGGTCGTTGCGGATCGTGGTCGCGGCAACGCCGCCTTCGCCCATCGCATGGCTGATCTGGTCGAGACCGAGGACGACGTCGCCCGCGGCATAGAGACCAGGTACATTGGTGCGCTGATGCGCGTCGACGATCAGGCAGCCTTGTTCGGAAAGCCCGGCGCCGAGCGCTTCGGCGAGTTCGGAGCGGATATCCGAGCCAAGCGCGGGATACAGCGTGTCGAAAACGGCGGGAGCCCCATCGACTTCGAGTTCGATGCTGTCGCTCCCGACCCTGATGGCGCCACATCGCCCGGCAACGTCGATGTGACACTCGCCAAGGGCTGCGCGCTGCTCCGCACTGAGCTCATGTTCATTACCCGGCGCAATGAGCGTGACATCAGCCGTATAGCTCCTCAGGAACCGTGCTTCGGCAACGCCTCTATCGCCCGTCCCTAGAACGGCCACCCGTAGATCAGTCACCTCATAGCCGTCGCAAATCGGGCAATATCTGATAAGACCCGCTTCGACCCCCCGGTCATGGCTCTCCGCGTCGAGCATCTGCGGCCGCCGGTTGGCGACGCCGGTGGCGAGCAGGACCGTTTTCGATCGTAGAGACGTGTGGACCGACGCGGCGAAGAAGCCGCCTTCCGTCCTGCCAAGCGCGGTGACCGTGCCCTCGCGGAGGTCCGCACCATAGAGCCGTGCCTGGCAGCGCATTCGCTCGAGCAGGTCGCGGCCCGAAATTCCCTCGGGAAAGCCGGCATGGTTGCGCGTCATCGGAATCTGCGCGGCACGACTGAGACCGCTGTCGACGACAGTCACGGCAAGGTGGAAGCGAGCGAGGTAGATCGCAGCGGTAAGGCCTGCGGGGCCCCCGCCAACGATCAGGCAATCGCGTTCGGCCACGTCGCCTGATTCTGTCATTCGCGAGCATCCTGATTGGCAAAGGGGTGCGGTGCGTCATGGCTACCGCACCCGGACGAAAAGCCTATTTGCTGGCCTGAGCCATCAATTCCGCTTTGCGCGCCGCCAGTTTTGCGCCGAGCGCCTTCAAATCCAGGTAGCTGTCGCGGCACTCGGGGAACATCTCGCTTTCCTCCTCCTCGACATGATGATTGATATATTCACCCAGGACGAGAACCTTGGCGTCAAACAGCCGGTCTCCGGCCGTCATCGCTTCGATCTCGGAGATAAGCTGCTTGGCGGAGGCGTGTTCCACCTCAGCTTCGTCGAGAAGATCGTCATCGTCGATCGCCTCGCGCGCCGCAGGATAGAAAATTTCCTCCTCGATCCGGGCGTGGACCGTCAGCGCGAGGCAAATCTTGTCAGCCAGCACCTGTTTATCTGAGTCCTTCTCGAGCTTCTCATATTGCTGGAACCACGACTTCACTTCCTTATGATCATCTTTGAGGAGCTTGATGGCGTCGGCGGGCTTGGCCGCGGCGCGCTCGGTCTTGCGTGCGGCTTTGGAGGCCGGCTTTGCCTTCGTCGGGCGCGTTGCGGTCTGGGTAGCGGCCATCCTCATTCTCCAATTGCTGCTCGCCCGGCGATGGGCGCCGAATGTGAGGAGGAAACGCCTTGGCGGCCAGGGAAGACCCGCAATCGGTCTTCAAATTAACTTCGGTCAGTACGATTTGCAGTCACGCGGATGACCTGTTGCATCTGCGGCGGACGCCTTTGCGGACGGGCAGCGGCTAATTGCGGGGTTTGCTGTTGCCACTACGGCCGAAAAACTGGCGCAAATCGATTGAAGGGTTCCCGTCCAATTTTCCGTGGATTGCCCAGACATTCATAATTTTGTGTATCTGCAGTCTGTCCTGTTCGCTGGGGACTATTAAACGCAGAGCGAATTTAAAAAGCCGCTCTCATCTCGGTGGAGGAAACCATCGGATGCCTCGGCCACCACCGCCCAATCGGCTCGACTCTCGACGTAGGTTGAACGCTCCTGCGCATCGGTTCATGATCATCTGCGAGCAGTATGCGACGTTGGCGAGAGACTGTTGTGCCATCTGACGCGTCACGTCTTAGCCTTGCGTGGTGATTGCCGTCGCTTCGCCTGCCCACGATCGGTCCTCGTCGTCGGGGCAATATGCACCCCCAATGCTGAGAGAATGCTCGCCGTGCCATGCATCGCCAATCGGGGTAAGTCCGGACCCGCGGGTTCCTGACGCCCTAACTATGAGAGAGGATCAGGCGACTGGCTACGCCGACAAACCCGCCATTCAGAGCGCGATTTCGTCTCCCCGATACCTTCCTTTCATTCATCTTCTTGAGCGTGGCGGGTTTCGGGTGGCGTCTTGACCGAGGGGAGGGTCGGCTTGGTCGGGGGAAGCGGACGTGTTAATCTTACGCTGCTGGACGGAACCGCTCTCCAGTGACGTTCGCAGCCGCTTATGGTCGCCTTATCATCGCCTGCGCCCCCCGACTTGGGATCACAAGCAACGGCATGGAGATTGAGTTCAAGAATTACTCCATCACTGCGCCAGACTTGGCGCTTGGGCTTTGCCGAGGCCAAGGCGTTTTGTGACTTGAACCGACACCGGAATGCCAGCTCGCCTTTGATGTTGAACGACGTGCGTTCTGTTGGGTTGATTGATCTGCACGTCTCATCCTTCACCCACACCCGATATATGTTGATGGGAGGGCAGGCGGCATCAGGCTCCGATCCGATGCAGCTATCATCGAAGCGAATGGCGGTTACCGCCATGCTGATTTCATCCGCAGTCGGCCCCGCTGCTTCGCGCTGATCGGCCATCACCGACGAACCCAGATCGACAAGCAGCATCATCGCGGAAAGGCTCAGCATGGCTCAAGAAAATCATAGACCCGGATTGTCTGCAATGTCGGCGTGTCCTGACAGGCAGGATTTTTCCAACCGTGCGGGCGCTTACGGCGGAAACGGTCGGGGGAATCAGACATCGCTCGATCTACGTGGGCGGTAACCCTGAAGCGTAGTCCAAGCCGGCTCCGTTTCGAACAACGATATTCGAAAAGCCCACGCCGCGCACATGATCGTGGAGAATGCCGCCCGGAACCCGTGTGGCACATGATGGCCATGATAACCTGCACGATTGAGGAGATAGCCGATCGCGTTCTCGCTCATCGGGCGGTGGGGGAACCGGGTGCATGGAAACAGGAGGTCGCCCCAGCCCGTCAGCGGCCATAGCGCACGGAGGACGGCCATCGCCTGCAACGTAATAGGCACGAGATGATCGCCGCCTGATTCAGTCTTGCGTTCTATGTCGCCTTTCATGCGGGCCGCGGGGATCCGCCAATGTGGCAGCTTGCCATTGAGATCCTTGAATTCGTCCCAACGCGCGCCCCGCAGTTCATTCGGCCGCACGGCAGTCAGCGCGAGCAGGCGTAAGGCCAGGCGCGTGATCGGACGGGCATGATCCTCCTCTGCGTCCTTGATCATTATCCGGAGGCGATCGAGATCGGTGATTGCTGGCTGGCGCCCTTTCCTGATCGGCTTAAGCACAATGGCCAGCTTTTCGGCAGGGTCGCTCGTCGCCATGCCCTTGGCGATCGCGAACGCAAAGACGGCCGAGATCCTTTGGCGAACGCGCTTCGCCGATTCGATGGCACCGCGATTCTCGATCGCCTCGAGTACCTTGAGGATGCTGGGAGGGTTCAGTTCCCCCACCGGCAGCTTGCCGATCTTCGGGAACACATCGCGTTCGAGGCTCCTGAGCACATCCGCGGCATGGACCTTCGCCCATTGTCCCCTGGTTCGCTCGTGCCATTCTCGCGCGGCGCGTTCGAAGGTGTAGCGACTGGCTTCGAGGTTCGTGGCGATCGTGAGCTTCCTGACGACCATCGGGTCACGTCCCGCGTCCAGCAGATCTCGGGCCTCGTCCCGCTTCAGGCGGGCAGCGGCTAGCGTCACCATCGGAAAGATTCCGAGCGCCATGGACTTCTCCATGCCGTCATATCTGTAGCTCCAGCGCCACAACTTGGATCCGTTCGGGGTGACGAGCAGATAGAGGCGAAAGCTGTCAGTGAGTTTGTAGGCCTTGGGGCGCGGCTTGGCCGTGCGCACTTTTTGATCGGTCAACAACGTCTGTCTCCGGTACCACCATTTCAGGGTGCCGGTACCCACGCTCCGTACCACCAGTCACAATTTTACGTGCGGAGGGCTACGGACGGTACCGGCCCGCAAAGCCTTGCTTTTCTATCGAAAAACACCAGATCGGTGGACTGTTGTGGAGGGCTCCGGAGGAGCCTCTGGCGGAGAGGGTGGGATCCGAACAGAAACGTCAAAACACTGAGCTTCGACGATAATTTTCAGTCAAATCCGACCGGTACCACGACTAGCACATTGGAAAAATTTCACTTCAAAAATCAATGCGTTGTAGCCTCACTACGATAGACGGGGTAGCAGTCGAATTCAACGAATATCTATTCGTTTTTGCTGTGAAAATCGGCACTCCGCGAAGTGGGCTCTTCCGCGATTGGGATTTTCACCGCCTTCGTCGACATGCGATGCAGTTTGATCTTCCTCGGCTCCACCATTTCCCTTTGATTTCATCGAGTTTTTTTGACGAAGAGCCTTGCGTCCTAACTTGAGCTGCGAGCCAGCGGCCCATTTGATTCGCAAAACTTGGCGAAGCGCCCGCACCGACGTCCAAACGCTCTGCTCGTAACCGCTGAAGAGCGTTCAAGCGTGCGGACGACCTCATCTGATTTCCGATTCCTCGACCACGGAGCGGCTCTCGCGTGTGCCGCGCATCCGCGAAGCGTGGTCATCCGGACTGGCGCTGATGATCACATGGTCCTCATTGACGTCGAGAAGCGTGCCCGCAAAGGGGAAATCACTCAGGCTACCGGTCACCCGATAACTGACGACGTCACCGACCTTGAACGTTGCAGGATCGAAGTTGAACGCAAACGGACAGGATTCGCCCATCGACTGCATTGTCATTTCCTCGCCATGGCCGCGTTCGTCTCACGGCGGTAATGCCATGATTACCAGCTCTGTAACGGCAATAAAGGGATTGTGAGAGATAGCACATCGTATGGGCGAATTGTGATGGGCATCTGATAAGGGGGGCTCGGCCGCGAACGAACTCAAACTGGGCCGGACTGACGTCGGCCTAATTGAGTTGTGGCCGTGCCGCGCGGGGCGCCCAGAGGCGCCCCGATAATGTCAGGCGGCTTCGTCGACCTTCACTTGACCGCGGAACAAATGAAGTAGTGGCTCGGTATAGCCGCTCGGCTGCGTCACCCCTTCAAACACGAGCGCCCGCGCCGCCTGGAAGGCGACGCTGATATCCTCGTGCCCTGCCATCGGGCGGTAGGCCGGGTCAGTTGCGTTCTGGCCGTCGACCTTGGCGGCCATGCGCGACAATGCACCGTCCACATCCTGAGGCGTTGCGACGCCATGGAGCAGCCAATTGGCCATGTGTTGCGATGAGATGCGCAGCGTCGCGCGATCCTCCATCAAGCCGACGTCGTGAATGTCGGGCACCTTCGAGCAGCCGACGCCCTGATCCACCCAGCGCACGACATAGCCGAGTATGCCCTGTGCGTTGTTGTCCAGTTCCTCGGCCACCTCGTCGGGATGCCAGTTGCGGCCAGCGGCGACGGGAACCGTCAAAAGTCGATCGAGGGACGCCACCGGCTCGGCGGCGCGCTCGGCCTGGCGCGCGAACACGTCCACCTCATGATAATGCGTGGCATGGAGCGTCGCCGCGGTGGGTGATGGCACCCAGGCGGTGTTGGCGCCTGTGCGCGGATGGGCGATCTTCTGTTCGAGCATGTCGGCCATCCGATCGGGCATCGCCCACATCCCCTTGCCGATCTGCGCCCTGCCGCTCAACCCGCAGGCAAGGCCGATCTGGACGTTGCGATCCTCATAGGCCTTGATCCAGTCGGCATTCTTCATATCGGCCTTGCGCACCATCGGGCCGGCGCGCATCGCGGTGTGAATCTCGTCCCCCGTGCGATCGAGGAAGCCGGTGTTGATGAAGACGATCCGTTCGCGCACGGCATGGATGCAGGCAGCGAGATTGGCGGAGGTGCGCCGCTCCTCGTCCATCACGCCGACCTTGATGGTATGGCGTGCGAGACTGAGCAGATCCTCCACCGCATCGAAAAGCCGGTTGGTGAAGCCGGCCTCGTCGGGGCCGTGCATCTTCGGCTTCACGATATAGATGGAACCCGCCCGGCTGTTGCCGAAGCTGCCCAGCTTCTTGATGTCATGCATCGCGGCGAGGCTCGTCACGATCGCATCAAGAATGCCTTCGGGCGCTTGCGTGCCATCGGGCAGGCGGATCGCCGGCGTCGTCATCAGATGACCGACATTGCGGACGAAGAGCAGACTGCGGCCCGGCAGCACGAGCTCCGAGCCGTCGGTCGCGACATAATGGCGGTCGGCATCGAGTGAGCGGGTCATCACCCGGCCGCCCTTCTCGAAGCTCGCGCTGAGATCGCCCTTCATCAGCCCCAGCCAATTGGCATAAGCGGCGACCTTGTCCTCGGCATCGACCGCCGCGATCGAATCTTCAAGATCGCAGATCGTCGTCAGCGCGGATTCGAGGATGATGTCGGCAAGGCCCGTCGGATCGTCGCGCCCGATCGGATGGGCGCGATCAATCACCAGTTCGATATGCAGGCCATTGTGCCGGAGCAGGAGGTTGCTGCCCACGCGGCCGACCAATTGCGTGGGATCGGCGAGCGCGGGATCACCGCCCGTCCAGTCGGCCCATGAGCCCGCCGCGAGCGGTGCGGCCCGGTCGAGGAAGGTCTTGGCCCAGGCGATCACCTGCGCACCGCGCGTCGGATCATACCCCTTGCCGGCCGGCGTGCCCGGGATGGCGTCGGTGCCGTAGAGCGCATCATAGAGGCTGCCCCAGCGTGCATTGGCGGCATTGAGCAGGAAGCGCGCATTGAGCACGGGAACGACAAGTTGAGGGCCGGCGAGCCGTGCGACTTCGTCATCGACATTCGTCGAGCTGATCGCGAACGGGGCCGGCTCGTCGACCAGATAGCCGATCTCGCGCAGGAATGCCTCGTCGACAGGTGCGCCGGCCTCATAGCGGGCATCAATCTGTGCCTGCATGTCGTCGCGGATGGCGAGCAGGGCGCGGTTCTCGGGTGTGAAGCGCGCGAAGATGTCGGCCATGCCTTGCCAAAAGCGGGCGGTGTCGACGCCCGTTTCCGACAGGGCCTGTTCCTCGATGAACGCTGCAAGCGGGTTTGCAACCTTTAGGCCGGCCCGATCGGTGTATTTGGTGTCGCTCATCTCGATCCTCATGCCTGCGCGTTGAGGCCGGCCGCGGTGATCCCCGCCAGCGCGCATGCCTCGTCATTGTCCGAAGTGTCGCCGGTGATGCCGACCGCGCCGATGGCCAAGCCAGCATCGTCCACGACGATCACGCCGCCAGCCGCCGGCAGGACGCCATGGGGAGCAATCGGCCCGAGCGCTGCGACGAAGGTCGGTCGGTCGGCCGCCATGTCGCCGATCTTCCGCGACGAGACGCCGAGGCCGAGCGCGCCGCCCGCCTTGGCGCAGGCGATCTGCGGGCGCAGCGTCGAGGCACCGTCCTGACGCTGGAAGGCAAGCAGATGTCCGCCGGCATCGAGGACGGCGATGCTGAGCGGTTTGAGGCCGAGTTCGCTGCCCTTGGCGAAGCCGGCAGCGATGATCCTGTTGGCCTGATCGAGCGTGATCCGGGTCAAGCGATGTTCCTTTCCTGAGAATGTGTGAGAGCGTGGGGGCAGGGGCCTCCCGTCGCCCAGTCGATAAGCTCTATGGTGTGGACGACCGGAACAGCGGCGCGCTGGCCGATCTGCATGGCGCAGCCGATATTGCCGGTAGCGATGATGTCGGCGTCGAGCCTTGCGAGATTGGCGACCTTCCGATCACCGAGCTGGCCCGCAATCTCCGGCTGCAGGATATTGTAGGTGCCGGCCGAGCCGCAGCAGAGATGCGCTTCCTGTGGCGTGCGGACCGTATATCCTGCTGCCTCCAGCAGCTTGCGAGGCGCATCGGTCACCTTCTGGCCGTGCTGCAGAGAGCAGGCTGCATGATAGGCTACGGTAAGTCCGCGCGGGTGAGTGGCCGGCAGTTCGGCACCGATCAGCACCTCGCTCACATCCTTTGCCAGTGCGGAGATGCGCGCTGCCTTCTCCGCATAAGCGGGATCGTCGCGCAGCATGAAGCCATAATCCTTGATGGTCGTGCCGCAGCCGGAAGTGGTGATGACGATCGCGGCCAGCCCGTCCTTCTCGATCTCGGATGTCCATGCGTCCACGTTGCGCCGCGCGGCGGCGAGGCTGGCGGCATCCTTGCCCATATGGTGGACCAGCGCGCCGCAGCAGCCTTCTCCGCGGGCGAACACCACGTCGAAGCCAGCGCGATTGAGAACGCGGACGGTCGCGTCGCGGATTTCGGGGCGCAGCACGGGCTCTGCACAGCCTTGAAGTAACGCCACGCGGCTACGCGATCGCGGGACTGGAGCCGGCTTTGTCACTGGTTTCGGCAGGGCATGGTCGGGTGCCAGCGCGAGCATCGCAGCCAGCGGCCTTAATGCCGCGATCCGATCCACAATCGGCGTGGCCGGCTTGGCCAGTCGTGCCAGGCCGAGTGCGAAGCGAAAGCGCCCTGGATAAGGCAGCACGGCGGCCAGCAGTGCGCGAAACAGTCGGTCGCGCCACGGCCGGCGATAACGTTCCTCGATATAGGCCCGCGCATGATCGACGAGGTGCATATAGTTCACGCCCGACGGGCAGGTCGTCATGCAGGACAGGCAGGACAGGCAGCGATCGATATGCTTGACCACTTCCGCCGTCGGCTCGCGCTCATTCTCGAGCATGTCCTTCATCAGATAGATGCGGCCGCGCGGGGAGTCGAGTTCATCGCCGAGCAGGACATAAGTGGGGCAGGTGGCGGTGCAGAAGCCGCAATGGACGCATTTGCGGATCACCGCCTCCGATGCGGCCATGGCGGGATCGGCAAGCAGAGCGGGCGGGAAGTTGGTCTGCATGGCTTAGAAGCGCCCCGTCTCGAAAACGCCTGCGGGATCGAAGGCGCGCCGCACGCGGGCTTCGAGCGCGGCGACACCGGCGGGCTGCGGATGGAATGCGGGGACGGTGGCACGGATCGCTTCGGGCGCCCGCACCAGCGCAGCATGCCCGCCGGCACCGGCGGCTGCGGCACGAACGATCTCGGGATCTGCATTCGCA
Source organism: Sphingomonas sp. DBB INV C78 (assembly GCF_042693015.1). Classification (NCBI taxonomy): domain Bacteria; kingdom Pseudomonadati; phylum Pseudomonadota; class Alphaproteobacteria; order Sphingomonadales; family Sphingomonadaceae; genus Sphingomonas; species Sphingomonas sp. DBB INV C78. Next base: position 2,849,056 of record NZ_CP170544.1, on the reverse strand, counting down.
GTTAGCCAGATCAGCCCGCCCGCCCAATCGAGCAGCCATTGCGCGCCGAGCGGACGAAGCGCCGCGATGACGGCGAGGCTCGCGCTGGGCGCGACGCTGATCCGCCACAAGAGGCCATCCGCCGGCAATGGTGCCAGCGTCCTGAGCTCGTCCCAGAGGCCCTCGGCCTCGACTTGGTCGAGCGGCGTGACCCTGCCAATCGGTGCGAGCAGCGCTTCGAGCATCGCCGCACGGGCGCCAACCGACGGGCCGAAACCCTGAATGCGGAAGGCGGTCAGTGAGCCACCGTCGCGGACATGTTCGGGCACATGCGCGGCGGCGGCAATCTCGGTCGGTGATCCCATGGCTGCCGCCATCGCCTTCACCGCCTGGGCATCGTCGAGCCCCTCGATCACCCGCGTCGTGCGGACGCGCGGGCGCGGCAGCACCTTGAGCGTGAGCTCGGTCATCGCGAACAGCCGGCCCCAGCTTCCCGCGGCGAGCTTGGGCAGATCATAGCCGGTGACGTTCTTGACCACCTTCGCGCCCGCCACGAAGGACTCGCCACGCCCGGAAACCGCCCGGAAGCCGAGCAGATGATCGCGCGCGCTGCCGTGCGACACACGCTGCGATCCCGCCACGCCTGCCGCGACGATACCGCCGATCGTGGCGGCTCCATTGGGCTCACCATAGATCGGCCCATGGTCAAAGGGTTCGAAGGCGAGCATCTGGTTCTGCGAAGACACCAACGCTTCCACCTCGGCGAGCGGCGTTCCCGCGCGGACCGTCAGCACCAGCTCGGCCGGATCATAATCGACAATGCCCGTGAAGCCGCGCAGCGACAGCAAGCGAGCATCGACCGGCGCACCGAATCCCGCCTTGCTGCCGCCGCCAGTGATCGACAGCCGGTCGCCATCGCGGCCCGCGTCTGCGATCGCATCGGCGATCTCGTCCTCGCGCGTGGGAAGGATTTGCTGGTCATTCATCAGAAGCGCGGCAGATCGGGGAAAGGCACCTGACCGCGGTGGACGTGCATGCGGCCGAGTTCCGCGCAGCGGTGAAGCTCGGGGAACATCTTGCCAGGATTGAGCAGCAGTTCGGGGTCGAAGGCGCATTTCACGCGCTGTTGTTGCTTGAGGTCCGTCTCGGTGAACATCTCGGGCATCAGGTCGCGCTTCTCGACACCCACGCCATGTTCGCCGCTCAGCACGCCGCCGACCTTGACGCACAGCCGCAGGATGTCGTTGCCGAATGCCTCCGCGCGTTCGAGTTCGCCGGGCACATTGGCGTCGTAGAGGATCAGCGGATGGAGATTGCCGTCGCCGGCGTGGAAGACGTTGGCGACGCCGAGGCCGTATTGGCTCGACAATTCCTCCATCCGTTCGAGCACCTCTGGCAGGCGACGGCGCGGGATCGTGCCGTCCATGCAATAATAGTCCGGCGCGAGCCGGCCGACCGCCGGAAAGGCCGCCTTGCGGCCGGCCCAGAAGGCGATCCTTTCCTCTTCGCTGGTCGAGATACGCACCGAGACCGCGCCATTGGCAAAGGCGATCCGTTCGACCTCGTCGAGCAGATGCGCGCATTCCGCCTCGACGCCATCAAGTTCGACGATCAGCAGCGCTTCAACGTCCAGCGGATAGCCGACATTGACGAAGGCTTCGGCCGCGTGGATCGCGGGGCGGTCCATCATCTCCATGCCCGCCGGAATGATACCGGCGGCGATCGTATCGGCCACGCACTGCCCGGCGCCCTCGACGGTGGTAAAGCCGATCAGCAAGGCGCGCGCCGTCTCCGGCTTGGGCAGGATACGAACGGTGACTTCGGTGACGACGCCGAGCAGCCCTTCGGACCCGACGACCACGCCCAGTAGATCGAGCCCGGCGGGATCGAGCTGGCGCCCGCCGATCCGCAGCACCTCGCCATCCATCAGCACGATCTCGCAGCCCAGCACATTGTTGGTGGTGAGGCCGTATTTTAGGCAGTGCACCCCGCCCGAATTTTCCGCGACATTGCCGCCGATCGAGCAGGCGATCTGGCTGGACGGATCGGGGGCATAATAGAAACCGCGATCCTCCACCGCTCGCGTGATGGCGAGATTGGTGACGCCCGGCTGCACCACCGCGATGCGGTCGTCATAGTCGATTTCGAGCACGCGGTTGAACTTGGCGAGGCCAAGCAGCACGCCGTCGGCAAGCGGCAGTGCGCCGCCCGACAGCGATGTACCCGAACCGCGCGGCACCACCTTCACCCGGTTTGCGTGGCACCAGGCGAGGACCGCCGACACCTGCGCGGTGGTTTCCGGCAGGACGACCACCATCGGCGGCTGGCGATAGGCGGTAAGCCCGTCGGACTCATAGGGGCGCAGGCCGTCGGGATGGTCGATCACGCCTTCGCCGGGCACGATCTGCCGGAGCGCGGCGACGATCTCCGCGCGGCGCCCCAGCGTGGCCTGGTCCGGTTCCGGCATGGTCAGCGACACGACGTGTCTTCCTTCGCGCGATACTCGTTCGGCGACACTATAGAACCGGCTTGACTGGCGCAGTAGATTAGAAAGAGTTCAATCACTCTTTCTTCCAGGGAAAAGATCGTGGACCCGGACTATGCCTTGTTCGCCAGGGTCGTCGAGACCGGCAGCCTTTCCGCTGCGGGGCGGGCGATGCTCATTTCGCCGGCGATGGTGTCGAAGCGGCTGGCTCGGCTGGAGGCGCGGCTTGGTGTACGGCTGATCCATCGCACGACCCGCAGGCTGGCGCTGACCGACGCCGGCGAGCGTTTTCATGCCGACGTCATCGCCATCCTGCAGTCGATCCGCGAAGCCGAGGACAGGATCACCGGCGTCCAACGCGAGGCCGCGGGGCCGTTGCGGGTTTCCGCGCCGACCTCGTTCGGACGGCTGCATGTCGCGCCCCGGCTCGGCGCATTCCTGGCCGAATATCCGCGGATAGAGCTGGAACTCAATCTGTCCGATTCCTATGTCGATCTGCTTTCTGAACGGGTGGATCTGGCGATCCGGATCACGGCCCACGTTCCGGCTACGCTGGAGGCGCACCGGCTCGCGACAAACAGGCGTGTGCTCTGCGCCAGCCCGGCCTATCTGGCCGCAAGAGGCGAGCCAGGCGACCTCGCCGCGCTCAACGGTCATCATCTGCTCGCGGCGTCGGGGCAGATGCCGTGGCGGCTGGTCAATGAGCGGCAGCGTCGAACGGTGGATGGTCGCAGCCATGTCCGCACCAATTCCAGCGAGATCGTTCGCGAGCTTGCGATCGCAGGCGTCGGCATCGCGCTTCGATCCTTGTGGGATGTCGGCGATGCCTTGGCGGATGGGCGGCTGGTGCAGGTGCTGCCCGACTGGGAGGGGCCTGACGATCTCGGCATCTATGCCGTTCATCCGCGCGCCCCCAATCGGCCTCCGGGGATCGACGCGTTCATTGCTTTCCTCAAGTGCTCGTTCGATCGAGCTGACTGGCAGCGGATCGGATGAGGAGCGACTGACGCCGTTGAGCGGCCCTTTAGAGTGCGGTCCGCAATCGTGTCCGCAATCGTGAAGGCGATCCGCTCCTCACCTTTTGTCGCCTGGAGAAATCGCTGCATGGCGCCCTTAGCGTCTCGATAGGAATTGGCGCTGGTTTGACCGCGAGGTGCGCGCGGCTCGCCGTTACCGTGCCAATCTCGTGGATCAATCGAATGTACGCTATTCAGTCAATCTTGAACGATCATTCCAATATGCTATCTATCTCATATGGTACGACCCAAGGAATTCGACGTGGATGCTGCCGTTCGGGCTGCGGTGGCGGTGTTTCGAGAACACGGTTTCGAGGGCACCTCCGCGCAGATGCTTGTCAGTGCGATGGGCATCGGCAGACAGAGTTTGTACGATACGTTCGGCGACAAATGGGGCATCTACCTCGCAGCGGTAAAGCAGTATTCGCAGGGCGAGTTGCGCACCCATGCCGGGATGCTGATGAGCCGCCAGCGGGCCGTCGAGGGGATCCGTGCGATGCTCGATCGGGTGGCGGGCGAGGCGCATCATGCCTGTCTCGGAGTGAGTTCGACGGTTGAGTTCGGCTGTTCAAGGCCCGACCTGGTGAAGGCGCGGGAAGCTTCAAGTGCGGTCTTGGTTCATGCGATCAAGGAGGTGCTCGCCAAAGCGAAAGAAGAGGGCGATGTGTCGGCCGACCTCGATCTCGATCAACTTACGACCTTCCTGATCGCGAGCATCTCCAGCATCCGGCTGGCCGCGCGAGGTGGCGCCGGTTCGGATCACGTCTCCGGCCTGGTCGATCTAGCGATGAGGGCGTTACGCTAATTTTTTTACTTGATTTTGGAACGATCATTCAATCTGGAGTTCGAGCGTGAAAACTGTGATGATGACGGCAATTGGCGGGTCAGACGTGTTGCAAGTCATGGATTTGCCCCAGCCGGTTCCCGGACCCGGTGATGTGTTGGTGGACATTGCCGCGATCGGCGTGAACTTCATGGACATCGGTGTGCGCCAAGGCATGGCATGGCATGAATTACCCTTGCCTCGGGCGCTGGGTGTCGAAGGCGCTGGTCGTGTCGCGGTGCTGGGCGAGGGGGTAACGGACTTCAAGGTGGGACAGCGTGTTGCCTGGGTTTATGCACCGGGCAGCTATGCCGAACGGGTCGTTATACCGGCCCTATCACTCGTGCCGCTGCCCGACGATATCGACGACCGCACCGCCGCCTCGTTGATGATGCAGGGCCTGACGGCCAGCCACTTCGCTACGGAGTTCTATCCGGTCCAGCCGGGTGATTTCGCACTCGTCCACGCGGCGGCAGGCGGATTGGGCCAGTTGCTCACCCAGATCATCAAGCTGCGCGGCGGCACGGTAATTGGTCGCGTCTCAAGCGCGGCGAAGATCAAGGTCGCCAGAGCCGCGGGTTCGGATCATGTCATCGTCGATGCGGTGGGAGATTTCGCCGCCGAAGTGCTCCGCCTGACCGGCGGTGAAGGCGTGCATGTCGTCTTTGATGGTTCCGGCCCGGCGACCTTTGAAGGTTCACTTGCCTCGCTCCGTTGCTCAGGAACCTTCTGCTGGTTTGGTCCGGTGCTGGGTGCCCCCGACAGGATCGACATCATGAGCCTGCCGCGAAGCGTCAAGCTCGGCTATGCGGTCTTTTCCGACCATATCCGTACACCGGATTTGCTGCGTGCTCGTGCTGCTTGTTTGTTCGATTGGGTGCGCGAAGGAAAGCTGCGGATATCGCCCGCCACCGACTTTTCCTTGGCTGATGCCGCAAAGGCACACGCAGCGATGGAGAGCCGCGCGAGCACTGGGAAGCTGCTCCTTATTCCATGAGGGTCGAATGCTTGGTTCCGGCACCCGTGGAGCGCGGTCCTGCATTGCTCACCCGCCAGCCGCCTTCTCTCGCGACAGTGAGAATTGTCTCTTTGAGAAGCGCGGCAATCTCCCGGCTGCCAATAGCGTCCGGCCGCTGGGTCGCGGTTGCTATGATCAGTGGCCGAAATAGTGGCGGATCGCCAATTTGCCACGCACGCAGCTGCCCTAGGGCCAGCTCCTGACGAACCGCTGACTCAGGCAGGATAGTCAACGCTGCACCTTGCCGCACGAGTGCGATCGTAGCGTCGAGCGAGTCGAACTCAAACATGACGTTCAGCACGGCACCGGCAGTCGCTGCATGGTCCTCGATCATCATGCGCAAGCCATGCGACGGGGTCGGAAGCACCAGCGGTCTGCCCGCCACTTGTGACATCGAAATGATTTCGCCAGGCGGAAAGGGCGCATCTTCGACGGCGCCAAGGATTGACAGAGGTTCCCGTGCGACCAACTCGGATCGGATGATTGCTGAAGCGGGCCGGTGGTAGAGGATGGCCGCATCGATCCTGCCGGCCTGCAGCCATTCGAGCAGGGTTCCACTAAACGCTTCGGCAATTCGCAATTGCAAACCCGGAAAGTCCAACTGAACCCGTCGTGCCAGGGGCAAAGTCAGCAAGCGACCAATCGTGGGTGAAAGTCCGATCGTGGCCTCACCCGTTAATCTGGTGCCCAAACTTCTGATGTGACGGCTTATTCGGTCCGCTTCTTCAAGTAGCTGCAGAGCTTCTGCGAAAAGCGCCCTGCCCGTGCTTGTCAGCGAAACTCCGCGACCATTACGAAGAAAGAGCTGGGCACCCAGCTCATGCTCCAGCACGCGAACCTGGCGGCTCAGTGCCGGTTGCGCGATCCGCAAAATCGCGCTGGCCGCCGAGATGCTGCCGGACTCGGCAATCTGACGAAAATAGCGAAGCTGCCGAAGTTCCATAAGCTTGCATAGTCGGGAGCGGAAGTGAACGCCAGCCATGCCGTACAGGCATATCCGAAAGACCGCGCTTTGCTTGGACTGGAGCCTTCGAACAGGAGAGATTGCGTCGTCCAGGCTAAGGGAATTGCATGAGCGACGAGCAGGAGAGTTTTCCGGAGATTCGCGAGTCGGTGCGCAGGCTTTGCGCCAACTTTCCGGGAGAATATTGGCAGCAGTTGGATCGCGACCGGGCTTATCCGACCCAGTTTGTGAAGGCTTTGACCGACGCTGGATTTCTTTCAGTCCTTATACCGGAACTGTATGGCGGCTCGGGCCTGGGGCTACAGGCCGCTACCGCAGTGCTCGAGGAAATCCATCGTTCGGGATGCAATGGCGGTGCCTGTCACGCTCAGATGTACACCATGGGCACTGTGCTCAAACATGGATCGGAGGACCAGAAGCAGAAGTATCTGCCCAAAATCGCGTCGGGTGAATTGCGCCTGCAGGCCTTCGGGGTAACCGAGCCGACCGCTGGTACCGACACGACCCGTATTCGTACCTTTGCAAAGCGGGTTGGCGACAAGTTCATCGTCAACGGCCAGAAGATCTGGATCAGTCGAGCGGAGCATTCAGACCTGATGGTCCTGCTGTGCCGAACGACTCCGCGTGAGGAGTGCGCCAAGCCATCGGACGGCATTAGCGTGTTACTCGTGGACATGCGTAAGGCGGTTGGTAGAGGGCTCACGATCCGACCGATCCGGACAATGCTCAATCATGCGACGACGGAGCTCTTCTTCGACGATCTCGAAGTCCCGGTTGAAAACCTGATCGGCGAACTGGGCCGAGGATTCCGCTACATCCTGTCCGGTATGAATGCGGAGCGGATTCTGATCGCGAGCGAGTGCATCGGCGACGGCCGCTTCTTTGTTGACCGTGCGACAGCTTATGCGAAGGACCGGCACGTTTTCGGCCGCGCCATAGGTCAAAATCAGGGAATCCAGTTCCCGATCGCGCGGGCCTATGTGCAATTGGCGGCAGCGTCCGAGATGGTCGACAAGGCCGCGCGCATGTTCGACGACGGCGCCAATTGCGGGACCGAGGCGAATATGGCCAAGATGCTTGCCTCAGAGGCCAGCTGGTTCGCGGCCGACATGTGCGTCCAGACTCACGGCGGCTTTGGATTTGCCGAAGAGTATGACGTCGAACGCAAATTCCGCGAGACACGGCTTTACCAGGTGGCTCCCATATCGACAAATCTGATCCTGAGCCACGTAGCAACCCATAAACTCGACCTGCCCAAGAGCTTCTGATGGAGTTGGCGGACATCCTTGTTGTGTCGCTCGAGCAGGCCGTCGCTGCACCGCTATGCACGCAGCGCCTGGCCGATGCGGGTGCGCGCGTTATCAAGGTGGAGCGGCCGGGCGGTGACTTTGCCCGTGCGTACGACGCCGCAGCACGTGGCAACAGCTCATATTTCGTGTGGCTCAACCATGGAAAGGAATCGCTCGTCCTCGACATCAAGGATGCCGACGATGCGGCGCTTTTGCACAGGCTTCTCGCGAACGCAGATGTCTTCGTACAAAATCTGGCGCCGGGGGCAGCTGCCCGGGCCGGCTTCGACTCAATTGCGCTGCGTCAACGCCACCCGCGTCTGATAACCTGCGACATATCGGGTTATGGCGAGCATGGCCCCGCTCGCGGCATGAAGGCTTATGATCTGCTCGTTCAGTGCGAGACCGGTCTGGCGGCAATAACCGGGGCGCCCGAGGCTGCCGGCCGCGTGGGCGTCTCGATCGCCGACCTCGCCTGCGGCACAAACGCCGCCATGGGCATCTTTCAAGCTCTTTATGAGCGGGAGCGCACAGGCGAAGGAAGGGGATTGGCTGTTTCGCTGTTCGACTCGCTGGCCGAGTGGATGGCGGTACCCTTGGTGCATCATGATTATGCCGGTGCAGCCCCTGTCAGGGCGGGCCTCAACCATCCCTCCATTGCACCATATGGCCTGTTCCACTGCCTGGGCAGCGAGCCGATCGTCATAGCGGTTCAGAATGATCGAGAATGGCGTTCGTTTTGCCGGGAAATTCTCGACCGACCCGAGTGGATTGAACATGATGCCTATCGCGATAATGCCGCGCGCGTATCCAATCGACCATCTTTGGAGCGCGGCATTGGCGCCATATTGGCTGAGTGCGATCGTTCTGACCTGGTCATACGGCTGACGGATGCGGGCATCGCGTTCGGGGCGCTCAACGGCGTGGCAGAACTTTCGCGCCATCCTCAATTGCGCCGAATCCGCGTCGATGGATCGGCCGGCGGGATTGAGTTACCCGCGCCGCCACTCCGCTGGAGCTATTTTCGTTCGGAGAAGCCGGCTGTGCCTGACATCGGAGAGCATGACGCGCGCATCAGAACGGAGTTTGCATGATCGACCTCCAGGCATATGTCGGGCGGCAGGAGTTTCACCGCGATTTTACGGATCGCCAGCGTATCGCCAGACTGGCTGCTCTCCTCGACCATCTGGAAATCCTCTGGGCTCCAGACGTGCTTCCGCCGTTGGCTCATTGGCTTTGTTTTTTACCGGACGAGCGTCAGTCGCTGATCGGGCACGATGGACATCCGCTGCGTAGCGAGAGTGGCTTTCTCCCGCTTGTCGACTTGCCTCGCCGGATGTGGGCAGGAAGTCGCATTCGCTTCCTACGCGAAGTCCCGATCGATAGTCCGATTACGAAAACATCCACGATCCTTGCTGTAGAGCCAAAGACCGGACGATCCGGCAATATGCTATTTGTTACCGTCCAGCACATGATTGGCGAAGCCGGTGGCTCGGCCTCAATCATCGAGGAACAGGACATCGTCTATCGCGAAAGCGGTGCACCGGGTGCAGCGGTCAAGCGCCCTACGCTGGACTATGATATTCCCGATCCGGTGATACGCCATATCATTTGCGACCCTGTCATGGTGTTCCGCTATTCAGCCCTGACGTTCAACGCGCACCGGATTCATTACGATCTTCCCTATGCGCGCGAGGATGAGGGATATCGCGAAAGGGTCGTCCAGGGGCCTCTGATCGCGACCTTGTTGCTCCATCACGCCTTAAGTCGAGCAGAAGGCCGCCGCATTGAGACATTCCAATTCAGGGCAGTATCTCCGCTCTTCGTGGGCGAGGAGATGCGACTTGGGCTCAGGGATGACGACCGGACGATTGCCCTGCGTGCTGTCGGGCCGGACGGCGTCGCCGTCACGGCCGAGGCTGGATTTGCATCATGAGCCGAGGGTGGCGCTCCCTACTTTTTGTGCCCTGTGACGATCAGGTCCGTCTGGCGAAGATAGCCGACAGAGGGGCGGATGCCGTCATACTCGACCTTGAAGATTCCATTCCGTCCGAACGCAAGCCGCAGGCACGCGCGGGTCTGCCGACGATCATCAGGACACTTGCGGAGCGCCATTGCCCGCTCGTCATTCGCGTCAACACTTCCTGGCGGGACATTTATGCCGACCTTGAAGTCGCCGTTCAACCTGGTGTCGATGCGATTATGGTGCCCAAAGTCGAGGCGGCTCCGACACTTGCGATAATCACCGAAATGTTGAGCGAGATCGCCAGTTTTCGTGGCCTTGAGGTTGTTCCCGGATTGATACCGTTGATCGAAAGTCCCGCCGGACTTGCCGAGGTTTATGAGATCGCCCGCATTCCCAGTGTCATCGGGCTGGCGCTGGGAAGCGAGGACTTCTCATTGGCGCTGGGTGTTCCACCATCGCCCGTGGCTCTTGATCTGCCCTGCAGGCTCGTCGCATTAGCTGCGGCACGATATGACCGACTGGCACTTGGTCTGCCGGTTTCAATAACTACCATTGATGATGAGGCGGCCTGGAGAGCCGGCATACAAGCCGGCCGCTCGGTCGGCATGACCGGAGCATTATGCATTCACCCGCGGCAGGTCGCGGCCGCAAATCAGGGCTTTTCGCCCGACGCAGCGGAGGTCGAGACGGCGCAGCGCATTCTCGATGCCTGGGTTGCAAACGGAGAAAGCGGCGTGACACGCCTTGACGGCAAGATGATCGATCTGCCGGTCGTGCTTGCTGCCAAGCGACTTCTACTCAGCAGTCGTATCGGCGTCACCTCTCCTTAGGGGAGGCCCGGCTGATCAAGCCAAAGGCACGCTCCGCAACTAAAATGAAGCCGCAGTCCGGGTAGATTCTCGGAGAACTCCTTGCTGGGTTCCCCGGTTCAAGGCGAACGCAGATTGGGTACTGTCGGCCGGCTATCCGTGGAATGCCGCCTGCTCATGGTACAGTCCGGAGCTGGGTCTTGCCGTTCCTGATCACCGTGGAGGCTCTTTCAGGTACCGACGCTTCGAACGACACGATGTCTCCATCCTGCCAGAGGTCGATGCGCACTGTCTCGCCTGGATAAACCGGAGCTGCGAACCGGGCGGCATGGCTCGCAATACGCGACGGATCATAGCCGCAAACCGCTTGCAGCACGGCCCGGCAGGTCATTCCAAAGGTGCAGAGTCCGTGCAAGATCGGCCGATCAAAACCGGCTGAGCGCGCCGCCTCCGGATCGATGTGAAGCGGATTCCTGTCTCCGCACAGACGGTACAACGTGGCTTGATCGGACCGTGTCGTCATCATGATCGACGTATCGGGAGCCCGCATTGGCACAGCGTGCGGGATGGGCGCTGGATCAGGAGAGCCACCGCGCCCGCCATCGCCGCGCGCAAAAATCGTGCGGTTGACCTCGCAGAGCATATTATGGTCCGACGCGGTTCGCACCACGGTTCGCCTGACGACAATCGCGCCCTTGCCAGGACCTTTGTCATAGACCTGGGCAATGTCACTATCGACGATGATCTGGGCGGAGGCCGGTAGCGGCCGATGCAGGATGATCTCCTCTTGGCCGTGCAGCACCTGACGATAGTCCAGGCCGAGATCGGCGGTGCTGCAGCCGGCGTGCCAGGCGATCATTGTGGCAAGCGATGGAACTGCCTGCAGGTCACGCTCGTACGTGAAACGCAGCTCCTTTTCGTTGAGCGGATCTCGGCCCATGCCGATGCCCAGTGCATAGAGCATTACGTCACGATGATCGTAACTCAGGCGCCGCCCATTTTCGCGCATCGACAAGATGGCCGGATACTCCAAGGGCATGATTTCTCCTATGTGAAGGGTGTTGCGCCGCTGTCCGCCAGCATCGATTAGTCCACTATTACAGATAACTCTATATCAAGCGCGGCTGAGTTGACCCATGCGTTGGTGGCAATCAAGCCCGGTGGCCTTCGAGTGGCGGCGTCTGATAGTTCAGGCCCGACACACGTCGCCGATCATCAGTGTCCGACGGTGCGGCTCAGCCCGATGCCACTGCAGCCAGGCGCCGCGCGGCTAGAACAGCCTCTGCAAATCCTTTCGGATCTTCCTGGGGTGGGTTATGGCCGACGCCCGCGAGCAGACGATACTCGCGCGGGCCGCGAAAATGGGACGCAAGATCTGCGCGATACCCGACGGGCATCACGCCGTCGGAGTCGCCGTCGATCGCGACGGTCGGCACGTGGATCGGTGGACGCTGGCCGAGAACCCGCTCCATTTCCGCGTATGCCGGGTCCCCGCCAACCATGCCGAAACGGTGACGATAGCTGTGGATCACCACCTCCACAAAGTCGGGATTGTCGAAGGCTTGGGCGCTGGCGTCGAACGCTCCCTGGTCATATTTCCAGTTAGGCGACCATGCCGACCAGAGACGCTGACAGAATTCCTGTCTATGCCGCGCGAGTCCTTTCGGTCCGCGCGGTGACAGAAAGTACCAGATGTACCAACGTCGAAGTTCGTTTTCAGGTGTGTCGGCCAGTTCCGCCATATTCTCACGGAGAATATTGTAGCCCATTGCCGACACAAGCGCATGGACGCGCTCGGGCCAGATCGCTGCCACGACGCAGGCTGCCCGACCGCCCCAGTCGAACCCTCCAAGTATCGCCCGATCGATATGAAGTGCGTCCATGAAGCAAAGCAGATCTGCTCCGAAGGCGGCCTGCTGCCCCGAACGAAGCGTATACGCTGATACGAAACCCGTCTCTCCAAAGCCGCGCATCCACGGTGTGATGACCCGGGCCCCGGAGGCTGCCAGCAGCGAAGCGGTCCCGGCATAGCAAAGCGCATCGTAAGGGAAGCCATGGACGAGGATCACGGGCCAGCCGTCCGAGGGGCCAATTTCTCTATAGGCAATATCAAGCACGCCTGCGCGCACGATACGGGTCGTCATCCTTCCTCCTTTCGGGCGGTGCCGGCATCCACTCCCGCACATTTGAGTTGCATGCGGAAAGCCTCTTGCAAGTCGAACCCGCATGATAAACAGTTATCTCTATAACAGGTGATGCCGCCACTTACAGGGGTGAGCGGCGATACAAGCTGGACGGGAAAGCGGATGACATTCTCCAGGCGATCCGACGATGCGATCCTTCAGCAAGATGGCAATTCAACGGGCATCGCCGATCAGGCCTCGCATTCCCCCAATCGTCGCGAAAGCGTCAGTGATTGGCTTGTCGTCCTCAGCGCATTCATCGGCCTGGCTGTGTCAGTCATGTACGTCTATTCCATGGGCCTCTTCTTCGCGCCGCTTCAGGCCGAGTTCGGCTGGCAGCGCAGCGAGATCGCGGCCGGCATGACAATCGTGAGCGTGATCACCGTCATCGTCGCACCGTTCGTGGGGATCGCCGTTGACCAATTTGGATCACGCGTAATTGCCTGCTTCGGCCTGTGCTTGCATTGCGCGGCTATCGCGCTCCTTGCCACAACCGGCGGATCGATCTGGAATTGGTGGGCGCTGTGGGGGTTGGTGGCGATAGGTGCAGTTCTCATCAAGCCGACAGTCTGGATGACGGCGATCGCCGGACGTTTTTCCGCGCGGCGTGGGCTGGCCATCGGTCTGGCAATGAGTGGCATTGGTGCCGGATCGGCGGTCATGCCGTGGCTCACGTCGACCATGATCGATCGTTGGGGATGGCGAGTGGCTTATGCGCTCTTCGGCGGCGGCGGCGTGCTGCTGGCAATGCCCATCCTTCTCCTCTTCTTCCGTGACTCGGGACAGAAGGAAAGGGGCGCGCCTCTGATGCGACGTCCGCTCAACGGCGTTTCGCGTCGTGACGGGCTGCGCTCGCGCGTGTTTCACAAAATGGCGTTGGCGAGCTTCCTGGCCACGTTCTCAACGATCGCCGTCACTGTGCACTTTGTCCCGATACTCACCGACGCAGGTGTCCCAAGGGAAACCGCCGCCCTTCTCGCCGGCGTCATCGGCACAGCCTCGATCGCGGGAAGGCTTGGAACCGGCTACCTTCTGGATCGAGTTAACGCGACCATTGTCGGCGCGGTGGGATGTTTTCTACCTATCGTGACCGCGCTGATGCTGCTCAACTACACCGGAACCTGGATTTACGGAGTGGTCTGTGCCGCTGTGCTCGGCGTCGCAATCGGCACCGAGGTCGATGTTCTAGCGTATCTTTCAGCGCGCTACTTCGGCATGCGCAACTATGGAATGCTCTTCGGCACGCTTGCGGGAATGCTCGCTTTGGGAAGTGGAACGGGCGCCGCATTCGGCGGTCTGATGTACGATAGCTTTGGATCCTATCACGCGCTCTTGATAATCCTGGTCCCGGTATACGCCACAACGGCGGCTCTTATCGCGACGCTCGGGGAGCCGCCAAAGATATTCGAGCTGTAAAAAGCGCCATCGAATGCGGTCAAGATCGGACCACTGGAAGGTGAAGGGAAACCTGTCCGCAGACGGTTTGCCGGCGTCGGTAGACAGCCGGTTTGGTAGGAGGAGGAGGCTTCACCGCTTGTCGATGTAAGGCGGTCCGCTTCGGCCGCTCTTTAGATGCACTGCAAGTTCGGCGCCCAGGCACCCACGCTCGCTATGTCGTTGCCTGGTATGTCGCACCAAGGACGCCATCAGTGCTGCGAGGTCGCCTCGGAAGTGTCCCCCTGGACCTGATCACGCGCCATCAGAAGCAAGCCGCCGGCGGGAAGGGGGTTTGCCCCTCTGGCCGAAGGCGGCAAGGAACGTGCGCCAGCGAAGATTGAAGACGTCGGCCACGGTTGTCCCCCCGATCAGTGTATCGGCGTGGCGCACCCGCGTGACAGCGCCTTCGAGAAGGTCAACTAGGATCGCTCCTGCGGACTCGGGGTCACCCGCGGCCAGTTCCTTGCCTGCGATCGCCTCGTTGACAAGCGCTAGCAATGGCTCAAGCGCGCGCGCTGCCCAACGGATCAGGCGCTCGCGTATCTCTTCCGAATGAGCGGCTTCAGCATTGGCAACGAGATAGAAGACAGCATTTCCCGCGACACAGCCATAGTCGAAATAGGCTCGCGCGGCCCGCTCCAGCCTGTCCAGAGCGGGAGTCTCTTGCGCCTGTATGTCTGCCAACATTGCGCGGAATCGCTCCGTGTCCCGATTGGCGACCGCATCAAGCAAGGCAATCTTGTCGGGATAGCGTCGATAGACGGTGTGCTTGGAGACCTGCAGCTTCGCTACCAGGGTGTCGATCGTCGTGGCTGCAAAACCCTGCGCCGCGAACAGCGCCTGCGCGGCATCGAGAATCTCGCTGTCGATGTCTTGTACCGTCTCCTTGCGAGGACGCCCGAGCGATCGTCTTTTTACCGTCTGTTCCACTATATCTCCCTCGCCGGCTGAGCCGGTGCAGAGCGCTTATGGCAGATAGTATCGGTGATTGCCGACAAAAAAAGCTCGATACAGTGCCATATACTTGTCGGTGCCCTAGCGGCCGCGGGCCTCAATTCTCCCGTGTCCTGGCATTTATCAGATCATCGACTACCGTGGGGTCGGCTAGAGTCGACGTGTCTCCAAGGGTTGACACATCGCCTTCAGCGATCTTGCGCAGGATGCGCCGCATAATTTTCCCCGAGCGGGTCTTCGGAAGCGCCTGGGCGAATTGAATTTCATCAGGGGTCGCGATCGGACCGATCTGACGGCGTACCCACCGGGTCAGTTCGGCGCCCAGGTCTGCGCGTGGCGCCTCATCAGCCTTGAGGGTTACATAAGCATATATGCCCTGGCCCTTGACGGGGTGAGGGAACCCCACGACCGCGGCCTCTGCCACGCCTGGATGGAGGACGAGAGCGCTCTCAACCTCCGCGGTTCCCATGCGATGGCCGGAAACGTTGATGACATCGTCGACGCGACCAGTAATCCAGTAATAGCGGTCATCGTCGCGGCGCGCGCCGTCGCCGGTGAAATAGAGACCGGGAAATGTCGTGAAATAGGTCTGGAAGAAGCGCTCATGATCTCCCCAGACAGTGCGCATCTGGCCGGGCCAGGAGCGTGCGATGCACAGATTGCCTTCTCCCGACCCCATGATCTCCAATCCTGCTCCATCCACCAGCCGCGGCTCCACCCCGAAAAAGGGTAGGGAGGCTGCGCCTGGCTTGAGCGCGGTGACACCAGGCAGCGGCGTGATCATGTGCCCGCCCGTCTCGGTCTGCCACCATGTATCGACGATCGGGCAACGACCATCACCGACCACTTCATGGTACCAGCGCCATGCTTCCGGATTGATCGGCTCACCTACCGAGCCCAGCAGCCGCAGCGATGTGCGGCGGGTCGACTTCACCCAGCCATCGCCCTCCCGCATTAGGGACCGCAGGGCCGTCGGAGCGGTATAGAGGGTCGTGACCTGGTGGCGATCGACGACATCCCACATTCTCGCCGGTGTCGGCCAGGTAGGCACGCCTTCAAACATCAAGGTCGTCGCGCCGTTGGCCAAGGGGCCGTAGACGATATAACTGTGTCCCGTGACCCAGCCGATGTCCGCCGAGCACCAGAAGATGTCGTCGACACGATGATCGAAGCTTAAATCGAAGGTCATGGCCGCCCAGAGCAGGTAGCCGCCGCTTGTGTGCAAAACACCCTTGGGTTTTCCCGTCGAGCCAGACGTGTAGAGGATGAAGAGCGGATCCTCCGCATTCATCGGTTCACACGGACAATCCGGCGCAACGCTCGCAGCCGCTTCATCATACCAGAGATCCCGGCCCGGGCGCATCATTATTGGCGCGCCGGTAGCCCGGACGACAATGATCGTCTCAATCTCCGATGCTATTTCAGCGGCCGCATCGACATTGGCTTTGAGCGGGATTCTTCTTCCCCCGCGCCGCCCCTCGTCGGCCGTGATGACAATGCGGCTTCCGCAATCCCGGATCCTGTCCGCCAGCGCCTCGGGGGAAAACCCGCCAAACACGATCGAATGGATCGCGCCGATGCGGGCGCATGCCAGCATCGCGAAAGCCGCTTCCGGGATCATCGGAAGATAGAGTGTGACCCGGTCTCCCTTCCGCACACCGGCATCCAGCAGCACATTTGCAAAACGGCATACGTCTGCATGGAGCTGGCCGTACGTGATGGCGCGGGGTTCATCTTGCGGGTCATCGGGCTCCCACAGGATTGCCACTTTTTCGGCATGCTCGGACAGATGCCGATCAAGGCAGTTTTCCGACACGTTAAGCAGCCCGTCGGCGAACCAGCTGATCGCGACGCGGTCCTGTCCGAACAGGCTCTCGTCTGCCCGGGTTGGGAATTGCCGCCACTCGAGACGCCGTGCTTCGCCCAGCCAGTAATTTTCAGCGTCTTCAAGTGACTGGCGATAGCCCGCGCGATAGCTGTCGGGATCGATCTTTGCTTCGCGGGCCCAATCTGCTGGAACGGGAATGAGACCGGACACGCAAATCTCCTCGGTTGTGGCTTTCAGTGTGCAGGCGCTGCCCGCTGGCCCGTCCTGGTGCCGACAGCAGGATGCCAGCCGGAAATCGGGGCGGAAGAAAGACGGGCGACCGGGTCCGGGCCGCAGCCGTCCGACAACGGCTAGGCCATGTGTCCGGTCGCACAGGTATTGGGAGAACGCCGAGAATGCGAATAATGTCGGGGCAATTGCATGCAGCGCCGGGTAATTGCTCTACCGGCTAACTGCGCTAGTTGCCTGGACGGGATTTGCGCTGGCGGGCTGCCGGTTCGCATTCTCAACGTCGGCCAATGCGATTGTGCTGCCCCCGAGGGGGCTTTGGATCACGACATTCTGCCGTCCGCGCTGCAGCAGGAAATGGCCCATTTCGATTGCCCGGTCCATTCCTGCGGTCCGCACGCGAGTGCTGCCGCAGCCATCAAAGAGCAGTTCGAAAAACATCGATTCCTCTCCCATAGAGTTTTCTCTATATACGAGAAAAAAGCACCGACCACACCCCTTTTTTTTGTGAATATGGCCATTTTATCGCCAAAATGCCCGCGACCATGAGTGGATGAGTGAGAGTTGGCATAAAAAGAGATAATTGAATTGCCGGCCGGCAGGCCCTATGCGAAACGGGGTCGGACCGGCTCATGGCGACATGATAGGATCTCGTCACGGCGCTGGGCATACCAATTGAGGCCAGACCTCGCAGGAGCGGATATCGATGGATCTTGTCCCCGATGGCGAACAGCAGCAGATCATCGATATTGCGGCCGATGTCCTGCGCGGCGAGCTCCCGCTCAGCCGCTTGCATGACGGTATCTTTGATCCGGCCGTGGCCCGGGAACAGCGCTTCAAAATGGCAGAGCTCGGCTGGATCGGCATCGGTCTACCGGAGGCGGCCGGCGGAGTCGGGATGACCGTCCTCGAGGAAGTGCTTCTTCTTCGCGAGATTGGGCGAGTGGTCGGACCCACTGCAATCATTCCGGCCATTCTTGCGGCCAAGCTCGCCTCTTTGCTCGGGCTTTCTTCCTTGTGCGGACGCTTGCTCGCAGGAGAGGCGGGCGCCGCTCTGGCGGTCGCCGAGGCGTCGCTCGAAGCCTCTGCGCTGGCTGTTCGGGGCGTGGCCCGCATCTATGACATCCAGGACGCAGCGTGCATCATCGTAGCGGCGGGCGAAGAGGTACTGCTTCTCGACGCTACCGGCGGTACGTTATCCCCCGTCCCGTGGCTCGACGCCTTTACGCCGGTGGCCCGATGTGACTTGGGCGCCTTTCCGATCATTGGTCGCGCGGACTTGCGGCCGACGCTGATTAACGGGCTTTTGCTGACCGCAGCAATGCTGACTGGCCTCGCGGAGGGCGCGGTCGCGATGATCGCCGATTACGCGAAGATCCGGGAGACGTTCGGACGAAAGATCGGAGCCTACCAAGCCGTCCGGCATCCGATTGCCGAAGGCGCCGCCCGCAGTGACCATGCGAAGGCATTGCTCTACTTTGCAGCGCTAGCGAATGTCGAGGCGCGTGAGGATGCCGAGCTTCAGGCGCGATCGGCGAAGATCATTGCTCATCGGGCAGCTACGAGAAATGCCGACATCAATATTCAGCTGCACGGGGGGATCGGCATAACCGCCGATCTGCCGGCTCATCATTTCATGAAGCGGTCGCTCATGCTCTCATCATGGTTCGGGGATCGCAAATCTCATCTGGATGCGCTGCTCGAGCAGCCTCTTCTCACCATCTGAGGACGGCGCGATGGACCTGAATTATACTGCCGACGACGTCGCATTCCGTCACGCCGCAAGAGAATGGTTGGCCGTGAACGTCCCGGCAGAAACGCGCCCGGCCGATGTTCAGGGTGGCGCCGACTTCGATCGCGCCTGGCAGCGGCGTCTCTATGACGGGGGATGGGCCGGAGTGAACTGGCCCAAGGAATATGGCGGACTGGGCCTCTCGGGGGTTCGGACACTGATCTGGTGGGAGGAATGTGAGCGCGCGAGCGCGCCCGGCTATGAGCGATCCACCATCGCGTTGACCCATGCGGGGCCGACACTCATCACCCGAGGAAGCGAGGCGCAGAAGGCGCATCACCTGCCTCTCATCCTGAAGGGCGACGTTTTATGGTGTCAGGGCTTTTCGGAGCCCGGTGCGGGGTCGGATCTTGCGGCTCTCAAGACCAGGGGCATCATCGAGGGCGACTATCTTGTGGTCAATGGCCAGAAGACCTGGACGTCGGGCGCCGCGACGGCCCGCTATCAGGAACTGCTTGTCCGCACCGAGCCTGGATCCGAGCGCCACAAAGGGCTGACGTGGATCATCTGCGACATGGCAACGCCCGGCATTGAGGTCAGGCCGATTCAGACGATGATGGGCGAGAGCGACATCAACGCCACCTTCTACGACAATGTCCGCATTCCCCTGTCCAATGTCGTGGGCGAGGTTGGCCAAGGCTGGTCCGTTGCAATGTCGACGTTGGATTTCGAGCGGGGCAACACCTTTTTGCGCGACCAAATCTCCATGTCGGGCAAGGTGGAGCGTGCCATCGATCTTGCGCGCCGCTCGTTCCTGGCGGACGGGAAGCCCGCCATCGAGGATCGCGAGATCGCCCGCAAGCTCGCGGAGCTGAAGGCGGACGCGCTAGGATTGAGAGCGATGGCCGTCGTCAATGTTTCCAATATCGATCGGAACGGTAGTCCGGGGCCCGAGGGATCGATGGTGAAGCTGCTCGTATCGCAAACGAACAAGCAGCTGAACGACGTCGTCGCGGAAATCGTCGGCCAGCAGTTCCTCGAATATGACGGAACGAAAGCCAGCAACGAGCGAATGTTCGACTATATGTGGGGCTGGGTTCTAACTATTGCCGGCGGCGCGACAGAGATCCAGAAAGAGATCATCGCGGACCGCGTGCTGCAATTGCCGCGCTCACGCTGATGCGGGGCCTCTCCGCTTCCTGAGGATTAAACGCGATCAATGCAAAAGGCGGTCGCCGGACTTTGGTCCGGCGACCGCCTTACGATCGCTATTCCGCTGCTTCCAGTATCGGCTCGACTCCCATGGGAAGGGTTACCGACTTGAGATAATAATGGTTGTACAGACCTTCGAGGCCCTGCTCACGGCCGATTCCCGACTGCTTGATGCCGCCGAACGGGCCGCCGCCGCCGCCTGGTATACCTTCGTTGATGACACAGCTTCCGGTCTGGACTTGCGCGGCAACAGCAAGGCCACGGGCGATGTCCGCCGAGTAGATGGCGCCGCCGAGGCCATAGTCCGAGGCATTGGCGATACGGATCGCTTCATCCTCATTCTTGTAGCGGATGATCGAGAGAACCGGCCCAAAAATCTCTTCGCGTGCAATGGACATATCATTCTCGACGCCTGTGAAGATCGTCGGTTCGACATACCACCCCTTCGCGATATCCGGCCGTCCACCCCCGAGCGCGACTTTGGCACCAGCATCGCGGCCCGCCTTGATGAAGGCCTCGACACGTTCGCGCTGACGTTGAGCAGCGAGCGGACCAAAATCCGTGTCAGCCTCGAAGGGATTTCCGACCTTCATTTTGCCGACGCGCTCCACAAGGGCATCTACCAACTCGTCGTGACGACGCTCGGAGACCAGGATACGGGTGGTTGCGATGCAAATCTGGCCGGTGTTGGTGAGCGAGTTGCGTTCGAGGATCGGCAACGTCTTCCTCAAATCGAAGTCGTCGAGGAGAATGGCTGCCGACTTGCCTCCCAGTTCCAGCGTTGCCGGTTTGATCTGCTCGCCGCAAATCATGCCGATCTGGCGCCCGGCCGCAGTGCTGCCGGTGAAACTGATCTTGTCGACGCCGCGATGCCGCACGAGATGCTCGCCGACCTCGCGACCTGCCGGGATGATGCTCACGGCCCCCTCCGGCAGGCCGAGTTGCGCCAAAGCGTCGGCGATAATGTAGCAGCTCAATGGGCTTTCGGGTGCCGGCTTGAGAATGATGGGGGTTCCGGCCAGCATTGCCGGCAACATCTTGATCATGAGCGCTGCAACAGGGGTATTCCAGGGGATGATCGCGCCGACGACACCCAGTGGCGTCCGCGATACGACGACTTTTCCATAGGATCCCTGGCGCACCTCCTGCAGCGTCGCTTGCTTGGCGACTGAGATGGCTTCGCGGATGCGCGGGCCGAGCATTGCCGGTGTCTGGGGGCCGTAAAGTTTGAGCGGCCCCCCCATTTCCGCGATCTGCAGATCTCTTGCCTCATCGATGTGAAGCTCCAGAAGCCCGATCATCCGTTCGAGATAGTCGCCACGTTCCTCGATTGACATTCTCGGCCAAGGACCTTCCTCAAACGCGTGGCGAGCCGCGGCTACGGCGCGGTCGATATCCGCCGCTGTCGCGAGCGGCACTTCTCCGATCACCTCTTCGGTAATGGGAGAAATGACCTTGAGCAGTTCGGTGCCGGCGGGATCGACGTATTGGCCGCCGATAAGGAACTTGTCGCGCCGGATCATGAGCGCGCCCTCACCACCGGAGTTCCGCATAGAATCGTGTCACGGATGGCCATAACGTCTCCCTAGATAGACCTATTCAGGTATCTTAATGTCGAAGTGTCCACAATAGTCCATGTGTCGCTCCTGGCTGGGTCCGTCACTTCGTTTTCGCGAATTGCAGCCTGGGCGAGCGCTCTCAAAAGGCTCCGTCTCGACCATATCAGGAGCGCAATTCCCAGAGGAATAATGACAGAAGCCAGCGCTATGAGGGCAATTCCAAGCCCGTTTGCTCCAGGGAACATGCGATCGGACAAGAATGCGACCGCAGCCGGGCCGATGCCAAGGCCGATGGCGTTGGCAACGAGCAGGTAGATTGCCGAGACCTGCGCGCGCATATTGGCTGGCGGTAAAAGAGGTACTGTTGTTGTGCACATGATGCCCATCCCGAAGGTGATCAGGTAGGCCGGGGCCGAAAATATCAGTGATCCGCTCAGTGAGCCCGCTGAGAGGCACATATAGATGCATGGCGCGAGGGCGAGCAGCGCGCAGATCCCGGCGCGCATGAACCCGTCATTATATCCTTGGCGTCCGAGCAGGTCGACGATTCCCGGCAGGAGCACGCCGCCCGTGAGTGTCGCCGCTATGCCGATCAGGCCGAACGCATAGCCTGCCTCGGCCGCATTCAGTCCGTAACTGCGCACGAGATGCGTCGGATACCAGCTGAGAAAGCTCAGGCTGAGAATCGAAACGAGGCCTGAAAGGCTGAACACGCCAACATAACAAGGGGCGAATTCGCGCAGGTGGTGGCCGATATCTCGCAGCGTCGCCCGTGCCGTCGCGCCGTGGGCAACTCGCGGCGGTTCGCGCACCGCGGCGGCGAAGACGAGCGCGACGAGGATGCCTGGCAAGCCGATGAAGAGCAGCGTCAGTCTCCACGGCGCGAGGTCGCCGATCCATGGAAGCGCTTGCACCCAGGGAGAGCCGACCAGTTGCAGGCCGGCCGCGCCGATGATCAGCGCCGCCGAACCGCCACTGGTGCCGACGCCAAGGAAGACGCTCGTAGGCAGGTTGCGTCGGTCTCGCGTGAAAAGGTCGCCGATCATCGAGACCGCCGACGGGATCAGAACTGCCTCGCCCAAAGCAACGCCCAGACGAAGGAAAAGAAGCGTTTCGAAGCTCGCCGCGAAAGCTGATGCTATGGTAGCCCCGCTCCATAGAAGCACGCCTGTGACGATGAGGTTGCGCCGGTTGGTCCGGTCTGCGAGACGCGAGATGGGAAGCGCAAAGAGCGTATAGAAGGTCGCGAACGTCGTTCCGATGAGCAGTCCTATCTTGGTGTCCGTCACACCGAGATCGCCTTTTATGGGTTCGACCAGCAGCGACAGGATGAAACGGTCCGCGAAGGATATCGCCAGGAACAGCGCCAAAAAACCCACAGCTGTCCAGGGGGCGAGGCGGTCCTTGGTCTTGGCTTCTCCGCTCATCCAGTTTTCCTTCCCTTTGCTGGCACGGCCCCGAGTCGCACCCACTACGCTTCTTATACAGATTACTCTTTTACCGGCCATTGCGCGAAAATGGGGTCGTATTCCCCATGTTTGGCGCGATTTTGCGGCTGTCTGCTCAAATAGAGGTGCATCAAAGGTTATAAAAGCTCAAAATCGTGCTTTTAATCGATGGCGGCTCGCGCTAGAAGAGTGAAAGCGCAAATCCGGTTGCGCGGGGATGAAGGGCTCCTGCCTGGACGGAGGGATGTGGCGGGCCTCGCTCCGCGGCTGGTTGTCGTTCCTCCGCAAGGCCTGGTGGCCCGGATCGCGGCGGACGGCATGCCAATGCCGCCGGATGTAGGTGGAGAGGTGAGCGACGCATGTTCCTTGATATTTTTTCCGAGATGCAGCGCGCGCAACGGTGGTCGCCGGCGAGCGAGGCTATGGTTATTCGCAATGCCCTCGACCAGGCGCGTATCGCAGACGACCTCGGTTATGGCTGCTGGTGGAGCGTGGAGCATCACGGTGCCGGTGAGTTCAGTCTCTCTGCGGTGCCCGAGATGTTCAACGTGGCCCTTGCCATGTCGACCAAGCGTTTGCGCATCGGCCATTCCGGGGTGCTTACACCCTTCCAGATCAACCATCCCATACGTGTTGCTGAGCGCGCGGCCTTTGTTGACCTCCTGAGCGATGGCCGCCTCGAGATGGGGCTGGCTCGATCCTCGGCGTGCGAATGGGACACCTTCGGCGTCGCCAAGGATGACACCCAGCCGCAGTTCGACGAGCTTACGCGGATGCTGCCAAAGATGTGGTCGAATGAGCCTTTCTCGTGGGACAGCAACGTCATCTCCGTTCCGTCGATCAACATCGTTCCCAAGCCCCAGCAGAAATTTCCTCGCATGTGGTGCATGGGTATGAGCGAGGAGGGGGCCCGCACGGCTGGCAGGCTCGGGGTTGGCTTCATAGGCACGACCGTCATGGAGCCCGTCGCCAAGACGATGAAGCTCTTGAAAGTGTTCGCCGAAGGCGGCGAGGGACGGGAAGAGGAGATTTCCGCTCCGAATGACGGCTTCGGACTGTTCACCTTCGTTCATTGCGCCGCGTCGCGGGAGGCTGCGATCGAAAGCCGCGCCGCCGAGGCGGCGATGTGGTATGTGAACGCGGCGCCCGGCGTGCTTAAATTCCCTCGTGACCGGCTCATGGCGGCGATCCGCAGCGAGCCGATTCCAGGTGGTCAGAGTTGGCGCCAGGCGAGCGTCAACGGCGAGGATGTGCCGGACTGCGATCCGAACGATCCGCACCCCGTCATTCGCCAGCTCAACAGGCAGTTTCTGGGTATGCCAATCGACGCCGAAGAGGCCTATGAGGCCATCACCAATGTCGACTCGGTGATTATCGGCGACGCGGAGGTCTGCTACGACAAGATGCTGAAGTTCAAGGCGGCCGGCGTCGATCGGCTGCTATGTCTTCAGCAGTTCGGCCAACTGTCGCATGAACAGGTCTGTTCAAGCATCCGGCGCGTTGGCGAGGAGATACTGCCCTATATCTCCGCGCCAGGTGTCAGTTCGGCAAATTTCCCGAACAGGGGTCTTTAGCTTCGCCATGACCGGGCCGGTCGAGCAAGCGCGTTGGGAGCGCGTTACATTCCGCAGTGGAGGCGAGACGTGTGTCGGTGACCTGTTTCATCCGCCGGGAGCGGCGCCCGATGAACGGCTTCCTCTCATAATCCTCGGCAACGGCTATGGCGGGTTGCGCGGCCCGGTGTGTCCGGTCGCAAAGCTCTTCGCGCAAAGCGGGTATCGGGCCCTCGCGATCGACTATCGCTATTTTGGCGAAAGCGGCGGCAGTCCGAGGGGCAGTCTGTTTCCGCTCGATCAGGTGGAGGATTTCCGGAACGCAATCAGTGCGATGCGGCGGCGGACCGATGTCAATGCTGATGCGATTGCCCTGTGGGGCACGAGCTTCGCGGGCGGGATCGTGCTGTATGCGGCGGCGATAGATCTGCGCGTGAAAGCGGTAATCGCCCAGGTGCCAGTGGTCGACGGCCACAGCTGGCTACGCACGATGCGCGATCCAGCGAGCTTTGAGGACCTGCTGCAGGCTGTCGCGGCGGACCGCGAGACCCGCCACCTGGGAGCGCCCTCTCTTACGATCGCCAAGTTCGCTTCATGTCGTGCCGGAACATTGTGCGGCCTGGCGGCTGACGATCAACTGGCACTATTCATGGAAGCCGGTGCACGGATGCGGATTGCCGCCGGCGAGGAGACTGCCGATCGCATCAGCCTGGAGTCGATCGAGAGGATTCTGGAATTTTCAGCCGAGCGATTCATCGATCGCATCGCACCCCGGCCGATCCTGATCGCTGCCAACCTGGGACGGGATTCCGTGCATCCTTACGGTGACATCATGCGCGCCTACAATGCCGCGCTTGAGCCCAAGACCTTTCAGCCCCTGCCGATGGCGCAACTCGACGTTTACACCTCTCCGGGTCTCGAAGCGGCGAGCGCGGCGCAAATCGACTGGTTGTCGAAAGTCCTGCCCACCACCGGGAAGAGTGCGGGCGCTGTCGCCCAGCGAGCTTCGGCATAGTAGAAGGAAAGCATCATGGCTGATGGCCATTTGACGCCGCTCGCTTCGCTCGAGGGACGCGATCCCTTCGGTGCTTACGAGCATTATCGAGCGGACGGACCGGTTATCTGGGACGATAGTATGCAGGCGTGGCTCGTTGCTTCGTACGACCTGTGCCGGTTTGTCATGGAACGTGAGGATCTGTTTCCGCCCAAGAATCCGAATAATCCGATCTTCGTCAAAGTTCGAGGCGGCCCGCGCAATGTGGTCATCCGTCAGGGAGACGAGCATCGTGCCACGCACATTCTCCTGATCCGGCTGCTTTCGCCCAAGGTGGCAGCGCAATATCGAGAGAAATATATCCGACCTGTCGTTGCATCGGTGATTTCCCGCTTCGCTGGCAAGGGGCGTGCCGAACTGGGCTGGGACTTTGCGCACGCGCTGGTTATTCGTTCCTTCCTGGCGGTGTGCGGCCTGGCCTGGGAGGATGATGCACTCGCGCAGAAAGTCTACGATCTCCACATGCCGATCGTGCACTGGATCGAAGGTGGGGCAAAGGGCGATGGCGAGGAAGCCCTGGCTGCCGCCGAGCAGATTCGTGAATTCGTCATGCCGATCATCGAAGCCCGGCGAGATGGAGAGGGCGACGACCTCATCAGCCGCATGTGGCGAGAAGGGCCGCAGGTCGTCGACGGTTTTACCGCGGATGATGTCTACGCGAATGTTCGGGAGCTTTTTCTAGCAGGCACCGATACGACGGCGATCGCGATTGCAAATGCAATCTATCTGTTGGTCAGCAACGAAAATATCCGGCGCAGTCTCAAGGAGAGCGGTGCAGACAAGATCGCTGTGTTCGTCGAGGAGGTACTGCGGCTCTATGGCGCAGTTCAGTTCCGGTTCCGGATGGCAAAGCAAGACTATGTCCTAGGTGACAAATCCGTCCGCGCCGGCGACACGGTCATCGTCATCAATGCTGCCGCGAACCGCGATCCGCAGCGCTTCGGCTGCCCTGCGCAACTTGACCTGGAACGGCAGCGGCCGCGCCAGCATCTCGCGTTCAATGCCGGACCACGCACTTGCGTGGGTGCGGCACTGGCCCGTGTCGAACTGATCGAGGCGGTTACGCAAATTCTCGATCGCACAGAAAATCTTCGCTTCGACCCGGAGGCAAGCCCGCCCAGTTTCGGAAATCTGCTGCTGAGATCGCATGAACCGCTGAATGTCTTGTTCGATGAGGCCTGAGCGGGATGCCGGCGATCAGGAAATTTATGAGGATAAGCTGATGAAGGGCTTCGTGCGCGATCTGTTGTGCCTTGAGGGCAAGGTTGCGGTCGTGACGGGAGGCGCGCTCGGGATCGGCCGCGCGGTCGCGCGGCGGCTGGCCGAGGCCGGCGCGGCAGTGTTGCTGACCGATATAAACGGCGAGGCTCTGGCCGAAGCGGTCGACCATATGACGGCTGAGGGGCTCGCTGTTTACGGAATTGCCTCCGATGCCTCGCTTGCGACTGCGGGTGAGACGGTCGTGCAGGCCGCCCTCGATCGCTTCGGCGGTATCGATATCCTGGTCAATAACGCCGGCATCTACCTACCCGGCGCGGTTCTCGAGGTGAGCGAAGCCGAATATGACCTCATGGTCGATCTCAATATCAAGGGGATGTACTTTCACGCTCAGGCCGCGGCGCGCGTCATGGTCCGGGAGAAGCGTGGTGGACGCATCGTCAACCTCTCATCACCTGCCGCGGTACGACCGAACCGGCTTCTTTCAGTCTATGCAACGACCAAGGGTGCGGTGAACTCTGCGACCAAGGCCATGGCCAAGGAGCTTGGCCAACATGCTATCACGGTCAATGCGGTACTTCCGGGCAGCGTTGATACCCACGGCACCGATGTCGCACGCGCCCGCATGATCGAGCGTCTCGGCGAGCAGCGCTTCACCAATGATGGTGGCCCCACCGTTCTGGGGCATCGCGGCGATCCCGTCGATGTCGCCAACGCGGTCTTGTTCCTGGCGAGCGACATGGCCGGCTACATCACCGGAGCCTCGCTGTCCGTCGACGGCGGCTATCAACTCTAGCCTGAAGAGGAGAGGCGAGAATGAGCACGCCGCAGGACCGCAACTTCGGCTTCGATACAGGCACGGTAATCATCACCGGCGCGGCGAGCGGGATAGGTCGTGAAACGGCTCTCGAGGCCAAACGCCAAGGTCTGGGTGTCATTGCCTGGGATATCAATGCTGCAGGTCTCGAGGGACTGGCTGGGGAACTGCGCGCAACGGGTCGCGTGCAGCTAGTCGAGACAGCGGTGGTCGATATCTCTGATATCGACGCCGTTGCGGCCGCGATGCGCGCCGTTACCGCCGCCCACAAGCCGCGCTACCTCGTCAACAATGCCGGCCCCCCCAGCGGTGCCGATCTGCCCTTCGAGCGGGCGATCGCGAATTCCCTTGTCGCGACGCGCGAGATCACCCGTCTGTGGCTCGACGGAGAACCGTCTGATCCGGTCGCCGTTAACGTCGCGTCGGTGGCCGGCAACCTTCTGGGCCTTGGCGAATGGTATAGTGCCGCCAAGGCGGGCATTGTCGGCTACACCCGGTCGCTAGCGGTATCGCGGCCTGGCGGCTTGCGCGTCAATGCCGTTGCACCCGGACTTATCGACACCGCCCGGCTCCAGGCGACGCTTGAGACCGAACGCGGCAAGGACATCGTCAAGCGCAATCCGCTGGGTCGCGCGGGACGACCGGAAGAAGTCGCCGCCGCGATCATGTTTCTCCTGTCTCCGTCGGCCAGCCTTATCAATGGCACGCTCTTGGTGTGCGACGGCGGCTCGTCTCTGGTTTTGTGACGCGCGCATGGGTCAGGGCTGTGACGTCCGAAAGGCACAAGTAAATGACTGATCTGGCGACCGTGGTTGAGAAGGTTCTTGCGATCTCGCCGACCTCACAGGCGGTGGAATTCAACAATATTTGGTGGTCGTGGGGTGATCTCGACCGCAAACGCAGGCGGATCGCGGCGATTATCGAGGAAAGCGGTTTGGCACCCGGGACGAGGATAGGCGTCTTGATGCGAAACCGCGCAGCGTTGATCGCTCCGATCCTCGCCATATTCGGCGCCCGGCATTGCCTTGTAGGTTTTAATCCCAACTATCCCGACGCCCAGCTGTCACAGGATGTGGTGACCGTATGCCCACCCGTCATCGTGGGAACTCTCGAGGACTGGGAACGCCAGCCGCTTCTAGCGGCCGCGCGATCGATCGGCGCATTGTGCATCGCGATCGACGAGGCGCCTGACGGCGACGTGCGAGTGATCGCCCGGTTTGCTCCGGACCTTGCTCCCTACGAGAGCCGGTCAGCGCCGGGTACCAGTCTTGAAATGCTGACGAGCGGTACGACCGGCACACCGAAGCGTATTGCCATGCCGTGCCGGAATTTTGAAACCGCCATACTCGGTGCGTCGGTCTTCGAGGCAGGCCGCCGGGACGATAGTCCGGCCAGGTTGCGCAGCGGCGTCCAACTGTTGATGGCGCCTTTTGCTCATATTGGCGGACTGCTCGCGCTGATGAACGCCATCGTGGCGGCGCGACGCTCATGCCTGCTGGAGAAATTCTCCGTGGCGCCGTTCCGCGATGCGGTCACGCGGCATCGACCCAAGGTGGTGTCCATGCCGCCCGCCGGGCTGCGAATGATTCTTGACGCGAAGATTGCAATTGAAGATCTCGCGAGCCTTTCTGCAGTGCGCACGGGGACCGCGCCCCTGCCTCCGGAATTGGCCGAAGAGTTCGAGCAATTCTACGGCATCCCGGTCCTGCAAAATTATGGAGCAACGGAGTTCGGTGGCGTCGCAGGCTGGACCCTCGATGATCACCGCAGTTTCGGGAAATCAAAACAGGGTGCGGTTGGACGGCTCAATCCCGGAGTGGATGGCCGGGTTGTCGATCTTGATACCGGAGAGGTCCTTCAGGCCGGTGAGACGGGAGTTCTTGAACTGCGGGGTCGTCAGATTGGCGATGGCCTGGCCTGGGTTCGCACGACGGACCTTGCGGTTGTAGATGCCGACCGCTTCTTGTGGATCAAGGGGCGGACCGATGATGCGATCATCAGGGGAGGCTTCAAAATCCAGCCGGACGATATCGTCAAGGCGATCGAAGCGCATGAGGCGGTGCTGGAGGCTGCCGTCGTCGGCGCACCCGACCCGCGTCTGGGACAGATCCCGGTTGCAGCCTTCGTCGCGAGGGCGGGTATCGCGACGCCCGATGCCGAGGCGATGCTTGACTATCTGCGCTCGCGCTTGCTCCCCTATCAGATGCCGACCCGGATCCTCGAAGTTCCCGAGCTTCCCCGAACCGATTCCATGAAGGTCAGCCGGCCGCGCCTGCTGGCACTCTTCACTGCCATATCGGACGCCTGAGCTGCATGACTGACGCGCTCGCCAGGATCGGTGTGATGAACGACGAGGCCATAGAGCTCGACGTCGCCGCGTTGGAACTTAGCGCGCTTGATCATCCCGGGACGGACCTTGGAGCTTATCTTTCGCTTTTCGACGATATTGCCGCAGCCCTCGTTTCCGAAGGACCGAACGCTCAGACTGGAGAGGCGCAGGCAACGGCACTGCAGACTGTCTTTTACGAGCGATTTCAGTTTACCGGTGATCGCGACGCCTATGACGCGGTCATTAACGCCGACATGATCCGCGTGATGGACCGGCGGCGCGGTTTGCCGGTTAGTCTTTCGATCCTCTACGTCGCCCAGGCGCGGCGGATGGGGTGGAGCGCCTATCCAATCGACCTTCCCGGTCATGTGCTGGTGCGCGTCGGGCCCTCCAACGACACCCTATTGCTCGACCCCTTCCACGACGGGAGGCGTTTTGCGGTCGAACAGCTGGCCGCCATGATCGGAAAAATTGTTGCCAGTGGCCATGAACCGCCAAACATCGCCCCGATGTCCAATCGAGCGGTCCTCATGCGCCTGGTCATGAACCAGGCAAGCCGCGCGGAACAGGATGGCGACCTTGAGCGCGCAATCATCTGCATTGAGCGGATGATCCAGCTGGGGCCACTCTTCCCCCATCCCCGTTGGGAGCTCGTCCGCCTGCAACTGCGCGCAGGCCTTTTTGACGGAGCCCGGGCAACGCTGCTCGCGCTTCTTGGACTGAACCCGACAAATGAGGCGCGCGAGCGCATCATGACGGCGCTCGCAGGCCTTCGCCGGACATCGAGTGACGATAACTGATCATATCAAAACATTGAAAATGCGTATTTAATTAAATTGAGATTACTCTTTTATTTGGCGCATTTTCGCCCTAGGAATGGACCTGCGCCGGCTGAGGCAGGAAAGAAAAAGAGACCTACTATGGACCTTACGTTCAGCGCAGCCCATCGTCAGTATCGCGACGACCTGCGGGCATTTCTCGCCTCCAGCTGGAAGCCCGGGGACATTGCGAGCCAGCAAAAGGTCGCAACCTTCCGCGCACTGGCGACCAAACATGGCTATCTCTATCGCGCGGTCCCTTGCCGGTTTGGCGGCTCCGAGCAGCCGGCTGACGTTTTGCGCGCGCAGATCATTGCCGACGAGTTCAACCGCGCGCGCGCACCGCGGGAAGTTTCCGGCAACGGGATGAGCATGCTGGTGCCAGTGCTTCTGGAGCTCGGCACGGAATGGCAGAAGGAGTATTTCATCCCGCGCACGCTCACGGGCGAATTCGAGTGGGCGCAGGGTTATTCAGAGCCCGGCTCGGGAAGTGACCTGGCCTCGCTCCGGACCAGCGGAGAACTCGTCGACGGCGAATGGGTTATCAACGGCCAAAAAATCTGGACGACCCGGGCGCATCAATCAAATTATATGTTCTGCTTGGTGCGGACCGAGCCGGGTGCTCCCAAGCATCAGGGCCTTTCCTATATTCTGCTGGATTTCAAACAGCCGGGCATCACTGTTCGGCCACTTCGCCAGATCAGTGGCGAAAGTGAGTTCAGCGAAGTGTTCCTCGATAATGTCCGCGCACCCGCGGACTGGATCGTCGGCGAACGCGGCAAGGGATGGGACGTCTCCCGTGTGAATCTCAAGCACGAGCGGGCCTCGGTTGGGTCGGCTGCGCGCGCAACCCATCTTCAGCACAATCTGCTCAAGATCGCGCGCGAGACGACGATAAATGGGCGGCCTGCAATAGAGGATCCGGTGATACGGGAGAAGCTCGCGATCCTCGACGGGTTTGTGCAGGCCCAACTTTGCGCAAGCCACTACCAGACGACCCTCGCTGTGCGTGGGGACAGTCCCGGCGTCCTCGGGCTGTGCAACAAGCTGAACAATACCAATATTGCCCAGCTCGTGTCGCAGATCGCGTCCGACATTCTGGGCGACACTATCCTCTGCATGCCGTCTGAGGAGGGTTCTTCAGGCCCCGAGAAGTGGAACCGCCAGATCATGGGCTCACTCGGGCTTTCGATCGCAGGCGGTACCTCGAACATTCAGCGGAATATTATCGCGGAGCGGGGCCTCGGGCTTCCGCGTGAATGAGGTTGCGCACTCCATGTATTTCGATCTGACAGACGAACAGAGAGCCATCGGCGAAGAGCTTTCGAAGCTCCTGCGCGATCGATTGCCGCCGGACGGCGTCGTCAGCACGTTCGATAAGGGCGACCTTGATGACGCCCTTTGGCAATCACTCAACGAGATGGGCCTCGGTGCGATGATGGTGCCTGTCGAGTCAGGCGGGCTGGGGCTCGGCTTGCTCACGCTCGCGGTTGTCGCCGATGCGCTAGGTGAACATGGCGCGACTGTCCCTGTCATCAACAATGCGCTCGCGGGATGGCTTGTCTCCACCTTTGGGACCGGCGCGCAACGCACGGCCTGGTTGGAATCGCTCCAATCCGGTGAAATTGTCGCGGCCTTCGCGCTCGCGGAGCCGGGAGGCGGTTGGCAGCCTGAGGAATGGCAGGCGACGGGTTTCCCTTTCACTGGGACCAAAACCAATGTCGAGTGGGGCCAACAGGCCAGTTTGTTCATCGTCGGCATGGCCGGCGGCGCGCTAGGCCTCGTTGACGGGCGTGATCCCGGGATCAGGCGCGCCATGATATCCCCGCTGGACAGGACGCGCCCTTTGGCGGCCATCGATTTCGACCAGGTCAGGGTCGATCTGCTGACGCGCGACGTCGAGGCCGGCGGGCTACTGCGCGATGCTTTCCTCGTCCTCCTCGCGGCCGATGCGCGGGGAGCGGCTGACCGGGCGCTGAGCCTTGCGGTCGGCTATGCAAAGGAACGAACCCAGTTCGACCGGCCGATCGGGGCGTTCCAGGGACTGAAGCATCAGATGGCGAACGCGGCTGCAGAACTGGAGCCTTGCCGCCCGCTCGTCTGGTATGCAGCTCATGCGTGGGACGAAATCCCCGACCGGCGAAGCTATATGGCGGCGCTTGCGAAGGCCCATGTCACTGACATGGCTGTGCGTACGGCGCGCCTCGCCGTCGAGATGCACGGCGGCATTGGCTATACCTGGGAATATCCCCTCCATGTCTTCCTGAAGCGAGCGATGTTCGATCGGCAGGCAATGGGGCTGCCCGCAGCCCAGCGCGTCCGCGCGGCGGCGCTGGCGGGATGGTAGCGCCCGATAGCCGCAACTTTTCAAGCCAAGATGATGGGACGCGCTCGCCCGGAGAGAGGAAAGCACATGTCTAGCCAGATATTTGAAGGTCGCGTCGCCATGATTACAGGGGGCAGCGACGGGATAGGCCTTGCAACCGCCTCGCGGCTTGCTGCCGGCGGAGCCAGCGTCGTCATTTGCGGCAGGCGGGTGGAAATGCTGGAAAAGGCGCAGGGCGAAATCGAGGCCGCTTGCGGCCGATCCGTCGAGACAATCACGCTCGACGTCGCCGATCTGGAACACCTCTCTGCCACGATCGCAGGGGTCGCCGAGCGGTACGGCCATCTCGACCACTATGTCGGTAACGCCTTCGCGGCGACGTTCAAGCCGACGGTGGACATGACCATTGAGGAATGGCGGCGGGTCTTTACCGTCAATATGGAAGCCACCTTTGTCGGTACCAGTGCGGCACTGCGGGTCATGTACCGGCAGCGGCATGGTTCCATCGTCAATGTCGGTTCACAGGCCGGCAAGGTCGGCATGCCCTATCTCAGTGCCTATTCCGCATCGAAGGCGGCGCTCGCTCACTATTCAACCGTCGTGGCGATGGAGGCGGCCGAATATGGTGTGAGGGTGAATACGATCGTGCCTGGCAGCACTCATACCGCCAATCATGCCGCGCGCGAGGCCGCCGATCCTGCCCTGGCTGCGGCCGCCGCTGCCGAGATACCGCTCGGCCGGGAGGGCTCGACGGATGAAATTGCCGCCGCGATCGCTTTCCTCCTCTCCGATGACGCCGGGTTCATAACCGGGACCGAGCTTGTTGCCGATGGTGGCTATATTCCGATCAAACGGTCTGTGAGCGTTACGACAAACCGTGAGGCCAGAATGTAGGGAAGCCTTCGAAACATTCGCTGCGGGGCATCTGCTTCGGGACAGGAGTGACGGAGGGCAGGATCCTCATCCTTGCAGCAGCAAGGCGGCCGATCGGAGCGACAGCTTCAGGCTCGGACCATGAGACTTCAGATGCGTGCTGGGGACGGTAATGGGCATTCTCAACGGAAAAGTAGTTCTGGTCACTGGCGCAGCCGGCGGAATCGGTCGGGAGTGCGCCCTGCTAGCCGCACGCGAGGGAGCCAGGGTGCTCGTCAACGATGTTGGTCAGGGTGTCCTGCCTGACGAGCCGGAAACAATCTCTACGGCGGAAACGACCGCGGCCATTATTCGAAGCGCGGGTGGCGAGGCAGCTGCCAACAGCGACAGTGTCACCGATCTCGACGCAGTCATGGGCATGGTCCGGCAGGCGATCGACCTGTTCGGAGGTCTCGATGCAGTCGTGAACCCGGCTGGCATTCTTCGCGACCATATGTTCCATAAGATGGTGGAAGCCGATTGGGACAGTGTGATCGCTGTACATCTGCGCGGCGCCTACAACATTTCTCGCGCCGCGATTCAGCATTTCCGTGACCAGGGGGGTGGCTCCTTCGTGCATTTCGGATCGACTTCCGGTCTGATCGGTAATCTTGGCCAAGCCAATTATGCTGCCGCTAAAATGGGGGTTGTCGGCTTGTCGCGGATCCTTGCCATGGAAGGCGCTGCCCGCGGCATTCATTCAAATGTTATTGCCCCCTTTGCGTGGACCCAGATGACGGCAAGCATTCCGGTGACCGATGAAGCCTCTCGTCAGCGCGTCGCACGGTTTCGGGAAGGGATGCGCGCAGACCAGGTCGCGCCACTGGCGGTCGCCTTGGCCTCCGGCGCGGCAGCAGGTGTCACCGGCCAGATTTTCGGCGTCCGTGGCAACGAGGTGATGGTCTTCAATCAGCCTCGGCCGGCCGGTTCGGTCTTCCGTCCGGAAGGCTGGAGCGCCGGCAGTCTCGTCGAAGCTGGGCTTCCCGCACTACGCTCACGCTTTACTGACCTCGGGGCCTCTGCCTCGGTCTTCAACTACGACCCCATCTGAGCCTGGAGACTGCCGTGAGACGCGCAGCCATCGTCGCCCCGGTCCGCACGCCGATCGGCAAATTCCTTGGTTCGTTGAGGACGCTGCCGGTCGGCGATCTTGCCAGCATCGTGATCCAGGCCGTGGTCGAACGAAGCGGCATTGATCCGGCCAGGATCGAAGACGTGGTGTTCGCCCAGAGCTATGCGAATGGGGAAACGCCCTGCGTCGGCCGCTGGGCAGCGCTTGCCGCCGGGCTCCCGATCGAGGTTCCCGGACTTCAGATCGACCGTCGCTGTGCGGGAGGTCTCCAGGCGCTGACAACTGCCGCCATGATGGTTCAGACTGGCGCTGCCGATGTTGTGATTGCCGGCGGCGTCGAGAGCATGAGCAACATCGAATATTATACCACCGACATGCGCGGCGGCGCCCGCGCCGGCTCGGTCACACTCCATGATCGCCTCGAACGTGGACGGGAGCGATCACAACCTGTCGAACGCTTCGGTGTCATCTCGGGGATGATCGAGACCGCCGAGAATCTGGCCAGAGATCATGCGATTACCCGCGAAGCGTGCGACGCCTATGCTGTCGAAAGCCATCGCCGCGCGGCAGCAGCGATAGCATCCGGCCGGTTTGATCAGGAAATTGTACCCGTGCTCGCCGCACAGCGCCGCGGGGAAGCTAAACTTGTCGATATCGACGAAGGGGTGCGCGGCGATACCACGATCGAGACGCTTGCCGCTCTCCGGCCCATGATGAGGAACGGCGTTTCGACGGCCGGAAACTCGAGCCAGCAGAACGATGCGGCTTCGGCCTGCCTGGTTGTAGCAGAAGACCAACTCGCAACGCTGGCGCTGGAGCCGATCGGCTTCCTTGCCGGCTGGGCAGCCGTCGGATGCGACCCAGCACGCATGGGGATCGGCCCTGTTCCGGCGGTCGAGCGCGTCTTCGCCAAGACCGGCCTCGGGTGGAACGATATGGACCTCGTGGAGCTCAATGAGGCCTTCGCCGCGCAGGTTTTGGCCGTTCTAGCGGGCTGGGGCTGGAATGATCCCGAACGGCTCAACGTCAACGGCTCGGGCATCTCTCTCGGGCATCCGATCGGAGCAACCGGGATGCGCATCATGACCTCGCTGCTGCACGAAATGAGGAAGAGGGGCGCCCGCTACGGTCTGGAAACGATGTGCGTCGGCGGTGGACAAGGGATGGCGGCCATTTTCGAGGCCGCTTGACGCGCCAGCGCCACGATCATGACCAACGCTGGTGTCCGCCGGCTTTCACGGCCTCCAGCAAAGCTCTGCCATTTGCAACATGGATCTGACGGTGATCCAGGAAATCTGGATTGGCGCACCGACGATCTCGCGTGGCTCGTTTTGACGGCCAGACGGGAAGTCTCGTCCGATGATAATTTGCCGGGAGGCACATGCGTATTTTTGTGGATCAGGTTCGGCGGACCGGGCTCTCGCGGAGGGAGCCGGCTCTTGGTTGCCCGATTTCGGAATAGTGCGCGGTCGCCTGGTCAGTAGAGTTGCGACGAGATTCCGCCGTCAACGACGAGCATCTGTCCGGTAACATAGGCGCCGGCGTCCGAAGCGAGGAATACCGCCGCGCCGGCTATTTCCCTTGGCTCTCCCCACCGGCCGAGCGGAGCGCGCCGCGCGACGATGTTCTTGCGCGGATCCGCTTTTGCGGCCTCGACCATCCGCGCGTTGGTTTCTGTTGCAAAGGGGCCCGGCAGAATGTCGTTGACCGTGATATTGTCCGCTCCCGCCTCGGCCGCGAGCGCGCGGGTGAGGGCGCTGACACCCCCCTTGCTGGCGATATAGGCTGGATCCCCCTTGATCCCCTTGATCGCCGACGTCGTCGACAGATTGATAATTCGTCCCCATTTCTGACCGCGCATGACCGCGATCGCCGCCCTGGACGCTGCATAGACGGCAACGAGATTTACGCTCAGCAGATCGGCGAGGATCTTGTGGTCGATCTTCTCGAGATTGGCCCGATGGCGTTTGCCAATATTATTGACGAGGATGTGAAGCGCGCCCGCTTTCTCGATGATATAGGCTACCGCCTGATCCGCAGCGTCGGGATCGCCGAGATTGAAAGGGCAGGCATCGACGTCGAGACCCTCCTCGCGCAGCGCGCTGACAGCGGGGGCGACCTCGTCGGGCGAACGCCCGCTGATGAATACCTTCGCCCCCGCTTGCCCGAACGCACGCGAGATTTCGAAGCCCAGCCCCTTGCGTGCACCGGTCACCAGAGCGACGCGGCCTTGCAGTGAGAACAGTTCCTCAATCGGTTTGGACATAGCTATTCCTGGCCCCTGTTTCAAAGCTTCAGGCGCCAATGAATTTTGGCTGGCGGCGCTCGAGTGCGGCGCTAAGGCCCTCGCGATAGTCGGATGAACCGATGAGCACATTCTGGGCGAGAAGGTTGAGCGCCCAGCCTTCATCAAAGCTCGTCTCGAGGCCCCTGCGGAGACTTTCCTTCGCCGCCGCATAAGCAAGACGCGGCTTTGCGGCGAGTTCCAGCGCAAAGTCGTGCACCACGTCCTCAAACCCTTCTTCCTCCAGGAGCCGGGTGGCCAGCCCGATCTCGACCGCCTCGGTGCCCTCGACCGGCTTGCTGAGGAGCATCATCTCCTTGGCGCGGCCATAGCCCACAAGGGCAGGCAGCGCTTTCATGCCACCAAGCGGCGCGAGCAAGCCCATGCGCAACCAATTCTCGTGAAACACGGCGCTGCGGGTGACGAGGCGGAAGTCGCACGCCAATGTCAGTTCGCATCCAACAGTGATCGCTGCACCTCGCAGGGCGGCGACAGTCGGCTTGCTGAATAGATGCAGACGCTTGGCCGCGCCCTGGAAGTGCGCGTAGATCTCATCGCGGACTTGCACGGGGGTAAAGGTCTTCAGTTCCTGAAGCAGTCCGAAATCGGCACCTGCAAGGAAATGCTTGTGGCGATGGCTGAGCACCAGCGCATGTACTTCCGGGTTCGCCTCGGCATCATCCAGTACGCGGCACATCTCGCGGACAGTCTGGACCCGCGCCGCGTTGCTGACCTCTGGGCGGTTCAACCAGATCCAGCAGATGCCGTTGGTGATCTGGGTTTCTATGTCTTGCAAGGCTTTCATCCTTCCAGAATTGTGAGGCAGGTATCCGGTGGCTTGGATCACTTCCAGCCAGCGATACCCTTCACCTCGAGATAGTCTTCGACACCATAAGCGCCCCACTCGCGGCCATTTCCGGATTGCTTGTAGCCACCGAACGGGAGAGTGAAGTCAGCCGGGGCTCCACAAATCGAGATGGACCCCGCTCGCAGCCGCCGTGCTACCGACTTCGCCCTCTCGGGATCCGAAGACTGGATGTAAGCAGCCAGGCCGTAGGGCGTATCGTTGGCGATGCGGACCGCATCGTCGACATCGTCATAAGGAATGAGCACCAGGACCGGTCCGAATATTTCCTCGCGTGCGAGGCGGGCTTCGTTGGACATATTGGCAAAGATCGTCGGGCGGACATAATAGCCCGCCTCGAAGCCATCCGGGCGCCCACCGCCCGCGGCGAGATCGCACCCTTCCGCGACACCCGCTTCGATGAGGTTCATGACCTTGCGATACTGGGCGGCATTCGCCAGCGGGCCAAGCGCGCCTCGTTCTGCAGCGTCCGGCGCCATCACCTTCATCGCATTGGCGGTCGCGACCGCGATCTCGCGTGCCTCGTCGTGAAGAGCGCGCGGGACGAGCATGCGCGACGGCGCATTGCAGCTCTGGCCCGAGTTGACCATCTGCTGGATGACGCCGTTGCGCACTGCCTTCGCGAGATCCGCGTCGTCGAGCACGATGTTGGGCGATTTGCCGCCCAGCTCTTGGGTGACGCGCTTGACGGTGTCGGCAGCGCCTTTCGCAACCGCGACGCCGCCAGCTGTCGAGCCGGTAAACGAGATCATGTCGATGCCGGCATGGCGCGCCATGCTCGCGCCGACGCCCAGGCCGTCACCATTGACCAGATTGAAGACGCCCGCGGGTGCGCCGGCCTCATCGATGATCTCGGCAAGGAGGAGCGCACTCAGCGGCGCGAGCTCGGATGGCTTGAGGATCATCGTGCAGCCCGCGAGCAGCGCGGGGCCGATCTTGCAGGTGACCTGATTCAGAGGCCAGTTCCATGGTGTAATGAGGCCACAGACGCCGATCGGCTCCTTGAGGACGACGCCGCTGTCATGGATACGCTCCTCCAGATCATAGGTTCGGCCGTACCGCACGACTTCAGCAAGGTGAGCGGCACCCGACGGAACCTGCGCTCCTGAAGAGAGCCAGGCGGGGGCTCCCATTTCCATCGTAACCGCTGACGCCAATTCGGCTGAACGGCGGGAATAGATTTCCAGAATTCGCTCGATCAGGGCGATCCGGTCCGCCAAGGGCGTTGCTGAAAATTCCGGTAAAGCCCTTCTTGCGGCAGCCACTGCGGCATCGACATCGGCCTCGCTTCCGATCGCGACCTCGCTGATCACCTGCTCGGTTGCGGGATTGACGACGGGCGCGTGCCGGGCGCCGGGAGCGGGACTTACCCAGCGCCCGTCGATGTAGAAAGTCATCGCGTTGGACACGTGCGTCTCTGCCTCCCTTGATGTTCGCACCACGCCCATGAGGGCCGGCGCCGACTCTTACGACCCCATCGGGTCTAGCGCAATAGAGTAATCTGAATATGAGCTGCCGGCAGTTCCCTGGCAGAATATTGCGCTCGATAGCGCACATATTCGCGTGTGAATTGCGGGGTCAGGAGACGAGGGAAGAAAAATGGATAACTTTATTATTGATCCGCTTCCCTGAGTTGGGGATATAGGATCGAACAGGCGAGCCTTGCGCCGTCGAGAAATGCGATCGTTTTGGGAGTGGTTCATGGGCCATGTGACGGATGCGCTTGTGGTCGAGCGTGAGGAGCATATCCTCAAACTCACGCTCAATCGGCCCGAGCAGTTGAACGCGCTCAACCGGGACATGCAATATGCTCTCGAGGCGGAACTCAGCGCGGCCGGTGAAGATCCGGACGTGCGGGTGATCGTGGTCACGGGAGCGGGCCGGGGTTTCTGTTCGGGAGCCGATATGGGCGGTCTGCGCAACAGTGCGGAAGCACCGCCCGATCCGAAAACCTTCGTCGTGCCGAAATTTACGAACCGGCAGTGCGGGATCTTCAAGCCCACAATCTGTGCGGTAAACGGTGTTTGTGCCGGTGCTGGCCTTCACTTCGTGGCGGACAGCGACATCGTCATCGCCAGCGAGGCGGCTAATTTCGTCGACACGCATGTGAATGTCGGGCAGGTGACGGCGCTGGAGCCTATCGGGTTGATGCGACGCATGCCGATGTCGGCGGTTCTGCGCCTGGCTATCCTGGGTAAGGCCGAACGACTGAATGCGGCGCAGGCACTCGCCAGCGGCATGGTGTCGGAAGTGCATCCCGCTGACCAGCTGATGGCGCGCGCGATGGAACTCGCTCAAATCATTGCCGCGGTGTCCCCGGCTGCGGTTCAGAAGTCGCTGAAAGCGATCTGGGATTCGCTCGAGATGCCTCTGGCACAGGCCTACGACAATGGCTTCGATCTCCTGATCCGTCATCGCGCCCATCCCGACGCGCTTGAAGGACCCAAAGCCTTCGCCGAAAAGCGGGCTCCGGTCTGGACCGCCGACAGCGTGTCGTAGCGCTGGTCGTGCCACGGGCAATATGAGGTCGAAGATAACAGAGCTTGATCTGCCGGCGCTCGAGCAAATTCGCACGCTGAAGTCGCGCTATCTGCGTTTTGTCGATACCAGGGACTGGGATGCACTCGCGAGTCTCTTCACCGACGACGCGGAACTTGAGCCGGCGGGAACGGGTGCGGGGGGGCGGCCGCCGGTCGTCCTTGGCCCGTCTGCGATCGTGAACTGGATACGCAATGGGCTTTTGAACGCACAGTCGATCCACCATTGCTTCATGCCCGACATCAGCCTGACGGCATCGGACAGGGCATGCGGTATCTGGGCGATGGAGGACAGGATCAGCTGGCCTGACCGGTCGCTTCATGGCTTCGGCTATTATCACGATCGCTATGTGCGACAGCACGGCATCTGGCTCATTGCTGCATCGCGGCTCGAGCGCACAAAAATCACGATCAATAAGGCACGATAGAAACTGCTCCGGCAGGCACCCGGAGCCGCTCGATCAACCGGTGGAGAGGAGGGCGAATGATCAGTCCGTCGAACAAACGGCGCAAGCGCCTGCTGTCGGGAACGATGATGTTGAGCCTGGTTACCGGCGCTTATGCGGCCAGTCCTCCGTCCACGCCGGCGTCCGGGGATGGCGGCTCGCGGACCTGCGCCCCTGCCGCCTTTGCGATACGCGGCCTGGTTGTCAGGACGGCCAGGCGCGAGGCGACACCAGGTGGCGCGGCCTATTGCCGGGTCGAGGGAGAGGTTGTCACGCAGAGTGCCGACGCGCCCGCGGGGTCGGCGGTCTTCATGCTCAACCTGCCGGACAATTGGAACGGGAAGATGCTGTTTCAGGGCGGTGGCGGGTTCGACGGCGTGCTCCCGCCGCTTGATGTGCAGCAACTGACCCGCGGCTATGCCATCATCGGCACCGATTCCGGTCATGTCGGCAGCCCGGACGCACTGCTCCCGCCTTTCGATACAACCTGGGCGCTTGATGACCAGGGCCGGCCAAACGAGGCTGCGCTCGCAGACTATTTCTATCGGGCCCGATATGCCGTGAACGCAGCCGTCCGGCCGCTGATACCGCATTATTATGGACGCCCCCTGGAGCGGGCCTATTTCGCCGGCTGCTCGGGCGGCGGTCGCGAGGCACTCATCGAAGCCGAACGGAACCCGGACGACTATGACGGCTTTATCGCCGGCGATCCGTCAACGGACCCGTATCGCGGCATATCGGCCTTGGCCACAATCAACCTGCTGCTGCGTTCGCCCATCCCGCTGGGGCGACTGCCGGCAATCGATAGGGAAGTGATGC
The DNA here is from genome assembly GCF_042693015.1 of Sphingomonas sp. DBB INV C78. NCBI lineage: Bacteria > Pseudomonadati > Pseudomonadota > Alphaproteobacteria > Sphingomonadales > Sphingomonadaceae > Sphingomonas > Sphingomonas sp. DBB INV C78. The sequence continues at coordinate 2,807,076 of NZ_CP170544.1, read as the reverse complement.
GCCAATGCGACACGGCGGATGGTGTCCGAGATGGCCTGATCCAGAATCCGGCGGCGTGCAATTTCAGGCCGGAGGCACTTGTCGAGCGTCAGATACTGACGAAGCGCCAGGCTGACGCCCTGAAGGACTATCTTTCCGCTGTTCAGGACGAAGAGGGTAAGCCGGTTGCCTATGGCGCGCCGCTGAGCGGGCTTGGTTACAAGGGCAACATCTATCCCGGCGTACCGAGCATGATGGGATTGAGCGTCTCAGCATCCGACCCTTCGCCGCCGCCATCCGGCGGCCAGCCTTGGGGAAGCGTCATGAAGGCCCCCTTGGGATGGATCGTAGGATATGGTTCGGTCGCGAATATCGTCTTCCGACAGCCCGGGATGAACGTACTTGGTAGTGACGTGCTGAACGGCAAGGGGCAGGTGACCATCAGATCTCGGCAGCTCTCGCAGCAACGGTGGGCCGCTGGAGTGGTTGCGCCGGAGCGGATGTCCCGTTTCTTTAAGCGCAATCGCAAGCTGCTGATTTATCACGGCTATAGCGACCATGTGCTCAATCCCTATTCGACGATTGAGATCTATGACAAGATGAGCCGGACCGCTGGCGACGAGCAGGCGCTCCGTCGCAATGTTCGTCTCTTCATGGTCCCCGACATGCAGCATTGCGTCGGTGGCGCAGGACCCAACACGCTCGACCTGATGCCGGTCCTCGAAGACTGGGTCGAGCGCGGAGTGGCGCCGACACAGATCGTCGCGGCCAAGCATAGCGGCGATGATCCTTCAAAGCCGGTCGAGCGCACAATGCCGATTTGCCCCTATCCGGCGATGGCCCGGTACACGGGCTCAGGCAATCTCAACGATGCGCGGAGCTGGCAGTGCGACCCCGATGACCGCAGAGCGCTCGAAACCGGCAGCGCAGGGCGCGCTGCCGGTTTACCGGCAAAGTGAGCGGGCTTATGTGAGTTCGTCCATTGCGGCGGGTGCATAAGGCAGGATGGTGTCCAGCTGATCCTGCCTGACCTTGCGGGCCCAGTTTGGATCGACCAGCAGGGCACGGCCCACCGCGATCATGTCGAAATCGCCTCGCTCGATCATTTCGATGAGCTTGTCGATCCCGGCAACCCCGCTTTCGGTACCGGTCCGCGTGGTCAGGAAGTCGACCTGGAGGCTGACGGAGCCGACAGAAATGCTCGTCCGGCCCGTCAGCTTCTTGGCCCAGCCGGCAAGGTTGAGTTCGGAATCGAACTCCGTCTCCCAGAACCGGCGCTGTGAGCAGTGAAATGCATCGACGCCGGCTTCAGCCATAGGCTCGAGAAGGTCTGCGAGCTCCTGTGGGGTTGATGCGAGCTTTGCCTGATAGTCGTGGATCTTCCACTGGGAAATCCGCATGATGATCGGGAAATCCGGGCCGGTCCGGCGGCGGATCTCGCTGACAACCTCACTGGCAAATCGAGCGCGCTTGCGTGCGTCGCCGCCATAGGAATCCGTGCGTATGTTGGTCACGGCCCAGTTAAACTGATCGAGAATATAGCCATGCGCCCCATGAAGCTCGACGCCGTCGAAACCCATGTCGAAAGCCGTGCGAGCAGCGGTGGCATAGGCGTCGATGATCTCGTCGATCGTCTTTTGACCAGATGGGCTGGCGACCCGGTTGGGCATATGCCCGATCACTCCAACCATACCCGATGGCCCGGCCAGGCGCTTGTCATAGGCTGCCTGGTCCGGGAAAGCCGCTTCCTCGCCTGGCAAGTGCGTCTGCCCGACGTGCCAGAGCTGCGGAACGATCCGGCCGCCGGCGGCATGAACTTCGTCGACCACATGCTGCCAGCCGGCGAGCGCGGCCTCGCCATAGAAGTTAGGGGCATCGGCGCCATTTCCGGCAGTGGCATGCGGTATCCATGTGCCTTCCGTGACGATGAGACCGACTTCGCCTTCTGCGCGCCTGCGATAGTAAGCAGCGACGTCCGGACCGGGAATTCCGCCGGGGCTCTTCCGGCGGGTCATGGGAGCCATGACGATGCGATTGGCGAGTGTCAGGCCATTGATCCGGTGCGGCTCGAACAATTTGGAGGCGCGATATCTGCTGCTCACCTCTGTCATCCCCTCGTACAGGTCGTGTCGGACTGAGCCGGCGGGGGAACGGATTTGAGGTGCGTTCCCGCGCGGCTGGATGTGGATTAGTGGGTGCTCTTTGGGGTTCCGACCTTGATGCCGTAGATGCGTTCGGCATTTTGGTAGAGGATTTTGCGCTGTGTTTCGACGGGATGATGGCCGAGGGTTTCCTGGGCCTTTTCGCGGACGTCGGGATAGAGCGAGGAGGGGTGGGGGAAGTCGGTCTCGAACATGAGGTTGCTGTCGCCGAACTCGCGGATGAAGGTGTCGACGCAATTGGCGTTCTCGAACCAGTAGGAGGTGTAGATCTGGTCGATGAACATCTCCTTGGGCTCGCGCTTGAAGCGGGCCCGCTGGGCGGGCGAGAGCATTTCCTTGAAGTTATGCTCGACGCCCTGGATGAGGAACGGGAGCCAGCCGGCGCCACTCTCGACGACGACGAAGTTGAGTTTGGGGAACTTCTCGAGCACGCCGGTGAGGATGAGGTTCATCACATCGACCGCGATCTGCATGAAGCCGGAGACTGCGGTGAAGGTGGCGAGTGGTCCGTTGAGCGAACGGTCGGGCAGCCGCGAGGTGCGATCGGGGAGCCACCATTTCTCCTTGTCGCCGTCGAAGGATTCCCCCGAACCGATATGGAAGTTGATGGGCAGGCCGAGATCCTGACAGGCGGCGAAGAGCGGATCCCAGGCATCCGAGCCGAGCAGCACCTGGCCGAAGTCACCCGGCTTGTCGGACATGGCGACACCGGTCAGGCCCATCTTGCGGATGCGCTCGAGTTCCTTCACCGAGGCATCGATATCCCATAGCGGCAGGGCGGCCTGCGGAAGCAGGCGGCCTTCGCCTTCGCGCTGCAGGTCGACGAGCGCGTCGTTATAGGCGGTGACGTGCCAGTGACGCAGTTCGACGTCGTCGCTGACTTTCATCAGCCGCTGCGCGCCAAAGCCGATGATGTTGGGATAGAGGATCTGGGTGCCGACCCCCACGCTGTCCATGAATGCAAGCCGCTCGGCTGCATGGGTCGCCGAACGCGACATCTCCGAAAATCGCGGAAGCGTATAGGTCGCCAGTTCCTTGCTCATGTCCGGACGGATCACCGCAGGCCCGATCATGCCAACCTCGTGGTTGCCCAAGAACCACGCCTGGTTGTTCAGATCGTTCTCCCGCACGTGCAGAACGCGGTCCCGATACTTGCTCGGCGCACGCGACGTCCACAAATCCGCCGGCTCCGCATAATGCGTGTCGATGTCGAAAATCGGCATCCGGCTCAACTCTGTCATACCTTCCCTCCAAAACTTATAGAGTTATCTCTAGATGGCTACCTGTCTTGAGATGCTCGACCATCCGTGGACCGCCGCAAAAATCTTTGAAATCAATAAGAAACGGAATTTGATTGCAAATTTTTTATGCCTACCCGCCGTCCTTCCATGCGTATCGCGGCGACTCGCGGCTTGCATCTGACCTTCCTCAATCCTAAAACAGATACCTAAATGGCTTTCGTCAATACCGCAACCACGTTTGCTGCTCGCCAGCGACGATGTGGAACGCAGGGCCGTCGAGGGGAGAATTGGATCATGATCATCGTGACCGGCGCCGCAGGAATTTTGGGCCAGGCCGTCATGCGCAGGCTCATTGCCGACAGACACGATGTTGCTGCGCTCGACCTGAGCCCGGACATTGTTGATGTCGGCCAGAAGGTCTCGTTGACGGGCATGGATCTCAACGATCGCGACGCGGTCGGCCATGCAGTCTCGGATCTCGCCGGAACCTCCGGCGTGAGCGGCCTCGTGAATGTTGCCGGCGGCTTCCGCTGGGAAACGGTGGGCGACGGGGCGGCCGACACTTGGGACCTTCTCTACCGGATCAACCTGCGCTCTGCCGTCAACGCGATCCATGCAACGCTGCCTCCCCTGCGGTTGAGTAAGGGGGTTGTCGTCAATGTCGCTGCCCAGGCCGCACTACGCGCCGCCGCCGGCATGGGCGCTTATGCGGCCAGCAAGGCGGGTGTGATGAGGCTCACCGAAAGCCTTGCTGCCGAAGAGATGGACAATGGCGTCCGCGTCAATGCGGTGCTCCCGTCAATCATCGATACGCCGGCCAACCGCGCTGATATGCCAGAGGCCGACACGGACCGGTGGGTCACGCCCGCAGCCCTCGCCAATGTCATTGCATTCCTCGTGTCGGACGCAGCCAATGCCGTCACCGGGGCCTGCATTCCCGTAACGGGGCGGTGCTGATCCCGCCCCGGCGGAGCAACAGCGCCGGTAACGTCCTCAACCTTGAGCCCGGGCCTCTTCCTTGATGAAGGCGGCAGCCCGTTCCCCGATCATCACAGTCGGACCCGTCGTGTTTCCGCTGACGAGCTCCGGCATGATCGAGGCATCCACGACCCTCAGTCCGCAAACGCCGCGGACCCGAAGCTGCGGGTCGACCACGGCATGGCTATCGCTGCCCATGCGGCACGTGCCACTGGCGTGATAGCCGATGCCAGCCGTGTTTCGGACAAATTGCTCCCAGTCCGCATCGGATCGAAGCTCGGGTTCGAGGCGGTCGACCAGGAGTTCGCCCAGGCCTGGACTGGCTGCGATCCGTTCGAGCAGCTTGCCCGCCCGCACAAGCGTATCGACATCGCGACGATCGCCCAACAGATTTGGCCGGATGACCGGCTGATCGCGCGGATCGGCGCTGCGCAACGCGATCTCGCCACGACTGAAGGCCCGATTGACCGAGACGCTCATCCCGATCGCGGGATGAGCATGCAGTGGATAAACGATGGCGGCCTTTCCCAGCGGCGGCTTTGTCGTGTCGAAGACGAAAGAGATGAAATTCACCTGCACGTCGGGATGCGGCAATTCCGGAAGCGTCTTTGCGCCTGCAATGGCCTGGATCATGGGCGAGGTGAGGATACCATCGCGCCGAAACAGATAACGCAGCATCTGCCCGGCTTTTTGGGGGAGCGTCTGCATCTGTGAATTGAATGTCGGCTTGCTGACCAGCCAGCGAAGGCGGATGTAAGGATGCTCGAGCAGGTTCTGACCCACATTCCTGCTGTCCGCGACAACCGCCACGCCGTTCGCCTTCAGATGTTCGGCGGGACCTATCCCGGACCGCATCAGGATAACCGGCGATTGTGTGGCCCCGGCGCTGATCAGAACCTCGCGGCGCGCGCGCACGTCGATCGTCGATCCATCCTTGCGCCGTGCGTTCACGCCGACGGCGCGCAGGCCTTCGAAAATGATGTGATTGGCTTGCATGTACGTGAGGATTTCGAGATTGGGCCGGCTGCGGGCCGGTTCGAGAAAACCCTTGGCGGCGCTGCAACGCTGGCCTGCCCGCTGGAAGGTAAGGGCCTTCCACACTCCATCGATCTCGCCCCCGCACGGATCGTCGCGAAACGGTAGGCCGGCGCTCTCGCAGGCCTTGATGAAAGCCGGCACCAGGGGGCTCGGGGTTCGAATTGGTGAGATGGCGAACTTGCCCGTGCGCCCATGCGATTGATAGTCGCGCTCGCCCTGCCAGTCCTCACCCTTCAAGAAATAGGGGAAAATGTCGTTGAACGACCAGCCGGGGCAGCCGGCAGCCTCCCAGGCATCATAATCGCTGCGCAGGCCGCGATTATAGGCCATGCCGTTGAGCGCGCTGCCACCGCCGAGCATCTTGCCGGCGTTCCACATGACCTGACGGTTGTTGATCGAGGGGTCGGGCTCTGCCGTATAGCACCAGTCGGTTTTCGGGTTGCCGACCAGCTTGATCACGCCAGCCGGCATGTCGACCCAGAAACCTCGTCCGCTTCCGCCGGCTTCGATCAGAATGACCTTGATGGCCGGATCCTCGGACAACCGTGCCGCAAGGACGCTGCCCGCGCTTCCGCCCCCGACGATGACATAATCCGCTTCAATCATGTTGATGCCTGCTCAGACGATTCCATTGCGCTCGATCAATTTTGACGGCTTCCCGGGCCTCCGGCGATCACACCGCCGCGGTCGACCGATGCCCTTTTGTCAATCGGGTGCGGAAAAGAAGTCGGGCCGCGGTTTGCCCGTCGCGTCGAGAACGGGTTCGAAATGATCGACGCGATATTTGGTGCTGACAACGCTGATCGGTCCGGCTGCTTCGAGCAGCTTGCGCAGGCCGCGCACGCCGGGCATCGCGAAATGGCGGGCAAGCGCCTCCGAGTCCGTATATTGCTCGAAGACGTGCACCCGGCCCGGACTGAAGGGATCGAGCGCCCATGTGTAAGCCTGGCAGTCGGAATCGGCGAGCACTTCCTCGACAACGGGGGCGAGGCTTCGCAGGATATTTTCCGCATGAGCCGGATCAAGTTCCATGACTGCGGAGATCACAACGGTCATTATCAATCTCTCCTTTTCAACATTCTGGCTGCAAGATGCTGTGAGCGCTGCAAGCACGGGGCTTGGTCGAGCTCCGCCGCTTGACCGGGAATGCCGAGATTTCGGCGATCAGATGGTTTTCATCGTTATGCCAATTCAGATACCTGATTAGCTCGGAGCGCGCAAGGCGCCGGGTGAAGCCCGGTCCCCCGTCTCATCGTTGCTGCTTCGCAATCTGGTGTCGCCAGGGATAAGCAGGGCGGCGATCATCGCTGCGCCACTCATCAGGATGAACACGATAAGTGCAGCATGATAGGCTTGAGATGCGGGGAACGTGCCAGGGCCTCTTGACCCATCGGTCACGGTCGTGGTGGCGAGGGCGATGACAAGGAATTGGGCACCGGCGGCGCCAGTCAACGAGCGTACGACCGCGAGCAGGCCCGTGGCTTCACTGACCCGTCCGGCCGCGACGCGCGCTATGATGACGGCGGGGACGCCTGTATAAAGAACCGCAGTGCCGAGCGCTGCTGACGCCAGCGCCGGGACAAGCCAGTTCAGGTCCGTGAACCGGGCGAGCGTCACGATCCAGGCTCCCGTGCAGAGCAGGGCGCCGCCGGCGATCACTGCTTTTCCGCCGTAGCGACCGCACAGCCAGCCCGCGATCGGCGCGCCGATGATCACGCTGAAGGTCGAGGGCAGCTGGAGCAGACCGGCGGTTGTCGCGGTCAGGCCGAAGCCTGCCCCCGTCCATGCCGGCTGCTGGAACAGCAGCGTGAAGAACGGAACGACCTGAAACGTGCCGAGCGCGGCAAACATGAGCGCGGCATAGGCCATGAGAATGGTGCGATCCCGTAATTCGCGAATTTTGATGAGCGGATCGGGATGGCGCAATTCATGCCACGTCCAAACTGCCAGCAGCAACAGGCCGCTCACGAGGCTGGCTGAAGTCCAGTGGCTCGACCAACCCCAGGCACCGCCCTTGCTCACCGCCAGCAGTACCAGGCCCACCGCCGGCGGAAAAAGGAGGGCGCCCGGCATGTCGATGCGGATCTCGCCCCCGGCTCGGTGCGACGCGGGCAGCATCAGGTGCACGAGGAGGGCTGCAATGAGTCCGATGGAAGAACTTACCCAGAAGATTGAACGCCAACCAAAATGGTCGACCACGGCCCCGCCACCGATCAATCCCGCCGACGTGCCGATCGCGCTGACAGCTGTGATCAGCCCGATGCAGAACGGAACCTGGCGTTCGGGCAAATGCTCTCGCAGCAGTCCGAAGCAAAGCGGCAGAATTGCGACGGCCACGCCCTGGACAGCGCGGCCGAAGATGATGCCGGGCAATGTAGGAGCCAGCGCGCTGACAAGCGAGCCCGCGACGGCAACAAGGATGGTCGCCACCAAGACCCGGCGTCGCCCAACCAGATCGCCGAGCCGCCCCACGACTGCGGCCGTTCCCGCAGCGACCAGCAAATAGGCCGTCACCAACCACCCGCTCGTTACGGGATCCCCGAACTCCTCCAGAACCGATTTAAATGCGGCATGGACCATTGTGGTTTCAAAGCTTGCCACCAGGTCGGCCACCGCCAGGGGAAGCACGATCCAGATCGATCGGCCTATCCCGCTGTCGGGAGCCTGGTTCCGGGAGAATGTGTCCGGCATATCCAGCCTCCGTCCAGCGATCAGAAGCGAACCGAGGCCTGCACACCATAAGTGCGCGGCTCGCCGTAGATGAATGTGGTCATGCCCGAGGAGCTTCCCTGCGGCACACCGCCCACCACGTAGAGTTTGTCGGCGAGATTCTTCCCCCATAAAGCGAGGTCGAATGCCTTGCCGGCCACCTGTCTCCATTCGAGGCGGCCGCCGAGCGTGGCGTAGCCGGGCGCGAAGCCTTCGTAGTTGAGCACCGTATCGGAATCGAGCGCGACGCGGCTCGTCGCATAAAGTGTGGCCGAAGCAATGAGGGCATCGCCCCGGCTGCTCAGGTCATGCTCCCAGCGTGCGGTGAAGCCGCCGCTGTGGCTGGGCACGCCGATAAACTTGCTGGCCGAGACGTCGATGCCGGCGTCGATGAAGCCGCCGTCATAGGTCGCCTTCAAATAAGCGTAGAAGGCTGAAAGGGAGAAATCGCCGGCCTGGATGAGGCCCTCTGCCTCGAGCCCACGGATCCGTCCATCCCCGACATTCTGTATGACCGCCGTCGTCGGAAGTCCTCCGGTGATCTGCCTCTGAATATCCTTATACTTGCTCGAAAATGCGTCGACATTGAGCCGCCCGCGGGCGGACCCGATTTGGTAGGTCCATTTCGCGCCGATTTCATAGTCGATAACCGTCTCGGGGCGGTATTCCGGATCGTTCGCAGAGGCGATGATCGTGTTGAAGCCGCCGTCCTTGAAGCCTCGCCGGGTGGTGGCGTAGAGGAGAAGGCTGTCGACCGGCTTCCAATCAATGCTGAAATTGTAGCCGAGATCCTCATATTTACCGGTCAGTATTCGATAGCATTGGGACGCGGGCGTCATGAGACTGATGCCGATGCCGGGCAAGGTGCAGGTATAGCTGGACAGTGGCAGCGGTGTATTGATGGGGCCATTATTGACCAGGCGGCCGAAGCTCGATTGACGCGTATCCCACGTATAGCGCAGGCCGGCCGTGATCGAGAACTCCCGGTCGGCGCCCATATGATAAGTGGCCTGAGAGAAAACAGCCCGACTGCGATCCCTGAACTGGAACGTCACGAAGTTGGACGAGGTGGTTGTCGGCGACGACCCCGTATTGCCGACACGGCCGGCCCGGAATGTATTCAGGCCTCCAGGAGATTCTCCAAGGAAATAGAAGAGTCCAGCGATGTAATCGAGCCGATTATCGAGGGCGGTTCCACTGACTTGGAATTCCTCGGTGAATTGCCGGAGATTCATATCGGGATACATCTTGACCCCGGAACCGATTGAAAAAATCGTCGGAAGACTTCCGTTCTGGGCATATCGCACATCTGTCCCATCGGTATCGGAGCCGAAATTGACCTTGACCCGCTCAAAGGCGAGGATGTTCTTGAGAGTCACATCACCGAGCTCGAGCCGTGCGGTGTCGGTGATGAGATGGATGGTGCGCGATGCGCCCAGTCCTTCCTGGGTGTTGCTGACGGTTCGCGGCCCCCGCTCATTCTGCTGGGCGAGCGCGGTCAGGAGACCGCCGCCATCATAGGTGGACGTGATTTTGCCAGGGCGGATGATGGACAGGATGAACGCGGATCCCGCCTCATCGGCATCTAGGCCGGTATAGACCAGGTCATTGGTGAAATTATCGCTGGGTTCAAACCTCAGAAACACGCGCCAGCTGTCCTGATGCTGGTCATGGAAGTCACGCCCTGCGAGATTTCTCACATAAGGATCGCGCCTGATCAAATTTCCCGACAGCCGCAGTCGGAGGGTGTCCGTTATTGGCAGATTGATCGCGCCGCGAAGGTCGAGGGCGTCGAGATTGCCGAAGGAAGCATCGAAATAGCCCCCGAAATCGGCTTTGGGTGCTGTGGGCGTCAGCAGCACCGCGCCTCCGTTCGTGTTGCGACCAAACAATGTTCCCTGGGGCCCGCGCAAAACCTGGACGGAATCGAGGTCATAGAGCGCGAAGGCGGCGCCGCCCTGGGATTCGAGTGGCACTTCAGCGAAATAGGCAATGACGCTTGGAAGCGCGCCGCCAAAGGTCTGTCCCTGGCCGCGGATGTTGAATTGCCCGCTCTGCTGCTGGCCGCTGCGCGACGTGAGCGACAGGCTCGGCGCCAGATTCTGGAGATCCTGAGCCGATGTGATCCGTTGCTCCTTCAATATGGCCGGGGTTGCAGCGGTCACGGACAAGGGCACCGACTGAAGACTTTCGTCTCTGCGCCTGGCCGTTACGACGATGTCGTCGGCGGGAGCAGGAAGTCCGGAGACAGTTGGGGACGCGGTACCGTCGATCTGTGCAAAAGCTTCAGAGGATATCACGGCGGAAAGGCAAGTCCCGGCAAGCCAAACGAGACAAATATTGTTGAGACGCGTGGATGCATCAAACCCCATTATCCCCTCCGATCCCTAATCATTGTAATTTTATGTGCAAATCAGGATGCCGAGGTTGATCCTCGATCTTTCGAGATTTTGCGGGAAAGCTTTACGGTCTGCATTCCTGCAGGTGGATTGCCTGGATTGATCCGGCCTGTTCGAGATCATCTCTGCAGGGGAGCCGAGAATGCGGGATTGCCGGGGACGTCAACGCGGCATCACCATCAGGCAGCGAATCAGATAACTCTATTGGATAGGGGTATCTGATTCGCTGCGTAGTGACAAGAGCCGGCGGGGGAACGGATTTGGGTGCGTTCCCGCGCGGCTGGATGTGGATTAGTGGGTGCTCTTTGGGGTTCCGACCTTGATGCCGTAGATGCGTTCGGCATTTTGGTAGAGGATTTTGCGCTGTGTTTCGACGGGATGATGGCCGAGGGTTTCCTGGGCCTTTTCGCGGACGTCGGGATAGAGCGAGGAGGGGTGGGGGAAGTCGGTCTCGAACATGAGGTTGCTGTCGCCGAACTCGCGGATGAAGGTGTCGACGCAATTGGCGTTCTCGAACCAGTAGGAGGTGTAGATCTGGTCGATGAACATCTCCTTGGGCTCGCGCTTGAAGCGGGCCCGCTGGGCGGGCGAGAGCATTTCCTTGAAGTTATGCTCGATGCCCTGGATGAGGAACGGGAGCCAGCCGGCGCCACTCTCGACGACGACGAAGTTGAGTTTGGGGAACTTCTCGAGCACGCCGGTGAGGATGAGGTTCATCACATCGACCGCGATCTGCATGAAGCCGGAGACTGCGGTGAAGGTGGCGAGTGGTCCGTTGAGCGAACGGTCGGGCAGCCGCGAGGTGCGATCGGGGAGCCACCATTTCTCCTTGTCGCCGTCGAAGGATTCCCCCGAACCGATATGGAAGTTGATGGGCAGGCCGAGATCCTGACAGGCGGCGAAGAGCGGATCCCAGGCATCCGAGCCGAGCAGCACCTGGCCGAAGTCACCCGGCTTGTCGGACATGGCGACACCGGTCAGGCCCATCTTGCGGATGCGCTCGAGTTCCTTCACCGAGGCATCGATATCCCATAGCGGCAGGGCGGCCTGCGGAAGCAGGCGGCCTTCGCCTTCGCGCTGCAGGTCGACGAGCGCGTCGTTATAGGCGGTGACGTGCCAGTGACGCAGTTCGACGTCGTCGCTGACTTTCATTAGCCGCTGCGCGCCAAAGCCGATGATGTTGGGATAGAGGATCTGGGTGCCGACCCCCACGCTGTCCATGAATGCAAGCCGCTCGGCTGCATGGGTCGCCGAACGCGACATCTCCGAAAATCGCGGAAGCGTATAGGTCGCCAGTTCCTTGCTCATGTCCGGACGGATCACCGCAGGCCCGATCATGCCAACCTCGTGGTTACCCAAGAACCACGCCTGGTTGTTCAGATCGTTCTCCCGCACGTGCAGAACGCGGTCCCGATACTTGCTCGGCGCACGCGACGTCCACAAATCCGCCGGCTCCGCATAATGCGTGTCGATGTCGAAAATCGGCATCCGGCTCAACTCTGTCATACCTTCCCTCTCCTTACTGGCCGGGCCGTCCGGCGGTTCGGGCCGTCGCGCGATCGTCTTTCAGCGGTTGCTGCAGCGGCTCGATCGATTCGCATCTAGCGGTGGTCCAGCGACTTTACACCAAAAATCGTTCAGTATATCGGGTAGACCGTTCAGGGCCTGTGTCGGCGCGTCATATGCCCCGGACAGGCTCTTGCCGGCCAATCCAGAACGAAAGTAACGCCCCGTGACCGACAGCTTTGAACGACCGCCAATCGCCGCCGAGCTCGCGGCATTGCTCCCCGCGCTGGACGGCTATGTCCCGGTCGGCATGACACAAGCCGACCTTCCGCGTTTTCGCGAGCTCAGCACGGTTGAGCGGGCCGACCTGATCGGCGATGCGCCCGTCAACTGCGTCGATTATGTTATTCCCGGCTTCGACGGCGCGGAGATCACAGTGTCGGTGATCACCCGCAAGGATCACGCAACTGCCGGCCCGGGGATCTACCACATCCACGGCGGCGGCATGGTCATGGCCAACCGGTTTGCCGGCGCCAGCGCTCTGGTCGACTGGGCAATCAAGTTTGACGCTGTCTGCGTCAGCGTGGAATATCGGCTTGCTCCCGAGCATCCAGCCCCGATCCCCGTGGAGGATTGTTACGCCGGTCTGCAGTGGATGGGGGCCAATGCCAGCATGCTCGGATTTGCCCCCGAGCAACTCGTGATTTTCGGAGGAAGCGGGGGAGGAGGGCTTTCGGCCGGGACGGCCTTGATCGCCCGTGACCGGGGTGGTCCGCGGCTCATGGGCCAATTGCTTCAATGCCCGATGATTGATGACCGTGACTGCACGGTTTCCTCGCGCCAATTTGACGGTGTGGGAGTTTGGGATCGAACGAGCAACAATACGGCCTGGAGGATGATCCTCGGCGACCGCTGCGGAACGACGGACGTGTCCGCTTATTCCGCTCCGGCGCGCGCTGCCGAACTTGGCGGCTTGCCGCCCACCTTCATCGATGTCGGTGCCGCCGAAGTCTTCCGTGATGAGGCGGTCGCTTATGCGTCGGCCATATGGGCTGCGGGCGGTGATTGCGAACTTCACGTCTGGGGCGGCGCGTTTCACGGATTCTACGACATCGCGCCCGCGTCACGACACGCACAGGCTTGTGTTGCAGCTCGCGAGTCCTGGCTCGAACGACTGCTTCGCCCTTGACCCGGCTTTGATATTGCTATCCGCCACATCGGCCGATAGGCGAAGGCCATGGTCACGGCTTCCAGTAGCAGCGGCAGGATGGGACGGCCGCGGGACAAGAGTGTCGACCGGCGTATCCTGGCTGCGGCGATCGAACTTTTTGTCCGTGCGGGCTGGCAGGACTTTGCCATCGAGCAGGTCGCGCGGCGTGCGGGCGTCGGCAAGGCTTCCATCTATATTCGATGGAGCGACAAGGAAGCGCTGCTCCAGGATGCCTTGCTCACCTTCTTCGCGCCATGGCCGGTAGCCCCGACCGACAATTTCCGTGATGATCTGCGCGCGCTTGTAACGCTCGTCCTCGACGAGCTTTCCGCGGATATCGGCTGGTCGATCAGCCGTGTTCAGTCGGATCCCGTCATTCCCGAAAGCGTGGCTGGCCTATGCCGGACGCTGATAGCGCAGCGCGTGGCGGTCGTTGAACGCCTGGTCGAAGCAGCCAAACAGCGCGGAGAAATCCCCGCCAGCGCGCCGACCCGTCTCATCATGGAAGCGATCACCGGCGCTGCACTGGGCCATGCCGGCCTGGCGCGTTATGGCGAGCCCCTCCCGCAAAAAGGAGAAAATCACGACGACTTTGCGCGTATCCTGGTCGACTTCCTTTATCCGGCATTCTGTCAGCGGGCGGGCTGACCAGACCAGATCGCAAGCGCGTCGAGGCATTCAACGTCGCTGCCATGGACCCGCAGCGGGTTGATCTCGAGCGATATGAGATCGGGCCCGAGTGCGATAGCGGCGTCACCGATGGCGGCAATCACCTCCGCGAGCCGCGCCCGGTCGACCGCTTGCTGACCGCGATATCCGTCCAGCAGCTTCTGTGCCTTCAGGCGGCCCAGCATTCTCTCTACCTGCGGTGCCGTGACGGGCAGGACGGCAAGATCGGCATCCTTCAATATCTCGACCCAGATGCCGCCGAGCCCGACGGCGAGAACCAGACCCCATTCGGGATCTCGGGCCACGCCGACGATGAGTTCTACGCTCGCGTTACGCATCGGCGACATGATTATGCCCTCGATCGTGGCATGGGGTGCGCGAGACCGAACTCGGGCGAGCATCGCATCATATTCGTCCACGGCGGCGTCCACCCCGGAGACATTGAGCGTGACCCCGCCGACGTCGGTCTTGTGCGCGATATCGGGCGAAAGGATCTTGAGAGCCAGCGGCCCGCCGATCTCGCCAGCGAACTTCGCTGCATCTGCCGGCGACCTTGCGATCCGGGCCGGTATGACAGGCACGCAGCGCGAGGCCAGATAATCCAGTGTCTCGCGCTCGTTGAGGGGGCGGCAGTCTGCAGGAGATGGATCGGCATCCGGATTCCCATCCGGACCCACATCCACCCCTTCGCGCGCCTTGGCCGACCAGCGGAAGGCTGCACCGACGGCGGCCATCGCATGGCCAAGTCCTGCGGACGATAGCGGCATCCCGGTCTGACTGAGCGTGTCACGGCCATAATCGCTTACGCTGAGATAGGTTTGCGGCATCAGAAAGCCGGGTACGCCTGACCGTTCGATGCCGGCCTTGAGATGCGCGATCACCGGGCGGCCCAGAACATCTCCCTCCGGTGTGCGCGCCAGATCGTAGCACGCCGCCACAAGTGCGACGTCGGGGTCTTCGCCGACGAATGCCAAGGCATCCTCGAACGCCTGCAGGTTCGAGAGAACACCACCCGTCACGTCGAGCGGATTATGCCTCGAAGCGTAAGCGGGAAGCGTGGCGGCGAGCTTTTGCTTCGTCGCCTCGGCAAGTGTAGCGAAGCGAACGCCCTGGGCTTCACCCAGATCGGCTATCATTTCGCAGGCTCCGCCCGACATGGACGCCGCGGCGAAGCCGCCTTCACCGAGAACACCGGTGGTCGCGATAAGGTTGGCCGTCTGGAGCAACTGTTCAATAGTGTCGACACGGATAATGCCGAGATCGCGGCATATGGCGTCGAATATCCTGTTGTCGCCGACCAACGCGCCCGTGTGGGCCTGTGCGACCTGCGCTGCAAGTTCACCGACGCCCACCTTCAGCAAGACGATCGGCTTTTGCGCGGCAAGGGCGCGCCGGGCTGCCCGGATGAAGTCATCAGGGCGACGGACGGATTCGGCGAAAACCGCAATGGCGCACGTTGCAGGATCGTCGACCAGGAAGTCGATCGCGTCCGACATGTCCACCATAGCCTCGTTGCCCAGCGCGATCACATGCGTAAGGGCGACATTAGTGGCATGAGCCGTGTTGCTGATGATGGCTGCGGTCGCACCGCTCTGGCTTAGGACGCCAACCTTCGGGGCAGGCAGGATGGGAAGCGTCAGCGGGATGGCCGATAGCGCGACCCTGTCGACCAGATTGACAAAGCCGAGGCTGTTGGGTCCCATCAGCGTCAGGCCAAGCGATCGCGCAAGGTCGAACAGGCGAGCCTGCTCGGTCGCGCCTTGTGCGCCGAGCTCCGCAAAGCCCGACGTGACGACAACGCCGTTCATAATGCCGGCACTGGCCATATCGTGGAACGTGTCCTCGATCGCGGCGGCAGGTACCATCACAAAAGCGGAGTCGACCGGATCGCCGATTGCGGTGGCACTTTGCGCCACGGTGCTGCCATGGACGGATCCGCCGCGAGGATTGACCAGATGAACCGGGCCGCCGAACGAGATCCGTTCAAGGGTCGTGAGGACGAGTCTCGCCCAAGGGTTCTTCTCTGATGCGCCCAGGATCGCGACGGACCGCGGCGCGAAAAGATCCCGCAAGGATGTGCTCATAACCTCTCCATCGCCCGTTCAGTTTGCACGCCGAGCGCTTCTTCGCGCAGATAAGGGGCCAGCCATCCAGGCGTGACACCATCTGCTCCTAAACAGGTATCTCAATCAAGTCCAACCTGGAATGTGCTGGCCAAAACGGAGTTAGCGATTTTTCCAGTTCGGCGGACGCTTCTGCGCAAACGCCGTCATGCCCTCGATCATGTCCTCGCTGGCCAGCAAGGCGTCAAGGGCGGAAGAATGAAGCATGGGCGCTGCGGCATCGTCCGCGTCGGCGCAGCGGTCACCTTCGGCGATCAGCTGAAGCAGCACGCGAACGGATGTCGGAGAAACCGCCGTGATCTCCCGCGCCAGGGCGCGCGCCTCCTCCAGTACCTGGCCCGGTGCGGAAACGCGATTGATGAAGCCCAGGCTCCGCGCCTCCGCCACATCCATGCTCCGGCCGGTCAAAAGGAGCTCCATGGCAATCTTGCGCGGTATCTGGCGCTGGAGCCGGATCGCGCCGCCAGCGCCAGGAACGACGCCCACGCGCACTTCCGAAAGGGCGAAGCGAGCCGCGGGATCGGTAACGACCAGATGTGCCGCCAAGGCAATCTCAAGCCCGCCTCCGAAGGCTGCCCCGTTGATCGCGGCAATGAGCGGCTTGGTCCACCGGCGGCTGGTAATTCCCGCAAATCCGGCGAGGGGAAAGATCGTACGGCCGTTCGCCGCTCCCTTGAGATCTGCGCCTGCGCAGAAGGCCTTTTCGCCGGCACCCGTGATGATTGCCACCCACAGATCCCGGTCGGCCTCGAAGGCATCGAAGATCTCGTTCAGCTCATCATGAGCGGTCTGCGAAATGCTGTTGCGCTGCTCCGGCCGATCGATCGTCACTTCGAGGATGTGATCCCGGCGGTTGACGATGACGGTTTCGTAATTGTCGCGGAAGCCGGCGGGGTCGACGGAAAAGGCCGCGTCCAGAACCTGCTCATCGAATGCGAAGCGATTTCCTTCGGGGCGATGGCAGACCGCAATTTCGCGGCCGATCGGATCATTTCGCGACATCTCGGCCAGCGTTGCAGGATCCGCCGGATTGGCCAGAAAGCGCTCCCCGGTGCGAAGTTCGCCGATCACGAGCCCGAGCGCGGGCATCCCCTTATCGTACTGGACCGTATAGGTGAGGATATGTCCCTTTCCGTCAGGCATCTTGGCAATGCGTGGTGCCGGACGGCGATCCAGGGCGATCTGGGCCGCCGCACGGGCGGCCGGGCGCCACTCGCAAGGCTCAATAGAAAGGATCATCGCGCCATATTTTGTAAGATATCCCCCATTCGCCCCGACGAGGCCGAAATCGCCAGGGGATGCGCGCAGCAGCTCCATCATGGTCGCGACCGCATGCATCGAATAGTTGTTGCCGGGGCCTCCGAAATAAGGAAGGCCGCCCGTGACGGTGAGGCGCCGCGGATCGTCCCGCGCCAGGCCCAGGCCGTCAATCGCTGCCGCAAAGACGGCAATCGGGAAGCAGCTGTAGAAATCGAAATAGCGCATATCTGCGGGCGACTTGCCGGCGATATCGAGAGCGGCCTGGAGTGCCGCACCGATGGCAACGGAGCCACCGAGATCCTCGCGCTCCAGGAGATCCCGCTCCTGGGCGAGAGCGAAGCCATGAATGAACACCCAGCGGCTCTCGGGAACTCCGAGCTCGCGCGCTTTCGCGACCGACATGACCAGGACGGCCGCCCCCTGGTTGACCTGATCGCGCGCAACCAGCCTGAGCGGATAGGGGTCTGCAATCATGCGATTGCGCTCGCCAGGGGTGATCAACTGCTCGACTGAGAGAGCCGGGCCATCAGCGCTCGAATAGGGGTTGGCCGCCGCGACTTCGCTAAACGGTCTGAAGAGCTCGCCCATTTCCCGGCGATATTCCTCGATCGACAGGCCAAGCCGCGCCCTGCGGGCATTCTCGATCAAGCCGTATCCGGCGGGGGCGGAGCGCAATCCGTGATCCACACCTTGTCGCGTCACGAGCCCCTCCAGCCCGCGACCCTTATCCTCCATTTCTCCGTCAATCCGTTCGGACCAATCGGGTGTCTCTCCGGTCGACTTCAGCTGGCGAACGGTCGAGAGTGCCTCGCCGCCAAAAGCCAAGGCCACGTCTGCTTGTCCGCGGGCAATCCGGTCGGCTAGTTCCCCTAGAAGAGCGACGGGCGATTGCCCTCCGGTCTTCTCCAGAATGGCCGCGGTGGGGCTCAATCCAAGCCGCTTTGCCACAGCCAAAGGAAATTTGTCGGGCTTGCCGAAGACGGACGGGGCAGATGTTGCGTCCTCGAACGTGCGGATGCCTCCGACGAGATCGATCTCACCGATAAGCCTGGCAGCACCGCAGTCGGCGAGCGCTGCCTTTGCCGCAGCCGCTGCAATCTCAACGGGAGAATATCCGCGATAGTCCGCCGAGCCAATTCGATCCACCGCCTGGCCCGCACCGACCAGGACAGGCGTTCTATCGGAAACCATGCAGTACCCCGGAGCTTCTTCAGTCGACCTAAAAGAGATCACTCAATAGCCCTCTGTCAAGAGGGGCGTACGCTTTTCCGCGAGCTTTGGTCCTCATCGTCAGCGACGGACCTGCGCGGTGCTGACGGCGTTGCCCGCGACCGTTTCGCGCATCCAGATAACCGACTGCTGGGCCGAGCGCCGGGCTTCGATAGTGGCGATCGAGATATCGCTGTCCAGGATGGCATGGGCAACCTTGAGCCGTCGCTTGCTTGCCTCCTCGACGCGCTCCGGCCGTCCCCGGAAAACGTCCAGTTCGGGCGCAATGGTGCTGACGAGCTGAAGAAGGATGTCGAGATAGAGGTGTAGGACCGTGTTTCCGCTCGCTTCGCCGATCAGTTCGCCGAACCTGCGCTCAGCCCGCAGGAAGTCTCGATAGGAGAGCGGTTCCTGGAGCCTCTGCTCCTCTTCTTTGACAAATGCCTCAAGTCCCTTGCGGGCGGGAGAAGAGGAGTTGCGGGCAGCGAGTTCGACAAGTGCGACACGGATAGGTTCAATGGCCTCGAGAATATGTTCAAGACCTGTGTCACGTGTCTGGAGGAAGACGGCAGCCCGATGGGCGACCGCCGAGAAGGTTGGGCGCTCCGCAAAATAGCCGCCCCCCACACCCCGCCTGACACGGACGAGCTCCTCCTGCGATACCAACCCTGCAGCCTGCCGCAGCGTCGGCCGGCTGATGCCGTAGCGCGTGATCAGTACTTCCTCGCTTCCGATCAGTGTACCGGGGTCGACTGCAAGGGAATCCGCCCGCAACGCACTGACGGTACGCAGCACGGCAGAATTGCGGGTGCTTTTCTCTCCGATCAGCAACGGCAGGTTGTCGCCGCTGAGCAAAGTTTCGTCTTCTCCCTTTTTCGACATGTGCCGCCAATCCTCGTTGAGTTGGGTAATTCTGTACCCCTAGCCCAGTCCAGCAACAAGGATCCTATCGCCAATTATACGGAAATCGACGAATTCGGTTGATGGCGTACGCCATTGCGGCATCTCTATAGGGGCCGGACATCCCAGCCCCGCGATCGCCGACCGACGGGCTGATCGTCAATCGCGAAACGACGTCACTGCCGGTGCCGGCGGGAGGCGCACCGGTCCGGTCCGGCGGGAGGCGAGGAGAACTGTCACGCTTGCCCGCACATTTTCCTGTCCGCGCTGGTTGACGCCCCTGACTTCGATCTCCACCGACGGCCCCCACGGCGCATCAGGTGTGACCTCGACTATCGTGCCTGACAGCCAGGTGGTATCGCCAACATAGTTGAAGTTTCGCAGCTCATATCGCAGGCGATACAGCCAGGCATCATTTCCCATGAAGTTCGTGACTGCCTGACAGACCATGACGTAGCGCATCGGGCCGATGTCGTAGGTTCCGAGAACGCCGACCTTCTCGGCAAGCACCGGATCCCAGTGGACGCGCTGGATCGTGTCCCAGGCGTTGAACTCGTTGCGCGAGTAGAAGCCCTTGAGACGCTTTCGGTTCTCGTAGGCCAGCTTGAAGGGCGGGTTGCCATAAGTGAGCCAGCCGGCGCCCATGTGGAAATTGATCAGATCGGTGATCGTCAGCGGCCCCTTGACCATGACCGGAAGCTGCATGCCCGGTGAGACATCTTCAATATAAAGTGTATCCGCGCCACGAATATATTCGGCATCATAGGCTGCCTCTATTTCGGCAAGCTGCTCATCCGAATAATATGCCGCCTCGTCCTTGGTCTTGGCTGCCTTGCTCTTCTTGGAAGATTGCCGCTCGGCATGCACGAACCAGCGCGAGCTGGTCACATAAACATTGTCGTCCCGATCCCAATAGCAGTTTGCATTGTTCACAATCACGCTGCGGCTGGCGAAGCTGCTAACCTTCTCCTCGACATCTGCAACCCATTCGGACTTGAACAGTTCGGTGCCTTCGACGATCGGCTTGTGATAGAAATATTCCGCACCCGAATGATAGAGTTGAACGCCACGAAGCGCGCCACGCGTCGCCTGCTGCAGATCAGATGAAACGGTGCGGGTCCGGTCCCATCCCATTGACCATTCAAAGCCCGGAGGGGCGACCGACGCACCCCAGCACGACCCGCGCGCAATCTCGGGGTTGGCGTAAAAAGGATTGGCGTCGCCGATCGACAGGGCCCATCTGCGAACACAATCCGCCGTCGCCGTCGGATTCCACGGGAAATCCGTATACCCTTTTCGGAGAGTCGGGTTCGGATAGCCGATTCGCATCCGCATCTTTGCGATGTCATCGTCCGTGATCCGTCCACGGATTAGCCCGTCATCGACCTTCTCGCGCGTATCGCTCATGAATGTCCTTCAAGCTTTGAGCCGATTTTCCAGGCTCAATTGCGGTTGTTGCGCAGGCTGTCTTGCGAAGCACATGCGCAGTCTGTCTCCGCTTTCCTACGGACCTGCCCCTTCGACCAGCGGAGGTTGAAGCTAAAACAGGTAGCTCTATTATGCAAGGGCGATGGGAGGCTGGGTCCACGCGAGGTCAAGATGCCGGCCAGCCATCATTCGAGCAGGCCGCCGCCAGGACGATGCGACGCATTCGGGTGCTCTGCCCTGCCTGGCGAAAGGCGTTCGTCGTCCAGCTTTGGCCGCAATCCCTGCTTCAGCCATCGCCGCACGGTCGCGTAGAATAGGGGCGAGAAAAAGATGCCGAGGACTGTCGCGGCTATCATGCCGCCCATGACACCAGTGCCAACAGCATGGCGGCTGGCCGCGCCGGGTCCGCTTGCGACAACAAGTGGGATCATGCCGAGAATGAATGCCAAGCTGGTCATGAGGATCGGGCGCAGTCGTTGACGAGCACCCTCAGTTGCAGCCTCGATGGCCGATCGTCCCGCCTTTTCGTCCTTCAGTGCAAATTCTACCACGAGCATGGCGTTCTTCGCAGACAGCCCGACGATCGTGATCAGCCCGACATTGAAATAGACATCCGCGGCCAGGCCGCGGCCAAGCGAAAACACAACCGATCCCATGACCCCTATCGGCACCACCAGCAGCACAGCGAGGGGAATGGTCCAGCTATCATAGAGTGCCGCGAGCAGCAGAAACACCACGATCAGTGATATCAGAAGCAGCCAGATGACCTGAGCTCCGGCTTGCTTTTCCTCATAAGCCGCCCCCGTCCACTCGAACTGCTGGTCGCTTCGCAAGGTGGTGCGGGCAAGGCGTTCCATCTCCGCGATCGCGTCTCCTGAAGCGGATCCAGGGGAAGGTTGCCCGGAAATCGTCAGCGATGGATAGCCGTTATATCGCTCCAGTTGCTGGGGCGCATCGATCCATTGCACTCGGGCGAATGCGGAGAACGGCACCATTTCTCCGCCACTGTTGCGCACGCGCAAGTCAAGGACATCGTCAGCGAGCATGCGGTGGTCTGAGTCTGCCTGCAGGAAGACCCGCAATACATTGCCATTCAGGGTGAAATCGTTCGCGTAGGCCGAACCGAAGGCGATCGAAAGCGTGGCGTTCACGTCGGCAATCGAGAGCCCCAGTGCACGTGCCTGGATACGGTCGATCTCCACGTAAAGCTGGGGTGCATCCGGCTGTGCTTCGGAGCGAACGCCGGCGAGCTTCGGATTGCGTGCCGCCGCGGCAACAATGGCATTCTGGGCGTCGAGCAATTCCTGCCGGTCCCCCGAGCGGGATTCCAGCTTCATCGAGAAGCCTGTAGCATTTCCCAGCGCTGGAATAGGGGGAGGCGACAGGCCGAATATGGATGCGTCGGGTATGTCGGTGACATAACTCATAACGCGGCCGATGACGGCATCGGCCGAATTCTGCTGGCCGGGCCGCTCGTCCCACGGCTTCAATCGGACGAAGCTCAATGCCGCCGTTTGGCCCTGGCCGAAGAAATTGAAGCCCAAGACTGATACGATCCCGTCGGTTTGCGGCAAGGTGCCGAGATATTTTTCGGTCTGGTCTACTGACAGGGCTGTGCGCTGAAGCGTCGCACCGGGCGGTGCGTCGAAGTTCACAAAGATATAGCCCTGATCTTCGTTGGGAAGGAATCCTCCAGGCAATCGACTGAAGAGAAATCCGGTTAGCAGGAGAAGCAGGGCAAATACGGAGAGCCAGCGCAGCGGACGGTTCATGATCCGGCGGACGCCGCGCTCGTAGCTTAGCGTTCCACGTCCGAACTGCTCATTGAACCAGCAAAAGAAGCGATCGAGAGCGAGACGGCTCTTCGAAAAGCGGGAGTCATCCGCCGCGCCGGGTATCGGGGACTGCGGACTTCGCAGCAGGGTTGCGCACAAGGCAGGTGTCAAGGTGAGCGCA
This sequence comes from Sphingomonas sp. DBB INV C78, assembly GCF_042693015.1. Taxonomy (NCBI): domain Bacteria; kingdom Pseudomonadati; phylum Pseudomonadota; class Alphaproteobacteria; order Sphingomonadales; family Sphingomonadaceae; genus Sphingomonas; species Sphingomonas sp. DBB INV C78. Next base: position 2,784,309 of record NZ_CP170544.1, on the reverse strand, counting down.
AGCAGAGCGGAGAATAGAATGGAGACGGACAGGGTTACCGAGAATTGTCGATAGATACCGCCTGTGGATCCCGGGAAAAATGCCATCGGGATGAAGACGGCAACCAGGACAAGCGTGATGCCGATGATGGCGCCCGAGATCTGCCTCATGGCTTTGACTGTCGCCTGGGGAGGCGAAAGTCCCTCTTCAGCCATGATGCGGTCGACATTCTCGACGATCACGATCGCGTCGTCGACCAGAATGCCGATCCCCATCACCATGGCGAATAATGAGAGCGTGTTGATCGAGAAGCCGGCGAGGTAGAGGCCAAGACATGCGCCGAGGAAGGCAATGGGAACCACGATCGCCGGGATCAAGGTCGCGCGCCAGCTTTGAAGGAAAAGGAACATCACGAGGAACACCAGCACCATCGCTTCGATCAGCGTGTGAACCACGCTTTCGATCGAGGCATTGATGAACGGGGTCGTGTCGAAAGGAATGCTCCAGGAATAATCGGGAGGGAAGGAGGTCGCCAGTTCGGTCATCCGGCGGTGAATTGCGCGCGCCGTCGCCACGGCATTTGCCCCGTTTGACATCTGGATCGCGATGGCAGCGATTGGGCGACCGTCGAGATTCGCTTTGAAGCCGTAATTTTCTGCACCAAGCTCGACGCGAGCCACATCTCCCAGCCGGACGGTGGCTCCGTTCGGCTGCGACCGGATTATGATCTGACGGAACTGGTCGGGCGTCGTGAATGTGTTCTGGCTGACGACCTTCGCCTGAAATTCCGTGCCAGGGCGGACGGGTTGATCGCCAAGCGAGCCCTGCGGCGTCTGGCTATTTTGTTCCTGCACGGCCGCGAGCACTTCTCCCGGCGATATCGCGAAACCCGCGAGCCGCTCCGGATCCAGCCAGATCCGCATCGCATACTGGCTACCAAAAAGCGTAACGTCGCCGACGCCTTCGATACGGCGCAGTTCATCGACGATGTTGTTCGAGGCGTAGTTGCCGAGTTCGACATCAGTCGCACGGCCGCTTCGCGAACTGAGGGCGACCATTTGCAGGAAGCCGGAATTGGCCTCCTGAATCTGAATCCCCTGTTGGCGAACCTGGGCGGGGAGGCGGGGTTCGACCCGGCTCAATCGAGCCTGAATTTGCGAACGGGCTATATCGAGGTCGGTGCCGGGGGCGAGGGTGATGGCGATTTGCGCCGTCCCGTTGGCTCGGCTTACTGAGTTCAGGTAGACCAGGTTCGGCACGCCGTTCATCTCTTTCTCGACGACCGACGTCACGTTGTGATCCAGCATGACGGCATCAGCACCGGGGTAATTGACCACGACGTTCAGCGTCGGTGGTGCCACGGACGGGTATTGCTCGACTGGCAGCCTGGTCAGGGCAATCGTGCCGGCGAGCGCGATGAAGGCCGCTATTACGCAGGCGAAGACAGGATGTTGTACGAAAAAGCGGTTCATGCCTCAGCGTGGTTCCGGGGCCGGGCGCGCCCGGACCTTGTCGCCATTGCGCACCTTATGCCAGCCGGCCACGATCAGCCTGTCTCCGGCGCGTAGTCCTGAGCGAACGATCCACCGGTTGCCGACCTGGGACCCCAGGTCGACCATATGGATCGAAGCCATGCCTTTGCTGTCGATCAGCGTGACGCTTGCCTGACCATTCTGCATGTGAACGGCGCGCGAGGGTATGGTGATGCCGGACTGAAAGACACCAGCCGTTATCCTCCCGCGTACGAATTGGCCGGGCAGCAGAATATTTGCCGGATTGGCGAAAGTGGCCCGAAGAGTCTGGCTGCCGGTCGAAGGGTCTACCGAAAGATCCGCGAAATCGAGATGGCCGACATATTCGTAACTGCGCCCGTTTCCCATGGTCAGTCGCACCTCGATGCTGCGCAGGGGTTGGGATGACAGCTCGCCCCTGCGGGCTTGCTCCATCAGGGTCTGCAGGACGGCGCTAGACTGGGTGAAGGTCGCATGGATCGGGTTCAGCTGATCAATGTTCGTAAGAAGTGTCGCATTGGTCGCGTCGACCAGCGCGCCTTCCGTCACCTGGGCGCGGCCTACCCGGCCTGAAATGGGCGCCCGGACGGTCGCGTAGCTCAGTTGCAATTCTGCGCGTGATAGGACGGCGCGCGCATCGGCCACGCTCGCCTCGGCCTGGAGCCAATCGGAGCGAGCCCGGTCATATTCCAGCGCGCTCACCGCATTTTCCCGCACCAACGGTCGATAGCGCGCTAATACCTCGGCAGTGTTGTCGCGCTCGGCAACGGCGCGCGCCAATATGGCGCGCGCCTGGGCAAGCTGCGCGCGCTTGTCACGCTCGTCGATCCTAAAGAGGGCCGCGCCGGCAGGCACGTCACTCCCTTCATCGAACAGGCGGCGCTCCACAATGCCGTCCGTCCGAGCTCGGACCTCAGCAGACCGGACCGCTTCGATGCGGCCGGGCAACTCGATCACATTCGGAACGGGCTCCGATCTGATCCGCACAAATTCAACGACCGGTGGCGGAGGACCAGCCATTTGTGGGTCGCTGCAGCCAGCCAAAGCGATCGTGACGAGCATCAGGGCTCCGACACCTTCGCCGCGCACCGCCGGCTCCCTCTGTTGATCATTAGGCACGACGAAGTGCTTTTAATTGGACAGTCCAAAAAAGCAACTCTATAGTGCTTTTATATTGCGGCTGCGAGCGAGCTCACCCTCAGGAGTCGACCCTTGGCAATCAAGACGCGGCGCGGCGCGGGCCGGCCCACAAAAGAATCCGCGGCGGAGATCGCCGACCGTGTCCTGGATGGAGCCAAGCGCGCCTTCTGCCGAAGGGGCATTTCTCGTGCACTGATGGACGAGATTGCCGCGGAGGCGGGTGTCACCAAGCACACCATCTATCGCCGCTATCCTCGAAAGTCCGCCCTGCTCGATGCGGTCGTCGAACGCGAGCTTGTTCGTTTCACGCAATGGATGGATTTGTCTGCGCAAGAGGGGAGCGACCCCCTGCATTCGCTGGAGCAAACAGCAGAACGCTTTGCAGACTATGGCGCCCGGCCGGAGAACGTCACCTTTACATTCTTCCTGCTGGCCGAAGGCGCCTTCTCGTCGCAGATGTTCGAGAAATTCCTTTGTTGGGAGAAGCTTGCTGTTCGGCCGCTGGTCGCAAAAATCTCTGCTGCGCAGGAGGCAGGCTACATCATCCCCGGCGATCCGAAAGAGATATGTGAGATCCTCACCGGCCTGATAGACGGCTTCTCACGCGGTCTGCGGCGCCCCACATCGCTGGATGGATACGCCCTGTGGAGGGCGCATTTCGAAGCTCGCTGGGCAACATTCGTCCGCGCTGTGGGAACAGGCTGGCAGCCCGTCCGGAAGCTGGAGAGCGACGTGGCCGCGCTCGGAGCGGCGGCATGAGCGAGGCTGTCCGCACCCGTTCCTTCCAGCAGCTTGAACCCATAATCGAGCCGGGGCTCCGCATCGTCGATGCGCACCATCATCTATGGGAGCATGCCGCGCCGCCGGGCGGGCCGCGTGATGTCCACCCGCTCCAGGCGATGACCGAAATTCTGCCGCGCTATCTGGTGGATGAGTTCATTGCTGACATTGCATGCGGGCACGCCGTCGAAGGGACTGTGTATGTCCAATCCGGACGAGGCTTCTATTGCGCCGATACGCCCACCCATTTCCAGCCAGTCGGCGAAACGGCCTATGTACGACAGGCGGCAGAGGCCGCGCGCGAACGGACGCGCGTGGATATTTGCGCGGCAATTGTCGGATATGCCGACCTCACGCTTGGAGATGCTGTCCAGCCGGTTCTCGAAGCGCATATCGCGGCCGGAGGAGGGCGGTTCCGCGGCATCCGAAACGGGATGGCTTGGGACGCGGATCAGCGGGTGATGGGGCCATTTGCAGGCCAGGCGGGCCTCTATGCGTCAGACAGTTTCCGCAAAGGCGCGAGGCGTCTGGCTGAACTCGGCCTTTCATTTGATGCCTGGCTGCTTGAGCCGCAGTTGCCCGAGCTGGTCCAACTGGCAAGAGCTTTGCCGGAGCTGACGATCATCCTGGATCATTTCGGCGCGCCTTTGGGGATCGGAGCCTATACCGGCAGCCAGAAGGATCGCTTTCCACTCTGGCGAAAGCAAATCGACGAGCTGGCCGCCTGCGAGAATGTTGTGATCAAGCTCGGCGGGCTCGGCATGCCTCTTGCCGGTCTCGGTAGCTTTCAACGCGCGGTGCCTTTGGGATCGATGGAACTGGCGCAATTGTGGTCACCCTATTTCCGTGCTGCTTTAGATGCATTCGGACCGGCCAGATGTATGTTCGAAAGTAATTTCCCCGCCGAGGCCGGATCCGCATCCTACCGGATAATCTGGAATGTATTCAAGATAATGGCTGCTGATTTGGGGATTGGGGAGAAGGCCATGCTCTTTGAGGGGACAGCCCGTCGGACGTACAGATTGGGTGCCGGCTCACCTCACCAAACTGTCACGAATTGAGTTTGATGTTCATCGTGGGACTTGTATAGAGATACCTGAATCGGGGCGCGATAAGCCCAGATCGGAACCGCTCGGTCCGAAAAAATGGCAAAGTCGCGCCGGGCGATCGCCCGGTGGCGGGAGCAGGGTCGCTTGAGATTGGAGCATATGCTGCACGCTGAGACCGAAAATCTTGTCGAGCTGGCCAGGGGGCGTCCGGGGCCGAAGCTGCGCGAGCGAGAGATCGGGGAGGCCCGGCAAGTCGTTCGCGACAGCTTCGCTGCTTTGGACCAGGACCGAGAGAGCGTCGCCGGAGTTCGCGACCTAATCATCGCCGGCTCCGGGGGAGGGCAGCTTGGTTTGCGGGCATATTGGCCAAGCTCTAGGACCACGGACGATGTCCTCCTGTTTTTTCATGGCGGGGGATGGACTTTTGGCGATCTCGAAAGCCATGACGGGTTCTGCCGCACCCTCACCAACAAGCTCGGTTTGCGCGTCGTGTCCGTTGATTATCGGCTGGCGCCCGAACATGTTTTTCCAGCTGCCCATCTCGACGGCGCTGCGGCACTCGACTGGCTCCAAGGTTCCCCTGGCGAGCTTGGGGAAGCTGTTTCCGGCATAGTCCTGGCGGGTGATAGCGCCGGCGGCAACATTGCCGCCGGGTTGGCTGCTGCCTGTCAGCCCAACGATCTGTTACGGGCGCAGTTGCTTTTCTATCCGGTTCTTGACGTCGCACAGCAGTCGGCGTCGTACAGGGAGTTCGGTGAAGGATATTTGCTCGAGGCCAATGACATGGCCTGGTTCATTGATGCCTATATCCCCGACATCGGGGCGCGCGAAGATCCGTGCGTCTCACCGCTTCGGGCCGCGTTCGAGGCTCTCCCGCCCACAATCATTGTGACGGCTGGATGCGATGTTCTGCGCGATGAAGGGCGCGCTTATGCCGCGAGGCTCGCGCGCTTGGGGGTCGACTGCCACTTTATCGAGGCGCGCGGTTTCACCCATAATTGGGCGACATCTCGACGCGTACTGCCCTCGGCCGTGCCGTTTCTGACGCGGGCTATTGATTGCCTGCGTCTCTTTCTCTCGCCTCCGCTGCGCCAAACCCGGTCAGCTTGAAAGGGATCCGGATGTCTGATGCATTCTCCATTGAAATGTTGGACACAGCTGTTGCCGGAGCGCACGTTCCGACGTTGCAGATGGTAATCTGCCACCTGACCGGTGACACTTCCATTCTTCGGCATGACTGGCGTCCGCGGGTCTCGAGTCACGTTTCTCCGGAATCGCAACTGGACCCTGAAGATCAGCAATATGTGCGCTCAGCAGCGCGTGATGCACTCATGAAATATTTCGAGGCAGAAGCCACCTCCTTGCCCGAGCTCAAGATGGACATGCTCGACAAGATGATCCGCTATCTGATCGGCGATGGGGCACCGCAAGCCTATCTTCCATTTCTGGAAGAGGAACTGGGCGTCGCTGATCTGAGGGCGCCGGACTGGAGCACTGCGGACCTCAAGCAGGGTGCGGCTGGCTTGTCTGCGATCATCGTCGGTGCAGGCATGTCTGGCTTGCTCGCCGCGATCCGTCTCAAGCAGGCGGGGATCGCGTTTACGATTCTCGAGAAGAATCCCGAGGTAGGTGGGACGTGGTACGAAAACACCTATCCCGGATGCCGGGTGGACTCGGACAATCAGCTATATTCATATTCATTCGAGCCGAATGCCCATTGGCCCCAGCACTTCTCGACGCAGGAGATCTTGCTCGAATATTTTAAAGGCGTGGTCGAGAAATATGACCTGCGTCCTCACATCCGGTTCGGCTGCAAAGTCGAAGAGGCGAACTTCGACGATGACGAAGAAACCTGGACGATCAGCTTCACTGATGATGAAGGAAGCGTCGAGGCATTGACCGCGAACATATTCGTAAGTGCCGTCGGTCAGCTCAATGTGCCCCGATACCCCGATATTCCCGGGCTCGCCGATTTTGCGGGGCCATCGTTCCACTCGGCGAACTGGCGGCACGATGTCGACTTGCAGGGCAAGCGCGTTGCCGTCGTCGGTACCGGCGCCAGCGCATTCCAATTTGTCCCCGAGATTGCCCCCGAGGCTGCGCATCTCGATGTGTATCAGCGCACGCCGCCCTGGTTGCTTCCGACCCCCCATTATCATGACCCCGTGAGCTCCGGGCAGCGCTGGTTGCTGGCAAACGTGCCCTTCTACCAGAACTGGTATCGCTTCTGGTTGTACTGGCGCACCGTGGATGGAATGCATCACGCCGTGAAGCGTGACCCTGCTTTCGACGGAGGCGGGCGCGCCATCAGTGCGGCCAACGCTGAATTCCGGGCGGTACTGGAGGGATGGATAACCCGGCAGGTCAGCGACACCGCGAAGATCGGGGATCATGTCGTTCCCAGATATCCCGTCGGTGGCAAGCGCGCGCTGAGAGATTCCGGAAAATGGATCAAGGCGCTTGAACGGGACAATGTCGAGCTGGTGACGGAGCCCATCGCGGCAGTGAGACCGGACGGGCTCGAGATGACTGACGGTGAACTGCGTCCCGCCGACGTGCTCATTTTCGGGACTGGATTTCGCGCGAGCGAGTTCCTGTCGACCTATACGATCAAGGGCCGCAATGGCGTCGACCTTCATCAGTCTTGGGATGGAAACGCGCGAGCTTATCTGGGCACGATGGTTCCCGGATTCCCGAATATGTTCATTCTATATGGGCCCAATACAAATCTCGTGATCAATGGAAGTATCATTCTGTTCGCAGAATGCTCGGTCGGCTACATGCTCCAATGCCTGAAGACGATGATAGAGCATGGCGAGCGCGCGATCGAAGTCCGCCAGGATGTCTTCGACAGCTACAATGCCCGGGTGGACGCCGCGAATGCTCAGATGGCGTGGGGCACCGAGGGCGTATCCAACTGGTATAAGAACGCTCTCGGGCGGGTAAGCCAGAACTGGCCGTTTCCCACGGTCGATTACTGGCAAGCGACACGTCGGGCCGATCCGTCGGATTTCGGCCTCGATGCAGCTTCCTCTCAGCAAGCGTTGGCGGTGTAAGCGCCGTGAAACAGCCGAACCTCAATTTGGATTGGCTTGTGCCACCGACCAATCGGGTGCCCATGCCCGGTGCTCCCGCTACGGCTGCCGGCATGATCGATATGCCGGTCCGGGAATATCCGGACAGGATCGGGCTGATCGGGCGGCATGGCCGCTTGAGTTATCTCGAGCTCGACCGCCGCGCCAATGCCGCAAGCGCTTTCTTGCAGAGCCTGGGCGCGAGGCCCGGGGACCGTATTGCAGCTACCGCGAGCAACGGTGCCGATCTTGTTACGGCATTCCTCGCCTGTCAAAGGATCGGTGCCATCTGGGTTGGCATCAACCGCAATTATGCGCCTGGCGAAAAGCAGTATTTTCTCGAGGATTCAGGTGCGCTTTTCTATCTCGCCGACCGCGATGCGGCGATGCAGGCGGGCGAGTTTCGGGGAGCGATCGTCGAGATGGAGCCAGGCGCCACGGCCTGTGCGTGGGCTCTGGGTTTGATGCAGCATCTGGGGCGGAGCCGGCCGGAGCTCGAACTGGATCCGTGGGCACCGGCGGCAATTGCCTATACCAGCGGAACAACCGGTCGGCCGAAGGGAGCGGTGCACAGTCAACACAATATGATCGTCGCTGCGACCATGTCGCAAGTGATGTCGCAAGATGATTCGGAACTTGTCGTTCGCGGCATGACCTCGCCGATGACCATTCTCAACATGATGATCCTCGGCGCCGTCGCGACGCTTTCGCGCGGTGATTGCCTTGTCTGCATTGATCGTACTGACGCACTCGGAGTTGCGGAATGGATTCGCGATGAACGGATCACGACGACAACTCTTGTCCCAACGATTGTCTATGACCTGTTGACGAGGCCAGACATTCCAAGGGAGGATCTGACTTCTCTGCGCTGGCTCGTCGTGGGCGGCGCAATGGTGCCGGAGGGGTTGCCGCGTCTCTACGAGGAGCGGTTTGGTTCCCGCATGACGACCGGCTACGGCCAGACGGAACTGCCTACCACGATCTCGAGGACGCATGATGCCTCCGCATCGACCCAAGGTGCTGTCGGACGTCCGCTTCCGCATCTCGAGGTTTCCATCCGCGACGAGGAAGATCGCTTGCTTCCCGCTGGAACTGCGGGTGAAATCTGTGTCCGAGCGGCCAGCTCGGGGCCCTATGCGCAGGTATATACGCCCACCTTGGGCTATTGGAACCGGCCCGAGGCCACACAGGCGACAATCCGCAATGGCTGGCTCCGAACCGGCGATATCGGTCATCTCGCGGAAGACGGTGACCTGTTCGTCCATGACCGACGCAGCGATGTGATTATTCGCGGCGGCGCGAACGTCTATCCCGCCGAGATCGAGCGTGTCCTGCGATGCATTCCAGGCGTGACCGATTGCGCCGTCGTCGGGCTGCCGGACCCACGGCTTGGCCAGTCGATCGCAGCCGTGATCGAAACCGCGCCAGGTGGCGATGGGGACGCATTGCTCGCTGCCCTGGAAGCGCAGTGTGCGGTGGACCTGGCAAGATACAAACGGCCGATTGCATGGCGCTTTGTCGATGGGCTTCCGCGCAATGCCGGAGGGAAAGTCGTCAAGGCAGGGCTCAAGAAATTGTTCGAACAGGTTCAGCCGTCGCAGGTGACGGATAGAAAAGGATAATCTGATGAGTGCTGAGCTGGACATCATCGTGCGTGGAGGCACGATCCTGGATGGTACCGGGGCGGCGGCGTATACGGCAGATCTGGGCATATCAGGTGGCAAGATTGCGGAGATCGGCAAGATAAGCCGGCGAGCACATGAAGAGTTGGATGCGCAAGGATGCATCATTACTCCCGGATTCGTCGACATCCACACCCATTATGATGGGCAGGCGACGTGGGAGAACTGCCTTCAGCCGTCTTCGGGCCACGGCGTAACCAGCGTAGTCATGGGCAATTGTGGTGTGGGATTTGCGCCGTGCCGATCAGGGGATCGGCAACTTCTCATACAGCTTCTGGAGGGCGTTGAAGACATTCCCGAAGTCGTCATGACCGAGGGCCTTCCATGGACTTGGGAGACCTTTCCGGATTATTTGAACGTACTCGCATCCCGGACCCTGGACGTTGATTTTGCAGCCCAATTGCCTCACTCGGCACTGCGCGTCTACGTTATGGGCGAGCGTGGGGCGAACCATGAGCCAGCGAATGCAGCCGATTTGGCGGCAATGCGGCGGCTTACAACCGAGAGCATCAAGGCGGGCGCAATCGGGGTTTCGACTTCCCGTTCACTTGCTCACAGGAGCAAGGCGGGCGACCTGGCGCCAAGTGTCGGCACCGTCGAACAGGAATTGCTCGCGATAGCACAGGGACTGGGAGACAGCGGCACTGGCGTGTTTCAGTTGATCTATGACGGGCACAGCGGTGCGGAACATGAATTCAGCCTGATGCGTCGGATTGCGGAAACATCGGGGCGCCCACTCTCATTTTCGCTGATGGATCATCCCAACTGGCCCGGTAGCTGGCGTACGATGCTTTCTGGGCTCGAGAAGGCCGTAGCAGACGGGCTGGAAATGCGAGCGCAGATCTTTCCTCGGCCTGTAGGGGTGCTGATGGGACTGCAACTCTCGCTCCATCCTTTCTCATTTCATCCCGGTTACAAGGCGATAGCCAGCATGCCGCTTGCCGAGCGCGTGGCGCGGATGAGGGATCCTGCCATGCGGGCGCAGCTGCTGGCAGAACAGCCCGAATGCCCCAATCCGATCACCCTTCGCCTGATCCAGCGGGTCAACGAGATGTTCGTTCTGGGCGATCCGCCGGATTATGAACCGGACTCCGCCGAATATATCGGCGCGCAGGCCGCCGCGCGCGGAGTGGCGGCTATGGAGCTCATCTATGACGCGCTTTTGACGGACGAGGGCGAAGCGATCCTGTGCCTTCCCGCCGCGAACATGACCGCTGACACACCGTACTCGACCTCGGCAATGATCCGCCATCCAAACACTGTGTTCGGGCTGGGCGACGGTGGTGCGCATTATGGTTTGATTTGCGATGCAAGCTTTCCCACCCATACCTTGATCCGCTGGGTTCGCGATGCATCCGGCGCGGAGCGCCAGGATCTTAGCCAGGTGATCCACAAGCTGACGGGCGGGCCCGCGCAGGCCGTGGGGCTTTTCGACCGCGGATCCCTGAAGCCCGGGATGAAGGCAGATGTAAACCTCATCGATCTCTCAAGGCTGAAGCTGCACGCTCCGCGCGCCAAGCATGATCTGCCCGCCGGCGCACTGCGCATCCGGCAGCAGGCCGAGGGGTATATCGCAACGATAACGAGCGGCCAGATCACCTATCGCAACGGTGAGCATACCGGAGCCCTTCCCGGGCGCCTCGTGCGCGGAAGCCAGCCATCTCCGGAGGCCCACCTGTAGTGTCCTTGAGGGCTGGCGGCAACGTGACCGCCGCCCTCGCGCCATAAAAAGCACTAGACAGTATCTTTTGCTTGCAACGTAATCAGCTTACTGTATAGGTCATACAGGCTGACGAGCTGGAGTCGATTTCGGCCGCTTCGGTCCTCCGAAACATGGATAGCGCGGCCCTGCCAGGGCCGGCGGAGCAGCCACGTATATCGTTAATCTCGCAATGATAGCGCGAGTATTAGGAAGGGAATGGCAAGGTGTCAGTTGTATATGACATGATCATTCGGGGTGGGACCATCGTTGATGGTACCGGAATGCCCAAATGGGTCGGCGACCTCGGCATCAAGAATGGCAAGATCGCAGCAATCGATAATCTCAAGAGCGCGACCGCAACCAAGGAAATCGATGCCGATGGCCTGATCGTTGCACCGGGCTTCGTCGATGCTCACACGCACTACGACGCGCAGATCTTCTGGGATCCTTATTGCACCATCTCTGGCTGGCACGGTGTCACCAGTGTCGTGATCGGAAATTGCGGCTTCGGCTTCGCTCCGTGCCGCCCTGAGGATCGCGACCGCTCCATGCTCTCTATGACCCGGAACGAGCAGATCGCGCTCGAGGCGATGCAGCAGGGTATGCCGTGGGACTGGACGACGTTTCCAGAGTTCCTCGATTCGCTCGATCGCACGCCGAAGGGCGTGAACGTGTTGACCTTTGCTCCGCTATCGCCGCTTATCATCTATGCAATGGGCTCCTTCGCGGAGGCCAAAAAGCGGCGTCCGAATGAGGAAGAGCTGAAGAAGATCTGCGATCTGATCGACAATGCGATGGAGGCCGGTGCTTGCGGCTGGTCTGTCCAGCGCATGGGTGAACATTCGATCCAGCCCGACTTCGACGGCACGCCGATGGTCACCGACATCATGACCGACGAGGAAGGCTATGCTTTCGCCGAAGTGCTGCGCAAGCGCGGTGCGGGCATCATCCAGCTCACCTATGCGCCGTCTGGCGACAAGATGGCCGAGGACTTCTTTGACCTGCCGACCGTCGAGGGCTGGGTAGAGAAGCTGGCGGAGACTTCGGGTCGCCCGGTTCTCCACAACACGCTGCTGGCAATCGACGGAAAGCCCGAAGTGCATCGGCACGCCGTGGAGTGGCTGCAGGCTTGCCATGACAAGGGGCTCATGGTCTACGGCCACGCGGATACCAACCGTAATTTCCAGCAGTTCAATTTCGAAACCTGGAACGGGTTCGATATTGCGCCCAACTGGAAGGCCGCGCTCATGGGAACGAGCGAGGAGCGGCTCGCCAATCTCAAAAACCCCGAGATCAAGGCGAAGATGATCGGTGACAAGCCCTGGCTCGCGAGCTTTGAGGGCATCGGACTTACCGTCGACGATATCGAGGTGCTCGATGGTGCCGGCTACCCCGAAGTCGAAAAATATGTAGGCAAGAATCTCGGCCAGATCGCTGCGGAGGAAGGCAAGGACAATCTCGAGGTGATGATCGACATTGCGGTCGCCTCGGAGCTTAAGGCCACTCTGCGCACGCCGATCGTGCATCGGCCGAACGCCGAATATATCGCCGAACTGATGCGGAGCGGCAAGGCGCTGCCGGGTATCTCGGATGGTGGCGCGCACATGAAATACTTCGTCGGCGGCGCCTATTCGACCGACTTCCTGACCTGGATGGTGCGCGACACCGGCCTGTTGTCGCTTGAGGAAGCCCATCACCTGCTCTCCGCGCTCCCGGCCCGTGTGAACGGCTTCAGGGATCGCGGTACCCTCGTCGAAGGGCAGGCCGCCGACATCATCATCTACGACATGGATGTCCTGAAGCAGGTGCCTGAGGGGCTGTTCGAGACCCGTCAGGATTTGCCGGGCGGCGACTGGCGCCGCGTGCGTTGGGCCGAAGGTTATCGCTGGACGATCGTCAATGGTGAAGTGACCTTCGAGAACGGGGTTTGCACCGATGCCGTTCCCGGCAAGCTCCTGCGCCATGGCCGTGCCTGATCGGGCCTTCTGCTAGATTGTCCTAAAAGGGGGGAGGAGCGTGGCTCGTGCCGTCATCAGGCGGACAGGGGTCACGCTCTTTTTCCGTTCGCGAATTCCAAGAACAATAACGAGGCGAAAGCGCCTTCTCGACAGTGGAGAGGATCATGACCGTCATGCAAACTCCGTCCAGGGTGCACGAGTTGGATCGCCTGTTCATCGGCGGCGAATGGGTGAAGGCAGCGTCCGGAGCCTGTTTCGAGGTCATTGATTCCGGCACCGAAGCGGTGTTCGCCCGTACCGCCCTGGCTTCCGGCGATGAGATGTCGCGCGCCATCGCGAGCGCACGAACCGCCTTTGATACTGGACCGTGGCCGCGAATGACGCATGCCGACCGGGCCAGCTATTTGCGGGCAATAGCCGCAGGTCTGCGCGAACGCGCAGGCGAGTTGGGAGAATGCTGGACCCGCGAGACCGGCGTGTTGCACAGCGCGGCGCTTCATGTCGGCGCCGGAGTTGCCGGCATGTTCGATTATTATGCGGATCTGGCGGATACATTCCCATTCGTCGCCGAGATGGCTCCGACTGCGGGCGGCGATCATGGCCTGCTGGTGCGGGAGCCGGTCGGCGTGGTTGGCGCGATCATTCCATGGAACGGCCCGCTCGGAATGATCGGGGCGAAGGTCGCACCCGCGCTGATAGCCGGCTGCACAATCATCCTCAAGGCTGCGCCAGAGGCACCCGCCGATCCCATGATTGTAGCGGAAATAGCGGAAGCAGCGGGGCTCCCGCCCGGTGTTCTGAATGTTGTCGTCGCTGATCGGGAGATTTCCGAGCAGCTCGTTCGCGATGCTCGTGTCGACAAGATAACTTTCACCGGTTCAACCGCGGCCGGGCGCCGCATCGCATCGATCTGCGGTGAGAGAATCGCGCGTTGCACGCTTGAACTTGGCGGCAAGTCTGCAGCGGTCCTGCTCGATGATGCCGACATTGAATATGCTGCGCGCCACCTTGCGGCATGCGAAACTTTGCTGACCGGTCAGGTCTGCTCGTCGTTGACGCGCATTATCGTCCCACGTCGGCTGCAGAACGATTTCGTCTCGGCATTGGCGGCGGCGTTCAATGAGGTCAACATTGGCGATCCGTTCGATCCGGCGACCGGCATGGGGCCGCTCGCAACGCAGCGCCAGCGCGATCGCGTGGAACATTATATTGCTAAGGGTATCGAGGAGGGCGGCCGCTTGGTCACCGGTGGCCGTCGACCAGATCATCTTGCAAAAGGATGGTTTTTTGAGCCTACGATCTTCGATAACGTGGATAATGGGTCGACCATTGCCCGCGAAGAGATATTCGGCCCCGTTCTGAGCGTAGTCCCGGCCGACAGCGAAGCGGATGCGGTCCGGATCGCGAACGACACAATCTACGGATTGAATGCCTCGGTATTCACGGCCGATGTCGATCGTGCCCTCGCCATCTCGCGGGAACTCAGATCCGGAACGGTCGGACACAATGCCTGGCGGTCGGATTTTGGTGTCGCTTTTGGAGGCTTCAAGCAATCCGGCATTGGCCGGGAAGGCGGCAGGGAAGGGCTCCTGCCATTTCTCGAAACAAAGTTCATCGTCCTGGACGGAGTGCCGCAAAAGATCGACGCCTGAGCTGCCGGCCAACCCGGGCAGCATTGAGTGCGCGAAGGCCGGTCGGCATGGCATCGGTCGATTCATATAGAGTGCTCTAAATTGGCGCTGATCGCTCATCATTTCAGCATTTTCGAAGCACGGCCTTCCGGCATCATCGCCAACCAAAGGGACTCGAACTTGCAGGATTTCACTTACTTTCGCAGCAAAAACCGCGCCTTCCCGAGCGAGCAAAGCGTCCGGCGATCCGGCCCAGCAGAATGTTGACAGGCACAGATATCGACTGGACGCTGGTTGCTTATTCAGGTATCTCAATAAACTCTTGCTGCCTTGGAGGAGGGATTCGATCAAAGCAGTCACCCTTAATGCGATCAGTGAATTGTCGGCCATCTGGATAGAGCCGGAACGGTTTCGCGCCCGCGTCAGAAAGCGGGTTTCAATTCACGGCGCATCTGGTGACCTTCAGGCAGCAAGAAGAAGAACGAACAGCATAAAGCGGGAGAGGGTATGACTTTGAAAGCATGGATCCTGAGCGGTGCCTCGCTCGTGATCATGTCGTCTGCTGCCTACGGGCAATCGACGGCGCCGAGCGACGACGGTCAGCATTCAAGGGCGGTCGAATCGGGGGGGATTGAGGATATCGTCGTAACGGCTCGCAAGCGGGCTGAGCTGTTACAGAGTGTTCCGGTCGCGATTTCCGCATTTAATGCTGAGAGCCTTGAGGAGAAGCGGATCGTCAGTGTCCCCGATCTTGCCAAGAATACGTCAGGGCTGACACTGCAATCCAGCACTACGACCCAGCAGTTCTCCGTGACAATTCGTGGTCAGAATACTCTGGATACCACACTCAACCTCGATCCGGCTGTCGGCATGTATGTTGATGGTGTTTATGTCGGTCCGGAGATCGGGAATGGCACGGCGCTGAACTTTGATGATGCCGCGAGCGTCGAGGTTCTGAAGGGTCCGCAAGGAACATTTTACGGACGCAATACGTCCGGTGGCGCCATCAAGCTCGATCACGTCGTCCCTGAATATGAGATTGACGGTTGGGCAACGGCCGAACTTGGTAACTATGATTATCGCAAGATTGCCGCGGCGGTAACCGTTCCATTGGTTAATGAAATAGCGACGGTGAGGCTATACGGTCGCTATAGCGACCGTAGCGGTTATGGTTACAACCCGACACAGGGTGTCGACGTCAACGACAGCGAGAATTACGCATTCGCCGGCACATTACGGCTCGATCCGGCTCCCGGACTGCGGATTGTCGTTCGAGGGTCCTACGATCATGACAGCAGCGGCGGGCCGAGCATTCGACCGGTCGCCCTCGCCGGCGGCACGAACCTCATGACACTTGCGATCGCGCTCGAGAACGGGCTTCCCCTGCAACCCGACGGCAGCCTGAGCGATGCGACGGCCGCACAAGCGCGAGAGCTGTATTTCGCGAATGCCCCGAAGGGATTCTACGATATGACCAGCCGTTTCCCGACGCGGAACCGTCTGGAAATCTGGGGACTATCGGGTATCATCGATTACGACGTTTCCGATTACATCCAGATCCGCTCGATCACCGGCTATCGTGACATCGATACGTATCGCGGCGTCGACTTCTCAGGTTCGTCTATCGTCACGAATGTTGCGACGGAGCAGCCCCTCAAATATCAGCAGTTCACCCAGGAACTGCTGCTCAACGGGCGTTCTGTGGATGACAAGCTTAAATATACGATCGGCGCCTTCTATCTCAATGCGGATGGCCGCGACATCGCCCGGGTGGCGACGGTGCCGATCCTCGGCGAGGCTTTCGGTGCTGCCTCGCCGATCCCGACGGGCCTGAGCATCCAGGATGGCGAGGTCGACAACCGCAGCTACGCGGCTTACGCGCAGCTGACCTACGAAATTCTTCCCCGTCTGAATCTTACCGGCGGGATCCGGTATACCAAGGAACATAAGGATCTGACGACGCACAATCAGTTCCAGGCGGGAACCTACAATCGCGAGATCGGCTTTGTGGACGTGCTTCCGCCGGTGCTCAATGAGACGGTTTTCTGCAGCGAGCAGACCCAGGGCGTGGGCGATGCCTGCTCTTCCTTTCAACCTTTCTCGTTCTCGAAAACAACCTATACGGCCTCCGTCGACTACGCGATTGACGACAATATCCTGGTCTATGCCAAATATAGTCGAGGTTTCCGAAGTGGCGGTGGTCAGTTGCGTTTGGGCGGTGCCGGCGCTCCGCCCTTCGGACCCGAGACGGTTGACGATTATGAGATCGGCCTCAAGGCGGACTTGTTCGATCGTCACGTGCGCCTGAACCTGGCATTGTATAATGACGATTATCAGGGACTTCAGAAGACCTTTGTGCAGGTGGTCAACGGTCAGGTCGGTGCGGTTGTTCAGAATGCGGGCAAGGCGCGCGTGCGTGGCATCGAATTCGACGCGATCGTGAAGCCGATCAACGAGCTTACGTTCAGCTGGACGGGTGCCTATACGGACGCTGAATATGTGGACTTCAAAAGTCCGGTGACGGGCGCCGATCTCTCGGCCCAGAAATTCCAGGGTGTCGCGGAGTTCGTTTGGACGCTGTCGGGACAATTCAACGTGCCGACCCCATTCGGGAGCCTCGAGGGCAATCTCGCTTATTGGCATACGAGCAACGTTCCGCTCGATCCGGACGGCGGACCGACCGGTTTCGGAGATGCTCCCTGGAACATCCAGAAGCCGTACGGATTGCTGAGCGCTCGCCTGGCTGCGAATATTCTGGATGAACGTCTCACCATCGCTCTCTGGGGCAAGAACCTGCTCGACAAGAAATATTTCACGTTCAGCACGGATCTTACGTCGTCGCTTGGACAGGCAATCAGCTGGGGCGGAGCCCCGCAGACCTTTGGCGTGGAAGTGAGCTATCGCTTCTAAACCGTGCCCGCGAAATATCTCAACCGCCCGGTCCCGGTGAGGTCGGGCGGTTGCCGCCACCGCTGACGCGGCGTCTCGAGGGATATTCATTGAGGTACTTCATGTGAGGATCGAAGGAGCAATCGTCCGAAATTCGAATGAGTTCGAGTTTGCCGATCTCGAACTCGATTCACCTCGGTCCGACGAGATACTGGTCCGCATCATGGCTGCAGGGATTTGCCATACGGACGTCGCAATCCTCGAAGGCGATATCCCCTGGCCGCGACCAGCTTTGTTGGGACATGAGGGCGCAGGGATAGTCGCTGCTGTCGGCGCCGATATCGAAGATATTCGGCCTGGCGACCGCGTTGTGCTCTCCTTTGCGTCCTGCGGTACTTGTGAGCAATGTTCGGCCGGCGCGGTTTCCTATTGCATGGATTTTGCGACCCTGAATTTTTCCGGTCGCCGGCGCGATGGGTCGCACAGCTGTCACCTGGATGGCCAGCCAGTTGGGGCGTCCTTTTTCAGCCAATCCTCATTTGCCAGTTATGCGCTCGCGCGGCGAAGCAATGTTGTCAAAGTCTCCAGCGACCTTCCCTTGGCCATGCTGGCGCCTTTGGGCTGTGGTATTCAGACAGGAGCCGGAGCTGTTCTCAATCGACTTCGTCCAGCACCAGGAACCAGTATCGCAGTGTTCGGTCTTGGCGCGGTCGGCCTGTCGGCGATCCTCGCTGCCGCCCTCATCGGCTGTTATCCGATCGTTGCGATAGATCTCCATGACCAACGGCTCGACCTGGCCCGCGAATTGGGAGCGACCCATGTGCTCCGCGGCGATTGCGCGGCCCTGCTTGACGAGCTGCGGTCTATTTCGGGTAACGGGTTCGCCTATGCCGTAGAAGCAACTGGCCTTCCGGGTGTCATGGCGAGCGCCGCCACCTGCTTGCGAAAGACCGGCGAGGTCGTGCTTCTCGGCGTGCCGGCCTCCCGTGAAATCCCGTTTCCCTCATCCATCATGCGAGGCGCGACGATCCACACATGCGTGGAAGGGGACAGCAATCCGCATGAGATGATTCCGCGTCTTATAGATCTTCATCACAGCGGGGACTTCCCGTTTGAGAAGATGATCAAGACGTTCGACTTCACGAACATAAACGCTGCTGTCGAGGCGATGAAGGATGGCAGCGTCATCAAACCGGTTCTGTTGATTGGAGAAGAAGCAGCATGAACGCCTCCGATGTCCGGCTCAAATTTGCAGATAAGCTCTATATCGGTGGCGAATGGGTATCGCCTGCCACGGACCGCCGCTTTCATATCGTACATCCGGGCGTGGCCGATATCCGCCTCAGTGTTCCTGAAGCGCGCGAGGACGATATCGACCGAGCGGTCAGTGCTGCGCGGGCTGCCTTCGATACCGGTCCATGGCCGCGGATGGAGCGCGCGGAGCGTTGCGCATGCTTGCTGCGCTGGGCCGACGCGATCGATAGGCGTGCCGAGGATCTTGCGATTGCCTATACCACCGAAGTCGGGGCAACGATCCACGCAACGCGGCAGAACATGGCTTATATGTCCAGTTTGATCCGTCACGGCGTCAAGCTCGCGGAAGACTATGCCTTCTCCGTGGAAATGCTTGTCCCGGGAGGTCGCGCCTTCGTGACGAAGGAGCCGGTCGGTGTCGTTGCCGCGATCGTGCCCTGGAATTTTCCTGCCCATCTAGGCCTCATAAAAATGGTTCCGGCGCTGATCGTCGGCTGCACCATGGTGATCAAGCCGTCGCCGGAAGCTCCGCTCGATATGATCCTGATGGCGGAATGCGCAGACGAAGCGCAGTTTCCGCCGGGCGTACTTTCGGTCGTACAGGCGGATCGTGACGTCGGTGATCGCCTCGTTCGCGACCCGAGGGTCGACAAGGTCAGCTTCACGGGATCGACAGCGGCCGGCCGCCATATTGGCGCCGTCTGCATGGATCGAGTGGCTCGCGTGAGTCTGGAGCTCGGTGGAAAGTCGCCGGCGATCATACTCGACGACATTTCGCTTGATGCGGTGATCCCTAGACTGGTCCGTATGTCCACCCTGATCTCGGGCCAGGCATGCATGTCGCTCACGCGTGTTTTCGTTTCCCAATCACGTGCGAAGCAGTTTGAAGAAGCGCTCGCCGCTGCTTACACCGCGATCAAGGTCGGCGACCCATTTGATGAGGCGGTGGAGATGGGGCCGCTGATCAATGAGCGCCAGCGCGAGCGCGTTGAAAGCTTTATCACGAGCGGGGTCGCCCAGGGCGCGCAGGTTGCGGCAGGCGGAGGGCGCCCCAAGGGGCTTGATGCCGGTTGCTTTGTCGAGCCCACCGTTTTCACAGGTGTCGGCAACGATATGAAGATCGCCCGCGAGGAGATTTTCGGTCCTGTGATCAGCGTGATCCGGTATCGCGATGAGGCAGAGGCGGTGGCTCTCGCCAATGACACACCTTATGGGCTGAACGCAGCGATTTTCACCGACGACGCTGATCGCTTCGCGGCACTGGCCCCACGCATCCGCGCGGGTACAGTCGCTCAAAACGCCCTCGGTCCCCAGATCAACATGCCTTTCGGCGGCTTCAAACAGTCGGGAATTGGTCGGGAAGGCGGCGTGGAGGCCTTTGAGCTCTACACGGAAGTCAAGGCGATCTATCAGGTGACCTGACGCTTGCGCAGCATCATTCGCTAATTCAGCGTCATATCGGTGGTCCCAAGGGAGAAAGGCACGCTCCCGGCCCTGCATGGTTAAGTCCGCTTGGTCGGACGAGCGGATGCTTTCACACCGCCCTGCTGGCTCATTAGGTTGTGTTTGAGTATGGCCAGAAGATAGCTGAGGGCAAGGACTCATGGCTCGAGACGTTCGGCAGAAAGTAGCAAGCTGAAGGCGTCAGCTTCACCTTGGCTCCCGGCTTCGATGCCTCAGGGCGTCTGCTCTTCATAGAGTATTCCAATTCTCTCGGAAGCTGGGGACGCACACCGCCTCCCCATTGCTGCTGGCGATACGATGCGGTCGCCTACGACGTGGCGGGCGGAAAGGTCGGAACCATCCGAATCCTGAGAGGAGGCGTTCGTCTTGATGAAGCCAGGTGCACCGGCAGGACACTGATCCCGCGGTCTCGAGGGCCGCTTACAGTATGTGCGGCGTGCATGACGGTCTCGGGGAGCAAACCATATCGGTGGCTGGCGGGGCGCTTAGACCGTCGATGTCGCAGACCTCCATGCATCGGGCGCGCGATCACGCTTGGGTGCGGCCTTGTCCGCGAAGCCGTGCGAGGTTCTCCTCGCCTGGCAATGATCTGCTTGTCTGCCCGGGCTATGGAGCGTCACGGCCGGTCAAGGCTGTCGTAAAGGAGGCTGCCTGCCGTGACGATCAGGAATATCGCGTCTCAGGCTGAATGGCGACAAGGACCGGATGTCATGCCGCAGGCTTGTCTTCCGTGAGAAAGCGGGCGCGCCGGCACAAGACCGTCGCACGGCCGGTGGGCTGCGCACAGCAGCCAAAACGGACGCGATTGCCCGACGCTCCGACACGCGCGACTGCGCGGAACAAGGCTTGCTCGGCGGGTGGTTCATCTGCGAAATTCTCTTCGCCCTCGAGTATTTCGAAGCGACAGGCACTGCACTGGGCTGCCCCCCGGCAGATCGTCGGCCAGTGCATCCCGTGCCGGGTAGCGCATTGCATCATTGTCTCGTCCGGCAGGCATGTGAGCGTGACGCCCGCAGGCTCGACCGTGACTCTAATCTCTCCACCGGGCATTTGCTATCCTTGAAACATGGCTGAGGAATAAAGAGGTACCTTAATAAACCGCGAGCGGATTACAAGCCGCTCCGAGGGTCAAAAGCCGATGACTATGCGCGTCGCCGCTCCCGCGGCGAGCCGGCCATAGCCTTCGTTGATCTCCTCGAGGGTGATCACGTCCGATACGAGTTCATCGAGTTTGAGCGCTCCCCGGCGGTACAGTTGCACAAGCCTGGGAATGGCAAGCTGGAATGGCACGCTACCCATCAATGATCCGATGAGCCGGATTTCCCGGAACAGGAGCGATCCAAGCGAAAGGTGCAAATCCTCCTCGGGATTTGCTGCTCCCACCAGGATTGCCGTGCCGCCCTTCGCGAGCAGGCTGCACGCATCATGCAGCGAAGCCGGCGTGCCGACGACATCGAATGCGTAGTCCGCGCCGCCCTCCAGAAGAGCGATGACCTCGGCCGCAACATCCGGCGAACTGACGACCGGGGTGGTAGCGCCAAAAGCCCGCGCCAACTCTAGCTTTGCGGGGTTGGTGTCGACGGCGACTATTTGTGCGGCGCCGCAAATTGCCGCGCTCTGGATGACATTGAGGCCAACGCCGCCGCAACCGATGACGGCCACGCTGCTTCCGGGCCTCACGCGCGCCGCGGAGGTGACGGCACCAAAACCGGTGAGAACCGCACAGCCGAGCAATGCCGCCGATGTCGGGGGAATATCGGAAGGCAGTTTCACCAGCGACCTGTGATGCACGAGCATAGCCTCCGCAAAGCCGCCGAGCAGCGCGAGTTGGTAGAGCGGTGTCCCGTCGCTCGATCGCAGTCGCGGACGCCTTTGCCACTCGGCGCGACCAGGCGGCGCATCGCAGAGGTAATTCCGGCCCATCTGACATTGCACACAGGCGCCGCAGAACAGCGACGCGCAGGTCGCTACCAAGTCGCCGGGCCGTATTCCCGGAACATCCTCGCCAACCGCTTCGACGATTCCTACTGCTTCATGGCCGGCAACGACCGGTAGCGGAACGCGCATCCGCCCCAGCATGACGTGATAGTCGGTGTGGCAAAGTCCGCTGGCCAGAACTCTTAACCGCACTTCATCTTCGTCGGGCCGGTCCAGCACAACCGTTTCGATCTCAAACCGTCCCGGGTGGCGAACGACTGCTGCCTTCATGGTTTCCGCCCTTTTTCTGCTAGTCCGTCAACAGAGCAGGCGATGATAAGCGCAAAGCTTATTTCCTGCCGGATCACGCAGATAGGCAAGGTAGACCTTGTGCCCCGCGATAGCGCGTACCCCCGGTGGATCCTCGCACGATGTGCCGCCCGCCGATGTGCCAGCCTCATGCCAGGCATTGATCGCCTGGGGCCCCTCTGCGAGAAACCCGATCGTGCCGCCATTGGCCGACGTCGCCGGCTGCCCGTTCAGGGGTGTGGTCAATGCGAATATGTTTCCGCCGGCACGGTAGATGATGTGCCCAGCGCCGTCGTGTTGACCGGCTGCTATTCCCAGCGCGCCGAGTATCGCGTCATAGAAGCGGCGCGATCTATCAAGGTCGTCGGCACCGATCATGATGTGGCTAAACATATGAGCCTTTCTATAACGATCACTCTATACCCGTCGCGGTACAAGGGGGCTTCGTTCGCCGATTGGGGAGGTCCGTGCCCCGGCGGTTCGGCCTTGATCAGGAGAGGGCAAATTCTGCGCCTTGCGGCGACAGGCTTATTCTCCGGGTTACACCAAGATTGCCAAGAAAGGCTTCGTCGTGCGTTACCAGGAGAAGTGCGCCGTCATAGGCTGTCAGGCCAGCTTCGACAGCCTGAATTGAGTCGACATCGAGGTGATTTGTGGGTTCATCGAGCACCAGGAGCTGGGGCGGGACAGGACCGCCGAGGACGCAGGCCAAGCCCGCACGCAGCATCTGTCCGCCACTCAATGTGCCTACCTGTTGCAAGGCGGCATCGGCCCTGAATAGGAATCCCGCTAACGTCGATCGGCAGTTCTGTTCATCCGATCCCGGGTTGAGCCGCATGAAATTTTCAAGAATGGACGCGCCGGGCTCGAGGATGCTCACGCGCTGATCCAGCATCGCGACCGGCACGCCAACCGTAACGGTGCCGCTCGACGGCGTCAGCTGACCGGTAACAAGTTTCATGAGCGTCGTCTTTCCAGCACCATTCTCGCCCATGATTGCAAGTCGCTCCGGCCCGATCATCGAGAAACTGAGGTCGCGGATGATGGGCTTGTGAGGCTCATAGCCGGCCGTCACATGGTCTACGCTAAGGACCCTCTGGCCACGCGCCAGCCGTGTAGGCGGGAGGGTTATCGACAGCTCCTGAAGGATCTCTATCCGCGCTTGTGCAGCTGCCACGGCATCCTCGGCGCCAGTGCGCACACGTTCGGCAAGTCTGGCGCTTTGCCCTCCACTTGCTTCAGCTGCATTCTTTCGTGCTCCGAGAAGGATTCGCGGCAGATCACCCCGCGTATTGCGCCGGGCCCCGCTGGCATCCCTGCGTTCCTTGCGGTCCACGGCCACCTGGGCCTTGCGCTTCGCTTCAGCCGCTCGCTTTTCGGCATGGGCTAGCTCATGTTGCGCGGCTTCCAGCTCGATTGTCTTGCGCTCGCGGTAATGGCTCCAGTTGCCGCCGTATCGGGTTGCCCCGAGCGACGTCAGCTCGACGATTGCATCCATCTGCTCGAGGAGTTCCCGATCATGGCTGACTACGATGGCGCCGGCACGCCAGCCCCCGAGCAACCCGAGCACCGCGCTCCTCCCGGCGCGGTCGAGGTTGTTCGTCGGCTCGTCAAGCAGCAGGAAGTCGGGCTCGTTGAATATGGCGGCCGCGAGGCTGGCACGGGTTCGCTGGCCGCCCGACAGGTCTGTCAGCAACGTGCTCGGCTCAGCCTCGAGCCCGACGCGGGCGAGAGATAGCGCAACCCGCTCCTCGATTGTCCAATCCGCCTCGGCAAGCTCCTCGAGTGTCGCCTCGCCGGCTTCGGCCTTTCGCAAGATCAGAAGCGCTCGCTGAATTCCGAACAGGTCGGCGAGTGTCTCATGCGAGGCGATCTGGACGATCTGTCTCAATAAACCGAGCGTGCCGTTGACGATCACACTTCCTGTAGCCGGTTCGATCTGGCCGGCCATGATCTTCAGCAGCGTGGTCTTGCCAACGCCGTTTCGGCCGACCAATCCGACACGCTCCTTGCGAAAACTCAGGTCGAGGTCGGCAAAAAGGCTGCGCCCGTCGGGCGTCGAATAGGTGATATCAGAAAGCGTAACCGACGACATGCGCGAACCCAAGAGCAAATAAGGCACTTAATCGTATCTTTTAAACATGTGTCACACGATGTGCAACGGCCTCAGTCCGTGATTAAATCCGACGCGTCGCACGAGAGAGCGTTGGCCCGTGTTCAATGAGGTTAGCTCTGGCAGCGCGGGTGCGGCGGCCTTTGCACGTGTGCGCGTCGCTCCCCCATCGCAAAATCCCGCTAACACTGGCCAATGCAGGCCGTCGGGACATAACGGGCCTGGTGCGCGCTATCAGACTAAGTCCTGGGGGCGACACCTCTAGAGGATGTGAAAATGCGCGATACATCATTCCTTGCTGCCTGCCACAATGGTCTCGACGCTGTGGCTGCGGGCGGCCGAGGCCTTGGTTCAGACCCCGCCCTCGACCGCGGGAATGTCTTCGCCACCTTCCACTTCGGGAGGCTGTTCCTCATCGTTGGTGGAGAAGACAACATCCTTAAACAGGAGGAACGCCGGTTCGCGCACCCCCACGGCCTCGATCTCGTCGCGGGGCACCGCGCGGCGGCGAAGCTTGAAGCTCTCGTCCTTTGGCCAGATTTGCCAGAGTTTGATCTCGGGATGGTCGGTGAGCAACTTCACGACGGTCGTGATCACCGACACGTCGCATCGCATACCGAAATGGATCGCCGTCATCCGGTAGGGGACGCTCGCGGAACCACTCCGCTCGCGGACGTCACGCCATTCGCGCTCATATTTCCACTCAGCCGACTTGGCATAATAATAGGTTTGCATGACCTGTTCACGCGCTGTGGAATCGTCGCGCATTTTCCATGCCCAGAGGTCGGTCGTGCTGACCGCTCGCGGCGCCTTGTAGTTGACGGGCGCCAAGCGCGGATGGGCTTGTTCGGTGGTGTCATATTCGATGCAGATGCCGCGATGCTCGTCGGCATAATGGCTCCACATGAGAACCGATTTCCAGGTTTCCGACAGGGAGACAACGCCAGCGTTGCCGAGTTCATCGTCGAGCTCGTCCTTGATTTCGCTGGCGAGCATGCGGCTCAGATAAGCTTCGACCTTCGGCTCACTTCGATAGTCGCCATATTCCGTCGACATGTAGCGGAGATAGTTGATCCGCTCTGCTGCCTCGTCGCGTTCATATCGTCGGCTGCGCATCTTGAAGAGGAGCTTCTCGAGCGAGGCCCGCCCGATATCTACCTCGATGGTAGGGTCGCAGTCGAGCGGATCGTTGAAGCTGTTGGGCCTAGAATAATAGATCTCGGCCTCGGTGAGCGCCCGTAACGCCCGGACGCTGAAACCGCGATATTTGTATAGTTTGGCTGGCACGCGCGATTCCCCCTAGGGCGTGCCTATCAGATGCGCTCGCGTGCGACATGGCCAATATCGTGAGTAATGACGATTGGTGGTGCGGCGGTCTCGATAGTCCACGGTGAGAGACCATGAGCCGATCGACGGAAGACCTGCCTCGACCAGGCAATTGACGCCGACAGTGCGCGAGGCATGCCGACCGCCACACATCGATGAGCACCTCGCGGTTTGTCGCGGGGCTGGTTAAACGATGGCTACTTTTGGAAAGCTCAACTCGATGGCTGAACGGACGAAATTGGGGCACGCTGCTGCCGCTTCACTCACAAAGCGGAAATGGCGGGTTCCGGCAAGAGTAGTCGCTTATGCGCAGGTCGGGGAGCGTCTGTAATTGGTCGGGTGCTGCTGATTACACCGTCACCCGCCCTGCCGCAAGGATCGCCGACATAACCGCCGTCCAGAGCTCGATTTCGGCGGCCTAATGGCCGCCCTCTGTTCAGATCGGGAACGTCGGCTGACCGCGTCCCCACCATTCAAGATATGGCTACCCAGACCGGGGTTTTTCCCGATGGCGCGTGCCCCATAGGCAGTTGAAAGTGCTCATCTCGAGGAGGTGAGCGTTGGCCCATGGTCTAACTTTGATAGTGATCGTGACATTGGCCTCACCCTCGCCGGGGGATTAGTCGTGCCTATGCGACGAGAAGCAACCGGTTGGACCCTTGCTGCGCTCGGGATGCTGGCATCGACCGCATCCTATGCCCAAACCGGGCGAGCCGATCTGAGCGACGAGCAGCGCGAGCGCATCGAGCGCGACCTCGGCGAACTCAAGGCGATGAGGCACGAGTTCGATGCGCGCATCGAGGCGCTTGAAGCCGAACTGCACAGTACACCGCCTCCCACTGCGGTTGCAGCCCGTCCGCTGATCGAGCCCGGCGCGACGCCCACCTTCGCCACTCCGCCCGGCCCGATCGAGACGGCGAGCAAGGCAATTGGCGGCGCATATGAGCCCGGCAAAGGCATGGTGCTGGCGCGCGGCGACGAGGGCGAACTGGACTTCAGCGCGTTCAGCTACATGCGCTATCTTAACCAGAATGCACTGGACGATACCTATGTGGACAGCTTCGGCCGCACCAAGGCGCTGGATTTGCGGCAGGATCTCCAGCTCCAGAAGGTCATGCTCTATTTCAAGGGATGGCTCTTCGATCCCAAGTTCCGCTACCTCTTCTATGCCTGGACCTCGAACACCAGCCAGGGCCAGGGCGCCCAGGTCGTGCTCGGTGGCAATATCGGCTATAACTTCAGCGACAATTTAATGCTCTATGCCGGCATCGCCTCGCTGCCGACGACGCGTTCCACCAACCTCACCTTCCCCAACTGGCTGAAGAGCGACAATCGCACCATCGCCGACGATTTCTTCCGCGGTTCGTTCACCACCGGCATCTGGGCCCAGGGGTGCGATCATCGATGGCCTGAACTATCGGGTGATGGTCGGCAACAATCTGAGTCAGTTGGGTGTCGACGCAACCCAGCTCGACGACGGTCTCAACACCTTTTCCGGCGCACTGACCTGGATGCCGACGACCGGCGAATTCGGCCCCGCGCAGGGTTTTGGCGACTATGAAATGCACGCCGACCTCGCGACATTGCTCGCTGTCAGCTTCACGCACAGCCGCGAGGACGCAGAGGCGCAGGCCGGCGTCAACGACTTCGAGAACAGCCAGCTCCGCCTCTCGGACGGAACGCTGCTTTTCTCTCCCGGTGCCTTCAACACAACCGGCCAGATCACACGGGCGACCTATGAGATGCTCGCCCTCAGTGCAGGATTGAAATATCGGGGCTGGACGATCGACGGTGAATATTATTTCCGCTGGCTCGATAATTTCACGACGATCGGGCTCATTCCGGTGGACGAAGTGACCGATCAGGGCTTCCAGCTTCAGCTATCGACGATGGCAATCCCGAAGACGCTGCAACTTTATGCCGCGGGTTCGAAGATTTTTGGCGATTATGGCGATCCCTATGACGTCAGCCTAGGGCTGAACTGGTTCCCATTCGACCGCAAGGAAATCAGGGTGAATGCGCAGGCGATTTATCTCCAGCGGTCGCCGACTGGCAATAACAGCGTGCCCTATACGGTCGGCGGTGACGGATGGGTATTCTCGACAGACTTCATCGTAAGCTTTTAACGCTGACCGCCGCGTATGGCTGGCGTCGCCGCCATAGCTGACATCCAGAGCTCGATTCCTGATGCCTGATAGCTGCCTTCCGTTCAGATTGGGAACAATGACGGGGGGCGGGAGGGGGCCAGAGGCGCAACGCCGTCAGCGTTGTCTGGGGCGGGGCGGCTGCATCTCAGCGGCGCAGAAGACGGGCCAGCCAGGCGTCCCTGGCATCCACGCAGGCGACGGAAATCTCTGCCTCCGGGGCAATGTCGTAGAACCCGTGAAATGCGCCACCCCAGACATGCAGTTCGCATGATCCTCCGGCCGCCCATATGTTCCGCGCAAAGTTCACCGCCTCATCGCGAAACACTTCTTCAGAGCCGACATCGATAAAGGTGGGGGGGAGCTCCGAAAGGTTTGTCGCCCGCGCTGGTGCGGTAGCGGGGTCCACCGTTCGGCCACCCCGCCGATCGCCGAGGATGGCGTCCCAGGCGGTGCGATTGCTGATCCGGTCCCACACGCCAACGCCTTCATAGAGTTTCGTCGAGCCGGTATCATCGCGATCGTCGATCATCGGGCATTGCAGCAATTGGCCGCGCAATCCGGGACCACCGCGATCGCGCGCGAGGAACGTGGTGCCGGCCGCGAGCCCGCCGCCGCCGCTGCCACCGAAGATCACCAGCCAATCCGGATCTATTCCCAGCGATTTCGCCTCGCCCGCCATCCAGCAAAGCCCGGCATAACAATCCTCGACGCCAACGGGTGCGGGATGTTCTGGAGCAAGCCGGTATTCGACGGTGACGCAGACCGCGTCATGCGCGAGCGCCCAATTAACGGCTGGCTGCATTCCGGCGAACCGGTTGCCCATGACCATTCCGCCGCCGTGGATGCAATAGATGCCCGGTCCCCGACCCGCGTGGCCGTGTTTGCGGATCACCGAGACCAGTATTTCTCCCCCGTCAAAACCGGTGATCTGGTGATCAATGCATTCGACCGGCGCGTCGCCGACCAGATCCTGACGCTCTATCGTGCTGAGCGCACGAAAGCGGGGCAGGTCGGCAAGAGTCATTCCCCGCGGCACATATCCCTCGAGCGCCGGCAGGATCGCGGCGAGTTGCTCGTCGTATGAAATCTTTTTCGTCATGGGGCCTTCTACCTGCTGTCGTCCCGTAGGAAACGGTGTGTCAGTCGCGGCGCGAGAGGAGCGACGCGAGCAACTGGTGTGCCCGACGCGTGTCCGGTGTTTCGTCGCCAGACTGGAAACCGGCACAGGCGGATTCAAGCAGGGCCACGGCATCTGCGATCCTGTTGTCGTCGGCAAACTGTGCAGCGAGATCGTTGACCACCTTCAGTTCCCAGGCGCGCGCGCCCTGGTCTCGACTGAGGATCAGTGCCTGCTCCAGGAGCGTAGTGCCCGGTTCCACCTGCGCAGACGAATGTCGTGCAATTTCGGCCTTCAGGCGAAGCAATTCGGGCACCGCGAACCGCTCGCCATTCGCTTCGCAGCTGGCGAGCGTGGCATCGACCAGATGCAGCGCTTCGTCTGGACGCTCGTCGGCCGCGAGGCCGCGGGCGAGCGCTATCGAGAAGGACGTCGTCAACAGTTCGTAGCGCGCCGCGCGCAGTCGGGTGAGGCTTTCCTCGACGGCGGCCAGCGCATCGCCGGTGCGGCCCTGCAGAATCGCCAGCTCACCCCGAAAGCCTGAAGCGGCTGCGATATAGGGGCCGAGCGCATTGGCTTCGGCGCACTCGGCGAAGGCTGAAAGCGCGTCGCCGGCAGCTTCGAAATCCTCCATCCACATATGGACTGCCAGCGCCCAGATCAGCGCTATGCAGTGGGTCACCGGATGATCGAGCGCGGCCGCCTCGCGGACGATCTGTCGGGCCAGGCGGCCGGCCTGCGCGGCGCGACCGGTGAGCCACAGCGTTCGCGCCAGGGCGATGCCGGAGCGATTCCTGTGGTCGAAGCCGTAATGGACCGTCCGGCTGCGGGTGGAGGGCGGACTCTTCTGCAGAGACTGTTCCAGTTGGCGTAGCGCCAGTTTCTGGTCGCCGGCCAGATGGTGCGATATGCCCGACAGCGAACAGGCGACGCCGATCGCCTCGGGTGCACCGATAATTGCTGCGACTTCTAACGCCTGCTCGGCGTGGCGGAGCGCCGTCGAATACTCGCCGATGCGTTCATGGTATATGTGCAGGCGGCCGAGCAGACGCAGCTGGTTCCAACGGTCGTCAAGCGCGGTCGCGATCTCCAGCGCACGGGTTAGCGCTCTGCCCGCCGCCTCGCTGTTGCCACGGGTGAACATGAGCGTGATGCCGAGAGCGGCCTGAAGCTCCAGTTCAAGCTCAGTCCCGCGCTGGGCGTCCTCGATTTCGTCGAGGGCGCGTGTGCTCCAGCTGCGGCACTCGATCAGGTGCGAAAGGTTGAGGAAGACCGGCGCGGTGGCGGCAGCAAGGCGAACGGCAATCTTCCGGTCGCCATTGTCCCCGAAGCACCAATCCAGCGCTCTCCGGATGTTGCCGAGTTGCTGGCGGAGCGGTCTTGTGTCCTCGAGCACGCTCTCATCCTGCTCGACCACACCTTCAAGCTCGCGGAGGAAATAGGCCGCGTGGCGCCGCGCGATCATGTCGTCTTCCGCTGGACCGCGGAAGCTCAGTTTTTCCCGAGCGAAAGCACGAGTCATTTCCAGCAGGCGATAGGTGCCGGTGCGGTGCGACCGGTCGGGAACGATCAGCGACTTCGAGACGAGCTCGTCGAGCGCCGCGACCACGTCATCGGATCCGATCTGTGCATCCGCCACGACCTCCAAAGTCGCGTCGATCGAAAAGGGACCGACGAATACCGAGACGCGCTCGAGCACGATCCGCTCGTTTGCGGACAGCAGGTCATAGCTCCAGTTCAGGGTCGCCTGCAGTGTTTGCTGACGAGGCTGGGCGGTTCGTCGGCCCGACCAACCCAGGCTGAAGCGCTCGCCCAATTGCCGGGCTGTGGCGGCGACGCCATGCGTGGCGGCGCGTACTGCCGCAAGTTCGATCGGGAGCGCCATACCGCCGAGCCGCTGACACATGTTGCCAATGAGTCG
This sequence comes from Sphingomonas sp. DBB INV C78, assembly GCF_042693015.1. NCBI lineage: Bacteria > Pseudomonadati > Pseudomonadota > Alphaproteobacteria > Sphingomonadales > Sphingomonadaceae > Sphingomonas > Sphingomonas sp. DBB INV C78. The sequence goes on along the minus strand of NZ_CP170544.1, from coordinate 2,753,346 downwards.
GACAGCTTCGTCGTCAATGATCAGCGAGCTGTCGGCGGCAGCCGCGCGTTCGCAAAAGAGCTGCACGGCCGGATAAGCGAGCAGTTCTTCATGCTTGAGCCCGGACAGGTCTTCGGGATAGCCGAGCGCATCCAGACGGAGAACATGCTCGTCCCGCACGCGGAGCGGCTCGCGCGAGGTGGCCACCAGGCGCGCGCCGGCGGCCCCGTCGACGATCTGCTCAACAATACCGGCGACCGGCTCGATGACATGCTCGCAATTGTCGAGGATGAGGAGGAACGGTCGGTCACCGAGATGCCCCAGAATCGCTCCGACTGGATCGCCGCTCTGCACGAATATTCCCATTGCGCCGGCAATCATCGACGGCACCACTGCCGGGTTCTCCAACATGCTGAGGTCGACAAATGCTACTTGATTCTCGAACGTAGCGGCCAGCCGGTGAGCGATCTCGATCGTGAGGGATGTCTTGCCCACACCACCCGCGCCGACGATCGTGAAGAGGGGCGTATCGGCGACGCGCTTCAACAGAAATTCGACATCGCGTTCGCGCCCGATGAGATGCGGCAGCCGTCCGGGCACATTGATGCTGCGCGGGCTGCTCCGCGCCGCTCCATTGGCAGGAGGTGGTGCCATTCCGCTGCCCTGATGCTCAACCGCAGCGACGAATGCGTATCCGACACCGACCTGCGTCGCGATATAGCGTGCTCCGTCGACGCCGTCGCCCAGCAGCTTGCGCAGGCCCGCCATATGGAAGCGCAGGCTGCCATCCTCGACCACCACGTCGGACCAGACGCGCTTGAGCAGCTCGCGTTTGGACAGAACTCTTCCGGGCTGTTCGGTCAGCACCACAAGCAGATCGAAGGACCGTCCGCCGATTTCCAAAGGCTCGCCATTCTTTGTCAGAAGCCGCTTGTCCGGTGACAGGCAGAAGGGGCCGAAGCAGATGCGCTCGCCATGAAGCTGCTTCTCTGGGGTCTCCACCATCTCGCCAATCCAATATCTGGTTGGCTCGATCCATGCCGTGGCCGGCGGCGCATCTCAATCCCGACAAAAGATAATGTTTTCGAATTCTTCGGAGTTCAGGACGGCGCCGGATAGTCGCTGGACCGACTGAGATCACGCCAGCGTGCCAGTTCCTCAAGGCGGGTCCGGTCGCTGCGCTCGATCGCGACAATGGCATCGCTACCGAGCGGCAAGCGCAAGGGAGGCGCCTGCGATCCAACGACGTCCAGGATCGCCCGGGCGCCGCGGCGGGGATCTCCCGGCTGCTTGCCGTCATAGACCCCCTGCATTCTCGCGGCATTGCCGACCACAGCATCATATTCTGCCCGGCCCGCCTCCAGTTTGGTCGAGGATCCGGCGAAGTCGGTCCGGAAGCCACCGGGCTCGATGATCGTCACCCGCACACCGACCAACCTCATCTCCTGCGCCAACACCTCCGAGAAGCCCTCCACGCCCCACTTGGCCGCGGAATAGGGCGCGCGTCCCGGCGCGCCGATACGACCGCCAACCGAGGAGAACTGCACGATATGGCCGCTACCGCGTTCTCGCATATGGGGGATTACGGCCTTGGTCATGATGATCGTGCCGAACAGGTTGGTCTCGATCTGTTGGCGGAAGGAACTGAGCGGCGTATCCTCGACCGAACCGACGTTGCCATAACCGGCGTTGTTTACCAGCACGTCAAGCGTTCCGAACTCGGCGATTGCTCTCGCCACTGCTGCTGCTGCATCCGCCTCGCTCGTGACGTCGAGTCGGGCTGTTGCGAGCTTGCCCGGACGGCCGGCACCCAGGCCGTCGAGCTGGGCGGGGTCGCGCGCTGTCGCCAGCAAATTGTCGCCGGCGTCGAGGATAGCTTCACCGAGGGCGCGTCCGAATCCGCGCGAACTGCCCGTCACAATCCAGGTGCGTGCCATCTCTCCTGCTCCTCAACCGAACGTGAAGACATAAGCGCGGACGCCCGGACGCGAGAATTCGACCTTGACCGTCCGGTCCGCGATCGCCCCCGATTGGCGGACGAGCTGATAGAGCCGGTCCTCCTTCACCTCGCCCCAGCCCGCGGCATCGACATCCAGGCCGTGGCTCGCGCCCGGAGCCCGACCGTCGATCGTCACACGGAAACGGACGGGGCGGCCGTCGGGCGCGCCACCGAGCACCAGATGCGCGTCGCGGGCGTGAAAGCGAAAGCGGACATTGCCGGGTCCGCTGTCCAGCATCGCGAACTCGCGACCTACCTTCCACTTGCCTGTGAGATCCCATTGATTGAGCGTCAGTGCGCCGGCGGAGCCGTAGACGCGGGGGGCATCTGCGTGGAAGCCGCCGGGCGAGGCGAAGTCGACCGCCTTGGCATAGCCGATATAGGCTTCGGGCGAATGGAGGTCCGCCCAGTCGGCCGCGGCCTCGATGCCTTTGCCCCGGATCGGGGACATGGGCACGTTTGAAATGTCTCGGCCTGCTTCGGCCAGCAACTTGCGGATCAGCTGTTCGGCGTCGTCGTAATTGCCCTCGCCAAGCCGATAGCCGCGCACCTTGCCCGTGGCATCGATGAAGTAGAAGCCGGGCCAGCCCTGATTGCCGAAATCACGCCACACCGCATAGCCATTGTCCTGAAGGTTCGGGTAGCGGATCTGGAGTTGGTCCGCCGCAAGCCGGACCTTGGCGGACTCTTTCTCGAAGCCGAATTCGGGCGCGTGCACGCCGATCACTTCCAGCCCCTTGCCGCCATATCGCTCACTCCAGGCACGCAGATAGGGGAGGGCGCGCAGCGAGTTGATGCAGGAATAGGTCCAGAAATTGACGATCAGGACCTTGCCGCGGAGCGACTTCGGGCCATCCGGCAAGGGGGTTAGCCAGGGCCCGGCGCCCTGTAACATGTTGAGCGGCCCATAAGAGGTATCGATGGGCGCGGTGGCGATGGCATCGGTGTTGGGGGCAGGAGTGTGGGCCAGCCCAAGCGCGTCGCCGAAGCAAATTGTGGTCGTGGCTACCGCTGCCACGATTGCGGCCGTGACAAAGCCGAGCGAGCGTCTCCGGGTCATGGTACCTGCCTTCTTCCTGCGGGTGACCGCACATGTAGGGTGCCGCGGCGGCGCTGCCTGTTAGCGCTCGTCATGATCCTGTTAGATTCTGAAAGGGTGTGTTGCAGGTGCACCCGCCTCGCGAGCGCTAACACCACATCATCCCGATTAACGAGCGTCGCGGCGGTGCTCCTCTATTTTGGCCGCCATCCCCTCGGCAGGAGCAGCCAATGTTCGCAAACAATTCCGCGTCGCGTCGCCAGTTCGTCGTCGGTGCCGCGCTCGCCGGTGCCGCGAACGTCATTCCATCTCAGGTTTTCGCAGGACCGGAAAGCACGGCGATCCGGCCGTTCAAGGTCGCGATTCCCGCAGACGACATCGCTACGATGCAACGCCGGATCACCGAGACACGCTGGGCCGATCCACAGCCGACACCTGACGATGGCCAGGGCGTGCGCCGCCAGACGCTCGAGCCGCTGATGCGGTATTGGGCACGCGGCTATGATTGGCGCAAGATCGAGACGCGGCTGAATGCGCTACCGATGTTCCTGACCGAGATCGAAGGCCTCGATGTTCATTTCATCCATGTCCGCTCGCCGCATGACAATGCACTACCGATGATCCTCACGCACGGCTGGCCGGGCTCGGTCCTCGAATTCCTCAACGTCATCGAGCCTCTCACCAACCCGACGGCACATGGGGGAAAGGCTGAAGACGCGTTCCACCTCGTGATCCCGTCGATCCCCGGATTCGGCTTCTCGGCCAAGCCGACCAGGCCTGGCTGGGGCTCGGATCATATCGGCCGTGCCTGGGGGATGCTCATGCTGCGGCTGGGCTACGACCGTTTCGTCAGTCAGGGCGGCGATTGCGGCTCGGTGATCTCGCAGCGCATGGCGCTCCAGCACGTACCGGGGCTGGTCGGCATCCACCTCAACATGCCGGCGGTCGTTCCCGCCGACATCGCCCGGATCCTCGCGGTTGGTGATCCCGCGCCGGCGAGCTTGTCGGCAAAGGAGCGTGGCGCGTTCGACCAGCTCGAGGCCTTTTACCGCGACAATTCGGCGTATGCGGCGATGATGAATACGCGGCCGCAGACCATAGGCTATTCGCTGGTCGACTCGCCGGTCGGCATGGCCGCCTGGATGTATGAGAAGATCGCGCAATGGACTTACAGCGATGGCCAGCCCGAGCGCGTCCTCGGCCGCGACGCGATCCTCGACGATATCTCGCTCTATTGGTTGACCGGGACAGGCGCCTCTGCTGCCCGGATCTACTGGGAGGATCACTCCAACAATTTCAACGCGCGCGGCATCATCGACCTGCCAGTCGCTGTGAGCGTGTTCCCCGGCGAGATATTCCGCGCACCCAGGAGTTGGGCCGAGCGCTGTTACGGGAATCTCTTCTACTTCAATGAAGCCGACAATGGCGGCCACTTCGCCGCGTGGGAACAGCCCCGGCTGTTTGCCGACGAGGTACGCGCCGCCTTCCGTCCGCTGCGCTGACCCTAATCCTGATCCCGAGGAGAAGAACCATGTCCGATCCCAAGACCGTCTATACTGCGCATGTCCATGTGACTGGCGGCCGCGAAGGATCAGCACGCAGTTCGGACGACCGCCTCGAGGTTGGGCTTTCGACACCCGGCGGACCCGGTGCTGGCACAAATCCCGAGCAGCTCTTCGCGGCCGGCTGGTCCGCCTGTTTCGAAGGTGCGATGGCGATCGCCGCCAGGAGCAAGGGCATCGTGCTGCCACCCGGTCTTGCGATCGATGCCGAGGTCGATCTTCGGCACGGTGAGGACGGCTATTCGCTGGCCGCCCGGCTGAACGTCAGCGTTCCAGGCGTGGAACCAGACGTCGCCCGCCAGCTCATCGAGGCCGCGCATCGCACCTGCCCTTATTCGAAGGCGATCAAGGGCAATATCGACGCCGTCGTCGCGCTCGTGTGACCCGTCCATTCACGAAGGAGACCGACATGAAGAAGCTGATTGCCGGCGGACTGCTGCTCGCCGCTGCCGCGCTCCCGCTCGCGGTGCAGGCTCAGGGCATGAACGCGCCTGCCAAGCCTACCATTGTGCTTGTCCACGGCGCATTCGCGGACGCGTCGAGCTGGAACGGGGTGATCACCATTCTCCAGCGCGACGGATATACCGTAATCGCGGCGCCTAATCCGCTGCGAGGCGTGCGCACCGATGCGGATGTCGTCAGCAGTCTGGTCAGAAGTATCGACGGCCCGGTTGTGCTGGTCGGGCATAGCTATGGCGGCTCGGTGATCAGTGAGGCGGCCGAACGCGCGTCCAACGTCAAGGCGTTGGTCTATGTCGCCGCCTTCGCACCCGAAGCGGGCGAAACGGCGCTGGGCCTGACTGGAAAGTTCCCGGGCAGCACGCTCGCCCCGACGCTGGCCCCGCCGGTGAAGCTCGGCGATGGCGGCAACGACGTCTACATTCTCGAGGCGCGCTTTCACGACCAGTTCGCAGCCGACGTGCCCGCGGCCGAGGCGCGGCTGATGGCCGCTGGCCAGCGACCGATCGCCGAGGCGGCGCTGGGCGAAGCATCCACCGCGCCCGCTTGGAAGCATATCCCGTCCTGGTTCATCTATGGCGACAAGGACAAGAACATCCCCCCTGCGACGCTGGCATTCATGGCCGATCGAGCGAAATCGCGCAGTACGGTGGTGGTGAAAGGCGCCTCGCACGTGGTGATGGTGTCAAATGCACCTGCCGTCGCTGGACTGATCGAAAAGGCGGCAACCGCTCAATGACCTTCGGGTGCCGGCGCCTCCCCCACTTCGGCGCCCGCCGCGGCCGGCTTCGCTCGCGCGTCGTCGGCCGCGGATAATGTCATGGCCTAGTCCGAGTAGCCGGTGAACACGAGGTCCGCATTCTTGTCGAGCGCTTCCAGCTTCACGTGGCAGGTGAAGCAGGATTGGGTGAGCTTGGCATCCTTGTTGGCCACGCTATTCTCGAACTGGCCATAGCCCCAGCCGCCGCTCGCGGCGTAACGCTTCGAATCCTTGACGCTCAGCTGCACATTGGTCGGTGGGCCGGCAACGAAGGATTGGGGTGCAGGGAAGACGGTGTCATTGCGCGGCGACGATTGGAATTGCCAGGCCAGCCGCACGATGATCGTGCCGTCGGGGAAGGGGCGCTTGCCCTCGCGAAAAGCCTTCACCGCGATGTCGTTGCCGAGGATTGCGCGGATATCGTTGTTCATGCCCGCTTCGTGCGCGACGCTGATCAGCTTCCAATCGCGATACCCTTCAGGAAGCCGCACACCGTAGATCGGCGAACTGTCATGTTGGGGCTCCCGGACGGCGACCATGGCCGACACACCGAACAACATAGCCGCGAACGCGAGGCTGCACGTGGAAAAACGCTTCATGGTCAACTCCTCAGCCGGTCAATGTGGCGACGTCGATTACGGCTTGTGCGAAGTCCCGGGGAGCTTCCTGTGGCAGGTTGTGGCCGATGCCGCCCCTGATCAGCCTGTGCTCATAAGAACCGGTGAACCGTGAGCGATATTGGGAAGGGTCGGGGTGCGGCGCGCCATTGGCGTCGCCTTCCATGGTGATCGACGGGATCGTCACCGGCGGCGCCGCAGCCAGCTTCGCCTCGACGGCATTATATTGGGGATCGCCCTCGGCCAATCCCAGCCGCCAGCGATAATTGTGGATCACGATGGCGACGTGGTCGGGATTGACGAACGACGCAGCCGAACGGTCGTAAGTCGAAGTGTCGAACTTCCATTGGGGCGAGGCGAGCTCCCAGATCAGTCGGTTGAACGACTTGGTGTTCGCAGCATAGCCGGCCTTGCCGCGGTCGGTCGCGAAATAGAATTGGTACCACCATTGCAGCTCGGCTTGCGGCGGCAGCGGTTTGGCATTGGCGGCCTGGCTGCCGATCAGATAGCCGCTGACCGAGACCAGCGCCTTGCAACGCTCGGGCCACAGCACCGCCATGATGTCCGCGGTCCGGGCGCCCCAGTCGAAGCCCGCAACGATCGCCTGCTGGATGCCGAGCGCGTCCATCAGTGCGATCCCGTCCGCTGCGAGCGCAGCCTGTTGCGCGTTGCGCTGCGTATCGGTCGAGCGGAAGACGGTGGTGCCATAGCCCCGCAGATGCGGGACGATCACGCGATAGCCGCGCGCGACGAGCAGTGGCGCCACTTCGGCGAAGGCATGAATATCGTAGGGCCAGCCATGGAAGAGCAGGACCACCGAACCCGAGGCCGGGCCCATCTCGACATAGCCGATGTTGAGGACGCCAGCGTCGATCTGCTTGACCGGCCCGAAGGACGGCGCGACCCGCTGTGTTTGTTGCGGCGCGGCCGCAGCCTTCGCCGCGAACGTGCCTCCAACGAGCGCCGCCGCGATCGCGCCTGCCCCGTGGATGAACCCGCGACGATCGGGCGTGAAGGCTTCGGACGTGGGCTTCGACATGACTGGAACCTTTTCGACAGCTTCGGAAACGGCATCGTTGGTAATCCCAGTCGGCAGGGACCGCCCGTTAATCGTTGTGATCTGGTGTGAGCGAGAGCGGCAGCGCAAGAAATGCGCCGGCGCTCTCAAACATATCTCGGCCGTTCGTTCGGTCCCCCGCCCGAGCGGTCAGAGGGTAAAGCCGCCGTCGATGGTTAGGCTGGTGCCGGTGACGTAGCCCGCCTCCTCGCTCGCCACGTAGGCGATCAGCCCGGCGATCTCGCTCGGTTGCGCGACCCGCTTGAGCGGGCTCATTCCCGCCAGCGCCTCAAGCGCCCCCACGTTGATGTCGGTGTCGGTCGGCCCGGGCTGGATATTGTTGACCGTGATCGCCCGGGGAGCCAGGTCGAGCGCCACGCCCTTGACCATCGCGGCCAGCGCCGCCTTTGTGAACTGGTAGACGCTGGCTCCGGGCGTGCCGGTCCGGATCGCGACATTGCTACCGATGGTGACGACCCGGCCACCATCGTTCAGATGCGGTACCGCGGCCTGTATCGCCAGGAAAACGCCGCGGACGTTGACGTCGAGCATTCTGTTGAGTTGATCGACCGGGACGCTCTCGATCGTGCCAAGCGCGAAGATTCCCGCATTGACGACAAGCACGTCGATCCGGCCGAACCGGGCGACGACCTGCTCCACGGCCGCCAGAATCTGCTCGTGATCGGCACTGTCGGCCTTGATGGCGAAGGCTTCGCCGCCCGCCGCGCCAACGTCGGCCGCAACGTCGGCCGCCTTGTCTTCGCGCGTCGCGAAGGTGAAGGCCACCTTGAAGCCGTCCTTCGCCAGCCGCATGACAGTCGCGGCGCCGATCCCACGCGAACCGCCAAAAACCAGAGCTACCTTATGGGGATAGATCGTCATTACCATTCTCCTTTATTGACTGAATAGTCCATAATTAGGTGCAAGCTGTACATTCCCGGTCTCCTTGGACGGGGGCCATTTATTTCGTTCTGATCAGGTCCACGGTAAAACGCGCCAGGCCGTGCAGATCCGCGAGGCTGCCACCCGCACGTGCGGCTGTCTGCAGACCGGTCATGGTCATCTGGATGAAGCCCGCAGTTGCGCCCGCGTCGAGCGTCGGGTCGATCTCGCCCTTCGCCTGACCCTCGCCGATCCGTTCGATCAGCCGGCCATGCAACACCGGGCTCGCCTGCTCTCGCAGCGCCACGAGTTCAGGGTCGGACATGCCGAACTCGCCTACCGATCCGACGCCCATGCAGCCCAAGGCCCGCCTCGCGTCGTCTTCCTGCGCCAAGCCGACCAGAAGGTCTTCGATCCCGGCAATCGGCGACGCGGGCGCGGTAAGGCGCCGTACATGATCGCTGATCGATCCGCGCTGATAGGTGCGCAAAGCTTCGACGTAGAGCTGACGCTTGTCGCCAAACGCGTTGTAGAGGCTCTGCCGGCCGATCCCCATGGCGCCGAGCAGGTCTTCGGTCGAGGTCGCGGCGAAGCCCCTGGACCAGAATACCTCCATAGCCTTCTGCAAAGCAGCGTCCCTGTCGAATTCGCGCGGTCTAGCCATAGGGAGCAAATAGGCATTATGGATTGATCAGTCAATAATAACTTTGGCGGGAAGGTTGGGACGCGGTTCGTCGGCGGTAGCCGGATTGCGGCTCGTCGCGGGTCGCTCGAAAGCGGTCGTTGGCGCGCTTTGGACCGTGGCCTTACAATTGAACGCACCGTCGCGAAGTTGAGTTCTGTCTCTAGGAGGCGGCCGCTGTTGGTGCATCGCTTCCAGAAGTGCCTTGCGACGCGAAGCGGCGGCGATAATCGGATGGAGTCAGGCCCACGATACTCTGAAAGACCCGACGAAATCCTCTTGTGTCCCCATATCCGACGCTCATGGCGATCGTATCGACGGAGGCGCGTGAGAATTCCAGCATCTCTCGGGCCCGGCTGACGCGAAGTCGTTGCTGATACTCAGTGGGCTTCATACCCGTGGCGTGGACAAATCGGCGGAGAAAGGTGCGCGGTTCGAGGCCGGCATAAGTTGCTATATCGGCCACGGCGACTGCGCTGTCACGCTTCGTCGCGAGCCATTGCTGGGCCTTCAGGATAGCTGCGTCGCCATGCTTGGTTCGCGGCTCGAAACCGCTGTAGAAACGCTGTTCGCGCCCGGGTGGATCGACATTCATGTAATGGGCGGTGTCATGCATCACCGCAGTTCCCAGAAATCGCTCTGTCTGGCGCAGTCCGAGATCCGCCCACGCCATTGCGCCTCCCGCGGTCATCACGTCTCCATAGTCAATGACCATATGATTGGACTCGAGAAGCACTTCGGGAAAGCGCGATGCAAAATCCTCGGTAAAGGACCAATGGGTCGTCGCTTGCCGGCGATCGAGCAGACCGGTCTTGGCCAGCATGAATACACCGCCACACACGGCCGCGAGAGAAATGCCTTCGGCGTGCCGGGCGCGCAGCCAGTCGACTAATGGGCTTTGATGGTTCGGCTCTCCGATCGCCCGATGGTTGTTGGGAATGATGATCAGGTTGGTCTTGTGAGGAAGGCCGGGCGCACTGTCATATGTGCATTCAATCTGCCTCGTGTCGTCTGAGGCCAACCAGTGGGTGATGCGAACGGGGTTGATGGTACCGGATCCCTGTCTCTTCGCCGCGAACTCGCTCGCATAGGTGAAGAGGTCGGTGAGACCATAGAGGCCGCCGCGTGCCGTGCCTGCGTCATAGGCAAGCGCCACCTCAAAGCGCGTTACCGGCGTGCTGACACTTTTGACCCCCGCTTTTGTCATATCCCACCCTCGTGATGACAGTCTGGATACCTAAACTCGTTTCATATCAACCGGAGGGCACTATGGACGAGGCGATCAGCATATCAACGGAGGGCGGTGACTTTTCCGCTTTTGTGGCGCGACCTGCTCATGGTCCTGCACCAGTGGTGGTTGTTCTCCACGAGGTCTTTGGCGTCAACGAGGACATTCGCCAGACCTGTCGCGAACTTGCCGCGGCCGGCTTCATTGCAGTCGCGCCGGATCTGTTCTGGCGGCAGGAGCCGGGGGTCGATCTCAACAGCTGGTCAGAGGAGGAATGGAAGAAAGGCCTGGCGCTCTACACCGCCTATGATCGTGACGTCGGCGTCCGGGACATCGTTGCGACGATTGCGGCGGCGAGGCGTCTCGACGGTGCCACCGGCAAAGTCGCTGTCATGGGGTTTTGTCTCGGCGGACTGATGACCTTTTTGACGGCGGCTCGTCACACGGTCGACGCGGCGGTTGCCTATCACGGAGGCGACACCGAGCGTTATCTCGACGAGGCAGGGGCAATCACGGCACCTATGATCATGCACCTCGCGGAGGAAGACGAATTCATCAGCAAGGAGGCCCAGGCCTCCATCAAGAACGCTCTCGAGAGGATCCCAAATGCCACGGTGTACAGCTATCCTCGCCAGAACCACGCTTTCGCCCGGCACACTGGCCTGCACTATGATGCCGCGGCTGCAGCGCTTTCATTCGAACGGACGGTCAAGTTTCTGACAAACGCGCTCGACCTGCGCCGAATGTCCTGAGCATCCACGTTCACTTTACGACAATCATCTGGATCGGATCTCAACCGGAAGGAAGCAATCATGGCTGACGGCACTTTCACGACCGAGGACGGCGCAACAATCTTTTACAAGGATTGGGGGCGGAGGGACGCCCAGCCGCTCGTTTTTCACCATGGCTGGCCGCTCAGCGCGGACGACTGGGATGCCCAGATGATGTTCTTCCTGGGCGAGGGCTTCCGTGTGATTGCGCACGACCGCCGTGGCCATGGTCGCTCCAGCCAGACTGACACCGGCAATGAGATGGACACCTACGCCGCCGATGTCGTGCAACTGGCAAGGACGCTCGACCTCAAGAACGCTGTTCACATCGGCCACTCCACGGGTGGCGGTGAAGTCGCGCATTATGTTGCTCGCGCTGAGCCGGGTCGGGTCTCAAAGGCGGTTCTGATTGGTGCGGTGCCGCCGATCATGCTCAAGACCGAGGCCAACCCTGCCGGGCTTCCCATTGAAGTGTTCGACGGGTTCCGCGCCGCCCTGGTTGCCAACCGCGCCCAGTTCTTCCTCGAGATTCCGACAGGCCCCTTCTACGGATATAATCGTGCAGGCGCCGAGGTGAGCCAGGGTGTGATCCAGAATTGGTGGCGACAGGGCATGATGGGCGGTGCCAAGGCCCATTATGACTGCATCAAGGCCTTTTCGGAGACCGACTTTACGGAAGACCTCAAGAAGATCGACGTACCTGTCCTTGTGATGCATGGCACCGACGACCAGATCGTCCCCTATGCGGACTCCGCTCCCCTGTCAGTTAAGCTCCTGAAGAACGGCACGCTCAAATCCTACGAGGGCTTTCCGCACGGCATGACCACGACCCACGCCGAGATCATCAACACCGACCTGCTCGCCTTCATCAAGAGCTGAGCGCAGCGGCCATTGGCAAACCTCCCGCCCGGCAAGATGCGCCATAATCTGCATCTTCCGGGCGATGGAGACATTCGGGAAATGTCCCTGTTCGCAGATGGAAGGAGCCGCTGTTATTGAGCATTCGCGTCCTGCGGACCGATTCCCAATCTCGTCCGCCATTCTCGCTTCCCGAAGTTCGGTATTCACCGTCTGGGAACAGCCCTGACCTGTTCACGCAGGAGTTGCGCGGCTCGTTTGGTTCACTGCGGTGACAGGAAAAGCCTGGCCGGTCGCGTCTCGCCCGCCCAGCTCTCCACTTTGCGGCGCTCACCTGTGCTCGAACCATCCTCACATTCATGGAGATGAAAATGACGAACAATACTAAATCCAGTGTTCTGCCCACCGGTGGCGGTCAGGCGCTTATCGATCCATCGAACTCGGTTATTCTGCTGCTCGACCATCAGGCGGGCCTGTTTCAGACCGTAAAGGATATCTCGATCGCCGATCTGCGCCGCAATGTCGAATTGATCGCCAGGCTGGCTACCCTGCTCGAGATTCCCGTGATCACGACTGCATCGGAGCCGAACGGTCCGAACGGACCGCTCATGCCCGAGATCCATCAGCATGCCCCGCACGCGGTCTACGTTCCGCGTAATGGCGAAGTGAACGCCTGGGATAATCCGGCTTTTGTCGACGCCGTCCGTGCGACAGACAAGAGCACGCTCATCATGGCCGGCGTCTGGACCAGCGTCTGCGTCATGTTCCCGGCGCTCGATGCCAAGGCTGGGGGCTTCGACGTTTATGCAGTGATGGACGCCTCGGGCGATCCGAGCGAATTCGCATCGCGCACGACGCTCGCTCGTTTTACGCAAGCCGGGATCATACCGACTTCGACCAATGCGCTGCTGTCGGAACTGCATCGGACGTGGCGGCGTCCGGAGGCGGCCGAGCTCGCAACCCTCTATGGGCTGGCTGCGCCTAATTACGCCGCGGTCGCGGAGAGCTATGCCAGGGCTCAGGAAGTCGCGAAGCAGAGCTGAATAATTTCTGCCGATGGGCGGGCGTTTCGCGAGAAGACGGGACGCTCGGCCCGAATGTAGCCAAGTGCCTGGCGCTTTGAGAGAACGATGCCAGCTCGTATGGATGGGTGAAATGTCGTGGGATCCGGAATGGCCGCTTGCCGGCGGAAATTGAGAAAAGCCGACCCTGCCACCGGCCCACCGCCAACGTTCGTCATCCAGCGGTGCCGCCGCCGAAGCAGTCGTCCACACCATCTCGCGGGCTCGCCGAAACCCGCCCTATGTTCATGTCGGATTCCGTACAGCCGACGTGCCGATGAATGCTCCACGCGATCGAGGGCGGTGTTCTTCCTCAGCGCTTGATCAGCGACGGCGGAAAATAGCTGCCATCCGCGACACCGCCGCGGGGGCCATAGAAACGGAACGTGAGGCTCCAGGGTTTGCCTTTGGTGGGGAGCCAGTTGCCTTGTGGTGCGTCGGTCGGCTGGTCGGGCGCAAAATAGAGGGTCAGGGAGCCGTCGTCCGAATAGGTCAGCTTCGACTCCTTGTTCAGAAGAAAGCGATCGAGCGGGTTGGGCAGCACGCGGCGGTGAAGCCGATCGACCGCGATCACCGACCAGAAATATTTGGCATATTTCGACGGCAAATCGTCGGCGGGAAAGGTGAGCGTGTAGATTCCGTCGGCCTCAAGATCTTTGCCCTGGCTATCCAGCGCACCACGGTAATAGAGCACTTCCTCGAACACGTTGGCCCAGATGCCACCATAGTTGACCGTGGTCCGCGTCATCCAGTCATCGCCCCAATGGCCGCAGCAGGCTGGACGCGCCCAGCCGTTCCGGATCGAGCCTCGCCCGATATAGGGGGCAGCCGCGCCAAAATCCCGGTGTGCCTTCTGGCGGACGATCTTGTCGATCCGTTCGCGCTCGACCGGATCTTCGATAGCGGCGGCGATCGCCCGGCTATTGGCCTGGAGCGTTTCCATGCCGGGGCTCAGATCTCGTTCGGTATCAAGGGCGAGCGTGGCGGAATCGAACGCCTCGACGCCGGGGAGGGCTGCCATGTCGAACATCACCGATCGCGGGATGGCCGGCAGTTCGGGATTGCCATGGATCTTGAACTTGAACTGGTGCTGGAGCGTGATGGCCTCGTCCCACTTGGCACCGAGTTCGACACGGAGAAGCACGCGTGAGACCTTTACAGGCACATCCACGCGCTTCGCGCCGATGGCACTGTCGACATTGCTGCCCTCGAGGCAAACTGCGAACAGACCGTCCGGGTGATCGGGATAGACGCGCTCGTTGATGTTGGCGATGGTTTCGCCCCAGCCGTTCAGGAATTCGACGACATAATAGCGGCCCTCGATGACGGGCACCGTAACCAGCAGGAAGCTGTGCTCGTCGATCGCCACCCAGGCCTCGGAGTAAGCGACGTCGAGGTTGGGGTTGGGCCAGTCGACCTGGCCGGGCTTACGGTGGAGGAGCTGGTTCCAGACAAATCCCTCCTCGTCGAAATCTACCTGTTGCTGGCGGATGATCAGGAGGCGCCCGAGCAGGTAGATCCAGGCGTCGCTGATGTCCTGATCACTGAGCCGGGCAGCCACCGACTGTGTGGGCTGGGGTTCGACGGTGGTCATCACGTGCGTTCCGATCCGTACGAGGAGAGTTCGGAGCCGTCCGACCACAGGCGGATCCGTTTCTTCATTCCTATCGGGCTGCAGTCATGCTTCAATCGGGCGTGTCACTGAGATCGGGCAGGGATTTCCCTTACACGCTCAACGGCCTGCTTCGCCGACGAAGCGGACGTTCGAGCGCCGCCCGGCAACGCCTTATAGCAGCCGTTCGTTCACGCTCTGTGGTCGCTCCAGCGAGTGTTGATCTCGGGCAGAAGCCAAAGAAGACTCTTCCCTAAACGAGATTTTGGCGGTCATAGATATGAGACTAAAGGTCCAAACTCAGGCGCAAGAGAATCAATTTTCAGATGACGCTTCGTGCGACCCATCCGTCCGCAATGTCGGCTCAAGAGATTGACAGTTTCACGGGGTTCGTCGTTGCCGCAGGTGAGATTAATCCCGCGACGATGCCGGCACTGATCGAGCAGGCATTGTCGTTGCTTACGCTCTATGACGGTGACAGGCTGATCGGGACGGCAGCGATCAAGCGGCCGATTGCCGCACATCATCAGAATGAATTCGCCAAGGCCAAGGTCGGGGCTTTGGCCGCGAACTATCCATTTGAACTCGGTTGGGTGGTGGTGGACAGCGCCTTCAGGCGGCAAGGCCATGGTCGCGCCTTAGTTGCCCACGCGATCCGCCAGCTCGATGGCCGCGCGGTCTATGTTACGACCAAGTCCGACACGATGCGCGCCATGCTCCCGGAATTCGACTTCAGGCCAATAGGCGAAAGCTATCCTTCCGAACGTGAACCGGCCATGTCGCTCAGCATCCATGTCCGCGAGGCGTCATGACTGACACGACGATCTACGCTGTCCGGGCGAGCTACGATGCCTACTATAATTGGTGGTATCTAGAGAACCTGATGTTCGGCGCGAACGGCGAGCCTGTGTGGAAGCGCCGGCGGCCGCAACTCGGGGGCGGCGTGCCTCAGCGCGCCGAGGTCGAGCAAGACGAGGCCGAAGCCAAGCATCTGGCGCGAAAACTGACGCGCGAACTGGTTCAAGATTTCGATATAGCGGTGCTTGGAGAGAATGGACAAAGCTCAACATTGTTAAAGCTGTCTAAGGCATATCTCGCCTCCCGCCGTCGCGAAGACGAAGAGGCGATGATGTTCGTCGAGGGCAAAAAGCGTCACACCGGCAAGGTCGCTCCGTCCAGAACCGCTATCACCGCGGGTAGTGAAGACGATGCGGACGACATCCATTGCGCCCTACAGGAGCTGCCGTATCTTCGCACCATCGTCGTCGGCCGCGGCATCACTCGGTCACTGGCCCATTCCACGGATGGCTTAAATTGGCGGCGGCTCACGAATGGCTATATCTCACGGCAAGGCGCGATTTGGGGGCATCGAGCGAGGATCGCCGACGCTTTTGGCTTGCACCCGGCCCAACATTGGGGGCGAACCAAGGCGGCGATCCGAAAGATGTTGCTCCCGCGAGCAATCGACATGCTCCAGCTGCAGCCGATGAAGGAGATGCTCGCCGAAGCGCTCGCCGCGGGGCGCCATGCCGTCGTGCTCGACCGGTTCGTATTCTGGTACGAGCCCGAAGGCGGCATTGGCTGGACAGTCAAGGAAATCGGGGCGCACGACTCAACACATGCCGACGCTGTCGAATGGGCGGTAGGTACGATCATCTCCAAGAATTTTGGACGCATCGTCGTTCTGCCTTTCATCAAGGACGATGGCGCCCATGTCGCTGGTCATACCCGTAACGCCCCAGGCGACGGCCCGGCAAAGCCCCGCAAACCGGGTGAAGCCAAGGAAATCGCGTTCACGCGTCTTCAGGGCGACGCGATGCTGGGCCTGCTTGGCGAGTTGCCTTACGGCCCCTGATAACCACGATCACTCGATCGATTGCGCTTGCGCCGTCGCAAAGGTGATGATGTCGGCGTCCTGCCCAACCACGGCGCTTCGATGCGCGACCGACCGTAAATCAATATTCGCAACGGTTGCGCGGGGTGCACCTGCGACGGCACGGACGGCTTGGGCCAGCACGATCGCCGCTGCCGTCACGCCGACGAAGGGCGCGCCCACGGCGACGTCGGCAAGAAGCGTAAGGCCGCACTCGTCAAGCTCGCCCTTTTTCCGCAATTCGACATAGGCGGGCTGATCCTTGAGCTTGGCAGCACGGCTGATGCCGCCGTCCGCTTCATCGACCTGCGCGGCCGTCGGCCAGATCGCGGAAGAACGCTGTGTCGCCGGGAAGCTATGCATCCGGATCAAGCGGAAGTCTTCGGCGCCGTTGCCGAGGCCAGCCTCAATGACCATCGGGAAACCGGCTTCGTCGAGGATCCGTCGCGCAACTGGATTGTCGACACCGCACAATGCCAGTCCGGGCTCCTGATCGGATCGACGGAAGTCGACATCGAACCGGCGTTCGATGATAGCGGTATCGAACCCGCGTTGCTCGGCCCAGCGCGCGCAGATCCGGGTCTTGCGGTGGCCTTGATCTGCGCCGGTGGTGAGCAGTGACGTGCTCTTCGTCGACTTGCCCGCGCAATCCACATCCTGGAGGAAGAGTCGGACGCTGCCGCGATCGGCAAATGGGAGCATCCCGATCGCCCAAAGATAGGCCTGGCCGAGATGGCCGAGCCCGATTAGCCAAAAATCGGACGGCAGGTCCGTTATCACGGGACCGTCACTGCGCGAATCCGTCCAGTCCGCCTCGTCATCAAGATCCCAAAGCGACAGGCCGACGCTGCGATGCCCGGCGAGCGGTTCGCCGTTCAGATGCGCGAACACCTCGGCAACAGCGAGGGCTCCGGCCAACATGCCGGACAGCGCAAACTCGGTGCGTTCCGCCAGCCTCGCGCTTGCTAGGGGAATCGCGCCGGCACGCCATCCGTCGAATGTCGTTCTAATGGCAAAATCAGCTAGTCCAGCCGCGACTGTTCCGCCGATGGCGACAATCGGCGCACCCGGAGCGTGCGGTGCCGCGGTCCCACCCAGTTCGACCACGGCATCAGCCAGGGTTGCTCCAGCTGCGATCGGAACCAGCAGGGGCACGTCAAGCATGCCTTCGACGGTCACGCCACCGAGGAACGTCCGCACTCCACAGTTGAGCGCGGTGAGGAGGCTCGCTTGATGGGTTGGGCTCACCGCGGCCTCCGCGTCGATCGTCAGGTGCATCGTGAAGGTGGAAAGTTTGGCGATCGCCTCCTCGACACTGGCGGCAGCGCCGGTGTCGAGGAACAGTTTTGCCGTGCGGTTCAGCGTATCGATGATTTTGTCGTCCATGATTAGGCCCGTTCGATCTTTAGAGAGGGACGCAGGAACTTGGGCTTGAGCCGGTCCCAGTCGAAGTTGCCGCGGTAACGATAGAGGCAGATTGCCTTCAGCTGCACCGGCTCGGCGGCGAAATCCGGGATGATCATCGCCACATGCCCGGGCTCGGCGATCATCGGGTGCCGGCGATCGGATTCGCTCTGGCCCGCCCCACAGGGATGGGTATGCACGTCCGCGACGACGGACAGCCCCGAGCGGCGGCAGATCGCCCAGAGATCAGCCATGCAGGCGCCATCAATGACGATGATCCCAGTATCGAAGGCATGCGGGTCGATTTCATCATAGAACACGATCGACGAAACATGGCGGGGCTGACCGGGCGGACCCAGCAGAAACGCGCCACTTTCGCGGACACCGCGGCCGCGCGCCCGCAAACCGTTCAGCAAGTCCGACCAGATGGGGACCGGGATCGACAGCTCAGGCGGCCGCGCCAACAGCCGCCAGATGCTGGTGAGAGGCCAGAAGGTCATGGATGATCTCCAGATAGTGAATGATGCCGCGTGGCGGCGACCAGGCTTTTTCAGGATGCTGCACCAGCCATTGCTCGTGGCCGGCGAGCGCCAGCCGGTCGCAGGGCAGGTAGAGCGCCGCGGCGTTCCAGTTCGGATTGAAGGCCGCCGCGACCCGGCCCGTGCCCTGCGGCCACCGGCTGTTGGCCAGCGGAGCATTGGCCTCCAAGTCCCACGGCCTCGCATTGGGCAATGCCGCGGGATAGCCTGGAAGATCGAACCGGAACGCCCAGTCCGTGCCGTCATGCGCGCGCACCGTTATGACCGAGTGCGGCCAGTCGATGCGGACGAGCCGCCACTGCCCTTTCGCCTCGCCGATCTGGAAGTCCGGGCGTTCCACATGGCTGCGGAACGCCCGTTCATCGGCGCCGATGGTCGGCTCCATTAGCCCTGAACCAGCTGCTTGCGGACGAGGTCGAACTCAATGGCGCAGCCGTCCGTCTTCAGGCTTCCAAGGTGCGCATTCTGCGGCGGTTGGATATGCGTGCCGCTGATCTGAAGCACATGCTCCTGGGCCTCGGCCTCATCGAGACCGGCCTTCTTGGTTGCCCACTTGGTGACGCGCCTGATCGTCGTGGCGGGCGCGAACTTGTGGTTGAAGGTGTCAGCCTTGTAGTTGACCGCTACCTTGATCTGGCGGCAGCGGTGGAGGTGGAAGATCGGGTTATCGAGACCGTGCAGCGGACGATCTTGGGCCATGGGCTCGTCTTCATCTTCCTTGAAGACGAGCATTTCGGCGATGTTGGGATGACGGCCGTCCAGGCTGGCGATGAGCGTCTTGACGAGCGCGGCTTCCGCCAGCTCGAAGCGCTCGAGAGGTTCGCCTTCGATGGCGGCAAAGATGATCGTGGACATTGTGTGCATTTCCTTTTCGATGCCGGGCAACCGGTGGCTGCCTCACCCAACTGATCGGGTGAGGCGGGCCAAAAAGGAAAAATCAGCGGAGAAAAATCTGATGGTCACCCACGCCGGCCGTCAGGCCGGCATTAGTCATTCAGGGGATGGGCAGACGAACAGGTAAGGGCAGCGAGGGCATCGGAAATCGCTCGTGATCACCGGATATTTGCCCGCACCGATGTCGTCGATCGCGGATTCGCAGTCTGCGATGCGCTTGTTATATTTCGCTGCCGTCTGGCCGATCTCGAGCACGGATTCGCCCAGGAGATAATGGTTCTCGACACGTGCGCCAGCGCCCAGCGTCTCGCGGGCCGCCTTCAACAGGATCGTCGCCGACAGGCGGTCGGGGTCGCCGCTGGAGGCCTTTCCCGAGCGCAGGTTACGAACGACAAGCGTACCGTCGATCTCGAAAATGCGATCGGCTAGTGCGCCGATGGCATTCCCGCCGATCGTCGTGATGAACTCGCCCGGACGTGCGGTCGTGCCCGCTGCCGCGATATGAAGCCTGCCGAGCATCGACATCACGAGCCGGCGATAGGCGTCGCCGAACGCATGCTCGGCAAGTCCGCTGGCCGCCCAAGCCTCGTCGAAAATGCGCTCTGCTTCCGCCGGATCATACGCCTGCGCTTCGTCGAGGTCGCGGGCATAGCGGATCACAGCCTGGACGCAGCCATGGGCATCGAGATACGCCCCGGCGCGCGTTCGATGCCGGAGGTTCAGGACCCGCTCATAGTAGAACCGTCGGGGACATGAAGAGAAGTTGTCGATGTCACGCGCCGTAAGGTCTGTCGGCGGTGGCGGTATTAGAATTGGATTGAGTGTCGCCACCGGATGAATCCGCGGCACTGGGGCAGCTGCGAAAGCGGTCGTTGTGGTCACCCGCTCCAGGAAGCGCGACGGGCTTGCATTCCGGGATCCTCGGCGAGACGGCCTGTAAAGCCTCAAATGCGTCTTGGCGCGCGACAGGGCAACAAAAAGGATGCACTCCTCTTCGGCTTCGTGCGCGTCCTCATCCTGGACCTGAAGGATCATGCCTGTAGGAGGCGGGCAGACGGGCGGACGGTTCGCCGACGGTATTGCGCCGGCGTACAACCCCGGCAAATGAACCGCCTCGAACTCGAGGCCCTTGCTGGCATGCACGGTCATCAATCGTACGCCATCGAGCTCGTCGAGCTCTGGTGGAAGCTGGCGCAAATCGCGCTCATCGGCGAGCAGGATCATGTGCCTGATCCGATCGAGAGCGCGCCGAATAGGCGTGCCACTGCCTTGGACTGGCATATTGCGGAGGCAATCTATCAATTGCCGTACAGCGACCTTGCGCATTTCGTCGGAAGGTGCCTGCCCGGACAGAACCGTGCGGACATAGTCGCTGCGGTCGAACAGGTATTGGCTGACCAGCAGCCACGGCGTGGTGCCTTGTGTTGCTCCATGAAGATGCTGGGCCAGCGTTTGAAGGCCGGCGCGTCCTTCCGGCGAAAGATCGCTCAGTTGCTCGAGCCGCCTGAGCAGGTCGAATGCCCGTTGCTCGGTGGCGCGCGCGTGTTCGACGAGTGTGAGCGCGTCGCTCTGAGGGATGGCATAGTCGGGAAATTCAGCCACACGGATGAGGCTCGTGCCGCTGCTGTCCGCAATCAACGAGAGCACGCACAGCAAATCGCGCACTTCGGGGCGTTCGAAGAGTGGGCCAAGATAGAGGACCGGGATGCCGCGAGCTTCAAGTTCCTCCGCGAAGCGTGCAAGATTGCCGTTGCTGCGTGACAAGACGGTTTGGTCTCGCAGCGCGACACCCGCC
Source organism: Sphingomonas sp. DBB INV C78 (assembly GCF_042693015.1). NCBI lineage: Bacteria > Pseudomonadati > Pseudomonadota > Alphaproteobacteria > Sphingomonadales > Sphingomonadaceae > Sphingomonas > Sphingomonas sp. DBB INV C78. The sequence continues at coordinate 2,732,276 of NZ_CP170544.1, read as the reverse complement.
GCCTCAAGTTCGCGGATCGAACCGGCAAGCGCGTCCATTTCAGCGGCGTCATCGGTGGCAGTGAGCAAGCTGGGAGCGATCTGGCTTGGTCCCCGGGTAGCGGTCAGCGTCGCGGCACCTGCATAGCGCGAGACGCTCATCGTCGCAGCAAAGCGCGAATATGCGTTCACGATTTCAGTCGTCGAGCGATAGTTTTCGGACAGACTGTCACGCCCACCGCGCGGATAGTCCCGTTCAAATCGCGCGATGTTCGATGCCGACGCGCCACGGAAACGGTAGATCGACTGCCGCGCATCACCGACGACCCACAGGTTTTCACCGTCCTCTCCGACGAGTTCGCGCACGAGCATGGCGCTGGCAAGGTTGATGTCCTGATATTCATCGACATGGATATGCGTGAAGCGCCCCCTCATCAACGCGCCAAAATCCATGTCATTACGCATCATCATGATGGGGCGCATGATAATGTCGCCGTAATCGACTGCCTTTTCCTCTTCGAGCCGGCGTTGGTAGTGCGCATAAACCGTGGCCACTTCCGCCGCCTTGGCGGCAGCTAGGCGCTCTTCGTCGGTAGTGGCATTCGTACGCATCGCTGCCGCAAGCGCCGCATATTGGTCGGGTGTGCACAGCTCGTCCTTGGCGCGTGAGATGGCGCGCAGAATGTCGCGCAGCGCCAGTGCGGGCTCGTACAGATTGAGGTAATGGGTCAGGCCAAGCGCTGGCAGCGCTTCCTCCAGCATCGCGACGCTCTCACTTGAATCCACCACTTTCGGATCGGCTGGCAGACCGAACAGTTCGTGATGCTTGCGGATCGTATCGAGACCGAAGGCATGAAATGTCCCAGTCCAGATATTGACGACTTGACCACCGGCGACAGCTTCGACGCGTTCCGCAAGCTCCAGCGCCGCCTTGTTCGAGAAGGTAAGAGCGAGAATGTTTTGCGCCGGGACCCCCTTGCTGAGCAGGTCGGCGATGCGTGACACGAGAGTCTTGGTCTTACCGGTGCCCGGGCCGGCACTCAGCAAATAGGGCCGCCCGCGGTGATCGACGGCACGCTTCTGAGCTTCGTTACAGGTGGTTTCGGCTGGGCGGGCCGGCCGGGCTACGTCCGGGAGGTCCGGAAGCAATAGTCCGTCAGCCAGTTGCTGTAGCGTTGTGTCATACGGAACGCCGAGTAGCCCAGCGATCTCTGTGGCATTCCGTCCCTCGAGGTAGAGGCGCTTGGCGATCGCGCGCGGCAGAATGAACTCACGCGCGAACGTGTTTGCTTGGGCCTCACGCCGCTCCTTGATCCCATAGGTCTCAATGCGCTGATTGGGATCACCACCGTTTGAGGCTGCTCGCGGATAAAAGCCAGCCTCGGGTCCAGCATGAAGTTCGAAATGCCCGATCTCGTGCGCGACGACCTCAGCCGACCGTTCGGCGCCGAGGTCATCACGGTAGAGGACCTGCTTGAACCTGCGTTCCAACAGACCGTGCGCGCCTTCGAGCTCCGGATCGTCCGCCGCGAGCGGCCGCAACTTGAGCTTGCGGTGGCTCGCGGCCGCCTGGATCGCATCTGTAGCGGTGGTCAGATCGGTTGCCCCGATTTCGGCCCGCAATCGATGAGCTGCGGTTCGGACGGCGGCGAATCCGTCCATCTCAGGCGGCCATATCCGGAAACCAGAAGCGCTTCTGCGAAAGGTCGAGCATCGAAGTTTTGACGGCTGTTTCGAAACTGACCTTGCCGGGCGCAGTCCGGCCTTGCGGCGCGAAATAATCGGCGCCTGCCGCTGCCGGCGCTCCATCGAGGAAAGCGTTGAGCACCGATGGCGAGCTCTTCAGTTCGTCCGCGAGCCAGACCAGCAGCTGGCCTGGTATAGTATCGACATCAATCAAGCATCGGCAAAGCTTGCGCAATATGCCCGTATCGATCCGGCAGTTGGCTGCGATCCGGTCAATATCGTCAGAGTCCATCGCGTCGAACGGATCGGAGGCCTGCGATTGCACTGGCGCCCAGAAGCGCTCGAGAATCGAATGATGATTGCGCGCCGTGCGCTCGCCCGTCGGATCCTCGTCGCCAAGATCGCTCCCTTCGGACGCGACCCATTCGGCGACAAAGGCCAAAATGTCTTCACGAAACGCGGGGTTCAGCGCAGCAAATCGCAGCACATCGTCACGGGTGGCGTCGTCCTCCAGCATGTCGTGAAGTGTTGCCAGGACGTCGTCGAGTGCTTCGGTGCTCTGAGGTTGCTTGGTCATGGTTCAGGCCCTTGTCTCGCGCGCTTTGTCGCGCGTGCGCTTGATGAGATATTTGACCTTCGTGTCCGAGCAGCCCATCGCGGCTGCCGCTTCGGCGTAGGTCAATCCCATCACGTGGATATGCCCCACCGCGATCCGTTCCTCGTCGGTCAGTAGGGCGTAGATGCTTTGGAGCTCAGCCTTGATCTCCGCGAGTGGCGTCCCCGCGCGCCCGGCACGGGCGGCAAGGGCGTCAGCGATTTCTTCTGTGCTCACCTCGGCATCAGGAGGTGCCAGATCCTCACGGGAGATCTCTGTCGCCACGCGTAGCTTCATCTTTGAGCGGGCCGTCAGATAGAGCCGCTCGGCACCCAGCTTGAAGCTGCATTCGAAGATGTCGAGATCATTCTCGTGAATGAGCTCGAACACCTTGCTCTGGACGATGGTGTGAGCGCGCTCGCGAAAATTCTCGGGGAGGTCCCGCAAAATTCGATCGCCGGAGCGCTCGAGCCGCGAGAAGAACGCGACCACCATCGCGTCATATTGCGGGCTTGGCCGGTTCGGCCGAAAGTTGCGAATGAGATAAACGAGGGTCTGCGGCCTCGTACGGCCCAACGCCGCGAGGCGAAAGGCATCATACAAGGGGAGGGCAAGCGTCGCCGCTATCTCCTCTTCGACGGCAGGCGGTCGCTTATAGACTTTTTGCTTCTTACTGACCTTGGCAAGCGGCTGCACGATGCTGTTTCCTCGTTCATCGGCCATCGACTGCTCACCCGATCGGATTGGGAGTGGCAAAAAGGAAAAAACAATTTTGCGGTCGGGATTTTTTCGGATTCATCGATTGGACGGTGCAACGCCGAGGCCCCCCAATAGGTGCGCGAACTCGCGATCGATCCGCACAACCGGCGTCGACCTCTGCATACGTGTACAAATATTGCGTCATCCGGCCGCCCCTCTATCTCGCCCTCAAGCCGAGAGAGATGATGAGCAGCGATGTCCGAATAGTCCATGTTCAATCGCGCAAAGAAACCGGAATGGAGCTTAAGGTGTGATGCTCGCCTTACTTTAAGCAGATTGGGCGTTCGAGTTCGCGCTTGCTTGCAGCAATGCCCGCGGCACGGATGGCGTCGACAGCCGCTGAAGCGGAACCTCTCGTGCCATCAGCGAAGTTGGATACCGTGAGCCCGACCAGCCGCATCAGCTTTCGGGTGGAAGCACGCTATTGGCGAGTTCACTAAACCGTTCACTGTCCCTCGGCTGCGGATTGGCTAATCGCTCAGCAAGGGGCAGCGCCCTTAGCGCCTCCCAAGTGTGAACATATATCACCCCTATCCACAGGTTGTACGCAAGGGATCTGGATGAGGAAAGGGGAGAGCCTCTTGCGAAACTCTCCCCGAGCACCTTGCGGTGTAATTCCAAAAGGCCGTGAGGCCGAAGCAGCCGAAGCTGTGAGTTGGATATACGCACCGGGGCATTAAAATTCAATGTACGGCAGATAGCTAAACCGCAGATTTCCGCCATTCTTCCGATCCGGATGGGAGTTCGGCATGATCGCTTGTCCTTGATGCCCTTGACAGGTTCCGGTGTTCTTGATGGCCTTGATTACCTTGATTACCTTGAACACCTTGATTCCCTTGATGGGGACAAAATAGCGTGCTACCACGGCCTCGTGGAACGATCGAGAAATGCGCCTTTGGACGGTTCGGCGTCCCCTGATGTCGAATCAACTGGCGCTGATCGCGTTCGCGGTCGCGGTCGGGGTGGCAATTTTCTTGCTATCGACCGCACTGCTTGGGAGCGCCTTTGGGAGGTCGAAACCGGCAACAGGCTGAACTTGGTAACGGCCTTCATTGTGCTTCTCGCGGGGACCGGCAGCGATCATCAACTCAGCAAATGGTCGGCCAAGGCGTGCGAGCAGCATACCGGCATGGGAAAACCCCGGGCCAAGGTGGCTATCGACGAGCTGATCCAACATGGCTTCGTTGCGCATACCGAGCGCTCGACGAAGCTCTATCCTCAATATCGTTTGCCGCCGATCCCGCTCGACAGTGACCCGATCTTTCTGCCTGTCGCGTTGGTGACAGGTATTGAGACGGAAGCCTCCATGCTTCGCCGTGTCCGTGAGACCGGCGATGCCCTGCTGCTGCGGATGTTGGTAGATCTATATGGACTGGTCCAGCTTGATGCGACCTTTGGCGTGCCGATCGCAGCGCTGAGCCAAACCCCGCCGGAAGGCTATCCTGCCCGCAAGGTTTTCGAGATTGGCGTTCATTCTGTCTGGGCTCTTCGACTTTCCGGCGGTTCCAAGACCGCAAAGGGAGACTGGGCCACCCATCATCGCATTGAAAGCCGCAGCAATGATGGGGCTTGGGGAAATTTCTGGTCGCGTGTCGCGATGCTCGAGCAGGTCGGCGCCATCTGGTACGAGGCCTGGATCTTTGACAGCGAAGATCCAGACGCTGAACCGTTGTTTCCTGTCGATTTTGCGGCCCTCTATGGCCAAGTGGAAGGGGACGACGCCTATCAGCTCACCCGGACTATGCTTGATGCAGCAGCAAACCTCTCCGAAGAGCGCAACGACCTGCTCAACCGCTATGCGCTCGACATGCTGGTGACACTGGCGCAGCACCGTCGCGCGCCGGGTATTCGCGGCGTGGCGCGTATGAGGATCGAGGCCGACACACCGGGCAGGCGCCTGTCCTACTACAAGCGCCGCACCCAAATCGAAACGTACGAGGCAGGCTTCACCCAGATCGCCCTTGATGCGCTACGAGGGAACTATAATCGGCCGATGAACACGGCCACGCCGCAATAGACGACTAATCATCTGGGAAAAGCAGCATTCCATGTGGAACGACGAAAATTCAGAAGATCAGAAATATGTGAAATTGCCGTTCCCGTCTGAGGCTGAGTTGCTTGCTGCGGGCTATGCACCCATCCCCACCGACCAGGATTTGCTGGCGAAAGGCTTTGTGCCAGTCAATTTCAAGAACATGCCTGCTGTCGAGAGCATGGTCACGGAAGCGGGACACCCGTTCCCGCAACATCATGAGATCATTAAGGCTGGATATATTCCGATCAGCCGCCGCGAGCGGCGCATCCAGAGCCGCCCCCGCGTTGGCCAGATGTATTGGGTCGATTTTCCGCATGACGCCTATGTGCCCGAGTTCGTCAATGAACATCCGGGCATCGTCATTCGCGCTGCTAACTCGCTGAGCGACACCTGCATCATTCTGCCTGTTACTAGCGCACAGCAGAAAGCGGGCACGCACTTCCACCAGCTTTCGAAAAATCCTAATCCAAAAGGCCATGCTGAAGGCCGTACCGCGTATGTCGTGTGCGATCATCTTTATACGGTCCACGTTAATCGCCTGCGACCGGTACTGTCGTTGAAACATTTACCCGTGTTCCCCAAGGTCGAACCGCACGACATGATTGCAATCTTCGGGATCGTCGAAAAGGTCCTGGCTCTCTCGTCAGCCGCCTCGCACGCGGCGGTCGCGACGGCGTCACCCCCGCCCGCGACGCACCCAAAGCAGCCAGGACCGAACACACTCACGCTGAAAAAGAAGTAGACGCGTGTCGGTGTGGGCGGAAAGGGCAGCTGCGGCTCTGTTACCGCTTAGTCAGGCACCCTTCTTGGCCGCTGCGCTTCGGGAATGGTCTTATACGGGTCGCTTTTTCGATTTGGAGGCGACGGACGGAACCTGCGAGCTGTGTGGCCAACAGGATCTTCGTTATCATTTCGAGATCCACAATCTACTCGCCCAGTCGAGCCTCCTCGTCGGCTCAGAGTGCATCAAGCGGTTTGAGATAATCGGCATCGATGAACACGGCTGCTGGATCGATGCGGATGCGACGGGCAAACTGGTTGATCGGCATCGTCGCGGTCTGGTTGAGGATGCGCGAAAGCAACGAGTGATGACCGCGCTGCTCAAGCTTGGCCGGAAGGTGCAGGACTTCGATGCCCGGGACTTCATCGATTTCGTCGACGACAAGGGCGCGTTTACGCCCAATCAGGTGGCGATGATCTTCTGGCGCCTTGGTAGTGCCGGCATCGACTATCGGCCGACAGATTGGAAAGTGCGAATGCGCCGGGATAGCGATCTTGCACAGCTACGCACCATGACGCGGGCGGCTTTCATGCGTGTGATGGCGGCCCTGACTGCCTCGCAAAAGCGCAAGATCGCAGCGATCGAAGAGCGGTTTCGTGGCCATGGCCAGAGTTGGCGATAGCCAGATTTATCCTGCATCTCTGGCGAGCGGCGAGCGAGGGTCCGGTACTGGGAGGACGATTAGAGCAACCAGCGACCAGGACGGAGCGCGAAGCTGTTGTCCCCCTGGCGAAACGACCGGCAGCTTAGTGGGACCGGAAACCGGAGTCCGGACAGTCGCCAATTCTGACGGGGCGGTCATACGAGAGGCATGGAGTAGGATGCAACGAATGACTGCTATCCGCTAGGCGCTTCCTAATTCTCGACTGTCGAGATCGTCCGACCGAGCCGCCGTTGGCCGACCGATCTGAGCGGTGGTGAACGAAGGGCAGCTTGCCTTATCCGACGTTCTAAATCCGGACTGTCGCCATCGTCCGACCAAGCGGACCGTTAAAGAGCGGCAAGCATTGTTTTCGTCCGGTGCGTCCCTGCAGCTCGGCTGGAGCCACCTTTGCATCTAATGGGCTAGTGATGAGCGATGGAGCCTGCCGTCTCCGCCCTTTGGGCGGCCGGGCTCCATTCCGCTGACGCTCCACCGAGCCAACGGCTGCGCCGCCGTCTCGGCCCATTCGGGTCAGGATCCCTGACGGTGGCCCGGATCGCTGATCCGGCCTGGCGGTCATCGTGTGGTGTCACACGATGGCGTTGCCGGTTTGACCGGCCGCGGCCGGGCGGTGGGAGCAGCGCTCGCCTCTAGGCCCGCCGCGGCGTGCCGCAACCCGCTGTCGCGGGTCCTCCATTCCATTCCGGCCTTCGGTGCGGCCCGCCTCTGCCGGCGGGCCTGCCGGGTCGCTCCTTGCCGCTCCCCCGCCCATCCGGGGCCGGTTGCGGTGATGTTCAAGGAGCAGATCCATGGCACGCAATCTTCATCGTCAGGTCCGTCATGCGTCGGTCGCGCAAGCTTCGATCGAGCACAGTAATGGCCATGCGCGTGGGCGTCCGAGCCTCTACGCCGAGGTCACGCAACGCATCATCCGCGAGTTGGAAGAAGGGCGATTGCCCTGGGTCCAGCCATGGGATCGCGCCAGGGTCGACACCGGCCTGCCACGCAATGCCGCCAGCCATCGGCCCTATTCGGGGATCAATGTCCTGATCCTGTGGGGCGCCGTCATCGAGCATGGCTATGGCTCGCAGGGCTGGCTCACCTATCGACAGGCGCGCGAGCTTGGTGGACATGTCCGCGAGGGCGAGCAAGGCGTCACCGTCTGTTTTGCCGATCGCTTCTGCCCGCAGGCCGAGCAGGAACGCGCGGTGCAGGAGGGCGGGGAGGCGCGCTCGATTGCCTTTCTGAAGCGCTTCACCGTCTTCAATGTCGATCAGTGCGAAGGCTTGCCGCCATCGCTTCTGGCCTCACCAGTCCCCTTGCCCGAGCGCGAGATCGTGCCACTGGCCGAGGAGATCATCACCAATACCGGCGCGGATTTCCGGATCGGGGGCGAGAAGGCTTATTACCATCCGGGCGCTGATTATGTGCAGGTGCCGCCCCAGCCGGCCTTCCATCATCAGATCGATTTCTACCGCACTGCCTTCCATGAACTGGGTCACTGGACGGGCCATGGCACGCGCCTGAACCGTGACCAGTCGGGGCAGTTCGGGTCGGTGGATTATGCGAAGGAAGAGCTGATCGCCGAGATCGCCAGCGCGTTCGTCTGTGCCCAGCTCCGCATCAAGCCCACGGTCCGCCATGCCGATTATGTCGGTGCCTGGCTCGAGGTGATGACGGGCGACGAGCGCGCCATCTTCCGGGCCGCAGCGCAAGCCGCCCGGGCCTCGCGCTGGATTCTCGACCAATGTCGGGAGCCACGCCCGTGAGCGAGGACAAGAAGCAGGATCGCGTTGACGCCGCGATCCTGCGTCTCCTCAAGCGAGCATTCCTTGCGCTGCCGAAGGAGCAGCAACAGGTGTTCGGCCTCAACCGCTTCGCCGGGCTGGACTATGAGCAGATCGCTCTCCTGACCGGTAGCGACCCGGCGACCGTCGAGCGCCACGTCGCCGACGCGCTGCTGGCGCTGGCCCGCGCGACGCCCCGGCTCGAATGAGCCGGGGCGTCGACTTCGATAAGGGCTTGGCAAAGCCGCCGATTGCCGCGAGTCTGGTCTTATGAAGCATTCCCTCGACCATCTGCCCGAAGGCAAGCGCCGCGAGCTGGCGTTCGTGGTCGAGACGCTGCGTGAGGGCTTTGCCACGGCGATCGCGACGAAGCGCGCCGATCGCCTGAAGAACGGCCAGATCCTCAAGATCATCCTGTTCGGCAGCTACGCGCGAGGCGACTGGGTCGAGGATCCGGTTGGCCGCTATTTCTCGGATTATGACCTGCTGGTCGTCGTCGACCATGAGGATCTGACCGACGTTCCCGAGTTCTGGCTAGAGACCGAGCAGGTGCTGCTCGATGCGCTCTCCGAGGGCATCAAGCTTCGCACGCCGGTCAGCCTGATCTATCACAATCTTGATGATGTGAACGAGAAGCTGGGCCTTGGCCGCTACTTCTTCATGGACATCATGCGTGACGGGATCAGCCTCTATGGCGTTCCCGGCGTCACCTTCGTCAAACCCGAACCCCTGTCGCCGGAACAGGCGCTCAAGGAGACGCAGGATTATTTCGACGAGTGGTTCGAGAGCGCTGACAATTTTCGGCGCCTCTCAGAAGATGCGGCGGCGAGGGGGATGCTGAAAGAAGCTGCATTCCTCATGCACCAGGCCACCGAACGCTTCTACCACTGCCTGTTTCTGGTTCGGACGCTCTACAGCCCCAAGACCCATAATCTGAACCGGTTGCGCGAGCAGGCGGAAGGGCTAGAGCCGTCCTTGAAGGCCGTCTGGCCGACCGAGACCAAGTTCGAGAAGCGTTGCTACGAGCTGCTGCGCGCGGCCTATGTGAAGGCCCGCTATTCCCGCCATTATCGTATCACCGCCGAGGAATTGGCGTGGCTGGGCGAACGGATTTCGCTGCTCCAGCGGCTGGTGCGCGATGCCTGCGAACGGCGTATTGATACCCTCGCCAAGGTGGCGTGACCCGAATTCAGCCGGTCTCTGACGCTCGGCGAACATCGATGCCCGCTGGTTCAGACCTAGTCTCGGTTAGAACCCTTTAGCATTCTGAATGCCGTTTGCGGTTCCGACGACCAGAAACTGAAGTCTAACTCTCGGCACGGCGAAGCCGCCGCGCCTGGCGCTCATGCCTGATCGCGGCCTCGCGAAGACGGCGCACCACATCGGCGTCCTTGCTCTCCGCCGCCTTCAGCCGGGCCACTCGGGCAAGTTCCTCAAAGTAATTTGGGTCACGAATCTCTTCCACGCCGGTGCCCTAGCATGGACTGAGCCAAGTCGGCGCTAACGCCGCTCAATGATGTCGCCGCGCTGGAGCGCGGCGGCGCTGTTTGTTGGCCCCGGCCGAGCAGGGGCACGCGGACGCTCCCGCTTCGGCCCGCCGCAGTCCGCCGCAACCTCGGATCCTGCGAACCCGAGGTCCTCCGCTGACGCTGCGGCCCTGTCGGGTGCGGTGGCCCGCTCTTTCGGGCCGCCGGGTCGCTTGCCGCCCACCCCCGCTCTTCGGGGGCCTGTGATTTTTCAGGGCAGGCAGGGAGACAGGCGATGATCCTCGTCACGCAAGAGTTGCGTCTCGCGTTGCGTGCGAATGCGCTGGCCGCAGACCAGCCGGGCCATGATCCGGCCCCCGTCGTCAAACTCTTCAATCCGGTGGGGGCGGGAATATGGCTTGCCACCGAACTGGACGAGGATGGCGACACCCTGTTCGGCTTGGCCGATCTCGGCTTTGGCTGTCCCGAACTCGGCTCCTTTTCGCTTTCGGAGATCATTTCCGTGCGGCTGCCGTTCGGCCTCGCGATCGAACGCGACCTTTGCTTTGCCGGCCGCTTCCCTCTCTCGGTCTATGCCGAGGCTGCGCGCCGAGCCAGCCACATCATCGAATTTGACGAGCAATTGAAGGCGGCCGCTGCCGAACTGGCGCGTCGCTGACCGGGCTTCCGCAGAGCTGCGGAGGACGTGGCGGCGCGTTCCCACCGCCGATCAAAGCCGGTCCCGTCAGAGGATTCATGAACAGACGGGACCGGTACCCCCATGGAGTAGTGCCATGAAACTCGACTTCATCGACCTTGGCAAGCTGGCCGTCTCGCCCGCCAACATGCGCGCCGGCCGCAAATGCCCCGACATCAGCGACATCCTGCCATCCGTCCGCGCGCGTGGTGTGTTGATGCCCATCCTCGTGCGACCGTCTCCCGACGCAGAAGGCTATGAGATCGTCGCGGGCCGGCGTCGTTTCGAGGCGGCACGCACGATTGCCGCAGAAGGGCAGGGGGAGGGCGAAGCCTTGCCCTGCGCCATCCTCGACGATGCCGATGATGCAGCCGCCATCGAAGCCTCGCTCATCGAGAATATCGCCCGGCTCGATCCCGACGAGGTGACCCAGTGGGAAACCTTCACGCGGCTGGTGAAGGAAGGCCGCACGCCCGACGATATTTCGGCGACCTTCGGGCTTCCTGAAATGGCCGTCCGGCGCATCCTCGCGCTCGGCAATCTCCTGCCGCGCATCCGCGACCATTATGCGCGCGGGAAGATCGACGCCACGACCGTCCGCCATCTGACGATGGCGAGCAAGAGCCAGCAAAAGGCTTGGCTGGCGCTGTTCGACGATCCCGAAAATTATGCACCGACCGGCTACCAGTTGAAGGCCTGGCTGTTCGGTGGGCAGTCGATCAGCACCGCTCACGCGCTGTTCGCTCTGGACGCCTATGCCGGTCAGATCGTCGCCGACCTGTTCGGCGACAGTGGTTATTTCGCCGATGCCGATGCCTTCTGGACCCAACAGAATGAAGAGATTGAGGCGCGGAAGGCCGCCTATCTGGAGGCGGGTTGGGCCGATGTCGTGATCATTCCGCCGTCTGAGCAGTTCCACAGCTGGGAATATGAGAAGGCAGCCAAGCGCAAGGGCGGGCGCATCTATGTCGATGTGCGATCCACCGGCGAGGTCAGCTTCCATGAGGGCTATGTGACCCGCAAGGAAGCGAGCCGGATCGAACGCGGCGAAGGGCCCGGCACCAAACCGGCCCGGCCCGAGATCACCAGCACGATGCAGACCTACATCGATCTGCATCGCCATGCCGCCGTCCGGACCGAACTGCTGCACCACCCGCCCGTGGCGCTGCGATTGATGGTCGCCCATGCCATATGCGGCTCGCCGCTCTGGGGCGTGAAGCCTGAGCCGCAGACGACCCGCAATGACGATGTCCGCGAAAGCCTCGAAACCTGCCTCGCCGAGACGGATTTCGACCGTCAGCGGCGCGTCATTCTCGACCTCATCGGTTTTTCGCCCGAGGAACCGACCGTGACCGGGGGCAATGGCGCTGAACATGGGTTGGCAGGTATCTTCGTTCGCCTGCTCGAATTGCCCGACGCCGCTGTGATGGAGGTCGTTGCCATCGTCATGGGCGAGACGCTGGCTTCGGGCAGCGCGGCGGTGGCGGCGGTGGGCCTGCATATCGGCGTCGATATGGCCCGATACTGGCAGGCCGACCACGCCTTTTTCGCGCTCATCCGGGACCGCGAAGTGCTGGACCGGATCGTCGCCGACGTGGCCGGCGAGAGGGTCGCGACGGCCAACGCCAAGGAAAAATCGGCCACGCTCAAACACATCGTGACTGACCATCTCGAAGGCAATGACGGTCGAGCCAAGGTCGACAATTGGGTGCCGCGCTGGATGGCCTTCCCGCCGTCCGCCTACACGGCACGCGGCGGGGTCGGCACGGTCGCCGCGCACGCCCGGATCGAGGGTCTGTTCGGCGCGTCGGACGAACCCGATCCGGCCGCACCGGCCGTCGCCAACGCGCTGCCCGTGCCCGAGAGCGAGGTGGATGCGGTGCCGGTTCCGCTCGCGGCCTGACGCGACAAAGGGGGCTTGCCATCCGCAGGCCCCCGCTGCCGGCCCCTCTCTGGAGCCTTGCCGGTCCCGGATCCCGGCGCGCCCCGGCCTTGCGGCCGGGGCGATTTTCCGTGTGCGTTCCATTCAGCGGATGTCTTGGCCGATCGCATCGCTTTGGGCGTGAATGCCGATAAAGCAGGTCGTCTCCGCATCTCACCCGACCATTCCGGCTCCTCGGGCGCATGACCTGGGACGGGCGCCCGGCCTTCGAAACCATCGCCTCAGACTTATTTCCCCGCCGGCATAAGCCGGCTCCTCGCGGTCGCTTCGCTTCAAATAAGCCCGTCGGCTCCGGTCCTCCGCTGGCGCTCCGGCCTTGCGGTTCGAAGGCCGTGCTTACCCGTCCCGCAGGTCCGCCCGTCGCCCGGAACGGTCCGGGCGCAGTTCCAAGGAGACGAACAATGCCCGCAATCGGTTATGTCACGCGCAACGGCGAAGGCTTCAAAGGCCAGCTCCGCACGCTTTCGATCCGCGCCGATGTCGAAATCACTCCCAACCGCGCCAAGGCCAATGAGGCGCAACCCGACTATCGGGTGACCACCGGCGGCGTCGAGATCGGCGCTGGCTGGATCCGGACCGGCGAGATGTCCGGCAAGGATTATGTCTCGCTCAGCCTCGCCGCGCCCGAGTTCGGCCCGCGCCGGCTCTACGCCAATCTTGGCCGCGCGGCAGGGCAGGATGACGACGACGCTTATGCCGTCATCTGGAACCCGGCCGACTGAGCCGAACCGGCCCCGCGCCCGACCGGGCGCGGGGCTTTTTGCTGCTGATGTCGAAGGGCGTCGGCGTTTGCGTCGAGGGGATATCTGCTCAGTTCCGCCTAGGATGCGGGATGGATCGGGCCGCCTCAAGGGACGACGGGGCCCCACCATTTTCCCAGCCCAGAGCGGGGCCATTCCGCGCCTCGACGGGCGTGGCTGGGCTGAGAAAATCGTAACCCCCATCGCCGCGCTGCGCGCGGTTGCGGGCGCGCTTGAGGGCGCGCCCTTATCCCTTGACCCGGCCCGATCCACCCCGCGCGGAGACGTCGTCTTTCACGAGTTTCGAGGAGACGGATATGGCGATCGAGGTCGAAATTGAGGAGCTGCGGGCGGAGCTTTCGAACCCTTTTGATGCATCGGAACGGGCGCTGATCCGGGCCGAACTGGACGTGGCATTGGCACGCAAGATCGAGGCGGATGCTGCCTGGGAGAGGATGCTGTCGGCGGCGAATTGATCGAGGAGGGAGGCAGATCGGGAGCGGTGCGTCGGGCGCGGCGCATCGCTCCTTTTCCATGATCGCGATCGTGCAGGGGCGGTGAACGGGGACAGGGAGCGAGGTGCGGGGAGGGGAGGCGCGTAAGGCAAGATAGAAAGCTACGGCACTGCCGGCATCTGCCGGCGTGCCCTAAGCTATTGTCTGCACATCCTTTGTTCGAGAGACCCGAACGGTGCCGTTGGCATGACCACAGTGCCATCTCGCTCGAAATCAGCTCAATTCCGCCATTCGGGCCGGCACCGGTTTTCATGTGCGTACGAGCCCCGCATGCTGACGTCACCCCTGGCTGAACGGCGGCCCGACATGGCAACCACCGACGATTTCGAACCACGGCTCGGCCGCATGCGTGGCAAGATCCATCCGCCGCGCCCGCGCAAATTCCTCCATCACGTCCTTGCTGCCGCCAACCAGGCGCGAGGCGGTGCCACGGGCAAGGGCAGGGATAGCAGCTTTACCGGGAGCCGGATCGGCCGTGGCGCCGGCGTCGGCCGTGTCCTCTCGGCGCGCGACGGCCATGCTGCGTTCCGTCAGCGCCGGGTGATCGTCAAGGCGAGGATCGTGTCCCTGCGTGGCAAGGGCCTGGGCGCCGCCAAAGCGCATCTGCGTTATGTTGAGCGGGACGGCACGACGCGCGATGGCGGGCGCGGCGATCTTTATGGCCCCGATGCCGACAAGGTGGAGCGCTCGAACTGGCTGGAACAGGCGAAAGAGGATCGCCACCAGTTCCGGTTCATCGTCAGCCCCGAAGACGGCATGGAATATAAGGATCTCAAACCCCTGACCCGTCGCCTCATGTCGCGGATGGAAGAGGATCTGGGAACGAAGCTCGACTGGGTCGCGGTCGATCATTTCAACACCGGCCATCCCCACACCCACATCATCCTGCGCGGCAAGGACGAACGCGGGGAAGATCTGGTCATCGCCCGCGACTATATCCGGCAGGGTTTGCGCGAACGCGCGTGCGAGCTCGTCGACCTCGATCTTGGCCCTCGGACCGACCGCCAAATTGAACAGCGGCTGCGCGCCGAGATCGAACAGGAACGCCTCACCAGCATCGACCGCCAGCTGATCCGCGACGTCGAACACGACATGCTCGTGACCGCCGAGGCTCCACGCGCCTTCGACCAGAGCTTGCGGATGGGCCGCCTGCGCAAGCTTGAGCGCATGGGTTTGGCTACCGAGGTCGGCTGCAGCCACTGGCGCCTTTCGCCGGATCTCGCCGAGACGCTGAAAGTGATGGGCGAGCGCGGCGACATCATTCGCACCATGCAGCGCGACTTTGCGCGACGCGGCCACGGTCCCGCGATCGCCGAGCAGGTGATCTACGACCCCCTTGCCAGCGAAGCCCGGTCGCTGGTCGGACGCGTCGTCAGCCGTGGTCTGGCCGACGAATATCAGGATCGCCACTACATGATCGTCGAAGCGACCGACGGGCGCGCTCATTATGTCGATATCGGCAAGGGGCCCCAGGTTGCAGCGCTGCCGGCCGGCGCGATCGTCGAAATTTCCCCGGCCGCCATTGGCGCGCGACAGGCCGATCGGACCGTGGCCGACGTGGCTGCTGCCAATGAAGGACGTTATTCGATCAACGCCCATCTGCGCCACGACCCAGCAGCGAGCCTCGACTTTGTCGAAGCCCATGTCCGCAGGCTCGAGGCGATGCGTCGGGTTACCCGGGATGTCGAGCGTGAGGTCGATGGAAATTGGGTCATCTCCTCCGATCATCTCGATTGTGCCGCGGCCTATGAGGCGGCCCTTGCAAAGGACCGGCCCGTCACGGTTCAAACGCTCTCCACGCTGCCGCTCGAGAAAATGATCGACGTCGACGCGGCGACCTGGCTCGACAAGTCACTGCTCGCTCCTTCGCCCGACCCGATGCGCGACGCAGGGTTCGGCCGCGATGTTCAGTCCGCTCAGGCACAGCGCCGACAATGGCTCGTCAACGAGCAGCTTGCCGAGGAGCAGGGCGGCAAAACGTTCTATCAGGCCGGAATGATCGAAACGCTGCGTCGTCGCGAGCTGTTGCGCGTGGCCGCGCAGCTCTCCGAGGAGCTCAAGCTGCCTTTTTCCCGGCCAGAGGCTGGCGACCATATCGAGGGACGGCTCGCGCGCATCGTCGAGATGACCAGCGGTCGCCATGCGTTGATCGAGCGGTCGCGCGATTTCACGCTGGTTCCCTGGCGCCCCGTGCTCGAACGCCAGTTGGGCAAGTCCATCGCCGGCATCATGCGCGACGAGGGCATTAGCTGGACCTTTGGCCGCCAGCGGGGGCCGAGCATTTCCTGACTTGGATGATTCGCTCGGTGCTCGGCCGCGGCCGTCGAATGGAGTGATTTTGACAGTGCCCGATGCGCCTGCCGACCGTGAAAAGCACCTCAGTTCCGCGTAGGGACCATATCGGTATGACTTGATGCATGCGATTCTTCGGGAGGAAATCGGCTTTCTCCCGGAGTTTGATCGTGACCCCGACCAAGCTGCTGCTCGGCCAGATCCTGGTCGTCTTCGCAATCGTGATTGGCGGCGTCTGGGCCGCGACCCAGTGGTGCGCCACGATGCTCGGCTATCAACCGCAGCTTGGGTCTCCCTGGTTCCTGCTGTTCGGCTTGCCGATCTACCGCCCCTGGTCGCTCTTCCCTTGGTGGTATTATTACGACGCCTACGCGCCGCACGTCTTCGACAAGGCGGGCATGCTGGCCGCATCCAGCGGCTTGCTCGGCTGTGTCGCCGCGGTCATGGGCTCGCTCTGGCGCGCGCGGCAGGCACGGCACGTCACGACCTATGGCTCGGCGCGCTGGGCCGGCAATCGCGACATCCGGCGCGCCGGCCTATTTCTTGATGCCGGCGTGATTCTTGGCCGCTTGCGCAGCCACTACCTACGCCATGACGGTCCGGAGCATGTCCTCGCCTTCGCTCCCACGCGGAGCGGGAAGGGGGTGGGGCTGGTCATCCCGACATTGCTGAGCTGGACCGGATCTGCGGTCATCCACGATATCAAGGGCGAGAACTGGCAACTGACCGCGGGATGGCGGTCGCGCTTCTCTCACGCTTTGCTGTTTGATCCGACAAACGCCGCGTCGGCGCGATATAATCCGCTCCTGGAAGTACGGCGCGGCGCGAACGAGGTCCGCGACGTCCAGAATATTGCGGACATGCTCGTCGACCCCGAGGGGGCGCTCGAAAACAGGTCGCACTGGAGCAAAACCTCTCATTCGCTGCTCGTCGGCGCCATTCTCCACATCCTCTATGCGGAAAAGGAGAAGACGCTGGCACGCGTCGCCTCCTTCCTCTCCGATCCTGCGCGGCCGTTTACGTCGACGCTCGAACGGATGATGATGACCAATCATCTCGGCACCGAGGATGTGCCACGGGTTCACCCGGTGGTGTCATCGTCGGCGCGAGAGGTGCTCAACAAGTCCGAGAACGAACGCAGCGGCGTGCTCTCGACCGCAATGTCTTTCCTCGGCCTCTATCGCGACCCGAACATTGCCGCGATCACCTCGGCCTGCGATTGGCGGATTGCCGACCTGACAGAGGCGGCCCATCCTGTCTCGCTATATCTGGTCATTCCGCCTTCTGACATCAGCCGGACCAAGCCGCTGGTCCGGCTCATTCTCAACCAGATTGGCCGGCGGCTGACCGAGAAGCTCGATGGGTCCGGAGCCGGCCCGGCCAGGCGCAAGCTTCTCATGATGCTGGACGAGTTTCCGGCTCTCGGGCGACTGGACTTCTTCGAGACGAGTCTCGCTTTCATGGCGGGCTATAACGTGCGGGCCTATCTGATCGCGCAATCACTCAACCAGATCGAGAAGGCCTATGGTGAGCACAACGCCATTCTCGACAATTGTCATGTCCGCATCGCCTTCGCGACCAACGACGAGCGTACCGCCCGCCGCATCTCCGACGCGCTAGGGGTCGCGACTGAGCAGCGGGCGATGCGCAACTATGCGGGCCATCGGCTCGCGCCCTGGCTCTCTCACGTCATGGTCAGTCGGCAGGAGACAGCGCGTCCCCTGCTGACCCAGGGCGAGATCATGCAGCTTCCGCCTGACGACCAGCTGGTGCTGGTGGCGGGCATGCCGCCCATCCGGGCGAAGAAGCTGCGCTATTATGCGGATCGCAATTTTCGCGGACGCATTGTCGAACCGCCAGTGCTGGCGGCCGGCCGCTTTGCCGACTTGCCTCCGCCGCGGAGCGATGACTGGACCGGGCTTGTCGCGTCGCCCGACCATCGCCTTGCGGTACGCGACGACAAGCCCGCCAATGACGATGATGAAACTGGCCCCGGACTTCAACGTCATCCGGGCCTGGAGGAGCGGACATCGGCCCCCGCGGCGCCCAGGGACGTCGACATCATCGATACGGATCGAGACGACGCCGATGGCGCCGCGGACAAGCGGATGATGGATCGGGTCCGCAGAGCCCTGATCCAGGAGCATGTCATCAATCGCGATAATGGCCCGGATCTCGAGCCATGAAGGTCCGCCAGAACCTCTACATCGACCGCGAACTCAGCGAGGCGCTTGAGGCTCTGGCGCTGAAGCCGGGAGGCAACAAGTCGCGGATCGTCAATGAAGCGATCCGCGTCTGGCTGGCGCGCCGGGCAACGAAGGAGCTTGATGATCTGCTCAAGGTCCGGCTCGACCGGCTTTCCCGCGACATCTCCGCCTGTCGCCGCGATGTCGAAGTGGTGCTCGAGGCACTCGCGCTGTTCGTGCGGCATCAACTCACCGTGACAGCACTTCTCCCGGAGGGCGACTCAGCGGCGCGAGCTGTCGGCAACGAAAGATTCGAACGCTTCATCGTTCAGCTTGGGCGCAAAATTGCGGTGGGCGAGCGCACGCTCGACAAAACGGGTGTGGGAGCGCCGGGATGATCACCTCGTATATAAATCTGGTTCCGCCAGTGTCGAAGCCGCCGAGGTCATCGACCTCTATCAGTTCTCTGGAATTCACGAATGGTTGAGATGTCGAGTGGCGGGGATCGCCTGATCCGCATGCCTGAGGTCTGCCGCCGTGTCGGTCTCGGCAAATCGATGATCTACGAGCTGATCAAGGCGGGCCGGTTTCCGGCGCCGTACAAGATCCCGGCTCCCGACAGCCCCTTGCCGTTCGCCTCGCGCTGGAGTGAAATCGAGGTCGTGGCCTGGATCAATGATGTGAAGGATGGGTTTGAGGGCAAGCGGCGCAAGGTGTGACAGACCACAGGCATCTGCCGCACCTTCCGCGCCGAGATGTTGCTCATCTCGGTCGCGGAAGCGCCGGGGATCCCGCATCCGGGGCCGGACCGTAGAAGCTAATGTGCGGCCGTCCGGACAGGGAACAGGAATTCAGGCCCCACCGGGCGAGGGACGCGTCGCCGGCTGTTTTCCCCAGTGGCTTTGGCTGGCCTGATCGCCAGTTCGACGGGCGCCGGCAGGCCTTCGCACAACATATCGGCCCAGGCTTGAGCGAGTTCCCGTCGGCGAGGCATGTAGGCCGCGCGATTATAGGCACCCTCCACCTTTTCCTTCGGGACATGCGCGAGCATGAGATCGATGACTGCCCGGTCGTGTTCCTTGCCTTCGCGCTCGGCCCATTCGTTCATGATCGTCGAAAAGGCCGCTCTGAACCCATGGGGCACGTGGTGGCCGTGATAGCCTGCCCGGTTGAGAAGGTAGCCAATCGCATTCTCGCTCATTGGGCGATTCCAGAAGCGGCTGCACGGGAACAGAAGGTCGCCCTCGCCGGTGAGCGGCCAAAGAGCACGGAGGACGGCCATTGCCTGAGGTGTGATCGGCACGAGATGGTCACCATGGAGTTCCGCCTTCCGGTCCAGGTCGCCTTTCATTCGCGATGCGGGAATTCGCCAGAGCGGCGATTGGCCGTTGAGATCCTCGAACTCCTCCCAGCGTGCACCGCGCAGTTCGTTTGGGCGTACGGCGGAGAGCGCGAGGAACCGCAGCGCCAGCCGGGTAACTGGTCGCGCAAAATCTCCTTCGGCGTCGATGATCATTTGGCGAAGGCGATTGAGGTCGGTGATGGCCGGTTGGCGGCCTCTTCTGGTTGGCATCAGCACCGTGCCGAGCCTTTCGGCCGGGTCGGTCGAGGCGATGCCCCTGGCGATCGCATAATCGAAGACAGCAGAGATCCGCTGGCGAACGCGCCTTGCTGATTCGATGGCGCCCCTCTTCTCCATCGCCTGCAGCACGCTTAAGATGTTGGGCGGGGTCAGCTCGCTAACGGGAAGCTGGCCGATCTTGGGGAACACGTCGCGTTCCAGACTTCTCATCACATCGGCGGCATGGACCTTGGCCCATTGGCCCTTGGCTCTCGCATGCCAGTCGCGCGCGGCTCGCTCGAATGTGTAGCGGCTGATTTCGAGGTTGGTCTCGATGCTAAGTTTCTTGACGACCATGGGATCGCGCCCATGGTCGAGCAGCTCACGGGCGGCGTCTCGTTTCAGACGGGCTTTGGCGAGACTGACCATGGGGTAGATGCCAAGCGCCATGGACTTCTGCTTGCCGTCATAGGTGTAGCTCCAACGCCACAGCTTTGAGCCATTCGGGTTGACGAGCAGATAGAGGCGAAGGCTGTCAGTAAGCTTGTAGGACTTGGGCCGCGCCTTGGCGGTCCGTACATTTGCATCGGTAAGCACGGGTCATCTCCGGTACCACGTTTTTGAGGTGCCGGTACCACGCGGTCGTACCACGAGCCCTTCGAAAGGTGGCGGACGACTACGGAAGGTGCCGGGCCACAAAGCCTTGGTTTTCTGCGGAAATTGTCCAGATCAGTGGACTGTCGTGGACCCCCGTGGAGGAGCCTCTGGCGGAGAGGGTGGGATTCGAACCCACGGTACAGTTGCCCGTACGCCGCATTTCGAGTGCGGTGCTTTCGACCACTCAGCCACCTCTCCGCTGAAGAACGAGGCCGTTGGAAACGGTGCGTCCGGTCGATGAGGGGCGGCCCTTAGCGGAACGAAACGAGCTTGCCAAGCGTCGTGCTTGCGTCCTGCCCGACAAACCCTAGATTGGGATCATGATGAAGGACATTTCGCTTTCCGTAGATCGTCAGGCGCAGTTGATTGCCCCCGCCGTTACCCACGCCCGTTTCACCATCGGGGACGTCGTCCGGCACCGCCTGCTGGAATTTCGCGGGGTGATCTTCGATGTCGATCCCGTCTTCGCAAATAGCGAGGAATGGTATGAGGCGATTCCCGAAGGGGTTCGCCCGGCGCGTGACCAGCCTTTCTACCACCTGCTCGCCGAGAATGCGGACTCGAGCTACGTCGCTTATGTGAGCCAGCAGAATCTGGAACATGACGGCAGCGACGAGCCGGTCGATCACCCGGCCATCTCCGGCATTTTCGACGACTATGTCGACGGCCGCTACACGCTGCGCCGCGAGCACCGCCACTAAAGACATCCCGCACATCGCGGCTTGACGATTACACTCGTAGTCGAATATGACTACGAGTGTAATCGGAGGGACGCCGATGGTCGAGCGAATCAGCGACGGTGAACATGCCGTCATGGATGTGTTGTGGGAGGAGTCGCCGCTGACCGCGGCCGAAGTCGCCGAGCGGATCGATTGCGCCCGCGGCTGGAGCGATCGCACGGTCAAGACGATGCTGGCCCGGCTGCTGGCCAAGGGCGTGCTCGCACATGAAGAGGATGGCCGCCGCTATCTCTATCGCCCGCTGGTCGAGCGTGCGGATTATGCCGCCCGCGAATCGCGCCGCCTGATCGATCGCCTGTTCGGCGGCCGCGCCGCGCCGCTCGTCGCGCATCTGGCCGAACAGGACCAGCTTACGCCCGACGACATTGCCGAGATCGAGGCGCTGCTGAAGGCGCTCAAGCAATGAGCGCCGCCTGGATCGCTGAGAACCTCGTCGCGTCGGCATTGCTGATGGGCGTGGTCCTGCTCGTGCGCGGGCGCGTCGCCACCGCTTTTGGCGCGCGGGTCGCATATATGCTGTGGGCGCTGCCGGTGCTGAGGCTGGTGATGCCGCCCTTGCCCGAAGCCGCTCAGCCGGTGGTGGCGCATGTGCCCATCCGGATCGATCTTTCCGGGCTGGAGCAGGCCGCGGCCGCCTTCCCGGCTTCGGGCGGCGGGTCGGAAGCCCTGGCCTCTTCGGGGCCGGACTGGTTTGCGATCGCGCTGGCTGTCTGGCTGGGCGGCGCCGCGCTCCATTTCGGCTGGCAGATCGGCATCTACCGTCATTTCCTGAAGATGGCGCTTAGGGGTTCCGCCTTCCTGTGCCGGCGCTGCGGCATTGCCGTGCATATGAGCGCGGGCGTGGACGGCCCGGTGGCGGCCGGAATCCTGCGCCGCCACATCCTGCTGCCCGGCGATTTCCGCCAGCGTTATACGCGGCAGGAGCAGCGGCTGGTGCTCGCCCATGAAGTCGCGCATCACGTCCGCGGCGACCTGATCGCGAACATCGCCGCGCTCGCATTGCTTTCACTGCATTGGTTCAACCCGCTCGCGCACATCGCCTATCGCGCCTTCCGCGCCGATCAGGAACTGGCCTGCGACGAAACGGTGCTCGCTGCCGAACCGGCGGGGGAGCACCATGCCTATGCCACCGCGCTCGTGAAATCGGCTGTCGGGGCCACCCCTGCCGCCGCCTGCGCGCTCGGCGCTGCCCGCATCAAGAGGAGATTGAGGATGATGGCCACGATCAAGACTGGTCGCGTGCGGCGCATGGCGGGCTCGGCGTTGGCCGGCGCGCTGGTGGGCGCGGGCCTGGTGCTCACCGCGTCGGGCGGGATCGCGGCGAAGACGGGCCTCGAAATCCCCCGGCTCGCTGCGGTCGATCCGGTGACGGCGCCGGCGCCAGTGCCGGCGGTCAAGCCGGTGCCGGTCGTCGCCTCGGTGGTCGCGCCCGACGCATCCTCGATTGCCGAGCCGGCCGATGCTCCGGTGCCGCCAATGGCCCCCGTCGCACCGACGCCGGTCGTTGCCTCCGATCCCGAAACGGTCGCCCAGAATGCCGAACTTGCCCGCGAACGGGCGGCAGAGGCGCGGGAGCGGGCGGCGGAAGCGCGCGCCGAAGCTCGCGAACGTGCGGCCGAAGCGCGCGAGATCGAGCGCGAGGCACGCCAGGCCCAGCGGGAGGCGATGCGCGAAGTTGCCGATATGGATATCGAAGGCCAGGTGCGCGCCGCCATGGCGGAGGCCCGCGCCGATCTGGAGCGCGAATGCGGCAATCGGCCGGGCGCGAAGCGCGTCTCCGCCAGCATGGACCATGGCCAGGCGATGGCGGTGCTCGCGAGCAACTGTGTCGATGTCCGTGCGATCCGTGCAGAGGTCGCCGATGCGCTGCGCGAGGCGCGCGACGACATCCGCCGTTCGGATCTGACGTCGGATCAGCGCCGTCGGGCGACCGCGGCGCTGGATGCCGAGATCGCGAAGCTCCGCCGTGACGGCTATACCGATTGATCGACGGGAATGCTTGTGCCCTGCGGGGCGGGTGGAGATAAGCATTTGAGCTGTAATGCCTCTTCGCCGGGACGCGCGGATTTGCATCTCTGAAACCTCCAGTTTACGTAAGCGTAATGGTTGATCCGGCTTCCGTCTGGCGCACCGCCTATCGCCATCCTGTGGCGTGGGATGCGCACTATCCGTCCATGAGCCTGCCCGAAATGTTCGCGGCTTCGGCCGCGCAATGGCCGGATCGTCCGCTGATCGACTTTATGGGCCGTAAATATAGCTATGCGGAAACCCTTGCCGGCGTGCGCCGCGTCGCCGCCGGCCTTGCTGCGCTCGGGGTAGGGAAGGGGGACCGTGTCGGCCTGTTCCTGCCCAACGTGCCCCATTATGTCGCGGCTTATTATGGCGCGCTGGCGGCCGGCGCCACGATCGTCAATTTCTCTCCGCTCTATACCGTCGATGAGCTTGCCCATCAGGTCGAGGATTCGGGGACGAAGATCCTCTTCACCTTGTCGGCCTCGGCGCTGCTGCCGACCGCGCTGGAGGTGATGGAGAAGACGGGGCTGGAGCGGCTGGTGGTGGGATCGGTGGCGGGCGCATTGCCCGCGACCAAATCGCTCTTCTACCGCCTGTTCCGCGGCAAGGAGGTCACGCCGCGGCCGCATGATCCGCGGATCATCGCTTTCTCGAAGCTGATCCATAATGACGGCAAGGCGCCGGACGTGACGATCGATCCGGATCGCGACGTCGCCATGCTGCAATATACCGGCGGCACCACGGGCACGCCGAAGGGCGCGAAGCTCAGCCATCAGGCGATGACCGCCAATGCCCGCCAGATCGTCGCCATCGATCCGCGCCATGAGGATGTGGACCGGATCATCGGTGTGCTGCCGCTATTCCACATCTTCGCCAATGCGACAGTGCTCAACCGCACCGTGCTCAATGGTGGGGAGATGGTGCTGCTGCCGCGCTTCGATGCGGGGCAGACCTTGGCCGCGCTCGCGCGGACGCACGCGACTTCGTTGCCGGGGGTGCCGACCATGTATCGCGCGCTGCTCGATCATCCCAAGACGGCGCGGACCAATTTCTCCTCGCTGCGCATCTGTATTTCGGGCGGGGCGCCGCTGCCGCAGGAGCTCAAGACCCGGTTCGAGGACGTGACGGGCGCGCGGCTGTGCGAAGGCTATGGCCTGACGGAAAGCGGCATCGTCAGCGCAAATCCCTATGAAGGCGAAAATCGCACCGGCACGATCGGCCAGCCCTTGCCTGCGACCACCTTTCGCCTGGTCGATCGCGAAGATCCCCATCGCCCCGCCGCCGATGGCGAGCCGGGCGAGATTGTGATTCACGGTCCTCAGATCATGATGGGATACTGGAACCGGCCGGATGCCGATGCCGACATCTTCGTCGATGGCGGCTTGCGCACGGGCGATGTCGGGCTGATCGACGCCGACGGCTATATCCGCATCGTCGATCGGTTGAAGGACATGATCGCGGTCGGCGGGTTCAAGGTCTTCCCCAGCCAGGTCGAAGCCGTGCTCTATCGCCATCCAGCGGTGAAGGAGGCGCTGGTGATCGGCATTCCCGATCCCTATCGCGGCGAAAGCCCGAAGGCGTTCGTCACGCTCCAGGAAGGCGCGCAGGTCTCGGGCGAGGAGCTTCGCGCTTGGCTCAACCCCCAACTCGGCAAGCATGAACGCGTGGTCGAAGTGGAAATCCGTCTCAACCTCCCCAAGACGCTGATCGGCAAGCTCAGCCGCAAGGAACTGGTGGCAGAGGAAGCCGCCAAGGCCGCCGCCGCGCCGGTATCGACAAGCGCGGCTTGACCCCCGCCTTCCCGCCCGCCACAAGCCGGGCATGGGGCAGGATGAAGACACCATTTCCGAACTCTCGTTCGAGGACGCGCTGAAGCGGTTGGAGGCGATCGTGCAGCGGCTGGAAAGCGGCGAGGAGCCGCTCGAAAGTTCGATCAAGCTTTATGCCGAAGGCGATGCGCTCCGCGCCCAGTGCGAAAAGAGGCTCAAGGATGCGCAGGCGCGGATCGAGAAGATCGGGTTGGGTGCGGACGGCCGCCCGGCGGGCGCAACGACCTTCGATGCCGGCTGATGATGGCGTGATTGCTCCGCCGGTCGAACTCCGGGCGGCGATGGAGCAGGTGGCGGTTGAGGTCGACCGCCACTTCGATCTGCTGCTGGAAGTGCCGGATGATGCGCGGCGCTCGCTCTATGCTGCGATGCGCCACGCCGCGATCGGTGGCGGCAAGCGGCTGCGGCCGCTGCTCGTCTGTGCGGCCTGCGATCTTTTCCATGTCGATCGCCAGGCGGCGATGCGCGTCGCCACTGCGATCGAATGCATCCACGTCTATTCGCTGGTCCATGACGATCTGCCCTGCATGGACGATGACGATGTCCGCCGCGGCAAGCCGACCGTCCACAAGGCGTTCGACGAAGCGACAGCCGTGCTCGCCGGTGACTCGCTTCACGCAATCGCGTTCGAGTTGCTGGCCGAAGAGGCGACGCATTCTGATCCGTTCGTCCGGATCGAGCTTGTCGCCGAACTCGCCCGCGCCGCGGGGCCGGCCGGCATGGCGGGCGGGCAGGCGATGGACCTCGCCGCCGAAACCGAAAGCTTCGACCTGCCGACCGTCACCAAGCTCCAGCAGCTCAAGACTGGCGCGCTGATCGGCTTCTGCCTCGAAGCCGGGGCGATCATGGGCCGGGTGCCGCCGGAAGGGCGGGGGCGCCTGCGCAACTATGCGCGCGACATCGGCCTCGCCTTCCAGATCGCTGACGATCTCCTCGATGTGGAGGGTGATCCAGAGGCGACCGGCAAGGCGGTGGGCAAGGATGCCGCTGCGGGCAAGGCGACCTTCGTCTCGCTGCTCGGGCAGGATCGGGCGCGGCAGCAGGCGGAAATCCTGGTCGAACAGGCGATCGCGCATCTCGCCAGCTTTGGCGAGGAAGCCGATCTGCTGCGTGCCGTTGCCGCCTACATCATTGAAAGGGACCGTTGATGGCGCGCGTCGGCGTCTATCCTGGCACGTTCGATCCGGTCACGCTCGGCCATATCGACATCATCCGTCGCGGCGCCAAGCTGGTTGATCGGCTGGTTGTCGGCCTGTCCACCAATCCGGCCAAGACGCCGATGTTTTCGATTCCGGAGCGGCTGGCGATGATCCGCCGCGAAGTTGCCGCGATCCCCGGCGATATCGAGGTGGTGACGTTCGATTCGCTGCTGATGGACTTCGCCGACCGTGAAGGCGCACGGGTCATCGTGCGCGGGCTGCGGGCCGTCTCCGATTTCGAGTATGAATATCAGATGGCGGGTATGAACCAGCAGCTCAACGATCGGGTGGAGACGGTCTTCCTGATGGCGGACGTCGGCCTGCAGCCGATCGCGTCGCGGCTGGTGAAGGAAATCGCGCTCTATGGCGGCGCGATCGACAAGTTCGTGCCGGCTGCCGTCGCACTTGAAGTGCAGGCGCGGGTGGCCGAAATCGGGGTGAAGGGCGCCTGATCATTCAGGTGCGGGAAATGGGGTTCGGGGCAAAGGCGCGGGCCGCCCCGTCGGGAGATGAAGTGTCGATGCGTTTGAAGCTGTTGGTGGCCGCGGTCTCGGGCCTGTTCGCATTCCATCCCGCCATCGCGCAGGATGCCGCGCCGGCGGCGCCAGCGGCGCCGGTGGTTGCGCCCGCGCCGCAGATCGATCCGGCCAACGTGCTCGATCTGGAGCTGTCGACCGGCGGCACCGTCAAGATCCTGCTCCGCCCCGACAAGGCGCCCCATAATGTGGAGCGGATTCGTACGCTCGCCAACAAGGGCTTTTATGACGGCCTTGCCTTCCATCGCGTGATCGAAGGCTTCATGGCCCAGGGCGGCGATCCCAAGGGCGACGGCAGCGGCGGTTCGGAGCTGCCGGACCTCAAGGCCGAGTTCAACGATCTGCCCCACGTCCGCGGCGTGATGTCGATGGCCCGGTCGGAGTCTGAGGACAGCGCCAACAGCCAATTCTTCATCATGCTGTCGCCCAATCTGCGGCTCGACGGCAAATATACCGCAATCGGCCGCGTGATCTCCGGCATGCAATATGTCGATGCGATCGAGAAGGGCGAACCGCCGGCCAATCCGACGAAGATCGTCCGCATCCGCACCGAAGCGCTGGAGCCGACGATGCCGGTGGCCGTGGCGGCTACCCCCGCGGCCCCGGCCGAGGACGAGGTCGGCAAGCAGGCGGTGGAAAGCGTGCTTCGCGGCGATCTCAAGGAAGAAAAGCCGAAGAAATAGGCCGCGGTCTGGAAGGACCGGCATGCGCGTCGACCTGTTCGATTTCGATCTTCCGCCCGAGCGGATAGCCCTGCGTCCCGCCAGCCCGCGCGATGCGGCGCGGATGCTGGTGCTGGATGGTGCCGGGCTGGCCGATCGCGTCGTCCGCGACCTGCCGGATATCCTGCGTCCCGGCGACACTCTGGTGTTCAACGATACTCGCGTCATCCCCGCCCAGCTTGAAGGGCGGCGGGGCGAGGCGCGGATCGGCGCGACCCTCCACAAGCGCGAAGGGCCGCGCGCCTGGCGGGCCTTCGTCCGCAACGCCAAGCGCCTGCGCGATGGCGACCAAGTGGAGTTCGGCGCGGGCGTCACCGCCATTGCCGCCGGCCGTGGCGATGACGGTTCTGTCCTCCTGGAATTCGAAGGCGACGAGCCTGTCGAACTGCTGCTGGAACGCGCCGGCCGCATGCCGCTGCCGCCTTATATTGCCGGCAAGCGCGCGGCGGACGAGCGCGACCAGCAGGATTATCAGACGATGTTCGCGGCCGAGCCGGGTGCGGTCGCCGCCCCGACCGCCGCGCTCCACTTCACGCCCGGCCTGCTGGAAGCGCTGGAGGCACGTGGCGTCGGCCATGTCACGCTGACGCTCCATGTCGGCGCCGGCACCTTCCTGCCGGTCAAGGCCGACGATACCGACGATCACCGGATGCACGCCGAATATGGCCGCATCGACGCCGCCACCGCCGATCGGCTGAATGCCGTCCGCGCCGGCGGCGGCCGGGTGATCGCGGTCGGCACCACCTCGCTCCGTCTGATCGAAAGCGCTGCGGGCGAGGACAATGTGATCCGCCCCTTCGACGGCGACACCGCGATCTTCATCACCCCCGGCTACCGCTTCCGCGGGATCGACGGGCTGATGACCAACTTCCATCTGCCGAAATCGACATTGTTCATGCTGGTATCGGCGCTGATGGGGCGCGATCGGATGCAGGCGGCTTATGCCCACGCCATCGCCAGCGGCTATCGCTTCTATTCCTATGGCGACGCCAGCCTGCTTATCCCCTGATTGCCAAGCGCGCTTGGTCACGCTATCCGGCGGGCACAGGCGGGTATGATGTAATGGTAGCCTGTCAGCTTCCCATGCTGAACGCGCGGGTTCGATTCCCGCTACCCGCTCCAATTCTCAGACCGCCGCCGTCCACTGGCGTCTTTGCAAGCCGCAGAAATCAGGGATATTTTACCGGCAACTGACCGCTGGAGATCGCGTGCATTTGCCCGCAGCCAGGCGAAATGGGGGCCTTTTGGGGGCCTCGTTCCATCGGTCGATTTGTCGAGGCCCCCAAAATGGGGGTTCGCTGCTGGAAGGGTTTGAGAAAGTGGCACTTACTGACGCGGCCGTCCGGAATGCCAAGCCGCGTACGAAGGCGTACAAATTGGCAGATGGCGGTGGATTGTATCTTCAGATCCAGCCGAGCGGCGGAAAGTTGTGGCGGCTGAAATATCGAGTCGATGGCAGGGAGAAAAAGCTCAGCATCGGTCTCTATCCCGATGTCGGTTTGAGTGAGGCTAGACGAAGGCGAGAGGCGGCGAGGGAGCAGCTAGCCTCGGGCCAAGACCCTTCTCGAGAAAAGCAGAAGGAGCGGTTGCGGGCCCAAGCGATGGCCGCCTGCACCTTCTCCCTTGTGGCGGCGGAATATTGTGAAAAGCGCAAGCAGGACGGTCACAAGCCTTGGGCGTCTGCAACGGTTATTCGCAGTGAGTATCTTCTCAGCCTGCTGTCCCGATCGATCGGACGGTTGCCGATCACAGACATCGGGCCTGCAGATGTTCTCGCAGCCGTTCGTCGAATCGAGCGAAAAGGCAATCTGGAGAGCGCTCGTCGCACGTTGCAGTTGGCCAGCGCGGTGTTCCGCTATGCGGTCGCTACTGCGCGACTGGGATCCGATCCGACTCGTGACCTGCGCGGGGCATTAGCTTCGCCCAAGGTAAAGCACTATGGCGCCGTCACTGAAGCGAGCCGCGTGGGCGAACTTCTCCGGGCGATCGACGGCTATCAGGGCTTCGGTATCACGAAACAGGCGCTACAAATTGCGGCGCACGTCTTCGTCCGGCCTGGCGAATTGCGCCACGCTGAATGGAGTGAGCTGGATTTATCCGCGGGCGTCTGGACGATCCCGGCGGAGAAAATGAAGATGCGGAGGCCCCATCATGTTCCTCTGTCGTGTCAATCGATTGAGTTGTTCAGGGAGATGCGGAGCATAACTGGGCCGGCCGGTTATGTTTTTCCGTCAGTCCGCACCCGCTCACGTCCGATGAGCGAGAACACCATGAATGCCTGCTTGAGGCGGCTTGGCTACGCCAGCGACGAAATGACAGGACACGGCTTTCGCGCCATGGCCAGTACCTTGTTAAATGAGTCTGGCAAATGGTCGCCGGATGCAATCGAGAGGGCGCTCGCCCATGGTGATCGAGACAAGGTTCGTGCAGCCTATCACCGAGGCGCTCACTGGAACGAGCGGGTGGAGATGGCCCAATGGTGGTCGGATTATCTCGATGAGTTGCGCGCGGCCTAGCCGCGCGCTGTGGTAACTGCGCATGCGTCACTGTCTGTGTCCCAGATGATTTCCCTCCAACCGGACGCGGCCGAAATCTCTCGTCAAATGCTCGACAGACAACGGTGTGTGAAACCCTCGGACCAGGCAAGCCAATCGTCTGTGCTCCATATGGAGGCGAAATGGTGTGTAGGGAGCGGTCGCAGCCGCGACCGGCAATCTAAATCGCCCATCTTGAGTACGCGACTTGTGCCTTTCTCCAAAAGCAACACTCAATTTTGGCCAAATCACTCAAACGAAGCTTGTTTTATCGTTTCGATAGAGAAATAATCGCTTTTGTTTCGCAGTCGGGTTGATACCTAGGACATGCTATCGGGGGGTATGCGAATTTGTTGGCGCGCGTGCCTCCCGGGGAGCTTGTCTTTCCCGGAGAGTGGCTTGAAGCGACTTGCGTTCGATGGTCGGCTGACCATCCTTGTTAGTTCCAATGGCTGACACAAGCCAGGCGGCATCGTCGTCAACGCTGCACGCGGCAGAGCGCGGCGTGGCTTTTCTTGCTGGCGATTCTGGGTTGGCATGCTTCGTCCTCCTCGCGAAATTTCTAGGCGTGCCAGCGGACCCCCAGCAGATCGCGCACGATCGAGGCAAGGGAGATGCTGCCTACACATTTGAGGATCTCGCGCGAATCGCCAAGCGACTTGGGCTCGTTGCGCGGTTGCGTACCGCAGGCCCGTCGGAATTGCAGAAGCTGCCTCTCCCGGCGCTGGCGCGCTGTCGCGATGATGAGACCATCATCCTGCTTAAGCTTGAGGATGATGGAGAGGCGCCTCGGGCGCTCGTTCAACGGGCGGACTCGCCGAGGCCTGAGATCTGGACCCAGGACGAGGTTGCGGATCGCCTCTCAGGTCACGTGATGCTGATGACCTCGCGTGAGCAGATAGCGGGTGAAGGTCGCCCGTTCGATATCAGCTGGTTCATTCCCGCGCTGGTCAAATATCGAAAGCCTCTGCGGGACGTCCTGATCGCATCCTTCTTCCTCCAGCTCATGGGGCTGGTGTCGCCCATCTTCTTCCAGCTCGTGATCGACAAGGTGCTGGTGCATCATTCGATGTCGACGCTTGACGTGCTTGCCATCGGCCTCACCGTCATCCTTCTCTGGGAGACGATCCTCTCGGGGCTACGGAACTGGTTGTTCGCCCACAGCACCAACCGGGTCGACGCCGAGCTTTCGGCGACCATGTTTCGTCATCTCTTGAACCTGCCGCTTTCTTATTTTGAGGCGAGGCGAGTGGGTGACAGCGTTGCGCGGGTGCGTGAACTCGAGCGCATTCGAGAGTTCCTGACGTCGAATGCGGTCACGGTAGTGCTCGACCTGTTCTTCACCGTCATCTTTTTCGTGGTGATGTATCTCTACAGCCCGATGCTGACGCTGATCGTGGCGCTCTCCATCCCCCTCTATGCCCTTATTTCGATCATGATCACGCCTACGCTTCGCAGCCGGCTGGACGAGAAATTCCGTCGCGGTGCCGAGAATCAGGCCTTCCTGGTCGAAAGCATCACCGGCATCGGCACGTTGAAAGCAATGGCCGTCGAGCCGCAGATGCGCGACAAATGGGAAAAGCAGTTTGCCGGTTATACCAATACCGGCTTTTCGGTGGCGACGCTGTCGAACTGGGGCAGCCACCTCATCCAGGCAGTGTCGAAGCTGACGACTGTCGCGATCCTCTATTTTGGAGCGCGCGCCGTGATCGCTGGCGACCTGACCGTTGGCGCACTGGTAGCTTTCAATATGATGCAGGGGCGGGTGGCTGCCCCTATCCTACGGCTTTCCCAGCTGTGGCAGGATTTTCAGCAGGTCCGGATCTCCGTCGATCGTTTGGGTGACGTACTCAATACCCCGGCCGAGCCGGAGCATAATCCCAATCGCGCGAGCCTGCCCCAAATCAAGGGCAGGATCGAGTTCGATAAAGTGCGCTTCCGCTACCGGCCCGACGCGCCTGAAGCGCTGCGCGGTATGGCACTGGATATCGCGCCGGGCGAGGTGCTCGGCATCGTCGGCCCGTCGGGCTCGGGCAAGTCGACCCTCACCAAACTGGTCCAGCGTCTCTACACGCCTGAGCAGGGCCGTGTGCTCGTCGATGGCGTCGATCTCTCGTTGGTCGACCCCGCGTGGCTACGTCGTCAGATCGGTGTGGTTTTGCAGGAAAACATCCTGTTCAATCGGTCGGTTCGCGACAATATCGCGCTCGCCGATCCCACGCTCTCCATGGATGCGGTGATTGCTGCAGCGACCCTGGCCGGTGCTCATGATTTCATTCTTCAGCTTTCCCAAGGTTATGACACAATCATAGACGAGCGGGGCTCCAACCTCTCCGGTGGCCAGCGCCAGCGGATTGCGATCGCGCGCGCGCTTGTCGGAAACCCCAGGATCCTGATCCTGGACGAGGCGACGTCGGCGCTCGATGCGGAGAGCGAAGAGATCGTCCAACGCAATCTCCAGAAAATCACGAACGGCCGAACCGTCCTGATCATTGCCCATCGCCTCTCGGCCGTCCGGCAGTGCGACCGGATCGTGACCGTCGAGGCGGGTGAGATCACAGAGGAGGGCCGTCATGAGACACTCGTCCGTAGTGGCGGGCGCTATGCCCAGCTCTATGCCAAGCAGATGGGGGTCGCAGCATGAGTGTCGCTGCGGCATTTTTGGAGCGTTTTCCGGCGACGGCGCATCATCTTTCCGTCCTTCGAGAAGCGTGGCGAGCGCAGAATGTGGCCGACACGATCCGCCGCCCCATGAGCGATCATGAGTTTTTGCCCGCAGCCCTCGAGATCATGGAGAGGCCGCCGAGCCCGGGGCTGCGCTGGCTGTTGCTGACGCTATGCAGTCTGTTTGCCATTGCCATCCTGTGGTCGATCATCGGCAAAGTCGACATGGTGGCCGTGGCAACGGGCAAGGTCATCCCTTCGGCCAACGTCAAACTCATCCAGCCGATCGAGATCGGTTCCGTCCGCGCGATCCATGTGAGGAACGGCCAGCACGTAAAGAAGGGGCAGCTTCTCATCGAACTGGACCCAACGCTTGCCGGTGCGGACGAGGCCCAGGCTGCGCAGGGACTGCTTTCCGCGCGGCTCGTCGAAGCCAGAAATGATGCCCTGTTGGCCCACCTCCGGGGCGAGTTGGCAAAGTTCAACGCGCCGCCCGGGACCACGCCTGAAATTGCCGAGACACAGGCGCAATTCGTTCGCACATCCATAGCAGAATATGAGGCGGAAAGGGCTTCACTATCCCAAAGCAGGGCCGAGCAGGAGGCCGAGCTTACGGGGGCGCGGGCCGAGATCATCAAGCTGAGGCAGACGCTGCCGCTCGTCGACCAGCAGTTGAGCGCGCGACGGGAGCTCGCTGAAAAAGGGTATTTCTCAAGGCTCAAGATGCTTGAATATGAGCAGCTCCGTCTTGAACATGTGCAAAATATCCAGGTGCAGGAGAGCGAGGCCGCCAAGGCCCGGGCGGCGATCCTTAATCTCGATGCTCAGCTGGCGCGTCTTCGGGAAACATTCGGTCGAACCGCGGTGACTGAACTCGCGGAGGCTGAGGACAAATCGAGCCTGGCTGCCGAAGAGCTGCGCAAGTCCGCCCGCCGTCGCGAGTTTCAGCAACTGCGCTCGCCGGTCGACGGCACCGTGCAGCAGCTCGCGGTCAACACGGTTGGTGGCGTTGTCCAACCTGCTCAGCCGATGATGGTAATCGTCCCCGACGACAGCGCCATCGAGGTGGAGGCGCAGATCCTCAACAAGGATATCGGTTTCGTCCGGGAAGGTCAGCCCGTGCGTGTGAAACTGGAAGCGTTTCCGTTCACAGATTATGGCCTGATCGAAGGTGTGGTCGACAGCATAAGCCGCGACGCCATTGAGCAGGGTCAGTCGGCGAACGGTGCCGCACGGGACTCAAACGGAAGGCCATCACCGACCGGCTTGATTTACGCGGCTCGCATAAAGCTCAATCGGCGCACCATTAGGATTGCCGGACGACAGCAGCCGATCGGACCCGGTCTTGCCGTCCAGGCAGAGATCAAGACGGGCGAGCGCCGGATCATGCGGTATTTGCTCTCGCCAATAGCCAAGAATCTCGATGAAGCTGGAAAGGAGCGTTGACAGCTATGTCACGTCGCAACGTGGAGATCACGCTTTCCAGCGGCGCAATCCAAAGGTCGGCTCGGATTTCTCCCTCAGTCCCGCTCCGGATGTGCAAGCATGATAACTGTCACCGCTTGTTCTGCTCGGACCATAGTCTTAGGAATGAAGGATCAAGCTCCAAGCCAAACATTGATAGTGCCCTTACGAATTTGTCGCCATCAGATGATTTGTTATACTCGACTGCAAAGAATTGGAGCGAAAAGTGAAAATATTGCACAATTCTGGAGCTGTCGTTTCCATACCGATATTACTCGCATCGCTTAATGGGTGCGCGACGGACGAATATGCGGGCATCGCTTTAAGTGACGGCGCCATGAACCCCGCGCTTAGTGAGCTTGCACGGCGGGCGCAAGGCGGCAGCCAGCGGGCTCAGTTCGAATTAGGGCTCATGTATGAACTGGGCGACGGTGTAGAGCTAGATCAAGGCCGCGCCCGACAGTTATATCTTGCCGCAGGGGCAAGTCGTGGTGGTTCTACCTTAATTCACGTCCCACGGGGAGCGAGGAAGTCCCCGTCGGCAAATCCTCTATATAGCGGTTCCGAAAAAAGCGGAATTCCAGAGGCGAAGGTACGGCTCCAGAAAATCGACCGACAAGGTATTCTTTCAGCCCGCAAAATGGAGGTGACTGGGACGTTCACAAAGATTGAAGACGATTCCCCAGATATTTGTCCGATAATCCGTCGAGAACTAGGAGATGTGTTTCATCTTGAGAAAGATAGTCTCTGTGTTTCAGAGGCCTACAGAGAAGCGGCGACTAAGAGAATATTTTATACCGTTCAATATACCGATGAATTTGGAGAAAATACAGAAGCATCGGCCATCGATCCAGACGGAATATACGAACCAAAATACTCTTTTCGTTTTTATGATCTAGGGCGTGAGCAGGGAAGGTACTTATACATATCCTTTGAAAGACGAGGAATGCCAAGGATAGATATTATTATCCGGCGGTTGGAAATCGAAGACTGATTAAGTCGATCGGATTCGCGGTTATAATTATCAGATTGATTGGCAGAGGATTACCATGACCACTCCCACTCCCACTCCCACTCCCACTCCCACGCCCCTGTACAGTTCATCCTCTCGAACGATCAACTTTAAGGATCTCGCTGAGCTTTTAAGTGACGTCGCTTCGACCGCAAGGGATCCTCGAAGTAATCTCCTCCCAGCATTTGTTGGTCGGAGATACATTGATGCCAAGGCTAAGTCCAATCCGGCGGGAGAATGGGATCTTAGAAGATATGAGGCCCAAAAAATTACCTATGGCGGCATAGAGTATGACATACCTAGGAGGGATTATGTAAATTTTGACTCCTCCCAATTTAAGAATGTCGAGCTAGGCTGGGCGCTAATCAATTACGCCGTTGATAATAATTTACAGATTGCCGGACTCGCCGATACCCTCTCGGCATTTTCGGGCTTGCACGCAAAAGGATACAAAAATCTATTGAGCGTCGGGCTGCAGGGGCCCGGTCTAAAGGATCTTGCGACTTCTCCGGCCGGGGGGCAGCGCGGCGTGGGCGCGGGGCCGTCCGCAGGCGACTTCGAGCTCGAGCTGTTTGTCAATCTTGAGAAAAGCCTGAGCAATGCCGAGGTAACCGAGGTTGTTAATCACGAAATCGGTCATGGGCAGTTTGGGGGGCATGCTCTTGCTCTGGGTCCGAATCCCGATTGGAACGCGCTGCTGAGTTCCATCCAATTCGCGCAATCCTTCTCAGCGGTTAAAAGCGCGGTATCGAACGATGGAACTTATGATTTCGGGTTCGATTTCCGAAGAGTTACGTCCCAAATCGCGAGTCATATTAAAACACAGACTGGTTCGGATAAATTCTCTCTTCTCGGCACGGAATATGACGCGTCGTATTACGTCAAATCTCCGGATTCGGTGAATCAATATATCGATGACCGAACCGAACTCGTGGCCGAGTCATATCTGAATGATTTTAATGCCAAAATGTATATTGCCCTGCGGGCTCTTGTTTCGGGTGGGAAGCCGCTTCCAAGCGAATGGACCGTCCAGAAGAGAGCCGACGTATTGCAGGATCTTGTGAATAGAGATTACCTGCAGTTAAAAAACCCTGTGCCGTCAGATGCTTCAGATCAACAGAGGCTGGAGTGGCTGGCGAATGCGAAAAATTATAGGGCGAAATTTGGTGGAAACCAGCGAGATTATGACAGAAATGGAACTATATCAGACTTGGGTGATGGATCCTCAATAGTTGCGTCCGGTCATGGCGGGATTTCTGTATTAGATATCTTGTCGAACGTTGTTGATAAAGTAGAAGTTTTAAGTTCTGACGTTATCTATAACGTAACAAATATTGACGGTGGACGACTTGGGGCGGCAATGGGGTCTGTGCTTGGTAATCGTTTGACTTCAGACCAGTTTTCGCAAATCGCCCTGTCGGGAACACTTGCGACTTTTTTGGGCGCGGTCGGAGAGTTTATAGACGAAGATATCTTTGGCGGCGTGAGTTCTACGGAATTTTTGAATAACGGTGTCGAAGGGTTTGGGGCATCGCTGTTCGAAAACATAAAGGGGGCTGGAATTGGCGCTCTATCGTCGTTTCTAACCGCAGAGTTTGTAAAGGCAGTCGGTCTCCATGGCATCGCCGCTGATGCCACTACCAGTCTTGGTAGTTCGGCGATTTCGACGATTATTTCTAACTTGGATAATCTCGGTAAAACCTACACTGTTGTTGAGAATGGTGTCACGGTAACTAAATCTACGACTGCTTTTTCTAATGTCGGACCGGCAGTTGCGAGTGCTGCGGCTTCGTACCTGGGCTCCAAGCTCTCTAGCGCTGTCTACACCCCAGAAACACTCGGGGGCCAAATTGGTGCAGCGGTGGGGGCGGCATATGGTTCGTGGGCCGCGGCAAGTTATTTAGCAGTGGCTGGAGTGAATCCACTAACGTTCGCAGCCGCGGTTATAAGCATTGCGATTTGGCAATTTATTGGTGGAGTCATCGGATCCGTCTTTGGCGGTACGCCGCGTTCGGGCGCTGACGCCGCATGGGACGAAACAGAAAAAGAGTTCGTGGTCGCAAATGTGTACTCAAAAAAAGGGGGATCGAAAGAAGCGGCAAGAGGGCTCGCTGGAGCTGTAGCGGACAATTTCAATGCTGTCCTTGCGGCATCCGGCGCGACATTGCTCGATCCGCAAGACGTTCAGTCCGGCAATTATGGAATGCGCAAGAAGGATTACGTATACCGTCCGGTGTCGACAAGAGACAAAGATGCGATCACTGCGCGCTTCAGCGGTAAAGAGGGTGTGCAGGAACTGATCGCCCACGGTACCTATCTTGGTCTGAGCGATATGATTGGTCAGATGGCGGGCGGCAATGTCTATGTAAAGCGGGCGATCAGCGCGTCACTGATAAATGCCGCCGGCAATCCGAACAGCGGGGTACCAGGCGCAGCGGGCATGTTCGAAATGACCGCCTTGCTTGGCGATGTATCGGTTGCCGCCGATTATGCCAAATATCTCGGAAGCACGACAGTGATCAGCGCGATGATCGCTGCTGACCCGGAATCTGCGTTTACCGCGGGTTGGCTTGTGACGCTCTCACGCGCCTCCGAACTGGGACTAAATAAGCGAAGCTACACCGACTGGGTAGGCGGCTATGGGACATTTCTCGATGAAGTTGCCGACGGCGCGCTTGGGGGTGAGCGTTTGAGCGCGGCTCAACTTGAGGCCAATGTCGATCCGAAAAGCGGCGCTCGATACTGGTCGGTTACCGGTAGAGACGGAGAATTTCTGGGCTTCAGCGAGGATACAATAGAAAGTGGTTCGACGACCGCGATTATCGGCGGCGGCGGCAATGATGTGATCGACATTCGGACAGAACGGCTATCCGATCAAGGAGGTTATACTGTCGATGGCGTTGCGCAGAACGATATTGCCGTTTCGGGCGTGGATTTCACAGCGACCACCGGGACCATTAATTTTGCTGCTACCGATCTCCGTAAGCAGGTGAGCGTTGCCGTCGGCAGTGACGCCGATGTTGTCATCGAGCGTTTCATGGCATCGCTTTCGAATGCAACGGGCATGAGCGCCGTCGGCGGCGCGGCAACCGCTACGATCGTGAGCGATGCGGGTGCGGCTTCGTCGCTCTTGGTTGGTCGGAGCTATGCGTACGAAGGAGACGGATACGCCGCCTTCCGAATCAGCCTCTCGAAAGCTGCTACGCAGGGGATTACGGTGTCGCTGGCCCTTGCCGACGGCAGGGGATCGGGCCTTGGCGTCGACTATGGCGCCGCTGGCACGGGCGGCCTGCAGGTCTCCTCTGATGGCGTGACCTGGACCAATGCCAGCAGCGCGACCTTTGCAATCGGTGCGACTGAGCTGTTCGTCCGCACGCCGGTCGTCGCGGACAACGTCCCCAACCCGGAATATGTCGGCCCGATCACCAATCCGGTCACCGGCGTCGTCACGCCCGGCAACGGCAAGCCGCAGTATCTCAACATTGAAGGAAATGAGACTTTCACCCTCACCGCGACAGTGACGGCAGGCGCGGGGGCGCTCGCCAATGGAGCCTCGCCAGTTACGGGCAAGGGCACGATCGTCGACGGCAACAGTGCGGTGCCGCTGGTCTGGATCGACGACGTGATCGTCCATGAAGGTGGTAATGCGACCTTCACCATTTCGCGCAGCCGCCCCGCGAGCGGCGCGGCCAGCGTCAATTTTGCCACGTCCGACCGCCGTGAGCTTGAGATCGATGTCGCGGCCACCATCGACGGTGGAGCGGGCGATGACACAATGTACGCGTCCGATCTCGGCGACAACATCTTCGGCGGTGCCGGCAATGACACGTTGTATGGTGGCAGGCTCGACGACTGGCTGCTCGGCGGCGACGGCAACGATGTGCTCGATGCAGGATCGATCGGTGCAGGCAAACTCGGCGGCGATGGTAACTATCTTAACGGCGGCGCGGGCAACGACGTGGTCCGCGGTCGCGAGGGTTCCGACTGGCTCGAGGGCGGTGAGGGCGTCGACACGCTGACCGGCGGTGCTGGCGATGACATCCTTGCGGGCGGGGCCGGCGAAGGGGACGACCTCAGGGGTGGCACGGGCAATGACCAGTATCTGGTGCGCCTGGGCGACGGCGCTGACCTGATCGAGGATGAGGCGGAATCCGCGCCCCAGGCCCAGGCCGGTGGCGGAGATTATATCAAGCAGCGCATGGCCGGCATTCTTGCCGGCACGATCAAGAAGAACTGGCTGGGCGATGCCCCCGGCGTCGCCAGCAAGACGATTGTCGGGGGCGAGGATGCGATAGCATTCGGCCAGGGCATCGGCATGGGCGACATCCAGCTCGTCCGGTCCAGCACCGACAGCGACGACCTGATCGTCCGCGTGATGCAGACGGTGAACGGCGCGACCACCTTTTCCGGTACGCAACTGACTGTGAAGGATTGGTTCGCCAACTCCTTTAAACGGGTCGAATGGCTGAAGTTCGCCGACGGCAATGAGATCCGGATTGGCGACATCGCCAGCTTCATCGTCGGCGGCGACAGCGCCGACGTGCTGATCGGCACCAATGGCAACGATTTCGTCTATGGCGGCGGCGGCAATGACGCCATCTATCTGTTCGCCGGCAATGATATCGGCAATGGCGGCACCGGCGACGACATGGTGGCCGGCCATTCGGGTCGCGATCTGCTGATGGGCGGGCTCGGCATCGACCAGCTCATCGGCGGCAAGGGCAATGACGTGCTGTCCGGGGACGGCGGCGGCGACGATCTCTACGGCGGCGAGGGGAACGATATCCTGTCGGGCGGTCGCGGCGACGGCGACGTCGTGGTCGGCGGTGCTGGCGACGACATCTTCAAATATTCGCGCGGCGATGGCCGCGACATCATCTTCGACGAATTCAAGGGGACCTGGACGTCCGTCTGGACGCAGGGAGGACAATGGGCCGCCGGCTATCAGTATAATACCGAAACCGGTGAAGTTACCGGCCCCGGTGGCGCCTATCTGCGCAAAAATGTCGGCACGACGGAGCAGCCCGACCTGCAATGGCTGGGGCGCTTTGACTATGATGATCTGACGGGGACGTTGCGCTATTTCAATCCGGCGGCGGGCACTGCAATCGTCGCAAACAGCGGCATCGACACCATCGAATTCGATCCCGGCATCAACATCCAGGATATCGTGCTCTATCGCCCGGATGGCACCAACGACATCGTCCTCGGGATCGCCGGCGAGAATGCGCAATTCTCGTCATTCGGATCGCTGACCGACAGCATCACGGTGAAGGACTGGTATGCTCTTCCTGCCCAGACTTGGGAAAGGGGCCCGGGACGGATCGAGAAGTTCGCTTTCTACCAGACGGGCGTCATCGATGCGGCGCTTGCGAGCACGACCAATCTTGTCGCTGGCACAGACGCTGCGGACGGCACTATGACCGCGGCGCTGGCGGGAACCATCAACGCGGACTGGATGACCGGCGGCGCAGGCGACGACGTCCTCGCCGGAGGCTGGGGCAATGACATCCTAGTTGGGAACTCCGGCAATGATTACCTCCGCGGCGAGGGTCAGAATGACATTCTCTATGGCGGCGCGGGTAATGATATCCTGGACGGCGGCGATCATGCCGACATTCTCATTGGTGGCGACGGCATCGACACCGCGACTTACGCCGGCGCCATGTCGTCGATCAGAATTCACCTGTCGGCCGCATGGGCGAATGCGGTAGCCGGCGTCGGCGATGAATATTATTCGATTGAAAACATCGTAACCGGCGCAGGCGCCGACTTAATCGGCGGAGACGATGATGACAATGAACTGACCGGCGGACAGGGTAACGATATCCTGCTGGGCGGCGCAGGCGACGACACATATGTATGGAACGCCGTGGATGGCGCCGACGTAATCCGGGAGTTTGCGTTCACGGTCGAAGAGGCCGTCACCACAACTGGCGCCCTGGCTGACGGTTACCAGGTGAGCCTGTGGCAATCGACGGGCGTGCTCCAGCCCGGCTATTCCGACCGTTATTACTGGCGGTTGCAGATCAAGAATGCCGGTGGCGACATCGTCTATGATTATAGTCAGTTTGCGCCGGTCAACGGCGACGCGACCCAGCCCGAGCCCGCACCGGCCACATATTTCTCCGCGGGCTGGCTCGGAGGTTTTTATAAGTCGGTCCACGCCTACCTGCCGTCGAACGGTCAACAAATCATTCGCGAGAAGGCGGATCTGTCGGTCAATGCCGGCGACGACACGCTCGAATTGGGTACGGGCATCAGCCTGAGTGATCTCACCTTCCACGTCCAGGGCCAGGATCTCATCGTTCGATATGGCGGATCGGGCTCAAGCCAGATTACAATTCAGAACCACTTTTCGACGAATAGCCGTGTTGAAACATTGCAGTTCGCCGATGGGCTTGGCGTGTCGCTGGCCAGCGTATTGCGGGCGACCAGCAGCACACAGGTTCTCGGAACAGCGGCAGACGAATTGCTGGTCGGCCAGGCCGGCGCGCTTGTCGACAATCTCAACGGCGGCGCCGGCGATG
Source organism: Sphingomonas sp. DBB INV C78 (assembly GCF_042693015.1). Lineage (NCBI taxonomy): Bacteria > Pseudomonadati > Pseudomonadota > Alphaproteobacteria > Sphingomonadales > Sphingomonadaceae > Sphingomonas > Sphingomonas sp. DBB INV C78. The sequence goes on along the minus strand of NZ_CP170544.1, from coordinate 2,690,713 downwards.
ATGTGCTGAGCGGTGGCGGGGGCAACGACAGCCTCTTCGGCGGAAGCGGGGATGACCAGCTCGAGGGTGGCGCGGGCGCTGATCTTATTGACGGTGGGACGCATTCCGCTTCCACCAACGGAGGCTGGGGAGATACCGTTCGATACGTCCGGTCGTCCGCCGCGGTGCAGATCGACCTTCGCAACACGACAACGGGCCAGTCCGGTGGCGACGCGGCCGGGGACGTGCTGGTCGGCATCGAGAATATCACGGGCTCGATGCACGGTGATACGCTGACGGGCGACGACGGCGGCAACCGGTTCGATGCGCTGGACGGCGACAATGTCCTGAGCGGTAATGGTGGCGACGACGTGCTGCTTTCCGGCACCGGTGTCGACCAGCTCTACGGTGGCGACGGCGATGACGAGATTGTCGCAGGCGCTGGCGACGACTCCGCCTGGGGTGGCGAAGGTAATGACAAGCTCATCGGCCAGGAAGGCAATGACCAGCTCTACGGCGGGGCTGGAAACGATTCCATCCTTGGTGGAGAAGGAGACGACAACAGGCTCGACGGTGGCACGGGCGATGACGTCATCAATGGCGAGGCTGGGAACGACAAGCTTTACGGAGGCTTGGGCAAGGACATTCTGGTAGGGGGTGCGGGCAACGACCAGCTGTTCGACGATGGCGGCGACGACACCTATAATTTCGACGCCTTTTCCGGCCAGGACGTGATCGTCGACAGCGACGGCAAGAACAATATCGTCTTCGATCAGTCGGTGGCGTTCGAGCAGGTCTGGCTCAGCCGATCGGGCGATGATCTGCGGATCGGCGTCATCGGCGGCAATGGCACGATCACCGTGACAGACTATTTCGCAACGGCCGGTATGGGCCGCATGTATGCGATCAGCACGATGACCCACAGCCTGTTCCTGGGCCATGCCGATCCGCTGATCAGTGCGATGACGGCGGCAGGGGTCACTACTCCGGCGAGCCTGCCGGCGGCGATCCGGTCGCAACTTGCTACTTACTGGCACGCTGGGGGCAAGGCCACGCCGACCGCCACGCCAGTTAGCCTTACGGTCAACGAGGATGTGTCGGGCGGCCTTGCCGGGCTTGCGGTTGTAGATCATGACGATAATGTCACGGGTTATGCGCTGGGCGCCGGCCCGAGCCATGGCTCGGTGACGGTCAACGCCACGACCGGCCAGTTCGATTTTACACCTGCTGCCGACTATTACGGCGACGACAGTTTCACGATCATCGTTTCGGACGCCGACAATCAGTCGGTCGAAGTGAAAGTCAACGTCTACGTGGCGGCCGTCAACGATGCGCCGCGCGCACTCGGGTTGGCGGCAGGCGAGACGCTGGCCATTGCGGAGGCCGCACCGGGATCGTCAACTGGCGCCGACAGCCCGGTCGCCCAATTTGCGGCAACCGACATCGAGGGAGACAATCTGACCTTCTCGCTGGCAGACGACGCCGGCGGCCGGTTCGATATGACGGGCGACGGCCTGCTGATCGTCCAGACTCCGGGGTTGCTCGATCGTGAAAACGCGGCGTCGCATGTCATCCGCGTCAAAGTGCAAGACGTCCACGGCGCCGCATTTGAACAGGATTTCACGGTCACTGTCACCAACGTCAATGAAGCGCCGCTGGCGCCGGTTCTGACGCAGCAACGCGGCATGGTTGGCGAGCCCGCCAGCGGCAGTCTCGCCGAAAACTGGGTGGCCCGTTTCTCGCTGAGCGATCCCGACGGGACGGTGCCTACGCTGCGGCTCACCTCCAATCCGGCCGGCCGCTTCCAGGTCGTCGGCAACGAGGTTCGGTTCGCCAACGGCTATCAGCCGAACTTCGAGGCGCTCTACCAGTCGGGCCTGACGGCCGTCGACAGCGACGGCGACGGCTTCATGGAAGTCACGCTGACGGGCACGGTCGATGCGACAGATGGCAGCCTGTCCTCGTCAGGGGGCGCCAGCTTCGCGATCACCATCGAAGACGCAAATGAGGCGCCCACCGCGCTCAATTTTGCGCCATCGGTAACTTCGGTTGCTGAGCGTGATCATGTAGCCGGGAGCACCACCTTGCCGGCGATCACGATCGGTACGTTGAGCACGATTGATCCCGATATCGCCGGGTTCCTGACGGCATCCTACACCTATACGGTGTCCGACAGCCGCTTTGAGATCATCGGCAATGTCCTGCGCTTGAAGGTGGGGGCAGCTCTCGATTTCGAGGCGGGGGCGACAGTTAGCGTCACCGTAACAGCAACCGACCAGAGTGACGCGCCGCTCTCGATTCAGCGTAATATCGCCATCACGGTCACCAATGAGGATGACGTCTTCGAGGGTGACGCCAACGCCAACATAATCGCAGGCCAGCAGAATCGCGACCGCATCTACGGGTTCGGCGGCAATGACACTCTCAACGGTGGGGCGGGCGATGATCTTGTCGACGGCGGCGCCGGTGACGATCGGCTAATCGGCGATGACGGTATCGACACCCTTTACGGCGGCGATGGTGCAGATATTCTGGTCGGCGGGTCGGGCAACGACACGCTCGACGGTGGCGACAACGAATTTGGCACCGTCGATCGACTCTATGGTGGCGACGGTAATGATATTCTGACTGGCGGCGCTGGGAATGATGCCCTGGCGGGGGGGCAGGGCGCCGATCAGCTTATTGGAGGTGCTGGGGCCAATGATCTCGCAGACTATCGCTGGCTCTCGGAAGGGGTCGTTGTAACTGAAGGGGTAACGGTCGATCTGCAATCGCCGTCTCTCAACACGGGAACGGCTTTCGGCGACACCTATATTGGCGTCGAGGATATCCACGGGAGCCACCTGGCTGACGTACTTAGCGGCGATAGCGGCGCCAACTACATCGCAGGCGTAGGCGGAGACGACACTCTGCGTGGCCGGGCAGGTGACGACCGGCTCACAGGCGGCATTGGCAACGATACGCTCTACGGCGACGACGGCAATGATACGCTCGAAGGCGAAGACGGCGACGACATTATCTACGGTGGCACCGGCAATGATGTGCTGCGGGGTGGGGCCGGCAATGATCAGCTTTTCGCTGAAAGCGGCGACGACTATCTCGATGGCGGAGCGGGAAGCGATACGCTGAACGGCGGCGCCGACAACGACACCTATATCATGACCCGGACATCAGGTGCCGACACGATCGTCAACTATGATCCGTCGGGTGAAGATATCGATGTCCTGGGTCTCCAGGATCCCGAACCGATCAACGATCGGGATCTGTGGTTCGAGAAGGTCGGCAATGATATGCGGATCAGCGTGATCGGCACGACATCGAGCGTGTTGATCAAGGACTGGTACACAATCTCCGACCCGACCAGTCGCGAAAACTTTAAGATCGATTTTATCGTCGCTGGTGAGCGCATCAGCGACGAGATCAACGCCGAAGGCCTGGTCCAACTGATGGCCGGCCGGACGAAGCCGGCAACGACGGCGGCGCGCGACACCTTGATGGCGGACCCGACCTATTATGCCCAATGGATGAATTATTGGGGCGACAATACCCCGCCGGCCATAGCCGCTATCGGCAACAAATCGGTCAATGAGGACAGTGTACTCAGTTTCACCGTCACCGCCACTGACGCACCTCTGCCAAATACCGGGATCCAGATGTCGGCTAGCATCATCTCGGGAGGATCGGTGATCGCGGCGTCGGGGTTGGTGTTCGGAATACCCAATACGGCAGGACAGCGCAGCTTCACGATAACGCCGATCGCGCAGGCCAGCGGCACGGCCGTCATCCGCGTGCTGGCGACCGACGCGGGTGGCATTACCACGTCCCAGGACTTCACGCTTACCGTCAATGCAGTCGCAGACACGCCCGTGATTACCCAGTTCGACGGTCGATCGGGAACATCCGGGGGAAGCGGAATTTCCCTCGACCTCAATACCACTTTCGCCGACACGGACGGTTCGGAGCTGCACGAGCTTTGGATTAGTGGAGTGCCGTCTGACGTTAGCCTGAGTGCCGGGACATTGGCGGCGGGCGTATGGAAACTGACTCCGGCACAAATGGCTGGACTCAAGGTCCTGGCGCCGGTCGGCTGGAGCCAGGATCTCACGCTCACCGTCACAGCACGGGCGACCGAGATCGCGACCGGGCAATTGGCGACGGCGACCAAGACCACCACGGTCGCCATCAATGCGCCGCCGACCGGCGCGACATTCTCCGGTTCGGTCAATGAAAATGCTGCATATAATTCGCTCGTGGGCACCATCACGGGCATCGATCCCGATACCAACGATGTTTTGACCTATGAGCTCGTAGACACTCGTTTCCAACTGGACGGAAACCTGCTCCGAGTAAAAAATAGCGCGCTGATAAATTACGAAAATGCGACCTCACACAACATCACAGTGCGGGTGAGGGACGCATCCGAGCAGTATAAGGATGTGACGCTCACCGTTAACGTCAATGACCTCAACGAATCGAACAGGTTTTCAACAGCTTACACTATGACAGCAACCGAGAATATTGCGGGTATGGCGATTGGAACCGTGAAGGCAGACGATGACGACAAATCGGGTCTCAATTCGACGCAGATATATTACTTCTTGAACGGCTCTACGCTTGGCGCGCTGTCGTCGGACGGCTGGTTCAGGATCGACCCAAGCAGCGGCCAGATAACCGTAGAGGCTGCACCTGATTACGAGACCGCGAAATTTCGGGACTATACCGTAGTTGCTCGGGATAGGTCAGGCGGGACCGGCTACAAGGAGGCGCAGACCACTGTCCGGGTGAATATCGGCAATGCGAATGAAGTGCCGGCATTCACCGCATTCGGCCCGTATGCCGTAGATGAGAATCTGGGGACAGGAACGCCTGTCGGCAAAGTGACGGCTGCGGATCCGGACGAAGCCAGCGTAGCTTTCGGTCAACTCCGATATTATTTCCGTACAGCCACGGGCGGAGTGAGCGACCTGTCGGTGGATGGTCGTTACACGATCGACGCCGCAACCGGTGATATTAAGGTAAAAATCGCCGGCGACTACGAAGCGCTGCCGCAAAGCAAATATTTTGTAGTGGTTCGAGATAATGGAGGCGTCGGAACCTTCAACGCGATTGAGAAAGAGATCACGATCAACATCGGGGACGTAAACGAGCAGAATAGCATCCCGGCGAATTATACTAGGCAGGTGGCTGAAAATAGCGCTTCAAACACCCTTGTGGGCAGCAGCGTACAAGCGACTGATCTGGACAAATCCGGTCTCAACGCACAGCAGAAATACGGCTTCCTGATCGGAGGCGCGTCGAGCCTGACATCGGCCGACGGTTGGTTCAAGATCAATGGTGATACGGGGCAGATCAGCGTGGGGGCCGTCGCGCCCGATTACGAGACGGCGCCATTCCGTGACTATATCGTGGTCGCTCGCGACAGGGCGGGTGGAGCGAACTTCAAGGAAGCGCGGACGACGGTCAGGATCAACATCACTCCGGTCAACGAGCAGCATACGGTGACGGCCGGCGTGTTCGAAGTCATGGAATCCGACGTCGCCCTTGGGCCGCAGATGCCGGTCCTGTCCGTGGGCGGCACGGCGACCGGAGCCATCAATCTTCTCAATATGCTGGTTACAGACCCCGAACCCAAAACCAATCTGCGGGTGCAGTTCTCAGACGGCACGACATCCAAGGATGGCTGGCAAATTGAGGCCGATGGGAACTTGCGTATGATCGGCGAGATGGATTTTGAATCCCGTGCCGAGGTCTGGCTCCCCTCCTCGAACCCCTATCTGCCTTATTATTCCCATACCGATCCGAACCTCGCCGTGTTTAATTTCGACCTTCGCGTGGTCGACATTGGTGCGAGCCCCCAGGCCACCCAATACACAGATTTGACTATCAAACTCAAAGATCAAAATGAGGCACCCGCGGTTTCTGCCCAAGGGAGGGATCAAGACGCTGGTGTTCAATTGATACAACAGGATAATTACAATTATTGGATACTTTCTGGAGCTTCTGCAACCGCACATTATGTTCAGATATTTGCGCTGGACCCCGAACGCGCTGGGCTAACGTATACTTTGGCTGCGCCACCACAGTACAACGAATATAGCAAGACGGCCGGAGGGTCAGGAATTTCGGCGACGAACTATCCGACAATTTCCGTAGATAGCACCGGTAAGATCAACTTCTATACACCGGGGCAGAGTGGTGGCGCCTGGCAAGGCGGCACAAAAATCGGCGGCATTACATACTCGTCAAACGTGCAGGCCACGTTCAGTGTAAACGTGAGTGACGGCGTTAACACCGTCACGAGGGATTTCTCGATAATCTTTGTCAAGAAAGGACAATCTGCCCCTCCCATCGTGCTCGACCTGGATGGTGATGGCTTGGAGCTGGTCAGTCTCGACACCTCATCCGTCAGCTTCGACATGGACCTCGACGGCATCGCCGACCGAACTGGTTGGGTGGGTGCCGACGACGGCTTTCTGGCGCTTGATCGCAACGGTAATGGGACGATCGACGATATCGGTGAGATTTCCTTCGTTGGTGATGCCGAGGGGGCAATGTCTGACCTCGAGGGCCTGCGCGCATTCGATTCCAACGCCAACGGCTTCTTCGACGCTGGTGATGACCGTTTCGGCGAGTTTAAGATCTGGCGTGATGCAAACCAGGATGGCCTCAGTCAGGCGGGCGAGCTGCACGGCCTTACGGATATCGGCATTGTGCAGATCAACCTGAGCATGAATCTGACCGGCGAGGAGCTGGGTGGGTCTGACAACATAGTTTACGCCACTAGCGAATATCTGCTGTCCGATGGTACCAGTCATTCTATCGGCGACGTCCTGCTCGGATTTGATCCTTCGGTCCCCGACACGATAGCGCCGCCGATCGTCTTCGATTTCGACAATGACGGCGCAGGCCTCGTCTCGCTGGCTGCAAGCAAGGTCCGGTTTGACATGGACGGCGACGGTGCCGCGGAGCGGACAGGCTGGATCGAATCCGGCGACGCGTTCCTGGCGCTGGACCGCAATGGCGACGGCAAGATCAGCGACATCGCTGAAATATCCTTCGTCGGCGATCTGATCGGCGCCAAGACCGATCTTGAGGGCCTCCGGGCATTCGATACCAATGACGACGGCGAACTCACCGCGCTCGACGAACGGTTTGCGCAGTTCAAGCTCTGGTTCGACAACAACTCAAACGGCGTGTCCGATGCTGGCGAATTGCTGAGCTTCGCGGAATCCAACATTGCCAAGCTGAGCCTTAGCGCAGTGGCGCCGTCCTCGCAGGCGAACGACGGAAACATCGTCTATGGCAAGGGCAGTTACACGCTTACTAACGGAACCACGAGGACGTTGCTCGATGTCGGCTTAGGCTATTCTCGCGGCGATGGCAGCGGCGCGATTGATCGAGCGGCGTGGACTGGAGCGGGGACACCCTCGACGTCGCCGGAGGTCGCCAAATTGCCCGCAATCAATGTCGAGCGGCAGGAGTTTGAGCGCAAATCGAAGAAATATATGCTCTCGACCTTGGGTGGAAACCTGTTCGTTCGCTTCCGGGATGGCACCGCAGCTTCTGACGACCGTGCCGGTCTCATCACGCCCGCAAGTATGCTTAAATTCCACAAAAAGACCTTCGGCATCCTCGCGCCCGTGATTCTCGACCTGGATGGTGACGGGATTGAAATGCGATCGATCAAGAAAGCCAAAGCCAGCTTCGATATGAATGGAGATGGCACTGCCGACAATACCGGGTGGGTCGGGAAGGGCGATGGCTTCCTGGTCATCGATCGGAATCGCGACGGCCTTATCACGACGGCGTCCGAGCTTAGCTTCCTTTCCGAGAAGTCCAATGCCGCCAGCGACCTGGATGCCCTGGGAGCGCTGGACTCGAACAAGGACGGGAAGCTCGACGCAAGCGACGCGCGCTTCGGCGAACTCCAGGTCTGGGTCGATCGCGATGGCGACGGGGTGACTGACACTGGCGAGCTAAAGGCGCTGGTTGATCACGGCATCGCATCGCTCAACCTGTCGGCGCGTGCCGTAAATCAGGATGTTGTGATCGGTGCAAATGCTTTGATCGCGACGTCGACTTTCACCCGTACTGACGGGTCGACGGGGAGTATTGGAGACGCCGCACTGGCTTATCGTCCAGGCCCGGGCCAGACCAGCCTGTGGCAGCGCATTTTTGACAAGACGCGGGATGAGACGGATGTTGCCCCTTCGGCTTCGGTCGAGATGGGAGACGCCCGCCTGGCGCTGATGGTGCAGGATATGGCGGCATTTGGGGCGCGCAGTGGAGAGGGCGAATGGCGTGACCGGGCAGCTGAGCTTGCTCAGCGCTATGATTATTTCGCTGCTTAAAATAGGACGGGATCATGAACTCTCAAACTTCCCCAGGGGCGGCCAAGGACGCCCCCACGCCGCCTACTGTCAGTCATCTTCTGGGGGAGATGACCTGGCTTCTCAGCCAGTCGCCCCTGCATCGCGCACTAACGATCGGCGATCTTGAGTGGCTGATCATGCCTGCGCTGATCCATCAGCAATTCTACATCTTCCGGGACGGTGAGAAGCCGGTCGGGCTCGCACTCTGGGCAAAATGCAATGCAATAGCCGCAGCAAAGCTCGAAGGCGGGATGATAGAGCCGGCAAACCGGCTGACGCTGGAAGAGTGGAAGTCGGGTGATGCGATCTGGCTCGTCGATATGATTGCGCCATTCGCATCGGCAGAGAATCGTCACCGAGAGGTAATGATGGCGGATCTTATCTCCGGACCATTGAGGGGCTTTGCCTTCAACTTTCATCAGACCGACCCGGTATCGGGCAATCGATCGGTGCAGCACGTCGCGGCCGACGCTGGCGATAAGCTGAAGGAAGTAATCGAGAGGGCGCTTGCTACCCAGGTCTAATCCAAGGGACGCCGGGGTGCGGTGTGTACCTATTTGTGTACCCGCTTTTTTCCTTGAGATGACGCAGCACGGGCTTAATATCTGCGGTGATTGCAGAATTCTGTGATCTTCGGTTAGCTGGAAATCGGCGGTCGGGAATTTTGGTACCGGTGTCCTGTCGAGGATGCCATGACTCCGACGATATCGCAGAGCGGGCCGCTCACGCCGACAAAGCCGCCGTTCAGAGCTCGATTTCAAATGCCCAATACCTACCGTTCATTCAGCAAATTGGAGGTGGAGTTGGCGACGCATTGGCCGTCGTGAAGGTCTGGCCTGCCTGGGAGGACGATAGCGTCCACCGCTGCTCAAACGAAAATCAACGATCCGGTTCGGATAGCGAACTCCGAGCTTAAGTCGACGAAGCATCTCGGCGTGACTGGGCGACTTTTCGGAACGCGATAGGAGTAGTGCCGCTCCATTCCACGAACGCGCGCGTAAACGCCTTGGTGCCACTAAAATCTAGCATCGTCGCGACCTGGTCGAAGTGCGCGTTGTCGGCAGCCAGTAATTCTCGCGCGACGCGATACCGGATATTGGCTTTGATTTCGCGGATCGAACCACCCTCGGATTCCAGGTGTCGCCGAAACGTAGCACTGGACATGCCGAACCGCCTTGCCAGTTCGACATGGTCCGGAAGCGGGCGAGAACTCAGCATCGCGTCCCGGTAAAGTGCAGTGACCTGGGCCGAGAGGCTCACGGTCGTATCTGCGGGCAGTATGACGTCGAAGGGGAATGATTGGAGAAACTGGCGCATTTCAACACCGTCCCGGACTACAGGGCGGTCCAGCGCCTGCGCCGGGAAGATCAGACCGTCCATCTGTCCGTTGTAGCCGACCGTGATACCGAACACGGCAGAAATGGACGCGGATTCATCGTCCATTGCCATCGCCAGCTCATACTTGGGACCTATCGGTTGACCGATCAGCCACTCGAACAGCCTGGTGAAGACGAGAAAAGCATTCAGCGTAAAGAATGTGCGCCATCCCTCCTCGACGGGGCCGAGGTGGATCCCCATCCTCATCATATCATCGGCTTCGACCGTATCGAGCCAGCCGTACGCTCGTCCGCAAATCTCGAAGAACCGCGACTGGCGCTGGATCACTTCCCTTAACGACGAGCTCGTCACGAGCGCGTGACACATCAGGTCGAAATCTTCTCGCGACAGACCTGTAATGCCTGCCGGAACATAGACCTGACGGATGCTGTTGACGCAGTGCTGGCTGATGCGCGCGAAGTCCGTGACCGGCAAATGCCGGACACGTCGCAGGAGGAGATCCTCAAAGGAATAGGAGAAGCGGCACTCGCGAAGAATCGCGGTGGCGGAGAGGCCAACGCTCTCCGCCTTGCGCAGCAGGAGGACGAGCTGTTCGGTCGGCGCATATTTCTTGTCGCTGCTCACGGCCGTCGCTCCCCAGCGTTCCTCAGATCTCGTCAGGAACCTTAAAATACTCCTGATACTTTCTGTAGCTCTCGCGTTCCGCCGCTGTTCGCGCGTCACCCTGTCGCGACTTCTGGTATTTGGAAGAATTGCCATGGCCTGACTGATGCCGGCTCTTCAGCCACGCGAGCATCGAGGATAGCACCTCGGGTTTTAGCTCGAGATGCAGATCCCAATATATCCCCTCGATCACCGTCTTGGGATCGGCGATGAAGTCGGAATATAGCGAATTGGCGTAGTAGCCCTTGCGCAGCACCCCGTTTCCGATCGCCGCAATTACGTCATCCCACATCGCTACCCGTGAGCCGATATCCGCCCAGGCGCTCGCCGTATCCGGATAGAGAAAGGGATTGTCCGTCCGCCAGTAATAGATGGTCCCCGATGTGTTCACGACCGAATCTGCGGTGACGATGGGATCCCGGTGAGGAAGGATGATCTTTGCGTCAGGATAGGCCTTCAGGAGTGCCTCGATCCGCTCCATGTGGGTAGGGTTCTTTAGCAGCCAATGCTTCTGCTTATATTTGAACTGGAGGAGCTTCAGGATGCGCTTGTGCCAGTGGAAATGGTAATCGGCGGCCCGCTCGCGGAAATACCGCTCATATGTCGGGATCTGAAAGGCGTTCACCCACACTTCCGAAAAGAAGGCGAGATAGGTGAACTCGATATCCTCCACGGGTAGTTCCGGGCCTGTGGGATGGACACCTTTCCATTCGGGCGAGATCGCGTCGATTATGTCGATCCGGTCCTGTGCCTTGCGGATACGCGGATCGGTTCGATAGGTGGCCTCTTCGGGAGGAGGCGCCGGGTAGAGAGCCTCCCACCGACGGACAGAACGAAATTGTGGATCGTGCGACAGCGTCTCGTGAAGGATGCTGGTGCCCGACCGTCCGAGGCCGAGGATGAAGACGGGTTCGACAATGGCTTCGTCTTCGATTTCAGGGTTAAGCCGATAGGCTTCTTTGACCCGGAGCCTGGCCTCGAGATAGCTGACCAGTTCCGAGCGCGTCAGGATTCTTCCGAAGAAGTTGAGCCTGGCTTCCTCCTCGATAGCCTTGATGAGCACCCGGAAGTGCTCGATCCAACCGTCGTCGCCAAAATCATCCAGCCCTGTATTGCGACGGGCGGCGCTGAACAGCGACTCTTCGTCGAGGGGAATGACGGCCTGGCCATCCATCTTGTCGCCAAGCTTGTTTAGCATCGTGAGCCATTCGGGTCGCGGGGCCGGCTGCCACGTCTTGCGGCGATCCTCGCTTCCGAGCTCGTTGGGGTTGCCCATGCATCTCTCCTTGGGATTCGGCAGGAGATGTTTCCTGTCCCGATCGACGCGATGGCTAGGGCGTGGCTGCGCTTCTCGTCCAGCCCAGCCGGGAACGGAAGTGCGCATCAATGGTGTAATTATGCTCAAACGCAAGTGGTGCGGCGCACTGTGAGCACATTTGAGGTCAGTCCAAGCAGTTCCGTGATCTGGGTCCGATTGCGCGGGCAAGTTTCGACCGACATCAAAGGTCCGGCGCGCGACCAAGTGCGTGGGGGCGCTGCGCGAACAGAAGGACATAGTTATGCCAATTTCTCAGCCTCCTCTCGATACGCCCGATCAGAGATGGGTAGAACGATTGGCGCTCAGAATTCTTGGTGACAGATCGCTGGCAGTTGTCGGCGAATCTGTTGCGCAGCATTGGATCGCGCAAATCACGCCGGACGAAGCACAGCTTGGCCAGTTCGAACTGGAACTCGAGCGGGCTGTGTTTTGCGGCTTGATGAACACCGCCAACGCCGATCCCAGGCGGCCACTCATCCACGCATTTGGCCGACTGGAACACGAGGTTGATGGAAAGACTGTGCCGGCCACGCGGACGGCGCATACGAATCTCGATTATGTCTATCGCTTCGTGCCCCTCGACGGGGCTTCGTCGCTTCATATCCGGGGCCGGGTGCACGACGGGCAAGCGCCGCTTGCGATAGAATATGCGCTTCTGACGGCGGGCCAGGTTTATCAGAAGACGCTCGCGCTCGCTGACATCGCCATAAGCTCCGACGGCACCTTCGACATCTATGTGGACGGCGAGGAAGCGGGCGATCGGCAAAATCATTTCCAGGTCGATCAAGACAGCTATCAGCTCCTGCTGCGCGACGTGATCGGAGACCCAAGATCACAATTGCCCCTGGATCTTGAGATCGTCCGGGCCGCTCCTCTTCCAGATCCGGCCTCCATAGAACTGCCGGTTCTGGATGCCACCGCCCAGGCCCATATCCAGAAGCATGTCGACGACCTGATCTTCACGACCAGGAATTTCGCCATGGCCGGGCTGGCCAATCAGTTCGGCGACCCCGCCATCAACAAGACCGGCATTTACTCGGCATCGCAGGCTTATTCGATCGGTCATGTCCGTCTTGACCGCGATGAAGCGATGATCATCACCTTGACGCTTGGCAGCGCGGCTTATGCGACCGTCCCGCTTACGAACATCTGGGGCGGCGTGGGCGAGATCCTCGCCGTCCGCTCGAATGTCTCCACGCCGCTTGCCACGCGAAACGGCGACGGAAGTTTCACCTTTGTCATCAGCCTCACGGATCCGGGGACCTATAATTGGGTGGAGATCGGTCCCGACGGCACCGGCTGCCTCTTCATGCGCTGGGTCGGTCTTACCGACGGCGTGGCGCCTGAAATGTCCGCGAGCATCGTGCATCTGGACAATTGGAGGCCGCCGGCCGAACTCGTCCGGAATGGCCGTCCGGATGGCGGGAAGGATTTGCGGCGCGAGGGTTACTGCCGTGTCATGGCGTAACTGGAGGCAGCCGCAAATTGGCGCAGCTTTAGTCCCTGCCTCCACCCGTGCTTCCCATCACTCTCGACCGCGGGCATCGCGCGGCCAGCGAGCAGATCGGGATATGTCACTGTTCTCCATTCAAAAAAGCTGACGGCCGCAGGCGAATGGAAAACACGCGGCCGGCGTGAGCATTTTTAGGGATCGACTGAGCATTGTTGGGACATGTCGCGTCTTGTAATTCACCGGTCTTCGGGCGATCCAAGCTGCACAGCTCGCGATCCAATCAGTTCACCTGATGATGCGATCAAACTGTCGAACTAAATTAAGATCGGCAAGATCCAGATTATAAATCTGGTGAAAGCTAATGCTCGGATCGTGACCAATAAAAGGTAAGCGCAACAGTAGAGATTGCGCGGAAATAATTTAGGGAGAGAGAAATGAAGTCGTGCATTTTCTTGTCAGGTGCTGCGGCGCTGTGTTTTTGCTATCCTGCTTATTCACAGGTCACTCCCCCGGCTGGCACCAGCGTGTCGCCCGAAGCCGACAAGGCATTAGAGCAGACAGGATCTACAGAGGCATCCTCGGTTGATGATGGCCTTGGCGACATCGTCGTGACCGCTCAGAAGCGGTCCGAGCGGCTGCAGCAAACGCCACTGGCCGTCAGCGCGGTGACCAGCGACACGATCAGGAGCCGTGGCATTGATTCCGTCGCCGGTCTGACATCCGTCGCGCCGAGCGTGTCGGTTTCGGTGGGGGCATCGTCTGCGACCAATGTCTCTCTCTTCATCCGCGGCATCGGTGAGATTGAACAGGTCCTGACGTCCGACAGTCCCGTTGGCCTCTATGTTGACGGCATCGTCGTGGGACGTTCCGCTGGCGCAGCTTTTGAAATCCTGGACCTCGAGCGGATCGAGGTTCTTCGCGGCCCTCAGGGCACGCTTTACGGCCGCAATACGATCGGCGGTGCGGTGAACTTCATCACGGCCAAGCCGTCGGACGACTTCGGCGTCACTGCCCAGGCATCCATTGGCAACTACAATCTCGCGAAGGGTGGATTCACCCTCAACACCGGCGATTTTGGCGGATCAGGGCTGAAGGGGCTCATCAGCTTCGTGCACAAGCAGCGCAGCGGCTATGTAAATAATCCCCTTGAACCGGATGATCGCGATCCAGGCGCCTATAATCTCGACGCCGTTCGCGCCGCGTTGCGCTACGAGTCGGATGCGTTGACCATCGACTATGGCTTCGACTTTTCGGTTCGCCAGAGCATTGCCGGCGCCTTCCAGTTGACGGCTGTGCGTCCCGACGTACTGGATTACCTGAACGCGTCGCCTGGGTTAGGCGGATCAGCGCCGGTCGTTTCCGGCAGCCGGCTTGACCAGCTGGCACTCGCCCCGGTCGGCCGGATCAGGGATGAAGTCGAAGGCCACACCCTGACGGTCAACATCGAACTTGGTGATGTCACCATCCGCTCGCTCACTGGCTATCGACGCTGGCACGGACTGAATCAGCTCGACACGCTGGGCGGTAATGCCGGTCTCGTGGGTTTCACGGTGAGCCCTGCGATCCTCGCTCCGCCGAACCCGTTCATCCCATTAGGTGTGGGGCCAATCAATCTCTTTACGGCCAAGAACGATCGCAAACAGCACCAATGGTCGCAGGAATTCAATGTCCTGGGCAACATCGGCGATCGTTTCAAATATGTCGTTGGCCTCTATTATTTCGACGAGAAGGCACGCGAGACCAACCCGACCAACTTCCTCTTGGTCCTACCGTCGCCAGTTCCAATCCCGATTACGCCGGACGTCACGCTCAATGGTTTTGGCGTGCCGTTGGCAGGCCTGCTTGCATACCAACATGAATCGGAATCGCGTGCTGCCTTTGCGCAGGCGAGCTATTCGCTGACGGACCGGCTTAGCCTCACCGGCGGCATACGCTACACCGAGGACGAAAAGCATCTGACGCAAACCTCGCCCTATGTGCGATCGCCGGACGCAAGCTTTAGCAAGACGAACTTTGCCGTGAGCCTGGATTTCCAGGCCACTCCGGATCTGCTGGCCTACGGACGGGTATCGACAGGCTACAAATCAGGTGGTTTCAACGCGCGCTCGGCGAACTCGAGTTTTGATCCGGAGTCGCTGACGTCCTACGAGGCAGGCATCAAGAGCGAGTGGTTCGACCGTCGCCTCCGTATGAACCTCACCGGCTTTTACGCCGACCACAAGGATGTCCAGCTGCAACAGACGCAGGCGGGCACGGGAGGAGCCCAGACGGCGACCGTCAACGCTGGTAAGGCGCGATATTGGGGTGTGGAGGCCGAGGTCGCCGCGAAGCCAACGCCGGAACTCACGCTTGCCGCCAATGTCGGTTATGTGAACCGCAAGTATAAGCAGTTTCTGATCCTCGATCCCGTCACCGACACGTTTGTTGACGTCAAGGATAGCGCCCATTTCGTGGTCGGGCCCACAACGACGATCAGTGCCTTGGCGCAATATGAATTCCCGCCTATGAGTGTCGGTCAGGTCGTTGCCCGCGTGGACTATGATTATCGCGGCAAGATATATTTCAACCCGACAACCGTGGGCGCGCCCTTCAATGATGAGATCCGCGGGGACGGGCGCAATCTGGTTGGTCTCCGGCTTGCCTTGCGCGACGTCAAACTGGCCGGTGGGTCAGCGGAAATCGCCGCCTGGGGCAAGAATGTCTTCAACGAGAAATATCGCGAGTTCGGCATCGATTTCGGAGCCTTGGGCTATGCCGGCAACATCTACGCCGAGCCGGCGACCTACGGCCTGGATTTCACGCTGAAGTTCTAGAACAGCTCTCCCCGACTTCCTCCGAGGAGTGACTGCGTCAGGTGGACACTGATTGCATGTGTCCACCTGACGCCATTTCCATAAATCTTGTGGCCCGCCTGACCATTCGAATTCCCGTGCCGCAGAAAGGATCGATATGACCAACGACTTTCCCGAAGGCGCGGTGATGGTGTTCGGCGGCAGCGGCGGCATCGGCCAAGGCGTTGCGATCGAATTCGCCAAGTCGGGCACCGACGTCGCGATCTGCTATCGCTCCAAGCAGGACGTCGCTGAAAAGACGGCCGAGGCGATCCGCGCGCATGGCGTGAAGGCGAGCATCCACCAGGTCGACGTGCGGGACAAGGCGCAGGTCGCAGCCGCTGTCGTCGCAGCCGCCAAGGATCATGGCCGCGTCCATTCGATGGTGTGGGGTGCTGGCCCGCTGGTGCCGCAGATCCACATCGCCGAGTGGACCCGGGATCATTATCGCAACGCGATCGACGTCGAAGTGCTCGGCTTCTTCACCGCCTCGCAGGTGCTGATCGAGCATTTCCGGGCGAACGGCGGCGGCTCCTTCTGTCATCTCGGCTCGGCCGGGCATGACTGGTGGCCGGCGATGGACGGGCTTTCGGTCGCGCCCAAGGCGGCGAACGAAGCGCTCATCAAGGGCATCGCCAAGGAAGAGGGCAAGTTCGAGATCCGCGCCAACTCGGTGCTGGTCGGCGTCATCGACGCGGGCATGTTTCACGAACTCACCAAGCAGGGCGTGTTCGACGAGGAGTGGGTGAAGGAGACCCACAAGCTGCTCGCGCTGAAGCGCTGGGGTCAGCCCGAGGATATTGGCCAGGCGGCCGTGTTCTTCTGCTCCAATCGGGCGCGTTATGTGACGGGCCAGACGATTTCGGTGTCCGGCGGCTTCGGGGTCTGATCGAATGGCGAACGGAAGCGCGAGGGCGATAAAGCTGCTGGCGCACCGAAATCAAGCCGAAGGCAAGGACAGGGTCAGCGCAGATTGATCTCTGGCGAGCCCGCGAACTGAAGGAATGCGAGATGGAAGCCAGGAAAGTGGCGGTTGTGACAGGCGCAGCCAGCGGAATTGGACGCGGGCTCGCCAGGATCGCTGATGAGCGTGGCATGCAGGTCGTCATCGCCGACGTCGATGAGGCCGGCCTCGCGCGTCTGGCGGCCGATCTCGGAGGCAGGCCGCTAGCGGTGCGCACAGACGTCAGCGACACGGTGAGCGTCGATGCGCTCGCGGAGCGCGTCTTCGCTGAATTTGGCCGCACAGATATCCTCTTCAACAATGCCGGCCTTCTCTCCGGCGGGCTGAGCTGGAAGATCCCCACAGATCGCTGGCGCCGCATCCTTGATGTCAATGTCATGGGCGTGGTGAACGGTGTGGCGAGCTTCGTTCCCCGCATGATCGAAACCAATCTGGCGTGCAGGATCGTCAACACGGCATCGATCGGTGGCTTTGTATCCAGCCCCCTCATCGCGCCTTATACCGCCAGCAAATTCGCGGTGGTGGCGCTCACGGAAGCGCTTGCGATCGAGCTCCAGCTTGAGAATTCCAAGGTCGCCGTATCAGTCCTCGCTCCCGGCGCGGTCAGATCGGAAATCTATGCGGAAACCCGCGGCGCTCGGTCAGAGGATTCGGTTGACCGTTCCATCTCGGCAATGCGGGACTTTACCGAGCAAACCGGAATGGACCCGGATGACTTCGCGCGCTGGGCATTCGCGGGGATCGACGACGGCCAATTCTGGCTGATCATGCAACCGGAGATCTATGGGGCGGCCATCGCCGACCGGACGCGTCGGGCTCTCGAAGGCATCAACCCGCTCCCGGCCCATTATGGGAGCGCGATGGCGGATCCCGATACAAGCAAGGAGGGTCGGTAGATGGGCGTACCCATTCACATAAATTATCGCATCGACACGACGAAGATGACGCCCGAACAGGCGGCCGAACTCATCGTCGAGGAGTTGCTGAAGTGACGGACGTCGAACTCGCCCGCCACATCGCGGAAACCGCCGGCCAGATCCTCGTCACGCTCCAGAAGTCGGGCCTTTTCGAAGGCAAGGCGCTGGGCAAGGCGGGGGACCGCGTCGCCAACGCGTTCATCATGGCGGCGCTGGCCGAACAGCGCCCCGATGATGCCGTGCTTTCGGAAGAGGAGAAGGATAGTTCCGATCGCCTCAGCCGGGAGCGCGTGTGGATCGTCGATCCGCTCGATGGCACCCGCGAATTTGGTGAGGAGCGCACCGATTGGGCGGTCCACATCGCGCTCGCCATCAACGGCAAGGCGGAAATCGGTGCGGTTGCGCTGCCGGGCATTCCGCTGACGCTCTGCACTGAGCGCAAGCTTGATGCGGCTGCGGCGGAAGGCAAATTGCGGATGCTCGTCAGCCGCACCCGTCCCGCCGCGGAGGCGGTGGCGGTCGCGGAAAAGCTGGGCGCTGAGCTGGTCCCGATGGGATCGGCCGGCGCCAAGGCGATGGCGGTCGTCCGCGGCGAAGCGGAGATCTATCTCCACTCCGGCGGCCAATATGAGTGGGATAGCTGCGCGCCGGTCGCGGTGGCGCAGGCGGCGGGCTTCCACGTCAGCCGGATCGACGGCAGCGCGCTCGTCTACAACCAGGCCGACGTCTATCTGCCCGATCTGCTGATCTGCCCGCCACACTATGCGGAGCAGGTGCTCACCCACATTCGGGAGCTACCCGCCGTTTGATGCCGGAAAGGTCATTTGGAATGTCTGCTAGGCGCGGGCGAGGGGCTGAACCTAGGCTATTGGATCCGCAGCCGGGCCAAGCCGCGTTAAGGAAGGCGCGGCTCTCAACTTCGGGCTGCGGCGCCCACTGCCTGCTGCCGCCGCCAAAGCGGACAAATCGCCCGACTTTTGAACTTCCCAATTCCTGCCATCTGTTCATGTGGGACAAGTAGGGAACACCAACTGAAGTTGGGCGCCTGGGTCAGCGCTCCGTGCGCGGCGCTAGCGCTTCCAGAATTCGGCATTCCGAGATCGTCCCGCCCTGACAGGACGAGATTAGCGCCCCGAGTTCACGCCTCAGGGCTGTCAGGTCGGCCAGCTTGCGGTCGATCTCGGCGAGATGTTCGAGCGCCATCACGTCGACCGACCCGCAATCACGCTGCTTCTGGCCGGCGAGGTTCAGAAGGTCGCGCACCTGATCGATCGAGAAGCCAAGATCTCGCGCACGGCGGATGAAGCTCAGCCGGGAAAGCGCATCGGCCCCGTAAGCCCGGTAGTTGCCCTGGGTCCGGCCCGGCGCCTCGAGGAGCCCGATGCGCTCATAATACCGGACCGTCTCAACCTTGGTCTCGGCCGCCTTGGCGAGATGTCCGATCGTTAAGCCTGTCGCCATCGCTTGACCCTGTAGTTGCTACAGGGTGCATATGGCTGTCCGACTCGGAGATTGTCGAGAGGACGATATGGCCTGCACCAGTTGCGCCAGTGACAAGAAGCAGGCGAACAACGATCCGCGATGGCGGCGCGTCCTGTGGATCGCGCTTGCCGTCAACGCCGCAATGTTCGTTGCCGAACTGGCCGCCGGCATTGCTGGCGGATCGAAAGCATTGCAGGCCGATGCGCTCGACTTCCTGGGTGACTCCGCAAACTATGCGATCAGCCTTGGTGTCGCCGGAATGGCGTTGGCGTGGCGTGCCCGCGCGGCATTGCTGAAGGGCGGGACGATCTTCCTGTTCGGGCTCGGTGTGCTGGTCGCGGCGCTCTGGAGCGTCTTTCATGGGACGGTGCCGCATGCGGAAGTCATGGGCTCGGTCGGCTTTGTGGCGTTGCTCGCAAATCTCGCTGTCGCAGCCCTGCTCTATCGCTACCGCATGGGCGACGCGAACATGCGGTCGGTCTGGATCTGCTCACGCAACGACGCGATCGGCAATGTCGCGGTGATGCTTGCCGCGCTCGGTGTGTTCGGCACGGGCAGTGCCTGGCCCGATCTCACCGTCGCCGCGATCATGGCCGGGCTCGGCCTGTGGGGTGGCACCCAGATCATCGCCCAGGCCCGCGCCGAGTTGCGCTCCGCTTCCGCCCCGACGACGGCTCGTGCGCAACATGGGTAAGCGCCGGCTGATCACAGGGCTGTTGGCAGGTTGCGCGATGTTCGTCGCGACACCAGCCGTCGCGCAAGTCGCGCCGGCGTTCCCGGAATTGCTGCGCCGTGCAACTGAATCTGCCCCGCGCCTGTCGGCCAGCGCAGCGGAGATCGATGTGGCGCGCGGCCAGGCCCGGCAAGCCAGAGCGCGACCCAACCCCACCATCAACACCGAAGTCGAAAACTTCGCCGGTGGCAGGCCCTATGATAATTTCGAGCAGGCCGAGACGACGGTTTCGCTGCAGCAACCGATCGAGCTGGGCGGCAAGCGCTCTGCCCGCACCGCGGTCGCGGACGCCGAGGTCCGGACTGCCGACGCGAGAGCCCAACAAAGCCGCGCCGACTTCGCCCGTGACCTGGCGGTGGCCTATGCGACGGCAGAGGCAATGGCCGCCCGCGTGGCCGCTATTTCTTCATGGACATCATGCGCGACGGGATCAGCCTATCTGGCGTGCCCGGCGTCGCTTTCCTCAAGCCCGCGCCGCTGTCGCCCGAACAGGCGCTCAAGGAGACGCAGGACTATTTCGAGGAGTGGTTCGAAAGCGCGGACGAGTTCTACGACGATTTCAGAAGCAATCTCGAGAAAGGGCGATTCAAAAAGGCGGCGTTTGAGCTGCATCAGGCCACCGAACGCTACTATCACTGCCTGTTTCTGGTTCGCACGCTCTACAGCCCCAAAACCCATAATCTGAACCGGCTACGTCAGCAGGCTGAAGGGCTGGAACCGTCGTTGAAGGCGGTGTGGCCGACCGAAACCAAGTTCCAGAAGCGCTGCTATGAGTTGCTGCGCGCGGCCTATGTAACCTCGATCAGCGCAGAAGTGCCGCAGTTCTGCAATGTGGAGGCCGTAAGGGTCGAGTTCCGAACGAGATGTCGCGTTTTCAGTCGCCTCCGCATCTTGTTCGGTGACCTGAACAGACCGGGCAAGACAATGTCCGGCGTTCCTTAGGAAGGCATGCCATGTTTGACGAAATTGACCGGGCGTATTTCCGGTTGAGGGCCGATGAGGAGCGCCGCCGGGCATCTCAGGCAACGAACCAGACCGAAGCACGACGATATCAACAACGAGCAAGCGAGTTTGAAAGCCAGGCAATCGGCCTTGGATATGCGCCACCTTGCGCGCCATGAAGGCTGCGAAAGGTCACAAAGGCAAATCGAACCTGTCGCGCTTGCTCCACCAAGAGTCAGGCAGTAGCCTCATGCTTGAATGGTCGCCGAGCAAATCATGCTCCGAACCCGATTACCAAATAGGATTGGGGGCCGAATTGGGGGCCTTTTCAATGGTTCAAGCTGGATAAATTCGGCATAATCAGTTGATTAGGCTTATCTTTTCGATTCCCGCTACCGCTCCAATTCTCTGATATCTGCAAAGTATGACCCCGGCCGAAACCGGGGCCTGTCGCGCTTTCGTCAATAAACGACGACCGAGCGGATCGACTTGCCCTCGTGCATAAGGTCGAAGCCCTTGTTGATCTCTTCGAGCGTCAGGACGTGGGTGATCATCGGGTCGATCTGGATCTTCTGGTTCATGTACCAGTCGATGATCTTGGGCACATCGGTCCGGCCCTTGGCGCCACCGAAGGCGGTGCCCTTCCAGACGCGGCCGGTGACGAGTTGGAAGGGGCGGGTGGCGATCTCCTTGCCCGCTTCGGCCACGCCGATGATGATGCTCTCGCCCCAGCCGCGGTGGCAGCATTCGAGCGCGGTGCGCATCACCTCGGTATTGCCGGTCGCATCGAAGCTGTAGTCGGCGCCGCCGTCGGTCAGTTCGAGGATCTTCGCGATCGTCTCCTCGCGCGACAGGCCCTTCGAGTTGACGAAATGGGTCATGCCGAACTTGCGGCCCCATTCCTCGCGGTCAGAGTTCAAATCGACGCCGATGATCTTGTCGGCGCCCACCATCCGGGCGCCCTGGATGACGTTGAGGCCGATGCCGCCGAGGCCGAAGACGACGACATTCTCGCCCGCCTGCACCTTGGCGGTGTTGACCACCGCGCCGACGCCGGTGGTGACGCCGCAGCCGACATAGCAGCTCGACTGGAAGGGCGCGTCCTCACGGATCTTGGCGACCGCGATCTCGGGCAGCACGGTGAAGTTCGAGAAGGTCGAGCAGCCCATATAATGGAAGATCGGCTGGCCCTTGTAGCTGAAGCGCGTGGTGCCGTCGGGCATCAGCCCTTTGCCCTGGGTCGCGCGGATCGCGGTACAGAGATTGGTCTTGCCCGAGAGGCAGGACTTACACTGGCGGCATTCGGGCGTGTAGAGCGGGATGACATGGTCGCCGGGTTTCACGCTGGTCACGCCCGCGCCAACCTCGCGGACGATGCCGGCGCCCTCATGGCCCAGGATCGAGGGGAAGATGCCCTCGCTGTCGAAGCCGTCGAGCGTGTAGCTGTCGGTGTGGCAGATGCCCGTTGCCATGATCTCGACCAGAACCTCGCCCGCCTTCGGCCCTTCAAGGTCGACCTCGACGATCTCCAGCGGCTTCTTGGCTTCGAATGCGACGGCGGCGCGCGTCTTCATGGGGGAGTCTCCCGAATTGGTTTCGGGGACGCATATTGCCTTGCCGGCACGGCGGCCAGCCTCAAATCGAAAAGATCAGGCAGCGCGGGCAAATTCCGATGGTGAACCATCGTCGGGTTTTGGGAGACCACATCGGGGCGGCGAATGTCGGCCATGTCGGGGGAAGCGGATATCCGCTCTTCGTCACCCCGGACTTGTTCCGGGGTCCACCGTCACGCGGGCGACGCGGCCAGAGGTTCCAACCCGAACGCTACAGCCAGATCATTCCATGAGGGATTGTCCCGTTCGATCAGGCTCCGTTTTCAGTCCCGCCGCCAGCGCTTGATCTGCTTCTCGCGCAGGATCGCAGCCTCCATCGTGCCTGCCGCCTCCCAATAGACCAGGCATTTGGTGCCATATCGCTTGGCGAAGCCGTCAAACATGCCTTCACGATGCTGGGCGACACGGCGAAGGAGATCGGAGGTTACGCCGACATACAGCGTTCCGTTAAAGGCGCTGGCGAGGATGTAGACGCAAGGCTGTCGCTCGATCATCGACATCAATGAGTGCCGCACGGTGGACCCCGGAACACGTCCGGGGTGACGAGGGGAGTTCGTATCGTCGACGACCTCCGCAAGGTCCGCGTGTCCTGACAGACAGCAATTCGACCAAAAATGTGGATAGCCGCCGTTGCCGCAGCGGCTCGATCTGCCCACACCGCCTAAACCGAAAGTGGGTGTGGCCGTTGTTCAGCCGCCAAAATGGTGCGTGGGGAGGCCGCGCACACCGCCGTCCACTTCATAGAGCGCGCCGTCATAATCGGTCGCCTCCAGCCCGATCGTCGCCGACGTCACGAACATCCGATCGAGCCCTTCGCCGGCGAATGTGATGTTCGTCACCTGCCGCGCGGGGAGCGGAATGGAACGGACGCGTTCACCGTCCGGGGAAAAGCGGCTGATCCTGCTGCCGCCCCAATGCGCCACCCACAAATGCCCTTCGGCATCCACGGTCATGCCGTCGGGATAGCCGTCCGCCTCGCTGAAATGGATGAAGGGCGTGCGATCCGCGATGCTGCCATCCTCCGCGCGACGAAAGCGGTAGATCACCCGCCGGCCGGTATCAGCATGGTAGAGCCAGCGGCCACAATCGGAGAAAGCCGGGCCGTTGGGCACGCGATAGCCGCTGTCCATGCTCACGACGCGAAGATCGGGATCGAGGCGGTAGAGCGACCCGCAATCCTGTTCCTCGGCCATGTCCATCGTGCCGCACCAGATGCGGCCCTGCGCATCGGCCTTGCCGTCGTTCATGCGGTTGCCGGGCAGATGCGGCTCGGGATCGACGATCGGCCGGATCGCGAGGGGATCGAGGTCGATCTCGGCAAACCCGCTCTTGAAGCCGCCGATGAAGCCGCCCTTGGCGCGTTCCACGACCCAGCCTAGCGGTTCCGGCATCGGCCAGCGACGGATGTCTCCGTCCGCTAGCGAAAGCCGGTTGAGCGCGGGCGCCAATATGTCGACCCAATAGACGGCATTGTCGCGTGGCGACCACAGGGTCCCTTCGCCCAGCACATCCTGCACGCCGCGTTCGACGATCTTCCACTCGGCCATGGTCGTACTTTACCGCCCGGGATCAGTGGTTGTCGCGCGGCAGGCCCATGGTCTGGGCGATGCGCTGATACTTTTCCGATCCCTCCAGGATCGCGCCGGTATCCATCTGCCCGACGATCGAGCGCTGGATTTCCTGCCACGGGGTCTGCGACGCCGGATAGGCATAACCACCCGCCGCTTCCAGCGCGCTTCGGCGCTCGGCCAGCTCCGCGTCGGAAATCAGCACGTCCACCGTGCCCTTGTTGAGGTCGATCCGCACGCGATCGCCAGTCTGGAGCAGCGCGAGCCCGCCATTGGCTGCGGCCTCGGGGCTGGCGTTCAGGATCGAAGGGCTGCCGCTGGTGCCCGACTGGCGACCGTCGCCGATGCAGGGCAAAGCGGAAACGCCCTCGGTGATCAGGTAAGCCGGCGGTCGCATGTTCACGACCTCGGCCGCGCCCGGATAGCCGATCGGCCCCGCGCCGCGCATGAACATCAGTGTTTTGGCCGTGATGCCCAGCGCCGGATCGTCGATGCGGTGATGATAATCCTCCGGCCCGTCGAACACGATGGCCGGCCCCTCGAACGCATTGGGGTCGTCGGGGTTGGAAAGATAGCGGTTGCGGAATTCCTCGCTGATGACGCTGGTCTTCATGATCGCGGCGTCGAACAGATTGCCGGAAAGCACCAGGAAGCCGGCTTCTTCCTTCAGCGGCTGATCGAAGCGGCGGATCACGCGCTCATCCTCGATCTCGGCGTCGCGGCAATTGTCGCCCATCGTCTTGCCGTTGACCGTCATCGCGCCTTCGCGGATCAGGCCCTGGCCGATGAGCTGCGCGACCACTGCCGGCACGCCGCCCGCGCGATAATAATCCTCACCCAGATATTCGCCGGCCGGCTGCAGGTTGACGAGCAGCGGCACCTTGTGCCCCTCGGTCTCCCAATCCTTCAGCGGCAGTTCGACGCCGACATGGCGGGCGATCGCGGCGAGGTGGATCGGCGCATTTGTCGATCCGCCGATCGCCGAATTGACGACGATCGCGTTGTGGAACGCCTCCAGCGTCAGGATGTCCGAAGGCTTCAGATCCTCCGCCACCATGTCGACGATGCGCTTGCCGGTCAGATAGGCGACCTCCTGCCGATCGCGATAGGGCGCGGGGATCGCGGCGGAGCCCGGCAGCATCATGCCCAGCGCTTCGGCCAGACTGTTCATCGTCGTCGCCGTGCCCATCGTGTTGCAATAGCCGGTGGACGGCGCCGAGGAGGCGACGAGCTTGATGAAGCCGGCATCGTCGATCTGCCCGGCCGCGAGCATTTGCCGCGCCTTCCAGACGATCGTGCCCGATCCGGTGCGCTCCCCCTTGTGCCAGCCGTTCAACATCGGACCGACCGACAAAGCGATCGCCGGGATGTTGACGGTGGCGGCCGCCATCAGCAGCGCCGGGGTCGTCTTGTCGCAACCCGTGGTCAGCACCACGCCGTCGATCGGATAGCCGTAGAGCGCTTCGACGAGGCCGAGATAAGCGAGGTTGCGGTCGAGCCCCGCGGTCGGGCGCTTGCCGGTTTCCTGGATCGGATGGACCGGGAATTCGAGCGCGATGCCGCCCATCTCGCGAATGCCCTCGCGGATGCGTTCGGCCAGCACCAGATGGTGGCGGTTGCAGGGCGAAAGATCGCTGCCCGTCTGGGCGATGCCGATGATCGGCTTGCCTGAACGCAGTTCCTCCAGGCTCAGGCCGAAGTTCAGGTAACGCTCCAGGTAGAGCGCGGTCATGTCGATATTGTCCGGGTTGTCGAACCAGGCGCGCGAACGGAGCTTGGGGTTGGTCTTGACGGTCATCACTTATCCGATCAGCGGGTCGTGGACAGGCGGTAGATCATCACGTGCCGGTACGGCTTGCCGGGATCGACGCGCGCGGAGATGAAGCTCGGCTGGTTCGGGGCATTGGGGAATTTCTGCGGCTCGAGCGCGATGCCGTCGCCCATGCGGTAGAGATGCCCCTGCTTGCCGACGAACGTGCCGTCGAGGAAATTGCCGGTGTAGAATTGCACGCCCGGCTCGGTGCTCAGCACTTCGAGCACGCGGCCCGATGCCGGGTCTTCCAGCCTGGCGGCGAGTTCGGGCGCCTTGGTGAGGCCCTTGTCGAGCGCGAAATTATGGTCGTAGCCCTGGCCGAAGCGCATCTGCTCGTCGCGGCCATCGCGAATGCCGTCGGCGACCCGGCGGGGTGCACGGAAATCGAACACCGTGCCTTCCACGGCACGCAGTTCGCCGGTCGGGATCAGCTTGGCGTCGACCGGCGTATAGGCCTTGGCCGGGATGGTCAGCAGATGGCCGGTGGCGCCCTCGGTCGATCCTTCGCCCGCGAGGTTGAAGATCGCGTGGTTCGTGATGTTGACGATGGTCGGCTTGTCGGTCTTCGCGTCGAAGGCGATCGTCAGCGCGCCCGCTTCGTCGAGCGAGTAGGTGACGGTCGCATCCAGCTTGCCCGGATAGCCCGAATCGCCGTCGGGGCTGGTATGGGCGAGCACCAGCGTCGCGGTCGGCCCGTTCTTGGCCGAGACCACCTTCCACGCGACCTTGTCGAAGCCCTTGCCGCCGCCGTGCAACGAGTTGGTCTTGTCATTGAGCGGCAACTGGTAGCTCTTGCCGTCCAGTTCGAAGCGGCCGCCGGCGATGCGGTTGGCATAGCGGCCGACCGTCACGCCGAAATAATTGGGGTGCTTTTCATAGGAAGCGAGATCGTCATAGCCGAGCACGACATCGGCCGGCTTGCCGCTGCGATCGGGCGCGACCAGCGATTGCAAGGTTGCGCCATAGGTCAGGATCGTCGCCGAAACGCCGCGGCTGTTCTTGAGCGTGATCGATTCGATCGCGGTGCCGTCGCTCAGCGAACCTGCGGGCGTGCGATTGATTTCAGCCGCAAATGCCATGGTGCCAGACGCCATTGCCAATGCAGTGCAGCTTAGCGCCACGCCTGCCTTGATCCACATTTGCATTCTCACCCTCCCGAATTATGAGCGCCATTGACGCTTGCTTGATGCGCATATAGTCCGACAAATTAAATCAGCGCAACCCGTGTCGACAAGGATCGGAAGCGGGGCCAGTTTTGGAGAAGGGTGGCATGGCCGGACCAATAAGCACGACCGTGAACGCGACCGGGGAGCCGGGCCAGCAGGGCGCAAGCTACGGCCCCGCGCTGACTTTGCTGGCCAGCCTCTTCTTCATGTGGGGCTTCATCACGGTCATCAACAACACGCTGCTGCCCCACCTCAGGAGCGTGTTCGACCTTACCTATACCCAGACAACAATGATCGAGTCGGTCTGGTTCATCGCGTATTTCGTCGCCTCGATTCCCGCGGCGAAGCTGATCGAGCGGATCGGCTACAAGAAGTCGCTGGTGGTCGGCCTCGGCATCATGGCCGCGGGCGCGCTAGGCATGATCCCCGCCGCGCGCATCCCGTCCTATGGCGTCACGCTCGTCGCTCTGTTCGTGATCGCGTGCGGCATCACTTTGCTCCAGGTTGCGGCAAACCCCTATGTCGCGGTGGTCGGCAAGCCTGAAACCGCGTCATCGCGCCTCAATCTGGTGCAGGCGTTCAACTCGCTCGGCACCACGCTCGCGCCTTTGTTCGGCGGCTATCTGATCCTCGGCCGTTCCGCCTCGGGCACCGCGGAGGGCGGGGCGACCGTGCTCACCCAGGCTGAACGGCTGGCCGATGCGCAATCCGTGCAGCTTCCCTATCTGATCGTGGCGGGCGTGCTCGTCGTGCTCGCGATCATCATCGCGCGCTTCCCGTTGCCGGCGATGGGCGTCGCCACGCAGCGCGCCGCCAAGGAGGAGCGCAAGCATCAGTCGCTCTGGCAGCACCGCAATCTTGTCTTCGGTGTGCCGGCGATCTTCATCTATCTCATTGCAGAGATTGGCGTTTCCAACCTCTTCATCAATTTCGTGTCGCAGCCGCATATCGGCAATCTGACGCATGAGCAGGCATCGCATTATCTGTTCCTGCTGTGGGGCGGCATGATGGTCGGTCGCTTCGTGGGTAGCTTCGCGATGCGCAACATTGCGCCCGAACGGGCATTGGCCTTCGCCAGTGTCGGCGCATTTGTCGTGATGCTCGTTGCCGCTTCCACAACTGGCCATGTCGCCATGTGGGCGCTGATTTCGGTGGGCCTGTTCCACTCGATCATGTTCCCGACGATCTTCACGCTCGGCATCCGCGGCCTCGGTCCGTTGACCGAGGAGGGGTCGGGCCTGCTGGTCATGGCGATTGCTGGCGGCGCGCTGGTGATCGTCCAGGGCTGGCTGGCCGACCATTATGGCCTGCAGACGTCGTTCCTGCTGACCGCGGCCTGCGAGCTTTACGTGCTCTTCTATGCGCTGTGGGGCTCGCGCCCGACCCACGCATTGCCCGATCAGCAGATCGGTTGAGCCACCCCCCGTCCGGCCTTCGGGCCGGGCAAAAGAAAGGCCCTGTTCCCGCGGCCGGGAGCAGGGCCTTTTTATGTGGGGCGAGATTGTTAGCCCTGCATCGCGCTCCGCGTATCATCGAGCGCGAGATCGACCAGGACGCGCATCGCCTCGCTGGCGCCATCGGCGTCGCCGGCCGCGATCGCGTCATAGACGCGGACATGATCGGGGATCGGGTTGCGGGGAAGGGCGCGGGACCGCTGCTTGAACTGGGTCGTCCAGTTGACCGCGGCGCCGATGCTCGCGGTCAGCGCCATCAGCGCGTCATTATGGGCGGCGCGCAGGATCGCGTTGTGGAAATCGCGGTCGGCGGCGCGGCCGGCATCGGTGGCGAGCGTGTGGCGCCGCATCGCAGCCAGCGCGTCCTTCATCGTCTTGATGTCGGACTTATCCCGCCGCATCGCTGCCAGTCGCGCGGCAGCAGGCTCGACGATCGAGCGCAGTTCGAACAGGTTGCGGACGAACTCCACGTCCGGTTCGCCGGCAAAGGCCCAGGCCAGCACGTCGGGGTCCAGCAGGTTCCAGCGGTTGCGCGGCAACACGCGGGTTCCGGCCTTGGGCCGGCTTTCGACCAGCCCCTTCGCGGTCAGCACCTGGATCGCCTCGCGATAGGCGCTGCGGGAAATTTCCAGTTCTTCGGCAAAGGCTACCTCGCCGGAAAGCGTGTCGCCCGGCGCATATTCGCCTGACAAGATCGCCGTCCCGAGCTTGTGCGCGACGGCGCCATGCAGCCGCCGGCCCGGACCGCGCGTCTTGGCCGGCGCCTGCGCCTGGCTCTCGCCATCGGTCACGTCATTCCCCACTTTGTTGTTCCCCATCAAATCCCTCCGCGCCGACACTTAACAGCGGCAAGCAGATGGCGAAACGACAAACATTGCCATCTACGAAACGCTGTAATATGTCGGAGTAATAAGGAGAAGCAAATGACCGGTGCCGCCATCTCGATCGACCGCAACGTAAGCGGTGGATTCCATTCTGTTACCGCCGAGACGGGGCAGCCCCAGGGTGAAGCCTTCGCCGTGCATGGTGCCGTCGATGTCGCCGGGGCCTGCGCCGCCGCCGACGCCGCGTTTGACGCCTATCGCGCCACGGACCGCGAAACCCGCGCGCTTTTCCTTGAACGAATCGCCGAAGAGATCCTCGCCATCGGCGACGACCTGATTCTCGCCGCGATGCGCGAAAGCGGCCTACCGCGCGCGCGTCTCGAAGGCGAGCGCGGCCGCACCGTCGGCCAGCTTCGGCTGTTCGCCAATGTCGTCCGCGCGGGTGCGTGGCTCGGCCTGCGCGTCGATCCGGCGCTCCCCGATCGCCAGCCGCTGCCGCGCCCCGACCTTCGCCTCCGCATGATTCCGCTGGGTCCGGTCGCCGTGTTTGGCGCGTCCAACTTCCCGCTCGCTTTCTCCACCGCCGGCGGCGACACCGCCTCGGCACTCGCTGCGGGCTGCCCGGTGGTGGTGAAGGGCCATCCCGCCCATCCGCAGACGGGCGCGCTGGTCGCCGATGCCATCCGCCGCGCGGTCGCGGCTTGCGACTTGCCGGAAGGCGTCTTCTCGCACCTCGTCGGCCCCGGCAATGATCTCGGCGGTGCGCTGGTGCAGGATCCGCGCATCGCCGCTGTCGGCTTCACCGGCTCGCGCGGTGGCGGCCTCGCGCTGCTCAGGCTCGCCCAGACGCGGCCGGTGCCGATCCCCGTCTATGCCGAAATGTCGAGCATCAACCCGGTGCTGCTGATGCCCGAAGC
This sequence comes from Sphingomonas sp. DBB INV C78, assembly GCF_042693015.1. Lineage (NCBI taxonomy): Bacteria > Pseudomonadati > Pseudomonadota > Alphaproteobacteria > Sphingomonadales > Sphingomonadaceae > Sphingomonas > Sphingomonas sp. DBB INV C78. The sequence continues at coordinate 2,660,366 of NZ_CP170544.1, read as the reverse complement.
GTTGAAGGCGCGGGGCGCTGCGCTGGGCCAGGCTTTTGCCGGATCGCTCACTATGGGCGCGGGGCAGTTCTGCACCAATCCCGGCCTGGTCCTCGCAGTCGAAGGCGAAGGGCTCGACGCTTTCATCGCTGCTGCCTCCAGTGCGGTCGGCGAGGCAGACGCGCAGGTGATGCTCACCACGGGCATCCACGACGCCTATGAAAAAGGCGCGGCCGCGCTCGTCGGCAGCGCCAATGTCGAAACGCTGGCGCGCGGCAAGGAAGGCAATGGCTGCACCCGCGGCCAGGCCGCCTTGTTCCAGACGACGGCGGAAGCTTTTCTGGCGGACAAGGCGCTCGGCCACGAAGTGTTCGGCGCATCGTCGATCATCGTCCGCTGCCGTGATGAGGATGAGTTGCGTAGCGTTATCGCGGGGCTGGAAGGTCAGTTGACCGCCACGCTCCACATGGACGGCGGCGACGAGGCGATAGCGGGCCGGCTGTTGCCGCTGCTTGAGCGCAAGGTTGGTCGCATCCTCGCCAATGGTTGGCCGACCGGCGTCGAGGTCTGCCACGCGATGGTCCATGGCGGCCCGTTCCCGGCAACCTCGGACGCGCGGACCACTTCGGTCGGCAGCCTCGCGATCGATCGCTTCCTGCGGCCGGTCTCCTACCAGAACCTGTCGGCCGCGTTGCTGCCGGTCGAGCTGCGTGACGAAGCTGGCGGCGCGCCGCGCCTCCTCGACGGCGTGCTCACCATCAACTGATCGACCATGCGGGCCGGCCCGGCTGCCGGCCCGTCGCAATAGTGTGACGGCGCGCGCAACGGCGGCGCCCTGTAGGGAGAGATTTCATGGCATTTCGTCTGCTGCAGCATCGCAGCGCTGAAGGCGTGCGCGCGGTGATTGCCGCCAATGGCGACAGCGCCGCCTTCGTCCCCGGTGTGGCCAGCATTCGCGAGCTTGCCCTGCGTGCCATCGACGAGGGCAAGAGCCTGGCCGACATCGTGGCCGCCGCGGGCAAGGGCGATGCCGTGAACATCGCGGAGGAACTGGCGGCCGGCCGTCTCCTCGCGCCGATGGATCATGATGATGATGCGCACCTGATCCTGAGCGGCACCGGCCTCACCCATCTCGGTTCGGCCGAAGGGCGCGACAAGATGCACCGCGAGGCCGCCGCTGCCGCCACCAAGACCGATTCCATGCGGATGTTCCTGGAAGGGCTGGAAGGCGGCAAGCCCGCCGCCGGCGAGACCGGTCAGCAGCCCGAATGGTTCTACAAGGGCGATGGTTCGCAGCTTGTCGATCCGGGCGCGCCGCTCACCATGCCCGCCTTCGCGCAGGATGGCGGCGAGGAGCCGGAACTGGCCGGCATCTACATCATCGGCCCGGATGGCACGCCCTTCCGCCTTGGCCTCTGCCTCGCCAATGAATTCAGCGACCATGTGACCGAGCGGCACAATTATCTCTGGCTCGCCCATTCCAAGCTGCGCCAGGCCGCGCTCGGGCCGGAACTGCTCGTCGGCGATCTGCCTGACCATGTCGAGGGTGCGAGCCGCATCCTCCGCAATGGCGAAACGCTGTGGGAAAAGCCCTTCCTGTCGGGCGAAGCGAACATGTCGCACAGCTTCGCCAATCTGGAGGCGCACCACTTCAAATATGATCTGTTCCGTCGCCCCGGCGACGTCCATGTTCATTTCTATGGCACGGCGACGCTCTCGTTCACCGATGGCGTGCGGACGGAGGAAGGCGACGTGTTCGAGATCGCGGCCGCTCCCTTCACCTTGCCGCTGCGCAACCCGCTGGCGCGTGCTGACGACGCGGCGGTGGCGGTAAAGGCGCTCTGAGGATGGACCCCGTTCGCATTGCCGTGGTCGGCATGGGCAAGATCGCCCGCGACCAGCATCTGCCTGCCATCGCGGGCAATGGCGCCTTCAGCCTTGCGGCCACGGTCAGCCCGCACGATCCCGGCATGCCGGGCGTGCCGCACCACAAGAGCCTGGAAGCGCTGCTGGAGGAAGGACCGGCGGTGGACGCCGTGGCGCTCTGCACGCCGCCGCAGGTCCGCTATGATCTCGCCGCGATGGCGTTGAAGCGCGGTATCCACGTCTTCCTCGAAAAGCCGCCGGGCGCAACGCTCGCCGAAGTGGCGGCGCTCAGTGCGCGCGCGGACAAGGTTGGCGCCACCCTGTTTGCCGGCTGGCATTCGCGCTTTGCGGCCGGTGTCGCCCCGGCCCGCGCCTGGCTTGCCGAACGCAGGATCGAAAGCGTGCAGGTGATCTGGCGCGAGGACGTTCGTGTCTGGCATCCCGGTCAGGCGTGGATCTGGGAGCCGGGCGGCCTCGGCGTGTTCGATCCCGGCATCAATGCGCTGTCGATCATCACCCACATCCTGCCGCGGCCCTTCTTCCTGAAATCGGCGACGCTCGTCCTGCCGGCCAACCGCGCCGCGCCGATCGCCGCCGACATGGAGTTTCGCGACACTGCCGGCGCACCGATCAGCATGGATCTCGATTGGCGGCAGACCGGCCCGCAGAGCTGGGACATCATCGTCGAAACCGATGCCGGCACGCTCAAGCTCGCCAATGGCGGCGCGGTGCTCTCGATCCCGAGTGGCACGGAGCATAGCGAGGACCATGAATATCCCGGCCTCTACGGCCGGTTCGCCACCTTGATCCGGGGTGGCCGCAGCGATGTCGATACCGATCCGCTGCGCCTGGTGGCCGATGCCTTCCTGCGCGGGCGTCGCGAAATCACCGATCCGTTCCACGATTAAAAGAAACAGGGGAGAGAACATGATTGGAACCCTGCGCCGCGCCGCTGCCGCGCTGCTGCTGTCCGCCGCTGCCGTCACCGCCACCACGGCCGGCCTTGCCGAAACGGTGAAGCCCGTCACCGCGACGATCGACGTTGCCAGGCCCGGCCCGGTCTATGACCGCCGCATCTTCACTCAGTTCGCCGAACATCTCGGCAACGGCATCTATGGCGGCCTGTGGGTCGGCAATGACAAGTCGATCCCCAACACCAACGGCTTCCGCAACGATGTCGTGGCGGCGCTCCGCAACCTCAGCGTTCCCGTTATCCGCTGGCCGGGCGGCTGCTTCGCCGATGAATATCATTGGCGCGAAGGCGTCGGCCCGAAGAACAAGCGTCCGGTGAAGGTCAACACCCATTGGGGCGGCGTGACCGAGCCCAACACGGTGGGCACGCACGAATTCTTCGAACTGCTCCGTCAGGTCGGCGCCGAAGCCTATATCGCCGGCAATGTCGGCAACGGCACCCCGCAGGAAATGGCCGAGTGGGTGGAATATATGACCGCGCCCGCCGGCAGCCTGGCCGAAGAGCGCGGCAAGAACGGCCACAAGGCGCCCTGGGCGGTCCCCTATTTCGGCGTCGGCAACGAGCTGTGGGGCTGTGGCGGCAATATGCGCCCCGAATATGCGGCCGATGTGACGCGCCGTTACGCGACCTTCGTCAAGGCGCCCGCCGGCACCAGGATCATGAAGATCGCCGCCGGCGCCAATGTCGAGGATTATGCCTGGACGGACGCGATGATGCGCATCGCCGCGGGCCAGCTCGATGCCTTGTCGCTCCATTATTATGTCCACCCGGCCGGCGGCTGGCCGCCGCGCGCGCCTGCGGTCGATTTTGACGAATCCGGCTGGGCCGACGCGCTCGCCGGCGCCTTCCGCATGGACGAACTGATCACCAAGCACAGCGCGATCATGGACAAATATGATCCGCAGAAGCGCGTGTGGCTGGCGGTCGACGAATGGGGCGCCTGGTATGCTCAGGATCCGGGCACGCATCCTGGCTTCCTGCGCCAGCAGAACACGCTGCGTGACGCGCTGATCGCGTCCATCCACCTCGATATCTTCGCCAAGCATGCCGATCGCGTGAAGATGACCGCCATCGCCCAGATGGTGAACGTGCTGCAGGCGATGATCCTGACCGAAGGCAAGCAGATGGTACTCACGCCCACCTACCATGTCTTCGAAATGTATAAGCCCTGGCAGGACGCGACGGTGCTGCCGATCGCGATCGACACGCCGTGGTACGGCAAGGACAAGTGGACGATGCCCGCGGTCAGCGGATCTGCGGTGCGGGCCAAGGACGGCAATGTCTATGTCGGCCTGTCCAACCTCGATCCGAATAAACCCAACACCGTGACTGTGAAGCTGGACGGGTTGAACGCGTCGGGCGTCTCCGGCCGCGTGCTCACCGCGCCGGCGATCAACTCGCACAACACGTTTGCAGCACCGGAAGTGGTGAAGCCGGCGCCGTTCACAGGCGCGCGGGTCGATGGCGGCGTGCTCACCGTCGATCTGCCGGCGAAGTCGGTGGTGGTGCTCCAGCTCAAGTGATGGGCGCGGCCATCCTCGGCGATTGGGGGACGACCCGGCTACGGCTGTTCCGCCGCGTCGGCGGGGAGACGGTCGGGCGCATCGACGGCCCCGGCATCGGGGCGCTCGACGCCGCCGCCGCGGACATCCTCGCCGATCGTCTGGCGCCATGGCGGGCCGAGGGCGAACTCGGGCCGGTCATCCTCTGCGGGATGGCCGGCGCGCGCGGCGGACTGGTGGAGACGACCTATGTCGACTGCCCCACCGACGCCGCGGGCTGGCGGGATCGTGCGGTGAAGGTCGCGGTCGGTGGCAGCGAAGTGTCCGTCCTGCCGGGCCTCCGCACCCGCAACGCCGTTGGCGTTCCCGACGTGATGCGGGGCGAGGAGACGCAGATCTTCGGCGCGATCGCGCTCGATCCGGCGCTCGGCCACGGCCGCTGGACCTTCGTGCTGCCGGGCACCCATAGCAAATGGGTGACGGTCGATCATGGCGTCATCCGCGGCTTCCGCACCTATCCTACCGGCGAATTGTTCGCCTTGCTCGCTGATCGCTCGACGTTGGCGGGCGGGGACGACGCCGGCGACGGGATCATGGAGCAGGGTTTCGCGCGCGGCCTGGAGCGCAGCGGCGAAGCGACGCTTGGCGCCTTGTTCGAGGCGCGGGCAGCACGCATGGTCGATGGCCGTTCGGGCGAATGGGCGCGCGGCTATCTCTCCGGCCTGCTGATCGGCGGCGAGGTCGTGGCTGAGGTGGGCGCCGACAATGATGTCGTGCTGATCGGTGATCCGGCGCTGGCCGGCCATTATACGCAGGCTTTGGCGAGGGCCGGCTGCGGTGTTCACGTCATGGATGGCGATGCCTGCGTCCTCGCCGGTCTCGAACTGGCGCAAGGAGAAACGGCATGACGATCGACGAAGTGTTGGCGGCCGGTGCGCCGCCGATCATGGCGATCCTCCGGGGCATTCGTCCCGATGAGGCGGTGGCGATCGCCGGCGCGTTGGTCGATGCCGGCATCCGCCTGATCGAGGTGCCGTTCAACTCGCCCGACCCTGCCCAAAGCATCGCCGCGATGGCCGCTGCGTTCGGCGACCGGGCGGCGATCGGCGGCGGCACGATCCTGACCCCGACGATGGTCAACGCGCTTGCGAAGGCCAACGGTCGCTTCACGGTTTCGCCCAACAGCGATCCCGCCGTGATCGCGCACGCGCTGGCTCGCGGTCTCGAGCCGATGCCGGGCTTCCTGACCCCGACCGAGGCCTTTGCCGCGATCGATGCGGGCGCGCGCCGGCTCAAGCTGTTTCCGGCTTCGGCGTTCGGACCCGCCTATCTCTCCACCCTGCGCGATGTGTTGCCGGTTGGCGTGGCGCTGTGGGCGGTCGGCGGCGTCGGTATCGCCAATCTCGCCGAGTGGCGGGGCAGGGGTGTCGACGGCATCGGCGTCGGCGGCGCGCTTTATCGGCCGGGGGACGATCCCGTGACGGTGGCGGCGCGTGCGGCCGAACTGGTCGCCGCCTGGGCCGCGGCCGGCTGACAGACAAAAATAAGGGAGAGAGGATTTGAGGTTCGCGAAGATCGCGCTGGCAAGCGGCCTTGCCGCGCTGGCGCTGGGTGGCGCTGCCATCGCGCAGCAGGCGGGCACGGCCACGCAAGCCACGCTCAACAGCCGGCTCACGGGCGATCTCACGCCGACGCATGATCCCGTGATTATCCGTGAAGGCGACACCTATCATGTCTTCAGCACCGGCCATGGCCAGCGGCTGATCGAGACGCGGACGTCGCAGGATCTCGTCCACTGGACCGCCGGCGCACCCTTGTTCAACGCGATCCCCGATTGGGCAAAGAAAGCGGTGCCCGGCACCGATGGCATGTGGGCGCCTGACATCAGCTTCGTGAACGGCCGCTACCGGCTCTATTATTCCATCTCGACCTTCGGCTCGAACCGCTCGGCGATCGGCCTGTTCACGTCCAAGACGCTCGATCCGAAATCGCGCGATTATGGCTGGCGCGACGAAGGGTTGGTGGTGGCGTCCACGCCCGCGGACGATTTCAACGCGATCGACCCTAATTTCATCGTCGATCGCGACGGCCGCCACTGGCTGTCGCTCGGCAGCTTCTGGAGCGGCATCAAGCTGTTCGAGCTCGACCCGAAGACCGGCAAGCCGCTGCAGCCGAACGCAAAGCCCGTATCGATCGCGCAGCGGCCGGCGCCCGCCGGCGGCCCCGCCCCGATCGAGGCGCCCTTCATCGTCGATCATGGCGGCTATTACTGGCTGATGGTGTCCTACGACTATTGCTGCAAGGGCGTGAACAGCACCTATTACACCGTCATCGGCCGGTCCAAGTCGATCACCGGCCCCTATCTCGGCAAGGACGGCAGCGCGCTGATGGAGGGCAGGGGGACGATCTTTCTGCGCGCCGATCTGCAGGAGCAGCAGCGCTTCCGCGGCCCCGGTCATGCCGGCTGGCTGCGCGACAAGGACGGCAAGGATTATGTCCTCTACCACGCGTACGACCGCCAGAAGAATGGCGCGCCGACGCTCCGTATCGCCCCCGTCCGCTGGGGCGCGGATGGCTGGCCGGTGGCCGAATATTGATGCGCCGGGCGGCCGGCGCGCCGCCCGATATATGTAGATCGGGAGAAGCCTGAATGATCCTCAACCTGTCCCGCCGTAATTTCATCGCCGGCACTGCCGCGCTTTCCGCCGTTCCCGCGATCGCCCGCGCGACATCGCCCACGGCGCTGCAGCCGATCGCGCAGAACCCGCTCGTCCGGCAGCGCGCCGATGCGCAGGTCTTCCGCCACGATGACGGCTATTATTATCTCACCGGCTCGGTCCCCGAATATGATCGGCTGGTGCTGCGCCGCTCGCGCACGCTGGCGGGGCTCGCGACTGCGGAAGAACGCGTGCTGTGGCGCCACCTCGCGAGCGGGCCGTTGTCGGGCTTCATCTGGGCACCCGAGCTTCACCTGATTGACGGCAAGTGGGTCATGTATTTCGCCGCCGGCCCCAGCGGCGGCGGCGAGGATGTGTTCCGCATCCGCACTTATGCGATCGTCTGCGACGGCGCCGATCCGATGACCGGCAACTGGTCCGTGCTGGGCCAGTTCCAGGCGCCGTGGGACAGCTTCAACCTGGATTCCACCGTCTTCGAACATCGCGGCAAGCGCTATTTCGTCTGGGCGCAGCGCGAGCCGGGGATCGAGACCAATTCCAACCTCTATATCGCGCCGCTCGCGACCCCGCTCACGCTCGGCGCCAAGGCGACGCGGCTGACGGTGCCGACGCTCGATTGGGAGATTCGGGGCTTCAAGGTTGCGGAGGCGCCGGCGATCCTCGCGCGCAATGGCCGCCTGTTCATGAGCTATTCGGCCAGCGCCACCGACGCGCGCTATTGCCTCGGTATGCTCACTGCCGATGCCGATGCCGACATCATGGATGCGGGCGCGTGGACCAAGTCGCCCCAGCCGGTGTTCACCACGTCGGAAGTGACCAAGGTCTATGGCCCCGGCCACAACAGCTTCACCGTGGACGAGGAAGGCCGCGACATCCTCGTCTATCATGGCCGCGATTACCGGGCGATCACGGGCGATCCGCTGTTCGATCCCAACCGTCACACCCGCATCCAGCGGCTCTATTACAAGGCGGACGGCAGCCCCGATTTCGGTATTCCGGTCGGCAACGGCCCACTACCGGATCGCTTCTCGCCCGCCGGCCGCCGCGATGCCTATCTGGCGCACGAAGGTACGCGCGCGCTCGTCGGGCAGGGGGCGCTGCCGTCCACCCAGTTCCGCCAGATGCCCGGCCGGATCAGCGGCAGCGTGACGCTCAGCCCGGTCGATATGCCGGACTATTGCCTCGCTGTCGGACAGGATGGCAGCGTCGGGCTGGAGAAAGCGGAAACCAATGCCGGCTTCCTGCGGCGCGCCAGTTTCGTCCGCCGTCCGGCTCCTGATGGCGCGGTGCGCTTTACCGCGGCAGCACATCCGGATAAGGCGCTTGCGCATCGCGACGGCGCGCTCGTTCTGGGCGCCGGCAATGACGCGAGCACCGCTTGGCTGGTCAGCTAAAGCGAATACCGACTCCATAAGTCCGACTTGTGATGTGATTCACGGCGCCGATATGGTGCCGTGAAGCCACAATCGAGCGCATCTCACACTACCCTAATGCCAATCAAAAGCAGCGTATGGAGCGGTGTTATATCGGTTCAATACACCGATAAAATACACAAAATCAGCATATTAATTCCAAGGCTGAGGATGACGTTCAAACGCCGCTCAGCGGCCCTGTCAGCGCACAAGATTATCCTTGCGCAACCTGCATGTCAGAAATAAGTAGTCGGAGTTAATGAAGGCCGCGATAAGGCGTCGGCCCAGGGGAGGAAGAAATGGCTTTCAAGCCGGTTGTCCTGTGTTCCGTTTCCATTTTCTCGCTGATGGCGGGCAACGCGGCCTATGCCGAAGTCGCTGCTCCAGCGGCACCGGCGGCGGAAGCCGTGCAGGCGGCCGATGCCACCCCCGGCGAGGTCAGCGACGAGGACATTGTCGTCACCGGCGTCAAGGCGTCGATCGTCGGCGCGCTCAACGTCCGCAAGGAATCGGTGCAGATCGTCGACTCGATCGTCGCCGAGGACGTGGGCAAGCTGCCCGACAATAACGTCATCGAGGCGCTTCAGCGTATCACCGGCGTCCAGGTCACCAACCGCGCCGGTGGCGAGGCGGCGGGCGTGTCGATCCGTGGTCTTACCGATCCCCTGACGACGATGAACGGCCGCAACATCTTCACCGCCTCTGGCCAGGCGTTCCAGCTGCAGGATCTGTCCGCCAACCTCATCCGGCAGGTCGACGTCTTCAAGACGCGCGCCGCCGATCAGATCGAAACCGGTCTCGCCGGTCAGATCGACGTGCAGACCCGCCGTCCGTTCGATTTCAACGGCTTTGCCGTCTCGGCTGTCGCCCGCGGCATCTATAACGAGCAGGCCGACACCTATAATCCGAACATCAGCGCGCTCATCAGCGATCGCTGGGAAACGGCCATCGGCGACATCGGTTTCCTGATCAACGGCAGCTATGCGCGCACCAAATATCGCGACATGACCGTCACCGCCGGCGCCTTCGTGCCGTTCGCGACCGAAAATCCGCCTGCCGGCTCGGGCCTCACCCCGCTGGAGCGCATCTTCCCGGGCCCGAACAACGAAAATTGGCAGCCGGGTTCCGATCGCGGCCTCTCCACCGCGCCAGGTTCGACGCTCAACATCAATGGCGTCGACACGCCTTATTATCTGTCGCGCGACGCGGTGTTCGGCTCCGATCTCTACGGCAAGCGTGAGCGCCCGGCCGTCAACGCGGCACTGCAGTGGGCGCCGAACGACAGCTCGGAATATACCGCCGAATTCTTCTACAACGGCTTCCGCGGCACAACCTTCAACAGCCTGCAGTTCAGCTTCGTCGACTGGTGGGGTGATCTGGGTGCCAATCCGGGTTCGACCTTCGAGCTCTATGACGGCACCAACATCATGAGCGGCCGCCGCGTCGGCAGCGTCTATGGCTTCAACAGCGGCGATTACGGCACGAACAAGACCGACAATTTCCTCTATGCGTTGAACGCCAAGTGGGATGTTGGCGATCGCGGCAAGATCGTCGCCGATCTCGCTTATCAGGACAGCACCAACAAGACCTCGTTCATCGCGCTGCGCACCGATCGCGTGGCGGATTCGATCGATACGGTGTTCAACGCCGGCGGCGGCGTGCCCTCCTACCACTTCAACGACGATAGCCTGCTGACCGATCCGTCGCAGTGGAACCTCGCCCAGTTCTACGACAATGCCAACAAGTCGAAGGGCAGCGCGCTGACCTTCACGCTCGACGGCGATTATGAGTGGGACGAAGGCTTCCTCCGCAAGGTCAGCGGCGGCATCCGTTATGACGACCGCAAGGCGGCGGATTCGGTCCGCGGCCAGGAAGCCGGCTCGCTTGGCCGTCCGCTGACGACCCTCGATCCGGCGGCATTCTTCACCAACAAAGGCTTCTTCGACGGCCGCGCCGACGTGCCGACCTCGTGGGTGTTGCCGAGCGGTTCGTGGCTCCATGCGAACGCCGATACGGTCCGCGCGCTCTATCAGTCGGTGAATCCGAACATCAAGCTTTCGGACGATCTGTCGCTGATCAAGGTCTTCGACATCAACGAAGTCACCATGACCGCCTATATCCAGGCGGATGGCGAGGTTTCGATCTTCGGCCGGCCGCTGCAGGTGCAGGTGGGTCTCCGCTACGTCAATGTCGACACCAACACGATCTTCACCGATCGCTATTCGGATCCGCTGGTTTCGACCGCGGGCTCGACTCAGACCGAAAAGCTGCTGCCCAGCTTCACGCTGCGGTACGAGATTGCGGACAATCTGCGCGCGCGCTTCAACTATGGCGAAACGCTGCGTCGTCCGAACTTCACGGATCTCAACCCGAACTATACGCTGGTCGGCGATCTCACCAACGTGGGTTATGGCAGCGGCACCAGCGGCAACGCGAACCTGAAGCCGACGACGTCGAAGAATTTCGACCTTGCGCTCGAATGGTATTTCGAACGCAACAGCGCGATCTACGCCACGCTGTTCCGGCGTGAGATTGATGGCCTGGTCGTGCCGCTCACCTCGCGCGTCACCCTCCCGAACACGGGCCTCAACACCGATACCTTCCTCGTCACCCAGCCGCAGAACGCGTCGAGCGGCGTGCTCAAGGGTCTGGAAGTGGGCCTCACCTACTTCCCGAACTATCTGCCGGGCATCCTCGACGGCCTGGGCGTGCAGGGCAGCCTCACCGTGCTCGACTCCAGCCAGACGATCCCGCTGGACGATGGCCAGGGCAACATCATCGGTGAGACGACCTCGTCCTTCTTCGGCGTGTCGGACTTCTCGTACAACGTCACGCTCGCTTATGAGCGCGGTCCGGTCGGTGCGCGCCTGTCCTATGTCTATCGCGACGGCTTCCTGGCGCAGAACGAAGCGCGCCTGTTCGCCAACCCGATCGGCATCTGGCGCACGCCTGAAAAGAGCCTGGACTTCCAGCTCACCTACAACATCACCGAGGATCTCGGCCTGACCTTCGACGCGGTGAACATCACCAAGGAGAAGCAGCAGACCTACTACAAGTTCGAGGACGTGGGCGGGCCGGACCAGTTCAATCTGGGCACCACGCTCTTGGCGCGGACCTTCGCGCTGGGCGTCCGCTACACGTTCAAGTGAACTGGCAAATGATAACGGCATGAGGCGCAGAACCTGATCTGCGCCCTCTTCGGGCGGTCCCTCCGGCTTTCCTCTCCATGCCGGGCGGGCCGCCCATTTCTTTTGCGGATGGTAAAGAGCGGGAATGAAGCATCGTCTGCCTGTGATGCTAGCCGCGACCATCCTGTCGCTGCTCGCCCCCGTGGCGGCCCCGGCGGCGCCCGCGGCGATGGACAAGGCCGCCATCGCCACCCAACGCTTCGGCAATGACGCGCCCTGGTATCAGGATCGCATTCCCTTCTTCGAATCCGCCGATCCGCGGATCGACGCGGTCTATTATTATCGCTGGTCGCTGTTCCGCGCCCACCAGCGCGATCTTGGTGCCGAGGGCTATATCTCGACCGAGTTTCTGGATGACGTGCCTTGGCAGCGCCATCCCTTCGCCAGCCTCAACGACGCGACAGGCTTCCACCTCGCCGAAGGGCGCTGGCTGAACGACCGGCGCTTTGCCGGCGACTATGTCGACTTCATGTATCGCGGCGGCAACGACCGCCATTTCACCGATCATATGGCGGACTCGGTCTATGGCCGCTTCCTCGTCGATGGCGATCGTGAGGCGGCGCTGCGCCACCTGCCCGTGATGCGCCACATCTATCGCCTGTGGGACGAGAAGTTCGATTTCAGCAAAGGCCTCTATTTCGTCGAGCCGCTGCTGGACGCCACCGAATATACCGTGTCGTCGATCGACGCCTCGGCCGGCAAGGATGGCTTCCGCGGAGGGGATTCCTTCCGCCCCTCGGTCAATTCCTACATGTTCGCCAATGCCCGCGCGCTGGCGAAGCTCGCCGACATGGCCGGCGACAAGGCGATGGCCCGGGAATATGCCGCCCGCGCCGATGCGCTCCGCACCCGCGTGCTCGACGCCTTGTGGAGCCCCGAGCTTGGCCATTTCATCGATCGCTATCAGGTCGATAATGAGCATGTGAAATATTGGTCGCCGATCCGCGCCCGCGAACTGGTCGGCTATCTACCCTGGATGTTCGATCTGCCGCCGGACGACGCCCTGTATGCGGATGCCTGGCGCCACCTCCTCTCGCCCGCATCGCTCGCTGGCAAGGCCGGGATGCGCACGGTCGAGGCGAGCTACGAATATTATATGCGTCAGTACCGCTATCTGGGGCCTGACCCGGAATGTCAGTGGAACGGCCCCATCTGGCCCTATCAGACGACGCAGGTGCTGACCGCCATGGCCAATCTGCTTGATCATTATGATCGTCAGGGGCCGGTGACGCGCAGCGATTATATGCGGCTGCTCCGCCAATATACCGCGCTCCACTATCAGGGTGCCGGAAAGAACGAGCGCCTCGATCTGGAGGAGGATTATCATCCCGAAACCGGCAAGCCGATCGTCGGGCTCGATCGCAGCCATCATTATTTCCACTCGGGCTATGTCGATCTGATCCTCACTGGCCTCGTCGGCATCCGCCCTCGCGCGGATGACGTGCTGGAGGTGAACCCGCTGCTGCCGCAAGCCGGCGATCCCCAGGCGCTCGCCTGGTTCCGCGTGCAGGACGTGCCCTATCATGGCCGCCGGATCGCCGTGACATGGGATCAGGACGGCAGCCACTACGGCCGCGGCCGTGGCCTCTCGATCGAGGTGGACGGCAAGGAAGTGGCCCGCCGCGAAACTCTCGGCCGGCTCACCGCTCCGGTCTCCCGCGCGGCCGCGGCCGCCTATGCACGCCCGATCAACCGCGCCGTCCAGCTCGTCCGCGGCGAATATCCGAAGGGGCAGGCGTCCAGCGGCACCGATCCCGAAAATGTCCATGACGCGATCGACGGGCGGGTCTGGTTCTTCCCCGAACTCCCCAATGGCTGGTCATCGGACGCGGCCGGCGGCGAACAATGGTATGTCGTCGATCTCGGCAAGCCGACCGCCCTCGCACGGGCCGAACTGGCCTTCTTTGCGGACGGCAGGTCCTTTGCCGCACCCCAATCCTGGCGTCTCCAGGTCTGGACAGGCGGCGGCTGGCGCGATCTGCCGGTGCCCGCGGGCAAGCCCGTCGCGAACGGCGTGACGCATGCACAATGGCCGACAACGGAAACCAGCAAGGTCCGCCTGCTGATGAGCCAGCGCCCCGGCCGCGCGACCCGGCTTGTTGAAATCAAGCTGTTCGGCGGCGAGTAGTGGTAGGGGCGAGCAGAGGCCGAGCCAACGTCAGGTTTCCGGCGGCAGTATCAAATGTTGAGATGGCAGATTGTCCGGGATGGCTGTCATCAGTCCCTCTTCCTCCCCTCCCTGAAAGGGAGGGGTTTGGGGGTGGGTTGGCGCGCGAAGCGCGCCTCTCTAACCTCGTCTCATATCGCGGGTGCCCCAGCATATGACAGCCAATGCGCGTGCCCTGCGCAATAGCCAGACCGAAGCCGAACGCCTGATCTGGCGGCGGCTTTCACGCTTTCGGCCGCGCTTCACCCGGCAATTGGTGGTCGATCCCTATATTCTCGATATTGCCTGGCGATCGGTAAAGCTGGCGGTCGAGTTCGATGGTAGCCAGCACCTCGACGCCGAGGACTATGATGCGCGGCGTTCCCAATTTCTCATGGACAATGGCTGGACCATCATCCGCTTCTGGAACGGCGAGGTTTTCGCCAGTCCCGATGGTGTGGCCGAGGCAATCCTCGCAAAGACCGCCGAGTGCCTCGGCGGAACCCACCCCCAGCCCCTCCCTTTCAGGGAGGGGAGAAGAATGTCCGCATTGTCGTCGGGTCTGAACAGACCGCTTTTCTTTCCGATCGAGTGAAAGCGGACGTCCGCTACACCCGGCCGTGCTTGTTCCGGGCGATCAGCTCAGGATCATATGGGCCGACTTTCCTTCGCCTGTTCCGAACGGTAACGATCACAATGCCTATGGCGACAGGGACGATCACAAGTTGCGGGTTCTGGAACAGGCCGGCGCCAGGAGCATAGCTGCTCCACCATGCCAACATGCCGACGATCAATCCAATCCCCACCCCAACATTCATGCTCCATGGTTTTGGCTTCATCGACCCACCTAATTTCAACGGCTTCGCGCCATGATGGAGTGATGACAAAAAGTCCGCAATTAGTAAGTCGTAGAACGCAAGTGAGCGGCTAAGACTGCTGATATCGGTCATTGATCCATCTCCGGCCCACGCCGCCGATTTAGTGTACACCACCTACCGCAGCGTCATCCTGTCATCGGCGATCCGCACCGATCCGATCCGCGACAGAAACGACTGTCCGAGCAGCGATATGTCCAGCCCGTCGTCGATGATCGCGCCGGGCACCTTGGTCGCTTCCATATGGCCCAGGCTGATGCGGTCGATCGTCACCAGCTTGCCGCGCACCTCGCCCGAAGCGCCGCGGCCGACCGCGGTGAACTCGCTGGGGCTGAAGAACAGGCCGACATGGCGGGCATCCTTCGCGGTCAGCGCCACGCCCGTCGCGCCGGTATCGACAAGGAAGCGGACGAGTTGGCCGTTGACCATCGCGTCGACATAGAAATGCCCGTCATTCTTCCGCTCGATCACCACCTCGCGACCGCCATAGCCGTCGCTTGGCGGGGGCGTCGGGGATGCCTGAGCGGCGCGTGACTGTAGCGTGGGTGGCGCGTCCTGTGACGCAACCGCCGCGTCCTGTTGCGTCCCAGGCGCGTCACTGTCGCCTTTCCTTCCATCGGGCAGCAGCCATCCCAGCGTCGCGCCGGCGACGATCGTCAGCAGAAGGATTCGTCCGAACATCCGTCCTCATCTAAGGCGTATGTGCTGCTGGCAGGTTATATGCCTTGGTAAACGGGGGCTTTTCGTCGCTGTCCTACAGATGCGGTTTCGGCATATTCTGTTGCCATGTTCCGCCCCTCCCAACGTGCCTTAACCACCCAATCGGCAGGCATTTTGCGGGAAGTGGAAGGATGCAATGGCAACCCTCAACTTCCTCAACTTCGCCTGGCCGTTGCCGCTCGCCACCCAACTGGCCTATTCCAACGCCCATGAAGATTCTTTCCGCCGCGAGCCTCCTCGCGCTCGCCTCCGCCGTGGCCGCCACCTCAGTTGCCGCCCGCCCGCTCACCGCACAGGACATGGTCGGGCTGTCGCGCCTGTCCGATCCCGTTGTGTCGCCTGATGGCCGCTGGGCCGTCTGGCAGCAGCGCGAGACCGATCTCGACGCCAACAAGGGCCGCAATGATCTGTGGCGGCTCGATCTCAAGGCGAAGAAGGCTGCGCCCGAAAAGCTCGCGGCCGAGCCCGCCGTCAACGAAAGCGCCCCCGCCTTCGCCGCCGATGGCTCGCTCTGGTTCCTTTCCGACAAGTCGGGCGGCAATGAAGTGTGGCGCATCCCCTCCGGTGGTGCGCCTGAGCAGGTGACGAGCGGCAATCGCGGCATTTCCGGCTTCCAGCTTTCGCCCACGGGGGACAAGCTGCTCGTCTGGGCCGACAAGCTGCCCGGCGCGCCCTCGCTCGAACCGCCGATGGTCAAGAAGGATGAGAATGCCGGCTCCGGCCGCGTCTATGACCAGCTCTTCGTCCGCCATTGGGACACATGGGCAGATGGCACCCGCTCGCAGCTCTTCGTGCTGCCGGTCGTGAACGGCAAGGCCGACGGCAATGGCGTGTCGCTGATGGGTGGCCTCGTCGGCGACAGCCCGTCCAAGCCGCAGGGCGGGGGCGAGGAGGTCGCCTGGGCGCCCGACGGCAAGACAGTCTATTTCGCGCTGCGCGAAGCGGGACGCATCGAATCGCTCTCTACCAATCTGGACATCTTCTCGGTGCCCGCCGACGGCTCGGCCAAGCCGACCAACCTGACCGCGGGCAATCAGGGCACCGATAATCTCCCCGCGGTCTCGCCCGACGGCAAGTGGCTCGCCTGGGCGGCTATGGCGCGCGCGGGCTATGAGGCGGACCGGCTCGTCATCCATCTCCGCGAGATCGCGACCGGCCAGACCCGCGTGTTGACGGAAGGCTGGGATCGCTCGGTCGAATCGATCGCATGGGCGCCCAATTCGGCAAGCCTGCTCGTCACCGCCCGCGATCATTTCGACAAACCGATCTTCCAGGTCGATGTCGCCGGCGGCAAGGTCCGCCGCCTGACCGGCGAGGGCTCGGTCAATGCCGTGGCCGTCAATGGCAATGGTGCGATCTACACGCTCGACAACCTGACCGCGCCGGCCGACCTCTACGCGCTCGACGAATATGGCAAGTCGGTAAAGCTCACCTCCGTCAACGCCGCCAGGCTCGCCGGTGTCGACATGCCGGAAGCCACCCGCTTCAGCTTCGCCGGCGCCAATGGCGATACCGTCTGGGCCTATGCGCTGAAGCCGGCCGGCCTCGCGAGGGGCGCGAAGGTGCCGCTGGCTTACATCGTCCATGGCGGCCCGCAGTCGACTCTAGGCAACGCATGGTCCTATCGCTGGAATCCGGCCGTGATGGCTTCCGCCGGCTTCGGCGCGGTGTTCGTCGATTTCCACGGTTCCGTCGGCTACGGCCAGGCCTTCACCGACAGCATCAACAAGGATTGGGGCGGCAAGCCGTTCGAGGACATGAAGAAGGGCGTCGCGGCCACCGCGGCGAAATTCCCGTGGATCGATACCGCCAATGGCTGTGCGCTCGGCGGCTCCTATGGCGGCTATATGATGAACTGGATCGCCGGCAACTGGCCGGACGGGTTCAAGTGCCTCGTCACCCATGCCGGCGTCTTCGATGCCCGAGCCATGGCCTATGAGACCGAGGAACTGTGGTTCGACGAGTGGGAGCATGGTGGCCCCTATTTCGAGAACCCGGCCGAGTTCGAAAAGTGGAACCCCGTCAACCACGTCACCGCGTGGAAGACGCCGATGCTGGTGATCCACGGCGAGAAGGATTTCCGCATCCCCTATACCCAGGGGATCGCCGCCTTCACCGCCCTCCAGCGCCGCGAGATCCCGTCGCGGCTGGTGGTGTTCCCCGACGAGAATCACTGGATCCTGAAGCCGAAGAACAGCCTGCAATGGTATGGCGAAACGCTCGGCTGGATGAAGAAGTGGACGGGTAAGGGGGAGGCTCGCTAAAGCGCCCGCCATGACCGAACTCGCCAAGACCTTCGACCCCGCCGCCATCGAGGCCCGCTGGTACGCCCATTGGGAGACCGAAGGCCGCTTCCGTCCGGAGCGGCCCGATGCCGCGCCTTACACGATCGTCATCCCGCCGCCCAACGTGACGGGCAGCCTGCATATCGGCCATGCGCTCGATAACACTCTTCAGGATATCCTGATCCGGCACGCCCGCCTGCAGGGCAAGGACGCTCTCTGGGTCGTCGGCACCGATCATGCCGGCATCGCCACCCAGATGGTGGTCGAGCGCCAGATGAACGCGAAGGGCGAGAAGCGCACCGATTACAGCCGCGAGGATTTCGTCGCGAAGGTGTGGGAATGGAAGGCCGAGAGCGGCGGCACCATCACCGGCCAACTCCGTCGCCTGGGCGCCTCGTGCGACTGGGCGAACGAGCGCTTCACGATGGACGAGGGCTTCTCGAAGGCGGTCCTCAAGGTGTTCGTCGATCTCTACAATCAGGGGCTCCTGTACCGCGACAAGCGCCTGGTGAACTGGGATCCAGGCCTCAAGACCGCGATCTCCGATCTCGAGGTCGAGACCAAGGAAATTGCCGGCAAGTTCTGGCACTTCGCTTACCCGCTGGAAGATGGCTCCGGCACGATCAACGTCGCCACCACCCGGCCGGAAACCATGCTCGCCGATATGGCCGTCGCGGTGAATCCGGAGGACGAGCGCTACATCGCCCTCATCGGCAAGAAGGTGCGCTTGCCGATCACTGGCCGGCTGATTCCGATCGTCGCCGACACCCATGCCGATCCTGAGCTGGGCTCGGGGGCGGTGAAGATCACGCCGGGGCATGACTTCAACGACTTCGAAGTGGGCAAGCGCGCGGGTTTCCGTGCCGCAGAGATGCTCAACATGCTCGATGCCGATGCGAAGCTGATCCAGACGGCCGATGGGCTGATCCCGGCCGAGTTCCTTGGCATGGATCGCTTCGACGCACGCAAGCTCGTGGTCGAGCGGCTGAAGGAAGCCGGTGTCCTGATCCCGCACGTCGACAAGGACGGCAATGAGCATGACGCGGAGCCCCGCACGATCCAGACGCCTTATGGCGATCGTTCGGGTGTCGTCATCGAGCCGTGGCTGACCGACCAATGGTATGTCGATGCCGAGACGCTCGCAAAGCCCGCGATCGCGGCGGTGCGCGACGGCGACATCCGCGTTGTGCCCGAGACCTGGAAGAAGACCTGGTTCAACTGGCTGGAGAATATTCAGCCCTGGTGCGTCTCGCGCCAGCTCTGGTGGGGCCACCAGATCCCGGCCTGGTATGGTCCCTCAAAGGGCGATGATGGGGCCGTCTCTTTGCGGCAAACAGGTTCGGTTGGGGACGTAAATCTGACGCAGTGCTTTGTCGCTGAGGATGAAATTGCGGCAAAAGATGCTGCTGCCGAATTTTACGGCGTGGCGGCTGACGATATCGTCTTTGTGGAGAATGCGCGGGAAGCAATGTTTAAGTTCTTCTTCCCGGCGGAAGAAGGAGGCGACCTGCCAGAGTTGGCTGGGAAAGTCCCGCTTTGGCGCGACAGCGACGTGCTCGACACCTGGTTCTCCTCCGCGTTGTGGCCGTTCGGCACGCTCGGCTGGCCGGACCAGACCGACAAGCTCGCCAAGCATTATCCTAACGATGTGCTGATCTCGGGCTTCGACATCCTGTTCTTCTGGGATGCCCGCATGGCGATGCAGGGCCTGCACTTCATGAAAGAAGTGCCGTGGAAAACGCTCTACCTCCACGGCCTCGTCCGCGATGCCCAGGGGCAGAAGATGTCCAAGTCCAAGGGCAACACCGTCGATCCGCTGGGGCTGATCGATCAATATGGCGCGGACGCGTTGCGCTTCACGCTGTCGGCGATGGAAAGCCAGGGCCGCGACATCAAGCTCGATGAAAAGCGGGTCGAAGGCTATCGCAACTTCGCGACCAAGCTGTGGAACGCCGCGCGCTTCTGCCAGTCGAACGGCATCGGTGCGTCCGCCCATATCGAGCCGCCAGCGGCCGAGCTTGCCGTCAATCGCTGGATCATCGCCGAAACGGTGAAGACGGTGCAGGCGCTCGACATCGCGCTCGCCGACCTGCGCTTCGATGAAAGCGCCAACACGATCTACCAGTTCACCTGGGCAACCTTCTGCGACTGGTATCTGGAACTCATCAAGCCGCTGTTCGCCGAGGGTGCGGCCGGTGCGGACGAGACCAAGGCTGTCGCCGGCTGGGTGCTCGACCAGATCCTCGTCATGCTCCACCCCTTCATGCCCTTCATCACCGAAGAACTGTGGCACGCGCTGGGCGCGCGTGAATATGACCTGATCCTCGCCAAATGGCCGATGGCCGATGCCCGCGCGATCGACCCGGCGGCGCAGAAGGAGATCGACTGGCTGATCCGGCTGGTGAGCGAAGTGCGCGCTGCGCGCTCCGAACTCAACGTGCCACCGGGCGCGAAGCTGGTGGCGCATGTCCGTGATGCCGGCGCGGAAACGACAGCCCGGCTCGAGGCACAGACGGCTGCGATCGCCCGGCTGGCGCGCATCGCAATCAGCGCCGATCCGGCGCCGGCAGGCGGAGCGGCGCAGGTGGTGGTCGACGAGGCAACCTTCGTCCTGCCACTTGAAGGCGTGATCGACCTCGCGGCCGAAAAGGCTCGTCTCGCCAAGGCGATTGCGGGCGCGGAAAAGGAACGTGATGCGCTCGCCAAGCGGCTCGGCTCGCCGGGCTTTGCCGAAAAGGCCAAACCCGAGGCGGTGGCCAAGGCCCGTGCCGACCATGCCGAGCGTTCGGCAGAGGCCCAACGGTTG
The DNA here is from genome assembly GCF_042693015.1 of Sphingomonas sp. DBB INV C78. NCBI lineage: Bacteria > Pseudomonadati > Pseudomonadota > Alphaproteobacteria > Sphingomonadales > Sphingomonadaceae > Sphingomonas > Sphingomonas sp. DBB INV C78. The sequence goes on along the minus strand of NZ_CP170544.1, from coordinate 2,639,936 downwards.
GGTGCTGCGCTCGCGCGTTTGGGATGACGGCCTGAGGCTCAGCCCCGCCGGAAGACGACCGTCAGGTTGTTTGCCGGCATTTCAACGACCCGCTTCAGCGCCAAGCCCGCTGGGGCCGCGATCGCCGCAACGTCCGCGAGGTCGCGCAGGCCCCATGCGGGATTGCGGACCTTGAGATCCATGTCGAAGGCGAGGTTGCTGGGCGCGGTTTCCACCTCGGCGCGGATATAAGGGCCGTAAAGGATCAGCGGCGCACCGGCGGGCAGGATGCGCGCCGCGCCCGCCATCAGCCCCAGCGTTGCCGCCCATGGGCTGATATGTACCATGTTGATGCAGATGAGCGCGTCGGCCTGTGCAATAGGCCAGTCGGCCGCCACGGCATCAAGCAGCAGGGGCGGGCGCAGATTGGGGAGGCGTGCGGCCTCCGCCCAGGCGCGGATCGACGTGAGGGCATCCAGATCGGGATCGCTCGGCTGCCAGATCAGGCCGGGCAGTGCGCCGGCGAAATGCACGGCATGTTCGCCGGTGCCGCTCGCAACCTCCAGCACCGTCCCCGATTCGGGTAGCTCGGCGCGAAGTATGGCGAGAATCGGATCGCGATTGCGAGCCGTGGCGGGTGCGTGGCGACGTCGGTCTTCAACCATTCCAGCAGCCTAACGCGAAACGGGTCGTGCCAAGAAGTCCCGCTCGCTTCGGTGAAGCATTTTCTTTATTCTCTACCAAAATGATTGTGTCTAAACGTTTCTCTACCGATGGGGGAGACAAGACGTGAAGAGACGTTATTTGCTTGCCGGCGCACTGGCCGCCGCAGTCGTTGCCATTACTCCGATTGCACCGCTGGCTGCCGAAGGCGCCATCCAACTGCTCAATGTTTCCTACGACCCTACGCGCGAACTCTATCGCGAGATCAACGCTAATTTCGCCAAGCGTTGGCAGGCGCAGACCGGCCAGGCCGTCGCCATCCGCCAGAGCCACGGCGGATCGGGCAAGCAGGCGCGAGCCGTGATCGATGGCTTGCAGGCGGACGTCGTTACGCTCGCACTGGCCTATGACATCGATGAGATTGCCCAGCGCGCCAAGGTGATCGCACCGAACTGGCAGGCGAGGCTGCCCAACAACAGCGCGCCCTATTATTCGACCATCGTTTTCCTGGTTCGCAAGGGCAATCCAAAGAAGATCCAGGATTGGGACGATCTGGCGCGTCCCGGCGTTTCGGTGATCACGCCCAATCCCAAGACGTCCGGTGGTGCGCGCTGGAACTATCTGGCGGCCTGGGGCTATGCCAAGGCGAAGTTCGGCGGGTCGGACCTCAAGGCCAAGCAGTTTCTGACCCAGATCTTCCACAATGTGCCTGTATTGGATTCGGGCGCACGCGGCTCGACCACGACTTTCGTGCAGCGCGGTCAGGGTGATGTGCTGCTCGCTTGGGAAAATGAAGCCTTCCTGGCGGTGAACCAACTCGGCAAGGGGAAGTTCGACATCGTCGTGCCCTCCATCTCGATCCTGGCGGAACCGAATGTCGCGGTGGTCGATAAGGTCGTCGACAAGCGCGGCACCCGTAAGGTCGCCGAAGCCTATTTGCGCTACCTCTACACGCCGGAAGCGCAGGAGATCATCGCCCACAACTATTATCGTCCGCGCAATCCGCAGGTTGCGGCGAAATATGCCAATCGCTTCCCCAAGACGGCCCTGCTGACCATCGATCGCAACTTCGGCGGCTGGCAGCGCGCACAGGCATCGCACTTCAACGATGGCGGACTGTTCGACCAGATCTTCGAGGACGCGAAACGATAAGCGTTGCTGCGGCCGTCCGGGCGCGGCTGTGCTTCAAACAAAGATTGGCGGCCAATTTGGCGCGCCTGGGCCACGTTTCATCTACAAGACAACAAAATGTAACAATTCAGTCATGGGATGGCGACAGCGGGCCGACTGAGATCAAAGGGGAATTCGAATGCGGAAATTTCTGTTGGCCGGCGTCGCGGCCATCGCACTGGCACCTGCTGGCGTCCGTGCGCAATCGACGGAGGGGGCGATCCCTGATCAGGTTCAGGGCTACGGAGAATCTTCAGGTCTCGACACGCTAGTTCCGGCGACAGACGCTGCCGCGTCGACCGGCGTTGCCAAGACAGGTGATCCGGTCCTCGACCGCCTGAACGAGTTGGAAGCCAAGGTTGCCAAGCTCGAAGCGCGCAACAAGGAACTTGAGGATCAGGCGACGGCCACCGCCGACCGCGTCGAAAAGGTCGAGGTCCGCGCGGCCAAGGGCGTCCAGATCAACGCTCCCGCGCCGACCTTCGCGGATGTGGGCGGCAACTTCACCTTCAAGCCGCGCGGTACGCTGCAGATCGACTATGCGGGCTATAATGAGCGCGCCGGCGCCTATGACTATAGCAACGGCACGGACATTCGCCGCGCCCGCTTCGGTTTCGATGGCACAGCGTTCAAGGCGTTCAAGTGGCGCATTGAAGCCGAATATGTGAAGGGCGCGGTCAACCTGCTCGATGCCTATGTGTCCTACGGATACAAGAACTGGCTGCTGACGGTGGGCCAGCAGAAGGCGCCCTATGGCCTCGAAGCCAACACCTCCGACAGCTTCAATACCTTCCTCGAACGCGGCATGTTCACCAACGCCTTCGGGGCGGTGGCGGCCGAGCGTCGCGTAGGCGCGACGGTTGCGTATCAGAGCGACACGTTCAACGCGACGGTGGGTGTGTTCGGCACCGGCGAGGCTGTTCAGCGCAGTTCCGTGACGCCCGATGAGGGCTACAGCCTCAACGGTCGCGTGACGTGGGAGCCCTTGTTCGACACCGGCAAGGTCATCCATGTCGGCGCCTCGGCCTTCCTGGCCACCAATTTCGACGGCAACACGCTCGACATCAGCGATCGTCCCAATGTTCGTGTCGACGGCGGCCGGATTGTCCGTGCCCAGATCACCGGCACTGCGCCGGCCGGTGGCCCGCAGACCGGTGCCAAGGATGCGACCTATATCGGCGCCGAGGCGGCCGCAATCTTCGGGCCCTTCTCGGTCCAGGGGGAATATGGCCATCTGAGCATCGACCGCTACGGCAATGTCTCGACGGTCGATTTCGACGGCTTCTACGCCTTCGCAAGCTACTTCCTGACCGGCGAAAGCCGGGTCATCAAGAATGGCGTGATTGACCGGCAGAAGCCGATCAAGGATTTCAACCCGCTGACCGGCGATTGGGGCGCCTGGGAAATCGCGCTGCGCTACGACAATCTGGACGTGACCGACACCGGCCTCTCGCCGCTCAAGCGCGAGGCGGAGACCTTCACGGCAGCTCTCAACTGGTATCTCAACCCGCATACCAAGCTGCTGTTCAACTATATCCGCTTCAAGGGTCTCAATTCGCCGCTGGTGGTGGCGCCGGTTGCGACCAACGGCACCACCGCGAAGGGCGACGCCTTCGCGACCCGGCTGCACTTCGACTTCTGATCGGCAAGGCCCGTTCCTTCATGGGACGGGCCTCCCTTTTTCAGGCACTTGTTCAGCCTTCCGCAACTTCAGGCGATGCACTACGTTGTCATCGCCATGTCACAGACGCTTCATCATCCCGTCACAGCGCCGGCCGCCGACAGCGGCGTGCCCCCGCTGCTGCGCTTTCTGGCGGAAGGCCAGGCGCTGGTCTCGCGCCCCTTCACCGCCCAGGCCGCGCGCCGGATCGCCGCGACCCATCAAGGAGACGGCCGCGCGGTGATGGTGATCCCCGGCTTCATGGCGCGGGACATCTTCACGCTGCGACTGCGCAAGATGCTCGAGATCGCCGGTTATTCGCCGCACGGCTGGGGCCTGGGCATGAATCGGGGCGCCACCTCGGATCTTCTGGAGCGCCTCTCGGACCGACTAGACCGGATCGCCACTCGCGAAGGCACGCCGATTTCGATCATCGGCTGGAGCCTCGGCGGTCTTTATGCGCGCGAGCTTGCCAAGCTCCGTCCCGATCTGGTTGATCGCGTCATCACGCTCGGCAGCCCCTTTTCCGGCGATCCGCGCGCCAACCGCGCGTGGAAGCTTTACGAGTTCGTCAATCGCCATCCGGTTGATCGGCCGCCGCTGGAGGTTGAACTGTCCCGCAAGCCGCCGATGAAGACCTTTGCCTTGTGGTCGGCAAATGACGGCATCGTCGCGCCGGCCTGCGCGCGCGGGCTGCCGCACGAAACGGACAGTCATGTTCAGGTCGATTGCCGGCACATGGACTTCGTGTCCTCGCCGGCCGCCATTCGCGCCATTTTGGATGCATTGAAGGCCTAAGCCAGAAACGGCTCCGCGACCTCTTTCGGCACGCGCAGCGGCTTGCCTGTCGCTTTGTCGATGATCGCCCATGTGGTGCGGGCGCGGACATGCGGCTTGCCGTCCTCCCCGACGAATTCCACCATGCGATCGAAGCGCGCGCCCTTTGGCGGATCGGGAATCCAGGTGTGCGCGGTGGCGCTCTCGCCGGGGCCGAGGGCACGCAGATAATCGATCTCGTGCCGGGTCACGACCCAGATATAGGCATCGACATGGGCCGGATCGGCCACGGCAACCCAATGCGCCGTGGCCACATCCTGAATCCACCGCACCCATACCGCATTGTTCACATGGCCGAGTTCGTCGATGTCCTCGGACTGCGCGGTGAAGGCGAGGGTGAAGGTCATCAGCTTGCGCCCACCTGCGTCAGGATGAAGGCGTAGGCTTCGGCATCTTCGTGGAGGCTTTCGAACCGGCCGGATTTGCCGCCATGACCCGCGCCCATATTGGTCTTGAGCAGCAGCGTCTTGTCATTGGTTTTCGTGGCCCGCAGCTTTGCCGCCCACTTGGCCGGCTCCCAATAAGTGACACGCGGATCGTTGAGGCCGCCGGTGATCAGCATCGGCGGGTAGGCTTGCGCGCTGACATTGTCATAGGGGCTATAGCTCAGGATCAGATCGAACGCGGCCGGATCGGTGATCGGGTTGCCCCATTCGGGCCATTCGCCGGGCGTCAGCGGCAGCGTGTCGTCCAGCATGGTATTGAGCACATCGACGAAAGGCACGTCGGCCACCACCGCCCCCCAGAGCTGCGGATCGGTATTCGTGACGACGCCCATCAGCTCCCCGCCGGCCGAGCCGCCGTTGATCGCGATATTGCCGGCCTTGGTGAAATCGGCGGCGATCAGCCCCTTCGCCGCGTCGACGAAGTCGTGGAAGGTGTTCCAGCGCTTCTCCGCCTTGCCGTCGAGATACCAGCGATAGCCGAGATCGTCGCCGCCGCGGATATGGGCGATCGCAAAGGCGAAGCCGCGGTCGAGCATGCTCAGCCTGAGCGTTGAGAAGCTTGGCGGATAGGCGAAGCCATAGGCGCCATAGGCGTAGAGATAGAGCTTGCCCTCGCCATTCTTCACGAAATCGCGGCGATAGACGACGGAGACGGGCACCTTGGTCCCGTCGCGCGCGTCGACCATCAGGCGTTCCGTGGCGTAGAGCGACGGATCATAGCCTGAAGGAATCTCCTGCACCTTGAGCGTGGTGAGCGTGCCCGCCGCCGGATCGAAATCGAACACGGTATTCGGCGTCACCATCGAGCTGTAGACGAGCCGATAGGCCGGAGGATCGAACTCGGGGTTGGCCGCCAGGCTCGCGGTATAGCTGGCCTCCGGGAAGGGAATGCGGCTTTCCTCGCCGTCATAGGTGCGCAGCCGGATCTGATCGAGGCCGTCCTCCCGCTCCTGAATGACGAGATGCTTCGCGAAGCTGGTGACGCTGCGCAGATAATGGCGGTCCGATCCGGCAATCACCTCGGTCCAGTCGCCCGGATTGTCCGGTGTCGCCTTGGCCAGCCGGAAATTCACATGCTCGTCATTGGTGAGGATCCACAGCCTGCCATGGGCGCTGTCGACCGAATATTGGCGCTTCACCTTGCGCGGGCTGACCAACAGCGGCACCGCGGCCGGATCGGCAGTGGGCAGCAGGCGGACCTCGCTGGTTTCATGGTCGCCGGTCGCGACGACGATCCATTGGCGATCCTGGGTGTGGCCGAGCGCGACGCGGAAGCCCTCATCGCTTTCCTCATACAGCGTCACATCGCTTACGGGGTCGCTCCCCAGAATGTGCAGACGGGCGCGATAGGTGCGCCAATTGTCATTCACCTCGGTATAGGCGAGCGCCTTCGAATCTGCGCTCCACACCACCGCGCCATTGGCGACGACGGTCACGGTCTCGATATCCTCGCCAGTCGCCAGATCGCGGATACGGAGCGTGAAGCGTTCCGCGCCATTATCGTCGGCCGACCATGCGGCGAGGCGCCCATCGGGACTTACCTCCAGCGCCTGTAGCCGGAAATATTCCTTGCCCTCGGCTTCCGCGGGTTCATCAAGGATGAGCTGTTCGTCGCCGCCGGATGCTGGTTTGCGATACCATAACCGATATTGCGCGCCGGGTTTGAACGCCCACCAATAGACCCAATCGCCGTCCCGCTGCGGCACGCCGGCATCGTCTTCCTTGATGCGGCCCTTCATCTCCTGGAACAGCGTGTCGATCAGCTCCGCATGAGGCTGCATAGCCGCTTCGAACCAGGCGTTCTCCTCGTTGAGGTAGGAGAGGATCTCCGCATCGTCGACCTTGGGGTAAGTGGGATCGCGAAGCCACGCATAGGGATCTTCCACCGACCGCCCATGAAAGGAAAAACTGTGCGGTTTCAACGCTGCGATGGGCGGTTGGGCGGTCATCAACATCCTCTTAACTAGCATCAGGCGGCCGGACGGCCTATTTAGGCAGCTTAGAGATAGAAGGCCCGGTGTTGATGTCCACCTACGAAGATAGATTGAAGGCGCTCCGTGAGGAGCTGGCGAAGCGGAAGCTGGACGGGTTCGTGGTTCCGCTGACCGATGAGCATATGAGCGAATATGTGGGCGCTTATGCTCAGCGGCTCGCATGGCTGACGGGTTTCCAGGGTTCTGCCGGATCGGCAGTCGTCCTGCCGGCCGAAGCCGCGATATTCGTGGACGGGCGCTATACGCTCCAGGTGCGCGAGCAGGTCGACGGGGCGCACTGGAGCTACCAGTCGGTCCCGCAGACCAGCATCGCCGAATGGCTGAAGGAGCATGCGCCACAGGGTGGACGGATCGGCTATGATCCCTGGCTTCACACCCGCGGTTGGGTGAAGGCGGCACGCGCCGCGCTCGCCGAAAAGGGCGCCGAGCTGGTGGCCGTCGATACCAATCCGGTCGATGCCGTGTGGCCGGACCGCCCGGATCCCTCCAAGGCGCGGCTGATCGTTCACGCGGACACGGTGGCTGGTAAGTCTTCAGCGGCCAAGCGGCAGGATGTTGCGGATTGGCTTGCCGCAAGAAAGGCCGATGCCGTCGTCGTCTCGGCGCTCGATTCGCTTGCCTGGCTGCTCAATGTTCGCGGCGAGGATGTCGAGCGCACGCCGGTTGCACTGGCTTATGCCATAGTCCAGTCAGACGGCACCGCCGACCTGTTCGTGGCCCCAGAAAAGCTCGGCGATGATGTCGCCAAGCATCTTGGGAACGCCGTCCGCCGTCACCCGCGCAATGCCTTTGCCGGCTTCCTGTCCGAACTCGGCGGCAAGACCGTTGCAGTCGATCCGGAACGTGCTGTCGCCGCGATCTTCGAAACGCTCGACACGGCTGGTGCGAAAGTGGTGGAGGCGCGCGATCCGACGGTCCTCGCCAAGGCAGTGAAGAATGAAGCCGAGGTCAGCGGACACCGTTCCGCTCAGCTTCGCGACGGTGCGGCGCTGGTGCGCTTCCTGCATTGGCTCTCGGTTGAAGCGCCCAAGGGCGGGCTGACCGAGCTTGCCGCATCCGACAAGCTGGAAGAGTTCCGCCGCGGCACTGGCCTGCTTCGCGATCTTTCGTTCGACACGATCTCGGGTGCCGGCCCCAACGGCGCGGTGGTCCATTATCGCGTGACCGAGCAAACCAATCGCACGATCGAACTCAACTCGCTCTTCCTGGTCGATTCGGGCGGACAGTATGAGGACGGGACGACCGACGTGACCCGCACGGTCGCCGTCGGCATGCCGACTGCGGAAATGAAGGATCGCTTCACCCGCGTGCTGCGCGGCCATGTCGCGCTTGCCCGTGCCGTCTTCCCGGTGGGAACACGGGGCGGCCAGCTCGATGTCCTCGCCCGCCAGTTCCTGTGGGAAGCTGGCGTCGATTACGCCCACGGCACCGGCCACGGCGTCGGCAGCTATCTTTCGGTTCATGAAGGGCCGCAGCGGATCGCGACCTTCGGCGGCGGTGACGAGCCGCTGCAGGCCGGAATGTTCCTGTCCAACGAACCGGGCTATTACAAGTCCGGCGAATATGGCATCCGTATCGAGAATCTTGTTCTTGTAGAGGCGCGTGAAATAGCGGGCGCGGAACGCGAGATGCTGGGCTTCGAGACGCTCACCTTCGCTCCCATCGACCGCGAGCTGATCGACGTGGGCGTGCTTTCGCCCGCGGAACGCGCCTGGATCGACGGCTATCATGCCGCGGTTCGCGAACGTATCGGCCCGCAACTCGAAGGCGAGGCAAAGGCGTGGCTCGACAGCGTCACGCGGCCCCTGTGATCGAGGGACGGACGATTATGCGAAACAAGTGGACCCTGGGCGCCGCCGCGGCGATCACCGTAAGTGCGATGGGGGCGGTGGTTTATGCCCAGTTTCCCAGCGTTCCCGATACGCCGCCGATGGCGACCAACGAGGCAGCCAAACGCGTCGCCTGGGATTTCAAGCTGACCGCGATCGACGGCGCGCCGATGCCAATGTCGAAGTTCAAGGGCGAGGTGGTGTTGCTGGTCAACACCGCCAGCATGTGCGGCTTCACCCCCCAATATGAAGGCCTGCAGAAGGTGCAGGACACCTATGCCAAGCAGGGCTTCACGGTGCTGGGTGTGCCTTCGGGCAACTTTAAGGGCCAGGAATATGGCTCGAATGGCGAGATTGCCGCTTTCTGCAAATCGAAGGCGGTGAAGTTCCCGCTTGCGGAAAAATCCGATGTTGTGGGGCCGTCGGCGCTGCCGATCTATCGTTGGGCAGCCACCAAGCTGGGCGCGCAGAATACGCCGAAGTGGAATTTCCACAAATATCTGATCGGCCGGGACGGCAGGCTGATCGCGGCCTTTGGCACGCGCACCCCGCCGACCGACCCTAAGGTCACCTCCGCGATCGAGGCGGCGTTGAAGACCAAGGCCTGATCGGACGCACTTAATCCGTCTTGTCTTCAACCGGCGCGTCGACCTTGCGGTCGTCGCGTTCGCGTTCCTGCGCCTTGCGACGGCGCAGGTTGGCGCGCAGCGCCTCCGCCAGCCGTTGCGCGCGTTCGGGATTATCCTTGGACATCTTTTTCCTCTGGAGGCGAAGTTCCGTGTCGGCAAGCCTTGACGCGGGTTCGCGCATTCTCCATAGGCGCGCCTCTAACGCGGTTCCGACCGTCGTGCTGCCGTAGCTCAGTGGTAGAGCGCATCCTTGGTAAGGCTGAGGTCGCGAGTTCAATCCTCGCCGGCAGCACCATTTTTCTCTCAGTTTCGAAAAGAGTGAGACGACCCTTCGGGGGCCGTTGCGACGCCTGTCGCGGGCAAAAATAGACGGCGGCAGCTTGGGGCTACCGCCGTCAGTAAGGAAGGCCCCCCAGCACTTCCTTGGGTCGCAGGGTGGCTCTAGCAGCGCAGGGTGCGGCTGGCGGTGATGTGAGTCACACGGCCAACATTTTGTATGTCGCTTCCGATGGCGAAGAACGCGTGGTCGGTGCCGGTGGCGGACGATAGGTTGGCGCCATGTTGAATCGATTCGCACCCCTTTCGCTTGTCTCGCTTGCGGTCCTGATCGTCGTCGCCCCGGCTTCGGCGCAGTCCGAAGCGCCGCCACCGCCGGCACCAGCGAGTGAGGCTCCCGCGCCGAAACCAGCCACGGTGAAGGTCAGCCTGCAAACCAGCGAAGGGCTGATCATATTGGAACTGGAGAAGGAGCGGGCGCCGATCACGACCGCCAATTTCCTGCGATATGTCGATCAGAAGCGGTGGGATGGCGCCAACTTCTACCGCTCGGCCAAGGTGGCACCCGGCTTCGGGCTTATCCAGGGGGGCGTGCGTAACAACCCGTCGAAGGTGTTGCCGCCGATCGCGCACGAGCCGACGACGCAGACGCATCTGACCCATGACGAGGGTGCGATCTCGATGGCGCGCGCTGCGCCCGGTTCGGCCGCGGGGGACTTCTTCATCACGATCGGATCGATCCCGTCGATGGATGCGACACCCGATCAGCCGGGCGACAATCTCGGTTTCGCGGTGTTCGGGCATGTCGTGCAGGGGATGGATCTCGTCCACCGCATCCTTGATGCGCCGACGTCGCCGACCGAGGGGGAGGGCGCCATGAAGGGGCAGATCCTGCTCGTGCCGGTGCGCATCATCACCGCGCGACGGATGGACTGAACCTGCCCGCAGGAGGCGGCGATGATCTATCGCAAGCTCAGAATCCGGGGGCGCGTTCAGGGCGTCTATTATCGCGGTTGGTCTGTAGAGACGGCGCGCTCGCTGGGTCTGAGCGGCTGGGTTCGCAATCGCCGCGACGGCAGTGTTGAGGCGCTGGTGGCGGGCGAAGTGGAAGTGGTGGCGCGCTTTGTCGAACTGTGCCGGAGGGGGCCCGCGGCTGCCCGCGTCGAAAACATTGAGGAAGTAGATGTCGCCGCGGAGCCGTTGGATGGCTTTCGGCAATTGCCCACGGAGTAGGCGCCGAGTCGCAGTCGTTCGCCGTCGTGTCCGAAACGACTACCTCCTTGCAGGTGAAGCGCTTGTCGGTTCGACTTCGGTTCGCCGCAGGCGCCTTTCAATAGATCTGTGGTTGCCTACTATGGCTGCACAGGGGCCTCGCGACGGAGGGCTTTGGTGTGGCCGGAATGACTGCCGAATTCTGCGACCTGCGCGCATTGGAGGAGTTGAATGCGTCCGAGCGCGCCACTTGCCCGGAGGCGGCCGCGGCCCACCGACAACTGGCACGGGAGTTTGCGATTAAGGCGCAATTGCTTCGCGCGGACGAGCAAACAGAGGCGGCTCCTCAGGGAGTGTTCCGGTGGGAGTCAAGCGCGCTCGGTTAGATCACCAATAGGGTACCGATCCATAAGGCCCGTAATAGCCGAAAATCTGCTCGCCATAATTGATGTGGCTGGGGCCGCCGAGTTCGGCGAGTTCGTACCGATCGTAATGCGGGGCGGCCAGTAGCGTCGCGCGATCGAGCGGAACCACATATCCGCCGCGTTCGGGATCATAATCGAGTAGAGACCAGGGAATGGGGTGGAATTTTTCCCCGATCCCCAGAAAGCCGCCGAACGACATCACCACGTAGATCACTCGACCGCTGACGCGCTCGATCGAAAGGTCATAGACATGGCCGATCTTTTCACCGGTCGTGCTGAACACTTGGGTGTCCAGCACGCGGTTCGAGAGGATCAGGCGATGGTCGCTATCTTCCGGCGGCGTGTCCGCTGGCTCCGTCATCTTCAGTCCCTCACATAGACTCGGCGACCGCGATTATCGACATAATAGCGGTTGCCGTCACGATCGCGATGATAGCTGCGATCCTTGTCGGCTGTGATGGCACCGATCGCGGCACCGCCCACCGCGCCGACGGCAGCACCCTCGCCGACGCTGAGGCCGGGGATCACGGCGCCGGCCACGGCACCACCGGCGCCGCCGATCGCCGCGCCGCGGCCAGCCCCGCGCAGGGTGGGATCGCTGGTGGTACAGGCACTGACCGAACCAATCAGAAGCAACGCTACAACCATATTCCGGGGCATGACAAACCTCATCCTACGATACTGATATCGGGACTAACGCCTGTGTTTCGAGAAGGTTCGATGGGGCTGAAACCCAGAAACCGGAAAGCCCCGTCGCGATCGGCGGCGGGGCTCCCTGAGGTCTTGGTAGAGACACTCGTTTACACTCAATCATGCGATCTGAGTGCAATCCAACAACAAGCGGGGGCCGATCCGGTTCCGCCAATGTTGGAAATATCCTTTCAGTCGGTGGCGACGATGCCGTGGAGGACGATGCGGGTGATATCGTCGATCAGGGCATCTGTGGCGGGGGTCGAGCCGATCAGCAGGCGGGACAGCACGGCACCGATCGTGACGTCGTAGAAGGCGTCTGGATCGACATCGGCGCGGATCATGCCCTTTGCCTTGCCTTCGTCGACGATGCGCTTCATGTCGCGCCGCGCGGCGGATTCGATGGGATGCTGCAATTCGCGGCGGAGCGCGGGATCGCGCTGGATGGCGGCGAAGAGGCCGAGGCTCGCGGCGCTGATGTCGGCCAACTGGTAACGATGATAGACCTGCGCGACGAGTGCGCGGACTTCGCCGGCAATGCCTTCGCGTGCGGTGACGTCGATGAAATGCACGTCCTCGCTCTCATTGGCGATGCTGCTGAGCAGATGCGCCTTCGTGGGCCAGCGCCGATAGATGGTGGCGCGGGTGACGCCGGTCACCTGCGCGATCGCGTCGAAGGTCAGCGCTTCGATCCCGCCCTCCCGGAGCAGCCGCCGGCCGGCCGCCACGATCGTCGCGTCCGTCTCCGGCTTGCGCGGACGGCCACGTCCGCGGGGCGGCGCGGGCGGTGGAGAGGCCGTCATCCAAGATCCTTGAGCATCATCGTCGCGATCCTATGCACGGGGTATCGTTATTCGTCATCCGGCGAATTGCCCGTTGCGGCTCCTTTGGCCTAACAGACCAGACATGGAGAATGCCTTGCCCCCGATGCCATCTCGCCCCGCGGCGCTCGTTACAGGCGCAGGGCGGCGCATAGGCCGCGCCATCGTGCTCAAGCTCGCCACAGCGGGCTGGGACGTCGCGATACATTGCGGGCATGCCGTGGACGAGGCGAGGGCGGTCGCGCAAGAAGCGGAGGCGCTGGGCGTCTGGACCGTGGTGCTGCCGGCCGAACTTTCGGACGAGGCCGCCGTGCGCAGCATCATTCCCGCTGCGACGGAGACGCTCGGCCGATTGAGCTTGCTGGTCAACAACGCATCGGCCTTCGACGATGATCGGTTCGGTGGGCTCGACCGGGGGCAATGGGATCATCATTTCGCTGTCAACCTGCGGGCGCCGATCGTGCTGGCCGAAGCCTTTGCCGCGCAGGCCGAGGCGGGCGCCGCGATCGTCAATCTGCTGGACCAAAGGGTGCTGCGTCCCAATCCTACCTATTTTTCCTATGCGCTCACCAAATCGGCGCTGTCGACGGCAACGCAGATGATGGCGCAGGCGCTGGCTCCCGCGATCCGCGTCAATGCGGTCGCGCCCGGCCCCGTGCTGGCAAATTGCCATCAGCAGGGCGACGAGTTCGAACGGGAGGTTGCCGGCACGCTGCTGGGCCGATCGAGCCCTCCCGAAGAGATTGCCGATGCGGTGCTGTTCTTGGCGACCGCTCCGTCGGTGACGGGGCAGGTTATCGCGGTAGATTCCGGGCAGCATCTCGGTTGGCAGACACCGGATCAACTGATCTGAAAGTTCAGGCCGGCGCACGCTGAAAGTGCGCCGGCCCTGGACGGATTAGAACTTCACCTGAAGATCGATGCCGTAGGTGCGGCCCATATCGGGGACGATCACCTGGTTGATGACGGTCGGGCCGAAGGTGGCGCGATCGACGTCGAACAGGTTCTTGCCCCAGGCCGAGATACCGATCTCGGTGCCGCCGATCGGCAGGTTGGCGATGCCGATGCGGGCGTCGGTCAGGATGAACTTCTTCGAATAAGCCAGCTCATCGACGGCATCATTGCCGGTCGGGAAGGCCGTGAGCGGCGTACCCGAGCGGTAGCGGTTGTCGATGTTGACGTAAAAATTGCCGCCGCTGGGCAGTTCGTAGAAATCATACTGGCCGCCGAAACGTGCCGTCCATTTCGGTGTGTAGATGACGTTGATTATGTCGGAAACGTCCGCGCCGTTCTGGAGATATTCCTGATACTTGACGTTGGTGTAGCTGAAGTTCGCGTCGATCGTCAGGCCATCGACCGGCACCGCCTGGAATTCGCCTTCAAGGCCCCAGATGCGAGCCTTGCCGGCATTTTCGAAGCGCTGCACGCCGCCGACGAAGGTCTGGATCTGGAGATCCTTATAGTCCGAATAATAAGCCGCGAAATTGGCGCGCAGGCGGTTGTCGAACAGCTGCGACTTCAGGCCGAGTTCGTAGGAGACCAGCGATTCCGGCCCGTAAGGCTGGGCGCCGAGAATGCCGCCGGCGACATAGCCGCTGGCGATCTTCGCATAGGTGGTGATGTCGTCATTGGGCTTGTAGGTGATGATGCCCGTGTAGTTCAGCTTCTCATAGCTGGTCTTGTAGGTTCGACCGGGTTCAAGACCGCCGCCTTGCGATGCTTCGGTGACGCTGATCAAGTCGGTCGCGCGATCGTCGATCGTGTAACGAAGGCCCAGCGCGAAATCGAGCTTGTCGTTGGCGTGCCAGGTGAGCTGGCCATAGCCCGCCATGGAGTCGTTGACCGCGCGCGTTTCGGTGACGCCGCTGCCGAAGACATTGTCGAACGGCGTGGGAATGACGACGCCGTTGGCGATCGGCTGGAAGATGCCGAGCACGTCGGTCGCCGGCGAATTTTCGTGGAAGTAGAAGACGCCGGAGGTGAGATCGAAGCTATCCCAGTTGAAGATGAACTGGGCTTCCTGGCTGAACTGCTTCTGCTTGGTCTCACGCGCCGTCATCAGCGTGAAGAAGCTGTCGTTCGGTCCGGGGGCGTTGGCGGGATCGAAGATGCCCGCGATATTGCCGGCGAGAAGGTTGCCCAACTGCGCCGCCGTGAACTTCAGGCCACCCGACGAACCGAGATCGTAGATGTTCGGCTTCTGGTGGAACTTGCGATAGGCGGTGATGCTCTTGACCGTCAGGATGTCGCTGACACCCCATTCCACGGTGACGTTATGGCCTTCGACGGTGAGTGGTTCGACGCTGGTCGCGTTGGCGACGGCGTCGAGCCGCTTGCTGCCAAGGTTGGTGATGCCACCAAAAGCGGGCTGGAAGGCGAGGATCGCACCAGCAAGCGCGCCGGTCGCGTCGCCCGTCGGGCCGAGCAACTGCACGGCGCGGCCGGTCGTCTTGCTGTCGGTATAATCGAAGCGATAGTCGATCGTCAGATCATCGGAAGCCTGGAGCCGCGCGGCGACCTGGACGGCGTCGACATTCTTGTAGCCGAGCTTGTTGGCATATTTCAGCACGCCGAATTCCGGCCGGCGCAAGCGCAGGTCGATCGTCTTGCCGCCGATCAGATTGTCGGTGTCGCCGTCGAACTGATCATGCAGGTAGGAGATCTTGACGCTGAGCGGTCCGAGTGCGGGCAGATCGAGCACGGTGCGCGCGCGGAACGCATCATAATTGCCATAAGAAATCTGCTGACGGACGCCGAACTCGCCGCTGGGCGCGGCCGAGATGAGGCTGATCGCGCCGCCGGTCGAGTTGCGGCCGAACAGCGTGCCCTGCGGACCGCGCAGCACTTCGACGCGGGCCAGATCGGCGAGGTCGAAGATCGCGCCGACCGAGCGGCCGATATAGACGCCATCGAGATAGATGCCGACCTTGGGATCGACCGCGTTGTTCGACGTGCCCGAGGTGATGCCGCGCACCTGCACGGTCGGGATCGAGGCGATACCCTGCGTCGTGATCTGAAGGCTGGGCGCATAGCCGCTCAAATTCTGGACGTTGACGACGCGGGCATTGTCCAGTGCTTCCGATCCCAGTGCGGTGACGGCGACGGGGACGTTCTGAAGATTTTCCTCGCGGCGCTGCGCGGTGACGACGATGTCTTCCAGGCCGCCGGCGGCGTCGGTCGCCCCTTGGTCGGCGGCGTCCTGGGCATGAGCGGGCGCCGCGGTAAGCGCGAGCGCGGATACAGCCGCCAGATAGGTAAATTTCATATGTGATCCTCTCCTGAAGCCAATTGATGGACGCCGGTTCTTCCGGCTTGTTGTGATGTTCGGATGCGACGTGTTCTGGTTGCGAGGTTCGGTCAGCGCGCGAGCGTCTGGCCGCTCTGGCCCGTGCGATCGAGCAGGCCGTTGAGCTTGATGAGGGCGACGTCGGGCTCCTTGTCACGGAGCGTCACCCAGGCGATGTGATCCATTTCGCCCGGGCCGTGCTGATGCGAGATCGCGCCGGCGGTGCCCATGCTGATATAATCGCGGCCGTTGCGCAGTTCGTGCGCGTAATAATGATTGTGGCCGGCGATGACGGTGTAGGGGCGGCCCTGCAGCGCCTGTTCGATCTTCGCGAATTCCGCGGAATCGAGCTTCCAGGCGGGCTTGTGCATCAGCACGAAGGTCCAGCGGACCTGGCTGTGATCGGCGAGCGTCTTGAGCGCGAAATCGACCTGTTTCTGGCTGAAGCGGGCGAGCGAAAGCGCCGCCATTTCGGGATCGGTGGTGTTGCCCTTGGCGCGATCGGCATTCACGCCGCCGAGATATTGGGCGAGCGCCTTTTCGGTTGCGACCGGATCTTTCTTCATCCCCGCGGCCATCTGGCGGAACTGTGCCCCCATCGCCGCCGGCATATCGCGGGGCGGATCTTCGGTATCGAGCACCAGGAACAGGACGTTCTTGTAGACGAATTGATAATAGGGTTCGCCGCGCTTGGCCTTCCAGGCGGACAGCATCATCTCATTACCGAGATCATGATTGCCGGCGACATAGATAAAGGGCGCGCGGAGTTTGCCGATGGCGCTTTCCATCTCGCCCCATTCGCGCGCGAGTTCGGCGGCGTCGCCGGTATAGCCCTCGATCAGATCGCCCACATTGATCAGGAATTCGGGCTGCAGCAGATCGACTTGCGCGATGGCTTGTTCGAACACGCCGGGCCGTGCGAGACCGGTGCGGTCACCGATCACCGCGAAGCGCAGAGCCTGCGGATACTCCTTCGGGGCCTTGGTCCACGGCGTCTGGGCGCCGCTAACGCCGCCTTGGAAGCCGCCGTCGGCGGGGGCAGCCACTGCCGCGGATGCGGCGAGCGTGCCAGAAACAGCCAATATACGCAAAACGGCCATCATGGAAAAATGGCGGAACGCTTTGCGCAACACTCTCCGGGGTTCGAACATGCAAATGCTCGCTCTTTATTATTGGACCTCGTGTATCGTAATTCGCCGATCAAGCGCGAGAGGCTGTTTGCGGCTGTCGCGCGAGCGGTCGTGAAATCGGAAATGAGTCGCTTAAAAAGAAATGTGCCGGCCGGGCCGGGGGCAAAAAAATGCCCCTCCCCGTGAGGGGAGAGGCAGGGAGGAAGGAGGGGTCGGGCAGCTCAGGCTGCGAGATCGAAATCCTCAAGTTTGGGGGCGTCCATTGCCTCGGTGAAGGCGTCGTAGCTCCAGGGCCAGCTGGCCGGCACGCCTTCGGCGTCGAGATACCAGCTGGTGCAGCCGGACGCGAAGATTGTGCCCTTGGCCGCCGCGATTCGCCGTTCTTCATAATCGGCGAAGGCTTCGCGGCTGGCGCTTGCCGCACGGATCTCGCCCGCGGCGACGCGGTCGATCAACTGCTCGATATAGGTCATCTGCTTTTCGGCGATGTCGATCAGCGAGAAGTTGCCGACCGGGCCGGTGGGGCCGTTGAGCAGGAAGAGATTAGGAAAATCGGGCACCGAGACCGCCAGATAGGCGCTCGGCCGCTTGGCCCAGACATCATTGAGCGCGGTGCCGCCGCGGCCGATCAGGTTGATCGGGCGGACGAAGCGATCGGCATGGAAGCCGGTGGCGAGGATCAGCACGTCGAGTTCGTGGAGGTTGCCGCCGCGATCGCGCACGCCGGCGGGTTCGATCCGTTCGATGCCGGCGGTCACCACATCGACGTCCGGCCGCTGGACCTTTTCGTAATAATCCCAGGAAAAGATCAGCCGCTTGCAGGCCGCGCGATAATTAGGGCGCAGCTTTTCGCGCAGCACGGGATCGGCGACGGCGGTTTCGAGATGGTTCGCCACCGCCCATTCGATCTGGTGGATCTCCTCCGACTCCATGTCGTTGATCGCGCGGGAAAAGCGGCGGACATTCGCCTCATATTCGGGGTTGTAGCGGATATCGTCGATCAGTTGCGGATCGGCGCGGAAGGCGGCGCGCTGCTCATCCGAATAATATTGATTGTCGACCGGCATGATCCATTGCGGCGAGCGCTGGAAATGGACGGTCTTTGCCGCGACACCGGCCAGCGCGGAGACGATCTGCACGCCGGTCGATCCGTTGCCGATGATACCGACGCGCTTGCCGGAGAGATCGACGCCATCCTGCCAGCGGGCGCTGTGGAAGGCCGTGCCGGTGAAGCTTTCCAGCCCTTCGATCTCGGGCATCTTGGGGTGGTGGAGCACGCCGGTGGCGGCGATGACGAGATCGGCGTCGAGCTTCAGGCCCGACTTGGTTTCGATTGCCCACTGGGTGGTGGCGTCGTCCCAGCGGGCCTCGGCCACTTCCTGGTCGAAGCGGATGAGGGGGGTGACGCCATAATCGTCGGCGACCTTTTCGAAGTAACGCTGGATTTCCGGGCCGGGCGAGAGGTAGCGGCTCCAATCGGCATTGGGCGCGAAGCTATAGGTGTAGGCGTGCGCGGGCACGTCGCAGTGCAGGCCGGCATAGCGGTTTTCCCGCCAGGTGCCGCCGACGCGGGCGGCCTTTTCCAGGACCGTCACGTCGTGGCCCATTTCCTTCAGGCGGATCGCGGCGAGAATCCCCGCCATGCCCGCGCCGATCACCACCGCCTTCAATGTCTTCGCCATTGCCGTCGCATCCTCGATCCTGATGATGCGAAAATGCCGCCGCGCCGTCCTGTTCGCTACGTCCAAATGGATGCGGTCCAAACGGACGGGCTGGACTTAATAGTGAATGCTGTTCATTTTACGTTGCGATACTCGGGCGACCAAGCCTGCGCGATATGTTCGGAGGATGTCATGGCGAACAAGGTCATCATCACCTGCGCGGTGACGGGATCGATCCACACCCCATCCATGTCGCCGCATCTGCCGGTAACGCCGACGGAAATCGCCGATGCGGCGCTGGCCGCGGCGGAGGCTGGGGCGGCGATCGTCCACCTCCACGCCCGCAACCCGGAAGATGGCCGGCCCGACCAGACGCCCGAGGCGTTCGAGCCCTTCCTGCGCATCATCAAGCAGCGATCGGACGTGGTGGTGAACCTGACGACGGGCGGATCGCCCTTCATGCCGATCGAGGAAAGGCTGCGACCGGCAACGGTGTGGCAGCCGGAAATCGCGTCGCTCAACATGGGATCGATGAACTTCGGCCTGTTCCCGATGCTGAAGCGATACAAGGCGTTCAAGCATGACTGGGAACCGCAGATGCTGGAAAACAGCCGCGACCTGGTGTTCCGCAACTCGTTCAAGGACATCGAATTTGCGCTGCGGACGCTGAACGAGACCGGCGCGCGCTACGAATTCGAATGCTACGACACCAGCCACCTCTACAACCTCCATTACTTCTTCACCGAAGGGCTGGTGAAGGCGCCCTTGTTCATCCAGACCTGCTTCGGCCTACTGGGCGGCATCGGCCCGCATCCCGACGATGTGATGCACATGAAGCGCACCGCCGACCGGCTGTTCGGCGACAATTATCGCTGGTCGGTGCTGGGCGCGGGGCGCAGCCAGATGCCGATCGCGGCGATGGCGGCGGCGATGGGCGGCAATGTCCGCGTCGGGCTGGAGGATAATCTGTGGGGCGGTTCCGGCAGGCTCGCCCAATCCAATGCCGAGCAGGTGACGACTGTCAGAAAAATTCTCGAAGGGCTTGGCCTGGAGGTCGCGACGCCTGATGAAGCGCGACATATCTTGGCTTTGAAGGGTGGAGACAATGTCGGCTTTTGAACGGGCGGCGGGCGCGCGGTCCTGGCTTTTCATTCCGGGCGACAGCGAGAAGAAACTGGCCAAGGGCGTCGGCACAGCGGCCGACATCCTGCTGATCGACCTTGAGGATGCGGTGGCGGAAAGCGCCAAGCCTGCTGCGCGTGCGACGGTGGCGGAATTCCTGCGTACCAACCAGGATCAACGGGATCGGCTGTGGGTGCGGATCAACCCGCTGCAAGGGCCGCACGCACTGCATGACCTTGCCGCGATCGTCGACGCCCGGCCGGGTGGTGTGATGCTGCCCAAGCCGCGCGGGCGCGCGGATGTCGAGACGCTCGACCATTATCTGACCGCGCTGGAAGTGGCGGCGGGGGATGCGCCAGGCACGATCGCCGTCATCATTGTCGCGACCGAGACACCGCAGGGCATGCTGGCGACCGGCAGCTATGAAGGCGTGCCGAGGCTCGCGGCGATGACCTGGGGGGCGGAGGACATCGCCACCGCCATTGGCGCGATCGCAAACCGGAATGCGGATGGCGCTTACGAATTCCCTTATCAGCTCGCGCGCACCTTCTGCCTCGTTGGCGCAGCGGCCGCGAGCGTGCCGGCGATCGAGACGATCCATGGCGATTTCCGGGACGAGGCGGGGCTGGAAGCCGTAGCGAACGAGGTGCGGCGCGCCGGTTTCCGGGGCATGCTCGCCATCCACCCCGCGCAGGTGGACATCATCAATCGTGCCTTCACGCCCAGTGAAGCAGAGGTTGCCGCGGCCCGCGAGATCGTGGAGCTGTTCGCCGCCAATCCGGGCGCGGGGACGATCGGCCACAAGGGCGAGATGCTCGATCTGCCGCACCTCACGCGCGCCAAGGCGGTGCTGGCGCGCGTGGCGGCTACATGACCGAAGCGCTACGGGCCGACGCGCTGGACCTGAGCCGCCTCGTGCGGCCGGGCGACCATATCGTCTGGGGCCAGGCCTGCGGTGAGCCCGCCACGCTGATCGAGGCGTTGATCGCGCAACGCGCCGGGCTCGGCGGCGTATCGGCCTTCGCAGGATCGAGCTTTTCCGGGCTGCTGACGCCCGAGATCGCGGACCATATCGCGCTTTCGAGCATGGGGGCGATCGGATCGCTGCGGTCGCTGACCAAGGCGGGCGCGCTGGGCATCATTCCCTGCCATGTCGGCCAGATCGCCGGGATGATCGAGGCGGGACTGATCGGCTGCGACATTGCCTTCGTGCAGGTGAGCCCGGCGGACGCACAAGGCAATCACAGCTACGGCCTGATCAATGATTATGTGCAGGCGGCCGTCGCGAAGGCGCGGGTGGTGGTGGCGGAGGTCAACGACCAGATCCCCTTCACCCATTGCGACGCGCTGCTGCCGCGCGACCGGATCGACTATCTGATCGAAGTGTCGCGGTCGCCAGTCGAGGTTAAACCTGCCGCGATCGGCGAGGGCGATCTGACGATCGCGCGCCATGCGGCAGCCTATATCGGCGACGGTGCGGTGATCCAGATCGGCATCGGCGCGGTGCCCGATGCGATCACCCAATTGATCCATGACCGGCGCGATCTTGGCGTCCATTCGGGGATGATCGGCGATGGCCTGGTCGATCTGGTCGAAAAGGGCGTCGTCACCAATAAGCTAAAGCCGTTCGAGGCCGGCGTATCGGTGACGGGCGCCTTGATCGGGACAAGACGGCTCTATGACTTTGCGCATCGCAATGCCGCGGTGGGGATGCGATCGTCGAAGCTGACCCATGCAGATGCGGTGCTGACAGCGATACCCCGGCTTGTCACGATCAATTCGGCCGTGGAGGTCGACCTGACGGGGCAGATCAATGCCGAACAGACCGGGCCGGCCTATATCGGCGGCACCGGCGGGCAGGTGGATTATGTGCGGGCGGGCAGCCGATCCGAAGGGGGGCGATCGATCATCGCGCTGCCGGCGACAGCGGCGGGCGGCAAGGCGAGCCGGATCGTACCGGCCCTATCTGGACCGGTGACGACCGCGCGGAGCGAGGCGGATGTGATCGTCACCGAATATGGCGCGGCGGAACTCAAGGGGCAGACATTGGCCGAACGGGCGCGGCGGTTGACCGCGATTGCGCATCCTGATTTCCGCGAGGAACTGGACCGTGCGGCGTTCGAGATCGCGAGCAGGGGGTTTTGATGGTTCACGCGAAGCGGCGAAGGCGCGAAGATTTTTGGTTCGCGCAGAGGCGCGGAGAGCGCAGAGATGTCCGGGTGCGCGCGAAGCGCCGGAACTGCTCTGACCGAAGCGCGGTCTGGGCCTCCGAAAGTGGGATAGTCGCTGGCGCGACGAGGCCAAGTCTCTGCGTCCTCGGCGTCTCTGCGCGAACCATTTCCTGCTTCGCGCCTTCGCGGCTTCGCGTGAACCAGATCATTCGGAGCCAAGCATGACCGACGCAGTCCTGTTCGATGCCCGGCCGGATGGCATCGCCGTCATCACCATCAACCGGCCCGATGCGCGCAACGTATTGGGGCGCGAGGTGCGCGAAGGGTTGTTCGCGGCCTGGGAACGGTTCGAGGCGGATGGCGGTTTGCGCGTCGCGATCCTGACGGCCGCGGGTGACAAGGCCTTTTGCGCAGGCGGCGATCTGAAGGAGATGGCCGAACTGAAGCTGACCGTGCCGCCGCGCGGCATGTTCCCGGTGCCTGGCGACAATGTGGAGGTGACGAAGCCGACGATCGCGGCCGTGAATGGCGTCGCCTTCGCGGGCGGCTGGCTGCTGGCGCAATCCTGCGATCTCTGCGTCGCCAGCACGGCGGCGCGCTTTGCCATTACCGAGGTGAAGGTGGGCCGCGGATCGCCCTGGGCGGCGCCGTTGATCCATATGATCCCACAGCGGATCATGATGGAGATCGTCTTGACCGGAAAGCCGATCACGGCGCAGCGCGCCTATGAAATCGGGCTGGTCAACCGGCTGGCCGAGCCGGAACGACTGCTCGACGAGGCATTGGTGCTGGCCGCAGAGATCATCGAGGGCGCGCCTTTATCGGTGATGGCGGGCAAGGAAACAGTTATGCTGGCGACCGAGATGGGTCGCACCGCCGCGCTTCGCGCCGCTCGCCATGTCTGGGAGCGCGCCTATCGCAGCGCCGACGCGCAGGAAGGCCCGCGCGCCTTTGCCGAGAAGCGCAAGCCCGAGTGGCGGGGGGAGTAGGGGCGGCGACCTAGAACCCAACCTGGAGGAAGATCGACGGGCCGCTGAACTCATAGGACACGCGGCCCTGCCAGTTCTCCTTGTCGACATCGACGCGGTAATCGACATAGCGATACATCACGCCCGCGCCGATATTCTTGTGGAAGCGATAGCTGATGGCCGCCTGCGCATTGATCAGCCGACCATCATAATCGTCGATCTTGAGCGAGAGATAATCGACCCGGCCGTTGATCGTGAGCTTGGGCGCGATTTCCCACGCACCGAACAGGCCGATGGTGGGCAAGGGCGCCAACACGTCGCGCTTGCGGGCCTGCACGGAACTGGCCGCGCCGCCGACGCTGCCCTGGCCCTCCAGCTTGACCTCGAAGTCCGTGGCGTGGAGGCCTAGCGCTGCACCGAACTCGTAATTCTCCTTGCGGAGAAAGGCATAGCCCACCGTCAGTCGATAGACGTCCGTGGTGAACTTGCTCGAAACATTGGCGTTGACGGGATAGGTGACATCATCAAAGGTGATGTCGCGGTCGATAACCTGCTCTCCCTTACGGCTGAGCGAATAATATTCGAGACCGACCGAAAAATTGCTGCCGAGCCTGGCCCCAGCGAAGAACGCCGGCAGCGTCTTGCGATCGGTGAGATCGAGATCCTGTTCGAAATCGATCTCGGTGCCGACATCGGGTCGCTGAACGGAGGAAACCTCGATCTTGGTGTCGACATTCGGCCAATAGGCAGATGCTTCGAGCCAGAAGCGATCCTGCAATGCCTGCGCCTGCGCCGGTGTCGCGGCCAGCCCGGCACACAGGATCAACGCGGCCCCTGATACCCCGTGGATCATTCTGGTCATCTCGCGGTCTCCCCGATGCGCCAATCGGCAATCGTCGGCGACATGGTGGCGCAGGCCATCCCGCCGGTAAGAATGCGGCTGTCGATGATGTGAGAAATAGTCAGGCGGCGCGCCGGCGAGGGCGCGTCTGGCATCGGGCAAGGGCAGGTCCATGACGTCATGACCGTTGACCTTTCGTGCTGGCCGCGGAGGCCATCATAACCCCGAAATCCGATATTATGTGTGTCGTCCCGCCCACTATCGCGAATAATATCGCATATATTTGCCGGATTAGCAGGTCGTCGGAAAGACCCCTAAGGATTTTCCGTCCCACGCCGGGGCGATTATATTGGGCCGCCCGCCCGAAACTCTGGTTACCGCGCATCGCCACCCTTTCTCATTTCTGCGGGAAGAGGAAAGTGACGACGAAACGCAGGCCCCAATCAGGGCCACCTGTAGGTTTTTCAATATAATAGCGGCCACCGACGCCAAACTGCATGGATTGCTTGCCCACTTTGGTGAGTTGGGCGACGAGCAGGTTGATCGGCACCACCCATTTCTCGCTCTTCCAGTCATAGCTGGCCTCGGCGTTGATCGAGTAGGTGGTGGCGGTGGACGTGTTGTGGGCGAAGAAGGGCTGGATGAAGGTCGAACTGATACCGCCCCGCGAATCATCCCCGGCAAAGGACCAGATATGGTTGGCGAGCATGCCAATGGTGTTCTTGCCCGACTGCTTGAGCACGACCAGGGTCGGCCCTGCGCCCCATTTTTCTCCGCCCAGCCGATGATCGGTCGCCGTCGGATAGAGCAAGGCCGGCCCGACGCCCCAGACGATGCCGCTGGGGCCGGGCTGCTTGGGCGAGAAGAAGAAGCTCTGGGTCGTGTCGCCGAGCCCGGATTCGGAGCGACCGTCTGCCGAGATATCCTCCTGATAGGCAATCGGCAGGATGGTGCGCAGGATCAGGTTCCATTTGGAACCCAGGCTGATCGGCACGACGGGCTGGACGTTCAGAGTTGATTTGAAGCCGTCGCCGCTCGGCCCCGCGCCGAAATCCATATTCTCCTGCAAGGGCACGCTGATCAGGTTGGAGATCGGGTTGGAAAGCTTCTTGGCGAGATCATGGTCGCCGCCTTCCGCCTCCTGCGCATGAACGGGGAAAGCGGCTGCAGTCGCGGCCATCGCCGCGCCGGCCATCGCTTTCCGCTTCATCCCCATCGCGGCTCCTCCAAGGGCAGGAACGCCTTGATAGAACGGATAAAACGGGGCCCCGAACGGCGCCATGGGGATAAACCCCGACAGAAGGGGAGGTTAACCCCTAAGCGGGGTCAACTGAGGATGACCCCCTTGTCGATCGCGCAGAAGGTGTGAACCAGTACCGGATCAACGAGATGCTCGGTATATTCGGGGTCGAACCAGCGTTCGACATGTGCCCAGTGGACGGGGTGAAGCATGTAAGGGCCATTGAGCCCGTCGAGATCGGGATATTCCTGTTCCCACACATGGGTCCAGGGGCGATCGCCGGTGGCGCCTTCCGCTTCCGACAACTGCCAGCGCAGCATCGTCCGCACATGAACGGGCATGGTCACGGTCTGCGCGCCGAACGCATCGAGCCGCTCGCGGGTCGGGCGGACGTTGGCGCAGAACAGGGCTACACGGTAGAGGCCCGAACCCTTGGAGGAGCCGCCCGAGCGGCCGCCTTCATAGCCGACACGCTGCAATTGCGGCACCAATACGCGATCGGCGAGGATCGCGGCCGCGGGCTGCCAGGCAGGGCTCGCCAAGGCCGCCTGGCACGCGGCCTCGTTGTCGAAGACCGCGCGCCAGATATAGTCGCCGCCATTATAGACGCCGGGCAAAGTGGGCGCGAACAGGATGTCGCGGATGCCGGGCAGGCCGGCGGTGGCTTCGGCGATCGTAGCGGCAGCCGCATCGCGCGCGGCAGCGTCGGCGAAGGTCGGGATCAGCAGGAGATTATACATTGGCCAGCCCCGCCAGCCCCGCCAGCGCGTCGGCCGCGGCCATCGTCGAGCGACGGCGCGACAGGATGAATTTCGGCGCTTCCTCATTCCACCAGCGCAGCACATCCATATCGCCGCGCGCGACATGCTTGGCGCCCCAGACCAGCCCGACATGCGGAACCGTCCAGATCAGGAGGATGCGGTTGGGCGCATCGTCGAGCCACATGGCGGGTTCTACCATGCGGTGCGCGAGCGTCATCCCGCGCGCCGCGGCGCCCGGCGCATAATAAGTCATATAGGCGTCGAGGAAAGTCTGGCCCTGGCCGGGGCGTGTCTCGACCTCATCGACGACCCAGATCGGATCGCCGCTCATCGGCCGAGCCCCGCATTCACCTCAAGCACGATCTTGCCGCGGACATGGCCGGCGGCGACGCGGCGCTGCGCCTCACCGGCTTCGGCGAGGGGCAAGATGGTGATTTCGGGTGCGCGAATCTTGCCTGCGGCGAGGGCTTCGACGAGCGCGTTGAGCTGGCGCTCCTGCCGCTCGAACGAGGAGATGGTGGGGATCACCTGAACGCCGAGTTCGGTCGCGCGCTCGGTATCGGGCCATGGTTCATTGGCGATCAAGGTCGCAATCGGCGCGACGATGCCTCCGCGGCGGACCATCTCGATCGAATCGAGCAAAGATCCCTGGCCGACCGTATCGACGATGAGGTCCACGCCGTCCGGTGCCCAGGCCGCGACCGCTTCGCGCACGCCACCCTGGCGATAGTCGATCGCGAGATCGGCGCCGAGGGAGCGGACATAATCCAGGTTCGCCGGCCCGCAGGTGGTCGCGACCTCGGCGCCTGCCATCTTGGCGAGCTGAATGGCATAGCCGCCGGTGCCGCCGGCGCCGCCGTTCACCAGCACGCGCGCGCCGGGCTTGGTTCCGCCGACATCGAACACGGCCTCCCAGGCGGTGATCGCGGCGGTCGGCATGGCGGCGGCGTCGATCAGTGCGACATGATCGGGCAGGCGCACGACCCGCTCGCGATCCGAGGCGACATATTCGGCATAGGAACCGCGCTCGCCCTTGCCCTGGTTGGATGCCGTGACGACGCGATCGCCGACCGCAAGGCCGGTCACGCCTTCACCCACCTCGGCGACGATGCCGGCCGCGTCGAAGCCGACGACGAAGGGGAAGACATAGTTGAAATATTGCGACAGCCAGCCTTCGCGGGCCTTCCAGTCGGCGGGATTGACGCCGGCATAGGCGACCTGGACGATGACGGTGCCGGGGGCTGCGCGGGGGCGTTCGATCGTGCCGAGCCGGAAGGCTTCCGGCCCGCCGAAATTGTCGATCACCATCGCCTGCATATTGCCGTCAGCCGCGGCCCCGTCGCGTTCGATCAAGCCCATGATTCCAGTGCATCCCATCTTCGCGGCGCCTTGTGACGTCGCTGATTATCGGCAGAGACATAGGAAAAATTAAACGCAAACGGAAGGGTTGATGCGGTTAAATTCGATAAATGCGTAGTAGATTGCGAATTGCGGACACTTGTATCAGATGTGCCCTTTCGCCTGGAGCGAGCCGAGCCGGCGCTCCACGCCATCGACCAGCGCTTCGAAGCCGAGGTTGAGGATGCGGGCGGGATCGCCACGGGAGATCCATTCGCGGGTTTCCTCCACCAGCATCCGCTGCGCGTCTGTCAGGCCGCCCAATCCTTCCGAAAATTCGATGAGATCGGATCGGCTGAGGCCGTCGGAGTCGGCGGCAAGATAGGTGCGGATCAGCCCCACCGTGGCGGCGAGAAACCAGCTCGTCGTTTCGACCAGTGACAATCTGGAAAAGCCGATGCTGTGGAGGAGCGTCAGCACGGGCATCTGCACCTTGAGCCATGGCCCCGCGAGCTGATCGTCCCAGCCCATCAGCATCATCACGCCATGATGGCGCTCATAGACGGCGGCGACATCATTCTGCCAGGCGAGGAGTTGTTCGCGCCACGACCGGTCGGCCGGCATTTCCGGGAAATCGGCGAACACCGCGGCGGACATCGCGTTGAGCAGCGAGGTGCGGGTCGGGAAATAGCGGTAGAGCGCGGGCGGCGAGACCGAGAGCTCGCGCGCGATCTTCGCCATGGAAAGTTCGTCTTTCGGGTGCGCGTCGAGCAGCTTCAGCGCGACATCGACGATGCCGTCGGCCGACAGGGTGGCGGGGCGTCCGCGTGTCGGCGCCACCTGCACGTCTTCATTCGCGACCATCATTCGATTCTGCCTATTGCCGCCCGCCACGAGTTAGTTTACCTCAATAACTAAATAAGAAAAACAAAGTTAGACCCCGGATAAGCGACACGCGACGGGATGACAACAAAGGAGAGAAATATGGCCAACTTTCTCATTAAGGGCGGGACTGTCGTCGACGGCACGCTGAAGCCCGCTTATGCCGCAGACGTGCGTGTCGCGGGCGACCGTATCGCCGAGATCGGCGCGGACCTGGCGCCCAAGGGCGGCGACGAGCGTGTGGTCGATGCGAGCGGCTGCTTCGTCACTCCCGGCTTCATCGAAGCGCACACCCATTTCGACGCGGCGATGTGGTGGGACGACGGCCTGAACCCGCTGCCGGGCTATGGCGCGACCACGCTGATCATGGGCAATTGCGGCTTTTCGACCGCGCCGATCACCGACGACAAGGCCGCCAACCACGAGGTCGTGAAGATATTCTCCTTCTTCGAGGACATCGCCGAGGAGCCGTTCGTCAACCAGTTGCCCTGGGATTGGCGCAAGTGGAGCGAATATAAGGCGTCGATGACGTCCAAGGTGAAGATCCCGCTCAATTATGCGGCCTATGTCGGCCATATCGCGATCCGTCTGGCGGCGATGGGCCTCGACGCCTGGGAGCGCACCGCGACCCCGCTCGAAATCGAACGGATGTGCGAACTACTTGAGGATGCTCTGCAGGCCGGCGCGCTCGGCCTTTCGACCAACCTGCTCGACCATGATGGCGACGATCGTCCGGTGCCGACGCAGCTTGCCGACGATGCCGAATATCGCGCGCTGTTCGAAGTGCTCGATCGCTATCCCGGCAGCGCCGTGCAGGTGATCATCGACACGTTCATGCGGATGACCGGGCCGGAAATGGTGGCGCGGATGGGCCGCCTGCTCGAAGGCACCAATGTCCGCATGCAATGGGCGGGGCTTCCCACGCTGGACTTCCAGAAGCCGGTACTGCCGTCGCTGCAGGTGCTGCACGACGGGTTCAAGGCGGCAGGCAAGGATTATTGGACGGCCTTTACGCATGTGTCGCCGACCAACACGCTGTCGCTCACCAAGTCGCTGATCTTCGCGCAGTCGAACGATTATGTCTGGCACGAGGTGGTGCAGGCCGAGACCGACGAGGAGAAGGCCCGGCTGCTCGCCGATCCCGATTGGCGCGCGCGTGCCCGCGAAAGCTGGGACACGCAGGCCTGGGGCCATTCGCCGATGAACCGGCCGGATGACCTGATGCTGCGCAATTCGGACAATGGCGTTGGCCCGATCAACCTGACGGTCAGCGATTATATGAAGCAGACCGGCGCCGCGCACCGTTCGGACGCGATGGCCGACTGGATCCTCAAGAATGGTGTGCGGTCGACTGTCCACATGGCGCCGTTCCCGATGAACGAGGAACTGGTGATCGAGCTGATCCGTGATCCGATGTCGGTGGGCAATGTCTCCGACGCTGGCGCCCATGCCCAGATGTTCTGCGGGCCGGGCGAGAATATGCTGCTGTTCACCTACTATGTCCGCCAGGGCAAGATCAGCATTGAGGAAGCCGTCCACGTCCAGACCGGCAAGCTTGCCAAGCACTTCAACCTGAAGGGCCGCGGCGTGCTGGAAGTCGGCGCGCCGGCCGACCTAACCGTCTTCAACATCGACGAGATCGAGCGTCGCGACGAGCGCAAGGAATTCGACGTGCCGGACGGCAAGGGCGGCATCACCTGGCGCTATACCCGTGATCCCGCGCCGATGCGGCTGACCGTCGTCAATGGCGAGGCTACCTTCGACCGCGACGGCCCGACCGGTCAGCGCCCGGGCCGTTTCCTGAGCCCGGAAGAAGATACCCGCTACAGCGTGGCGGCAGAGTAAGGGGCCGGGCCGGCGGGACGGGAAATAAAGGCCTGTCCCGCCGGATCGCGGTGAATGAGGAGACTTGCCCGGAATCCAAAGTCCTATAGCTTTCGCAGCAGAAACGAACCGGCGGACAAGCCGGTCGGATCACACAGGGAGAGGCAAATGAGGAAGTCGTTTGTAACGGCGTTGCTTGGCAGCGTCGCGTTCTTCGGTTCGGTTCCCGCCGTCGCCCAGGAGGCAGAAAGCAGTTCCGACACGATCGGCCTTACCGATATCGTCGTCACCGCCCAGCGGCGTGAAGAAGCACTGCAAAATGTCCCTGTTGCCGTCACCGCTATAGGCAGCGAGACGCTCGATCAGCTTCGCGTCGTCAACATCAAGAATCTCGCCGGCATCGCGCCGAACCTGCAGATCAACGTGCAGGGCCTGCAATCGAACCCGACAATCATTCTGCGCGGTATCGCGTCGGGCGTGTCGAACAATGCGGTCGATCCCAAGATCGGCATCTATCTCGATGGCGTCTATATCGGCCGCACCGTCGGCTCGATCTTCGACCTTGCCGATATCGAGCGCGTCGAAGTTCTGCGTGGACCACAGGGCACGCTGTTCGGTCGCAACGCGACATCGGGCGCGATCAGCCTCGTCACCGCCACGCCTTCTGGCGAATGGGGAATGAAGGCGACTGCATCCTACGGCAATTATGATGCATGGCGCGGCAAGGTGACGCTGGATCTGCCGGCGCTCGGGCCGCTTTCGATCAAGCTTGCCTACCTCCATGACGAGATTGGGGGCGATGCCGACAATCTGATCGGTGGTCGCACGATCGATCTTTCTCAGCGCGACGCCAATTTCGGTACGCTGCGCTTCGCTAACAAGCTTGGTGGCCGCAATATCGATGGCGGGCAGATCGCCGCGCGCCTCGATGCGTCCGATAATCTGAAGATCGATTACCGCTTCGACTATACGGATTCACGCACCGTGGGCCGTGCGGTGCAGAGCTTCGGCGTGCTGCCGGATGCCTCCGGCCAGTTGCTGGGTCCGATCATCGCCTTCCAGGGCCCGGTTCCGCTCGGCCCCGGCTTCACCTATCCGGGCACCGGCGGTATCACCAACATATCGAACAAGCGGCTGGGCGCGGTGGCGAACGGCACGAGCCTCGAACATGTCGTGACGCAGGGCCACAGCCTGACGATTGGTTGGGACGTGACCGACGCGCTGACGGTGAAAAGCATCACCGCCTATCGCAAGTTCCGGCAGGACCCGAACATCTACGATCTCGGCGCATCTGGCGGCCTGCGGTTCACCCAGGCCCAGTTGTTTGGGCTGTTGACCGGACATGTCGGCGCGGTATTCGATCCCGCCAACCAGCCTGGCCCGGACGACCGCTTCTATTCGCTGCTGACCTCGCGTGAGACCAGCCAGAAGCAGTTCACCCAGGAAGTGCAGTTCCAATATACGCAGGATGCGTGGGAGCTGACGGCCGGTGTGTTCTACTTCCACGAAAAATCGCCGGCGACCGATATCCTCGGTATCTTCCAGCCGGTGACGAACGGCGTGGTGATCCCGTCGCCCGATATCGTGCTGCCGGGTGGTATCGTCATACCGGGGCTGGATTCCACCTTCGGCAGCGGCGTCACCCGCACCACCGCGATCAACGATTCCATGGCGATGTATGGACAGGCGACGTGGCACATCACCGATCAGTTCGATCTGACCGGTGGTCTGCGCTACACGATCGACGATCGCGAGACGAAGATCTTCAGCATCTCGGGTGGGCAGGGTGGCCAGCTTGGGCCGGGCGATTACAAGGCCCATTTCAACAAGCTGAACTTTACCGCGATCGCCACCTATCGGCCGTCCGACGACATCACCACTTATGCCAAGATCTCTTCGGGCTATGTGGCGGGCGGCATTCTGAGCGGTATTCCCTACGACCCGGAATCGCTGATTGCTTATGAGCTTGGCCTGAAAAGCCAGTTCTGGGATAATCGAGTGCGCGCGAATTTTGCGGCTTTCTACAGCGATTACAAGGATCTGCAGACGCAGAACTTCATTGATGGCGTGCAGTTCTTCGACAATGCCGGCAAGGCCAGCATCAAGGGCTTCGAGGCGGAGATAGATGTCATCCCCGTCCGCGGCCTGACGTTGAGCGGCAACCTTGGCTATGCTGACTTCAACTATAAGGAGTTCATCCTGAACGGCGTCGATGTCGCCGACATTGCCCGGACGACCTATGCGTCGAAATGGACCGGGCGCCTGTCCGGCCAATATGACGCGCCGGAATTTTCGGGCGGCGGCAACCTGTTCGGTCGTGTCGAGGGCCGGTACAAATCGAAGGCGCCGCTGGTTTCGACGCCGATCGTCGATCTCACGGGGGCGATCTCGCCGCTGGAAGATAACGCCTTCACCAAAGCCTATTGGCTGGTGGACGGCCGTCTCGGCGTTGCCAACCTGCCGATTGGCGGGGTGGAAGCGAGCATATCGGTCTACGGCCAGAACCTGTTCGACGTGGATTATAATCCGTTCGGTGCCCCGGTTCTGCAGCTTGTGACGACCTACGAGCGCGGGCGCACCTATGGCATCGAACTTGGCATGAAGTTCTGATCCATTTGGAGGGGGCGCCGCGCGGCGCCCCCTCTAAGCTGCGCCAATCAAAATGTTCGAGAGGTGCTGAAGGATGGCTGACCGGCAAGACGTGCTGACCGGAAAGGTGGCGCTTGTCACCGGCGCGAGCCGGGGGATCGGGCGCGCGATCGCGCAGCGGCTGGCGGCTGAGGGTGCGACGGTGTTCGTTTCGGCGCGCTCGCTTGATACGGTCGCATCCTCGCAGCGCTTCGGCGCGGGCCAGACGGTGCCCGGCACATTGGCCGAGACGGTCAGCCTGATCGAACAGGCCGGTGGCAAGGCGGTCGCCATCGCTGCGGACCTCGAAAAGCCCGAGGAGCGTGACCGGCTGGTCGAGCGCGTCGTCGAGCAGGCCGGGCGGATCGACATATTGGTCAACAATGCCGGCTTCGCGGACTATGCCCGCGTCGACGCCATGAGCCTCGACACGTTCGAGCGAACCCTTACCCATTATCTGCGCGCGCCCTTCGCGCTGGCGCAGGCCGCCATTCCGCACATGAAGGCGCAAGGTGCGGGCTGGATCGTCAATATCGGATCGGTGACGGCGCTGCCGCCGACACGGCCTTTCCCCGATTATGCCAAAGCCGGCGGCGACACCATCTATGCGTCGATCAAGGCGGCGCTGCACCGCTTCACCCAGGGGCTCGCGGCCGAACTGGTCGACCACAATATCGCGGTCAATGTCGTGGGGCCGTCTACCGCGATCCGCACGCCGGGCGCGTCGCAGCTCATCCCCGACGATTATCCGACCGAGGATGTGGAATATCTGGCCGAAACGGTGCTGGCGATGAGCCATCTGCCCGCGGCCGAGCGCACCGGCCTGATCGCATTCTCGATGCATTATCCGCACCACGAAAAGCTGACGGTGCGCACGCTCGACGGCAAAAGCGTGATGCCGTCGGCCGAGCCGCCGATATTTTCGCACCCGGCGATCGCGCCGGGCGGATTCTGAATTGAGAGGATACAGATCATGCGGGGACTGGACGGCAAGGCGATCCTGATCGCGGGCGGTGGCGGCGGCATCGGTGCGGGTGCTGCGGAGCGACTGGCGAGCGAGGGCGCGCGGCTGATGATCGGCGATCTGTTCGTCGAGGGCGCCGAGGCGTGCGCGGCGCGCATTCGCGCGGCCGGCGGTGATGCGATCGCCATGGCCTATGACCAGGCGGAGGAAGCATCGATCGCGGCGCTTGTTTCCGCCGCCGTGGATCGTTTCGGCAAGCTGGATTGCGTGCTTGCCAATGCGGCCGACATGCAATCGATCATGGTCGATGGCGACGCGATAAGCTGCCCGCTCGACGTGTTCGATCGTTCCATCCAGGTCGACATGCGCGGTTATTTCCTGATCGCGCGCCATGCGCTGCCGCATCTGATCGAAAGCAAGGGGGCGATTGCCTTCACCAGTTCGGCTTCGTCGGTGATCGGCGAGCCGGAGCGCGTGGCTTATGGTATGGCCAAGGCTGGCGTGAACGCGCTGATGCGGCACATCGCGTCGCGCTGGGGCAAGAAGGGCGTGCGC
Source organism: Sphingomonas sp. DBB INV C78 (assembly GCF_042693015.1). NCBI lineage: Bacteria > Pseudomonadati > Pseudomonadota > Alphaproteobacteria > Sphingomonadales > Sphingomonadaceae > Sphingomonas > Sphingomonas sp. DBB INV C78. Next base: position 2,605,934 of record NZ_CP170544.1, on the reverse strand, counting down.
TCCAACGCGATCCTGCCCGGCTTCGTATTCACCGAAAAGACGCGCGGCAATTTGCCTGAGGAGTTCCACCGCCACGCCGTCGCCGCCACGCGCAGCACGCGGCTGGGCGAACCGGAGGATATCGCCGCGATGGTGGCGATGCTCTTTTCGGACGATGGCCAGTGGATCAACGGCCAGACGCTGAGCGTCGACGGCGGGGCGACGATGCGCTGAGCGAAACCATAAGGAGTGGGTCGATGAACAAGATGTCGCCGGTGAAGGGGTTTGGCGTGCTGATCGCCGTGATCGTCGTGCTGGCCGGCTATATCGCCGCGGCGGCCGCGCTCCACCTCAGCGAGGCATGGGCCGGCTTCCTGTTCCTGCTCTACTGGTCGATGGTCGAGGAAGCGAAGCCTGATCGCATTCCGCGATCGGCGATCGGCGCCTTCGTCGGCGCCGGCACCGCGGCATTGATGACGCTCGCACCGGCGGCGCTGGGCATGGGGCCGGGCATGGCACTGTTCATGGGCATCGTGCTGCTGCTGGTCTATGCGATCATCATGGGCTGGGCGCCGATCGCAGTGAACATGGCGACGATGATCTTCCTGACGGTCGGCACCATCCCGCATGTGCAGGGCCATGCCGATTGGCGACAGGTCTTCTTCGGCATCCTGGCCGGGATCGTCTATTTCGGCGGGCTCGCGCTGGTGGCCGGGGCCATCGGCAAGCGCAAGGCGGTCGCCGCGCAGGCTCGAAGGGGGTGAGCGAGGCCGGCTTGAGCCGCCTCGCCCCTAACCCTTATCGCACGCTGCCGCGACGGATGAGGTTCACGATCCCCAGGAGCACGATCGCGCCGCCGAAGGCGACGAGCAAAGTCATGGGATTGAAGGGCGCATCGCGCAGGTTGTGCGTGCCACCGGTCAGGAAGCTGAACAGCCAGCCGCCAAGCATCGAGCCGACGCAGCCGACGACGATGTTCAGGAAAATGCCCTGCTGCGCATCCGTGTTCATCACCTTGCTGGCCAGCCAGCCGATGATCCCGCCCATGACCAGTGCAATGATGAAGGTAATCATGCCTCGATCCTCCCTGTAGCGACGTCGAGTCGACGCGGTCGGGATTATAGGCGTGCGGTGCCGTCTTTCCAGTTGCGTAACGGTCCCGCACGGGGACGCCTTTATTCCCGTTCCGTCCTGATCCAGCGGGTCTCGCCGCCGCGGATAAGCCGCAGATAGATCGGCAGTTTCCACAGCATGTAGAGCGGCAGGCGCAGGATCGTGCCGATGCCCATCTGATCGCGGCCATGGGCCGCCCAGGCGATCAGCACGAGCGAGACGTTGACGCCGAACAAGGCGAGCGCGGCGGCGAAGGAGGCGGGCGGCATCCCCACCAGCACCAGCAGACCGAGGAGCAGGGCGATGAAGAAGTTGAGCGCCATCAGCAGCGCCAGCGGCGGGGTGAGCAGATGGAGGCCGGTCCATAGCAAGGCTGGGCGGCCATGGCGCAGACCTTCGCCGATCAGCGGCAGCGCGCGCCGCCGCGCGGTGGCCATGAAGCCATTTTCCCAGCGGGTGCGCTGGGTCAGCGTGCCGCCGGCGGTGCTCGGCTGGGTCCAGACGCGGGCGACGGGATCGAAGATCGGTGCATGGCCCTGGCGGGTGAGATCGATGCCGAGCGCGAGATCCTCGACAATGTCCGACGTGGCGAGCCCGGCGCCGTCGAACATCGGCCATGGGAAGGCCATGCCCGATCCGGTGAGCAGAGCCGGCGCCCCGATAGCGCGGCCGCCATTCTGGCGAACGAGATTCTTCACGACCATCGCAAAGTTCGAAATCTGCACCATCGGCGCCGCATCGCGCCGCGGGCTGAACAGGTAGCAGCTCTGCACCGGCCGCCCCGTGGCGACGGCAAGCGCGGCGATGCGTTCGAGCGCGCCAGGCTCCGCCGTGCAATCGGCGTCGATCACGATCGCTGCGCGCGGCGGCTGACCGCGCAGATGATCGCGGCCGAAAGCGAGCGCGAAACCCTTGCCGCGCTGACTGATATCGTGCCGCTCGATGACCTCGGCCCCCGCGGCGCGGGCGATGGCGGCGGTATCGTCGCTGCAATTGTCGGCCACCACCAGCATCCGCACGCCCGGCGACAGCGCGGCCTTGAGGCTGGCGATGATCGCACCCACCCCGGCGGCTTCGTCATGCGCGGGGATGACGAGCGCGATCTCCTGCGGATCGAGCGGGAGGGCGGCATCGCGGCGGCGGCCGGCGGCGAGGCCGATGGCGGTTTCGATCGCGAAGACCGTGCCGACAAGGGCGACGGGCGCGAAGATGATCCAGCCGATGATGCTGAGAAGCAGGGATAAGGTCGCCATCGGGGATCGGCATCGCACATGCAGGCCTTTGGATAAAGCGTCCGCGCGTCGCGCACTTCATGTCTTCAATTCCTTAGCCACCCCTTGCCGGCCTCGCGGCGCCACGGGAAAAGGCAGTGAAGGAGAATAAGATGGCGGAAGAGCGCATCGACGTCGGCGGCGTGAGAATCAATGCAGCGACCGCGGGCGAGGGGCCGCTGGTGCTGATGATCCACGGCTTTCCGGGGCTGTCCTGGTCCTGGCGGCATCAGATGCAGCCGTTGGCCGATGCGGGGTTCAAGGCCGTCGCCATCGACTCGCTGGGCTATGGCAAGAGCGACCGGCCGGCCGATCCGGTGCTCTATGATTCCGCGCATATGCAGAATTATCTGCTGGCGATCCTCGAATATTATGGCGCGGAGACGGCCTTCATCGTCGGCCAGGATTTCGGCGCGCAATATGCCTGGAACCTTGCCGTCCGTGCGCCGGAACGAGTGCGGGCGCTGGTGACGACCATCCCCTATGATTATGATCTGGCCGGCCGGGCGATGCTGGGTTCGGCGACGACATTGCCGCCGGGCACGCCACCGCAGCCGGTGATGGCATCGACCGACCATCTGCCGTCCGAACGCTTCGCGGCGCTGGCGGCCGAGCATTTCCTGCACTTCCATTATTTCCAGAAGGTCGGCCCTGCGGAGCGCGAGCTTGGCGAAAATCTCGCCGAATTCCTGAAGCGCGATTTCTTCGCGCTCTCCGCCGACGGCAATCTTTGGAACTGGCTCGACGTGCCGAGCGAGGGGAGCGGCTATCTCGATGCGCTGCCGCCGACGCCTGACCTGCCCTGGCCGTGGCTGAGCAAGGCGGAGTTCGCGACATTCGTGGCAGGCTATGACGATCCCGACGTGATGAAGCGGGCGATCGGGGGGCTCAATTCCTATCGCACGGCGGATGCCAATTGGGAGATCGGCCGCGAATGGGCTGACCATGATGTGACGGTGCCGACCTTGTTCGTCTATGGTGCCAAAGACCCCTCCTTCGGTTTCTTCCCAGAATGGCGCGAGCGGATGGAGCGGCGCGTGCCGGGGCTGGTGGACGTGGTGGAAGTTCCGGGCGCGGGCCACTTCATCCAGCAGGAGCAGCCGGCGGCGTTCAACCGCGTGCTGATCGATTTCCTGAAAAGCCGATGAGCTGGGATTTGGCCTGGACCGCGCATCTCGGCCTGCGCGGGCCGGATGCGCCGCTGTTCCGCCATTCGGCGCGGTCGCTGGACCCGTTCGACCAGATCGACTTCATCGCCGATCTCGGCTTTGCGGGCGTGCAGGACAATTATGCCGCGCTCCGGCCTGCGGAGGAGCAAGAGAAGGTCGCGGCCCATGCCGCGGCGCGGGGCTTGCGGATGGCAAGCTTCGTCCATGATCCGATGGGCTGGAACCTGCCGCGCTGGAGCGCCGACACGGCCGAGGGGCGGGCGGCCCTGATGGCGGAACTCGATCATTCGCTGGCGACGGCGCGGCGGATCGGCGGGCGGACCTTGATCTGTGTCGCGGGGGTCGATCCGGCACGAAGCCGTGAGGCGCAGCTTGATGCGATGGCCGACAATCTGCGGCGTGCCGGCGATGCGGCGGGGGCGGCGGGTGTTGCGCTCTGCGTGGAGATGACGAGCCCGCTCTGGCTGCCCGATATGCTGGTAGTGCGGCTGGAGGATGCCGAGGCGGTGGTGCGCGCGGCAGACCATCCGGCGGTGCGGCTGATGTTCGACGCCGGCCATATCGCCATGAATGGCGATGATCCGCTGGCGGCGTTCGGGCGGCTGGCCGACATGGTGGGCGGGGTGCAGGTGGCCGACATGCCGGCAGGAGAGGGGCCGGGCCGGATCGACGTGGGGGGCGGGACGACCGACTGGGTGCCGCTGCTCCGCGCCATCCGCGCATCGGGCTATGCCGGTCTGTTCGAGATCGAACATGAGGCCGAGCGCGAGGGGCTTGGCGGTGAGCAACGGCTGGTCGAGCGGCTGCGGGCGGTGGATGCCGCTGTCGCCGGTTGAGGCGAAGTTGAGGAAGTTGAGGGTTGCGGGCGCTTCTGGTGTCACTTGCGCCTGCGAAGCGACGCCAAAGCGACTGCGACGCGCCACTGGCGCGACAGCGGGGCGACAGTGACGCGACACCCAAGCGACAGGAGCGCGACGATAAGGCGCCTGTTGCGCGACAGGGACGCTTCGCCGACGCATCACGAGCGCGCCGGTGAGGCAACGGCCGGGATGCGGGTGGTGGCGCGGGATTGGCGCGGTTGCCTGGGAATGGCCTGGAGCGTGCTGGTCCATCCACCAATCTAGAACAGATAAAGTCCTACATTGAAAGGCATTGAAGGGCGGAGGACGAGACCCGGAGACCGCTTCGGACGGTGAATGAAAGGTCGGTTTGATGCGCCGGCGGGGCCGCCGACGATGGCTGCAAGGGTCGGGGGGAGTGGGCGTTAGCCCCTCTTCCTCCCCTCCCTGGAAGGGAGGGGCTGGGGGTGGGTTGACGGTCCCCCGGTTTCTCATCCGGGCGTGATGCGAGCTTCCGGCTTGCATGACGGTCCCCCGGTTTCTCATCCGGGCGTGATGCGAGCTTCCGGCTTGCATCCGCCGGGGTTAACCCCGGCGGATGCAGCATATTCGGCTGGCGTGAGCCAGCCAAGAGCCGTGTGAGGGCGGCTCTCATTATAGTCCCGTCGCCAGGCCTCGATCTTGGCCCGCGCATCCGCCAGCGACAGGAACCAGTGGCTGTTCAGGCACTCGTCGCGCAGGCGGCCATTGAAGCTCTCGACGAAGGCGTTGTCGGTCGGCTTGCCCGGCCGCGAGAAGTCGAGAGTCACGCCATTCTCATAGGCCCAGCGGTCGAGCGCCTTTGAGATGAACTCCGGCCCATTGTCCACCCGAATGGTCTTCGGCGCACCACGCACCGAAGCGATCCGCGCCATCGCGGCCACCACCTGCTCACCCTTTATGCCCTGGTCGACGTCGATCGCCAGCGCCTCACGCGTGAACGCATCGACCACCGTCAGTGCCCGCAACCTCCGCCCGTCGAACAGCGCGTCCGAGACGAAGTCCATCGACCACATCTCGTTCGGCGCCGACGCCGCAGGCTGCCGCTGGCGGTTTGCGGCGCTGACGTTGCGGCGGGGGCGCCTGAGCCGAAGGCTCAATCCATCCTCCCTGTAAAGCCGGTAGACCCGCTTGTGATTCACGAGCCATCCTTCGCGGCGCAGCAGGATGTAGATTCGGAAATAGCCGTAGCGTACCCGTGTCGCCGCCAGATCGTGGATGCGCAGCCGCAGCGGCGCCTGATCCGGCTTGTGCGACACGTAGCGCACCGACGAACGGTCGACGCCGAGCGCGAGGCAGCTACGCCGCTCACTGACACCATGGGACGCCTGGACGTGCGCGACGATCTCGCGCCGTCGCCCAGGCGTCAGAGCTTTTTTGCCAGGACATCCTGCAGGATGTGCTTGTCGAGACTGAGGTCGGCGACCAGCTGCTTGAGCTTGCGGTTCTCGTCCTCGAGCTGCTTCACCCGCCGCAGCTCGCCCACACCGAGCCCGCCATACACCTTCTTCCAGCGATAGAAGGTCTGCTCTGAAACGCCCATCCGCCGAATGACCTCGGCCACCGGCGTGCCAGTCTCCGCCTGCTTCAGCGCGAACGCGATCTGCTCTTCGGTATAGCGCGTCTTCTTCATGTCCCAGCTCCTTGCTCGTGGGCGTCAAAGGGCCGGAAAACTCTCACTCAGCATGGATGAAAAAACAGGGAGGACGTCAGGGTTCCGCCGAGGCACTCGGCGGTCTTTGCAAGGATTGCCGCAGCCACACCGTCGGGATTGGCGAGAACCTCGCCGTTCCGGAAGCGAATGACGGTCCAGCCATTGTCCGCCAGGAATTGGGAGCGCCGCGCATCATAGTCCTCGGCGCCGAGGTGCTGGCTACCGTCGAACTCGACCGCCAGTTTTACCGATCGGCAGGCGAGGTCGAGAATGTAGGGGCCAACCACCAATTGCCGGGTGAAGCGCGGTCGAAAACGTGACAGCCGTCGCCAGATCATGCGCTCGGCTTCGGTTGGCCGTTGCGCAGGGCACGCGCATTGGCTGTCATATGCTCGGGCACCCGCGACATGACGCAAGGTTAGTAAGGCGCGCTCCGCACGCCAACCCACCCCCAACCCCTCCCTTTCAGGGAGGGGAGTAGAAGGTCCGCAAAGTCCGCGTGTCCCGACAGGCGGGAATTCGGTGGAAAACGCGGAAAGCTGCCGGGCAGGCGATGCGCCCCTAAACCTTCGGCACCCGCGCGCCCGGCTTCGCCAGCGAGACCAGCACGAACGCCAGCACCACCATCCCGAGCAGTCCCGCAAAAGCGAGGTTGTAGTTGCCGGTCGTGTCGCGGACGCGGCCGATGGCATAGAGCGCGGCGATCGAGAGCGGCTGCATGCCGAGCGCCATGGTGCCGAGCGCGGCGCCGAAGCTGCGCGAGCCGAAGCTGTTGGCGGTGAGCACGGTCCACACCGGATATACGCCGCCGACCGCGACGCCGATCAGCGCGAAGGCGATGAGCATCGCCCAATAGCCGGGCCAGACGATGTAGAGGCCGAGCAGGATGACGTGGAACAAGGCTACCACCGCGAACACCCGCCGCACGTCGATATGGTCCGCCAGCCAGCCGGCGATCAGCTTGCCGCACACCGCGGATATGCCGCCGATTGAGATCATCAGCGAGGCATCGACCGGGCTGATGCCCTTGGTGAGGAAGTAAGGCGCGTTGGTCTGGATCAAAGTCTGATCGCTGGCGAGGATCAGCCCGCAGCCGAACATGATCAGCCAGAAATTGCGTTCGCGCAGCAGCGCGCGGGTCGTCCAGACCGGCTCGTCGAGCGCCGCCTGTGCGGCGGGCGTATCGGGCACCAACTCTCCGCCGGCGATCAGTTCCGCCTCGGTCGGGCGGTCGCGCATGAAGAGAAGCGCGAGCGTGGCGACGATCAGGCCGACGCCGACGCCGATCGCGGCCACTGCCGTTCGCCATCCGAGATTTTCGATCGTCCAGGCGGCGATCGGCGTCATCACCGCATTGCCCGCCGATGTGGCGACCGCGATGATGCCGATGGCGAGGCCGCGGCGACGGCGGAACCAGCGCGCAGTGATGGTGTTGGCGGCGATCGCGCCGGCGGCGATCATGCCGAAGGCGATCGGCCCGACAGTGGCGATCAGCATCACCTGCAACGAGGTCGCATAAGCGAGGAGCAGGAAGCCGGCGGCGAAGATGGCCGCACCGCCCGTCATCATCAGCCGGACGGGCAGGCGATCGATCATGCGACCGACAAAGGGCGACCAGACCATCATGCCGATCAGGAGCGCCATGATACCGAAATTGGCCTGGGCATAGGACAGGCCGAATTCGCCGGTCAGCGTGGGGACGAGGAAGCCGAAGGAATAGATGGTGGCGCCCACCGTCAGCATCGCGCTGGCGAAACCGGCGACCACCACCAGCCAACCGCGATAGGGCATCCCGCCCGATGGACGGACGATCGGCGCCTGCTCCATAATCCCGGCCTTCCCTAATATTTGCGGACATGATTTCCGCTTGTTGGGCATCCTACAGACGATCGGCCCGGCGTCACCGCTTTTCGCGCTGGACAGGAATTGATGTCCGCCCGAATGCTCGGATGGCCGGATTTGCAAGGAGAGGGGCATGGGCGTTGAGCAGAATGTGGCGGTGATGCGCCGCTTCTTCGATGCGATGAGCGCGGGCGACGTGCCCACGATCATCGACAGCTATGCCGAGGACGGCCGCTGCGTGACGATGGGCAATACGCTGATTTCAGGCAGTTTCGACAAGCAGCAGATCAGCATGGCCGCGGGCCGCATCTATGAGGCGTTTCCCGAGGGCGTCCGCTTCGTGATCCACGAAATCACCGCCCAGGACGATCGCGTCGCGATCGAGGCGGAATCCTTTGCACGCCATGTTTCCGGCAAGGATTACAACAACAAATATCATTTCCTCGCACGGCTGCGTGACGGCCGCATCGTCGAGTTCAAGGAATATTGCGATACGGAGCAGATCACCGATGTGATCTGCGGCGGGGCGCGGCCCTAAGGGCGGCCGTCGTGCCGGCGGAGGCCGGCATCGCCCAACCACAAGCGTGCGATCCAAAACATTGAGCTCCCAGCCTGCGCTGGGATGACGATGATTGGTGAACGGGATACCGGTATCATTTTTGCTGAAAGCTGCGCTTCATCGGCATGAATCAAAACTGCGATAGTTTTCGACGCACAGTCGAAAATTAAGGCTTGCGCGACTCGCTGCTTTGCGTCACGGCGTTCGCAAGCGCAGCATAGATTGCACTGCGCAACGCATTTAATGCGTTTATTGCATTGTTTTGATCGAAAGGTTCGTGATGAAGAAGTTTGTGCTGCGCGGCGCGCTCGCCCTCGCTCTGGCCGTTCCGGCCGTTGCTTTCGCCCAGCCGGCCGATACCGCTGCGGTTTCGGTGAAGAAGGGCTATGCCCTGTATGACAGCGCCGGCAAGAAGCTGGGCCGCGTCGAGCAGGTCCGTGAGTCCGACGGCGTCGTGACCTTCATCTACAACACCAAGATCTATCGCGTGCCGCTCGCCAGCATCAGCGTTGACGGCCGCAGCGCCAAGACCTCGCTCGCCTGGGATCAGATCAAGGGCTGAGCCACCATTAGCCCTCCGCTTCGCGGCGGAGGGTAGGGGGGAGGGTCTTCGGCGTTCTTCCGTCGTTTGGAAGATCGAAGACCCTCACACCCGCCAGACTGTTTAGACTATCATCCGTCTGAGCGTTTCGATCCGGTCCGCTTCCGCGGCCGGCTTGTCGCGGCGGATGCGGGCGATCCGCGGAAAACGCATCGCCAGGCCGGATTTGTGCCTTTTGGATTCGTGGATCGAATCGAAGGCCACTTCCAGTACCAGGGTCTTTTCGACCTCGCGCACGGGCCCGAACCGCGCGACGCTGTGATTGCGCACGAAGCGATCCAGCCAGGCCAGCTCCTCATCGGTGAAACCCGAATAGGCCTTGCCTACGGGCAACAGCTCGCCATCCTCCGTCCAGCAGCCGAACGTGTAGTCCGAATAGAAGCTCGATCGCTTTCCGTGGCCGCGCTGGGCATACATCATCACGCAATCGGCGGTCAGCGGATCGCGCTTCCATTTGTACCAGAGGCCCGTGCGGCGCCCGGCGACATAGGGACTGTCGCGGCGCTTGAGCATGACGCCTTCGATCGCGGCATCGCGAGCGCCCGCGCGGATGTCTTCGAGCGCGTCGAAGTTCGCGGCGTCAATCACCTGGGAGAGATCGAAGCGGCTGGGATCGAGCCGGGGGACGAAGGCTTCCAGCCGGGCGCGCCGTTGGGACCAAGGGAGTTCGCGCACGTCCTCGGCGCCATCGAACAGCAGGTCGTAGAGGCGGACGAAGGCGGGATAGTCAGCGAGCATCTTTGCCGACACCGTCTTGCGGCCCAGCCGCTGCTGGAGCGCGTTGAAGCTCGCGGCTTCGCCCTTCTGCGCCTCACCCTTCACCAGCAATTCGCCATCGAGGACGCCGGGCGTCGCGAAGGCGGCGGCGACATCGGGGAAGCTGCGCGTGATATCGTCGCCGGCGCGGCTGTAGAGCCGGGTCTCGCCGCCGGCATGGACGATCTGGACGCGGATGCCGTCCCATTTCCATTCGGCGGCATAGTCCGCGAGATCGACGCGTAAATCTTCGAGCGGATGGGCGAGCATGAAGGGGCGGAAGACGGGGACGTCCTGCGCGGTGGGCTGGGCGCCGCCCTCGCCCCAGGCGAACAGAGCGGCATAGGGCGCGGCGATGCCGTGCCAGACCTCCTCCACCGCATCGACATCCAGCCCGAAGGCGTGGGCGAAGGCGGTCTTGGCAAGGCGCGCCGATATGCCGACGCGCATTCCGCCGGTGGCGAGCTTGAGCAGCGCGAAGCGGCCGCTCGCGTCGAGGCGATCGAGCATCGCGGCCAATGCGCGGGGCGCTTCGGAGCGGCCGAGCGTCGAGAGGCGGGCCACGACGGCGGCCAGGCCGAGGCTGCCATCGTCCACTTCCTCCGGCTCGCCCTCTGGCTTGGGCCATATCAGCGCGACGGTTTCGGCAAGGTCGCCGACATAATCATAGCTCATGCCGAGCAGGACGGGATCGACGCGTTCCTCGACGATGGCGCGGATCGCGGCGGCCTTGACCGCGGGCAGATCAAGCTCGCCGGTCAGCGCCGCCATCGCCCAGCCGCGATCGGGATCGGGCGTGCGGCGCAGATAATCTGCAATAAGCTTGAGCTTGCCATTGCGGGAGCGGGTGTAGACAAGCCCGTCGAGCAATTGGGAGAAGTCACGCATCGGCGGCGCAACGCGCGGGGAACGCCGATGGGTTCAAGGGACGTTGATGAGCATTAGCGTGGAATTGGCAATCGAACAGCGATCGGCGCCGCTTCGGCCGGGTGTGCCGGCGCTGCGGCGCGCGGTGCTGGTCGATCCGCAGCCGGGCAAGGTGCGTGCCTTCGTCGAGGATGATTTCCACCATTTCGAGATCGAGCTTGCCCATGACGGGACGATCATAACCGACGTCGCCGCGACCACCATCCGCCATCCGTGGACGACCTGCGCAGGCGCGGCGCCCGTGCTGGTGGAAAAGCTGCGCGGGGTGGCGCTGCGGCAAGCGGCGGGGTTCGATTCACCGCTGACGCATTGCACGCATCTTTATGATCTGGCGCTGCTGGCGGCGTCTAAGGCCGGAGGCGACAGCCCGGAATTGTTCCGCATGTTCGTTGCCGACAGGGTGGACGGTCGGCGCGAGGCGATGATCGATCGTAATGGCGCGCCGGCCATAACCTGGCATCTGGATGCCGAGACGATCTTGCCGCCCCATGCACAGGCCGGCCGCAATCTTCGACAACTTAAGCATTGGGCGGCCGAACTGGAGCCGGAGGAGCGCGAGGCGGCGTTGCTGTTGCGGCGGGCGGTGTTCATCTCGATCGGGCGGACCTTCGACCCCGATACGCAGGATGATGTGCCCAATCCGCCGCCGGGGGCCTGCTTCACCCATCAGCCCGAAAATTACGAACCCGAGGCGAGGTTCCGCGGATCGCGCCGCGACTTCACTCATGCCGATCATGGCCCGCTGGCGGTGCGGGTGGCGGAGGCTTTCGGCGAGGCCTGATCAGGAACCCGCGGGGATTGCGAGCACGGGGCAACGAACCTCGCTCACCACCCGTTCGGTGGTGCTGCCGCGGAGCGCATCGAGCAGGCCCTGCCGCCCGACCATCGGCATCGCCACGAGGTCCGCGGCGGCAGCTTCCGTCAGCAGCGTCTCGACGAGGGGGCCCTCGACAGTGCGAACGGGCCGTGGGCGTCCTTCCCCATCCATGATGACGGGCGCGTCTTCGCCGACATGGAGATAATCGAAGCGGACATCGAGCCCTTCGGCAAGCGCATCGAGCCGGCGGATGGCGGCGTGGGGCGCGGGATCATTGTCGACCGGCACCAGCACGGTCCTGATCCTCTCCAGGCTGCCGGTCCGTTCGTCGACGAAGGAGCGGGCGTCCGGCCCGAAGATCAGGGTCGGCACCATCGACACCTGCGCGAGCCTGGCCGAAACCGAGCCGTTGAGCATCCGGCCCAACCCTGCGCGGCCGCGGCTGGCCATGACGATCAGATCGACATGGTGAAGTTCCAGATAGCCGGCCAGCCCATCGACCGGGTCTTCGCCCCGTATTTCATATTTGCTCACGTTGACGCCGGTTTTGGCATGGACATCGCGCTGGTGCGATCCGGGCTCCAGGACGCCCCAGCGCTCCAGCGTTTCGCGGACGCGGGGAAAGCTGTCCCAATCGTCCCCAGCCTCTGAATCGCGCACGTGCAGCAGGGTGAAATTGCAGCGATTGACCATGGCCAGCCGGAGCGCATGTTCGAATGCCAATTCGCCGTCGGGCGACAAATCCGTGGGATGGACGATGGACTCGATCATAGGACACCCCTGCTCAATGACGTCGGGGAAGCCTATTAGGTTGATCCGCGGCGCAACATCGGGATTTGCCCTGAGGAGGAAGGACGATTTACCCGGCTTCAGCCGGCAACCGCCTCCGCAAGCCAGCCCGGCATAATGGCGGGATCGAGCGCCTCGACGCGGCGGAAGGCGATGCCGAGGCCGAGATCGGGATAGGCGGCGCGCAATTCGTCCGCATCCTCGCCGGCCAGCGGCACCACCACAAGCCGGCGGTTCACCTTGCTGCGATGGTGCATCCGCGCGGTATTCTCCTGCCCGACATAGCAGCCCTTGGTGAAGCTGACGCCGTTCAGCTCGCGCGCATTCGCCTCCAGCCACAAGGTCTTGTCCTGGCCGAGTTCCGCGATGCCTTCGGGTACACCAAGGGCGAGGCGATGGGCGCGCCAGGCGGTGCTGGCGTCGCCATCGTCCGGTGCGGCGATCCAGCGGCGGCCGAGCGCGGGTAGGCGGGGATCGGGCACGCCCTCGCTGCCTTCGGCCGACCAATGGACAGCCAGCGCGGGATCGCGCGCGATCGTGATCGGGCGGCGGAGACGGTAGAGGCTGAGGCGGCGGACGAGCGCATCCGCCTGGTCGGCTTCGCAATCGACCAGCACGTCGTCGCCGTCCGCCCAGAGCAGGAAATCGAACAGGGCCTTGCCCTGCGGCGTCAGCAGGCCGGACCAGGCGGGCAGCGGTCCGTTCACGTCCGCGGTGACGAGGCCCTGGAGAAAACCGCGCACATCCTCGCCCGAAAGGCGGATGATAGCGCGGTCAGCGAGAGTGGTGGCTTGGGACATGCGAAAGAGTTAGGGAGGCCGGCAGCGAAAGGAAAGCACCATGCCGACGCACGACCTGATCCTGAAGAACGGCATTGTCTGGACGCCGGGCGGCTCGGTGGAGACCGATGTCGGCGTCAGCGGTGGCAAGATCGACCGGATCGGCAATGTCGGCGATGCGGGCGAGGTGATCGATTGTTCGGGGCTGACGGTGCTGCCCGGCGTGATCGACAGCCAGGTCCATTTCCGCGAACCCGGCCTCGAGCCCAAGGAAGATTTGGAAAGCGGCAGCCGGGCGGCGGTGCTGGGCGGCGTGACCGCGGTGTTCGAGATGCCGAACACCAAGCCCAATACCGACACGCCGGAGGCGCTGGCCGACAAGCTCGCCCGTGCCGACGGGCGGATGTGGTGCGACCATGCCTTCTATGTCGGCGCGACCGCCGAGAATGCCGAGCATTGTGCGGAACTGGAAAAATTGCCCGGCGCGGCGGGCATCAAGATCTTCATGGGCGCTTCGACCGGTAGCCTGCTGGTGGCCGAGGACGATCAGCTCGAACGCGTGCTGCGTTCGGGGAAACGCCGCGTCGCCATCCATGCTGAGGACGAGGCGCGGATGAATGCGCGGCTCGGCGAACGGATCGAGGGCGATCCTTCGTCGCATCCGGTGTGGCGCGATGACGAGAGCGCCTTGCTCGCGACCAAGCGGATCATCGCGCTGGCGCGCAAGACCGGGCGGCGCATCCATGTGCTTCACATCACCACGCCCGCCGAGCTCGAATATATCGCGCAGCACAAGGATATCGCGACCTGCGAGGTGACTCCGCAGCACCTGACGCTTGCGGGCGAGGACGCCTATCCGCGCCTCGGCACCTTCGCGCAGATGAACCCGCCGATCCGTTCCGGCGCGCATCGCGACGGGCTGTGGCACTGGCTCAATCAGGGCGTGCCCGACGTGCTCGGATCGGACCATGCGCCGCATCTGCGCGAGGAGAAGGCCAAGCCCTATCCGGCCTCGCCATCGGGCATGCCGGGCGTGCAGACGCTGCTGCCGCTGATGCTCGATCATGTCGCCGCGGGGCGGATGACGATGCAGCGGCTGGTGGACCTCACCTCCGCCGGGCCGCAGCGGGTGTTCGGTCTTGTCACCAAGGGGCGGATCGCGGCGGGCTATGACGCGGATTTCTCGATCGTCGATCCGAAGGCGCGCTGGACCGTGGAGGAAAGCTGGCTCGCGTCGAAATGCGGCTGGTCGCCGTTCACGGGGATGCAGCTTACCGGCAAGCCGATCGGCACGATCATCCGCGGCCGGCGGGTGATGTGGGACGCGGGCCTCGCCAATGCGGCGGAAGGCCGGCCGGTGCGCTTCGAGGCGACCTACCGGCCTTGATGGGTAGGCTGCTCCCCTCCCTTTCAGGGAGGGGAGATAAGGTTCAGAACGGCAGAATCTTCGATTTCTCGCTGAAGCTCATATAGCCGACATTGGCGCCAAGCCGCCAGCCGACGCCCAGGCGGATCGGGATCAACACCACGTCGCCGCGGCGCAGATAGCTCGCGTTGAAGCCGCCGATCACATAGGCCGTGCCTTCGACGGCCGGATAGCGGCGATAGAGTTCCTGGCTGTCATAGAGATTGTAGACGAGCACGAAGGTCTTGGAGCCGTTCGCGCCGATATCGAAGCCGAGCGACGGGCCGGTCCAATAGACGGGGCGCTGGCCCTCGACCTTGTGGAACATCGTGCCCGAGCCATAGCGGACGCCAACCGCAAAGGCGCCGCCGGCTTCGCGGCCGACGATATAGCCGTTGGGTTCGCCCTGATCCTTGAGGATGCCCTCGATCATCTTGGCGAGGCCCTCGGCGCCCTTGCCGAACACGCCTTCGGCGGCGGAGAGCACGTCATTTTCCTGATAGGTCGCGTTCTGGGCCTGCGGTGCCACGGCGTTGGCAGCGGGCGCCGGATCGGTCGGGACGGTCTCTACGGGCGGGGCGACAGTCGTGCCGTAATCGGCCTCGTTCGCCGGCACCGGGGCGACGTCCGCCTGGATGGCGGCGTTGGGATCGACCGTCTTGATCTGGGCCATGGCCGGCGTCGCGGCTGCGAGCCCAGCGGCGCCCAGCCCGATCAGCCATTTGGCAGCAAGTTTCGCCATCACATCATCCCCCGGGGCAATCAACACGGCAACCTAGCGCCAGCGCGCCTTGCCCCGCAATGAACGGGCGACGACCCGAGTCGATGACGCGCCGACCCGAGTCGCGAAAGACGTAAGGAAGTTTCGTTACCCCGGTTGATCCCCCCGAATGTCCCCGCTATAGCCCGCGGCTCAGGGCCTTCCCGGAGACGTGGGTGAGTGGCTGAAACCAGCGGTTTGCTAAACCGCCGTACGGGGTTAACCCGTACCGAGGGTTCGAATCCCTCCGTCTCCGCCAGACGCCCCTCCGCAGAGGGTCGCAACAGTCCACCGAAATTGACATTTTCTCCCGAAAACCAAGGCTTTGCGAGCCGGAACCGTCCGTAATCCGCCGCGCTCTCTCGGGCCTGTTTTGAGGGAAACGTGGTACGACCGCGTGGTACCGGCACGGCAAAAACGTGGTACCGGAGATGAACCGTGCTGACCGATGCAAAAGTGCGTGGGGCCAAGCCTCGCCCGAAGCCCTACAAGCTCACCGACTGCTTTCGCCTCTATCTGCTCGTCAGTCCTAACGGGTCTAAATTGTGGCGTTGGAGCTACGCCTTCGACGGCAAGCAGAAATCGCTCGCGATTGGCATCTTCCCCATGGTCAGCCTCGCTGCCGCGCGCCTGAAGCGCGACGAAGCCCGCGAATTGCTCGAGACCGGCCGTGATCCGGTGGTCGTCAAGCAAATGACTTTCGCGACCAATCTCGAGATCAGCCGCTACACATTCGAGCGGGCGGCGCGCGAATGGTACGACAACACCAAGCCTACCTGGGCGAAGGTCCATGCCTCGGACGTCATTCGCAGCCTCGAGCGGGACGTGTTCCCCGAGATCGGGAAATTTCCCATCGTCGAGCTCAATCCGCCCAAGATCCTCGAGGTGCTACAGAAGATCGAGGCGCGCGGCGCGATCGAAACGGCCAAGCGAGTGCGACAGCGGATTTCCGCAGTCTTCGTCTATGCGATCGCCAAGGGGATGGCCGCGGCCGATCCGGCCGAAAAGCTGGGCTCGGTCCTCAAGCCGCTGCGCAAGGGCAAGCAACCGGCCATCACCGACCTCAAGCGTCTTCGCAAAATGATCCTCGATGCCGAGGAGGATTATGCGCGGCCGATCACCCGCCTTGCCCTGCGGTTGCTCGCGCTGACCGCGGTGCGGCCGAATGAATTGCGGGGCGCCCGGTGGGGCGAGTTCGAGGATCTCAACGGACCAAAGCCGCTATGGCGCATCCCCGCGGCACGGATGAAAGGCGACCTTGATCGCAAGGAGGAAGACGGAGGCGATCATCTTGTGCCGATGACGCCACAAGCGATCGCCGTACTCCGGGCGCTTTGGCCGCTGACGGGAGATGGCGATCTGCTATTTCCTGGCAACCGCTTTCCCAACCGCCCCATGAGCGAGAATGCCATCGGCTATCTTCTCAATCGCGCAGGATATCACGGGCACCATGTGCCGCATGGTTTCCGTGCGGCCTTCTCGACGATCATGAACGAGTGGGTCGAACGTCACGGCAAGGACCATGACCGGCAGGTGATCGACCTGATGCTCGCCCACATCCCCAAGGAGAAGGTCGAGGGAGCCTATAATCGGGCCGCCTACATGCCGCGCAGACGAGAGCTGGCGGTTATCTGGGCCGACTTGTTGTCGGACGGGCTGCCGGCACCGACGGTGCTGATTGAGCGACCGGCGAAGCCCATCGGGGAAAAACCCCGTCGTCGCATGCCGCCACCGGTGGGCGCCGATTTCCGATTTCCGGAGTGTGGTAGACCGGCATGAGCGTCATACAGGACCGGTAACCCCGATTTGCCTTGGCGGCGTCTCGGCGAATCGTCGCGCTTCGCCTATGCTTTCGTTCATGGGCATGATCGGCTCCCGGATCGACGAAATCGGTACGCTGGTTCGACAGGGCGGCGGATTCGCGCTGCGGCGAGACGGCGGTGGCCGCTACTCACTCGATCTCCATCGCGTGCCGGTCGACCATGTCGAGAAGCGTGTTCGGGTGACGGGTGTGGTCGTCGCGGAAGGACTGATCGACGTCGATGGTGTCAGCGCGCCTGAATAACACCGCCCCGATTCTATTCGCGCAGAGTCGGCTGATCGTCCGGCCGGACCTGTCAGATCGATCCGCATTCTGATGTGTGGATATCCGATCCGAGCATATCGGTCGCCAAACGCGCCGCGAGAATTCATTTATCTACGTGGTTGATTTTCTTGCCTGGCATGTGATCGTCGGCGCTCGAGCAAAAGCGATGCAAATCGGGGATGGGGGGGAAAGCCATGGAACTGGAGAATGTTGAGTATCGCGGTCCGGACGACAGGCGCTATGTCGGCTTCCTGGTGCTGCCCGACAAGCCCAATGGCGCGGCGGTCCTCATCGCGCACAACGCACCCGGTGTCTCCGAGTTCGAGCGCGGTATCGCCGTGCGACTGGCCGAGAAGGGTTACACCGCCTTCTGTGCCGACTATGTCGGCGATGGCGAGGTCCTGACGATGGAGGCACTGGGACCCCGTATTCAGCCCTATTTTGAGGATCCGTCGCGTATCCGGCCGGTTATGGAAACGGCGCTCGGCGTGCTGACCGCACAAAACAGTGTCGATCGCAATCGTGTTGCCGCCATCGGCTATTGCTTCGGTGGGGCGGCGGTCCTCGAACTCGGTCGTAGCGGTGCCGATGTCTCCGCGATCGTGGGCTTCCATTCAAGTCTTCCGGTCAATCGACCCGAGGACGCCAGGAATATCAGGGGCAAGGTGTTGATCCAGCATGGCACGGCCGATCCGCTCATTGCACCCGATACCAGAGCCGCTTTCGAAGCCCAGATGGACGCGGCCGGCGTCGACTGGCGGATGATCCTTTATGGTGGAACCCAGCATGGCTTCACGGTCCCCGGTTCGGAGAAAATGGGCATGGCGGGCGTCGCCTATCACCTGACTTCGGACGAGCGGTCGTGGCGCGCGATGCTGGATCTCTTCAACGAAAGCATCGATCTTTCCTGACAGCGAAACGCCAAGCAAAAGGCCATCGGTTCGCGCGGTGCAAACGCCTGCGATGTTCTCATGCCCTGCGCCGTCGGATACGGGGCCTGCCTTCCAGGCTCCAACGGTTTGCGACACCTCCATCCCCCAAGCTTGGCAACAGTACAGGCGGTGGGAATTGCGGGCAGGCCATCTGCCGCTGGTCCGGCGACAAGGCGCAATTAGGCCGGCTATTTTCCTAGGCGGCTTGTCGATAGCGAGCCCATGGAGAGGCTTGGCCTATGCGCAACTGCTCTAACTGTGGCGATGAATCGGCCAAACCCAGGCGCCCGTGCGTCCGCTGCCGGCGCAGTCCAATCGAAAACGAAGGCGGAGGCGCGTCATGCTGGAAAGAGGCATTTGTCATCTGGCCGCGGCATGTCTCGCCGCAACGGGATTGATATCGATGCCCAGCTTGCTTGAAGCACGTTCGGTGAATGGTCCCATCGAGGGGCGGATCACACTCGGACAGGGGACGTTCGCTCACGCGCCCGCCAACTATGTCGTGAGTGAGTTTTTCCTCGATGGAACGGCAAACGCATACAGCCTGGGCGGCGACATAACGGCAGACGGCAAATGGCAGGCCGAGACGTCGGGTCATGCCGCTTACAAGACGCGCATGGTGGTCGCGCGTCCGAGCGACGCGGCAAAGTTCAACGGTACGGTCGTCGTTGAATGGCTGAATGTCAGCAGCGGAACCGACGGCGCGCCTGACTGGAATTATCTGCACAGGGAACTGGTCCGCGAGGGTTATGCCTATGTGGGCGTCTCTTCGCAGAAGGTCGGCCTCGACGGCGGCAGGATGGCGATGCCGGGCGTCCTTCCGGTGAAGCAAGCCGACCCGGAGCGTTATGGCTCGCTCGCGCACCCTGGCGACGCATATTCCTATGACATCTTCAGCCAGGCGGGCCTGGCGATCCGCGATCGGAAATCCGGATTGCTCGGATCGCTGAAACCCGACCGCATCCTGGCGATGGGGGAATCCCAGTCTGCGGCTTTCCTCACGACCTATGTGAACGCGATCGATCCGCAGGAAAGGGTTTTCGACGGCTTCCTGATCCATTCGCGATTCAGAGGAGCGGCGCCGATCGACGGCGACTTTCTTTCCAGCATGCAGGCGCGCGAAAGCGGTGTGGCTGTGAAGAGCGTGCAAATCCGGGCGGACGTTCGCGTACCCGTCCTGATGTTCATCACCGAAACCGACCTGATGGCGCCGGTGGTTGGCTTTCTCCCGGCTCGCCAGGGCGACAGTGCCCGGATCAGGACGTGGGAGGTTGCTGGGACCGCACATGCCGATACCTACACCATCGTCGGCAGTACCATCGATTCCGGGTCGGCCACCAGCGCACAACTGGCGAGGGCGTTCACACCGACGGCGGAGATGATGGGGCTATCTCTCGGCAAACCGATGAACGCGGCGCCACAACATCATTATGTGATGGAGGCAGCGCTTTCTGCACTCAACAGTTGGGTCGCTACGGGCAAGGCGCCACCTAGCGCGCCGACGCTCAGTGTCGCGGACGGAGCCCCGCCAACGCTGATCGTCGACAGGTTCGGCAACAGCGTCGGCGGAATCCGCTCACCCTGGATGGACGTGCCGACAGCTACCTTTTCGGGGCTCGGCCAAAGCGGGCCGGGCTTTGCCATGCTGTTCGGCACTACATTTTCTTTCGACGAGAACCGGCTTGCTGAACTCTATCCAGGCGGGAAGAGGGATTATCTCTCTAAGTTCGAAGCATCGCTTCGCTCGGCGATCGAGGCAGGCTTCATCCTGCCTGCCGATGAGCTTGAGATCAGGAATCTTGCCGCGGCGATGTACCCGGGCGAGTAAGCCGATCAGGCCTTGGCGAGGGTTCAAAATCGGCGCGTCTCGGCAAGTGTCCTTGCGGGTCTTGCAAACCGGACTCGCCTCTGGGGCGCCACAGTCGCTTTGCAATCTGTCTGGGCCATTCGCGCTGCGGGAGCCATCAAGCTGACGATCAATTCAGCCGACTTTTTTGCACGCACACCACCACTAGCCTGCCCCCGGCGCGGAAATCCGCCAGGCAGACTGAGGGAGTGGCATGCGAAAGGACTTGTTTGTGATGCTGGCAGCCGGCGCGGTGGTCTCGGCCGCTTCTACGGCTTGGGCAGAGGAAGCGGCGGACACCCGAAAATGCGAAGTCTCGTCCATCCAGGCTATGGCACCCGACGACACGACGATTGTCTCTGCCACTCCGACCGCAGCGCCTGTTCCGCACTGTCGGATTGAGGGCTTCGTCACCACGACGAACCCCGGGCCGAACAAGGTCAATTTCCGGCTGCAGTTGCCCGACACGGGATGGAAAAACCGATATTATTTCATAGGGATGGGGGCAGCGGCTGGCTATGTGCCCTCGGACTCCCAGATTCCGCCAGGCAATCCACTGTATAAGGGATATGCCGTTGCCGGGACGGACACTGGACACCAAGCCCATATGGTGGACTGGAGCTTTCTCAGAAAGAACGAGGCGCAGGCTGTCGACCATGTCCATCGCGGCGCTCATGTCGTGGCGGTCGCTACCCAGAAGATAACCAGGGACTATTACGACGCAGCCGGCATGTACCGCTATCACTCGGGCTGTTCGGGTGGCGGCCGTATGGGAGTGATGGCGATAGAGCGCCATCCGGAGGACTTTGACGGCGTCCTGCTTGGTGCACCAGGGGGCCGGAGCAGCGCAACAATGCTGAAGTTCATTGCCGCAGCGCGCGAAATGTCGCGCGAGCCGGGGGCATGGGTATCGCCAGCCAAGTTCGCCATGGTCGACAAAAAGGTCACCGCTGCCTGCGATGGGCTTGATGGAGCCAAGGACGACATCATCGCCGATCCGCGCGAGTGCAAATTCGACGTGGCGAAGTTGGCTTGTTCGGGTGCCGATGGACCCGAGTGCCTGACTCAGCCTGAAATCAGGACGATAAAGGCCATTCTGGCCGGTCCACAGGGACCCAAGGGAAAGCTCACGGAAGGCTTTCCGATCTCGAACATGAGCACCTGGCCCAGCTTCCTCGGTCAGACACCTCCACCCTGGTCGCCCGAACCCACCATCGAGAACTTGAGGAAGAGCCCAAGTGGATATGTGATCGGCGATTCGCTGGCACGGGTGTATTTCGGCCCGGATTATGACGCATTGAAGCAGTTCGACTTCAAGGATCCCAAACAAATCAATGCATGGTGGGAGGCCGCGAAGAAGTTCGATTATGGCCAGCCTTATCCGGCAGAACTCGGCGGCTTCAGCAAGGCCGGAGGAAAGCTCCTGTTGTGGAACGGGGTGAGTGATTCCTGCTGCTCGGACATCGAACTCGAGCAATATTATAACGATGCTGGCAAGAAGCTTCCCGGTGGGAAGGCAGAGCTCGAACAGTTCGTTCGCTTCTACAGGGTTCCCGGCATGGCGCATTGCGGCGGCGGGACGGGGCCCCAGGATGCGCCCGACCAGATGCTCGATGCCCTGGTCGCCTGGGTCGAGCAAGGCAAGGTGCCTCAGTCTATCGTCACCCATCGCGGCGCGGAGAGGGTCCAGATGCAATTTGCCGACCCCCAAACCAAGGTTGTTTCGGGCGTGATGGTACCGCCGCCGGCGGGCGCCGCGCGGGACTTCCTTCTCTGCCCGCATCCTCAGGTTGCGAGGTTCAACCAATCGACGGAGAAAGGCGCCGTCGACAACGCTGCCAACTGGTCCTGTGTGTCACCCTCGAAAAAGACGGCCAGCCGTAATTGACCGGTCGCAGGCGCGCGGCGGCCGCCATGCTCGACGCCACGCGCCTACGAACCACGTCCATTGCGCACCCGAGGGATCGGCAGCTGGCACCAACCGTGAAGCAGTTGTGCGCTGACGAAGCGCAGCATCCACCAACCGCATTTCCAGCCTGTTACCTGTCGTTCGTCAGGATTTTTCCACGCTGATTGCGGCTAGCGTGCGCGCAGCAGGAAAAATCCTGGACGAGGATGGGGGCTGCGGATGGAGATCAGGTTTGACTGGCCGAAAATCTATACATCCGTCCTGGCGGAGAGATCGGTTCCAGTAAAATTGGCGTCGGCCGCCGTCGCCCGCATTGAGGACGACATTCGCCGCAGCGCCGGTCCCCCAGGTGGCTTGTTCGGAACCGGTCCGGAGATCTGCGAGCGCTATGGCCTGAGGCGCGAAACGTTGCTTGAGGCTGTGCGGATCCTGGAGGACAGGGGCATTGCCCGGATGCGTCGCGGTCCGGGGGGAGGCCTGATCGTTATGGAGGCACCCCAAACGGATATAGCGCTGGCGCTGGCGCGCTACTTCGTTTTTGCTGGTCTGTCTGACGAGCAGGCTTCGGATGCGCAGAAAGCCATCTGGCTGCTGCATCGCCATGACATAGCGGCCCGTGCTGGCACGACCGAAGCGTTTATCGCCGATTTTCGCAACATGCTGGCATCCGGGAAAACACCGCTTCATTCGTTGGACAACTCGGCCCGTCCATCTCTGCTTTCGCTCAACCGGTCGATCCGTCCATTTGCAGAAGCGCTCGACAAGCTCGCCGAGCATCGCGAGCGTGCCGTCACCTTGCTCTACAATCCACCGTCGGCAGGCCCGGACACATGTAGTGCAGGACTGGCCGGCTTTGTCGCCGAACTCCTGATCGCGGAAATCGGCCGACGGCGGCAGAAGGGCGAATTTCGCGTCGGCTTCGAGCTCGATCTCGCCGACCGCTTCGGCGTTAGCCGACAGGTTTTGCGGCAAGCCATGCGGCTGCTGGAGGATCGGGGTGTGGTCAGATGTGAACGCGGCCGCAGCGGCGGGATCATGGCAACGACTGTCCACCCCCCGGGGGTAATCGAGCGGATCGCCGACCATTATGCGCAAGTCCAGCTTATCGAGCGCGATTTCCGCCCGACCTTGTCCATGCTCGGCCGCCTCAACCGGCTCCTTGTGGCGTGCAAGGCGGAGCAGGCCGATTGGGACGAGATCGGTCAATTGATCGGATTGCAGAAATGGGAGGATCCCACATCTCACATGATGCGGATCCATCTCGAATGGCGAGTGCTGGACAACCCGGTATTGAGCCTCCTCGAACAGGTCCTGTCAGCGTATCGAGCTCGCCGTGCGGGCAATGCGACGTTACTCGCGGTTAGCGATCTCGACGCATTGCGTTGCAGTGTGTTTGGCAATTTCGACTGTCTCAGGTCCGGCAACCTCGTGGCGGCCGACGAACATTTTGACACGCTCAACGGCCAGATCACGGAGTTGCTCGGACATCATTGAGCCGCGATCTGTCAGCTAACGACCACGCGAACGCGGGCGAGGTTGGGTATTTGGCGATGTGGTGTGGCGACGTCGCCTTCGCGTTGCGCGATCACGCGAACGCTCGGGAAATATGTGCCGGCCTTTGCATAAGCATGAGTGGTGGAAAGCCGGATTGCGGTCGAGGTCGCGTCCACACCATCCTGCGCGACAGGAAATGTGCCGCTGCCATCCAGGTCCCATTCGACGCGCACAATGGTTCCTGCGTTTGGTGGTACCTCGGCCACAACGACGAGCGTGACGGGCTCGTCTACTTTAACGTCCGCGCGCGATGCGCCGTTTGCCGAGGCAGCGACCACCGGCTGAATTCCGCCGCGGTCCTTAGCTTCCGGAGGCAGTGTCAGCTTGCCCCCCGCGTATTGATATTGGCTGGCAGGCGGCACGTCACCCTCTTCTACCCAGGCGACTAGGTCGGCGAGGCCCTGTTCGATCACGCCGGAATAGTTGATCAGGCGCGATGAAGGCGAAGGAAAGATGCTGGACGGCAGGAATGCCGGCGGGATGTGCTCTGCATTTTCCACCCATTGGAGACGGAAGTTGTCGGGGTTCCCGTGCCGGCTGACATTCTCGGCGTACAGGATCGCCTGGTCGGGCCACAACGAGGTGTCGTGGGTGTGCTGCATGTAGAGCAGCTTGCCTTCGAACTGCGCGGAGTAATGGCCGCCAAATGGAGTCGGCACGCAGATGGGCCGGCGCTGCGGGAAAATCGGCGCGTTGTCGACAATGACCTGGTCGAAACCTTTCTCGCCGGCAATGATATGATGTCGGTGCCAATGGCAGTAAGCGAGAAACGCGTCATTATCCACCTCGACGCTGTCACCGGGTTCGATATCGGCAGCCTTGGCGTTGCCGTCGGCACCAAAACCGTCAAGCAGGAGTGTGTCCCCAAAAAGGCCGGTGACATAGAGCTGGCGATCGGCCGCGTTGCCGCTGGTCACCCTGACTCCGGCGCCCGGCAGATAGCCCTGTGGCGCTCCTGCCAGGCGAATCGCGATTGGCTTCTCGGGCGGGGACATGACCGCCATGAACGAACTGGCCTCACCCGCGGCGGGGCCTCCACGCATGACCTCGGCGGCAATGTCGCCGGCGGTACGCACTTCGCCGACCTTGGTTTCGAAGCGTACGATGCGGTCGCCCTCGAACAGATGAGGCGTGTCGTGGCCGGCATAGCCCTTCTCGTTCCAGAAGGCGTGGACATAGTCCGGATCCTGACGCTTCCAGTCGTCGGCGTTCCAGCACCACATTGCGGCCTGACCCATAGGCTGGGCGATCATATATTCGGCACCCCGGGGGAAGCCGAGGCGATATAGGTCAGCAAGCGCTTCGCGCTCGTATGTGGTCAGGCCTTCAAACGGATTGCCGCTACCGCCGGGTTCCATCGCATCGATGACGCTGGCAAGCTTGTCGCCGAGGAGCCGTCGGACGTTGAACATCGCCCCGAATCCGGTTGGCTGCACGCTCTCGATGGGCTCGTCGGCTTTTCCAGGGGCCACGGGACCGCCCCCCATGAAGGGCAGGGCACCATCATAGATATCGGCAGCATTTTCGAGGCAGAGGGGTGAGCGGCGGGCACCGCCGCTCCCGCCATAGACATAGCCATGATGGGGCGGGCGGCCATAATGCAGGGTCGCAAGATGTTTGGCAAAGCGGGCGGACTCCGCGCTCGCGCGATATCCGTATAGGCCCGGATCGTTGCCGGCACGCTGATCGAGGTCGTTGCCAAAATGGCCCTGGTTGGACTCAAGCATATATCCGCCTAGACGGAAGCAGGCTTCGACCCCGCCAAGGACCCCGGCAAGCGGGCCAACGAAGGCGAACTCGGTGCCGCCGAGGCCCCCACCCAAAGGCTGGAAGAAGCGCCCCTGATAGACCGGCTCATCCGGGAAATAGATCGCAAACCGCGTATCGGTGTTCTCGAAGCCGCCATGAACATAGCGATGCGAGGATGGCTGTTCACGCCGCTCGTCCACATCGATGAATGGCTTGCCGAAATAAGGATCGGTGCCCTGATAGTCGTCGATAACCACGGTTGGCTCTCCATCCGATTGAAGCGTTTCAAGAAAGGGCGCAGACCGGTCAGCTGACGGGCGGGCGCTCAAGTCTTGGGAAGGCGCGCTGATAGGCATTCGCGACGCGGAAGATCGTCGCCTCGCTTCCGGGCGGGCCGGCGACCTGAAGGCCGACCGGGAACCCTTCGATGAATCCGCAAGGTATCGAAATTGCCGGAAATTTGAGCCAATTGAACATATCGGTGTGGCTGCAATAGGAGCCCATGAAGCTGCCGCCGGGATAGGATGGACCGGCCGTCGTCCATGCCGCCTCCCATTCGTCGATAGGCCGGGTGATGCGCTGCGACGTGGCCGATAGAATGACGTCGTGGGTCCGGAACAGTTTGTGGAAGCGATCCCAGTTGCGCCCCCGTGCCTCGAACCCGGCCTGGAGCGTTTCGGCCGAAGGGGCGGGGAGGCCAGCTGTCGGATAGAAAGCGAGCCACTGTGCCATGCGCCCTGGCATGATGTCGTCCCAGACCTCGCGTGTTTCCTCGACGGTCGCGCCAAGTCCCTCGAATTTTTGGGCCTCAGCGCGGACGAGCGCGATAACGCGGGGGCTTTCGGGTGCTGCGTACCGATCGGTGAAGCCGAAATCGTCGGTCCACGCGCAGCGCAGGCCGGCTACCCCGTCCTCGATGTGCGCGAGAAAGTTGTCGGGCTGCGTCTGAAGCGAAAACGGGTCCCGCCCGTCGGGGCCTGCCATCACCTGGGTGATGAGCGCGGCATCACGCACGTCGCGCGTCAGGGGGCCGACGGTTATTCCGGCAGGCGGTCTCGGCCTTTCATAGTCGAGCTCGGGAATGAGCCCGGCCGTCGGGTGGAAGCCGACGATGCCGCTATAGGCAGCGGGAAGACGGGTGGATCCACCGCCATCGGAGCCGATCGCGAAAGGTAGCATGCCGGCCGCGACCGCAGCCGCGCCCCCCGAACTGGACCATCCAGGAACGTGACGCGTGTCCCATGGACTGCGAGCCTCGGCGTCCCAGTTGAAGGGTGTGAACAATCCTTCGCCCGCCAGCGTGCCTCCGCCCCCCGCACCGAGCATGCTGTTGGTGCCAAAAATGATGGCACCAGCCTTGCGAATCCTCTCCACCCCAAAATGATCGCACTTGGCGACGGCCGCGGGCGTATCGCCCAGTTGATGGCCGCGCAGCCCCGCAACCGGCACATGGTCCTTGATCGCTGTAGGCACGCCATGCAGCGGCCCCGGAAGCTCGCCGCGGGCCAGGCTGGCATCCGCAGCATGTGCTGCCGCGAGCGCGCCTTCCCGGTCGAGCTCGGAATACACGTGTAATTCTGGATCAAGCTTGTCGGCACGCTCGAGGAAATATTGTGTGACCTCAACTGCGGTCACGTCCTTGCGCGCGATCGCGTCGCGGATACGTTCCGCCGACCACCAGCGCAGGTCATCTGCAGCGGGCGCGGGCGATCCGTCGCCGGCACGGCGTTGTACTGGCTCATTCATCAGTGGGACCTCCGTCAAATTTTGTAGCGCGCTGTCGGTCGACTAGAAGTCGAAGCGAAACTCCACTCCGAACATCCGCGGTTCGCCATAGAGATAGGCCACAGTACCGAATTGGGTCGGCAGCTGGTTGTTACCGCCGACGATATAGGTCTTGTCGGTGATGTTCTTGACGAAGATGGCAGCGCTCAGACTCGTGTCCATGATGTCATGCCAGTCGGCCCGCAGGTCGATCCTGGTATAGCCAGGCGCGGTCGCACCCGGCACGCTCAGCGCGGCCACGGGGTTGCCATTGGGGCGATTGACAGGGTCGAACGCAATCAGGCTCTGATAATAGATATTGGACTGAATGCTGATCTTGCCGATTTCATCGCTGGTGGGGATGGATACTCGCGGCGTGACGTTGAGCTGGTGCTTGGGTGAGTTGGGAAAACGGCTGTTGCTCAGATCACCGAGGCCGGGATCGATATACTCGTCATATTCTGCATCGAGGTAAGTGTATTTGAGGTCGATACTGAAAATGCTGCCGGCGGCCACGGCAAGATCGACGTCCACGCCCTTGATGTTGCCCGCGGCCGCATTGCGCGTCACCGTCGATGCCGGGATCGTGTTGAGATTAACGAAGCGCTGGATGTCCTTATAGTCGTCGTAGAAGAAGTCGAGATTGGCGCGTATCGCCCAATCTCCGGACCCCCATTTGCTTTTAATGCCGATCTCATAGTCAGTGACGGTTTCAGGCCGGAAGAACTGATCGGCGGGATTGAGTGCCGTCGAATTGAAACCGCCGGACTTGTAGCCCCGTCGCACGGTGGCATATGCGTTGAGGTCGGGCGTGAACTCGTAGAGCGCCGCGAGATTCCAGGTGGTAGCCTTGAAAGTGGCCTCGTTGGCGCTCGGCGCACCTGCGGGCAACGGGAATGGAATGCCGGGAATGAGGATTTTGGTGCCTTCTGTCGAGGTCGACCGGAAATCCTTGGTACGCCGAATACCAGCGGTCAGCGTCAAACCGTCAAGAGGCCTGAGGTTGGCCTCGCCATAAAAGGCCTTGCTCGTGTTGAGGCTGCCGCCGCTGATGACGAATGCACGGATCGGGCCGAGATAGCCTGCGGGGAGCAGCCCCGGGATCGGCGGTAGCTGGACATATTGGACGGTATCAAAGCCAACACTTCCGGCCGGCGACTTGTTGCGCTCGTCATAATAGCCAGCAACCACATCGACGATGTCGAAATTACCGCGAAGCTGGATTTCTTCGGTCCGTTGCGTAATCCAGTTCCCCTGGAAAGGATTGCTAACATTCAGGATCGGAAGATCTGTCCCGTCGATATCGTAATTTGTCTCCATCTGATACCAACGGTAACTGAAGATATTCTTCAGACTGATGTCGTCCGTCATGTCGAGCGTCGTGGAGTTCAGGACACCGCGCGACTTGAACCCGTTGCTCAGGGGAAAGTCGACATCGATGATCCGAGGGCCCCGCGCCTGCTGGGCGGCGAGCGCGGCGGTCAGTTGCGGCAGGAGCGGCGGCTGGGTCGGTGTGCTTGCCGAGAAGACGGGGTTGGTGGCGGTGAAACCGCCAATGGACGCGCCCGATCCTGCCTCCTCGATCGACGTGTATTCGAAGAGGGTATAATTTTCGAAGCGCTCCGACGGGGTCAGGAGGAGACTGACACGGAAGGACTTCCTGTCCTCGGCGTCCGTCCGACTGTCATTGAACAGGTTCTTGGTGAATCCCTCCCGATTGAGAAACTGCCCTGCAAAGCGCAGCATCACCTTGTCTGGAACGATCGCACCACCGACGGCGAATTCCACATCACGGCGCTCATATTCGCCGATCCGAAAGTTGAAGAAGCCGTCAAGATCGTTGGTTGGACGTTTCGGAACGAAGAGGATTGCGCCGCCCGTGGTATTGCGGCCGAACAGCGTGCCCTGCGGACCCTTCAAAACCTGCACATTCTCCAGGTCGTAGAATGTTGTCGAGAAATCGGGCACTTCGGCGAAATAGGCGACAACGCCCGGTGAATTCTGGCCGAAAGTGCGCCCCTGTCCGCGGATCGAGAAGGTCGTATCGTTTCGATTGGAGGCCGTATTCTGAACACTCAGACCCGCCGCGACGAGGGGCAGGTCGTTGGCGGTCTTGACGTTGCGCTCATTGAGCATCCGGTCGTCGACCGCGATGATTGAAAGAGGAACATCCTGCAGGTTCTCGGCCTGACGGCGGGCTGTAACGATGATATCGGCCGTGGCCTCCGAAGCATTTTGCGATGTCCCGGATGTCTCAGTCTGAGCCGCCGCTTCGTTTGCTGCAATGCTCAAGAGGGCACTCAAGCTCGCGGCCAACCCGTGCCGTAGACGCAATCCCATCAGCTATCCTCCTGCTTCGCCGCCTTATATTCTCGTATGCCGCCCCCCATGGAGCCGGTGATCTGCCGCTGCAGGTCTCTGACCGACCGCGCGCCCCGGCTGTCCCAAGGCTAGCGTGGTTTGGTTGGCTAAATAGTCGGCCAATTTGACGGCGGTCCCAGATGCGGATCGGATGGAGCACTGGCAGGGGACCGATGGAGTTGCTCGCTGATACCGGTCAACTTCCGGCAGAACTGGCCTGGCCTGTTTCTGCGGGAAGTTGACCGGTATCAGCGATAGACGAGATTGAGCGCGGTCAGCGTCATCACCGTCTCACCGTCCTGATTGCTCATGAGATAGGCCATCGTCACGAGGCCTCGCTCCGCTTGCGTGCTTGATGGTCGCATGGCGACGATTTCGGATCGGAGGCGGAGCCGCTCCCCCGCGCTGACGGCGCGAACGAACTTCACATTCTCCATTCCGACGCCGCATTGATAGGCGATGTCGCCATTGATGGCGTGATCGATCCGGCGCCACAATGAGATGAGGTGGGCGCCGCTGGCAATGAGTCCGCCAAAGGGCGAGGCCTTTGCGGCGTCGGGATCAATATGAAACCATTGTGGGTCGAACTGCTCCGCAAACGCTCGGATTGCGTGTTCCGTGAGTTCGACGAATTCGGATTGGCGGGTTTCACCGACGCTCAGCTCATCGAATTTGCGCACGGCTCTCTTGTCCTGAAGAGTTCGGATGGAGGCTCGCCGGACCGATGCCGGGTTCAATCCTGTGGTTTCGCCAAAACACTTGGGGCAGTCGCACGTTGATGAATGAAGAAGGGACCGTCTTCACGTGGTGAGGACGGTCCCAGTTCATGCCGCGGGAGGAGAATGCGGCAATACTGTTTCAGTAGGCGCCTGGCGGTGTGATGTTGTCGACGCCGAGCCGGGTGCGGCCGAAGATCTCGTAGCCCAGCATGGGAATGTTCTGGACGTGGCGAAGTCCGACATGGATGTCGCGCCAGAAGCGGCTGATTGGTTTGTCGAGCGCGAAGGCTGAGGAGCCGGAAATGAACATCAGCGCCTCGATCGAGCTGTGCACCAATTCGACGATCTGGCTGCACTGGGCCTTGTGCTTGGCGCGCTCTGCGAAGCTGAACTCGCGTCCCGTCAGGCCGACATCATCCAGCGTGCCGGTAGCGTCGAGAAGCAGAAGGCGAGCGGTGCCAAGCTGGGCCGCAACGCGCCCGAGATCATGGAGAACCACGCCCGAGTCGGTGCGCTTCTGGTAGGTGGTTGTGACGATCGGCTTCTTGGTGGATTCTGCCTCGACGATCTCGAGCATCGCCTCGGCGCCGCCAACAAGCTGCGCGAGACCGGTCGCCCGAACCACCGGAACCACCGGAACACGATCCGAAGGCGCGCCATAATGTTGCTTGTTCGGTTCGACATGGCCGAACGGCTTGTCCATCATGACCATCAGATGGTCGGGAACGAAAACGTCCTTGGCGACGCTGGTGTCGGAACCGGTTCCCTGCATGCCAGTCACATACCAGCTGTCCTGAATCTCGAGCTGGCTGAAGGGAATATAGACCATGTTGATGCCGGGAACGACGGGACCCTCATAGCCTTCCAGAACGACACCCGACTGGGCCCAGTCGGACTGGCGCGATCCCGAAGTGTAGGGCCACGCGCCATTGACGATCCAGCCGCCATCGACCCGCTTGGCCTTGCCAGGCGGGTTGTAGGCGCCGCAGACATATTTGGGTCCCTCGCCAAACAAGGTCGCCTGGGTGGCGTCCGACGTAAGGCTGGCGACCCAGGTCGTGCCGTTGACGATTTGCGCAACCCAGGACACCGAGGTGTCGCCCTTGGCAAGTTCCATCTGGAAGCGCGAATAGTCGCTGAAGGAAAGGCCGGCACCGCCCCAGCGCTGTGGCAGGAGCAGTGTGAGCAGACCATTCTCCTTGAGCGCCTGGTCGACGGCTGGCGTCGGTGAGCGACGGCGCTCACCTTCCGCTGCTTCCGCACGCAGAAGATCGCGGAGTTCGCGGGCCTTCGCGATATAGGTTTCGGCGACTTCCGTCGGCGCGAACTTAGTGAAGTTGCGCGTTTCAAGCTTCGCTGCGGTGGCCATCAGTTCTTCCTTTCCTTCCGGGCCGCCTCTCGGTCGGCGATCTTGAGCGCCCATTCTTCAAGGCGGTCAGGCGTGCCATCCCAGAAATCCATCCATTGCTGGCTGGCCGGGACGATCATGGTGCTGAGCTGCGCCCGAACCAGAGCTTCGACGAAGCCGTCCCGATCGATGGGCGCATGCGTAAGGGAATCGAGATAATCGAGCACCGGATCTAGCGCGTCGCGAACCGCGGCCTTGTGGCGCCCGAAATGGCTGCGAAAGAATTCGAGGTGAAAGGCCGGCTCGATCTCGAAAATCCGTTCGGGCGAACGCTCGGTCGTGAACCTGGCAAAGAAGCGCATCACCGTGCGGAAGCGCTCCATGGGATCATCGAGCCCCTGAGCCACCGCGCGAATGCCGTCCTCGAAAGAGACGCAGACGAATTCGCTGACGGCAGCCAGCACCTCTTCCTTCGAGGAGAAATAGCGGTAGAGCGTGCCGCGCGAAACGCCGCTGGCATCGCTGATGTCGCTCATCGACAGCCGTCGTGCACCGAGGTCGCCAATCGCCCGCAGGGCGCCGTCGAGGATCTTGACGACGCTCACCGGAAGTTCGCCCGGCGTGCCTTCCTTGTTGAGGTCGGACGAGGACAGGAGCTTCATGATTGAGCCTCCAGTTCAGCCAGGTTGTGGGGCACGCTGACATAGCCGGGGAGATGTTGTCCCCCATCGACGTTGATGAGTTCGCCGTTCACGAAACGCGACATCTCGGACGCGAGGAAGACGACGACGGGACCGATATCGTTTTCTGGGTCACCCGCGCGCTTGAGCGGATTGCTAGCAGTTGCCATGTCCAGGAAACCGGGAACGTCCTGTGCCAGCTGGGCGAAGACCTGGCCCATGCCCGTCGGCGCAATGGCGTTGGTGCGAATGTTGAAGCGGCCCCATTCGACAGCCGCGCTTCGCGTCAGCCCCAGGATCGCGCCCTTATTCATATTATAATCAGCGTGGAGCCATGCGCCGGTCTGGGCATCGATCGAATAGAAATTGATGATCGAGCCGCCGCCGCGCGCCCTCATGTGGGGCATCGCCGCCTGCATCGCCCACCACGTCCCCCAGGTGCCGATTTCGAGCGTCCGACGCAGCATGTCGTCAGTCTTGTTTTCGAGAAGGATGTTTGGCGACAGCAAGGAGGCGTTCGTGACAAGCGTATCGAGACCGCCAAATTCATCGACGGCGCGGCCGACCATGGCGAGGACGTCTTCTTTGACGCCCATGTCGGCCGCCATGCCGACCGCTTGGGTACCGAACTCGGCGCGAACTTCCTTGGCGACAGCGTCGGTCGCGGCGCCATCGCGCCCGGTGATGAGAAGCGACGCTCCCTCGCGGGCCATGCGCCGGGAGATGCCATAGCCCAGCCCCTTGGCGCCGCCGGTCACTATGCCAATCTTGCCTTCCAACAGCCCTGTCATGCCTGTTCCCCGCTAGTCGACAACTCGCTGAGCGAGCGGTCCAGTTCCGTCCGTTCCTGGCACTTGTCGCGGGTCAGGACGTAACCGCAAACGACTCCGCTACGATCCCGGAACAGATATTTGAGCCCGGCCTCATCCGCCTCGCTTTCTTCCCATTCTCCATCGACGCCGAAAGGTGCCGGAAGCAGGACGACGGGGCATGCCGTGGTCTTCACCTGAACCGACAATGGCGGAAAGCGAATCTCGGTCGGCGTCCCGAGGACACTCGGTGCGATTGCGCGCGCCGCCGCCATGATCGGCGTTACATAAGCGGCAAGTCCACGCTGATACTCGGCACAATCGCCAATGGCATAGATATGCGGGTCGCTGGTGCGGCCGGTCGCATCGACCTTGATACCGCGATCGACGGCCAGCCCGCCCTCTTCGGCGAGCCTGGTATGCGGGCGAAGGCCAACCGCCGAAAGCACGGCTTCGG
Organism: Sphingomonas sp. DBB INV C78; assembly: GCF_042693015.1. Lineage (NCBI taxonomy): Bacteria > Pseudomonadati > Pseudomonadota > Alphaproteobacteria > Sphingomonadales > Sphingomonadaceae > Sphingomonas > Sphingomonas sp. DBB INV C78. Next base: position 2,572,421 of record NZ_CP170544.1, on the reverse strand, counting down.
CCTCGATAACCGTTCCGTCGTCGAGCTCGGCCCGGACGCCTCCGTCCTGCCGATGGATCGCAGCGACCCGGCGGCCGAGATGCCAGGCGACGCCCTGCTCCTCAAGAGCGGCCTGGACAACGGCACCGACGCCTGCTGGTACCAGCTGGGCGAGGGGGTGCCCGAGCATATCGACGACGATGGGCCGGTAGCCGGTGGCCGAGAGGTCATTGGCAAATTCGGTGCCGACCAGCCCTCCGCCCATGACAAGCACACGAGCGCCATCAGGCAAGGCTTCCCGGAACTCGCGATACTGATCGAGATTGTTGACCGAAAAGGCGCGATGCGCCGCGTCGCCTTCAATTTGCGGGCGCACGGGATCCGCGCCCAGTGCCAGCACCAGGGCGTCATAGGCGATCGGCCCCCCGGTCGTCAGCAACACCCGGCCGACCGTGTCGATGGCTTCGGCCTCGCGACCGGCTCGCAGATCCAGTTTCAGCTGCGCTGCCATCTTGGCGGCGGGCGTCGTGACCAGCGTATCGGGGACCTTGCCTTTGGCAAGTGCCGTCGAGAGAGCTGGTTTCGAATAGAAATGTCCATCGTCGAGCGTGACGAGGGTCAACTGGGCTTCGGGCGAGAGCCGGCGCAGTTCGCGCAGGATGCCGTAGCCGGCAAGGCCACTGCCGACGACGATGATATGGGGAGGGGCCTTGCCGGGCATCGCGACTAGAAGAAGATGGCGAAGTTGGACATCGACAGGGTCGACTGGTCGCAGATGATCTCGCGCTTCGACAGCTTGTAGCCGCCGTCGACCGCCCGCCAGATATCGCGTCGTTCCGCCGTCACCGTCTCATTGTGCCAATTGTCGCCGCGGCTGCGCTCGACATAGAGATAGCTGACCACTTCGTATTGGTCTGGTGCGTCGCACTCGGCAACGCGTACATTGGTAACGAAGCGGCGGCAGCGCGAGGGTGGATCTTCCGCCCAGGCGCTCTTCGCCAGCCGGCCTGTCCGCATGAGGATCGACGCATAATTGTCGTCGAAATGCATCATCGTCCGCATGACGTCCCGGTCGCGATTGGGACCGGTGCGCGTGAGCCGGATCGGCGCGGTATAAATGAGGTCCTCGCCCAGCATCGCGACCCAGTCATCAAAGCGACGCTCGTCGAGGGCGGCTGCCTCGTCATACAGCGTCTCGAGAATGCGATTATAGACTTCGGACCCGAGCGGAACGCGGGTTTTGGAAACGAGGCCACGCAGGACGCCACTCTTGTCGACTGCGGCCGTGGAATAATCGGTCATGGAAATATCCTCTCAGGCAGTCGGCAGGGTCAGGCGGTGGCGGTCATGAGATTGTAGTAGGCCATCCACCAGTTCCACTGCGTGTCGTCCTTGGTGAAGCCCGGATAGACATAGCCGTCGCCGTACCAGTCGTCCGGCTTGTGGTGGCCGGTGAGCGCCTGATATTTGAGCGTCATGTGCTTGCTGACGGCACCGCGCGAATTGCGCATGATCTGCGGCCACGTATCGGCATCGTCCTGCTCGATGATGCCCGAGGTGCCGGTCTGCTGGATGGCGTTCTGAAGCATGTCGCGCTTGACCTGCTCGGGTGCATCCTTCTCGGCGAAGATGAAGTTCACGAACTCCACATGATTGGGGCCCTTTGGCACATAGGTGTGGAGCGCGAGCGCGCCCGATGCACCGCCGTCGGTGCGCGGCGCGAAAATGAAGGCGAGCAGGACGTTGGGGAACAGGCCGCCCACCTGGGGTGGGCACGTGGCCAGCTGCTCGACCTGGCGTTCCGACAGATTCTTGAACAGCTGCGGGATCATCTCCTTGGTGACGCCGGGCGGGGGCAGCAGGTGAAGGCGCTCCTCGACGGTCTTGCCCTCGAAGCTCACGTCGGCGAACATCTTGAAGGTCTGCGCAGCTTCAAGGCAACGCAGCGAATGTCCCTGATCGCAACTGATGTCGACACCATACATGCCCGGCGCATTGTCGTAGATCGACTCGGCGGTTCCCCCCATGATGCCGCCCTCCATCAGCGAGCGATGGAGCGTCAGCGTATGGAAGCCGTCCGAGCCCGATTGTTCGCCGGGGATCTTCCAGTTGCACGGAAGCACGAACCGCTGCGGCGGACCCAGCATCTCCAGGCCGTTGTCGCTGCGGCAGAAGAGCTGGTCGAGATAGAATTTGGCGTCGCCGAGGAACTCATCGAACGTCCCCTCGGGATTCCAGGTCGCGAAAATCAGGCCGCCATAGAGATGCACGCGTGCCTTCTTGAGACCGAGTTCCTCCTTCGGACGCTTGTCACCGTGCATCTGCTCCTTTTCGATCGGCGCTCCGATGAAGCTGCCGTCGGGACGAAACGCCCAGCCATGGTAGATGCAGCGATGCGCCTGGGCGTTTCCAGCCTCCGCCGTGCAGACCTTCATGCCGCGATGGGGGCACACATTCAGCGAAACATGGATCTCGCCCTGGCGGTCGCGCGAGACGATGACATTGTCCTCACCCATGTCGCGAACAATGAAGTCGCCACCCTTGGGGATCTCGGTCTCATGGCCGAGCAGGAGCCAGGTCTTCGCGAAGATCCGCTCCATCTCGAGTTGATAGAGCTCCTCGTCGCTCATCACCCGCAACGACACCTCATTCATGTTGCGGTCGATCAGATCGTCGATCGAAGTGCCGTCGCGCAGCACCAGCGGGCGTCGTTGAAGCATGGCTTTCTCTCCAGTCGTCGGAAATCCTTATTGGCTGTGTTATACATATTGAACAAAAGCTGTTCAATATGTAATATGGGTTGGAGAGGAGAAAATGATGGCTGAGCGTTTGAAGGTGGTGATCGATAAGCCGGCGTGCTGCGGCTATGGAATTTGCGCGGAAATCTGCCCCGAAGTGTTCAAGCTGGATGCCAACGGCATCGTCTTCGTCGAAACCGAGATCGTGCCCGAGGGGCTCGAGGAAAAGGCGCGCGAAGGCGCCGAAGCCTGTCCGCAGTCGGCGCTTGCCGTCGAACCGGCATGAACTGACGCGGATTTCGCCACTAGGCTGGCGTCGATACTGGCTTTCGCCATGAGCTGACCTCTCCGTCGCGCGCCCCCGTCGCAAGCGGGACTGCGGAACCGACCATGCACAGGATCTCGGCGGACGGCATCCTATCGCCCGGCAGGTCATCCGTTCCGGCCTTCTCGATCATGGAGAGGAGGAAGGAGCCGACGTCGAGGTCGGCCGATTGAAGCGCCGAGGAGCAGCAAGTGTCCGAAAAGAGCGATATCCTGTTTTCGCCGTTCGACATCGGCCCGCTCCGCCTGACCAATCGGTTCGTGATGTCGCCGATGACGCGGAACTTCTCACCTGGCGGCGTGCCCGGAGAAAATGTCGCAGCTTATTATCGGCGACGAGCCGAGGCTAATGTGGGCCTCGTCATCACCGAGGGCGTCGGGGTGGATCATGCGAGCGCGCTTGGCGCCGGAACGATGGGTGAGCACGACACACCGGTCATGCATGGCGAGGCTGCGCTTGCGGGGTGGCGGCGCGTCGTGGACGGCGTGCACGCGGCGGGCGGCCGGATCATGCCGCAGCTCTGGCATATGGGGCCGATCCGCCTGAACGGGACGGGCAATGCGCCCGAAACGCTTTCGGCCCGGCCGTCAGGCACTTGGGGGCCGACCGACAAGGCGATGGTGCCGTCTGCCTATGTCGACCAGATGCGAGCCGACACGCGTCCACTCACCGACAGCGAGATCGGGGATATCATTGCCGGCTTTGCGAGAAGCGCGGCAAATGCGCATGCGGTGGGATTTGACGGTGTCGCCCTGCACGGCGCGCACGGGTATCTGATCGACAGCTTCTTGTGGCCGCATACCAATCGTCGCGACGATCGCTGGGGAGGAGACCTGGTTCGCCGGGCCACATTTGCCGTCGAGATCGTCCGCGCCATCCGCGCCGCGACGGCCGAGGATTTTCCGATCATGTACCGCTTCTCTCAGTGGAAAATCCAGGATTATGGCGCGCGCAATGCCGAGACGCCGGCAGAGCTGGAGATGCTGCTGGGGCCGATCGCGAATGCCGGCGTCGACATATTCGACGCGAGCACCCGACTGTTCAACGCCGCCGCGTTCGAAGGTTCGGACATGGGTCTGGCCGGCTGGGTGCGGAAAGTGACCGGGCGACCGACGATGACCGTTGGCGGCATCGGCTTCACCAAGGACCTGCAATCGTCATTCGTCGAGGACACGCAGGCGGTGAACAATCTCTCAATGGTCGTCGAGCGGTTCGAGCGCGGCGAGTTCGATCTCGTCGCGATCGGCCGCGCACTGCTGATGGATCCGCAATGGGTCCGGAAAGTCCAGACCGGCGAACCATTCAGCCCGTTTCGGCTCTCCGCCTACGCGACGCTGGAATGATCTAGAATCCTTCCGACGCCGAATAGACGTGCACGCGCGCCGTGTTGGCGCGCGGCGGCTGCTCGACGATGAAGCGAACCGCGCGGGCGACATCCTCGGGTTCTAGAGCGGGAATGAATTCGTCCCAGCCTGGCTGGCCATGGGCTTTCATGTCGTCGAAGATTTCGGTGCCGGTGGTGCCGGGAGCGACCAGCCCGACCCTGACGCCCGAGCCTGCAAGCTCGATGCGAAGGACATCTGTAAAGCTCTCGAGGGCTCGCTTGAGGCCACCGTAAATGCCTGTACCCGCCGCGGTGATGCCAGCGCCGATGCTGGAGATGTTAACGATTTGGCCGCTGCCCGCCGCCTTCATCGCGCGCGCGAAAAGAATGCTGCTGTGGACGATCGACTCATAGTTCAGCGCGATCATGGGTCGCACTTCGGCGAGATCGAACGTCTCGAACGTTCCCACTCTGAGCATGCCGGCATTGTTGACGAGGATATCCACGCGGCCGAAGCGCTTCTCGACAAAGGCGAGCATTCGCTCGGGCGCATCCGGCTCGGCCAGATCTACGGCCAGGATGGCCGTGTCCCCGCCGATTTCCCGGGCAAGAGCTTCCAGGCGTTCCTGCCGCCGCGCGACTAGGACCAGTTTCGCGCCGGCTTCAGCCAGATTGCGGGCGATGGCCTCACCGATACCCGCCGAAGCGCCGGTGACGACTGCGACCTTTCCGGAAATGTCCGTCATCTTAGCTCCCGTGCGACGTGATGTGGATAGAGGTTCAGACGAGTCGAATGAGGCGCTTGCCCCGATTCTCGCCGCGATAGAGACCGGCAAGAGCGTCGGGGCAGGCATGGATTCCTTCTAGAATGTCTTCGCGATGCGTAAGGCGGCCGTCCGCCAGCCAGGCGCGCAGGCGCTCAACGGCTTCGCCATAGCGGTCCATATGGTCGAAGATCACGAAGCCCTCCATCCGCCCCCGTTTGACAAGGAGGTGTCGTTCGACGCGGGGGCCGACCGGCCAGTCGTCCCAGCGCTGGACCGCCGCCGTTCCACAGATGATGACGCGACCACCCAAGGCCAGATGCGGCAGCACGGCATCGCTGATCGCACCCGATGTATTGTCGAAATAAACGTCGACGCCGTCGGGACAGAGGGCGGCAATCCGTTCCGGGACGTCCTCGCCCTGATAATCTATGGCTGCGTCATAGCCGAAGTCGTCGAGACACATCTGCACCTTCGCTGGTCCACCGGTTATGCCCACGGTCCGGCATCCAAGGATCCGTGCGATCTGGCCTGCTGTCGAGCCGACCGCGCCGGCGGCCGTGGATATCACGACAGTCTCGCCGGGACGGGGATTGCCGACACCGGTCAACGCCAGATAGGCCGTGACGCCGGTCAGACCGAGGATACCGAGCGAGGCAGACAGTTCGGCCCTGTTCGTGCGCTGCACGATTTTTCCGGGATCAACGACGGCATAATCCTGCCAGCCGAACCATCCCATGACGAAATAGCCTCCCTGATAGTCGGGATGCCGCGAAGCAATCACCTCGCCCGACGCCAGGGCCCTCATCACCTCGCCAATAGCAACCGGTGCGGAATAATTGCCGGCATCGGCGATCCAGCCGCGCATAGCGGGTTCCACCGAGAGAAAATGATTGCGGACAAGCAACTGACCGTCTTGCAGTTCGTCTATTCTGCCCGTGCGGACGACGAAATCCGTTGCCTGGGCGACGCCGGTCGGACGATTTACGAGAATGACCTGCTGGTTCGACATCGGGACAGGTGTGCCTTTCAAGCGAGACGGACGGGCGTGAACTGGCGCCGGGCAATCTTCCAGCCCTCGGAGGTCCGAACCATCTGATCGTCATACCAGCCGATTCCGCGATGGATGGGACCGCCGGTCGCGAGCGGCATCAGCAATGCATCGACATAGCTTCGCGCGCGCACATGCGTGCTGTCGTCCTCGACCGTGAAGTTGGTGAGGCGATGCAGGGTTGGTCCAAGATGGGCGTGCGCCTGACGCATATAGTCGGTGATCTCGCGCGGGCCGCGCCATTTGCCGAAGCTGCCATAATCGGCCTCGAAATCGTCTGAAAAACATGTCCGGAACAAGGGCCAGTCGCGGCTGTCGATACCTGTCGCGTAGCGCAACAGCACTGCGATGATTGCACGTTCGTCGTCAGCGCAAACAGGTCGAGCCTTGGTCCTCTCGAACTTCATCCTCATCACCTCGTCCCCATGTTTGACAGGGATGATAAGCGGGACGGGGATGAACCCGCCCTTCTTTGGATAGGCCTGCCGACGAAAAGACCGTCGCATTCCCTCGACCATGGCTGCCCGATGCCGGGTGGAGGTCCAGGGGGCTGCGATGAAATTATCCTATCTAGGCATGACGGGTTATGACGGGCCAGCGCCGGGTATCGAAATCTGGCCGGCGGCGCCCCTCCATTGCGATCGCGCCACCGCGCGAGCCGCCTTCGAGCACAGCCTCATGATGTGTGGAAAAGCCGATGCCCTGGGGTTCGACTGGGTCAGCGTCTCCGAACATCATTATGCGCCGTATATCATGACGCCCAATCCATGCGTCATGGCGGGCGCGCTGACCCATATCGTCAAGCGCGCACGGATTGCGCTTCTTGGGCCACTCGTCCCTCTGATCAACCCGATCAGGCTCGCCGAGGAGCTCGCGATGCTCGATATGCTGAGCGGCGGACGGCTCGTCGTCTTGTTCCTGCGCGGAACTCCCAACGAACATCGCACCTATGACACCGGCAGCGACGGAACGCGTGGCATGACGCAGGAAGGGATCGACCTGATCCTGAAAGCCTGGCGCGCCGACCAGCCCTTCCGCTGGGATGGCGAGCATTTCCAGTTCAGTACCGTCTCGGTTTGGCCGCGACCGCTGCAAGAGCCGCACCCGCTCATCTACGGATCCGGCAATAGCGAGGAATCGATCGCCTTTGCGGCCGAACGGCGGATGGGGATCGCCTTTTCCTTCGCGCCGCCCGAGATGGTAGCCAAGTGGGTGGCGCTCTATCGTGCGGCGGCGGCAAGTGCAGGATGGGAGCCCACGGCAGACCATGTTCTCTATCGGGGGATCGCCTATCCGGCGTCCAGCGATGCCCAGGCGGCGGACGATATGGCGGCGTTCTTCGGGCGGAAGCAGGCCGAGCAGGCCCGGCTCCAGCAGGGCGCGCTTGGCGGGCCGCCGGTGGTGCCATTGGTCTCCGAACCCTATTTCGTCGGCGGCCCGGAGACACTCGTGGGGCGTTTCGAGACGCTGCGCGATTGCGGTGTCGGCATTGTTGATCTTGCTTTCGGAATCGGGTCACCGGACCAGCGCGAGACGGCCCTCGACCTTTTCGCCGAACGGGTGATGCCGGAGGTCAAGGGGATGTGACGGCAGGCGTCGTGATGGCACGCATCATCGACCGACGGGATAGAAAACCGACTTTTCCTGCTGATATTCGCGCAACCAGTCGGGTCCATATTCGCGGCCGATGCCGGACCGCTTGTAGCCGCCAATCGGAGCATAACTCATCCGGCCGGTGCCGCCATTCAGGGCAACGCTTCCCGTTCGCAGACGAAGCGCCATTTCATATCCGGTAGCGGCGTCCGCGGTTTCGATGCCGCCATTCAGACCGAAGCGACTGTCATTGGCGATCGCGATGGCCTCTTCATCACTGTCGAAGCCGATCACCGCGCCGACCGGTCCGAATATCTCCTCCTGGGCGATCGTCATGCTGTTCGCGACATCGTCGAAGAGCGTGATGTCGGTAAAATAGCCCTTGGAAAGGCCTTCCGGGCGACCGCCGCCATGGACGAGCCTGGCCCCCTCATCGCGCCCGACGGCGATGAAATGCTCGACCTTCGCGCGTTGCGCCTCGCGGATTAGCGGCCCCATCATCACCGACGGATCGGCGGCATTGCCGATCTTGAAATGGCTCGCTGTCGCTGCGGCGGTCGCGACGAACTGCTTCCGCACGCTGTTGTGAACGAGAAGCCGGGTGAGCAGCGCACAACCTTGGCCGGCGTTCACCGAGAGTATACCGACCGCCATCTGGGCTGCTTGAACGATGTCCGCATCGTGGCGGACGATCAGCGCCGACTTGCCGCCGAGTTCGAGATGCACGCGCTTCAGCGTAGGGGCGGCTTGCGCCATGATCAGTGCGCCCACGCCCTCGGATCCCGTGAAGCTGACGAGATCGACGCGCGGATCGGTGGTGAGGAGGGAGCCGACATCGGGCCCGCCTGTCACGACGTTGAGCACGCCTTTGGGCAGACCGATCTCGTCAGCAATCTCTCCGAACAGCAAGGCCGAGAATGGCGTGAACGGCGACGGCTTGAGCACAAGCGTGTTGCCGGCAAGGAGCGCGGGCACGATCTTGGCGAGGTTGAGAAGGAACGGAAAATTATAGCCGGTGATTCCGGCGACGACCCCGACCGGTTCCCGCACGACCGTCGTACCGCCCATCTTGCGCGGACCGTCCGGATTCATGAAATCCGGTGTGACGTCGAGCGGCAGGCGGACGGTCTCGTCGCGCGCATGATCGAGCGCGGAGGCAAAATGATCGAGCGGCGCACCCACCTGCATTCCGTGGGTGATGCCTTGTGCACAGCCCACTTCGGCGACGATGAGCGCTGCGATGTCTGCGCGGCGCGCGTCGAGTGCGGCATACATCCGGCGAAGCAGGGTTACTCGCTCGGCTATCGACATCCGTGGCCATGGACCATGGTCGAATGCCCGGCGGGCAGCCGCGATTGCGGTATCCGCGGCCTGTATCGTGCCCACCGGCGCATGACCGATAATCTCTTCGGTCGCGGGATTGAGGACATCGTCTCGGTCCGGCCCCGCGTCCGCCCAGCTGCCATCAATGTAAAGCTTGTCGAGCGTCGTGAACGGAATGGTCATATCAAGCCTTTTGCTGGCGCAGGATCATGCCTGCGGCGTTCATCGCGATGGCCATGGCTGGCGCATTGGTGTTGCCCGAGACGATGGTCGGCATGATCGAGGTGTCGACCACACGCAGCCCGTCCACGCCGCGGACCTTCAGTTCGGGATCGACGACGGATGCGCTGTCGGCACCCATTCGGCAGGTGCCGCAAATGTGAAAGGACGTGCCGCCGAGGGCGATGGCATTGGCGAGCACGTCCTCGTCGCTCGCGATTCGATCGCCCGGCTGCGTTTCTTCGGTGATCCAATGCTTGAGCGACGGCTGCTGACCGAGCCTGCGAAGCCAGCGGAACAGCGAGACCGCGCTCTGGCGGTCCACTTCGGCGGAGAAATGATTGGCTTCGATCAGTGGCCGTTCGAGCGGATCCGGCGAGACAATGCGGATTTGGCCCTGGCTTTCCGGACGCGTGAAATAGCCAAGGATGGTCATGCCCGGAAAGGGATCGATCGCGACAGCGCCTCTGGCATCGGTGTTGAAGCTGTAGAGCCCCACACCAATCTGGGCGTCGGCCCGATCGAGATCCGGCCGGGTCTTGATGAAGCCGCCGACCTCATGTGCGCTATGGGTGAGGGGACCCTTCGAGCGCAGACCATAATCCAGCGCCGAGCGCAGCAGGCCGAGCCCCGTGAAGCGCTTGTTGAGGCTCTCGCCTTTCACCCGATACTGGATCGACAAATAGCGGTGTTCGCGCAGGTTCCTGCCCACGTCGATCGAATCGACAATCGGCTCGACTCCAAGCCTGGCAAGCTCGCTGGCATTTCCGATACCGGATAGCTGAAGCAGTTTTGGCGACTCGATTGCGCCGGCCGAAAGGATCACCTCGCGGGTAGCTGCGACACTGCGCTCTCCCTGGCCATCGCATAGCCTGACACCTGTTGCGCGCCGATCCGTGAACAGGATCCGGAGCGCCTGCGTCTGCGGTGCGATGTGCAGATTGGGGCGCTCGCGTACGGGGTCGAGAAAGGCGCGCGCGGCCGAAAAGCGCTTGCCGCGCCACGTCGTCGTCGTCTGATAGCCCATGCCACCGTTTGCGACCGTTCCAACATCATTGACGTCGGCCGCGCGCGGCGTGCCCATCTGTTCGGCAGCGTCCAGCACCGCTTCGCACAAGGGATTGCCGGCTGGGTGGACCGAGATCCTCAGGGGGCCGCCCGCTCCACGCCATTCGCCAGCGCCCAGTTCATGATCCTCGAGTGCGACGAAGTGCCGGCCCATGGTGTCCCAGCCCCAGCCGACGCAGCCAAGTTCGGCCCAATGGTCATAGTCGGCAGGCGCACCGCGGACATAGACCATGCCATTGATCGAACTCGATCCGCCGACAGCGCGTCCCTTGAGCCAGGTTTCCGCAGGCAGGTTTCCGGCGGGCCGGACGGGATAATCCCAGACGTGGGGATTGCCGGGGGCGAGCAGCTTGCCAATGCCGCGAGGCATCCGGATGAGCGGGCTCGTGTCATCAGGGCCGGCCTCCACCAGGAGAACCGAGATATCGGGGTCTGCTGAAAGGCGGTTTGCCAGGACGCAGCCAGACGAGCCCGCGCCGACGATGATATAGTCGTAGCTATCGCGCATTCGTCTCTTTCCGCTCAACAGGTGAGTGCGCCGCCATCCATCACCAGCGTCTGGCCGGTCATGAAGGCAGAGGCGTCGGACGCGAGGAACAGGACGCCGGCGGCGATATCGTCGGGCGTGCCTTGGCGCCCGATCGGCGGCAGGAATGCGGCGACCTGTTCGGGCGGAAAATCAGGTCCGGTCGCAGTCAATTGTCCGGGCGTGGCGGTATTGCCCGGGCAGATGGCGTTTACACCGATGCCATCCTTTGCAACTTCCAGGGCCGTTGCGCGGGTGAGGCCGGCAACGCCCGCCTTCGAGGTCGAGTAAGCGAACAGGCTGGGTGCAGTCGCATGGAAGGCGCTGTTCGAGGCGGTATTGACGATCCGGCCCCTGGTGCCGTCCGCGCGCATGATGGCGACGGCTTCGCGGGTCGCGACAAACACGCCGCGCAGGTTGATCGCCATCACCCTGTCCCAGAAGTCCGTACTCGTATCCTCGATGAAGTTGCGGTCCTGGACGCCGGCATTGTTGACGAGGATGTGGAGACCGCCGAGGTCTTCCCGGACGGAACGGACAAGCGCTACCACCGAAGCTTCATTTGCCATGTCGACAGCCCAGGCCCTCGCAAGGGCGCCTTCAGACCGGATCGACGAGGCCACCTTCTCGGCAAGCGTCACATTGATGTCGGCGACCGCGACCGATGCTCCCATGCCCGCGAGATAGCGGGCGATCGCTTCGCCCATCCCCTGCGCCGCCCCGGTCACGATCGCCACTCGCCCCGCCAGACCATAGAGCTTCTGTAGGTCGACCAGCATCCCCGTCTCCTCTGCTTTTTAACGGCTTGGGCGCTACAGCGAGCGCGGTTCACCTGTCCGAGGACGGGTAGGACGCGACGGCAAAGCAGATATGTCCCTCCCGACCAGGAGGGAGCCAACGATGCCGGACGGGATTGCGATGGATGCGGATCAAATGCTCGCGACGTTCGATCTGTCGCCGGAATTGCGCCAGGGCGTTCGTCCAGGGCTCAAGGCGGCATTGTCTGCGCTCGGGGGCGAACCTGGTCTTGGCGACACGGGCCAGGTACGGGCCATGGAGCAGTTCGGCGACAATCTGCGGCGTTTGGCCCAGATCGAAGCCGATCGCCGCCGCCACCCGGAAATCGCCGCGGTCGCCATTGATCGGCCCGTTTTCATCCTCGGTCTCCCGCGCTGCGGGACGAGCCTCCTCCACGCGCTGATCGGATCCGACCCAGCGGTTCGCACGCCCCTTTCGTGGGAAGTCGCGATGCCTTCACCGCCTCCCGATGCCGCGACGTTCGAACAGGATCCGCGGGCGCAGGCCTTCGACGATTATGTCGCCGCGAACTTTTCAGGAAAGTGGGCGGATGTCCTGAAAGCCCACCCGATCGGCAGCCGCATACCGCAGGAGTGCGGCATGATCCTGGAAACCGCCTTCCAGGGCCTCAATCCCGTGATGCTCTTCCGGCTGAGCGAATATTATCGGTGGTACCTGCAGGCCGATACGCGGTTTGGTTATGAGGTGCACCGTATGTGGCTGCAGCATCTTGCCTGGCGCAATCCACGCCGACGCTGGGTCCTCAAGGTGCAGGAACATGCCTATCACCTGCCCGAATTGCTTGCTGCCTATCCCGACGCCATGTTCGTCCAGCCGCATCGCGATCCGGTGACTGTGATGGCATCGATATCCCGACTGATCGAGGTGATCCGGAGCGTCAGCTTCGACCATCAGGATCGCGCGAAGCTCGGCCATGAGCTGCTTCACCTCTGGCATGACGGCCAGAAGCGGATGATGGCCTATCGCAAGGCCCACCCGGACCTGCCGATCCTCGACATGCGTTATCGCGACCTGGCCGCAGATCCCGTCGCGGCGGTGCGCGCGGTCTACGACTTTGCCGGAATCGAGTTCACCGGCGCGAGCGAGGAGGGTGTGCGCGCCTGGCTCGTGGCCAACCCGGCGGACAAGCATGGTCGTCACGTCTACTCGCTCGAGGATTACGGTCTCAACGAAGCGCAGGTGCGCGAGACCTATGCCGACTATATCGCCGCCTATGGCGAGTATCTGTAGTGACTGGCGTCCCATTGCCCGCCTGGACGGACTATCTCGATCGGCTGGCCGAAACCGGCGGGCTGCTCGCGCTTCTCGAAAGAGCGGATGACGCGGCGCTTGTCCAGGAAGCGCACCGGCTGTTCTTCCTCAGCCTCTCTGCCGGCTATTTCACGGCCTTTGCTGACCCCGATCTGCCGGATTTCGTGCCGGCGGTCAGCACGGCCCATAATGCCAGCTCGACCAACCCCGATTTCATCTACGGTTCGGCTTCGATCGACGGGAAGGGCAGCTATCGCATCAGCGGCGTGCGGGGAGACGGCCTCTTCATCCTGCTCGACATGGTGGCCGGAGGGCTCGGCGTCATGGACAAGCTGGGGCCCTCCCTCGGAACGATCGACTTCGACACTCTGACATTGGGAGCCGACGGCGGGTTCGACCTCCTGCTGAGTGCCGAGCGCCCCGTCGACTGGTCCGGCGACTGGCGGAGGCTCGATCCCTCAGCCCGCACCCTCGCGCTGCGTCAGGCGAGCTACGACTGGGGAGCCGGCCGCGATGCCCGGATCGCGATCGAGCGGATCGACAGGCCGCTGGCGCCACGTCGTCGCTCGCCGGAGGAGATTGCCGAACGGCTGCTGGCTCTCGCGGAATTTCCCAAGCGCTATGCCGGGCTGTGGCTGGGCTTCATCAAGCAGCAGCGCGACAAGGGTCTGTGGAACAGGCTCGAGCATGACGACTGGGCAGGGCGAGGCGGCGTCGAGGGCCAACATTATTATCAGGGACTTTTTCGACTGGAACCCGGCCATGCGCTGATCCTGGAAACCGAACTGCCCGAGCGGGTGCGCTACTGGAATGTCCAGCTTGCTGATCCGGTGTGGAACACGATCGACTGGATGAACCGCCAGAGCAGCCTCAATGGAGGTCAGGCGCACCTTGATGGAGACGGGCGGTTCCGGGCGGTCATAGCGCTCGAGGATCCCGGGGTGCCGAATTGGCTCGATCCTGGAGGCTGGACCGAAGGCGCAATGATGCTGCGCTGGACGGAGGCCAGTTCCGGGCCGGAGCCGCACCTGCGGCCGGTACCGCTTCACGAGTTGCGCGAAGCTCTGCCGGCGGACACTCCAACAGTTCTCCCGCAGGAAAGACAAGTGGCATTGCGGCAGCGACGGCGTGGCGTTCAGCTACGGCGTCGTTGGTAAAGGGAGCGGGATGTGATGGGCAAAATTCGTGTCGGCGTGATTGGCGCCAACCTGCAGGGGAGCTGGGGCGTTGGCGCGCACCTTCCGGCGCTGGCGGCGCTGGACGAGTTCGAGGTTTCGGCGGTCGCGACATCCCACCTGGAATCGGCGCGCGCCACGGCGTCCCGGTTCGGCGTGCCCCACGCGTTCGACGATCCCCGGGCGCTGGTGGCGCATCCGCAGGTCGACGTGGTTGCCGTTTGCGTGCGGGTTCCCGCGCATTTCGAGCTCGTCACGATGGCGCTCGAGGCAGGAAAGCATGTCTATTGCGAATGGCCGCTGGGGCGTGACACCCACGAGGCCCAGGCCCTCCATGCAGCGGCGGAGCAGGCCGGCATCGTGCATATGATCGGCCTTCAGGCGCGCAGCGCCCCGGTGCTCAACTACGCGCGCGCATTGATCGCAAACGGTGAAATCGGGACAATCCGCAGCGCAGGCTTGACCCACTCGTCCGACTGGATTTCGCATCCCTATCCGTCGATGGCCTATTTGCAGGACCGGTCGAGCGGTGCACATTTCCTGAGCATTCCCGGCGGCCATAGCATCGATGCGCTGACATGGATGCTCGGTGATTTCCAGACGCTCTCGGGCGTCCTGAAGACGGCTCGACGCGAGGTAGCCGTGGTTGGCACAAACGAGGTAATCGAGCGCAGTTCGGCCGATCAGGTCGTGGTCGCGGGCGAACTTGAAGGCGGGGCGGTCGCGACAATCCGCCTTTCGGGTGCGCCATCACCGGGCACCGGAGTACGGCTCGAGATCAACGGAGACGATGGCGATCTGGTGGTCGTGGCAGCGCCCGGCAGTCGCGGCATACAAATGTCGGACCTGGCGCTCTATCGAACCCGGGGCATGGGCGGACTGGAGCCTGTCGAGATTCCCGATGCCGCATATCGGACACCTGGATCGCTTCGCGCCAATCCCCCGCTCAATGTCGCCGAGGCCTATCTCCGCATGGCCGATGCGATTGCGGGGAAGAAGGCGCCAAGACCGGACTTTGGTGACGCGGTCAAACTGCACGAGACGCTCGACCGGATCGAGCAGGCTGCACGTACCGGCAGGTGCCTATGAATATCGATATACTGACCACCGGCCTCGCTTTTCCCGAAGGGCCAGTGGTCCTGGCCAATGGCGATCTGCTCGTCGTCGAGGTGCTTGGCGGACGGCTGACCCGCATTGCAGCCGACGGCACCGCAAGGACCGTGGCGGAGCTCGGCGGCGGACCCAACGGAGCGGCGATCGGTCCCGATGGACGCTGTTACGTGTGCAACAATGGCGGATTTGCTCCGTCCGCCAGTCCCGATCTGCTCATTCCGACCGAAGCGCCCTTCGATACACCGCCCGGGTCGATCCAGGTCGTCGATCTTGCAAGCGGAGCGTGGGAGACGCTCTACGCCTCAAGCGAGGCGGCACCCTTCTGGGCACCGAACGACCTGGTCTTCGATGACGCCGGCGGATTCTGGTTCAGCGATCACGGGCGCGATCGCGGTCGTATGCGGCAGAAGGGCGGGGTCTATTACGCCATGGCCGACGGGAGCGCGATCAGGGAAGTGATCTTCCCCATCGACAGCGCCAATGGTGTCGGTCTCTCGCCCGACGGCGCGACGCTCTATGTCGCCGATACGCTCAGCGGCCAGCTCTGGCGTTTTCCGTTGTCGGCACCCGGCGTGGTCTCGGACGCGGGCAGCATTGTGGGTCGCGTCGGACCCGGACAGTTCCTCGACAGCCTGGCGGTCGAGCAATCGGGACGGATCTGCGTCGCTTCGCCGGGCCAGGGCGCAATCCTGATCTTTTCTCCGGACGGCGGGATAGCTGATGTCGTCCCTATGCCCGACTTCCTGACCACCAATATCTGCTTCGGGGGCGCTGACTTCAGCAAGGCCTATGTGACACTCGGTAGCAGCGGCCGGGTTGCGTCGATGGACTGGCCCCGGCCAGGCCTGCCTCTCGCTTGTGCCGTCCGGAGCCCCGCCGCTGCGGACATGCAGCGCTCGTCTGCCGCGAGATCCGACCCGCACGACCTCCTTCCCTCTCGAGCTGAAGCAGATAGATGAGACGGATATTCTTGTTCGGAGCGATCATCGCCGTTTCGGCGTGCCATTCTGCCCAAAAGGCTGCGGAACATGTCGTTTCGCAGGATCTGCCGGATCCGGGCTCGGCTCGGTTCCGGAACTTTCATATCAACAATGAGGGCGTGGTCTGCGGCGAGGTGAATGGCAAGGACCGTAAGGGCGCTTATGCGGGCTTCCGGAAATTCGTCTATTACAGTCATACCGGCAATCACCATCTCGAGCCGGAGGACATCAGCGCGCAGTTTGAGGACGCGATGTCGGTGTGCCGAGCATCCTACGGCACTGGCGTCGTCGTAGACGCGTGCCAGAAGGCCGAGAAGCTGGCCCCCGCTCAAAGGATCCTCACCGAATTCCGGGACCGCTACACCATAGATTGCCGATAGGGGATTCCGACGTTCGGAAGCTGCACCCGCCCAAGGTTTGCGGGCGGCGATCTTCCCCCACGCTTGACGGGATATCGCCCTGACGGCCCCGTCGACTGGATTCAGCGGCTCCGTTCCTTGGGCAGCGCATATGCGATCAGCGTATCGCTGCTCCCCGATAGCATGGCGCCGTGACCGCCCGCGGCGATGACCACGAACTGACGGTTGCTGCGCGGCGACCAGTAGGTCGCCGGCGTGGCCTGGCCGCCCGCGGGCAGGCGGGCCCTCCAGAGTTCATCGCCTGTCTCACTGCTGTAGGCGCGCAGCATATGTTCCTGCGTCGCACCGATGAAGAACAGCCCGCTCGCAGTCGCAACCGAGCCGCCGATATTGGGCACACCCATCGGTATCGGCAGGAAGGTTGGCAGCGCAAGCGGACCGCTGTCGCGGGACGTGCCGAACCGGTGCGACCAGACTAGCTTGCCGCTCCTGAGATCAACGGCGCTCACCATCCCGTAGGGCGGCTGCTGGCAGGGAATTGCGAGCGGCGACAGGAATGGAGTGATGTGCGCCGCATAGGGGACGCCCTTTTGCGCGACAGGGCCGCCGACATCGCTCATGTGCGCCGCCGTCATCGGCTTCACGCCCTGGCGATCCGCCTCGGCCCGCGGAATCAGGCGGTTATAGTTGGCGACCTGGTTGTTGTTGACGATCATCAGGTGGCGTTTCTTGTCGACCGACACGCCGCCCCAGTCGATCCCGCCGAGATAGCCCGGCCAGGTGATCGTCGGACGAGCGGTGCCGAGAGGCGTCATCGTCCCGTCGAACCGGGCCTGGCGAAACCGGATACGGCACATCGCCTGATCGATCGGCGTCAGGCCCCACATACGTTTTTCGGTCGGCGGCGGGCCTCCGAACGACGGCATTCCGCTGGAGAAAGGCTGGGTCAGGGCCGCGCGTTCCTCAGGAACTGAGCCCTGGGGCACGGGCCGCTCCTCGACGCGCGAGATCGGCTCTCCGGTGCGACGGTCGAGGAAGAAGATCTCGCCTCGCTTGGTCGGCTGCAACAGCCCCTTCACGCCACCGGGCAGGTCGACGAGAGTCGGCTGGGCCGGGACGTCATAGTCCCACAGATCATGGTGCGTCGTCTGGAAGGACCAGCGGACGGCGCCGCTCTCGGCGTCGAGCGCGACAACCGAGCTTGCAAAGCGATCGTCATTGGCCGTGCGATGGGCACCAAAATAGTCGGGCGTGGCATTGCCGGTGGGGACATAGACGAGGCCGAGATCGTCGTCGCCGCTCATCGGTGCCCAGCTGTTGGGCGTTCCACGGGTGAAGCTTTCGCCCGCGCCGGGCATCGCGTGGAAATCCGGCCTGCCGATATCGAAGGCCCAGGAGAAAGCGCCGGTGACCGCATCGAAGGCGCGGATCACGCCTGACGGCTCACCGACATGCTGGCCATCCGTGACCCAGCCTCCGAGGACGAGCCGCCCGCGCACAAGAGCTGGCGGTGATGTCACGAAATAATAGCCCTTTTCCACATCACCCATGCCGGTGAGGAGGTTGACTTCACCGGTCGTTCCGAAGCCTGGGCACAACCGGCCGGTGGCGGCATCGAGCGCGATCAGGCGGGCATCGACCGTGGCGGTATAGATGCGCTCTGCGCACGGCCCTGTCGCCTCCGGCACCCGATAATAAGTGACGCCGCGACAGGTGAGGCCGTAAATCCCCCTGGGATCGACGCGGGGGCGATGGCGCCATATTTCCCGTCCGGTTTCGGCGTCGAGCGCGATGACGTCGTTGTACCCGGTGCACAGATAGAGACGCTCGCCGATCTTGATTGGTGTCGCCTGAAAGGATGCCCGCGCGCCTTCCGGCATGGGGCCGGTATGATAAGTCCAGACGGGCCTTAGCCCGCCGACGTTGGCGGGCGTGATCTGGCCAAGCGGCGAGAAGCGCGATCCCCCCTGATCATTGCCATAATGCCGCCAGTCTCCCTCCGCCGGACTTGCCGGAATGGCGGCTGCGACCGGGCCCATCGTCGTCGGTAAACGGTCGAACCAGAATGGCGCGCCGATGGCCAGAACTGTCGCCAGCCCCAATCCCGGCCAGAGCATCAACGCGCCGGGTAGCGGTTGCAACCGGCCCATGCCGCGGCGGAACCAGGGCGTGATCATCCAGAGACCGATCAACGACGGCATGACGAGGCGGGGCGCGAGCGCCCACCCGTCCAGTCCCGATTCCCATACGGCCCAGCACAGTGTCGCAGCGAGGAATGCGGTGTAGAACCATACCCCGTGCCAGCTGCGGCGAAGGATCAGCAATGCCGTCAGCAGGTAGGCGATTCCCGCGAGTGCATAATAAGGCGAGCCGCCGAGGCCGACCAGCGTGGTGCCGAGCCACAACAGGCTTAGGCCGGTCGCGAGCAGGAACAGGCCGAAGAGATAGAGCATGATGGTCATCGAACGGCCTTAGGGAACGAGGACGCTGGGGCCTCCGAAGAGCAGTCGGCCGAGGATTGCGGGACCGATATTCACGGCAAACATCGTAACCTGGAACAGGAGAATGAAGGCACCAGCCCGCGCGGCCTCGCGGCGCCACCCCGGGCCGACCCGATCGACGCCGAGCCGGCGCTCATGCCACCGCAATCCGTCCGCATCCCGGGGGACGAGCAGTGCAACGAGGCCGGCCGCCCACAATCCAAGGAGAGCGGGGAAGATCAGGGGCAATTGGCCCTTCTCGGAGACGATGGCGGGCCCGACGACTGTGTCATAGGTCCACCAGCCGTTGGCGACCGAACTGCCCTCGGCGTAAAGCTGGTAGGCCAGGAAAAGCGGGAAGGCGATGGCGAAGGCGAAAATTGTCGTCGATATGCTGGGAAACTTGCGCCCGAGCCAGCCGACCAACGTCACGAGCAGCGGGATTGTCGCAGCGAACCACCAGCCCCATGAGAATGGAATGAAGAGCGGCTTGACCGGCGTGGTATAGGCCATCTCGCCCCAGAATGGCAGGCGGTCGAACGCCGGGTTCCAGGCGACATAGGCGCCCCAGTCGCCGAAAAATTCCTGCCAGAAGCTCGTCGTGGCCCCGATGAGCGTGAGCAGGACGAGCGAGAAACGCCGCCCGCGAAGGACCCAGAGAAGGCTCCCTGCCAGCAGGATCGACCAGAACCATATGCTTCCCGTTTCCATGACCCATGGATTGACGGGTTCGCCCATCGTGCCTTGCATTGTCGTCTCCCCCAAATGAAACTCAGCGCACTTCGTCCACCAGTCCTGCCGTGTCGTGATCGACATAGGCCGTGGTCAGGCGCAGATGATTGATCACGTTGATTTCCCAGCCGTAATTGACGATCGGCGTGGTCAGCCAGCCGATATAGACGCCCCACACCAGGGCACGGCGGAATTCGCGGAACATGTCCTCGAAGGAAGGCGCGCTGCTCACGCCCGCCGCCACGAGCCTGTCGAGATAATGTTCCAGCAAGGCGCGCTCATGCCGACGCCTTTCGGCGATCGGGAGCGCGGTCGTGATCAGATAGCTCACGTCGTGCATGGGATGGCCGCGCACCATCAACTGCCAGTCGAGCAAGCCACCCCGGTTGCCTGGAAGCAGATAGGTATTGCCGAGATGCGTGTCGCCATGGAGCAACGTCTGCGACAGGTTTGCCTGGTGACGCTGCACGGCCTGCACGCCCGCGAGCAGTTGATCGCCCGTCGTGCCGAGCATGCCGACCAGTTCCGACTTGAAGCGCTGGCTGTCGATTTCGTGCTGGATATAGGCTGGCGCGAGATTGTTCATCAGGTCGGCGACACCGCCCTCGAGATGAGTTTCCACCCATGCGAGATCCGATGAAAAGCGCGGGCTGTTCCAATAGCGGGCGTGGAGGATTGCAAGCGTGTCCAGCAGCCCGCGCAATTGCGCAATCGAGATCGGTTGCAGAACATTTGGAAATGTTGCGCCGCGCGCCGTCAGATCTTCCAGCACCAGCCCGAGACGATGGCTGACCGGATTATAATGAGCAGCGAGGGCTGCGGGGGCCTCGATGGTCAGTTCCCGCCGCAACCGGCCGTAGAATGCAACTTCATTCCGGTAGAAGGGGCCCATGATGTCGTCGACGCCACGCGCGAGCTTGACGACGATCCGACGTGGCAGATTTTCCGGCGCTCCGGGCAGATAGTCGACTTCGACTATCGCCCGCCCCGCCGTCGATACCATCTCGTCGCCATAGGTCTTGGCAGCGGCAAGCCGGACGGCGGCGACGCGCGCGGGCTGGCCCGTCCAGCTGAAGAGCCTGTTGAGATAGTCCGGCGTGATTCCCTCGCCGGTCACGGGATGGTCCATCACCATCTGGCCGGGCTCAGCGGGTCAGGTCCTTCACCCAGTCGGGCACATTCTCCGAATAGCAGGGCTGTTCGTAGAGCCGTGAGATGCGCCAGCCCTGCGCGGTACGGACATAATCATGATGATACCAGAGGCCGAACACCATCACGCGTTCGGTTCCGTCCTCGTCCAGCACCATAGGATTGTAGACCGCAGTCCGCGTGGTCGCCGTGTCGCCGTCGATCCGGTATTGCGTCGTCGAGACGGCGTGCTGGAACGCCCGCACTGCCCCAAGGCTCTCGGTGAGGAAGGCCTTGATCTCCGGGAGCCCGCCCTTGACCCCGACCATCTCCGAATAATCGATCACGGCGTCGGGGGTAAAGATCGCATCCAGCGCGTCGAAGGCGCGATTGTCCACCGCGTAGCAATAGTCGACAATCAGGTCCTGGATTTCGAACCGATCGGACATTTCCTGCAGCGTCAATGCCATCTTGTGGTTTCCTCGCCTCTTCTTATGCCTCCTTCCTGCAGCGTCTCGAGCAAGGCCGGGCCTTTCCAAAGGTAGGTGCCGGGCATGCGAGGGATGATGAAAAGGAAAGCGACCGGCCGGTAACCCCCGGGCCGTCACCACCTTCAAGTAACCGGGAAGCCGCTGCGTTCGGACCCGATCCTAAGGAGATTATGATGGGAGGCCTTCCCGCTTTCACTGAAGCCGATTTCGTCCTGTCAAAGGAGAAGCGCGCTGAAATCACGGCCGGACTGACGCCGGTGCAGGCTAAGATGGTCGAGCATTGGATGGACCTGCACGAGGTCATCAACCGCGGCGATTGGGACGGCATGGATGCCTTCTTCAACACCGACACGATGACCTATGACAATCCGAACCGTCCGGACCTCGGCACCTATCACGTCTGGAAGACCTCGCCGCAGGGCCTGCTCAAGACCTTCCCGCCCAGCGTCTATCGTACGCTCAAGGCCTGGGGCCGCGGCGACGACGAGATCTGCGTTCTCTGCCATCACCATGGCAAGCATACCGGTGGCCCCTATATGGGTATCCAGCCGACGGGCAACGATCTCAATGTCGTCTGGTTTTCGTGGCTCAAGTTCCGCAACGGCAAGATCGATCACATTTATTCGATCTCCGACGTCTACTCGATGCTGATCGACGTCGGCGTCATCGAGGCGCCGCAGCCGGTCGATCCCTACAAATGATCGAGGATGCGGGATGGGGCCAGGCCCCGTCCCGCACCGCCGCGGGTCGAAGCGGACGGAAGAGGGGCTGTACCGGGGGGGTGCAGCCCTTCTTTTTTTCAGAGGCTGAAACCGCCGTCGACGATGATTGTCTGACCGGTGATGTAGCGCGCCTTCCCCGATGCAAGGAAGGCGACTGCGTCGGCAATGTCGCCGCCCTCGCCGAAGCGCTGGAGCGCTATCCGCTTGCGCTGCGTCTCCCAGATTTCGGGCGAATAAAGATCCTTCAGGAAAGCCGCGCCCAGGCCTGCATCAATGATGCCGGGGGCTACCATGTTGGCGCGGATATTGTAGCGCCCCTCTTCCTTGGCGATCGCACGTCCGAGCACTTCGATCGCGGCCTTGGGAACCGCCGAGAGGGCATCACCCGGAGGGAAGCAATAAGTCGCGACCGAGACCACGGCGACGAAATTACCATGGCCCTGACGACGGAACAGGGGGAGGGCGGCACTGACAATGCGGGTGAAACCGATGAGTTCGGTCTCGATCACCTCGCGCCAGTCGGGCTCGGTGATCTTGCTGACGAAGGGCTGAGCGATCTCGACACCGCTTGCAAAGACGAGCGTGCCAATCTCGCCGAAATGCGATGCGGCCCGCGCGATGGCGGCGGATACGCTGGCGGCGTCTGCCAGGTCGCAATGGACGGGCAGGGCGCCTGGTCCGATATCCGCGGCGAGGGCATCCGCTTTCGCCCGACCGGACCGATAGCCGATGGCAACGCCGGCCCACTCGCTGGCCAAAGTGCGGCAGATCGCGGCGCCCAGCCCGCCGGACCCGCCAACCACGAAGGCGCTGCCTCGGTTCATGCGGTCACCGGCCGGTAGCGCGACAAATAGGTGAGCAGCGTTTCGGCGAACGCGTCGTTGCGGTCGCCGGTGAACATGTGGCCCACGCCATGCGCCTCGACGACCTCGAGTTGAGGTGTGAAGCGGCGGAACGCGGCGACGCTTGCGGGCGTGACAATATTGCTGAGTTCGGCCTTCACGAGCACGACCGGGGTCGTGATGCGCTTCGCCGCATCGATCAGTGCCTCGCCTTCAGAGGGAGGGTGGAGAAATTCGGCGGCCGTGGTCTTCGGGTCCCATCGCCAGAACCAGCGTTCGGCCTGCCGGCGCATGGCCTTGGCCAGTCCGGATACATTTTGCGCCCTTGGCTGGCCAAGATGATGGTGGAGGGCATCGGCGGCCTCGTCGAGCGACGCGAACCCCGCTTCGCTTGCACGGAAAAAACCCCTTATGTCGTCGACGCCTTCATCATCTATCATCGGCGCGACGTCGGCCAGCATGGTGAGGGTCACCCGGTCGGGATGGCGTGACCCTCCTACCAGCGCCGATTGGCCGCCGCGCGATGCGCCGACCAGGGTGACGGGCCGGTCGAAATAGGCAAGCAGAGCCTCGACGTCGCGGCCAAAGGCCTCGAGCAGATAGTCGCCATCAGGCGCCCACATGCTTTCTCCATGGCCGCGAAGGTCGATCGTCACGCCATAATAGCCGGCATGGCCGACCTTGCGGGCCGAGCCGGTCCACGAACGGCGACTCTGGCCGCCGCCATGGAAGAACAGCACGGGAGGTGCCGCGGGATCGCCGAAGGCGTCCGCGGCAAGCTCCAGTCCGTCGCCCGGTAGGGTCAGCCTTTTCGCTGTCATCTGCCGGGCTACACCGCTTATTCGGCCGCGGCGGAAGCGGGGCCCTGATAGGCGAACTTGCCCGGTGCGTGATGCCACTTGCCGTCGTCATGGCTCTCGTAAGGCGAGGCGACTTCGATCAGGCAGCCATGCGTGCTCTTGGCGCCGACCCAGCTCCACTTTTGCCAGGTCATGTCGGGATCATTGTAGGTCTGGCCGTCGCCGGGCAGATGCAAGCCTTCGGCCTTCAGTTTCTCCATCGCGGCCGGCACATCGTCGGTCGTGAAGCAGAGATGATGGACGTGCTCGCCCACCTTTTCGAGGCGATCGCCCATCGGCGTGCCGGGAGCGGGCTGGATGAACTGGATCTCGGTCGAATGCTCGTTGACGAAGGTCGCCCACTTCATGCCGGCATCGGAACCGCTCGAGAATTCGTCGTAGCGCACGATCGGCTTTTCGAGCGAGGCGGGGTCGAGGACCTTGAGGATCTTGGTCCAGTCCTCGATCGCCTTGTCGAGATCCCGAACCACCATGCAGACATGGGCGAATGGACCGCTGGGCATTTACTCTCTCCTTCGAATTCAGATTGCGATAGTGGCGGTGCCGGAATTGACCGGGCCCCGGCCGTCGGCGGCCAAGGTGAATTCACAGGCGACACGACCGTCTTCCACCGCCGTGATCGTCCCGCTCGCGACGACCCGGTCGCCACCGAAAACATTGTCCAGAAAGCGTGAGTCCATGCTTTCGATCCTGCCGCCGGGAAAGGCGGCCGCGAGCATGTTCATCATGTAAGCGACGTTGATCGGACCCTGGTTGATCACCCGGTCCCCGAGGCCCTTGGCTTTGACGACCTCGACATCGAGATGGATCGGGTTGGGATCGGCGAGGAACACCGCCCAGGCCTTCATGGCCTCGGGGCTGACGCTTTCAATAACGAACGGCGGTAGGGCGTCTCCGACGGCATAGTGCATCATGCGAGCTCCTTTCGCGGCAGCACCCAGACATTGTCGGTTTCGAGCACCTTCGCGCCATCGAGCGTGTGAAGGCGCAGGCGATAGGTCAGCACGTCCATCACACCGAGCTTGCGGCTGCGCTTGCGGACGAGCGACAGGATCTCACCGGTCACCTTGTAGCTTTCGCTGACCTTGAGCGGTGCGTCGAACCTGACGCCGCTGGAGCCCATCATCGGGCCTTCCTCGACGTCGAACTCGCACGTGTCGCAGACACCCGCGACCGTCTTGCCCATCGCGACCTGCGTGGCGATGTAATAATAGATCGGATGTGCGCTGCCGTCGGCGGCCGGTTCGACACCCGTCGAGCGACACAAGGCTGCATTCTCCTCGGCCGAAATCGTGAACACCCTGGTGCCGTCGAGCGACGTGCCGGCAACATCGGGGGCGGGCGGGAGCGTGTCGGTATCAGTCATGGGACAAGACCAGTTCAATAGGATCGCGGCAAGCCGAGGCTCTCGGCGATGCTGTTGCGGACCATTTCGTTCGTGATCGGGGTCATCCGGAGAATGCGGTGATCGCGCCAGTAGCGCTGCATGTCGGTCTCGGCTGAATAGCCCATTCCGCCCATGATCTGGATGCCAAGGTCGGCGGCCTTCACCGCATTTTCGGTGGCGACCATCTTGAGCATGTTCGCCTCGACGCCGCAATTCATTCCCTGCGCCTGCATCCAGGCGACATTGTAGAGGAGAAGCTCGGTCGTCTTCTGCCAGGTGGCGATGTCGGCGACATAATGCTGGAGAACCTGGAAGCGACCGATGATCCCACCGAAGGCCTTGCGCTGAAGCATATATTCGACGGCGTCCTCGAGAACGCCATCAATCGCGCCGAGGCACTGGGCACCGACCATGATCCGCTCATTGTTGAGCGTCGGGAGCATCATGTACCAGGCCTTGCCGGGCTCGCCGAGGACGTCCTCGTCGGGAACGAACACATCCTCGTAGAGGACTTCGCAGGATCCCATCGCGCGCATGCCGAGCTTGGGAAGGAGCGAGGCCTTCACGCCCGGCGACTTGCCGTCGACGAAGAAGAGCGTGAGCCCCTGATGCCGCTTCTCGACATCCTTGTCGGTCCGCGCGAGCACCAGCAACCGGTCTGCGACCTTGGCGGCGGTGGTCCACATCTTGGCGCCATTGAGCTTCCAGCCGCCATCGACCTTCACGGCATGAGTCTTCATCGCGCCGAGCACGTCGGTCCCGCCATCGGGTTCGGTCATGCTGATAGAGACCCGCAGCTTGCCTTCGGCCATCGGGCGCAGCCAGCGCTCTTTCTGCTCGGGAGTTCCATAGAGGCCGATCGACTTGGCACCGGCAAAGGATGTCAGGCCCCAGACCCAGAGGAGTCCGCCCGCGGTCCGGGCGAGCTCGCGCGCGAAGATCATCTGCATGACAATATCGCCGCCGAGGCCGCCATCCTCCTCGTCGATTCCGATGCCGAAAAAGCCCTGTTCGGCGAGCTTGTTCCAGAGCTCGATCGGGTAGTTTTCCTCATCAGCCTCGAGCTGGCGCATCCAGTCCTTCGGACATTCGGCATCGACCCAGCGGCGCACCGTGTCGCGAAAGGCCAGCTGTTCTTCGGTCAGCGAGAAATCCATGATGGTCCTGCGTTCTGCTATTGTGACCAGAGCCTCTCAGACTTCGCCTTCCTCGCAACCTATCGAACTATAGGCTGCTAGATGGCGAGGCCGCCCTCGACCGGCAGAACCGAGCCGGTGACATAGGCGCCGGCCGGCGATGCGAGGTAGATTGCCGCAGCGGCCACATCTTCGGGCGCACCCACGCGGCGGCGCGGCACCATCGACACGACCATCTGCCGCATTTCCTCGGAATGGATCACCGTCATCTCCGACTCGAAGAAGCCCGGCGCAATGGCATTGACCGTGATGTTATCGGGTCCGAGTTTCTTGGCCAGCGACTTCACCATCCAGTGGATCGCGCCCTTGGACGCCTGATAGGCATAGACTTCGCGGGGACCGATCTTGAGCGCACCGACCGAGCCGATGTTGATGACGCTGGCGGGACGCTCGGGCGTGGCACCGGCGCGCAGCAGCGGCAGGAACTTCTGCATCGCGAAGAAGGGCGTCTTGAGGTTGAGATCGATGACCTGATCCCAACCTTCTTCGGGATAGTCGTCGAGAGGTGCGTCGACCAGCGTGCCGGCATTGTTGACGAGGATGTGGAGCGCGCGTTCGCGCGAGGTGATTTCGGCAGCGATCGCCTTGATGCCATCCATGGTGGACAGGTCGGCAACGAGACCGACCACGGTCCCGCCCGTTTCGGCAGCAATTTCCTCGGCCGCCTTCAGCAATTTGGATTCGGTGCGCGCACAGATATAGACCTTGGCGCCAGCCGCAGCGAGGCCGGTGGCAATGTGGCGGCCGATGCCACTCGTCGCACCCGTGACCAAGGCGACGCGGTCGCGGACGGAAAAGAGCTCGGCGACATTCATTGCCTGGAATCCGTGATCTGGAGGATGAGTTCGACCGTACCCTCTGGGTCGCCGACCAGGAGTGCATGGTCGCCCGGATGATTGTGGACCGTCCAGCCGAGCGCGCGGGCGCGGTCATGCATGGCGGTCATCACCGTATGTTCGGCCGCGATATAGTCGACGGGCCGCTTGATCGTCTCGGCGCCGACCGGAATGGCGCAGGCGGTAACACGCATCGGCTGGTCGGAGAGATTGTCGAGCAACCATTTTTCCCGGGCCGGTTCCATCATGTGGGGATGATCCTTGGCCGCGGCCCGTTGCATGGCATCGACACCGGATCCGATCGGGCCTTCGCCCCGGTCAAGCATGGCGTCGAGAGCGACGACCTGATCCTCGGGCATATAGCCCATGAGCGACGCGATGCGCTCGCCTGAATGCGGCACGATCGCGTCGAGATAGACGATGCTGGCGATCCGGTCGCCGGCCTGGTCCAGAATGCCGGGCACAACCGTCCCGGCATAGCTGTGCGCGACAAGAACGGCGTCCTTGATGTCCTCATATTGAAGGACGTTGACGATATCGGTGACATTCGTCGCATTACCGACGCCCCGGCCGATCAGATGGGCGCGCTCGCCAAAGCCGGTGAAGGTGGGCGTCACGACGCGATGTCCCTTCGCTTCCAGGAGCTCGCGGACGTATTTCCAGGTCCAGCCGCCCATGCCGCCGCCGTGCAGAAGTACGAAGGTCGTCACGAGGCGCTCTCCTTGGGTTCCCAATTCTCGATGAATTCCGGTGCCGGGTCAGGACCCCACAGGAACATGCTGTCCTCAGGGGGGTGGTCGCTGGCCGTCCAATCGCAATCGGCAGGAATATAGTCGATGTCTGCCGAATATTCGCAGTAGCTGCCCCAGGGGTCGCGAACATAATAGAAATAGTTGGCACCAAGCACGTGCTGGCCGAGGCCCCAGCCGCGCGCATAGCCCGCACGCGCCATCGTTGCGCCGCCCAGTCCGACTTCGGTGACCGAGCCGACATCCCAGCTGGCATGATGCATCCCGCGACGGTCGGACAACACGAGTGCCAGCAGGTGATGATCGCTGCCATGGACGCCGTGCAGGAAGGCGACCGCGGGCCCGCCACGGTCAGACAGCCGAAGTCCGAGCGTCCGCTCATAATATTCGATCGCGGCGCCCACATCCGTGGTGAAGATGGCGAAGTGGGACAGGCGGCGAGGGTAAACCCGGGGTGCCTTCGAATTGGGGATCGCGCCCGACTGGCCAGGAGGCGAGCTCACAAATCCGAAGCGGCTCTTTTCGTCGGGCGAGACCTTGTCGGCGACGCGAACATTGATCGGCAGACCGTCAAAACCCTCGAACCACAGGCCATCGGCATCGGTGTCGCCGGGCGGATCGATGAAGCGGACGCCCTGGGTCTCGAGGTGTGAACGAAAGGCGTCAGCCTCATCGGCGAAGATTCCGAAGCTGAGATATTCGAGGCGCTTGGGGCCGGGTGCCTGGCTGATCACGGCCCAGCGATGCGTCCCGTCCTTTGCGAACAGCTCGATGTTCTGCCCGCGATCCCGGACGTCTAGCCCGAACAACGAGTAGAATTTCCGCGCTTCCTCGATATCGGGGACATGGATCGCGAAATGGTCGATCGAATGGACACCGAGGATGTTGGGCCTGCGCCCGCACGTGCCGGTCATCTTCACCTCCTCCAAGTCAGATGCGGCCCGCCGTTCCGGGCCGCCTCCGTTCAGGCCGCCTTGATCGGATTGCGCAGCAGCCCCACGCGCTCGATCTCGACCTCGCAGACATCGCCGTCCTTCATGAACAGCTGCGGCTTGCGCGCGACGCCAACGCCCGACGGCGTGCCCATGACGAGCACGTCGCCAGGTTCGAGCGTCAGGAAGGTCGAAAGGAGGGCGATCGTCGTCGCCACGTCAAACACCATGTCGGTCGTCGTGGCGCTCTGGACAGTCTGGCCGTTCAGCCTGGTCTCGATCTTGAGGCCAGCGGCGCCCGCCGGAAGCTCGTCGGCCGTCACAATCCACGGGCCGAAGGCGCCCGTGTCGTCGAAATTCTTGCCGGCCGTCCACTGCGGCGTCTTGAGCTGATAGTCGCGGATCGAGCCATCATTGAACACCGAATAGGCGACTACATGGCTAAGCGCCTCGTCCTTGGCGATGTCCTTGCCGCCGGAGCCGAGGATTGCGACCAGTTCGCCCTCATAATCGAGCTGGTCTGACACGGGCGGCTTGATGATCGGGGCGCCATGGCCGATCAGGCTGGAATTGAACCGGCCAAAAAGCGTCGGGAACTCCGGCACGGCCAGGCCGCTCTCGGCCGCATGGTCGTTATAGTTGAGACCAAGGCAGATCACCTTGGGCGCGCGAACCAGCGGCGGAAGGAAGGTCAGCCCGGCTTCGTTCACGACCTCGCCCCGGGCGAGGACGGCCTGTCCGGCCTCCGCCAGTGCGGAGGCGCCGCGCGCGACGATCGCGTCGAGATCGCTGAGTGCCGGTTCGCCGAAGACGACCTTGATCTCATCGCCGCTCTGCACGGCCAGGCCGACGGTGCCATCCCGAGAAACTTTGCCCAAGCGCATTTCAATGTCTCCTGTTTGTCGCCTCGACCTGCGCAAGCACGCGCCTGCGGTCAAGCGAAATATATTTCGATATGCAGAATCGATTATAAGGGTCGTTGCAGGTTTTAGACGATTGGGTAGAATTTCGACGATGAATCGAAAAATCAGCCTCACCGAGCGCGCCTATCAGCGTCTGCGCGACGATCTCCTCACCTGCCGCCTGGCGCCAGGTGATCGTATCAACATCAAGGAAGTGGCCGATGATCTTGGCTTCAGCCTCGGTGCCGTTCGGGAGGCCCTGGCTCGACTCACTTCGGAAGGTTTCGTCTCGACCGATGACAGTCGCGGCTTCCGTGCCACGCCGATCTCGATCGCAGACATGATCGACCTCATCGGCGTGCGCAGCCAGATCGAGGGGCAATGCCTGCGGCGGGCGATCGAGAAAGGCGGCCTCGACTGGGAGTCGGCAATCGTCAGTGCCGCTCATCGTCTGGCCCGTACCCCCGTTTATGCGGAAGTCGACGCAAAGCGATTGAACGATGATTATGCCGTCGCCCATTCGGCCTTCCACCAAGCGCTCGTCGCGGCGTGCGACAGCATCTGGCTGCGGCGCATGCGTGACTGGCTTTATGCCCAGTCCGAGCGCTACCGCTACCTGACGGTGCCGCTCGCGCGGGTCCAGCGTGACGTGACGCGGGAACATGACGAACTCGTGAAGGCCGTTCTCGCGCGCGATGCGGACCGAGCGGTGGCGCTGCTCGAGGAGCATCTCATGGCGACCGCCCGGATCCTGATCGACCGGGAAGGTGGGAGCAGTGACGCGGTGCCGGCACCGCAACAGGCCGGCCTGCGCGCGCTTGGGGCGGGCGGGCTGGACTGAACCATTCATCGGCTGGCCTGTTGCCCGGTGCCGCCACCGCTTGCCGGCATCAACATGTTGCTCATCCCGCCATCGACGAGAACGTCGATGCCGCTGACATGGCTCGCCGCGGGAGAGATAAGGAACAGGATGGCGTTGGCGACGTCCTCGGCCATGCCGAGCTTCCTAAGCGGAATGCTCGCCTCGCGCTGGTCGCGCCGCGCCGGGTCCGCATAGCCGGCAGCGGTCATCGGCGTGTAGGTCGGGCCGGGTGACACCGTGTTGCAGCGAATCCCGTCCGGCCCCCATTCGATGCACATCTGTCGGACCATCATCAGGAGCGCGGCCTTGCTCGCCGAATAGAATCCGAGCGCCGGCGTCGGCTGGGTCGCCGACATCGACGCGGTAGCGACATAGGTGCCCCTGCTGGCTTTCAGATGGGGATAAGCGGCCTTGGCAAGGAGCCAGCTCGCGCGCGTGTTGATGGCGAAAATCCGGTCGAAATCCGCAAGCTCGAGTTCGGCCAGCGCGCCGCCCATGATGATTCCGGCATTGCTGATCACCGCGTCGATCCCGCCCATATGGCCAATGGCTGCATCGATGATGCGCTCTCCGCAATCGGGCTCGGCAAGGTCGGCAACCATGGCTGCCGCCCTGGGGCCTATCTGGCGCGCGACCACGTCCAGATTGGCGGCGTCGCGGTCGGCAAGGAGCAGTTGATGGTCGCCCGGCAAGGCCGCTCCTGCGGCCAGAAGCTCGGCGCAGGCACGTCCAATGCCGCTCGCAGCCCCGGTAATCACGACACGCATTGCCTTCTCCATATGTTCCGGCTCAGTCCGACAGGCCGAGCTCGTTCATGAGCTGCGTGCGCAGCTTGAACTTCTGTATCTTGGACGCCGACATTGGCCACTCGTCGATGAAGCGGATATGGCGCGGCACCTTGAACGAGGCGAGCCTTGCCTTCGTATAGGCGATCAGCTCTTCGGGATCGGCCTCGGCCTCGCCGCTTGGCTCGATGAAGGCCGCCGGGATCTCGGCGAGCCGCTCGTCGGGCAGGCCGATGACCTGGGCGAGCCGGACGGCGGGATGGGTGGCGAGCACCGCCTCGACCTCGGCGGCCGCGACATTCTCGCCGCCGACCTTGAGCATGTCCTTGAAGCGGCCATGGAACATGAGGTGGCCGGCCTCGTCGAGCGAGCCGATGTCACCACTATGATACCAACCCTCCGGATCGAGTGCCTCGGCGGTCTTGACCGGGTCCTTGTAGTAGCCGTCGAAGAGATTGTAGCCGCGGATCAGCACTTCGCCACGCTCGCCGAGCGGAAGGTCGATACCTGTCTCGAGGTCGACGACACGCACCTCGATGCCGGCAAGCGGAAAGCCGAGCCGGGTGAAGCCCATTTCAGGGTCCATAGTATAGCCACCGGTCGTGACGATGCCGCTCGCCTCGGTCATGCCGAAGGTGCCAACCTGAAGCATCCCCGGCGCCTTGTCGCGATAGGCCTGGCCGACTCGGTCCGGCATGAACGCAAAACAGCTGTTCTGGAGGCGCACCGAACTCATGTCGGTCCGCGCCCAGTCGGGATGGGCGATCATCGCCTGGTGGAAGGTAACGAAGGGCAGGAACATCATCGTCACGCGCTCGTCGGCGATCTGGCGCAGGCTCTCGCCGGCGTCGAAGTGCGGCTGGCCGATGAAGGTCCCGCCGACATCGACCGCGCCCAGCATCGCCAGCATCGCTGCGACATGGAACAGGGGCAGTGGAGACCAGGCGCGTTCGTCCTCGGTGAAGGCCCAGCGATTGCGGGCGAGATTTCCGGCTTCGCGGACAAAGGCTTCATGGCTGAGCAGGCAGCCCTTGGGGTGGGCGGAAGTGCCCGACGTGTAGAGGATCATCGCGGTATCGCGGACACGGACACCGAGCCGGATACGATGGATTTGGTCTTCGGATATTGTCGCCGCCGCTGCGTCGAAAGTGCGCTGGTCGACGAAGCCCGGGACCTTGCTGCCCCCGAACTGGATGATGCGCCTGAGCTCGGGTGCGTTGGCGAGGGCGAGGGCCTGCGGATCGGAGGATCCCGCAAGGTCAGGAAACGCCTCGTAGAGCCGGCTGGCAAAATCGACATGCTCCGAGACGAGGTCGTTGGTCACGATGGCGACGAGGTCGGCATTTTCCGCGACATAGGCCATTTCCGGCGCCTTGAAGCGCGCATTCATCAGCACCGAGACCGCGCCACAGATGGCCGAGGCGAACAGGGTCTCGACGAATTCGATGCTGGAGGGAAGCAGGATCCCGATATGGTCTCCGGGCTTCACGCCCAGCGCATGAAGACCCCGTGCGCGGTGCAGCACGCTATTCACGACCTCGTCATAGGTCTTGCGCTCACCCGGGAAGACCAGTGCTTCCTTGCGAGGAAATCGGTCCCAGGCCTTTAGCAAAAGATCGCCGAGCGTCGTGGCGTCGATCCGAATGCCGGCGTAATTCTCGCCCCTCATGCCCACCGTAGGTCCGCTCCATACAACAGTTCGTTGAATCGGGGATCGCAGCGACACCGTCTGCGTGCGCCTTTCGTTGGATAGGTGCGAAGAGCGGCGGCGAATTTGATGGGAGTATCGAGAGCCCATCCGATCAAAGCGCAGGACCGCCCGCATGGAAGCCTATATCTACGATCATGTTCGCACGCCGCGTGGCAAAGGCCGGCCCGATGGCGCGCTTCACGAAGTCACGTCGGTCGAAATGGCAACCCAGTTGCTGACGGCCGTCAGGGACCGCAACGCGCTCGATACAGCGCTGCTTGACGACGTCATTATTGGCATGGCGCAACCGGTTGGCGAGCAGGGAGGCGTGCTCGCGCGTGCCGCCGTGCTGCAGGCTGGCTATGCCGAGACAGTCGGCGGCCAACAGATCCACCGCTTCTGCGCAACCGGTCTTGATGCCGTGAACCTGATCGCCGCCCAGGTCCATGCCGGGATGATCCAGGCGGGTCTTGGCGGCGGCGTCGAATCGATGAGCCGCACCGTCATGGGTTATGACAGCGGCGCCTGGACGTCCGATCCCCAGATTGCCTTCACCAACCATTATGCGCCGCAGGGGATTGGTGCAGACATGATCGCGACGCTCGATGGCTATAGTCGCGAGGATGTCGATGCCTATGCGCTCGAGAGTCAGCGCCGCGCCGCCGAGAGCTGGCAGGAGGGGCGCTTCAAGGGCGCGATCGTGCCTGTGAAGGACCGTATCGGCGAAGTGCTGCTCGACCATGACGAGCATATGCGGCCCGGCACGACGATGGAGAGCCTAGCGTCCCTGAAAGCGGCGTTCGAGGGCTTCGGCAAGGCCGGATTCGAAGCCGTGGCAAAGGCGCGCTACCCCGAGATCGAGGAGCTCCGCTACGTGCACCATGGCGGCAACAGTTCTGGAATCGTCGATGGTGCAGGACTGGTCCTGGTCGGCTCGAAGGCGTTCGGCGAAAAGGCCGGTCTCAAGCCGCGCGCCCGTATTCGCGCTTATGCAAATATCGGGTCGGAGCCGACCATCATGCTGACCGCGCCGGCTGCCGTTTCGGAAAAGGCATTGCGGACGGCCGGCATGGGCAAGGATGATATCGATCTCTACGAGCTCAACGAAGCCTTCGCGAGCGTGGTCCTCAGATACATGCGGGCGATGGATATCCCGCACGACAAGATCAACGTGAATGGGGGTGCCATCGCGATGGGGCATCCGCTGGGCGCGACTGGTGCCATGATCATGGGAACTGTCCTCGACGAACTCGAGCGGCGCGATCTCAACACCGGCCTCATCACCCTGTGCGCGGCCAACGGCCTCGGCACCGCTGCCATCATCGAGCGCGTCTGAGCGCCTCCTTTCGCAAGAGCGGGAACATCATGCGACATCTGAAAATCGAAAAGGCCACCGACGGCTACGCCACGCTGACCCTCGACAATGCCGACGAGTCGATGAACGTCGTCTCCGACGCCTTTATCGCCGACATGGAAGAGGCAACGAAGCTTCTCCGCGAGGACGCGAGCGTCAAGGGCGTCATCCTGACGTCGGCCAAGAAGGCATTCATGGCCGGCGCCGACCTCAAGCAGCTCGTCCGGGGCTACGGCCGGCTGTCGGTGAAGGAGGCTTTCGCCTTCTCGCAGCGTGCGACCGCCATGCACCGGGCGATGGAGCAGTCGGGCAAGCCCTGGGTGGCGGTGATCAACGGCCTGGCGCTCGGCGGCGGGTTCGAGCTCGCCTTGGCCTGCCACCACCGCATTCTCGTCGATGACGCCAAGGCGGTCGTCGGGCTTCCCGAAGTGACCGTCGGATTATTGCCCGGTTCGGGCGGTACCCAGCGTCTATTGCGCATCGCGGGCGTGAAGGTGGCCTCGGATCTTCTGCTGTCGGGTCGATCGGTGGCGCCGGCCGAGGCGCTGAAACTCGGCATCGTCGACGAAGTGGTGCCCGCCGCCGACGCGATCGACCGTGCCCGTGCCTGGCTCGGTACGGCACCGGATCCGGTCAAGCCTTGGGACGTGAAAGGCGCCGTGCCACCGCAGAAGCGCGGCATGACTGTTCCCGAGGACAGCATGGCCTATATGATGGGCGCTGGCGCGATCGCCGGCAAATCGGGCTATAATTTGCCGGCCCCGCTCGCCATCCTGTCGACGATCTTCGAAGGTTCGCAGCTGCCGTTCGACAAGGCCCTGTCGATCGAAAGCAAATATTTTGCAAAGCTGCTGACCGATCCGGTCGCGCGTAACATCATCCGCACGACGTTCATCAGCAAGCAAGCGGCCGAGAAAGGCGCGCGCCGTCCCGCGGGTGTGCCGAAGTCGGAGGTGAAGAAAGTCGGCGTGCTTGGCGCCGGCATGATGGGAGCCGGCATCGCCTACGTCTCGGCCAATGCCGGGATCGAAGTGATCCTGCTGGACCGGGACGTGCAGACGGCCGAGCATGGCAAGGCCTATTCGCAAAAGGTCCAGGCCAAGCTCATCGAAAAGGGCAAGCTCGATCAGGAAAAGGCGGACGCGCTGCTCGCGCGGATCACGCCCACTGATGACTTTGCGCTCCTCGAGGGGTGTGACCTCATTGTCGAGGCCGTGTTCGAGGACACCGCGATAAAGGCGGAAACAACGGCGAGGGCCGAGGCTGTGATCCCGTCGAGCGCGGTCTTTGCATCGAACACGTCGACCTTGCCGATCTCGCAGCTGGCGCAGGCCTCCGGACGGCCGGACCAGTTCATCGGCATCCATTTCTTCTCGCCAGTGGACCGCATGGGTCTCGTCGAGGTGATCATGGGCAAGCAGACCAGCCAGGAAACGCTCGCTAGGGCACTCGATTATATCGCCCAGCTGCGCAAGACGCCGATCGTCGTCAACGACAGCCGCGGCTTCTATACCAGCCGCGTATTCCAGACGCTCATCCACGAAGGCGGGGCCATGCTCGAGGAGGGCGTGCCGCCGGCCGTCATCGAGAATGCGGCCAAGGCGATCGGAATGCCGGTGGGTCCGCTTGCATTGCTCGATGAACTAACATTCGACCTTCCGCTCAAGATCGTCGACCAGGCGATCGCCGAAGAAGGCGACAGATATCTGCCGCCCGCTGGGGTGCCGACACTGCGCAAGATGCGCGACCAGCTCGGCCGCAGTGGCCGCAAGTCCGGTGGCGGCTTCTACGACTATCCCGAGGGTGGCAAGAAGCATC
The DNA here is from genome assembly GCF_042693015.1 of Sphingomonas sp. DBB INV C78. Taxonomy (NCBI): domain Bacteria; kingdom Pseudomonadati; phylum Pseudomonadota; class Alphaproteobacteria; order Sphingomonadales; family Sphingomonadaceae; genus Sphingomonas; species Sphingomonas sp. DBB INV C78. The sequence continues at coordinate 2,536,048 of NZ_CP170544.1, read as the reverse complement.
TCTGGAAGGGGCTCGCTGAGCATTTTCCCGTCCGGTCCGACTATGACGTCGAGGAACTGAAGACGCGCTTCCTCTATGCGCAGGCGATGGAAACCGCCCGCTGTCTCGAGGAGGGCGTTCTGGAGACCCCCGAAGACGCGGACCTTGGTGCGCTTTATGGTTGGGGCTTCCCTGCCTGGACGGGCGGGACGATCAGCTACATCGACACAGTCGGGCTCGAACGTTTCGTGCGCGAGGCCGATCGACTTGCCCAGGCTTATGGTCCTCGCTTTGCGCCATCGGCGTGGCTTCGCGACAAGGCAGCAAGCGGCGTCCCCTTCTACGCAGACGCGTCCGAGCCTGTACCTGCAGCACCGGAGCCCGCATGCGCCGCCTGATCTTCGAGCCCGAGCACGAGCAGTTCCGGGATTCGGTCCGCCGTTTCATGCAGGCCGAAGTCGCGCCGCATGTCGACCGATGGCGCCACGAAGGCGTGGTCGACCGCGAAATTTATCTCAAAGCCGGGGAACAGGGCCTGCTCTGCACCTGGGCCGACGAGAAATATGGCGGCGCCGGGATTGAAGATTTCCGCTTCGAGCAGATCATCATCGAAGAGAATATGCGCCATGGCGACATCGGCTTCTACATCAACCTGCACAATGATCTCGTCGCTCCATACATCGCGAAACTCGGCAATGAGGAGCAGAAGGACCGGCTGATGCCGGGGATCGTCAGCGGCGCGACGATCCTCGCGGTGGCGATGACCGAACCGTCAACCGGGAGCGACCTCGCGGGGATGAAGACGCGCGCCGAGGACAAGGGCGATCACTGGCTGCTGAATGGAGCAAAGACCTACATCTCCAATGGTATCCTAGGCGACGTGATCGTCGTGGCCGCGCGGACGGATCCCAATTCCCGTCATGGTCTCGGACTGTTTCTCGTCGAGCGCGGAATGGAGGGCTTCGAGCGCGGTCGGAAACTCGACAAGATGGGCCTGAAATCCCAGGACACGGCGGAACTCTTCTTCAATGACGTGAAGGTCCCCAAGGCCAATGTCCTGGGTGATCCGGCGCAAGGTTTCAAATATCTCGCCCGCTTCCTCGCCCAGGAGCGCCTCGTCGCGGCGATCGGCTTCATGGCGACTGCGCAGACAGCGTTCGATCTTACACTCGATTATGTGAAGGAGCGCAGGGCGTTCGGAAAGCCGATCGGGGCGTTCCAGAACAACCGCTTCAAGATGGCCTCGATGCGCGCCGAACTCGATGCCATCCAGACCTATGTCGACCAGTCGGTCCTCCTCCTCAACGCCGGAGAGCTGACCGCGGAGGACGCATCGTCGGCCAAGTTGCTGGCGAGCGAACTCGAGGGGCGGGTGATGGACGAGTGCGTGCAGCTGCACGGCGGGGCCGGCTATATGGACGAGTATCGCATCAGCCGGATGTACACCGATGCCCGGATCAGCCGCATCTTCGCCGGCACGAGCGAGATCATGCGCGAGATCATCGGCCGTGGCCTGGGTCTCGACGAGCGCAAGTTCAACTGATGTCCATTCTCGATGTCGAACGCCTGCGCGGTTACCGCGTGCCAGAGTGCCGCGAAACCTATGATGCCCGCGATACGATCCTCTACGCTCTTGGTGTTGGGGCAGGCCTCTCGGACACGGTCGACGAGCTCAACCTGGTCTTCGAGCGGGACCTGGTCGCATTGCCGACCATGGCGCTCGTGCTGGGGACGCCGGGTTTCTGGGCGATGGACCCCAAGGCTGGGCTCGACTGGGTGCAGATCCTTCACGGCGAGCAATCGCTCCGGCTCCATCGTCCGCTTGCGTCTCAGGATACCTTGATCGGCCGCACCGAAATCGGACCAATGGCCGACAAGGGGCCTGGCAAGCCGGTCATGCTGCGATCAAGCCGTACATTGGCGACGACCAGCGGGGCGTTGGTGGCCGAGATGACGGAGACCTGGGTCCTGCGCGGCGCGGGTGGCTTCGGAGGTCCGCGCGAGCTCGAACAGGAGCCGCGGGTCAGTATGCCCGACCGGGCGCCTGATGCCGCGCTCGATCTTCCGACCAGTCGCCAGCAGGCCTTAATTTACCGGCTGTCCGGCGACCGCAATCCGCTGCACGTCGATCCTGGCACGGCCCGCAAGGGAGGGTTCGACGGACCCATTTTGCATGGCCTCGGAACGCTGGGCGTAGTCGCCCGCGCGATCATCCATCTTTGCGCGCAAGGCGATCCCCGGCGCCTGTCGGCGATCAATGTGCGGTTCACCGCTCCGGTCGTCCCCGGAGACATGATCCGCACCGAGCTGTGGTTGGAAGCCGACGGGGCGATCCGCTTCAGGGCCACGGTTCCGGCGCGCGAGGTGACAGTCGTGGATGGGGGGACAGCGGAGCTATGGCAGACCTGACAGACCGGGGAGGGGCAATCGCTTCCCACATTCCGGCAATGCCCATTCATGTAGCGGCACAGCCAGCCGGCTGGATATTCCTGATCGGCACGCTTCTGATCCTGTCCTCGATCCTCGCCTGGTGGGCGATTGGTGGAGAGCGAAGGGAAAGGGGCTGGGCGCTCCCGTTCGTATTTGTCGGGACCGCGTTGTCGGCGGTGGTGATCGAACCGATTTTCGACAACACCTTGCTCTACTGGTACCCGCCGGTGAACGAGCTTGCCTTCTTCCGCGGGTTCGAACGCACCATTCCCTGGTACGTACCGCTCGGCTACGCCTGGTTCTTCGGTGGTACGGCCTATCTTCTCGCCCGCCGCTTCGAGCGCGGGATCACGTCGACCACTTTATGGACTCTGTTCGCAGGCGTCGTCGTCATTGACTGGCTGGCCGTCTCGATCTGCGAGTGGCTGAACCTCAGTGCCTTTTACGGTTCCCAGCCCTTTCACCTGTTCGGCTCGCCGCTGTGGTTTTCCTTCTGCGATGCGACCGGGGCCTTCGTCCTGGCCGGCGCCCTCCACATGCTCCTGCCCCATCTTGCCGGAACGCGACGTCTCTGGCTGCTAATCGTGCCCTTGTTCACCTATGGTGCGACGCTTGGTTCAACCACGGCTCCCGTCACGATCGCGCTCAATTCCGGCTGGCCGATGGTCGCGACATGGATGGCCGGCGCCGCGACAATGGTGCTGTGCATGATAGCGGTACACACCGTCGGCCTGATCGCGGCGAGGCCGCGCTAGACCATCCTGGTAAAGCAGGTGCGCATCTCTTCGACAAACAGCGCCGGCTGCTCGAACGCAGCGAAGTGGCCGCCCTTGTCGAGCTCGTTCCAGTGGACGAGCTCTGGATAGCTCCGTTCGGCCCACCGACGCGAAGGGCGAAAGATTTCCTTTGGGAATATGCTGACGCCGACGGGAATCTCGAGGCGCTGGCCACGAAATGCGGTAGCACTCTCCCAATAGAGCCGACCGGACGAGGCGGCGCTGTTGGTGAACCAGTAGAGCGAGATCAGATCGAGGATGGCATCGCGCGGAACAGCACTTTCGGGGCTGCCGTCATTGTCAGTCCATGCGTGGAGCTTCTCGTAGATCCAGGCAGCCTGTCCGACGGGCGAATCAGCCAACGCATAGCCTACCGACTGAGGGCGCGTGCCCTGAAGCTTCGCATATCCCGAATCCTGGTCCTGATAGAATTGCATGCTCGCGACGGTCGCCTGCTCGGCCGGCGTCAGGGCCGCGAAGTCGCTCTCCTCCGGAAAGACCAGCGGCATGTTGAGATGGACGCCGAGGCATTCAGCTGGCCTAGCCATTGCAATCGCGGTGGTGACCGCGGCGCCCCAATCTCCACCCTGCGCGACGAACCGCCCATAGCCCAGTCGCCGCATCAGCGTGATCCAGGCATCGGCTATCCTCTCGACGCCCCAACCGGTCGCGTCAGGCTGATCAGAAAATCCATAGCCCGGGAGCGACGGGACGACGAGATGAAAGGCCTGCGCGCCAGGCGCGCCGTGCGCGGCCGGATCCGACAGCGGCCCAAGCACCTCAAGAAATTCCAGAACGGATCCTGGCCAACCATGGGTGAGAAGGAGCGGCAGCGCATTTTGGTCGGGACTGCGAACATGCAGGAAGTGAATGCCGAGCCCGTCGATATCGGTGCGGAACTGGGGCCATGCGTTCAGCGCGGTCTCGCAATGGCGCCAGTCATGCCGGGTCCGCCACTCTTCGCAAAGATTGCGCAGGATCGCGAGCGGCACACCCTGGCTCCAGTCGGTCACCGTCTCCCGGCCGGGCCAGCGGGTGCGGCCAAGCCGCGCCCGCAGATCGTCGATGGCTTCGTCTGGCACGCAAACGCTGAAAGGCGCGATGGATGTCATGGCCACTCCGGAAGTCGGCCGAGTGCGCCCTCGAAGACGGGGCGCAGGGCCGGGGGGATTTCACCGACGCCGAGGCCGGTGCCAAACTGTACGATATGGCGGCGCTCGATCCGCCACCCATCGGGCTCGCGGCGAAGCTCATCCTGATAACCGCCTACGGCCAGCGTGTCGGCGGGGTGAAGCGAGGGCTTGCCATTGGCATCGGCGGGCCGCTCGAGCCAGTGCCACGCGAGGCAATGGCTCTGGCAGCGGGCGCGGTCGCCTTCACCCTCCACGATGAGATTGGAGATATTGTGCGACGTCCCGAGGATGCCCTGAAAACTGCCGAAGAAGGCCCGGATAGCCTCGCGACCGCTGACGAGGCCCGTACCGAAATCGATCATCGCATCGGCACAGAATATCTCGTCGGCGATGCGGTGCGACTGGCGGCTGTCATGGAGGTGCCCATAGAGGATCACCACGTCCTGGACGGCCAGCCGGTCCTCGACGCTTAGCCGCATCCGACGATGCCGCCGTCCACTGGTATCTCGGCCCCGGTGACATAGGCGCCCGCGCGCGAACATAGGAAGACGATGATCCCGGCGATGTCATCTGGCCGGCCAAGCCGCTTCAGCGGAATGTGCGAAAGGAGCGCGGGGTCGACCTTGTCCTCGTCGCGCAAATGGGCGGTCATCTTGGTCGGGAAGAAGCCCGGGATGACTGCATTCACCGTGATGTTGCGATCGGCGAGGTCACCGGCAAGATCGCGGCTGACCATGTGGATCGCCGCCTTGCTGGCGGCATAGCTGTAGGCATGCAGGCGCTCGGTCTTCACGCCCGCGACCGAGCCGATATTGATGACGCGCGAGGGATCGTCGAGCGTTGCGCTGGCGCCAAGTTCAGGCAGCAGTTCGCGGACCATCGTGAAGGGCGTCTGCACGTTGACCGCCATGACGTCGGGCCAGGCTTTGTCCGGAAAGCTGTCGATTGCGCCGCCCCAGGTCTTGCCGGCATTGTTGACCAGAATGTCGATCCCGTCGCGAGCCTCGCGATAGCGCGCGACGAGCTCGACCGCCGCCTCGGGCGTCGACAGGTCAGCGGGCAGCGCGATGCAATCGCCCAGTACCGACAGATCGGCGGCAGCAGCGGCACAGATGTCTGCCTTGCGCGAGGTGATGGCGACCCGTGCGCCAGCGCGCAGCAGACCTTCTGCAATCATGCGGCCAAGACCCTGCGCGCCGCCGGTGACGAGCGCCCGCTTGCCATCGAGGCGGAAGAGTTCGCTCATTGGCCGTTCGCTCCGATGTCGATCACGACTTTGCCGAACCCGTGACTGCTCTCGAGATAGGCAAGGGCGTCCTTCGCCTCGGAAAGAGCGAAGCTGCAGTCAATGACAGGCTCGATCGCCTTGTCCTCGACGAACGCCATCATGGCCTCGAACTCGGCGAGGTTGCCGACATTGGTACCGATCAGCTGGATATTCTTGAGGAACAGTTCGGGGGCGTTGACCTCGAAGCTGTGGCCGCCTGTGGAGCCATAGACGACGACGCGGGCGCCCATGTTGAGGGCGCGGCCGTAGTTCCTGTAGCCGCCGGCTGGAGCGCCATCGAACACGACGTCGATGCCTCCGCTCGCCTGCGCCAGTGGCTTGGCCCATTTCTCCTCGCGATAGTTGATGGTGCCTGCGGCGCCGAGTTCGCGGGCCTTGGCCAGCGTTTCATCCGAGCCGCTCGTGACGAAGACCTGCGCACCCATTGCGACGCCGAACTTCAACGCAAAGGTGGCGACACCGCCACCGATGCCGGTGACCAGCAGCTTCTCGCCAGCCTTGAGACCGGCCTTTGTCACAAGTCCGCGCCAAGCTGTGAGGGCGGCCAGTGGAACGGCAGCGGCGCTTGCGAAGTCCAGATGCTTCGGCTTTGCGATCGCGCTCGCTGCCGGCACGCAGATGGCGTCAGCAATGGTGCCCGGACCCGGCATGCCGAGAAGGCCGAAAGCAGCCGCCGGAAAGCGCTCGTCATCGCCCCAGTCGAGACCTGGATAGAGCACGACTTCCTGGCCGACACGCGCCGGATCGACGCCGTCACCCGCGGCATCGATCACACCGGCGCCGTCGCACCCGAGCGTCGCTGGCAATTGCATGCCCGGATACTGGCCGCGCGTGATCCAAAGTTCGCGGTGATTGAGCGACGCGGCCTTCAGCGCCACCCGCACCTCGCCCGGGCCCGGCATGGGCATGGCGACGGTATCGAGCGTGACGGCATCGAGGCCGTCTGCGGATTTCAGGCTGAGAACACGCATCGTGACAAAGGCTCCTGAAGAATGTGCGGGGATTGGAATGCTAGGGACTGCGATCGCAACCGGCGCGCGGGCGGTTGCTGTGCTTTCCGTCCATCAACCATCCCGCTTCCCGGTCCATCTGCGCGCCTGTTGGCGGACGCGCCTCGAAGCACATGTCGTGCGCCATCCGATTTCGAGAACCTACCGAGGGATAGGGAAAGCGCATTGCCAAAGCGATCTCGGCATGTGAAATATATTTCACAACTCAAAGCGAATCGCGCGGAAGAGACGCGAACGCAAGGCAGAGGAAATCCGGAATGGGCATTGCTCAAACGACCATCTTGCCGCCGCGTGCAGCGCGCCCGATCATCGTCAGGGAAAGTCTCGCTCGCCTGACCGAGGCGGTCGGCAATGCGCGTGTCACGACAGTGTGCGCGCCTGCCGGCAGCGGCAAGACGACCGCGATGCTCTATTGGGCGGATGAGTTTCGAAAGGCCGGACGGCCGGTTCTTTGGCTGGCCGCCCGAGCCGGTATCTCCGACATGCGGTCCTTTCTTCTCGCACTCGAAGCCGCGGGCGTGGCCGCAGGGCTCGGGTGGAAGGGGGCGGGAGCAGGCGTGCGGCAGGACGACTGGCTGGCTGCCTTCGCCGGAAGCGGTGACGCCCGTCCGGTGCTCGTCATTGACGACGCCCAGACCCTTTCCCAGGACATTCTGGATTTCCTGACGCAGCTGATCGCAAGCGCGCGGGACTCCTTGACCACCATCATAGCCTCTCGCGGCACGTCGCAGATCCCAATTGCGCGCATGCGGGCGCTGGGGTTCCTCGTCGAGGTCGGCTATGCCGACTTGTGCTGGTCGGCCAAGGAGGCGACCGAGCTGGTCCATCGGACTGTGGGACATCCGCTTGATGCCGGCGATCTCCAGCACATCCTCGTCGACACCGAAGGATGGGTGGCGGGCATCGTGCTCGCCAGCGACCTTTACAAGCGCGAGAAGGAAAAGGACGCGCGGGCCGTCGTTCGACCCACCGGCTTGCGGCATGAATTTGCGGAATTCTTCCACGAGGAAATCTTCAACCATCAGGTAACCGACGTCCGCAACTTCCTGGTCGACACCTCGATCCTGGAAGAGCTGACGCCCTCGGCCTGCGCCGCGGTGACGGGCAGCGACGAAGCGCGCGCCATGCTGGACCGGGTCTTTGCTGCGGGTCTGTTCCTCAATGCGACTGATCGCGAGCGTAGCCGCTATTCCTATTACAAGATGTTCCGCGACATGGTTCTGGGGCGACTGATGGACCGCGCGCCGGCCCGTGCGGCGGAACTGCATCGGCGGGCGAGCCGGCATTTCGCCGATACCGACCAGCCGCTCGACGCCCTCGAACATGCGAAGCTCAGCCGCGACCAGGCCTTTCTGGCCGAACAGCTCGACCGGCTGGCGGTAGGGCTTACCTATAGCGGCTACCTCTATCGGGTCGATGAACTGGGTTCCGAGCTTCCCTGGAAGCTCATCTCGAACCGCCCGATGCTGCTCCTCGCTCTCGCCTGGCGGCGCGTCCGCACCCTTGCATTCAGCTCGGCCGAAAAGCTGATCGAGGCGGCACGGCTCTGCGTGGAGGCCGGTGTCGAGGACGGTAGCTATGACAGTCATGATGCCGACCGGCTGGGCAACATGATCCGTCATCGGCGGATCATGCTGGAAGCCGGACGCGACAACATGGCCGCGGTCGAGCAGGCTGCCGAGGCACTGCTAGCGGACCTTGGCGACGACGACGCCTATCTCAGCTGTACGTTGCTCGCGCAGCTGATGGCGGCGCGCCGCGAACTCTATCACTTCCATGACATGCTCAAGCTCGAGGCCGAAACGCGCAAAGCCCTCGGACGGCCAGGCTCGCAATTCGCATCGATCGCGCTCAAGGCTTCGGTCGCGCCAACGCTCATGGCGCAGGGCAAGACCGAGTTTGCGCGGCAGTTTCTCGATGAATCGCTGGAGCTCGCCCAGTCGATCCAGGGCGAAGGCTCGGGTCTTGCCGCGCTTCCCGCACTCCCGCTTGCCGAGTTGCTTTACGAATGCGGTGACCTGGAAAAGGCGGGCATGCTCGTCGAACGCTATCTGCCGGCTGTACGGCAATGGGGTTTCGTTGATCAGCTGGCGTCGGGCTATCTGGTGCGGGCGCGCCTTGCGGCGGCGCGCGGCGAGATCCAGTCGGCGCTGTCCGGGCTTCAAGAAGCGCATCTCGTCGCAATCGAATGCGGGCTGGATCGGCTACGAGCCTTCGTGGTCGCCGAGCAGGTCCGGATCCTCGTCAAGAATGGACAGTTGGAAGAGGCCGAAGCGGCATTCGCCGCGGGCGATCCGCGCATCGACGGCGAGCCCGTACCGAATTTCAACCCGACGCGCCGCAACGAAAGCATCGCGGTCGCCTGGCTCCGCCTCGAGATGCAGCGCCATCGCCTGTCTCGGGCGCGCAAGGTCGCCATGCGTTGGCTTGAATTCGTCAAGCATAGCGGCGCCACTCGCTCGGCCGTCACATTCGAACTGCTGCTGGCCGAGATCGCGGTTCTGAAGGGCAACCGGTCCGAGGCCCGCCGGGCGGTCCGCACGGCGGTCGAAATGGCCGAGCCGGCAGGCTGGACTCGCGTCTTCATCGATGAAGGCGAAGTGATCGCCTCGCTGATGACCGAGGCCTATGCCAATGGGCCGACGCTGGAAACGCCGGCGGACCGGTTCGCCGCCACTCTCGTTGCCGCAATGCGCGGCGGACCGGCGATCGAAACGGAAGAAGACGGCGAAGACTATGGTCTGAGCAGCCGCCTCGCCGCCCGCGAGATCGACATCCTCGTCATGGTGAGCGGGGGCTTGCGCAATCGTGAGATTGGCGATCGCCTGGGTCTGACCGAAGGCACGGTCAAATGGTACATGCAGCAGATCTACGACAAGCTCGGCGTTCGTCGCCGACCCCAGGCCGTGATCCGCGCGCGTCAGCTGGGTCTCCTGCCCTGAGCCGCTAGGCATTGCGCAGTCCGGCCGGCAGGCCGGACGATGGGTGGGGTCCTATCGAAAGAAAGATTGCGAGCGGCATGCGACGCTGCATGCCGCAAGCATCGACGCGCAAAGGAACCGCAAGCATGGCCAAGGGCAAAGTCATCATCAGCTGCGCCATCACGGGGGCCATCCATACCCCCTCGATGTCGCCTCACCTGCCGGTGACGGCAGACGAAATCGCCGAATCCGCGATCGGCGCGGCAGAGGCCGGCGCCGCGATCATCCATCTCCATGCGCGCAATCCGGTCGACGGCCGCCCCGACCAGAATCCCGACCTCTTCGAGCCGTTCCTGAAAGTGATCAGGCAGCGCAGCGACGCGGTGCTGAACCTCACCACGGGCGGCCATCCATCGATGACGGTGGACGAGCGGATCCGGCCGGCCGAGCGGTTTGCGCCGGAAGTAGCATCGCTCAACATGGGAACAATGGGGTTCGGACTGTTCCCGATGCTCGATCGCTACACGACCTGGAAGCACGATTGGGAACCCGCAGCGCTCGAGGCGTCGCGCGATCTGGTCTTCAAGAATACCTATGCCGACATCGAGCGGCTGCTTTCCATCCTGTCGCCCCTCGGCACCCGCTTCGAGTTCGAGTGCTACGACACGAGCCACCTCTACAATCTCAGATATTTTCTCGATCGCGGCCTGGTGAAAGCTCCTCTGTTCATCCAGACCTGCTTCGGCATTCTCGGCGGCATCGGCAGTCATCCCGACGACGTCATGCACATGAAGCGCACCGCCGACCGGCTGTTCGGCGATCAGTATGAATGGTCGGTGCTGGGCGCGGGCGCGCGCCAACTGGGTATCGTCGCAATGGCCGCATCCATGGGCGGCAATATCCGGGTAGGGCTTGAGGATTCGCTGTGGGCGGGCCGCGGCCGGCTGGCCGAGACGAATGCGGAGCAAGTGCGGCTGGCTCGCCAGATCATCGAGGGCATGGGCCTGGAGGTGGCTACGCCCGATGAGGCGCGTGCCATCCTCGATCTCAAGGGCGCGGACAGGACGAACATCTGATGGTTGCGAACCGAGGACCGCTTGCCGGTGTCCGAATTGTCGAGATCGACGCGATCGGCCCTGTTCCGCTCGCCGCGACCTTGCTCGCAGACATGGGAGCGGACATCGTCCGCGTGGCGCGACCGCCCAGCGCAGGACCGGCGGCATGGGACGATGTTGGCGGTGCCATTCTCCATCGCGGTCGCACCGTCACCTTCCTCAATCTCAAGGATCCCGATGATCGCGATGCGCTCCTGGCACTGATCGACGAGGCTGACGGGCTGATCGAAGGTTTCCGTCCCGGTGTTATGGAACGGCTCGGTCTCGGTCCCGATGTCTGCCTGGCGCGCAATCCCCGCCTGGTTTACGGCCGGATGACAGGATGGGGCCAGTCCGGGCCGCTTGCCATGCGGGCCGGCCATGACATCAATTATATTTCGCTCACAGGCGTCCTGCATGCGATCGGCGACGGCGCGTCGCCGCCGCCGGTTCCGCTCAACATGGTCGGCGATTATGGGGGCGGCGCGATGTTCCTCATCGCCGGGATGCTCGCGGGTATCCTGTCCGCGAAGCGTACCGGCGAGGGCCAGGTGGTCGACGCCTGCATCACCGATGGCGTCGCCGCGTTGATGGGCCTCTTCTACGCCTGGCAGCCATCCGGCCTCTGGACCGACGCGCCCGCCAGCAACCTGCTCGATGGCGCAGCACCTTTCTATCGCTGTTATGCGTGCGCCGATGGAGGGCATGTGGCGGTCGGAAGCCTCGAGCCGCAATTCTTCGCGCAGCTGGTGTCGGGACTGGGTCTGGCGGATCGCGGCTATGACCAGAATGACCGTACGGGATGGCCCGCGATGCAGGCCGATTTCGAGGCAGTGTTCCGGACGCGGACCCGCGACGAATGGGCCGCCCGGTTTTTCGATACCGACGCCTGCGTTACCCCGGTCCTGTCGATGGCGGAGGCGCCCGGGCATCCGCATAACGCCTCGCGAAAGAGCTTTGTCGAACAGGACGGGATCGTGCAGCCGGCGCCTGCGCCGCGCTTTGGTGGAGACCAGGGGGCAATCGGTGCACCGGTTCCGGTCGCCGTCGCCCATGCCATCGAGCGCTGGCGCGCCCGATGATCAGCAATGTTTCGGCGGCGGTATGGGCATCGCCCGCAAAACGGTGATCCGAATGGCACACCGATTTCCAAAATTCTCGCAACCCTATCCGGCGATGGGTTGAGAGACACGTTTCTTGTCGCCTTGTCCCCTCGGGCTTCGATCCATGGAATTCGGTGACGCAACCGGTTCGATGCCGAGAAACCCGGCTTGGGGGAAATCGCCAGGTCCAGTCGACGAACAAGCACCCAGGCAACGGCCTGTCATCTAGGGAGGGTGACCATGAACCTCATTTCCAGCAGAGCCATTCTGCTAGCCACTGCGATGTCCACTTCGGTACCGGCCCTCGCCCAGGAGACCAGCGCAGCCCAGCCGGCTGCAACCGAAGCCGCGGCTCCGGCGGGAGAGCTCGACGAACTGGTCGTGACGGCGCGGCGGCGCGAGGAGCGCCTGCAGGACGTGCCGGTCTCGGTAACCGCCTTTTCCAGCGAGGGGCTGGAGCGGGCAAATGTCCAGACCGCGACCGATCTCAGGACGATCACGCCGGGTTTCACCTTCGCCTCCGAAGGCGGCAAGGACACGATGGCCCTGACGTTGCGCGGTATCGGCAATCTTCCGCTCGGCGAGGGGACGCCGGGCGTTGTCATGTACACCAACGATGTGGCGATGCCGTCGGTCGGATCCAACGTGCCGACCTATGACATCGCCAATGTGCAGGTTCTCAAGGGGCCGCAAGGCACGCTGTTCGGCAAGAACACGCTGGGCGGCGCCGTCCTGATCAACACACAGGCGCCGACCTACGATTTCACCGGCTACGCCCAGGGTATTTATGGTCGTTACGATCATTGGGAGCTCGAGGGCGCGGTCAACATCCCGATCGTCGACAACAAAGTCGCCTTGCGGGTCGCCGGGCAGGTTCGCCGGCAGGATCCGCGCGTGCGCGCGCTCGACAGCGGTCCAGGCTTTGACGACATCCATCAGGACAGCTTCCGCGCGTCGCTGCTCCTCGAGCCCACCGAGAACATTCGCAGTCTGACGATCGCCGAATATTCCAAGGCCAACGAGCTTGCCGGTGGTCTCTATCTGCTGCGCCAGAACTTTCCCTTCGCCGCCTTCTTCGGACCCGGCCTCGGTGGCGCCCTCGACAGTCAGGTGCAGGGCTATCTTGCGACTCAACGCGCCAATCTGCGCGGTGCGTTCGACGATGGCATCAATGGCGGTTTCGCGGATCGCAAGCAGCGCTCGATCATCAACAACACGTCTTTTGCGATTGGCGATATCACTCTTCGCAACATCATCGGCTATCGCAAGAATTTCAGCAACCAGCTGATCAATACCGGCGCGGTCGGCCCGCTCGCACTGCCCGTGGCGCCCGGCGTCAATGTTCCGTTCACGCTGTTTCACGCCTCGGCACTTACGCGCCGCGAATATCTGACCGACGAATTCCAGGTCTTTGGCGATTTTGGTGCGTTCAATTTCATAGTCGGCGCCTATTACAACAAGGACCAGTCGTACGGCGCCGCCGGCTCGCAGTTCACGGCGTTTTCGGTCGGAGGCGTTCCCGCCGCGCCCGTGACTTCGCACGTGACCAACGAGAATTACGCCCTGTTCGGCCAGATCGGCTACGACATCACCGACAGCCTGACGCTGAACGCGGGACTTCGCTACAGCTGGGACAAGGTCGATTCCTGCGGTGGTGCATCGGGCGCGGACTATCTGACCAACGGCGAGTGCCGCGAAATTGCGGCAACGGGCGCCATCGACGGTGTCGGCACGGTCAAGAACAAGGGTGATGCCCCCAGCTGGACGATCGGCCTCGACTACAAGATCAACCCGGACTGGATGCTCTACGTGTCATCGCGTCGCGGTTATCGCGGGGCGAATGTCAATACGCCCAAGTTCGAATCCGTGTTCACGACCGGCGGATCGGATCCCGCCTGCGTGTTCGGCGGTGGCGTTTGCCCCGACCTCCGGCCGTTCCAGACCACGGACAAGGAAACCGTCACCGATATCGAGATCGGCTCCAAGCTGAGCTTCCGGGAAGGTGGGGCCGTTGGCCGCTTCAACATCTCGGCCTTCTATTCGAAGTATAAGAACGCGCTGCAGTTCCTCAACGTCACCGGAGTCGTGCCGCAGCAGGCACCCGATACTCCGAGCAACACCGCCTTTGGCGCCAACATCTCGGATCAGAGCATCTACGGCGTGGAGTTCGAGGCGAGTGTAAGCCCTGTTCCGAGCTTCACGGCTTCGTTCAATGGCGCGATCACCAAGGTGACGATCGACAAGGTCACGTTGCCGGACAATCTGCCGACGGGGGTCGTCTTCTCCGAGGAGAATATCAACAAGTTTTCCCCGACTTTCTCGGGCACGTTCGCGATTAGCTGGACATTGCCGGTGCGACCACTCGACAGCGACCTCGAGTTCAATGCCGACGTGTTCACGACCGCTGATTTCGGCGGCCAGAATGGCGAGAAATTGCCGGGCTATAACCTCGTCAACGCGAACCTGTCCTGGAAGCAGGTCGGCGGCACCGGCCTCGATCTCGGCGTCTTCGTCAAGAATGTGTTCAACGAGGTCTATTATTCGGCGCCAAGCGTGCTGCTGCTCACCTTCCCGATCAGCTCGGTCTATGTCGGCGAACCCCGGACCTGGGGAGTGAAGGCGCGTTACGCCTTCTGATCCTGTCAGGCGGCGGGCCGGTGACGTCACCGGCCCGTCAGCTTGCGACAGTTGCTTGAAGCGTCTGGTCGGCGGCGACCAAGAGGAAAACCGCTCGGAGCCATTTCGATGCGGCAGCGGAGCAGCGGAGCCATGAAACTCGGAATCTGCAGCCTGTGGGGCACCGACCTCTCCGCCTTTCGAACGGAGATCCGGCTCGCGTCCAATCTCGGATATGAGCTCGTCACGGTTGGGGATTCCCCGGCCGGCTGGCACGATCTTTATGTCTCGCTGACGCTCGCCAGCATGGACGCGCCCGAGGCGCAGCTCGCGCCGCTCGTGACATCGCCATTCCTGCGGCATCCCATCGCGAGTGCCAATGCGCTCGCGACACTCGATGAACTGACAGGCGGTCGTGTCGCGTTGGGATTGGCGACCGGCGGAAGCACGGTCATGGCGATCGGACGGGCGCCGGCCAATCAGGACGAGATTCGCCAGGAGTTCGCGGCACTTCGGGCGCTCCTGAACGGGACGAGCACAAATTGGGATGATCGGCCCGTCAAGCCGCTGCGTTTTCCGCGGCCCGTGCCGATCTATTATTCGGCGTTCGGACCCAAGGCCTTGCAGCTTGCCGGGGAGCAGGCCGACGGCGTGATTCTCTTCGCGGGACAATCGGACATGGACGGCCTGGCGGTGCGCATCGCTGCGGTACGAACAGCAGCGATCGCTGCCGGACGGGATCCCGATGCCGTAGACATCTGGGCGGTCTCCTACGTCTCGGTCCGGTCGAAGCGGGAAGAGGCACTTGCCGATCTAGAGGCGTTCATCGCGGTCAATGCCATGGCGTTTCGGACGCCGGAGGCAATGGCGCGGGTGCCGGAGGAATTTCGCGGGCGCATCCTCGAATTCCAGAGCCGCTACGATCCGACCGAACATGTCGTCGTCGGCGGTCGCAATGTCGCCTTGATGAAGGAACTTGGGTTGCGCGATTTCCTGGCCCGGTTCGACACCTTTGCCGGGTCCGAAGCCGAGGCCACCGCCTGGATGAGCGAACTCGAGACGCTTGGCGTGTCGACGTTGATCGCGGCCCTGCCGGGTCATGCCGATCCGCTGTCGGCCATCAAGGGCCTCGCCGCCGCGCGGAATGCTCTGTGACATGATCCACCTGCGCGAAAGCATGGGGGCGGATGAACTCGCGGCCGTGCTCGTCCCGGCTCGGCTTGAAAGCCTGATCGATCAAAGCGAAGCCTTGACGCTCCAGACCACGGGCGGCCTCGTCACTTATTCTCGCAAGATATTCATTCCGCTGACCCGGCTGTGCCGCGACGTCTGCGCCTATTGTACTTTTGCCACTACACCGACCCGTGCCGGCGCGGCATTCCTGTCCCGGGACGAGGTTCTTGCCTTCGTCAGGGCCGGCGAACGGGCAGGGTGTCGGGAGGCCCTGTTCACCCTGGGCGATCAGCCGGAGGCGCGATACGCTTTCGCGCGTTCGGCGCTCCAGGCGCTCGGCCATGAAACGACGCTTGGCTACCTGCGCGAGATGGCCGACATGGTCCTCGCCGAGTCCAGCCTGCTGCCGCATCTCAATCCCGGCCTCATGGGGATCGAGGACTATCGCGCGCTCCGCGGATCGGCGGTGTCGATGGGCATCATGCTTGAAAGCACGGCCGAGCATCTGTGCGACCGCGGCGGGCCGCATTACGGCTCACCCGACAAGATTCCGGCAGCGCGGCTCGCGTCGATCGCGGCTGCTGGCGAGGCGGCGATCCCGTTCACGACAGGCCTGCTCATTGGCCTTGGCGAAACCCGCGCCGAACGGATCCACGCCCTGGTCGCGATCCGCGATCTTCACCGCCGTTATGGCCATATCCAGGAAGTCATCATCCAGAACTTCCGGGCCAAACCCGGCACCCGGATGGCGCATCATCCGGAACCCTCACTCGAAGATCATCTCTGGACGATTGCGGCTGCGCGCCTCGTGCTGGGCCCGGAAATGGCCATCCAGGCGCCGCCCAATCTTCATGATCCGGCCGCCATCGGGGCGCTGTTGCGGGCTGGCGTGAACGATTGGGGTGGCGTGTCTCCCGTCACACCCGACCACGTCAATCCCGAGGCGCCCTGGCCCGAAATCTTGGCACTCGCCAAAGCGACAGCGGCCGCCGGCCGCCAGTTGCATGACCGGCTCGCCATCGGACCGGCGCATGCGCGTGACCCGGATCGCTGGGTCGACGCGAGGCTTGCACCGCGCGTGCGCCGCGCCGTCGACGCGCGCGGTTTGCCGCGAAACGACGACTGGTTCGCGGGCCAGGGCAAGGACGTTCCCGTTATTGGGACGAGCCGACGCCGGGCTTCGCCGGCGATTGAGACCGTGATTGCACGCGCTGCGGCCGGCGATGATCTCGGCGAGGCCGATATTGTTCGCCTCTTTTCGGCAAGGGACGCCGACATCCCGGCAATTGTCTCGGCGGCGGACCGCTTCCGCGCCGAGATCGTCGGCGAGGCGGTCACTTATGTTGTGAACCGCAACATCAACTATACCAATATCTGCCTCCATGCGTGCGGCTTCTGTGCCTTCTCCAAGGGCAGCACGCGTTCGGAGCGGGGACCCGCCTATCGGCTCGACTTCGACGAAATCGGCCGTCGTGCCGCGGAAGCCGTAGCGCGCGGTGCCACCGAAGTTTGCCTGCAGGGCGGTATTCATCCGGATTATGACGGCAACACCTATCTCAATGTCCTGGCCGCGGTCCGCGCCGCGGCACCTACGGTTCACATCCATGCCTTCTCACCACTGGAAATCCTTCACGGAGCCACCACGCTTGGCCGGCCGATCGAGGATTTTCTCGGAGACCTAAAAGCTGCGGGCCTCGCAACGCTGCCTGGCACTGCGGCCGAGGTCCTCGACGACGAAGTGCGCGCGCTGATCTGCCCCGACAAGCTCGATACAGAACAATGGCTCGACGTCATGCGCCATGCGCACGGGGTCGGACTGCGATCGACCGCCACCATCATGTTCGGTCACGCCGACACCTACCATCACTGGGCGCGACACCTGCTGCGCATCCGAGCGCTTCAGGCCGACACCGGCGGCTTCACGGAATTCGTGCCCTTGCCCTTCGTGCACATGGAGGCGCCGATCTGGCGAAAGGGAAAGGCACGATCGGGGCCGACCTTTCGTGAAGCGCTCCTGATGCATGCGATTGCGCGCATCGCTCTCTACCCGCTGATCCCCAACATCCAGACCTCGTGGGTCAAGATGGGACCCGCCGGCGCGGCGAGGATGCTCGAAGCCGGCGTCAACGACCTGGGCGGCACGCTCATGGATGAGTCGATCACGCGGGCGGCGGGTGGCCTCAATGGCCAGGAATTCGGACCGGCGGGAATGGCAACGCTGGCCGCCAGCATCGGCCGACCCGTCCGCGAACGCACAACCCTTTACCGCATCCTGCCGGAGAAGCGTCCGGCCCCAGTTGGAGTGAGATTATGACGGACGACAGTCGCGCGCTTTCGGGCAAGGTCGCGATCATCACCGGTGGCGGGTCGGGCATAGGCAAGGCCACGGCAAAGCTTTTCGCCCGGCGCGGTGCCCGCGTTGCTGTCACAGGGCGCACGATGGATAAACTGACGGAGACGGTTCGCGAACTCGAGGCGCTTGGCGCCGACGCGCTGGCGGTCGCGATGGACGTCGCCGAGGAGGCGTCGGTGGCAGACGGTATTGGCAAGGTCGCCGGCCATTTCGGCCGGATCGACATCCTCCATAGCAATGCCGCCCAGACGGGCAGTGGCGGTCTGAACCAGGATGGCGCGATTACCGAGATGGACGCGGCCTTCTGGGACCAGACCATGGCCATCAACCTGCGTGGTTCGATGCTCGTCGCCAAGCACGGGATTCCGCACCTCCTGAAATCCGGTGGCGGCTCCATAATCTTCACGGGTTCGGGCAAGGGCCTTTCGGGCGATCTCGATTATCCCGCCTATGGCACTTCCAAGGCCGGCCTCATCAATCTCGCCCGTTACATCGCCACTCAATATGGCAAGCAGGCAATCCGGGCGAACGTGGTCGTGGTCGGCCTGGTGATGACCGAGGCGCTCGACGACAATCTGCCGCCGGCGGTCCAGTCCGCGATGCTCGAGCATCATCTCACCCCGCAGCTCGGTCGACCCGAGGACATTGCCGAAGTCGTGGCCTTTCTCGCATCGGACCAGTCCCGCTTCGTGACCGGAGCTGCGATCACCGCCGATGGAGGCTTTACCGCCCATTCGGCCATGTATGCCGACATGAACCGGTGGGCTGCGATGGCCAAGGAGGGCTGAATGGTGACGGCTGCAACGAGAATTGTCGCCATCGTCGGCGGAACCGGAAAACTGGGTGCGGCGATCGCGTGGCGCCTCGCGAGAGCCGGCGTCAGGGTCGCGATCGGCTCGCGGGGAGTCGAGAGCGCCCGGACAAAGGCCGCTGAACTCGGCCATGGCATCCTTGGCCTGTCGAACGCCGAGGCTGCGGCGGCCGGTGATGTCGTGATCGTCACCGTCCCCTTCGCCGCGCAGGAGGCGACCCTTGCTGATATTGCACCGCACGTTACCGGCAAGATCGTCGTGGACACGACCGTGCCGCTGGTCCCGCCGAGGGTGATGCGCGTCCAGATGCCCGCGGAGGGCAGTGCCGCCGTTCGCGCACAAAGGCTGCTCGGTGATGGCGTGACCCTGGTCTCGGGTTTCCACAATGTTGCCGCGCACAAGCTTGCCATGGACATCGACATTGGGTGCGACGTCCTCGTCTTCGGGGATGACAAGGCCGCCCGCGGCGTCGTCGTCGAACTCGCCAATGCCGCCGGCTTGCGCGGGTTACATGGAGGTGCACTCGTCAATTCGGCCGGCGCCGAAGCGATGACGTCGATCCTGATCTTCCTGAACAAGACCTACAAGGTGGACGGGGCGGGGATCCAGATCACCGGAGACCTTGTTACTCCCGACGATTGACCCTCGAAGCGGGTGGCGTCCCGGGGCAGTTCGTCCCGACCATTGCCGCCTGCCGCCCGACAGGCGTGGATCGCAATCGGAGTGCGAGAATGGGTTCGCAGGCGCCTGCGCCTCGGGATCTTTTACGGAGAAGAGGCATGGCAAGGGCAGGCGTGGTCGGGCTGGGCATGATTGGCGGCGGCGTTGCGCTGTGTCTCGCGCGCGCCGGAATGCTCGAGGCGGTCTACGACGTGCGCGCCGAGGCAGCCGAGGGCCTTGAGGGCGTACCGCCCGTGACGGCCACGCCTGCGGCCCTTGCCGAACGTTGCGACACGATCCTGATCGCCGTCGTAAGTGCCGAACAGACGATCGACGTCCTCGGTGGTCCCGACGGCATCCTCGCCCGGTCGCGTCCAGGAATGAATATCGTGCTGCTCGCGACGGTTTCGCTGGATGATCTCGAGGAAATACGCACACGGACAAATGCTGCTGGAGTCGGGTTGATCGATTGCGGCGTGACTGGCGGGCCCAGGGTGCGCGAGAATGGGCTGGTCTGTATGGTCGGAGCCGACGACGCCACCCTGGCGCAGGTCCGGCCGGTTCTCGACGGCTTTGCCCGCTCGGTAGAGCATATGGGCGCGCCGGGTGCTGGAATGGCGGCGAAGATCGCCCGCAACATCATCGTCTATGGCTGTCTGAGAGCAGGATATGAGGCGTCCGAAGTGGCGCGAGCAGCGGGGGTAAGCGTTGCGCAGTTGGCGCGGGTTGTCGAAAGCAGCAGTGATTCGGTTGGTGGTCCGATGATGGTGATGGGCCGCCCGGCTGATCCAAGGTCCGACCCCGCGGAAGCGCGGACACGCGAGGGCCTGCGTTCCTTGATGGTCAAGGATCTCGACGCGGCACTGGCGCTGGGCGAACGGTTGGGGCTCACACTTCCGCTCGTGGAGCTAACCCTCCGAACCGACCGAGAAGTGTCCGGCCAGGCCTGAGAGCCTGTCCTTGGACAGGTGCCGCTTGCCGGCCATCGGCAATGATCGCCGCGATAGCGAGGCCCGTCAGGCGTCCAGCGATATGGGAGGAAATCAGCCGTGAAGCTCAATGTCGGCGTACCCAACAGCATGCATGTCGCGGCCATGGTCCAACCCTGGGAATATGCGCTGAGCGGCACCGATATCGGGATCGCGATGAAGGTGGCCGACGAGCTCGGCTACAACAAGTGCATGCTGGGCGAGCATTTCGTGGTGCCGCAAAGCCATATCGAGCTCTCCGGCGACCATTATTTCCACACGACTGTCGCGCTCGGCTATATCGGCGGCCAGACCAAGAACCTTCGCCTGTCTTCCTCGGTCTCCATTCTGCCGCTGCAAAGCCCCCTGGTCCACGCCAAGGCCTGGTCGACGCTCGACTGGCTCAGCGGAGGCCGTGCCGAAGCCCTGTTCGGCGTGGGCTGGCTGAAGGAAGAGTTCGACATGCTGAACGTTTCCTTCGAGAAACGCGGGCGCATGGCGGACGAGTATCTCGCATCCATCATCGCCCTGTGGACGCAGGAGAAGCCCGAGTTCGAAGGCGAGTTCGTCCGGTTCCGCGACGTCGGCTTCGCGCCCAAGCCGCTGCAGTCCCCGAGATTGCCGATCTGGCTCGGCGGCGACGCGGAAGCCGTGCTGAAGCGCGTTGCGAAGTTCGCCGACGGTTGGTCGCCTTTCCGCACGCCGCCCGAGAAATTCCCAGAATGCCTCGATTTCATCAAGTCGCAACCTGAATATGACGGACGACCGATCTCGATGTTCTTCGCGCTCGAGATGCTCAATGTCGGCGCTCACCATGAGATACTGGATGATCCCCGTGCCCCTGGCTCGCGCAGCACGCAGCAGATCATCGATCAGATCGGCTGGCTGAAAGAACTGGGGATCACCGAGACCATCGTGCCTCTGCCGCCCGGCATCTCGGGCATGGACGAATATATCGACCGGCTGCGGTGGGTCGCGGCCGAGATCATGCCCAGGATCGGATAGACGGCGATGATCGAAGCCGTCCTGGTCGTCTTCACCAACGCCCGGCCGGGGCGTGAGGCGGATTTCGACGACTGGTACACCCACATCCACCTGCGCGACGCACTGCGCTTCCGCGGTTCGGTGACCGCGCAGCGTTTCCGCTGGAGCGCCGTGCAGGCAGACCCGTCTTCAAGCGGGTTTGGTTGGGACTATCTGGCCCTTTACGACGTGTTCGATGCCGAACGCTTCACCCGCGAGCATATCGAGAATGCGCTGACGACGCGGATGATGGTGACGGACGCGATTGCCGCCGACGCACTGAACGACTTCCATTATTATCCGCTGGCATTCCGCGACAATGATCCGGAGACGCCGCACCAGGGCGGGGTGGTCCTGGAGCTTCTTAATCCGGTCGCCGGCAGTGAGGCGGCTTTCCGCCAATGGTATCAGGACCAGCATATGCCAGAACGGCTGCGCCGGCCGGGCGTTCACAGCGCCGCATTCCTCATGTTCAGGCCGCACGGTCAACTCGTCGAGACATTGCCGGACCACAGTCATGTCGGCATCTATCGGGTCGATGACATGCACGGTCTGGACGGGTGGCGGGAACAGCTGGATGAGGCAGGAGCGGGTCTTGTCGACCCGGCCAGATGCAGGGTTACGTGCTGGGATCCGATCACGCCGAGGATAACCGAGGATCAGGTGTTCTTCACCGACGCTGACGCGCTGGCGGCCGAGGAACGTGCCCGGTCCCGGATGGGAGACAAGGTATTGACCGATCGTGGCTCCGAGCTTCGGACGCATTGAGGTCCGCACAGATATGAGAGGGAATTGAATGGCGAACTCAACGGTGAATATCCCTGCCCATGTTCCGGGCGCCCTGGTTCTGGATTGTCCCGTGGCGGACCGGACCACAGTCTATGAAAACGTATTCGAGACCCGCCTCGCGCCGCTTCATGCGTCGACGCCTCCGGTCTACTGGTGTCCGAATATCTATCCCGACGGTACCGGCGGGTGGATCGTGCGACGCGTTGAGGACCTGAAGGAAGTCTATGCCGACGACGACCTGTTCACCAAGAAGGGGTTCTCAAGCTTCGCCAAGCTGATCGGTGAAGACTGGGACCTGGTTCCGACCGAACTGACCGGCGATCCACACAAGAAGGTGCGCAAGGTTCTCAATCCGGTATTTGCACCCCAGAAGATGTTCGCGCTCGATGATATGGTTCGTGGCCGCGCGCAGGAGCTGGTTGGCGCGTTCAAGGACAAGGGACATTGCGACTTCGTCAGGGACTTCGCGATTCCCTTCCCGGTCTCGATCTTCCTGGATCTCTTTGGCTTGCCGCAGGACGAAGTGGATCAGTTTCTCGCGTGGGAGACCGCGTTGCTCCACGCCCCGGACATGCAGGTCCGGATCAAGGCGACGCACGAGGTAAAAGCCTATCTGCTCGATGCCATCGCCCAGCGCCGCAGCGCGCCGCGCGAAGATCTTCTGAGCTATGCGCTGACCTATGAATATGACGGCGAACCCTGGTCGAACGACATGGTGTTCGGCTATGCCTGGAACCTCTTCGTTGGGGGCCTCGACACGGTAACGGCCAATATCGGCCTGCATCTCTGGCATCTTGCCACTCACCCCGAGCAGCAGGCGGAATTGCGTGCGGATCCATCGAAGCTGACGCTCGCGATCGAGGAGATGATGCGCGCTTATGCCGCCGTCACGACCTATCGCACTGTCACGCGCGAGACCGAGTTCAGGGGCGTGAAAATGCTGCCGGGCGATCGTATTGCCATGTCGACTTCGATCACGGCGCGCGACCCCGAAGCATGGCCGGAGCCCAACCGGATCGATTTCGATCGCAAGCCCGGTCACCTGGCATTTGGCAGCTCGTCGCATCGTTGCCTTGGCATGCATCTCGCCCGCCGCGAACTCATCATCGCGATCGAGACGATGCTGGCCGAACTTCCGGAATTCCGGGTCGATCCGCAGGCCGAAGTGCCGTTCTGGCTGGGCAACATCATTCAGGTGAAGGCGCTGCCTTTGGTCTGGTAGAACGCCTGAGGGGGCGCGACCTGTCGCGCCCCCTCTTTCAGGCCTCCGATGCCGTCATCGCGTCAATCATATCGGCATAATATGGCGTGTGATGGACGATGCCACCATCGGCCGAGATGATTTGGCCAGTGACGAAGCTACCGAGGTCCGATGCCAGGAACAGTACAACGCCCGCGATGTCTTCGGGCACGCTGGAGCGCGGCAACAGGACATGGCGCTGCACCAGATCGATCTGGCGCGATCCCATCATCGTGCGTGCGAGCGGCGAAAGGACGAGCCCAGGCAGCACCGCGTTGCACCTTATGTTGTGGCGCCCCAGCTGTGCAGCGGCATTGCGCGTCAGCGTGTTGATCGCGCCCTTGGACGTCGAATAAGCCGGATTGAACAGGTCGCCGAGGATCGCGACGCCGCTGCCGGTGTTGATGATCGATCCTCCGCCTGCGGCGATCATGTGCGGCGCTACATGCTTGATCATGAGCATCGCGCCGCGCGTATTGACTGCAAAGGCGCGGTCCCAGACCGTTACATCCATTTCGAGAATGCTGCCGTCCGCTGCCATCTGCTCGATGCGGGTATCTGCGGCGTTGTTGTGCAGGATGTCGATCCGGCCGAACCGTTCGATGACCGCGCCGACCAGCGCCTCCACGCTTGCCTCCTCGGTCAGTTCCAGAGCGTGGGCGAAAGCCTGCCCGCCGGCCGCCTGGATGTCCTCTGCCACCCGTTGCGCACCCTCGATATTGATATCGGCAAGAACGACCGAGGCCCCGGCGCCGGCGAGCATGCGCGCGCATGCCTCGCCGATGTTCGCGCCGGACCCGGTAACGATGGCGACCTTGCCTTCCAGACTGACCTTCATCCGTTCAGTTTCCCAACAGCAGTTGCCAGGTGCCGAGATCCTCTCCGGCGGCGAAGAAGCGCTCGTTCATCGGCAGTCCGTTCTGTCCCCAATGGTCCATGTTCGCGACCCAGGCCTGGATCCCGTACATGACCCAGCGTCGGACCTGCTCCCAGATCTCGTCGAGTTCGATGACATTTGTCGCGCCGGTTGCGATCAGGTTCGAGCGATAGTGGGCGATCAGATCACGCAGATGGTGGCGGCGCTCGTCGATGGTGAGCGAGCCGATGCAGAAGTAGGTCAGGTCGCGCCAGGGACGCCCACGCCGCGCCAGCTGCCAGTCGAGCCAGAGACGCTCGCCATCGGGCAGGATATAGGTATTGCCCTGGTGGCAGTCGCCAAGGATCACGCAAAAGGGCGCCTCGAAAGACCGCTCGAACTGGACCAGCCGGTCAAAGGCCCATTCGACGCGGCGAGGCTCGGCCAGATAGTGGCTCGGCGCGATCGCCCGGAAATTGGGATCCTTCAGATTTTCACAGATCCAGTGCCACATGATCCGGACCTGGTCATGATCGACGGGCGTGCGCATCGACGTCTGCAGCCATGGCGCTGCTGTCTCGCTGATGACCGGGCTGTCCCACAGGCTGCCATGGAGTCTGGCCAGACCCTCGAGCGCGCTTGCAATTCCGTCGATTCCGGTGTGTTGGGTGCTGTGCCCGAACTTCCCGCCTCGCTCGACGAGGTCCTCAAGGACGATCAGGCCCTGGCCGCGGCCATCATCATCCCAGTCGGCATAATAGCAGGCGGCCGTCGGCACCTGCATCTTGCCAGCAAGGAAATGGTAGAAGCGGGCTTCGAGCGCGCAGATGTCGACATCGTTGAACGCACCCGACCAATTGGACTTGAGGCAGAGATTCTCCGGCAGGCCGGCCGCCTTGCCGGCCATGTCCCAGCCGACGCGAACGCGCATCTTGGTCGTGTGGCTGTCGAACAACTGGACGAGTTCGAGGCTTTCTGCGGCAACGCCCGGATAGCGATTGGCCATCGTACGACCGAGCCACTCGGCGGTAATCGCGTCCCGGTTCCAGGGAAGCGGAGTCGTGCGCGACGGATATGGACCGGGGATCGCGTCTGGATCCACGGTTGCGGGTGCGTAGGCAGGCTCGGTCAAGTCGGCTCTCCCTTCAGTCCAGGGGTTGATCTACCGATGGCGCGGGCGGCCAGCAGAAGGTGGATACCGCCCCACAAAGTGAAGAGCATCGCCACGCCAATGCCCCAGGCGACGCCGGCATTGCCCCCGACATAGTCGCTGATGGCGCCGATCAGGAACGTGCCGGCGCCGACACCGACGAGGTTGGCGCCGAGCTGAACCATGGAAACCGCAAGTCCGCGTAACTTTGCACCGGCGAGCGTCACGATGACCGCATAGATCGGGCCGTTGTACGACGCGCTGAAGAAGCCGCAGGCCAGCATGAAGGCGATCGTACCCTCGAGGCTCCCCGAAGCGACCGTGCCGATGCCTGTCGCAGCCGTGAGGAAGGGTATCGTCGCCCCGAAGAGGGCGGTTCGCGAGGCGTCGAACCCTCCGCGCCGCTTGTTGAGCCAGTCCGCGATCCAGCCAGCGGCAAATCCGCCGACAGATCCGAGAACCCCATAAGCAATGGCGACCATCAGTCCCGCGCGCGCGATCGGCAGACCATGTGCGCGGATCAGGAAGGTCGTGAGCCAGGTGCTCATTCCGTAGATGCCCGTCGCAATCAGGACGATGGCAAGGATGCAGTGCACAAGGCCCGGACGAGCGGACAGCAGCGCCATCCGCCGCGGGAGGCTCAGGCCGGCGACCTGGTCCACGGCTGGTTCCAGGTCGCGGCTTCCCCTCTTGGGTTCGCGAACGGTGAAGAACAGGAGCGGAGCCAGGACAAGGCCCGGAATGCCTGCGGCGAAAAAGGCCCATCGCCAGTCCGAAACCTGGATGATCCAACCGCCGACAAAAAACGCGATGGCAAGACCGATCCCCGAACTCAGATACCAGATGCCGATCGCGGTCGAACGCTTTTCCGTTCCGAAATAATCGCTGAGGAGCGACATGCCGGTTGGTGACCCGCCGGCCTCGGCCGTGCCGACGGCGGCGCGACCCAGAAGCAGGGTCCAGAAGCCCGTCGCGAAGCCGCACAACGCGGTGGCGCCGCTCCAGATCGTCAAGGCCATCGTCATCAGGTTGCGGCGATTGTACCGATCGACCGCAATCCCGAACGGCAGCGCGGCGAGCGCGAAAAAGATGCCGTAGGCAAAGCCCGCGAGGAAGCCCAGCTGGCCATCCGACAGGTTGAACTCCTTGCCGACCGGCGCCAGCACCAAGCCGATGATGGCGCGATCGATGCCGTGACAGGTCTGGGACAAGGTGAGAATGCCCAGGACGTACCAGCTATAGCGTTCGCTGACCGTCTTCGGCGCAAGGCCGGCGGAGCGCACCGCTTCCGGCGTCATGGCGTCATGTCCTTGCAATCCAGCATGCTGCAATTCTTCCCGGCCAATGGAGTGGACAGCATTCGCGCCTGGATGACCTGCGCAACCTGCCGGAGGAAAGGAGCCACCTGTTAGCGGCGCGGAGTAAGTGCGCCGTTGCCGATTGCAGATGGAGTGGAATTGTGACCGTGAATCCCAAGCATGTCGTGACCCATTTTCTGGCCGCGATCGAACAGGGGGATGAGGTCATGATCGATGCGCTGCAGGCGCACGACTGCACATGGTGGATTGTGGGGCATGGTAATATGACCCGCTCCGAATATACCGAAGCGGTCAAATCCATGCTGCTGACCGCGCAGGAACGGAAAGTCGAGATCGTCGGGATGATCGCCCAAGGCGACACGGTCGCGGCCGAGATCCGGTCGGAGATGCATTTCGGCGATCGCGTCTATCGCAACGAATATCACGATCTGTTCGTAGTCCGGGACGGCCTCATCGTTCACGGCCGCGAATATTTCGATACCGCTGCTGTCGCGGCATTCCAGCGCGGCACGGCTGAAGCCGCATGATGTCCTTTAATATTTGACGGTTCGTCCAACAAAATATGGGGATGAAGTGTGAGCGAGACCAACGAGGCTGTCGTCCGCGAGTTTCTGGCCCTCTTCCATGCCACCGAACTCGATCTTGCGAAGATCAGGGCTCATCTCGCGCCCACGGCCCGATGGCAGCCGATCGTGCCATTGGCCCCTCCGGTCGAGGGCCCCGATGCCATCTGTGCCGAAGCCGAGCGCCAGTATCGCATTTATGCCGACTGCGATTGCGTGGTGCTCAAGATTGCAAGCAACGGCGACACTGTATTCACCGAGCGTGTCGATCGCGTCCGCCTGCTCGCCGATGACCGCGAGATCATCACGCGTGTGACCGGCGTGTTCGGCCTGGATGAGGAGGGTCGCATCCTGTGGTGGCGGGAATATTGGGATGCCCTCGATGTGGCCGGCCAGATCGGCGTTTCGGACGAACAGATGAAGACAATGATGCAGTCGGCCTGAGCCGCCCGTGGAGACAATGCGAATGCAATATGATGTGATTGTCGTTGGATCGGGCGCTTCTGGCCTGACGGCCGCGATCCGCGCCGCGAAGTCCGGGCTGTCGGTCCTGCTTCTGGAGAAAGCCGACCATTTCGGTGGTACGACGGCTGTTTCAGGAGGCGGCATCTGGATACCAGGGAGCCCTCAGGCAAGGGCGGCCGGGGTGGACGACAGTCCCGCCGTTGCACGTCAATATATTCTCGAGGTGGTGGGCGAAACGGCCAATCCGACGCTCATCGACGCCTATCTCGACAACGGGCCGGAGATGGTGGCCTGGTTGGCCGAAAACAGTGCCGTCGAATTTCTCATCTCGCCGCCGAGCAGCGACTGGTATCCCGACGTGCCCGGCGCGGTGAATTACGGGCGTCTGCTCAGCCCGAAGGAATATGACGGCAAGAAATTGGGGTCGGATTTTGCCGATCTGCGGCCCGCGCGCGAGGAGTTCAACGCGCCCGGCGGTTTCATGATCGACCTGTTCGACCTTCCCTATCTCGCGGCAATGCCATCTCCCAAATCGCTGGTCCATTTCGGCAAACTCGCGGCGAAATTCGGCATGGACAAACTACGCCGATATCCTCGCGGAACCCGGCTGACGATGGGCAATGCGCTTGCCGCGCGATTGCTGCGGTCTGCGCTCGATGCCGGCGTTCGTCTGCAGAAATCGACGGCCGTCGACGGGCTGCTGGAGAACGGCGGGCGCGTGTCGGGCGTGCGGGCAGGGGGCAATGATATCCTCGCCAATGTCGGGGTTGTGCTGGCGTCCGGGGGCTTTTCCGCCAACGAACAGCTTCGCCGCGCTTATATGCCTTTTGCCGAGCATCATGTGTCGATCCTGCCCTATGAGAATACGGGCGACGGCATGAACATGGGGCTGGAGGCGGGGGCATCGCTCGACGGTGACAATCTCGTCAATGGCGTCTGGGCCGTCGTGTCAAAGCTGACCCGTCCCGATGGCTATGTGGCGCGCTACGCTCACCTCATCGACATGTCCAAGCCCGGCTGCATTGCCATCAACGCCAAGGGCGAGCGCTTCGGCAACGAAGCCTCGGTGCGGTTTGTCGATGCCATGCACGCTGACGGAGCAGTCCCTGCCCACATTGTCGGGGATGCTGCCTTCGTGAAAAAGTACGGCATGGGTATGGTGTTTCCAGGGGGCAGCGGCCTCAAGAAGCTCGTTGAGGCGGGCTATGTCGTGCAAGGCGCAACCATCCGCGAACTTGCCGGCAAGATCGGCGTCGATCCTGATGGACTGGAAGCGACAGTGGGGCGGATCAACCAGTTTGCCGCTTCAGGCGTGGACGAGGATTTCGGCAAGGGCAGTGAGGAGATCGATCGCGAAATAGGTGATCCGCGCCATTCGCCAAACCCATGCCTGGGTCCCGTGGCGACGGCGCCCTTCTATGCGATCCGCATCTATCCCGGCGACGGTTCGACGACCGTGGGCCTCCGGATTGATGAGCATTGCCATGTGCTCGACGCGGGAGGAACGCCGATAGAGGGACTGTTTGCAGCGGGGCTCGATGCCAATTCGATCTGGCGGGGCAAGTCGCCGGCCCATGGCTGCAATGTCGGACCCGCGATGGTTCTCGGCTATATTGCTGGCAAGAGCCTGGTCGAAGCACGCGTACCCGCTTGAGGGCGCAAGTCAGCTCCGTCTCGATCCCCGATTTTCGGGAGTTCGTTCGAGGCGCAAGACCTGCCGGTAGCAGACGTAAAACGAGCGGCGCCTCTGGTCGGGACGCCGCTCGTTGGATTCTCCCCACACCGGAGCCCGGCGATGTCATTTCATGTCGGGCGAAAACCGTCCAGTTGCATGAATATGATCTGGATCAATTGCGCGTGTGACACCCGGCAATTGTGGTGTGACAGACACAATATTCCGGAAGCGATGACATTGCCAGGACGCCGCCTGGCCGTCCATGGAACCTGTAGCCAAGGAGTATGAGCCTAGGCGGCCCGCGCCTTTGCTGTCGCGACGAGTTCGTAGAGACCGGCATTATATTCGGTCATCTGTTCCATCGTCAGATCCCGGTACGGCGTCATCGGACAGAGCGAGTCCACGACTTCCCAGAACGGTTCGATCCGTTCGAGCACTTCATCGACCGGTCCGCAGGCGACAAACGCTTCGACCATGTCATCTGAAACATTGCCGACCACCGATGAAACGTCGCCATGCTCGCCAAGGGCGAGCTGGCAGGATCGGGCCTCATCGCCAAAGCCGATGGCCTCGAAGAAGGGCTCATATTCCTTGTAGCCCGAATAGGCGGCCACGGTCGCCCGGCTGTCATCGATCGCCTTCTGCTTATCGGCGTTGACCGCTATCCACGGCCAGGCGTTGATCTCGACGTCGCGGCGTTCGCGGCCATATTTCTCCAGCGCCGCGTCGATGAACGGCTTCTTGCTCCTGGTATAATCCGCCGACCACAGCGCGTGGACCATCAGGCCGTCGCCGATCTCGAGCGCGAGCTCGCTCATCTTGTCCTGCAAGGCCGCGATCCAGATCGGGATATGGTCGCGCACCGGAGGTGCCGTGATCATCATCTCCTCGAAATCCGCCGAGAAATATTCGCCTTCGATCGGGTCGAGGCCAATATGGGCGTTGGCGACGATGTAGCGAACCACCTTCACGGTCTCGCGCAGGTGGCTCAACGACTTGCGATGCGGCTCGCCATACATGCCTGTCACGCAGCTCTTGATGCTGCTGCCGAGGCCGAGGACAAATCGACCGTTGCTGATCCGGTCGACGTCCATCGCGCAATACGCGGTTTCAAGCGGACTGCGCGTGCCGGCAATGGCAACGCCCGTGCCGACCTTGAGCGTGGTTGTCGTGGCGGCGGTGGCAGCCATCGGCACGAAAGGTGCCCCATAGATCTGGAGCGAAAAGCAGCCTTCGAAGCCGACCTGTTCCATCTGCTGGCCGATCCCCGCCATGGCGGGTGCGGGAAGGGTGGGCATGACCGCCCACCAGCGGCGATCATCGCCGACGGCATTCTTCATCGAAGGCATTGGGAGTTCCGTTCGGCAAATGGGCAGGCATCGATGATGCCCGCCCGATCAAACTCAATAGCGGAAGAGCTCGCGGCGCAGGCCGATGATGTCGCCGCAGTCCGCGCTGACATTGTCGCGATACTCGAAGTCGCCCGCCGCCTGACGGTCGGCAATCTCCATCATCAACATGCGGTAGCGCTGGCCGGCCGCATCATATTTCGAATGAAGGTCCTTGCGGCTGGTATCGCGCATATAGCGCGGGCTTTGCGGCGAAGTCATGCTGCTGTCCTGGCGAGATACAAGATAGCTCGCCTTGGGCATGACATGGCGGAACATCAGGCCCGCATTCGACGTGTTCATCGCATAATCCAGGCGGGTGCGATCGCGCGTCTCGGGCACGCACGGATGAAACAGCGGAACATCGTCGCCGGGCTGGAAACGGCCATAGGCGATGGCGCAGTGGCTGCGCAGATAGATGCGGATGACCTGGCGGATATCTTGCGTCGGCTGCCGGATGCCGCTGAAGAATTTCATCACCGGCGCCACCGACTTGCCGGTGCAGGTGCGCACCATCGTGACGGTCTCGCTGTCGTAGAAAGTCTCGACCGTCTCGGTCTCGGACTTTTCGTCGCCGACGACATTCGCATGGAGAAAGTCGGCATGGGTCAGATCGATCAGGTTCTCGAGGCTGATCGGTGCGGAGCAATCGAAGCGGACGGTGCCGATCATATGGCCGGGCAAGCCGCCATTGGGCGGAAGGAACGGCAGGCTCGGCAGGTGCACCGGATCTGCGGCTTCGGGTCGCCCGAACCAGCCCCAGACATAGCCATAATGCTCCATCACCGGATAACGGCCGCGTGCGTCGGTGTAGGGGCTCTTGTCCGACACCTGCTTTTCGTTGGGATGGAATTCGGACGCCACCGCGACGCCATTTTCACGCCAGATGAAATAGGAATGCGAATAGACCGTCCGGCGGGCGACCGCCTTGCCGATGCTGCTCGAATGCGCCAGCGGAAACCATGTATCGCGCATGACTATGTCATGGGGTACCCAATGATTGACGGCGTTGAGCCCCGTGGGGCGACCGCCGGCCGCACCGGAGGGTGGGTTTGCGGAGTCCATATCGGCGGGGCGGTTGACGGTCTCGAGCATGGTCTTGCCTCCAGGTCGGTATTAGGCAGCTATATTCAGGCCGCAACGGCCTCCGAATGCAGGATTTCCGCGACGATGGCTTTGCGCAGGTCCTCGCCGTGGATCGAAACCGATCGCTTGGTGACGCGCAGTTTCGCACCATCGACCGAGTCGCGCACGGAAAAGGGGTTGCCACGGCGCAGGGCAGCGCCCCGCACCCCGGGATGGCGATCACCGAGTTCGGCGCGCCACCGAATTGCGGTCGTGCCGCGGGCGGCCGGGACCGGCGCCATGACGACCCGCAGCAGTTCGCGGAACTCGGTATCGCGCAAGGTCAGGCGGGTCTCGCCGGTGACCGGGTGCGTCTCCGTGAGAATGGTGAGGGGAAAGTCGCTGCTGAAGGGCGCCGGCCAATGCAGGCCCTTCCACTGGCAGCTCCGCTCCATCATCAGCATGCCATTCTGGTTGCGAAGCTCGGACATAAGATAGGGCGTGAAGCTCACGCCTCGGATGGCGATCACAAGTTCAGGATCATCATAGAGCGCGTCCAGATAATCCTGATGGCCAAGGCTGACATGAGTCGTGCCGGAAAGGCCAAAAGCATCGCCGCCGATCGCGGACGGCGCGGCCCCGCTGTGGAGATTGACGCGAACCAGACCCGCTGCCTCCTCCACGCCGAAGGCAATGGCCTTGTAGACCGGCGGAAACTTCTGCTGGTCCTTCATGTTGGGGATTTCCCGCAGGCGGCCCGTCTCGCCGTCATAGCTCCAGCCATGATAGCCGCACTGGATCCAGCCCGTATCGCGAATGCACCCCAGAGAAAGCGGCGCCCGCCGATGGGGGCAGCGATCCTCGAGCGCGCGGACGATGCCATCATTGTCGCGCCACAGCACGATCGGCTGATCGCCGATGTCCACCGCCAGCGGCTTTGCCGAGGTGACTTCTTCGGATCGGGCGACTGCCCACCACATGTCCTGCTGCGTATCGGCCATTCTTCGTCCTCTCTGGACTTAAATTGACATGTGACAATTTATATGTCAACCAACGGCAATGAGCGATACAGCGGAAAAGACGGCTGGCGGACCTGTCCGGCGGCGGGGCCGGCCCGCCCAGAATGCAGCTCACGCGGTCGATGAAGGCACGCTTCTCGCCCTCGCCTTCCAGACATTCGCCGAGCGCGGCTATGAAGGGACGACGCTGCGCGAGATCGCCAAGCAGCTGGGCGTCAGCCACAATCTCATCAACGTTAGGTTCGGCAAGAAGGCGGATCTGTGGAAGCGTGCGGTCGACTGGCGCCTCGGTCGCGCGTCGCTCGATGTCGCTGTGGCGTTCGACGTCGAGGATGGTCCGGAAGCGCGATTGCGAACCCTGGTCCACCTCTTCTGTCGCTGGGCGACATTCCATACCGACATCGTGTCGCTGACCCATGTCGAGGGTTACCGGAATACCTGGCGGCTCGATTATATCGTCCAGCGCTTCATCCTGCCCTTCAAGGAGCGGCTGGATGCTCTCGTCCACGATGTCGCGTTGATCCGGCCAGTGAGTCCAATTTCCACGCCGGCGTTGATGGCGCTTCTCGTCCAGGGCGTCGGCTATTTTTTCGGTGCGCAACCGCTCCAGCAGCGGATTGGCGCGGGCCCGCTTGTCGAACCGCGCCACGCCGAGGAGCAGGCCGCGCTGATGGCCGATTTCCTGCTCGCGGGCCTGCTTCCCGCCAAATAGATCGCTCGGGTCGTCAGCCGTAGAATAGCTCGCCGATCCGCCGGGTATAAGCCGCGCTCTTGTCCTCGCTCAGTCCGTAATGAGGAATGACCGGGGTGATCGCATCGGCCATGGCAGCGCGCTCGGCGACGCGACGACGTACTTCGTCCGCGCTGCCGATGATGGCGATGCTTTCCACCATTTCGTCGCTGCAGGCCGCGATCATCGTCGGGAAATCGCCACGCGAGAAGGCGTCCTGAATGGCAGCGGCCTCCCGGGCAAAGCCGATCGCCTCGAAATAACGAAGATATTGCGCGTTCTGGCTGTAATAGGCGATCGTCGCCCGGCTGTCCTCCAGTGCCTCGCGCCGATCATCCGAGATCGCGACAAAGCTCGATATGTTGAGCGAGAAGTCGCCCCGGGCGCGACCCGCGACTTCCAGACCCAGCTTGACGTTCTTCTGGACCTGGTCACGGATCCACGCATCGTTCCACAAGGGGTGGCCGAGCAGTCCGTCGGCGATCTCCCCCGCTTGGCAACAGGCCTTCTCGAACACCGCCGGAAGATAGATCGGTATCGAGGCGCGGATGGCCGGGTGGAGTAGGCGGAAATGGGAGAGGTCGAGCCTGTGATATTCGCCCCCGAGGGTCGTCAGCTCCCCGCTATGGCCATTGGCGACGATCGCGCGGATCATTGCAACGATCTCGCGCATATGGGCGAGCGGCTTGCCATAAGGGCTGCCGAACGAATCCTCGATCTGGCTCTGGGCGCTGGAGCCCAGCCCCAGCACGACGCGTCCGTTGCTGATGAGATCGAGGTCGATCGCGCTGCACGCCGTTTCAAGCGGGCTGCGCACGAAGGCCAGCGCTATGCCGCTTCCAAGCTTGATGCGATCGGTGACGGCGGCGGCAGCGGAAAGCGTGCCGAAGGGCGCGCCGAAAATCTGGGGCGACCAGATTCCCTCCACGTTGGCGGTTTCATAGGATCTGGCAAGCTCGACCAGCGCGTCCTTCGGCATCGGCGTCAACTGCGCCCAGACGGGCTTGCGGGTCGGCATGCTTGTTCCCCCGGGGTTCGAAACCGTTCAGAAGCCGGCTTTGGTGTCGAAATAGTCCCGCCACGCGAGGATCTTCGGACCGTCCATCTCGAATATGCCCATCAGCCTGATCGTCGCGATCGCCTTGTCCGCGGCGTCGTAGAAGATGTCCGTACGCTCGGTGAGCACGACATTGCCGATCGCGGCGGCATGATGAACGATCACTTCGCCGCGCTCGAACGGATATTGAGCGGAGAATCCCTCGAGAAACACCATCGCCTGGTCGAAGCCGACGGTGGTCGCGATCCCGACATTTTCCCACATGGTCCGGTCGGTGAATCGACGACGCATCGCCTCGATCATGTCGGCCTTGGCCAGACCCCACTCACCGAAGAACGACAGGACTTCTTCGAGCGCGCCGGACATCGCAGCCTCAATCCTCGGGAGCGATGACGACACGAAGACCTGACAGGGCTTCGCTCATCACGATCTGGCAGCAGAGGCGCGAGTTTGCGTTGCGATGGTCCGACCCGTCGAGCAGATCGTTCTCGTCGGCGCTCATCGGCGGAAGGCGATCGGAAAAGCCCGGATCGACATAGACATGGCAGGTTGCGCATGAGCAGCAACCGCCGCAAAGCGCGAGCAGTTCGTCGATGCCGCCGTCCCGCGTCACTTCCATGATGCTGAGGCCTTCGGCTGCCGCCAGGGTCTGCTCTTCTCCATCGCGGGTGACGACAATCAATTCGGCCATGGCTATTCCCTGAAAATGTCTGCGCGGACGGTCCGCGACGTTCGCCCGGGTCATTTCGCGCCAGCCGGTCCTGCGCACCTTTCCAAAGAAAGGGCTATCGGACCTCGGGCTTCACGGGAAAGCGGTCGAAGTAGAAGCCGAACCGCTGGCGCAATTCATCAGCGGTGACGCCAAAGTCGCGCTCGAGGTCATAGACGATCCTGTGCGTTTGCTTCTCTTCATGCGCGTCGAGATAGCCGTGGAGGGCGGTCAGCGCCTCGTCGGTCAGCGGCAGGTCGGCGCGACGGTAAATCTCGCGCAGGATGGGATCGGGATCTTTCGTCCACTGGTCGAAATAGACGTCGATCGTCTGCTCCTCGGGCAGGATAGCGCGATCGCGCACGCAGCGCCGGAGCAGTTCTTCGTAGCGCGCCGGCCAATAGCCGAGCGGCTCGGCCGGATCGACTTTCTTGCGCAACATCCGGGCCGCGTAGAGCGCCATGGTGAGCTGCGAGCGAACCGACCCCACAGGGTCGCGATGGGTGATGACGAAGGTCGCATCCGGGAAGGTTTTATAGAGCGCCGGGAGCTGTTCCATGTGCTGGGGGCACTTGATTACCCAGCGATTCGGCCCCTTGAGGAAGGTCAGGGCCTGCAGCGCCTTCTTGAGATAGGCATAGGGTCCGGTCTGATCGAGCGAAAGATAATAATCTCGCCAGCGAGGGACGTAGGCCAGCCACTCGATCAGATAGGAGGAAAAATCGAGCGCCTGGAGTTCGATATCCTCGCTGATATGATCGGCGGAGAATTCGTGCATGATCGCCATGTAGGGGAGGATGGCCTCCATCTCCTTCCAGCCGGCATCCGCCCTCGTCCAGCGAGGATTGGGATCGTCAGCCGTCGGCTCGTCGCCCGGCGAGGGGACGGGGGCGATCGCCTCCCACCAGGGAAGCGAGCGCAGCCGGGTGTCGGCGCTGAGCAGTCCCAGCAGATGCGTGGTCCCCGATCGTGGCAATCCTGCCACGATGATCGGTCGGTCGATCTCGATGTCGAGGATCTCCGGATGGCGCTTGACGAGGTCCTCGAGCCTTAGCCGGGTAGCAGCGAAACGGACCGTCATCTGGAACATGTTGAAGCGCGTGACCGAGGACGCATTCTCGTCCTCGGCAAGCGCCTGGAGCCAGATGGCGAGCCTCTCCAGAAAGTCGTCGCTGCCGAAATCGTCGAGGCCGGTCTCCGCACGCGCGGTGTCCAGCACGGCGTCCATCGAGAATGCGATGGGGATGGTGCTCGTCGCATCGAGCGCAGCCTGCTGCGCGGCGCTGAGCACGGGATTGTGCAGATCAGCGATGTGGATGCCGATCGGATCCGCATCGCGCTTCCTAGTCGCGCCCGTCATAGCCAGTCTCTCCGGATAGTCTTACTTGTCCAACGATAGGAGGATTAGCGCGCGATCTGGCTATCACGGCAATGCCCGAGGCTATCGCGAGGACGCCAAACCACGGTCGTTCGCGCCATCGCCTGAGTTTCCTTGGGCGAAAGCCGATCGCATGGACGGAGGACACGCAATGGGCCTGATGGAGCACGACCTGCCAAGCCTGCCCGAGGCCTACCGGGCATCGTTGCCGAGTTCTATCCGATGCGAGGTCCAGGGGCGGATTGCCTTGCCCCAGGCCGTCATCGAACTGCATGACTATCAGTTCGATGAACCACAACACGCGATATTCAAGTCGTCCCGCAGCTTTCTCGACCTCGCCCTCTCGCGACGTCCCGGTGACGCGCGCGGCGGCTATGTCGACCTGCCAGGCTTTGCAGCCCGTCCTCTTGGCGACATCATCTTCATTCCGGCCGGCCACGCGGTCGCCACTGAATGGGGGGCGGGTCGGCAGCAGTCGATTTGCTGCGGCTTCGACGGCGGGCGACCGGATGATGAGGATGATCTGTTCGCCTCTGCGGAACTCGAGGCCTGCCTCGACATCAGAAGTCCGTTCATCCGCGATGCAATGGTACGACTTGCGCGAGAGGTGCGCGACCCAGGCTTCTGTTCGGACCTGCTCGTCGGTGCGATGTGGATCGAGATCGCCGTCGAACTGGGGCGCCATCTGCGCCGCTCGCGCCACCGCGAAGAGGAAGACCGTGCGCGCCTGAGCGCGGCCAAGCTGCGCCTCGTCGACGACTGGATTGCGCAACCCGGAGCGATGCCCGCGGTCTCCGAACTTGCCGACGCTTGCGGGATGAGCGCGCGGCACTTCTTCCGGATGTTCAAGGCATCGACGGGCATGACCCTGTCCGATTATGCGGCCGCGATGCGCCTCGACCGGGCCAAGGCACTGCTGGCGACCGACCGTCTGGCGATCAAGGTGATCGCGTGGGAGTGCGGGTTCGGGACCGCAGCGGCCTTTTCCGCTGCCTTCCGCCGCGCCGTTGGCGTCACGCCTCACGAATTTCGCCGCTCCGCAATTCATTGAATGCGGCGCGGAACGGCGTTTGGGCAATGCAAATGGCGTAACGACGCTAGTATCGCCTGTTGTCGGCTTTCCGCGTCCACGACACGCTTCAGGCGATAAGGGAATGGAGAGCGTGGGTGGCTGAAAATCTGTTCGATCTCACGGGTAAGGTGGCGCTCGTTACCGGCGGCAATTCGGGGATCGGCTTCGGTTTTGCCCGTGGCCTTGCCCGGGCTGGGGCGGACGTCGTCATCTGGGGGCGGCGCGAGGATCGCAATGCAGAGGCAGCGGATGCCCTGCGGGCATGGGGCGGCCGTGTATTTGCCGATCAGGTCGATGTCGGCGACGAGGCCGCCATCGTGGCGGGGGTAGAGCGGGCGATCGAGAGGATGGGTCGCCTCGATACCGTCGTCGCCAATGCCGGTCTCGCCTCGCAGGCGCCTTTTGCGCAGATGGATGCCGCAACCTATCACGGGCTGTTGAACGTCAATCTGCATGGTGCCGTCTTCGTTCTGCGCGAGGCGGCGAGGCATATGATTTCCCGTGCAGGGGCCGGGGATCGCGGAGGGTCGCTGATTCTGTGCGGAAGCGGTTCCATCTTCCAGGGTGTGCCGACGATGGCTCATTACGGGATTGCCAAGGGCGCGCTGAACTCCTTGTCCAAGGCACTCGCCGCGGAACTGGGGCCTTATGGCATCCGGAGCAACGTCATCGCTCCGGGTTTCATTCACACCGAAATGACGCTGGCCGATCCCGAGCTCGGCGCCGCCATCACCCGGGCAGTCGAGGCCAAGACGCCGCTTGGCCGGGCCGGAAAGCCTGAGGATCTGGAGGGGGCGGTCATCTACCTCGCAAGCGACCTCTCCAGATATCATACGGGCGACACCTTGGTGATCGACGGGGGGAAGATGTCGGCCAACTGAACAATGTGCGCCGGGAATGGCGCACCCCATCGTTCGGCAGGCGGCCGGGCCGCGCCGGACGGGCACAGTTCGCCCCGAGAGGATACGCCATGTTCGCCCGACCCAATGCCAGCCATAGCCAGGTCGCCTATGTCACCAACGACATAGAGGCCGCTGCCGCCATGATGGAGGCGCAATTTGGTGCGCCGGGCTTCTTCATCTTTTCCAACGTCCAGCCCGGCATGGAGCAGGCAGGCGGGGCGGAATTGCGCATCGGTCTGACGCGCGTCGGCGGGATCGAGATCGAACTGATCGAGCCGCTTGGCGGCACCGCACCGCTGTTCAGCGACGTGCTGCCCGATGGCGATGGCGATAGCCTGGTCGTCAGATTCCACCATGTCTGCTCGCGAATCGAGGGGCCGATCGCGAACTGGGACGCGCACATAGCGTCGATCGACACCGATCTTCATCCCATCGTCTTCAGCGGTGCGCTGGGTGAGGACATGCGATTTGCCTATACCGACGAGCGCGCCACCCTTGGGCATCATGTCGAGCATGTCTGGTATTCGCCCGCCATGCTGGCGCAGATCCTGGCAGCAACCCCCACCTATCCGGCACCGGCGGAAACAGGAAAAGTTCAATGACGATCGCATTGTCCCGTCTCAATTTCCGGGATCTCGGCGGATTGCCGGCGGCGGACGGCCAGCGGGTGCGCACGGGGCTGATATTCCGGTCGGAAGGGCCCGCCAGCTTCTTTGATGCTCATCGGGCCGAACTGGCTGAACTGGGATTTCGCTCCATTTGCGACCTGCGTTCGAACGTGGAAAGGACGGCTGCACCCAATGACTGGTGCGGACCCGGCTGCCGACTGCTCAACCTGGACATGAACACCGACTTGCGCGCGCAAGGCAAGGAGGCCTGGGAGACCCTGCGGCTGGATCCCTCGCCCGAAAATGCCAAGCGCGTCATGATGGAAAATTACCGCCGGATGCCCGGCGCCCTGCATCCCTATCTGCCTGAACTCGTCGGCGCGCTGCTGACCGGCGACGTCCCCATGATGATCCACTGCACGGCGGGCAAGGACCGGACCGGTGTGGTCATTGCGCTGCTGCTTTCGCTCATCGGGGTTTCGCAAGAGACGATCCTGGCCGATTACGCAAAGTCCGATGTCTTCGGTGAGAATATGCGCATTGCAGGTTCGGTCGAGGACGGGTTTCGCGAGAGCTTCGGCTTCGTTCCCGGTGAAACGGTCATCGCCATGCTGATCGGAACCGAGCAGGATTTTCTGGTTGCCGCGCTCGACGAGGTCGACCGTCAGTGGGATGGGGTCGGCCAATATTTCGCGGCGGGCGGAGTCGATCGCGAGCTGCAGAACAACATTCGT
Source organism: Sphingomonas sp. DBB INV C78 (assembly GCF_042693015.1). Lineage (NCBI taxonomy): Bacteria > Pseudomonadati > Pseudomonadota > Alphaproteobacteria > Sphingomonadales > Sphingomonadaceae > Sphingomonas > Sphingomonas sp. DBB INV C78. The sequence goes on along the minus strand of NZ_CP170544.1, from coordinate 2,495,990 downwards.
ACCATGATGCTGGAACCGCGGTGATGCGGTCGGGAGAATTATGATGAAGGCAGGAGTGATCGGACTGGGCGCGATCGGCAGCGGTGTTGCCTTGTGTCTGGCGCGTAGCGGTCAACTGGGTGCAGTCTATGATATCAGGCCCGAGGCGGCCGACGGGCTGGATGGCGTGCCGGCGGTAGCCGCGACGCCGGCGGCAGTCGCGGCAGCTGCGGACGTCGTCGTCATCGCCGTCGTCAGCGCGCAACAGACGGTGGATGTCCTCACGGGCCCCAACGGGATACTCGCAGGCGCGAAACCTGGCTTAACGGTGATCCTCGTCGCGACGGTTTCCATGGAAGATCTGGGACGGATCCGCGCCATCACCGATGCGGCCGGGGTCGCGCTCGTCGACTGCGGCGTGACTGGTGGGCAGAAGGTCCGTGAGAAGGGACTGGTTTGCCTCGTAGGCGGCGATGAGGCCATCGTTGCGAAGGTTCGTCCGGTTCTCGACGGCTTCGCAAAATATGTCGCGCACATGGGCGGACCCGGCGCCGGCATGGCGGCCAAGATCGCGCGCAATGTCATCGTCTTCGGGTGCCTTCGCGCTGGCTATGAGGCCGCGGTCCTGTGCCGCAATTCGGGGGTCGACATTCGCCAGCTGAGCGATGCGATCGACGCCAGTGCCGATGGTGTCGGCGGCCCGCTCATGCTCGCGACGCGCGAAGATCCGTTTCAGAGCGAACAGGAAGCCGGGGTCCGCGAATATACGCGGGCGCTGATGATCAAGGATCTTGATGCGGCGATCGACCTTGCTGCCAGCTATGGCATCCAGTTGCCGTTGATCGAATTGACCAAGAGAACCGACCAGGCCGTTGTCGGCATGGCAGATGTGATGGGAGAAAAAGCGTGAGCCTGACCGAGGAGCAATGGCTTAAGGGGCTGGGGATCGTCGACGAGGTCTATGGCCCTGGCGCGTCGGAGATGATGAAGCCCTATCGGGACAATCCGTTCAATCAGGAAATCGTCGGCAACCAGTTCGGCAAATTGTGGGCCGACCCGGCATTCTCCATCCGCGACAAGCGGCTGATGGTTCTCGGTGCGACGGCGATGCTGGGTCGGGCCGATCTGGTCGAGATCCAGATGGGCGGCGCGCTCGTCAACGAGGAGTTCACCGACGAGCAGCTCGACCAGATTCCACTGTTCATGCTTTTCTATGTCGGGGCCGGCAATACGACGGCTCTGTTCCGCGGGATCGAGGCGGCGCGCGCCAAGGCAAAGTCGAAGGCCGTGGCCACCAGCTGACATAGTTCGCCACACCCTACCCAAAGATAGAGGAGGAAAGGCCAAGTCCGACCTAATGTCGGCGAAACAAAAGCCGAGGAGAGGACATGTTTCGCCCCGAAAGCGATTGGACAGGGCAGGGCCGGGAGGGCGTAGAGGCTTTCGCCATCGACCGCCGGGTCGTGACCAACGGAGCGGCGGTCGATATTCGCCGGTTTCGCTGGGTAACCCCGAGCAGCGGCTCATTCTCTCCGGCGCGCCACTATCTTGATTATTCGCTGACGCAACAGCCGCGTCGGTCCTTGCTCAGGACCGATGCCTGGGCCGATGAATGCTATTCCGGGGATATCCTCTATCTGGCGCCGCGCCACGAATATTGGGGCGCGCCCGCGCTCCAGGAGCGCCGCTTGCTATGTGTGGCGCTCGACGACGATTTTCTGTCCGATGTGTTTGAGGACGGCGACCAGGCCGCAACGCTCCTCCCGAGCGCCGACGTTCGCGGCGGCGCGTTGAGGCGTCTTCTCGAGGCGACGGCGGCGGAGCTGATGGCGCCGGGCTTCGCGAGCGATGCTCTGGTGGGCGCGATGCTGGTAGGAATCGCGGTCGAGCTTGCCCGCAGCCTCCGGCAGCAGGATGCCGCCGAAAAGGAGGCCAGCGGCGTCGTGATGAGGCAGGTTCGTGCCATCACCGATTATGTGATGGATAATCTGTCGACGACGCTCAACATCGCCGACATCGGACGCGCGTGCGGATTGAGCACGCGCCATGTCGCGCGCGTCTTCAAGGAGGGGACCGGCATCAGTCTCGGGGAGTTCGTCGCTCGCAGTCGCGTTGCGCTCGCCAAAGAGCTCCTCACCAGGAACAATCTTCAGATCAAGGAAGTGAGCTGGCGCTGCGGCTTTGGCAGCACCGCCGCCTTTTCCGCCGCCTTCCGTCAGGCAACGGGGGCGACCCCGCGAGCCTTCCGGCATGGCACGAGCGCGCTGCAATGACCGGGAAAGTATAGGACGTCTGCCAAAGAGTATCGCGAGCAGGTCATGGATCGCTCAGACGATTGTCTCGAGGGTGTGAGACAAATATGGTATCATCTGTTCAATTTGTGCAATCCCGCGAGGCGGGTATAACAAATTTGGGGAGGGTCAGCTTATGAACCGCAAGATCAATATGCTGTTGTCGACAGCGCTTACAGGTATGTGCTTTACATTGTCTCAACCTGTATTGGCACAGGAGGAATCTGCTCAGGCGGAGACTTCCGGAGTCCAGGACATCGTCGTGACCGCGCGGCGTACCGAGGAAAATCTCCAGACGACGCCGGTTGCCGTCACCGCGCTTGGCGAGGCCTCACTTGTCGAGGCTCAGGTCAAGGATGTCGCCGACCTGCAACGCACGGCGCCCAGCCTCGTAATCTCCAAGGGCACGGCCGGAACCTCCGGCTTCGCGCTCGTCGCCATTCGCGGCCAGGGCAACCTCCAGCCGATCCTCGCCAATGATCCGGCCGTCGGTACCTATATCGATGGCGTCTATGTCGCGCGGCCTTCCGTCGGCCTGACCGACCTTCAGGACATCCAGCGCGTCGAGGTGCTGCGCGGTCCGCAGGGTACGCTGTTCGGCCGCAACACGACCGGTGGCGCGATCAACATCATCAGCAACGATCCCACCGACCAGTTCGAAGGCCAGGTGAGGGGTGAAGTCGGCAATTTCGACTACAAGTCCATTCAGGCGACGCTGAACATCCCGCTCGCCGACAATCTGAGCTCGCGCTTCAATTACGGATTCCGTCAGCGTGACGGCTTCGGCAAGAGCCTCACCACCGGCCGCGACATTGGCAATCTCGACAGTCACTTCGCACGCGGCAAGGTGAAATATGAGGGCGAGGGCTGGGACATCACCCTGTCCGGCGACTATAACAAGATGAAGGACACCGGCCAGAATATCCAGCTGAAGGCGGTCAACGAGGCCGTGATCAACGGCTCCCTGCGCCCCGGATTCTCCAACGCCTTCTTCGGCACGCCCAACTTTGCGTCGCTGACGCCTGCCCAGCAGGCTGTGGTGCAAGGCGCCATCAACGGGCTCTATCTCAACCCGCTGAATGCCGGCCTCCATTCCAAGGACAATTGGTGGGACAATACGGCCCGCGGCACCTTGCCCAACGCGGGCGCGGCCGCGCTCCCCGCCGATGTCCAGGCGCTTTACGGTGTGCCGCCGTTCAACAATCTCGAGGTTTACGGATTTGCCGGCACGATCAATGTTGAGCTCGGCGGCCTCAACCTGAAGTCGATCACTGCCTATCGGCACAATATGAACAAGGGCCTCAACGATACCGACGCGACCGCCGCCGGGCTTCTCGCGACCTTTTCGGGGTCGACGTCGGAATATTATTCGCAGGAACTGCAGCTCTCTGGCGACATCACCGATGCGCTCAGCTTCATTGCGGGCGGCTATTATGGCCATGAGAAGGGCGATGAATATAGCCGGTCGCAGATCTTCGGTGGCCTGCTTCGCGACTCCACTGCGGATATCACCAACGAGACCTTCGGCCTGTTCGCGCAAGGCTATTACCAGATAACCGACACGCTCCGGACGGTCGCGGGCTTCCGCTACACCTGGGACACTCGGGATTCGGTCCTGCATAACCGGCAGGTTCTCGGTCTGCCTTATAATGCACCGGTTGCAGGTACGCCGACCGGCATCAACTGCACTGTGACCAACCCCGACACGCCGCCGACGGCAGACACCTGCAACCAGACGCAGAACGCCAAGTTCAATTATCCCGCCTGGACTTTCGGTCTCGACTGGCAGGCGAGCGACGACGTGTTCGTCTACGCCAAGACCAGCGGCGCGGCCAAGGCGGGCGGGTGGAACCTGCGCGCGGGCGGCTTGCCCGCCTTCAAGCCGGAAAAGGTCATGGACGTCGAGGCGGGCCTCAAGGCCGATCTGTTCGACCGCCGGGTGCGTTTCAACACGGCGATCTTCCATACCTGGAAGAAGGACAATCAAGCGATCGTGAACTCGTTCGTCGAGGGAATTGGTGTCACGCAATATATCCAGAACAACGGCAAGGCCCGCATCTGGGGTATCGAGAACGAGCTTACCGTGATCCCGTGGGAAGGCATGGAGGTGAACGCCAACCTCAGCCTGATGGATGGCAAGTACAAGTCCGGCACGTTCAATGAAACGCAGGTGATTGCCGGCAGCGGCTGCCCCACGATCAACGGCGTGGCCAACAGCTGCGTTGTCGATCTGAGCGATTTGCCGCTCATCCAGCTGCCCAAGACCCAGCTCAACATCAGCGCCAAGCAGACCTTCCCGGTGGGCGAGGCCGAACTCTCGATCCAGGGCAACTATGCCTATGTGAGCAAGCAATATTTCAACCAGGTCAAGCCGGCCGATCAGCAGTCCGACGCGGTCAAGGCGCAATATGCCCGCGAGAACGAACTCGGCCAGATCCCGGGTTACGGCCTGTTCAATGCGCGCGTCGCAATCCAGCTGGAGAATCCCAATATCGAGTTCGCCGGATTCATGCGCAACATCGCCAACAAGAAGTATAACGTTCGCAGTTTCTCCGATCTCTACCGCCAGCTTGGCATAGCCGCCGAATATGCGGGCGACGCCCGCACATGGGGCATCTCGATGGCCTACAAATTCTGATCGCGCGAACGCGGATCGGATGAATGACGGGGGAAGCAGGCATGCCTGCTTCCCCTTTTTCGTGGCGCACATTTGACGCGCCATCCAATTGCACCCTGTCGGCGGATGGGACGATAGCGGTGGCGCGCTTTTAATATGCAGCCATTGACCATGGCGATCCCGGAGGAAGCAGCATGCGCAAAATCGACCGGCCCGATTATGATCGGGCAGCATTCGTCGCCAGATATGGGCCGTGGGCGGTGATCGCCGGCGCCTCGGAGGGGACGGGCGCCTGTTTTGCGCGGCAGCTTGCGGCGATGGGCATCAATATCGTGCTGGTATCGCGGCGGGCGCCGGCGCTCGAGGCGCTCGGGGACCAACTGGCCCAGCACCATGGCATCGAATATCGCGTGGTTACCGCCGATCTGCGCGAAGAAGGCGCCGCTGGCCAAATCATCGCGGCCACCGCTGACCTCGATGTCGGTCTTTATGTCTCGAATGCCGGGTCCGATGGCGCGGGCAACAGCTTTCTCGACAGTCCGGTCGAACGCTCGCTCAATCTCCTGTCGATGAATGCGGCAACCGTCGTCCGGGCAGTCCACGGTTTTGGCGAGCGTTTCAAGACAAGAGGCCGGGGTGGCTTCGTCATCATGTCATCTGGCGCGGGGCTCGGCGGTCAACCCTGGCTGGTGATGTATTCCGCAACGAAGGCGTTCGAGCTCAACTTCGCGGAATCGCTCTGGGCCGAACTGTCGGGCCAGGACATCGACATCATCGGCATTGCTGCGCCAATGATGGACACGCCGACCTTGCGTCGGGAAACCGAGGGCACGGGCTTCGATCTCAGCAATGCCTATGATCCGGACGACGTGGTCCACCTGGGACTCGCGGCGCTCGGTAAGGAGCCCCTCGTGATCGTGCCGGATGGACCGGACGAGTGGAAGATTCCACAGATCGAGGCGGACCGGAAAACGAGGCTGCTGGCCCTTGCCGAATGGGCCAAGGGCTACACGGTCGGCGCACGCGGCGAAGCCTGAAGCGGGTGAGGATGAAATCATGAAAAGACTCGAAGGCAAGGTCGCAATCGTCACCGGCGGCGGTGGCGGCATCGGATCCGCGGTCGCGCGGCGACTGGCGGACGAAGGAGCGAAGGTCGCGGTCGCCGACATTTTCGAGGACAGTGCCCGCCGCGCGGCTGAACCGCTCGGTGGCAACGGCCTCGCGCTCGCATTCGATGCGTCGGACGCGGCATCCGTCAAGGCCATGGTCGAGGCGACCGTCACGCATTTCGGTCGCCTCGATATCCTCCATAACAATGCTGCCATGACCGACCCGGTCAAAAGTCCGCAGGATACGACGGCGGTCGACATTCCGCTCGAAATCTGGCGCGAGATCCTCGACGTCAACCTCACCGGCTATTTGCTCGGCTGCAAATATGCGATCCCGCACATGGTCGCGGGCGGTGGCGGGTCGATCATCAACACCGCTTCCAATTCCGGCAGCGCAGGCGATCTAGCCCGCATCGCTTATGGTTCCTCGAAGGGCGCGATCATCGCACTCACCAAATATGTCGCGACCCAGCACGGCCGGCAGAATATCCGGTGCAACAGCGTTGCTCCCGGTGTGGTGCTCACCGAAGCACTTGAAAAGACGGTCCCGGGCCTGAAGGAGATCATCAAGCGGCACATCCTCACGCCCGAATTCGGAACGCCCGACGATATCGCGGCGCTCGTGGCGTTCCTGGCCTCCGACGAGTCCCGCTACATCACCGGCGAGAATATTTCGATCTCGGGCGGGGGGCTCGTCCACCAGCCCCATTATGCCGATCTGATGGCCTTCATGGAGCAAGCGGGCTGACCACCAGCCAAAGGACAGGGCCCGCAGCCTTCCGGTCCGGATAGCGTCTCCACTATAATTGGTGGGAGCGAGAGGCATGTCGACCGGAAAGGGAGCGGCCAAGCGGTCGCCGCAGCAGACGATCGCCGCCATCGTGGCGGCCGCCGGTGATGAATTTGGCGAGCGTGGCCTCGAAGGGGCGCGCATGGAGAATATCGCGCGGCGCTGCGGTCGGACCAAGCAGCTAATCTATCATTATTACGGTTCCAAGGAGCGGCTGTTCGCCGAGGTCGTTTCGCTGAGCCATGAAAGCGCCATCACCGAGTTGCTGGCGTATGATTATGACCGGTTATCGCCGGAAGAGGCGCTGGCGGCCTTCCTGCGCAACATGTCGGACCAGTATCGCCGGTTCCCGCAATGGGGCCCGATGATGCTCGATGAGAATCTGCTGCGCGGCGTGCATTATGCCGAACGCCGCCGGTTGAGCGCGATGACCCAACCTCTGCTCGCCCAGTTCCGCCGCATTCTGGTCCGGGGCGCGGCGCGGGGCGTGTTTGCCGCGGATGTCGATGTCGACAAATTCTATGCGGCCGCCTTCTCGATGGTGACCGCCTGCTATCTGACAGGGCAGGTCCTGTCCGAATATCTCGCAGTCGACATGCGCACGAGCGACGGGATCGCCGAATGGCATGAATATGCCATCGGCCTGCTCCTGGCCTCGCTCCGCCCTGGAAGTTTGACCGGGCGACAAATTCCCGCGGTGGACAAAGGTCGCCCGTCGCCGGCTAGTGCGATGGCAATCGAGGGGAGAATGGAATGACCGATCCGGTCGATGTGGTGATCGTCGGAGCTGGCCATAATGGCATGGCCGCCGCCGGCTATCTGTCCCGTGCGGGCAAGAAGGTCGTGGTCGTCGAGCGCATGGCCAAGGTCGGCGGGATGACCAGCTCTGGCTATATGATTCCCGAGGCGCCGGAGCATCTGGTCACACCGTGCGCCGTCGAGCTGCTGTTCGCACGCGGTTCCGGCATCATCGAGGATCTCGAACTCGACAAATATGGGCTGCGCACCGTCGATCCCGATCCGACCTATGCCTATCTCGACCCCGACGGCAGCTCGATCGCGATTTTCCGCGATCCTCGCCGGACTGCCGAGGATATCGCCCGGATCAATCGCAACGACGGCAAGGCCTATCTCGAATTCCTGCAGTGCCTCGACGCGATGATGGATATCGGCTTTCCGCTGATGAAGGCCGAACCCGGACGACCCGATGCGCGCAACCTGTCCAAGATGATCGGGAGTGCCATCCGCAACGTGAAACTGAAGGATGCGCTGACAGCCATTTCGAAGGGGACGGCGGACCAGGTCGCGTGCGAGCGGTTCGAGCATCCCGCAACGATCGCGCTCCTGCTCGGCATCGCTGCCGGGGCCGGACCGGTCGACGATGATGGCAATGCGGCTGCTTACATGATCCTTGCCGTGCTGCATCGGCTCGGCACGGGCAAGCCGATCGGCAGCCTTCAGGCCTTCGCCGATGCGATGGCGGCAAGCATCGCCGCCTCGGGCGCCACGATCGAGCTCAATGCGCCCGTAGCCGAGATCCTGGTCGATGGCGGCGCAGCCAAGGGCATTCGCCTTGCCGACGGTCGTGTGATCCGGTCGAAGATGGTGATCGCGACCTGCGATCCGCGGACCGCTATGGCGCTGACCACGCCCGGCGGTGTCGATCGCATGTTGATGAAGCGGATCGAACACGCCCCTGCCAACCGCGCAAATGCCGCACCTTTCCTGGCCAATGTGGCGATGAGCAAACCGCTCACGCTCGACCGGCACAATCAATGGAGACAGGATGGCGTCAATCTCGACCAGGCGGTCGGACTGATCGGCACGCCCGAGGAGGTGCGCGAATCCTTTGCGGCCGCCAAACGCGGGGACATCCCTCGCCGGCATGCGATGTCGGTCACGCCCTTGTCCAACTCAGATCCGAGCCAGGCACCGGCGGGCCAGTCGCTGGCCTATGTCTATCTGCCGGCGATCGCGGTGGATGCGCGCGAGGGCTGGTCCCCCGAACTCAAGGACCGGACGATGACTGACATCGTCCGGCACGCGTCGGAATATTATAGTGGTTTCGATGCCGAAGTCGGCCGCTTCGTCGAGACGCCGCGGGACCGCGAGAAGCGGCTCAACGTTACCAACGGCTGTGTCACGCATGTCGATTTCGGCGCGTTGCGGGCCGGCGTCCATCGGCCCGCAACCGGATTTGGCGGCCCCAAGCCGATCTTTCCCGGGTTCCTCATGGGTGGTGCGGGCAGTCATCCGGGCGGCGGGGTCTCGGGGATTGCCGGGCGTATCGCTGCAGACCGGGCGATCCGCGCGCTGAAGGCGATCCGGTGAGCGAGACCGAGGCGATGGCCGCAACGCGCGTCGCGATCCCGATGACGCTCGACGGCGTCAGTGCGGAGTGGCTGACGGCGATCCTCCAGTCGCGCTATCCCGGAATCGTGGTCGAGGCGATGGACGAAGTTCATCTGCGCAACAGCCACACAACCAAATATCAGGTGAGGCTGACGCTCAACGAGATCGGTCGCCTGGCCGGTATTCCCGAACATGTCTGCCTTAAGGCCAACTGGGCAGGGTTCGACAGCAAGGACATCTGCCGCCTCGAGGCTCGATTCTACGAGAATTTCCGACGGTTGGTCGATTTTCCGGCCCCCCGATATTATTTCGCGGATTGGGCCGACAATGCGTCGGGCCAGGGCTTCGTCATGATGGAGGACCTGGCCGTCGGCGGTGGAAAGTTCGGGCACAGTACCGACCATATGGGTGTGGAGGAGGCCGCCCGCGGCGTCGCCAGCCTTGCCAGGCTGCATGGCGCCTTCTGGGACAGCCCCGTGCTGCATGCGGCCGACTGGTTGCCCGTCTCGATGGCGACCCCGACGGATTCCGATCAGCTCCGCATGATGTATCAATATGCCGAGCTCAATCATCCGAAGCCCGAATATCAGGCCTTCCTGCCCCAGTGGATCCGGGGTGATCTCTCGCGGCTCCATATCGTCTATGACGCGCTCGTAGATTTCGCGCGCCACCGTGAACAGGGTCCTTACTGCCTCGTCCACGGGGATTCCCATCAGGGCAACAGCTATGTCCGCCCCGATGGCGAACGGGTCTGGCTGGATTGGCAGATGGTCCGGAAGGGCCGGCCCATCCGCGATTTCACCTATTTCATCCTCGGCGCCCTCACCATCGAGGAACGGCGCGCCCATGATCACGACCTGCTGCGCCACTATCGCGAATGTTTGGTGGCGACGGGCGCGCAGAATGTGCCGGACGACGACATGTTCTGGGAATCTTATCGGCGCTGGCCGCCTTATGCGATGCAGGCGTGGATCGCGAACATGGACGAATGGGGCCAGATCGGCATGCACATTGTCGAGCGCATCTTCACCGCCGGCGAGGATCTGAAGACGGTCGAGGCACTCGGCGTCAACTTCTGAGGCGCGCGCGGTCAGGCCGGCGTCGAGGCGATCCACCGGTCGAGTCGCTCCCAATGCTCCCGGCGCGTCGTTGCGAAATTCTGGCAGTGGGCAGCACCTTCGAGGACGCTGAGGGTGACATCCTTGCTGCCCTTGAAATAGGCTACCTCGCCCCACGGGTCGGGACTTGTGTCGACGATGCTATGGAGCACGAAGACCGGCGTGGCGATCGCAGCTGACGCATCATGGACGATCTGTGGCGTCAGCGCATCGCGCGCGAGGCACGACGGTGTCGGCGTACCCGCCGCCTCATCGGCCGCGACAATGTCTGCGGGTACGTCGGGCAGATAGAAGAGGCCCCGCATCTGCTCGCGCGGCGTCGGGATATAGCCTTCGGTGAGCAAAGTCTGCGACAGGGTCGCGACGTCGGTATCGCCCAGCACCATCGGCTGATTGGCCCATCCCAGCACCGCGACCCGGTGCATAGCCGGAAAGGCGGCCGCCTGGGTAATGACCATCATTCCGCCGATGCTGTGGCCGACGCCGGTCACCGAGACGCGTTGCGCCCGCGCGTGCGTGCCGTCGCCAAGCATCCGGACGGTTTCGGCGAGCGCATGGGCATTGGCGGCCGCGATCCTCGCGCGGGTCAGCTTGCTTTCGCGCTCCGGTGTCGAGCTGTCACCCATTCCGAGATGGTCCAGCGCCAGCACCACCTTGCCGCGATCGGTAAAGAAGCGCGAGAAGCTATACCCATCGTCCTCTCCGAAGGTGGGGTGCCAATAGCTCCGCCGATAGCCACCGCCATGAAGGGCAAGAATGAGGTCGACCGGATCCCCATCGGCAATTCCGTCGGGCAAGTGAAGCGTGCCCGCGACATGAACCGGCTCGTCGATCCCGGTTGCCGCGGTGACGTCGAATTTGAGGTCCAGTGAGCGCATCGGCAAAATTTCCTCATTCTGAGCCGGTGACGGCTTTGCAGGCCGACTAACAGCGTGAACCTGTCCCCGGACAGGATCATCATTGGCGCGCCCGCGATAGTCTTGGCAGTGGCCGTGTATCGAAGCGCCTACTTCAGCCTGTCCCAATGTCTATGGTGGGCCCGAACGAGCTCGACATGGCACGAGGGAGAAAGAGATGGCCGCGATGAACTGGGAAGAGTTGATCGACCAGTTGCGCCCGCTTGGCGAGATGATGCGCAACCGCGTGCCGGAAGCCCTGCGCAACGATCCTCATGTCATGCAGGAGTCGGTACGCCTCCTGCTCTACGGGCTGATGCGCGCGACAACCGATGCGGTCATCGGCGACCGCAATCACCCGATCTTCGTTCCCGAGCTCAATATCGCCCAGAATATCTTCCAGCCCAACGCCGATACCATCTACAAGACGGCGATGATCGGCCGGGGCGGCACCTATCGCCTGCGCGGCGACAGGGGCACCGTCCGGATGCTCATCCTCGCCCAGATGGGACCCGATACATTGAGAACCGGCCAGCATCATCCGGTGCTCGGTCAGCTCGATTTCGACGACCTGACGCTCGATGATCAGGGGCGCTTCGACGTGGTGATCTCGCCCGAACGACCCGCCGGTCATGCCGGCGACTGGCATGAGCTGCACGCCGAGGCGGAAAAGTTCATGGTGCGGATCGTGGGGTGCGACTGGGGCCGGGAGCGCGAGCCGCGCCTTTCGATCGATCGTCTGGACGTGGCGCCAGCGAAGGGTCGCGTCCCGCTCGAAGATCTCGCGTTCCGCCTGTCGGAGATCCCCGCGATCACGCGCAATTGCGCGCTCGCCTTTCCGCCCAAGGTCCAGCAGTTGCGCGACGAGGGACTCATCAACGCGCTCAAGGTTGTCGATTTCTCCCAGATGAGCGGGCTGTCGCGCCAATCCTATTATGAAGGCGCCTATGATCTTGGCGACGATGAGGCGCTGATCACCGAGGTCAAAATCCCTGAGTCCGTCGGCTACTGGTCGCTGATCCTGACCAATGAGCTTTATGAAACGACCGACTGGTACAATAACCAGAGCAGCCTGAACGACAGCCAGGCCATCGTCGATGCCGACGGCGTGTTCCGGGCCGTGATCAGCGCCCGCGATCCGGGCGTGCACAACTGGCTCGACACTTCGGGCTATCCGCGTGGGGCCGTGCAAGGTCGCTGGTTCGACACCGACGAGCGGCCGACGCCGACGATCCGCAAGGTGAAGGTCGATGCCGTGCGGGAAGCACTTCCCGCCGGTACAAGGCTGGTCTCCGCCGGGGAGCGAGAGAAGGCGCTGCGCGACAGGCGAAGCGCCGCCCAGTTGCGAACGATCTGGTGAGACGTTTGTCCGGTCGTGCCGTTTGAGCGCGCCGCCTGTCTTTGGTCAGGGTATCGCCCGCCCGGATCCTGTTAGACAATTGGCAGCGAATCTGACTCAGGAGCTTGATGATGGCGACCGCCCCCGAACTGACCGTGCCGGCCCATGTGCCGCCGGAACTGGTGTTCACGCTGCCGCTTTATGCGCGCAAGCGGGTCTACGAGAATCCGCAGGAAACCTTGATCCCTGAGATGCACGCGACGCTGCCGCCGATCGCCTACGTCACCAACATCTTTCCGGGTGACCAGCCGGGATGGCTCCTGAAGCGCGCCGAGGACGTGCAGGAGATGCTGCGCGACGCGGACAATTTCACCAAGAAGGGCATGGGCAAATGGGCCCAGAATATCGGCGAGGACTGGCTGGTGATCCCGACCGAGGCCGACCCGCCCGTTCACACCGAATATCGCAAGGCTCTGAACGCACATTTCTCGCCGCAGAAGATGTTCGCGCTCAAGGACCAGATCCGCGAGCGTGCGCGCGGGCTCGTCGCCGCGTTCAAGGACAAGGGGCATTGCGATTTCATCGAGGAGTTCTCGGAAAAATATCCGATCAACATCGTCCTCGACCTGCTTGGACTGCCCCAGGAGCGGATGCCGGAGTTCCTGAAATGGGAAAAGGACATGCTCCACACCAACGACTGGCAGGTCCGCGGCGATGCGGTGCGAGCGGTCAAGAATTATCTGCTCGAGGAGATCGAGAGCCGTCGCCAGGCCCCGCGCGACGATTATATCACGAAGGTCCTCAGCTTCGAGATGCAGGAACGGCTATGGACCAATGACGAGGTCCTCGGTCATTGCTTCAATCTTTATATCGGGGGGCTCGACACGGTAACATCGCTCCTCGGGAACATATTCCAGTTCCTGGCGACCCATGCGGACCACCAGAACCGGCTTCGCGCCGACCCGTCCCAGATCGTCCTGGCGGTGGAGGAATTCCTCCGCGCCTTCGCGCCGGTCACTGCCTTCCGCATCGCGTCGCGTGAAATCGAGATCTGCGGACAAAAGGTCATGCCGGGCGAATATGTCGCTGTGGCGACGCCGGTCACGGGTCGCGATCCGACCTTCTATCCCGAGCCGCAGGAGGTCCGTTTCGACCGAAAGGCGGCGCACATGTCGCTCGGCAGCGGGATTCACAAGTGCCTTGGGATGCATTTGGCTCGGCTGGAACTCCAGATCGCCGTCGAGGAGTTCGTGACGACGCTCCCCGAGTTCCGCATCAAGGATGGCTTCCAGGTGCCATTCTTCGTCGGCAACATTCTCCACGTCCCCGACCTGCACCTGCAGTGGGACTGAGGGGCGCTGCCCCGACTTTCAGCTGTGCATATCGACATGGAGGCGGGTCAGCTTCAGCGAAGCGATCCGCCATCCATCGCTCTCGCGGACATAATGCTCGTGATAGTGGCCGTAGCCCGTGATCGAGCGGACGCCCGGAATCGGTGACATGCCTTCGTTCCAGACGACGCGATCCTGCATCGCCCAGATGATGTCGCAAGCATCGTCGGAGACGAGCGTTATTTCGGGCGTATGGACCTGATGCGCGGACCGGGCGTGGATGACCGCGGCGCGAATCTGTTCGATAAGCGCGTCGCGTCCGACAAAGGGCTCCATGCCGGTGTCTTCGCGGACGTCGAGGATTGCGTCGGCCGTGAACAGACCTGCGAGGCCATCCCAGTCCTTGGTGTCGAGGAATCGGCAATAGCGCGCCTTCACGCAGCGAATGTCCTCGTAGATCTCGGCTCTGCTCGTCATCTGGATCCCTCGTCTGCCACCCGATGTCGATCGCCATTGTCCTTCCGGTCGAGACGCTTCTACCCTGCCTTCGGGCAGGTCAGTGCTAATGGCCGGCGAGGGAGAAGGGGCTATAGCCCCGTCCAGAGGATGCGATTTGATGACCGTTGAGGAAGCCGGCGCCGCGGCGCTGTTCGAGAAGTTCGGCACCTATATCCTGCCCGGCCGGGTCAGCGATCCGCGCCGCGGTATCGAGGAAGCACTCGAAGCCGAGCGGATCGGCCTTGGTGCGGTCTGGATCTCCGAGCGGTTCGCCCTGAAGGAGCCCGCCGTGCTCGCCGGCGCCGTCAGCGAGGCAACGTCGAGGATCCGCATCAGCGGCACGATGTACGCGACGATGCGGCATCCGATCGTGACGGCAAGCGTCGCCAACATGATGCAGGCGATGAGTGGCGACCGCTTCCGACTGATGTTCGCCCGGGCCGTTCCCGCCTATATGAAGATGCTCGGCGCGCCCGCGATCACGATGGAGCGACTGGCAGACGTCATCTCGATCGTGCGGCGCCTCTGGGCGGGCGAGACGGTCGATTATGAAGGCGTGATGGGCAAGTTTCCCATGCTGAAGCTGACCGACCGGCATGAAGGTCCGCCGCCGCCGATCATCTTCACTGCCATCGGCCCCAAGTCGCTCGAATTTGCCGGCGAGCATTGCGATGGCGTGCTGCTGCATCCGTTCGTGTCGGCGCAAGGGGTCGCCAACAGCATGAAGATCGTGCGCGAGGCGGCCGAGAAAGCCGGCCGGGATCCGATGTCGGTTCGGATCTATCACAATATCATCGTCGCGCCCGATCTGCCGAAGGATGAAGAGGAAGCGGTCGTCGGTGGACGCGCGATCACTTATTTCGAATTGCCGGGCTTCGGCGACCTGATCGTCGACATCAATGGTTGGGACAAGAAGGTGCTCGAGGCGATCCGGGCGCACCCCAAGATCGCCGGGCTCAATGGCAAGCCCGCCGACCAGGCCTATACGCGCCAGGAACTGGTCGATGTCAGCCGTCTGATCCCGCAGGCCTGGCTCGACGAGGGCGCTGCCGTCGGCACGGCCGCGCAATGTGCAACGAAGCTCATGGACTTTCTCGATGCCGGCGCCGACGAGATCCTCCTCCACGGCTCGGCGCCGAAGGACATGGGACCTTTGACCACCGAACTCAAGCGCGTGCTAGGCGCGAGGGCCGGTTGATGGCGGCGGTCGCACTCCAGCACGTCACGGTCACCCTGCGGGACTGGTTCGAGGCAAATGTCGGAGGCTGGCGCGATGTCGAGGTCAGGCCGCACGATGTCGAGCTGGGGGCGGGTTTCTCCGCCGAGATATTCTTCGTCGACGTGACCTATATCGATCGAGACGGTCCTCAGGCGCGCACGCTGGTCGTGCGACGCCAGCCCACCGATTTCGAGGTGGTTCTGGGAAGCAGCCTTGCGCTCCAGGGCAAGATGATGGCCGCGCTCGATGCCTGGGGCGGCGTACCCGTTCCGCCATGGATCGGCATGGAGCTCGATACCAGCGTCCTCGGCCTGCCGTTCCTCGTGATGGGCAAGGTCGACGGGCAGTGCGCGACGCAACGCCCGAACTATAATGTCGATGGCTGGCTCAAGGATATGGAGCCAGCCGGCCGCGCCCGGTCGTTTCGCAACGCGATCCACGCCTTTGCGAACCTGTCGAAGATCGACTGGAAGCAGGGTTTCGACTTCCTGGCCCGGAACGAATGGGGCAAGCCTGGCGTCGACCAGTATGTCGGCCATCTCGTCGCCTGGCATGCCGGCTGCGCAAAAGGCAGGTCGATGCGCTATATCGATGCGGCGCTCGACCATATCCAGCGCCACAAGCCCCTCCACGCCCCGGTCAACGTGCTATGGGGCGATGCGACGCCCTCCAATGTGATGTTCGATGCGAGCGGCGAGGTGCAGGCGCTGATCGACTGGGAGCTTGCAGCCCTTGGTCCGGCCGAACTCGATCTTGCCTGGTGGCTCTATTTCGACGACCTGTTCAGCCGCCGCTTTGGCATCGAGCGCCTGCCGGGTCTGCCGACGCGGGACGAGACCATCGCGATTTGGGAGGCGGCGGTCGGAAGGAAGGCCGAGAATCTCGAATATTATGATGTCGTCGTGGCGCTCAGGATGGCGCTCGTGGCGGTCGGGGCATTCGACCGGCAAGTTTCAGTGGGCAACATCAAGGCCGATAACAAATCGATCGATGCCAACCTCATGACGCTCTATCTGGCCGAGCGGCTCGGTATGGAGCCCCCGGAGTTCGGACCGGACTTCTATGCCTTCATGAGCAACCTGACCCCGGTCGAAGAGAAATAACGTCCGCCACGTCGACGCGGGCGTCGCCCGCTTGACGGTCCTTGCGCTCAATAAATATACACTGTGGATATAGTGGCGGCGTCACGCTGCAGGGACATTTCGGGAGAGGGTGTCAGATGACGGGACTTCCAGGCTTTCCAGGCGTCGATGCGCTGATCGAGGAAGCGAAGCTCGCCACCGGCCTGGAGGACCTCGGACCCGATTTGAGCTTCATGGAAGGCCTGCATCAGCTCGTCGCCGCCGTTGCGACGATGGAGGCGCCGGACCATCTCCGGTCGGCCCTGCATGCCAAGATCGTCGGGCTGTTGTCCGCACGCTTCCATTATGTCGAGGATGCGAAATGCCATCCAGAAATCCTTGCCCGGGATGTCGGTGACCCGCTGATCGTCTGCGGACTGCCGCGGACGGGAACGACGATCGTCTATGATCTTCTCTGCCTCGATCCCGCCGCGCGCGCACCGCGCGAGTGGGAATGGTACATCCCCTGGCCCGCCCCCGAGATCGCCACGTTCGACAGCGATCCCCGCATCGCCCAGGTGCAGTCGATCTACGAGAACTGGTTGAAGCATGCGCCGCAGCTCGCCGACATCCAGCGGATGGACTGTACCCAGCCCGGCGAATGCAATCATGGCATGATGCTCCATTTCGGCAGCACCAATTTCCCCGCCGAATTCGGCGTGCCGGCCTTTGCCGAGTGGCTCCAGGCCAATCCGCCCGAAGGCCAGTATCGCACGCACAAGCGCATGCTCCAGCAATTCCAGTGGAAGGGGCCTCGGGGACGCTGGACGCTCAAATCACCCCAGCACCTCTTCGACCTGCCCGGTCTCGTCGACGCCTATCCCGGAGCCATGCTCGTCTGGACCCATCGCGATCCGGTGCTCACCTTCTCTTCGCTTGCGAGCATGATCGCGGGCTTTCTCGCCGCCTTCGGTGCAGACAAGGATCTTCATGCGATCGGGCGATCCGTGTTTGAGATGTGGAGCGCGGGTATGCAGCGTGCGACCCGCGCACGTCTCGATCATCCCGACATCGAGGCTCGCATCATCGACCTCGCTCACAAGGATGTCGTCGCCGATCCCAAGGGCACGGTGACCCGCATCTACGAGCGGTTTTCCCTGCCGTTCGGCGAGGAACATGGACGGCGGATCACGCAGTTCCTCACCGACAATCCTGCTGCCGGCCGCCTCGGCAAGCATCGGCACAGTCCCGAGCAGTTCGGCATCGACGTGGCCGAAGTCCATGAGCGGCTCGCCGATTATTATGATCGTTTCGGCCACCTGCTCGGCCGCCCCCTCACCAAGGAACCAGCATGAGCGTATTCGACCGCTTCCGCCTCGACGGCCGCACGGCCATCCTCACCGGCGTCGGTCCGGGCGTCGGCGACCATGTCGCCAGGGCCTATGCCGAGCTCGGTGCCAATGTCGTGGTGTCGGCCCGCTCGGTCGACCGGCTCGAACGGATCGCGGCCGAGATCAATGCGGGAAAGGGGGGCAGGGCAATCGCGGTGGCCGCCGATGCGGGCGAGAAATCCGATCTCGTCGGCCTTGTCGCGGCTGCCCGCAAGGCCTTTGGTCCGATCCATATCGTCTTCAACAATGCGGCCGCCGGGATCGTCTACGGCAAGGACGGCAAGGGCATCTGGGACAATGACGATGCGGTGTGGAAGACCGCGCTCGACGTCAATCTGATGGCGACCTGGCGGCTTGCCGAGCTCACCACCGAAGACATGCAGGCCCATGGCAAGGGCAGCATCATCTCGGTCCAGAGCTGCGGCGGCTTCACGCCCATTCCACCGGCGATAGCCTATGGCGTGAGCAAGGCGGCGCTCGCCTTCCTGACCCGCTCGCTGGCAAAGGCGCTGGCGCCGCACACGCGCGTCAATGCGCTCTGCGTCGGGTCGATGAGCCCGGACGGACAGGAAGCCGAGATCCATCGCGGCCTTGGCCTTGCCGAGCGCAATGCCATCAAGCGTTTCGGCGCGGCCGACGAGGCCGTCGGTGCCGCGATCCTGCTGGCGGGCGACGGCTCGAGCTATTCGACCGGCAGCACCATCTTCACCGAAGGCGGTCGCGTCGGAACGATCTCATGAGCGCCAATCCGCTCCACACGGCCGACCAGCGCGCAGCCGAAACATTGGCGCTGCGGCTGATTGAGCGCGCAGACGTGCGAGCAGCACGCGAGCGCGCCCGGCGCGTCCTGCTGGCGGATGCGGTTGCCGCGTCACTCGATGGGCGCATCCTGCTCGATCGCGCGCTCGATCAATGGGTGCTCGCCCTTGCGATGCGCGAAGCCAATGGCGACGTCGCCGATCCGCGGGTCGTCTGGAACGTCAGCAATGCGCCCAGGCCCTGGTTCGACCATGTCTATCCGGGAGCCGCCGTCGCGATCGACAATCCCGACAATTTCAATCGGGAGATCCCGATCGCGGGCGAGGGCCGCTACGAGATCGCGATCCGGTTTTCGGAGGATCCGCCCCAGTTCAGCATCGTCATCGAGATGGAGCCCGATCATCATGCCGGACTTGGCCGGAACATCGGGGCTTTCACGCTTCAGGACCTGCTGGCCGGAGCCGACGCGGATCGCCGGGTCATCGTCACGGTCGGCCCCGACGATAATGGCGCGGGTCCCTTTCATTTCCGGACAGAGCCCGGACGCATCCAGATCTACACCCGCGACAGCCAGGCGGACTGGTCGCAGGTCCCGGCCGAGGTCAGCGTGCGGCGGCTCGATCCGCCGACGGGCTGGCAGCCGCGCAGCGAGGACGAGATTGCCACGACGGTCATCGCCGACATGCCCGCCTGGGTGCATTTCTGGGCCGGGTTCAAGGACGATTTTCTTGGATATCCCGAACCCAACCGGCTCGTCGGGCCCAATGGACGCGATGGCGGGTGGGGTTATCTGGCGGGCGGGCGATTCCGCCTTGCCGGAAACGAGGCCCTTGTCCTGACGCTCGACCCGGCCGGCTCTTATTATACGGGCTTCCAGGTGTCGGATCCGTGGACGATCTCGCCCGATCCGATGCATCGGACCGTCAGCCTCAACAAGGCCCAGACGGCCCTCAATCCCGATGGCACGGCGACCTTCGTGCTGTCCCCGGTTGACCCCGGCATTGCCAACTGGATCGATACGGTATCGCTGGCGGAAGGGTGGATGATGGTTCGCTGGCAGGGTGTCCCGGCTGGCGCCGATCCGGCGACCTTTATTCGCGATGTTCGCCTCGTTGCCGCCGATGCGCTGGATCAGGTACTGGCGGCCGGCGCGCCGCGGATCGAGATCGCCGGGCGTCGTCGGCAGATCGCCGAACGGGCCAGACTGCATGCGGCGAGGACCTGCGACGCGGCGTGGGCGAGACGGGAGGATTGAGATGCAACCGGACGGCGCGATTCTCGAACTTTGCCAGGTCGTGACCGACATCGACCGCGCGCTCGAGCATTGGACCAGGGTGATCGGGGCAGGGCCCTTCTTCGTCTTCGACGTACCGGTGCTGCCCGGGCAGCTCTATCGGGGACAGCCGACTGAGGTCTCGATGCGGGTCGCCTTCGGCTTTTCCGGCGGCCTGCTCATCGAACTGCTCCAGCAGACCAACGATAGGCCGTCGGTGTTCGGGGAGATGCTCGATGCCCATGGTGAGGGCTATCATCATGTGATGCTGCGCATCGCCTATGACCAAGGGGTCGAGCGGTTGTCGGGTCACGGCTACGAGATCGCCTTCAGCGGGCAGATGCCGTCAGGTGAGCGCTTCTGCCTCTTCGACACGCGTTCGGGCAATGGCGGCTATGTCGAGCTCATGGAGATTTCGCCGGCCATGGAGGACTCCCTTCGCCGCATGCACGCTGCTCATCTCGACTGGGATGGTGTGACTGCGCCGGTCCGCAGCATGGCGGACCTGCGCTAGAGCTTGGACCCGCCCACTTTGGCGAAGAAGGCCCGCATGTCGGCGAAGGTCGGCTGATGTGCGGTAAAGCCGCCGTCGACCGGAATCGCTGCGCCGGTGATGAAGGATGCGTCGTCGGAGGCCAGGAAGGCGACGACATCCGCAATATTCTCGGGCGTGCCGAGCTCGGGCAGAAGATGCTGGGCCGCGATCAGGTCCTTGATCTCCTGGGGGGTCGTCGCGATCGCCACGGGCGTCAGCACGAAGCCGATGATGATGACGTTCGAGCGAATCTTTTCGCGACCATATTGGGTGGCGATGAAGCGGCTGAGGTTGATCAATGCCGCCTTTGAGGCGCCATATGCCGTCAGTGTCGATTCTCCCAGCTGCCCGAAGCCCGACGAAGAGTGGATGATCGATCCGCCGCCTCCGGCAATCATGTGCGGAATGGCGTGCTTGCAAAGCAGCATCGGGCCCCTTGCATTCACGGCCATGGCGGCATCCCAGACCTCGGCATCGAGCTGGACAACGTCGAGGTCGCGCTGGCGCTGCGCCTCGCTCTGGAGGGCCGCATTGTTGTGGACGATATCGATCCGCCCGAAGCGGGCCATCACCCGATCGATGAAGGCTGCGATCGACCCTTCGTCCGTGAGGTCGAAGGCCTCGTTCACTGCGCCGTCGAGCTGCGGCTCCTGGAGATCCGCGGCAATGACCTTTGCGCCGTCGCGTCCGAGCCGCGCCGCCGTGGCGGCGCCAATGCCGCCTCCGGCGCCGGTGACGATCGCGACGCGGCCATCCAGCCTGTCTGTCATAAGGGCATCCTGTCCTGTTCAGTCACGGCGGTCGGTTGCCGCCTTTTCAATCGCGTCGAGCAGCATGTCCGTGCTGCGCGCAAAGGCTGCCTCGACCCGCTCTCGTCGAACCGCGAGCTGGGCATCGGCGGCGGGCAGGCTTTCGGCAATGACGACATTGCCCAGCACGACGACCGAGAAAAGGATCAGCATCTCTTCGCACTGCCGCTCGTCGAGCCCCGCCTGTCCGAGGGCTGCGAAGATTGCCTGGCGAATTTTGAGGGCATGAGGCTGGTCAAGGCGGTTGGCGCTCCTGCCGAGGATGAAACCTGCCGATCCCGGTACGTCGCGATAGGCGACATGGACGGCCGCGACGATGCGGCGCAACCTCGTCTGCCAATCCCCTGAAGTCAGATCGGGCATCCGCGCCCGCAGGATCTCGTCCGTCAGCAGGCCGAGCATTTCCTCCTTGTCGCGGACATGAAGGTAGATGAGGCGGGGAGAAACGCCGAGCGCCTGCGCAACCGCCCGGATGCTCAGGGCCTCGATACCCCGGGCGTGCGCCATCTCCACCAATGTATCCGTCAGGCGCTTCCGGTCGAGCGCGGGGCCTTCGACCAGGGGCCTGCGACCGCGACGGCCGGGGGAAGCTGTGACTGCCATGGCTCGCGTCCTAGCATGATCGCGGGCCCGGGCCACAGGTTCCCCCATGCCCCGGTGCTACATCTTCTTGAGCACGTCGTTGGTCAGGCTCGTCTTCAGATGATCGCCATCGGCGGCAAGCGAGTTCGCCGGGATGGTGATGAACTTGCCCCGATAGACGATGCGCGCGCCCGTCACCGCACCGCTCGAATCCTCGACCAGCTTGTCGATGCGACCAATCTTGGTGCCATCGGCGGAATAGACCGTGGCGCGCGCCTTGATGGCCGGGGCTTCGGTCTGTGCAAAGGCGGGGGCCTGCAACGCGGTTGCGGCGACTACCGCCAAAATCATCGGAAATTTCATCAGTTTCACCATTTGCGAGAGGTGGATTCGACGTCGGTCAAATTGGCGCCATTTTCAAGACAAAAATGAACAGATTAGTTAGAAGTTGTATAAAGTGTATCAAATAGCAGCGCTTGCCTTTTCCGTTCGTCAATGATTCCTGCCCCGACTCCGGCGTCGAGCATGAGCCGCCTATCCCTCGGAAGGCGCGGAGCGATGGCCGGGTGGCTTGATCGCAAACGGGCACTTCTCCAACAGGTCTGGCGGGTGCGGCAGGGAAGGGTGAGGCATGAGTGGGGCATTCAGCACCAGGGATCGATGGTTCCTCCTGATCCTCGGCCTGATTTACATGTTCAACTTCATCGACAGGACGATCATTTCCGTCCTCGGTGAGGCGATCCGCAAGGACCTCGCACTGAGTGATCTCCAGCTCGGTCTGATGGGTGGGCTCGCTTTCTCATTCTTCTACGCCGCGCTCGGCATTCCGCTGGCCCGGCTTGCCGAACGGCACAATCGCGTCCGTATCATTGCGGCGGTCACGGCCTTGTGGTCGCTCATGACGATGCTGTGCGGTGCCGCAGGCAGCTTTGTGCAGCTGCTCCTTTGCCGGATGGGTGTCGGAGTCGGCGAGGCGGGCTTCACGCCTGCGCTCGTCTCAATGATCTCGGATCGCTTTGCACCTGGGCGCCGCGCCTTCGTCTTTTCGGTCATCGCCGTCGGCGTGCCACTTGGCGGCGCCATCGCCGCGGTGGCCGGTGGCGCCATCGCGCAAACCTTTGGCTGGCGTCTCGCTTTCGCGGTCGTCGGCTTGCCGGGGCTGTTGCTCGCTTTGTTATTGTATCTGACCGTGCCCGAGCCCCCGCGGGACAGCGCCGGGGATGTCGCACCTTCGTTCGGCGCCGTTCTCAGGCGGCTGGGGCGTTCGCCGGCTTTCCTCCACCTGACCTTCGGCAGCGGCATGGTCGGACTTGTCGGCTTTGGCCTGAACCTGTTCCTGATCCCGCTTCTGGTCCGCCGGCACGGCATGGACCTTTCGCAAGCGGGCCTCGCCTTTGCTTTGTCCTTCAGCCTGGCCACAGCCTTGGGCACGCTGGTCGGCGGGCATCTTGCCGACCGTCTCGGGCGGCGCGACATACGCTGGTATGGCTGGACGCCGGCGCTCCTCCTGTGCCTGGGCCTGCCGCTCTACGTCGCAGCCATCTACCAGGACGACTGGCGCCTTTTGATGGGGCTCCTTTTCCTGGCGACAGCCTGTCTCTACGCATTCCTGCCGACGATCATGACGGTAACGCAGACGCTCGTGGAACCGCGGATGCGCGCATCGGCCGCCGCCATTCACAGCTTCGGCCAGACCGTCATGGGGCTGGGCCTGGGGTCCGTGCTGCTTGGTTATCTGAGCGACAGGCTCGCCGCTGCCGCCTTCGCCGGGAATTATGCTGAGACCTGCCTCGGCATGAAGGGCCATGCCCTTCTATCGCCTGCCTGCCATGAAGCTTCGGCGGTCGGACTTCAGCGCGCGATGATCGCGATCGCCGCCTTCCTCCTGCTTTCGATCGCCAGTTATCTGGCGGCGGCGCGCAACCTGCCGCGTGAGGTCACCCAATAGGTCAGGCAGGCGAGCTTAGTCCCGCGACCTTCGTACCCGCCGTAAGGCCCTCGATGATGTGCCCGCCCTTCAGGAAGTCGTGGGGAAAGCCGAGGTCGATGGCGGTCGCCTGGTTGAGCCGGGCCAGCTGGGCCTGATCGAGCGAAATGGCGAGAGCGCCGAGATTGTCCTCAAGCTGGCGGAAGGTCCTTGCACCGATCACCGGAGCGGTGACTGCCGAATGGTTGAAGGTCCATCCGATAGCTACCTGCGCCGACGTCGCTCCGATTTCGTCGGCGATGGCCTGGACGGTGTCCGCGACGGTGATGGACCCGGCGTTGATCCGTCCGACCGAATTGATAAGCGTGCCGCGGCCGCCTTCTTCTCCGGCGGGCATGGTTGCTCCGGTCGCATATTTGCCGGACAGCACGCCACTGCCGAGCGGCGACCAGGGCAGGACGCCGATCCCCATGGCCAGAGCCGCGGGCAACAGCTCGCGTTCGGCCGCCCTTTGCAGCAGATTATATTCGACCTGCATTCCGATGAAGCGCGGCCAGGCCCGAAGCTCTGCGAGCGTCTGCATCCGCGCCACCTGCCAGGCCGGCGTATCGGAAATGCCGGCATAGAGGATCTTGCCCTGCGGATCAGGTCGTCGAACCCCTGCAGGATCTCATCGGCCGGTGTCGTGTCGTCCCAGACATGCAGATAGAGCAGGTCGATATAATCGGTACCGAGGCGCGTCAGGCTGGATTCCACCGACGCGATCAGGCTCTTGCGGCCGTTTCCGGCCGCGTTCGGATCGCCATTCTCCACGGCCAGCGAATATTTGGTCGACAGGACAAGCCGCTGGCGCTTGGTACTCGCGAAGGCGCTGGTCAGCGCTTCGGACTGGCCTCGGGCATAATAGCCGGCCGTGTCTATGAAGTTGCCGCCACGATCGACATAGGCATCGAAGACGCGGCGCGATTCTGCTTCGCCGGCACCCCATGTCTCACCGAAGGTCATTGTGCCAAGGCACAATGGCGAGACACGCAGACCAGACCGTCCAAGCAGCCGATAATGGTCCAGAGAAAGCCCGTCGCCCATCGCGCGCATCCTTTTTTGCCCAGGAGGTGGTCATCCTGGAGGCAAATGCGATCGTGACCTTCCGGACGGCGGGCCGGCACGTTGGACGGTGCGTCCAATTAAGCTGCTTGCGCACCCGCCGGTGACAGCGTTGCTTGGCTCGATCAGGAGCGGGCCGGAAGAGGGTGTGCAATGAACCGATTGGCCGACAAGGTCAGCATCATCACGGGAGCTGGCAGTGGCATCGGCCGGGCAAGTGCCGGGATGTTCGCGAAGGAGGGTGCGACCGTCATCGTCACCGACATCCATGAGGATGCCGCCGATGCCGTCGCCCGCGAGATCGTCGCGGCCGGAGGCAGAGCGACTGCCATGAAGGTCGACGTCGGTGAAGAGCGCGACCTCGAGGCGATGATCGAGACGGTCATCGCCGCCCATGGCCGGATCGACGTCCTCTATAATAACGCCTTGTTCGTGAACAAGGATTTCGTGATGCGGGATCTCGACTTCCTGAAGTTCGACCCGGAAGTCTTCTACGCCAATATGCGCGTCAACGTGCTGGGCGGCGTGCTCGCCAGCAAGCTGGCGATCCCGCACATGCTGAAACAGGGCGGCGGATCGATCCTGTTCACCTCGTCGGGCAGTTCGCTTGGCGGGGACGTCACCGCCTATAGCTATGGCCCGTCCAAGGCGGCGCTCAACTGGTTCGTCCAGGCGATCGGGGCAACCTTCGGCAAGCAGGGTATCCGCAGCAACGCGATCCTGCCGGGGCCGACCCAGACGCCTTCGAAAAAGGCATGGTCGACGCCGGAAATGGATGCGGCCTTTCTCGAGATACTGAACGTGCCATTCATTGGCGAGCCCGAGGACATAGCGGCGATGGCCGTCTTCTTGGCGTCCGACGAATCCCGCTACGTCAACGGTATGCTCTACTCGGTGGACGGTGGCCTGAGCTGCACCGTCCCCTTTGTCGGGGTCACCCGCAAGATGCTGGCCGGATCCTGAAACACAGAAGAGAGGAATGAGAGATGGGCCGGAAGCAGGAGGAACTTGTCCGCGAATTTTGTGCGGCGTGGGGTGACGGCAGTCTGGAGACCAAGCCGGACGTCGAAAAGATCCTGTCGATGATGGCCGAGGATGCCGAATGGCAATTATGGGTGCCGGGCGGGCCGATCGTCAAAGGCAAGGCGGCGCTGCGCGAGGAGATCGAGCGGCAGAAGCGGATTGCAACCAACAACAAGTGCAATGAGGTCAATATCCTGTCGAGCGACGTCATGGTCATGCAGGAGCGATCGGATACCGCGATGATCCTGGGCAAGCCCTGCCCCCACCAGATGGTCGCGATCTATGAATTCGACGAGCAGGGCCTGATCAGCCGCTGGCGCGAATATCTCGACATGGCCGACCTCACCCGCAAGATGGGGGTCGACGAGACCTTTGCCGGAACCGGCGGCTAGGCGCCGCGGGCGCCCGGCACGCTTCAGCTCTGGGCCGTCCAGCCGCCGTCGACCGGCAGGATGTGCCCCGTCACCATCGCGGCAGCGTCCGAACATAGCCACATGATCGCCTCGGCCTGCTCGGCCGGCGCGATGGTCCGGCGGATGGGCTGATGGGCGAGCAGATCGTCGATCACCATCTGGCCGATCTCCGGACCTGCCTTGTTATAGGCCTGCGTCGGCGTCACGCCCGGGGCGATGCAGTTCACCCGGACGCCGCGGTCGGCATAATTGACCGCGGCAAATTTGGTGAGGCGGACGACGCCCGCCTTGGAAGCGGCGTAGGCGGCGCCCGATACGCCGACATGGAGGAGGGCGGCAAGCGACGTCACATTAGCGATGGCACCGCCCCCATGCTCGATCATGTGGGCGATCTCATGCTTGAGGCTGAGGAAGACGCTGCGCAGGCTGACCGCCATGGTGTGCTCCCAGGCATCGAGCGTCTGGAGATGAAATTCCGGGCCGCCGGCGCCAGGATGGGCATCGCCCACGACATTGGCGGCCAAATGCAGGCCGCCGAGCGTCTCGACCGTCTTGGCCACGAGCGCCTCGACATCCGCTTCGACGGTCGCATCCGCCGCCAGGAAATGCGCGTCATGGCCCGCGGACTTCAGACGTTCCGCCATGGCTTCTCCGGCGTCCCTGTTGATGTCGGAGAGCATGACGCGCGCGCCATGCCTGGCAAAAGCTTCGGCCGTCGCCGCACCGATGCCCGCGGCGGCCGCCGTTACCAGCGCGACCCGTCCTTCGAACCACGTCATGCCGGAACCCCTTGCGTGTCCGTTGGTGCGTCGGCGCGGCGCGTGCGTACCATGTCGAGCGCCGCCAGATAGCCGTAAAGAAGGCCGCGCGTGTTCGCGATGCCGCTATTGTAGCCGCCACCAATGTCGAGCCAGGCGGCCGAGTTGCCCGCGGCATAAAGTCCTGGAACGGGCAGGCCATCGGCTGCGAGGACGCGGGCATCGATGTCGATGGGAAGGCCCGCTGTCGGCACGCCCATCGTCACCCGCTCGATCTTCACCGCATGGAAAGGTGCTTTCTCCAGCGGCGCCATATTGGGATTGGGAAGTCGCGGGTCTCCGGTCATGATCCGTCCCCACGGCACCGAGCCGCGCGCGAAATCATGGTCGACCCCGTCTTCGCAAAACCGGTTGAAGCGGGCCACGGTAGCCTCAAGGCCCACTGCGTCGATTCCCGTCGCCACCGCCAGCTCGCCAAGGGTTGCCGCCGTCACCCCCATGCCTTCGGACATCGGCTGGCCGGGCCAGCCCGGCAGCATGCCATATTTGTCCAGCATGTTCTGGTCGAAGACGATCCAAGCCGGCCAATTGGGCTGACCCTGTTGCTGCCCGTCGAAGCGCGCAACCTTGGTGGCGACATCGGGATAGAAGGCATCATTGGCGAAGCGATGACCGGTGGCGTTGACCGCGATGCAATGCGGCGCGCCCGGCAGCCACATGCGATAGGATGGCTCGCCATAGACGGTCTCCGCCGGCACCTTGTAGCCGACGAAGATCGGGCTTTGCGACGGAGCGCGGGCGGGCACGGGGATCACGCCCGCCTTGGCCGCCATGACAATATGGTCGCCGGATATGGTGGGCGGAGCCATGCTGCCGGCCGCGGGCAAGGCATCGAATGCCCGGACATAGTCGGCCTTCCAGTCATAGCCGCCGGTCGCGAGCACCACACCCGATCGCGCGCGAATTCGGTGGGTGCCCTTGGCATCGCGCACGATGACCCCGGCAACCTTGCCATCATCGAGCACCAGATCGATCACTTCGGTCGATGTCCGCATCTCGACGCCCCGATCGCGCGCGGCGAGCACCTGCGCGGCCGCGAGACCCGCCCCGGCGCACCGTTCGCCTGCTTCAACGTGGCGCAGGAGGCAGACGCCCACAGGCGTCCCGCCTTTCTGCATCTCGACCCACTCATTGGAGGTGGTGAAACTGTAGCCGTCGCCATATGGCGAGGTCAGGACCTTGTCGGCCCAGTCGCCCAGTCTGTCGGCCGGAAAGGGCAGAACCTCGACATAGCGCCCTTCGGCCTGTGACCCGGAAACGGCCGGGAAATAATAGTCGGGAAGCCCGCGGACGACGGCCATCTCGACGTCAAGAACATCGGTTAGGTAGCGGAGCGCCTCGGGCGCCCGTCTGATGAAATTGGCCCGGCGCTCGGGCGTGGCAAAACCCTGGGACAGGTGACCGAGATAGGCCTCGGCCGCCGCCTCGGTATCCGCGATGCCGGCCGCTTCAGCCAGATGGTTGGGCCCGAGCCACAGCTGCCCCGACGACAAGGCTGATACGCCGCCGAGAAGTTCATATTTTTCCAGCACGATCGCGCGAGCACCATGCTCGGCCGCTGTCAGCGCTGCGGTCAGGCCTCCAAGCCCGGATCCCACGCAGACAATATCGAAATCCAGGTCCCATTGCATCGGCATCGCTCCAGTCGGGGAGGGTCTTTTGCCTCCCCCTCCGGGGTTCCGGACCTATCGCTCTCTAGGGTGCGCGGTTCGCTATGGGGCGCTGACCCGCACCCCCACCGGTTCCGTCGATCAGGGTTTCCAGACCAGCGGCAGCGCCACCGGCTGGATCATCCCCATATGGCTCACGACGACATGTCCCTCCGGCAGGTGGAATTCCGGGATGAGGGCAAGGAACTCCTCCATGGCGATCCGCATCTCGCGACGCGCAAGGTGCATGCCGAGACAGATGTGCGGCCCGAAGCCGAAGCTCACATGGCGGGGCCTGCGATCGAAGCGGACGGCGGCGGGGTCCGGGAACTCGGCCGGATCGCGGCCGCCGAGAGTCGTGCTCATCGCCACCTTGTCGCCTGGCAGGAAGCGCACGCCATTCAGTTCCGTTTCCTTGATGCAGGTGCGGAACGTCGTCACCGCCGGATAGGCGCGCATCATCTCCTCGATGGCATTGGGTATGAGGGCCGGACTGGCGCGAAGCAGCGCCTGGTCGTCCGGATGCTCGGCGAGATGCCGGAAATGGAGGCCCATGTTGGTCGAGACGGTGTCCAGCCCGCCAATGAAAAGGTTGAAGCAGAAGCCCATCAGCTCGTCTTCGGTGAGCGAGCGGCCCTCGACCTGTGCCTGGACGCCCCAGCTGATCAGGTCTTCTGTCGGATTGCGCCGCCGGTCCTCGATCTCGCCCCGCAGATAGTCGACGACGCTGCGGGTGGCAGCGGCGATCTTGCCGAGGTCATGATTGTGGAGGAGGTTCATCTCCCAGTCGAGGAACTCGCTGGTCTTGTCATGGGGCAGGCCCATCAGTTCCATGAAGACCTTGATCGGGAATTCGAAGGCGAAGTCCGCCATGAACTCGCATTCGCCTTTGGTCTGGAACGCGAGGATATAATCGCGCGCATAAGCACGGATCCGGTCCTCCAGAGCCGCCATTGCCTTTGGCGTAAAGAGCGGGTTGACCATGCTGCGATAGAGCCCGTGCATCGGCGGGTCATGCTCGGCCGGCAGGTTGTTCCAGGTCTCGCCGATCAGCTTGGAAAAGGGCGAGAAGTCCTTGCTCGAGAAATGCTCCGTATCGAAATAGATCTTGCGCAGATCGGCCATCCGCCGGGGCACCCATGCAGGCGTGCCGCCGGGATAGGCGTGCATCGCGTAAATGATGTCCGGCCCTTCATGCACGGAGTCGGCCAGGTCGTTGAACGGGTCCTTGTCGGTCGTCAGCCCGAACACGAACGGGAAGGGCTGAACGAGTTCGGCTGGCACATGGTCGGGCTTTGGAAGCACCGGGAATTCGAATCCCATTTCACTCTCCATGGATGAAGGCTTGCTGGTCGGCGAAGGCGACCAGCATCAGAAGGATCGGGGCAGCCCGAGGGATTCGGCGATGCCGTTGCGGACCATTTCGTTGGTGATGGGGCCGATCCGCCACAGGCGGGAATCGCGCCAGTAGCGCTGCATGTCGGTTTCCGCCGAATAGCCCATGCCGCCCATGATCTGAATGCCCATGTCGGCCGCCGCATTGGCATTCTCCGAAGCCATGAGCTTGAGCATGTTCGCCTCGACACCGACATTCTCGCCGCGGCTCTGCTTGCCTGCGCAGAAATGCAGCATCAGCTCGGTGGTCTTCTGCATTGTCGCGATGTCGGCGACATAATGCTGCAGGGCCTGGAAGCGGCCGATGATACCGCCGAAGGCCTTGCGTTGCTGCATATAGTCGACCGCGTCTTCGAGGACGCCGTCGATGACGCCGAGACAGAAGGCGCCGACCATGATCCGCTCGTTATTGAGCGTGGGCAAAAGCATGTACCAGGCCTTGTGCGGCTCACCGAGGACCAGGTCGTCCGGCACGAACACATTGTCGAGATGGATCGAGCACGACCCCATCGAGCGCATGCCGAGCTTGGCGAGCGGCGTGACCTTCACGCCATCGGTCGTAGTCGGCACCCAGAAGAGCGTCAGGCCCTGATGTTTTTTTTCGGCGGTCTTGTCGCTCCGGGCGATGAGCAGGAGATAATCGGCGACATGGGCCGACGAACTCCAGATCTTCTCGCCGTTCAGCACCCAGCCGCCCTCGACACGCTCCGCGGTCGTCTGCATCGAGCCGAGGAGATCGGTGCCGCCGGCCGGTTCGGTGAAGGCGATCGCCGCCTTGAGCCGCCCATTGGCGATCTCGGGCAGGAACTTCGCCTTCTGCTCGGCCGTGCCATAGAGGCCGATCGACTTGGACCCCGCGAACGAGGTGATGCCCCAGATCCATGCGAGGCCGCCAAGTGTCCGCGCGAGCTCGCGCGCGAGCAGCATCTGGGTGACAACGTCGCCGCCCTGGCCCCCATAATCCTCGGAGATGCCGACACCGTGTAGGCCCGCTTCGGTCAGCTTGTCCCACAGGACGAAAGGATAATTATGCTCGTCCTTCTCGAGCATGCGCGCCCAGTCCTTGGGGGCCTCCTTGTCGACCCAGCGGCGGACCATGTCGCGGAACGCGCGATATTCCTCGGGTAGTTCGAAATCCATGCTGGCCTCTTCTAGTTGACCGGTCGGAGGGGAGTGGGACGGACCGATTGTCCGGGAGCGTGCTGCGCCATGACGATCAGACGCGCGGACAGCTGGTCGAGGCGCGCAAGCAGGTCGGCCGTGTCGCCTCGTCTGAAAGCGGCGAGCATGGCCTCATGATGACGCAGGCCCTTCAAGGACAGGGTCGAGCGGCCATGAAGGAGAATGAAGCGGGCGATCAGCGATCGCCGGTCGAGCGTGGAACGCAGCAACTCGCTGTTGGCCGACGCCGATATGAATACCGTGTGGAAATCGTGGCCCGCGCCGATGATTGCGGGAAAATCGGCCGCATCGAGTGCTGCGCGATAGCGGCCTATGGCGGCTTCGAGCAGGCGAATTTGCTCGACGCCGACCTTCGAGAGGCCCCA
Organism: Sphingomonas sp. DBB INV C78; assembly: GCF_042693015.1. Classification (NCBI taxonomy): domain Bacteria; kingdom Pseudomonadati; phylum Pseudomonadota; class Alphaproteobacteria; order Sphingomonadales; family Sphingomonadaceae; genus Sphingomonas; species Sphingomonas sp. DBB INV C78. The sequence continues at coordinate 2,464,165 of NZ_CP170544.1, read as the reverse complement.
GACATAGCCGAGCCGCCACAATTCGGTCTGGACCCGGAACAGGTCGAGGGTCGCGGGAAAATCGATCGGAGTCACTCGCTTCAGGCGATGGGCCTGGATCTCGACGATCCCTTCGGAGGCGAGCTCGCCCAGCGCCTCGCGGACCGGTGTCGCGCTGACACCGAGACTTCGGGCGAGAGCCGTCTCTCGGAGCAGCGTACCGGGTGCGATCTCCGCGGAAACAATGGCGTCGCGCAATTTGTCGACGACCGCCTGGCGGAGCGTGGAGGGCGAGGCCAGGCGTCCGACAAAGGCCTCACCGGCTCCGATTTCACGAACGCTCGTCATGCCACCTCACAGCATCACCAGTGCGGCGATGTTCGTGACGCCATATTCTATAGAATGTGGCACGCCGGTCCTGCCGGCCGATAGGGTCAGCGTGTCGGCGGCAGGCAGACGTGGGATGCGGACTGGCCGATCCGGGTCGGGCTGAACAGCAGCATGCGACGGGCTTCGATCGCGCCGAACAGTCGCAGCAGCCGCTCGTCCTGGTCCGGCCCGGCGTCGAGCACAAAGGTCTCGAGTGCCGTTTCCGCCTCGAACCACGAGCCAAAATCCCGTCCCAGAAGCGCGCCGACGTCGGCGAGATTGCGCGCGGCGACTTCTGCGCCCATCGCGTCGCTGCGGGCGACCCATTCGAGCAACTGGACGGCAAAATCCTTGCCCGACCTGTCCATCTCGGAAGCGCCTTCGATGCCGGCCACGGTATCCGCGAGCTTGGCGATCAGGGCTTCATTGTCACCGGATCGCGGCGTGAGTGGCGGCTCTTCCTCCAGCGTGACGCCGGTCAGCGCGGCCATGGCGAGCAGGATCGTCTGGCGCAGCGCGAGGTCGAACTCGAGATAGACGGCATGCGGATCGCCGGGCCGAGGCTCGCCGACCGTGCCGGCAAACTGCATCGTGCCGAGCGTCGCGAACTGAAGCGTGTGATAGTCGATGACCGCGTGATCCACCCTCTGGCCGCTGAAGGCCTCATAGTGCCCGCAGAGCGTGCGCAGCTCGTCGCCCAGCGGCTCGTAGCTGTCACGCATCCGCATGGTCGCGAGATCGACCATCGGGTCGCCGATCATGCTGAATTCGAAGTCGTAGAGGCCGGTCATGCGGCCATCTTCGAACAGGAACTGGCCGGAATCGAACTGGATGAAGGAAGGAATGCTCCGATGACGCGGGACGTTTCGCCGGATCCAGCCAATGACGAACTCGAGCATCGGTTCGGGCTTGCTCTTGGTCCGGCGATAGTGCGGCAGATAGGCATTGAGTCCGGCCAGTGCGATGGCTTCCGCGCCCTCGGGGACGGCAATGCCCTTTTCGGCAAACGCCTCGACCGGTACCTGATGCATCGCGACCACCGCGGCCATATAGTCGCGCGCGATCGCCTGGCGCTGGCTGTCGCTGGCAGCGTCCGCCACGTTGCGGCTGCCGGGCAGGGCATCCATCAGGATCGCCGGCGGGTCCGCGCAATAGCCATGGATGCGCGGCACGGGAATGCCATGGTCGCCTAGCACACTCATGACATCGGCTTCGCGCTTCAGTTCGGGAAAGATCGAGACATCGCCCTCGCGGTCACCGCGAAGGTGAAGATGCAGGATTTCGCCGTCGCGCTCGACATCGACGAACCAGGCGGGCCGCCAGCGCGTCTGCCGTTCCATGCGGATGATCCGGCCGCCCGTCTGCGCCTCGACGAAGGCCCGCATACGCTCCTCGCCGGCCGCGCCATAATCCGGGGTCATGCCTGATCCTCTCCGGTTGCTGTATCAGGCCTGGTGGAAATAGCGGATCTGCATCCGGCCATCCTCGAACTTGTAGGTCTCTATGCTCGGCATGCCGACATCGGTGTCGACGAAGCGGTTGTCGACATAGGTTGCCGCCTCATTGCCGTTGACGAGCAGCTGGAGAAGGTCTGTGCGGCACTTCCCGCCATATTGGGCGAACATCTCCTCCATCGCCTGCTCGCCGTCCTGGGGCAGGCGGCCGACATATTCGATCGTGAAGCCGTTGGGCGCCATGCGGCGAAAATATGCCATGAGCTCATCGCGCTTCTGGTCGTTCCAGAGCAGATATTGCTCGCGCAGGAAGGTCGCGATTTCGTCGCTCGACGGGTTGGCCATGTTGCTCTCCTGAAATCAGAAACGGTAACGAAGCTCGACGCCATAGGTGCGCGGCGGGGCGAAGATCGCGGTCGTGAAGCCGAGAAATGCGCCCGACGCATTGGCCGCCGCAGCATATTCCTCGTCGAACAGATTGCGCGCGTAGATCGATGCGTCGATCGCGGTGCCGCCGATCCGGTTCCAGTCGAGACGGGCATTGACCACGTCGTAAGATGGCAGGAACGTCCCGCTGTAAGAGAGCTTGTCTGACCAGTAATAGTCGGCATTGAACACGATCTCGCCGATCGATTCCGGAACGGGCAGCTCATAGCGGACGCCCGCCGTGAAGGTCTGCTTGGCGGTGTTGTTGAACGGGATCTTGTCCTCCGACACGAACGGCGCGATGGCTGCCGGGGCGTCGAAGCTGGTCGTCTCCGGCCACAGGAAGTTGACGGCATAGTTGAACGACAGCCGCCGATCGAACTGGACGATGCCGTCGATGTCGATACCCGACACCCGGCTTTCGCCGATGTTGACGAGCAAGGTGCCACCGGCCGGATCGTTGTTGGGATCGCAATCACCGTCGGGCGAGATCGGCGCGGGATTGTCGACGCCCGGCGTGCAGACGCCGAGCACGGTCTGGACGCCCGTCAGGGCCGTCTGGACATTGTCGTACCAGCCGATGAAGCCGCTTACGTTGAAACGCAATTGGACATCGCCAATGTCGAAGTCGGAACGCAGGCCCGCCTCGATATCGGTGACATCTTCGGGCGCGAAGGTCTGGAAGTCGACCAGTCGCCCGGTGAAGGACGGGCTGTTGACGCCTCCTGCCCGATAACCGTGGCGGGAGACGAGATAGGCGAAGATATTGTCGGTTGCCTGCCAGTTGACGCCGATCTGCCAGGTCGTGGCGTTGGATTTGGCCTTGTTGAGCGACGCGTTGGTCATTGTCGAGCTGCCGACGAAGCATTGATCGGGCTCGACATCGCCCGACGATGCCGTGGGGCCGATGCCGGTGCAGGCTCCGATCTTGTCCTTGGTGTAGCGGATCCCGGCCTCGACCTGCAGGCCGTCGGCGATCTCGTCGAGATTGTAGCGGACATTGCCGAAGACGGCCCTGCTGTCCTCCGTGATGAAGGTATAGGCGCCGCGTGCGGTCTCGAAGCCCGGGACCTGGGCAAAGCCCACGGTGTTGCCCTGCGGTCCCGAGGGTTTGGCCTTGAAATAGAAGCCACCGACAAGCCATTCGAGCTTGTCGCCGAACGACGTGCCGCGCAGCTGCAGCTCGTTGCTGTACTGGTGGACCTCGTTGGTGAGCGACGCCTGGATAAGGTCGACAGGCGTGCCGGCGGGGAAGGCACCCGTGCCATCGGCGAGGACGCGGCCCGTGCCGGAGTCGGTGTTGTAGGCGACCTTCGTATCGCGGTAGCCGAAGATGTTGACGAGCGTCAGATCGTCATTGAGCTCCCATTCGGTGCGATTGGTGATGCCGAAACGGCGATTGCGCTCATAGCCGACATTGGGCTGGGCATGGACGAAGGGTCCGCGGGCTTGCTGCGCGGCCAGTTCATCGAAGAATGGCTGCTGCAAGCCGAGCGCGGTCAACAGCGTGTTGCCGGGGAACACGTCGACCAGAATGCTCGCAAAACCGTGCGTGCTGCTCTTGTAATAATCGAAGATCGTAACGTTGGTCAGACCCTCGACGGGCTCGATCCAGATCGAGCCGCGCAGCGTATAATCGTTGATATTGTCCAGCTTGCGATCGGGGTGGGTGAGGTCGGTCGTATAGCCGTCGCGCTCATGCCAGGCGCCGCCGAGCCGGATCCGGACTGCCTCTGCGACCGGCACGTTGAGGACGCCTTCGAGTTCGCGATTGTCAAGATTGCCATAAGCAGCCTGGACATAGCCCTCGAGATCGGCCGTGGGCGACTGTGGCGAGATCAGCACTGCGCCGCCTGTCGTGTTGCGGCCGAACAGCGTACCCTGTGGTCCTTTCAGTACCTGGATAGAACTCAGATCGAACTGGGGCGTGAAGCTCCCGAACACCGGGTTCGGCACTTCCGCAAAATAGCTGATCACCGCCGGCGAACTCGGACCCGAGAGCGCCTTCGACTGGCCGCGGATCACGAAATTGGAATTCTGGCGCCCGCCATTGCCCGAGAGATACACGCCTGGCGTGCTCAGCTGGAGGTCTTCGGGTGTCGAGACCGAGTTTTCGCGCAAAGTCTCGCTACTGAAGGCCGCGACGGATACGGGCACAGACTGGATGCTCTCCTCGGACCGCCGTGCGGTAACGACGATGTCGCCCGCCGAACTCGCCTGGTCCTGCGGAGCTGGGTCCAGCCGGGGAACGTCGGGAGAAACGGCATCCCGTGCGAAGGCCGCCGGCACCGCGGTGCCGATGGCCAGTGCCATCGACGAGATCATCAACCCGAGCCCGGCCTTCGTCATCCTGTCCTCCCCGATGTGGAATTCTTGTTTCTGGCGGAGAGGATGGGCGGGCGCGCAGGGGCAGCGCCCTTTCTTGGGATAGGCGGCAATTTTACCGACCGACAAATGGATCGGGGCGCCAGCGCGGCTCCAGCCGGCAATGCAGTTTGACGTGGAGAGTTCGGGGGTGCCCGGCGGGACGGGCATGAAGCCTGCCGGAATCAGGCCGCTTCGGTCTCTTCCACTTCAGGTCGGGCCCGACTGAACCGCGCAAATTCGACGACCTGACAGCCGACCAGTTCGAGCTGATTGGTGGCGCCAGCGTCGCTGCACACGCCGCCCTTGAAGATCCCGCCCGAGCTATTGATGGCGGCGCCCAGTGGCGTTGGCCAACCGCGCAGCGCATGAACGACCGAACGCAGAGTGGCGAGCGTGCTGCCGGTCGCCTGCCAGCCATAGGCTGTGGCGATCAGGCCCACCGGAACACCGTCCAGATAGACGCGCGCATCCTTCGAGGTTTCTTCCAGATAATCGATGGCATTCTTGACGAGGCCCGAGATCGAGCCGTGATAGCCGGGGCTGGCGACGATCACGCCATCGGCGCGGCGGATCGCTTCCACCAGTTCCTTGCCCTCGGACGAAGTCGTGCTCTCCTCGGTCATGTAATGCGGCAGCGCTGCCAAGGTCGCAGCACCGAAAAGCTTCACCTCGGCCCCGGCGCGCTCGGCCGATGCGAGGGCGATCGCCAGGGCCTGTTCGGTCGAGGAATTGGCGCTCGCCGTGCCCCCTATCCCGACGATGAATGGCCGTGCTGAAGAGGAACGCGGCATCAGTGTCTCCCTGGCACCGGCGCAGTTGACGACGTCCGGCGGTTATGTCCCCGCAGCAATATTCGAGGCCATGCGAACCCCTCTTTCGACAGGGCTGGAGATCGACCCTCCCGACATGATTGCAGCGACGTCCGGGTGTGGCTGCAGATCCGGCGTGCGGATTGACGCAAGGCTGGAGCAGCTTGGCCGCGGATGGGCCCGGATGACCGCGACGTCACAGGTATCGCGAAGCCTCAATATTTGACGTTGCGGGTGAACCCGCCATCTACCGTGAGGTTGACGCCGGTGATCCAGGACGCTCGGGAACTGGCGAGATAAGCGACGGCATCGGCGATCTCGTCCGGTCTACCGAACCGGCCGGATGGCTGGCGGGACAGGTTGGCGGCGTAGTACTCGGGCATTTCGCGTTCGAGAAAGTCCCAGGATCCGCCGGGCATCTGAGTCGGGCCCGGGGATACGCAATTGCAGCGTATGCCCTCGCCCATGAACTCCAGCGCAAGCTGGTGGACATAGTTGATCAGCGCCGCCTTGATCGCGCCATAGCTGAACCCGCTACCGACGAACGTGTGGTTCTCGAAGGCCGTGATCGTTCCGATCTGGACGAAGGCCGACGGGGCGGCCGCCTTGAGAAAAGGGTAGGCCGCATCCCACATCGCGACCGCCGATTTGAGATCGATATCGTAGTTGAGGTCCCACCCTTTCATCGAGCGGGGTATGCCGCCGAGCGCGCTGGCGGCGGACACGACAATGTCGATCCCGCCCATCTGGTCCGCGGCCTTGGCCACCCAGCGACTGACTTGGAGAGCATCGCCACAATCGACGACCGAGCCATAGACCGTGCCGCGGCTGCTCAAGGCTTCTACCGCGTCATCGACCCCGTCGCCCATCAGTGGATTGGCGATGATATCGGCGTCGGTAGGATTGGGATCCGTGCCGCGGGCTCGGCGACCACAGAACGCGACGGTAGCACCTTCATCGAGAAACCGCTCGACGACCGCGCGGCCAACGCCTCGCGTGGCGGCGCTTACGATCACCTTCTTGCCGGCAAGCTCGAGGTCCATGGTGCGATACCTTCTGTGCGCTACAATCTGCTCTTGTGGACGGGCAGGCCGGCAACGCCGGGGTTCAGCCGGATCAGGCCACCCGTTCGGGAAGTGCCGTGACCGGCGGTCGTGACGAACAATTCAGTGAGGTCGGGGCCGCCGAAGGCGAGGCTGGTAACCGATGCGAACGGCAGCTTCATCCGCCGATCGAGCGTTCCGTCGGGACGATAGCGGCGAAGTTCTGCCTTTTCCCAGCAGGCGATCCAGACGCTGCCTTCGCAGTCCACGGCGAGGCCGTCGCAATCCGCGACCTCCACAATCAGCTCCTGGCCGAATGGCAACCCATCGTCGCCCATTTTCCAGCGCCAGACGCCGATGGTGGATTCGCTATGATAGAGCCACGCGCCATCGGGGCTGAAGCCGATGCCGTTGGACGCGACCACATCATCGCGCAGGACCACGACCTCGCCCGCCGCATCGAGCCGGAAGAACAGGCCGGGAGCAGGTGTGCCGCCGCTGAAGATCGCCGCGAAGTCGATCGTCCCGCCGAACAGATGGCCATGCGCATCGGCCTCGATGTCATTGACCGCGACGATCGAGTGGCCGGCGATCGCATCGAGCAAGGTTCTCTCGTCACCGCTGGCGGGATCGACCATTACCAGGCCCCCCTTGCCACCAAGTACGATTGCGCCACTCTCATCGAACACGGCGCCGCCGATCCACATGCGGTCGGCGAGCACGGTGCGCATTCGGCCGTCGGGATCCCAGGCATGATAGCCGCCGCCGGTCAGGTCGCTGAAAAAGGCGGTGCCGTCGTCCCCCGTCCGGGGAGCTTCGCAAAAGGCAAAGCCGGTCGCCAGCGTTTCAAACGCGACCGTGGCACCTGCGACCGTCAAAGCGCCGGGATCGCACTGTTCTCGCCGACTTCGATCAGCTCGAACACATTGCCGAAAAAATCCCGGCCATAGGTGGAACGGAAGCCCTGCCGGCGTCCGTCCTGCGCTTCCTCCCCGCCGGAATGTCGCGGTGGGCAGTGGAAGCGGATGCCTGCTTCCACCATGCGGGCATAGACCAGGTCGATATCTGCGACCTGGAGGCCGAAATGAGTATAGCCGAACCGGTTGACGGGGCGGTTCTCGTCCTGCGCAGTCGAGCGCGGCGTCAGATATTCGAACACCTCGATAAAGGCATTGCCCAGCCGCGCCATGAATTGCCGACCGGAACAGTCGGGCAGACCCACAATCTCGTTGATGAAGACGTTGCCCTCCTCCCACTCGGTCTGGGCCAACTCCTCCGCACCCAGCAGGTCGATGTAGAACTCCCGTGCGCGCGCGATGTCTGGAACCGACACGGCGACATGGTGGACGCCCTGGGCCAGCGGTTCCTGACGGCTCATTGCGGGGCCTGCGCCAGATACTTGTCGAGCGTCTGGTGCAGGTGGCGGATGCGCGATTCCTGGTAGACGGACAGCGTCTCCGCGCCCTTTTCGCTCGCATACATGCCTTCGCGCTGCCAGCGCATGATATCCGTGTCCTGGTCGAGGACGTGCGCGAGGAAGGGGTCCATCCCCTCGACCTCGGTGTAGGACTGGTGCTCCTCGATGCGGATCACGTCCGCTACCTCGAAATCCGAGCCGTCGGTGGGTTTGGGCCGCAGCACCATCTGGTCGAACAGGCAGCGATCATGGTCGTCGCCGTCGGGCCGGAACTGCTGGATCAGGGGCAAGCCGACCGACGGATAGATGAAGAGATTTGGGAATATGTTGTATTTGAGGGAGTCGATCATCTCCGGAACCGTGCGCTCCGAATAATCGAGGCCATAGGTGGCCGCCATCTGGCGGCGAAGCTGCTCCGCCATGGTCCACCGCGCGGATTTGCCGTCGGGAACGATCACGCGTTCGCCGACAGTGCTGCGATCGCCGACGAGCATGCTGTCGAGCAGCTCCTGCTCGCTCCGCTCCAGGGTCGATGTCGGGCTGGGGCTCGCCATGGCGCACAGGTCGCGACTGACATGGTCGGAGAAGATGTCGTGCTGCATGTTATGGTCGCTGACGACATGCGTCATTTCCGGATGCGCGACCGGCGTGTGATAGGCCTCCATGAAGGCTTCCTGCGCGAGCTTCCAGTTGCCCGGCAGCCGTTTCTGGACATGGGTGTGTACGTACCAGTTGGACATGTCCCACCGCGCGAAATGCTCGGGCAACACCTCCAGATAGTCGAGGAGGGGAGCCGCCTCGCGATCGAAGTTGACGAAGATGAAGCCGTTCCAGCTTTCGACGCGAGCCTGCGGCAAGCAAGCTTTCGCACGATCGAGCTGCGGAAATTCCCAGTCGCAGGGGATGTGCCTGATCGTGCCGTCGAGATTCCATTGCCAGCCATGGAACGGGCATTGGATCGATCCGCTCCAGCCGTTGCTGCCCGAAGGCTTCAACTTGGTTCCGCGATGGAGGCAGGAGTTGTGATAGGCGCGCAGGCCCTCGTCGGTGCGCACGATCACCAGTGAGAAGCGACCGATATCATAGACATAATAGTCACCGACTTCAGGAACATGCTCGTCCCGGCAGGCAAATTGCCAGACCTTGCGCCACATCTGGCGCATCTCGCGATCGAAGAAGGCGCGGCTCGTATAGCGTTCGAACGGAATATCTTCGGTCGATTGCTCCGGATTGCTTTGATGCTCGATCACCGGCGGCAGCTGCTCGCCATCGGCCCGCGCAATATCCCGATAGGTGCGGCCCGGGAAATGATCGCGCTGCAGTTGGGCGATATCGCTCATGCCGGATCCTCTCGCAACGTCATGGGCTCAACACGCGGCCCATGGATCACGGCTTCGAGGGTCGGCCGACAGGCTGGCTGGCACAACGAGCTTTATTGATAGGTGCGTGCGCGCCACTACGCGGTTGTGGAGGGTGTCCGATGGTCCGGGAGATCATTCGCTGCGGAACCTTGATGACAACGGTCGTCAGATGAGGTCGGCGCGCAATGGCAGGCGGGTGCGTGGCGGCCTTCACGATTGGCGCCAGGGCGTTTGCTGCTGTTCCGTCCTGCGATGGACCGAAACGGGGCGCGCCAGAACTGCCTGCCTTGGCCTCTCGATCCGCGGACGCACTCAGGCCTGACGGGGCAATGAGGACGCCGCGCGGTCCCCGGCGGGGACTCGCGCGGCGGCGCCTGCTGGTTGACCGGCCGCGGCCGGGCGGGGTGGGCGGAGCGCGCCTCTAGGTCCGCCGCGGCGGGCCGCAACCCGCGTATCCGCGGGTCCTCCGCTTTGCTTCGGCCCTTGAAGCCAGCGCTTCGCGCTGGCTTCCTGCGGGTGCGGCCCACCTCGATCGGCGGACCTGCCGTCCCGCTCCTTGCCGCCCACCCCGCCCATCCGGGGCCGGTTGCGGTTTTGGGAACGGGAGCAGGATCATGGGCAGGAACGATAGCGGGCGTGGCGTGGGCCTCGGAGGTCTGGACAGCGACGGGCAGGACGCAAGGCGGGCAGGGGAGGATCGACTGGGCAATCGGGATCGAAGCGCCGCCCGCGATCGAACCGGAGACGAGGAGCGGCGCAGTGCTTCGCTGCGGCGAGAGCGGCCGGCCGGGCGAGGAGCCGGCAAGGCGGCGATGCACCGGCGGCAAGGCAGGGAAGGGCGAGGGAGTCTCTATGGTGAGGTGACGCGCGCGATCCTTGCCGAAATGGGTGAAGGCCGGCTGCCATGGGTGCAGCCGTGGGACAGGGCGAAGGCCTGTGTGGGCATGCCGCGCAATGCGGCGAGCCATCGGCCTTATTCGGGGATCAATGTCCTGATCCTCTGGGGCGCGGTCGTCCGGTTCGGCTATGGCTCGCAAGGCTGGCTCACCTACCGGCAGGCACGCGAGCTGGGCGGACATGTGCGGCCCGGCGAGCGAGGCGTGACTGTCTGTTATGCCGACCGCTTCTGCCCGGATGGCGAGAGGGCACGGGCCGAACGCGACGGCGACGATCCCCGCAGCATTCCGTTCCTGAAGCGCTTCACCGTCTTCAATGTCGACCAGTGCGACGGTCTGCCCGAAATCGTGCGGCAGGGCGTCGAATCCTTGCCGCCGCGCGAGATCGTGCCGGTGGCCGAGGAGATCATTCGCAACACCGGTGCCGATCTGCGTGTCGGTGGCGACAAGGCCTTTTATCATCCGGGCGGCGACTTCATTCAGGTGCCGCCTTCTCAAGCCTTTCATCACCAGATCGACTGGTATCGCACCACCTTCCATGAGCTTGGCCACTGGACAGGACACCGCTCGCGCCTCGCGCGCGATCAGTCGGGGCGCTTTGGTTCAATCGAATATGCGAAGGAAGAGCTGGTCGCCGAGATTGCCAGCGCTTTCGTCTGCGCTGAACTCAATATCCGGCCAACCGTGCGCCACGCCGACTATCTGGCGACATGGGCCGATTATATCGGAGCAGACGAGCGCGCGATTTTCCGCGCTGCCGCGCAGGCCGCGAAGGCAGCGCAGTGGATCATGGGCCAGCGTCGCGAGGTGCGGCCATGAACCGGCACGATCGGCCATTAGCGCGGCTGCGCCGCGCCTGGGCGAGCCTTCCGGCGGAGGAGGCCGAGGTGCTGGCGCTTCACGCTTCGGGTGTGGAGCTTGCCGCGCTGGCCGTAGAATTGGGGATCGACGTGGCAGAGGTCGAGCGCCGGCTGGCCGCGGCGCTCGTCTCGTTCGACCGGGCATTGGGGGAGGGTGGGGCTTTCCCCTGAGCCGGCGCCGATACGACCGCGTTCCAGCGGTCGTATCGGCGCCATCTTCTTGTTAGGCCATCTTCTTGTTAGGGAAGAGCCACATGCGAACCGACCTCGACCATCTGCCGGCGTCCAAGCAGCGCGAACTCGAGCGCGTGGTCGCGATCCTGTTCGAGGAGTTCAACGACGTCGCGATGCTGGCGACGGGTCGGCGCAAGCTGGGCCGCGTTCTCAAGATCATCCTCTATGGCAGCCACGCGCGTGGGGGCTGGGTCGACGAGCCCCACACGGCGAAGGGCTATCGCTCGGACTTTGATCTGCTGATCATCGTCAACAACAAGCATGTCGCCGACCGCGCGCAATATTGGGCAAAGGCCGAGGAACGATTGAACCGTGAGGTGGCGATCACGAAGTCGCTCCGCACACCAGTGCATTTCATCGTCCACACGCTCCAGGAGGTGAATGACGGCCTCGCCCATGGCCGCTATTTCTTCATGGACGTCGCCCGCGAAGGCATCGCCCTTTACCAGCTCGACGACAGCGAACTGCACCAGCCCCGGCCCAAGACGCCGGATGCTGCGCTGGCGATGGCCAGGGAATACTTCGAGGAGTGGTTGCCAAGCGGGTTAAAGCGCTTCGAGATTGCGAAGTTTGATGTGTCGAAAGGCTATTTGAAGGACGCTGCCTTCGACATGCATCAAGCCGCCGAGCGGCTCTACAATTGCGTTCTTCTGGTCTCGACCTTCTACTCGCCGCATGTCCACAATCTTGGTTTCCTGCGGACGCAGGCCGAGCAGATAGATATCCGTCTCGTCCACGTCTGGCCGCGCGGGACGCGACGCGACCGCTCGAAGTTCGAGAAGCTCAAGGACGCCTATGTAAAGGCGCGCTACTCGAAACATTATCGCATCAGCGAGGAAGAACTCGGCTGGCTGGCCGAGCGCATCGAGGAGCTGGGAAGGGTCGTACACGCGATTTGTTCGGAACGTCTCGCCACCCTGGAAATGGCCGCAACCGCCAACGAAAAGTGAACGGCGCCACCTCAGATTGTCTCGTTACTCGTAGTTTTCGACTCGCGCTGGGGCGAGAAGCGGGTTGCCTTGCCGGAACCACTTCTTTGATCAATCCGTAGGTGCCTGACGGGTTTGTAGATACTGTCGCGCATCTCTGCGCCCGGTCGTCCTTGAGGATTAGCAAGCACTTGCTTTTGATAGCGGGTCGAATCTTCTAGAACAGCAATCGCTATTGTCGGAGGTTGCGCTCATGATTCAAGGTAAGGCTGTCGTCATCGCACTGGCCACTTTCGTTATCGGATTTGGTGCGGGCTTGGTGCTTCGCCCGGTTATCATGCCGATCAGTCAGACTACGGCTCTCGTCGTCCCTCCCGCGTCCACTGCGGCGATGTCCGCGCCGCGAGGCACGCAGTATTTTATCGCGCATATCGACGAAGCAAAGCAGGTCGTGGCGGGCTGTCGTGACGGGTCGGTACGCGGCGGCGAATGTGCAACTGCCGAAGAAGCGATATCGAAGTTCGATGCCGAGGACCGTCGCAAGCGGTTCTTGGGTAACTGACGGTCACCCGCCGCCGGGTTATGAGCTGCCCCCACCAAACTCCAGACCAGTTGGATCGGCTCCCTGTCTGGCGTGGTCACCTCAAGCAGGAAATGTGATCGCGTGATCCATGCCTACGTCCTTCTCCATCAACTGCGGAAGCGATTGACCGCACGCTTCCATATCCGTTCATCCGGGAACGGGAGGCAGATCGCGTCCACTGTCTCGTCGACGATTTCGACCTTCGCCGGACGCACCCGGCGCCCGAGACGGCCCGCGCAGGAACGGCACCAGAAGCGCGCGGCAACCTTCCTGAGATCGTCGTCGAAACCACGCTTCTCGAAGTGCCACCACAGTCCATGTGCGTTGAAGGTCGCAACATGGGGGCATTGGCTGCATCGGACGCGGATCGCGTGATGCCAGGCGGCACATTCGAACAGGTTCGTCGGAACCTTGAGGCCCTGATGGAAGCGCGCCACGTCATTCGACCACCATGTCGGCCGTCGGCATTGAGGCGATCAGGTCGTTGACGCTGACACTCCACGCACGGGAAAGTGCCTCAAGCTCGGAACGCGCGATCACGTCACCCTGGTCGATCGCCATCAGTCGTGCGGTCGGGATGCCCGTCCGTTGTGCGAGGCGCGGAAACGGGGTCGCCTTCTGGGCTATCCAGGCATTGAACCAGTTGGTGCCGGCGGCAATGCTGCGCGCGACCGGATGATCGGCGGACCAACGGTCGAGATAGCGCAAAACCGGCCGCTCTCCCTTGCGTCGTGTCATCAGAAGAACCTCGGCTGATCGTCAGCCTGAGGCTCGTCAGCGAGCGTGAATTCGTAGCAGCTCAGCCTGTCGGCGAGATGGAAGGCGAGGCGGCTCACGGCCGCCGACCTTGTCCGTCGGTCGCTGCCAAGCAGGCCAACGGTCAGATCGTGCGGCGCCGTCGCAAGAGCGATTTCCAGGTCATGCGCCAGATGGGAGGGGTCAATGCGACTCATGTTCACATCAGAACAAAAAGAGAACATTGAGTCAATCGGGCGATATAGGCTAGCAGCGCTTCATTCAATCCGCACGCGGCTCGTGGCGGCTGTGTCGGACGATCTCGACAGTCGGGAATCGGGACGCCCTTCGAAGTAAGCGGCCATTCGTTCAGCCGTTAGCGCATCTGCTTTGGGAGCAGGTGGGCGCGCGCCTGCTCCGTCGGACGATGGCGACAGTCACGAATCGGATTCCGTTCGAGGGAAGCGGCTGTTGGTGAAGCCCGTTAGCGCAACTGCTTTGAGAGGCAGAGGGAGCACTTGCTGCGTGGGACGATCGGGAATGACAAAATCCGGCATCGGCAGCGTGATACCTACCATCAAGCCGAGGACTTCCCCTTAGGGTGGCAACTGGTCAAACTTACTGGACTATAGAAGTCAGGCTATCTGTCCGGGTTGATCCTGAATCCGTGAGTTGGCCGTCAAATTGCTAGGCATCTCGTATAATGGGGTGCAGCTATTTGCTTCCGAGGAAAAGTTCTAGCAAAATGAGCATGATCCAGGCTGGTGCCGCAACCGATCGCGCGGTAGGCTCGATAGGCTCACATTTCGCACCACTGGATAAATTTTCAGCGTGAATATCATAGAGGATCCGATTTACCGGTGGCTTAGCTACGTGGATCATCGTGGTGAGACGCGGACGATCGGCCAGGATGAGATCGCTGGGATAGGTGGGCCCGTCGTCGTCCTCGGCGAGCCTGGCCAAGGCAAATCGATCCTGCTCGAGACAATAGCTGGTCAGTACAATCTGACCCTGGTCACCGCCAAGCAATTGCTGCGGCGCGTCCCAGCGCCGGTTACCGGGAGCATTGTGATCGACGCCTTGGACGAGGTCGTGACAGCGCGCGAGTCCGATGCTTTGCAGCGCGTCCTCGAACGGCTGGATGCCATGGGACGGCCAAGCTTCATTCTCTCGTGCCGCGCCGCGGACTGGCAGGGCATAATCGCGAGCCACGATATTGCCACCGACTATGGGCGCGCGCCGCGCCTCCTCACCCTACTCCCCTTTTCGCGCGATGAAGCCCGCACCTACCTCGGAGCTCATGTCCCCAACGCCGATTCCGAAAAACTGCTTGCGCACCTTGAGGATCGTGGACTGGAATCGCTCTACGGCAACCCACTGACTTTGCGCCTGCTCGCCGAAGTCGCCACAACGGCCTTGCCGGAAAATCGCGGCGCGTTGTTCGAAGCCGCGTCCAACCTGCTGTGGCGCGAAGAGGCGATTCAGCACGAGAATTCGCCGCTTGGAAACCTGACTCAAGGCGAAGCGCTCGACGCCGCCGGGGCGGCATGCGCGCTTCAGATTTTGACCGGTGCAGATGCAATCTCGACGCGCGCGGTGGGCAAGGTCGAAGCGAACGATCGCGCGCTGCGGGACGTGGAGATATTGCCAATGGGCGGATCCGCCCGGGCCGTCCTTGGCAGTCGGCTGTTTGTGAGGATCGCCGATCAACGCTTGGCGCCGTTGCACCGCGTTCTCGGAGAGTATCTGGGCGCACGTTGGCTGGCAGCATTGCTTACACATAAGGTGTCGCCGCGCCGGCTGTTCACGTTGCTCACCTTGTCGGACACCGTTCCGGCATCGTTGCGCGGCCTGCACGCGTGGATCGCCTATTACAGCGACGAAGCCGCTTCTGAAGTCATCCGCGCTGATCCGTTTGGAATGCTGCGTTATGGCGATGCGGGCGCCTTGAAGACGCCAAAAGCACGGCAACTACTGGAAGCGCTGGAAGTACTCGCAGCGGACGATCCCTACTTTCGCGCGCAGGACTGGGGCCAACTCTCGTTGCATGGTTTGGCACGCCCTGATCTCCAAGCTGACTTCGAGCGAATCCTCGACGACAGTAATAGCTTCCACCTACGCAAGCTCCTTTTGGAGGCAGTCAACGGTTCGCCGCTTGCACCGCTCATGGAGCGCCGCCTCATCGCGCTAATTCTCAACCCGGAAGCGACATTCTCGGAGCGCGCTGAGGCAGCCCAAGCGCTAATCGGCGAGATTGCCGATACGGCTTGGCCTGAAATGCTTGAAACGCTGCGATGTCTAGCGGACGAAAGTTCCGCGCGCTTGGCACTGGAGACGCTGGGTGACCTCGAACTTGCTCAGTTCTCGGACATACAGGTGGTCGAGATAATCGCAGCCTACTTGGGCTATACGTTGGTCCCAATCGAACGCGCTGCCCAGTGGACACGACAAATCGGCGGTACGATGAGTGTGTTTGCCGAAAGGATCCCGCACGAACGCGCCGCTAGCCTTCTCGATCTGCTCGTCGAGTATATCCCGATCAAGGCGTCGAAGGACGAATGGGAACGCCGCTGGGATCTTGCGCAACTCGCCATTACACTGGTTAAGCTCGTCGTGGCGGACAATTCAGTTGCTCCATCACGACTGTGGAGTTGGTTGCAGTTGCTCGACCCTTCCCATGGCCGCAGCCGCAACGACTACGTCATGCTTGAGGCACTTTTTCAGGGCAATTCCGATCTACGTCGAGCGATCCAGCGCCACGTTCTACTTGAACGCTCGGACAAAACGCTTTGGGAGCGCGCCTGGCGCCTGCACGAAACGCTTGTCGCGCTTGGCATAACGCCGGACGATGCATTGGCGTTTCTCACGGAAATCGGAGCGGATCGCCTACGTAGCGCCGAGCGAGATGGCCAGTGGATGGATTTGGTGCAGCTCGCACGCTCGCGCGACGGACTCAGCCCCGAGCAGCGCGCAATCGCGCGAATTTATGCTAAGGGCAACAGCGAACTGCTTGCTCATCTGCGCAAGGCAGCCAAGCCCACCAGCAATCGATGGGAAAAGCGGTCTGAGCAACGCCGCATCAAAGAAGAGCGCGAGCGACAGGCGCGATTCGCCGAGCATCGCATACAGTTCGCCGACCACATCGACGAACTACGCGCCGGCGAATTGAGTTGGATCGTACCAGCCGCTAGATCCTATCTTCGACTATTTCACGATTCCGATCGCGAACTGCCGCCCGTCGGAAGAGTGGAAGAATGGCTAGGTAATACCAACGCCCAAGCCGCGCTCGAAGGGTTTGAGTCCACCCTACATCGCAGCGATCTGCCTACCCCAGAGCAGGTCGTGACGGGGTTCACCGAACGCACCGTCTGGAACATGGTATATCCAATCATTGCTGGCCTTGCCGAACGTGTGCGTGAGCATCGCGGCCTCGACGATGTTCCGAGGGACACCGTCCGCGTGGGTTGGCTCATGCTGCAGCATGAGAGCTACCTTCCCGAGCACGCCAAGATCGACGACTTCACAGAGCAACTCGAAAAGCGGCTAGCCCGCGACCCGGCAGCATTCATCGATGATTTCCGTTTGCTGATCGAACCGCAGCTTGCAGCCAAGGCGGACCACGTTACGGGCCTTTACCGATTGATGCGCTCCCCGGGACTGCAGCCGACCGGCAATGCACTCGCAGCGGAGTGGATTGAGCGCCACAATGACCTCCCCCGCACAATCGAGCTTGAACTGGTGGATGGGCTATTGGCCATGCGGGCATTTTCTCAGCTCCGTGGCCTATGGCGCTCCCGCTGTCCCGATCCCACCGACAATCCCGAACGCGCACTCACTTGGCTCGCGGTGGCGTTTATCACGGACTTTTCTGCCGCAGAATTGACCCTCGACGAAGCAGCCTTCGTGCTGCCAGGGCTACTTTGGCCAATTCGTGGTCGGCTACGACGCGACGAGCGAGGCGAGCGCCTGCTCCTCACACCAGAGCAGCTCGCATGGATCGTCCGCACCTTCCGCGGCCGCTGGCCACTGACGCCCCACCCCAGCGGCGTCAGTTCAGGTGACAACAATCCTTGGGACGCGACCGACTTCCTTCAGTGGGCGATCGCTGAGCTTGCCGGCGACGTCTCCGAAAAGGCAATGGATTGCATGATCGCGCTTCGTGACGCGCCTCGTGACACCTATTCAGACACGATCCGTCATGCGGCTGCACAACAGCGCCGCGCTCGCAATGAAGCCAACTTCTCACCAGTGACAGCGGCCCGCGTCTTGGCGGTAGCCGAGAACAAGGCGCCGGCGTCGATCGATGACCTTCTGGCGACTCTGCTTGACAGTCTAACGGGTGTAGAGTCGAAGCTTCGGGGGAGTGAAACTAGACCGCTTGCCGCCTTCTATGCACTCGACGGTACGCCGCATGACGAGAATTACTGCCGCGACCGGCTGGTCGAATGGCTCGATCGTGAGCTGCCCCCCGGGGTCGCTCAGTCGACAGAGACACGAATGCCTGACGACAAGCGCAGTGATGTCGCCTTTACCTGTGGGAAACTTCTCGTTCCGTTGGAGATCAAGGCACAGTGGCATCCCCAGGTGTGGGACGCTGCGATCGAACAGTTAGACCGGTTCTACACAGGCGAGTGGCGCGCGGAGGGACGCGGCATCTATGTCGTGCTTTGGTTTGGCGAGACCGCCGCACGTCGCAAGCGCCTAACCCCCGCTCCGAATAGCCTTACGCCCGTTCGATCTGCGGACGGACTGCGGAGAGCGCTTGAACGCCGTATTCCTGAAGCGCGGCGCGGCCAGCTTGCGGTTGTGGTCATCGATCTGCAGCGATGAGCCCCACGGATCATCGGACAATATGATCGATCGTGCGCTCGCGCCGCGAGTCCGGGAACGCCTAGGTTCCTTCCCTTGTGTCGCCCTGCTCGGTCCCCGTCAGGTCGGAAAATCGACGTTGGCCGAAATGGTCGCGAACTCGGTCGACGGCGCGCTGGTCTTCAACCTCGCTCGCGCGGACGATCGCGCGCAGTTGGCAGGCGCCGAAGAATTTCTCGGCCGTCGCATTGGTCGCCTCATCGTTCTTGATGAGATTAGCCGCATGCCAGAACTAATGCCGATACTGCGAGCGCAAGTGGAACTACGCCTCCAAAAGCGTAATCGGGTGGGCCACTTCCTGCTACTGAGTTCGGATTGCGAATGGATGCGCCGCGCCGCTGCCGAGCACCTCGGCGGACATCTGGCTACGATCGATCTGGGCCCGTTCCAAACCCACGAGCTTGGGGTATCACGCCTCCCTGAGCTTGACCCGATGGCAGTCGAAGCAGCATCGCCAGCCTCCGTGGTTGACCCTCGCGAGGATGAGATGCGATTGTGGCTGCGTGGGGGCTTTCCGCTCAGTTATCTTGCCGAGAATGACGCACAGAGCCTGGAGTGGCGCCTGGCTTTTATCGATGCGGTAATCGGGCGGGGATTCGAGATCGACGGAGTGACGCTGGCGCTCGAGGCAATCCGGAGAGGCTGGGTTAGCGTTGCCACGCATCAGGCATGCGAGCTCAATAGCAACCGCATCGCACAGGCGCTCGGTACCAACGCAACTCAGGCCACCCGCTTCATTGACAAAGCGTGCGATGGTCAGCTGATGCGACGGCTGCCGCGATGGACTGCCAACGAGCGCAAGCAACAGAGTTTGCCGGGCAAACTCTATATACGCGATTCTGGTTTGCTACACGCCTTACTGGGCATCCATAATTCCGCTGCTCTCGAGCAGTATGGGTCCTCCGGTGAAAGCTGGGAGGGCCATGTCATCGAAGCGTTGTTCGCAGCTACGCGGTCCAACGTCGGTGCATCTTACTATCGCGCCGCGGATGGGCAGTCAGAGATGGACCTGCTCCTTCCTGTAGGCGGGCAACGTTGGTCCTTTGAGATCAAGAAAAGCTCCAAGCCTGGTCTATCAAAAGGTTTCTACGCCGCGCGGGACGTGCTGCAACCCGACCGCTCAATCGTGATCTATCGCGGCACAGACCGCTTCCAGACCGATCGCACCGTCGAGTTGATGTCGCTACGCGATGCGACGCGCGAGGTGGGTGCATCGTAGCTCGTCACGCGACACGACCATATCTATGTAGTGGTATCTAAAGGGAGGAATGCTTGTCCGAACGAGCAGAGGCCAATCGCAAGGCGTTCATCTCATATTCTTGGTCCACGCCGGAGCATAAAGCCTGGGTGAGGCGGTTGGCCGAGCGGCTGACCGAGGACGGCGTTTACATCATTCTAGACGAATGGGACCTCAAACCGGGTCATGATCCAATCCACTTCATGGAGCAGTCGATCACGAACCCCGAAGTAACCAAAGTGATGATCGTCTGCGATCGGGTCTACAAGGAGAAGGCCGACGGTCGCGCGGGCGGCGTCGGAACCGAGACGCAGATTCTCACGCCGGAAATCTATCGGATGACCGACCAGGGCAAGTATGCCGCCCTCGTTACCGAGGTTGATGATGAGGGGAATGCCTATGTGCCGACCTTCTATGGTGGCCGCATTTTCATCGATTTCAGCGACCCCGAGCGAGAAGAGGAAGCCTATGAGGAGCTAATCCGCTGGCTCAATGACGCACCGCTACACACGCGGCCCAAACTCGGGAAGACGCCCGCTTTTTTGACGAGTGGTGACGCAAAGCCCCTCGCGACGCAGTCGCGATTTCGTCGCGCCAAGGAAGCGCTCGACCGCGGAGTGCCGGGAGCGGCAAGTCTTGTTCGGGACTTTGGCGAAGGGCTCATCGAGCAGTTGATTGGGCTACGTCCGCCAGGCTCAAGCGGCCAGAACGATGTTCCGATCGATGAAGCCGTGGTGAATGCCGCCAACGCTATGCGGCCCTATGTCAAACAGGTTCACGAACTAACGCGATCAATCGCCAGGACAACGCCCCAGGCATTCGACGAAATACTGGCGATTCTGGAGCTGGTGCTGTCCACGACGGATCGCGCGCGAGGAACGACAGCATGGACCCCCGCGACCTTCGACGCGAACAAGATCATGGCCTATGAAGCGTTCCTTGGCGTTATCGCGACCTTGCTTGCCGAACGCCAACTCGACCTTATCGCGCGAGCCTTGGATCACCCCTATTATTATGATGATCCAAGCGGCGGACACGGGCGAAGCACCAAAGATTTTGGAGATTTTTCCCAGTACGCCGAGGTGCTTGAATACCGCAATCGGCGCCTCAATCAGAACCGCGCGGATTGGCAGGCCGATTTCGTCCACCAGCATTATCAATCAGGATCGCCATCATTCGTGCGGATGATGGAAGCCGACCTGCTATTGTTTATCAGGCGACCCGTCAGCGAGGAGAGTAAATATTATTCGTGGTTCCCGCACACGCTGATCTATACGGGAGGCTGGGGGTCGGCGCTGGAATTGTTTGCAAGGATGGAAAGCGCGCAATTCTTCGCCCTCGTCAGTCAGAAACTCTTTGGCGCGGTGAGTCCCCAGGTGTTCAAGGAAAGGGTGAGCGCCTTGAACGGCGAACGGCTCTGGCGAGGCGTTTACCCCGGAATGAGCATCGGAAGCATCGCGGGGGTTGGGCAGGTCGCATCGCGCCCATGAAGCACTGCAATCCGGAGCCACTATTTGGTGGATGATGTCTCAGACCATGAGAGCATGGGAAATATCGCACCGCCTCCACTGCGGCGGCTTGATGACGGAGGGTAAGTGTCGGGAGGCGCGCTCGGATTGAATGTTGCTTTTGTCGGCTTAATGCCACCTTCAAGGTCAGGATGAATGGGCACTAGGCGAATTTTCGTCAAAAAACCGGAGATCCGGCAGAATCGGCTAGACCTTCATGAGTGTCTGAAGCCGTGGACTTAGATCAGCTGCTAGCTTTTCGAGTCCCTCCTTATTGTTAAGGTACTGCACATATCGGTGGTGCTGCAAATCAAAGGGAACGTCGCTGGGGTGCTGAACAATCGGAATCACGTGTCGCCCGAGCGTGTGAGCGATACCCGCTTCATAA
The DNA here is from genome assembly GCF_042693015.1 of Sphingomonas sp. DBB INV C78. Taxonomy (NCBI): domain Bacteria; kingdom Pseudomonadati; phylum Pseudomonadota; class Alphaproteobacteria; order Sphingomonadales; family Sphingomonadaceae; genus Sphingomonas; species Sphingomonas sp. DBB INV C78. The sequence continues at coordinate 2,442,701 of NZ_CP170544.1, read as the reverse complement.
AAGACGTTGGCATTCTTCCCGCTGAAATCGCAGATCACCACCTTAGACTGGAAGATCAGCGAATAAATGTCCTGAATGACCGTGCTATGCTCCCAGATGTTATCGGCCCGGCTGCACTGATAGCCAATAGATTCCACGGCATCTTTGATAGCATTATAGACGGGCGTAAACTCCTGGCTAAAAGGCATCATTACCGAAACCAAGTTGGACTGCATCCTCTCGGGGGCTTTTAGGAACACCGATGATTGGGTGGTCTCCAATGCGCCGGCCTGTTGGAGGATATGGAGCAAATCACCCTCGCCTATCGTCCAGTGGCTGTGTTGCATGTCCCCGATTCCGCGAGACGGAAAGTTGCTTAGGCCGATAGCAGCTGCCATTCGATCGGCGGCAATGGGCGTGATCCCTGACGGAAGACTGTACGACACGTTCAGGTCGCGCCCGCTCTGGCTTATGTTGGTGATCCAACCAATCCGCGCCATCGGCACCTTATTATACCCGATCTCCTCGGTGAAAACTGTAGGTATGGACGTACAAAGTGCCTTCAATGAGCCGCCCGCGGGTGTCTGCCCTTCATATTCGGCCATGCTCTTCGGAAGGTAAAAACGGCTTCCAGACACCGTCGAGGTCCCGCTGTAATCGAAGAAGCCAACAATCACGTTATATTGAGACATGCAGATCGTTCCCCTTGCGAGCTAGCGGCCGTTTAACCGCGAACGGCTCACGTTGGGAAGATCGGTCGGAATACGCTGATGGGATGGATGTGCAGATTGGAAAATCAACGTCGGCCCATACAAGTTGCTACCCGATAAGCTGATGGGCGGCTTTCCCCGCCTTCATTAACATAATCGCCAGTTGCTCGAGGTTGTGATCCCGGTCGGTCGCGGATCAGCAGTTTCTGGTGAATAGATGGTCGCTTTCGAAACTAGCCTCAAACTGCCGAATCACCGCGAAGTGGACGGATATCTGAATGTGTCCCCGGCTTGTCCGCTACTGAAAGCCTAAATCATTGGCAGGAGGAAAAGAGACTCTTTGCCGGGGATGAAGAAACGTGCATCGCTTGGAAGCTTGTTTCGCGCGGCTAAACAGACCTGATTGACGTTAAGTCGCTTTTTCCGGTTCCAGGTCTCCGGCTGAGGAAAGTAGCGTGCCTTTCCGCTACCATGCCGTTCCCACTTCACGGGAAACTCCGGCTCAGGCGGGTTACTGCCGAACGCAAACAAAATATCTGAGCGCATGCCGTCTAATCGAGCATAATGCAGATGATAGCCGCTCAGGTTGTGCTCCTCAGCTTCGACCCTATGCCCCTTGTGCGGCTTACCGAGCGGTAGTCTTACCACCAGAAAAAGGATCGGCGTGTCGGATCGGTCGATTAGTGGCGAGTACTCGACGAGGTCAACATAGCTCCACGACGCATTCATTCGCCAGCATCTTCGCTCAATTGCAGCCAAACGTAGAGCTTCCCCGTAACGCTCGCCCAGACCGGTCAGAAAAGGACTGGATGAAATGGCTGCTAAGGCCTCCTCATCGGCCCCATCCAGACCATAGATTTGCGTTAACATTCGCTCTGCTTCCAAGAGCGGCTCACGAATGGCCTCAATAGGGTAATTGCTCCCTTGCCATACCCTGCCCTCTTTTTCTCCGCCAAATAGTTTCAGTTTTTCAGTGATTTCGCTTTGACGACGGGCATGCGCAACCAAGGCCGTTTCGATAAGGCCGGATAGATTGACCATGCGACCCAACACATCTTTGGTTTCTGTGTTCACGTCAAAATTCTCCGAATGCGTAGGGAGTTCACCTGATTCCTACCTATTTTCCAGATTCTTATACTGCCATACAAGCAGTTGATTTCGCGGTCTCGGACCGTCATCGCGCGGCACCATCAGCTGCGTACAGCGATTGCTTCTTCGATGGCTTGCTGTGCTACTAACTGTGCGATCCTCCCAGTGCTGCGCCCGTCTCAAATCAAGTCCGGGTCTTCCGGTCCCGACATCAGCGGGTTGCGATCCACATCACGGCATCGTGGTTTCATCTCATCATTTGCACTGTCTCGTCTGGCACCGGTTCGCATTCCATGGGCGGGGTCAAGCGCTAGCGACGACGTGACGGCGATAACTTTCGTGCAAAAATCTGGATGAACGAATGGCCGGTACCAAGGGGCCGGCCTATCCCTCCGAACGTCGGCAATGTCGGCGGCTTCAGTCTCCAGCCCAACGGTGACCTGGGAACGCCGATGGCGGCTGTCGGCGTCCCGTTATCGACTGAGACAGAAACGCCGACGTTGTGTCCGTCGCACTAACGCCCAATTGTCCCACCGTCTTCTTCTTCGCTATCGTAGCTCCTGTGGGTCAGGTCGCGAGGCGTTGAGAGCTTCAATCCCAGGCGTCTTGCGATCTCCAACTGGATCTCAGCGGCGGCGAGGGCGAAGCAATCGTCCGCGATCGCTCTGAACCGCCTATGCTTCGGGTCGGTCTCGTTGCGCAGCCTCTCGATTTCTTCCAACTGGCGGTGCTGCACTTCGAGCGAAATACCACCCTTGGAGACGTCTTTGAGATATTGCTTGATCGCCCCCTTTACCTCTTCCGGCAGGTCGGAAGGGAGGGCACGGCTGTTAAGCAGGCTGTCGATATTAGCCGCCTGAGCGGTAACTCGGCAGGAGCTGCCGTCAAACGCCACCTTCCCGCGCTCCACATCCTCATGAACGTCATGGAAGAAGCGGGTCGCATAGCGCAGGCGATCCCGCAGCCGGTCAATCGTGTCGTCATCGAGCAGGTCCTTTTGGACCTGGATCACGCCCCTGATGTCCTCAAGACGAATTTGCGCGGTCATCAATTCCGCCATGCATTTACGAAAACCCTCAGTCGGAAAAAGATAGGGTGGTCCCGCACGCCCCTTCGCGTCCCGCTCCGCGTCGATCAGCAGGGCGCGCAAGTTGCGTTTGACGGCCTTAAGTTCACGATAGGACCGCCCAAGCTGCGCATCGAGGTCCTGCAATGCCTTGATGCAGGCAAGCCGCTTCGTCTCTGCGTCCTTGCGGCGTTGTTCTTGGAGGGATTCGTTATCCCGTCGGAAAGCGAGCGCCGCGACCAGCACTGCGCCGACACCTGTGATCAGGAAAAACTGGAGTAGGAGTTTGACGGCTTCTCTCGCGTCAGCTCCACCGCGTTCAATCATGATGGCCGATACCGTCAGGCCCGCGACGGCAAAGGCCATTCCGAGAAAAAATAGAGGCTTCGCCGACGGTGAATTCCCGGATTTCTCTTCATCCAGCCTGGAAAGCTGCCCCATTGATCTTTCCGGAGTGACTTTCGAAGAGTCCGTCATGTGAATGACTCCCTTGCGGATTAATCGATCCCCGACGGTAGCAGAAATGGTCAGGTTTCCAGCCTTGCCCTCAACCCCAATTTCTCAAGTTGACCAGATTACTTCAAACTTGGCGCCAAGGCCGTTGCAACTTCGCCATGCACTTGCGAGCAAGGTGTTCAGCTGGTCGACCCGCAGACGATTGACGCCGGTTTTAGCTGCCTCCGCCTGGTCTTTTGCCGCCGTTCTGACGTGGGGCTGCAGCACCACGACCCGTCGCTCGAAATTATCACCAAGCTTCTCGATCGCTGCGACAAAATCGTCCTTGGCGACGGTCTTCCCATCCTTCCAGAAGTAGTTCGCGCTTCGCGCTGATCTGGAAAGGCCCTCCGCGAGGGCCTGTTTGTCGAGCCATTGAAGATTTTTGACAGCCTGGCCGGTCACCACCTCATAAGCCGACACCGATAGTCGACGACCGGGCTTGTCGCTTTTGGCGCCCTTGACGTGGATCAGCGAAAGAACGGGGACCTTTCCACTGTCGTCCAGATGGATGAAGTCGGCCTTCTCATTGGCGCCGTCATCGCAGGCAAGCCAGCCCCCATGAGTCTTCTGAACCCAGCAGAAAAGGCTATTTTCCCCGCCTATTTTGGCGAGATTGTCCGGCTTTTCCTTCTTCACGTTGAAGCCGGTGAAGTCCTGGTCGGCGAATTGCGTAAACGGGATGCGTGGAGCGCGCTGCTTGTAAACCTGGCCATCCGAGATGCTGTGGCCGCTGTCATAGCGGATGTTGATGCCTGCACCCTTGGCCAGGATCTCTGTCAGCCTCTCGAAGACCGGGTCGTCAACTCCGGTCGGTTTACGATTGTCGACCTTGAATTTGGTCTTGCCGTTGCGCGCGATGGTGACCTCAAGATCCAGTGTTCCAAGCGCCACCGAATTCAGTTCGATAGTGACCGCCAGATTGGCACCTGCAGACGGATCAGCGATAAAGTTGGCAGACAGGATGAGCGCAGCGTTCCGGTTGACGATGTCTGCATCATCGTCGCCGTCGTCCAGCATGTCCGGCGGCAGGATCGAAAGGTCATAGCCATCCTTGACGTCTTCCGGGTTGAGAGCCTCGAGAGGGACGGCCAGGAAGCGGAAGGGTTCGGATGCTTCTGCCTTCACCTTCGCTTTGGCTACGGAATCGATGACGATGGCCGTCGAGTTCGCAAAAGCTTCGAATTTCTTCGCCTTGCCGACCCAGATCCGCGAAGAACGTGGCGACACGCCGATTGTGATTTCAAGCGCCGCGCTGCGCGACCGCGCGGCTGACCAGTAGAAGCTTTGATCATCGAAGGGATCCAGCGAATAATCGAGATCCTGTCCCGCGAGGATCTTTGCGTCCGCCTTGCTGGCGCTTCGCCGGTGAATGCCCGACAGCCACAAGGTCTTCGCCTGGCCATTCTCCAGAAAGGCAGCCGACATCAGCAGCCGGGGAACAGGCGATAGCCAGGAAAGCGGGATGTCGGGATCATAGTCTGCGAGCAACCCGGCCCGTAGAGGCCCTTTCAGCTTCGGATCGGTCAGATGCAAGGCGACGTGGTTATTGCGGGCAATAGCGATCGCCAGATGATGCTCGACATTCTCAAAGCCGCCGCCACTGGTCCAGGAAGGCTGCAACGTCCGCTTGTAGCACATCGCCTGGAAGGTTGTTCCACCCGCCTTTTCCGCCTCGAAGCGCGTGAAATCGGTGGCGGTTGAAGTCTTTTCGTTCCCACAGGCCGTCTCGAGGTCCTTGAGGCAACGTTCCAGCCGCTCGCCGGGCGCGACCTGATCGGTCTTGGCAAGGGTCAACGATATAAAGGGATTTAGCGCTTCATAGAACCCTCTATCCTTGGCCATCCGCGGTCCTCTCCTCTTCCCTTCTCGTTGCCATCGGGCCGTTAGCGATGCTCCCCATCGTCATGCCGTCCCGGTGGACGGCGGAGCCGCTCCATCACATCCTCTCGAGGGCGGTCGTCAGCGGCAGTTCGCGGTTGAGTGTCGCGTGAACACTGAGTTCAAATGCCGGACTCCAGTCGCCACCTCCACCAGGCACACGTTCGGAAACAGGATCACCGCACCGCCCACGCAGGAGGCCGGACCAGAAACGCGGCCATTCGATCGCATTGACGTGGGACAGATCGCGCGACCGGAGACCGTGCGCCGCGAGCGCCGGGACAAGCAACATCCGGCCGCCCGAAGTGTAGATGAGCACGAAGCTCTCGGGTGTGTAGCTCAGCATGTTATCGAGCTGGCGCCGGAGCCGGGCATGGTCGCTCGACGACAGAGGCTTTCCGGGATCCTGCCGCTTGGCCTGGAGAAGCAGGAAGGTCTGCAACTGCCATTCTTCCGCGTCACAGGTGAAGCGGATGAGCGCATCCGTGCCATTCTCATTCTCGTCCAGCCGCTTGGTGAGCTTGGCGGTCAGGGACAGTCCAAGATCAGGCCTGCCCGCGGCGAAGCGTTCCGCTTCACTTTCGACGAGTGCCAGAAGCGGCCCCGTCACATGTTCCTCTTCCCGCCAGTCAGTACCAAATTTTCGCCTGTAGACCGCTTCGGTCCGTTCGCCGAACGCGACGCCCAACTGGTCCAGCATGATCTGGAATTCGGTCTGCATCCCGATCTCCTCAGGGCATCATCGAGGCCGGCCGCCAGCCACGTCTGGCTTCGGCGGGGGCGGGGCCGAAGAGTTTCTCGCCGGTCAGCTCGCCAAGCCTGCGATAGGCTTCCCATTGCGCCTCGTCGAAGAACTGGTCTGCCGTCGTTTGCTGCGGAAAGTCCCGATGACCACGGCCCTCCCTGTAAGCGAGGATCTCGGGCGGTTCGGCCAGCGTCAACCTGGGTTTTACCAGGAGGAGCGTGCCGATCGAGCCGTCGTCATAATCGATCCGGGCGATGGCGGCGACGGGGCCGGGGGCGCCTTCTTCGGCAGATTTCGACAGCGCGCTGAATTCGCCGATCAGACCTATGAGGTCCGTATTCTCCTTGAGTTTGTCCCTGATCTCGGCCGTCGAAAGGAAATGGATCTTCGCGCCGAGATCGGTGCGGGCTCGACCCATCAACCGGACCATGTCGGACATTTCGTACTGCGGGTCCGCGCCATTGTCGCAGATGATGATGAAGGCAACCCGCCGTTGAAGCAGTGCATAAGCGCCCGTATTCTCGAAATGCCCACCATCGGTCAGGTACCAGCGTCTGCGTCGCGTGCCGGCAAAGGCGCCTCGCAGTTCAAGCAGGAGGTAATTCTGGACAAAGTCGCGCAGATTAACCGGCAACGCGTCGAGCCACCCCATCACCGAGGCGCGCGCGGTGGCTCGATCGCCCAGGAGCTTCCTCATTGCGGCAATGAAATCACGGGCACGTTGCCACAACGACGGACGCTTTCTTGCCCGCGTGTCCTTCCACCAATAGCCAAGCCGAACATTGCCGAGCGTTGCCAGGATCGACGTGCCGAGCGAAGTGCCTGAACCAATCGCGGCTGAAACCGCGGCGCCGGAGATCGCTACCCAATTGGCCAGCGGCAGTTCCTCTCCGAATGCCAGGGGAAAGGAGCCTGCCTCGCCGACCATGGCCGTTCCAGGATGCGAACCCTCGTAGACGATCCCCCGCGGTGACAGATGCATCGGCTTGCCCTTCCGATCGCGCGCTACCAGGTTGGAATCGCCCGTCATGGTCTCGGCAATGGTGACGTTGATCAAATGCAGGGGGGCCAGGCTCCTTGCGCCGCCCGAATAATAGCGATCGAGCCGGATTGTGTCCTGAGGATTGTCGCTGCGAACCGATCCAGTGTCGCGCCCGGCACTGGACGCGCCGACATAGGCGCGGCGAAGGCGAGCTGCATAGAATGTGGAAAGCGACGAGAGGTTTATGAACGAGAAGGACATCCCCAGTATCAGGTTCGCGAGAACCAGGGGTAAAACCACGACGCAGGCCGGGCTCCATTGACTACCAAATATCGTCACGGCCTTGATGCCCGCGGCATTCAACGCGACGAACGCCCAGGCCGCAACGGCGCTCCAGATAACGAGCCACAGGACCAGGAGGCTCAAGCCGGCGATGCCGACGATTGTCGGTAGCCGTTGTTCGAGCCAATTGTTGCCGACCTGACCCGATCCTGACTTGAGCCGGGTGCTGGCCAGATAGCTCATGACCGGGGGAATGAATGTTGCAAGCAGGGGCCAGAGTTTTGCAAGGTCTGGCAATGTCGGACCACCACTTCCCCATGTCGTGAATGCCTGACGCAGCCGGTGTTCGACAAGGTCGCCAAATCGGACGACCACAAGAAGTGCCGCAATGGCGACAAGCGCCATTAGAGCCCTTGTCATCCCGTTGCTCAGCGCCGTCCGCACGCGATCTTCTGCCGCAATCAGATATTGGGGATTTCTGAGATCCTTCGCGCGTTTAGCTTTGCGCGTCTTGTTGTCGGCCTCATCGGAAACGGGCCTATGCTCGACGCCTCCATGCCAGAACTCCATTCCAACATAGAGGAGCAATGCCAGCCCTAATACGCTGGCAATGAACCCTGGCAGGAAACCTGCAGGAAAAGTCCAGGCGCCGAGCCCGTGGAGAGTATCGGCAAGCCGGCCGCCGCCGGGAAAAAGCGGCAGCCAGTCCATCAAACACTGCTTCCACCATGCGACGCTGAAATAGAGCACGGCGGCGACAATTGCCCAGAAGAACCCATTGGAGACCGCACGCCAGAAACGGTTACCGGGAATCCACTCGCGACGGGTCAACCAATAGGAGGTTCCAGCGGCCAGAACGGCGCCGGCGGCAAACAGGGTAACTCTCAGAAGCGTAGGGCTCCAATCGCCCGGTTTGGCACCAAGCCACTGGTCGGCAAGCCGCAGCGACCAGAACAGGAGCAACGCGACCATGCCGAATACGAAATGGACAGCGGCCCAGTTCCTGAGCACCAGCGCGGCCCCGAAGAATGCGTCACTGGTACCACCCGGCGTCAGATAGCGTCCAGCTTCCCGCAGACGCCGAACCGCTTCGCGTCCGGCTTCGCTCTGCAAAGGCTTCGTTGAGTCGAAGGCGAGCGCCTTGCCGGACAGTTCGCCATTGCCGCGATGGGTCTCAGGCACGAACAGGGCGCCGAAGAAGCTGCCAATATAGCTGCCGCCCGAGACCGTCGACAGATAGTCGATCCGCGGGATCAGGCCGTAGCCGCTTAGCGCCTGCAAGATCCCCAGGCTGAACGTGGCGCTTCGAATGCCGCCTCCCGACAAGGCCAGACCGGTGACGGGTTCATCGACGCTGATCGCTTCTTCAAATTTGCTGCGTCGAGCGTCGATCCCCTTGCGCTCAGCGGCGCAGAGCTTTTTGAAAGGATCTCCTTCGGTATTGACGAGTGGTCCCTGGTCGCTCGCTCCGACTTCGCCGGCCACTTGAGCATCGGCCGGCACGCCAGCCTCTGCATTTGGCTCCGCCTGCACTGGCGACGGCGCGTCCGTGTCCGAAGCTTCCGGCGACCCCAGAGAGTGCTCTGGGGCTTTAGTGGCCGGTGATCCACCCTCCGGCACAATGTCGGTTTTCCGGTCCTGGTCCAATTCTGCCCCCACACCAACTCTGCCCCGAATCGCAATTCACCAGTGCTGCACACCGGCGAACCACATTGATCGACCCGTATTGCTGACGCCTGGCTTTCAAGCCGTTCTTAAGAACGATTTCACCCGGACTGTTGTGCAGCGACCTTGCTCTGGAATGAGATTGAGCCAGTGATCGCGGAGCGAAGTCAAATGCAATTTGCAGAGTGTCGCGTGGCAAAGTCACATCTTCGGATGTTCGATTGGGGCCGAGCAAGCGGCGCCGGGTGATTCCAAAGGCTACGGTGCGCAGCATGATGTCGCAGTGTCCGCAGGAGCGACACGTTCAAGGAAGCCTGCGTGCTTGTAGTCATCAACGAGCGTCGAGGGCGAACCCCTCATACCAGCCGGCGCGCCGCTCGATTATCGCCCTCGATGCCACCCCTCCGAAGCGCGGTAGATCAGTTTCGTTCTCCGAACGTGCGCTTGGTGATTGTACGGCAACTATCAGGCGTCGCCGCAACAACCTTGTACGACCGCAAAGTCGGCGCCAAGCGACGGATCAGCAGTCCTATCGCGGCTCAGCCCTCGGTATTTCCAACTACCAGCCTCAAGCGATCAATTTCGGAGCCCCATCACCCCTTTCCCAAGTGGCTTTGCGGCAGCGATCATGGCGGCGGCCTCAGCCCGTTCGCCCGTGCGTGCATCGATAAGGTGCTCAGCACCGAACCGCACGAGCTCATAAGCGCCCGGTATAGCGGCCAGCAGGGTGGCGGGGTTGATTCCAAGCGCGAATGGCATCGCAATGCCAACCAAGGTGAAGACGGCCCGCGTCGCCACGACTTTCCCGCGCTGCGCAAAATAGGTCCGAATGGGCTGGTTGAGTTCGTCAGCTTGCCGGCGCAGGTCAGCAACGAGATCGCCTGAGCTTGCCCGACCTTTGGCAATGCGGTCGACGCCGTCCTCCATCCATGCGTAGAAGGCCGCTCGCTTCGCGCGGAATATCGGATCAAGCGACAGGTCTCGCGCACGCAGGACCAGATCCTCATCATCGTTTGACGATTGGATGATCGGTATCAACAGTTCGCGGCTGACGACGAATGCCAGCTGGCCCAGCGCAATATTATCAGGCTGCGGGATCGTCAGCTCGAAATCCTGCTGCGCTTCGTCTGCGTCGTGATACGCAGCAATCGCGCGCACCGTGACGCTCTCTGGTGTCTGTAAATCCTGATCCATCGCGAGAATTCGCCGGGTCGACTGCCACGGATCTTCGGCGATCTCCTTCCGTGCGCTTCGCCAATCTCGATATTGTCGTTGGCGCTGTTCGTCCCACTCGGCTCGTATAGCGACTTCCGGGCCGAGTTGTTCGATAAGCCCTTCCTGGAGTTCGGGCGCCCATCCCTCCCTTCGCCAACGTGTTCGCTCACCGTGTCCCGAAAATGTAGGAAAAACCAGGCGGTCGTAAAGCAAAAGGTCGGCCACAAGGGCCTGCGCGTTAAGGTGATCCCGAACGGATAACGTTCCCCAAAATTCTGCAGGCATTTCGACCCCATGCGATTACCTACCCACCGCCATCCGCGATAACACTTACCTTGGACGGCGTCGGTAACTCCTCAGGGCAAGGTTTTTGCCCTGCCGATTTTATCACGGACACAACCGGTGCGACAGGTCGCCGTGGCCAGATCGGCTGGACGATCGGCGCAGCGCAACTTGCGAATTTCCTCGATAGTCGGGCGCGGTTTCCATGATATATCGCCCAGGTTTCTTTGCGTAGATCGGCGATGTCCTCTGCTTGTGCGGAGTTGGCTATGGCAACGGTACCTAAGAGCTGGCGATCCTGGATCGCCCCGGGTTTCGCGATTTCTATGATTTTTGGCGTTGCAGCGTGTGGTAATGCGGAGAATGGAAGCACCGCTCGATTGCTCGACCCCACCGTCGAACATTCAAGCAGCGTTATCTTTGCGTCCATCTTCGGCGGAGCGGCCCTGATCGCCCTTTTTGCCGGCGCCGTGATCCTTGGAATCTCGCGCGCAGAGGCGGCCTCGAAGTCTGGCCCGAAATGGTATGGGGCCGTGCGCAACATGCTGATCGTCTTGTTGGGATCGCTAGCCGGCTGGGCCATTGCCGTCGCCTTCTCGCCGTTCGACGAGTCTGATGCCACACGAATATATTCAGTTTCCCAAGCGCTTACCGTTTTCGCGAGCGGCTATTTGCTGAGCAAGTTCGACCGCTTCCTTGAGCAGTCCCTGTTCGGGCAGAATGCCAACACGGAGCGCTGGGTTCTCCTTGCCCTTTTTATCGGAGGATTGCTCGCCGCTTTCCTTTTGACTTTCACGAACCGCCTCTACGGTGCTGGAAGTGAAAGTGATGTCCCGTCGCTCATCGCTCCCGCCCACCGTGGGGCAATCATCACCGTCGGCACGACGGTTCTAACGATCTCGGAAGATGGCCGATTGAGCGCAAATGGCCAATCTATGGGTGTGGCCGGTGCAGGGGCCGAAATCCGCGTCTACGAAGAAAGGCGGAAAGTCTATGTCGCGGGCGAACTGAGAAATCCGGGGCACCCTTACCCAAAATGGCCACCATCGACGGCGCCCGCGTCGCGTGCGGGCACCGCAGTGAACCAGAGTCGGAAGGTGTCCTCGACGGCGGCGGAGGCTGCACAAAACGAAGCTGCTGCGGCAAGTCACAACAGCATGTGAGCGCTAGACTGCGTTGAAAGGACTTGGACCATCAGGCGAACGGCGGCTAGGTTGAGCGAACATTAAGGGTCGGACGGTTTAGCCTTGGCGGGTTGCTATGTGAAGGAGCGTATGGCGAAAGCTGTCACTGTTGCCCCCTCGCAGGTGCATACTCTTTCCGGAGAGCAACCTTGGGTTTGAGACTTTCCCAGTTCACTGGATCGTAAGAGCCACCACCGCTCCGCCAACATGCTCAAAAGCAGAAAGGCAGATGGCCCCGCTCGCGGGCCTCTGGACGTCCGCCGGAACCGTTGTTCGTACTCAATCTGAACGTAGGGCAGCAATCGGGAGCGCCAAACGCCGCCTTCAACGTCGGCAATGGCGGCGCTGCCGGACCCAAAGGCTCCGATCCAACACGATTAACTCGGAAGCCCGTCTATTTTGGGAATGTCTTCCAAACGTGCATCCCACTGCGCCCGGCTCGCAAAACAGATATGCGCGTTTGGTTGGATGTCGATCGCGTTATCAAGACTTCCAGCAGGCACAACCAGCAAGGCACCGTTTAATTGGACGCTCGGAAGAGCAGATCCGCATTCCGTGCAAAAGCTCCTTTCATGGCGAGTCGCGGGAACCCGGTAAGTCTTGATGCAGTCATATCCCGACATCCAGGTGATCGCCGCGGTCGATGAAAATAAATTCGCCGCATGGGCTGACCCCGTACCCTTTCGACAACGCGCACAATGGCACAGAAAAAAGGTCTCGAACTCTCCGGAAATCTCAAATCGAACGGCGCCACACAGGCAAGAGCCATTATTTTTTCGGGCCATGTGTAGACTCATGTTCGTTTGAAATGGCCACCATCTTTAGCAAGGTTGCGGCCTTTTCGTAGCGTGAAAGGCACCGCTCTCGTGGCGGGACACTGCCTGAACCCGGGCATCGCCGCAAATCTGAATGGCGGGCAGCTATTGGGCAGCGGAATTCGCCCCCTAGATGACGGCTATGTGAGCGGATGCTGTCTGGTGCCTACCGAACGGGATAGCAATGCGGATGTCCCGTCGGAGCGTTGATCACGTCTAACCCTGCCGTATTGGGTCATCGATAGAGGAGCCACACGAATAGCCCGAAAAACAGGGCGACGGTTATGACGACGGCAGCGGGTCGAATGACTGGAAAGCGCATGTCCCACATAATCCTCAACGGCGTCTGACTGCGGGAATGTTCCCGCGGCATGATTACCATGCGGACCCGTAGCTGATGGCACCGCTGTTAACGCGTTGGCGAGGATAATGTCCCCGGCACGTTGAATCGATCGAACGATACCGGTGGCTGGGTCCTGATGAAATCTCGAAGCTGCGTCATCGGGAGCTGTGATTCGGCGATACCGCCCGTGGTGGGTCGATCAATGTCGATGACCAGCAGGAGGACGATGCCAAACAGGACGAACAGGAAGATGGCCGTCTCCCGCCCCCGCTGGCCAACGAGCATGTAGCTAATCGCGCCGGCGGCGACGAACAAGTAGATCAGCAGCACGAGAAACACCTCAGACGGGACATGCGCCTGACGCCCGGCCTTCCGGGTGGCATCCATGTCGATCATTGCGTTCATCGTTTCCAGATACGAACTGGAAAAATCATAGGGCTTCATCGACGGGAAGGCTGCGACGGTAGCCGTCCACAAATCGACGATCAGACGGTCGTTGCTGGTGAGCAGCGGCTGCACCGCCGGGCCTGGCCGACTGGTGGCAAGAGCGATCCGCACATCGGTATAATCCGCCAGCAGCTTGCTCAATCGTGCCCTGTGAGGCTCCTCGAGCAACTGGCTGCGTAAGTAGGTCGTGCCGATTGCATTGGCTTCCTCGAGCACATTCTGCCGTCGTGTTTCGAATCGGTCGACCGCGAGCGAAAAGCTGAATCCGATCAGCAGGGCCAACAGGCCCATGACCGACGAGACCATGAAGGATTCCTGGCTGCTCTCCTTTTCCTCGCCTTCGCGTCCATCTGGGCTCGCCTGGCGCTTGTGGCGCTGGCGGAGGAGTCTTCCAACATAGAGCATGACGAACATGCCGCCGAAGATCAGAAAGGCAATGGCCCACAGCGGGGATGTGACCAGGTAGTTGCCAAAGGGTTCGAGCATCAGATGATCTCCTTCAGCGACCACAGTGTGGTTCAAGAGGGGCTTCAACAATCGGGGAAAGCCCTGAACCGGGCAACATCCAGGATGACCGGCCAAGGTCCTTCCGCCTTCGATTGCTTGCGACGAGATCCTTCAGACGCCCGTTACATATCAGCTGTCCCCTGCCGACCGCATCTGCGGGGCGAAACGAAGGAGGGTATAGCCTGCGAGCGCCGAGAGCAGCGAACCGCCCAGCACTCCGATCTTCACCTCGTCCACCAGCAGTGGATCGGCGAAGGCGAGCCCGCCGATGAACAGGCTCATGGTGAAGCCGATGCCGCACAGCAGGGCCACGCCATAGACCTGGAGCCAGGTCGCGCCTGCCGGCCGCTCGCCGATTTTCAATGCCACGGCCAGCCGGACACTGGCGAAGATGCCGATCTGCTTGCCGAGGAACAAGCCCAGCGCCACGCCGAGCGGCAGCGGCGCCGCCAGCTCGGCCAGGCCCGTGCCCGCCAGCGACACGCCGGCATTGGCGAAACCGAACAAGGGCACGATCGCATAAGCGACCCAGGGATGCAGGCCATGTTCCAGCCGGTGCAGCGGCGAATCATCGGCGTCCGGCGCCCCCGGCGTCACCTTGATCGGGATCGCGACGGCCGCCAGCACGCCCGCGATCGTCGCATGGACGCCCGACAGCAGCACCGCGAACCAGAGGCCAACCGCCAGCAGCAGATAGGGCCATAGCCGCGTCACGCCGAAGCGGTTGAGGGCGAACATCGTCCCCCAGAGCAGGATCGCCGCCAGCAGCGCCGGGCCGCCGATGCTCGCGGTATAGGCCAGCGCGATGATCGCCACCGCGCCCATATCGTCGACGATCGCCACCGTCGTCAGGAACAGCTTGAGCGAGGTCGGTGCGCGGGAGCCGAGCAGCGCGAGCACGCCGATGGCGAAGGCGATATCGGTGGCGGACGGAATCGCCCATCCCCGCAGCAACGCCGGCGCCCCGCCCGTGACGATCAGATAGACCAAGGCGGGGACGATCATGCCCCCCGCAGCCGCAAAGATCGGCAGGCCGCGATCCTTCCAGCTCGCAAGATGGCCGTCGACGAACTCGCGCTTAATCTCCAGCCCGACGATCAGGAAGAACAGGGCCATCAGCGCATCGTTGATCCACAGATGCAGCGTCATCGGCCCCAGCTTCTCGCTCAGCACCGGCCCGGTTTCGAGATGGAGGAGATGGAAATAATCATCGGCCCACGGGCTGTTGGCGACGATCATCGCCAGCGCAGCCGCAACCATCAGCAGGATGCCCCCCGATGCCTCGGAATGGAGGAAGTCCCGGAGTGCGGAATTCACACCCCGGCGTGCGGTGGCCTTATGCACGATCATTTCCCGGAAATTTGCAGTTGTGCGCGGGTTAGCCGATGAAGCGGACGGATTGAACCTTTACCGACATCCTGCGGGCGAAAGGGAGCGAGTGACGGATCAGGCGATTGGCGAGCACAGGGGGCCATTGAGGGTCATGACCCGGTGGTGGCGGCTGCATGGGGTTGCCACGGTCGATCATGTCACCGTCCTCCAGAAAGTCGAGGAAGAGGCGCTCTGGTCGCCGCGCTATCTCTTCATGATCCTGATGTCTGCCGGGATCGCGCTGCTTGGCCTGCTCCTTTCCTCGCCAGCCGTTGTGATTGGCGCGATGCTGATCTCCCCCTTGATGGGGCCGATTCTCGGCGTCGGGTTCTCGCTGGCCGTTTTCGATTTCGACGACTTGAGGCGATCGGCGGGAGCGCTCGCTGTCGGTTCGTTGATAGCAGTCTTGTTCACCGCATTGATCGTGCTGGTATCGCCCATCCAGACGGTGACCGCAGAAATCGCCGCCCGGACGCGGCCTAATCTGTTCGATCTGCTCGTCGCGCTCTTCTCGGCCCTTGCCGGTTCCTATGCGATGATCCGTGGCAAGAGCGGAACCATCGTTGGCGTGGCGATTGCGACCGCGTTGATGCCTCCTCTGGCCGTTGTCGGATTCGGGCTGGCCACCTGGAATGGCGCGGTGTTCGGCGGCGCTCTCCTGCTCTTTGTCACCAATCTCATCACCATCGCACTCTCTGCCACTGCCATGGCGCGGATCTACGGTTTCGGGTCGCATCTCTCGCCCGGCCAGACGCGCTGGCAGGGTGCCTTGCTGATCGCCACCTTCGTGATCCTCTCCGTTCCGCTCGCCGTTGCGCTTCGCCAGATCGCCTGGGAAGCGGTTGCCGCCCGCCAGGCCCGCGATGTCGTACGCAGCCAGTTTGGCGAAAATGCTCGTTTGTCGGAGATTGACGTGGATTATTCCGCGCGGCCGCTTGCCGTCCGCGCGGAAATGCTGACCTCACGCATAGAACCGAATGCCGATGTAGCCGCAACGAAGCAGCTGGCGCGTCAGCTGGGACGTCCGGTCCAGGTCGAAATCTACCAGATCCGCATTGGCGAGGGGGCGCGAGACGCCGAACTTGCCGCGATAACCGCAGCGCAGTCATCCGAGGCCGCCCGCGCACAGGATCGTGCTCTTTCCTCCCTCCTCGCCAGGTTGAGCGCTGCCGCGGGGGTGCGCGAGGACGCGATCACCGTCGATCGTTCCAATCGCCGTGCGATTGCGTCGGCGGTACCGTTGCCGGGTGCGACCCTGGCGAGCTATCGCACCCTTGAGCAACGCGCCACCGAGGATATGGAGGGGTGGACGATCCTCCTGCTTCCGCCGCCCGCGGCGTTTCCGCCGCTAACTTTTACCGACGGGGTGCCGGATGCTGCGCCGCTGGACACTGCGAGTTGGGCCCATGCCCGACTATCGATCCCGATCGGCGTCGCCGGCGGGAAAGACAAGGATGCCGACGCGGTGCTTCAGGCGCTTCTTCAACGCGGCGTTGCTGTGACACGTTCGCGCGCCAGTGGCGATCTGCGTCTGGTGTGGCGGCTTGAAGCGTCCGACTGAACGAAGGGAAGCGTCGGGGATGAAACTACAAGGATGGGAAGGTCCGGAATGGCGGCGCCACCCGCTGCCGCCACTCTGGCGTGATCACCAATCCCTTCGTCGAATCGGGGTCAAGCCCGCTACCAATCGGCGAACTGCAACTCAGTTCCAACATATGGACGGATGATTTTCTGAGGCATGACCCGCATCGCCTCCTGGATGAACACGTCTCCAGTACAGTGCATCGGCACAATGTAGGTGGGATCGATGGTGGCGAATTCCGCGACGGTGCGGCGAGCCTCATCCTCGGTTCTGGGGCGTACGAGGTGAAATCCTCCGACAACGGCATGAACCTTGTCGATGCCGGACACCTTCTGCGCCTGCCGCACGCTGTTGATCACGCCCCGATGGCTGCAGGATGCAATGACGACCAGGCCGAGATTCTTCACGTTGTAGCACGTAGCGAGCTCGTGCTCGCCGTCATCGGGAAGTTGGTCGAGGTGGCGCTTGGACGGGTTCAGCGCATTCCTGTCACAACCTCTGCCCGGCCGCATTTGCGTTGGGATCGCCGCGCGCTCAAATCCAGCAAGGGGGATCACACCGGTGGAAAAGGCCTGCTGCTTGATAATCTGGGGCTCGGGCGAAATTCGAGCCATGAACCCAGCTTTTGCGAGCGCCGCGCGATCGAGCGTTCCCATTATTGGGGGCGGATCGCCGATGAGGGCGATCCGTTCGCAGAAGACCTCTTCACCACCGACATAGAGCGGCACCTGAGGTCGCGGTTCGTCCGGGAAGAATCCCCGAAATCCGCCATAATGATCCAAGTGTCCATGGCTGAGTACCGCGGCGTCGAGCCCGGAGAGGTCGATGCCGAGCATCGCGAGGTTGTTGCGAACCGCCTCAGGCGAGTAGCCGAAGTCGACCAGCACCTGGGCCGTCGAGCCATCTCGCCGGGAGGTTGCCAAGATCGAAAGGCCGAACTCCGCGTGAAGCGCAGTTCGAGACATAACTCCACCGACGGGATCACCGGTGTGGCGCTTTACACTTAGTCCGGGAAGCACGAGGTCGGGCAGAAACGGACCGAACGTGGCGTTGTCGACGAGAACTTGCAGCGTGAGCGTATCAACGACAGGAACGGCAGTCAGACCTCGGCCGGTCGCTGAACCAATAGCGAAGGCGGCCAAGCCTCCTGCGCCCGTTCGGAAAAACATCCTGCGACTTATCATACGAGTTGAGCTCGCGACGGGGACCGTTCGCTACCTTCCGTGCGGTGAGGTGCGCTAGTGTTAAATACTATTTGCGCAGTGGCGCCCCGAGTGTGCTCGTGAGGACACCTGCCGAAACCGGTCTTTAACCCGGGCATGGCACGTTGCGCCTCTGTTGCGTCGTTCCGGTCCAACTGACTTCGATCATGACGCATTTTGACCCTGATGCCGCAGGCCAGGTGATCGCAGAATTCCTGCCGCGCGTGACGATGCTTGCCGGATCGCCGTTGCCATTGAAGGTGATGGAGCCGGCGACGCGGTCGATCATATGTGTCCCGTCGGGCCGGGAAATCACCGCGATAAGCTCGCAGTCGGAACCGCAGTAAGGCTTTGGCCTGACTGCTGGCGAAAACACGCCACAACTCAAGTCTGCGGTGTCGATGACATAATCGCGCTTGCCATCACGGTTCAGGTCGAGCGGAACGGAAGTTCCCGCCTCCGAAGTGCTTTTTCCAGTGATCAACTCACCGCCGTAGCCAGGCAGAAACCGAAGGCGCCTCCCGGCCGCGGCACAATCCTGATCCCACTTTGCGAACTGGTCTTGCAGAGACCGGGGATAACCACTCAACTGACCAAATCGCCAATCCGGCTCTCCAAGCTGGCCCTTTTGCCAGGTCGTCGGCCCGGTCATCGACAGGGTCTCGTTGATGGCAGGCGAATCTCCCTCCGCCTCGCCGCCCGCGTGCAGGGCCAGTAGTGCGACGAGCTTCGGGACCAGCCTTTCCCGCTGATGGTGATAGGCGATCAGCCGGCGCTTCAGCTGGACGGCCTTTGCCGCGTCGAACAGCATAGCGATCGATGCGAGTTCCTCGTCGACATCCGCTATCAGGCGCGTCTCGCACTGCCGCGCCAGATGGAGCCGATCGTTGATCCTGCGCATTGCGTCACGATGTTCGACATTGTCCGATGCCCCGACGATTCGCTCGAAGAGAAAACGGGTCTGATCGGCGACTGACGGAGGGTTCGGCGCCGCCGCTGTCGGTGTGTCCGCCGACACGGCGACATCCGCCGGTTTGCCAAGGCCCGTCCAGTCGTCGCTCCGCGGTGCGGGGCGATCCGCATAGGGACCGTCGGCAAGCACCGG
This sequence comes from Sphingomonas sp. DBB INV C78, assembly GCF_042693015.1. Classification (NCBI taxonomy): domain Bacteria; kingdom Pseudomonadati; phylum Pseudomonadota; class Alphaproteobacteria; order Sphingomonadales; family Sphingomonadaceae; genus Sphingomonas; species Sphingomonas sp. DBB INV C78. The sequence goes on along the minus strand of NZ_CP170544.1, from coordinate 2,423,754 downwards.
CGGCGGCAGGACGCGGGTCCGGAAATCGGCGTCCTTGTAATAAGCGAGCTTCTTCGCACGGATCGGCGGGAGGCCTGAGACCATCACGATCTCGTCGGTCGCCGGCAGTTGCATGATCTCGCCCGGCGTCAGCAGCGCGCGGGCTGTCTCCTGGCGGCTGACCATGACGTGGGCGAGCCAGGGGGCGAGCCGGTGCCCGGCATAGTTGCGCATCGCGCGCTGCTCGGTTGCCGTGCCGAGCGCATCCGAGACGCGCTTGGCGGTGCGCTCGTCATTGGTCGCGAACGCCACGCGGACATGGCAGTTTTCGAGCACCGAGTTGTTCTCGCCATAGGCCTTGGCGATCTGGTTCAGGCTCTGCGCGATCAGGAAGACGCGCACGCCATAGCCGGCAAGGAAGGCCAATGCGGTCTCGAAGAAATCGAGCCGGCCGAGTGCTGGAAACTCGTCAAGCATCATCAGCAGGCGGTGCTTCGCACCCGCCGTCCGGTCGCCATCGAGCGCTTCGGTAAGCCGCCGGCCGATCTGGTTGAGGATCAGGCGGACGAGCGGCTTGGTCCGCGAGATGTCGGCGGGCGGAATGACGAGATAAAGCGAGACCGGATGATCGGCGGCGATGAGATCGGCGATCCGCCAGTCCGAGTACGAGGTCACCTCGGCCACCACGGGATCGCGGTAGAGGCTGAGGTAGGAAAGCGCGGTCGAGAGCACGCCCGAACATTCATTGGCGGATTTGTTGAGCAGTTCCTGGGCAGCGGACGCGACGACCGGATGGACGATCGCCTCACTGTCCGACCCCAGATGGTTGGTCGACTTCATCGCGGTGAGCGTCGCGGCAAAGGGCCGCGACGGATCGGCAAGCACGGTTGCGACCCGCGCCAGCGTCTTCTCCTCCTCGGCATAGAGGACGTGGAGGATGACGCCGACGAGAAGCGAATGGCTGGTTTTCTGCCAATGGTCGCGCTTGTCGAGCGAACCTTCGGGATCAACGAGGATGTCGGCGATATTCTGGGCGTCGCGGACCTCGTTCGCTCCGCGCCGGACCTCGAGCAGCGGATTGTAGCGCGCCGAGCGGGGATCGGTCGGATTGAACAGCAGGCAATGCGAGAAGCGCGCCCGCCAGCCGGCGGTCAGCTGCCAGTTCTCGCCCTTGATGTCGTGGATGAGCGCAGAGCCGGTCCAGGACAGCAAGGTCGGGATGACGAGCCCCACGCCCTTGCCGCTCCGCGTCGGCGCGAACACCATGACATGCTCGGGGCCTTCATGGCGGAGATAAAGCCGGCCGATGCGGCCGAGCAGGACGCCGGCATCGTCGTGAAGGCCGGCCTTCGCGATCTCGGTCCGCGACGCCCAGCGCGCCGAGCCATAGGTGGTGACGAAGCTCGCCTGGCGGGCCCGCCAGAGGGATCCGCCAATCGCCGCCGCGCATCCCAGAAGTCCACTGGCCGATGCGAGCGTGCCGGCCTTGTCGAAGATGTGCGGCGCATAGGCGTCATATTGGTACCACCAGACGAACAGCGACCATGGACGATAGATCGGCGTGCCGAAGAGCAGGAACCAGGGTTCGCCGAGGCGCGGCTGGTATCCCAGCATGCTCGCGCACCACTGGGTCGAGATCCACACGCCCAGGATCATGATCGCGAACACAATCAGGATCTGGCCGATCAGGAGCCTGGTAGGGGTCATGGGACTCTCCCGTCCGTCCATCCGCTCTGGACGCCTGGGAAAATCTGCCCGATGCGTCTCATGTGACAGGGTGCGGCGGGTACGGCTGATGGCGTCTTCGCGGAATCAGGCGCGCACGGCGGCCGGCCTGGACGGATATTTTAAGGGGGCCGGGCTAGGGGATGCGCCCGGCAATGGGGGGATAGGATGCGGTGGATTTTGGGGACGGGATTGTTGTGCCTCGCGACGATGGCGTCCGCCCATCCGGGCGGCCTCAACGCCGAAGGTTGTCACAACGACCGGAAGAATGGCGGCTATCATTGCCACCGGGCCCCGGCACAGCCTGCCAGATCGCAGTCGATGGGGCTGGTGGGCGGCGGATCGCGACCCTTTGCCAATTGCTCGGCGGCGCGCGCGGCGGGCGCTGCGCCCGTTCGGGCCGGCTCACCCGGCTATGGGCCGCACCTCGATCGGGACGGCGACGGCATCGGTTGCGAGTGACGCTGGATCAGGTGCCAGCCGGCATGACGGCTGCAGCTCAGGAGCGATAGCGGCTGACGACTCTCTTCCATTCGCGGTCGTCGGGCCAGGGCAATGCGTCGCCCGTGGGGTCATCTTTGGTCAGCGTGACCGTGTTCGGGCGGACCTTGCGACGGCTAGCCATCCAGCAGGCCGAGCACCAGAAACGGCGCGGCAGATGCTCGAGCCGGTCATCCCAGCGACGGCGGTGGAACAGCCACCAGAGTTGGTGCCCCTCGAAGATGCGCACATGTGGGCACGACCGACACGCGACGCGAACATTATAATGGTAGAGTGCCGCGTGCTGGACACAGGTGAGCTTGCGGCTAAGATGGGTGAGGGCAGGGTCGGTATCGGGCATTGAACACCGCTTTTACCCCCGGCCATGACCGGCCGGCTGCGACCGGTGCAGGACGTCGAACGGCTCGAAGCGGCGCGCGACCCGTTCCATCAGGACCTTGAGTGCGCGCTCGCGCTTCGACCGGTCCTTTGAGCGTATGTCGACATAGAGATAAGCGGGCGCCTGGCCGAGCTCGAACAGGATCAGGAACTGGATCGCGTCCATGTCCAGTCGGCGCGGTGCCGCGGGCGGCTCCGGTGCATCGCTCATCCTCCGTGCACGGATCCGAGATCCGGAAAGAGCGGCATGGGCTCGTCGCGCGACGGCCCTTCTGCCGGAATCACCTCGAATCCGTTCATTCGCTCGGCGAGCAGATGAGCAAGCGTCGCGACCGCGGCGAGCCGGCGGTAGCGATCGGGTTGGGCGAGCTCCGCCACGATCTGGGGAGCAGCGGTGGTAAGCGCCACTTCGAAGTGCAGCGCCAGCGATTGTTCGTCGAGTCGGGCCATGGACAAATGAGAACATTTAGGGAACATTGAGTCAATGCCGTCGGCCATCGTCCGATCGCATTTGACAGACGGCGGACCCCACCTGACACTGGCGCTTGAGGAAAGGTCATGAGCAATCTCTACACCTTGCGGGCGAACGGCCTCCAGCTTGCCACGCATTTTGACCTCGAGTTTGAGGCGGGGCTCGCGGTGCCGGAAGAGACGACACCCGAGACGCAAGGGCTGGTTGTCCTCGAAAACGAAGGCCGGCGCGTCTTGAGATCGATGCGCTGGGGATTTCCGCGCCCGACGCTCGAAGGCGCCATCCGCGGCGAGGAGCCAAAGCCCGTCAACCTTGTTGCCAATCTCATGTCGCGCATGTGGGAGGATCTAGTCGTCGAGCCCCGCTATCGCTGCCTGATCCCGCTCACCGAATTTGCCGAACCCGATGGCGAGAAGGGCAAGATGACGCGCACCTGGTTCCGGTTGAAGGGCGAGCCGATCTTCGCCTGGGCAGGCTTCTGTCGCCGAAGCGAGCAGTGGGGGCCGGTCTTTGCCGGCATGACGACCGGCAGCAACTCGATGGTTATGGGCTTCAACGAGCGGATGCCGGTGCTCCTCATGCCGGGGGATTATGATCGCTGGCTCCATGGCACGATCGCCGACGTCATCGACTTCCAGTTCCATCGGCCCTTGCCCTCAAAGCGCCTCGACGTGGAGCTGACAGCGGATCGCTGGAAGAGCGGGAAGGGGCCGAAGGACCCGATCTGGCCAGAGGCGCAGTTGGGGCTTGGCCTTTGACGAACGGCCTGCTTTGATCTGACCTGCGTCTGCAAAAACAGGTCGAAGGCCCGATGTGCAATCTCACCACCGCGCGAAAATCCGCCGACGAGGTGGCGGCCTATTTCAGGGCTAAGGTGCCGGGCGCGTTCAATGTGGCGGCCGAAACCTATCCCGGCACGCCGGGCATGGTCGTCATCGAGAATGAGGGTGTTCGCGAGCTCCGCTCGATGGTCTGGGGTTTTCCGTTGATCCTGAAAGCGATGCGCGAGAATGCGGAAAAGCGTGGCGTCCAGCCGCGCCCCAAACCCGTCAACAATGTCGCCGACCTCTCAAGACCAATGTGGCGCGGCATTGCCGCGAAGCCCCAATGGCGCTGTCTCATCCCGATCACCGCCTTTGCCGAGGCCGAGGGTCCGAAAGGCGCTATGACCCGCACCTGGTTCAGCATGAAAAGCGAGCCGCTGTTCGCCTGGGGCGGGTTCTGGCGGCAAAGCGTGGAATGGGGCGACGTCTATACCGGGCTCATGACCTGCGCGAATGAAGCGATCCAGCCGGTCCATGATCGCATGCCGGTCCTGCTTCACGCCCACGAGCATGACGCCTGGCTGCACGGTTCGATCGACGATGTCATCGCGTTCCAGGACCGGAAATTCCCGCCCGAACTGTGCGCAATCGAACGGACGAGCGAACTATGGGTGAAGCGGAAGGGCGTAGCCGAGGCGGTGCCAATGCTTCTCTAGGCGCAACCTGACAAATGTTCTGTATTTGTTCTTTCCTACATTGTGCCAAATAGGTTAAGTGCGAGTCGAAAGGAGAGGAGAAATGCTCCAGGTCGACGCATCCCTCATCACCGCCATTGCCGCACTGATCACCAGCCTCTCGGTTCTAATCCGGGCCGTTCGCAGCAAGGTGTGAAAGCGGCGTCCGGTTCCGACATCAGGCCGCTCATCTGACCGGCGTTTCTCAACTGCTACGGCTCTTGGATTCCGGATCGCCAGCCTAGCCGTTCAGCACGACCTCTTTGCGATCCTATGTGATAGGGGCCGCGGCATCATGCGATGCCGCGGCCCGGTAGCCCGACTATTTGTCAAGTTCGAGCAGGCAGCACGGCTATCACCGAGCGGGATCGAGAGAATGCTTCAGATCGCGCATCTGATCGTGTCCCTCGCGTACCGAAGCGTATGCCCGTTCGATCGCCGCTCGGGTCTGAGGGGTAAGGTCACTATCCTTTAGTGCGTCCTCGAACTTCGACTTTATATGATCTTCGCCGCGTTCGACCTCATTGACGATCGCCTTGTCGTCCTTGCCCGTCACCGCCGATTTGAGATTGAGGAAGGCGCGGTGGACGCCGGCCAATGCGGTGCCGTCGTCCTCGGGGTTGCCGCCGAGGCGAACCACTTCGGCCTGGAGATCAGTTGCGGCCTGACGGCGCTCGGTCGCACGGCTGGAGAAAATCGAACCGAAGCGTCCGCTCTCGCTGTCCCGGGCCGCCTCCGAATAGCCGTCGATGCTGTCGATCGTCGTCGCGATGAGGCCGTTAAGCGTGCGAATGTCGTGGCTGGTATCGGTCATGCTACGCTCCTTACTGGGGAGGTGCTCAACGGTTAACCGGTGCGGAGTATCCCGCGTTCTTGCATCAAAGAGGACCGGCGCCCCGGAACGCCGCGCTGTGGTCGTCGAGGCGGTATGCCGCGCGCTCGTTCCTCATGTCAGCGGCGGCGAGGCGCGCTTCGCGGCTGCCTGCTGGCAGATCGAAGCCAAGGTTGGATAGCGACGACGGCGGATGCACGAGATCCGCATCCGCCGCCAAAGCCGCCGTTTGCCTTGCGATTCTTGCATGCTGAAAGCAGGCATTGGTTCAGGGCAGAGCCAACAGCCTGTTTGGGATGCGGCCTCTGGAATGCGGTTATCGTTCCACATCAGGGCGCACATGGACGATATCTGGCAAGTGCACCTGCATGGCGCAGTTCGAGGACCACAAACCGCCCTCGCACTGCGCCTGGGCACGATCAACGGGCAGATCCGAACGTCCCGATATAGAGGCCGCTTTTGCCCGCATAGGGGCCGGTGCGCGGTGCGATCATGGCAAAGGCAATGCGCTGCCCGTCGGGCGCCACAACGGATTGATGGGCATTGCCGCCAAGATGACTGATTTCGGTAAGGCGCCGCGATTTGTTTTCACCGATCATACTCGTCACATAGAGGTCGAACGGACGTGCCATGCCCTTGAGGGGGCCGTACGGCGCATAGTCGGCAAGATCCTCGGGGCGGGTATCGACACCCCCGAGCGCCTTCATGATCGCGGCTACGCCAGGGGCCTCGAGACTACTGATCCCGCGAAATTTGCCCTCGGGATCGGATGCGCGGTTCGCTTCCTCGAGACCGTAGCGTTCATCAGGGAAGAAATGGGTCTCGTTGTGCGCCGGATCCCGCGATAGCGGCCGTACCGCCCCGGTCGCAAGGTTGAGCTCGTACATCTCGCCGTTGAGAGTTCCCCCCTCCACCGTCCAGAATGTGAGCGCCGAGCCGTCCCCCCGGAAATTATAGGTCTCGGCGAAGGTTGCCTGGCCGGCCGTGGATTTCGCGTGGAGGTGCTCATAGACCACCCGCCGATTGGTGAGGGCAACACCCGTCCGGCCTGCGACCAGCTCGGCGGTCACGATGGTCGACATGGTCGCTTCGGCCGATCCCCAGGCGATCTGGATCCCGCCAGCCGTTCCGGGTTTCGCGGAGATCGCGATTTCGCCCCACGCCGGGGCGTCGAGTTTGACCGGCGGCATGTCGAGCGATGCGGACATCCAGTAGAGTTCTGTCGTCTGCGCGTCCCGGTGCGCAACGGCACCCGGGCGCGCCTTGGCTGTGCCCAGGCCCGGCGGTCCGAGAACGAGGAAATTTCCGTCAGGAAGATAATAGATGCGGGTGATGAGCCCGTTCGCACCCCAGCGACAGGTGAGACAGCGGACGGTTCGTGACGACACGTCGATCTCATAGGCCGGGGTGGCCTCGAGGTCGGAGCGTGTGAAGGCGATCTTGCGGCCATCGGGCGACCAGTCGGGACGCTCGCCCCAATCGAGGATGCGCTCCATCGCAAAGGGCGCGGTGAAGTAATCCGGTGCCGCGCCATTTGCGGCCTGCGCTGGCAACGTGATCCACGGCATCAGCATCGTCGTCATGGCCATTCGCAGCCCCCGCACTGCCTTCCGTCCTCGCCGATCACCTGGTCCTGCCGCCCTCGTCATCGCCGCTTTCCTTCTTCCATTGCATCCGGGTCATCGTCGCGCGCAGCGATAGCGAGGCTCGTGACTGGCAGCCGTCGATTTTGTCGCTTGTCCCGCATTGTGGAACATCAGGGCCGGGGCCTCTTGCCAGTCTTCTGGCAGGCGATAATTGCCCGTGAAGTAGACAAGACGGAGCGGGCCAAGCGATGACGGGGTGGCGGTGACTGGTCCGGCGATCGGGAGCGAGGCGCACAGGCTGTTGCTTGCGGACATGCTCGCGGCGGCCTTGGCCTCGGTGTCGGCCGAGCGGTGCCTGCCGGCCCATCTTCCTGCCGAACCCCGGGGCAGGCGGCTGGTACTGGCAGTGGGAAAGGCGGCCGCCGCGATGGCGAAGGTCGCGATGCGCGAAGCCAGATCGACAACGCGCGCGATCATTCTCGTGCCATATCGCCACGCCCTCCCACCCGGCGATTTTCCCGAAGGCACCATCATTCTCGAAGCAGGACACCCGCTCCCCGATGAACATGGCCTCGAGGCGGCGCGGCGGATCTGCGACGCTGTTCGCGCTCTCGGACCGGAGGACCAACTCCTCGCCCTGATTTCCGGCGGCGGTTCAGCGCTTCTGGCCCTTCCGGCCGACGGCGTATCGCTCGACGACAAGCGCAGCTTGACCCGCGAACTCCTTTACTGCGGTGCGACGATCTCCGAGATCAATTGCGTGCGAACGCATCTCTCGCGCATTAAAGGCGGCCGCCTCGCCGCCATGGCGCATCCTGCGGAGGTCGTGACCCTGGCTTTCTCGGATATACCGGGTGACGATCCCGCCCTCATCGCGTCCGGTCCAACGGTCCCCGACCGGACCACGCTCGCTGACGCGCGCCGGGTGCTCGAACGCTACGGAATCAGCATGGCCGATCATATCAACGCGGTACTTCGCGACGAGCGATCCGCGACGCCACAGCCCGATGCTGGCGATATCGCGGCCGGCCGGACGCGCATAGTCGCGCGCAGCCGTATGGCACTCGAGGCTGCGGGCGAGATTGCGCGCGCCGCCGGATATATGCCGGTCTATCTGGGCGACGATCTCGAGGGCAATGCTACAGAGATCGGGACCGTCCACGCCGCCCTTGCGCTGCATCACCAGCGCAAGGGCGGGCGATGGGCATTGCTTTCGGGAGGCGAGACGACCGTTTTCGTGCGCAATCCGGACGGCAAAGGTGGTCGAAACAGCGAATATGCCCTGAGCCTCGCCCTGGCGCTGGGACAGGCCGAGGGCATTTCGGCGCTGGCTTTTGATACAGATGGCCTTGACGGGGTCGGTGGACACGGGGGCGCGATCATCGACTGGACCACGCTCGCGCGCGCCAGGTTCGCCGGCCTGTCGCCATCGCGGATGCTCCAGGGCAATGACAGCTTCGGCTTCTTCGACGCCCTGGGGGATCTTGTCCATACCGGCCCCACGTTGACCAACGTCAACGACCTCCGCGTGGTGCTCGTGGATGCGGATCAGGTCTCGCACTGAAAACACGCTTGCGGTTCATCTGCCACTCGACCGCCTGTTAACGATCGCAAATACCCCCGATCCTGATCGCGCATGGGGGTGGTGCCGCATTCCGGCTTCGCTCGATAATCGACCCGAAATCAGAACGGTCGAACAATCGACCGCGGGGGAGGCTGGATTGGCAGAAGTGTCCGGTCCCGCATCATCGCTCCGGGACTTGTCAGCTCGCGGACCCTCACCGGGTCCGTTTCGGGACCGACGTCACGCAGCGCACGGATAAGGGTCAAGCGGCGTGACGGACAAGGATACGCTCCAGGATGATCTGCTGCTCGGCCGCGTGCAATCGCTCGTCCGCGCGTTTGGCATTCTCGACGTGCTCGCGAAGGGAGGCAGCCTCACGCTCCGGGAACTGGCGCTGGCGGTCGACCTCCCGCGCTCCACGGCTCATCGCCTTCTCACGACGATGGAGGCGCTGAGGTACGTCGCGTTCGACCGCCGTACCAATCGCTGGGCGATCGGCGTTCAGGCGTTCACCGTGGGAGCGGTCTTCGCCCAGAGCCGCGATCTCGGTCATCTCGGACGTTCGATCATGCGGTCGCTTGCCACCGAGTTGCAGCATTGCGTCAATATCGCCGTCCCGGAGGGCTCGGGAATCTGTTACGTCGATCAGGCTGCTGTGGACGGCTATCGTCAGACCGCCGCGCGACCGGGGGCAGTGCTCCCGCTCCACACGACCGCATCGGGCAAGATGATGATGTCGCACTGGTCGAGGTTCGAGCTCGACCGCTATCTCGATCGGGTGCCGCTGCGCGCGCGAACGGCGCGCAGCATCGTCGAGACCAGCGGCTTGCGTCAGGAATTGGCGCGCGTCCGCGAACGAGGCTTCGCCACCGACGACGAGGAACATGACCAGGGACTGCGATGCGTGGCCGCGATGGTGTTCGATCGCCTCGGCACGCCGCGTGGTGCTCTTTCGATTTCGGATCGCGCGTCCATTCTCGGACGTGAACGCCTTGTCGAGCTCGGATCGACGGTGGTCGATGCCGCGCGCCAGATAACCAGCCAGATGGATCCACGCTTCGGATAGGCTTCGCCGCCCCCAGACATTGCGGTGGACGGCCTGCTCCCGGCCGAAGCGGCGGCGCCGGTAAAGGCGCTCGACGCAGCGAAGTGCGAGCAACATGGCTGCGATAATCATGGGTCCGGCGGCGACCTGCTCCGCAAGGCCCCCGAACGATCAGAATTACCCCCGGGACTGAACTTCCCCGGGGGTGGTCCGGCCGGGGGCGGCCGGTCGATACCGGGGTCAAACAAGGCGGCGCGACCGCAATCATGAGGAGAGCAGGGTGGCCGGCCGACGAAACATGCAACGCGTCCTGACGGCGCGATCGTCGCGTATCCTGCTCGCGGGCGTCGCCTTCATGCTCGTGGCGGCCTCGCCGCCGCCCTCGCGGACCGCAGGCTACGTTCTGGCCAACATCTATGTGGCATCGCTGGATGATGACAAGGCCTGCCGGAACCTCTCGCTAAGCGCGACCGACATCTTCCGCGACCGCTTGCCCGCAGCCGAGCGCGAGAAATATGCCGACCCTGCCAAGGTGCAGGAGCTTCAGAAACTCATGGAGGCGAAGCTTGGCTTCAAGATGGTTCCGACGGGCCGCAGCGCCGGTGCAAACGGGCGTTCAGCGGAGCTCAGCCAAGCCGATCTCGCAAGCCTGCGCCAGTCGGCCGGCATCAAGCCGGGCAAGGGCATCCCGGCCTTCCTGGGCACGCGGTTCGCTTATGACAGCTGCACCAATCCGGAGGATTTCCGGTTCATGGTCAAGGGCAACGAGCTCTATCGGGGACGCGTCGCCTACGGGATCGATCTCGATGGCAAGATCAGCGACAATGATTTTACCGGCCCGGACGGCGAGCAGGGTGTGGACAACGAACTCATTCGTGCGGCGGGCTGCAATTTCGCTACCCGGGACTTCGGCAATCCGCGCGTTGCCGACCATGTCATCACTTCGGCCGCTGCGCCGACGTTGATGGAGGTCGGCGACATCGACGATCTCGCCGACGACCCCGAAGTGACGATCAGTTTTTACGCGAGCGCCAGCGCGATCGAGCTCACCGGCTCGGGCAAACCCGTCGCCTGGACAAGCCTCGATGCTGATCCCGACGCTCGCTACCGGGCGACAGTCAAGGCGCGGATCGAGAAGGGCGTGCTGGTGAGCGAGCCCTTCGACCTGAGGGTACGGATGCGCGAACAGATCGTCGATGGCTATCGCGAAATCCGCCGTGCGCGGATCCGCGCAGTCATGGGGTCCGATGGCAACGTCGAGGGCGGAATTTACGGCTATCACACGATTGCCAGCATCATCGACGCCTACCGGCAGTCGACACAGGTCGGTGCCAACCTCACACGGATGTCGTGCCCCGCGCTGATCGATGCCGTCGAACGACATGCCGACGCTTTCCGCGACGCGCGGACAGGTCGCAACACGGCCATCTCCTCGGCGCTTCGCTTTCGCGGGACGTCGGCCTTCATCATCAAGCCGACCGGCGCACCCGCCGGCGGGGGGGGCAAACTGATGACCGTGCACGCGCTCAGGCGAAGCGGCCCGTTGCTGTTCGCGGCGGCCATCTTCGCGATATCGCTGACCCCTTCGTTCAGCCAGGTCGAGGCCGAAGCACCGGCGGACCTGCCGCAGCTCCGGCGGCTGACCCAAGGGCAATACAAGGCGACCATCGCCGACATCTTCGGCAAGGACATCAGCATCAGCGGGCGGTTCGAGCCGGATCTCAGGGTCGACGGTCTGCTCGCGGCGGGCACCAGCAAGGTTTCGCTGACCCCGGCGGCGGCCGAGCAATATGAACAACTCGCCCGCGGCATTGCCGAACAGGTGACAAGCGAGCAACATCGCGCGCGGCTGGTCGGGTGCGCGCCGTCGGGCGCCGATCCGACGGGTCGGGCCTGCGCCGCGTCCTTTTTCCAGCGGGTGGGCGAACGCCTCTATCGCCGGCCACTGATGCCGGCGGAGTTGAGGCTCGCTACCGACCAGGCGCTGGCGGCGGGGCAGGCGCTTGGCGACTTTCATGCCGGCCTCGCGATCATGCTGACGGCGATGATGACCGACCTGCCTTTCCTCTTCCAGGTCGACCAGAGCATTGCTGATCCGGACGCTCCGGGCCGAAGGACCCTCGATGCATGGTCCCGGGCGTCGAGGATCAGCTATTTCCTCTGGAACAGCACGCCTGATGCCGAACTGCTCGACGCCGCGCGGAACGGTTCGCTGATGACGCGGGCCGGACTCCTCGGACAAGTCGATCGACTGATGGCGTCGCCGCGCTTTGATGCGGGGGTGCGCGCCTTCTTTGACGATTTCTTCCAGCTCGAGGGTCTGGAGGGCCTGGCCAAGGACGGTCTCATCTATCCCGGCTTCCGATCGGCCGTGGGACCCGCCGCGCGCGAGCAGACGTTGCGTACCGTCATCGACCTCCTGATGGCGCGAGACGGAGATTATCGCGACATCTTCACGACGCGATCCTTCCCGATGAACCGGACGCTCAGTCCTCTCTACCGCGTCGCCTTCGCGTCTCGCGAATGGGACATGTACCCACTTGCGGACGACGACCCGCGCGCCGGTCTGCTGACCCAGCTCAGCTTCCTCGCGCTGCACGCGCATGAGGGGCGGACATCGCCGACTTTGCGCGGCAAGGCGGTGCGCGAAATCCTGATGTGCGACACCGTTCCGACGCCGCCCGCCAATGTCAATTTCACGATCGTCCAGGACGTCTCGAACCCCAACCTCAAGACGACCCGCGAGCGGCTGCAGGCGCATCTCAGCGATGAGGAATGTGCGAGCTGCCACAAGCAGACCGACCCGATCGGTCTCACGCTGGAATCCTTCGACGGGGCCGGCCAGTTCCGGACGATGGAAAATGGCGTGCGCATCGATACAGCCGCCGTCGTGGACAAGCATCCGGTTGCCGACGCAGCCGCGCTCGGGCGAGCGCTTCACGACAATGAGGTAGTGACCCGCTGTGCGGTCAAGTCCGCCTGGCGTTACGCCGTGGGACGACCGATGGCCGAAGGCGAGGACGCAGTGGTCGAGCGGCTTCATGGGCGTTTTGCGGTCAGCCGTTATCGGCTTCGCGCCCTCTTCCAGGCGATCATCCTCGACCCGGCCTTTTTCAGAATGATGCCGGTGCGAACTCCACCAGCACGCGTCGCCCGTGCCGCCGCGGTCGAAGGAAAGAAGCTATGAGCGGTATCGGCAGACGTGGCTTTCTGTTGCGCGGTGCTCTCGGTGGAGCGGCAGTGACGGTGGGCCTGCCCTTCCTGAACCTTTTTCTCGACGGCAACGGCTCGGCGCTTGCGGCACCTTATGGTGGGGGGCGCCTGCCGGTCCGCTTTGGGACCTGGTTCTGGGGTTGCGGCATGATCCCCGACCGCTGGACCCCGAAGAAGGCGGGCGGTGGCTATGATCTCCCGCCCGAACTCCAGCCGATCGCTGCCGTCCAGGACCGCGTGAACATCCTGTCGGGCTTCAGCGTCGGGCTCGAGGGCAGGAGCAACCAGCCTCATATTTCGGGAAATATCGGGTTACGGACCGGTGTCCCGGCCGACAGCTGGCAGCAGATAGAAGCGCCGACACTCGACGTCCTCGTCGCCGACGCGATTGGGGCAGGTTCCTTCTTCCGGAGCCTCGAACTCAGCGCGGATGGCAACCCGAGAACCAGCTTCTCCTATCGCAATGGCAGTACGATGAATGCGGGCGTTGCCACCCCCGCCGAGCTCTATCGACGCATCTTCGGTCCGGAGTTTCGCGACCCGAATGCCGCCGATTTCCGGCCCGATCCGCGCGTGATGGCCCGCCGCAGTGTGCTCTCGGCGGTAACCGAGGAGCGCCGGCACCTGATCGGGCGGCTCGGCGCCGAAGACCGTGCAAAGGTGGACGGCTATTTCACGGCTATCCGCGAGGTCGAGACCAAGCTCAGCCTACAGCTCGAGAAGCCGCTGCCGGCCGAGGCATGCCGGGTGCCGGGCGAGCCACAGGACTTGCCTGCCAGCACCGACGTCGGCGATCGCCAGAAGTCGCACCAGGTGATGACGGAGCTTCTGGCCATGGCGCTCGCCTGCAACCAGACGAAGGTCTTCAACATGGTCTTTTCCACCGCCACGGCGGATTTGCGCCAAGCGGGCGCGACAACCGGCTACCACCAGGCGACTCACGAGGAACTCGTCGATCGCGATAAGGGGTATCAGCCCACCGTCGATAATTTCTCGACCCAAAGCATGAAAGCCTGGGCGGACTTTGTCGCAACATTGTCGGCGCTGCGAGAAGGCGACGGGACGCTGCTCGACAATATGCTGGTCCTTGCGCATTCCGACGTGAGCTTCGCCAAGAACCACGACGTCAATGGCATCCCGATGATGCTGGCCGGCCGCGCGGGTGGCAAGGTTAGGACAGGCCTGCATGTTGCAAGCCAGGGCGATCCGGTGACCCGTGTCGGGCTCACCGTACAGCAGGCACTCGGAATGCCGGTCGAAGGATGGGGCCGGGAGTCCATGCGGACGACGCGTGCGGTGTCGGAGATCCTCGTCTGAGCATGAACGTGTACAGCCGGATGCGCGGCGCGCGCCGGGAGACTGCATCGAGCCGGTGGGTCAGGGGCCGGGCGCCTCGTCGAGGGTGCGGCGATAGTCGGTCGGCGACATTCCGACCCAGGTCCGCACCGCCGCGCGCAGCGCATCGGAATCGCAAAAACCGACGCGTTCGGCAATTTCCTCGATCGACAATGCCTTGTTGGCCATGAGATCAAGCGCCAGGTCTCGGCGCGCGCCGTCTTTCAATTCCTGAAAGGAGGTGCCAGCGCTGGCGAGGCGCCGGCGCAGCGTCATGCTGCCAATTCCGATCTGGCGCCCCAGTTCGTCGAGCGAGAGGATATGGCGATCCTCGCGCAGTGTCCGCGCCAGAAGGCGGCGCGTGCGATCGGCGACGGCAGCCGGATGGTCGGCCTGCGCCAGACCGAAATAGAAGATCAGGCTTGGAAGCGCGACGCAATCGTCGATCGAGCGGATGACGGGCTCGTCGAGCAGGCGGGACGCAAAGCGCAATGTCGGAGCCGTTGCTTCGAGCGTCAGCCGGAAAGGCATCAAATCCTCGTCGGCGAGCGGCCTCATCGTTTCGGGAAAATCAAGCTCCACCGTGCCGCCCAGCGGACGGCCGATGAGCCATCCGAAAATCTCGTGAATATTGAGCATGCCGTTCAGAGCCACCGAGAAAGCGAGTTCGGCGTCATCACCCCGGTCGCCTTCATAGACGAGGACCGCCTCACCTCTGGCCGTGGCCATCCGCGCCAGCCCTAGGCGCCCGTCAATGGCATCGAACAGCTGGACCATGGTCGCGATAGCCTCGCGCAGCGTGCGGGCGTTGACGAGACAGTAAAACAGGAGGTGCCAGTCGCTGCCCCGGAAGGGTGGCCGGCCGATCGCTTTTGCCTGAAGGTCGGTGGCGGCAAGGCTGGCGCGCGACGACAACAACCTTAGAGTCGTCTCGTCGACACGGCCGAGACCCCCCTCCAGCAGGGCGCCAAGCGGTTGGCGGACTCCGGATTCGGCAAGGATCGCAGGGATGTTTGCCCGCTTGCGATCGAGCAAGGTCAGCAGCCGGACGACGACACGCTCTGCCCGTAATCGGGACAGCGGGTCCTTGTTGATGATTCCCCCCGTCATTTGCGGTTGCAACGGCATCGTTCCTGACCTTTGCTGCAGCAGACCCTGCAACATGACGAACGGGTTGCCTAGCGTCTTGCGCGGTTCTCGCCGGAGGGAATGGTCTGCTGGCTCGTCACGGCGGGCAGCTTACGCATCGAGGGGCGTGAACGGCGCTTGTCGCAGATCGGCGCCGCTCTGGTTTCAGCTGCCCTGATCGGAACCGACGGTGGCGGCCGCGGAAAGCTCGAGGGCCTTCACCATGGCCGAATGGTCCCAGTCTCCTCCACCCTGTGCGATGCAGGCGTTGAGGAGTTGCTGGACCGCAGCGGTTCCAGGGAGCGTAAGGCCCATACTGCGCGCGCCGGCCAAAGCGAGATCGAGATCCTTCTGGTGAAGGCGAATGCGAAAGCCCGGTTCGAACGAGCGCTCGATCATGCGCTGGCCATGGACGTCGAGCACCCGGGATGCAGCAAATCCACCCATCAGGGCGTCGCGGACCTTCGCCGGGTCGACCCCGGCCTTCGACGCGAACAGCAATGCTTCGCCGACTGCCTCGATGGTGAGAGCGACGACGATCTGATTGGCCACCTTGGCGACCTGACCGGCTCCCGAAGAGCCCACGAGAGTGATATTCTTGCCCATCAGCTTGAGGATGGGCCGCACAGCCTCGAAGATTCCGGGCTCGCCCCCACACATGATCGTGAGCGCGGCATTTTTAGCGCCGACCTCGCCTCCAGAAACCGGAGCATCGAGATAATTGCCGCCGCGCGCCTCGATCCTGCGGGCGAATCCGCGCGTCGCCAGCGGATCGATCGAACTCATGTCAATTATGGTCGTGCCGGCGGCAAGGCCCTCGATCACTCCGCCCGGGCCGAACAGGACGAGTTCGACGTCCGGCGTGTCGGGTAGCATCAATATGATGACTTCGGCGTCTGCCGCGACTGCGGACGGGCTGGAAAGAACTTGCATCCCTGCGTCGACAAGCTCGACCGGTGGTCCGGAGCGATGGGTGCACGTGCTGAGCTGATGCCCCTGTGCCGCCAGATGCCCCGCCATGGGACGGCCCATGATGCCAAGGCCGATAAAGCCGATCCGCATGCTCAATTCTCCGTTCCGGAAAGATAGGGCCGGGCCCATGCAAGGCCCTCGCCCGTGTCGCCGAGCGGTCGATATTCGCAACCGATCCAGCCGGCATAGCCGAGCGCGTCGATATGGCGCAGCAACCAGGTATAATTGATCTCGCCGGTTCCGGGCTCGGCGCGACCCGGATTGTCGGCAAGCTGCATGTGACCGATGATCGGCAGCAAGGCCTCGACGTGGCGAGCGAGATCCCCTTCCATGATCTGCATGTGATAGACATCATATTGCAGGCGAACGTTGGAGCGGCCGCACGCGGCGACGAGATCGGCGGCCTGCCGGGAGTGCGACAGGAAATAGCCGGGAATGTCGACGCGCGTATTGATCGGCTCGACGAGGATGTCGACGGCATGGGTTGCGGCGAGATCGGCGGCGTAAACCAGATTGTCGAGCAGCACGCCCGCATGCAGGTCGTCGACAGGTGCCTTCCCGGCCATGAGGTGAAGCTGCCTGCACTGGAGGATACGCGCATAATCGAGCCCGGTTGAGACTCCCCGACGCTGCTCCTCGATCCGGTCGGGCAGGGCGGCGATACCGCGTTCGCCAGCGTCCCAGTCGCCTGCGGGAATGTTGAAGAGGATGATGGGAAGACCGCATGCCTCGGCGCGCGCCGCGACTTCGGCTGCGGGAAACGCATAGGGGAACATGAATTCGACGCCCGTGAACCCGGCGGCGGCGGCGGCGGCGAACCGCTCGAGAAAGGGCCGGTCGGTGAACATGAGGCTCAGATTGGCGGCAAGTCGGATCAAGGTCATTCCCCTCTGCGGGTCGTGGAGAAGCGCCGGGCGTCGCGCGCGTCGGCTTCGAGCCCGGGACCGGCCGTCGACGTCGGCGCTGCGAGCCCGAGGACCAGATCCATGAGATTGGTGCCGGTAGGCCCGGTGTGAATGAGGTCGCCGGTGCGCTCGAAGAAGCCGTGGCTGTCATTGTCTGCAAGCGCAGCCTGCGGATCGAGCCCCATCGCGCGTGCGCGTGCGCACAGCTTGCCGTCCGCGAACGCGCCTGCCGTCGGCGTCGGTCCGTCGGTCCCATCGGTTCCGACCGCGAGCAGTGTCGCCCCTTCAGTACCATCCAGTGCGATCGCGGCGCAGAGCGCGAACTCCTGGTTGCGTCCGCCCTTGCCGGTGCCCGTCACCTCCAGCGTAGTCTCTCCCGCCGAGACGAGGAGTGCCGGTCGGTCTGACCGAGACACTCCGGACAAGGCCGACGCAAATACATGGCTTGCGTCGTGGGTGTCGCCTCGCATGGCGAGATCAACGGGGATGACCGGCAGGTCCTCGCGCCCGGCCGCCGCCCGCACCGCCTCAACCAGCGTATGCCTGTCGCCGACGACGATCGCCGCATTTCGGACGGGCGGAGGTGGGCGGACCTCGGCGGGGCGGGCGAGGACGTCGCACACCGGACCCGGAAGCCGCGCGCGCAGACCGTATCGTTCGACGATTTCGAGAGGATCCATCTCGCTGCCACCGGCCGCTATCGTCGGGCCGGATCCGATCGCCCGCCAGTCGCCGCTCGGTACGTCCGAAAGCATCAAGGTGAGCACCGCCGCCGGTGCGATATGGTCGAGCAGGCGACCGTCCTTGACGCGCGACAGCCGCCTGCGCACGCAATTGATCTCCTCGACCGACGCGCGCGAACGCAACAGGAGTTCCGTCGTGCGTGCCTTTTCAGCGAGCGTGACGCCTTCGACCGGGGCCACGAGCAATGCCGAGGCACCGCCGGTGAGCAACATGATCACGGCGTCGCGCTCGGTAAGGTCGGAAACCGTTTCGAGGAGTGCCGCGGTGGCGGCGACTCCCGCGTCATCGGGAAGCGGGTGACCGGCCTCGAGCTGGGGGATCGCGACCGTCGGCTCGCTATGTCCATATTTGGTAATGAGACAGCCGCCGTCTACGCGGTCGCCGAGCATGCGCAGGACGCCCTGGGCGAGCGCTCCGACGGCCTTGCCGGCACCGATGACCAGCAGACGACCGTCGGTTGGAAGGACCCAGTCGACCGCGTTTGCGCCGCACCGGATCGACCAGGTGTCGCCTGATAATTTGCTCTGGGTTTCGATGAGGCGGTCGCCACGAACCGAAGCCAGCGCGTCTGCCAATATTCGTCGCAGGCGATCGCGCTCGGGCGACTTTGCGGCGGATAGGGGTGCGATAGTGCGCGTCATCCTTGCGGCACCATCAGGGTGAAGGGCCATACATATGCCTGAAGGGTCACGAACAGCGCGACGAGGAGGCCGAGTAGGAGACTGTGAAGCGCGACATAACGCAGGATGCGCCCCTCCTGGCCGAACCAGTTGGTCGCGGTCGAGGCGACGACGATGCTTTGCGCGTCGATCATCTTGCCCATCACCCCACCGGCGCTATTGGCCCCGGCCATAAGGATGGGCGAGAGGCCAAGCTGATTGGCGGTCACTTTCTGAAGGCCGCCAAAAAGTACGTTCGAGGCCGTATCCGATCCGGTGACGGCGACGCCCAGCCAGCCCAGCATCGTCCCGAAGAGGGGATAGACGGGACCGGTGGCGGCGAAAGCGAGGCCCATCGAGGCATCGATGCCGGAATAGCGCGTGAGATATCCCAGCCCGAGCATCGCGGCGATCGTGAGAAGCGAGGGCCACACCATCAGCAGCGTCTGGCCGTAGAGCTTTGCCGCGGCTGCCGGGCGGACCCCGAGAAGACAGGCTCCGAGGATGCTTGCAACGAAAATCGCGGTGCCCGTCGCCGACAGCAGGTTGAGGTTGAATATGGCCTTCTCCGCCTCGGGTGCTGCGACCACCGGCGGCATTCGCTGAACCATTTCATGAAGACCGGGCACGGCGATCTGGTGGCTGAAGATACCGTCGAGAAGCGATTTGACGGCGGGAAGGCCCCAGATGAAGACGCATAATATAAGCGCTATCCACGGTAACCAGGCGCGTCGGAGCGCGGCTGCACCGGCGATTGCGGGCGCATCGCCTGGCCCGTCATCCCTCGCCCCGGAGGCGCCGGCGTGCGAGCCGTCGTCCCCACCGGCACCCGCTGTGACGGGCATGATGGTCCGGGGCTGCCAGATTCGAAGGAAGGCGACGAGCGCAAGGATCGAGGCGATCGACGCGCCGATCGACGTCAACCAGGGACCATGCAGATTTGAAATCAGGAGCTGCGTGGTACCGAATGTTACCCCGGCGACGAGGACGACCGGCAATACCTCTTTCGTCCTGCCCCAGCCGCAATAGGCAACCATCAGCCAGATTGGAACGATGACGGCGAAGGGCGTCATCTGGCGGCCGACCATTGCAGACAGCTCGTGGAGCGGCAGGCCCGTCACGCCGGCAAGGGTCACGATCGGAGTGCCGAGCGCGCCGAACGCAACCGGGGCGGTATTCGCTATCAGCGAGAGGCCAGAGGCCTGCAGGCGGGTGAAGCCGAGGCCGATGAGCATGGCGCCCGAGACAGCGACGGGTGTACCGAACCCCGCGGCACCCTCGAAAAACGCGCCGAAGCAGAAGGCGACAAGGAGCAACTGGACGCGGCTGTCGGGACTGAAGGTGGCCACCGCCTTGCGCAGCAACTGGAACTGCCCGGTCGTCTCGGTAAGCCGGTAAAGGAACATGATGTTGAGGACGATCCAGCCGATCGGAAGCAGGCCGTAGGCGGCGCCCAAGCCGACCGCGCGCAGTGCGAGACCCGGGGGCATCGCAAAAAGCAAAGTTGCGATGAGCAGGGCTGAAGCCAGGCCCAGGAGCGCGGCCACATGCGCGCGAATATGAAACAGGCCGATGCTGCCGAGGAGAACGATGAGCGGCACCCCTGCGATGAGCGCCGACGTCCATATCGTCCCGGTGGGATCGTAATTCTGCGACCAGATCATGCGATTTCCTTGATCGGTCGGACCGGCATCCGGTCGCGATCGCGAAGCCCGGCGGTCGATATGGAGCGCGCTCGAACCCCGGAAGGCACCATTCCACGATATGGAACATGAGCGTGGCCCGGGCGCGGCCCTGATCCCGCATCATGGGATCGTTTGATCGCGCGGTTGCGCGCGTTGAGCCCGGCGCCCCAGCTAATTCGCGATAGTCATGGAGAATGAGATGAAGATATTCGCGAGCGCCGCGCTGGTGCTGCTTGCGGCGAGCCCGATGGCACCCGCTGTCGCCGGGGGACCGGGCTTCGGGCGAGGCGATGCCGTCCCGAAATCAATGCCGATCGGCAACCGCCCTGGCAATCCGCTCTACGACATGCCGGTGGGACAGCGCCTGATCTCGGCTTTCGGCGAACGCCCGGTCTTTTCGCCGGATGGCAAGAAGCTCGCCTTCATCGGTCGGTCCTATGGCGATGCTTTCGAATATGACCTGGCAACGGGCACGACCCGCAACCTGACCGCGCATTCGCCGAACAAGGGCTTTTTGCGTATCCACTATCTTGCCGACGGGAGTTATCTCCTGCTGGGGCCGCGCCTGCCGGCAGCGACACGCGAGGAGACGCGCTTCTCGCGCATCGAGCTGTTCTGGATGGATGCCCGCGCGGAGCGGGCTCCGATGCCCCTTGGCAAGACCGTCTTCGAAGGGATCGCCACCAGCCGGAACTCGAATCTCGTCGCTTGGGGCCAGATGAAGATCGATCCCGTCAAAAAGGAGCCCGTGGGTACGACGATCTTCACCGCCAATGTAACGGTATCGTCCGATGGCGCGAAACTCGCGAATGAGAGGGAGGTCGTGACGACGACCGAATGCTCGGTGGAGGCCCAGGACTTCCTGCCGGGCGATCAGGCGCTTCTGATGCCCTGTTACCGCTTTACGCCGACGCATGAAGCCGCTGGCGAGGAGGTTGTATCGGTCGATCTGCGAACCGCGAAGCTGACACGCTATCCGACGCCCCCCCAGCTCTACGGCGAAGTTGAGGGGATCTTTCCCGACGGCAGCAAGGCGCTCGTCGAATGCGCCGACGATCGCCGGCGCGGGATGGATCTGTGCGTACTCGATCTCGACCCGGCGCGGCCGCGCTACACGCGCATGACCGACATCGTCCAGTACGGCGGTTACAAATATGGCAATCCGAGCGTGCATCCTGCAGGTCATATGATCGCTGCCCAGATCGGGCCGGCCGAGGTCGCAGATGCGGGCGTTGGCGAAGGGATCGTCCTCATCGACCTGCGTCCGGATTTCTGAAGCCGCGACACGGCAGCGGATCATGCCGGAAGCCAAAACTTCACAATGACGTAGCGGCAGCGGCGGAAAAATGAGGGCAGGGACCGTCGGGTTGCCGTCCCATATCGTGAAACGGCCGGTTACTGGCCCGCACGATTGTCCGTACGCCGTTCGCGAATGCAACGGGCCCGCTTGCCAGGGCCCGAACGGGGAGGGATCAGGTGACAGATTTTCAAACAATGCGTATCTTGCTGCTGGCTTCGGCCAGTGCCTTTGTTGGGGCAGGGCCGCTCATGGCCCAGACGGAGGGCGCGGACGCCGCTGGCGTGGATGCGGCCGAGATCGTCGTGACCGCGACCCGTCGTGCGGAGACGCTGATCGACACACCGGTGGCAGTCGACGTCGTATCGGGCGACGAGATCGCGCGGCTCAACCTTTTCGACATCAAGGAGATCCAGAACACGGTCCCCGGACTGTCGCTCGAAAACGCTGATGGCCGCAGCAATGTCGCAACGCTGCGCGGTATTTCCTTCAACCCGGACAGTGGCTCGAGCGATGCCGTTCAGGTCTATTTCAACGAAATCGATGTCGACCCGAATACCTTCTTCAGCGCCATCTACGATATCGACCAGATCCAGGTCCTGAGGGGGCCGCAGAGTCTTTTTCGTGGAAGGGTGTCGCCGGCGGGATCGATCGTGATCGGCACGGCCCGACCCGATCTTTCGCGGCCCACCGGCTATGTCCAGGCCGCGCTGACCGACCGCGACGCCTATAATGTTCAGGGCGCCGCCTCCATTCCGCTGGTCAGCGACGAGCTCGCGTTGCGCGCGGCCTTCCTCTCGGATCGCAATCGCGCCTCGCAGGTCAAGAATATCGACGGGCGCAAATCCTATAACGAGACGCTGAGCGCCCGCCTCTCGCTCGCCTGGGAACCGACGCCGGACTTCCGGGCCGATCTCGTCTACCAATATCTTTACACCGACGTCCGCCCGTTCCGCGCGGTGTTTGGGGCCGGCAATCAGCCCAGCCCCAACAGCTTCTTCCCGCTACGCAGCGGGCCGGCAATCGAGTTGTCCGACCGGCTTGCGGTGAGCGAAGGACCGCTTCGCTTCCAGAACGAGAGCCATATTGTCACGCTCAATGCGAATTATGATTTCGAGTGGGCGCAGCTGGCATTCAATGGCGGTTATCAACGGACCCGGCTCGACCAGTTGCGCGATCAGGACGACGGCAATGCGGTGCCTGATCATACGCTGATGCAGCGAGTCCGGACACCATATGATCTGTGGTCGTCGGAGCTCCGTCTGCAATCGGTGCCTGACTCGAAGCTGATCTGGGCGATCAGCGGCAATTATGACTATTCGACTTTCCACGACGTTCGGGTGGACCAGCAGAACGACTATTTCCTGACCGATCCGTTTGGCTCGATCTTCCCCGGCATGACCGCGCCAGGACCGGTACCGCCGCAGATCTTCGTCGTGCCGGTCCCCGTCCAGGTAACGCTGCCGATCACCAGCAAATCCTATGCGATATCGGGATCGCTGGGATATGAAATCGTCGACGGTCTGAGCGTGATGGGTGGTCTCCGCCAGACCTGGGGCAAGACAAAGCGCACGCAGCGTCTCCAGATCCCGGCCTTTGGTATCGACACGACCACTCCGAGCACGGTCAAGCCCGACGGCCTGACCGGTGGTGCCACGATCACCTGGGAGGTCAATCCCGATCTCACGGTCTACGGCAATTACGGGCGCTCGTTCCGTCCGGGGGTGGCGGCGACCGGGGTCACCGCGCCACTGGACCCGCAATATCTGAGCACGCCCGACGAGACCTCGGACGGTTTCGAAATCGGGGTGAAGAGCAATCTGTTTGATCGCCGGGTGACGCTCAACGTCGCGGCCTTCTACCAGACCTTCAAGAACTATATCGACTTTGCGCCCTCGTTGACGACAAACTCGTCGGGCATTGCGGGACAAGTCGACCCCGCTTCAGCGCCGCTGCCCACCTACGGCCCCGCGATCAGCAAGGGCGTCGAGGTCCAGCTTCTCACGCGTCTGGCGAGCTGGATCGACTTCAACATCAATGCTGCTTATGCGGATGCCCATTACGACAACGCGATGCTCTATTGTAACGATTACAACGGAGATGGCGTGCCCGATGCCGACGGTCCGCCGAGCGTGCCGGGAACGGCGCAGGTTGCGACCTGCGCGCGTAACGACCGGATTTCCGAAGTGCCCAAGTTCAGCCTCTCGACGGACGGCGAGATGCGTTTTCCGGTGGGCGACTATACGCCCTTCGTCCGTGGCCTCTTGTCCTATCGGCCGGGTTATAATTCGACCAATACAAATTATCGCTATCGCGATTTCACCAAGATCGATCTGTTCGTCGGCCTTCGCGGACCGGACTCGAAGTGGGAACTCAACCTCTTCGTGAAGAATCTGCTCGACCAGACGCGAGCCCTCCGCGTCAGTCAGGGCAATTCCCAGGTGTCCACGAATGCTATCGAAGGACTCGAAGCGTTCGGCACGATCCCGTTCGACTCCGGTTACCGGTCCGCGACGATCACCGCCCCGCGCGAGTTCGGATTTACGATGCGCTTCGGATGGTGAGGTTCACCAACCGCGGCAAAATGAGGGGACGGCCGGTCGGCCGTCCCCTGCAATCGGCATCTTGGGCGGAAGCGGCTTCGCGCTGCCGCGCAGGTATGGGGCCATGCTGATTGGTCGGCGGGACTTCCTCGCAGCATCGGGCGCGCTTCTTACCGCTATGCCCGGAGCGCTCGTGGCTGGCGGCGGCTCACTGGCACCGACTGCCGGCGCCTGGGCGAAGGAGCCGATGCGTTGGTTCCAGCTTGCTTTTACCGAGGACGATCCGGGCCGCTACGACAAGGATTTCTGGCTCGATTATTTCCGGTCGATCCATGCAGACGGGGTTTGCCTGAGCGCCGGCGGCGGAATTGCCTTCTATCCGACCGACATTCCGGATCATGGCCGCGCCCGCGGCCTCGACGCGGGCCAGGATCCGTTCGGCGAGATGGTTGCGGCCTGCAAGAGCATGGGGCTCCGGGTCCTGGCGCGGATCGATCCTCACGCCATGAACGCGAACGTCGCCGCGGCCCATCCCGAATGGGCGCTGATCAATGCCAGCGGCGAACCGCAACACCATGCCAGCTCGCCGGATCTCACGCTCACATGCGCTTATGGCGGCTATAATTTCGATCTGATGCCGCGCGTCATCGAGGAGATCGGCGCGCGCTATCCCGTCGACGGTTTTTTCGGCAATCGCTGGAATGGCAGCGGAACGTGCCATTGCGCCAGCTGTCAATCGCTGTATCGGGCGGCGACGGGTGAGGACGTACCCGCCAACCCCGACCCCTCCACGCCCGAGGGTCGGGCTTATGCCGCATGGGTGTCGGAGCGCCTCTTCGCGCTGATCGACCGCTGGAACGTGGCTGCAAGTCGCCATCGCCCCGATGCGTTTTTCATTCCCGGCAGCGATCGTCGCGGTCTCGTGGATCTCGACGGCGCTGCACTCGCAAAGCGCCTGCCTTTGGCTTTTGGCGACCGACAGGCGCGCTCGGCGGGGCACGATCTCTGGTCGACGGGGCCCGAGGCCTGGGGCGCGGGCCGCTATGTGAAGGCGTTGCGCGCCTTCCTGCCCGGCAAGCCGGTGGGCCAGATCATCTCGGTCGGGGTCGAGGAGCGCTATCGCTGGAAGGATTCGGTCCAGGATCCGGCGGAGATACGCATCTGGGCTGCCGGCTCGATTGCGCAAGGCGCGCTCCCATGGGTGACGAAGTTCAATGCCAAGCCGCTCGACACGCGCTGGATGGCAGTCGTTCGCGAGCTCTACGACTGGCATCACGCGCATGAGCGTTATCTGCGCAATACCGCCAATCTCGCCGAGATCGGGCTGGTAATATCGAGCCGCACGCCGGCCTTTCTCGGCGGCTGGAAGGATCGCCAGCGGCTGGAGGGTCACGAGAAAGGCTTTTATCAGGCCTTGCTCGAGGCGAGACTGCCGTTCGAGATGATCGACGATGCGTTGCTCTCGACCGACCAGCTCGCGCGCTTCAGGACGCTGGTGTTGGCGAACGCTGCGGTGCTCTCCGACAGGCAGTGCGATGCGCTGCGCCACTTCGTCCAGCGCGGCGGCCGCCTGGTGGCGACCCACGAGACATCGCTTTACGACGAGACAGGACGGCGCCGCGCGAATTTCGGGCTCGCGGATCTCTTTGGATGTTCGGTTGCAGGCAAAGCCGAAGCACCGCTTCGCAACGCCTATCTGGCCGTCGATACGCGTCATTCAGCGGTGGCGGGCTTCGGCAGCGTGCGACGGATGATCGGACCAGTGGCACGCCTGCCCGTCGCCGTCCGGACGCCCGCCGAGGTGGCGGTGTCGCTCATTCCATCTTATCCGGACCTGCCGATGGAGCGCGTCTTCACCGAACAGCGTTCGAGCGACATCGCGATGATGATTGCCCGGCGGGCCGGAGCAGGGCGGGTCGTCTACATGCCGATGGACCTGGATCGCAGCTTCGCCGAGCTTTCCCATGGGGATCATCTGCGCCTCCTGGGCGCCGCCGTCGCATGGGCACATCAGGCTCCGCAGCCGCTTCAGGTCGAGGGCCCCGGGATGGTCGATATCGCATATTGGCGACAGGAAGCGTCGGTTGCGGCGCATCTCGTCAATCTCAACAATCCCATGACGATGCGTGGGAGCTATCGCGAACCGATCCGCACAGGTCCCTATCGCGTCACCCTGCTTCTGCCGGAAGGGCGGAAACCCGTCGGCGTACGTCTGCTCGA
This sequence comes from Sphingomonas sp. DBB INV C78, assembly GCF_042693015.1. Taxonomy (NCBI): domain Bacteria; kingdom Pseudomonadati; phylum Pseudomonadota; class Alphaproteobacteria; order Sphingomonadales; family Sphingomonadaceae; genus Sphingomonas; species Sphingomonas sp. DBB INV C78. The sequence continues at coordinate 2,397,473 of NZ_CP170544.1, read as the reverse complement.
GGCGGGCCGCGCGATCGACTTCGCCGTCTCAGGCCGCGAGCTCAGCGTCACGATTGCCGATATCCTTGTCCATGAAGTCGTAGCAGTCGACTTGGTGTGAAGCATGAACGCGGCGCGCTTCAGGGAGATAGCATGAACGATCGACAATTGCGGGCGTCGCGCCGCGACATTTTCAAAGGCGCGATGGCGGGCGTTTCGCTTGCATTGCCGCTGGGACCCGCCGGCGCGATGACCGCCGGATCGCCCGACAAGGACTGGTGGAAGAAAGAATATCGCATCCTCCAGACCAATCTGCGCGAGATCGACGCACGCCAGGACCCGGCGACGATTGCGCGGGACGTCCGGGCGTTCGGCGCGAACACGCTCGTTTCGAACGTCGGCGGGATCGTTGCATTCTATCCGACCAGGCTTCCCCTGCATTTTCGCAACCGCCACATGAAAGGCGACTTCGCGGGCAAGATGATCGCAGCTGCCCATCGCGAGGGATTGAGCTTCGTCGGCCGCTTCGATCTCTCCAAGGCGATGAAGCCGGTCTATGATGCGCACCCCGACTGGTTCATGCGCAACCGCGACGGATCGGCCCGGGAATATGCCGGTTCCTACCAGGCCTGCCCCAATGGCGGCTGGGCGCAAGACTATGCGTTGCGCATTATCGAAGAGGCGCTCCGGCTCTATCCGCTGGACGGGCTATTCTTCAACATGGTCGGCTATACGCGGACCGACTACAGCAACGTCGATCATGGCATCTGCGTCTGCAGGAATTGCAGCGGCCGCTTTCGCGAGCTTTACGGTCTCGACCTGCCGGCGAGCGACGGGCCCGACGATCCTGACTGGCAGGCCTATGTCGCGTTTCAGAGACGGACGCAAAGCGAGCTTTCCAAACGGACGATTACGCTCGTCCGGCAGTTGCGCCCCGACGCGGCGCTGATGGACTTTGGGGTTGGCGAGATCGCGCGCGGCGAGGTGCAGCGGCGGGTCGACCGGCCGGCGCCCGAATGGCCCTACGCGATGGGCGAGCAGATCCGCTGGATCAAGAGCGTTGCGCCCGGACGCCCCTTCTCTGCGACCTCGACGGCGCATATCGACTATCCCTGGCGTGAGACGACCGAAACCGCGGCCAACCATATGCTGCGTTTCGCTCAGGCGCTCGGAACCGGGGGCAAACTCGATCTTTATCTGATCGGCACGCTTTCCGACCAGGTCGACCAGTCTTGGCTGAAGCCGGTGTCGGAGCTCTATCACTGGCATGAGGCGAACGAGCAATTCTATGCCGGGTTGAGGCCGGCCTCACGCGTGGGGCTGTTGGGGCCGAACGTCGAACTCACGGGCGGCAAGGAGAGCGTTTCGGAAGCGCATCGCGGTGCCTATCTGGCGCTCGTCAATCTGCGAATTCCCTTCCTGTATGTCGACCGCGGCCGCCTTGCCCGGCAGGGCGCGGCGGTGCTCGACGGCATCGACGTGCTGTTGGCGCCCGATGCCAGGAAGTTGAGCGACGAACAGGCCCGGGTGCTTGATGCGTTTGTCGCGCGTGGTGGGCTGCTGATCGCCACCGGCAAGACGGGGTCGCTCGATGAAGCGGGGAAATCGCGCGATATCCCGGCTCTCGCGTCGAGCCCGGTCGCAGCGTTCGGGGCGGAAGAGCCGGCCCATGGCTGGTCGCTCGCAGGCGATGCATCGCTCTATGGCGGCGGCCGCATTCCGCTCGACGGCACCTATTTCGCATCGACGGCGCGGGGCGATGCGCGCAACCTGATCTCCTTTGCGCCCGACCATCCCTTCGGTCCTCCGGAATTCGCTTATCCTGCAGCAGGCGAGCCCGTGCGATCGGCACCTGGAGTGCTGGCGCGTCCGTTCGGCAAGGGCCTCTCGGTCCACATCCCCTGGCAGCCGGACCTTCTTTATTATCGCCAGGGTCTGGCCGCCCATCGCGACCTGCTGGGAGCCTTGATCGTTCACCATGCGCCACCCGCCTTCGTCAGGCTTGAAGGAAATGGTGCGGTAGAGCTCACGATCGAGCGGCAGGGTCAATCAGGCACCTGGATGGTGCATGTGATCAACTATGCCGGGCAGCGGCAAGGAGATTATTCGGAGCCGCCGACGCTTCACGGTCTTCGCCTCGGGCTGCGCGATCCCACTCTGGCATCAGCGCGGGCCTTGCGCGCCGGCGTCATGATCACGGGGCAGCCGGGCGGGGACGGCTATATGTGGTTCGATCTTCCTCCCGTGAAGCATTTCGAGGCGATCCGGATCAGCTGAACCCGGACATGCTAACATAAGCACATCACAATGCTGAGATCGTTTGAAGAGTGGAGTAAAGTATGAAGAACAGGCTCAACGGGCGCAGGATCATCGTCTTCGGGAGCGCGACCGGCATTGGCGCTGCGACCGTCCGGCGCCTCGCGGCGGAGGGCGCGCGGGTCTGCGCGGCCGACATCAACCTTAAGGTCGCGGAAGAGGTCGCGCGCGAAGCGGGCGGCGAGACTTTCGCCGTCTATGTCGACATATCCGACGAAGCGACGGTCGAAGCCGCTGTTGCGGCCGCCGTCGATCGGTTCGGAGGTCTCGACGGTGCGCACGTGAATGCGGCCGATCTCGCCGTCATCATGCGCGATTCCGATGCGCTGGCGCTCGATCTCGAGGTTTTCGATCGCACCATCGCGGTCAATTTGCGGGGACATCTCCTCTGCACCCGCGCCGTCCTGCCCCATCTGCTCAGGAACCCCGCGTCCGCGATCGTCTATACGAGTTCGGGATCTGCTTATGGCGCCGAGCCGACACGCCCGTCTTACGCCATGTCCAAGGCCGGAGTTAACGCGCTGATGCGGCACGTCGCTTCGCGCTGGGGCAAGGAGGGGCTTACCGCGAATGTCCTCGCACCGGGATTCACCGTAACCGGCGAAATGAAAATGCAGATGGAGGCCAATGCCTCCGAGGCCAAGAAATGGAGCGATCATTTCATGGCACGCACGCCTCACACGCGGCTCGGCGAGTCCGAGGATCATGCAGCGACGGTGGCACTGCTCCTGTCGGATGATGGATGCTGGATCAACGGGGCGATCATCGACGTCAATGGCGGTTCCCTCATGCGCGGTTGAGCCGAGGATGAGATCCATCGAAGTCGCTGGCTCCTGGCCGGGACGGTGGGCGCCGTCGCAAGGTACGCGTTCGACGGCCTAGCCGGCATCACGCGATAAAGGTCGGATTTGCCGGGAGTGATCTCGGGAATAGCCTGACCTCAACCACCGATCCATTCAGCCACCAAGTGACAGTCGGCAATTTCTTCCATCCACCTGCAGGCGAGATACTATGGCGCGACCAGTGATGTGTGCACTAATTCTGACGGCTTCCACCTGCGTTGCCGTGACGGCGCTATCTGCCGACAAGGGCCTGCAAGACCCGTCACGGCAGGACTTCGCGCTCATTCCGGAACGCCCATCGTCCGCATTCGTCGATGCGACGGCGACCCACGTGCCGCTATCGCCGAGCCTTCATGCCACGGACTCGGTTCTCATCGACGTTGATAGGGACGGAGATCTGGACGCGGTACTATCGGTCGAATATGGCGCAAATCGCCTCTATATCAATGAAGGCGGCGGTCGACTGATCTATCGCCCAGGCGCATTCGGCGAAGCCTTCCACGACAGCGAGCATGTGCGCGCGGCCGATTTTGATCGCGACGGCATCATGGACGTGGTTTTCGTTTCGGAATCCGATGAGGCACATCAATTGTTCCTTGGTGATGGCCGCGGCGGTTTCACCGACGTGAGCGACCGACTGCCTGCGATGAGCCAAGGTAATGGTCTGGCGGTGGGCGACGTCAATGGCGACGGCCTACCCGACATATTCATCGGTAGCACCGGCGAGCTAAATGACGGCCCGAAGTTTGTGCCGGCCCATAATCTCCTGTTCCTCAACGATCGGAAGCGTCCGGGCCATTTCGTCGATGCTACCCGCACGCATCTGCCTGCCGGCAACGATCAGACCGAAGGAGTCGCTTTGGCAGACATGGATCAGGACGGTGATCTGGATGCGGTCCTCGCCAGCCCATCGCTCACCAACCGCCTGTTGATCAACGACGGCAAGGGGCGGTTCTCCGACGCCTCCGATCGCCTCGACTTGAACCAACCGCTGGAAACGCGCGAGGTGCATGTATTCGACGCCAACGGCGATGGCCTTAACGACATCGTCTTCTTCAACATCACAAGCAACAACCATGGCTGGCAGAAGGATCCCCAAACCCGTCTGTTGATAAACGATGGGAAGGGCCGCTTCCGCGACGAAACCGCGACGCGCCTTCCAGCCCACAGCTTTTCGAGCTGGGCCGGTACCGTCATCGATTTCGACGGAGATGGTCACAAGGATCTGTTGGTCGGTGCTATCCAGGTGCCAGGCTTCGTGCCGCTCCAGATTCGCGCGTGGCGCAACGATGGGACGGGGCGCTTCACCGACGTCACCCTCGACGCCGTGCCGCAATCGACTGTGGGGCGGAGCTGGAGCATGGGTCAGGGTGACCTTGATAGCGATGGAAAGCCGGACGTCTTGATCGGCGGCTGGGGAACACAGGTGCGCCTGCTTCTCACCGATCGCGGCGCCTATTTCAAAACTCTGCCGCCATTTCGGAAGCTGACGCCCAAGCGCTGACACGAAGCGTCGGCGCGTTGCCAGTTATGCAAGTTAACAGCGCACTGCGGTAATTCGTAGCGCTTCAACCTGACCTGAGCGCCTACCTGTCAGGCTTGGAGAGCGCGAAACTGGAAACGCCGCCACAGCTGTCATTCCGAGCTCGATTTCGGCTCCCCGAAACCTTCCCTACATTCATCTTCTTGAGAGTGGCGGGTTCTAAGCGGCGCCGTGAGGACGGTATTGGAGGGTTGGTGCCGGAGCATCGCGGTTCTCGAAGGATCTGCGTAAACGTCCATGGTTGTTTTGGCTTATCGATTCCCGCCCATGACATTCCGATGGAAAACTGCCCCGGCCAAAGCCGGGGCCTTGGCATCTCACTGCTCCGGGCGGTGCAAGGCGCAGAGCTTGTTGCCGGCAGGATCGCGCAGATAAGCGAGATAATATTTGCCGAACGGCGCCTCGCGATAGCCGGGTGCATTCTCACAGGTCGTACCGCCATTGGCGACGCCGGCGGCGTGCCAGGCGTCGATCTGATCAGGCGACATCGCACCGAAGCCGATCGTGCCGCCATTGGCATGGGTCGCGGGCTCGCCGTTGATCGGACTGGTGATCATGAACATTGCATTTTCGTGCACGTAGATCACCCGGCCCTTGTCGTCAGCGAAGCCGGGCTTCGCGCCCAGCGCGCCCAGCACCGCATCGTAAAAGGCCTTCGACTGGTCAACGTCGTGCGCGCCGACCATTACATGTGAAAACACCGTTATCTCTCCTTGGCCTGTTGTATCAGAACATTACGACGGATCGGACGCTCTCGCCCGCATGCATCAGGTCGATGCCCCTGTCGATCTCTTCAGGGCTCATGACGTGGGTGATCATCGGATCGATTTCGGTCTTGCCGTTCATGTACCAGTCGGCGATCGCAATCGTACGGGCGATGCAGGACATAATCGAGAACCGGCCGGCGCTTTCACGCTGGTACCTCGATTATCAGCAGGCCTTTGCAGATTTCATGACGCGCCAGGCGAAGCGTACTCCAGGCTGACCGCCTGATTTTCAAACTCGCATGCCCGATTCTCATATCGACGTTCTTCTGTCTGGTTCGCCGCCTGGGACGCCCGGCGGCGTTCTTCATCGGCCCTCAACCGGAAATACGCCCGGTCAATTTCGTCGAACATGATACGCCTCCTAAGCAACGCCGGGCATTGTTTTGCCCGGTCTGTTCAGGTCACCGAACAAGATGTGGACGCGACTGAAAACGCCACAGGCATACCGTTCGGAAATCGACCCTTACGACCTCCACATTGCAGAACTGCGGCATTTCTGCGCTGATCGAGGTTATTCTCCAGACTATCTTAGGTAGTAGTGGTGCGATTGTGAGCGTAGGCGTGGAGCAAGCCGCTTGGGTGCGGGTAAGATAGTGCCGGGGGCCGCCGACGTTCCGGCCGTTCAAGCCGCGCATTCGTCGCCCCAATACCTGCCGGTCATTCAGCTTGCTCATCGAGCTTCGCCGTTCGCTTGCCGGCCTTCCGCTGATCGCTGGGTGCAGTCGAAGCAAACTCCGACTGCCTCAATGAACGGCCGGGACTCGGCAAACCCAAGCTTGGAGGCAAAGTCTTCAAGCTCGAGCATGAGGGTATCGCCGGGCAGCTCCGCGATCGAACGACATGCCTTGCAAACGAGGAATATCGGCCGTTCGCATTCCGTTATTACATAGGCGGACAGGCATTCGATGCGACGAACCCGGCCTTCCGCGATCAGCCGATCGAGGACGCGATATACCTGCATGGCGCTCAACGACTTCCCTAGCGCCTCGCTCGTGGCCGCGATTTCATATGCCGTTGCTGGCTCTGGCATCTGGCTCATCAGGGCGATGACGAGTTCGTTCAGCGCGGCGGGAGTGCGATGCTGCTTCTTGCGGTGATGGCCTGGACTGGCAGTTTGATCGATCGGCAGCACTTCACGCGGCATGGACGCGCAGCCTCCAATTTCGCAGATGACCGGCAAACAGCAACAGACTTCCGACGACAGTTAGGAATGTCTGGACAGCCGGCGGGAACGGCGAGATCCCGGCGGCGAGACAGCCGATGCCAGCTACACCGAGAGCTGCCGGAACGCGGTGCCCATGATGCTGGTAGCCGATCCAGAAGGCCGCGAGGGCGAACGGAGTCACGCTCGTAAGCAGCAAGACGTGAACCTCTTCCGAAAGGGCAAAGGTGGCCAGCGCAGCGGGAAGGGTGAGAAGGAGCAGCGGGAGCGCAAAGCAGTGGAGGAGGCACAGGATCGACGCCGATGCGGCCGTTCCCTCGATAAGGTTGGCGAAGACAGATCGGATGCGTCCTCGACCCAAGTGATTGTTGCGCAGCGTTCATCTCCGCCGGTTGCATGATGATATAACGTCTCCTATAGCGACGCCCTCCGTTGTGAAAAGGGGTCCGTCGTGACAATTCGTTTCTTCCTGTTGTCTGCCACTTCGCTGCCTGCGCTTGCCCCCGAGATCGCCTTCGCGGCACAGGCCGGCAGCAACGCCACAGCCGATATCGTGATCACCGCAGCACCGCTCGATCTTAATGCGGACGAAATGGCGACACCCGTCATCACGCTTTCGGGACGCGATCTCGTTCATCGCCGCCAAGCCACGATCGGCGAGACATTGGCAGGACAGCCGGGCATCAACTTCGACAATTTCGGCGGGGGTGCGAGCCGCCCGGTCATCCGCGGGCAGACGGCACCGCGGGTGCAGTCGCTCTCGGACGGTGCCAATATCCAGGACGCGTCGGTGATTTCGCCCGATCATGCGGTGACGACCGAGCCGCTTCTGCTGCGGGGAATCGAGGTTCTGCGTGGTCCCGCCGCATTGCTCTATGGCGGCGGCGCGATTGGCGGTGCGGTCAACCTGCTCGATGAGAAGGTGCCCACCGCGCTTCCTGAAGGCGGCATCGCCGGTGTGGCCGAAGGCCGGATCGGCACCGGGGACGATGAGCGCTCGCTGGTTGGCGGCCTGACAGCGGGCGTCGGCCCGTTCGCCGTGCGCGTCGAAGGCGTGCACCGTTCAAGCGACGATTATCGCGTGCCCCGCGGGTTCGGCGAGAAGCGCGTCGACGGCTCCTATAACGACACCTCGACCTTCAGCGCGGGCGGCTCATGGATTGGCGAGGGGGGATATCTCGGCGTTGCTTATACCCGTCAGCGCAGCGAATATGGGTTGCCGGGGCACAGTCACGACTATGAGTCCTGCCACCCGCATGGCAGCAGCCTGCACTGCGGCGGTCATGGCCATGCGGACGAAGATCATGACCATGATCACGATCATGAGCATGACGAGGTGCCGTTCGTTAAGCTCAGGAGCGAGCGCTTCGATATCCGCAGCGAATATCGCGATCCGCTGCCCGGTTTCGAGAAGATCCGCTTCCGCATGGCCTTCACCGATTATGTACATGACGAGATCGAGGGCGACGAGATCGCGACGACCTTCAGGAACAAGGCGCGCGACATTCGCCTCGAACTGACCCACAAGCCGATTGCAGGCCTGCGCGGGGTGCTGGGCGTCCAGCATTCGCAGAGCGATTTCAGCGCGCTCGGCGAGGAAGCCTTCCTGCCGGAAAGCGACACGACCAACACCGCGCTGTTCCTGATGGAAACAGCCCAACTCGGGCCGGTGCGTGTTGAACTGGCTGCCAGGCAGGAATGGCAAAGGATAGAGACGACGCTCGGCCGCAAGGTCAGCCACCGACCATTCTCCATCTCTGGCGCTGCTGTCTGGGACATCAGTGACGGTTATTCGGTGGCGCTCTCGCTCGCGCGCTCCCAGCGCGCCCCCAACACACAGGAACTTTATGCCCGCGGCATTCATCTTGCGACCAACACCTATGAGTTGGGCACAGCGACCCTGGGCAAGGAGACTGGGAAATCCATCGACCTGACGTTCCGCAAGGTCGCGGGCAAGACGACCTTCACGCTCGGCGCCTATCATCAGGATTTCGACGACTACATCTTTGCCGACACCCTCGACCAATATGAGGATTTTCGCCTCATCCGCTACACGGCGGCAGACGCTAGCTTCACCGGTGTGGACGGCGAAATCCGGCATCAGCTGACGACTGACTTCGCGGTATCGGCGTTCGGCGATTATGTTCGTGCGAAGCTCGACAACGGGCTTGGCAATTTGCCGCGAATTCCGGCGGGACGCCTGGGCGCGCGGGCCGATGGGCGTTGGGGTGCCTTCTCTGGTGAACTCGAATATTATCATGTTTTCGAGCAGGATCGGATCGCCGCCTTCGAAACCCGCACGCCGGGCTACGACATGATCAACGCGACTTTTGCCTATCAGCTTCGGCTGGGCGCCAAGGCCGACGCGGAACTGTTCGTCCGGGCGACAAACCTCACCAATGAACTCGCGTTCAACCACGCCTCCTTCATCAAGACCGCTTCGCCGTTGCGGGGGCGCAATCTGGTCGTCGGCTTGCGGACCCAATTCTAGGCGATGACGAGCCGCGCGCCGTCGTCCGCCGTTGAACGGCGGACTGAATCAGGCTTGTTTCGCTGCATCGAGGACCTCCAGGGCAACCAGCCCTGGGGCTCCTTCCTCGATGCCGGTACCGGCACCAACTCCATCTCCTGGGTTTCCTCGCTCGAAACCGACCGCTGGACAGCCGTGACCGGCGCGGAGGCGCATGCGATCCAGGTGCGCGACGCGATCGAGAAGCGGCAACGGAGGCAGGACCGGATCGTCCTCGGGAACTGGGCGGACGAAGCATTGCTGGAGGGCGAGCGTTACGACACGGTGCTGGCCGATTATCTCGTCGGTGCGATCGAAGGATTCGCGCCTTATTATCAGCCCTATCTGTTCGAACGCCTGCGCAAGCTGGTGGGCCGCCGCCTCTATGTGGTCGGCCTTGAACCCTATGCTACGATCGAACCCGAGTCGGCTGCGGGTAAGCTCGTCTGGGAGATTGGGCGATTCCGCGACGCCTGCCTGCTCCTTTCAGGTGAGCGGCCGTACCGCGAGTATCCGGCCCAGTGGGTGGCGGATCATCTCGAAGCGGCGGGCTTTCGCATCGTCGCCGCCCGACGCTTCGCGATACGTTACAAGGCGCGGTTCGTGAACAGCCAGATCGATATGTGCATGCCGCGGCTTGCGGCGATGGAAGACCGTGCGCTCGCTGAAGCGCTTCGCAAGGTCGGTGAGGTCCTTCGAGTGCGGGCACTCGCAAAGGTAGAGACAGAGGGCGGACTGAACCACGGTTTCGATTATGTCTTGGCAGCAGAACCGAGGTGAGGTTGGACTGCTAAAGTCGCGCATCTCGTCGGCAGTCGCCCACGAAGCCGCCTTTTAGAAGCCGATTAGCGATCATCGAAAGCTGACCTTCATTCAGGTTGAAAAGCCCGGACAGGGCCGACTGTTCGGCGACCGAGCGGGCGCTCATGCGTTAAGCGAGAGTGCCACCCAAAGAAGGTCGATTGATGTCCGAAGACTACGCCCACGGCCGACGCGATGGACTTCGATTGGCTTTGGCAATCCTGGCCGCGGAAGAAGCCAAATGGGCCGTCTTACTGGGCCAAAGCCGCTCGTGGCGTACTAATTTGACCCGAGAGGTGCGGTATAAGGCGCTGCACGTAGCACAGCAACGGATACGCACCGCTCTGAATCGCCTGACACCCAAGAACGCAGGCAAAATTGATCCTGAGGTGGCTGCGGCGCTCGATGAGATCGGGCTGTAAATGGCTTTGATGGGCGGGATGCGCAGGGATTGATTCTGACGGTGCTCACCGATCGCGAGCCTGGCGCAACGGCGGCTTACTTCGCCCGGAAGCGACGACTTTGCGGACGGAGTGACGCCCGTTGGCCGTTCCCAAATCCTGCCATTCCACCGTTCGCATCGCGGCCTTCGCTCAAGCCTGCCCGACATTTCCCCGGAACGGCCTCTGCCCCAGCATAAACGGCCTGAGCCATTTGGTCACCCACGGTTCCGCCCATCGTGTCATGGCCCATGCCGTGGCCATCATCATCATGAGCATCAGAACGGGAATTGCGGGCCACACGAAGCGGGGGAGTATATGCGGAGAGGCGGCGATCAGGCCTATGCCGATCTCGTTGTGGAGCAGGTAGAGTGGGTAGCTGATCGCGCCCGCGAACAGCAGGAAGCGCGTCGACAACCCACGCTGCAAGGCTTCACTCTTCTGCGTAACGGCGAACAGGGCAACCACGGCCGACAGATACAAGGAGGACAGGAAATCACTCGGCTGCCAGAGGCCGGACGTGAATACGCTCACCAGTCCAACGAGGGCCGCCAGGACGAATAGCGGCGCCGAACCGCTCTGATGCGATTTGAGAAACAGGGCTCCACTGACAAACCAGCCGAAATATGCCGCTCCACTCCATTGCGCGACCTCGACCCAGGCGAGCACAGTAGCCGCGCCCGTCAACCGTGCGAGCGGCGGGAGAATGAGCACGGCCAGCCAGATGCCGGCTAATGCCAAAAGCCCCTTTTTCCATCCCAGTCGGAAATAGAGCAGGCCGAAAATGATGTAGAACCCCATCTCGACGTAGAGCGTCCAGAAGACTCCATCCAGTTCGTCCACCGGCGTCTGCAGCACTGCCTGCCAGAACGTAGGAATGATGAATGTAAGCCCCTGCAACAGATTGATGGCATCCGGTTGCCCGTGCGGCATGTATGAGCCAAGGAAGCGGGAAATCGCGAAGATGCAGAGCGAAGCGATCAACATCGCAGGGAACAGCCGAAGCCATCGCCGACCCATGAACTGCCCAAAAGTTGAGCAGCGCTCCAGCGTCAAAAGAATGACGTACCCGGAGATCAGGAAGAAGAGGTTCACCCCTACCCAGCCATGATCAAGGACGGGGATCCCTGCAAACAAGGAGCCGTAGGGAAAGAAGCGGACATAATCCCAATTGGTGTAGTGCCACAGCGTTACTGACAGGATTGCGAGACCCCGCAGGCCATCAAGATAAGCGATGCGGTATCCGCGATCATCCATGACAGCTCCAAATACGTCCCGATCCGTGACGGCGAGGTTCCTGCGTCCATATATCGACGTCACTGGCCGGCCAAGGCGGTGTGGTACGCATCATACTGTTCGCGAAATCGTCGCGTTCCCGGTTCCCGATCCTGGTTGAGCCTGCTTGCAGCACCCGGGTAGCGCCGCGGCCGTTGCGTCGACAAGGCGACCACTCTCCACCGGCATCGCGCCTATTGCGGACACTTGCTTTCGCTGCTCAAGTGGCTGGTCGAGGAAGCACCTGCGGCAACGCTGCGATCCCTCTAAGCCTCCGCCTTATAGGTCATGGGGGAGGGGCGGTGACGATTGTCAGGAAAGAAAAAGCGCCGCCGGCCTGTTGGCCGACGGCGCTTTTCCTCACCCCTAATGATTTTCAGGCGGCGAGCGCGCGACGCGGCTGACGCATGCGCATCGCGCCGCCGACCATGCCGAAGCCCGTGATCAGCATCGCCCAGGCGGCGGGCTCCGGAACCGGGCTGCCAACGCCTTCGCTGATCAGCGTGACAGTTGCCTTGACCTTGGGATTGGAGATGGAGAGGCCCGCGAGGTCGCTGAATTCAACCTGGTAGGTGGCTCCGCCGATCGTGATCGGCGCGATGTCTTCCCAGTTCAAGCCGCCGCCGGAGACGACGAAACCCTTGACGTAGAAGCCGTCGCCCTCGCTGGTGCCGGATCCACCCGGCGTCAGGAAGGAAAGCTTCGCTTCGAGCGAGGCGGTGCCGGCGCCCAGGAAACCGCCAATGTTGAGCGTGGCGAAGTCGAACGTGAAGCTCTCGCCTTCTTCCAGCGAGAAGGCGCCCGGAAGGCTGGCGAGGCTCGCCGTGAAGTTGGTGAAGCCGATCTGATCGAACGACGTGACGTTGACATAGGTGTCGGCAGCGTCGGTATCGATCTGGAAGGTGGTCGCAGCCTGCGCCGGAGCGACGGCGGCAATGCCAAGAGCAGCGGCAGCAGCGAACTTCAGGAACGCGAATTTCATACTAATCCCCCGGTGTGTTAACTTGCCGTTTACCGATAGCAAGAAGCGGGCCAGCCGAGGCAGGCCTTCTTTTGTCAACGGCGACGCGCCAATTTTGTAAATGTCGCCGACATTCAATGCGATCTTGGCTTGATCTATGTTGCTCGAGGGCCTTCGGCCCCACGGAAGAATTTGCCGAAAATGGAGGGTCTTGCCGCTGCCCGACCTTGGGAGCGCACGAGAGATCATCTTTGTGGTCGACACCGCGACCACTGGCAGAATGTTGGCATGGATCTGCATCTGGAAGGGCGCGATTCAGTACGTGGCAGGTAAGCCCATTGAAAGCAGTGTTCGGACGATCGCCCCTCAAGGGCCTTGGGTAGGTGCGGCGCCTGGCTGGAACAAATCCGATGTCATTCGTGTCTGTCATCCTATGGATCTGTTCGAACCTGACCTGGCGCTTCCGATATTGGGGGCCGTTCTCGCGGGAGCCGTGATCGGCGCCGAACGGGAGTTTCGTGCGAGCCCGGCGGGGTTTCGTACCCACATTCTCGTGAGTTTGTCCTGCGCCTTGCTGATGCTGGCGGCTGTCCATCAGATCCGGTGGCTGACGGACACGCCCGATGAAATAATCCGGATTGACCCGGTGCGCATGGCGCATGGGGTTCTGACCGGTATCGGCTTTCTGTGCGGTGGCGTCATTTTTCGCGAGGGGTTCAGCGTACGCGGCCTGACGACCGCGGCGTCCTTGTGGATGACCGCCTCACTGGGAATTCTGTTTGGCGTTGGCTTTTACAGCCTCGCCATCGCGGGCGCGGTCGCGACCGTTCTCATCCTCGCCGCGGTCGGCGCTACCGAGAAGATCCTTCCTCAGCGCCGCTACGCGCACGTCAAACTATATTGTAGCCGAGATGCTTCGCTTTCCGAGGAAAGCCTCGCCTCGCGGCTGGCCGGCTTCGGCCTCCGGGTCGAGGCCACCGGCATTCGTATGGAAGGCGATTGCGTGGAGTTTCAGGCGACGGTCAGAGGCGATAGCGAAACCAGGAGGCAACTCCTGGTCGATGCCTTGAGGCGGGATTCTGCCATCAGGGGGTTCGAGTATCTCCTCCAGCATCCCTGACATGACGAACGACGTCTCCGCGGCCGGTGCGAGCGAAGACCCTCAAATTTCTAACGTACCGTCGGGACAAGGAAATGAATCCGTTGGCGCGCGCAAGCTCACGGTGGGGTTGCGTCTCCGTCACGTGTGACTGGTCCGCTTTTGAGCCAACATACCCTCATTCGTGAATTGTCTTCGCCCGTCACCTTCGGGTCTGGCGGTCGAATGCAGCCTCCCGAAATCGGGTGCATTGAAATATATCGTAATACGATATAATCGCCTCGATCCCGGAGGTGAGGAAGAGGCACTTTGAATGTTAGGTGGGGCGGCCGAAGAAGCCGGGAGGCTGGGCGACCACAGTGCCGATCGGCGGATGATCCTGCTGACCGGCATGGCCCTGATCGTGGGCGCTGGCGGAGCCGGAGCCGCCTGGATCCTCCTCAAGCTCATTGCGCTGGCATCCAACCTCTTCTGGTATCAGCGGATCTCGACCCTGGACGTCGATCTCGCCGACAGGGCGATTGGATTGAGCACATTGATCATACCGGTCATTGGCAGCCTCATCATCGGCCTGATGGCACGCTACGGGTCCGAGAAAATCCGGGGGCACGGCATTCCGGAAGCCATCGAGACTATCCTGTTTGGCGAGAGCAAGCTCTCCTTCAAGGTCGCAGTCCTGAAGCCTCTGTCCTCGGCTGTCTCGATCGGCAGTGGGGGCCCTTTCGGCGCGGAGGGGCCGATCATCATGACGGGCGGCGCGATCGGATCGCTCTTCGCTCAATGCTTTCATCTGAGTGCGGCCGAGCGGAAGACCCTGCTTGTCGCCGGTGCGGCAGCCGGGATGACCGCAATTTTCGGGACGCCGTTCGCCGCCATCTTACTGGCCGTCGAAGTGCTTCTGTTCGAATGGAAACCGCGAAGCTTCGTGCCCGTGGTCGTCGCGGTGCTGGTCGCCTTTGCCGTGCGACCCTGGTTCATCGGTACGGGGCCGATGTTCGCGATCGATTTGGCCGTTCCGCACGGATCCTGGGCACTGGCGACCGCAGTCGGCCTCGGCCTGCTCGTGGGCGTGGAAGCCATAGTTCTGTCGAAGGCGCTCTACCGGATCGAGGATGGCTTCCATCACCTGCCGATCCATTGGATGTGGTGGCCCGCGCTGGGCTCACTCGTCGTCGGATTGGGAGCCATGATCGATCCGCATGTGCTGGGCGCGGGATATGCCAATATCCAGGCTCTGCTCGACGGCCGGATGGATATCCGAGCCGTGGCATTGCTCCTCCTGATGAAGGCGATCGTCTGGCTGGTGGCGCTGGGCTCGGGGACTTCGGGTGGCGTGCTGGCGCCCCTCCTGATCCTGGGCGGTGCCTTGGGCTGCCTGGTGGGACATTTTGTCCCGGGCGGCGCGGGTTTCTGGGCCTTGATCGGAATGGCGGCGATCATGAGCGGTGCCATGCGCGCGCCAATGACCGGTGCCCTGTTTGCCGCTGAACTGACCCGGCAATTCGACGCCTTGCCTCTTTGCATTGCCGGTGCCGTCGGCGCCTATGCGGTGAGCGTGCTCATGATGCGCCGGTCGATCCTGACGGAGAAGATCGCCCGGCGCGGGCGGCATATATTCCAGGAGTACAGCGTCGATCCACTCGACCTGATGCAAGTCCGCGAACTGATGACACCCGATCCCGACACGCTGTCCCACGCGATGACTGTGGGCGAAGTAATTGAGTTCTTTGCTGGCAATGCCCGCCATCGCAGCTATCCCGTCACCGATGACACAGGGGCTCTCGTCGGACTTGTGTCCCGTTCCGACGTCCTGCGGTGGCAACTCGGGCCTATCGACCGCAAGGCGTCGCTTGCAGAGAGCCTCTCCGACGCGTCCCAGCCGGTGGCCTTTCCCGACAGCCCGAGTGGCGTGGTTGCAGACCTCATAGTTCAATCGGGGACGGGTCGCGTGCCGATCGTCGAGCAGGGCACCCGCAAGGTTGTCGGCATCCTGTCACGCCAGGATCTGCTGAAGGCCCGGCAAAGGATCCGAACCGGGGAGTGGGCGCGTGCGAAGCACATCGCCTGGGGTCGGGCCGGCCGCTAGGTCATGGCCGCTTGGGCGTATTGGAATATATATCGTAGTGCGATATAAAAGCCCTGTGGGCCGTTAAGCTCACAATGACGAAGCCAGCCTGAGGAGTGCTGGTCGATGTTCGTGCTCCGGATCATTGCGGAAGCCATGGCCCTTGTGATCGGAGCCCTGGTTGTCGCGGGCGTGATATGCGTTCTGGCGGCAAAACTGGCGCTGCGACTGAAACGTAGCGGATGGATGGCATGGCCAGCGCTTTTCCTCCTCTCGATCCTTTGTCTTGTTGGACCATTGCAGAGTCCGTTCCTTCGCCTGAGCGCCTGCTGTTGCGCCCTGGGCGCGGCCTTTCTGTGGGCATCCGGCGCGGGACGAGACCAGCGTTCGCAAATTCACGCTGATCAAGGAGACCGTCGGTGGTGAAGCCTTGCTGGGAATATCCTGCGCTCATGGCCAGTATTGCGGGCGGGCACGATCCCGGCTTTGCGGCTTTGCACTATCTCGTTCGCCGAATCAGGCATGAGACCTATCCGCGCGTGCGTGAATCCGCCGAGCTCCGCCGGAGAGTGCGAGCCATCATTTCCGCCCTGGCGGCATGATCCTGGATCCGAAGGCGTGCCTCACACCGGCGATCCGGCGGACCATTCAACTCGGCTATTGTCGAACGTTCGCGCGACGCTCGCTCGTCGCGCTACGAGAGCCTCGTCTATGATTGCGATCCATTGCTGTGTGACGCTTTCGACCGAGTAGCGCTCGGATGCTCCCTGGGCTGCCTGGCCCAGGGTGGCACGAAGGCTCGGATCCGCCATCAACCCTCGCAATGCCTCTGCCAATGCGTCGACATCGCCGTTCGGCACCAGCCAACCATTGACGCCATGGTCGATCATGGTGCGAGGCCCCCAATCGCAGTCGAAGGCGACCACCGGCAAACCTGCCGCGAGGGCTTCCATGAGCGCATTGCCCCATCCCTCGTAGCGGGAGGACAGCACAAACATTGACGACCTGTCGACCCAGCCGCCGGGCTGATACGAAACCCCGGGAAGGGATACCCGGTCGGCGAGGTCCAGGGACTGCCTGAGATATTCGAGCGACCCACGTTCTGGACCTTCACCCCAGATAACGAGCCGCCAATCGGGATAGTCTGTCGCCACCTTGCTGTAGGCGAGCAGGAGCAGGTCGAGGCCTTTCTGGGGGACGAGACGGCCGACCGCGGAGATCGTCCTGCTACGATCGACATTCCTGCTGACGGCGGCACGAGGCTTTACCGGATTGGGAACAACCCATTCGCGCCGACGCATGTAGTTTGGGAAAGCGTGCATCGCCTCGCGCGTCATTGTCACAAGGCCGAAAGCTTGGGGGTAGAGACAGGCGCGCAGCCAGCTCCACATGAAGCCAAATCGCTGTTTCCTGGGATTGTTGCGCTCGGAGACGATGATCGGCACCGACGAGCTTCCGAATGCGAGCAGAGTCAGGATGTTCATGCGGGTCAGGAAGGAAACCACCACGTCCGGCTGGAGTGCGTTGAGCGCGTCGCGCAGCGCCTTCACCCGCCGGAATGTCATCGACAGGCTGGATAGCAGGGGCCGCCGGCATGGCGGAATCCCGATCCGAACGAGATCAACGTGCTCGTCATAGTCAAAATAGGAACGGTGATCCTCGCTCGACAGGGTCACCACGCTGACGTCGTAGCCACGCGCCACGAGATCATTGGCGACGATGTTGACGACGCGTTCGGCGCCACCGGCATCGAGGGCGGGCAGTAGAAAGCTGATCCGGATACGGTCCCGCTTGGTGCCCTTATCTTCTTCGCGGGGCGGGGGCACGACCCCGTCGCCGGAATGGCGCCGCACGACGCGATGCAACCCCACGACCGTAAGCGCCCGGCTCAGAACACCCATAATCACGCCCCCCGAGGCTGTTCACCTCTTTTGTCGGACGCCTATGGCCCGCCGAGCCCCGAACATTGCGAACCACAATTCCCCGGGCCTTAAGGACAGACGCCTCTTGTATCGCAACACGAATATATCGCTATACGATATGAATTGCCCCGTAGCCGCAAGCCTCTCGGACGGGGTAGCCGAGGCTATTCGGCACGATCCAGTCGTCAGATGCGAGGTGGGAATGCGCTCACGCTTAAAGGCCGGCCATCAATTCCGGATAGGCGGGATCGCCGGCGTCGCTGCTTATGGCTGCAAAGGCGTTCGGTTAGCCTAGTCCAGGCGCCCCAAAAGCTCCGAAAGCAGGGGTTTCAGGCGGAGGATCTCTTCGCGATGGGCGGTCGACAGCGCAGCCAGCAGCGCCTCGGCCTTGTCACTTAGGAAGAGTTGCGTTTGGCGGCGATCATGTTCCGCCGTCTGCCGTGTCACGAGCTCCAGATCGACGAGGCGATCGACGAGGCCGGTGGCGCTATGGGGCTTAAGAAACAATCGTTTAGCAACATAGCCGATCGTGGCCGCGCCACGTTCGGCGCCACGGATCGCCAACAGCCCCTGATGCTGTTGCGGCGTAAGCCCAACCTCTATCGCACGCTCCTCGCTAAAGCGCACGAAGCTCCGCAGCGTATATCTGAAATCGCTCAGCGTAGCGTAATCGGCATCGCGCAGCTTGTTGGACTTTTTCATGGGGGCCTAGCTCTGCTCATCGCGGTTCGGTCAGTTCTAGCAAGCCTCGACCGGAAGGGCGCCAATTATCGCCTATAAACTATGATGTTCGCGACAGATCATCAATGAGGCCTGACCAGGAAGGAGCGGCTTTGGTCTCCGCTTTTCACTCGCATCTTGCATCGCGAGCTTCGACGAGAGGTTCACAGGTTCAATCGCTGCAATCCGCTCACGACGTACGATGTAATCAACGGGAACCTTTGCCACCCTAGAACGCTTCTGCCGCGCGTAGAAACGACGCGTGGGGCGTCGTCTCACCAGGGTATTCCGTCGACGAGGGCGCGGAAATGCCTCGTCGGCGGGTACTCGGTCCTTGGATGCCCATTGCCAATTTGTGACGTGGCCAGGCGGCGCGACGCCACTCGAAAACCGTCAACCGTTCAGCTTTGGATGCGTGCCGAAATCACGGGCAGCAACGCGAACTCCTGGGAGAACGAGCATATCGCTGCGGCGTCACGCGACAAGCTTGCCCGATCCGTTTCGGCAGGGCAGGGGCGGTCGCGTCCCGGATTTAGCTTCCCTCGGTAGCCAGCGGAGCAAATCCGTCGTTCGGCACGTAAGGTGGATCCAATATTCGACATTTCCATTCTTCGATCGGATCACTGGTACCTGGACAGGCAAACTCGGCAACAGAAGATTTATTCACTTCCACGCCTCCTCGACCGAGATAAAGCGCGTCAAATCCGGTACAGGCGCGAGTTGTCCTAGGATCGCAGGCGGCCTCTCGCATTCCTACAATCTCATAGCCCCGTCCTTCTATCGCTTTGACCGTCGGGGCATCGGCGTCGGTGACGGGTGAGAGCATGGGATCTGGAACGCGACCCATCGGATCGCGACTAGAGCGTTCCTGACAGGCGCATAGAAGGGCCGGCATCAGAACAAAAAACCATTTCCCCATACAACACCCAATTGGCACTGGCTGATTGCGTCACGCCGCATGATTTATGTCCGAACGCGGGATAGCTGCAATTCGGCTCACGATAAAATGCGGTGTAGACATCCGCGGGATTTTCGAAAGGCTTTTAACTGCACTCCCTTTCCCTCCTGTTCGCTTACGTGCGCATTGTCCCTCCTGGTTGGAACGAACGGACCGCACTCGCCGCCAAAGCGGTCATCCGGAGTTCAAATTCGGCTGCCCGATAGCCGCCATCCATTCAGCTCCATGAGAAGACGGGCCGCACGCGATGTCCTGACGGAGGGCAAGGTCCGGCGTGTCGGAGAAGGCGGAAGATTAGGAGAACCGGTCATCCGGCTCGGCCTCGACGTTGTCCTGTCGCCGCGGTGAGCACCGGGCAGGACCACCAACAAAGAGGATTCGGGTCTCAGTTCGCCCTCTCCAAAAGATGAATCACTATCCAGGCGCGGCTCGTGAGCTTCAATATTTGTAGGATTGCCCTCCGTCGATCGGGATGGTGGCGCCGTTGATAAAGGCCGCCTCGCCCGACAAGAGAAAGGCGACGAGGGCCGCCACCTCTTCGGGTTTGCCGAAACGCTTCATTGGATTGACGGACACGAACTGACGTCCAGCCTCCTCCCAGTCTTCGCCGCCAATTTGACGGAGCGAACCTTCGACCATCGCGGTCATAATCGCACCGGGCGCGATGGCGTTGATCTGGATCCCATAGCAGCCATACTCGACTGCTGAATTGCGCGTGAGCCCTACGACGCCATGCTTGCTGGCCGCATAGCCGCTCTGGTTTCCAACCCCTCGAATGCCGCCCACCGACGCGGTGTTCACAATGGCGCCGCTGCCTTGCGCGCGCATCACCTTCAGCACGCTGGCCATTCCATAGAACACGCCGTCAAGGTTGACCGAAATTACGCGGTGAAACTCCTCGGCGCCGAATTGCTCGGTCAGGTTCTGGCGGCCCTCGATGCCCGCATTGTTGAAGAAGCCGTCGATTCTTCCATGCGCCGCGACCGCAGCGTCCACATAGGCTTCTACCTCTGCGAGTTGAGAGACGTCTGCCCTGAAGATCGTCGCATTGGTGCCGACCGGAAGGCTGTTTCGCGCTGCCTCCAGCCAGTCCTCCCGCAGATCGACCAATACCAGCGTGGCTTGTTCGTCGGCCAATCGTTGTGCCGTGGCGAGCCCCAGGCCAGAGCCCGCCCCTGTGATGACCACCACCTTGTCCGCGAAGCGCTTCATACGCTCTCCCTTTCATCGCTATTGTTCGAGATTCGGCTTCTCCTCATCGTCCCGGCGCTACAACTCGCACTAAAGGCAGCCATCGCCGGCGGGCGCATGGGACTTCGAGCCGTGTAATTCATCGACCGGCATCGTCGGCACGCACTATTGCCGGCGGCACCCATGCCTTGGTCAATGCGTCAGAACGAGGAATGTAGAGCCGCATCATGAGATAGAATGGGCCATCGGGAGTCGGCAGCCAGTTCGACTGCCGGGCGGCCTCGGGTTGTTCGTGCTGAAGTGTGATCGTCAGCGAGCCGTCGTCGGAGTAAGTAAGGCCGCGGGTCCGGTCGCCAATCGAGTAGCGCTCGATAGGGTTCGCGACCATGTAGCCGTCGTCTCCATAAAGCGTGATCGACCAGAAGGCATCGGCCGGAGGCAGCTGGTTGCGAGGAAAGACGATTTCATAGGCGTTCCGACCGTCGAGAGGTCGATCGTCCGCGTCGGCGCGCGCGATCGGATAAAGCGCTTCTTCAGGCAGAGTGACGAAGATCTGATCTTTGGCGACACCGGCACGGAGCAGGTAGTCGCTGCCTAACCGCGCGCCTTGGTAGTTAATCGTCCAGCCGTTGACGTTTTCGCCGAGGTGCAGCGACTTGCGGCGAACAATCTCGGCACCGTCGGCGAGACCGCGTGCAATCTCCGCTCGCATCGCAGGCTCAAGCTGACCGGGGTCGAAACCCTGATTACTCGTCAAGCCGATTGTGGCGAAGGAGGCGACCAACGCGCCATCCTGCGGTGGCACGGTCCAGTCCTTCAGCACGGCCCCCAATTGGTAGAGGAAGGAGAGGTCCGCATCGCCTGGTGGAACCGCGGGAAGAGGACGCTGAGGTGGAGGCGCGACCTGGCTTCCGTTGAGCGGTCGGAGGTGGATGCCCGATTGCAGCTTGCGCACCGCGGCGACATCCTCTTCGCCGTCGACAAGGAAGCGGCCGGCGATCAGCGCATAACGCGTGGCAATCCGCTGTCCGAGCATGCCATCAGGAACAGGGCCCTGATAGTTCGACCCATAGATGAGGACGGGCGGTAGTTTCGCACCATGGGTCCGCTGTCCGGGTGAAAATTCGGTCGAGGAATCCGCCAGGCCCAACTGGAACGTATAGTAACGCTTCCCGAAATCAGGCGTCTCGAGCACCAGCGGGCCTTGCGAGAGATCGATCCAGGCGAGACTGTACAGTGTGTCGTTGTTCGGCCCGACCCCACCTCGCCAACTGGGATCGACGAGGCGGGTCGCGTGGCCGAACTGGTTGAGCGGTGCAGGCGGAAAGCTGGGAGCTCCCTTCGAAGAAGTGCGGGCCAAGCGGATCCTGGCGGCCTGCACCAGGGGCATGCCCCAGACATAGGCCCGGACCGCGAGATCATGCGCGTCGCTGGTGGCGCCGTCGAAGATGGCGGCGGTGGTGGTAGCTTCGATCGAAATGGCGGCGGATGCCGCTCCGGGTGCGACAAGCGCCAGGGCGGCCAGTAGCATATAGCGGCTCATTTCGGCTCCACCGGTGGTGGCGTCCAGGCACCGGACAGAATCTCTGGCTCCGGCCCTTGCGCGCGAAGCGCGAGATAGAAGGGACCACTCGGCACGGGCAGCCAGTTGGCTGAACCGCCTTTGACAGGAGCGTGCGGTCGCAATTCGATCGTGACCGAGCCGTCGGGCCCCCGCCGCAGGCCCGGGGTGCGATCGCTTATGAGGTAACGGTGGATCGGATTGGGATGCAGCTCGCGTGTCTTCGCGTCGTACACCGTCACCGACCAGAAAAAGCGGACGGGCGGCGGCGGGGCGAGGACCAGGCGGTAGGTATGTTGTGCGCCATCCAGCGCATCCCCCTTGCCGTCTTTGAAAGTCGTGAAGGCGTAATTCTCGTCCGAGACGTTGGCGCCAGCACCCAGGGTCGCAGCCGCGGCTCGATAAAGATAGTTGAAACCGTATCGCCCGGCATCGACAGCCGAACGCCAGGTGCCGACCGGCCAGCCCGTCTGGTTGACCGTGCGACCGATCACGGTCTGGGCCTCGGCATAGCCCTCGGCGATTGCCTCCCGGACGACCGGATCTTCGCTCGCCTTCGCCAGGCCGACCGCACCGCCGACGCCAATCCCGTGGTAGCGTTGGACAAGGGCCTCCTCGCCCTCGGGATGGCCATTGCTGCGCAGCACGAAATCGAGGATGCGGAAGAAATCGAGTGCGCTCTCGATGCGGGCGGGAGGATATTCGACTGCCGTGTCAGCCCTGGAGCCGGCGAACGGTGTAAAGCGGAAGCCATCCTGCAGCGTATTGGCTGCTCCTATATCGGCGGCGTGGCCATCGACGAGAACGCGCAGCAAGACCCACATATAAGGCGTTGCCACACGGAACAGTTCCACTCCCTCGGGGACCGTTCCCTGCCAACCCACGGGTGCGATCAGATAGCGACCGGCCGCAAAGCCACGGGTGCGCGCGCTGATATTGGAAGCGTTGCCATAGGCGTCGATGAAGTTGGCGGTGAAGTAGCGCGTGCCCATCTCCGGCACGTCGAACAGCACGGGTCCGCGGGTCAGATCGAGCCAGGCATTCGAGTAGAGAGTATCGGCATTGGGCGTCTTGAAAGCGGCATAGCCCGGCCCGGCGAGGGTGCGGCTATGCGCGAAGCGGTTGAAGCCGGTATAGTCCGGCGACGTCCGATCGACTGCCTGTCGGTGCATCTCCTGATATTGGATGACGGCCATCGTCCCGTAGATCGTGGCATCATATGCGAGCGAGCGAGCCCAGATGCGGCGCGCTTCCGGGTCGGCAGGAATGCGATCAGGATGGACCGGCATCTGATGCTGGGCGGCCCCGCCCGGGTCATAGGACGACGACACTTCATCCGATGCCGCCGACGGCGAAGCCCCCACCATCAAGGCGATAAGCGAAACGAGGAGCGCACCTGCCTTCATGTCCACCTTATCCGGGAAAGCCCAAAAAAGGCCCCCGCCGAAGGGTAAGGCGGGGGCCAGAGGGGAGCGATGATCAGTATTTCCAGGTGAGTTGCAGTTGCACCGTGCGAGGCATGGCGATGAAGCCGATTTGATCTGCGAGACGCCCGCCCGGGGTGCCGGTGCCGGATCCCGTGCTCGGCGCATCCGTGCCGCCGGTTGCGTAGAAGTGATTGGTCAGATTCTTGCCAATCAGCGCCAGCTCCCATTGATCGTCGGCAGTGCGGACGCGAACAGAAGCATCGAGATTGACGTAGCTGCCCTGGCGGGTGAACTCGTTACCGAATGCCGAGGTCAGATAATCGTCGCTGTAGCGGCCATCGACCGAGACGGCGAAATTGAAGTTGTCGGTCAGTGCCGTTTCGTAGCTGACGCCGAGCGAGCCAGTCCACAGCGGCGCCATGGCTGTCGGCAGGCCATCCAGATTCTGTCGCGGTCCCTGTCCGGGAACGATGGTGCAGCCCTGTGCCGGCGTCGCGCCTTGATAGCAAGGCGAGTTCGGCGAATTGCCATAGCGTGCCTTGTTGTAATTGATGCTGCCATGGACATCGAGGCCGTCGACCGTCCGCGGCGCGTACTGGAATTCGAGCTCGATGCCCTTGGTTGTCGCCGAACCGGCATTGATGGTGCTGAACGCGAAGATGTCCGAGCGGAAGAAATCGAGCTGCAGATTCGTGTATTTGTACCAGTAGGCGCCGACATTGAGGCGAAGCTGGCGGTCGAACAACATCGTCTTGACGCCGCCCTCGAACCCTTCCGCCTTTTCGGGGTCGAACGCGAAATCCTCGACGCTTGCCGACGGGCTCAGGATGCCTGAATTGGAGAAACCACCGGATTTATAGGCCGTCTTGTAGGCGCCATAGAGAGTGATGTCGTCGGTCGGCTTATAGGTGATCGTCGCTTCCGGCGACCAGTTGTTGAAGGTCTGGTCGGCATTGATTGTCACGTTGGGCAGGAAGATTCCCTGTGCGACGCGGATCGGGTGCGAGTAAGGCTGGACGAAATAGCTGTCCTTGGTCTCGTGCGTGTAGCGCACGCCGGCCGCGACTTCGACCTCCGGCACCACTTGCCAGATCACCTGGCCGAAGGCGGCGATCGTCTCACCCTTGGTCTGGGAATCCTTGCTGTTGGCAAGATAACGCTGCGAAGGATCGGGGGCAGCGCTGTTTTCCAGGCCGCCCGAGGCCGTCCAGGCCAGATAGTCGCGCTTGGTATTTTGGTAATAGGCACCAGCCATCAGGTTGACGGGGCCGTCATAGGTGGTGAGCGCGCGGAATTCGGTCGAGAAAGCGTGGAATTCCGACCATTCGGTCGCGAACACGCTGGCCGCGGACACGCTGGATGAGCCGCTGTCCGCGTCGAACACGAAGACGTTGCGATTCCAGTTATAGTTGGTGACCGACGTCAGCGTCAGATCATCCATCTCATAGTTGATGGTGCCGGTGATCTGCCAGGAGCGGTAGTCATTGCCGAGATCACCGCCATCCTTGCCATAGGGGATCGAGTCCGCGATCGCGGTGGGAAAGCGGTTCTGATAGACGTTGAACTTCTTCTCGCACGGCTGGTTCGGGTTGAACTGGTAGGTTCCCGAAAGGCAGCGATAGATGACCGAGTTCGAGCTCGGGCTGTTGGTCTCGACGTCGCCGATGCTGCCCTTCAATGTCACGGTCAGATCGTCGATCGGTTCCCATTTGAGCGTGAGGCGAGCGAGCAAGTCACGCGTACCCGGCACTTCATTCGCGGCAGCCGGAGACGCATGGACCGTCGGCGTGCCGGGGACCGCGGTGCTGGTGCGATCGTTGGAGGTATAGGTCTGGTCGACCGCTTCATTGTCGAAATAGCCGCCCCACATCTTCGAGGCACGGATTGCGAGACGCGCGCTCAGCGTGTCGGTGAGCGGGCCAGAGGCGATCGCTTCACCGATCAGATTCTTCGTGCGGAACTCATAGCCCAGGCGCGCCTGATATTCGGGCTTGTCGGTGGGATCGGCCGTGCTGATCGAAACCACACCAGCGGTCGCATTCTTGCCGAAGAACAGGGCTTGCGGACCCTTCAGGATTTCGATCCGTCCGAGATCGAAGAAGCCTTCGTTGATGATGCGGCCCTGGCCATAATAGACGCTGTCGACCACGACCGCGACCGACTGTTCGAGGCCGATCGACGTGGTGTTGGATCCGATGCCGCGCAGCACCAGCGTCGCACCCGATCCGGAAGGAGACCGGCCGATGACGAATTGCGGGGTCGTCGCAGCGACGCGCTCGAGATTGGAGAGGTCGTAGCGCTCGATCTGCGCGGCTCCCAAAGCGGTAACGGAGACAGGCACGTCCTGGGTCGTCTCGACGCGCTTGCGGGCGGTGACGACGATATCCTCGATGCCGCCGGACTGGGCCTCCGCCGGCGCTTCCGCGGCAGCCGGCGCCGCGGGCGCGGGCGCGGGCGCGCCCGATTCCTGTGCCTGCGCCTGGCCAGTCATTGCCAGCAACGCCAATATGCTGGTCGCCGTCACGGTTACGCGGGTGGTCCCGCCGCGACCTTCGATCCGTCCGTATTCAACCATGTTCCTGGCCCCTCATCCTGTTTTCTATCCGTCCGCCCCACGCGGGCCGGCGTCATTTCACGTCGAAGATGATCTTGCGGAGGTCCCCGTCGAACCTGCTGGCGGGGATCGTGTAGTCGTCGTTGATCGGCGTGATCGTGTCCTCGCCGACGTCGAAGCCTTCGGTATGGGAGACCCAGCCGAACAGCGTGTGTTCGACGCGGCCGCTGCCGATGATCTTCCCGTCGACCGAAAGGGTGAGGGTGCCGCCGCCGCCACGCGCTGCGCTGTCGGCCTTGAAGTCCGCCAGGATCTTGTGCGGCCCAGGTGGCAATGCCTCGGTCGCACTGATCTTGTACTGGCGCGGACCGACCGCGTTGTAGTGGAAGATCGGCCGCCCGTTCTTCAGGTAGAGCGCATAGCCGCCGAACCGGCCGCCCTGTGTGACCAGAACGCCATTTGCCGGCCTGTCGGGTAGTACCACATCGGCTGTGATCGCATAGGAATGGCCGATCGTGTGCGGAACAGCGCTTTCTGCCGCGCGCGTCAGCCCCGGATAATAGACGAACTGATCACGCCCCTCGGTAAGGGTCGGTCGTCCTTCGGTGCCTTCCGCGAAATCGTGGATCGGCAGGATCTTGCTGCGCGCGGCTTCCGCCCAGAAAAGCTGCTGCATCTCCTGCAGCTTGGCAGGGTTGGACGCCGCGAGGTTCTTCGCCTGCGAGAAATCCTGACGGATATTGTAGAGTTCCCATTTGCGCGTATCGAGATCGATCTTGATGTTCTTGGTGACATCCCAGGCGGATCGTGCGGGCGTGGTGCCCGCCCACCAGCCATCCTGGTAGATCCCCATATTCTCCATCATCTCGAAGACCTGGGTCTTGCGGTGTGACGGCTCCGCCTTCTGCGTGAAGCTGTAGGCCATGCTGACGCCATCGATCGGCTGCTGGGCGACGCCATTGACCATGGAAGGCGCCTTCACCCCCGCGGCCTCGAGGATGGTGGGCATCACGTCGGTGACATAGTGGAACTGATCCCTCACGCCGCCGGCATCCTTGATGCGCGCCGGCCAACTCACCACCAGCCCGTTGCGGATCCCTCCGAAATGCGACGCCACCTGCTTGGTCCATTGGAATGGCGCGTTCAGCGCCCAGCCCCAGGCAGCGGGATAGTGGTTGTAGAGCGTCGGCGAGCCGATCTCGTCGATGCGGCTCAGCATGTAATTGAAGTCTTCGTCATAGCGGGCGATGCCGGATTGTTCGAACAGTAACCCGTTCAGCCCGCCTTCGCCGCTGCCCCCATTATCGCCCTGGATGAAGATGATGAGCGTGTTGTCGAATTCGCCCTTGGCTTTCAGATCAGCAACGATCCGGCCCATCTGCTCATCGGCATAAGCAAGCGAGGCGGCATAGGCCTCCATCAACCGCGAATAGAGCCGCTTCTGATCGGCCGAGAGGGAATTCCATGCGGGCAGCGATGCCGGCCGCGGCGTCAACTGCGTCGTCGGCGGGATGATCCCCATCCGCTTCTGGCGGAGATAGGTCTCTTCGCGGATCGCATCCCAGCCCTGATCGAACTTGCCGCGGAAGCGGTCGAGCCACTCCTTTGGCGCATGATGCGGCGTGTGCGCGGTACCCGGTGCATAATAGACGAAGAAGGGCTTGTCCGGCGCGAGCGCATGCTGTTCCTCGATCCAGCGGATGGCGTGGTCGGCCATGTCGCGATCGAAATGGTAGCTCGGATCGTTGTGCGGGGGCTCGACCGGACGGCTGTTCTCGACCAGGTTCGGCGACCACATGCTCGCGTCCGCCGAGAGGAAGCCGTAGAAATATTCGAACCCGAGGCCATTCGGCCAGCGATCGAACGGACCGGCCTGGCTCATCTCCCACTCCGGCGTGAGATGGCTCTTGCCGAACATGGCGGTATTGTAGCCGTTCTGCTTCAGCACCTCGGCGGTAGTGGCTGCCGACTTGGGGATGACGCTGGTATAGCCGTCATAGCCGGTCGGCAGATTGGTCACATTGCCCATGCCGACATTGTGCGGGTTACGGCCAGTCAGCAGGGCCGCGCGAGTGGGCGAGCACAGGGCCGTCGTGTTGAACTGGTTGTAGCGCAGACCCTGCTTCGCCAGCGCATCGAACGTGGGTGTGGGAATCGGGCCGCCAAAGGCACTCGATGCCCCGAAGCCGACGTCGTCCGTCATGATCAGCAGGACGTTGGGCGCGCCCATGGGGGCGGTGGGATTTCGAGGCCACCGCACTGGCCCCGATTCTGCCGGCGTGCGGCCAAGTTTTTGGGGCGGCGCTGTTTCGATAGCGGGAAACACCGTTTGCGCGGCGGTGACGCTCGGCATGAAGGCCGTGCCGACCAGCAGCAGCCGTGTGAGGCTTGCGACGGATGCACCTCGGACGAACTGGCCTGCTTGCTGCACCACGCATCGCTCCCCTTAAACCGAGCCCTTCGCGGGCTTCGAATTAAGTCATATGCGTTCAATAGCGCTGGCGCACCTATTGGTAGTTGCAGGCCGGAATACGTGACAGAATCGCGTGATGAGTGGTGCTTCATTACATGTGAGGAGGAGGATTGCGCGACAAGGTGGGCCAAATGGCGTTGTTTTATAACGCATATGACTTATATTTTCGACAGTCGCGGGAACGAGTCGCTCGGATAGGATGGGCTCGATGAATGCTTCGCCCGATTTTGTGTCGTCGACATCGCCCGACGAGGATGTGCCTCGGCTGGGGCGTCGTGCCACGAGCGCTGAAGCGCGAGAGCGGATCATCGCTGCCGCCGAAATCCTGTTCGCTGAACGCGGGATCGAGGCGGTGTCATTGCGCGAGATCGCCGTCGCCGCGGGACATGGCAACAACAATGCTGTGCAATATCATTTTGGCTCCAAGGCGGGACTCGTCCAGGCGATCTTCCATCACCGTGTCGGCCAGATGGAAGAACCGCGTCACGCCATGCTCGCGGAGGCCGAGGCACAAGGTCGGCTCGGCGACGTCAGAACACTCCTGGATATCCTGTGTCTGCCGCTCCTTGACCTCGTCGATGGTGATGGTCGGCACACTTATGCGGGTTTTCTCGCCCAGTATGTCACGCGCTATCGGCCCGGCGGCCTCCAGCACGCAGCCGATGAGGTGAGCGAGGTCTCCACCTCGATCCGGCGGCTGCTCGAGTTGATTGCCCAACGCATTAGCTACGTGCCGCCCGCACTTGCCCAGTCGCGTATCGCGCTTTGTGCTCTCGCGTTCCACAATATGCTGGTCCGCGCCGATGCCGAGCATCTGAAAACCAGGGATCGTGCAGCTTTTGATGCTCTGGTGCACGACACGATAGAGATCATGGCTGTCGCGCTAAGCGCGCCCTATCGTCACAGTTAAAGCTCATCCTGAACAAGCCGCCTTAAACGATCCGCCCCGCTTTTGGTGGAGCGGTGCGTCCTCGGCGGCCTCGGGCGACCTTGATGAGACGCTGGAAAGTCGGACATTCCATATGGTCGGGAGCCGGACATTCGGCGGCATGGCGCAGTCCGTTCCTGAGAGCGATCATCCGCCGAATACTGAGGTCGAGCTCGTCGGCCTTAGAATGAAGAAGCTGGCGATCAATGCGTGGTGGCGCATCGGTCGCGAACATCGCCCTGATCTCATCGAGCGAAAAGCCCGCCCCTTGGCCTAACGTGATGAGGGCAAGCCGGTTGAGCACGGCCGCGTCGAAGACCCGTTTCAAGCCGCGGCGTCCAATCGACTGAATGAGGCCGCGCTCCTCATAGTAGCGCAACGTCGACGCTGGCGTTCCGGATCGCTTGGCGAGTTCGGCAATGTCGATCGCTTTCATCCTTGACCTCAAGTCGACTTGAAGTGGCACTCTCAGCTCATCAAACCTTCCGAACAAGGGGAATCAGCATGGTCAACAAGCTGTCGGCGAACGATGAGATGTCGGGGCTGTGGAACGCGCATGGCGGCGAGACATGGGTTGAATTGCAGGCGCTGCTGGATCGGCTGTTCCTGCCGTTCGAGAATTTTCTTGGCGACGCGGTGAGACAGAGCGGGGCATCAAATGTCCTCGACGTGGGCTGCGGGACGGGCGCCACGACGCTCGCGGCCGCGCGCGCGGTTGGCTCTGCGGGCATGGCGACCGGACTCGATATCTCGCGGCCACTCATCGAGGCCGCGCAGTACCGCGCGCAAATCGCCAATGTGGCCAACGCCCACTTTCTTCTCGCCGATGCGCAGACCGCGCAGCTCGCGCCCGCCACATTCGATTCGATCATTTCTCGCTTTGGCATCATGTTCTTCGATGACCCGACGGCAGCCTTCGCCAATCTGCGCCAGGCTGCGGTCAGCGGCGCCTCGCTTACCGCGTTCGTCTGGCGCAGGCCGTCGGACAACCCCTTCATGGTGGCGGCCGAGGTCGCTGCTGCATCCTTTATACCCGAGCTTGAGCCGGTCGCTCGCAATGCTCCGGGGCAGTTCGGCTTTTCCGACCCCGAGTATGTTCAGGGCATCCTTGACTCCGCTTGGCGTGATATCCGCATCGAGCCCATCGATGCGTTGTGCGAACTCGAGGAAGGGGATCTCGACCGATACATCCTCAAGCTGGGCAGAGTGGGTAAGATGCTCCCGCATTTGAGTGAGAACCGCCGAGCCGCCGTCGTTGATGCGGTGCGGCGGGCATTCGTTCCGTTTGTGAGCGGCGGGCTGGCCCGCTTTACTGCAGCTTGTTGGCGGATCGAAGCCAAGGCCGGACAGTGACTAGGCGGATGTGCGAAATCCGAAGCCGCCGACACAGCAGCCATTCCGCGGTCGATCTCGGCTGCCTGTTACCTTCCCTGCGTTCAGGTTGAGCACGATGACCGCTTCCAGGGGTGTCGAAGGCTTCAGAAGGTTCTCGGCTTCAGAAGAGGTCTAATTCGGCATCGCGAACAGATGTGCAAGCTTGTCAGGATTTTTGACGATGTAGATCGCGACGATCTGACCCTCGCTTAGATCGAGGGCCGTCGTCCGAGGCAAACCAGCTTCATCGATGCTTAAATACCCTGGCAAGCCGTCGATCATCGCTGTCCGCAGCAGAATCGGTGGACGCACAATCTTTCGACCAAGGCTTGCGAAAAGGCGTAGCGCATTGTCCACGCCGCTAACGACGTTGCGGAATGCCAGAACGTTTCCGCCACCATCGGCGTGAATCTCGACGTCCTCCGCCAGAAGCATCGAGAGGGTCGCCATATCGCCGTCCCGCGCCGCAACGAAGAAGGCACGCGCGATCCGGTCCGCTTCCGCCGCGTCGACGCTGAAGCGCGGTCGCGCGGTCTGGATGTGTTTGCGCGCACGGGACGCAAGCTGACGCACCGCAGCAGGTTGTCGTCCCAGCGTTTCGGCCACCTCGGTTAATGCCACTTCGAAAATGTCGTGGAGGAGAAATGCCGCGCGCTCCAATGGTGAAAGGCGTTCCATGGCAAGCATGAGCGAAAATGGGATGTCGTCAGTAATCACTTCGTCCGGTTCTACCGGATCCACCAGGGGATCGGGGAGCCACGGCCCGATATAAGTTTCCCGCCTGGCCTGCGCTGACTTCAGCCGGTCGAGGCAGAGACGGGTGACGGTTCGGGTGAGATAGGCAGCTGGGGCATCACTGGCGGACTTTGCCTGAGCCCAGCGCAGCCACGCATCCTGTACGGCGTCCTCCGCCTCGCTGACCGAGCCGAGCATGCGATAGGCAAGGCGTAACAAGTGCTTCCGCTGGGCCAGGAAGTCAGCCGTCCGTTTGTCGAGCTGCAGCAGCCGCCGGCTGTGACCATTTCTGCACGTGCCCACAGACACTGATACCTCCTCGGCAGACCGTTGATAAGACGATGCAGCGCGCGCTGGTGTGACACGAGGCAGGGCCAGGGTGAAAATAAATGTCGGCGGGCATGTCACACTGCCTCCTTCTGCCTCGTCAAGTAGGCGAGCGTCAGAGCGGCGCCCCAGACGAAGGAGATTGGTATGAGCCAGGACAAACGCGCTGTCTGGCACGAGGTCGCGCCGGAGGGTGCCAAGGCGCTATTCAGCATCCATCATTATGTTACCACCGGCACCAAGCTTCCGGAGGAACTGATACATCTCGTGTTCCTGCGTGTTTCGCAGATCAACGGCTGCGCCCATTGCATCGATTTGCACACACGCGATCTGCTGAAGACGATGCCGATCGATAAGGTCGCGCTGTTACCAGTCTGGGCTGAGGTACCTCACTTGTTTTCCGACCAGTATCGCGCGGCGCTGGCCTGGGCCGAGGAGGTGACGCTGCTCAGCGAGACACACGCATCGGATAGAGCGTATGCAGCGGCGGCGGCCACCTTTGAGCAGAAAGATCTGGTCGATCTCACCATCGCGATTGCGGCGATGAACGCGTTCAATCGGCTCGGTTCACCGTTTCGTCTACCGGTGACGGCTCAGGCCTGATCCGTGCCAGCGATTTCCGTACCGCGCAGCGAACGAAGCTCTCCTCACCATATGCAACGAGAATTTTTCCGAGCAATTCAAGGGCTGAGCTTTGCCGCGCGTCGGAAAGATTCATCGTCGTTCCTCAGGATTTGAACTCGATGAATGTGCACTATTCGCTTGCGCCGTGCGCGCGATCGGAAGCATTCGCCGCCATAGCGGTCGTCCACGCCATCTCGCGGACCCCCCGAAACCCGCCCTCTGTTCATGCCAGAATCCGTGCAGCCGACGTGCCGACAAGCGCGGCGACCTTCCTCAACGCTTGATCAGCGTCGGCGGAAAATAGCTGCCATCCGCGACTCCGCCGCGGGGACCATAGAAACGGAAGGTGAGGCTCCAGGGTTTGCCTTTGGTGGGAAGCCAATTGCCTTGTGGCGCGTCGGTCGGTTGGTCGGGCGCAAAATAGAGGGTGAGTGAGCCGTCGTCCGAATAGGTCAGCTTCGACTCCTTGTTCAGAAGGAAGCGATCAAGCGGGTTGGGCAGAACGCGACGGTGAAGCCGATCGACCGCGATCACCGACCAGAAACATTTGGCATATTTGGACGGAAGGTCATCGGCCGGGAAGGTGAGCGTGTAGGTTCCGTCGGCCTCCAGATCCTTGCCTTCGCTGTCCAGCGCGCCGCGATAATAGAGCACTTCCTCGAACACGTTGGCCCAGATGCCACCATAGTTGACCGTGGTCCGCGTCATCCAGTCATCGCCCCAATGGCCGCAGCATGCCGGACGGGCCCATCCGTTCCGGATCGAGCCTCGCCCGATATAGGGGGCAGCAGCGGCGAAATCCCGGTGGGCCTTTTGCCGGACGATTTGGTCGATCCGTTCGCGCTCAACCGGATCTTCGATAGCGGCGGCGATCGCCCGGCTATTGGCCTGGAGCGTTTTCATGCCGGGGCTCAGATCTGGCTCGGTATCGAGCGCGAGCTCGGCGGAATCGAACGCCTCGACGCCGGGGAGGGTTGCCATGTCGAACATAACCGTTCGCGGGATGTCGGGCAGTTCGGGATTGCCATGGATCTTGAACTTGAACTGGTGCTGGAGTGCGATGGCCTCATCCCAATTGGCACCAAGCTCGACACGGAGAAGCACGCGTGAGACCTTTACAGGCACATCAACGCGTTGTGCGCCGACCGGAATGTCGACATTGCTGCCCTTGAGGCAAACCGCGAACAGGCCGTTCGGGTGATCCGGATAGACCCGCTCATTGATATTGGCGACGGTCTCGCCCCAGCCGTTCAGGAATTCGACGACATAATAGCGGCCCTCGATGACGGGCACTGTAACCAGCAGAAAGCTGTGCTCGTCGACCGCCACCCACGCCTCGGAATATGCGACGTCGAGATTGGGGTTGGGCCAATCGACCTGGCCAGGCTTGCGATGGAGCAGTTCGTTCCAGACAAAGCCTTCCTCGTCGAAATCTACCTGTTGCTGGCGGGTGATGAGGAGTCGACCGAGCAGGTAGATCCAGGCATCACTGATGTCCTGATCGCCAAGCCCGGCAGCTGCCGACGGCGTGGACTGAGCTTCGACGGTCATGGCATCTCTCCGGATAGGGGCGGTGGGAGCGTCCTATGCCCTCGCCAAGGCGACCCGATGCACGTCGGGCAGCTTGTAGCTGCCGTCCAGCAGCGGTTCGGTCGGCACATACGCACGTACCAACAGCGCGAATTGCTCGCGCGGGGCGGGCAGCCAGTTAGCCTGGGCGTCGGCGTCGTTCGGCTCATCGGCCGAGATGGTGATCGTCAGCGAGCCGTCCGCGGAGAAGCGGAGTTCGTTCGCGGCGATGTTGACCGTGCCGATGTTGGTGCGACCATTCGGACTGTCGGGCAGCATGAAATAGTCCCGATCATACATGGTAAGCGACCAGAAGCCGCCACGCGGGCCATCCACCGGAGGCAGCGCACCTTTCGGGAAGGTCATCGAATAGGTGTAGCGGCCCT
The DNA here is from genome assembly GCF_042693015.1 of Sphingomonas sp. DBB INV C78. NCBI lineage: Bacteria > Pseudomonadati > Pseudomonadota > Alphaproteobacteria > Sphingomonadales > Sphingomonadaceae > Sphingomonas > Sphingomonas sp. DBB INV C78. Next base: position 2,362,965 of record NZ_CP170544.1, on the reverse strand, counting down.
GCAGCAACGCGCCGTCAGCATCGGTGCCGCGGATCAGATAGATCGCCTCCTCGAACTGGTTCACGAAGATATAGATGGCGGCTGCCTGTGCGCGACCCAGCCAGTCGACATCCCAATGGCCGGCATTTTCCTGCTTCTGCCAGCCATTGCCGGCATCGGTGCCAACCTGCTCATAGCGGGCACTTTCGAACAATTCGGTATCGGCGGCGAGCACCGTGCGATCGAGCAGCGCGGCCCAGCGCGGATCGCTTTTCCGCAAGGCCACGAGGACACGCGCCTGCTTCGCCATCGCTGCATCGTCAGGGCCTACCACGGGATTGAGATCCAGCGCCCTCTCGAGATCGTCCCAGAAACTTGTCCCGTGTACCGGGCGGTTACGAAGGAGATCGGGATCGGCAGCGAGCATTTCGGCGTTGAGGTTGGGCGGATAGACCTTGTTGCGCGCGCTTGCCTCACAATCGAAAGCGAGCCGGCCCGGCTTGTCCGCGCTCAGCGGCACGACCCCCATCTGGTTGAGGACGCGGCGGGCCTCGGCCTTTCCCTCCGGCGTGCGGGAGGCGAAGCTGCGCGCCATGATGACCGCGACATTGGTGGGCGAGCGCAGGACGTCGAGAAAGCCTTCGGGTTTCTCGCCCTGCCATTCCGGGCCGACCATGAGGATCTTGCCGCCGGGTGTTCCGGCGGTCGAACCCAGCTGGCGGATAACAGTAGTGAAGGCGTCGACGATCTGGATCGTCCAGTAATGCCCCGCCGGAGCATCGTCGGGCGTCTGGATGACGACCGGTTCCTCGCCGAGATCAGCAAAGCAGGCGCCGTAGATCGTGTCGTTGTTGGGCGTGACCACCTTGCGCTGGGCGGGCGGCAGATAATCGTCGACAAAGCCCATGTAGTTCTTGGGCGACCCCGGGAAGAGGCCCATTGCCATGCCTGGGCCGCGGCCTTTCATAAGTTCCCATGTGCTGGTCCGGCCGACCGCGTTCACAAAGGGATGGCCCCAGACATAAACGACGCGCGCCAGCGCCTCGACATAGCGTTCATTGGCGAGCTGCGCGGGGGCTCCGGCACCGTTGGCCAGGGCTGGATGAGCCGGTGTGAAGAGACAGGGTGTGTAAGGAAGGCTGCCGGCTTTGCTGGTCACGTGCGGCTCCGATCCGTCCAAGGAGTGCGGAACCGGGAAATGAAGGGCGGATCCGTGACATCAGCCTATCGCGTTGATCTCCCCCTTCAATCAGGTGACTCCCTGAGAATGGGTCGGGATTTCCCTTATGGTCTAGCCTGCCCACTGGTGCCGCCATTGCCGACGTTGGAGGGGTATTTGCGCCCCCCGATTGCTGCCCTGTGTTCAGATTGAGAACGAAGACCGGTTTCGGCAGGCGTCCGCACGACCCACACCCGGGGGCGCCAAGGCGCAAATAGTGTATTGAACACGAGCGCCCGTCACCGAACAGAAGGTAGCGAATGGTCCCCGCCGCGAGCTCAACTCGTACAATAAGTCGCAGGATGTTCTTCCGAGCGGGCGCCGGGGGCTTGGCGGCCTTCGCAATTGGTTCAGCGCCCGGCCGAGGCCTGACTGCCGTTCCCGTCGTTGATACGCTCACGCTGCAAGTTCTCGTCGACAACGCCACGTTCGGTCCGTTTCTGCCCGACCTCGTGCTTCCTGGACTAAGGGTAAAGCGCCACACCGGTGATCCTGTCGGTGGAGTCATGTCTCGAACTGCGCTTCATGCGGAGTTCGGGCTGTCGATCCTGGCAACCTCATGGCGAGATGGATCGACGGTCCGGGTGTTGGTCGACTTCGGCTACTCACCTGAGGCGGTTCGCACCAACCTCACGATGCTCGGCATCGACATCTCCGGGCTTGACGCCGCGGTACTGAGCCATGGACACCTGGATCACTATGGCGGATTTCCGGGATTTTTCCCGAGGGAACCGCGACCTCAGGTGCCGCTCTATGTCGGTGGTGAAGAGGTGTTCTGCGAACGCATCGCCCTCATCGGGAACCCGCCGCCCATCATGGGAACACTCGATCGAGCGGCGCTCGCAGAAGCTGGGTTCATAGCTCGCATTTCGCCCAAGCCCCAGATTATCAAGCAGCAGGCCTTTACCACCGGTGTGATCCCCCTTGCTGGGTTCGAGCGCGCGGCGATCCCAACGCAAATGCGGCCGGGTAGAGGTTGTGACCGGAACGCGCTGAACCCGTCCAAGCGCCACCTCGACCAACTTCCCGATGACGGCGAGCACGAGCTCGCTACGTGCTACAACGTGAAGAATCTCGGCCTGGTCGTCATTGCGTCCTGCAGCCACCGGGGCGTGATCAACAGCGTGCGGCAGGCACAGAGGGTGTCCGGCATCGACAAGGTACATGCCGTTGTCGGAGGATTTCACCTTGTACGCCCCAGAACCGAGGATGAGGCTCGCCGCACCGTCGCGGAATTCGCCACCATCGATCCCACTTACATAGTGCCGATGCATTGTTCCGGTGACGTGTTCATCCAGGAGGCGATGCGGGTCATGCCTCAGAAAATCATCCGTCCATATGTTGGAACTGAGTTGCAGTTCGCCGATAGGTAGCGGACTTGACCAACATTCGACGAACTAGTTGATGGTCACGCCAATGTGGCGGCAGCGGATGGCGGCTGGCGCCCACATAGCCGACATCCAGAGCTCGATTTCGGCCGCCTGATACCTGCCCTACGTTCAGATTGAGAACGATGACCGGTTCAGGGGGGGCGTCGGGAAGCGCGATAGGGTCAGCCTTGTCGGGTTGGCGGAGGTTGCCACCAGCCTTGATCGCATCCGCCTCGGGGTAAAAAGCAACCACTGCACGGGTTATTCCCGATGGCTGGTCTGATGCGGACGCACATATTGTGGGCGCGAAGGGAGCATTCATATGAAAGTTCAATGGCTTCTCGCTTTTGCTCTGTTGACTAGCTGTCAATCGAAGGAACCGGCACCCCACAATAATTCGTCGCAAAAGGTTACAACGGACAATTTTGTCCGCGCCGAGAGCGACAACTATTTTGCGGGCTTTGTGAAAGAAGGCGCGCTCGGCAGGTTCAAGCACAATCGCGAGTTGGCCGACGTCAAGAACCAAACGGTAGTTCGGCTCAATCGAGACACGCTCTATTCCTTTGGCGTTTTTGATCTGGATGCGGGGCCAGTCACCGTCAACTTGCCGGATACGAATGGCCGATTCATGTCTTTACTACTCATCAGCGAGGATCATTATAATCCAGCAACTTATTATGACCCGGGACCGCACACGATAACACGAGAGCAGGTCGGAACTCGATATGTGGCGTTGGCCATCCGCACATTCGCCGATCCAAATGATCCGGCCGATCTCCAAAAGGCCCATGCATTACAAGACGCGATCAGAGTTGAGCAGCCTGGCGGCCCCGGAAAGTTCGAAATTCCTGTTTGGGATCAAGCTTCGCTCTTGGCTATTCGCGAAGAACTGAAGAGCAGCGCCGCGGGCATGACCAATATGAGCAAGGCCTTCGGCACGCGCGAGGAGGTGGATCCCCACCAGCACCTGGTTGCGACGGCAGCAGGGTGGGGCGGCAACCCCGCTCGCGACGCACTTTACGTCCCGGTTAACCCAAAGGGCAATGACGGGAAGCAGGTGCATCGCTTGACCGTGAAGGATGTTCCCGTCGACGGCTTTTGGTCGATCACGGTTTACAACAAAGAGGGCTTCATGGAGCCCAACCCGCAGAACGCCTACTCACTCAACAACATCACGGCGAAGAAGGATGCCGGCGGGGCTTACACGATCCAGTTTGGCGGCTGCGACAATGGCGCCAGCAATTGCCTGCCCGTCATGCCGAATTGGAACTATCTGGTTCGCCTTTACCGGCCCCGTGCGGAGATCCTCAACGGCATCTGGAAGTTCCCGGAGGCGCACCCCGTCGGCTCGAACCGCTAATGGCCGAAATGCGTCAATAGCTGACGTAAGCAGCGGCGGCAGCTTCGTCATCGACTCCGGAACGGCCGCTCGTGGGCGAAAATTGGGAAAAACCGACCTCGTCACCGAACGTCTCCGCCCAGCCGGGTTGGGTAGGAGCCGCCCACAAAGCCGACATTGAGCATGCCTCGAGGCACTCCCAAAACCCGCCTTTGGTTCAGAGAGACGTCGCTACCCTTGGAAGCACGAGTGTCTACTCATCCGGGCAAAACTGGATAGTCGACGTATCCTTCAGGGCCCGGCGTGTAGAGCGTTGCAGGATCGAACTCGGCCAATTGCGCTCGTCGTTCGAGCCGGCTGACGAGGTCGGGGTTGGCGATAAATGGACGGCCGAAGGAAAAGGCATGGGCGACGCCCTCATCCAGAAGTCGCTCCGCTCGCTCGCGCGTGATCCCTTCATTGAGGATGAGCGGGCCTTTCCAATGCTCTTGAGCGAGAGCCAGGCTATCCACCTGCGGGTTGGATACATGGATCAGGTGAAGGTAAGCGAGTTGTAGCGGCGATGCTGCTTCCAGCAGGAGAGCGTAGGTTTCCCGTGGATCCTTGTCATAAATATCGTTGAACGGATTACCGGGGCAAATCCGGAACCCCACTCGCCCAGCGCCGACGGTCGCGGCCATCGCTGTCAGCGCCTCTATCACAAACCGGATCCGGTTGGCCGCCGGACCTCCATAGTCGTCCGTGCGATGGTTGGTATTCGACGACAGAAATTGCGCGGGAAGATAGCCTACCAGATCGGCGGCGTCGTGAATGCTCGAGAAAGGGGCCGCGATCTGCCGACCGCGGCCCTTCAGCTCAATAGTCCATCGCGGGCATGGCCGCCGCTGGCTTCTCGTCCTTGGGCAGTTCGGCGACGAGTGCTTCCGTGGTGATCAGCAGTGCGGCAACGGATGCGGCATCCTGCAGCGCGGTGCGCACGACCTTGGCCGGATCGATGACGCCCGCTTTGACGAGATCCTGATACTCGCCCGTCGCGGCGTTGAAGCCCCAGTTATAGTCCTGGTTTTCAAGCAGCTTGCCGACAATGTAGGCGCCGTCCTCGCCGGCATTCTCGGCGATCTGACGTGCGGGCGCGCGGAGCGCCCGCCGGACGATGTCGATGCCCGACTGCTGGTCATCATTGGCGGCCTTGATGCCATCGAGCGCCTTGATCGCCCGGAGTAGCGGGATGCCGCCACCCGGCAGGACGCCTTCCTCGACCGCGGCGCGGGTGGCATGGAGCGCGTCGTCGACCCGGTCCTTCTTCTCCTTGACCTCGACCTCGGTCGCGCCGCCGACGCGGATCACGGCCACGCCGCCGGCGAGCTTGGCGAGCCGCTCCTGCAGCTTCTCGCGGTCATAGTCGCTGGTCGTGGTGTCGATCTGCTGGCGGATCTGGACGACGCGGGCATCGATGTCCGCCTTCGTGCCGACGCCATCGATGATCGTGGTGTTGTCCTTGTCGATCGTCACCTTCTTGGCGCGGCCAAGCATGTTGACGGTGACATTCTCAAGCTTGGTGCCGAGCTCCTCGGAGACAACATTGCCGCCGGTCAGGATGGCGATATCCTCGAGCATTGCCTTGCGACGATCGCCGAAACCCGGTGCCTTGACTGCCGCGACCTTGAGGCCGCCGCGCAGCTTGTTGACGACGAGCGTGGCGAGCGCCTCGCCCTCGACATCCTCGGCGATGATCAGCAGCGGACGGCCCGACTGCACGACCTTCTCGAGCAGCGGCACGAGCGCCTGCAGGTTCGACAGCTTCTTCTCGTGAATCAGGATGTAGGGATCGTCGAGCTCGACCTTGAGCTTCTCGGCGTTCGTGATGAAGTAAGGCGAGAGATAGCCCCGATCGAACTGCATGCCCTCGACCGTTTCGAGCTCGGTCGCGAGGCTCTTGGCCTCCTCGACGGTGATCACACCCTCGTTGCCGACCTTCTCCATCGCTTCTGCGAGAATACGCCCGACCTCCTCGTCGCCATTGGCCGAGATGGTCGCGACCTGCGCGATCTCGCTGTTCGCCGAGACCTTGCGGGCGTGGCTCTCCAGATCCTTCACCACGGCACCGACGGCGAGGTCGATTCCACGCTTCAGGTCCATCGGGTTCATGCCGGCGGCGACCGCCTTGGCGCCCTCGCGCACGATCGCCTGAGCGAGCACGGTCGCCGTCGTCGTGCCGTCGCCAGCCTTGTCGTTCTGCTTGCTGGCGACCTCGCGCAGCATTTGCGCGCCCATATTCTCGAATTTATCGGCGAGTTCGATCTCCTTGGCAACGGTCACGCCGTCCTTGGTGATGCGCGGCGCGCCATAGCTCTTATCGATCACGACGTTGCGGCCCTTGGGCCCCAGCGTCACCTTCACGGCATTGGCCAGCACATCCACGCCGCGCAGCATGCGATCACGCGCGTCCGACGCAAATTTCACGTCCTTGGCAGCCATGGTATTTGTCTCCTGTCCTTTCAAAGATTGTGGTTGATGGTTCGGAGCAGGATCGGTCGATCAGGCCGCCTGCTTAAGGGGCACGACATTGTCGATGATGCCGAGGATGTCGCTCTCCTTCATGATGAGCAGATCCTCGCCATCGACCCGGACCTCGCTACCCGACCATTTGCCGAACAGCACCCGGTCGCCGGCCTTGACGGCCAGTTCGACAAGCTCGCCGTCCTTGTCACGCGCACCGGCGCCGACCGCGACCACCTCGCCTTCCTGCGGCTTCTCCTTGGCGGTGTCGGGGATGATGATCCCGCCGGCCGTCTTCTCCTCGGCCTCGACACGGCGCACGAGTACGCGATCGTGAAGGGGACGGAAATGCATGAGCACAAACCTCCTGTTGCTTCAGCGATGATAGGATCTGCCAGCGCTCGCGCGACGGCAGTCGCGGGCGGACCACAGGGGAACGGACAGCCGCCTCCTGGCACCCGCGCAGGGAATTTTTAGCACTCGTGATTTGGGAGTGCCAAGAGGAAATTTTTTTCGCGGACCCTGCGGCCGCCACTCTTGACCAGACGATGACCTCGACCAAAATCTGCCGGTTGCCGGCGCCACGCCGGCCGAGAAAGGAGCGGCAGTCAGACAGGAGGTATCGCCATGTCCGAACCTTTTTCCCACTATCTCCATCCCTTCGATGTTGTGCGTCACCCGAGCCTGGAGCCCGAGGTTAAACGTGCCATCCTCGCATCCTGGGCGTCCGATCGATCCGCGGTGACAGACCAGCCCGCCTTGCGTAGGCCACCGGGTGTGAAGCAGGCCGTTTCCGTCGATGACGTGTTTGCTGCGATGCGAGCGCTCGATGAGCGACTGGCCAGCGGCGCATCGCTGCAATGAGCGACCGGGCTTTCATCGCGCAGCTGGAGGGCTATGGGCTCACCACCGCCGAGATCCATTATTATCGGCCTGATGCGCCTTCGCTGCTCCAGCTGTTCGTCTGGCAGGAATATGACCTCGCGCCCGACTTCCCGGTGCTGTTCGACTTCCTGGGTTATTGGGGTCTCGAGATCAGGGCGGCGCTCCATTCGGTGAGGATCGCCCACGACCGGTTGATTCGGCCCAGTGAATGGCAGGCGGCCAACGGGATCATCACTCTCCAGTGAGTTGTCGGATTACATCCCGCCTCGACGAAAATTTTTTCGTCGAAAATCTTGAAGGCCGATTTTCCGTTTCCTAGCTCATCGGTGCCGGGCGCCGTGTTCGGGTCCGGTGGGACATAGAGGGCGCTGGCTCCCGACATTGCCGGCGCTCCTCGTGCCCAGATCGCTTCATTTGGAGGATTTGGATATGAGGACCAACTTCGACTTCACGCCGTTCCGGCGTTCCACGGTCGGCTTCGACCGGCTCTTCGATCTGCTCGAAACGGGTACGCGTGCCGACACGCCGACGGATGGGTATCCGCCCTTCGACATCGTGCGCGAAAACGAAGACGGCTATCGCATCACGCTCGCGGTCGCCGGCTTCGCGCCGAACGAGATCGAGATCGTCGCCCAACAGAATCAGCTGACCGTCATCGGCAACAAAGCCGACCAGGACGACCAGCGTCAGTATCTGCATCGCGGCATCGCGACCCGCACCTTCGAGCGTCGTTTCCAGCTCGCCGACTTCATCGAGGTGGGCAATGCCCGCTTCGAGAACGGTCTGCTTTCGATCGAGCTCAAGCGTGTCGTCCCCGAGGCGATGAAGCCGCGCAAGATCGAGATCGGTGGCAGCCATCCCGCCAACGATCGGATCGAGGCTCCGAAGGCCGCACACCAGGCGGCTTGATCTTATTCCGAACTGGCTCGTCGGCGTCGCCCCTACGTGGGGCGGCGACCGGCGGGTCGCTGGCCTGGTTCAGGGACACAAGCGGGACGCCAGACAGGTCCCAAAAATCCGTTGCCGCCGTCGCCGGCATAACCAGCTGGAGCCGGCTCACACCGCCATCCTTCCGCCTTGGCTAGCCGAATAGTCGCATCATTCCGACGGCGGGGTCGATCCAGCCCTCGCAGATCATTTTGACAGCCACATAGAGGATCACGGCGAGGCCGACATAAGCGATCCACCGGTAGCGTTCGATATATCGGGCGATGAAGTTGGCAGCTAGGCCTCGACGGGCTCGCCGTTAACGTTGCTCAAGGGCGCCTTGTAGGTGGGAAAGTCCGTGTAGCCGACCTCTCCGCGGCGGGTGTAATAGGTCGAGCGGTCCGCCTCGGTCAGCGGCCAGCCATGCTTGAGACGCTCGGGCAAGTCCGGATTTCCGATGAACGGCCGCCCGAACGCGATCAGATCAACCAGGCCGGTGTCGAGCGCTGCCTGGGCTTCCTCGCGGGTGGTGAAGCCGCCGCACCATATGATCGCGCCTGGAAAGGTCGAACGGACCCGGCCGAGAAACTCATGCTCGACATGGTGCTTCTCGAACTCGGCGGTCTCCATGTTGCCCGTGGGCATCAACTCGTAGACGATGTGTAAGTAGGCGACGCCGCGGAGGCCCAGTTGCTCGCTAACCGCGCGTTCTCGCCGGATCCGACCCAGTTAGGCTCAGACGATTTGAATTCTGCGCTTGGGCAATCGGTCACAGGACATCGGCATCTTCATGCGGGAGACGGCACTCGAGTCCGTGTTCGGCCGCGCCTACACGAACTCGACTAAGCCAAAGGCGACGGCACGGCGCACGCTCGGGGCCCTCCGGGATCTGACAGCAATGTGGTGCGGCGGTCGAACGCTGGTCGAGATCGAAGAATGGCTGCTCGCATATGTTCGAAAGCATGAAGGTGAAGTCACGAAGAGTGCACCTCGATCGTCAACGGCCCAGCGGGCGCGTCGGTTTGCCATCCGAATTGCTCCTGACCTCGGCTTTCTGTGTGGCGTTCTGGGACAGGTGGTTGCTCACCGAGCTGCCACCGGGGAAGGTCCATTGCTTCCCGTTGTTGAGATGCTGCCGCAGATGGTGCGCGCCGGCGACCATGACCGCCATCATACCGCGCTTCGGCAGATGAGGACGGTAGCGTCACGCGTCGCGACTTATGAAGCGTCAGTCACACTAGCCAAACATTTCTCGGCCGGATCGACGGCGGAAATGGACGCGATCAGGGACGAGGTCACCCAGGCGATGATAATCGAATCTCTCGAGGACTTCGGAGAGGAAGACTAAGAGGCGCCCGTTGCCGTGCACGGCTGTCAGTGTACTCTAACTCGACGATCGACCGATGGAGCTGCGGGAATTCTGCGCTAACTACGTGCCCTACGGATGACCGCTTTTATGAAATTTGGTAGGCGCTTCGAACTACCGATATTAGGGCGCATTGCTGCCGAACGGTTTGACGCCGACCGAGCGGCAGGTTTTGGCCGAGGCTGTCGTTGAAAGCGCGACCGGCGAACGACGCATCTTGGTCGGATGAAGACGCGGCGCCGTCCGTAGGGAATGTCCGCTTCCCGCGATTGGCACCTAAGTCCTGACTTTCCGGATCGTCCGACGAAGCGGCCCATTGTAATCACCACTGAAATTAACAGGGCTCGATACGATCTACATCGACCAGATCGAACTCCGAGCGCGTGCCGGTGATGCGCACGCGGCATCCAATTAGTTCGACAGGGATGCGATTGACGTCAAGGCGCCAGGTGCCGCCAGCATCACGCTGGAGGATGAGCCCGCGATCCCGGATGAGGAGCCCCGTGTCAGCAACCCGTTTTCCGCGCGGCATCAGCTGCAAACCTTGTCGCCATGATAGGCTTTCCAGCGAAGTGCTGTCCCGGAACGCACCATGGCACAGCTAAGATCGCCGACGCCAGGCAGGTTGCACAAGGCCTGGGTTCGCTCCCGCATACCTGAACCGTCGGATCGGCAATGCATGGTGGGCGCTACTACCAGGATATGGCCGGAACGCGTGCGCCCCCTGGCACCTCCAAGCAGCATGACGAGCTGATCTCGCGCTGCCTCGCCGCTGGCGCTTGGGCAGGGGTGGCCGCGACGGCAGCTGCCGTCAATTTCGCGCGCCGCGATACCTTCCAGTCTGATCTTTGGCCCTTCCGCGCACCAGATCGGACCGTCGCCGTCCCAGACGCGTGTCGGCGTGCAGTCGAAGCTGGCGCCCGCGGGCACGACGGCAAAAAGCAGTGAGAGCAGAATTGTCATGGAGCGATGGTGTCAGTTGAGTTGGGCAGATGGTGGTGGCGCGGCTTCGAGGGCATTGATCCGTGCAAGAATCCGCAGCCATGTGCGCTGGCCCTCAATGTCGCCGTTTACCAACAGCTCCTCCGCGCGCTGCGCCGCATGCAAGGTCGCCGCGTCGCCATACTGGCTCAAAATTTGGTTGGCGCAGGCCCATATCTCGCGGATCATGGACATCCGATAAGCGGGGAACGAAGCCAGTGGCAAGCGGGTGATAAATCCGAGCCAAATCTCGGCACCGATGGCGATCAATCGACCACACGGAGTTCCGGCTTATAACGAAATCCCTTCAGCTCGAGCGTCTCCATATCCAGGGTCCATCCAAACCGCGGGTCGGATACTGGAAGCAAAGTCCAGAAAGGCGGACCGGAAACCTCCACACCGTCATCGAAGCCACATTCGTAAGGCGGGAGCATGAGTTGCCATTCAGCCGGAATCCGATCGGTCCTGCCATTCTCCCATTCGATCTCGACCGACTTATGGGCAGGCCGGCGAATAACATGTGTCTCCCGATCGACAGTCACATCGGGATAATCGTGCAGCGTAATGCCTGTAAAAATGGGGTCGCCACTGACGTCGAGATAATTGCCATCGGCATCGCGCTCCGGCGCCTCGGATGCGTCGCGCGATTTCAGGCGAAATATGTGGTCGCCGCGGGCAGGAATGTTCACATCGATTATCACGTCGGGAACCGGCCCAGCGATGAGCACGCGGTGCGGTGGGCCGGAAACGTAAGTGTCGCAATCCCAGACCGGGCTAAGGGCCGTCGGCCAGCGCAATTCGTAATGAGCCGGAACTCGTGCCGCACGACCATCGGCGCCGCGTGTCATGACCGTCAGCCTCGCCGAATCCATGCCGCCGAAGGGATCGAATCCGAAGAAACCATAGGCGATGTTCACATCCCCCTTGGCCTCGGCAATCCCCATGAGATCGACCGCATCGATCCTGTTCGCGCGGGTCAGGGCGATTAGATCATCAGTGTCTGCCGAATGACCCATGACAGTCTCCTCGAATCTCCCTCGGCCAACTGCCTAATGTCGAGCGAACCAGTATAACGGGCTTTCGAGAACAAAAAAAGAACAAACTTATGCGGCATTCAAGAGATCATCGGACCTTCACGCTGGCGCCCGAATGTCCAGCTGACGCGATCCTCGCGAACGATCCCGCTGACCTCCTTGCCGATCTGTCGATCTAATACGCGGCGCCAGGGCACGAGACTGAATTCGCGACCATTGTCGATCAACGCAAAGCGCCCACTGACCAGGTCGACACGACGGCGGACGACACCTTCGATGTGCGAACCATCTTGCGGCTCGGTGAAGGGTATGCCCAGCTCACCGGACAGTCCTGAAGCGACCCGCAACAGCTCTCGCCGCTGCAGCTGGGCGACGAGGTCGCGGGGATATTGGATCGTCGTGCCTGAATGGTCGGCCAGACCCTGCTCGACGAGCCAGACCTGTCGCGATGTCTGCGCCTGCCGTATCTCGCGCCCGAACCCGCCGTCACGCAAATGCACCGGCTGGCTACTCGTCATCTCGCGGTCGAGCCAGGTCGCGCCGTCGGCATGAGTGAGCGCTTGAAGCGGCGACGCTGACAGGACCTCGACGGCGAAAGGTCGTCGAGCTTGAGCGAGAGATAGTCGCGGCCCTCGCGCGAGGTCTTGGACCAGCCCGCGCCGAACTCGGTGACGCCGGCATAGACCCGATGGTCGGGGGCCTTGTCATTGTCCGTGGCGACCGGCTTGATGCTGGCCTTGACGTTGAGGGTGAGGGTCCGGATGGTCCCTGCGAAGCTGCCGTCCTCGCCGCGGGTGAAGGTGCCGATGGTAGCCATGATATGCTCCTGTCCTTGGTCGCGCCGCCCAATGCGATTGCGATGACGGTCGACGGTCGCGGGTTCCGGCCGCGCGCACCCGGCAGGGCCGCAGCGCCAGCGAAGGAGGGCAGCCGAGCGGTCTTTTTGATGCGCGAGGAGCGTGGGGAACCCGCGCGGGGAAAAAGATTGCGAGCAGCCGTTGCGCGCCCGAGGCCGGGACCGCGGCAGACCTCAATCATCGTGATCGAAGGGCAGTGAAGCGCAAGGAGAGGAGTGAAGTTGCAGCGCCGTGGCGCCAGCCGCGGAAGGACGGCAGATCGTGTGCCGGGAGAGTCCTTCAATCTCGGTGGAGCGCCCGCAAGATGGGGGCAGGGCCAGAGCGTCATGCGGTCCTGATCAATTCCGGTGTGGACATCACCGGGTTCGGCGCGGGCGGCGGGCGGACCTTCGCCGACGATGTCGCGGCCCAGCGTCCCTGCGATTTCCGCGAGGGTTTGACGCATATCAATTCGAGGGCGTGGAGCAGGGTGCTAGCGGAGGAAGTGTGCTGCTGCCGGTCGTGGGGCTGGCGCGCGCGCTCGTGCCGCACGATCCCTCTCCGTTAGGCACGGCCTCTGCATCTTCCACAGGGGGATCGCAGCATTGCCGCGCGCCGCATATATGCGGCGCGCGGACTTTTTGGGAGCCTTCGATGGCCCGATCCCGGGCAGCGGGCGGGCTCTGATCCGAATCAAATCGCGCGCCGCCGGACGATGCTATAGGAATATCCGACGTCCGCTGTGTGGGGCACCGGACGCTCTTCGCTCCGCTACCCCCCGGAGGCGGACCGGGAGACTGCAGTCGATATCCAGGCGGCTTGCAGATGCGCCGCGCGCCACTTTCGAGTGGCGCGCGGCGACCCAATTTCAGGCCCATCCGATTGATGGAAAGAAACGGGGCGGCCGATGGCAGCCCCGTGTCCGTCACGCCGCGATGGCGTGATCGGGAGCATCGTCCGGCGGAGCATCGCCATCACCGGAACCGGTCGGAACGGCGGCTTCCTTGCCGGCGTCCGGGGCATCCCCATCGCCGATGAGATCGGCGATGGTGGCATGGGACGCGACCGTCCCGACGCCACCGCGTGGCGTGTAAGCGGATGGTGGAAACGCCATCCAGCGCGGCACCCATTTCTCCACCCTGTTGCGGCCATTCTCGCCGTTCAGATGGTCCGTGATGACCGATTTGATGAGCTTGCCCTTGGCATCGGCGTGCGCGCTGGCGACGGTTTCACCACCGATTTCGGCGAGCATCCGGGTCAGCACCTCGCGGTCGCGAACGCCGTCGAAGAAGGCCTGATCGGCTTCCCACCACGCGGCCATGTCGACGTTGAGGCGATGTCCGAGCAGATCGACGATGGCGCTGCCGCACGCCAAAGTCTCGCCCATCACGACCGCGACGACGGCGAGGAAGTCGTCGTCCGAAAGCGCCGCCAGCACCGTGAACAGCCGCGCCAGATCATGCTCGCCGCCATGGCTGCCGGCGACGTTGGGCGTTTCCGCATCCATGTCGAGCAAGGCCAGCACCGCGCGCCGTTTTGCATCGAACACGGCCTCGGCCGGGGCTTCGTCCGCACTCGCCTGCACCGAGTCGTTGCGCGACAGGCGCGGGTCGGTGCGGACATGCCAATGGCCGGCGGACAGCAGGACATGCGCGACCATCAACCGCAGCGCCAATGCCGGAGCGTCGAGCAATGTCGCGCGCACGGCGGCGTGGCGATGGAGATCGACATAGGTCTGCATATTGCCGCTGATCTCGGGTCGGGTGGCTCGCGCCACCTCGCCCGAACCGTTGTTCGCGCGCTCGCGACGCTGGGCTTCCGTGCGCGACAGATAGCCTTCGTGGAAGGTCACCTCGCCATTGGCCCGGACATCGACATAGATGCGCCCGCCTTTCCGCTTGGGCGTCTTTTCATATTCCCAGCTGTGGAAATGCGTGTCCGGCGGGACGATGACGACATCGCTCCACCCGGCCGCGATATAGGCGTCGCGCCGCGCTTCGATCTCGGCGTTCTGCGCGGTCCAGAACTGGTCGCAATCGACGAAATAGCCGCCCTCGCCGAACAGGTCGGCGACGATCGGACCGGTGAAGCAGCCCATGTCGAACAGGGCCACGCCGGTCGCGATCGACTGGCCGCCGAACAGCCATGCCTTCAACTGATGACCGCGCGGCAGACAGGCGTCGGGATCGTCGCGCAGCGCGAGCCACGCTTTCTGCTGCGCCTTGGATGCGAGCGTCAGATGCCGGATCGAAGCCGCGTCCACTTCCTGCCGGGCATAGAGGTCGCGGATGCGGGGCAACAGATTGCCGAGTGCGAGCGTGCGGCGGACGGCAAGCTCGGGCAGGCCGAAGGTCGAAGCGATTTCCTCGACGCTCCGGCCTTCCTTTACCAGCCGGACGAAGCTCGTCCAGCGCGTGACCTCGTCGGGATCGGCGCGCGCGACATTCTCGATCAGCGAGGCTTCGAGCGCGGCCGCATCGTCCGTTCCTTCGTCGCCGTCCATGATCGCGCAGGGGAGTTCCCCGACCTCGCCGGTATCTGCCGCCAAGGTCTGAGCGCAATGATAGCGCCTGCGCCCGGCGACGATCTCATAATGGCCGTCCGCGCAATTGGGGCGGACGAGGAGCGGCACGAGCACGCCGCGCGCACGCACGGACGGGAGGATGTCGGCGATGTCGGGTGCCTTCTTCCCACAGCGCATGTTGGCGGCGGAAATCGAAAGCTTGTCGAGGGCGATATATTCGAGTTTCATGGGAACACTCCTTCGTGAGTGCCGGTCCCGTCGATCTTTGCCGAGAGGACGGGGCCGGTTTTCCGACGGCGAGACGCGCCGCCCGCGTCATCCGTCCGGACGGTCCTCGCCATCATCATTGCTGGCGGGAAAACGCCGGTGCGGATCGATTCGCGCAGGCCGAAAGGCCTCGCGCACAAGCTCGGTTTCGGCGGCGCGGATCGAGCCGGCGCGGCGCGCCTGGTCGACCCAGACCGAAAGCGGATTCTGACTTTGGAACGTCACGTCGCGTTCGATCCGCAAGCCGAACGGAAGCCGGACCGAGGCGATGGCGCGCAGCGAGAAATAGCCCAGCTCGGGACAGCCGAAGCCGAGATCGGCCAGCCCGAACAAGGTGTCGCCATCGCGGCCAAGTTCGGTCGCGAGCCATGTCGCCGGCCCCAGCGGGTCGAACAATTTGAGCAAGGGCGCGGGATCAAGGGCGATGCCACGCGCTTCGGCTGCGGCGGCACGGTCGGACTGAAGGCGCAGCGCCAGCCGCAAGGGTTCGGGGAGCAGGATCATGGCCGCTCTCCCAGCAGGGCGGCGACAGCGGGACCGCCGAGCGCCAGCAGATGGTCGGCCGCCTTCGAGGCGGCGCTGGCAGCGCGGAAGATGGCACGGGCATCGCCCTTCAGCACGTCCAGCCACGCACCCACATAATCGGCATGGCGGACGGTGGGCGTGATGCCGAGCGACGCGCAGAGGAAAGCTGAGCAGAGTTCGGCGATCAGTTCCTCGCGCGCATAGCCATCCGATCCGAACGGATTGGAAAGGTCGCGGGCCAGCCGCGTGCCATGGCCGGTCCAGTGGCCGAGCTCATGGAGCGCAGTGCGATAATAATTGATCTGATCTGTGAAGGCCGGTTGCGGCGGCACAGACACGAAATCCGGGCCGGGCGCATAGAATGCCTTATCTCCGCCGATCCGGAAATCAGCGCCCGTGGCGGCGATCAGCGCCTCGGCGACGGGGACGATTTCGCGGTCCGGCAGCGGCGGCGCATCCTCGCTCAAGCCTTCGGGCAAGTCCTCGCATTGCGCGACATTGAAGACGGTGAAGCGCTTGAGAAAGGCGATGCCGCGCGCGTCGTCGCCGTCGCGGCTGGCGCGTTCACGTTCGGCCTCCGGGGTGAAGCGGTCGGCATAGACGACGGTCACGCCTTCCTCGCCCTTGCGGACATGGCCGCCGGCCATCAATGCCTGCCGGAAGGTCAGCCAGCCTTGCCCGGAATAGCCGCGCTCGATGACCGCGCCCCACAAGAGCAGGATGTTGATTCCCGAGTAAGCGCGACCGCTCAGCGCATTGCGCGGAAGCGAGACCGAGGCGGCGGCATTGCCCCATGACTGGACCCACGGAATGCGGCCATCCTCGAGTTGGGCGATGATGCGACGGGTGACATTGTCATAGAGGTTTTCACGCGCTTCGCGGGGTTCCCGACGCGCGCGAGGGTTGGCGGACTTCGCCATTGCATCCTCCTCACTTCTCAAAAAACCAAAGCCACCCCGGAAAGCGGGGGAGGGCGGCGACAAGCGAGGGAAGGGGCCCGGTCGAGCGGTCGGGAACACCCGAAGGGCCGTAACGAAGAGGAGGAGTCCGGCTGGTACAGCCGGACTTGGTCCCGGCCGCGCCGGGCCCAGGGACGAGCGTCGCCCGCACCCGCTTTTTCGGGTGGCGTCGAACAGGGGCGCCACCGCGCGGCAGCGCTGTGTCCACATTCGGACCGGGGCGAAGCCACGATCCTTCTCATGCGCAAAGGATCGTTACCGCACGGCCGAGACCGCGCGCGCCGCGGGCTCGGTGGCGCGAATTTGCGCCATAGAGCCTGGTCGCGTCAGCGAGGCGCCCGATGACTTATGCGGTGAAGGACATTTGTTGGTGGGAAGGCGGAGATTTTGCTCGTCCGAACACGGTCCATCGCAACAGAAAGGCAAACAAGCGCGTTTAGAAAGTCATGATCTCCGAGGCCGAACCGGACCTCGGGAGAGGCGGAGGATGGCATGATCACGCTCGCCGATCTCAATCATCATCTCAGACGCGAAAAGGAGGAGAGGGCGCGAGCGGACGCCGCGACCGACCCCGCGGTGCGCCGGTCGCATGTGGAGCTCGCCGAAAGTCACAGCCGGCGCGCAGCCAGGGCCCGAGCCATCCTGGACGGGCATCAGCTTCCCGGCGCGCCTGTTGCCGAGGAGGGCGCGCCGCGCCGACGGCTCTCGTTGAAAACGGCCTGAACCGACGGGTCGGCCACTGGCCCCCCCCCGTACGATTGCGATCAGGCCATCCCCGCACCGGCGCGAGCACCGTGACGCAGCAGGCGAAGCCAGCCTGCCCGAATGTCGGCCAGCTTCATGCTTTCAGATGCGCCCGGACCGCATCGGCATTGTTGCCGACGGCATCCACCGCCTGTTGCAATTTTTCGCGGCTCACGCCGAACGTCTTCGTCCAATAGGCAACTTCATACTCCTCGCCCATCGCGATCCGCGAGCGGTCCTGCGGCGATCTGAGGGATGTATCATCGACGATCGAGTCCTCTCGCAGTGGGAATTCCGGTGCATCGCCGGCGTTGCATGATGGCCGGGACTGCGCCGGGTGTTGGGCGCAATCTCCGCGAAAATTACCGGACGGCTTTCAGGATCTGGCGATCGCCGATACGAACGGCGACCGATCCGTCGGGTTCGACCAGGCCGCGGCGGACCTTGGCGGCAGCGAGATCGAAGATCTCGCGTTCCAGCAGTTTGAACAAGTCGACCCAATTGTCCGCTGGTGGGGCCGAACCCCACAAGTCCTCGAGCGCCTCACGCGTGATCAAGCCCGAGACCTGCTGGTCCAGATAGCTGCCCTGGAAGCTGATCACCTCTCCCTCAGCCTCGCGGCCGGAGCCCAGTTCGAAGTAGACCGGCATGTTTCTCACTCCCCCCGGCGCAAGATGGCGCAATCTCTAGCCTGTCACCATCAGGCCTGCGGCGTGAATGTCGCCTGAAGGTCGGTCGTCTCGACGGTCACCACGCGATGCTGTCGATTCGAGCCATCGCCGTCAGCAACGTACGAGGTTCGGCCGCAAGCCAGTGCGCGACGAATGGCCGTCTCGAACACGCCGGCGAGGCCGTCCGTTGCTTCAAGCAGATCATCGGGCGCGGTTTCGGCAAATGCGTCGACCGCATCGTACGGGATCTTTGCATAGAGCGAAGCGCCGTCATTCTCGATTGGCACCCAATGGGCATCCTTGCCGCGCAGGGCGAGCTGCCAGTGGCAAATCAGCGTGTCGAAATCGTCCATGCGGGATTGCTCCAGCCTGCTCGGACGATGATGCTGCCTTGCCCGCGCGCCGATGTCGAGCCGCGCGGAGCGGTGCCGCCAGGCCAGCAAAGCGAGTCGGGAGACCGAGGCCCGGGATTTTTACCTATCCGGAACATGATGTGCCGGTGGTCTGTCTACGCCACGACGGACTGAAGTCTGGGTTTGTCAGAGTTGGACCTGATGACACGCCATCCTGGTGCGGTCGGGCTTCGATCCGGTCGAGTTGCCGGAGGAGGTGGGCAAAGATGTCATCCTGCGGCACCGCAAAATGCCGTCGAAATCCGGTCCCCAGATTTTCGAGATCCCGGGTGGATAGAAATCCTGTGCTCACCACCCGCCCGTTCGACATCCGCGGCTCCTGGCTTGAGAAATGGACGAGACCCAACAACGTGCCGTTCGTTGCACCTGCGGACCTCCAGGCCGCTTCAGCCTGTCGGCCAAGGGAGACCCACGAGTTGCGGAACATGGCCACGCCGGCGTCTCTGCCCTCGATTCCCCGTGGTCGGCTTGGGGCTTGCGCTCGGGATTCGATTGGGACAGCTTGAGCGCCGTCGCCGCAACAATCGGCGACAGGGGCGTGGAATCCCCTGCGGTGAAAGGGACGTGGCAGCGCGACGCTGTCTTCACGTCCCGTCGATACGTGCGGGTCATCGGCCTCGCGCGATCATGTGCGTGTCTGTTGCGCGCATCCCAGGCAATTCCCCGCCCCCGGCAAGGAGAGCTAGGTCGTGGCGCGCGTGGACAGATGCGAACTGGAGAAATCGACGACGGGCTCCTCCGTCGCCGGGCTGGACGGATTGTACCGGCTTTATGCGGGTTGGCTCGGCGGCGTGCTCCGCCGCCGGCTCGGACGAGACGGGCATCTGGCGGAAGACATGGTCCACGAAGCCTATATCCGGGTGGCGCGCTACGACGCGGAAGATGCCGGGCGGCATCCCAAGGCTTTGCTCCGCCAGATCGCGATCAATCTCGCGCGCGACCATATGCGGCGCAACGTCATTCGCGGCGGCCTGGTTGCCGATGGACTGGACGATGCGGCGGCCCTGCCAGGTCTTTCGGCGCCCGCCGAACAGGAGGCCGAACTGCTTCTCAAGCAGCTGGTGCTGGGCTTGCCGAAGAAATTGCGCGACGTCTTTCTATTGAGCCGGTTCACGCAGATGACCTATGACGAGATAGCTCGTCATCTAGGCATCTCGGTAAAGGCGGTCGAATGGCGCATGAGCAAGGCGCTGGCACGTCTGGCGGAACAGCTGCGGGACTAGGCAAGGCATTGCCATGACCGAGGGGGATCAGGCGCGCGTCGAGCGCGAGGCGGCCGAGTGGGCGGCGCGGCTCAACCAGCGTCAGGTGGACAGCCAGTCGATCGAGGATTTCTACGCCTGGCGCCGCGAGGGCGCCAATGCCTCGGCCTTCGAGAAAGTGACGCATATCTGGGAGCGCTCGGGGCAATTGGCGGCTGACAGCGAAATTGCGCGTGCGCTCGCCGGTGCGCTCGACCGGCCGACCGTCGGCGAGCGCCTGACGCGCTGGCTCAGTCGTCCGGGGACGCGCCCGGCGCTGGCCGCGGCGCTGGCGATCGCGCTGGCCGGCGTCGCCGCCTTGTTCCTGCTGGCGATGCCGACCGCCTATGAAACCGCGGTCGGCGAGCAGCGACTCGTCGTGCTGGACGACGGTTCGCGCATCCGGATCAACACCGATTCCCGCCTTGAGCAGCGTTTTACGAGGCACGAACGGCGGATCGCGATCGATCGCGGCGAGGCTTTCTTCGAGGTCGCGCACGATGCCGGCCGTCCGTTCGTGGTGGATGCGGGCGAAAGCCGTGTGACCGCGCTCGGCACGCGCTTCGATGTCCGTCGCGATGCGAAGAGCGTTCAGGTGCTGCTTGCCGAGGGCGCGGTCGAGGTGCGCGACGGCCTCAACCTGGGATCGCTGCCGATACGGCTTGTGCCCGGAGACGGCCTGACGCTTCGCGCGGGCCGGAAGGCTGAAGCGGTGCGCGTCGACACCGCCGCGCTGACCAGCTGGACGAGCGGCAAGATCGTGCTGACCGACACGCCGCTTGCGGCAGCCGTTGCCGAGGTCAACCGATACGCGAAGGCGCGGATCGAGCTGGCCGCACCCGGGCTCGCCGATGCCAGGGTCAATGGCAGTTTCGACATCGGCGATACGGATGCCTTCATCTTGGCGGTGACCGAGCTGATGCCGCTCAGGGCCGAACCGCTTCCCGGCGGCGGGAAGCGCCTGGTTCCCGCCGTGTAAACTCTTTCCAAGTAAAAAAATCCGTTCACCCACTTAGGGTCGGGACTTGCGGCCAACGTTTCCCCATTATCGCAGGTCATCGTGACCTGCCCCCGGCCGGTCGCCCTTACGACCGGCCGGATCGGGGGACGAATATGGTGAGCGAAACAGAAGAGGCAGGCCGGGGCGTCAATCATCTGCTGCGCGTTTCTGCAGCGGCGATGATCCTGTGCATGGGGATACCCCTGGTCGCGCGCCCCGCGCCGACAAGTTTCACTTTCTCGCAACTGTCGGTGCCGCTCGACCAGGCGCTCAAGATCTACGGGCGCCTGAGCGGTCGCCAGCTCCTTTATTCGTCGGACCTCGTCGCGGGAAAGATCGCGCCGCCGCTCCAGGGCAGCATGACCGCCGACGCGGCGCTTGAGCGCCTGCTCGCGGGCAGCGGCATCGAATATAGCAAGGTCAACGACCGGGTGGTGGTGCTGCGGAAGGCCGGCACCGCACGCGCGAAGCGGGCGAAGCCCGCAAGCCCGGCGCCGGCGCAGCCCACTCGCGGCCCCACGTCCGGCGCCCTGCCGGCAGGCGAGCAGGCTGCGCCGGCGACACCCGATATCATTGTCACCGGCACGCATATTCGCGGGGCCGGCCAGGAGAGCTCGCCCGTTGCAACGTTCGACCGCGACGATATCGACAAGGCAGGCTATGCATCGGTCGCCGCCGCCATCTCGGCGGTGCCGCAGAATTTCATCGGCGCCGCGACCGAGCAGAGCGCGCTGACGCTTGCCGACGGCTCGGGCAGCAATTCGACGCTCGCGACCGGCGTCAACCTGCGCGGCCTTGGCCCTGAGGCGACACTCGTACTGATCAATGGCCGGCGGATGGCGGGGGCCGGCGCCAATGGCAGCTTTTCGGACCTGTCGAGCATTCCGCTGGCTGCAACCGAGCGCGTCGAGATCCTGCTCGACGGCGCCTCGGCGCTTTATGGTTCGGATGCGGTCGCCGGCGTCGTCAACATCATCCTCAAGGATCGCTATGCAGGGCCCGAGACGCGGATGCGGGTCGGGACGGTGACCGACGGCGCCCTTCACGAGGCCCAGCTCGGCCAGTCGATCGGGACCAACTGGTCCTCGGGTATGGCGATGCTGGTCTATGAATATCAGCATCGCACCGCACTCAAGTCGGCGAGCCGGGACTTCGCCCAGAGCGACGATCTGACGCCGCTTGGCGGCACCAATCACAGCCTGTTCTACAGCCATCCCGGCAATATCCTCGCATTCGATCCGGTAACGGGCGCGTTCGCGCCGGCCTTTGCGATCCCGGCGGGCCAGGACGGGACGGCGCTCGGCGCCGACGATTTCCTGCCCGGGGTCGTCAACCTCGAGAACCGGCGGCTCGGGACCGATCTTACCCCGCGCCAGACGCGGCACAGCCTGTTCGGACTCTTGCGGCAGGAATTGAGCCCATCGATCAGCTTCTCCGCCGACGCGCGCTATTCGCACCGCTCCTTCCGGGTCCGCGGACCGGGGACGCAGACGGTGATGGTGGTGACGCCGGCCAATCCCTTCTTCGTCTCGCCGACCAATGCGCCGATGGACCTTATCGCTTATTCCTTCACCGACGAGCTCGGACCGTCGACCAGCTCGGGCAGTGCCGAGACGATCGGCACGAGCGCAGAACTGAAGGCCGAGCTCGGGCGGGACTGGCAGGTCCGGGCCTATGGCGCTTATGCCAGCGAGCTCGGCAAGAGCGGGGTCGCCAATGTCCTCAACAGCAACGCCCTGAGCGAAGCGCTGGGTACGACGCCCGACAATCCGTCGACCAGTTATGATCCCGCGGTGCACGGCTATTTCAATCCCTATGGCGATGGCGGCGCCAACAGCCCGGCGGTGCTCGATTTCGTCGGCACCGGTTTTCAGCGTCAGCGCGTTCATATGCGGGTGGCGACCGCCAATGTGGATGGCGACGGGCCTTTGTTCGCGATGCCGGGCGGCGAGGCGAAGCTCGCGGTGGGGATCAACTATCGCACCGAGAAATATGACCGCTCAGCCGCGAATTTCCTGTTCACGGCCGTGCCGGTCCCCGGCGTGCGCATCTCGGCCGATCGCGACGTGATAGCGGCCTTTGCCGAGCTCCGGCTGCCGCTCGTTGGACCCGATAACGAGATGGAGGGCGCCTATCGCCTCGAATTGTCCGCTGCTGTCCGGGGCGAGCGCTATAGCGACTTCGGCACCACGGCCAATCCGAAGATCGGGCTGGCCTGGTCGCCGGTCGAGGAGGTTCGGCTGCGTTCGTCCTTCGGTACCAGCTTCCGCGCGCCGGGCCTGCGCGCGGTGCGAGATCCGCAAGGCGTCGACGCCACCTTCCTGACCGACGCCAATGGCCTGTCGACCGCCGTGCTGTCGCTGGCCGGTGGCAATCCCGACCTCGAACCCGAGAAGGCGCGCTCGTGGACGGTCGGCGTGGATGCGACCCCGACCGACGGCCTGACGCTGAGCGCGACCTGGTTCCGGACGATCTTCAGCCGGCGGATCGGCACGCCCGCGCTCGACGATTTCGAGAATGCGCTGACCAATCCGGCGCTCGCGCCCTTCGTCGAACGGATCAGTCCCTCGACCAATCCGGCGGATCTCGCCCGCGTGACCGAGCTGATCAACCGGCCGGACTCGACCGTCGGCGGGATCTTTCCGCCGGAGGTTTTCGGCGCGATCATCGACTCGCGCTACGTCAATACAGGGCGCACCGACGTGAGCGGCATGGACCTGACGATCGCTTATGCCTTCCAGGCCGGTATGGATCGCTTCGACCTGTCCGCCAACGCGTCCTATCTGTTCCATTATCGCCAGCGGCTCACGCCCGATGCGCCTTCGGTCGACCTCCTCAACCTTGCGGGCCGGCCGATCGACCTGCGCGGGCGCGCAACGGCGAGCTGGACAAGGGGGCCGTGGACGACAAGCGCGTCGCTCAATTATGTCGACCGGTATCGCGATCTGGCGGGCAACCGGATCCATGCGTGGCCGACGGTGGATTTCCAGATCGCTTATGAGGCGCCTGATACCAGCCGGCTCAAGGGCCTGTCGCTCGCCTTCACGATCCAGAATTTCTTCGACCGCGATCCGCCATTCTACGACTCGCCTGGAGGTGTCGGCTATGACGCGGCCAATGCCGATGCGGTCGGGCGGTTCATCGCCCTCCAGCTGACCAAGCGCTGGTGAGGCCGTCTCATGACCGGATGGCCGCGCACCTTGGCCCATGCCGCTGGCATGGTCGCACTCGCCGCCTTGAACGGATCGCCCGTCACGGCGCGACCCTTTGTCGTCGACGATCTCCTCAAGGTGCAGAGCTTTGGGGCGGTCCTGGTCGCTCCCGGCGAACGCTGGCTGGTGCTCGAAAAGCGCAGACCCTGGGACGAGGCGGTCGCCTTCGATTTCGAGACCCAGATGGATATCGCGCGCAGCGATCTGCTGGTTGTCGATCTCGACCGGCCCGGTGAAGCAAAGCCGCTGATCGCGAGCCGGCGAGACCGCGGGCATGTCGCTTTGGCCTTCGCGCCCGACGGCGCCCATCTTGCAGTGGCCCGATTGCAGGCGCATCGCTGGGAGCTGGGGCTCACCGACATGGCGACGGGGACAACCCGCTGGCTCGGCATCACGCCCGGGCTGGCGCTTGACGGCCGATCGGTGCAGTGGCGGAACGCGACCGAGTTCGTGGTTCTGGCGCACCGCCATGGCGACATGCCGGCCGCGTTGCGCGAAGGTCGGCAAGCGAGCGAGCGGTTGCCCCTGCACTGGGCGGCGACCGCGAGCGGTGAGAAGGCGGCTGCCACCGCGATTGGCAGCGGCCGGTTCCGCGATGTCCGGGGCCGCGCGCCCGATCGGGAGCTATTGCTGGTCCAGACGGGTGGTCGGATCGACCGGCTTGCATCCGGCGAGTTTGTCGACTTCGAGCTCTCGCCCGATGGCAGCCGTATCGCGGTGCTGGCGGAGGGCGACGAGGTCCAGCAAGCCCCGCAAGACATGGTAGGTGTCGGAACGCAGAGCCGGCGCCGCACGCTCTTGATGGTCGATCTCGACCATCGTGACATGCGGTCGGTTTGCCAGGCTTGCGACGTCGCGACCGGCCTCCTGACATGGTCACCGTCGGCCAAGGCCCTTCTGATCTTTGCGCGCAAGGCGAGAGACGACTGGCGGTCTGGCAAGCTCTACCGGATCGATCGGTCCGGCGGTGCGCATCCACTCGATCTCGGCGAGCTCCAACCCGAACTTTTCGGCGCCCCGGATTTTCCGCCTTATGTCGCGGCCGACTGGATGGGCGACACACCGATCGTGCTGGCCCGCACGGCAAGCGACGCGCGAGCCGACTGGCACCTGCTCGATGGCCATGTTTCGCGCAATCTGACGCAGGGACTGCCCTGTGCCGGCGCGTCGGTCGTCGGCGCCTATCGCTGGGGCCTGACGGCATCGTGCGATGGCCAGGCCTGGATGGTGCATGCGCAGGGCGAGGCTGAAGCCGTGCTCGAGGGCGGGTGGGAGCCGCTGCCGCGCGTGAACCAGAAGGGCATGCGGGGCAAGGTCAACGCGCGCGAGAGCGAAATGCCGGTGGCTTTCTGGGCGAGGGGGAGCGCCATTCAGATCGCGCGCTGGCCGACCGACCGCGCGCCGCTCCGGTTCGACATGCCCGCCGAAGCGGTTCCGCGGGCCTGGCTGCCGGGGCGCGAAAGCGCGGTGTTCGAGACGCTCGACGACCATAAGCGTGCGAGCCTGATGGTCAGCAGGCGTGGCATGGCACCCGTCCGGCTCGCCAGCATCAACGCCCATCTCGGCGCGGTCGAAGGCGCGCACGCCGTCCCGATCGAGCGCCTGAGCGGCGAGGACAAAAGGCTCGTCGACTGGCTCTACCTCCCGGCTCGCCCCCGGGCCGGGCCGCCGCCGCTCGTGGTCATCATCTATCCTGGCAAAATGTTCAGTGATCGGCGCCCGACGGGGCAAGGGGTCGAGCTCGATCGCTTCCATGCCAATGCCGAGCTTCTCGCGGGCGAGGGCTATGCCGTGCTGCTGCCCAGCCTGCCGGCACGGCCGCGGGGCGAGCCGGCCAGGGATCTCGCGCGCGACACGCTTGCTGCCGTCGACAATGCCGCGGGGCGTGGCCTCTTCGATCCGGAGCGGCTGGCGCTGTGGGGGCACAGCTTCGGCGGGTATGGGGCGGCCGTCATCGCGACGCAGACGGACAGGTTCAAGGCGATCATCGCTTCGGCGGGTCTCTATGATCTTGCCAGCATGCGGGGCACCTTCCTGCCGTCGCTCCGGATCGCGCCGGAAGACGGCATTTCGGTCAATGCCATGTCGGGCTGGGCTGAAAATGGCCAGGCGCGGCTTGGCACCACACCCTGGGCCGACCCGATGCTCTATGCCCGAAATTCGCCGATTTTCCTGGCGGACCGCATCATGACACCGATGCTGCTGCTGCACGGCGAGCGCGACATCGCGCCCTTGTCGCAAGCCGAAGAGATGTTCTCTGCGCTCTACCGGCAGAACAAGGATGCGATGCTTGTCACCTATTGGGGCGAAGGGCATGTCGTGACCAGTCCGGCCAATGTTCGCGATTTCTATTCGCGGGTGTTCGGCTTTCTCAACCGGACGATGGGCGATGCCCCGGCTGGCGGTGCGCGCGATTAGGCCGTGCATATATCCGTGCCCATCGGGTCCGAGACTCCGCGGCTCGCATCTGCTCGTGCCTGCCATCGCCGGGCCCAGGTTTCGACGATCGCCGCGGTGAGGAGCTCGACATGCGCGTCCTGCCAGGCGATCGCCTCGGCATCGAGCATAGGTTCAAGCGCGCTGCGGTCGATGATGCCCTGTCCGGCCAGCAACCCGTCGAGCAGCAACGGGCGGAGCGTGTCGAGGCTCGCTGCCACAAGACGCCCATAATAAGAGGTCAGATCACCCTTGCCGCGGCGTCGGACCACCTCTTGCGGCAGGCGGTCGGCGAACGCCTCGCGCGCGAGAGCGCGGTCGCGGCGGGCGTGCGTCAGGTCGATCACGGGGATGGAAAGCGCCAGTTCGACAAGGGGCTGCGACATCAGCGGATGGAGGAGCCTGGCGCTCTGGTCGCGATAGCTCGGTACGAAATAGAGCCGGCTGTTGGCGAGACCCCAGATCTGGATCGCCTTGGCCGGCGAGACGCTCTCGCTGCCCTCAAGCCAGAAGCTTTGCCTCGCGACGGGCTGCCGGCCGAGAAAGGCTGGAGCCGGCGAAACGGCAAGCGCGGTTGCGCGCCGCGATATTGCGGTTCCGAGCACGGTCCAGATCGGCACGCGTGTCCATCGGGCGATGCCGATGGCAAGGTCGAGCTTTCGCCTGAAGCCGGCGCACGCGTGGAGATCGGCTGCGACCGTCGGGGTCGGCATCTGGAAGAAGATGGCATCGCCGCCCTGGCCGGTGAAGAGTGCGTTCGCCCCCAACTGGCGAAGACGGCGGCCAAGGTCGCGATCATAATGCACGTCCATGCCGGTGAGCCCCGGTCGGACTCCATCGGCGAGGCCCGCCAGATCGGCGGCAGAAATCGCCTGCCGGTCGCGCTCGATCTCGACCAACTGCAACCCGAGCGCCTCGCTGATCGAGCGTGCGAAGCATCGCTCGTCACCTTCGCGGTCCTGCGTGAAATAATGGAAGGCAGGCGATGGCGCGGTACCGGCACGGTCGAGGCTTGCCGCGACGATCGCCGAATCCAGTCCGCCCGACAGCTCGGCCGGCGCGGCGCCATAGAGTGAGGCCCAGGCAGCGATACAACGGTCGACGCACGCCTCGAGCTCGCGGGCGTTGCCCGGGTGGGGGCGGCTCGCGAACGCAACGGGATGCCAGAGCTGCTCGCGCTCCATGCCGCCGCGATGAAAGGTCGTGAGCGAGCCCGGCCGGATGGCCTCGACGCCATCGAGGGCAATGTCTTCGGCAACCGCAGGTGCGGCAACCAGGAAGTTCGGAACAAGGTCCCAATTGATGCCGAGTGCAGGTGTTGCGATTTCAGGCAGCCAGTCGGGCAGGTGCGAGGCGACAATCGTGATCGTATCGCACCGCCAGGAGAGGCAATCCAGTCCCCCGATCGGATCGCGGACGACATGCAAGGCCGAGCCCGGCCCGCGCAAAATGGCGACATAACTGCCCCAGCACCCCTGAATGAGCGCCTCGGCAAAGGCGCGCGGCGCCAGTCGCTCGATACCGTTTAGACGCGCGGGACCGACCTGGTCGGCATCGGTCGCCGCACGGTCGAACAGGTCGCCGAACAGGACTGCCTGGCCCTCGCCCAGTGTAACGGCCGCTGGACCGGGGCGGTGCCGCCATTCCGCGGCGAGAAAGCCAGGCAGATTGACCAGTATCGTCCATCCTGGCGCCTGCCGTTCGATGACGTCTGCGAGCCGGCGCGCGCGCATTGCGGCGGTGTCGTCGAACGCAGGCCAGCTTGCGGCGACGAAGCGCGTCACCGGGCAAATCCGCTATGGACAAGGATGGGCCGGTAGGCGCCAAGTCGATGCGCGTCGTCGCCGACAACAATATCGCCGCAAGCAAGCCAGCAATGCGCCTGGAAGGGATAGAGCTGGACACCGATGATCCAGTCCGCACTGAGGTGGGAAAGCCGCAGGAAGCGCAGCAGCAGGAAAGAGTGGAACAGGCATAGCGGTCGGACGGGCAGCCACATCATCATCGTCTGGAATTTGCGGACCGCAGCCGAGAGTTCGTTCAGGCAAGGGGCGGTGACCCGATCGCCTTGTCCGGCAAGAAGCTTCATCAGTCCGGGAAGCCGATGCCGGCCGAAATGCGTTCGCGACCATATCAACGCCGCGACAAAGCGCGCCACGTCGATCGCGGTGATCCGGACCGGTCCGGCTGGCGGCAGGTCGTGCCAGTCGCGCATCGGCGCCGGCAAAAGCCGGTCGAGGGGTATCGTTGCCCCGGCTGTTGCGCGCAAAAGCCCCGCGTCGACAAGCGCGGCAGCGGCGCCCTCCTTCAGCACGGGATCTGGCCCATGGTCGGTCAGCGCGTCGACGATGCAGAAATAGTCGTCATGGGGAGCGTCGAGGATGACGAGATCCGTATGGATCGCGACCACGTGGACGCCCTCGCGCAGCAAATCACTCATGAGACTGTACTCCACCGCGGATCCGGCCTGGCCAGTCGGACGGCGGAGGCGCCGATCACGGATCGGCGCCTCGCGATGACGATCAGGGATCGTAGCGGATCGCGCCTTCGGCCGATTTGCCCATGAAGCTCGCGCGGGTTTCGCGCGTGGCGGCTCCAAGGCGAACGAGCCGGATGGGCCGGGTGGAAGGTTGCATCTTCATCTTCAGTCTCCCCATGGTGGAACGCAAAGGTCTGCCGGCGCCGGCTGCTTGCGCCTGCCGGCACCGGCAGGGCGGTGTCACGGCCAATATTTGAGGACACCCTCGCGATGCGTGCCGTCGAAGCTGGCATGGGTGGCGAGCTTGGCTGATCCGACGCGGATCAGGCGACGAACGAGCTTCGTCTTCATGATGATCTCCATCTTTGATGTTGTCGCAATCATCGCGACACGGAGAAATTCGAGCCATCGGCTCCAATATTCAAACTATACTGGAGCTATAGGACAAATATAGTCAGCGGCCATTGTCATTGACCTGCGCGAGGATCAGGTGGGCCGCGCGCTGCCTGCGCTGATGATACAGACGGATCGCGCGTCGAACCATGCTGCGGCTGCCTGAGCTGAGGATGCCGGAAAGCTCGTCCGCCTCCAGGGCGAGGTCGTCGAAGACCTTCTGTTCGACATTGCGGAGGGGTCGCAGCCGCAGATCGACGAGCATCGCGGTCTGGGCGAGCGGCGGATCCTTCGCTTTCTGGACGATCCGCTGCAGCAAGGCCGCAACGCGAGCGGCGATCGTCTCGTCGGGTTCCGCCAGGGGAAGGGATCGCGGATAGTCGTCGCGCGGGCACCGGATCGTCCGGAGGCCTGCGTCGAGGAGCGTCTGGTAAAGACCGTATAGTCCCGCGATCTGGGGCGCATCGATGCGGGGGACATAATAGCCTTCGCCACGCTGATCGAGGAGCAGGTTCTGTCCGACGAGGCGCGACAGCGCCTCACGGATCGGCGTTTGGCTGAGGCCGAGCTCGCTTGCGAGCAACGAAATCGAGATCCGTTCGCCCGAGCGGTAATGGTGATGTTCGAGGCGCGTGCGCAGGGCTGCATAGGCTCGTTCGAAATGATCCCGTCCGTGCAGATCCGGCGCCATGCTGCAGTCTCCATCGAAGTCGCACTGTGCGGGTGACGCCTTGGGGTGTCGAGCAGTCGGCAATGAGGAGGGAGTGCGAAGGCCTTTCGTCCTCTCCGATCTCGCCACTGCAGCCCGCGTCGGCGAAGGTCCGCAAGTGGCGCGCAGTTCAGCCGCAAGATTCTTGCGGGTGAGCCGCAGAGAATCGGCAGTGCCGCTTGACGCCGGCCATTGTCATCGTTTCTTAATGGACAAGGGTGAGCAAATATCGTTGCGAACGAGGGCCGTAGATCAGCCAAGAGGCGGCCACGGACAAACAGTAGCGTACCGAGGTCCGTGGATGGACGTGCCGACGAGCCAATCCCTGCCAGGCCATGCGATGCTCTCGCGCGCCATGCGCGATATTCGTCGGGAACGGCGGCTGCGCGCCGTGGATGTCGCCGAGCGCATGGGGATGCCGCTTCGATCCTACGAGCATTTCGAATCCGGGCGCGGCAAGCTCAGCCTCGAGCGCCTGTTCGCCTTTGCCGAGGCAACCCGGAGCGATCCTTTTGCGCTGGTCGCCGCAATGCTGCTCGGATCGCCCGAATTCGCGCAGCGTTGCGCCGACAACAAGCTGATGCAGGTGGCGATATTGTCGTTGAAGGAGCTCAACGAAGAGCTGGGGGACGATCTGGTCTATCTCGAGACCGGCAAGCTGATCGGCGGATTCACCAGGCTCGTGAAGGAGCTTGTCCAGGATGTGCGCGGCCGCGACACCTTTGCCGAACAATGGCTGGCGGACCGCAAGCCCGGCAAGTGGTGAACGCTTGGCCCGCAAGGGCGATCAGGATGCCCGGTCGGTCTCCGGGAGCCGGAGAAGGTCGAGGTGATGGCCCTTGAGCATGTGACGGGCGACCTTCACCAGACGCTGGACCCGGGTGCGCAAATAGCCCGAGCCGCTGTTCCAGTCGCGCCGCACGCACGCGTCGCCGAACAGCGCGCATGCCGTCTCGCGTTGGGTCGCACCGACATTGATGGCATCGATGGTGGTGATCACCTGTCGCCAGCGTGCCTGCCGCGGAAGCGCGGGAAACAGGCTCCGGGGCAGATATCCATATTTGAGCAGCCGGTTGAGGCGTCGGATCGCGACCAACTGCTGGCCGAGCCGCGAGACCCCCTGAATCTTCAGGTGCAGGCGAACCGGTCCCGATAATATCGGATCGCCTTCGATATCGAGCCGCAGCGACAGCTGGCCGTCGCGCAGGAGCAGCTGCTCATGACCTTCTGGATCGACCAGGAGGGTGGCCATGCTGGCGAAGTGCTCGAGCCGAAAACCTTCTGCGTCGCCCGCACGGGTCCGGACGGCCGTTGCCCGTATCACGCGCGGATCATGCTCAGCGCGCCAGAACAGTCGCGCCGTCTCACAGGACATCGTCGGGGCCTCCGCGAAAATGGAATCCCCATGGCGCGGCATCGGGATGTGCTTCGAGGATTTCGATGCCGTATCCGCGGTTCGGCCGTGCCGGTCGCAGCTCGGCAAACAGCCGGTAGTCGGGCGAGCGTCGCAGGATTTCCCAGCTGAGATTGCCCGCGCCCATCAGTTGCAGTTCACCGCCGCCCGGAATGATCGATGAAAACGCCATGGCCCGTCTCCCTTCATGACCGTCATCAAAGCCGAACCACGGCCGGACCGCATGGGAAAGCGGCTCTGGTGTATGCATGGCCTCGCCATCAGTGGGTGGGCCGCAGGCTTTTTGCGGCTTGCGACGGACCGGATTGCGGGTGCGTTGCGGGTTGCTTGCGGCGAGGCCGCAGTCAGATCCGTACCGCGCGACGACTCGAAAAGGGGCCGGGCGTTGGAATTCCTGCGAGGGAACCCGATGCTTCGGGAGCGGCCCGTGCCGACGACCGCTTGCGCAATCATCCCCTGGCTGTCGACCGCGCCTTATCTCACGGCGCCCGGCTCACACCTCGTAGCGGCGGGACAAACGGAAAAGCAAGGGATCCGTGTGCGGTACGCTGACAGGCGCAAGTCGTTGGCTAGGCGTCCATTAACCGACCCCGCGAGTTCAGCGTGAAGTTGCCAGCCGGCTCTATAGAAAAAGGGGCGACGCCAGTGTCGTGGCGTCGCCCCAGAGTGTGAGAAAGACCGCGCTGGAGAGGAGAAGCGCGGCCCGTCTCCCCCGGCTCTCAGAACTTGAAGCTGGTCGTGATCCCGAACTCCCGCGGATTGGTTGCGGTGATGATGCGATAGCCGGACAAATAGTCGCCGCCATCGGTCGCCGTGCGGGATTCGCCCTGCGATATGTTGGTGATCCGCTTCTGGTTGAGAATGTTCTTGGCGAACAGGCTGACTTCCCATCCGTCTCCCAGGCCGCGCAGACCGACATACAGGTCGAGCAGTTCACGACTTTGATAGTCGAAGTTCGAGCGCTGCGAGAACACGCTCGGACGATAGGAGAAAAGGCCGCGAACGAACGGCTCGAGATCGCCGACCGCAAAGCGAATTTCGGTATTGGCGGTCAGGCTGAAATCAGGAACGTCGCCAAGACGGCCCTTGCTGGCGCAATAGCTGACATTGCCTGGGCCAGTGATCACCGCGTCGCCCTCGGCATCGGGTTCGCCGTCGCCGTTGAAGTCGTTGCACGGCAGGACGGCGTCGTCGAAGCGAGCCTCGACGTAGGAAGCGCTCACCGAGAAGTCCCATGCGTCAATCGGACGGCCGGCGATAGTCGCTTCGATGCCCTTCACGGTCGCATCGCCATTATAGTTGAAGTCGAAGGCGCCATCGACGTTGCCATCGGGCGGTCCGACCGGCTGGCCGAAGACGTTGAGCGCCCCATTGTCGTAGCTGATGCCGGGGAAGCGCGAGATGTAGCCATCGAACTTTTGATAGAAAGCCGACAGGTTCAGCGTGAGCCTGCGATCGAAGAGGGCCGTTTTCAGGCCAATTTCGAAGGCGTCGGAGCGTTCCGAATCTGACTTGATCAGGTCATTGGAAAGATTGACCGGAACACCGACACCCGCTGTACCGGCGCGGAAGGAGCGACCGTAGGCGGCGTAGGCGGTGAGATCAGGCGTAAACTCATAGGTAAGCGTCGCGCCACCCGTCAGAGGATGGTTTGTCGTCTTCGAGAGTTCGGGAGGAATGGCGTCCGAGGTCGACGAGAAAGCCGGAATGAAAGGAATCCCAAAGGCCGGGAAGCCGGGGAAGCCAGGCGAGGTTGCCGTGACGGATGCGCGCTGGATATTCTTGAGGTCCGAGTAGCGCGCGGCAACCTCAAGTCTCAGCTTGTCGGTGAACTGGAAGCTCGAGCTTGCGGAAATCGACCACTGCTCGCTGTTGACCGGGACGACGATGTCGGCGGTGATCGGCAGGAAGAGGCCAAAGGATACCGGCGTGTTGACGAAGAACCTGTCGGCCTTCTGGTTCACCGTCACGGTACCGGTCTGCTTCGAGTAGAATGCGCCTACCGACCAATTCCAGAAAGCATTGGAATTGGACACGAGGCGAAGTTCAGCGACGTCCACATTATAGGGTGTCTTGGTGGTCTGGATGGACGTGTAGTTCGGAATGGCATTGCCGACATCCGAATCTCCCACCTGGACGAGGCGGGAGTCCTGGTGACCGCCTACGAAGTTGAGAGTCGCAAAGTCGAGATCCCAATCGAACGCCAGATTGATGAAGTGCGAATTGTTCTGGTAGCGGCGTGGTCCCTCGTGGACGGCAATATAGTCGTCGACGTCGGCGGGCGGTCCGCTAAGCGTCGGGTCGAAGAGCGCAGGCGCGTTGCCCTCGCCGAAGACCTGATATTGCTGCCGGTTATCGGCATGGAGATATTGATAGGTCAGATTGGCGTTGAAAGCGTCGCTGGGCTGCCAGGCGAGCGAGAGACGAGCGCTCTCGGTGCGGCTGCGCGAACGTTCGTCGCGATTGACGTTGTAGACCTGGTTGAGGCGATTGCCGTCCACGAGCGCTGAAACGCGCATCGCCAGTTCACCCGGAACGAGCGGCAGCGACACGCCGCCCTGCACATTGTAGGCCGACCGGTCCGTGGCAGTCGCCTGGATGTAGCCGTCGACATCGTCGAGGTCGGGACGACGAGTGCGGAAGGTGATCGCACCGCCCGGCGCCGTTCGTCCGCGCAGCGCGCCCTGCGGACCGCGCAGGACTTCCACCTGTTCGAGGTCATAGATCGCGGTAAAGGCCGTCTGGGCGTCGACCGGGATTTCGTTGAGATAGATGTCGACCGACGGCGATGTGCCCTGGTCGGGATTGAAGGTGATGCCGCGAAGCGTGGCGGCATTGCTGCGGCCGTCGGTGTTGGTGAGCTCAAGGCTTGGCGCGAGGCGCTGGATATCCTTGGCGTCGAACAGATTGAGCTTCTCGATCTGATCGCCCGTGACCACATTGATGCTCATCGGCACGTCCTGGAGTGCCCGGGCGTCGCGGGTCGCCGTTACGACGATGTCATCCAGTTGGCCCGTCGATGCCGCGGGCTGCTGGGTGGTTTGCGCCATGGTGGTCCCGGGCAGGGCCGATACACCGGTGCACAGCATTGCGATCAAGATGCGCTGGTTGTGCGATTTCATAATTGCCTCCCCTTGTTAATGTTCCGGTGGCATCTCGTGGCAAATTAGGATGCAACCTTAGCGAGTACTGACTCACATATTTTATGTAGTGACTACTTACATAACGCAACTTGCACTCGGGTGACGGGTCTCGAACCGCGTCACGGATACCGTAGGTCTTAAAAATCGAGATCAAAGCTCTGGTCGAAGCGTACGAAGCGACGCGAGATCTTCCAGCCGTCGGGCGTTCGCTCGACAGTGTCCCGGTTTCGACCGCTTGTGACGATCTGTCCGGTGAGCGGCTGCGCCCCGGCATTCACGTTCAGGAAGAAATATTCCGCGATGACCGCACCGTCGGCCTCACCCACCAGGAAATTGAAGAAATAATGCCGGTTCTTGCCATTGGTCTGTTCGGCCGAAACCTGTGCGTGCCGGATCTGGTCGGCGATGCCTTCATAGCGAATGGCATGGCCTTCGAGCTCGGTGACGACATCGGCCGTGTAGAGGGTTTCAAGCGCAGCCCAGTCGCCATAGTCGGAGCAGTGCGCAAAACGCGATATCAGTTCGATGATCGCAACCTTGTCGTCAGCCGTGAGACTAGCCATCATGTGTCGTCCTCGTCCCGGATTTAGGCGTCGCCCCTGAGACGCGGCGGTGCGATCCCCGCCCGTTCGCACGCCAGATCAAGCAATGCGGAATAGTCCTGCGATGCGAAGGGTGTGGCGCGCGCGCCGCCCAGGACCGCGTGAGCGGCCGCGCCGACCGGCAAGCCGATCCGCTGTTCCGCCGCCGCCGTCATCGCCAGGGTCAGGTCCTTGAAGGCGAGGTCGATGGTGAAGCCGGGCTGCGTGTCGCCTTTCAGCACCTTGTTGACCATCAGCGTATGGAACTGGCCATTTTGCGCCGTCGTGGCACCGGTCACGTCGCGCATCGTCTCGACATCGAGGCCAAGCTTGCTGCCAAGCGTGATCGCCTCGGCGCAGACCTCGGCCACGGTGAGCAACATAAAATTGTTAACGAGCTTCATTCGCGATCCCATGCCGGCGGGGCCACAGCGATGGATCGCGGTTCCCATGGCATCGAGAAGCGGCTTCACCCGCTCGAACGTCGCGTCATCCGCGCCGACCATGAAGAGGCTTTCGCCTCGCTCGGCATGAAGGACCAGGCGACCAACGGGACAGTCGGTGAAGGCGACGCCGATGTCCGCGCAGGCCTTGGCGACACGATCCGTTCCGTTCGCATCGATGGTCGACATGTCCATCAGCACGGCGGTCCGATCGATGTGGGCGAGAACGCCGTCGGGACCGAGTACGACGCTTTCGACATGGGGTGTCGCCGGCAGCATTGTCACGACGATGTCCGCCCCGCGCGCGGCCTCCGCAATCGACGATGCCCTGCGCGCGCCCAGCTCCGCGAGCCTGTCGATCCGCGCTGGATCAAGGTCGAAAACGTTGAGGTCGAAGCCTTTCCGCTGGAGATTGGACGCCATGGGAAGACCCATCGCGCCCAGTCCGATAAATCCTACCTTCGTAACCAATGTCCGCTCTCCCCAGGCGCTCAGAGGACGCCGTGATTGATGTAGGTGGTCTTGATCTCGGTGAAGAATTCGGCGCTCGCGGAGCCCTGTTCGCGTCCCCCGAAGCCGGACGGCGCCCGCCCTCCGAACGGAACATGATATTCGACGCCGGCCGTCGGCGCATTCACGGTCACCATGCCCGCCGTGGATTCGCGGCGATAGCGTTCGGCATTCCTGAGACTGGTCGTCGCGATCCCCGATGAGAGGGCCAGCTCGCAGTCGCCGGCGACCGCAATCGCCTCATCGAAATCCTCGACCTTGATGATGCCGGCGACGGGACCGAAGATTTCCTCGCGATTGAGTTCCATCCTGTTGTCGGTGTCGAGGAACAGCGTCGGCGCCAGGAAATGCCCCCGCGTGCGCGCCTCGACCAGGTGGCCGCCGACCGCAACTTCAGCCCCGCTTGCTCTCGCGCGCTCAATGAAGCCGAGATTCTTCTCGAGCTGTGCCAGATTGGCGACGGGCCCGATCTGGGTGCTGCTATCCAGCGCATGACCGACCCGGAACGCGTCAACGGCCTTGATCAGTCTCTCGACAAAGGCATCGTGAATGCCCTTGGTGACGATGATCCTTTCAGAGCCCGTACAGCGTTGCCCGGTCTGACCCCAGGTTCCTTGCGCCGCGGCCTCGACGGCAACATCGAGGTCTGCATCGTCGAGAACGATGAAGGGATTCTTGCCGCCCAGCTCGAGCTGGACCTTGGTCATCGCAGGTGCGGCCATCTGGAGGATGTGGCGGCCGGTGGGAGTTGCACCCGTGAAGGTGACGGCGTCGGCTTCCTCAACAAGCGTCTGGCCGATAACGCGACCATTGCCCAGGAGCAGATTGAACACGCCTGCGGGCAGTCCTGCCTCGACGAGCATCTCGGCAAGCTGCACGGCGCATCCCGGAGCGAATTCGGACGGCTTGAGAATGACGGTATTGCCATAGGCAAGGGCTGCCGCGGTCTTCCAGGCCGGGATCGCGATCGGAAAATTCCAGGGTGTAATCGCGGCGACCACGCCCACCGGCTCGTAGCTGACGATGACATTGTGACCGTCACGAAGCGAGTCGTGCCATTGCCCGGGATGGCGAAGCACTTCGCCGGCGAAATAGTGGAACACCTGTGCTGCCCGAACCGTCTCGCCAATGCCCTCGGCGAGGGTCTTGCCTTCCTCTCGCGCAAGGAGTGTTCCCACATCATTGGCGCGCGCCAGGAGCAAATCGCCGGTCTTTCGCAGGATATCGGCCCGCTTCTGGATATTGGTGCGCGACCAAGACGGGAGCTGGGCCCGCGCAACGGCAAGAGCCTCCTGCGCATCCGCCAGGCTGGCCTGCGGATATTGGCCGACGATTTCGTCCAGATCCGACGGATTGACCGTCGGGATAAGCGTGCCTTCGCTGCGCCATTGTCCATCGATGAGCTGACGGCCAAGCATCAAAGGGACTCCGCGATAATGCCATCGGCCTTGAGCCGGGCGATCTGCTGTTCTGAGATGCGGAGCACGTCCGCGAGCACGCTCGCGGTGTCCTCGCCTGAGCGTGGCGGCGCGCGACGATAATCGGCTGGCGTCCGCGAGAGCCTGGCTGGAAAGCCGAGGACGCGGATCTCGGTGCCATCGGAGCGCGTCATGTGCCGGATGAGCCCGCGCGCCGAAATTTGCGGGTCGGCGAGAATCTCGGGTATCTCGTTGACCTTGCCACCCGGAAGCTTGGCCAGTTCCATGGCGGCAATGAGCTGGTCCGACTGCCAGGTCGCGACCGCAGGGCGAATTGCGTCCTGCAGCGCTTGCCGGTTGCGATTGCGAGCGCCGTTGTCGACAAAGCGCGGATCCGACGGCAGGTCGGGCAAGCCTATGAGGCTGCAGAAGGATTGAAACTGGCGGTCGTTACCGAGCGCCACCAGCACATCACCGTCCGCGCAGGCAAAATCCTGGTAGGGCACGGTATTGGGATGTTCATTGCCCAGGCGGCGCGGTGTCATTCCCCCGTTGAGATAATTGGAGGCCTGGTTGGCGAGGAGCCCGACCTGCGTATCGAGAAGGGCGCAGTCGATATGCTGCCCAAGGCCGGTCCGATGCCGGTCCTCTATCGCTGCCAGGATCGCGATCACGGCATAGAGACCCGTGAAGAGATCGCTGATCGGGATGCCCACTTTCATCGGGCCGCCGCCGGGCTCGCCGTCGGGCC
The DNA here is from genome assembly GCF_042693015.1 of Sphingomonas sp. DBB INV C78. NCBI lineage: Bacteria > Pseudomonadati > Pseudomonadota > Alphaproteobacteria > Sphingomonadales > Sphingomonadaceae > Sphingomonas > Sphingomonas sp. DBB INV C78. Next base: position 2,324,697 of record NZ_CP170544.1, on the reverse strand, counting down.
GGCCGGTGACGCTCATCAGGCCGCTCATGCCCTGGATGAGAAAGTCATAGCCTCCCCGGTCACGATACGGGCCGTCCTGTCCGAACCCGGTGATCGAGCAATATATGAGACGTGGATTGAGCGCGCTGAGCGAGGGATAATCGAGCCGGTACTTGGCAAGACCGCCCACCCTGAAATTCTCGACGACGATGTCGGATTGCGCGGCCAGTTCCCGGATGAGGTCCGCGCCTTCGCGATTCGACAGATCGACCGCGATCGATCGCTTGTTGCGATTGGCGCACAAATAATAAGCCGAATCCCCCGACCCATCGTCGAGAAAAGGCGGGCCCCAGCGTCGCGTATCATCACCCTGGCCGGGCTGCTCGACCTTGATCACCTCAGCGCCCAGGTCACCCAGGATCTGTGTCGACCAGGGTCCGGCCAGCACGCGCGAGAGATCAAGCACCTTGAGCCCGGCGAGCGGACCGGAAGCGGTCGCGGTCATCGCGGGCTCCGCTTGGTCATTCTTGTCATGGATAAGGCCGGGCAGGGCAGGCGCAATTCGCTTCTCCACGGAAATTGGTCGATCGTAGAGGCGGGACGCCGAAGCATCTCGCCCGGGCATCTCTTCAGGCCGCCAGCTGCTGGTGGGGACCGGGCGCTTCGAGCGGGTAGATGCGCGGCGTTCCGAGGTCATAGACCGACGTCAGCAACTTGATGAACGCGCGGTCATGGAGCGGATCGGTCGGAACCTCGAAGCGGTGGCCACGGTCGACCATATCCTTGATGAACATGTCGAAGACCTGGTCGTGGGTGAGGTCGTCGCTATGCTCCATCACCATCCGGAGCTCGTCGAGGTCGGAATAGATCTCGGCGCCCCAGTGGACCAGGAAGCGCATTTCACCGGCCGGTATTTTCTGGATGACTTCGCCATCGGTGGTGATCTGCCAGCCGTCTGCGACGGCCGGGTCGGCCGCGAACAGGGAGTTGAATGCCAGCCCTTCGGGCATCCTCTGGTCGACCGGGCCATTGGCCTCGCCCCGGTGGTACATCATCTCGTTCTGCACGACGACGGCCCGGTTCCACATGGGCGCGGCAAGCCGCTTCGGCTCTGCGAGAGGGCCCTCCGGCCAGTATGTGAAGCCGCCGCCGATCGTCCCCTTGTAGAACCAGGCGATGACCTGCGCCTTCTTCATGAGCCAATGCTGGAAGAGACCGGATTTGGTCATGGTGTTCATGAGCCAGATCGGAGTATTCTTCTGGCTGATCCCGCGGAACTGCGTCGCATCCAGGTGGGCCGGGTCGTGGCTGTGCGACGGTCCCTGGATGTTGAACAGCATGTTGTCGGGACGCGCATAGTCCGCCTTCCAGTAGGAGCGGGCAAGCGCGAGGAACTCCGAATTGTGAAAGCAGTCCTCGAGTTCCGGGTAGAGGCAGGTGCCATATTTGGCGAAATAGCCCCGGAAGTTGGGGGTCAGGAACATGTCGAAGGTGGGGACGACGCCTTCGGGCATCGCGCCCGACATGGTCGCGATCACCTCTTCGGCGGAGGCGAAATGCTGGGCAAGGATCAATTGCCAGGGACCCTCGCGACGGACGACGTCGACCATTCGGCGATGCTGGTCCGCGCTATAGGCGCCGTCCACGATGCGGGGCTCGGCAACCGGTCGGATAGCGGATGCGAGATCTCGTGCCACTTCTGTTTCCTCTCGTCGCGATTCTTGTAGTTAGTGAGTGCTTACCATTTTGTGCGCCGGCTGCAAGACGGGATTGGCTCCGACGCCCGAATTCCGGGACTAATTGTCATTCCAGGGATGGAATGGGGGAAGCTCGGATGCTCGTCCCCTGAAGACGGGTTTGCGCTTGGCGACAAAGGCGTCGACGCCTTCCCGGCCGTCGGCAATGCTGGTGTAGAACATTGCAAGCGACTCCACCCGATGGGCGTCGATCGGATGGCGAGCACCTGCGTTCCGATAGATCATCTGCCGGATCAAGGCGGTGCTGACGGGCGAGCGGTCCGCGACCAGCCGGCGCGCAAAGGCGCTGGCCTCGTCCAGTAGTGTCTCGGGCGCATGCACCGAACGAACGAGGCCGGCCGAGAGGGCTTCCTCGACCGGCAGAATGCGCGCGCTGAAGAGCCACTCGAGGGCTTTGTCGAAGCCAATGATCCGGGGCAGGAACCAGGTGGAGCAGGCCTCGGGCGTGATGCCAAGGCGGCCGAATACGAAGCCAAAGCGGGCGTCCGACGATGCGAGGCGGAAGTCCATGGGCAGGGTCATGGTGGCGCCGATGCCTACCGCGGCGCCATGGATCGCGCCGATGATCGGCTTGGTGCACCCGAACATGGCCAGGGCGACCGGTCCCCCTGTGTCGCGAACGCCGCGCTGGATGTCGGCATCCTCGAGCCGGTCCTGCATGTCCGCCAGCGTCGGGTGCAGGCTTTCGTCCAGACCGAAGACATTGCCGCCTACCGACAGATCCATGCCTGCGCAGAAGGCGCGACCGGCGCCACTCACCACGATCGCCTTCACCGCATCGTCGGCACTGGCGCGCGTATAGGCATCGACCAGCTCATCGGCCATCTCGACGGTGAAGGCGTTGAGATGGTCAGGCCGGTTCAGCTGCAACTGCAGCAGGCCGTCGTCCATGTCGTAGCGGATGGTCGCGTAAGACATGCTTTCCCGATCCTCAGGCCGCCAGCCGCGCCGCGGCGTCGAGCGACGCGCGGCAGTCGACGACAATCTGTTCGATCAGGTCTGCGCAGCTCGGGACATCGTCCATCAGCCCGATCGCCATGCCGGCCCACAGGAGCCCCGCATCGACGTCGCCCGATTCCAGCGCGCCGCGTCCTCGTGCGCCCGCGACGAGCGGCTGGACGTCGGCAAAGCTCGCGTCGGGCAAGCGCTCGCGCGTCGCCACCTCCTCGGAGATGGCGTTGCGGAAAACCCGCGCAGTGTTGCGGAACGGCTTGAAGATGATCCTTGTGTCGCGCTCGGTGCCCGCGACGATCGCCTGCTTGATGCGGTCGTGGATCGGCGCCTCTCTGGTGAGCATGAAGCGCGTACCCATGTTGATGCCATGAGCACCGAGCGTCAGCGCGGCGGCAAGACCACGGCCGTCGGCAAAGCCGCCCGAGGCCAGGATGGGGATGCTGAGCGCGCGCGCCGCGGCCGGGATCAGGACAAGGCCCGGGACATCATCTTCACCGGGATGGCCGGCAGCCTCATATCCGTCGATGCTGACCGCATCGACGCCATTGCGCTCGGCCGACAGCGCATGGCGAACCGAGGTGCATTTATGAACGATCCGAACCCCTGCATCCTTGAAGCGGGCGACGAATTCCTTCGGATTATTGCCGGCCGTCTCGACGATCGTGACGCCCGCCGCAATGATCGCCGAGACATAGTCGGCATAAGGCGGCGGGTTGCTGCTGGGCAGGAAGGTCAGGTTCACGCCGAACGGCTTGTCGGTCATGGACCTGCAGCGCTCGATCTCCTCGACAAGCGCGTCGGGGGTCGGCTGGGTAAGGCTGGTCAGGATGCCCAGGCCTCCGGCATTGGAAACGGCAGCGGCGAGTTCGGCGCGGCCGACCCACATCATCCCGCCCTGGACGATCGGATAGCGGATGCCCAGCAACTCGGTAATCGGTGTTCTCATGCTGCCATGTCCGTGTCGGTGATATGCCGGCGAACGAAATTGACGCTCGAGAGCGCCGGCGCGGCCAGCCGCAATCGGCCAAGCTCCGACGCCCAATAGCCTTCGCTGCCCCCCGCCAGCCGCCATTCGCGCAAGCGCCGCGAATAGAGCTGTACGTCGCTTTCCTCGCTGATGCCGATGGCGCCATGGATGGCATGAGCGATGTCCGCGACCACGAGCGCCGCCGCACTCGCCCGGCATTTTGCGGTTGCTGCCGCTGCCCGACCGCCGGAGATCCCTGCGCGGCAACCGATCTCGGCGGCCATGCGCGCGGCAATCACTTGCTCTGCCATGACGGCCATTTGCTGCTGGACCGCCTGCTGACGCGCGATCGGCTTGCCAAACTGCGTTCGGTCATTGGCATAAGCGATGGTCATCTCGAGCAGACGCCCGGCGGCGCCCGCGATGGCCGCGCTTGCGACGATTGCGGCAAGCTCTCGCAAATCGCGCGACGCCGGAAACGAGGGGCCCTTCAGCCTCGCCGGCCAGCGCAGGATTGCGGTCAGAGGATCCGAAGTGCTGGCCGGAACAAGCTCCGCCTGAGCGAGCGGCGCAAGGATGTAATGATCGCCGAACTGGACGAGCGCATCACCTGCAGCACGCGCCATCGGTATCGGCGCGCTGCAATGCTCCGGAACGAGCAGCACAGGACCCGACGGCTGTTCGGAGCGCTTGCCGGCGATGAGGGCGCGCGCGATCATCGTTTCGCCGACGGGAAGCGGGACTGCGTGGCGCCCGAGCGCCATCAGCAAGGGGGCTGCGTCGGCAAGCGACAATCCGGCGCCGCCAGCGTCTTCGGGCACGAGCGCGTCGAGGAATCCCGAGGCGTCGATCAGCGTCCATAAAGCTGTGGACGAGCCCCCGGCCTCGATTGCGCGCGCGACCGACGGCGGACAGCTATCCTCCAGAAGTCGATCGAAAGGTTCAAGAAGTTCGTCTCTGGTCATCAGCGCAATCCCAGTCCGCGCGCGATGATGCCGCGCAGGATTTCGCGCGTGCCGCCGCGCAATGAGAAGCTCGGCGCGATCTGGCTCAGATAGGCGACGGTCCTATGGAATTCGGGCGCGACGCTTTCCTCGGGATGCGCTGCGAGATCGTCGCCGATCCAGGCGGGCAATGCCTGCTCGAAGCTGGTGCCGAGATCCTTGACCAGCGACGCTTCGAAAACCGGGCTCTGGCCCTGTGCAAGCAGGGCGGTTACCGCGATCGACATCGTCCGCAAGGTCGCAATCTCGGCTGTCAGGCGCCCGACGAGGGCGCTAGTCGCGCGGTCGTTGCGTCCGGCGCGAGCGACATGGGCGATCCAGGCATCCGCAAGCACGATGCTGGAATAGATGCGCTCGGGGCCGGATCGCTCGAAGGCGAGTTCGGCAGTGACCTGCTTCCAGCCCTCGCCCTCCGTGCCGATGAGCGCGTCGTCGCCAAGTTCGACATTATCGAAGAACACCTCGGCGAAATGAGCGTCGCCGGTCAGGTCGACGATTGGCCTGATCACGATGCCGGGCGTCTTCAGGTCGATGATGAACTGCGACAATCCCTGCTGCCGATCGCCCGCAGTTCCCGACGTGCGCACGAGAGCGATCATATAATCGCTCTGGGCAGCATTGGTGGTCCAGATCTTCTGTCCGTTGAGCCGCCAGCCGCGCGCCATTCGCTCGGCCCGGGTGCGCACGCTCGCAAGATCGGAGCCCGAACCGGGCTCGCTCATGCCGATGCAAAAGAATGCCTGCCCTGCGCAGATGCGAGGCAGATAAAATTCGCGCTGCGCCTCGTCGCCATAGTTCAGGATTAGTGGCGCGCTCTGCCGGTCGGCGATCCAGTGGGCCGCGACCGGAGCACCGGCCTGCAGAAGCTCTTCCACCACGACGAAGCGGGCAAATGGACCGTAGCCGCCGCCGCCATAACGGGGCGGAAGCGTCAGGCCGAGAAACCCTGCCTCGCCCAGTCGCCTGCTGAAGGCTGCGTCGAAGCCCTGCCAGGAACGGGCCCGTCGATCGAGCGCGGCGAAAGGCATCGCCTCCGTGATGAAGGTTCTGATCTTCGCCCTCAGATCTTCGTCTGGCGCGGATATGGAAGTGGGCGCTAGGCTTTCGAACAAGGCGGTCACTGCACTCATGGGCCATTTCGGCGATGGGCAGCGATAATCTGTTTTATTGGTCGCGATCGTCCAATATTGTTTTGGCCTCCGGCGATACTGACTGTGTATCACTCCGGGCGAGCGCGAGAAAATTCAGGGCGGCAGGGCTTGCCCCTTCCGCCCGGATTGCGACACCGGCTTCGATGGGTTTGGGGTGATCGAGGCGGACTAGGCGGACGCCCTCGGGTACGTGGCGCGTGGTGCGCGCCGGCACGAGCGCGACGCCGAGGCCGCTTTGCACAAGGCTCAATATGGTGTGCACCTGGGTCGCCTCCTGGGCGACGCGGGGCATGAACCCTGCCTCGTGGCAGGCCATCAGCCCGATCATGTGAAGAACGCTGATGCGGGTATGGAGGATGAACGGCTCGCTCGCGAGCGAGGCGAGGGCGAGGCTGCCGGAAGCCGCAAATCTGCTGGCGGCCGGAACCGCGGCGATCAGCTCGTCGGATTCCACCACCTTCACGATCAAGTCCCTGCCATCAAGCAGAGGAAGCCGGACCAGGCCTACGTCGAGATCGCCGGTTCGGATCCGGCGCGCGATATCCACGCTCGTGGAGTCCTCGAGGACGAGGTCGACCTGCGGATATTGACGACGGAAAGGGGGAATGATCCGGGGCAGAAGCGAATAGATGGCCGAACCGACAAAGCCCACGCGCAACTGGCCGCGCTCGCCCGACTGCCCCTGTTGCGCCGCCAGACGAACCTCCTCCGCCCGCGCAAGGGCCGCCCGCGCCGGCTCGAGCGCGGCCTCGCCGGCAGCGGTCAGCATCACTCCACGTGAGCCCCTCACGAACAATTGTGCGCCGAGATCCAGTTCCAGCTTGCGGATGGCGACCGTCAGCGGCGGCTGGGATATGTTCAGCTTCTGCGCGGCGCGATGAAAGTTGAGCGTCTCGGCCAGCGTCGTGAAATAGAGAAGCTGTCGGAGATCCATGATATCCAAATCATATCGGCGAAAGAAAAATCGATATTAGCTCGGAGCGCAAGGCACGCCTAGCCCTTTGCCGTGAAACCCAGGAGGAGAGTGAAGACCGTGGAAAAATTCTTGTTGGTCGAGCGAGACGGTGCGGTCGTCACTGCGACGCTCAATCGCCCGAACGAACGGAACGCCATTTCCGAGCAGGAGCATATCGGCGAGATCGAGGAATTCTGCGCGGACGTGGCTGCGGATTCGAGCGTGAAGGCGGTGGTCCTGACTGGTGCGGGTTCCGCCTTTTGCGCCGGTGGCAATGTGAAGAGCATGCGAGATCGCAAGGGCATGTTTGCAGGATCGCCGCTGGATCTGCGCAACAAGTATCGTGCCGGGATCCAGCGCATTCCGATGGCGCTCTACGAGCTTGAGGTGCCGGTGGTCGCCGCGGTCAACGGCCCGGCGATCGGCGCCGGCCTCGATCTTGCCTGCATGTGCGATATCCGCGTCGCCGCGGACAATGCGGTCTTTGCCGAGAGCTTCGTCAAGCTTGGCATCGTTCCAGGTGATGGTGGCGCCTGGCTGCTGCCACGCGTCATCGGCATGGCGCGCGCCTCGCTCATGACCCTGACCGGAGACATGATCACGTCCGCCCAGGCGCTCGAATATGGTCTGGTAAGCTCCGTCGTCCCGGCCGATCGGCTGCTCGAAACGGCACAGGAGATAGCGAGGAAGATAGCCGCCAATCCCGGGCATGCCACGCGTCTTGCCAAGCGGTTGCTCCGCGAGGGACAGGATATGAAGCTGGGACCATTGCTCGAGCTATCCGCGGCCTATCAGGCGCTGGCCCATCATACAGCCGATCATGAGGAAGCGGTCGCGGCCTTTCTCGAAAAGCGCGCGCCAGCCTTCACCGATCGCTGACGGCGAGTGTCAGGTGGCGCACCTAAGGGTGCGCCACCTAACCAACCCAGAACCAGATGGCGCCTGCGAGCGCTGCCACGATCAGCAAGGCGGACAGGTTGGACGCTGGCCGCATATCTTCTTCTCCCGCAACCTGATCTGCCCGGCCATGGATCATCGGAGCGACGAGATTCTTCCCGCCATAGAGGCGATGAAACAGGATCGCGCCAAGATGAAGGCCGATCAATCCGAGGAGCAGATTGAAGGTCAGGGCATGTGTTTCGGCAGCGAGGCGGCCGGCGTCGAAGTCCACCAGATAGGATAAGGGGCCGGATTCCATCCCGTCGACATCGACCGCGAACAGACCGAGCAGGACCTGCGCTGCCAGGAGGCCCAGCATGGCCAGCACGCTCCAGCCGCCCAGCGGATTGTGCCCCGAGCGGTGCCACGGGCGACGCAACGGTAGCCCGGACAGATAGTTTCGGACGGCGACCGGGCTCGCGACAAAATGGCTGAAGCGCGCGGTCGTGCTACCCCATATGCCCCAGGCCAGCCGGAACAGGATAAGCGTCAGAATGGCGTAGCCCGCCAGGCGGTGCCACTCGAGCTCGCGCTGCTCGGCTGTCCACCAGGCCGCTCCGATCAGGAGGACGAGCGACCAGTGGAACAGCCGAACCGGCAAATCCCAAACCAGGACGCGTCGAGACGGGGCGATGGCCGCCGGCTCAGTCGGTTTCGCGATATCGGTCATGGCAGGTCTTGCAGGTGGTGCCGAGCGCCTTTTGCGCCTGCGCGATCTGCGCCGCATTGCCGCTTGCGATCGCCGTATTGAGGCCGTTGGCCGCGGTGACGAAGCTTGCGTGCGCGCGGTTAAAGCCAGCCATATCGGTCCACACCGTGGATTTGGCGCGGGTTTTTTCGCCGGATTCCGGGCCGCTGCCCTTCGGAAACCATTTGAGCTGCCCCTGGGCGCGCGTAGCGATATCGCGCGCGAGCGGTCGGATGGTGGCGAGGTCAGGGCTGCCCGTCTTCACCTCATCGCTGATGGTTTTGAACGCGCCGCCGATCTCCTTGTAATTGGCCTTTCGAGCCTTGACGGCAGCGGCGATGCCGGGTGGCGCCGCCTGGGCAGGCAAGAGCAACGTGCTCCCTGCGATCAGGGCAGCCAGAACCCGCCCGGTAAGATCGAATTGCATTCCAGTCCTTTCCTGCTCAAATTTGGAGTCGTCGCCCGGCTCAGGCGAGAATCTCGTTGATCGGCCGGTTCGTGCGCATGGCATCGGTGCCCCAGCTGTCGACCGCGACGCCCATGACCTGCTGCGCTGTGAGACCGACACGCGATATCGGCTGTCCACCGCCGCGCACATGCAATCCCGGCTTGACCTTGCCACCCGCGCGTCCAGCCAGCATCACCGGGACGCCGGCGACATCATGGTTCTTGGCATAGGACACGTCGGAATGGGCGACGATCAGCATGTTGTCGAGCAGCGTCCCGTCGCCTTCACGAATGGCGGCCATCGCCCCGACAAAATCGGCCCAGGCTTCCATGTTGCGAACCGCAAATGCGTCGACCGTGCGCTGGTAACCGACCGAGCGATCGATCAGCTCCTCATGCGTCGTCTGATGATATCCTGTGGTGTCGCCTGCCACGCGCAGATCCGAAGCGGCGGTCGTCAGGTTCATGTTGAAGACACGAGTCTGGTTGCACGCGACGGCCATGGCGAGAAGCTCGGCCATCAGTTTGTGGTTGGCACGACGCGTGTCGAAATCGGTGAGATCGGCCCCGGCCGCGAGCGCGCGAGGCGCCTCGGGGCGGACACAGGCTTCGGCGGGCGGCGGCTTTTGAAGCTGCAGGCTGAGCTTTTCTTCCATTTCCCGCACCGAGGTGAAATATTGGTCGAGACGCGCCCGGTCCGCGGCCCCAAGCCGCTTCACCAACGCGGCGCGTTGTTCGGTGACGCCTGAAAGCACGCTCCGCCGCACGATGAACTTGGGGTCTGGAGTGAAGGACGCGGCATTGGGATCGCGAAAGTCGGGTCCGAATATCCGTTGGTACAGCTCGACCGCGTTCGGGATGGTCGCATTCATGCTGTTGCCGTTCCTGAACGAATGGCTCGTGCGCGGATTGCCGTCCGCGCTGAGCTCCAGCGAACGAAAATAGGCACCGCTGCCGATCTGGTCGGCGATGGTGACGTCGAAGGTCGGCCCCTGGATCGCCTGCCAGATATCCGCAGGCGCGCCCGTGCGAACCGCCGTGTTGCCCGAGATGTGCGGGAGATTGCCCTTGCCGTCGAGCAGCACGTCGAAGCCGGTGAGCACGCTTACATGCTGGCGCACCGGCTCGATGGGGGCGAGTTGCGGTGGCAGGTCGTAATTCGCGCCATCGCTCTTGGGTTCGAACCGGGCCGGGATCATGCCACAGCCCCAGAACCATGTGCCAAAACGGACGGGAAGAGGCGCTCCGCCCAGCGTGGCGGCGAAAGCGGTGCCGCTATTGTTCAGCATTGCGTCCAGAACGGGAAGTCCGAGCGTGACGCCCGCGCCGCCGAGCATCCCCTTCAGCATGAAACCCCGTCGGCTCAGATCGCGCCTCATCACAATGACCCCTTGGTGGAATTGCCGGGATTGTCAGCCAGTCGCGCCGCCCGTTCGCCGGGAGCGAACTCGTAGAATTCGGGTCTGAGCGCGATTGCTCGCATCAGATCGATGAAACGGTAACCCGACTGCGCGAAGCCGGCCTTCAGCCCTGCGACCGCAGGCGCGTCAAATCCGGCGAGATTGCGTCCGTTGGCGAAACGCCAGCTCGACTGGACGAGGCAGTTGATCGGGCCATCGTTCCGCTTGAACAGCCATCCGAGCGCTGCGGCACCATCGAACGTCGTCTTGGCGAAGCTTCCCGTCGTGTCGATCGGCTCACCATGTTCGGTTTGGCGAAACTGCCCGGCGCCGTCGAACTTCTCGAGCGCAAGACCCATCGGATCGGTCAACTTGTGGCAGCTGGCGCATTCCTCATCGTCGAGATGGGCGGAGAGTCGCGCTCGCGTGGTCTTGAGCGTCGGATTGTCCACGTCCTGGACGACGGCGAAATTGACGTTGGCAGGCGGGGAGGGGATCTTTTCGCACAAAAGGATCTCCTGGATCGCCTTGCCGCGGAGCGTCGGAGAGGTTCGGCCGGGATGCGAATGCTGCGCGAGAAAACTGACCTGGGTCAGAATGCCGGAGCGCGGATCATTTTCCGGAAACTCATGGAATGTCCAGCCGCGCTCCGCCACGGGGACATCATATATGGGACCCAGCGTCCGGTTCATTGCCATCCGCCTGGTCGTGAATATGTCCCGATAATCGCCGCGTCGGTCGAGCAAGAGATCGAGGATCGTCCGGAGCGTCTGCTCGCGCGCGTCCGCGGCAACCGCGCTCGAGAAGGCCGGATAGATCCGGGCGTCTTTTGCCAGCGTGTCGATGTCGTCGAGCTGCAGGAAGTCCGTGAAGAAGGCGCGGACACCGTCAGCCAGCCGCGGAGACGCGAGCATGCCGTCGATCACCCTGGCGCGGCTGGCCGGATGATCGAGGTCGCCATTCCTGGCGGCAGCGAGGAGGCCGTCATCGGGCGGCGCGTTCCAGAGAAAGAAGCTAAGCCGGCTGGCTTTTGCCCAGCCGTCGACCACCCGACGGCCTTGCTCCACGCCACCTGGCCGGTCGATCCGGAACAGGAAGTCCGGACTGGTCATCAGGCCCGTAAGCACCGCGGCGACGCCCGCATGGAAGTCGCCAAGTGTCGCGCCGCTGGCCAGTGTATCGGCGACAAGGCCGGCGCGCTCTGTCGTGCTCAAGGGGCGGCGGAGCAGTCGCGGTGCGACCCTGTCGAAGAATTTGCCGGCGCAAGCAGCGCCTTTGGGATCGGCGGCCTCCGGCGCGCAGCCAAGCAGTTGCGCGCGATGGTCGGGCGAGACAACCTGCTCGGCGACATTGCGGGCGATAGCCTCATATTGCTCGAGACCGCTGCTGGTAACCGATACCGCGCTCGTGCCCACCGCGAGGAGGCCCTCGATGCGCAGGTCCGGTTCGAAGCGACCCACGACCTTGATATCGGATCCGAACGTGTCGGCGATTGCCCGGCGATATTGCGGCTCCGTGATCCGTCGGACGGTTGAAATGGCTTCGCCTTCCGGGGCGGGCGATGCGCTGTCGGCCGTCGCAAAGGCGATCGGGACGATTGTTGCGGCGCAAAGCAGGAGAGCAAGGCTTCGGGTAGCGATCATCGGGCCTCTTCCAATGTGCGGGTCGTCGTCGCGGCGATGCCGGTAGCGGGGCGATCATTGATGAAGGCCGCCACGCCCACGAAGCCCAGTGCCGAGGAGATCGCAGTATTCCGGCGGCTCTTTGGATCGCGATACCCATCGGCAAGCTTGTCGATCGCCTGGCGCACGCCTGGACAGGATACGCGCGAAAGATTGGCGCCATTGATCGTCATCTGCTCGATCGACTGATAAAAGCTTGCGAGCGTGTAATAGCCGTAGAAGCCGCCCTCGATCCCGCCATCCTCGAGGAGCTTTGCACGGATGCGCGCGCCCTTGAGCACGCGCGGGGCGTCGACGATCTGCTCCTTGTAATTCAGCCTGACATCGACCGGATCGGTGGTCAGCACGCCGTCGACGATGCGTCCGCGCGTGGTCGCCCGAAATGCCGGGTCGGGACTGGTATCGAACGTCGCCCGCGCCAGCGCGCCGCCAACCGAATTCTTTGCGATGGCGTCGGCACTCGCGACCACGGTGACGGTGACATCGGCGTCGTTTTTCGGGTCGTCGATTCCGGAGATCGAGATCAGCGTCGGCGCCCGCGCGGAGAAGAGGGTGGCTTTGGCCGTCGCCGGATTGCCCGATTCCCGAAAGGCCGAGACGCAGCCGATCGCCCGCCACAACTGATTGTCGACGCCCGTCTCGCCCTCCGGACTGGAAAATGAGGATCGGCCGGCCTGATCGTCCAGATTCAGCCCCGAAGCGATCTTGCCGTCATAGGTTCGATAGCCGCGTGCGAGCTGAGGAAAGTCCTCCGGATAGGTGCAGCTGTCATAGGCCAGGAAATGGTCCTGGAAAGCCAGCTTGCCGCGCCCCTTGGGGAAATCATTGAGCTTTGCGATCTCCCGGACCTGCTCGAGGGTGGGCGCTGCGCCGTCCTTCAAATCGGAGGGCAGTCGGGCGAGCGGCGACTTGCTCGACGAACCGCCGCGAAGCACCATGCGCCGGAACCCGAGACGCTCGCCCATCAGCTTTTCGAGCTCGGCGCGCTTGCCCTGGGCGCCGTAGATCGCCTGCTCCTCAGGTGACAGCGAAGCCAGGAACGACTCAAGGCCGCCTGCGGCCAATGGCTGGCAGACGCCCTCCTCGGGCGCCGATGCAAAATAGATGTTGCTGAGCACGAAGGCGCGTTGTCCAGGATCCCCGCCGGTCGGAGCATTGGCGCCGCCCACAAGCATGGAAACGAGCGGCAAAGCTGCAATCAGGTACCGACGGCGACGCGGCACTTTCCCTTGTTGCACGGTCCTTGCGCCCATCATTCCCCTCCTGCCACCCATCTGAGTGACTACTTGCTTAGGTGCCATGATCGTGCAGAATGGGCTTTAGCGACCACCCATTTTTCGATCAGGTGCCCCGGTGATGTTGACCAGATTCTCTTGTGACAGTCGTGGTTCGGCGCAATCTTGCGGGAAGTCCTGAGCGGAATATGGAGGGCGAAATCTCGCGGGCGCCCGCAGGCAGTGTGCGATTTGCCTGCGAAATGCTGGACCTCGCTCTGGCGATGGGCGTGCCGGCGACGGAAATCCTGCAAGGATTGAACCTCGCAATTCCGTCGGGCGCCTTGCGCCGATCAACCATCGAGGGTCTCGACCCGAATGCGGTGAAGCGCCTCGGTTCGCGCCTCGCTCACCTTCTCTCCCGATATTCCAGTCTCGCAGAAGGGCGGGAGCCGCTTCGTCCGCCCGACTGGCAGGTGATCCTCTATTGCCTCCTCGCAGGCAGGACGTTGCGCGACGCGATCCTCCACGCCGCTCAGGCGTTTGAGGCCATAGATGGTCGCTGCGGCAAAATGGCGCTTTTTGAAAAGGGTGCGGTGGCCGAAGTCAGGATCGATTCCCTGCGGCCCGCCCCGACACGCGTGGGGTGCGTCGTCGATCTGCATGGCCTTGCCAGCATCCACGGTCTGATCGAATGGCTGATCGGTTCCGCCTTGCCACTGAGATCGATCCATCTTGGCTATACCGGCGCCTTGTGCGCGCCACTCGATCCTGGTTTTCTGCCATACCCCCTTGTCATCGACGCGCCCTGGACAGGCTTTCGACTTGCCAGCACCTGGCTCGATTATCCCGTCGTCCGATCGCTCGGCGAATTGAGCGACCGCCCCCCGAGAAGCTTTCTGTTCGGGATGGATGCGCAGGCTGCCAATCTGCCATTACCCGACCGCGTTCGCCGGTTCGCGATAGAGACGCTGCGTTCCCGCGCTCGCCTCCCGTCCTTTGCCGAGGTTGCAGCGCATCTGGGAGCAAGCGAGCCGACGTTGCGCCGACATCTGGCGCATCGTGGCGCGTCATATCGGTTGATCAAGGCCAGTTGCCGCCGAGAGCTGGGGCTTGAACTTCTGCGCCAGCCGCACCTCAGCATTGAGGATATCTCCGCCCGTCTCGACTTTTGCGACGCCGATGCATTTCGCGAGGCGTTCCGGGAATGGTTTGGCAAACCGCCAGGAGCATATCGTAGGGACCTTGATGCCATGTCGGACCAGCCGGCGAGGTGACCGGTGCGGATTACCGATCCTGCCTAAGCGAGCCTGACAGGGTAGATTGCGTTCGAGCAGGTCGACGAACCGCGCGGCAGAGTGCGGACGGTGCCGGGCAAAGTGCGCGCCCGATTTGGCGGCATGCGCTCAGGACGGGCGGTGGGACCGGCGGGGATCTTGGCCAGCCGATTGCAATGCCGCCATTGCGCAATTAAGTGCGTGTAAGTGACGACTCACTTGTATCCAGAGGATTCTACCCATGCTCGACCAGGCCGCGCGTGAACATCTTTCCAATGTGCTGAAGCCGGTGGCGCCGCCGCGCGAGCTGGAGAATGTTTACACGCCCGACCAGCACGCCCGGTTGCTCGACGTCGTGCGGCAGAACGGACCTTGGAAACTCATTCTTGCGCAGCATTTTGCCTCAGCCGAAGAACTTGTTGCGACGCTTTCGGGCGGGTTTCCCGAAGGGGTCACCCCGACGCTCGACATGTTCCTCACGCCGACCTTCCGTGGGTTCTACGCCAATTATTCGTCCTGTCTCTTTCCCGAGATCAGCGACTGTTTCTACAATGACAAGTTCCTCGAGCTCGCCAAAAGCTATTGGGGGGCGCAATATGCCAAGCCGCAGATGATGCTTTTCAACGTCAATGGTCCCTGCGCCAATAACGATCCGGGGCATCTCGACTCGCCGAGCTTCCGCGGCATCCGCTATGAGAATTCGCCCACCTGGCTGTGCTCGGTGATGGGCAAGTCGGGGCTCTTCAAGGATCATCTGATCAAGATGGCCCAGGTCATCACCTGGTTCTCTCACGATGGCTCGTCCGGCTTTACCTATTGGCCCGAGGGTCCGCTGAAAGCGCCCAGGCGCCTGCAGCCGCCGATCTACAATCGGGGCGTTCTCGTGCAGAACGAAATGATGATGCATCGGGGCGAGGCGAACGGACCGCTCGACCAACAGCGTCCCGCGGGCCTTGCCTTCCAGACCCTGTTTTCGGGCGACCCGACGAGCAGCGACCATTGGCTCCTCAAAACCGGTGACCAGGTCATCGCGCGGCATCACACCGACGAACTTCGTTTCCTTGTGCACTGGTCTGCCGAAGTGTTCGAGGACTTCGCGGAGCTGAAGAAGAACATGGACGGCTCCGACGACCTCACCCACGATCGTGTCTTCGATACGCTTATCAAGGACGTCCGCTCGCGCGGCATCGCCATCGAAACGCCAACGGATCCGTTGCGCGATCCGCTCTTCATCCGTTCGCTCCATGCCGCCTATGACGGTGGTGCGCCGGCGCAATATCCCGTCGAGGCCCCCGTTTCTCCACTCCAGCTACAGGCGGCCTGATCTCGGCAGTAGCGCGCGCCTTGCGACCGCGCGCAAATGCAGAGTCATCGATCGGGTCAGTAGTTCGCGTCCGCATCACCGCCTGCGGACGCGAATTCGCGCCGAGGCGCGATGGCCTCACTGTCGCCTCGCATTCTCGTGTCGAGCTTATGGGGTGGATAGGCGGCAGCCGCTGAAGCCATTTCGGCCGGCGGGGGCGCGGCGACCTCCAGCGCGCTTGTCGCGGCGAGGTGACTGCGGGAGGTCTGGCGATCGTTCCAAGTCTGCTCAGGCGGCCTTGGCGCGAGCCTTTCTCGGCTTTGCCTTCGGGACCTTCGACGAGGCTGTTGTCCCTTTTCCAGCTTCGATCGCCCCGGTCGTGCCAGCCTTCCGCATGAGGTGCGCGTGGGCCTCGAGCGCCGCTTCGGTCATGCCAAGGCCGCGGGCGCAGAAACGGATCGCATCTTCGAGCAGGGCCTCGTCCGTGCCTTCATAGGATATGGTGCCGTTCTTATGGGTCCGCGATATCAGCATCATCGTGCTGATATGCTCGATGAAGGCAAAGGCGTTGCGCGCCGGGATGGGCGCGCCGACAAGGTCGCCCGCGGCACGCGCCTGTTCCATCGCATGTTCGAGGGGTTTGAGCCACAGGCGCAAAGACCGTCGATAGGCGAGCGAGGCATAGCTGCTGTCGCCGCCCATGCTCGAAACATAAAGGCGGATACCCTCGGCATTTGGCGCATTCAGACCGTTGAGGCTGTTGCGGAAGGTACGACGCAGGATGTCGATCATTCCCGCGGCGTCCGGCGTCATGCCACTCAGAACGCTGTATGTCTCATCCTGGGTTCGGATGATGCGCCGCAGAACCGCGCGATAAATCGCCACCTTGGAGGGAAAGTGCCGGAAGAGAAGTGCTTCCGACACTTTGGCAGTCTTCGCGATGTCGTTGGTTCGGGCACCGCTGAAGCCTTGCTGCGCGAACACGCTTGTCGCGGCGGCAATGATGGAATCGCGACGGTCACCGCTCGAGAGGCGCTTTCTGCTCATTCCGGTTCCGTAACCGTGTGGGGGCGGCCGTCAAATTGCCAATTCACGCGTTCCGCCGCCAGGGCTCCCATCGGGAGCATGGCCCCGTCCTCGCGTCTCGCGGATGGCTGCGAAGCCGTGGATCTGGCGGCACGACCGGAGGTGAAACCCCGCCGTATCCTTCGCCGGGCAAAATAGGGTTCGAGGATAGTCCAGGCATTGGCGGCGACGCTCAACGGCCGAACCCCGACGTCGGCTGTGCCACGAAGTCGGGCCAGGTGCGCAGATAGTCGACGAACGACGGGCTTACACTTTCGCCGGCAAGATGCGCCGTGGAGACCGGCAAGGAAGGGGACGCAAAATCATGCTGCTCCCGCACCCGCGCGGGAAAGTCGTGGCGGAGGATGGCCGCCCTCCCGATGCTGACAAAATCGCATCCCGCATCGAGAACCGATGCTGCGGCGGTCCCCGTCATGATCTTGCCGGCCGCCCCGAGTCGCACCGATCCGCGATCCAGTTCGGTGAAATAGCTGAGCAGGCTTCGGCCCCGGAAGCGCTCATCCTCGGGTTCCTTGGCGACGTCCCACAGCGACATGTCGAGATAGTCGATCTTGCCGTCCGCCATGACCCGCCCGGCCAGGGCCAGAACCTCGTCGAGCCTTTGCGCATAGCGTTCGGGCGAGAGACGAAGCCCGATCTGGAAATCGGAGCGGGATTGCGCGCGGATCCCGTCGATTATCTCCAATATCAGTCGGGCGCGATTGGCGGCGTCGCCACCATAATGGTCGGTACGCCGATTGACTTCGGGTGAAAGGAATTCGGCAAGGATATAGCCGTGAGCGCCATGGATCTCGACACCGTCGAACCCGGCGCCTTCCGCGCGCCGCGCCCCGGCGATGAAATCATCCCGAAGCTGCCGAACCTCGTCCAGGGTGAGGCCGCGCGCGCCTGTCTCCTCATGATCCGAAGGACAGACCGGCGTGCCGACAAGCGCGGATGGGGCACGATACCCGGCATGGTGCAACTGCAGCGACGATAGGGCGCCCCGCTCGCGAATTCCCGCGGCGAGGTGGGCAAGTCCTTCGACAAGGTCGTCCGCAAACGCGCCGAGTTGGCCGGGAAAACCCTGTCCGGCGGGCTGGACGTGCGCAGCGCACGTCATCACAAGGCCGAAGCCGCCTTCAGCGCGTCGCGTCAACCAGTCGAATTCTTCTGGCGACAGGCGGCCATCGGCATGGCTCTGCTGGTTGGTCATCGGCGCCAGCATGAAGCGGTTCTTCATCGCCGGTCCGCGGCTGAATGACAACGGTGCGAACAGGTCGGCCATGAGGTTCCTTCTACGGCTCGCGCGGAGCATCGCCGGTGATCCGGGGCGCCAGGGGACGCGCTCGTTGTCGCTCCCTGATTTTCCGGAACGCCCGCACTACTATGTAAGTAATAACTTATAAAGTCGGATTGGCCAAAAAGGCATGATGCGACGGGCGTCGACATTCCGTCGGGCAGGCGCGCGCGCCGCCCCTGCTCGCTTTTGATCGGTCGCGAAGATCCGGCAGCCGGCCGGGGCCGGATCAGTAGCGCTGACCGATGCCGCCGTCATGATAGATCGAGGTTCCGGTCACGAACCGCGATTCCTCGGAGGCGAGATATACGAAGGCATGCGCGGTATCTTCCGGCTGGCTCGATATTCCGAGCGGTCCCATGCCTGCGATCGCCGCCTCGGCCGCTTCGGGCGTTTCCCACAGGCCCGCCGCGACATAATCGTTCAGCCCGTCCCGTATCAGCGGCGTCATCGTGAGACCTGGATGAACCGAGTTGACGCGGACCTTCATCGGTCCGAATTCGACGGCGCCACAGAGCGTGAGCATTCGTCCGGCGGCCTTGGACACATGATAGCCGATATTATTGGCGTTGGGCATGTACGAGGCCATCGAGAGGTTGTTGATGATGCTGCCTCCGCCCGGAAAACGCCGGACGGTTTCGGCGAGCAAGGGCGCACACACCTTCATGCCCAGGAAGAGGGCGTCATGGTTCACCGCCATCACCTTGCGAAGATCCTCGAGCGACGTGTCGATGATCCCTGCGTGAATTGAAATCCCCGCATTGTTGACCAGGACATCAAGCCCTCCAAACTCGCCGACCGTCGCCTTGATGACCCGTTCCCAATCGTCTTGCCGGGTGACATCCTGCTCCAGCAAGCGGAACCGCAAGGGGCCGAAGCTGGCCTCGACGCGGGCCCGAATTTGGTCCGCTTCGTCGGTCCGCAGATCCGTGCCGATCACCGCGCTGGCGCCCTCGCGTAGAAACGCTTCGCATATCGCGAGGCCAATATTGCCCTCCCGGCCGGCACCCGTGACGATCGCGACCTTGCCGTCCAGTCTGCCCATGCCTGCTTCCTCCTGATCGTCCAGCGCTTTCAAGACAATTCCTCGTCGCGCGTCGCATGTTCGCGTCGACCCTTTACATCGGCGGGCGGTCATTTAAAATGGACAATGTTGTCCAATATGGTGTCGGATCGCCCGGACGCGCGATCATGAGCACGGATGAGGAGGGGCCATGAACAGGTGTGCAATGGAAGCTTCGTGGCCATTGGTCGGACCCGAATCCGCCGATCGAGCAGCCGCGCTGCCTGCGGTGCGGCGCGCCGATGGCCCTGGCGCTGACGCCTTGCCGGAGAGCATGTTCGATGCCCGTTGATATCGCGATCAGTCGCCGGGCCTTTGTCGCGTCGGCCATGGCCGTGCTGCCGACGGCCGTGGCGGCCAAGCCGAGTGGACGTCCAATTTACCGTGATCCCGCCGCACCGGTTGCGGACCGCGTGCGCGATCTCCTCGGGCGGATGACGCTCGAGGAGAAGGTCGCGCAGATGCGGTGTATTCAATACACCAAAGGCGACATCCTCGACGAAGGTGTCTTCTCGGCCGCCAAGGCGCAGAAGGTCCTGCCTGAAGGGATCGGGCAATTCGGAAGTCCGAGCGACACATTCGGAACGCCGCGCGCCAGCAAGGACTATTACAGAGAAGCGGGCGAGACGGTCGACTATATCAATGCCGTTCAGCGCTTTCTGGTGGAACAGACGCGCCTCGGTATTCCAGCGCTTTTCCATGAGGAAACGGCCCATGGCCTGAAGTCGCGCGACGCCACGATCTTTCCCATTCCGCTGGGACTTGGCAGCACATGGGATCCGGCGCTCGTCGAACAGATATTCACCCTTGTCGGTCGCGAGGCGCGGCTGCGGGGGGCGACGGTGGCGCTCAGTCCGGTGCTCGATCTGGCGCGCGATCCGCGCTTTGGCCGCGTCGAGGAATTCTTCGGAGAAGACCCCTATCTGGTGGCCCAGATGGGTATCGCGTCGGTGCGAGGCCAGCAGGGGCGTGCGCGGCCACTTGGCCCGGACAAGATTTTCACCACCCTGAAGCATTTCGTCCATGGCGCGCCACAGGGCGGTCTCAACACGGCGCCGGCCGACATGAGCGAGCGCACGCTGCGCGAAGCCTATCTCGTCCCGTTCGAGGAGGTCATCAAGGTCGCCGATCCGGCGATCATCATGCCCTCCTACAATGAACTGGAGGGAGTGCCTTCGCACGCGAATGTCGAGCTTCTTGAAAAGACGGGTCGGCAGCGGCTGGGTTTCAAGGGTGCCTATTTCAGCGACTATGGCGGGGTCACCAATCTCGTGACCGACCATCATGTGGCGGAAGATGATTCCGGGGCGGCGGTGCTGGCGCTTGAGGCGGGCATCGACGCCGAGCTCCCGGACGGCAAGGCGTACAAGATGTTGCCCGAACTCGTCCGCGCCGGCCGCGTTTCCGAAGCGCGTATCGATGCGGCCGTTTCGCGCGTTCTCGCGCTCAAGTTCGAGGCAGGCCTTTTCGAGAATCCCTATGTGGATCGCGCCCGCGCGCTCCGCCAGATCAATACGCCTGCGGCCATAAAGCTCGCCCGGACCGCCGCGCAGAAAGCGCTGGTGCTCCTGAAGAATGACGGCGTGCTGCCGCTCGACCCCAACAATGCTCGCAAGCTCGCTGTCATCGGTCCCAACGCGGTTGAGCCCCTGTTCGGCGGCTACTCGGCCGTCAACGCCAAGGCGGTGGGGATATTGGACGGTATTCGGGCGGCTGTCGGACCGCGCATTTCGGTGACCCACGCCGAGGGCGTGCGGATCATCAAGCCCGATCTGACGGGGCAGCATCTTCCCGGCAAGTCTGCCCGGTTCGCGGACCCCACGGAAAATGCCAGCCTGATCGAGGAGGCGGTGAAGGTCGCGCAGGAGGCCGACACCATCCTGCTTGTCGTCGGCGATGTCCCGGAAATCACGCGCGAGACGATCTCGACCAGTTCAGCGGGCGATCGCAGCACGCTCGGCCTTTTCGGCGATCAGGACAAGCTCGTCGAGGCGATGATCGCCACCGGCAAGCCGATCATAGCCTTGCTGATCAACGGACGGCCGCTCGCCGTGACGCGCCTTGCCGAAAAGGCGAATGCGCTCGTCGAGGGCTGGTATCTCGGTCAGGAAGGCGGAAACGCCTTTGCCGACATGCTGTTCGGCAGGATCAATCCAGGCGGCAAGCTGACCGTCACATTCCCCCGATCGGTGGGCGAGCTGCCGCTATTCTACAATGAGCATCCCTCCGTCAAAGCACGGCGGAGATATGTGGAAGGCAAGTCGGCGCCCTTGTTCCCGTTCGGACACGGCCTCAGTTATACGAGCTTCGATCTCTCCGTGCCGCGACTGCCGAAGGCCGCGATCAAGGTCGGCGAGGCCTTCATCGTCGAGGTCGACGTGACCAACACGGGCGAGCGCGCCGGTGACGAAGTCGTGCAGCTTTATATTCGCGACGATGTGAGTTCGGTGCCCCGGCCAGTCCTTGAGCTCAAGAGCTTCCGGCGCGTGACGCTCGCGCCGGGAGAAAAACAGACCCTGCGCTTCGAGCTCGGCGCCGATGCGCTCGCCTTCTGGAACATCGACATGAACCGGGTGGTGGAGCCGGGCACCTTCACTCTCTCGACCGGGCCGAGTTCGGCCAGTCTGAAGACCGTCAAGCTGACGGTCACCGCCTGACCGATTGGCACGCCGCACGCGCGCAAGGAGCAGAATATATGTGGAATCGTCGAGACGTGATCGGAGCCGGTGTCGCTACGGCCGCGGTTCTGGCCAGCGACAGCGTTCGGGCCCAGCCTGCGACCGAGCGCGTGGAAATCGACCTGAACGACGAGACCGGTCCCCTCGATCATATCTGGTCGAGGTGCGCCGGGTCTGATCGCGCCTCGATAACACTGCGCGAATCCTGGCGCCGCGATCTCGAACGCTTTCGAAACGAAGCCGGGCTCGAACGCGTGCGCTTCCACGGGATCTTCAACGACGATCTCGGCGTCTGGCCGGGCGGCATGGGCGGCAAGGATCCCAATTTCCAGAATGTCGACGACGTCTATGATGGATTGCTCGCCCGCGGGGTGCAGCCCTTTGTCGAACTGAGCTTCATGCCGCGCAAGCTGGCCAGCGGAACGACCCGACTGAATTTCACCTATAACGCCAACATCACGCCGCCCGCATCGCCTAGCGACTGGGGAAATTTCATCCAGGCCTTCGTGCGCCACCTGCTCGACCGCTATGGCGCCCGGGAGGTCCGTCAGTGGTATTTCGAGGTCTGGAACGAGCCCAATCTCAAATGGTTCTTCTCAGGCAGCCAGGCCGACTATTTCGAGATGTACAAGGCTGCCGCGCGGGCGATCAAGGCCGTTGACCCGGCCTTGCGTGTCGGAGGCCCATCGACGGCCGCCGTCCAGTGGATCCCGGAATTCCTGAACTTCTGCGCGCAGGAGCGACTTCCGGTCGATTTCGTCTCGACCCACATCTATGCGGGCGACGATCAGAAGGAGATGTTCGGCACGGCGGCGCTCCACCCGACGAGTGAGGTCATCCCGGCGGCGATGGCGCAGGTTCGCGCACAGATCGACGCCTCTCCCTATCGCGGTGCCGAGCTGTGGCTCAGCGAATGGTCCTCCGACAGCCCGGCCATGATCGCGCACATCATCTCGCGCTGCCTCCCATATTGCCATGCCATGTCGCAATGGGCGCTGAGCAACGTGTTCGAGGAGATCAACTTCCCGAACTTCATCCTGAAGGAAGGCGACGGCGGATGGGGCATGATTGCCCAGCGCAACATCCCGCGACCGTCGTTCAACACCTATCGGCTGCTTCATCGGCTGGGGCAGCGCCGCCTGGCGGCGACGGGGCCGGCGCTCGCCAGCAAGACCGGAAAGGGAGCGGCCGCCCTGGTCTGGAACCTGGCGGAAGTACAGCAGCCGTCGGGCATTCCCGGCAGAAGCTCGGAACGAACCGTGACGGGCAGCGCCAGGCGTTTCGCCATTGCCTTGAAGGGTGCGCGCCCCGGCGCACGGGTGAAGGTCAGCTTTGTGGACCAGGAGCGCGGATCACCGCTCCCGCGGTGGCGGGCGCTCGGTTCGCCGCAATATCCGACGCGCACTCAGGTCGAAGAGATCCGCAAGGCAGCGGAACTCGCGCCTCCCGAGCAGCGCAGGCTCGATCGCAACGCGGGTCTGCTGATCGACCTGCCAGCCGAAGGCGTCGCGCTGATCGAGATCGAAGCCTGACGACGAGCGTCAGAAAACCGGTTTGAGAAAGGGCGGCACCGCGTCGCCTGCCTGCCCGCCTTATGTTCGAGGATTTGATGAAAAGACGAACCCTGCTGCAAGCCTTCGGAGGCGGCCTCATCGCCGCCTCGCTTCCGCGGCCCGCGATGGCTGGGGGCAGGGTCAAGGTTGGTGCCGTGCCCGGAACCGTGCCGGCGCCGGGGGCTTCGCTCAATGTCGGCTGGCGATTTCATCCCGGTGAAATCGAACCCAAACCCTTGCGGGGCCAATCCGCCTCTTATGTCGCGGCCAAGGCGGGCGGGGCACGGGGGGCGGCAGCCCCCAATCATGATGATGCGTCCTGGCGGACGGTCGACCTTCCCCATGACTGGGCGATCGAGGCGCCGCCGGTGCAAACCGAAAATATCGCGCAAGGATATCGCAAGCGAGGCATCGCCTGGTATCGGCGGGCCATTACCCTCGACCGCTCGCTTGAGGGGCGCTACCTGGAGATCCAGTTCGGCGCGATCGCAACCAACGCCACCCTCTGGTTCAATGGCACGCCCGTTGAACATAACTGGTCAGGCTATAACGGTTTCAGCATCGATATTACGTCGATGGCGACCTTCGGCGAGACAAATAACATGCTCGCGATCCGTGTCGACGCGGATGCCGCCGAAGGCTGGTGGTATGAAGGCGCGGGGATTTACCGCGATGTATGGCTCGTCGATCGCGCACCGGTCAGCATCGTGACCGACGGCGTCCATGCCGATCCGCGCCGACAGACGAGCGGTGAGTGGCGGATTCCGGTCGAGGTCACGCTTTACTCGATCGAACGGGAGCCGCGATCCGCCGAGATCATGGTCGATCTCCTGGACGCCGATGGCAGCGTCGTGGCGTCCGCCAGAGGCCAGGGCACCGCGCTGCCCCTCGAACGCAGCATAATCCAGACGGAAATTGGCGGTATTCGTCCAAAGTTGTGGTCCGTCGAAATGCCCAATCTCTATTCGGTGCGGACGCGGCTGCTGCGCGACGGGAAGGTCGTCGACGAACGGACGACGCCCTGTGGATTTCGGACGATCCGGTTCGATGCGGAGCGCGGCTTTTTCCTCAACGAAGCGCCTCTCAAGCTCAAGGGCGTTTGCCTCCATCAGGATCATGCCGGCGTTGGCGTGGCGGTTCCTGCCGCGATTGTCGAATGGCGCGTGCGCCAGCTCAAGGCGATGGGTTGCAACGCCATCCGCTGTTCGCACGGAGCCCCGGATCCGGCGCTGCTTCATGTCTGTGACCGTCTCGGCATGCTGGTCATGGACGAGAACCGCAATTTCAATGTGAGCCCGGATTATATCGAGCAGCTCGAATGGCTGGTCCGGCGCGATCGCAACCACCCGAGCGTGATCCTCTGGTCGGTCTTCAACGAGGAACCCTTCCAGGGAACGACCGTCGGCTTCGAAATGGTCCGGAGAGCCACGGCGAGGGTCAAGTCGCTCGACGACACGCGCCCGGTCACGGCGGCGATGAACAGCGGCATGTTCACGCCCGTCAATGTGAGCCAGGCTGTCGACGTCATCGGCTTCAATTATCAGCATGCGTCCTATGATCGCTTCCACAAGGAAAACCCGCATCTGCCGATGCTGAGTTCCGAAGATACCAGCGCGTTTATGACGCGCGGCGAATGGCGAACCGACAAGACCAGGCAGATCCGATCGAGCGACGATAGCGAGGCCGCAGGCTGGGGGTTGACCCAGCGCAAGGCGTGGCGGGCCATCGACACGCGGCCCTATCTTGCAGGCGGCTTCGTATGGACGGGTCTCGACTATCATGGCGAGCCGACCCCGGGGTCCTGGCCCGCCAATTCGAGCTATTTCGGCATTCTCGATCTGTGCGGCTTCCCCAAATCCGCTTTCTTCATCCGTCGTGCCCTGTGGGTGAAGGATCGTCCGCTCATCGACATCCTCCCGCACTGGAACTGGGATGGGCGCGACGGCGAGATGGTTGCGGTGATGGTCGCCACCAATCTGGAGCGCGTGGAGCTGCGGTTGAACGGCAAGCCGGTCGGAAGTGGCACGCCCGATCCCTATGACATGATCAGCTTCGACGTGCCGTACCGACCGGGGACGCTCGAGGCGGTGGGATGGAAAGACGGACGGATCGCCGCCACGTCGAAAGTCGAAACCACCGGCAGCCCGATCCGCCTGCGCCTGACGCCCGATCGCGCCGCGCTTGCCGGTGACGGCGTCGACGCGCAGCCCGTCAGGATCGAGGCGGTGGATGCGAAAGGCAGACCGGTCCCGACCGCCAATCTGGCGGTCGAGCTTTCGATAAGCGGTGGCCGCATCATCGGGGTTGGCAATGGCAACCCGGTTTCGCTGGCGCCATCCAAGGGCAATCAGGTCCAGCTGTTCAACGGGCTTGCCCAGGCGATCGTACAGACCATGCGCGGAGGAACGGGCAGGATGACGCTCACCGCCGCGTCTCCCGGGTTGCGGCCGGCGCTCGCAACGGTCACCGTTGTCCCGGGCGCGATCCGCCAGGCGCTGCCACCGTCGCTGCGGCAAGCGGTCTCGGGCTGGCGGCAATCGCCCGTTCTCGTCGAACGGCCGAGGGCCATCCCCGAGCTTGCCGACAATGACATGAATAGCTGGGATCCGATCATCGCTGGTGAACGGCCGGCACCGGCCGCAGGTGATGGGTTCGTCATCCTGGCCGCCCGGATCGACCTGGGCGACGCCATGGCGAGCCAGGGCGCGCATCTCAAATTTTCCGGCATCATGGGGAGCGGGGAGGTCATGCTCGACGGCGAGGTCGTTGCGCGCAAGCCCGACAAGACGCCGGGACCGCTCGTCGTTCCCATCGCCGCTGGCCGCCGCCAGGTGACTGCGGCCCTGATCCTGCGGGCGATCGGCGGCGAACCGGCGGGCCTGTCAGGCCCGGTCTTCGTCGAGCCATGAGCGTGCTTTTCGCAATTCTAATCAAGGGCGCCATGGGCGCGGATGAGGCCTCAGGATGAAGCGAGCGCTAAAATGGTCCCTGTTTGCCATCGGAGGCGTCCTGACGCTTCTCCTCATATTGTTCGCGCTGTTTCTTCACGGCTTCGGGCTCGCCAATTTCGGTCGCATGGCCTTTGGAATCGGCCAGGGCTACGACAGCGTGAAGCCTGATCTGCCCGCAATGCCCGCCGGCACCGCGGTCCTGATTTTCTCCAAGACCAACGGGTTTCGCGACGACGAGCAGATCGCCGCCGCCAAGGCGGCGCTTGGCGATATCGCGCGCGAGCGCGGCTGGTCGAGCTTCGACACCGAGAATGCGGCGGTTTTCAATCCCGACCAGCTGAGACGGTTCAAGGTGGTCGTCTGGAACAGCGTCAGCGGCGATGTCCTGACGCCGGCACAGCGTGAGGCCTTCCGAACCTGGCTTGAAGCGGGCGGCGGCTATGTCGGCCTTCATGGGGCCGGCGGAGATCCGGACTATGCGTGGCGCTGGTATGTCGACGATCTCGTCGGCGCCCAGTTCATTGGCCACACCATGAATCCGCAATTCCAGCAGGCGACGCTCAGGATCGAGGATCATGACAATCCGGCGACCCGCCATCTCGGAGCGACATGGAAGCGCACGGATGAATGGTATTCCTTTGCCTCCAATCCCCGTGCCAGGGGCTATCGCATTCTCGCAACCATCGACGAGCGGACCTACGTCCCGCGGATGGACCTGCCGTGGCCGTTCACGGATCGCAACATCGGGATGGGGGGCGATCATCCGATGGTCTGGACCCATTGTGTCGGAAATGGCCGGGCATTCTATTCGGCGCTTGGCCATACCGCATCATCCTATGGCGAGGTCGCCCATCGACGCCTCATCGGCGGCGCCATCAGCTGGGCCGCCGGGCTCGAAGGGTCCGGTTGCGCAAACGGCGTCGAGATTCCGTCGTCGGCCGTGCATAGGAAGGAGGCGGGCCGATGAGCGCCAGCGCAATGCCCGAGCTTAGCCGCCGCGCCCTTTTCCTCGGTTCGGCAGCTTTTGCCGCGTGGCAGGCATCGCCGTTGCGTGCCGCGATCGCGATGCTCGAGGGGGGGGCGCACGCCAGCCGGATACGGTCGCTGATCGATCGCATGTCGATCGAGGAGAAGGCCGGGCAACTGACCCTCATGCCATCGCCCTGGACGTCGGCGGCGGCGGCCAGTATCAATCCGGCCGCCGCGAAGCGCAATGTCGACAATCTCATGGCGGATGCGCGCGCCGGGCGACTTGGCGGCATCTTCAACGGCTATGGCGTGGCGATGCAGACCGAACTGCAGCGCGCCGCGATTTCATCGCGCCAGGCGATTCCCCTGTTGTTCGCCGCCGACGTCATCCACGGCTATCGGACCGTCTTTCCCGTTCCGCTCGGCGAAGCCGCGACCTTCGATCCGGGACTTGCCGAACGAACGGCACGCGCCTCGGCCGACGAGATGTCGGCCGCCGGCATCGACTGGGTCTTTGCTCCAATGGTGGACGTCGGCCGGGACGCGCGCTGGGGCCGCACCGTCGAGGGCGCGGGAGAAGATGTCCTTCTGTCGTGCGACCTCGGCAAGGCCCGAACGCGGGGATTTCAGGGCGCATCCTTGTCCGATCCGCATTCCGTGGCGGCCTGCATGAAGCATTTTGCGGCTTATGGCGCGGCCGAGGGTGGGGTCGACTATAATGTCGCGGACATTTCCGAACGGACCTTGCGCGAGGTCTATCTTCCACCCTTTGCGGCGGCGCTCGAAGCTGGATGCGCCACCGTCATGGCGGCCTTCGAGGACCTGGCCGGCGTCCCCGCCCACGGCAATCACTGGCTGTTGACGGACATCTTGCGCAAGGAAATGGGATTCAAGGGCCTCGTCGTCGGCGACTATAATGGTGATGCCGAGCTCGTCGAGCATGGCCTGGCGCAGGACGCGCGGCAGGCCGCAAGGCTCGCCATCATGGCCGGCGTCGACATGAGTATGGCGAGCGGCCTCTTTCGCGACCACATCCCTTCGCTGGTGGCTTCGGGGGATGTGCCCATGTCCCGGGTCGACGAGGCCGTT
Organism: Sphingomonas sp. DBB INV C78; assembly: GCF_042693015.1. NCBI lineage: Bacteria > Pseudomonadati > Pseudomonadota > Alphaproteobacteria > Sphingomonadales > Sphingomonadaceae > Sphingomonas > Sphingomonas sp. DBB INV C78. Next base: position 2,296,312 of record NZ_CP170544.1, on the reverse strand, counting down.
GGACGGGTTCTCGCGCTCAAGGCCGCGCTCGGTCTGTTCGACGATCCGTTTCGTAGGCTCGACGCCCGTCGCGAGCGCGCGCGCACCCGACAGCCGGCAACCATCGCCCTGGCCCGCGAAGCTGCGCAGCGGTCGATCGTTCTCTTGAAAAACGAAGGCGACATCCTGCCTTTGTCGCGAACCGGCAAGCGCATAGCGCTGATCGGTCCGTTCGCGGAGGGGCAGAAGAATCTGCATGGACCCTGGACGTTATTTGCCGACAACAAGGAAGCCGTCGATCTGGCCTCGGGCATTCGTGCGAGCCTTGCCGATCCGGCGATGGTGACGGTGGTGGCCGGCTCGGAGGTCGAGACGGAACTCGAAGGGGGCATCGCGGCCGCCGTGGCCGCGGCCAGGGAGGCCGATATCGTGATCCTTGCGCTCGGCGAACGCGAGGCAATGTCGGGTGAAAACGCGTCGCGCGATCTCGTCGTCATCCCCCCAGCGCAACAGGCGCTGGCGGAGGCAATCGCCCAAACAGGCAAGCCCGTGGTCGTCGTCTTGCGCAACGGTCGTGCGCTTGCCCTTCAGGGGGCCGTGCTCGCCGCACCCGCGATCCTGGTCACCTGGTTCCTGGGATCGGAGACCGGCAACGCCATTGCCGATGTCCTGTTCGGAAAAGTCGGCCCATCGGGCCGCCTGCCGGTCAGCTTTCCAGCCTCGCCGGGCCAGGTCCCCTATTATTATGCCCGCCGCCGCTTTGGTCGGCCGAAATCGACACGCTACATCAAGGTCAAGTTCGCGGCCGCCTTCCCGTTCGGACATGGGCTGACCTATGGCAAGATCGAATATTCGGGCCTTGAACTGTCGAGAACCCGCATGACTTCGGACGGCGAGGTGGTCGTGCGGCTGACCGTTCACAACCGGGGCACGCAGGCGGCGACCGAGCTCGTCCAGCTCTATGTCCAGGATGTCGCCGGCAGCGTCACCCGCCCGATCCGCGAGCTCAAGGCATACCGCCATGTTACCCTGAAACCCGGAGAGTCCCGCGGCGTGAGCTTCCCGCTCTCGGCCGGCCAACTGGCGCTGCTGGACGCCGATTTCCGGCCGGTCGTCGAGCCGGGCCGGTTCGTTGTGACGGTGGCCCCATCGGCCGAGGCGGCCGGACTGTCCGCCGATCTCGAGGTGACAGGCTGAGGCTACCAGGCGTCGCGCGCAGCAAGCACGAGGTCGGCGCAACGCGCCGCGGCAGTCTCGGCCTCGGCAACCGTGAGGTCGCGGCCGCTTGCCTCCTGGGTCACCCAGCCAAGGATTGCGCTGGTGAAATGGCGCGCGACACCTTCCGCATCCCGGACCGGGCGGGAATCCCGGAGGGCGGCCTCTTCGATATCCTGGCGGATGAATTCGACCATGTGCAGGTAGCCTGTTTCATACATGGTTCGCGACAGGCGCGGAAATCGCTCCGCCGTCGCATAAACCAGCCGTCTCAGATCCTGGGCCTCGGTCGACATCATCGAGCGCGCGAGGTTGCGTGCGTGATAATGGAGTCGCCCGCCGATGTCCTCGGGCAGCTCATGATCGTGCAATGAGGATTCGCGCGACCATTTCGAGACGCGCTCGCGGATAACGGCATCGAACAGCGCCTCCTTGGTCGGGAAGCGCGAATAAAGCGTGCTCTTGGAGAGACTGGCGGCCTCGGCGACCTTGACCATGGTCGCGACGTCGAACCCCTCTTCGAGAAAGAGGTCGAAGGCCGCGGAGAGAATGATCGGCTCGATGGCGGCGAGCCGCGCCAGGCTCGGACGACCGCGCTTGGACCGGCTTGGCGATTGAGGCTTGGACATGAATTTCTTGTGGCAAGGTCCCACAAGCAATTCAATCAGGACGTTGCGCATGGCCGGCGCGGGAACCGAGCGAGGTTGACCGGGAGACGCGCAACAGGCAACGGACCTCCTTGTCGGATAAATAAGATATGGATGGTTTTGCCGTCGCTCGTGGCATCCGTCTGTTCAGGGGACATCAGGTGCAGGAAGATCTCGGCCGCAATCTCACCTATGGACTGCAGGAAATCCTGGGACGCGCGATCGTGGTCGGGGATTTCGCCGCGCGCGCTTTCCCCAGCGAAGCGGACATCCTGAAGGAACATGGCATCAGCCGCTCGGTCGCGCGCGAGGCGATGAAGATGTTGACCGCGAAGGGCCTTTTGGGTTCGCGGCCCAAGCAGGGAACGTTCGTCCGTCCCGAAGAATCGTGGAACCTGTTCGACACCGATGTTCTGCGCTGGCTCCTTGACCGGCCAGTTTCGATCGGGCTCCTGCGCCAGTTCAACGAGCTGCGGGTCGCGGTCGAGCCCGAGGCCGCGGCGCTCGCCGCAGCGCGGGCCAGCGGCGAACAGCTCGATACCATCCGCCAGGGGCTCGATCGCATGCGCGCCGCCGAAAAGGGAAGGGATGACGCGCTCGATGCCGACATCGCCTTCCATGTCGCCGTGCTCCGGGCCTCGGGAAACCCCTTCTACATCCAGTTCCGCGACATGGTCGGCACCGCGCTGCGCGTATCGATCCGGTTCACCAACCGCATTGCCGGTCGGACAGCCAATATCGATGAACATGAGGCGGTTCTTGATGCAATCGTCGCGGGCGATGGGGACCTTGCCCGCTCCTCCATGCGCGGCCTCATCGGCGACGTCCTGTCGCTGATCGATCGTGCGGAACAACCGGAATAAATCATGACCATTGCCATCGGGATCGTCGGAATCGGCAAGATTGCGCGCGACCAGCATATTCCAACGATCGCCCGCGATGATCGCTTCCGGTTTGCAGGCGCCGTCTCCCGACACGCCCAGGATCTCGGCGTCCCCGTCGCCGCAACGCTCGTCGAGCTCAAGGACCAGGTCCCGGATCTCGGCGCGATCGCTGTCTGCACGCCTCCCAGCAACCGTCTGGCCCTGCTTCGCGAGGCCTTCGCACTCGGCCTTGACGTGCTCATGGAAAAGCCGCCGGCGGCGACCTTGTCCGAGGCGGAGCATTTCCTTCCTCTCGCGGCCGCGTCGACCTCAATTCTCTACCAGAGTTGGCATTCGCGCGCGGCGCCGGCCGTCGAGCCCGCGCGCGAATGGCTCGCCTCGCGGCGCATCAGGAAGGTCCGGGTCGACTGGCTCGAGGATGTGCGGGTCTGGCACCCTGGCCAGGAGTGGATCTGGAACCCCGGTGTCGGCGTTTTCGATCCGGGCATCAACGCGCTTTCGATCCTCACTCAACTTTTTGCAACGCACCTTTCGATCGAATGCAGCAACCTGGCTTTTCCGTCCAACCGGTCCGCGCCCATCCGCGCCGATCTGAGGCTAGTTGCGGATGCAGGCTTCGATGTCGACCTCTCCTTTGCGTTTGACCAGGCAGGGCCGCAGACCTGGACGATCGCGGTTGCAACGGAGGAGGGCATGCTCGTGCTCGGCGACGGTGGCGCGAGCTGGTCGATAAACGGCACACCTCAGGCCGTTGTCGACAACCGACCGGAATATGCCCGGGTCTATGATCGGTTCGCCACCCTCATCGAGGCGCGTGCCGACGATATCGACCTCAGCCCGTTCCGGCTTGTCGCCGATGCATTCCTTCTCGGAGACCGTGCCGACATCGGTCCCTTCGACTGGTAGAATCATCTTGTCATATTAATATGATAATGACAGACAGGCGCGTCTGGGAGCGAGGGAAAGCAGATGGACGAAAAGCCCGGCGGGAAAGGGACCTCCGCCGCCGATACGGCACGACCGCTGCGCTCGAGGGCCTGGTTCGATGATGCCGCCAACCCCGACATGACCGCGCTCTATATCGAGCGTTATCTGAACTTTGGCTTGAGTCTCGAGGAGCTTCAGTCCGGCCGGCCGATCATCGGCATCGCGCAGTCGGGAAGCGATATCGTGCCCTGCAACCGCCATCATCTGGTGCTCGCCGAGCGGGTCCGTGACGGCGTTCGCGAGGCAGGCGGCATCGCGATCGAATTTCCAACGCATCCATTGCAGGAAACAGGCAAGCGCCCGACAGCAGGCCTAGACCGCAATCTGGCCTATCTCGGCCTCGTCGAACTTCTCTACGGCTACCCCCTCGATGGCGTGGTGCTCACCATCGGGTGCGACAAGACGACGCCGTCCGCACTGATGGCGGCAGCGACCGTCAATATTCCCGCGATCGCCTTGTCGGTCGGGCCGATGCTCAACGGCTGGTACAAGGGCGAGCGGACGGGATCAGGCACGATCGTCTGGAAGGCCCGTCAAATGCTGGCCTCGGGCGAGCTCGACTATCAGGGTTTCATCAAGCTTGTGGCCTCCTCCGCGCCGTCCACCGGCTATTGCAATACGATGGGCACGGCGACGACCATGAACTCGCTCGCCGAGGCCCTCGGCATGTCGCTGCCTGGATCGGCCGCAATCCCGGCGCCGTATCGCGACCGCCAGGAAATGGCCTATGAAACCGGTCGGCGGATCGTCGAAATGGTCCTGTCCGATCGCAAGCCCTCGGACATATTGACGCGCCCTGCTTTCCTCAACGCGATCCGCGTCAATTCCGCGATCGGCGGATCGACGAACGCACCGATCCACCTGAACGCCATTGCCCGCCACATGGGCGTTTCGCTCGACCTCGCCGACTGGGAGGCTCAGGGCGCCGATGTGCCGCTGCTGGTGAACCTCCAGCCGGCGGGCGAATATCTCGGCGAGGATTATTATCGTGCAGGGGGCGTGCCCGCCGTGATGGGCGAACTGTATCGCGCCGGGCTGCTCGATGGCGAAGTGCTCACCTGCAATGGGCGGACGGTCGCCGAGAATGTCGCCGGCGCCGTCATCGAGGATGAGGCCGTGATCCGGCCGTTCAAGCGGCCCCTGAAGGTTGCGGCCGGCCTGACCATTTTGTCGGGCAATCTGTTCGACGGCGCCGTGATGAAGCTCTCGGTCATTTCCGAGGAGTTTCGTGCGCGCTATCTGGACAATCCGGCCGATCCCGATGCGTTCGAGGGCACGGTCGTGGTCTTTGACGGGCCGGAAGATTATCATCGTCGGATCGATGACCCGGCGCTTGGCGTCGACGAAAGCTCGATCCTCATTATCCGGGGGGCCGGTCCCGTCGGCTATCCCGGGGGCGCCGAAGTCGTCAACATGCGCCCTCCTGCCGCCCTCATCCGGGCGGGCGTCCACGCCTTGCCCTGTATCGGCGACGGGCGACAGTCGGGCACGAGCGGCAGTCCGTCCATATTGAACGCCGCGCCCGAGGCCGCCGTCGGCGGTGGTCTCGCACTCGTCCGGTCCGGCGACCGGATCCGCGTCGATCTGGGACGACGGTCTGTGAACCTCCTGGTTCCAGAGGCCGAGCTTGCGAACCGCAGGGCAAATTTTGCTGGAGGCGAGGGCGAAACCTACCCTGTCTCCCAGACGCCCTGGCAGGAAATCCAGCGGCAACTGGTCGGCCAGTTCGACCGCGGCGCGGTTCTCGAGTCCGCCGTCAAGTATCAGCGTATCGCCCAGACCCGGGGCCTCCCGCGCGACAGCCATTGATGACGAAAGTGCGCACGATCAGTCGACGTGACGCGGACCGTCTCGGCGAGGGACCGCTCTGGTCCGAGGCCGAGCAGGCGCTGTACTGGGTCGACATTCTTGGCCAGCGGCTCAACCGCTATCACCCGGCGTCAGGCGCTCACCGGGACTGGGCGATGCCCGACACAATCGGCTGGGTGATCGAACGCCAGGACGGCACCGGATTTGTCGCCGGTATCGGGGGCAAGATCTGCCTCCTTTCCCTCGACCCGTTTGCAATCACCCCGATCGCGACGCTTCAGCCGAACCATCCCGGCAATCGGCTGAACGATGCCAAGGCAGATGCCGCCGGCCGCATCTGGGCCGGAACCATGCCGATGGCGGGCGATCAGCCGAGCGGCAGCCTCTTTCGACTGGGCTGGGATATGCGCGTCCATGAAGTCGATCGGGGATATTGCATCGCAAACGGCCCGGCCATTTCGCTGGACGGGCGATGGCTCTTCCACACCGACAGCCGCCTCGGCCACGTCTATCGTTTTCCCGTCCGTGACGATGGCTCGCTGGGGAAGCGAACGCTCTTCATTGCCTTTTCCAAAGACTGGGGTTCGCCCGATGGGATGACCTTCGATGCCGAAGGAGGCCTGTGGATCGCGCATTGGGGGGCGGCCCGGATCACATGCTTCGATGCCGTAGGTGTCGCGCAACGCCATGTGGATTTGCCCGCGAGCCAGATCACGAGCCTCTGCTTTGGCGGGCGCGACCTGGACCGCCTCTACGTGACGTCGGCTTCCGACGGCGTGACCGAGCCCCTCGCGGGGCAGCTTTTCGAGCTGGATGCGGGTGTTCGCGGTCTGCCCGCGCATCGCTTCGCAGGCTGAAACGAGATTCGATCGGCCGTAAGCGCCAAAGGGGAGAGGCATGATGGGGCTTTCGCAAATCGACCTGATCGTCGTCGCGGCATATGCGATCGGGATCTTCGTTCTCGCCCAATGGGTTTCGCGTGACAAAGGCGGCGTTGAGAAGGACAGCGCGGACTATTTCCTCGCGTCCAAGTCGCTTCCGTGGTGGGCGATCGGGGCGTCGCTGATCGCCGCCAATATCTCGGCCGAGCAGATCGTCGGCGCATCGGGTTCGGGCTACGCGCTCGGCCTGGCAATCGCCTCTTATGAATGGATGGCTGCGCTGACCTTGCTCATCGTCGGCAAATATTTCCTGCCGATCTTTCTGCGGAACGAAATCTATACGATGCCGCAGTTCCTTGAGCAGCGTTACGGTCCTTCCATCCGCACGCTGATGGCGATCTTCTGGCTCGCGCTCTACATCTTCGTGAACCTGACCTCCATCATCTGGCTGGGGTCGATCGCCGTCGCCCAGGTCGCGGGCGTCGACCAGGATCTTGCGCTCGCGGGGCTGGGCATCTTCGCGCTCGTCTATCAGTTGCGCGGCGGTCTGCGGGCGGTCGCGCTGACCGACATCGTCCAGGTCACCCTGCTCGTGCTGGGCGGGCTGACGGTGTCCTGGCTGGCGCTTTCGGAAATCGGCGGGGGTGAGGGTGCGCTTGCCGGCTTTGCGGAACTGACCCGTCGGGCACCGGAAAAGTTCGACATGATCCTGTCGCCCGACAACCCCTTCTACAAGGATTTGCCAGGGCTGTCGGTGCTGATCGGGGGCATGTGGATCGCCAATCTCTCCTACTGGGGGTTCAACCAGTATATAATCCAGCGTGCGCTCGCGGCGAAGTCGCTGGGAGAAGCGCAAAAAGGCATCGTCTTCGCCGCCTTTCTCAAGCTCCTCATGCCGCTTGTCATTGTTCTGCCGGGGATCGCCGCGGTGGTCCTCGCGCCCGGTCTCGATCGTCCCGACCAGGCCTATCCGACGATGTTGCGCCTGCTCCCGCCCGGCCTTCTCGGCCTTGTCTTCGCCGCGCTGATCGCCGCGATCGTCGCTTCCACCGCGTCCAAGATCAACTCGATCGCGACCATCTTCACCCTCGACCTCTATGCCAAGCACCTGCATCTCAAGAGCAGCGCCGAAGATGGTGCCTCATCCGGCCATGAGCGCCGGCTTGTCCTGGTCGGCCGGATCGCCGCAACCGCGTCGATCCTGCTGGCCATCCTGACCGCGCGGCCCTTGCTCGGAAAGGCGGAGCAGGCTTTCCAGTTCATCCAGGAATTTTCCGGTTTCTTCACGCCGGGGATCACGGTGATCTTCCTGCTCGGGCTGTTCTGGAAGCGGGCAAGCGAAGCCGGCGCCGTCTCGGCCGCCATCGCGTCGGTCCTGCTCTCGACGATCTTCTGGTTCGACTGGGGCTCGGTCGGGATCGGTGCCCTGCAGCCGCTCAACAGCGTTCCGTTCATGGACCGGATGCTGATCGTCTTCTTCCTGGCGCTCTTCCTCTCGGTCGCGGTGTCGCTGCTGTGGCCCGCGGGCGCAGGCGCCAACCGGATCAGGACCGACGACGTCTTCTTTGCAACATCGCGGGCTCTCAACCTTGCCGGCCTTGGTGTGATCCTGATCCTGATCGCGCTCTATGCGACCTGGTGGTAAGCGCATGCCCGCCTTTCTTGCCATAGACTGGGGGACCACCCATCGGCGCGCCTACCGGATCGAAGGCGGTACGGTTGCCGCCGCTGTCGGGGACGGGCGTGGTGCGAAATTCCTGTCCCGTCCGGACTATCCTGCGGAACTTGCAACGATACGCGACCAGCTCGGCGATCTGCCGGCGCTGCTCGTCGGCATGGTCGGCTCAAGTCTGGGATGGCAGGAGGTTCCCTATCTGGCCCTGCCGGCCGATATCGGCGATCTCGGGCGCAACCTTCACCCGGTCGAGCATCGAACGGCAATCGTGCCGGGCTTGATGGTCGACCAGGACAAGCGGTTTGACGTGATGCGCGGCGAGGAGGTCCAGATACTCGGCAGCATCGCATCGGGCGACCTTCCGCCGGACGCGCTGGTCTGCCAGCCAGGCACGCATTGCAAATGGGTCCGGGTCCGAGAGGGCAAGATCAGCGATTTCACGACCGCCATGACCGGCGAGATGTTCGCTCTCCTGAAGACGCAAAGCCTGCTTGCCCCGCAGCTGGTCGAACAGCCATTGGACGACGGCGCCTTTTGCGAAGGCGTCCTCGCAGGCGCCGGGGGGGACCTTCTGGGCGCACTGTTCGGTGTCCGGGCCGCGGCGGTCCTCGGCAAGCGCGATCGTCAGGCATCGGCAAGCTATGCGAGCGGCCTGCTGATCGGAAGCGACGTCGCTGCCCGCTTTGTCTCCGGGCAAATCGTCTACCTCATCGCCGATGCGGAGCTGGGATCTTTATATGCCCGTGCCATCGGCCTTCTCGGCGGGGACCCTCGCCATATCGACAGCCAGACCGCCTTCGTCGCCGGAGCGACCGCTATCCAAGAGATGTCATCATGACCGCAATATCTTCGTTCGAAGCTGGCTTTGCCGCCTGTCCGCTTGTCGCGATCCTGCGCGGGGTCCAGCCGGATGAGGTTGTCTCGATAGGCGAAGCCCTGGTCGGAGCGGGCATCCGCCTCATCGAAGTGCCCCTCAACTCGCCCGATCCGCTGGACAGTATCGCGTCACTTGCCAAGGCGATGGCCGGCCGTGCGATCATCGGCGCCGGAACGGTCCTCGACACCGGGGCCGTCGAAGCTGTCGGAAAGGTCGGCGGTACGCTCATAGTTGCACCAAATGCCGATGAAGACGTAGTCGCCTCCGCAAGGGCGAGAGGCATGATTGCCATTCCCGGCTTCGCGACGGCTACCGAGGCTTTCCGCATGCTGCGCGCAGGGGCGACGGCCCTCAAGCTCTTTCCCGCCGAAGCGGTGCGTCCGGCCGTCGTTTCCGCGATGCGCGCGGTGTTGCCCGAAGGCACCCGGATCCTTCCCGTCGGCGGGATCAGCGTCGAAACGATGGCGCCGTGGCTAAAGGCCGGCGCGGCCGGTTTCGGGCTCGGCTCAGCGCTCTACAAGCCAGGCATGACGGCCAAGGAAGTGAGCGCAAACGCGCATGCCCTGGTAAAAGCCGTGAGGGCTTGAGCGCCCGACCGGTTCGCCGTTCCAGCTAAAAGCCCTGGACGGGGCCCCGCCCGCATTAGCGGGCCGGGATGGCTTTGTTCGAAAAAAAAGCGCCAGTCCGAGCCTCAGGCAAGGACCGGCGCGAGGCTGCCGGGCAGTTTGTTATTTACCGAGCTTTGCAAAATCGGCGTCGATCGCAGCGAGCCGGGCGTCGGTCACTTCGTCAGGAGCATATTGCTGGATGGCCTTCAGGGTCATGGCGCGCGCCATGTCGACCTGATCGCTCGTGGTCATTCCCGGAATATGCTTTTCGACGATGGCCTTTGCGGCCGGATCATCGAGAATGTCGCCAAATTCGGTCTCACTAGTCGAGAATTTGGCGCTTGAAACCGCCGTGCTGCTGGCCTGGGCATGGGCCATGACCGGGGTCACGCCGAGCAGAAGAAGCGCGGCAATAGCTGAAACTCGCATGAATTCAGGTCCTCTCCATTCAACGCACTCTATATTGCACAGTTGTGTCCAAATTACAAGATGGCGGCTTGGACGGCCGGGAGGCCGCGGCGGGGCGGGGGCGTCCCGTGGTCGTCTTGCCAGGCCGCATCGTCCTGCCGGGCCAACGCAGGCTCGAGGCCCAGGCCGAAAGGCGGCGCCGCTCCTATTGCGAAGACGAAACCGAGATCGACACCAGCTCGATCGATGGTGGGGCGAGAATCTGGGAGATTTTCAGGGCGCTTCCCTTGACCGTCACGGTGCTCAACAACCGATAGTCCCACACATCGCTGATCCTGTAGCGCTCCACCCGATACAACTTGTTGGCCTCGAGGCCGGTGACGCGAAGATCAAAACCGTCGTTGCGCTCGTAGGTGATCGCGCGGCGCGGCAGGAGGTTGATAGCGTAGCCGCCGCCTTCGATCCTGTCGCCCGTCGGCCTCGGGCCCCGGAGGCTGGCCGGGACCTCATAGTTGCTGATAATGATGTTGATCGCCTGACCATCGGCAGATTTTCCGGCCTGGACGGCAAAACCATAGGTGTCGGCACCCTGGACAGACAGCCGGATCGGCGTGTCCTTCATCTTGCCCAGGACTATGAGCGCCTGGCCCATCTTGTTGGACGTCTTGCCGTCCTCCCCAAAAAGATTGGGGGCCATGTAGAAGGTCTGATCATCGATCGGCGAATCCTGCATGTAGATGATCGCCGATGCTGTGAAGGCCGCGCGTCCGCCCAGCGTCAGAAGCTCCGGATTGATACCGAGGACGTTCCACTCGCTCATGATGATGCTGGTCTTCTGGAACCCATGGGAATCGAGAAGCTTCCGCATGTCCTCGCCCAGGCGCACGTAAAGATAAGGGTCCGCCGCATCGACATTATAGTCGTGGAAGGTCCAGAAATCCAACGGCAGCCGATTGGCGCGCAGATACTTCAGGAAGCTCTCCCGATAATCCGGCCCGTTGTGGGTGAACATCAGCGCGGGGCCGCCGATCAGGGCATCCCTGTCCGCAGATTTTACGGCAGCGGCGAGCTTTCCATAAAGCTTGTAATATTTAAGAGGATCGAACCTGCCATCAGGCTCGTTCAGAACCTCCCAATATTTGACATTATAATGGAATCCCTGATTCCAGCCTTTGTTGTAATGCAGGACAACATGACGGGCTATGTCCGCATAATGCTCAAAGTCGCTTTCTGTCGTGAAGGCATTCGGCACTCCGCTGCGCTCGCCTGCACTCGCGCCAATCCGGAACAAGGCTCGCCCGCCGATGTCGTAGATCGACTTCATCAGTCGGTCGGTCGGTCCGAAATTATAGTTGGCCGGATGTGATGGATCCGCGGCCAGATTGGGAAACATCACGAGAGCATTGAGCGACGACGCCGGCACAACCGTTCCGTCGGCCATAAGGCGCGTGCCCTGGAAGTTTGCGTAGATATCGCCCGTACCATAATTGTCGTGGATCCGGACGAGATCGACGTTCGCCTGGCGGTACCCGGCCGAAGCATCGGCGCCCAGCGAGCGGTAACCCGTTCGGTCGGAAACCTCGACCTCGTCGCTCAGCCTTTCGACGGCGGGCCGGTCGCTCCAGGGCAGCGGCCCCGAATTGACGCCACGCAACGCTTTCATCGGTCCGAGGGATTTCGCCGCATCGACCGTCACCGTCCGCAAGGCCGGCGGGACGGCGTCACTGATTTGCTGGGCCACGGCGGATGTTCCCAGAGAGATCAGACAGGCAAAAGCCGTTATCCGGGCCAGATGGGATTTCTTCGGCATGCCGATTGCTCCTGTCTCTTTCTGTTTTCAGTTGGCACGATCGAGGCGGCGCAAAGCCGATTCGGGCCGCCTGCCCGATACTCCCTTCATGTAAGTGAGTAATCAATTACTATTGAGCGGGCGCTGAGGACGAGGTAGGCAGGGATCGCAAGCCCGGGGATGCATCCTCCGCGATCCACATCGTGGAACGGGTCGTTGAGCTCCATCCCCTGCTGTAAGTATATACTTACAGGGTGCCCGCCCACAGACGAAGCAGTTCAGACGGTAAAGAAGGGAGCCAAAACGCCCAAACAGCTCGTCAACGCATGCGCAGTTGAAGGCGATTTTGAGAACGATCAATCCGCCATGATCTCCGCGCTGGAGCGCGCTTCAAGCCATCGGCTCGCGCGACCCTGCGAGAGCGCTGTGTCGATCAACCGTCTTTTGTCCGGAGGAAAATATGATCAATTCCCGTCTCATCGGCCGTCGCATCATCGTGTTCGGCAGCGCCACAGGCATAGGTGCCGCAACAGTTGCACGGCTGGTGGCGGAGGGCGCGCGGGTATGCGCCGCCGACATTAATTTCGAAGGCGCGACCAAGGTCGCAGAGGCGGCGGGTGGGGAAACCTTCGCGGTTCATGTCGATATCGCTGACGAGACCTCGGTCACTCAGGCTGTGAACGCGGTGGTGGAACGTTTCGGCGGGCTGGATGGCGCGCACATCAATGCGGCGGACCTGCGCGTCATCCTTCAGGACAGCGACGCGCTCAATGTCGATCTCGACGTGTTCGACCGGACAGTGGCGGTCAACCTGCGGGGGCACTTGCTGTGCACGCGTGCGGTCCTTCCGCACCTTCTCAAGAATAAAGCCTCCGCCATCGTCTACACGAGTTCGGGATCCGCTCAGGGGGCGGAGCCGACCCGTCCTTCCTATGCCATGACGAAAGCGGGCGTAAACGCGCTGATGCGGCATGTCGCTTCGCGCTGGGGCCGGGAAGGGGTGACGGCGAATGTTCTTGCCCCGGGCTTCACGGTCACCGGCGAGATGAAAAGCCAGATGGAAGCCAATCCCGAGGAGGCGGGCAAATGGGCGGACTTTTTCATGGCGCGCACACCGCATACCCGGCTTGGTGAATCGGAAGACCATGCGGGGGTGGTGGCCTTGCTCCTCTCCGATGACGGGCGATGGATCAACGGTGCCATAGTCGACGTCAATGGCGGTTCCCTGATGCGTGGCTGAGGGCGCTCGCGCCGGCCGGACCCGACACCTGGCAGATGTCCGGCGCTCGGTCTGCGGGCATAATAGCCGATCGGATGCCTCAGATCATGAACCGACCATGCGAGGTGTGCTCATGACGATGGATCAATATCGGGAAGGATGAAGATGCCCGCTGCAACGGCATTCGATTGCCGGATGACGATCGCGCTTGGAGAACAAGCGCGGATGGATCGAGGTCGACGTCCTGAAAATCCACGTTCATGCGGTCGGCGCCCTGGATCTGCTCTGACGTCAAACGGCGATTTCAAAGCGAAAGGATCGCCATGATAGATCGTCGGGACATGCTGGCCCTGAGCGTGCTGAGCGTGCTCGTACCGGGCGGCGGAGGCGGGCGAGCCAAAGCCGAAGCCGGGACTCCGGATATGACCACCCGGCCGCTTCATGGTCGAAATCTCACCGTTCTCGACCTCACCCACAAGTTGACGCGCGCCTTCGCCTTCACCCCTGACCGTTTGTCCGTGCAAGCGGTCGACGGCTCGGGAAAAGCGGCCGGCATGGCCCTAAACCGGATTTCGTTCGTCGAACATACGGGCACTCATCTCGATGCCCCGCGCCACTTCGCCCCGGAAGGAGCTTCGGTCGGCGACCTGCCCGTCAGCGAATTGATCGGCCCCCTTGTGGTGATCGATATAAGCGCAAAGGTGAAGGCGGATCGCGGGGCACGGATAATGCCCGACGATGTTGCCGACTGGGAGCGACAATATGGTCCCATCCCGGCCGATGCTTGCGTCGCTATGTCGTCCGGCTGGGATCCGCTGGCGGAATTGCGCCGCTTTGGCAGCCTGCCACCGACGGAGCGACGCAAAAGCCCGGGCTTTAGCGCTGAAGTCCTTCCCTTGCTGATTGCGCGCGGGGTGCGTGGAATAGGCGTGGATACGCTGTCGCTCGATGCCGGTGAGTCCATGCCCGCTTTTCCGGTGCATCAGGCCTGGCTCCGAAGTGGCCGGTGGGGTTTGGAGGCGTTGGCCAATCTCAACCGGGCGCCGCCCTCGGGCGGCCTGGTGTTCGTCGGAGTTCCGCCAATCGAAGCAGCGACAGGCATGCCTGCTCGGGTTGTCGCATTGTTCTAGCGCCAGTTCGAAGCGTATCGGCTGCCTCTTTTTCTGTTCGCTCTTGCAGGTGGAACGTACCGAGGGCCTGGTCCTCTATCGCCTGATTATCGTTGCACGTTTTCGGGTCGAGCACGCCTGTATCGGCTTGGCGTCAAAAGTTCAGTGGGTACTCACTATAAGGAGAGATGGTTGGCGGGGCTCAGGGTGGAAAGGGAACGCGGCACACGATCTCGGTCAGACCGCCCAACGTCGCGAGCGACCGCGCGGAGCCTCGTGACGCGCGCCAGACTGATCCGTGTCGCCGAGTGCCTGTTCGCCGAAAAAGGCGTGCAGTCGGTCTCGCTCAACGAGATTAACAAGGTGGCCGAGCAGCGTCACGGCAGCGCCTGCCAATATCATTTCGGAAACAAGAAGGGCCTGATCCAGGCGATTCTGGACAAGCATGGTCCGGATATTGCCGAAGAGCGTGACCAGAGATTCGACAGGTTATCGCACCATCAGCCCAGAGTTCGACTCGAAGAGGTCGTGGCCGCCCTTGTCGAGCCGGTTGCGACCAAGCTGCTCGACCTTGACGGTGGCAAGGATTTCGTCCGTCTCATTGCCCAAATGATCGCCGTTCCTACGCTTGGCATCCGCACACTCCTTCAACAGTCCTTCGTGACGCCGCGAACGACCTGGCTGAACGAGATGCTGGCTGCTGCGCTCGCTGATCGGGACATTCCGTCTGCGATCGCCGACCAGCGCCTCATGGTCGCGTCCGTCATGCTCTATCACGGCCTAGCCGGCTATTCGTATCTTCTGGAGGCCACGGGCTCGCTCGACGAGCACCACGTCAGGGCATTTTCAGCGGACCTCCAGACCATGGTCACGGCCACCCTTGTTGCGCCAATCCCCAACCTGCTACCCCTCCATGTCGAATGAAATCTCGATGGATGATCTGCTCCTACCGCAATTGTCCCATGTCCAGCGCAGCGCGCTTGCCTGGGGCGATGCCAATCCGGTGTTGCTGCCCGAAGCGGATATTCTCGAGGCCGCTCGTATGAGCACGGGCCAGACGGATTTCGGTCTGGACGATTTTCGCGAGGCCCTCAAGCTACTGCTCGATGCTCCACTGACTGCGACGAGACCATTGCTCGGGGCCTTGTCCCTGTCCGGCCGATCTGGGGAACCGGGGCAGGGGCCGTTTTCCTGTGCCCGCGCGCGGTGCCAAGCGGCATTTCACGCTGCTGGAAGGTGGTGCCCGGGCGCGAAGGGCCGGCAGGATGGACCCGCGGTCGCTCCGCGTTGCCGGCGGATCGCGGTGACACGCCCCACCCGGGCCTAAGCGGGGAACAGGCTCTCCGGCGGATGTGTCACGGCGGGCGACGGAGCGGGGGCTTGCGGCGCAGCGAGGGATCGAGCGGCGCGCCGGCCTGAGAAGATGCAGTCGGCAACCGAGAGACCGCTCACATAGATGTTCGAACAGATACCGACAGCGGTCCGGCCGGCGGCGTACAGACCTGTAATAGGCTTGTCCTGCAAGTCGACGACCGCACCGGTTTTCTCGTCAATTTTCAGGCCACCGAGTGTCAGGACAGGAAGAAAGCCGAGCCTGGCGTCGATCGACATGTTGATGGCATGGAAAGGTGGTTCGATCACTGCGACGATATCCTCTTGCCCTTTGCCGAAGGGATCGCGCTCGCCGGTCTCCGCCAGCAGATTGTACCGTGCAACCGTTGCTTCAAGGCCGTTGGAATCGAGCCCGCATTTTCGCGCGAGCCTCGCGATTGTGGGAGCACTTTTCGATCCCAGCATCATAGCCAGGAGCGCCGGATATCGCTGGAAGCCGAGGATGCTCCTGTCCCGCGCCTGCCGCCTGGCCTCGCGAAACTGCTTGTCGTCCAGGATGATCCAGCAAACACCTTCCCGGTGCTCCACCATCGCCATCCCGATCGATGCGCCGTAAAGCATCTCGTTGACATAGCGATCGCCCTTGCGGTCG
Source organism: Sphingomonas sp. DBB INV C78 (assembly GCF_042693015.1). NCBI lineage: Bacteria > Pseudomonadati > Pseudomonadota > Alphaproteobacteria > Sphingomonadales > Sphingomonadaceae > Sphingomonas > Sphingomonas sp. DBB INV C78. The sequence goes on along the minus strand of NZ_CP170544.1, from coordinate 2,280,241 downwards.
ACGACGATCCCCTGTGCCCACGCCGTCGGCGGATTGATGAAACGCCATGCGCTGCCATGGTGCAATCTCGAAACCGCCCCGCCGGCGCTCTGGCCGAGGCGAATCCCGCTACCGTCGTCGCCGGGGGTGCCGAGCGGCATTCCCTTCAGATATTTGGGGGCATGATGCGCGACCATCTCGCGGTTGAAGATGAAACCGCCGGCCGAGAGGCACACACCACGACGCGCCCGGATGAATTGCGTTTCCCCGATTGACCGCTCGATCGCGCGCGCGCTGGCGAACAGTCGCCCGGCCAGGCGCGCTATGGCGCCAGCGCCCGGAAGCGATGGGGGTAATCGCTGGATCAGCGCGGTGGCGTGCCGGGTCAGGACTTCGTAGCGCCGGCCCTTGCGGGTACCAGTCGGAACGCGGGTCGCGCGGACACCCACAACCCTGCCCGACGTATCGACGACGAGCTGGCGAACGGTGGTTGAAGTCATGGCAAGCACGCCCGCGCGATCCGCCGACGCGCGCAAGGGATCGTACAAGCCCTTGCCATAGCCCATCGGCGCGTCGAGGCGGTCCACCAATGCCCGATGGCCGCGCGCGGCAGGCCTGGCGAAAGCCTTGTAATCCGGCGCGAGGCTGTTGTCCGAATGATAAAGCGAGTAATCGGTGTGGGGGTAGCTTGTCTTCTTCGCATAGAGCCGCCCTTCGAACCGAACGCCGTGGCGCGCCAGCCACTCTGCGGTTTCCGCACTCTCCGCACAGAATCTGCGCAAGGTGTCGTCGCGCACCACCCCTTGCGTTTCCATGCGCAGATAATTGAACATGTCTTCCGGTGTGTCCTCCACCCCGGCTTCGCGCTGGGCCGGGGTGCCGCCGCCGCCATAGAAGATACCGCCGTTGATCCGTGTCGCTCCGCCGCCCGTAGCCCGGTCCAGCGCCAGCACGGACAGGCCGGCTTCGCGCGCTTCCAGGGCCGCAGCAACGCCAGCCCCGCCATAACCGACGATCACGACGTCCGCCTCGAGGTCCCATGCGAATGCTTCGACCGTGTCGATGAGGAGCGGCGCCTCCACGTCGCTCGACCAGTGGGGAGTGCCAGGGCCAGTTACGTTGTCAGCCTGCCCCGTCATTTTCATTCCTTCCCACTCTCACACAAGGAACTGTGCGTTAAAACGTACAGCATTGTATAATTTAATTGGCAAGCACCTGGCGGCGCTTTATCCGTCCTTCCTCGAGAAGCCGGGGTTCTTAGAAGGGCGGAAATGAGACGACGGCAGGCTGTCGCCGTCGCGACGGGCGACATAAGCGGTGCGCCTTGCCTCTCGACTGATTGCGCCGTTGAGGCTCACAGGCCGAGGAGGAGCGCGCGAGGCCTTCTGCGCGACAACGGCTTCGATCAGCGCGCCCGCCCAGGGGACGAGGTGATCAGACGACAGGTTTGCGACGCGCCATCCGTGACAAGGTAAATGTGCCAGCAGGTCTGGACGGATCTCAGCCGTTTAAACGGGGCGCAGGGAATCCGGGCGGCGAATTGGCCGATGAACGGCCGCTTGGGGAGCGCTCAAAAACTCTTGCCACTTGCCTTCAACGAGCCCGCACCGGGCGACGGGGGGAAGAAGCCTTGGCCGGCGTGGCGGAGGAAAGTTCGCGAATTTCTTCGGAGGTGATCGTTTTGGCCAGATCAACCAGGAATTTGACCGCAATACCTTTTATCTTGGGCATCATGCCGCTCCAAGGCTTGCCATATCCCGCCAGCATGGTCGATCCCTCGATCGAAGCGCTGATATAGACCGATACGATTTCCACTTCATCTGGCGACAGAGCCGGGTTGAGGTCTGCCACAAAACTGGCGATCAATTTGTGGACATATCGATATACGAGCTCGACCCGTTCCGCCACGAACGCGTTATGATTGGCCATGGCCCATAATTCCGTGAACAGGTGGGTCATCTTCTTCGTCTGGATTTCATCCAGACTGCCGCCGATGACGAGGGCGAGCGCTTCATCCGCCGGCATGCCCGAATTGACGATCCGGCGTCTGACCTCTCCCTCGCTCGGGCTGAGCAGTTCCTCCAGAAGCACTTGCACCAGCATTTCCTTGCGCGGAAAATGACGGCTGACATTGCCGACCTTCATCCCGCATTCCGAAGCAATCCGGCGCAGGGTGAAGGCCGAGGCGCCTTCCTCAATGAGGACGTGCAGGGCGGCCTTGAGAATGGCATCGACCGTGTCGGAGCCGCGAGAATAGACCCCTGGCCGAGGTGGCGCAGCGAGCTTGGCCTTCTTCGCTTTTTTCTCGGTCATGTTGCTCCGTAGCCCTGATCCGAATCCATGAAAAGTGATCTACTTCTGCCCGCGGTCCGGCAAAGTGTGAAGCGCGACGTCCGAAGCTTTTTTGCCCACTAAGCCGGTGGCCGAGCGAAAGCCGGCTGCACGTGGAACGGCAGCCGCATTATCGGCAGGTTGTCGCCTGCAACGCCGCAAACTGATGTTCCGGTCGACGCTTGGCCCGACTTGGTCGCACCCTCCGGCCGCCGCCGTGCCGCGACCAGGATCGCGGAAGCGGTAAGAAATTGAGACGAGCACACGTCGTCGCCGTGACCGCAGCGACCAAGCCCTTCGATCCTTCCGTTCGCTGCTACCGGCCACGCTCGATCCAGAGGTTCGGCGGCTGCCCCTCTCTGTCGGATCCCGCCTGCCGCAGCCACACCGGCCAGGGGATCATCAGGGATCTGCGAGAACAGCGTTTCGACATGCCTTTGAGGGAGCGCCCAACTGTTGCCAGTCTGGCGCTCCCTTGGGCGCAGGATATGTGTCATCGCCATCCGGCTCAGCCGATGACCGGACGGCTATGCGGCGTCCCAGGATGGCTGCCGCATGATCCTTTTAAAATTCGCGCAATATTTCGCGCAGCGTGGTTCCGCTATATTCCGTGCGGACGGCGCCCGCCTTTTGCAGCGCGGGAATTACGCCGTTCACCAGATCCGGCAGCTGGCGATTATAGCCTGATCCCTCGATGAGGAAACCGTCGCCGCCGACCTCGTCCATCACGGCCATCAGTTTATCGGCGACCTGTTCGGCCGTGCCGCTGAAATCCATGCCACTTGCGCCCTTGGCCGTGGAAAACAGATCCCGAAGAGACTTGCCTTCCTCGCGCCCCGCTTTCTTCATGTGCTCGAGCGCACTGGTATGGCCACCTGCCACAATGTCTTGCGGAACCGGGGCATCCACGTCGTAGAGCGAGAAGTCCACGTCAAGCGAGGATGAGGCCATGACGATATTGTGCTCGAAGGCCGATTGCTTGTCGGCGTCGCTCATCTCCGGCGGCTCGCCCCCGTCAGGATAGATGTGAACCGGCGTCAGGTAGACGACCTTGATATCGTCGGGATTGCGGCCGAAGGACTCGGCGCGCCGCCGGATATCGTCACGATAGGCCTTCATCCCGGCCACCCCGCCGGTCATCATGCCCAGGATAACTTCAGCATTCTTGGCGGAGAAATCACGCCCACGTTCGGAAGCGCCTGCCTGACAAAGGACCGGATGACCTTGAGGACAACGCAGGGCGTTGAGCGGGCCGCGCGATCGGAAATGCTCGCCTTCGAAATTGATGGTGTGCACCTTGGTGTGATCCACATAGACACCTGTTTCGGTGTTCGCGACCAGGGCACCGTCTTCCCAGGAGTCCCAAAGCTGTCTGGAAAGTTCGACGAACTCGTCGGCAATGTCATAGCGGACCGTCGGCGGAAGCAACTTGTCCATCCCGAAATTCAAGGCGGCATTCTTCTCGCTCGACGTGACCATGTTCCAGCCCGCACGCCCTTTTGTCAGGGAGTCGATGGTGGAGAGCAATCGGGCGAGCAAATAGGGCGGATAGAATGTCGTGGAAGCCGTCGCGATCAGGCCGATGTGGGACGTGTCCTGCGCCATTACGGGCAGCAGCGGAAGCGGATCCAGCTTGGGCGACAGGGTCGCATTTTTCAGGTCGAGTTCCATCGAGCCGCCGTAGCGGTCACCCACGATAAGACTGTCCTCGAATAGGATGAAGTCGAACTTCGCCGCCTCCAGCATCTTTGCGAGTTCTTTGTGATAGGACCCGTCCGTCCATTGCGACCCGAATTCCTTACCGTCCCCTGGCCAGGACGTGGCGCCAAACTTGGTGAAATATCCGAGGTGAAATTTTGTATGCGCCATAGCTTGGACCTCTCTTGTTTAATCTGATCAGTGTCGCCGGCCGGTCCGAAGCAATCCTTGGACGACCTTGCGAAGGCTCATCTCTGAAACCGCATTTCGTGCCGCCCGGCGAACAGGATTCATGGAACTCCAATTGTTGAAATGTATCAACATTTGTCAAGACGGAGAGCGCAGGCTGTTCACAGGGATCAACGCGCCCAGCCGGCTCAGCCCGGCTTCGCGGTCGATAAGGCAGCGCTGGCGAGATCGGCATCTTCTGCCGCCTTGCGCACGAGATGTCGGCTCATCCCGAGGAACGTCGCCGCCGCGACCAGGCATGTCGCGATCAAGGCAGCGAAGGCGGACCCATAGCCTCCTGACAGATCGTGCAGCCAGCCAGTGGCCGGCGCCATCATGAACGTGAAGGGAAGAGTCATGACACCCACCAGGCCGAGAACCTTCGGCAGCGCGTCGATGCCAAAGACCTCAACCACCAGCGCGCTGACAGGCGGGAAAACCGCGGCTCCGCAAAGCCCGATCAGGAAGGCCGACAGGGTGAGGACGGGTAGCCATCCCGTTGCCGCAATCAGCAACCAGGCAAGCGCGAAGCCCATTGCCGCGAGTGCGAGCGTTTTTGCCGAGCCCAGGCGGTCGCAGGCATAACCTGCCAGGAGAGACCCCACGATGCTGGATGCGCCGGAGACGGATAGGAGTATCGCGCCGGTTTCCACGGAGACGCCATATCCTTCGACTATCGGGAGCATATGAGCGGAACCGGCGATTGCCGTGCCATTCAGAATGCCGTCTCCCAGCACGATCAGCCAGAAAAGGGCGCTGCCAAGGATAAGAAACGGTCCGGAGCCCTGGGCAGGCGTCTCGACGATGCCTTGCTCTTCCCGGCACTCCGCCGGTGGATCCTTCACGCCTAGCATCAGCGGTAGCAGCAGCAGGTGAATGGCAGAAATCGACAGGTAGAAGGCGGTCAAGCCATATCGCTGGATGATGCTCACGCCCAGCAACGGTATGAATGTGACGAACAAGGGCAGGTACGCAATTCCCATCACCTTTCCGCGCTCATCGGGATACCAGCCGCTTGCAAGGACCGCGGGCGGCAGGGCTGCAAAAAGGGCAGCTCCCGGACCTATCAACAAGGCGCAGGCAGCGAGCGCGAGCGGCATGGTCGAGGCGTAGGCTAGCGCGACATATCCGAGCAAAGACGTCACGACGCCGACCGACATCACGGATCTCAGGCCGCACCGCGAGATGAGCCCGGCGGTAACCGGACCGAGGGCTGTCATCGAAAAGACCGTGAGCGACAGCCCCATCGTGGCCATCCCCAATGAGGACTGAAAGCGGTCTTGCAGCGCCAGAACGCTGACGCCCAGTCCGCCGAACGCGCATCCCGTCCCGACATTTTGCGCGAGCATGGCGCGAAGCAGCATGCCGCCGCGTCCTTGCAGGCCCATGGCCGGCTGATCGGCGCCCATCTGGTCCGTCATCGTCTAACGCCTTGATCCTACCGGGCCGGGGCCAGGCGTTTCCGGCGGCATGGATATCGATTGCGTTGAAGCGGAATGTGCCGTGGCCTGCATGGGGTTTGCTCCCGAAATCGAGGCCAACTGTTGACAGATGACAACTTTTAGTCAAGCGGATTCATCCGCCGCAGCCACCGGACGTTCGGGGCGGGATATTCAGATGAAGGACAGGGCAGACATGACAACCGGAAGGCAGACCGACACCGCGCTGGAGTCCATGTTCCTCGACCGCTGGTCGCCCCGCGCCTTTGATGCATCGCTCATGCCCGGGAAGGATCTGCGCACCATATTGGACGCAGCGCGCTGGGCGCCGTCATCCTTCAACTATCAGCCCTGGCGCTTCTTGTACGCGACGCGCGATGACACGGCGAACTGGTCGCGATATCTCGATCTCCTGATGCCTTTTAACGCCATCTGGGCAAAGGAAGCATCGGTCCTGCTGTTCATCCTGAGTGAAACCACGATGGGTGCGCCGGACAAGCCGAGCTATTCCCACAGTTTCGACGCAGGCGCCGCCTGGGCGGCCATCGCCCTGCAATCCCATCTGCTTGGCTATCACGCCCATGGAATGGTGGGGATCGAAATGGACCAGACAAGGGCGACACTGCACATTCCCGACGATTTCCGGATCGAGGCTGCAGTGGCGATCGGCCGCCTGGGTGATCCCGCTTCGCTGCCGGAGAAGCTGCAGGCGCGGGAAGTGCCCAGCGGTCGCAAATCCCTCGATGAGATCGCTTATCCGGGCACTTTCCGCGGTTGATCGCCGGCTGCGACGTCGTCGGGTAGCCGGGCCGTCAAATGATCTCGACAATTTCGATCAGATTGCCTTCGATGTCCTTGACGAACGCGACCTTGACGCCATGTTCCGGGCGCGTTTGCGGGGCGTCAACGATTGTCGAACCGGCTGAGACGGCGCGCTTGAGGAAGCCGTCGAGATCGCTGGCCACGAAGCCCAGAATCACGGCTTCCGATGGAGCCCTTGGCGCGTCCAGAAACTTCGTCAGTGTGAACGTTCCGGTTCCGGGAGGATCGGACCGGAAATAGACCTCGCATATTGGCCGACCGGCAATCTGATCCTGGCCGCGCCCTTCTTCCTCGAACCCGCATATGGCGCTGTAGAATTGAGACATGCGATCGAGATCTTCGACAATCAATTTTGTGAAGCCCAGAGGAGCCGCCGGCGCGCGATAATCTGTCATATTGGTCTTCCTGTACGATCTTGTCAGCTCGATCGGGGTTTCGATGAGGATCTGCTTCATCCGCCGAAAGCGTAGCGCAGGCGAAGCCCGTACATCCTGGGCTCCCCATACAAGGTCGCGTTGTAGAATTGCGACGAATAGGTGTTGCTGTTGCTGACCCGATAAAGGTTGTTGGTGAGATTTGTCCCATAGAGACCGATATCCAGACGGCTTCCTGCGACATTGCGCCAGTCAAGCGACAGGTTGAGCGTCCCGAACGCTTCCAGTCGTTCGCCCGGCTTCTGGTCCGGAATGACAACCGTCGCTTCCGTATGCTGCGACGCGCTGTGCGCATAGTTCAGGAATATCGATATCGTGCCGAGATCGTCTCCCAGCGGCTGTTCCGCCGAAACATGGAAGCTGTAGATGTAGGGCGCGACATATTGGAAGGGCAAGCAAGTAAGAACCGCCGTTCCAGGAGGCGTGACAAGGTTGCCGGTGCAGTCCTGGACCGGAACGTTCGGTTGATATTCGTACCGTTTATAGTCGGCGTCCGTGTGGCTGAACGTGCCGCCGATTTCGAGGCCTGGGAAGAGGCTCAGGGACGCTTCCGCCTCGATACCCTGAATCCTTGCATCCGCCTTGAGGATCTGGGCTCCGCCCGCACCCGTCGCGGGATTGAAATCTCCCGTTGCGCGCTGGATATCGCGATAATCGAGATAATAATATGTGGCGTTCAGGCGTGCCGGCATCCCCGCTATGCGGCCGTTCGATTTAAACCCGGTTTCATAGGAGGTGACATATTCGGGCGGAAAGGTGCGGGTGTTGACGAACACTGCATTCGCATTGACGCCCCCGGCCTTGTAACCCCGGCTTATCTTTCCATAGAGCAGCAAGGCCGGGGATAGCCGGTAGTCGAGCCCGATATTCCAGGTCGGAGCATCGGTTTTGAGCCTGGCTTCAAACTGACATCCACTTGGATCGGCGACGATCGAATTGGTGGCCAGGCAGAAGGCGCCTCCGGGAAAGGCCAGATAGTAATTGGACGTGCCATGGATGTCGTCCCAGGTGTGGCGATACCCACCCGTGACTTTCAGGCTTTCGAATGTGTGCGAGATCAGCCCCAGGTCCAAGGTCGCCTGCGCGTAGAGGGCTTTTGACTTGTTGGTGATCGCATAGCGGATGTCATATCCGCTGCAGACGACGTCACTGCCCGTAAAGACGGCCGGACAGAAGCCCACGGTGCCCGCCCCTTGTTCTCCGGACGGGCGCTGATCGTAGAAGAAGACTCCCGTGGTGAAGACGAGTTGCTTGTCGAAGAGACTGCCCTGAAGTTGCAGTTCCTCGGTGAGGACTTTCAGATCATCGCGCGGAATGCGCGCAGCCGTGGCATTGAGATAGGTGATGGGCGTTCCGTCTCCCGGCAAGCTCGCCTGGCCTGGGGCCGGATAATTGCGGGGGTCGCCATCGTCGAACTGGAGCACCGTGCCGTCGCTATCTACGCTGTAGCTGGTCTTGAAGCGTTGATATCCGATAATATTGCGAATGCTCAGCTCATCCGAAAGATGAAGTGTCGACGTGTTGGTGATGCCCCACGTCTTGGTCTTCTGAAAGGAATCCACCCCGTGCGCCGTCTGTCGTGGCCCGCGAGCGGCGGCTTCCGAAGACGCCGCCCGGTACACGTCGCAGGAGGCGATGGCGCCTGGGATGGTCGGACCTTCGTAGCAAAATCCCAGGCCGGGGTCCGAAAGTCCGGCGACGTTGATGGCGTTGCTGACAATGCCTGTCCCGTGGGTGCGGGAGAAGGCGCCATAGGCCATGGTATAGTTCTCGAAATCTTCGGAGAGCTTGAGAGTCAGTCCTGCCCGGCCCGAATACCAATGAAGATTGTCGCGATCGGTGTTCCAGATTACGTCATGCGTATAACCGTCCCGATCCTGATACGCGCCGGCGACGCGAAACAGAACCTTGTCCTCGACAATTGGCAGATTGATCGCGCCTTCAAAGGCTGCATTGTCATAATTGCCAATACTGGCCTGACCATAGCCCTCCAGGCGGTTGGTTGGCTTCTTTGGAACGAGCAGGACGGCACCGCCCGTGGTGTTGCGGCCGAACAGGGTGCCTTGCGGCCCATTCAGGACCTGGACGTTCTCCAGATCCACAAAATTGCCGGCGCCACCCTGTTGCGGAAGGGATATCGGGGCGGGCAGGGGAACTTCGTTCAGATAGACGACCACGCCCGGAGACGCCTGAAACGTGGCCCCCTGCCCGCGGATGGTGAAGCTTTGCGCTTCGCGGGAGGGATTGCCGTTATTGCCGACCACGAGCGACGGTACGGTGGCCTGCAGGTCCTGGGCCTGTGTGACGCCTTGCTGCTGGAGCCGCTCCGGCGTGAAGGCGGTAATCGCGATCGGAACATCCTGGAGCCGCTCGTTGCGACGCTGGGCGGTCACGACGATGTCGCCAGATGAAGCGCTTTCGGCTGTGCTCGGGCCGGCGGGCTCGGGAGCCTGGGCCAGGGCCGGGGCAGCGATCCAGACGGCTGCCGCCCCGGACGTGCACAGAAACAGGCTACGCTTCACAGATCGCATCATTGCTTACCCCCTTTTTGTGACGAAACCTTTTGCCGGGACATCGCAGTGTCCGGCTTTGTTCTGTTGGGCGGCCAGGTCCTGCTCGGGCCTGATATTCTATCCGCCATGTAAGCGCGGCTGCGCACAGGATCCGCGCTCGCCCGACTCAATAGTTGACATCCTTCAACGATTGTCAAGCTGGAAGTGCAGGTGGAGGTTTTCACACAAGTTACGGGAAAGTGGGCAATTTCCGACAGGCACGATTCAGGGCGCGCGGGTGGCCGGCGCGTGCGTTCGCATCAATTGGATGGCAGGCGGGCTCGCTCGTCGGCCCGCCTGTCATCTCTGTTCGGCTGTTCGCTCAGCTGCCGTCAGGCAGCGAGGGCCTCGTCCACATCCGCGGGAATATTGGTGGGTCCGTTCACGGCATAAGCCTGGCTGAGCATGCCAATGAATGCGCGATCATTCATCGGATCCGAGGGCATTTCAAATGCGACGTTCCGCTTGCGCAGGTCATCAGTCAGCATGGTCAGAGCCTGATCATGGCTAATGTCATCGGTGTGATCGAACGCAGTTTTCAGTTCCCGCATGTCCATGAACACACGCGCACCCCAGTGGACGAGCAGGCGCATTTCCTCCGCCGGAATTTGCTGCGTGACATCGCCGAAGGTCTCGATCCGCCAGCCCCCTTCCGCGGTCGGATCGACGCCGAACGTGCTGCTGATGTCGAGCCCGGCAGGGCGGCGCATCGCCAGCGGCCCGGCTGCCTGCGCATGGTGGAACATCATCTCATTCTCAGCCACGACGGCCCGGCCCCACATCGGCGACGTGATCTGCTTGGGCTTTCCCCGCGGGCCGTCCGGCCAGTAATTGAAGCCGCCGCCGATCTTGCCCTTGTAATACCAGCCGGTGACCTGCGCCTTCTTGCTCTGCCAATGACGGAACAATCCCGACTTGGTCATGATCTGGAGAAGCCAGATCGGTGTATTTTCCATGGTCATCCCGCGAAACACCGTGCCGTCCAGATGCGGCGGTCCGCCAATCGGCGTCGGGCCCTGGATGTTGAACAGGAATGTCTCCGGTTCGGCATATTTCGCGCCCCAATAGTTGCGCGTCATGTCGAGAAACTTCGAGTTATAATAACAGTCGTTCAACTCAGGGTAAAAGCACACACCCTGGCGCGCGATATAGCCCCTGAACACACCGGTAATGATCATGTCCCAGGTGAGGGTCATACCTTCCGGAAGCACGCCACCGGTTGCGGCGATGACTTCTTCGGGTGATTTGAAGTTCTCGGCCAGGATAAGTGGCCACGGGCCGTTTTCGCGCACCACCTGGAGGATGCGCTGGTGCTGATCATCGGTATAGGCATTTTCGATCACGTAAGGTGGTGCCACAGGACGAAATTTTTCGGCAAGATCGCTGCTCATGAGGAGCTCCTCGATAGGATGTTTCCGCTCTCGTCCGGCGCGCGAGCCGAGCGGACGCGCGCACGATTCGATGGGCTGGAGATCGGAAGCTGGACCATAAGTTGACGATCGTCAACGGTTCGGAGCGTCTGTCACAATTTCAATGGCACGCCCGCGGCGTCGCTGCCGGGCGGCCAATTGTGCTTCCCCGACTTTCAAAAGGTTGACGATCGTCAACGTTTGAGGTTAAATGGATATCGATTTTGGATCCGACGCTTTCAGTCGTCGCCCGTGCGGCGGGGACGGCGTCAAGAAAGGAGATGTCATGGGCCTTCAAACACTGAATCCGGATTGCACGATCGAGGACATCGTCGCTGCCATGGACAAGGATGGCGCGTGCATTATCAGGGACGTGCTCTCGCCAGAAAAGCTCAAGGCGCTGCAGGCGGATACTGCTCCCTGGATTGAACAGACGGCGGAAGGCCTTGATGACTGGTCCGGCCGCAAGACAAAACGAACCGGTGCCCTGATCGCGCGATGCGCCTCCGTTCGCGAGATTGCCGTCAATCCGCTGATCGTGGGGGCAGCGCAAGCGACCCTCAGTCCTTACTGCTCGAAGATCCAGCTCAATATCACGCAGTTGATCACGATCTTGCCGGGCCAGGGGGTGCAGCCGCTGCATCGGGACCGCTTCGTATGGGGTGGCGATGACAGCGGCGGCGTCATTCCCGAAGGCATAGAACCGCAGTGCAATGGCATCTGGGCCGTGGAAGATTTCACGGAAGAAAATGGCGCCACGCATATCGTTCCGGGCAGCCACAAATGGCCGTTCAGCCGCCAGGCGCGGCGTGATGAAAGCATCCAGGCGGTGATGAAGGCTGGTTCGGTCCTGCTTTACAACGGGACGGTCATTCATAGCGGCGGCGAGAATCGCAGCAACACGCCCCGAAAGGCGCTGAACGTCACCTATACGCTCGGCTGGTTGCGGCAGGAGGAGAATCAATATCTGTCGTGCCCGCCCGAGATCGCGAAAAACTTCGACCAGGAACTGACCGACCTGCTGGGATATTCTTTCGGCAATTATTCTCTGGGCTTTTATACCGATCCCCTGAAGACGGATCAGTTCAGCGACATCGTGCCCCCCGAAGTGGCGCTTGGTCGCTGGCCCCAGGAAATTCCCGAGATGGTGCAGACCGATGCGGTCGCAGAGCCGGGCTGAGCTGCCTGTGGAGCGGCTCGCCATAGAGAGCGGACCGCTCCGACACTTTCAAGGACAGGCCACTGCGCCCATCCTCGTCTTGATGGAGTGGGCGCGTCGCCAGGACCCTCGGCGGCGCTCCATAACGATGTCGCGGGTCCGTCGGTACAAGCCGGGGATGGCGCAGGCGCCCGGTGCGAAATGCGTGGACGATGCGGGAGTGCTTCGTCAGGGACGAAGCCGCGTCGCCTTCAGCCTGACGCGCCGGGTCGGTCCGTCCGCCATCGCGTTATCGGCGGCCTTGATTGTAACCGAGCCGCCAGGCACCTGCCATTGCCCTTGCTCTGCATCGAAGGTGGCGAGGAGGCGAGGGTCCGCGACGATCTCCGCCGTCGCCGACTGGCCGGGGTCGAGCTCTATCCGTTGCCAACCGATCAGGCGCTGGACGATCTCGCCCCGGACGGGGACGAAGGCATAGAATTGCGGAACGACCACGCCGGGACGCCGGCCAGTATTGGTCACCCGGAGGCTCGCCTTCACCGTCGATCCGCCGGAGACCCTGAAGTCGGAATAGCTGAAGCTCGTATAGGTCAGCCCGTAACCGAAGGGGAACAGGGGCCGCGTGCCGCGGAGCGCGTGCCACTTGTAGCCAATGCTGGCTCCCTCGACATCATAGTCGACATCGAAGGGCTCGACATTGCTCGCCAGGCCGTAGGTCGACTGGCCGGTCGCGGTCTGGGCCTGGCGGAGCCCGTCCAGCTCGGGGCGAGCGAGCTGGTCGAGCGACGCCGGAAAGCTGATCGGCAGGCGGCCGGCGGGCGCGACGGCGCCGGTCAGCACCGACGCGATCGCCTCGCCGCCACGCTGGCCGGGAAACCAGGCCTCGACGATCGCCCCCGGCTTTTCGACCCAGGGCATCAGGACGGCACCACCGGTTTGCAGTACCACCACTGTTCGCGGGTTGGCCGAAGCGACGGCCTCAACCAGGGCGTCCTGACCGGCATCCAGGGAGAGTGCCGGCACGTCTTCGGCCTCGGTTCGCCACTGCTCGGCAAAAAGTATGACGATATCAGCACCCCGCGCCGCCTTGGTCGCGAGCGCTATGTCCTTGCCGTCGAGAAAGCTTATGTCGGCTTGGGGCAGCATCTTCCTGAGCGCCGCAAGCGGCGGCGAGGGCATGTAGGTGCGGCGGGCGAAGACGGCAGCCAAGCTTTTGGTGGTCAGCCTTTCTTCCAGCGCGGGCCCGCCAACGGGACGCACCTGCGTTGAACCCGCGCCGGACAGTACGCCAATATCGGCCCGCCCGCCGATAACGAGGATCGACTGGCGTGTGTCGGCCAACGGAAGAAGACCGCGATCATTCTTCAGGAGCACGATACCGGCTTCCGCGCTCTTCCGGGCGATCGTCGCATTCTGCTCGAAGTCGATCGGCCGGGCAGGATCGTCGGGCCGATCGATGACGCCTTCGGCGAGGAGCGAGCGGATGATGCGCCGCGCCATGTCGTCGATGCGCTGCTGGGAGACCTCGCCGGCGGCGACCGCGGCCTTGAGCGGCTCGCCGAAATAGGGCTGCTTGTCGATTTCGGCGCCCGACTGCTGGTCGAGGCCCGCATTGGCTGCCTTGACGGTCGAATGGACATTGCCCCAGTCGGACATCACCCACCCGGGAAACGCCCAGTCGACCTTGAGCACCTTGTTGAGCAGCCAGTCATTCTCGCTGGCATAGTCGCCGTTGACCTTGTTGTAGGCGGTCATCACCGATCCGGGTCTGCCGCGCTCGATGGCGAGCTGGAAGGCGAGGAGGTCCGATTCCCGCGCTGCGGCCTCGCTGATCCGGACGTTCAGGACGTTGCGGCCAGTCTCCTGGTCGTTGACCGCGAAATGCTTGACCGTGGAGACGATGCGATTGCTCTGGACGCCGCGAATATGCTCGCCGCCCATCACGCCCGAGAGAAGCGGATCCTCGCTGAAATATTCGAACGCCCGGCCGTTGCGCGGCTCGCGTACGAGATTGACCCCGCCGGCAAGCATGACGTTGAAGCGCTTGGCCCGTGCCTCGCCGCCGATGAGCTGACCTGCTTGATAGGCGGCCTCGGGCGACCAGGTCGAGGCCAGCGAGAGCGCCGATGGCATTGCGGTCGCGACATCGTCCTTGCGGCCGTTGAGCATATTGCTGACGCCGAGGCTCGCATCGGTCTCGCGGATCGGAGGAATGCCGAGCCGGGCAATACCGGGAACATAGCCCGCGCCGATGACCGCGTCCGCGGGACGCTTGCGCATCAGCATCGGCATGCTGCCCTTGACGAGCGACAGCTTCTCATCGGTGGTCATCCGATCGACCAGGGCGGCTGCGCGGACATCGGCCTCATTGGCAGGGCCGGCTTTGGCGGACGCCGGGCCGGCGATTGCGCCGGCCAGCATCGGAAGGATGGCCCAGCGGCGCGGTCGATGCGTTTTGCCCATTTTCAACTGGTTCCCTGGAAGTCGTGGCGCACGGTCGCCTGTACTTTCGGCCTGACTAGCGCGAGCCGCGGACGCCTTCAAATAAATTGTACGGAACCGTTCGTTTATGAAGCGTGAGCCGGTCCATGGCAACGGCATGAAGCGATCCCCGATCCTCGCATGACGAGGGATCCGGCATCATCTGCTTGCGGCGGGTCTGCTCCGCCAGCCCTCTTCGCCTGTCCTCGCGCCGGATTGCCATAGTCTGGGGGCGATAAGCGCGAGGCGTTCTTCTCTTTGCCCTTGCCCGTCGCGGCCGCCAGCGACACTAAGGCGAGGTCGGTCGACTGGACCGGCGCGATGATCGGTTTGGCGAATGACGAAGATGACGCCCGTTGCAAGGCGTGGACGTCCCACGAAAGAGCAGACGGCCAGGATCAACGATGCGATCACCATGGCCGCGGTCGAGCTCTTTCTCGAGGAGGGCTATTCGGCGACAGCGATGGAGACCGTGGCGGCGCGCGCCGGCGTCTCGAAGGTCACCGTCTACAACCGTTTTCCGACCAAGGCGGATCTGTTTGCCGCCGTTGTCGCCGATCGCGTCGCGGCCTGGTCGGCCGAGGCCGGCAAGCGGGACGCGGAGCTTCCCAAGACACCGCTGGGGCGGCTCGAATATCATGCCCTGGTCATGCTGGATTCCCTCTCGCATCCCGAGATTGCCGCTTTCAGTCGGCTGATTTCGACCGAGCAGCGCCGCTTCCCCGAAGTGGCGCGCATCTATCGCGAACGTGCCTTCGGTTTCGAGGTCGATCTCCTGGCCAAGGAGATCAAGGCGATCGCGGCCGAGCATGGCCGTCGTCCCGGCAATGCACGTAGCGTCGCGCTCGCGCTGATGCAGACGTTGATGGGGTGGGCGAGCATGCAGGAAATGTTCGAGGAGCCCATCGCCGTCGGCGACCGCCGGAAAGCGGTGAGGCGGATCGTGGCCATTCTCGTCGGCGGCGTTGCAGCATGGTGAATCCGGTGCGGAATTCTGTCGATTGATAATTGAACGGTCGCGTGTATTATTTTCGGTGCCGCTCGATTCCGCGGCTCTGGAGATAGTCTGAAATGCTCAAACTGCTCGCGGCATCGGCCGCGCTGATCGCCGCGCCGGTCGTCCTCGCCGCGCCGCTATACGCCCAGGCGGCCGCGCCGGCATCCGCGCTTTCGACCGCTTCCACGACGATTGGCGACCTCATGGACAATGCTGCGGCAAAAGCCGTGCTCGAGAAGCATCTGCCCGATGTCGTCGGCAGCGATCAGATCGAGATGGCCAAGGGCATGACGCTGCGTGACATCCAGCAATATGCCGCCGACGTCGTCACCGACGCCAAGCTCGCCGCGATCGATGCCGATCTCGCCAAGCTGCCCGCCCCCAACTGATTTTCCGGCGGACTACCGGGCCCCGGAGGCCGCATTTCGGGGTTTTGCGGCCGGCGCGCGCGGACGGGGGATCCCGTCCGCGTGGGCCGGCCTTTTCATTGGCGGGGGCGGCGGACGGAAGTCGAAGGGTCCGAACAATCCGGTCTTGTATCACCCGAAAAATGTTGTAAGCGCTCACTCACAAAAATCAATCGGACGGCAAGACCATGTGTCTGCTGCAATTTCGACGTGTGACAGCGGCTTTTTCGCATTCGGACAGCCGCAGGAGAGAAGAGGGTCGGCATGGACGTTCAGGCGGTGCATTTTGGCTTCACGAAGCTGTTGGTCGATGATCTCGAGGGCGTCGCGACATTCTACAAGTCCGTATGCGAGCTCACCGAGCTCTATCGTGTCGAAGCCGATCTCGCCGGGCGACCCATCAGCGAGATCCTGTTCAATGTGACCGGCGCTGGCGCTGCGACATTCGCCCTGCTGAAGTTTATCGGCGCGCCAAAGCCGACCAATGACGAGGTCATTCTCGGATTTGTCACCACGGACGTGGTGGCCTTTGTCGAACGCGCATTGGCGGCAGGCGGCACGCTCGTTCGTGAGGTCCATGCGCAGCCGGAGCATGGGGTGAAGGTGGCTTTCGTCACCGATGTCGAAGGCCATCTCATCGAAGTGGTCGAGCTGCTGCCCGCCTGACACGAAGCTGCTCCGCCGAGATCGGCGCTTTTCATTCGAAGCATAATTTCGGGTCGCCGCGATGATCTCGGTGGCGACCATGCCCGTCGGCGCGCTGATTTGCCGACGGGCGAACCAATCAACGACGATGGGAGGAATATTGGTGGTTTCTTGTAGCTTCCGGCGTTTTGCTTTCGTGGTTCTCGCCGCTGGTGCGTCGACCCTGGCTTTTTCCGCTCAGGCCTTCGCGCAGTCCGCCGACGAGGCTGACGTGGCGGACGAAATTGTCGTGACGGCCACACGCCAGGCGCAGTCGTTGCAAGACGTGCCGATGTCGATCAACGTCGCCTCGGGCGAGACGCTGCAGAAGCTCAATCTGTTCGACATCAAGGATGTCCAGCTCTTGTCCCCCGGCCTTGATCTCACCAACACCGGCGGCCGCAATAACACGGCGACGCTGCGCGGCATCGCCTTCGACCCCGACCAGGGCACCTCTCCCGCGGTCGACATCTATTTCAACGAGATTTCGGTCGACGCGCAAACCGCATTCACGGCGATGTATGATCTCGAACAGATCGAGGTGCTGCGCGGGCCCCAGGGGGCATTGCGCGGCCGGACGGCGCCGGCGGGGGCCATCACGATCCGCACCCGGCGCCCCGACCTGTCCGAGGTCAATGGCTACATGCAGGGAACCGTTACCGATCGGGACGCCGTCAACTTCCAGGCCGGCGTGTCGATCCCGCTTGTCCAGGATCGCCTGGCGTTGCGCGCCGCGATGTTGATCGACCGCAACGATCTCAATCAGATCGACAATGTCAGCCGCGGCGCCAGCTCGCGCAGCACCACCGAGAGCGCCCGGCTGTCCCTGGCCTATGCGCCGACCGACACTTTCAAGGCGGTCATTACCTACCAGTATCTCTTCGCCGAGAACGACCAGTTTCAGCAGGTCGTGGGGGCGGGTAATCAGCCGAGCCTGTTAGACCCGGCGCGCAGCGGTCCGCCGGCGGAGGTCGCGGATCGCATCGGCGTCGCCGAAGGGCCGATGAACTTCCGCAATCGCAGCCATATGGTGACGCTGGACGCCAACTGGGATCTTGGTGCGCATACGTTGCAGCTGCTTGCCGGCCACCAGGATACGCTGCTCCGCCAGCGTGCCGACCAGGATTTCGGCAACGCGATCCCGGGCTATGTGAACCTGCAGGATGTGCGGACACCCTATAAGGTCGACACCGCCGAATTGCGCTTCGCATCCGCCGACCGGAGCTTCTGGAACTATTCGGCAAGCCTTTATTATTCGAAGCAGACGGGCGACGTGACCGTCACCCAGGACGCCAACCAGTTCTTTGCCAATGACGTGCCGCCGACGCCGTTCCCGGCAAGTTTCGGCGCCTTCCTGCCCGTCGAAGCGAGCATCCTTGCGCCGACCTATCAACGCACCTTTGCGATCGCGGCAAGCTCCAGCTTCCAGTTCACCGACGAGCTCCGCTTCGAGCTCGCCGGCCGCTATTCTTTCCTCAAGACGCGTCAGGAAAGCTTCCTCACGCTCACCTCGCCGGGCTTTCCGGGCGCTGGCATTCCGCCCTTCGTCCAGGGGCCGTTCAACACCGTCGATCCCGCGATCGGCACCCAAAAGCATGACGTGCTGACGGGAGGGGCCAATCTCACCTATGAGTTCAGTCGCGACGTCACGGCCTATCTTTCCTATGGCCGTTCCTACCGTGGTCCGACCGCGGCGGTAGGCTCCACCGCGCCGCTCGACACGTCCCTGCTGCTGACCAGGCCCGAGCATTCGGACGCCATCGAGGCGGGGGTCAAGTCCGCCTTCCTCGACCGCCACCTGACGCTCAACCTGAGCGCCTTCTGGCAGAAGTTCGATGGCTACATCTCACGGGCTCGCGGCATCTATTATTCGACCGAACGCGATGGCGTGGTCGATGGCGTGTTCGATTTCAACTTCAATGGCGACGCCGAAGTGAAGGGCGTTGAGGCGACCCTGGCGGGCCGCTGGGACGCTTTCGACTTCTCGGCCAGCGCTTCCTATGTGGATGCCAAGTTCGACCATGCGATGGCGCCCTGCAACGACTTTAATGGCGATGGCGTCCCGGATGCCGACGGCGCAGCGAGCGTGCCGGTCGGCGAGCAGGTGGCGACGTGCGAGCGCAATGACCGCATCGCCGAGCAGCCGAAGTTCAGCTTGACCGCCAATGCCGAATATCGCTTCGAAATCGGCGACTATGAGCCATTTCTGCGTGGTCTTTTCACCTATCGTCCGGGCTTTTCCTCGACGGTCGCCAATTACGACTATCGCAGCCGCGAGACCTTGAACCTCTATGTTGGATTGCGCGGCCCCGACCGCCGTTGGGAAATTTCCGCCTTCGCCAAGAATGTGCTGAACCAGCAGCGCATCACCAGCATCGGGCAGGGCAATTACCAGACCGCGACGGTGGTGCCGGGCATCGCCTTCGACTCGGGCTATCGGCTGATCAGCTCGACCACGCCACGCGAGTTCGGCCTCACGGCGCAGTTCAATTTCTGACGCGCCGCCAACGTCATAAGGGGGCGGGGCCGGCGTCTTCAGCAATGAAGGCGCCGGCTTCTGCGTTTTTGATGACGGCGTCGTCCTTGCGAATTGGGTTGCGGACGCCTCCAGCCTACATTAGTGAGTAAACACTAACATGAATCGGCAGGCGGAGAGTTTGATGGCTAGGGGTGGAGACAATCTGGGCGAGGACGATCGGCTGCTGCCGCTCGCGGACACGGCCGAACTGCGTGCTGCGCTTCGCGAGGCGAATGTGCCGACGCTGCTCATGTCCTATGTGCATCTCACCCATGACGCGGCGATGCTGGACATCTTCCAGAACTATATCCGCCCGCCCTACAGCATGCCGCCGACCGAGATTCCGCAAGAATGTGTCGAGGATCTGCGCGCGCGGCTGCTCGACGTCCTGACGACTGCGGGCAAGGCGAAGGCTGATGCGCCCTCGGATGAACTCATGCACCGCATGATGTCGGTCGGCGTCGGCGAACCGGTCGCCGACGAATTTGTCCCGCTGCTTTACGATCAGATCGGTCTCAAGCTGCCGGTCCCCCGCAACCAGCAGCCGGGACGAAAGTCGCCGCCGCCCGATTTCAAGGTTCTCGTGATCGGCGCCGGCCTGACGGGTCTTTGCGCCGGCATCAAGCTTGCCGAGGCAGGCTTCGACTATGTGACGATCGAGAAGAATCCCGAGGTCGGCGGAACATGGTACGAAAATCGCTATCCGGGCGTCGGCGTCGACACGCCCAGTCATTTTTATTCCTATTCCTTCGAGATCAGCCCGGAGTGGAACAAATATCATCCGCATGGCGCGGACATGCAGGACTATCTGCTGCACGTTGCCGACAAATATGATCTCCGGGACAACATCCGTTTCAACACCACCGTGACCAAGCTCGTCTATGATGAGCCGGCGTCACTCTGGCGCGTGACGGTCAAGACCCCGGACGGCCGCGAGGAAGTCTTGAGCGCGAACGCCGTCATCAATGCTCACGGGCCGGTCAATCGCTGGAAATATCCGGACATCCCGGGCCTGGAGGAATTCCAGGGGGCGCTTCTCCACACGGCGACCTGGGATCCCACCGTCGATCTGAAGGGCAAGCGGGTCGCGGTGATCGGGACCGGGGCCAGCGCAGCCCAGCTCGTGCCGGCCATTGCCGGCGATGTCGGCCAGCTCACCGTCTTCATGCGCAGCCGGCATTGGGTCATCTACAATCCCGAGATCATGGATGATGTGACCGAAGGCGTGAAGTTTGCGCTACGCCACATCCCCTTTTACCGGGAATGGTTCCGTTTCCGCGTCTACTGGTTTGCAGCCGACGGCCTGTTCGGCAACGTGCTGGTCGATCCCGACTGGCCGAAGGACTCACCCGCGGTCTCGGCGGTAAACGAGGGCATGCGCCAATATGCCCTGGCGCATCTCAACCACAAGTTCGCCGATCGCCCCGACCTGCGGCAGCAGCTGACGCCTGATTTCCCGATCTTCAGCAAGCGGATCATCATCGATGGCGGCTGGTTCGATGCACTCAAGCGGCACAATGTCGCGCTTGAGACCGACCGGATCGAGCGGATCCTGCCGAACGGAGTTCTGATGGCCGACGGGCGCGAACTTGGCTTCGACATCATCATTTGCGCGACGGGATTCGATGTCGCCAACATGCTCGGCAAGCTCGAGGTGCGGGGGCGCGATGATCGCAACCTGCGCGACGAATGGGGGACGGATGACCCGCGTTCCTATCTCGGCGTGACCCTGCCGGGCTACCCCAACTATTTTCTGACCGTTGGCCCCAACAGCGCGCCCAACCATGCGGCGGGCCAGAACCTCATCTCCGAGACCCAGATCAACTATATCATCGAGTGCCTCGATCGGGTGATCGATCAGGGCGCGCGCTCGATCGAGCCCACGCAGGAGGCCTTCGAGACCTGGAACCGGACGATCGACGAGCGCATGAAGTCGATGATCTGGGCGCATCCCAAGGCAGAGAGCTATTATCGCAACAGCAAGGGCCGCGTGTTCCTGTCCTGGCCCTATCGCCTCGTCGATTACTGGACGGCGACCCGCAATCCCGATCTCGCAGACTATCGCATTGACTGAACGACAGTGGGATGACGAAGCCGAGCCGGCCTCGTCATCCCACCCGGTCCGATCCGGACGAACAATCGTCCCCGACCGCATGAAAGCCGAGCCTGGTCGGGGCCAGCCAACTGCGCTGGTGCGTGGCACCAGGGGCTATCGACGTGCCGTGGCGGCCTTGTTCATCGCTGGCCATGCCACCTTCTCGCTGGTCTTCTGCATCCAGCCGCTGCTCCCCGATCTCGTCGGCACCTTCCGCATCGGGGCGGCGGAGAGCGCGCTTGCCCTGTCGCTCACGACCGCGGCGCTCGCCCTTGCGATTCTCCTGTCGGGCATGATCGCGGAAATGGTCGATCGCCGGCGGATGATGCTTGGCGCGATGCTAGGCGCAGGACTGGTCGGCATGGCCGGCAGCCTTGCGACCGACTGGCACCTTTTTCTTGCCTCGAGGCTCCTTGAAGGCCTGTTGCTCGGCGGCATGCCGGCGGTAGCCCTTGCCTATGTGGCAGTCGAGGTCGATCCTCGGGACGTCGGACGCGCGAGCGCGATCTTCATCGCCGGAACCGGGCTCGGCGCCATGATGGGGCGCGTCGGCGCCGGCATCATCGCCGATCAGGCCTCGTGGCGGCTCGCGCTGGCCGTGATCGGCGGGCTGACCGTCCTGGGGGCGATGCTCTTCGGCATCTTATTGCCCCAACCCGTTCATCGCCCCCGAGGAAATGGTCTGAACCTCAGGCGCCACCTCAAGGCCTGGAAGAGCCATCTTGCCCATCGGCGGCTGTGCCTGCTGCTGCTGCAAGGCTTCGTGCTGGGCGGCGTCTTCGTGACCTTCTTCAATTTTATCGGCTTCGTCCTGATGGCGCCGCCCTTCAATCTCACCCAGACCGTCATCAGCCTGATCCTTTTCGTCTACGCCTTCGGCATTGTCGCAAGCATCGTCGCCGGCGAGGTGTCCGCGCGCTTTGGCCAGGCCCGGCCGCTTGCCGCGGGCATGCTGGTGATGATGGCGGGCATTGCCTTGTCGACCGCCGCGTCGCTGCCGGTCGTCATCGGCGGCATCATCATTCTCACGATCGGCTTCTTCGTCGGCCACGCGATCGCAAGCGGCTGGGTAGGGCAGGTTGCCCGCCATGATCGCGGCCATGCCACCTCACTTTACCTCCTGAGCTATTATGGCGGCGCCAGCCTGATGGGCTGGGTGGGCGGCAAGCTCTGGGATGGCGGTGGCTGGACGCCTGTTGCCCTGGCATCCCTTGCCCTCGCGGCCCTCGGCTTGCTGCTTGCGGCCCTGGCGATGCGTTGGCGCGCCGCGGCAGGCTGACGGCCTATTGGCGTTCGCCGCGTCCTGATCGCGAAAGCCCGACCTGCGATGCCGATTCCAACGGCGCTCTTCGGATCACGCGGCCTTCGGCTTTGCCTTCCTTGTCGTCTTGACGGGCCGGGCCGAGGACGGCGCCCCTGCCTTGACCGCCGCTGATGCCTGCATGAGGCCGCGATGCGCCTCGATCACGGCGTCCGACAAACCCAGTCCCCGCGCGCAGAAGCGGATCGCCTCTTCAAGCAGGGCCGCATCGTCCCCTTCATAAGGGATGATGCCGCGCTGGTGGGTGCGCGAGGCCAGCATCATCGAACTGACATGCTCGATGAATGTGAAGGCATTTTTGGCCGACATCGGAGGTCCCACGAGGTCGCCGGCGAGCCGCGCCTTTTCCATCGCGATCTCGAGCGGCTTCAGCCACAACCGCATCGACCGGCGATAGGCGAGGGCGGCGTAGGTGCCGTCGCCCGAAAGGCTCGAAAAATAGATGCGTATGCCCTCGGCATTGTTCGCATCCTTGCCCTGGAGGCTGTGCACGAAGGTGCGGCGGAGCATGTCGATGATACCGGCGGCGTCCGGGGACATGCCGCTCAGGACCTTGAACGTCGCATCCTGCGACCGGATCATCCGGCGGAGCACGGCACGGTAGATAGCGACCTTGCTGGGGAAGTGCCTGAAGATCAGCGCCTCGGACACTTCGGCCGCCTTGGCGATATCGAATGTCTTGGTCCCGCTGAAACCGCTTCGGGCGAAAACGCCGGTTGCCGCCTCGATAATGGAATCGCGGCGATCATTGCTCGACAGGCGTTGTTTGGTCATGACTTTTCGTAACGGCAGCCGGGCGCGCTTGAAAGTCACAATTTACTGACAGGAAGTTGCCGACCCTCTGACCGAATGCCGGGTGCGATCCGCTCGCACCCGGCGGGTCGGTCAATCGATCCCGAGCAATTGCTTGGCCTCGCCCGCAAGAAAAGGCGGTGACTGGTCGCGGAAGAACTGGATACGTCCATCGACGGCCGCTTGTGTCATTTCCGGCTGGGTCGAAACCCAGAACTTTCCTTCAGCCACCTGCTCAAGGATACGCTGGCAACCCTCGGCGAGGTCCATGCCGTAATTGGCCATGAGATCGAACATGGCCTTTCTATGCGCGGATGCGGCTTCGGGTTCGCCCTTGCCGGCGGCGGCCTCGAAGATGCTGGTCTTGAGCATGCCCGGCATGATCGAGCTCACATGGATCGGGGCCTGCTTGAGCTGCATCTCGAGATAGAGGCATTCGGTAAAGGACTGCACCGCATGCTTGGTCATGATGTAGGCGGTCTGCGTCGGCATCACCGAAAAGGCGCCGACCGAGGCGAGGTTGGCGATCCAGGCTTCCTTGCCGGCTTCGAGCATGTAGGGCGCAAAGGCCCGCACGCCATGGACAACACCATGGATATTGATGTTGAGCGTCGCCTCCCAACGATCGGCGGGGATTTCCCAGGTGTAGCCGATCGTCTCGATGCCCGCATTGTTGACGAGCAGGCGGACGTCGCCGAAGCGATCGACGACCTCGGCCGCCAGCCGGTCGAGTTCCGCAGGCTTCGAGACGTCGACGACCATCGCCTCTGCCCTGCCGCCCTTCGCCTTTATTTCGGCGGCAACGGCTTCAGCCCGTTCGGACGAGATGTCGGTCACGACGACCGTCATGCCGAGTTCGCCCGCGCGCCTGGCAAGGCCCGATCCAATCCCTGCGCCAGCACCGGTGATCACGGCGACGCCGCCGGCAAAAGCCTCTGTGTCGGTTTTCATATTATCTCCAAGACTGGACTGTTCAGGGCTGGGGCGCGAACTGGCGCTTCAGGAAGCTGCAGGCATCGTCCATCGCGGCCTGCGCGCCGGGCAGGATTCCCAACCACGAGACAAAGCCGTGCACCATCCCGGGATAGCGCTTCATCTCGACGGGAACGCCGGCCTTCGCCAGCACAGCGGCAAAGTGCTCGCCATCATCGCGAGACGGGTCGATCTCGGCGGTTCCCATATAAGCGGGCGGAAGGCCGACATGGCTCGTGGCGCGAATGGGCGACGCAAGAGGGTTGTGCTGGTCCTTGTCCGGGTCGACCAGATATTGGTGCCAGAAGAAGAAGACGTCGTCGCGCGACAGGATCGGCCCATTGGCGAATTCGACGGATGAGGGCGTGTCCTGCGAGGGGTAGTTGCCCGAACCATAGAACATCACCTGGGCCGCAATCCGGGGCGTACCTGCGTCGCGGGCACGAAGGGCGACCCCTGCCGCAAGGTTCGCGCCCGCACTGTCGCCCGCCACCGCCAGTCGGGCCGGATCGATGTTCAGGCTGGCGGCATGCTGGGCCGTCCACAAGGTTGCGGCCCACGCATCATTGGGGGCGGCGGGGAAGGGATATTCGGGGGCGAGACGATAATCGACCGAAACCACCATGGCTTCGCTGCCATAAGCGAGGCCGCGCGCGATCATGTCCTGCGTGTCGAGGTCGCCCACGACCCACCCACCGCCGTGGAAATAGACGATGCCGGGAAAGGGGCCATCGCCGACCGGCGTATAGATGCGGATCGGAATGGGACCGCCGGGTCCCTCGATCGCATCGTCCTCTATGCGGCCTAGGGGGAGGTCGAGCGGCGGAAAAGCGAGCGAGCTGGTGCGAACGCCAGCGCGTAACACGTCCACGGGCATAGAACTCACTGGCGGCCATTCGGGCGCGTTTGCCAGCATGGCTTCAATCTGCGGGTCGATCGGCATCTTTCTCTCCAGTCGGTCCGGATCCTGTCAGTAGCCCTGGGCAATGACGTCGGGGTGCGACCAGGCCGGGGGCTCGGCGGGTGGCAGCTCGGTCTTGCCGTCAAGCGTCATCACGCGGCGCTCGTGCGCATGTGGCCAGTGCATCGAAAAACCGATATGGCCGGTGCGCTCGGCGGCCGGAAGTTCGCACATCGCGAGTACCGTCTCGGCAAGATAAGCCACATCCTCGGTCGGATAATCGGTCGGGATCAGGGCGTCCGCGCCAGGCGTCCGGATGGCGGTCGACGGCCCCACCACGTTGACCGCGATATTATGGTCGACCATCTCGGCCGCGAGGCCTTGCGTGAAACGATGCAGCGCGGACTTGACGCTGGCATAGAGCGTGTCGCCGCCCGCCTTGCTATAATCCTGATAGGGCCGCATCGGCGGCAAGGTCGTCACCGACCCGATATTGACGATCCAGCCCGCACCCTGCGCTTTCATCACCGGGATGGCATCGCGGATCAGTTGGAACGGCGCGCGCAGATAATGCGTGATCGTCCGATCGAACGTGTCGTCGGACATCGTCTCGATGCGGCCATAATCGGCGTAGCCGGCGTTGTTCACAAGGATATCCAGCCGTCCCGCGGCCGCGACGGCGCGGGCCACCAGGCTGCCGCGCTGTTCGGTATTTTCCAGGTCGGCCGGAACGGCGATCGCCTTGCCGCCGTCTGCCTCGATCAGGGCGACGGTTTCGGCGAGCGTGCCGGGGATTATCTGTTCACCCCCGAAGCGCTTCTGGGTGGCGGGCTGGGTCGCCGAACGGGCGGTGACGACCACCATGGCGCCGGCCGAAGCCAGCCGCCGGGCGATCGCCTGGCCGATGCCGCGACTGGCGCCGGTGACGAGGGCAACCTTTCCCTCGAGCGGTTTCTCGCTGGAACTCATTCCTGTCTCTCCCGGATCTTCATTGTGTCAGGCAAGGATGACCGGCGCGTCGATGGCGCAGAAGGTGTGCACCAGCACGCGGTCGACGAGATGGTCGGGATATTCGGTGTCGAACCAGCGCTCGACATGCGCCCAGTGGGCGGGATGCATCATGTACGGGCCGTTCAACCCTTCGATGCTGTCATATTCCTGCTCCCAGACGTGGGTCCAGGGACGGAGCCCGGAGGCTTTGGCGGCTTCGGAAACCTGCCAGCGGCGAATGGCCTTGATGTAGCGCGGCATCGACGCGGTCTGGCGGGCGAATGTCCCCAAGCGTTCCTCGTTGGGGTTCATGTTCGCGCAGAACAAGGCGACGCGATAGAGGCCGGTGCCGTCGGACGAGCCGCCAGCCAGTCCGCCTTCATATTCGACGCGTTCGAGGCTGGCGACGAGCGAACTGTCTGCGAGCCCTTCCTCGATCCCGGCCCATTGGTCGCCTGCCGCGGCGGCGGTCAGGGCGGCGCGGTCGTCGAACGCCAGGCGGCAGATGAGATCGCCGCCATTATAGACGCCTGGCAGGGTTGGCTGGATCGTGGCGCCGCGGACAGCAGCGTGGCGAGCGGCGTCCCCGAGCCTGGCGGTGAAGGCCGCCCGCGCATCGGTAGACGCATCGGCCGAAAAGCCGATCACGAGGAGCAGATTATACATGGCTGAGGGTCTCCAGCTGGTCGGCCTCGGCCATCAGCGATCGCGTGCGTGACACGATCAGCGGGGCGGCAATGTCTTGCCAAAATTGGTCGACGTCGGGGGACATGCGCGCGACATGTTTCGCGCCCCAGACACCGGCGACATCGGCCACCGCCCAGATGAGGAGGAGGCGATTGGGCTCCTCGTCGAGCCACATGGCGGGCTCGACGCGGGCATGGGCGAGGCGCATGCCCCGGGCCTCGGCGCCGGGGGCATAATGCGCGCGACAAGCGGCAAGAAAGGCCGGTCCCTGGCCAGGACGCACGACGATATCGTCAACGATCCAGATTGGCGTGTCGCTCATTGGCCGACCTCCGCATTCACTTCGAGCAGGATCTTGCCGCGGACATGTCCGGCCGCGACGCGGGTCTGGGCCTCGGCCGCCCGGTCGAGCGGCAATATGGTCATGTCCGGTGCGCGGATGCGGCCGGCGGCGAGCGCGTCAACGAGACCGTTGAGCTGGCGGGGCTGGTTGGGGAAGGTGGACGTGGCGATCTCGATGCGCACGCCAAGCGCCTCGGCCCGAGCGGCGTCCGGCATCGGCTCGTCGGCGATCAGCGTGGTGATGGGGGCGACAAGACCGCCACGCTTCAAGATCTCGATGGCATCGAGAAGGCTGCCCTGGCCGACCGTGTCGATGACGAGGTCGACGCCGTCGGGGGCCCAGGCGCGCACGGCGTCGATCACGCGGCCTTCGCGATAATCGATGGCGAGGGCGGCACCGAGGTCCCGGACATAATCGAGATTATGCGGGCCACAGGTGGCGGCAACGTCGGCGCCTGCCATGCGAGCGAGCTGGATCGCAAAACTACCGGTACCCCCGGCACCACCGTTGACCAGTATCTTTTGACCGGCCTTTGCCTGGCCCACGTCGAACACGGCCTGCCATGCGGTCATGCCGGCGGTCGGGAGCGTCGCCGCTTCACGAAAGCCGACAGACGCGGGAAGCTTGACGACACGCTCCCGATCCGAGGCGACGAACTCGGCGTAGGAGCCGCGCGCGCCGCGACCCTGGTTGGAGGCCGTGACAACCCGGTCGCCGACCACGAGATCGGTCACGCCTTCGCCGACTTCGGCGACGACGCCCGCGGCATCGAAGCCGACGACGAACGGGAACTGATAGTCGAAATAGCGGGCGAGCCAGCCCTCGCGCGCCTTCCAGTCGGCGGGATTGACGCTGGCAAAAGCGACCTCAACCACCACGCCACCCGCTTCCACGGGCGGGCGCTCGATGTCGCCAAGGCGCAGAACTTCCGGACCGCCGAACCGGTCCAGCACCATTGCCCGCATTCACCACTCTCCTCTGGAATCACTCGTAGTGAGTTGTTACTAACATTGCGATCGAGAGTTGCAATCGCCGAGGGGGCTGTCGCCGTCCAATCGGAGGGGGCGGGCCGGATCAGGTGGTCTCCGCGCTTGCGGGCAAAAGAGATTTAATGATACGATAGCGTAAATTTAAGACGAGCGCTCTCCGATTGCAGCGCCGAATCGAGGGGAAATTCGCCAGCATGCAACAGGATCAGCGGACGCTTGTCTTCCTGACGGGCGCCACGGGCACCATGGGTGGCGAGACCATGCGGCAACTGCTCGCGCGGCGCGAACGATTCCGTGTCCGGATTCTGGTGCTGCCAAAAGAGCGCGACTTGCCCGCGGTGAAGGCATGGCGGCGCGATCCCGATGTCGAAGTCCTGCTCGGCGACCTCACATGCTATGACGATGTGCGGGCCGGCGTCTCAGGCGCAAGCCATGTGCTCCATGTCGGCGGCATGGTCTCGCCACTGGCAGACCGGTTTCCCGAACTTACCATGAAGGTCAATGTCGGCGGTGCCGAGAACATCGTCCGGGCCATCCAGGATGGGCCCGAGCCTGACGAAGTGCGCCTCGTCTATATCGGCACGGTTGCGCAGACGGGCTGCCGGATGCCGCCTGTCCACTGGGGGCGCACCGGCGATCCGATCAAGATCAGCCGCTATGACCAATATGCGGTCAGCAAGACGCAGGCTGAAGCGATCGTCGCAGAATCCGGTTTGAAGCATTGGGTGTCGATCCGCCAGACAGGCATGGCGCACACGGAGATGTGGCGGATCTTCGATCCGATCATGTTCCACAATCCGGTCAACGGCGTCTTCGAATGGTCGACTGCCCGGGATTCCGGGCGGCTCATGGCCAATCTCTGCGAGGCGGACGTACCCCAGACACTCTGGCGCGGCTTCTATAACATGGGCGGCGGCGAGAGCGCGCGGGTCGTCAACCATGAGTTCATGGTCAAGACCTTCTCGGCGCTCGGGATCTCCGATTATCGCCGGGTGCTCAGGCCGAACTGGTTCGCGACCCGCAACTTCCACGGCCAATGGTATAGCGACTCGGATCATCTGGAAGCGCTGGTGCCGTATCGCAGCCAGACGATCGATATGTTCGTCGATGAACTCGCACGCGCCATTCCCTGGGCGGTGAAGGCGGCCGCGGGGACGTTCCCGAGCGCGGTCGGCAAACGCATCCGCAAGCTTGCCGAAGCGCCGGGCGGCTCGCTCCACTGGCTGGCGAATGACGACGAGGCGCATATCACGGCCTATTTCGGGTCGCGCGAGGAATATGACGACATACCCTCGGATTGGCGCCAGTTCACGCTGGCCGCGCCGTCGCGCGCTCCCAGGCTCCTCGATCATGGCTATGACGAAGCACGATCCATCGAGACATGGACGATCGCGGACATGGCCAGGGCCGCCGACTTCCGCGGGGGCGCGTGCCTTTCCGATGTGATCGAGGGGCCGTTCGCACCGCTCGACTGGCGCTGCGCGCAAGATCACCATTTCCGCATGACGCCCAACCTGATGCTGCGTGGCGGCCATTGGTGCCCGACCTGCATGGTTGATCCGGAAAGCTATGACGCGGTGGCCCAGGCCAATCCGTATTTTGCGCAGGTGCATGCACCCAGGCCGGCCTGATCGGGCCGTTGCACGACCGGAGGGCGACAGGGGGGTGGGGAATGATTGCAAGCCATGAAAAGCATACCGCGGGCGAAGCGGCACGGCCGGCGGACAGGACATTGTTCAGGCTCTGCCTGAGCCTCTTCTTCATCTGGGGCTTTGCGACCGTCCTCATCGACATCCTCGTGCCCAAGCTGAAGTCGCTCTTCATGCTTGGCTATGCCGAAGTGATGCTCACCCAGTTCGCCTTCTTCATCGGCTATCTGGTCTTTTCGCTGCCGGCCGGCATGATTGTCCGCCGCTTCGGCTATATGCGTGGCATCATCGCCGGGCTCGGTATCATGGCGGCGGGCTGCCTGCTCTTCATCCCGGCAACCCGCTTCGGCCTGTTCGGCGGTTTTCTGGTCGCGCTTTTCGTCATGGCGAGCGGGGTAACAACGCTCCAGGTCGCGGCCAATGCCGTGATCGCCATCGCCGGACCCCAGGCAAGCTCCTCGGCCAGGCTGACGCTCGCCCAGGCCTTCAATTCTCTCGGCACGACGATCGGGCCGATCATCGGCGCCCGGCTCATCCTGAGCGACGCTCCCGTCGTGAACGCCGCCGCGCTCTCCGCTCCGGCGCTTGCCGCCAAACGCGTCGTCGAAGCCGATGCGGTCGCCTTGCCATTCATCGGCATCGCGCTCGTGCTTGGCGTGCTTATGCTCATATTCTGGGGTCGGCGGGATATTCTCGGATCAGCGAAGCCTGTCAGCAGGGATGGGCGGCCGGGTCTTGCCCTGCTCGGCCGGCCGCGCCTCACCTTCGGGGCACTGGCAATCTTCGCTTATGTCGGCGCCGAGGTTTCGATTGGCAGCCTTCTCGCCAATTATCTGATGCAACCCTCGGTGCTGGGCGCAACCGCGCTCGAAGCGGGGCAACTCGTCAGTCTCTACTGGGGCGGCGCCATGGTTGGCCGGTTCATCGGCGCCTGGGTGCTCGGCCGCTGGCGGCCCGGCCGCGTGCTGGCCATCCATGCCGCAGCGGCGCTCGCGCTGGCGGCCCTGTCGGCAACGACCTCGGGCTCGCTCGCCGCGGCCGCCATCCTCGCGGTCGGTCTTGCCAATTCGATCATGTTCCCGACGATCTTCACGCTGGGCCTTAAAGGTCTCGGCGACGAAACACCGGGGGGCTCCGCCTTGCTGTGCCTCGGCATTGTCGGAGGTGCGATCATACCGCTTGCGAGCGGTATCGTGGCGGACGCGCATGGTCTTGGTATCGCGTTCGCCGTGCCGGCCATCTGCTATCTCTGGATTGCGTTTTACGGTCTCTATGCCACGCGCGACGGCGAAGTGGGCCAGGCTGCCGCGCCTGCGCTGCACTGACCTCGAGCGACTTCCGGATCGGCGCGGCGCGGCCCGATACCTATCGGAACGCCCGCCGCAATCGCCGGCTTTTTCAAGCACGAGCATGGCGGGGCGCGAATATGATCTGTGACTGGAAAGATCGATGAGGGCCGGCATTTGGCGCTTTCCTGGCAGGCCATGACGTTATATGAACGGTAGCGTTCAATTAAGGCTTCCTTGAGGGGGCGCCGAAGGGGAGGACTATGGAACTGGACCGCCGCACTGCGCTGGGGATCGGCCTTGCCGGTGTGGGAAGCCTGGGGCGTCCTGTCTTGGCCGGACCCGCCGTGCGCGAACAGGCCTTTGCCGTCCTCGATCTTAAGGTATCGGGTCTTGTCCGACCGATGGCGACGGGCGATCTGCTGCCGCGCTTCGCCTGGAAGCTCGCCGGGGATGGGCATGAACTCAGGCAACAGGCCTATCGGATCTGTGTCGCGCGATCGCAGGATGATCTCGTCGCCGGGCGCGAGCTCGTCTGGGACAGCGGCAAGATCATGTCCGACCGGACGTTCGACATCGTCTATGGCGGCCCGCCGCCGACGGCGCGGACAAGGTTCTGGTGGCGCGTCGAGGTCTGGCCGGAGGCGACCGGTTCTTCGGTGACCAGCCCCTCCGAATTTTGGGAAACAGGCCTTTCCGCGGTGAGCGACTGGACGGCCGGCTGGCTCGCTTGCGAGACGGAGGTCGCCGCCCTCGATCGTGCGGCAGGCCTCCACTGGATCAGCGCTTCACCAGCGCACAAGGTCGGGCAGGTCGGTGCCTTTCGGACGAGGATCGAGGTCGACCGTCCGACCACTGCCGAGCTCCTCCTGTCAGCGCACGCGCTCGACGGCATCTGGCTGAATGGCGAACCGGTAACCCCAGAGGACGAGGATCCGGTCGCCTGGACGACCATGGCGACCTTTACATTGCGGCTTCGCCGCGGCCCCAACATCCTCGCCGTCGCGGTGAAACGGGTCAGCGGTCTGGGCGTATCGGGCGCCGTGCTCGCCGCGATCCTTCGCCTCGATGGCCCTGACGGGCGCAGGCTCACGAGCGCCGAAGGCTGGAAGGCAGCGCTTGAGGCGCCGAAGGGCTGGCAGCAGGCGACGTTCGACGACAATGCCTGGCCGACGGCGCCAGCGGCCGCGCGCAAGCCGGTGGGCGAGCCGTGGCCGACTTATCCTGCCATGCTTCTGCGTCGCGAGTTCGCCGTGGCACGACCGCTCCGCTCGGCCAGGCTCTATGCGACCGCGCTCGGCGCCTATGAGGCGTTCATCAACGGGGAGCGCGTCGGCGACGGCCGCATGGATCCGCAGTTCACGGACCCGTCGCGCCGGCTCCTCTATCAGACCCATGATGTGACCGGGCTCCTGGCCGCGGGGGCAAATGCGATCGGGCTCTGGGTCGGCGACGGCTGGTACGGCAGCGAATATAGCCAGGGCGCGCGCTTCACCTTCGGACCCGCGCCGTGCCGTGTCCTGGCCCAGCTCGAACTCACCTATGAGGACGGCACGGTCGAGACGATCGCCACGGGAGACGGCTGGTCGATGGCCGCTTCGCCCATTCTCTCGTCGGAGATTTATGATGGCGAGGTCTATGACGCGCGGGCCGAGCAGCCCGGCTGGGCGAAACCGGGATTTGCCGGGCGCGACTGGAGGCCGGCGAGGCGCGCGGAGGCACCGGTGCTCGTCCCCGAACCCGAGCTCTGTCCGCCGGTGCGTGCGACCCAGGTTCTGAAAATGCGCTCCGTTCGCGAACGCGCGCCGGGCGTCCACGTCTTCGATTTCGGCCAGAACTTCGCGGGATGGGCACGCCTGCGGGTCAAGGGGCCTGCCGGCACCCGCGTAAAGATGCTGTTCGGTGAAGTGCTGGGTGCAGGCGGCGGGGTCGACCAGGCCAACCTGCGCAGTGCCGCGGCGCGCGACGTCTACATCCTCAAGGGCGGTGGCGAGGAGGTCTGGGAACCGCGCTTCACTTATCATGGCTTCCGCTATGTCGAGGTGCATGGTCTGCCAGAAGCGCCCGACCAGGCCACGCTCGAAGGCGTCGTCGCGCATACCGACCTGCATTTCTCGGGAACGCTTCGGGTCAGCGATCCGGTGATCCAGAAATTCTGGGAAAACAGCTTCTGGAGCCAGCGCTCGAACTTCTTCGGGCTGCCGACCGACTGCCCGCAGCGCGACGAGCGACTGGGCTGGATGGGGGATGCCGAAGTGTTCTGGCCGGCTGCGGCATTCAACATGGATATCGAGGCCTATACCGGCCGCGTCATGCGCGATGTTCGCAGCGCGCAAGGCAAGACCGGCGGATTTCCCGATTGTGTCCCGCCCTTCACGCCCGGCATGGCGCTGTCATCGCCGGGCTGGGCTGATGCGGGCGTCATCCTGCCTTACATTGCCTGGCGCCAATATGGCGATACCGGCATCATTGCCGAGAACTGGGAGGCGATGGACCGCTATCTCGGCTGGATCCAACGGAGCAATCCGACGCTGCTCTGGGAGAAGTCGCGTGGCGCCGACTATGGCGACTGGCTGTCGGTCGATGCCAGAACCCCCCAGGAAGCGACGACGCCCAAGGATCTCATCGGCACCGCCTATTGGGCGGCTGACGCCGCCATGATGGCGGAGATGGCGGCCGCGACCGGCCGGCCGGAGGACGCCCGGCGCTACCGCTTGTTATTCGAGGAGATCCGCGCCCGGTTCGGGTCGGCTTTCGTGAAGCCGGACGGATCGGTCGGCAACGGCAGCCAGACCAGCCATGTGCTCGCGATCCGCTTCGGGCTGCTGTCGGACACCCAGCGCCTCGAGGCCGGCAAGCGACTTGCCGCCGATATCGCGGCGCGCGGCAACACGCTGTCGACCGGCTTCCTTGGAACCCCGCATATCCTCGACGCGCTGGCGGACGCGGGTCAGGAGCGGATGGCCATGAGCCTGCTCCTGCAACGCGACTATCCGTCCTGGGGCTATATGGTCGAGAAGGGCGCGACGACGATGTGGGAACGCTGGAACAGCGACCGCGGCGATGTCGGGATGAACAGCTACAACCATTATGCGTTCGGTGCGATCGGCGCCTTCCTGTTCCGGCGCGTCGCCGGCATCGATGCGCTCGAGCCGGGCTTTCGCCGGGTGCGGATCGCGCCGATCCTCGATCCGCGGCTGAAAAGTGCCGCTGCCGACTACAAGTCCGCGGCGGGGCTGATCCGGTCGGCCTGGCAGCTCGATGGCGACAAGCTTTCGCTCGACGTGACGATCCCGCCCAATGTGTCGGGGGTCGTCTCGCTGCCGGTCTCGCGCGCCCATCTGCTCAAGGATGGCCGGCCACTGAGGGGGGCGGCAAAGGCCGCAAAAGGGCGGCCGAACGCGACGGTCGAGGTGGGTCCGGGTACCCATCGGTTCGATGCGAGATTGACGGCTGTATGATCGTGGAGGGCGGGGGATCGACAGGATCCTGCCGCCCTTTCCGAAAAGGGGAATGTCAGCGTGCGGCGATGATGACGTCCAGTCCGGCGCGCTCGAGCATGCGCCGGACATCGTCCGATATGCCATCGTCGGTGATCAGAATGTCGACTTCCTCGAGCCCGCAGACGATCCCGCCCGACGAGGAGCCGAATTTCGAGCTGTCGACCAGCAGGATAAGCTGCTCGGCGCGGTCGATCAGCCGGCGCTCGGACGCGACCAGGATGACATCCTGCTGCATGATCCCCTGGGGACCGACCGCGGCTGCGCCCATGAACAGCCTGGGCGCGTGGAAGCGCGGCATGCTGTCCTCGCCCGTCGGCGCGAGGATGATATTCTGTTCGCGGAACACCGAGCCCGACGGCACGAGAATGCGGGTGCCCTCCTGGGGCAGCAATGCATCGACGATATGCAGCGAATTGGTCAGCACCTGAAGGTCGAGGCCGGCCAGATGCGGGCACATCTGCAGCGTCGTCGTGCCCCCGTCGATCATGATGCCTTCGCCCGGCTCGCATAGCTTGGCCGCGGCGCGTCCGATCGCCTGCTTCCGGGCGAGGTTGAGCGTGATCGACTGGGCAAAGGGTGTGCCGGAGAGCCGGGCAGGGCCGTCGCCGCGTGCGCCAGTCTCGTCGACGAGCTTGGCTCCGCCGTGGACGCGCACGATCAGACCCTGTTCCTCGAGCCGTGTCAGGTCGCGCCGGATTGTGGCCGGTGACGCCTCGAGGCGTGCCTCGAGGTCGCGATAGTTGATGAAGCCGGTGACCGAGACGGCGGCCAGGATCATCTTCTCTCGTTCCGTCGCGTGCATTTCCCCGCTTTCCCGATCAGCCCGCTTGT
Organism: Sphingomonas sp. DBB INV C78; assembly: GCF_042693015.1. NCBI lineage: Bacteria > Pseudomonadati > Pseudomonadota > Alphaproteobacteria > Sphingomonadales > Sphingomonadaceae > Sphingomonas > Sphingomonas sp. DBB INV C78. The sequence continues at coordinate 2,244,744 of NZ_CP170544.1, read as the reverse complement.
CGTTCCGCCTCGAGCTGCTCGAGCGACTTGCCCTCGTTGCGCGGCGCCCAACGGATGCCGATCGCGCCACTTATGACGAGGAAGCCGGTCAAAATCCACGCGAGCTTGGTGAAGCCGGTCGCGGTGAGGAGCGGCACGAAGAAACTGAAGATGCCGAGCCCGATCCGCACGAATGCAAAAGCGATCCCCTGCGCGGTCGAGCGCAGGAGCGTCGGGAACATCTCCGAACTCCACAGCTGGAAGAAGCTCTGCGCGCCGAAGCCGCCCGCGAACTGGAGGAGGAAGACGTGGAGGATGGCGATCGGGACGGTCAGCGGAAAGAGTGCCAAGAGGGCCATGCCAATGACCTGGACGATGGCGGAGATGGCGAAGAGCAGTCGCTGGTTCACCTTGTCGGCAAGCTTCATGAAGACGAACCAGATCGAGACCATGCCCGTCGCAAAGGACAAAGCCTGCACAGCGACGCTCGTCGCTTGGCTCGCATCGCCCACCGTGCGCAGGATATAGGGGAAGAAGAAGCCGTTGGTCCCGGCCCACAGATTCCAGAAGCCGTACATGCCGATCAGCATGGCGAGCGGGCCGAGATAGCGGGGCTTGAAGAGTTCGGTGACGGGCGGGCGCGCGACCTTGCTCCGCTGAGCCTCTTCCCAACGCTCGGACTCGCGCATCTTCGATCGGAGCAGGGTCAAGGCGAGCGCGATGATGAGGAGATGGGCGAAAACGATGCGGGCGCCCAGGATGCCGAGATTGGTGAGGGCGAGCGCCATGAGCAGGACGACGACAGGGCCCAGATACCAGAGCACCTGGGCGACCCCCGAATGCTTCGCGCGCTCCTTGTCGGGCGCCTGTTCGGCGATCAACGACCAGCTTGCCGGGATGTCGGCGCCAACCGCGAGGCCGACGATCACGAAGCCCGTCACGATCATCCACGGCGCGGAGGCGAAGACCAGCAACGCCATGCCGGCGGCATAAACCAGCATGTCCCATTGGTAGATCTTCTTGCGTCCGACCTTGTCGCACAGCCACCCGCCTACCAGCGCACCGATGCCGGCCGAGATCGCATTGGCCGAGAACGCTCCGATCAGTCCGATGAAGCTGTCGGAGAGATTGTAGATCTCCTTCCACAAGGCCAGCGCCACGGAGCCGGCGACGATCGAGCCTGCGTCGATATAGTTGGCAAGGCCGGCGAGGATCGTATTGCGCCAATGCTCGCGCGTGCTCTCGCTCGGCGCTTCGGAAACGGTCGTCGCCATCACATGGTCCTCGCCAATATGGTCTCGTTGATCTCGGAAATGCTGGTCACGCCGGTGAGCGCCATGGCGACGCGTATCTCGGCCGCCATCAGCTCGAGCAGCTTCGTGACACCGGCTTCACCCTGTGCGCCGAGCGCATAGGCCCAGGCGCGGCCGAGCAGCACGCTTCTGGCGCCCAAGGCGAGCATGCGAACGACGTCGAGGCCGGAGCGGACCCCGCCATCGGCAAGCACGGTCAGTCTGTCGCCGACGGCGTCGACGATGAGAGGCAGCGCGCGCGCGGTCGAAAGAACTCCGTCGAGCTGGCGGCCGCCATGGTTGGAGACGATGATCCCGTCGGCGCCCAGGGCCGCCGCCTCGCGCGCGTCTTCGGGGTCGAGGAGGCCCTTGATGATCAGCGGCCCCTTCCATTCCGAACGGATGAATTCGAGATCGCGCCAGCTGATCGTGGGGTCGAAATTGGCGCGCATCCAGGCGAAGAAATCCTCGATGCCGGTGCGCCCTTTCAGAACCGGCGCCACATTGCCGAGCGCATGGGGACGGCCGGTCAGGCCGACATCCCACGCCCAGCCCGGCCGTAGCGCGGCTTGGGCAAAACGCCAGATCGCACCCTTCATCCCCGGGGCGCCGGCAAGACCGGTCCGATAATCGCGATAGCGTGTGCCCGGTACGGGCATGTCGACGGTGAAGACGAGCGCCGAACAACCCGCTTGCCTTGCCTGGGCCAAAAGCTCGCGCATGAAGGCGCGGTCGCGGATCATGTAGAGCTGGAACCAGAAGGGCCGGCTCGCTGCCCTGGCCACTTCATCCAGCGGACAGGCCGAAACGGTCGACAGCGTGAAGGGGATACCGGCCCGGTCGGCCGCCCGCACGGCCTGGCACTCGCCGCGTCGTGCGTTGAGCCCCGCAAGCCCGATCGGAGCAAGGGCGATCGGCAGTTCAAGCCTCTGGCCAAACAAGGTCGTCGACAGGTCGAGCTGCGAGACATCGCGCAACACGCGCTGGCGCAGCGCGATATCGGCAAGGTCGTCGACATTCCTGCCAAGCGTCACCTCGGCAAAGGCGCCGCCATCGATATAGTCGAACAGAAAGCGCGGCAGCCGCCGTCGTGCGGCCTCGCGGAAATCGGTGGTAGACGCGACGATCATGTCCGGCCGGCCACGATGGCGCGCCAGCTCCGGCGATAGCTCTCAAGGTCGCCCTCGAGCGGCTCGGCACGCACCAGCTTTCCTTGTGGTCGCAGGCCCGGTTCGATCAGCCGCAAGGCGCCGAAGGAGACGTCATTATGCGCGTTGGCCGTATAGACGGCGGTATCCGGCCTCAGCGCCGCGAGTGCGCGCACAAACACCTGTGCCTCGGCAAAACGGCCCTCGACAAGCAGTCGCTCGCGCGAACCGATCAGGTCGAGCGCGGCATCGGTCACGAGCGCTGCGTAGAGGCAGGCGGCCGCGCGGCGCGCGAACCAGTCGACCGGCTCGTGGAGCCAGCCGTTGCGCGCCCGCGGAAACGGACCGCAGCCTGGTGCGAGCGTGGGCAGAAGCATCGAATGCGCCGCAAGCAGCGCCGGCACGGTGGCCAGGAGTGGGGGCTGGTCGGGTGCGATGTCGACCCGGCGCGTGTCGATCTTGATCACGCTCTCGATCTCGCGACCGCCCATGAAGCGGGCGGAGGGAAGCGGGCTGCCATGGGCGTCGACATTGACGAGGCAATCGCGATCCTCGGCCAGGACCGGCCGCGTGGACGCGCTATCCGCAAGACGCATCGCAATGAACCAGGTGCCGGTCGAAAGGACCGTCGCCTCCTCGGCACCGACCTCGGGAAAACCGCGGGCGGCGAGGAGTGCTGCGTTGGAATCGTGGAGGCCGACAAGCACGCGGACCGAAGGCGCAAGGCCCGTCGCGACCGCGATGTCCGGGCGAAGCGTGCCTGCCGCGTCGCCAGCCCGGGCAAGGGGGGCAAAGCGGCCCGCCCAGCCGAACCGCTCGGCCATCGGCGAAAAGCGGCCCGCATCCGGGAGCCAGAGGTCGGAATGGCAGCCGAGGCTGGTGACTTCGCTCGCGGCGCCGCCCGAAAGGAACCATGCCCAATATTGGGCCCAGGGAACAAGCGTCGCCTTGCCCATGACGTCGGGATAGAGGCGCTCCAGCCAGTAAAGCTGGGTGCCGATGTTGAGGCCGCCCGGCAGGGCCGGCGAGCCGATCAACGCAAACGCATCCCGTTCGGCTCGATAGGCGCGCATCACGTCCTCGGGGACGTCCTGCTCATAGTCGAGCGGAAGAAAGGCCAGCGCATCATCGACGAGCGCGGCTACGCCCGCGCCATGACCGACGGGAATGATCGCCTCGACGCCCGAGTGCGCATGACGCGCCAGGGTCTCGAGGATCCAGGAGCCGATCCGCGCCGCATCGAGCCTGCGCAGGCCGTCGACCACGACCGGCGCGTTGGCGCGAACCTGGCGATCGAGAAGGCGTCCGTCGGGCGACCACAGGGTCACCTTGCTCAGCGTCTTGCCGATATCCACCACCGCTGTCGCGCCCTGAGGCAGAGGTCGTCTCCTGTCCATTTATGATCGTTTATGATTGAGTGTTATCGAAAGAGATTGAAAAAGGGAAGGCGGAATGTTAGTGGCTACTCATGAACAAGCGTCAGACCCTAAGCCCCGCCGCTACCGCCTTTGCTATCCCTGCGAGCCGCTGGGACGATGGCGAGGCATGCTCGAAGTCGCCCGCAGACCTGCTTCTCTACCGCTCGAACCTGCTTGGCTCCGATCTCACCGTGACCAATTTCGGCGGCGGCAACACGTCGGCCAAGCTCGTCGAGGTCGACCCGCTGACGGGGGAGGAGGTCGAGGTCCTGTGGGTCAAGGGATCGGGTGGCGATATCGGTTCGATGAAGCTCGACGGTTTCGCGACGCTCTACCAGGACAAGCTGCTCGGCCTTGAGACGCATTATGGCGGTGAGGCCGATGACGACAGGATGGTCGGCTATCTGCCGCATTGCACCTTCAACCTGAACGGCCGGGCAGCGTCGATCGATACGCCACTCCACGCGCTGCTGCCATTCGCTCATGTCGATCATGTCCACCCCGACGCGATCATTGCGCTCGCCGCCTCGTCGGGGGGCGAGGCGGCGTCCCGGGAAATCTGGGGCGGACGGATCGGCTGGCTGCCCTGGAAGCGGCCCGGCTACACATTGGGCGTCCAGCTGCGCGACTATGTCGCGGCCAATCCCGGCATCGAGGGCGTGATGCTGGCGGGGCACGGGATCATCTGCTGGAGGGACAGCGCGAAGGCCTGTTACGAACATACGATCGGCCTGATCGCGGACGCCGCTTATTATCTGAACACCAAGCTGGCCGACGCACCGGCCTTTGGCGGGCAGGCCATTGCGCCCAACCCCGATCGCGGCGCGATCGTCGCCGATCTCATGCCGCGCCTGCGCGGTCTCATGACCGGCGCTCGGCGAAAGCTCGGGCACTGGTCGGACGATGGCGAAGCGCTCGAATTCACTGGGTCGGTCGCGTTCGAGCGGCTGGCGACGATCGGCACATCCTGCCCGGATCATTTCCTGCGCACCAAGATCGCGCCGCTGACGCTCGACCCGGCGCGGCTGACCGACGACGCCTATCTCGTCGAAAAGCTCGCAGCCTATCGCGCGCTCTATGCGGCTTATTATGAGCGCTGCAGGAGGCCGAACTCGCCGGCGATGCGCGATCCCAATCCGGTCGTCGTGCTAATCCCCGGGGTCGGGCGGATCACCTTTGCCACCGACAAGACGACTGCCCGCCTCGCCGGCGAATTCTACGGCAATGCCATCAATGTGATGCGCGGCGCCGAGGCGATCGGCGACTATATCGGGCTCGACGAGCAGGAAGCTTTCGACATCGAATATTGGCTGCTCGAAGAAGCCAAGCTTCAGCGAATGCCCGCGCCGAAGCCGCTGGTCGGCCGCGTCGCGCTCGTCACCGGCGGGGCTGGCGGCATAGGGGCTGCGACCGCGGCGCGGCTGATGGCGGACGGCGCCTGCGTGATGCTCGCCGACCGCGACGCAGAAGCGGTCGAAGAGGTCCGCGGCGGTTTTGCAAAGCAGTTCGGCAAGGACCTGGTCCGCGCCGTCCTATGCGACGTCACCGACGAAGCCCAGGTTGCCGCCGCCTTCGAGGATTGCGCGCGCGAATTTGGCGGGCTCGACATTCTGGTCGCCAATGCCGGCATCGCTTCTTCCGCGCCGATCGAGGAGACTACGGTCGAGCTCTGGCGCAAGAATTATGACGTCCTGGCCGAGGGCTATTTCTTGACCGCACGCGCCGCCTTCCCGCTGATGAAGCGGATGAAGGAGCAAGGTGGGGCTGCGATCGTCTTCATCGGCTCGAAGAACGGGATCGCGGCGGCCACCAATGCCAGCGCCTATGCATCGGCCAAGGCGGCCGCGAACCATCTTGCCCGCTGCCTCGCGCTCGAGGGCGCGCCGTCGGGCATCCGCGTCAATGTCGTCAATCCCGATGCCGTCATCCGGGGCTCCAAGATCTGGGATGGCGACTGGCGCAAGGAGCGGGCGGGCGCTCACGGCATCGATCCGGGAAGCGAGCTCGAAGAGCATTATCGTCAGCGCTCGATGCTCAAGCGCGACGTGCTGCCTGAGGACATCGCCGAGGCCGTCTATTTCCTCGCGTCCGACATGTCGGCAAAGTCGACGGGCAACATGATCAATGTGGATGCGGGCAACGCACAGGCTTTCACCCGCTGATTTCCCCGCGCCGGGCCGGCCCACCTCGGGGAGGGGGCACGACACCCGGTCCGGCGCAACGATTGAACAACAAGATCGGGAGAGAGAAATTGGTCGCAGACTTGCCCTTGTCGGCGGAGTTCATCGCCGAGGCCAATATGCGCGAGCTCGACGCGCTCGACGAGGATTATGCAGCGCTCGGCCGTCAGCTTGAACGGCGGGGGATCGCGATCGACGCGATCAAGGCGCGCGTCGCGGGCTTCTCGGTCGCGGTGCCGAGCTGGGGTTCGGGCCGGGGCGGTACGCGCTTTGCGAAATTCCCGATTGCCGGAGAGCCCACCAACATCCACGAGAAGCTCGAGGATTGCGCGGTCGTCAACCAGCTTTGCCGCGTGACGCCCCGGGTGTCGCCCCATTTTCCCTGGGACAGGGTGAGCGACTATAAGGCGCTGCGCGAGGAGGCCGCGAGCCTCGGTCTCGCCTTCGATGCCGTCAATTCCAACACCTTCCAGGACCAGCCGGGACAGGCGCAGAGCTATGCGACGGGGTCGCTCGCCTCGACGGTCGCGGAGACCCGCGCCCAGGCCGTCGAGCATAATATCGAGTGTATCGAGATCGGCCGGCAACTCGGGTCGACCGACCTCACCGTCTGGGTCGGCGACGGCACCAATTTCCCCGGTCAGCAGGATCTGGGGCGCAGCCTCGACCGCTATCTCGACGCAGCATCCGAAATCTATGCGGCACTGCCCGATGGCTGGCGGATGCTGCTCGAGCACAAGATGTACGAGCCGGCCTTTTATTCCTCGGTGATCTCGGACTGGGGCAGCTCGATCCTTGCCGCGCAGGAACTGGGGCCGAAGGCGCAATGCCTGGTCGATCTCGGCCACCACGCACCCAACACCAATATCGAGCAGATCGTGGCGCGACTCCATCGCTTCGGAAAACTTGGCGGCTTCCACTTCAACGACAGCAAATATGGCGATGACGATCTCGACAGCGGGTCGATCAATCCCCACCAGCTCTTCCTCATCTTCAACGAGCTGGTCGAGGCCGAAGCCCATCCACGGGCTGGCTTCAACCCCAGCTACATGATCGACCAGTCGCACAACGTAACCGATCCGATCGAATCCATGCTGTCGTCGGCCGAGGCGATCGTGGGCAGCTTCGCCAGAGCCCTGCTCGTCGACCGCGGGGCGCTCCATGGAGCGCAAGGCGAAAATGACACGATGATGGCGTTCCAGGCGCTGCGCCGGGCCTATAATGTCGACGTCGCACCGATCCTCGCCAAGGTCCGCGTCGAGGCCGGTGGCGCAATCGACGTGCTTGCGGCCTACCGGGCGAGCCAGTGGCGGACGCGCAAGGCGCAGGAGCGCAAGACGGTTGGGCTTGGCGCCGGTATCGTGTGAAGACAGGCGGTTGGCGGGGCACTCCTCGCAATCCGCGAACGCCTGCGCTGCCATCGACCGGCGCGTTGATGGAAAGTTCAACCATCGACGCTGCGGCGTGCGGTGCGATATGCCCATGACATGTCTCGAACGAGAGGGCTTTCGATGACCTTCGGACAGATGGTCGCGGCAATGCTGATGGCGTCGGCGCTGGCCGCCTCGCCGGTGGCTGACGTCCAGCACGTCGATCCGGAGCTTCGCCAGATCGCGCGTGCGGTGCTTCAGGCGCAGTCCAATGAGCAGCGAGCGCCCGCACGACCCGCAAAGCCGTCCCGCATTCCCGATGGAGTTGGCACACGGCTGGTGGAAGCCGCGCCCGGGCAACCGCCCGTGACAGTCTACGTCATCAATGCTGCGCCTGGCGCGCGCCCTCGCGGCGCCATTCTCTTTATCCATGGCGGGGGCTATGTCGCCGGCGATGCGCGTGACGATCTGCATCGGCTGGTGGGGCTTGCGACGCGGCTCAACGCAGCCATTGTCAGCGTCCAGTATCGGCTGGCACCCCAAACGCGTTTTCCCGGAGCGCTCGAAGACAATTACGCTGCGCTCAAGTGGCTTTACCGCAATGCCGACGCGCTCGGCGTCGATCGCACGCGTGGTGCTGATGGGCGAAAGTGCCGGTGGGGGCCACGCCGCGACGCTCGCGATCGCGGCGCGCGACCGCCGCGAGGTGCCCCTGGCGGGACAAGTGCTGGTCTATCCGATGCTCGACGATCGCACCGGAGCAACCCGAGCCGTCGCGCCGTCCATTGGCCAGATCATCTGGCGCGCGCAGGACAATCGAGACGGGTGGACGGCGCTGCTGGGCCAGCCGGCCGGATCAGCAACTGTGCCGAACGGGGCGGTGCCTGCACGCGTTTCTGACCTGCGCGGTCTTCCGCCGACATTCATCGGCGTTGGATCGATTGACCTGTTCGCCGAGGAGGACATCGAATTTGCCCGCCGGCTTGTCGGCGCCGAGGTGTCCACCGAGCTGATTGTTGCTCCGGGAGCGTTTCACGGCTTCCATATCATGGTCCCCCGGGCCGCGGTATCGAAGCAGTTCAGCGCCGCGCTGGAGGCTGCACTCACGCGCTTGTTATCGGATTCGAAGGACTAGAAGGCACCGGGCATGGCTGCATCCCGGGACCAACCTACCGAGGGTGGCCCGGTGTGCCGTTGCCCGGTTGGTTGGTCCTCAATCTGCAAGATGTGCGATTGCCTGGCTGCCTGCTTTACTGGCTTTCGGCGCGGCATCGGTTTTGATCGCCACCGCTTGTGCCTGGGGCGTGGAAATGACCAGGCGTACGGGTCCTGACAGCCCGGCTGGCACAGGCGCGAGCTTTCGAAGGCTCGGATTGGCTGGATCGATCATCGCATTCTGTGGGACGTTGGCGACGGCGATTTCGACGCGATTGGTGCCCGTCCTGATCGCGTCGGTGACGTCGACGCTCCAGGGCGCGCTGATGGCCGGTGGCAGCGCCCGGCCGTTGACGGACACGGTCGCCATGTCGTGAACCGCGCCGAGTTCGAGGCTGATGCGGCGATCCTTGCCTTTCCAGCCCGGTGGCAGCTTGAATGACCGTGAATAGGTGCCGATCCCCGAAAAGCGGGCGAGGCCGTGAAACGTCGACCAGTCGCCGAGCGATACCGACTTCAGGGTCTCGATGTATGGCGCCCCGCCTGTCACATGTCCCTTCACCGACAAGCTCCAGCCTGCAGCAGGAAGGACGATCTGCGCCGATGGCGACGTCGCCGCCACCGGGCTCGGGGTCGCGGCCGGGTCGACGACGATCAGACCGCTTTCGCCGGGCCGCAGGGTCAGGTCGATCCGCATTCCCCCCTCGTGGGAGGTCGTGGCGATCGGCCGGATGACGCCGTCCATGGCGTCCCAGCGTTCGGCCTTGCCGCGTAACGGCGTGAGAAAGTCGGCCTTCTGGTCCGATTGTCCGCGATTGTGCATGAAGTAAAGGTGCCGGTCGCCGATACGCCGTTCCACGAACGTCAGATCCTGAACCGCTTCCAGGAAGCGGACATTCGCCGGGACGCCAGCTTTTTGCAGGCAAGCGGCAAGGCCCGCTTCAGGCACCACCTGCGCTCCGGCACCGGTCGCTTTCAGGATGGCGGATCGCACAAGTGCGTCGTTCGCGGCCCGATCCTTCAATCCTTCCGATCGTCGGGGTGGCGCCTGCGAGAAGATCACCGGCAGGCCGGCATCGGCAAGCTCGGCAATGCGACGGGCGGTTTCCGGTCGCATCGCCTCGACGGCCGGCAAGATGAGCGCCGCGTAGCGATGCCCTCCTGGCGTCTGCAGCTGTTTGCCCACCATGCGCGATCGGGCGAGGCCATCGGGATTTATGCGATCGAAATCATAGCCGGCCGCGATCAGGGCCTTTTCGCGCTGCTGGGAGGCAAGGCCATGGTCCTCCACGCCGACATAATAGCCGATTTCGCCATAGAACATTGCGACCGGTACGACGCTCTCGCCCTGGCGCATGATGGCGTTCAGCCGCGCCATATAGCGGAAGAGCCGCGGCATGCCCGCCCAGACCGGATTGCGTTCGTCGAGCATCGATCCGAAGCCCGGGGTGAAGGGGTTGGGCTGGAAGGCATACCAGCCCGGCCAGCCCGCTTCGCGAAAGCGATATGTGTAGCCGTGGAGCGTCTGGGCGTTGACGCCGCCCGAGATCAGAAGGTCGGTCCGGCGCCGCATCTCGTCGGGCGTGACCGAATAAGGGCGTCCCGCCCAGACCATGCTCTCGGCGCTAACCGTCGGTCGCCCGTAGATGTTGGCGGCCGAGCGCGCGAACCGCATGAACAGGGGATCGCCGCCATGAACCAGATCCTCGGTCTCGGGGATGTCGGCCAGTCCATAGCCTTTCAGCACATCGATCGCGCCGCCATGGGCCTGGAATTTCGCCTTGAACCCCCGGGCGTGGTTCCAGTCGATCCAGGGCTCGATGAAATTGTCGATCAGGAGCTCGGAGACAGTGAGGCGATAGTCGGCGCGGACGCGGGCGCCGGTCTCGTCCTGGTCCGTCGTCTCGAAATAAGGCGGCGAGTAATGCTCGCCCCATGCCTGTGCCCAGCCGGGCTGGACGAGGAGCGGGAGATAGGGTGTGAGGTCGTAACCGCGGCGCCTACGAAAGGCCTCGAGGAAACGATCGGTCCACGGCAGATCCTGCATGAGCTCGAGCGAGTCGACGAAGGTCGCGCGAATCCCGGCTTTTCGTGCTCCTTGCACCAGCGGATCACCCACGCGCCTCGCGTGCGCGTCGAATGCGCTCCTGTCGAAATGATCGAGCACCAGTTGTGGCCCACGGCCGGCCGCGCCCGTCACCCCCATGTTGGAGGCATATTGCTTGAAGACGAAGACCTGCCAGGATCCGGGCGGCGGCACCCAGTCGAGCGTTCCATCGGCCCCGAGGCGCGCGGTGAGATCGACCCGGCTTGCAAGGTCGATGGCACCTGAGGCCAGCACATCCGACCAGGCCGAGAGGATGAGCCCTCCGGCGGGCGCGCTTGGTTTCAGAGCAGGTGCGCGGCCGCGAAAGGCCATCACCGCAACCACCTGGCCGCGCGCGTCGAAGCGCCGGGACCAGTCGGCAAAGGCTGGATCCTTCACGCGCGGATCGAGCGGCGACAGGGCGCCCATCCGTCTCGTGCGGGTCGGGATAACGATCCGGACCGGGCTGCGCTGCCCACCCTCGACGGTGGTCATGGCCATGGTGAGCTCCGACAGGGCGCGTTCGGGAGGGATGGCCGTGCCGCCGCCCGAGGGCCAGGCGGATCCGAACGTATAGTCGATCACCATGCCGCGCCTGGCAGCCTCTTCCGTCGCCGCCGAGACCGCAGCGAAAAAGGACGGTTCGGCGAAACTGTCGATGCGCTCGCGCTCGGAGGCCGTGACGGCGGGAATACCGGGATTGAACGCCTGGATCTCGGCGCCGCCGATTCCCGCCTTGTCGAGGACCTCCAGTTCCCGTCGGATCTCGTCGGCGGTGACGGCGCCACCGGGCCACCACCACCGGATCATCGGCCGGGCCTCGACGGGGGGCGTCGCGAATGCCGCCTTCAGTTCGTCCGCCGCCGCGACGGGCACGGTCATGGCTTGCGCTGCAGAGGCCATGAGGATCAGGAAAAGCGTTCGGCGCATCGGCCTCAGAGCCTGTTTCATCGGGACTTCAACATGCCGTTCATGTCGAGCCAGCGACGGAAGCCTTCGAGCCAGTCCCAACTGGTCGTGCCCCTGATGCCGACGCCATAGCCATGGCCTCCGCGCTGGTAGGCGTGAAGCTCGGCCTTGCCGCCGGCGGCGATCCAGCCTTCGACGAGCCCATAGCCCATCTTGCCAAACAGCGGATCGTCCGTCGCGATACCGACGAACATCGGCGGGGCGCCCGCCGGCACCACGACCCTGTTCATCGACGGGTAGATCGGCGCGATGAAGGCGGGCATCGCATCGGCGGAGGATTGCTGGGCCGTGGTGATGGTCGTTATCGCGCCGGCCGAAAAGCCCATCATTCCGACGCGTTTGGGATCGACGCCGAACTCCGCGGCGCGCGACCGGACGAGACGAATGGCCGCGAGCCCGTCCTCGACCGCCTGGCCGGGGACGGGGATGGCACGTTCCTGTCCTGGGCCGAGGACGGCCTTCTTCATGACATCCGATATCTCGCGCCCGAATTCGGGCCAGCCCGGTGACGTCGGAACGAGCCGATATTTGAGGACGAAGGCGGCGACCCCATGGTCCGCGAGCCAGCGCGCAATCGACCAACCTTCCTGATCCATCGCCAGCGTGCGGAAGGCGCCCCCGGGGGCAATGACGACCGCGGCGCCGGTTGCCTTGTCCGGAGCCGGCAGCACCGGAGTGAGGGTCGCTTCCGTGACATTGCGAACCGACAGCTTGCCGCCCTGGCGCCACCAGATCTCGGGGCCAGTGGAACCGGTAACACCGCCCGTGCCGAGCTTGATGGCGGCGGGGTCGGACGGTGGGTCGAGATTCTGTGCCGCGGCCGGTGCCACCATCGCCCACATAAGAATGGGGGACAGGAAAGCCAGCAGTCGGCTGGGACGCGTCGTGCGACCGGCAAGCCCAGTAGGCCCCCTGGTCCTGCGGCGCCGATCATCGCTCATGGCTGCCTCGTCCTGCAATTCCGGCACGACAGACCGAGCGCCGACTGTTCCGGAAGCGATCGACGGATTTCGGATGGCGCGGTCAGGCCTGCGACGTTCGAAATGCGAAGGCTCTGTGCCCGAAGATGTCATGGCGCTCGCCACATTTCGGCTCCTTGTTCTTGCTTCTTAAGGTGTGGCGGGACGCAGCCGATGATTCCGTTCAATAGTCCATCGTTGCCGGCACGCAGAGCGCGCGCAGCTCGTCGCTGGCGCTGTCCCACTGCTCGTCGAAGCCGATCGAGACCGAACTGTAGCCGAGCAGCTGGCGGAGCGTTCGGGACGTGCCCGCCATGACGGTGGGATCGAGCACCAGCGGAAAGTTGATCATCGGCCTGCACCAGGGCGGGCAATAGCCGACGATGACGCCGGCGCGTTCCCGGTCCTGGCTTGTATTGGCGCCGGTACCGTGAAGCAGCATGTCGCTGTAGATGATCAGCGAGCCGGCCGGGGCTTCTGCGGCAAGCGATTCATAATAGGTTCCGCCGGTCATATCGATGCGATCGTTCCAGCGGTGACTTCCGGGCACGACGCGGGTCGCGCCATTCGCCTCTTCGAAAGGGTCGAGACACCAGATGAAGCGTGACTGGAGCGGCTTTTGCTGGTCCCGGAAATCCATGCCGCGATCGAGATGTATGAACTGCTCACCGCTGCCGGGCCGGGTGAGATTGGCCCCGTAGCTGTGCACCAGATAGCCCTCGTTCAATAACGTGGGGCCCAGGATATGTTTGGTCAGGTGCAATGCCACAGGATGCTCGAGGAAGTCGCGGAACCAGTGATGGCGATTGGGTAGCCGGCTCAGCCGCCGGTTCTTGTCGTCGGGATCGGTGAAGAAGCGCCGCACGCGGTTCTCGTCGATGGCTTCCTCGCGTGCGATCTCATCGACGAGGACCTGCCGCGCCTCGCGAACCTCATCCGCGGTCAGGACATCGGTCAGGATGGCATAGCCTGCCTGGTCGAGGTCGATCTTCACCTGCTCCAGGCTCCGCGTGGGGCGGGGGAGCGGGCCCTCGAACGCGACCGGCACGCGCCGGATCGTTGCCGCATGATTGTCCTTATAGTCCTCCATCCGGACTGCATCGCCGATCGCCATCTATCCCTCCTCGTTCTTTTCTGCCGGTTCGCGACGTCCGATCAGCCCATCATCTGGACCACTTCGTTCACATGGCCCTCCGGATCGAGCACGAAGCCGACGCGGATCGAGAACTCGCTGATCTCGCGGATCGGCTCCGGAATGGTTCCGCCGGCCTTCCGCGCACGGTCGACCAGCGCATCGAGATCTTCGGTGACATAGCCCTGCACCGCTTCGCCGGCGGACGGTCCTGCCGAGTCCAGATATTGGATGAGCGTGAGCGCCGGGCCGCCTTGATAGGTCGACTGGAAGGTGATTTCGTCGATGGCTCTGCCAAACATCACGTCCTGGTGGCGGCCAAACGGAATCAGGCCGAACACCTCCTCATAGAATTTTGCCATCGCATCGAGGTCGTGCACGAAGGTCTTGGCGAAGCTGTACTGGGTTGCCCGGGTCGTTCCGAAGGGGCGCGGGTCGGCCATTCTCTCTCTCTCCTATTAGTAAGTGCATACTTCACGTCAGATCGTGAGCATAGCCATTTCGGGGGACGTGGCAGGGCCGAGGTCGGCGCGCCGGGTGACATGGAAATCATCGGTCCGGGGCGAGCGAGTTTCGTGCCAGATCCGGGAATTGTGGCGCGGAATGGCCAGGATCACCTTCCTGCCCTGGTCGCGATAATAGCCGTGCGCATTGCCGCACTGGACCCATGCGGTCCGGCTGAGCTCGGCATCGACATCCTCGACGAAGGCGCGCGTCGCCTCCTCGCTGACGTCGACCGCCGACAGGCCTTCGTCGACCATCCACTGCAGAAGCTCGACGATGTAATGGACCTGCTGTTCGCTCACGACCGCATGGTTGGCCACGAGGTAGCTGTAGGGCGCGCCCATGAAGACGAAGTTCGGAAAGCTCGGGACCAGCATGCCTTCATAGGAGAAGGGGTGGGGTTCGAACGTCTGGCTGAGGGACTTGCCCGTGCCGCGAATGTCGAACTGCCGGCCGAAATAGAGATTGTAGCCCGTCGAGAAGACAAGAACGTCGCATTCGATCCGCGTCCCGTCGTCGAGGATCACGGTTTTCTGGTCGCATTCGGCAATCGAGCCGCGGACGATCGAGACATTCGGCTTCTTGAGGGTGTCGAAGAAGCCGCAATCGAGGATCGGGCGCTTCGCGAAGACCGGGAAGGACGGGGTCAGGAAATCGACCATCTCCGGGTCGTCCGGGAAATGGCTCTTCAGATAGCCGTCGATCATCATTTTCATGCCGTCATTGACCGGACCGAAGCCACCAGTCCTGGCGGCATGCTCCTCATCCTTCATGATCATGCCGTGCATGTCGGCCATCGCGCTGGCGAGGCTCTGCAGGCGCTTCCACTGCGCGACGAACGGGATCTGCTCCATCGCGCCGATCTCGAGTGGATCCACCGGTGCGTGGGCGGCTGGATTGGGGATGATGTGCTCGGGCTGGCGCTGGATGATGACGAGCTCGCCGACCGTGTCGGCAATCGCGGTCGCAACCTGGACCCCCGAACAGCCGGTCCCGACCAGCACGACCTTCTTGCCCGTGAGGTCGACCCCATGATCCCAGCGGGCCGAATGAATGACGGGTCCCGAGAACATCTGGAGATTTTCGACCTTGGGATAATTGGGCGTATTGTTGGGCCCGACCGCCATGATCAGGACATTGGCCTCGTAGGTGACGGGCGTGCTGTCCCGAAGTGCCGAGACGATCCAGACCTTGCGTGCGTCGTCCCACCTGGCGCCTTCCACCTGGGTATTGAATGCGATCTTGTCGCGGACACCATATTTGTCGGAGACGCGCTTGAGATAGGACAGGAATTCGGGGCCGTTCGGATAATATTTGGTCCAGGATCCGTTGGGCTCGAACGAGAAGGAATAGACGCGGCTCGGCGTGTCGACGGCGGCGCCGGGATAGGTATTTTCGAGCCAGTTGCCGCCGACCTCGTCGAGGCGTTCGAGGATCTGATAATCGAAGCCCGCCTGCTGGAGCTTGATCGCGGCATTGATCCCCATCATGCCGGCGCCGACAACCAGCACCTTGAAGTCGGCCGGAGGAATGCGCTGGGGCGCGCGGATACGCGTGTCGGTGGTGAAGCCCGCATGCTGGAACGCCGGATCGATCGACATTTCGGGCAGCTCGAGGCCAAGCGCCAGGCGCGCCATTTCACGGAACAGCGGCTTGTCGAGATGAGGGAGAACCGGCGGCTTGCCCGACTTGACCGCGCTACGAAGCCGGTCGCGCACGTCGCGCTGGACGTCGAGCGAGGCCTGCGTCGTCTCGCGAGGGTTGTCGAACGCGACAAAGGCTTCCTTGACCTGATGCTGGGTGCCTTCCAGCGCAGGACCGAATTTGTGGAGGAGCGTGCGGTCGCCGGTGAGCTGGACCAGCGCCAGCAACGCCACGACCGGATCGAGCGCGTCAATGGCCCGGTCGAGGTCCTCGGCCTGCGGCCCATGCAGGCCCGGCTCCACATCCGCCATGATGGTCATCCTCTCTGGTTTTCTGGCGAAGGGGAATCGCATTCGCCCCTCCCGGACTATTAATTACAACGACGGGTGTATATAATCAAGCGGCGGGAAAGGGAAAGAAGGCAGGTCGTCCGGGCACGCGCAAATTTGGCCGGGAACGCGGACTATCCACTGACCCGCATTCGGAATATCGAGCAGGCAGGCGCCGGTGCCGGGTTGTTAAGGTGACGGCAGGTCGGGGAGAAGCACGGGATGACGGTGCCGGGTGCAGCCAGGGTTCAGCGGCGAGGGCGCCCTCGCAACGCCGAGGCTGTCGAGAAGCGGCAGGCCATTCTCACCGCTGCGACCACCTTGTTCCTGACGTCCGGCTATCGCGACGTCTCGATGCGCGAGGTGGCAAAAGCGGCCGATGTCTCGACGCGCACGCTCTATAACCTCTATGTCGACAAGGCATCCTTGTTCGGGGCGTGCCTGAGCGCGCTGTCGTCCGATAGTGCCGAGCCGGTTCTTGTCGAAGAGCTATCGGTCGAGCGGACGCTCGAGCATTTTGCCACTAATATGGTGAGGCAATTGTCGCGCCCTGACAGCCTGGGATTCGCACGCCTCGTCATGAATGACGGCAAGGATTTTCCTGAACTGGCGGAGGCCGGCTATGCCAGCCAGGAAGAACGCTTTGTACAGCCGCTGGCCGCTTATCTCCAACGCGCAGGGTTCGCGCAGGATCTCGTGCAACCCCTTGCCACCCTTTTCATCGCCATGGCTATTTCCGAGTGGAACAGGGCCGTGACCTTCCACCTTCGCCTCCCAGATCAGACAGAGATTGCCGGCCACGCACGGCGTGCGGCAGCGATCTTCATCCACGGCGTCGCGATCAACTCGAAGGTCGCGCCACCGGCAGCCGTCTGACGAAGGCGACACCATTGTGAGTGATTACTAACTAAATATTGACCTTCGCCGCTTCTCGCTTATCCCTTTCGAAAGGCGAGGAGAGAAGAGAATGGCGAGGCAAGCTGGTGACGCCGCGATCACCGCATCGCGCGGTTACGCGTTATTTGTGTTGGGGTTGCTGCTCCTCGCCAACACGCTGAGCTATGCCGACCGCCACCTGTTCTCCGTGCTGATCCCCGCCATCAAGGCGGAATTCGGGGCAAGCGACGCGATGATGGGCCTGATCGGCGGACCCGCCTTCATCCTGAGCTATGTACTGTTTTCGATGCCGCTCGCGAAAATCGCGGACCGCCGATCGCGACGGGGCGTGCTCGCTGGTGCGATCACCTTGTGGAGCCTCGCGACGGCGCTTTGCGGATCCGCGCTCGGGTCGGCGCAACTCGCGGTCGCCCGCTTGATGGTGGGTGTCGGCGAAGCAGGAGGAATGCCGCCGTCTCAGGCGATGATCGCGGACTTGTTCGACAGCCGGCGCCGTTCGAGCGCGCTGGGCGTGCTCGCCTCGAGCACCTATTTCGGTATCGTCCTCGGACTGACCGGTGGCGCGGCGCTCGCGAGCCTGTGGGGCTGGCGATGGGCCTTTCTCGCGCTGGCCTTGCCCGGGCTTCCCCTGGCGCTTTTGATCTGGCGAACCGCGCCCCGCAACGCCGGACAAAGCGTAGAGGCGGAGGCGCAAGGGATCTCCTTGATCGCTGCTGCGCGCTCATTCTGGTCGATACCGTCGTTTCGGCTGCTAGCGCTCGGCGTCGGCACCTTCAACATTTTCGGCTATGCGGGCGCGATCTGGCTGCCGACCTATTTCATGCGCTCGCATGGCATGTCGGTGGTCGAGGCGGGATCCTGGCTCGGCCTGGGAGCCGTGGCCGGCGGTGTGGCCGGCAGCCTCGCCAGTGGTCTTGTCGTCGATGCCTTGCGGGTCCGCGATGAACGTTGGCAGCTTCGCATTCCGGCCCTTGGCTTCTTTCTTTCCTTCCCCCTCTTCGTGCTCATGATGATCGTGCCCGGTGGAGCAGCTTTCCAATTTGGCGGTTTGGTCGTGCCTCAGGTCGCAATGATCTCGCTTGCGACAAGTTTTCTGACGTCGCTATGGGCCGGGCCTGCCTTCGGCGCGGCAGCGCGGCTTATCGCGCCCGAGCATCGGGCCCAGGCTTCAGCCATGCTCGTCGTCGTCATCAACATATTGGGAAGCGCGGTTGGCCCCATGGCGGCCGGACTGGTCAGCGATGCGCTGTCACGCGCATTCGGGAATGAGGCATTGCGCTACAGCCTTTTGTCGCTGAGCCTGCTCACCCTGGCCGGCGGGGCGCTGTTCTGGAGGGCGGCGACCTATTACGCGCGAGACCTCCCCGGAAGCGATCGCGGTGCGGCCGATTTTCGCACATCGCTGCGCGGGCAGGAGCAGCGGAGAGGGTCACACTAGAAATTCTCCGGTGAAACGCCGGTGGTTGTGGAGCGAGGCGGCAATCGCGCTATCGGCTGGACGGAAGCGGCGCTGGCGGATTAGCTCGTGGTTTCCAATGTGGAGGAACGATCTCAATGAACAATACTGAACTCGCCGAGCAGATCGCTTCGGTTCAAGGCCTGACCAAGGCCGATGGGCGCAAGATCGTCGACGCGGTCTTTGCTGCTGTGGCCGACGCCGTCGCCGCGGGCCAGGAAGTATCCATCAACGGCTTTGGCAAGTTCAAGGTCAAGGACGCGCCTGCACGCGAAGGCCGTAATCCTTCGACCGGCGCCACGATCCAGATCGCAGCTTCCAAGAAGCTTACGTTCACGCCGGCTAAGGCGGTGAAGGATAAGCTCAACGGATGATTCATACCCCTCCACGGACTCGTGGAGGGGTATCCAAGTTCGCGCTGATTGTCCTTGTGGCCGCTGCGTGGCCGGTCATTCGATTGACGCACGTCAGCTCCCGATCGGATTGCGGACTACGCTAAACTTTGCGTCGCTCGCCCTCGAATCCATCTTTCACGTCCGAGATCCACGCAATCACTTCAAGATTGCTCCAGCGCGAGGCAAATGGTGAGATCTTATGCGGTGCGGGGAATCGCCCCTCATTGATCAAGACATCGATACTCGATTTGCCAAGGCCGACTCGGTTGCGAACCTCTGGAAAGCGGATCAGCCGATCCGTGCAGGCGTTCGCTTTTCCCTAAGTACGGGGGCACCTATTCTGTGGGGAGCGCCTCTGAGGCTTTAGTAACGCTCTTAGAGGTGACGTGCCGGGCGCAAGGAGGCGCCACCGCGCGAGAACTGACACACGCAAGCGCGCGAATTCGCTCGTACGAGCCTCGGTCAGCTCGCCGATGCTTTGTCTTTGCGCGCACCATGGCGAAGCGACAAGCTGGCTCGGCGCTTTGCCGCGGCAACTGGCGCGGAAATGCTTTCCGCCTTAGCGGCCGCCATCGGCTGCGGTGCGGGCGGTGACGCTGCGACGGCGGGTTCGGAAGACGGTGTCGCTGGCGTTTTGTCGGGCTTTGGCGCGGCAGCCCTGGCAGGTTTTGGCGCAGGAGCTTTAGGCGGTTTCGCGGTAGCGGAAGTCGATCCCGCCGGTTTTGAGACCGGCCACGAACGGGACGCCAATGGCTTGGCGGCGGCCTTCGCGACTTTCGCGGCCTTCTTGCCGGCCGGAGCGGGGGCGAGTCCCGACACGGACGGAGCTTCAGAGGCAGTCGCGGCGGCTCCTGTGCCGGTCGCCTTCGCGGAAGGCCTGACCTTTTCCTTGGACGCGGCCGCTGGCCGTTCCCTAGACGCGCTATCGGTCGGATCCTTCACCTTTCGGGCGGCCTTGATCGCAACCTTCGCAGGGACAGCAGGCGCGGCGACCGCTGGTGCGGACGCCGCCGTGCTTTCCGCCGCAGCACGGACACCCCTGGTCTTCGCCTGCGGCCCGGGCACTGCCTTGGCCTTGGCGACGGGCTGTGGTGCGGGGGACGGAGGAGGTGCGAAGGCGGATTTAGCTGCAGCCCTTGCCTTTGCAGCCGATGGCTTTGCGGCCGGTGTTCTCGTGGGCTTGGCGGAAGGAGCCGGCGCTACCATGTCGGTCGCTGTGGCTGCGGACGGCGATGCGGCGGCAGCGGCTTTTAGCTTCGAAGCTAGCACCTTCGGTCCGGCTGCGGCAGGCTTTGCCCCGCCGGCGGCTCCCTTTCCCTTGGCAGTCGGGTTAGTTGTAGCTTGCGCTTTGGCCTCCGCCTTTGCGGCAGGCTTGGGTGAAGCGGCCGCGCCGACCGCAAGCGACGTATTGGTCGCCTCGCCACGCTTGCGGCCGAGGCCGATCGCTTGCGCGATCTTGCGGCGCTCTTCGGCGAACTTTGCAGCGACCATCGGATAGTCGGCCTTGAGATTGTAGCGTTCGCGATATTGAGCGGGAGTCAGGCCATGCTTGGTCAGATGGCGCTTCAAAGTCTTGAGCTTAGATCCGTCGATCAGGCTAACGATATGATCGTGCTTTACTGAAGAACGGATCGGTACCGCCGGAACATGTTCGACGACAGCTTCGACGACGTCTTTGACCGCATTACCAATGCCGGAGATGGTGTCGTGGAGCTTCTGAAGGAATGCCGGAACTTCGTCGGGCATCACCTTCGAGTTGGGATTGTTGAGCCAGGCAATGGTGATCTCGGTGGCGATCTCGAGAGGATTGCGCTTATCCTGACCCGAATGTTCGGACATCACTGAAACTCCACTTGCGACATTGGGATCGCGCTATACCTCACAAGTCTTCGGGTCAAATCGACAACCAGCAAAGGCAACAATATGCCGCGCTTCGCAAGCTTTCGAATTGCGAAGCGGGGCTAGAGAATCTGATCGGGAGACACGTTGTGTCGCGGCGTCTGGTGCCAACACATTCTCGGAGGGATTGCCCGCACCGACCGTGTTGATTGGTCGATCGGAAAGCCCCCTGGAGAAAGGACGCCTCTCCCTTGCAATTTTGTACCGACAGAAATTTCAATTTCGTCTGTACCATGCTCCGACGGTTGGTTGGGCTGATCCGATCGATCGATCGCTCGAAGAAATTGCCAAGTTTATGTGATGCCGCGGGGGCGACGCGGAGTACAAACTCGAAAACCTCGGGTTTCTGAGGTTTGCTGGGGGTTCCCCGAAGGTGCCGGGTCACTCGACAGTCACACCTTCCACCAATCTCCCTGAACGTCGGTAGGGTCAGGTCCGGATCAACGGACTATTCTTCCTCGACTGCGTCAAATGAAAGTGGCGAGGCGACAAAATCCTCTATGTCGCTCTGGTACCAAGCAACCATGCGAGGCCCGAGCCTCACTTTTTTGGGAAACGTACCCTCCGATTCGCGCCGATAGATTGTAGCGACGGAAAGGCCGGTGCGGGCTTGTACGGCCTTGATTCGAATCAGACTGTCCCTGCGCCGATCCCTCTGTGTTTCTTCCATTGGGGCCCCTTTTCAAAATGCCGCCGGCTTGCTTGGCCCCTCAATGTGCTGGAGCCTTCCGATGGTGGTCCTAGAGATCTAACGAATGAGAGGTGATCTTCCCCTAGACCGACAGGTACTTCGTCTACTGCGTTCCCCCATGAAGTCTGGGGCTAATGGCAAGCCAAGCCAGATATGCGGTGGGAACGCCTGGCTTTAGGAACGGCTTTAGGATTGGTTGTCATAGAAAAATAATATTCACGATATTACAATAGGATACCGAGGCCATTCGAATCCCTCCGTCTCCGCCAGACGCCCCTCCGCAGAGGGTCGCAACAGTCCATCGAAATTGACATTTTCTCCTGAAAACCAAGGCTTTGCGAGCCGGAACCGTCCGTAGTCTTCCGCACGCCCTCAAACCCGTTTCGAGGGCAACGTGGTCCGATCGCGTGGAGCTGGACCATGCTGACCGATGCAAAAGTGCGTGGCGCCAAGCCTCGCCCGAAGCCCTACAAGCTCACCGACTGCTTCCGCCTCTATCTGAAAGCGCCGAACCGGTCGTCCCTGCAAGGCTTCGCGCAGAGACTACGAAGTACGGCCGCAGAGCGCGATCGGCAACGAGCCGCCGATATCGTTGCTCAGCGCGCCAGTGGCACATGGCCCGGCCTGATGTCGAAAAGCTGGATCAACCCCAGCCCGATGGTTCAGCATCGAGAGTAACTCAACTTAGAGAGAAACTCTAGTTGAAACCCTGAAAATCGACAAAGCAGAAAGTATTATTACTTCGCATCATGGACAGTTTTGATATGAATGATATCTTATCGATGCCAATTTACCGGGATATGGGTCCGAACGGCAATTTTTCTGATCGTTGAACGAAGGCGGCGTTTGCCCTATATTTATAAGGTCCGTGTCGGGACCAAAGAGGAAAATTTATGTCTGACGAAAATATAGAAGCGCTCATCGCTCTTACCGCTGACATCGTGTCGGCACATGTCGCTAACAATTCGGTCGCTGTGAACGATCATCGTGCCGGCGACCGCGGAGAGCTTCTATTACGTCCGGCATTATGACCCAGACGTGGTCCAGGACGTCTGGGGCCGGGTGCAGAAGGCGGCTGAAGGCGCGGCACTGGCGACGGGAACCACGGTGTCGGTCGAGATCATCGGCGGCAGCTATGGCACGCTTCCCAACGACGTGCTCGGTCGGATCGTCGAGGGAAATCTGCGCCGGGTCGGCGGCTATCGTTACACGGACGCCGAAGCGACATATGCCAAGGCCATCAGTGCGTCCTTGCCCGGTGAGCTCTCCGAGCCAGACCCGAGCCGGATCGAAGCCTATGATCTTGGCAAGAAGAGTTCGGCCTCGTCCGATGTGGGCGACATCAGCTGGGTCGTGCCGACCAGCAGTCTCAGCGCTGCGACATGGGTCGGCGGAACACCGCCGCACAGCTGGCAGGCGGCTTCGGCGAGCGGGACGAGCATTGGCGTGAAGGGCGCGGTCGTTGCCGCCAAGACGCTCGCACTGAGCGGTGCCGAGCTGTTTCGCAATCCGGATGAGATTGCGGCGGCGAAGGCCGAGTTCCAGAAGGCGAGGGGCGCAGACTTCGTCTACCGGCCGCTGCTGGGGGATCGGGCGCCGGCACTCGATTATACAGGCAAGCCTTAAGGCAATCGCGGACGGCTCGCGGTTGATCAGAACCGCGAGCCTGAGACCAGATCCAAGAACCAAAGCAGGCGTCCTCGCCCCCGTGCCTCTCAGCCGGCCTCACCGCCAGCGTCATAGTCGACGCTGCGGCGTTCGTGCTCTTCTGATGCGAGCTCGACGCGCTCTTGGTCGCCCAATTCTTTCTGACGGGATTGCTCCGCAACAAGAGCCCGCGGGCCCATGGCTCGCAGCTTTTCGCGATAGGCTGCTTTCTCCGACTGTATCATCGCATCACCCCTCCGGCGTCGTGGGCTGGCAGCCTTTCCAATGTCGGCGCCGCATCGTGATTATTCAACATGTGAGCAATGCTCGCGCTGGTGCCCCGCATCAGCCACGCTCGTCTCCCGACGGCCATAGCGGGCATAGAGCGTGGGCAGCACGAACAGCGTCAGCAGGGTTGCAGAGACCAGCCCGCCGATCACCACCGTCGCAAGCGGCTTCTGGACTTCCGCGCCCGATCCGGTGGAGATCGCCATCGGAACGAAGCCGAGGCTCGCGACGAGCGCCGTCATGACGACCGGTCGCAGGCGTGTCATTGCCCCTTCGTGGGCGGCACTTGCCCGATCGATCCCTCGCGCCATCAGATCCTGGATTGAGGTGACCATGACGAGGCCGTTGAGGACTGCGATGCCCGACAGGGCAATGAACCCCACCGCCGCCGAGATCGAGAAGGGCATGCCGCGGAGGAACAGCGCCATCACCCCGCCGACAAGCGCAAGCGGAACACCGGTAAACACGATCGCGGCATCGCGCACGCTTCCAAGGGCTCCATAGAGGAGCAGCAGGATCAGGGCGAAGCAAGCGGGCACGACAAGCATCAGCCGTTCGCTGGCCGAACGGAGATTCTCGAACTGCCCGCCCCAATCGAGATATTGTCCGGCAGGCAGCCGGACCTCCCGTTCGATCGCGGCTCGGGCATCGGCCACGACGCCTGCCACATCCCGGCCACGCACATTGGCCTGCACCACGACCCGGCGCTTGCCATTTTCGCGGCTGATCTGGTTGGGGCCGTCGGTGACGCCGATTTCGGCGATGCTGGCCAAAGGCACGAACCCGCCGTTTGGCAGTGGCACCGGCACTTGCCCCAGCGTTTCGAGATCGGCGCGCGCCGAGTCCGCGAGACGGATGGTGATGGCGAAGCGCCGGTCGCCTTCGAAGATCAACCCCGCATCTCGGCCGCCGATGGCTGCGGAGATGGTTTCCTGGATGGTCTGGGCGGTGATGCCCAGCCGCGCCATGATGTCGCGACGGGGCCTTATATCGAGCATCGGCAGGCCCTCGGTCTGCTCGACGCGAACGTCGGCGGCGCCGCGCGTCTGGCGGAGGATGGCGGCGATGCGCGTAGCCGTCGCGTTCATGGCATCGGGATCATCCCCGAAAATCTTGACCGCGATGTCGCCGCGCACGCCCGCGATCAACTCGTTGAAGCGCATCTGGATCGGCTGGCTGATCTCGAACACACCGCCCGGCACCTCGCCAAGCGCCTTCTCGACCTTGGCGACCAGTTCGTCCTTGGAAAGATTGCCGTCCGGCCACTCCTTTCTAGGCTTCATGATGATGAAGGTGTCGGAGATGTTCGGCGGCATCGGATCGGACGCGAGTTCGGCCGTGCCCGTCTTCGAGAAGACAAATTGCACTTCCGGTAGGTTGCCGATCTCGCGCTCGATCCGCGATTGCATCGCCTGGCTCTGATCGATCGACGTTCCCGGAATGCGGAGCACCTGTGCAGTCAGATCACCCTCGTCGAGCTGGGGCAGGAATTCCTGCCCCAGAAAGGAGAAAGCGAGGATGGCGGCAAGGAAGGCGCCGACGCCGACGCCCATGGTCATGGTCGGTCGCTTCATCGCGCGGTTGAGCCCGGGTTCATATTTGCGATTGAGCCAGGCGATGATGCGCCCTTCCTTCTCCTCTACCGGCTTCGACAGCCAGATCGCGAGCATTGCGGGGACGAAGGTCAGCGAGAGGACGAACGCCGAAGCGAGCGCGAAGATCACGGTGAGTGCCATCGGCGAGAAGGTCTTGCCCTCGACCCCGGTGAGCGTGAGCATCGGCACATAGACGAGGATGATGATCGCCTGCCCGAACACGGTCGGACGGATCATTTCGCGGGTCGATCGGGAGACGGCAGTCAGGCGCTCGTCGAGCGTGAGGTTGCGGCCGAGATGATGCTGCCGCTCGGATATGCGCCGCAGGGCATTCTCGACGATGATGACGGCGCCATCGACGATCAGGCCGAAATCGAGCGCGCCGAGGCTCATCAGGTTGGCCGAGACGCCCCCGCGCAGCATGCCAAAGCTCGTCATCAGCATGGTGACGGGGATGACCAGCGCCGCGATCAGTGCCGCGCGGAAATTGCCGAGCAACGCGAATAGGACGACGATGACCAGCAGGGCGCCTTCGGTGAGATTCTTCGCAACCGTCCTGATCGTCGAATTGACCAGCGCCGTTCGGTCGAGGACCGGCTGGACGATGACGTCGGTCGGCAGCGATGCGTTGATCTCCTCAAGTCGAGCCGCGACCGCAGAGGCTACCGTCCGGCTATTCTCGCCGATCCGCATGATCGCCGTGCCAACGACGACTTCCTCGCCATTCTCCGACGCCGAGCCGTAACGGATCGCCTGGCCGAGCCGCACCTGCGCCACCTGGTCTAGCCGGATGGGCACGCCTTCGCGCGTCGCGACGACGATTGCGCCAAGCTCGTCGATATTGCGGATGCGCGCGTCGGAACGGACGGCGAGGCCTGCGCCACCGCGATCGACGACACCGGCGCCGATGCCGATATTGTTCGCTTCGATGGCCTGCGCGAGGCTTGTCAGGTCCATGCCGATCGCCGCGAGTCGCTGCACATCGGGAACGACCTGAAACTGTTTCACATAGCCGCCGATCGAATCGACCCCGGCAAGACCGGGTGTGTTCTTGAGGAGTGGCGCGACGATCCAGTCCTGCGCGGTACGCAGATAGGTCGCCTTGTCGGCTTCGCTGACCAGACGATCGCCCTCGGGCGTGATGTAGCTCCCGTCCGGCTGGAGCCCCGGTTCGCCGGGCTTGTGCCGGTCCTCCCTGCGATGCGCGAGGTGGACGGTCCACATATAGACCTCGCCCAGTCCGGTAGCGATCGGCCCCATGGTCGGGACGGCGCCTTCGGGCAGATTCTCCTCGGCGACGCGCAGACGTTCGGCGACCTGCTGACGGGCGAAATAGATGTCGGTGGCATCGCTGAAGACGGCCGTGACCTGGGCAAAGCCGTTGCGGCTGAGCGAACGGGTATATTCGAGGCCCGGAACGCCGGCGAGTGCGGTCTCGATCGGGAAGGCGATCTGTTTCTCGACCAGTTCGGGGGAGAGAGCAGGCGCGCTGATATTCACCTGCACCTGATTGTTGGTGATGTCGGGAACGGCGTCGATCGGCAGGCGGCTGAGCGCCCACCCTCCGATCAGGGCCGCGATCAGCGTGACGAGCAGGACGAACCAGCGCCGCTCGACAGCGAAGGTGACGATGCGGTCGATCATGATCAATGTCCGTGCTCCGTTTCGCCCTTTCCGAGCTCGGCCTTGAGCGTGAAGCTGTTGGTGCCGGCGAGTTGTTCGCCGCCCTTCAGCCCGAAGGTGACGACCACGTTGTCGCCGCTGGGCGCGCCCAGCGTGACGGCCGTGGCCCGGAAGCCATGATCGGTGCGGACGAACACCATCGGCCGTCCCTCGACCGTCTGGACAGCGCTTTCCGGAATGAGGACCGATCCGGCGGTCGACGCCGCACCGTCCAGACGGATCGAAGCGGTTACCGGTTCACCAACCCGCCATTGGCCTGCCCGGTTGTCGACGATCGCGATCACCGTTGCGAGGCGCGTAGCCTGGTCGAGAACCGGGGAGACGAAATCGACACGGGCGACAGATTTCCGGTCTCCTGCGACGACCTCGATTCCCGAGCCCGGCTTCACCTTGCCGGCATCGGCGGGCGAGAGCGCGACGGTTACGGCGACCCGGGAAAGATCGGCTATGCGGAACAGCTCGGCATCCGCCGCAACCGTCTGCCCGAGCGTGACGTTGCGTGAGATGATCTGCCCGGAAAGCGGGGCTGCGATGGCGATGCGGTTGAGCGCGCCGCCGCGGCCGCCCGCGGCTGCTGCCTGCTGCTGCGCGAGACGCAAGGCGATGCGTGCCTCGCTCGCGGTCGTGCGCGCGGCGATCAGATCCTGTTCGGGCGAGACGCGCTCATCGAACAGTCGCTGTTCGCGACGCAGGCTGGCCTCGGCCAGGGTAAGCCGGGCGTGCGCGGCTTCGATCTCCGCGTTCAGCGAGGCCGCTTCGCGACTTTCGATCACGGCCAGCGTCTGGCCGCGTCCGATCGACTGGCCGAGATTGCGGGTGAGAGAGACGACCCTGCCGCCGATCGCGGCCGACACGACCTGCGTTGCTTGCGGGTCTCCCTCGATCGTCGCCGGCATGGTTAGCATGCCGGCGCCGCCTCGGATTGCGTGGATCAGCTCGATCCCAGCCGTGCGAATCTGCTTCGGCGTGACCGCGATATCGCCTTCTGCAGCCGCATGACCGGCTTCATTATCCGTTGCTTCGGCTTCTTCCTTGGATGCAGGGTCGCCACCCGAGCATCCCGCCAGCATAAATGCGGCGAGTGTGAGCGGCAGTGCCGCCTTCAGACAGGTTTTCATCGATCATTCCCCCCGATGGTCAGGCGCGCGTGTGGTGAGCCGCTCGAGCTGCGCCTGGGCGATGTGGTAAGCGAGAAGCGCATCGATCGCGGCCGTCCGGGTCGCGGCCAGCATCCGTTCGGCATCGAGCAGATCGAGCTGGCCGAACTTGCCCTCGCGATAGCCGATGCGGGCGATGCGGGCGGCTTCCTCCGCTGCCCGTAGCGCGGGTCCGCTGGCGGTTGCCGCACTGGTTGCGGCGTTGGCCGCCTCGGTTTGGGCGCGGGCAATCGCCTGATCCACGTCGAACGCAACGACCCGCCTCTGCGCGCTGGCACGTTGCCGCTCGGCCGATGCCTGCGCCACGGCGGCTTGGCCCTGATTGAACAGCGGGATCGGGATCGACAGGCTGAAGAGCGCGGCATTGTCGTTCGTATCCGCGAACCTGCGCGCGCCGGCGCCGAGTGTCAGGTCGGGTGTGCGTTGCGACTGCGCCAGCCGGACGCCGGCATCGGCGATCGAAAGCTCCGCCTCGGCCGCCGCAACGGCCAGCGTACCCGCGCTGTCGATCCGCGGTGATGGATCAATGCCGCGCGGCATGCGCCCGAACCAGCTCGCATCCAGCGCGCCGGCAACCGGCTCGCCGACCAACTGCGCGAGGGTGAAGCGAGAAAGTTCTGCGAGCCGTTCGGCACGCATGGCTTCTGCCTCGGCATTGAGCCGCGCGACGTTGGCGCGCTGCGCCTCGATTGGAGAAGCGCGTCCCGCCTGAACCCGCACCATGGCTGCGCGCAGGGATTCGGCCGCGATGCGCGCCTGATCGATGGCCGTATCAAGCCGGCGTTCCGCCGCGGTCGCTTCGACATAGGCGAGGATGACACGAAGCCGAAGGTCGGCTTGAGCAACGGCGGCCTCGACAGTCGCACGCCCGGTGCGGGCTTTGGCAACTGCAATCCGGGCCGAGCGCTTGCCGCCCAGTTCGATCGGGAGCGTCAGCGACGCGGTTGTCTCGGCGGCGTCCGTCCCGCGATAGGGGCCGGTGCCGGCGACATTCTCCGTTTCCACGGTGACGCTGGGATTGGGACGAAGCCCGGCAATCTGGCGGCCCGCCTGATTGGCGCGGACCTCGGCGGAGGCTGCTTCCAGGGACGGCGAAACGGCGCCTGCCAGTTCCAGAGCCCGTTTCAGCGTGAACGGGGGTGATGCCGGGGTAGACGCCATTGGCTGCGCCTGCGCGATCTGCGCGCAGGGCGATGCGGCCAGCAAAGCCGCGATAATTCGATGCATGATTGGTAAACTCCTGACAATTCAGGCCGGCCGGCGCAGAGGCGCCAGCGAACGGTTGAATGTCAGGCGATCGGGGGACGCAGTGCTGGATCGGCGCCGCTGGCTACCAGTCCAGCCGGCTGATTCGGTGGCAACAGATCGGCCGTCAGAAAGTAAGGTGCCGGTGCCATTGCCTGGGGGGTGGTCGACAGATGATGACCATGGCATCCGCCATGCGCGTGCGGAAGGGATTTGTCGCTATCCCCGTCGTTTTCAAAGAAATCATTGTGCCCGATCGAAATCTCCGACCCACTGCCCGGGCAGGTGATAGGTTCCATTGCATGAGCGATCGAGCCCGCCCCGAGGGTGAGAGCCAGCAGATACATCAGGAACAAGGCAAGGCGCCGCGTCATCGCGCTCCGGTTATCATGCAAGATTGCACTTTGAAATGGCGCTGCCGCGATACCTCCGACATTGCGACTTTCCGCGCGTAACATTGGAAAGTGAGCGCAGGTTGAGGATATAGCAACTGACGTGGGCCGGGGCAGGGGGGCGTCTAGGTGCAGGGAAAACGGGAGGTATGGCGGCGACGTAGGCCCGGCCTGTGGGTTGGCGCGGGAAGATGATGCGCCGGGTCCGCAGCCTGTCGCGCCAGACGATGATCGGGCCGGTACTCGTCGTCTGGACGTTCGGCTATGTGCTTGTCGATATCGTCGCCTTCCTGATCGGCCGTACCGTTCCGGGAGCCAATTTCCTCTCCTCAGTGCCGATTCTGATGCTGGGCGTAGGCCAGACCCTTGCCCTGCAGCGTCTGCGCGAGGCACTGGCGCCAAGGCTGCCTGTGATTCGCTGGCTGGTGCTGGGCATGGGGATCACGCTCGCGACGGCGATCCAGGCCGGCTTCGATCTTTACTGGCTGCGCTGGCTGGCGCTTACTTTTCTTCCCGACTGGCAGGCCTGGGCACTCAACATCAACCTGCAACGGCTGATGACGGTGGGCATCCTCTATCTCTGGACCTTCTGCCTTTCGCTGACCCTGCTCTGGGCGATGCATGTGCGCGGCACGGCCCAGGCGGCGGAACTGCGCGCTGCCTCTGCCGAGACGGCGGCTGCGAAGGCGGAGGCTGCGGCGCTGAGGCTCCAGCTCAATCCGCATTTCATGTTCAACGCGCTCAATTCCATTTCAAGCCTGGTGCTGGTCGACCGGAAGAATGAAGCGGAGGAGATGATCCTGCGATTGTGCGAGTTTCTGCGCGGATCGCTCCACACCGATCCCATGGCGGATGTTCCGCTCGCCCAGGAAATGGATGTGATCCATGCCTATCTCGACATCGAGGCCGCCCGGTTCGGGGACGACCTTGCGATCGAGATTGCGGTCGATCCTGACCTGGCCCAGACACCGGTTCCGAATTTCATCCTGCAGCCGTTGGTGGAGAATGCCATCAAGCATGGCATCGCCAGAAGGCGCCGGCCTTCGACCATCAAGATCGAGGCGCGGGGAGAGCCGGACACGATCCTGCTGTCGGTAACGAATTCGATCCCGGAAACCGGCGCGGACAATCGGCCCTCGGCGCATGGTCGGGCGGGGATCGGCTTGGCCAATATCCGGCAGCGCTTGGTCAATCGCTATGGCGAGCAGGCGCAACTGGATGCGGGGGCGGCGGGGGACAATTATTGCGCCATCATCCGCCTGCCGCTTTTCGCCGCGCACTGAGGAGGACGACGGCGCATTTCGGCAACAAGAGCTGACGGAGGATCATGTCCGACCATCTCGATTCCATCCGCGAGGGCGTGCGCGCCGTCGTCCGCCGCTTCGATGACGATTATTGGCTCGCGCGCGACGAGGACGGCGTCTTTCCGCACGAATTCCACCGCGCGATGGCCGAAGCCGGCTGGCTGGGCATCACCATGCCGGAGGAATATGGCGGCGCGGGGCTCGGCGTTACCGAAGCGGCGGTGATGATCCACGAGGTCGCCGGCCATGGCGGCGCCATGGCAGCCGCCTCTTCGATCCACATCAATCTCTTCGGTCCGCAACCGATGGTCGTCCACGGCACGCCTGAACAGAAGTCGCGCTGGGTGCCGCGGCTGATCGCAGGGGAGGATAAGGTCGCCTTCGGCGTTACCGAGCCCGACGCCGGCCTCAATACGACGCACATCAAGACCTTCGCGCAGAAGGTGGACGGCGGCTATCGCGTCAATGGCCAGAAGGTCTGGACCTCGACCGCCCAGGTGGCGAGCAAGCTGTTGCTCCTCGCCCGCACCACCAAGATCGAGGATTGCGCGCGCCCGACCGATGGCATCACCTTGTTCTTCACCGATCTGGATCGCCGCCGGATCGACGTCCAGCGCATCCCCAAAATGGGCCGCAAGGCGGTCGATTCCAACGCGCTGTTCATCGACGACCTGTTCATCCCGGATCAGGACCGGATCGGCGAGGAAGGGCGGGGCTTCCATTATCTGCTCGATGGTCTCAACCCGGAACGCATCCTGATCGCATCCGAAGCCGTCGCGATCGGCCGCGATGCGCTGCGCCGTGCCACGGCTTATGCGAAGGAACGCGAAGTCTTCGATCGACCGATCGGCCAGAACCAGGGCATCGCCCATCCGCTGGCGGAACGGTGGATGTATCTGGAAAGCGCCTGGCTGATGGCGATGAAGGCGGCCGAACTCTATGACGCGGGCAAGCCCTGCGGGGCGGAGGCCAATAGCGCGAAGTTCCTGGGCGCGCGGGCGGGCCAGGAGGCCTGCTGGCAGGCGATCGCCACCCATGGCGGCATGGGCTATGCCAAGGAATATCATGTCGAACGCCTCTATCGTGAGGTCGCGATCACCCGCATCGCCCCGATCACCGAGCAGATGATCCTCAACTTCATCGCCGAAAAGGTCCTGGAGTTGCCGAGGAGCTATTGAGACCTTGCTGTTCTCGCGATGTTCGAACTGTAACAAAGTTTCGCGATACGCTCTGGGCGAGCCCAATCGAGAAGGGATCGTTCGTGGACGCCATCGCCCGCATCGCCGCCGTTGCCGATCTCGCCGAATATCGCGAACCCGTCTTTGCCCATCCGGAGCGCGAGGGGGACAGGCGGCGCTTCCGCACGATCTGGGTGTCCGATGTTCATCTCGGCACGCGCGGCTGCAATGCCGACATGCTGATCGACTTCCTCGACCATACCGACAGCGAGACCATGTATCTGGTCGGCGACATCATTGATGGGTGGCGGCTGCGGCGGAAATGGTATTGGCCGGCCAAGCATAACGATATCGTCTGGCGGGTGATGAAGCGCGCCAAGCGCGGCACCCGCGTCGTTTATATCCCCGGCAACCATGACGAGATGTTCCGCCAGTTCACCGGCATGACCTTCGGCGACATCGAGATCCGTCGGAAGGCAGTCCACACCACCGCAGACGGTCGCAAGCTGCTGGTGCTGCACGGTGACGAGTTCGACACGATCATGCTCGCCCATCGCTGGCTCGCCTTCTTGGGTGACGCGGCCTACGGGCTGCTGATGCGACTGAACGTGGTGGTGAACGCGGTGCGCACCCGGCTCGACCTCCCTTATTGGTCGCTCAGCAAGCACGCCAAGCACAAGGTGAAGAACGCGGTCGAGTTCATCTCCCGCTTCGAGCATGTCGTCGCGCACGAGGCGCAGGTGCGGCAGGTGGATGGCGTCGTTTGCGGCCACATCCACAATGCCGAGATGCGCGAGATCGGTGGCATCCAATATTATAATGACGGCGATTGGGTGGAAGGCTGCACCGCTCTGGTCGAGCATTTCGACGGGCGGATGGAGATACTCCACTGGGCCGAGGACATCGCGGCACGCGGGACAGATGCGCCGGTGCCCGAAAGGATCGCGGCGTGAGGATCGTCATCGTCACCGATGCCTGGGCCCCGCAGGTCAACGGCGTCGTCCGCACCCTGCAGTCGGTGGGCGCGGAGATGGAGGCGATGGGGCATGAGATCGCTTTCGTCTCGCCCGACATGTTCCCGTCCATGCCTTGCCCGACCTATCCGGAGATCCGCCTGGCCTTCGCGCTGGCTGTGCAGGTGGGCCGGAAGATTGCAGGCCATGCGCCCGATGCGGTGCATATCGCCACCGAAGGGCCCTTGGGTCTCGCCGCGCGGCGTTGGTGTCTGCGGCACGGCATCGCCTTCACCACCGCCTACCACACCCAGTTCCCCGATTATGTCGCGCGGCGGACGGGCGTGCCGGCGGAGTGGATCTGGCGTTATATCCGCTGGTTTCATGCGCCGTCGGCCGCGGTGCTGGCATCGACGGTGACGGTGCGCCGGACGCTGGAGGCGCATGGCGTCGCCAATGTCCGCCCATGGGGTCGGGGAGTGGACCTTGCATTGTTCCGGCCCGATGCGCCGCCGCACCCTGCCTTCGCCGGCCTGCCGCGCCCGATCCAGCTCTATGTCGGCCGCGTCGCCGTGGAAAAGAATGTCGAGGCTTTCCTCGCCGTCGATCGGCCAGGGACCAAGGTGGTGGTCGGCGATGGGCCGCTGCTCCCGACGTTGAAGCGCCAGCATCCCGCCATATTGTTCCTCGGGCCGCTGTCGGGCGAAGCGCTCGCCGGCGCTTATGCCGGGGCCGACGTATTCGTCTTCCCCAGCCGCACCGATACGTTCGGGCTGGTGATGATCGAGGCGCTGGCCTCAGGCACGCCGGTCGCGGCCTATCCGGTGATCGGCCCAGTCGACGTGCTCGACAGCCGATCAGGTGCGATGGCGGAGGAACTGGATGCCGCGATCGGCGCGGCCCTGCTGCTCGATCGGGCCGGGGCGGCCGCCCACGGGCGCAGCTTCGGCTGGCGCGAGAGTGCGGAGCAGTTCCTGGCCGCATTGGTTCCTGCCGGATGGGCCGCCGAGGCCGCCTGAATCCCATTCTTCTTGCCCTCGGGCGTGGCTGGCATTACATCGGCCGGGAAGGCACCGGCCGCTCCGTGAGGGGCGGCCCTATTTATTTCTGGAGGATGTTCCCGTGGCTCAGCCGCTTATGCCCCATGCGACCGCATCCTGGCTGGTCGATAATACGGCGCTCAGTTTTGAGCAGATCGCCGCGTTCTGCGGGCTCCACATTCTCGAGATTCAGGCCATCGCCGACGACATGGCGGCGACCAAGCTGACTGGCCGCGATCCCGTCCGCGCCGGCGAACTGACGATGGGCGAGATCGAGAAGGGCCAGGCCAACCCCGATTATCGCCTTGTCATGCTGAAGGGCCCTGAACAGGTCCGCCGCACAAAGGGTCCGCGCTACACGCCGGTTTCCAAGCGGCAGGACAAGCCGGATGGCATCGCTTGGATCATCCGCAACCATCCGGAAGTGTCCGACGGCCAGATCAGCAAGCTGATCGGCACGACGCGCACCACGATCGCCGCGATCCGCGATCGCACGCATTGGAACATTGCCAACATCACCCCCAAGGACCCGGTGACGCTGGGCCTGTGCGCGCAGCGCGAGTTGGACGCGATCGTCGTCAAGGCGGCGAAGGCCGCGGGCATCGAAGCGCCGGTCGACAATCGTCTGGAAGGCGATCGCGAGGCGCTGATCGACGAGCTGCGCGCGCAGCGTGAGGCCGCGGCCCGCGCGGCGGATGCCGAGCTTGACGTCGAAGCCAATCATGGTCTCGGTGCGGGCTTCGTCGATCCCTTCAAGAAGTAAGGCTTTTCGCGTGCCGCCCGGCGGGTGGCACGCGGTTCCAACGTCTGTCGAACGCCATTGGCCGTTTGTCGAACAACGGCGTTATCGCGAAGCGATGACATGGCAGCAGGCGCGATGCTCCAGACGTCCTTTCGCGCGCTTCCCTTTGTTGCCCTGACCTTCCTTCTGCCCGCCGAGGAAACGCGCGCCCAGCGCACCGAGGACAACGCCGTCGTCGCGGCCGAAGATGCGTTCGGCACCAGCATCGGCAATGAGCAGCTTGGCCTTTACGGCCCCAACAATGTCCGCGGCTTCAGCCCGGTCGATGCCGGCAATGTCCGCATCGAAGGGCTATATTTCGATCAGCAGGCCAACCTTACCGATCGGCTGATCGAAGGATCGACGGTGCGTGTCGGCTTGACGGCGCAGGGCTATCCCTTCCCCGCGCCGACCGGCATCGCCGATTATCGGCTGCGCAAGGCCGGTGGCGAGGCGGTGACGAGTATCCTGGCCACGGCTGGCCCCTATGAGACGATCTCGATGGAAGTCGACACAAAGCTGCCGATCGATGGCGAGCGCTTCGGCGTTGCCGGCGGCTTCGGTATCTATCGTGAGACCACCCATTATGGCGCGACGCCGAATTACGAGAATTTCGCGATCATCCCGACCTGGCGGCCTGCGCCCGGCGTCGACATCACCGCTTTCTTCAGTCAGCTCAATTTCTCTGACGAGGAGCCGGAAACCCTGGTCTTCACTGCGGGCGATTATCTGCCGCCGCGGGTCGATCGGCTTGATTATACGGGCCAGCCTTGGGCGGAAACCAAGGGGCATAACCGCAATTACGGCCTGATCGCCAAAGCACCACTGGCGGGCTTTGATCTGCAGGCATCACTGGTGCGCTCCGAACGTCAGCTCGATATGGCCTTTGCCGACCTGCTGTTCGGCGTCGACCAGGATGGCAATGCGGCCAATCGCGTCATCATTGCCGACGCGGATAACAGCTATCGCTCAACATCGGGTGAGATCCGTGTCTCTCGGACCTTCATGGAAGGCGACCGGCGCCATACCGTCCACCTGATGGCCCGCGGGCGCGATCAGCGGCGCCGCTATGGCGGCGAAGATGTCATCTCGCTCGGGCCGACACGCTATGCCGAAAAGGATTATCGGCCGAAACCGACCTTCAACTTCGGGCCTGATACGCGCGACGAGGTGAAGCAGGCCACCTGGGGCGCTGGCTATGAAGGCCGCTGGCGCGATGTCGGCGAAATCGGCGTCGGCCTGCAGAAGACCGATTATCGCAAAACGATCGAGGATCCGAGCGGCCCGCTGCCGGAATCGCGGGACAAACCCTGGCTCTGGTCGGTGACGGCTGCGGCCTATCTCTCGAAGTCGATCGCGCTCTACGGTGGCTATGTGCGCGGCCTGGAGGAAAGCCCGGTCGCGCCCGACAACGCGATCAACCGCAACCAGGCCCCGCCGGCGATCCGCACGCGCCAGGCCGATGCGGGCGTGCGTGTCGCGATCACGCCTAATCTGAAGGCGGTGGCCGGCGTCTTCGAAGTCGTGAAGCCTTATTACAACGTCGATACCGCCTCGCGTTTTCGCGAATTGGGCGAACTGCGCCACCGCGGCGTGGAGCTGTCATTGGCGGGCGAGGTCGCCAAGGGCCTCAACATCGTCGCCGGCACCATCTTCCTCGACGCGAAGATCAGCGGTGAGGAGGTCGAGGCCGGCCTGATCCGCAATCGCCCGGCGGGCGCGATCGAGCGCAACAGCCTGCTCAGCGTCGACTGGCGGCCGGGCGCGACCGGGCCATGGTCGTTCGACGCCGTGTTCGAAAGCGTCGGCGATCGGATCGCCAGTTCAGCGCCAGACAGCGACCTTGTGGTGCCGCCGCGTACCGCCCTGGCGCTCGGCACCCGCTATCGTTTCCCGATCGGCAAGTCGCCGGCAGTGTTGCGCGCGCAGCTTGGTAATATTCTCAACACCTTCGGCTACGGCGTGGGCAATAGTGGATTTTTCGTCTACAATCTGCCACGCCGCTTCCTGCTCAGCCTCACCGCCGATCTGTGAAGGTGGTGAATCTGCGCGCGTATCAAAAGTGAAATATTTCATGCCCATGCCCGTGGCATAAGGCGGATCGGCAACGTCTTTGGGGTGACGTTTGTTCGGTCTGTGTCGCAGGCGCTGTGGCGTTGTAACAATCGATTAGCGAGATTTAGTCTGACCCCGATGCGTAATATCCTGATCTCCGCCCTTTTTCTGGCGCTGGTCGCCTGTGGTTCGGGCGATAAGCAGGGTGGCGCCCGCCAGGCGCCGCTCGTATCCGCCGCCACCGTTGCTCCCGAACGCTTCGTGAACCGTATCGAGGCGGTGGGCACGGCCCGCGCCAACGAGCAGGTGACGCTATCGGCGCCGGTGACGCAGCGGATCGAACGCATAAATTTCACCGACGGCGGTTTCGTGTCGCGGGGCCAGGTGATCGCTGTGCTCGCACAGGGGCAGCAGAACGCCCAGCTTGCTGATGCCCGCGCTCGGGCGCGTGAGGCGGAGCAGCAGCTTACCCGCCTGTCGCAGCTCAAGGATCGCGGCTTCGCCACCAATGCCAGCGTTGACTCGCAGGTCGCAGCTGCCGCCTCGGCCCGCGCGCAGGCGGCGGAGGCGATGGCGTCGATCGGCGACCGCATCATCCGCGCGCCTTTCTCCGGCTACGCATCACTCCGTACCGTTTCAGCCGGCGCCGTGGTGCAGGCCGGAACGGAGATCGCGACGATCAGCGACATTTCACAGATCAAGCTGGACTTCGCCGTTCCCGAAACCATGCTGTCTGCCATCGCCGTCGGTCAGCCGATCGCGGCGCGGGCGGCGGCCTTTCCCGATGAGCCCTTCCGCGGCACCATCGCCACCATCGATCCGGTTGTCGATCCGGCCACGCGATCGGTGATGGTGCGCGCCATACTCCCAAACCGCGATCTCGCCCTCAAGCCCGGGATGCTGCTCTCCGTCGCGATCGAAGCGCAGGCGCGCACCACGGCGGCGGTTCCCGAACTCGCGGTTGTCGGGCAGGGAGCGGATCGCTTCGTCTTCCTGATCGGCGACGATAATGTGGTGAAGCGCGTGCCGGTGAAGGTCGGCATTCGCGATCATGGCATGATCGAGATCGTCGACGGGCTGAAGCTCGGCCAGAAGATCGTCGGCGAAGGTGTGGTGAAGGTGGCGGACGGATCGAAGGTCCGCACCGCCGGTCCTGAAAATGCCAAGCCCACGCAGCAGGCTGCGGCGGGGAAATAAGCCGATGATGCTCTCCGACGTCTCGGTCAAACGCCCGGTCTTCGCGGCGGTGATGTCGATCCTGCTGACGATCGTCGGCCTGGTCGCCTTCTTCACCCTTTCGGTTCGCGAATATCCCGATGTCGATCCGCCGATCGTGTCGGTCGAGACGACCTATACGGGCGCCGCCGCGAACGTGGTGGAGAGCCGCGTCACCCAGCTTATCGAGGAGCGGCTGGCCGGTATCGAGGGCATTCAGACGATCACCTCGCGATCGCGCGACGGCACGTCGGACATTTCGGTCGAATTCACGCCGGGCCGCAACATCGACGACGCCGCCAACGACGTGCGCGATCGCGTCGGCGGCGTTGCGGAAGATCTGCCGGACGACGCGCTGCCGCCCGAAATCCGCAAGGTCGACGCCGACGCACAGCCGATCCTGTGGTTCACCTTCTCCGCCCCGCAGGGCTGGTCGCGCATCCAGCTTTCCGACTATGTCGATCGCGTTCTGGTCGATCGCTTCTCCGCGATCGACGGCGTCGCCCGCGTCCAGATCGGCGGCGAGGCGCGGCCCGCCATGCGCGTGTGGCTCAACCCGGAGAAGCTGGCCGCCTTCAGCCTGACGCCGGGCGATGTCGAGACCGCGCTCCGCACGCAGAATGTCGAGCTTCCGGCTGGGCGTATCGAGGCCCGCAGCCAGAATGTCACCGTCCGCGTCAATCGCCCGTTTGCGACCGCGGATCAGTTCCGGCAACTCGTGGTCGGCCGCGGCGCCGATGGCTATCTGGTGCGGCTGGGCGACGTCGCGCGCGTCGAAGAAGCGCCGGAAAATCTCTATTCCTCCTTCCGCGCCAACGGCCAGACCGGCGTCGGCGTCGGCATCGTCCGCCAGTCGGGCGCGAACACGCTGGCGGTGGCGGATGCGGCCAAGGCGGTCGCTGCCGACATGCGCAAGAACCTGCCGCAGGGCATGACGATGGAAGTGGGCAGCGACAGCTCACTCTTCATCTCGCGCGCGATCGAAGGCGTCTATCACACCATGGGGGAAGCGGCGATTCTGGTCGTCGCGGTTATCTTCCTGTTCCTTGGCAGTTGGCGGGCGACATTGATCCCCGCGATCACGGTGCCGATCTGCCTGCTCGCCACCTTCGCGGTGCTGTGGGCGTTCGGTTATTCGATCAACCTGCTGACCTTGCTCGCGCTCGTCCTCGCGATCGGCCTCGTCGTCGACGACGCGATCGTCGTGCTCGAAAATGTCTATCACCGCATCGAGCAGGGCGAAGATCCGCTCGCGGCCGCTTTTCTCGGCACGCGGCAGGTGGGCTTCGCCGTCATCTCGACCACGTTGGTCGTCTGCGCGGTGTTCGTGCCGGTGATGTTCATCGCCGGCCAGTCGGGCCTGCTGTTCCGCGAGCTCGCGGCGGCGATGATCGGCGCGGTCGCCTTCTCCGGCTTCCTCGCGCTTACATTGGCGCCGATGCTCTGCTCGAAGCTGCTCCGCAATGAGGAGCGCGGCAAACTGGCGCGATGGGTCGACGATCGCTTCCGCAAGGTTGAAACCCGCTATTCCAACCTCCTCGAACGCTCGCTCGGCAAGCCGATTCTCGTGCTTGGTAGCGTCGGCGTGGTTCTGGCTGGCGCTGCCGCCTTGTTCATGACGCTCCAGTCCGAACTGGTGCCGACCGAGGATATCGGCATCGTCCAGCTCACGGTGAACACGGCCGAAGGCACCGGCTTCGAGGAGCTCGACCGGCAGATGCGCAAGGTGGAGGAGCAGGTGTTGCCGATGCTCGACACCGGCGCCGTCCGCCGCGCGATCACCCGCGTGCCCGCCAGCTTCGGCACGACCGAGGACTTCAACAGCGGCGGCATGACCTTGTTCCTGAAGCCGTGGGAAGATCGCGACATCAAGACGCAGGACGTGGTCGACGCGGTCAACGAAAAGCTGCGGGACCTGCCGGCGATGCGCGGCAACGCCTCCTCGCCTTCGTCGCTCGGCCGTGGACGCGGCCAGCCGCTCAATTTCGTCATCGCCGGCGCCACCTATGAGGAATTGGCCCGCGCGCGCGACCGCATCCTGGCGGCGGCCGAGGACAATCCCGGCATCATCAATCTCGATTCCGATTATAAGGAAACCAAGCCCCAGCTTCTGATCGACGTGGATACGGCGCGCGCCGGCGATCTCGGCGTCTCGGTCGATGCGGTCAGCCAGGCACTGCAGACGCTGATGGGGTCGCGCCGCGTTTCCACCTATGTCGATCGCGGTGAGGAATATCGCGTCATCGTTCAGGCGGAGCAGGGCGGGCGCAAGGTCGAGGAGGATCTCGGCCGCGTCTATGTCCGCTCGATGTCGGGCCAGCTTGTCCCGCTCGCCAACCTCGTCACCCTGCGCGACAGCGCCGACGCGCGCGAGCTTGGCCGCTTCAACAAGATGCGCGCCATCACGCTTTCGGGCGGCCTCGCGCCCGGCTATTCGCTGGGCAAGGCGTTGACCTTCCTCGAACAGCAGGCAGCGGCCTCGCCCGAAGTGACGGCGGTCGGCTATCGCGGTGAAAGCCAGGCGTTCAAGGAAAGCGGCGGATCGATCCTGATCGTCTTCCTGCTGACGATCGTCATCGTCTATCTCGTGCTGGCGGCCCAGTTCGAAAGCTTCGTCCACCCCGGCGTCATCATCACCACCGTGCCGCTGGCCGTGGCCGGCGGCGTGATCGGCCTGGCGGTGATGGGGCAGACGCTCAATCTCTACAGCCAGGTCGGCATCGTCATGCTGGTGGGTCTGGCGGCCAAGAACGGGATCCTGATCGTCGAATTCGCCAACCAGCTTCGCGATGAAGGCGTGGCGTTCGTGGATGCGATCCGGCAAGCGGCGCTGCGCCGTCTCCGGCCGATCCTGATGACCTCGATCGCGACGGTGGCGGGCGCCGTGCCGCTGATGATCGCCAGCGGCGCGGGT
The DNA here is from genome assembly GCF_042693015.1 of Sphingomonas sp. DBB INV C78. Taxonomy (NCBI): domain Bacteria; kingdom Pseudomonadati; phylum Pseudomonadota; class Alphaproteobacteria; order Sphingomonadales; family Sphingomonadaceae; genus Sphingomonas; species Sphingomonas sp. DBB INV C78. The sequence goes on along the minus strand of NZ_CP170544.1, from coordinate 2,203,794 downwards.
GCCGCCGCCCGGCGCGCGATCGGCGTCGTGGTCGTCTGGGGCGTCAGCATCGCGACGATCATTACCCTGTTCATGATCCCCGTGCTTTACGTGCTGATGGCGCGACGGACCGGTTCGCCGCTGGCCGTGACGCGAAAGCTTGATGCGGCGCTGGAAAACGGATCGCAGGCGGGGCACACTCAACCGGCAGAGTAAGCGACCAGGGGCGGTCGCGTTTTTGGGGGAAACGGACAGGCATGGGCCAGATCGCTTCGCAGTCGCAGCTTCGCATGGCATTTCTTCGGTGGGCTTTGGTCTTTGTGCCGCTGGTCCTGTTGCTCGGCATCGCATCGGGTTGGGTCGCCAATTCGGGATATGGCAATCCCTGGTTCGATGCGCTGCAGAAGCCCAGCTTCATGCCGCCGGGCTGGGTGTTCGGCGCGGTCTGGACCGTACTTTACGTGCTGATGGGCTTCGCGCTGGCGCTGATCGTTTCCGCGCGCGGCGCCCGCGGGCGGCAGGCGGCGATCGCCTTGTTCGCCGTCCAATTGGTCCTCAACCTCGGCTGGTCGCCACTTTTCTTTGCCTTCCATCAGGTGACGGCGGCGCTGGCGCTGATCCTGATCCTGGTGCTCGCTGTCGCGCTGACCATCTGGCGATTCTGGCGGATCAGGCCGGTTGCGGGGCTGTTGCTCTTGCCCTATCTGGCCTGGCTGATCCTTGCGAGCGCGCTCAATTACGAGATCATGCGCCTCAATCCCGATGCGGAATCGCTTGCACCGGGGCGCGCGCGCACCCAGATCAGTCTATAATTCGTAAATGAAGCGCACGGGAGCGCCTGAACATGCAATCTGAGAACCGCATTTTTGACGACCTCGTGAAGGTGTTCAACGGCGCCGCCGGCACGCTCGCAGGCATGGGCCGCGAGGCCGAGGCGAATGCGCGCACCCGTGCGAAGGAATGGATCGGCGGGCTCGATTTCGTCAGCCGTGACGAGTTCGAGGCCGTCAAGGCGATGGCGGCGGCGGCCCGCGACGAGGCGGATGCGCTTCGCGCGCGGCTCGACGCGCTTGAGGGCAAGGCCGCCAAGCCCAAGGCGACAAAGGCCAAAACCGGTGCCGAAGCCCCTGAATCCTGAGCCAATTCATCCACAGCTTTCTAGTGATGTGGCGCCCGGACCCATGGTTCGGGCGCTTGCCACTTGTGGCCTGCGGGTTCACGGTGGATCGCCAACGCCCGTGGGGAGGGGCATATGACCGTCGATGATTTCGAGAGCGGCCGGGACGCAAGTGCCCCGATCGAGATGCTCGAGCAATATTTCGCCGCCCACGGCTGGAGCCACGAGCGCAATGGCGACGAGGAGATCGTCGCCAATTTCCAGGGAAGCTGGGCGCAATATGAGCTGCGCGCGGTGTGGCGGGAGGAGGATCGCGTCCTCCAGTTCCTGGCACTGCCGGATATCCGCGTGCCGACCGACAAGCGCGCGACAATCTATGAGACGATCGGGCTGATCAACGAGCAGCTTTGGATCGGCCATTTCGAGATGTGGGCGACGTCCGGCATGCTGCTGTTCCGCCATGCCGCGCTGCTGGAAAACGGCCAGGAATCGGTGCTGACGATCGAGCAGGCCGAAACCCTGGTGGAAGCCGCGATCGACGAGTGCGAGCGCTTCTACCCCGTCTTCCAGTTCGTGCTGTGGGCCGACAAGACCCCGCAGGAGGCGATCTCCGCGGCGCTGATCGAGACGCAGGGCGAAGCTTAGGCCCGGCTGCGCCGGCGATTGGCCCGGCGGGGGTGGCCGATTCCGCCCGATAAGCTACATCGTCACCCTAAACTTGTTTCAGGGTCCATCGTGCCACAATCACCGTCCGGTCGAGCGGAGGGATGGATGCTGAAACAAGTTCAGCATGACGGTTAGGAGAGGCTGAAGGTGTCTGAACTTCTCGAAGGTCCGCTCTGGCTGGTCGGTGCCGGCAATATGGGCGGGGCGATGCTGCGCGGCTGGCTCGCAGCCGGGCTCGATCCGCGCCAGGTCACCGTCATCGATCCCATGGCGAAGGATCTGCCCGAAGGCGTGCTGGCGCTGGCCGCGCCGCCGCCCGATGGCGCCGCGCCCGCGGTGCTGGTGCTGGCGGTGAAGCCCCAACTTCTCGACACGGTTGCGCCGGGCATTGCGCCCGCGCTGGAGCGTGAGACGCTGCTGGTGTCGATCCTTGCCGGCGTCGAGGTCTCTTCCCTCCGTCAGCGCTTCCCCAAGCCCGAAGGCGTGGTGCGGGTGATGCCCAACACGCCGGTCGCGATCGGCAAGGGCGTGATGGCGCTGCACGGCTCGGGCCTGTCGGATGACGCCGCGAAGCTGGCTGAGAGGCTGACCCGCCCGCTCGGCCTGGTCGAATGGATCGAGCGCGAGGATCAGTTCGATGCGGTGACGGCGCTGTCGGGCTGCGGCCCGGCCTTCCTGTTCCGCTTCATCGACGCGATGGCCGATGCGGGTGCGGCGCTCGGCCTGCCCGCCGATCAGGCGGCGCGGCTGGCGCTGGCGACGGTCGAGGGCGCAGCACTGCTCGCGGCCCAATCGGACGAAAATCCCGGCATCCTCGCCGATCGCGTCGCCAGCCCCGGTGGCAGCACGCGCGAAGGCATGAACGTGCTGGACGAAAATGGCGCGATCCGCGATCTTCTTGCCCGCACGCTGGCCGCCTCGGCCCGGCGCAACGCGGAAATGGCGGCCGCCGCCCGCGGAGGCTGAACGGAAAGGGCAAGGCGATGGGCCGGACCGGGAGACTCTTCGCCTGGATCGGCTTCGCCGTCGGCCTCTATGCGGTGACGCTGCAGGGATCGCTGACGATCCCCGAACGGCTGGCCAAGGGCGATACGGTCACTGGCGCGCTGACTTTCTATTTCAGCTTCATGACCATCCTCAGCAACAGCGTGCTCGCACTCGTCCATCTGGCGGTCGCGAGCGAGGCACCCGCTTTGGCGCGCCTGCGCGGCCCGGCGGTGCGCACGGCCATGGCCGCGCTGATGCTGTTCGTGATGGTCTATTTCCATTTCGCGCTGGCACCGACGCTGGCGCTCACGGGATGGTGGCGAGTGGCGAGCCATCTGCTGCATTATGCGACGCCCAGCCTCTATCTCATATCCTGGCTGCTGTTCGCACCGCACGGGCAGACGCGGCTGGCTCAAGTGCCGGCGATGGTCGCCTGGCCGCTGGCTTATGTCCTCTACGCCATCGGGCGCGGGGCAATGGTGGGGGAATATCCCTATCCGGTGCTCAATGCGGCGACGCTGGGCTATGGCCGCGTGGCGATCGGCGTCGTCGTGCTGCTGCTGATATTCGCGCTGCTGTGCGCGGGGCTGATCCTGCTGGATCGCTGGCTTGGCCGCTTTGGCCCGCCGGTGGCGGAGGGGGCCAGGCAAGCCTGACCCCCACACTCCCTTAGTTCTTGGCCTTGTCGACCAGCTTGTTCTTGGCAATCCACGGCATCATCGCGCGCAGTTCCGAACCGACCTTTTCGATCGGGTGTTCGGCGGCGAGCTTGCGGCTGGCCTTCAGCTCCGGCTGGCCGGCGCGATTGTCGAGGATGAAGTTCTTGACGAAACGGCCCTGCTGGATGTCGGCCAGCACGCGCTTCATTTCGGCCTTGGTCTCATCGGTGATGATCCGCGGGCCGGTCGTGATGTCGCCATATTCGGCGGTGTTGCTGATCGAATAGCGCATGTTGGCGATGCCGCCTTCATACAGCAGATCGACGATCAGCTTGGTTTCGTGGAGGCATTCGAAATAGGCCATTTCCGGCGCATAGCCGGCTTCGACCAGCGTTTCGAAACCCGCCTGGATCAGATGGGTGATGCCGCCGCAGAGCACGGCCTGCTCGCCGAACAGATCGGTCTCGCACTCTTCCTTGAAGTTTGTCTCGATCACGCCCGAACGGCCGCCGCCGATCGCCGAGGCGTAGGAGAGGGCGACGTCATGCGCGTTGCCGCTGGCATCCTGCGCGATCGCGATCAGGCAGGGCACGCCGCCGCCGCGCTGATATTCGGAACGGACGGTGTGGCCCGGCCCCTTCGGCGCGATCATGAACACGTCGAGATCGGCGCGCGGCTCGATCAGACCGAAATGGACGTTCAGGCCGTGGGCGAAGGCCAGCGCCGCACCCTGCTTCAGATTGTCCTTGAGGTCGTTCTCATAGATCGCGGCCTGATGCTCGTCGGGCGCGAGGATCATGACGATGTCTGCCCACTTGGCGGCATCGGCATTGCTCAGCACCTTGAAGCCGGCCTCCTCGGCCTTCTTCGCCGTGGCCGAACCGGGGCGCAGCGCGATCGCGACTTCGGTCACGCCCGAATCGCGCAGGTTCTGGGCGTGGGCATGGCCCTGGCTGCCATAGCCGACGATGGCGACCTTCTTGGTCTTGATGAGGCCGATGTCGGCATCACGATCATAATAAACGCGCATGTCTTCATTTTCCTTCCGTCAATTCGTCATGCCAGCGTAGGCTGGCATCTCGTGCGGTTGAGGTGCTTCCCTGGCCGCAGGAGACCCCAGCTTTCGCTGGGGTGACGTGTTCGTGATTCAAGCCGGTTCCGTGCCCCGCGCGATGGCGGCGACGCCGGTGCGGGCGACCTCGATCAGGCCGACTTCGCGCATCAGTTCGAGGAACTTGTCGATCTTCTCCGATCCGCCGGTCACCTCGAACACAAAGCTGCTGATCGTCGCGTCGACCACGCGGGCACGATAAACCTCGGCCAGGCGCAGCGCCTCTATGCGATGGTCGCCCGTGCCTTTCACCTTCACCAGCGCCAACTCGCGCTCGACATGGGGGCCGAGCGCGGTGAGGTCGGTCACCTTGTGGACGTTCACCAGGCGATCGAGCTGCGAGATGATCTGGTCGATCACCTCCGGCGATCCCGCGGTCACGATGGTGATGCGGCTGATCGTCTCGTCCTCGGTCACATCCGCGACGGTGAGGCTCTGGATATTGTAGCCACGCGACGAGAACATCCCCGCGATCCGCGCAAGGATACCCGCCTCGTTGTCGACGATGACGGAGAGCGTGTGGCGCTCGACGACTTCTTCCTTGATGTGCATTCGTCTCTTCTCTCGTCATCCCAGCGCAGGCTGGGATCTCGTGCAACAAGGGTACGGTTTGCGGAGCGAGGCCCCAGCCTTCGCTGGAGCTGCGGCGCTGGTTCCGCCTTTGGCTACACCAGCGCCTTGGCCTCGTCGTCCATTTCGCCCGATACCTCGTTGGCCTGCAGGATCATCTCGGTATGGGCGGCCCCCGACGGGATCATCGGGAAGCAGTTGGCGAGCTTGGCGACGCGGCAATCGACCATCACCGGGCCAGGGGTCGAGATCATCGCTTCGATCCCGGAGTCGAGATCGGCGACGTCCTCGATCCGCAGCCCGGTCCAGCCATAGGCTTCCGCCAGCTTGACGAAATCGGGCAGCGCCTCGGAATAGCTTTCCGAATAGCGGCCGCCATAGGTCAGATCCTGCCACTGGCGAACCATCCCCATATATTCGTTGTTCAGGATGAAGATCTTCACCGGCAGGCGATATTGCGTCGCCGTCGACATCTCCTGGATGTTCATCATGATCGATGCTTCGCCGGCGATATCGATCACCAGCGCGTTGGGGTTGCCGATCTGCGCACCGATCGCGGCGGGCAGGCCATAGCCCATCGTGCCGAGACCGCCCGACGTCAACCACTTGTTCGGCCCTTCGAAATCGAAGTGCTGGGCGGCCCACATCTGGTGCTGGCCGACCTCGGTGGTGATGATCGGGTTCTTCGCGTGCGTCGCCTCCCACAGCCGCCGGATGGCGTGCTGGGGCATGATCTCCTTCTTCGATTCCGGATAAGCGAGGCTCTTCTTCGCCCGCCACTGATCGATCCTGGCGAACCACGGCTTCAGATCCTGCGGCTGGTGCTGGCGCGCCTTCCACAGCTTGACCATGTCCTCCATCGCGCGGCCGACATCGCCGACGATGCCAAGGTCCGCACGGACGATCTTGTTGATCGACGAACGATCGATATCGACGTGTATCTTCTTCGATTTTGGCGAGAAAGCGTCGAGCCGCCCGGTCACGCGATCATCGAAGCGCGCGCCCAGGGCGACGATCAGATCGGCCTCGTTCATCGCATAATTGGCTTCATAGGTGCCGTGCATTCCCAGCATCCCCAGCCATTGCGGGCTGGATGCCGGGAAGGCGCCAAGACCCATCAGGGTCGAGGTAACGGGCGCGCCGGTGACGCGGGCCAGTTCACGCAGGATCTGGCTGGCCGCCGGGCCCGAATTGATGATGCCGCCACCGGTGTAGAGGATCGGCCGCTCGGCCGCCGCCAGCATCTCGACCGCCGCCTCGATCAGCGTCGGCTCGGCCTTCACCTGCGGGCGATAGCCCTTGTGCGGCAGCGCCGCGGTGCCGGGCTTGCGATAGGGCGCGGTCGCGACCTGGACGTCCTTGGGCAGATCGATCACGACGGGGCCGGGGCGGCCGGACGTGGCGATGTGGAACGCCTCATGGACGATATCGCCCAGCTTGGCGGGGTCCTTCACCAGATAATTATGCTTGGTGCAGTGGCGCGTGATGCCGACGGTATCGCATTCCTGGAAGGCATCGGTGCCGATCAGCGCGGTCGGAACCTGGCCGGTGATGACGATCATCGGGATCGAATCCATCAGCGCATCGACAATGCCCGTGACGGCATTGGTGGCGCCGGGGCCCGAGGTGACGAGCACGACACCGGGCTTGCCGGTCGATCGGGCATAGCCCTCCGCCGCATGCGCTGCTCCGCCTTCCTGGCGGACGAGGACGTGGCGAATCTTCTTCTGTTTGAAGATTGCATCGTAAATGGGAAGCACGGCTCCGCCCGGATAACCGAACACGACCTCGACGCCGAGATCGGTCAGCGCCTCGATCAATATGTCCGCGCCGGAGCGTTCGGCAGCCATCACGTCGTCCTTTCAATCACTCATGCATGCGGGGGCGGATAGTCCATATCCGCCCCCGCTTGAAGCATCGCCTTTGTCGCAGCGCACAAGCGCCACGGGAAGGGTGCTGCTAAAGGCAAGAAACTATCTTGTCAACGCCTCGTCACGTAATTTTATTACTAAATTGCTGATGATGTCGTTATCGAGTTGCGCTTCGATGCGCATCCATTGCGCGGGCGGTTGCTGCCGGAACCAGGTATATTGGCGCTTGGCATACTGTCTTGTCGCCGCGGTGGCGCGGTCGACCATGGTTTCACGATCGAGTCGCTCGCCCAGGAATTCCGCGATCTCAGGCACGCCGATCGCCCGCATCACCGGCAGGCCGGGATCGAGCCTGCGAGCGATCAGCGCCTCCACCTCGGCGATCGCACCTTCATCGAGCATCGCTTCGAAGCGGCGGTCGCACCGCGTCCGCAGCCAGTCGCGCGGCGGAAGCAGGATGGCGGGGACGATGCGGACGGCTTGGCCGATCCCGCCCTCGCGCAATTCCTGCCATTGCGAGAGGGGGCGGCCGGTCGACCGCACCACCTCCAGCGCGCGGGCGACGCGGGTCGTATCGGCGGGGTTGAGCCGCGCTGCTGCTTCAGGGTCTTCCTCCGCAAGCGCAGCGTGCGCTTCCGCCACCGGCAGCGCGCGGACGACGGCGCGGACGGCAGGATCGATGTCGGGCACCGGGGCAATGCCGTCGATCAGCGTGCGGATATAAAGGCCGGTGCCGCCAACCAGGATCGGCAGCCGGCCGGACGCGTGTGTCGTGGCGATCTCGGCCTTGGCCTCATCGGCCCAGCGCGCTGCCGAACAGCTTTCCGCGCCGTCGATATGGCCGAACAGGCGGTGCGGCGCGCGCGCTTCCTCTTCCGCCAAAGGCCTTGCCGAAAGCAGGCGCAGATCGCGATAGACCTGGCTCGCATCGGCGTTGATGACCACGCCGCCGGTCTTTTCCGCCAGCGCCAGTGCCAATGCCGACTTGCCGCTGGCCGTCGGCCCTGCGATGAGCGCCACCGCCTGCATCTTCGAGGAGTCCTTCGTGTTCATCGCCACCCTGATAGCAACGGACGGCAGCCTGGCGCCCGAAATTTCCGATCGCGCGCGGCTGGCGCTGGCCGATGCAGGCTGCGCACCTGTTGTCGGGCGGTGGATCGACGAGGGCTATGCGCTCGATATCGCCTTCGCCGGCGATCCCGCGGCGGCCCGCGCGGTGCTCGAGCCGATGGCCGATGTCGTCGTCCAGCCGGAAGCCGGTCGCGCCAAGAAACTGCTCGTCGCCGACATGGATTCGACGATGATTACAATCGAATGCATCGACGAACTGGCCGATTATGCCGGCATCAAGGCAGAGATCGCCGAAGTCACCGAACGCGCCATGCGTGGCGAGCTGGATTTCGAGGCGGCGCTCGATGCGCGGGTGGCATTGCTCAAGGATCTCGACGCCGGGGCGATCGACCGCTGCCATGCCGAGCGGGTGGTGCTGATGTCCGGTGCCCGCACGCTCATCCAGACGATGAAGGCCCATGGCGCGCGCTCCGTGCTCGTATCGGGCGGGTTCACCGTGTTCGCCGATCGGGTTGCGGCCGATATCGGTTTCGATCGGGCACTCTCCAACACCTTGGGAATCCATGGCGGCAAGCTGACCGGCACGGTCGCGCGCCCGATCGTCGGGGCAGCCACCAAGCGCGAGACGCTGATCGCCGAGGCGGAAGCGCTGGGGATCGACCTGTCCGAAACGCTGGCGGTGGGCGACGGCGCGAACGATATCCCGATGATCCAGGCAGCGGGACTGGGCGTTGCCTATCACGCGAAGCCGAAGACGGCCGCCGCGGCTGGCGCGCGGATCGACCGCGGCGATCTGACCGCGCTTCTTTACGCGCAAGGGTATGCCCGCAAAGATTGGGTAGCCTAATTCTCGTCATGCCAGCGCAGGCTGGCATCTCAGGCGGTTATGCGGGCCCGTATGCCGCACGAGATGCCAGCCTGCGCTGGCATGACGCAAAACGGCTAACCCCGCCGGCTCATATCCGCGCCGATCGCGGTCAGCGCAAAGGCCACGGCCGCGCAGCCGCGATCGAAGGACAAGGCGACACCGTCACCGGATAGCCCGGCGACATGCGCGCGAATCGATCCAGCCTCGGGATGTCGCAACTCGACCGCGGTCCCGAGCGCGGGTCGCGCTACCGTCTCGACGAAGGCGCCAGCGGCGGAAATGTCGCGCAAGGCCGCGGGCGAGGGGGCGTCGCTGACGAGGATGCACATCCGCCGCCGCCGCCATGGCGATGCCATGGTTAGTCTGCGGGTGAAATCGCCGTGAACCGCCATGCCTGCCCCTCCTGGACGGCGGGCATATCGATTCGGCGGTGGAAGAACCGTTAAGCTGCCGAAATCACGCCTATGCAATCAGGGCGCGCGGCGCGGGAAGCAGGCGTGGCCCTTTGCCTTGATCCGGGCGCAGGCCTGCTCGGCCGCGGCACTGCTGGCGAACGGCCCGGCTTGCAGCCGCACCACCGCGCCGGCCGGCACCAGATGATGCTGCAGATCGGACAGCCCCGCATCTTCCGCCTTGAGCTGGCGCCACAAGGCTTCGGCATGGTCATTGTCCGCCAGCGCGCCGAGCTGAATGCGCCAGCCGCCGCCGACGCTCGTCTTCATCTGTGGCGGCGGTGCCTTAGCCGCAGCGGGTGGAGCCGAAGCAACGGCCGGCTTCGCGGGTGGCGGTGTTGTCGGCTTGGTGGTCGCCGAGCCGCGCGCCATTTCACGCGCGAGCGCCTGGCCCTGCATGCGTTGGTCGAGCGGGATGTAGCGGTCCATTTCGGCGAGGCTGGAGACGGCCGGCGGAAGGCCCGATGCGGCCGCACGCGTCATCAGGGCATAAGCGCGCACCCAATCGCGCGGCGGCGGATTGCCGTTGAACAGCATGGTGCCGACCACGAACTGGGCACGGGCATCGCCATAGTCGGCAGCCTTGTTCAGCCACGGCATCGCGCCGGTGCGATCGCCGTCACCGAACAGCAGCAGGCCGTAATTGGCCTGCGCCTGGGGGTGATCCTGCTCCGCTGCCTTGCGATACCATTCGCGGGACGCTTTCGCGTCCTTCTTGACGCCGCGGCCGAGCCGATAGGCTTGCCCGAGATTATATTGTGCGTCGGCGTTGCCGGCATCTGCCAGCGGGCGCCAGATCGCCACGGCCTGCGCATCATCGCCCGCCTGCCATGCAGCGACGGCCGCCTTCAGATCGGCTTTGGGGGTGGGCGACGAGGACGGTTGGGCCGGCGGCGCCGACATCAAGGCGGTCGCTGAAACCAGCGCCACCGTCATCACCACGGTCCCGATCCGGATTGTCCCCAATTTGCCCATGCTTCCCGTTTCGCGCGCCCAACGCGCCCCCTTCGGCGAATATGGTTAACGAACCGTTGTCGAAGATGGAATGGCGTCATGCGGTGACGTCGCGAGATTAACCACTTCTTAGGCCGGGCGGTGGCATTCGGAACGATAGCAAGGACTATCGGGGAATGGTTATGCGCGTTTTGGCGTTGGCATCGCAGAAGGGCGGGTCGGGGAAGACCACGCTTTCGGGCCATCTGGCCGTCCAGGCCCAGCGCGCCGGTGCGGGGCCGGTGGTGTTGATCGACATCGACCCGCAAGGATCGCTATCCGATTGGTGGAACGAGCGGCAGGACGACATGCCGGCTTATGCGCAGACGACGGTCGCGCGGCTCGCCGCCGATCTTGAAATGCTGCGCCAGCAGGGTTTCCGCCTGGCCGTGATCGATACGCCGCCCGCCATCACCGTGGCGATCCAGAGCGTGATCCAGGTCGCCGAGCTGATCGTCATCCCGACCCGGCCGAGCCCGCACGATCTGCGCGCCGTCGGCGCCACGGTCGATCTGTGCGATCGCGCTGGAAAACCGCTGCTGTTCGTCGTCAATGGCGCCACCCCCAAAGCGAAGATCACCTACGAAGCGGCTGTCGCGCTCTCGCAGCATGGCACCGTCGCCCCGGTGACGCTGCATCACCGCACCGATTTCGCCGCCTCGATGATCGACGGCCGGACGGTGATGGAGGTCGATCCCAAGAGCAAGTCGGCCGCCGAAGTCGAGGCGCTGTGGAGCTACGTCTCCGATCGCCTCGAAAAGAATTTCCGCCGCACCGTCTTCGCGGCACCGGGCCAGATCGCCGGCACCTCCGGTGCGCGGTCGGCGAGCGGTGGCTTCGGCCGCCGCGTCGTCCAGCATTGAGGAGCGCAACAATGAACGAACCGCGCCCCTTCGCGTCGCTCACCTCCAGCCTGCTCGCGCGCAAGGGTTTTGCCCGCCCAGCGATGCGGCCCCAGGGTCATGCCCTGCTTAGCCCGAATCAGGATGATCTGGGCTGGAACGACATGGGTTCCTATGAAGATCATGACGCCGACAATATCGCGACCGCCAATATCGCGCCGGCTTCCTATCTGACGCCGCTCGGCGCTTCCGAAGCGGAGACCCCTGCCGAAACGCCGCTGCCCGCGGTGCTGCGCCAGCAGCAGGAGATCGAGCAGGAGTTCAGTGTCGAGTCGGTTGCGGAAGCAGCGCCGGCCGTCGTCGCTACGCCTGCCAAGCCCAAGGCCCGTCGCAAGGCGGCAGCACCGAAGGTTCGCCAGCAGGTTGCGGCCCAGCCGGCGCGTTCCAAGGCGGCGTTCACGCTGCGGCTCGATGCGGAACGGCATCTCCGTTTGCGCCTCGCCTGCGCCATGGGCCACCGTTCGGCGCAGCGGCTGCTGATCAACGCGCTCGACGCCTATCTCGACGATATCCCCGGCCTGGATGCGCTCGCTTCGAGCCTGCCCAACGGCCACGCCTGACCAGCGCAAGGAAAGCATGATGAAGACCGACGTCCTGCTGAAGCTCACCGTTTCCGCCGCCTGCCTCGCCCTCGTCACGGTCGGTTGCAAGCCGGCCGGATCGCGCCCGGCATCCTTGTCCTCGTCCGCGCCGTCCTCGTCGCGGGATGCGGCCAAGGCGGCGTCGAAGGCGATGGCGGCGATCAACGAGCGCAAGGCAGATGTCGCCATCGTCGAAGCCGAAAAGGCGGTGTCGCTGGCGCCGCGCGACGCGGGCTATCGGGCGATGCTCGGCCAGGCCTATCTGATCCATGGTCGCTTCGCTTCGGCGCAGGCGGCGTTCAGCGATGCGCTCGCGCTGCATTCGGAACAGCCGCATGTCGGCCTCAGCCTTGCACTTACCGAGATCGCGATGGGCCGCGGTGGCGCAGCGCAGCAGGTGCTCGACGGACTGGAAGGCAAGGTAGCCGAGGCCGATCGCGGTCTGGCTTATGCGCTGGCCGGTGAGGTCGATCGTGGCGTCACTATCCTCGAATCGGCAGCGCGGGCGCCCGGCGCCGGTGCCAAGGCCCGCCAGAATCTCGGCCTTGCCTATGCGATGGCCGGCCGCTGGGGCGAGGCGCGTTCGATCGCCGCGCAGGATCTGCCGGCCGATCAGATCAGCCGGCGCATGCTCGAATGGGCGATGTTCGCCAAGCCGCGCCAGCGCTGGGATCAGGTGGCGAGCCTGCTCGGTGTCCGTCCGGGTCTCGATGCCGGTATGCCGGTCGCCCTCGCGCTGGCGCCGACCGCGCCGGCTGCTGAGCCTGTTGCACTCGCTCAAGCCGAGCCGCAGCCGCAGCCCGAGGCGACCGCCGCCCCGGTTGTGGCGCCCGAGCCGGTGATCGAGCCCGTCGCGTTGGCCGAGGCCGCTCCGCCTGCACCCATAGAAACCGCCGCGGTTCCCGAATATGTCGCGCCCGAGCCGACGCCGACCAACGCGCAACCGCTGTTGCAAGCCGCCGTTGCGACCAACCATGGCGTAACGCCCGTGCCCACGCTGATCGCCGCGCCGCGTTCGCCGATCAAGGTCGCTTATGTGGTGCCCGTCCGGAAGCCCGCGTCCGTCGTCCAGCAGCGCGCCAAGGGCGGCTTCGTCGTCCAGCTCGGCGCCTACAGCACCGCTTCGCGCGTCGAGACCGCGTGGAATCGCATCGCTGCCCGCGTCCAGATGATCGAGGATTATGTGCCGTCGACCGGCACTTTCGATCTGCAGCACACCGGCACCGTCTATCGCCTCAGCCTCGCCGGTTTCGCGACGCGCGCCGCGGCGGTCGACCTGTGCGAACGTGTCCGCGCCAAGGGCGGCGAATGCTTCGTCCGCGCCAGCTTCGACGATCGCCCCGTGCAGTGGGTCTCGCGCAGAAAGGCCAAGGGCGAACAACTCGCCATGCGCTGATTTCAGGGTAGTTCCGCGTCCTCACCGGCGGTCGCCGGAACGACCAGATCGCCGCCGAAGGATAAGGTGAACATCGCGCCGCCGCTCGGCCGATTGGCAGCGGCGACATGGATACCCATCGCCGTGGCGAAGCCCTTGACGATGGCGAGGCCGAGCCCGCTCCCGCCCTGCCGATCGCTGCCGCGCCCTTGCGCAAAGGTCTCGAAGATCAATGTCTCCATGCCCGGCGGCAGGCCCGGCCCTTCGTCGAGCACGCTCAGATCCACGGCATCGGGCGTGCGGCGTCCCTCGATGCGGATGGTTTCGCCGGTGCCGCCATGCTGGGCGGCGTTGACCAGCAGGTTGATCAATATGTGATGCAGCAGCCGCGGGTCGGCGCGGACCAGCGGCAGGTTGGGTGGCACGCTGAGGTCGATCCGGTGGTTGCGGAGCTGCTCGCGTGCATCATGCACGGCCGATCCCACGGCGTCGGTCAGGTCGATCGGCTCGGGCGCGATGTCCAGCGCGTCGCTGTCGATCCGCACCATGTCTATCAGATTGTCGAGGAAGCGCTTCAGCCGCTGGGTCTCGGCGCGGGCGACTTCGACGGCCCCGGACTGGGGATGATCGACGGCCAGCGTCTCCACTGCTGCCATCACCGATGTCAGCGGCGTGCGAAGATCGTGGCCGATTGACGAGAGCAAGGCAGCGCGCAGCCGGTCGCGCTCCTTCAGCACCGAAAGCTCGCGCATCTCGCCTTCCAGCCGCAGCCGCTCATGGGCAAGCGCGGCCTGGCCGACCAGCGTGGACAGCAGCACCGCCCGATCGGAGGAAACCGGGTCACGCCCGTCCTCGCGTGCGAGGCCCAGGACCGCGAGCACGCCAAGCGCGGTCTTGAGCGGGTGGAACTGCCAGTCGGCGGCATTGAGCGTAGCGGTGCCGCTGCCGGCTGGCTCGCCCCGGCTCCATGCCCATTCGGCCGCCGCCATGTCGACCGGCCCAAGATGGTCCAGCTCGGGCTGCGATGCCTTGATGACGAGCCTTCCGTCCTGCTCACCGAGCACTATGGCCTGCACGTCGAGCAACAGCGCCGCTTCCTCGCACACCACCTGCGCCGTCGTCCGTCCGTCCGACACACGCGCCAAGGTCTGTGCGAAACCCGCGACGGCGGCATTTTCCCGCGCGCTGCGCACGCCGATCGACGCGCGCGATCGCAGCTGGCCGGCAAGCTGGCTGGCAAAGGCGGCGACGCCGATCAGCACCACCACGGTCACCACGCTCTGCGGATCGGCGATGGTGAAGGTGTGGAGCGGCGGCAGGAAGAAGAAGTTGAAGGCCAAGGCGGAGATGAGGCCGGTGATGAGCCCCAGCCGCAGGCCGAATCGCACCGCGGCCGCCATCACCGGCAGCAGATAGACCAGATCGATCGCGCCCGGCCCGGTGAGCGGCAGAACGAGATGCGCGAGCAGGGTGGCAGCGGCGACAAGCGCCAGGATCGTCGTCCAGGCTTGCGGCGTTCCCCAGCGCGACGCCGTGGGCCGCACGCGCGGCGCCTTCATGGTATCGGCCCGGTCGGCAGGGATGACGTGGATCGCCAGCCCCTCGCTATCCTTCAGCAGCGCCTCGACGACCGATCCGTGGCGGAGCTCAAACCACCAGCTTCGCTGCGATTTGCCGATCACGACCTGGGTGGCCCGCATCCCGGCGATCTGGGCGAGCAGGCCGGCCAGCACGCTTTCCGCCGGCACTGTCGCAATCGTCGCGCCCAGGCTGGCGGCGAGCGCGAGGGTATCGGCAACGCGGTGCTTCTGGGCTTCGTCGAAGCTTTCGGTACGTGGCGTCTCGATGTGGACGGCCGTCCACGGGCTGCGCAGCGCATCGGCCAGCCGCTTGGCGGATCGCACCAGCGCCTCCGCGCCGGGCAGTTCGCTCACCGCCACCAGCACACGGTCACCACCCGCGAAGGTGCCGGGCATGGCGCTGGCGTCGAGATGCTCGAGCATCTGCTTGTCGACGCTGAGCGCGGCGCGGCGCAACGCCATTTCGCGCAGCGCCGACAGGTTGGACTTGGAGAAGAAGTGGGAAAGTGCGCGCGTCGCTTCCTCGGGCACATAGACCTTGCCCTCTTCCAGCCGCTGGATCAGCTCGTCGGGCGGCAGGTCGACGATCTCGATCTCGGCATCGTCGAACACGCTGTCGGGCACGGTTTCGCGCACGCGGACGCGGGTGAAGCTCGCCACCACATCGTTGAGGCTTTCGACATGCTGGACGTTGATCGTCGTATAGACGTCGATCCCGGCGCCCAGCAGCTCCATCACGTCCTGCCAGCGCTTCGGGTGGCGGCTGCCGTCGGCATTGGTGTGGGCAAGCTCGTCGACCAGCGCCAGCGCCGGATGCCGCGCGATCACCGCGTCCAGGTCCATCTCCATGTGACCGGGATGGACCGTCGGGCGACGGGGGACGATTTCGAAGGGGGTGAGCAATGTCTGCGTTTCGGCGCGGCCATGCGTCTCGACCACCGCGACGACGACGTCCTTGCCCTTGGCGAGCCGCTCGGCGCCCTCGCGCAGCATCTCGAATGTCTTGCCGACGCCGGGTGCTGCGCCAAGGAATATCTTCAGCCGCCCGCGACCCTCGCGCGCGGCGGTGCGCAGCAGCGCGTCCGGGGAAGGACGCAGGGGTTCCAGCGGCTTGCTCGACACGGATCGCGGATTACGCCACCGAGAAGGTGGAGTCGATCAGCCACCCCGAACTTAATGGAATTCTAATGCCGGCCCCGCGCTTCACTATCGAAGCTAAACGGCTGCCGCGCCTATCTGCGCCATCCTCCGGGCGAAAGATCGTCCGAAACTGGAGGATGGTTTCATGTCCGATCTGATCTGGCTGGCAGCGCTCGGCGGGCTGGTTGCCGCGACTTTTGCCTATGTCCGCCTCTGCGACGTGGCCTGACATCATGGCGCTCGATCTCCTGCTCGCCGCGATCACCGCCGCGGGCCTGCTCATCTACCTCGTGGCCGTGCTCGTCCGGCCCGAACGCTTCTGATCGGAACGTCCATGACCATTCAGGGCTGGATTTTGATCCTCGGCTTCGTCGCGATCCTCGTCGCGATCGCCAAGCCGATGGGGCTGTGGCTTTTCGCCCTCTACGAGGGCCGCCGCACGCCGCTCCACCGCATTCTCGGGCCGGTCGAAACCGGCTTCTACCGCCTGTCCGGCATCGACCCGAATGTCGATCAGGGCTGGCGGCGCTACGCCGTCCACATGATCGCCTTCAACGTGGCGCTATTGCTGTTCACTTATGCCATCCTGCGGCTGCAGGCATTCCTGCCGCTAAACCCGGACGGTATGGCGGGGATCGGCGCGGACGGCGCGTTCAACACTGCGATCAGCTTCGCCAGCAACACCAACTGGCAATGGTATTCGGGCGAAGCGGCGATGTCGAACCTCAGCCAGATGCTGGGGTTGACCATCCATAACTTCCTGTCGGCGGCCACCGGCATCGCGCTCGCCTTCGCTTTGTTCCGCGGCTTTGCCCGTAAACAGGCGAAGGGCGTCGGCAATTTCTGGGCGGATATGACGCGCGTGACGCTCTATCTGCTGCTGCCGATCTGCGTCGTCTTCGCGACCTATCTGATCTTCGCGGGCGTCCCCCAGACGCTCGACCAGACGGTCGTCGCCACCACGCTCGAAGGCGTGCAGCAGAAGATCGCGCTCGGCCCGGTCGCCAGCCAGGAGGCCATCAAGATGCTCGGCACCAATGGTGGTGGCTTCTTCAATGCGAATAGCGCGCATCCGTTCGAAAATCCGGATGCGCTTTCCAACCTGTTCCAGATGCTTTCGATCTTCGCGATCGGCGTGGGCCTCACCTGGTGCTTCGGCAAGGCGGTGGGCGACACGCGGCAGGGTTGGGCGATCCTGACGGCCATGCTGTTTTTGTTCCTCCTGGGCACGGCCGTCACGTACTGGCAGGAGGCGGCGGGCAATCCCATCCTTCAAGGCCTCGGCGTTGCCGGCGGCAATATGGAAGGCAAGGAAGTCCGGTTCGGCATCGCCGCCTCCGCCCTTTTTTCGGTCGTCACAACCGCCGCGTCCTGCGGTGCCGTCAATGCCATGCATGACAGCTTCACCGCGCTGGGTGGCATGATTCCGTTGTTCAACATGCAGTTGGGCGAAGTTGTCATCGGCGGCGTTGGCGCGGGCATCTACGGTTTCCTGCTGTTCGCCATCCTGGCGGTGTTCGTCGCCGGGCTGATGGTCGGCCGCACGCCGGAATATGTCGGCAAGAAGATCGAGAGCCGCGAAGTGAAGCTGGCGGTGCTCGCCATCGCCATCCTGCCGCTCTGCATTCTCGGGCTGACGGCCTTGTCGGCGGTGCTGCCCGCAGGGCTCGCGGGGCCGCTCAACAAGGGGCCGCACGGCTTCTCCGAGATCCTCTATGCCTACACGTCGGCGACCGCAAACAACGGTTCGGCCTTCGCCGGGCTCACGGCCGGCACGCCCTTCTACAACGGCCTGCTGGGGGTGGCGATGTGGCTCGGCCGCTTCTTCGTGATCGTGCCGATGCTGGCGATTGCCGGCAGCCTGGCCGGCAAGAAGTCGCATCCGGCGGGGGCGGGTTCCTTCCCCACCACCGGTGCGCTCTGGGTCGGCCTGCTTGTCGGCATCATCCTGATCCTCGGCGGTCTCACCTTCCTGCCCAGCCTCGCGCTCGGCCCTGTCGCCGATCATCTCGCGATGATCCGCGGCCAGCTCTTCTGATTGGACACGTCCCATGACTGCGACACCGACTTCGATCTTTTCCGCAAGTCTCGTATTGCCTGCGGTCGGCGATGCCTTCCGTAAGCTCGATCCGCGGCAGCTCATCCGCAACCCGGTGATGTTCACCACCGCCGTCGTGGCGACGCTCCTTACGGTGCTGCTGGCGCTGGGGGACGAGCGGCTTTCGACCGGCTTCCAGCTCCAACTCGTCATCTGGCTGTGGCTGACCGTGCTGTTCGGCACCTTTGCAGAGGCGCTGGCCGAGGGCAGGGGGCGTGCCCAGGCGGCATCGCTCCGCGCCACTAAGGCCGAACTCAAGGCCAAGCGCCTGCTTGGCGTCGGCGACACCTATGAGATCGTCCCCGCCAGCCAGCTTGAGAAGGACGAGATCGTTCTGATCGAAACCGGCGACCTCATCCCCGCCGATGGCGAGGTGATCGAGGGCGTGGCGAGCGTCAACGAAGCCGCCATCACCGGCGAAAGCGCGCCGGTGATCCGCGAGGCGGGCGGCGACCGTTCTGCTGTCACCGCCGGCACGCGCGTCATTTCGGACCAGATCAAGGTGCGCGTCACCGTCGAGCCGGGGCAGGGCTTCCTTGATCGCATGATTGCGCTGGTGGAAGGGGCCGAGCGGCAGAAGACGCCCAACGAGATCGCGCTTACGATCCTGCTCGTCGGCCTCACCATCATTTTCCTGATCGCGGTCGGCACCATCCCCGGCTTTGCATCCTATGCGGGCGGCAGCATCCCGGTCGCGATCCTGGCGGCTTTGCTCATCACCCTCATCCCGACGACCATCGCGGCCCTGCTGTCGGCGATCGGCATCGCCGGCATGGACCGCCTCGTCCGCTTCAACGTGCTCGCCAAGTCGGGCCGCGCCGTCGAGGCGGCGGGCGACGTGGACGTGCTGCTGCTCGACAAGACCGGCACGATCACGATCGGCGATCGCCAGGCCACCGCCTTCCGCGCGGTGGGCGGCATTGCCGAGGCGGCGCTGGCCGAAGCCGCCGTGCTGGCGAGCCTTGCCGACGAAACCCCCGAGGGCCGCTCCATCGTGCTGCTTGGCCGGGAGAAGCATGGCGTGTCGGCGTCGCTGCCGGCGGGTTCAGAGGCGATCCCCTTCACGGCCCAGACCCGCGTGTCGGGCATCAAGGCCGAAGGCGCGGTGATCCTGAAGGGTGCGGTGGATTCGGTGCTGCGCGCCTATCCCGGTCTTGGCGACACGCCCGCCGCAGCGGAACTCCGCCGCGCGACCGACGAGATCGCGCGGAGCGGCGGCACCCCGCTTGCCGTAGTCCGCGACGGCCGGCTGCTCGGCGCGGTCCACCTCAAGGATATCGTCAAGGCGGGCGTGCGCGAACGCTTCTCCGAACTGCGCCGCATGGGCATCCGCACGGTGATGATCACCGGCGACAATCCGCTGACCGCGGCGGCGATCGCGGCCGAGGCGGGCGTGGACGATTTTCTGGCGCAAGCCACGCCGGAGGACAAGCTAGCGCTGATCCGCAAGGAGCAGCAAGGCGGCCGCCTGATCGCGATGTGCGGCGACGGCACCAACGATGCACCCGCGCTCGCCCAGGCCGATGTCGGCGTCGCCATGAACACCGGCACCCAGGCCGCGCGCGAAGCCGGCAACATGGTCGATCTCGATAGCGATCCGACCAAGCTGATCGAGGTCGTCGGCCTCGGCAAGCAGTTGCTGATGACGCGCGGTGCGCTCACGACCTTCTCGGTGGCGAACGATGTCGCCAAATATTTCGCGATCATCCCGGCCATGTTCGTGGCGCTCTATCCGGGGCTCGGCGTGCTCAACCTGATGGGCCTGAAGACGCCGGAAAGCGCGATCCTGTCCGCGATCATCTTCAACGCGCTGATCATCCCGCTGCTGGTGCCGCTGGCGCTGAAGGGCGTCACCTACAAGCCGATGGGGGCAGGGCCGCTGCTCGCCCGCAACCTCGGCGTCTACGGCCTTGGCGGCCTGGTCGCGCCGTTCATCGGCATCAAGCTGATCGACTTCGCCGTCACCACCCTCCACCTCGCCTGAAGGATCAAGTCATGGGCAAGGATCTTATCTCCGCCATGCGTCCCGCGATCGTTATGACGCTGCTGTTCGCATTGTTGCTGGGCATCATCTATCCGCTCGCGCTCACCGGCATCGGTCAGACCCTGTTTCCCGCGCAGGCCAATGGCAGCCTGATCCGCGACGGGGACAAGGTGGTCGGATCGGCGCTGCTCGCGCAGGCCTTCACCTCCGACCGCTATTTCCATCCGCGTCCCTCCGCGGCAGGCGCGGGCTATGATGCCAAGGCGTCAGCCGGCTCCAACCTCGGCCCGACGTCGCAGGTGCTGGTCGATCGCGTGAAAGCCGATGTCGAAAAACTCGGCGCCACCGCGCCCGGCAAGCCGGTTCCGGCCGATCTGGTGACGACTTCCGGCTCGGGGCTCGATCCCCATGTCACGCCCGAAGCGGCTTATTATCAGGTCGCCCGCGTCGCCGCAGCGCGCGGGCTTTCGGCAGAGACGGTCCGCAAGCTGGTCGATGCCCATGTCGAAACCCCGCTGATCGGCATCCTCGGTGAGCCGCGGGTCAATGTCCTGCTGCTCAACCGGGCGCTCGACGCGGCGGCGGCGAAGCCCTAATTCCGTTCGCATGACAGCGATGAGCAAGGTGCTGGTCGTCGAGGACGACGCCGCGATCCGCCGCCTGCTGCGGGCCGCCCTTCAACGCGGCGGGCATCAGGTGGCGGAGGCGGCGACCGCACGGGAAGGGCTGTCGTTGCTCGATATCGAGAAGCCCGATGTCGTGCTCCTCGATCTCGGCCTGCCGGATCGCGACGGGCTGGAACTGATCCAGCCGATCCGCGCCCGATCGCAGGCGACCCTGCTGGTCGTCTCGGCGCGCGAATCCACGGAAGAGAAGGTGACGGCACTCGATCTCGGTGCCGATGATTATGTCACCAAGCCCTTCGACACCGATGAACTGCTTGCCCGCATCCGCACCGCGCTCCGCCACAGGCTTGCCGGCCGGGTAGAGGCGGGCCGGGTAGAGATCGGTGACGTCGCGATCGATCTCGAACATCGGCGGGTGATGCGGGGGACGGAGGAAATCCACCTGTCGCCCAAGGAATATGGTGTGCTGGCGGAACTCGCGGCGCGGCCGGACCGCGTCATCAGCCATGGCCAGCTATTGAAGGCGGTGTGGGGCCCGGCGCAGGCCGATCGCGTCGATTATCTGCGGATCGTCGTGCGCAATATCCGCCAGAAGCTGGAAGCGGACCCGGCGCGACCCCGGCTCATCATCAACGAGCCCGGGGTCGGCTACCGGCTGGGGCGGGGCTGATCAGGCCGCCGGTGCGTCGAGTTCCGGCTCGAGCAGGCGGTGGAGATGCACCACCACATATTTCATCTCCGCATCGTCGACGGTGCGCTGCGCGGCGCCGCGCCAGGCATTCTCGGCGCTCTTATAGTCTTCGAAGAAGCCGACGACGTCGATCTTGCTGAGGTCTTCGAATTCCAGCGTGCGCGGGTCTTTCACCCGGCCCCCGAAGACGAGGTGAATCTTGCTCATGAAAATGTCCCTGATTGTGGGTTTGGCGCCCACTAGCATGGACACCGCACCGCAACAATCAGGGGAGAGGGCTCAGCCCTTGGACTTCATGAACGCGACCAGCTTGTCGAAGCCGTTGCGCTGGATATAGGCGTCGAAATCCGCCGCCTGGGTCAGCGTCAGGTTGATGCCGGCCACCGTCAGGTTGCTGACCTTGTAGCCCTGCGGAGTATTCACCACGGCCCAGATCGCATTGATCGGCGCCTGGCCCTTCTTGGTGACCGTCGACACCACGGCCGCGCCATTGGCGGCGGGCTGGGTGCGGATGATCTTCACATCGGCATTGGCATATTCGAACAGGCGATCGGCATAGACGCCGATGATGTAATTGGGCAGCGCGGCCTTGTAGGCGGCAACCTGCTCGGGCTTCAGCGTCGGTTTCCAGCGGCGGATCAGCCGGTCGCCAATCTGGTCGACGGCGACATGCTGGGCCAGCATCGTGCGGAACTTCGCCTTGGCCGCGGTCGGATTGCCGCCGCGCAGCGCGCCCAGGCCTTCTTGCGTGAAGCCGGTGACGAACTGGGTCGGGTCCTGATTGTTGATCGCGGCAGAAGCCGGCGCAGTAAATGCGACCGGTGCGGCGATCGTCGCCAGTGCAAGCGCAGCGGCGGTGAACGGAATACGCGCAAAACTCATTCGGAAAGGCTCCATCTCGGTTGCCGCGCTTTTCTCAGGCGCGCGGTGAACCGCGGTTGAATGTCAGCGGGTCTTGACGGTGCCGACCGCGGCGGTGCCGGCGGCGCCGGCCGTCTTGGTGACGGCTTGCATCAGCTTGCTCACCTGTTTGGACGCGGCGTCCTTGTTGATGCCCAGCTCGTCCAGTTTCTCCTGGCCCGCCGCCTTGGCCGCAGCGATCGCGGTATGCGCGGCCTCGTTGAGCTTGCCGCCGATGGGAGCCAGCGCCGCCTTCTCACGCTCGCTGCGCGGCAGTAGCGCGCCAATGACGGCACCGACGGCGATGCCGGCCACCAGCGCTGTCACCGGATTATTCTCGATACCCTCGGCCGTCGCCGATTTCGCCTCGGCCGCCTTGCCGCGCGCAGTCTGCAAGGCTTCCGAAGCAGCGACCCGCGTCGCTTCGGTCCGTTCGCGAAGCTGCGTCTTGGCTTCGTTGAGCTTCTCGCTGGCATAGGTGCCCGCGCGTTCGGCGCTGTCCCTGACGCTGGTCATCTTCAATCTCCTCGGTTCGCCGGCCGCGAAGCCGGGACGATTGGGTCGGTCTTCGGCAGAACCGTCCTCGGCTCAGTCGGTTTCATCGCCGTCGCCGTTCAGCAGGTTAGTAACCCCGCGGATGATCGGCTTGCGGGCGAAGAACAAGGCGACCGCGCCGATAATCGCTGCGGTGCGGACCGGCTTCTCCTTGGCGCCCTGCAACGCCTTGCCGGCCAGCTCACCGCCATGATCGCGCACCTTCTCCCACGCATCTTCGGCCAGGTTGCGCGGGGCGAGGCGGGACTGGATCTGGCCCAGCGTGCCCATGAGGCGCGCGCGCGCGGCGTCGGCATTGGCGCGGGCGATTGCGATTTCGGCGGGGTCGGCACTCACGATATCATTTCCTTAGTGTCGGACGCCGGGGACAAGCGATTTGCGCCCAGCTTCACCAGCAATGCGGCGATCAGCAGGCCGATCGCGCCCGCCGCCAGACCGCCACCGACGGGGCCGATATATTTGGCGAGGCCGATCGCCAGCCCGACCAGGATCGCGCTTGCCGCCGCGAAGGCGATCAGCACGCCGCCCAGAATCAGCGCCAGCCCGAGCCGCGCCGCCATGAGGCGGCCGACCGCCTTGCGGCGATAGACATCGACTTCGGCACGCGCGACGTCCTTACCCTCCTGGACGAGCTGATCGAACAACTCGCCCAGCGGCACATCTTCCTGTTCAGCCCCCGCCATCGATGCGCTCAGGCGGACTTGTCGCCGCCGTCGTTGCCGGCGCGAACGAGCCGCGCGAGCACGAAGCCCACTGCGACGGCCGCACCGACCGCCAGCGCCGGGCTCTTGCGGACGACGCCGCGGGCATCTTCCAGCAGTTGATCGACATCCTTGCCGCGCAGCGACGTGGCTACACCCGAAATGGCGGACGCGGCCTTGCGGGCATAATCGCCATATTGGGCACCGACCTTGTCATCGATCGTGGTTGCGGCATCGTCGAACAGCCGCGTCACGCTGTCGAGTCCCTCGGCCGCCTTGTCCTTGCCGAGCGCGGCATAGTCGCGCGCCTTGTCGGTGGCCTGGCCCGTCACACCGCTCACCTGCTCGCGCGCGGCCGCGAAGGCGGCGCGGGCCTTGGAGCCGGTCGGATTCTCCTCGGCTTCGACGGAGGGGTGCGTTTCCGCAAAGGCCGCCCGCGCCTTTGCACCGGTCGGGTTGATGTCGATGTCCGCGGCGCTCGGGCCGGTCGCGTCATTGTTGGCGGTCAGGTCGTCCGGGGTCGTGGCCATGTGCGTCTCCGTCGCAAGCGTTCCCAAGTCGCTACTTCAACATTCGCCCCCGTGCGGATGTTCCGCTGAAAATCCCGCAAAAGCAAGGTTCCGGCGGCGAAGCGTTGCCTATCGCTCCCCTCCCGGATAGAGCGCGCCTCATCCAGCGTCCAGAAAAAGGTGCGATCCCGAAATGACCGCGATCATCGACGTCCACGCCCGGCAGATCATCGATAGCCGGGGCAACCCCACCGTCGAAGTAGACGTGACGCTGGAGGATGGCAGCTTCGGCCGCGCCGCCGTGCCTTCGGGCGCGTCGACCGGCGCGCATGAAGCCGTCGAAAAGCGTGATGGCGACAAGGCGCGCTGGATGGGCAAGGGCGTCACCGCCGCGGTGGAAGCCGTGAATGGCGACATCGCCGAAGCCGTCGTCGGCCTCGAAGCGGAAGATCAGGAAGAGATCGACGCGGTGATGATCGATCTCGATGGCACGCCCAACAAGGGCCGCCTCGGCGCCAACGCGATTCTCGGCGTCAGCCTCGCGGTCGCCAAGGCCGCGGCCGATGCGCGCAGCCTGCCGCTCTATCGCTATGTCGGCGGCACCGCCGCCCGTGTGCTGCCGGTGCCGATGATGAACATCATCAATGGCGGCGCCCATGCCGACAATCCGATCGACTTCCAGGAATTCATGATCATGCCGGTCGGCGCGGAAAGCTTCGCCGAAGCGCTGCGCTGCGGGTCGGAAATCTTCCACACGCTGAAGAAGGCGCTCCACGACAAGGGTCTCGCGACGGCCGTGGGTGACGAGGGCGGTTTCGCCCCGAACCTCGCCTCGGCTCCCGACGCGCTCGACTTCATCATGTCGTCGATCGAAAAGGCCGGTTACACGCCGGGCGACGATGTCGTCCTCGCGCTCGATTGCGCGGCGACCGAATTCTTCAAGAACGGCGTTTATGATTTCCACGGCGAAGGCGTGAAGCGCTCGCCCGCCGAAATGGCCGATTATCTCGCGGATCTCTGCGCCCGCTACCCGATCAAGTCGATCGAGGACGGCATGGGCGAGGATGATTTCGAAGGCTGGAAGATCCTGACCGACAAGATCGGTTCCAAGGTCCAGCTCGTCGGCGACGATCTGTTCGTCACCAACTCCGCGCGACTCCGCCAAGGCATCAAGGATGGCCTCGCCAACTCGCTGCTGGTGAAGGTCAACCAGATCGGCACCTTGTCCGAAACGCTGGAAGCGGTCTCGACCGCGCAGCGCGCAGGCTACACCGCCGTCATGTCGCACCGTTCGGGCGAGACCGAGGACGCGACCATCGCCGACCTCGCCGTCGCCACCAACTGCGGCCAGATCAAGACCGGCTCGATGGCCCGGTCGGACCGGCTGGCGAAATATAACCAGCTCCTCCGCATCGAGGAGGAACTGGGCTTCGTTTCGCGTTACGCAGGCCGCGAAATCTTCCGCGCCTGACCTTGTTTCGGGAAGGGCCGGTGCGGACACCGGCCCTTTCATCTGCTGTCAGGCGATGGTCGGCACCATGCCGCCCTCGGCCCGGATGGCGGCCCCGTTGGTGGCGGCCGCCAGCGGGCTTGCGACAAACGCCACCGTTGCCGCGATCTCATCCGCTTCGATCAATCGGCGGATCAGTGACAGCGGCCGCATTTTCGCGAAGAACTCCGCCTCCTGCTCGGCCGCCGGCGCATCCTTGTTGTCGATTACCGACCGGATGAAATCGCCGATCCCCTCGGATCGCGTCGGCCCCGGCAACACCGAATTGACCGTGACGCCCGTGCCGCGGGTCTGCTCCGCCAGGCCGCGGGCGATGGAGAGCTGGGCGGTCTTGGTCATGCCGTAATGGATCATCTCGCTGGGGATGACGAGCCCGCTCTCGCTGGCGATGAAGATGATGCGCCCCCAGTTCTTCGTCAGCATCCGCGGGAAATAATGGCGGGCGAGCCGCGCGCCGCTCACCACGTTCACCTCGAACAGGCGATGCCAATCCTCGTCGCTGATCTCGGTGAAGGGCCGGGCTTCATAGATGCCGAGATTGTTGATCAGGATGTCGACGTCGGGAACCGCGTCGATCAACCGGGCCGCACCCTCGGCGGTCGCCGGGTCGGCCAGGATCGCGCGGACCTTGCCCACCCTGGCGACCTGCTCGGCGGCCGCGTCCAGTTTGTCCTGCGATCGGCCGGTGATGATCGCCTCGGCGCCTTCGGCCGCCAGTCGTTCGGCAATGGCGAGGCCGATACCGGCGGTCGATCCGGTGACGAGGGCCGTCTTGCCTTTGAGTTGAAGATCCATGTCGCTCACTCCGCTCTGGTTCGACCGGAAAATAGGGGAGCGCGTGATTGATGATTAGATAGCGATAATGCACAATAGAAGTGCATTGAAATCATGGATGGCCGCATGGACAACCGCATCGGCGAGATGGAAACCTTCCTGGCGGTGGCGGAGGGCGGCAGCTTCGCAGCCGCCGCCAAGCAACTTCGCCTCACCCCGTCCGCCGTCAGCCGCAGCATCGCCCGGCTGGAGGCGCGGCTTGGCGTCTTGCTGATCAGCCGGACGACGCGGGCGTTGGCGCTCACGTCCGAAGGCGAGGTCTATCGGCGCCGGGTCGCCGGCCTGATCGGCGAGATTGACGAGGTGGAACGCAGCCTCGGCCGCGACCGGCAGGAGCCGCGCGGGCCGCTGCGCGTCAACGCCTCGGTGCCGTTCGGCGTGCATTGGCTACTGCCGATCCTGCCCCGTTTTCTGGAGGCGCACCCAGCGGTGACGCTCGATCTCGCTCTGTCCGACACGCTGGTCGATCTGGTCGAGGAGCGCGCCGACATCGCCATCCGCATCGGCCCGCTCCGCGACACCCGGCTGCGCGCCAAGAAGCTCGGCCGCAGCCTGATGGCAGTCGTTGCCAGCCCAGATTATCTCGCCCGCCGCGGCGAGCCGCTTCACCCCAAGGATCTCGATGGCCACACCTGCCTGCAGTTCAGCTTCCGCCGCTCGATCGACGGCTGGCCGTTTCGGGTCGGCGGGCGGGTGATCCAGCGCCCGGTGGAGGCGGCCTTCTTCGGCAATTCGGGCGAGGTGGTGCGGCAGATGGCGGCCGCCGGCGGGGGTATTGCCCGGCTTGGACGTTTCCACGTGACAACGGATCTCGCCGAAGGTCGTCTCGTCGAGATATTGGCGCCCTTCAACCCCGGCGATGGCGAGGATATCCACGCGCTCTATGTCGGCCATGATCGGCTCGCACTCCGCGTTCGCGCCTTTCTCGATTTCCTCGACGCCCATCTCGCCCTGCCCGAATGAGTCTTCCGGGGCACGAATAGGCAAAAACCGCACGACTCCGCCGATTCAGCTTGCCTTAGCGGCGCGTTAGTGATTCTTGATTCGGGTGAATCGCAAGCGTTCCCCTTTCCGTCTGTTGGCGTCCGCGGCAGCTCCCACTCTCGCGGTGCTGGTGATGCTGATGTTCGCCGGTTACGCGGTGCTGGGGGCGAACGGCCTCCTGGCCCGCGGCGAATATCGCAAGCAGCTCGACAAGGCGAAGGTGGAGCTGGCGCAGATCGAGGCGGAGAAGCATCGCCTGCTCAATCGCAAGAAGCTACTGTCCCGCGGCGATCCCGATCTTGCCGACGAATTGACCCGCGGCGCCACCGAAATGGTCGGCGACGGCGAATATGTCATCGTCACCAAATAGGCTGCCTGCCCGCGCCGAATGAACAAGCGGAAGGATGACCATCGCTCCGGCGTTGCGGAATCGGATGCCCGCGGCCTATAGACCCTCGCAACATCCGCATTCTCCACAGGAGCGTTCCAGCTTGGCCAAAGCAGCACAGCCGCGAACCCGGAAAGCGCCCGCAGCGGCCGCCCGGAAGGCAGCGGCGCCCGCCGCCCCCGCATCCAACCGCGAGCGGCCGGCCGAGCCGGTTCGCTACACGGCGTCGAAGCAGGAGATGCTCGACTTCTACAGCCAGATGCTGCTGATCCGCCGGTTCGAAGAAAAGGCTGGACAGCTTTACGGTCTCGGCCTGATCGGCGGCTTCTGCCACCTCTATATCGGCCAGGAAGCGGTCGCCGTCGGCCTCCAGTCCGCGCTGGAAGTGGGCAAGGACAGCGTCATCACCGGCTATCGCGATCATGGCCACATGCTCGCTTACGGTATCGACCCCAAGGTCATCATGGCCGAACTGACCGGCCGCGAAGCCGGCATCTCGCGCGGCAAGGGCGGCTCGATGCACATGTTCTCGGTCGAGCATAAATTCTATGGCGGCCACGGCATCGTCGGCGCGCAGGTCTCGCTCGGCACCGGCCTCGCATTCAAGCACAAATATGCCGGCGATGGCGGCGTCGCGATGGCCTATTTCGGCGACGGCGCGGCCAATCAGGGGCAGGTGTATGAATCGTTCAACATGGCGGAGCTGTGGAAGCTCCCGATCATCTTCGTGATCGAGAACAACCAGTATGCCATGGGCACCTCGGTCAACCGCGCATCGTCCGAAGACCAGCTCTACCGCCGTGGCGAAAGCTTCCGCATCCCCGGCCTCCAGGTCGACGGCATGGACGTGCTGGCGGTCCGTGGTGCGGCCGAGGAAGCGGTCGCCTGGGTCCGCGCCGGCAAGGGGCCGATCCTGCTCGAGCTCAAGACCTATCGCTATCGCGGTCACTCCATGTCCGATCCGGCGAAATACCGGTCGCGCGAGGAGGTTCAGGCGGTTCGCGACAAGTCCGATCCGATCGAGCATCTCAAGAAGGAGCTGGAGGCCGCCGGCGTCAGCGAGGATGAGCTGAAGCAGCTCGAAAAGGACATCCGCAAGACCGTGCAGGATGCCGCCGATTTCGCCGAGGAAGCGCCCGAGCCCGATCTTCCCGAACTTTATACCGATGTGCTGGTGGGGCAGTATTGATGGCCATTGAACTCAAGATGCCCGCGCTTTCCCCGACGATGGAGGAAGGCACGCTTTCGAAATGGCTCGTCAAGGAAGGGGACGCCGTGAAGTCCGGCGACATCCTCGCCGAGATCGAGACCGACAAGGCGACGATGGAGTTCGAGGCCGTCGATGAGGGCACGATCGCGAAGATCGTCATCCCCGAAGGCAGCGAAGGCGTAAAGGTGGGTGCGGTGATCGCGCTCATTGCCGGGGAGGGCGAGGATGCCTCCGCCGTCGAGGCCGCTCCTGCTCCCAAGGCTGAGGTGAAGGCCGAAGCTCCGAAGGAAACTGAGGAAGCGCCGAAGAAGGCCGAGAGCGGCACGCAGCAACTCGTCGCGCCGCCCGCCCGCGCCGCAGTTGCCGATCCCGACATCCCCGCCGGCACCGAAATGGTGAAGACCACGGTGCGCGAAGCACTGCGCGATGCGATGGCCGAGGAAATGCGCGCCGACGACCGCGTCTTCGTGATGGGCGAGGAGGTCGCGCAATATCAGGGCGCCTACAAGGTCACCCAGGGCCTGCTCGACGAGTTTGGCGACAAGCGCGTCATCGACACGCCGATCACCGAATATGGTTTTGCCGGCGTCGGCACGGGGGCTGCGATGGGCGGCCTGCGTCCGATCATCGAGTTCATGACCTTCAACTTCGCCATGCAGGCGATCGATCATGTCATCAACTCGGCGGCCAAGACCAATTACATGTCGGGCGGCCAGATGCGCTGCCCGATCGTGTTCCGCGGCCCCAATGGCGCGGCCAGCCGCGTCGGCGCGCAGCACAGCCAGAATTACGGCCCCTGGTATGCTGCCGTTCCCGGCCTGATCGTGATCGCGCCCTACAGCGCAGCCGACGCCAAGGGCCTGTTGAAGGCGGCGATCCGCTGCCCCGATCCCGTGGTCTTCCTCGAAAACGAATTGCTCTACGGCCACAGCTTCGACGTGCCCAAGCTTGACGATTATGTCCTGCCGATCGGCAAGGCGCGGATCGTGCGCGAGGGCAAGGACGTGACGCTCGTCAGCTATTCGATCGGCGTCGGCATCGCGACTGACGCGGCCGAAAAGCTCGCCGCCGAGGGGATCGATGCCGAGGTGATCGACCTGCGCACGCTGCGCCCGCTCGACAAGGAAACCGTGCTGAAGTCGCTCGCCAAGACCAACCGCATCGTCGTGGTCGAAGAAGGCTGGCCGACCTGCTCGATCTCCTCGGAGATTGCGGCGATCGCCATGGAGGACGGCTTCGACGATCTCGACGCCCCGGTGCTGCGCGTCACCAACAAGGATGTACCGCTGCCTTATGCGGCCAATCTCGAAAAGCTGGCGCTGGTCGACGTCGATGACGTGATCGAGGCGGTGAAGAAGGTGACGTACCGCTGAACCCGATGCGGCAGGACGGGCGGGTAGGGGGCCGGGTGTGCCGTCTCCTGCTGTTCGTCCTGCCGGTTCTCACCGCCTGCACCACCCATCACCCCATCGCCCAGGTCCGCGTCGATTTCGATCGCGCGGGCGAAACCAGGGTCTGGGCCGCGGGGCAGGCCGATGTCGCAGGCGCTCGTCCCGCCACCGCCGACGATCCCGTCCGCATCGCCTCCATTTCCAAGCTGGTGGTCGCGATCGGCGTGATGCGGCTGGTGGAGGAGGGCAGGCTCGATCTCGACGCCGATATCTCCGATCGGCTGGGCTATAGCGTCCGCAACCCCGCTTTCCCCGATACGCCCGTCACGCTCCGCCTGCTGTTGTCCCACCGCAGCAGCCTGACCGACAATGTCGATTATGCGATCCCGCTCGGCGCGCGCATTGCCCATACGCTGGCCGATCCGAAGGCGTGGGATGCCGAACACGCGCCCGGCGCCTTCTTTCGCTACACCAACCTCAACTTCCCCGTCATCGCCAGCGTGATGGAAGCGGCGACCGGCGATCGCTTCGATCGGCTTATGACGCGACTGGTGCTCGAACCCTTGAAGCTCGACGCCTGCTACAACTGGCCCGGCTGCAGTGACGCTGCCCTTGCCCGCGCGGTCGCCCTCTATGATGGGGAGGGCAAACCCGTCCGCGACGATCTCGGCGGCAGGCGGCCCGAATGTCCGGTGGTCCCGGCCGCCGACGGTAGCTGCGATCTGACGCGGTGGAAGGCGGCGGAGAATGGCGCGCTTTTCTCGCCGCAGGGGGGCCTGCGCATCTCGGCCCGCGATCTCGCCCGCATCGGCCGGCTGCTGCTCAATGATGGCGCGCTGGATGACGTCCGGCTGCTGTCGCCGGCGTCGGTGGCGACCATCACTGGCCCGGAATGGCGCTTCGACGGCGCCAACGGCCAGACGGACAAGGGTTTCTACTGCACCTATGGCCTTGCCATGCAGACGCTGCCGACCGCGCAATCCCGCTGCCGCGACGATCTTTTCGGCGATGGCCGGGCGCGCTTCGGACATGCCGGCGAGGCATATGGCCTGCGCTCTGGCCTGTGGATCGATCGCGCAGCCGGCACGGGCGTCGCCTTCTTCGCGACCGGCATTCCCGACAGCGACCCCGGCAAGGCATCCGCCTTCACGGCCGCGGAGGAAAATCTCGCCCGGCGGCGCTAAACATGCCCGTCATCCCAGCGAAAGCTGGGATCTCAGGCGGTTAAAGTGCTGCGAAAGCCGCGAGCGATCCCAGCTTTCGCTGGGATGACGTTATGGGAGCGATGGCAGTTTCAGCCCTGATCCTCATAGGCAAGCTGCAATATGCCCCAATGCTTGCCGCCCACGTGGATCGACGCGATCACCTGCTTCAGCAGCATCACGCCGCCGCCCGCCACCGGCCGGCGATAGGCCTTCAGCCAGAAGGGTTGGGTCATCCGGCACTGGATGCGCTGATCCTCATAATCGAAGAACACCTGATGACGGCTGAACTCGGCGTTCCAGATGGGATCGTCGCGGCGCGGCTGTGATCGTTCGGGCATCTGCACCGCGCCGAACGTGTTGCGATCGGTCAGCGACATGCCGAAGAAGCCCGGGAAGCCCCGCGCCTTTTCCTGATAGGGCCGTGCCGCGGCGACGATCAGCGCGGTTGCCGGGTGGTCATATTGGGCGGGGTCGGTGCCGGGGATCGGCTCGTAATGATCCGACAGCACCTTATCGATCGTGATCCGACCGGCGGCGATATCCGCCTCCAGCGCCGCGCCGATCGCCTTCGCCGCATCAAGGCCGAAGCGGACATAGGGGCTGTCGGGTATCTCGATCTCGGTCTCGGCGAAATGCTGGAGCAGGACGTTGGTGTCGTCGCTGACATGGCTCAGCCGGTCGCGCAGCCGCACCAGGTCCGCCGCATTGGCGCTGGACGTGGCACTCAGCGCGTCGAGGCCGGTGCGGATGCCCGTCACCGATCCGACGATCGATTCCAGGCTGCCCGCCACCGCGTCGCTATTGTCGGAAAGCCCGCGCATCAGGGTCGACAGGCTCGAAACCAGCGTTTCGATCTCCTGCGTGCCCTCATGCGCTGATCGCGCCATATCGACGCCGGTGCCGATCCGGCCGAGCATCGCATGCGCCTCCACCGTCAACGCACCGATCGATTCGTTGATCTTCTGCGTGGCGGCGGCGGTTTCCTGCGCGAGCTTCTTCACCTCGCTCGCCACCACCGCGAAGCCGCGACCCGCGTCGCCTGCGCGGGCGGCTTCGATCGTGGCGTTGAGCGCGAGCAGGTTGGTCTGCCCGGCAATCTCGCTGATCGCCTCGGTCACGCTCGCCACCGTCGCCAGCGCGGCGTTGAAGCTGCCGAGGCCCGCGTGGATCTGGCTGACCTGTTCGATCAGATCGACGACATTGTCCGTGGCACTATCCAGTCGCGCGCTGGAATCGGCGATCACGCTGCGCGCCGCCGATGCCTTTTCCTTGGCGTCGCGCGCGGTGAGCGCCACCGTCGCGCGGTCGCGCTCCAGCCGATCGGCATCGTCGCCGATCTGTTCTACGGTATTGGCTTGTTCGGTCACGCGGTCGGCCAAGGCGGCAATGTCCGCCTGCAGGTCGAGCGTCCGAATCCCAAGGTCGCCTGAAAGCTTCGCCGCCTTCACGACCGTCTGTGCGATCTCCATCCGGCATATTCCCCACTGAATTGGGCGATGATACGCGCGGATGCCTAACAAGCCGTCAACGCTTGCGCCGCCGCTCCTTGGGGGTTTTCAGGCGATAGCGCCGTGCATCGATCCGCTCCGCCAACAGGGCTGAAATGGCATCTTCATCGCGCTTCAGCCGGCCGCGATGCGCGAAGGAAAGCGCGACGACGATCGCTATCATCACGAGCGGTGGCGCCATCAGCAGCATGCGGACGAGCGGGCCGACATAGCGCGTCACACCGATATAGATCGAATAAGCGGCCATGCCGATGAACCAGAACAGCATGTAGCGGCCGGTCGCGGTCGGCACGCGGAAACGCCCGCGGATCATCGTCGCCGATCCATCCTTGAAGATACGGGCGTACAGGCCGAACTCGCTGTCCTTGTGCTTGGCGCGGTGGCGGCAGAGGATCTGCAGCGAATGCTTGTCGACCCCGCCGACGAAGAGCATCTCCGCGTCGCTCGTCTTGAAATCCACCTCGTCCTTGCGCGTCAGCGCCGGGCGTAGGCGTTCGACGCACTCCTCGGGCGAAAGCGGCGAACGGTATCGGGCGTCGCGTCCCGTGATCTCGGGGATCATGCAGCGCTCACCGCTCGCTCTGCTCGACGCGATAGCAGCATCCGGCCAGCGTCGCACCGGGATGGCTGTCGACCGTGCTCACCGAATGCGCGACGATATAAGTGAAGCGCATGCCGAGATCGGCATCGTCGACCACCTTCTCGTCGACGATCCGTTCGCCCAGGAATTTCGCTCCGCCCGGAAACGCATTCTCGACATTCAACGCCCTGGCCACCTCGGCCGCGGGGAGGCCCGGCAGCACCGCCAATACGCCGGAGCTGGCAAGCGCGATCCTGTCCGTCGTCGTGCCGAAGGCCTTGATCGGCTGCGGCAGCCGATATTCGGCCAGCATCGGATTGCCGCCCTCAATCTTCTTCCAGCCGAGCGTGCCCGCACCATCATCCGATCCGACCAGCCAGAAGGCGAAGCCATTATAGGTCCGCACGTCGAGCTTGCAGGCGATCGCCTCCTCAAGCCGGATCGTGGAGGGATCGAAATCCTTGTCCTCGGCCAATGCGGGTACGGAAGCCGACAGAATCAGCACCGCCACCAGCCATCGCCGTGCCATCCCTATCGCTGCCCTTCTTCGGTGCGATAGCTGCACCCCGCGAAGGTCATGCCGGGATAGCGGGTCAGCACGGTGACGATCAGCACTCTCTTGTAGGTCATATCCATGCCGAGATCGGCGTCGCGCTCCACCTGCCGGTCGATCACCCGCTCACCGAGGAAGCGGTCCGCGGTCGGCGTCGTGTTCTGGATGCCTGCTTCCCCGGCGATGGATGCCGGCGCCACGTCCGGCAAGATCGCGAGGACTGCCGTCCCCGCCAGCGCAATCCGATCGGTCGTGTGGCCGAGGATATTGGCGGGGGTGGGCAGGCGATATTCGACGACGGTCGGGTCCCGACCCTCGACCCGCGTCCATTTGCGCTTGGCGGCGCCATTGTCCGGGCCGGTCAGCCAGGAAATGAGGCCGTTATAGTGGCGGGCGTCCATCCGGCAGGCGAGGATATCCTCGACACTCACGCCCACCGGATCGAAGGTCGCTGCCGGGGCTGCGGCAGGGGCGGCGATCAGCGCCGCGAAGAGGATCGCGGCGCCACGCATCATGCGTTCTCCAGCAGCTTTTCCCTGGCGATCTTCTCGCGCCAGACCAGCGGGGCCATGTGGTGGACATTCTGGCCGGTGGAATCCACCGCCACCGTCACCGGCATGTCCTGCACGTCGAACTCGTAGATCGCTTCCATGCCGAGATCCTCGAAGCCCACGACCTTTGCGCCCTTGATGGCGCGCGCCACAAGATAAGCCGCTCCGCCGACCGCCATCAAGTAGGCGGCCTTGTGCTTCTTGATCGATTCCACCGCGGCCGGCCCGCGCTCGGCCTTGCCGACCATCGCGATCAGCCCGGTCTGCTCCAGCATCATGTCGGTGAACTTGTCCATCCGCGTCGCGGTGGTGGGGCCGGCGGGGCCGACAACCTCGTCACGCACCGGATCGACCGGGCCGACATAATAGATCACCCGGCCCTTGAAGCTGACGGGCAGTTCCTCGCCCTTTGCCAGCATGTCCTGGATGCGCTTGTGCGCGGCGTCGCGGCCGGTCAGCATCTTGCCGTTGAGGAGCAGCCGGTCGCCCGGCTGCCAGCTTGCCACCACCTCGGGCGTCAGCGTGTCGAGGTCGACCTTGATCGCGTCCTTGCTGGGCGTCCACTGCACGTTCGGCCATTCGTCCAGGCTCGGCGGATCGAGATAGGTCGGCCCCGAACCGTAGAGGGTGAAGTGCGCGTGGCGGGTGGCCGCGCAGTTCGGGATCATCGCCACCGGCTTCGATGCCGCGTGGGTCGGATAATCCATGATCTTGACGTCGAGGATGGTGGCAAGCCCGCCCAGTCCCTGCGCGCCGATGCCGAGCGCGTTGACCTTGTCGAAGATCTCGATGCGCAGCCGCTCGATATCATTCTCAGGCCCGCGCTGCTTCAACTGCGCCATGTCGATATGGCCCATCAGCGATTCCTTGGCGAGGCTCATCGCCTTTTCCGCGGTGCCGCCGATGCCGATGCCCAGCATGCCGGGCGGGCACCAGCCGGCGCCCATCTGCGGCACCATTTCCAGCACCCAGTCGACGATGCTGTCGGACGGGTTGAGCATCTTGAACTTGGACTTGTTCTCGCTGCCGCCGCCCTTGGCTGCGACATCGATATGCACCTTGGCGCCCGGCACCATCTCGACATTCATCACGCAGGGCGTGTTGTCCTTGGTGTTGACGCGGCTGAACGCGGGGTCCTTCAGGATCGAGGCGCGCAGGCGGTTTTCGGGGTGCAGGTAAGCGCGGCGGACGCCCTCATCGACCACGTCCTGCAGCGATTTGTCGCTGTCGAGGATGCACTGCTGGCCCCACTTGATGAAGACGGTGACGATGCCGGTGTCCTGGCAGATCGGGCGATGCCCTTCGGCACACATGCGGCTGTTGGTCAGGATCTGCGCGATCGCGTCCTTCGCTGCCGGGCCCTGTTCCGCCTCATAGGCGTCGCCCAGCGCGCGGATATAATCCATCGGGTGATAATAGCTGATATATTGGAGCGCGTCGGCGACGCTCTCGATCAGATCGGCTTCCTTGATGGTGACGGTCATGTGGCCCCTCAAAGGCTGGATGCGGACGCGAACATTATTCTGTCGCGGCGTCCCTACGCCCGAGGCCGAAGGCGTGCAATCCCGTAGCGGCAGGCGCTTCAGCGCACCTCGACCGTCACATGCGCCAGTTCATGCACCGGGCGCAGGCGAGCGCGCAGTGTATCGCATGGAACCGACCCCGCGACGCTGACGATCGCGGCGTGGGCATCGGGGCCGACGCGCCAGATGTGGAGGTCGGTGATGCGGGCGTCGCCCGGTCCCTCCACCGCCTCGCGCACTTCGTCGACGAGATGCGGGTCGGCGGTGTCGAGCAATACGGCCGCGGTGTCGCGCACCAGCGACCAGGACCAGCGGGCGATGACGATGGCGCCGACGATCCCCATCACCGGATCGAGCCAGATCCAGCCGAGATAACGCCCGGCCAGCAGCGCGGCGATCGCCAGCACCGATGTCAGCGCGTCGGCGAGGACGTGGAGATAGGCCGCGCGGAGATTATTGTCGTGGCCGTGGCCATGATGATGATGTCCGTGGTCATGCCCGTGCCCCAATAGCAGCGCGCTCACGACATTCACCGCCAGCCCCAGCACCGCCACCAGCGTCGCTTCGCCGAATGCCACGTTGGTCGGGTTGGCCAAGCGGATGACGGATTCGACCGCGATCCCCAGCGCGACGATTCCCAGCACCAGCGCCGATGCGAAGCCGGCCAGATCCCCCACCTTGCCCGTGCCGAAGCTGTAGCGGGGGTTGGTCGCATGCCGGCGGGCATAGGCATAAGCGATCGCGGCGACGCCCAGCGCGCCCGCGTGCGTCGCCATGTGGAAGCCGTCGGCGAGCAGCGCCATCGATCCCGTGGCATAGCCGGCGGCGATCTCACCCACCATCATCGCCGCGGTCAGCGCCACAACCCAGCGCGTGCGCCGCGCATTGGCGTCGTGCGACGCGCTCAGGAAATCGTGGCTATGCGTCAGTGCGGCAATGTCTGCGGGCATGGAAAAAGCGGTCCTAGCGGAAATGGCGGCGCAGGACGGCGGCAAGCTCGTCCGCGCCCTGCTGGCGTTGCTCGGGGGTCAGGTCGTCCGCGGCGACATGGGTGCGCAGATGTTCTTCGGCGATCTCGTCCATCAGCCCGGCAACCGCGCCGCGCACCGCGGCGACGAGGTGCAGCGTCTCGCCGCACGGCGCGTCGGCGGCGACGGCGCGCTCGACCGCGGCCACTTGGCCCGCGATGCGCCGGACGCGCGCGATGATCCTGTCCTTGTCGGCGGAGATATGTCCCATAGGGTAGGGGGGTATCCTATGGGCAGGCGGCGGGCAAGGGTAAAGCCCTCACCCGCCGGAAGGCGCCTACCGTTCGACCAACCGGGTGTAGAGGTGCCAGGTCGCGTAACCGAGCACCGGCAGCACCACGGCAAGGCCCACGAACAGCGGGATGCAGCCGATCACCAGCAATGCGGCGACGATCAGGCCCCAGATTGCGATCTGGACCGGATTGTGCGCGCTCGCCTTGAACGATGTCGCGATCGCGGTGCCGACATGGACGGGCTTGTCGACCAGCATCGGGAAGGTGACGACGCTCGCCGCCAGCGCCAGGATGGCGAAGCCCAGGCCCACGAGATTGCCGAAGATGATGAGCTGCCACCCTTCGGTGGTGTTGAACATCTGCGTCAGGAAGGCCGTGATGTCGAGGCCGCTGCTCTGGCCGAAGCTGCCCTGATAGAGCCGCCACGCAGTGCCCAGCCAGCACAGGAACAGCAGCGCCAGCGTCAGCGTCGCCAGCAGCAATTCCTTGGCGGCCGGTCCAGCCCACGGGTCGAAGAAGTGCGACCAGTCGGATTCCAGCCCCTGTTCGCGCCGCCGCGCCAGCTCGTAGAAGCCTACCGCGACCGTCGGCCCCATCAGCGACAGGCCGGCGACCAGCGGGAACAGCAACGGCATCAGTTCGCCATTGAGCGCGAACCAGGCGGCAATGAAGCCGACCAGCGGATAGATGAAGCCGACGAGCAATATGTCGCCGCGTTTCTCCTTGAAGTCGGCCCAGCCCTCGGCGAGCGCCCAGCGCAGATCGGCGACGGTGATCTTGTTGACGTGCGGAACCGCGGTGTCGGTGGTGCTACGGTTGATTGCGACCATCAGCATGCCCTCCTCGTGCCGGTGGGCGAGCTTCGCGAGCCCGCCACGCGAGCAACAATTTGGCCGCCGGCCGAAGGCGCATCGAAACCACAGGGCCCGTGGTCGACGGCGGACGTTGACTCTACCCCTAGGGGGCGTGTTCAGGAAGCGAAATCGCGGAGCCGGGCGGGCGGCTCGCCGCGGCGACGCAGCTATTGGGCTCCCTGTATCCCGGACACCACATATAGGGGGTGTCGACGGTGCATTCGGGGCATGAGTCCGTTGCGCATCACCCACAGAAAAATTTTTATGTTCTCAACCTGT
This sequence comes from Sphingomonas sp. DBB INV C78, assembly GCF_042693015.1. NCBI lineage: Bacteria > Pseudomonadati > Pseudomonadota > Alphaproteobacteria > Sphingomonadales > Sphingomonadaceae > Sphingomonas > Sphingomonas sp. DBB INV C78. Next base: position 2,165,177 of record NZ_CP170544.1, on the reverse strand, counting down.
TCTCTTGCGCGCAGAGGAATGCAGGAAAGTCCACGCGTCGCACCCGGTCGGGCGCAAAAAACGGGACTCGGATACCATGCCGTCAACCCCTTAAGTGGACTTATCCCCGTCAAATTGCATCTTGCGTCCTGAGTCAGATGGGGCACTATGGATAGTGGTAATGTCAGGGGGCTGGCCCAAGAGATTGTTAGCGCCGCGCCGCACCCTATATTGCGGAAAGGCCGTTCGCGTCTCTTCGAAAGCCGGGGATAAGGCGATATTCGCGGTCCCCTTCGGCCCCTGACATGCTACCTTCGGGGTTCGTCCCCGAGTCGAACATTCTGGGAACGTCTGGCCACCGCGGCCATTCCAACCCAACAGACCAGGGGCGCGCGACAATGGACCTTTCAGGCGGCAACACGGAAGCGAGCTCGAACGACGTGGCGACAATTCTCGATACTCCCAAGGCCGACAAGGTTGAGGCGGGCAGCGCCAGCAGCCAGAGCAGCCAGGGCGCGCTCAAGGCGCCCTATCCGGTCGAGGTCGATCATGGCCGCGACGCGCTCCTCACCGATTTCGGCAAGGAGACGCTGAAGGACCGCTATCTGCTTCCGGGCGAAAGCTATCAGGATCTCTTCGTCCGCGTGGCTTCGGCCTATGCCGATGATGCCGCGCACGCCCAGCGCCTCTACGACTATATCTCGAAGCTGTGGTTCATGCCGTCGACGCCGGTGCTGTCGAACGGCGGCACCGGGCGTGGCCTGCCGATCAGCTGCTACCTGAACTCGGTCGATGACAGCCTGCAGGCGATCACCGAGATCTGGAACGAGAATGTCTGGCTCGCCTCGCGCGGCGGCGGCATCGGCACCTATTGGGGCAATGTCCGCGGCATTGGCGAGCCGGTCGGCCTCAACGGCAAGACCTCGGGCATCATCCCCTTCGTCCGCGTGATGGATTCGCTGACGCTCGCGATTTCGCAGGGTTCGCTCCGCCGCGGTTCGGCCGCCTGCTATCTCGATGTCTCGCACCCGGAGATCGAGGAGTTCCTCGAAATCCGCAAACCCTCGGGCGATTTCAACCGTAAGGCGCTCAACCTCCACCATGGCGTGCTGCTGACCGACGCCTTCATGGAAGCCGTGCGCGACGGTTCCGAGTGGGAACTGAAGTCGCCCAAGGACGGCAGCGTCCGCGCCAAGGTCGATGCCCGCGCTCTGTTCCAGAAGCTGGTCGAAACCCGGCTGGCGACCGGCGAGCCCTATATCGTGTTCAACGACACGGTGAACCGGGCGATGCCCAAGCATCACCGCGAACTCGGCCTCAAGGTTTCGACCTCGAACCTCTGCTCGGAAATCACGCTGCCCACCGGCCGCGACCATCTCGGTAACGATCGCACCGCGGTCTGCTGCCTCTCTTCGCTCAACCTCGAAATGTGGGACGAGTGGAACGGCGACAAGCAGTTCGTCGAGGATGTGATGCGCTTCCTCGACAATGTGCTGACCGACTATATCGATCGCGCGCCGGAAGAGATGGCCCGCGCCCGTTATTCGGCGATGCGGGAACGCTCGGTCGGCCTCGGCGTCATGGGCTTCCACAGCTTCCTCCAGGCGCGCAACATCGCGTTCGAAGGGGCGATGGCGAAGAGCTGGAACCTCCGCATGTTCAAGCACATCCGCGCCAAGGCGGATGAGGCGTCGATGCTGCTCGCGTCCGAACGCGGCGCCTGCCCCGATGCCGAGGAACGCGGCGTGATGGAGCGTTTCAGCTGCAAGATGGCGATCGCGCCGACCGCGTCGATCAGCATCATCTGCGGCGGCACCTCGGCCTGCATCGAGCCAATCCCGGCGAATATCTACACGCACAAGACGCTGTCCGGCAGCTTCTCGATCAAGAATCCCTATCTGCAGAAGCTCTTGCAGGAAAAGTCCAAGGATTCGGACAATGTGTGGAACACGATCCTCGAACAGGGCGGATCGGTCCAGCATCTCGATTTCCTCAGCCAGGAGGAAAAGGACACCTACAAGACCAGCTTCGAGATCGACCAGCGCTGGCTGATCGAGCTGGCCGCGGATCGCACGCCTTATATCGACCAGGCGACGTCCTTGAACCTGTTCATCCCCGCCGATGTCGAGAAGTGGGATCTGCTGATGCTCCACTTCCGCGCGTGGGAACTGGGCATCAAGTCGCTTTATTATCTGCGCTCGAAGTCGATCCAGCGCGCGGGCTTCGCCGGCGGGGTGGAGGCGGACAATACGCCCGATCTCAAGAAGATCGAGCTGGCCTCGTCCACCGACTATGACGAATGCCTGGCCTGCCAGTGAGGGGATTGGAGATTATGACCACTCCCGGCTGGGCACTGATCGTGCCGATCGCGGCGTTCAACATCGTCATCGGCCTGTGGAGCCTGCGCGACGCGGCCCGCCATGCGCGCTATATCAAGAGCCGCATCGGCGCCGGCGATCCGCTGTTCGAGGAGCAGAGCCGCCACCCCGATTTTCCGGGGATGAAGGAAGTCAGCTCCACCCGCGCCAAGGGCATCATCCTCACGCTTTCGGGCATTGTGCTGCTGATGCTGCTATACTTGCCCAAGCTGACGGGCTGATTTCTCTGGCGTCATCCCAGTGCAGGCTGGGATCGGGCCGCCACAAGAGTTTCAAGATCCCGGCCCGCCGGGACGACGAAGGAAGAAGACCATGCCTCTCCTCCAGGCCTCCCGCACCTACAAGCCCTTCGAATATCCGTGGGCGTTCGAATATTGGAAGCGCCAGCAGCAGCTCCACTGGCTGCCGGAAGAAGTGCCGCTGGGCGAGGATTGCCGCGATTGGGCGCAGAAGCTCGATCAGTCGGAACGCAACCTGCTGACGCAGATCTTCCGCTTCTTCACGCAAGCCGATGTCGAGGTGCAGGATTGCTACCACGACAAATATGGCCGCGTGTTCAAGCCGACCGAAGTGAAGATGATGCTGACGGCGTTCAGCAACATGGAAACGGTGCATATCGCAGCCTACAGCCACCTGCTCGATACGATCGGCATGCCCGAAACCGAATATTCGGCCTTCCTCCAATATAAGGAGATGAAGGACAAGCATGACTATCTGGCGCAGTTCGGCGTCGACAATGACGAGGATATTGCCCGCACCTTGGCGATGTTCGGCGGCTTCACCGAAGGGCTCCAGCTCTTCGCGTCGTTCGCCATGCTGATGAACTTCCCGCGCTTCAACAAGATGAAGGGCATGGGCCAGATCGTCACCTGGTCGGTCCGCGACGAAAGCCTCCACTGCGAAGGCATCATCCGCCTGTTCCACGCCTTCGTGAAGGAGCGGAACTGCCTGACGCCGGCGGTGCGCGACGACATTCTCGATCAGTGCCAGAAGACGGTGCGTCTGGAAGACGCCTTCATCGATCTCGTCTTCGAAATGGGTCCGGTGCCGGGCATGACGCCCAAGGACATCAAGAAATATGTCCGCTACATCGCCGATTGGCGCCTCGGCCAGCTCGGCCTCAAGCCGATCTACATGATCGACGATCACCCGCTGCCCTGGCTCGCACCGCTGTTGAACGGCGTCGAGCACGCCAACTTCTTCGAAACCCGCGCCACCGAATATTCCAAGGCCGCGACCCGCGGCAATTGGGGCGAAGTGTGGGACGCCTTCGACCGCCGCAAGGCCGCCAAGGACGTCCCCGTCGCGAATGAGGACGTCGCCGGCGACGACATGTTCACGCGGGCGGGCGTCGCGGCGGAATAAGCGCCAAAAGGGAGAGGGACAGCCGGGCGAAAGCCCGGCAGGGTGGGGCACTACGCCTGAGCTTATCGCACTTCGATCAGCCGTTCGCCCGCCGCAAACAGCTTCTCGATTTCGGACCAGCGCGGTTCGAGCCATGCGATCAACGCCCGATTACTGGCATTGCCGCACCGCAACCAGAGCAGTACGAACCGGTCTGGCAGGCGTAGTGCGAGGAAATCATCGTCTTTCGTCACCAGCACCAGCCCGGCGGCTTCGGCGTGCTCTGCGATGATCGCATCGGGCGTGGCCCCGGGCAAGACATCCACAACATGAACCGCCTCATGTCCGCGCGCTTCCAGCCAGCGGCACAAGGCTGGCGGCAATTGCGCGTCGACGAGAAACTTCATTCAGCGGCGAGGACAACCGGGTGGTCGAGCGCCTGCGCGGCATAACCGATACAGGCACGCACATCTTCGGGCGAGAGATAGGGGAAGTCTTCCACGATCTCCGCCTCATTCGCGCCCCCGGCCAGCATTTCCAACACATCGGTCACGCGCACGCGGGTGCCGGCCACGATCGGGCGGCCGCCGCAGATGGCGGGATCGATGGCAATGCGGGGGTGGCCGGCGATCTGCATGGGCCAATGATGCGGACTAATGCCGGCATGGTCAATTGGCAGAGGCTGCTCCACATTGCCTCCCCCCACCACCCATGCCATCCTCCGCCCCGGGGTTCGCGCGCATTCCATCGGGGGAGGGCTGCCGCATGTGGCCGAAGGTCTTATTCTTTTGCATCGGGTTGCTGATCGCCGGGCTGACCGGCGGCATGTATGGCTATGGCTGGTATCGGCTGTCGGCGTCGGATGCGTGGGAGGAGACGCAGGCCCGCGTCCTGGCCTCCAGCTATCACGCCCACGAAAGCACGGATTCGGATGGCGATCGCAGCGTCTCGTACGAACCGCTGATCCGCTATCTCTACACGGTCGAAGGCCGCGAATATCGCGGGCGGGCGATCCGCCTGTCCAACGACACCTCGTTCAACGATTCCTACGAAGCCGATGATTTCGTCGCCGCCTTCCCCGCGGGGCGGGTGGTGCCGGTCTATTATGACCCCGCCGATCCGAAGGACGCCGCTTTGATCATCGAGCCGCCGTCCGCATTGCTGCTGATCGGTGTCGCCTTCGGCGCGATCTTCATGGCCGTCGGTGCCTTCGCGCCCCGCTTCGACAGGGCATGATCGGCTGACGGCCCCGCGTGGGTATCCGCATAAAGCCCGGATTCCCGTGTGTTTTTCCGATACGGAACATGAACGACACGTAGTTATGGGTTCATGCAACCTGCTGCATGATGGCCTCGTTGTCGCAGAAGTTTCGAAAGGGAGAACATAAATGCGCAAGGTCATCATCACCGCGGTGCTCGCCGCTCTCGCCGTCCCGATGACGCCGGCGCTCGCGGACCGCGATCATGGCCGCAATGGCAATCCGGGCCACGGCTGGAATGACGAGCGCCATGGCGGCAAGCATTACGACAAGCGCTACAAGAAGTCGGATCGCCGCTATGTCGACCGCAATCGTTACTGGGAAGGTGATCGTTACTATAATAACGGCCGTTATGAAGGTCGCCGTCTTGCTTACAACGATCGCGTCTATCGCGGGAACAACGGCAATTATTATTGCAAGCGCGATGACGGCACCACCGGCCTGATCATCGGCGCCGCGGGCGGTGCGCTGCTCGGCCGGATGCTCGATAGCAATGGCGATCGCATGCTCGGTACGTTGCTGGGCGGCGGTGCGGGCGCTTTGCTCGGCCGCGAGATCGACCGCGGCGACGTGCGCTGCCGTTAAGGGGAGGGGGCTTCGGCCCCCTTTTCAATTCCTCCCATCCCGTTTGTGTCGAGCGAAGTCGAGACACGGCCCCAGGCAAACCCTTGCGGCAAGCATGTCTCGACTACGCTCGACACCAACCGATTGGCGGCGGGAAGCACCGGGCAGCCGGTCTACATATCCTCCCCGTCCGCCCCGAATTCCACCAGTTTCCACCCCGTCGCGGTCTTCCCGAAATAATAGCCATATGGCCCACAGAATACGGTGAAGCGGTTCTCCTCCTTCGCTGGCCTGGCGCTCGCCAGGCACGGCCGCTGCATCACTGAAAAGATGCTCATCCACAGGCTGTCGAACTCGTCGGCGCCCAGATCATGCCCACCGAACTGGAAGGGGAACTGGGTCAGCGCCTTCACTGTCGCCTGATCTTCCTTGGCGATCGCATCGGCAAAGGCGATCCAGAATGCCGCGAAATCGGGCGGCAGCCCATCCACCTTGGGCGGCCCGGCGGGTGCTGCGGCCAGCATCATCCCACCGGGGGCACCCGGCCGCGGCGGCCCCAGTTCCAGCCGGGTGATGCGCCGTTCGCTGTCATACCAGTCGTCGATGAAATAGCTCGCCTTCGCCCACATCCCGTCTTTGATCTCCACCGGCGGATCGACCGCGTTGGTGAAGCTTGCCTGGCTCGGATAAGCGCCGGCGATGAAGGTGAAGGGCGTCTGCCCCACATAGAAATATTCGTAGGTGGTCGTGTCATAGCGGTCATAACTGCCGACACCCGCGCCGCGCGACGACCCCACCCATCGTCTCTCGGTCCAGCGCTTGTGGCCGCTGATGGGTCCCTCGACGGTGGTGACGTCACCGCTAAGCGCGCGGGCCTGCACACGGTTGTGGTCGGCGATCGGCAGCGCGACCATCAGTAGCGCCAGGAACACCGCCAGCCCCGCCGCGAGCTTCCAGTAGAGCCGCCGCTTGCTTGTCTTCCACAGCCACAATGTCAACGCGACGGCCGCCAGCGGGAACAGCAGGAACAGCCACTGGTCGAACGCAATCGCCGTCGCATCATGCACCACCCGCATCGCCGTCTCCGCCCGATCGTTGCCGCTGCGCAACTATCGCCCATGTGCGGGCGACGGGGAAGGGGGGCTTCTGCCTTGCCCTTCCCCCAAAATTAACGTCATCCCAGCGCCGGCTGGGATCTCCTTGTTCTAGGGGAGGCGCTAGAAGGCTAGAGATTCCAGCCTGCGCTGGAATGACGTGTCAGGGAATTTAAGGCGTTTCAGCAGGCCTCATATTTCCAGTTGCGCTTCTTGCCCTCGGCGATCCATTCCACCGCCTGCGCCAGTCGCTTCGCCCGCGTCTCCGGCCGTTTTGCCTCGACGATCCATTCCACATATTCGCGGCGCTGGCCGGGCGCGAAGCCGTCGAACACCGTCTGCGCCGCGGGGTTGGCGGCAAGTGCTGCCACCAGATCCTCCGGCGGCTCGACGGGCGGTTTGGGATGCTTGAGCACGCGCGGCGATTTCGTGCCCGTGTCGATCAGCGCCATCGCCTTGCCGATCAGCTCGGCCAGCGTGGCATCGTCGGGCAGGTCGGCGAGGCTGGCGATCTTGCCGAACTGGCCCATCGCGCTCTTTTCTTCGGGCGTTCCCGTCACTTCGGCCCCGCGCCAGAAGCCGAAGGCGGCATGTTCCTTGAACGCGGCCATGCTGCACAGGATCTGGCCCTTGTACATGAAGGCCGGGCTCGACCATTTGATCGCTTCCTCCGCCTCCGGGCAGGCTGCGTGAACACGGTTGCGCAGATGGGCCATGATCGGCCGGGCGAACGCGGCCTTCCGCTCGATATAGGCATCCACCCGCGGATCGCGTGTCATCGGCCCAGCCCCTTCCTCACCTGCGGCAGGATGCCCCGGACGATCACGTCCACACCACGGGCATTGGGATGCATCCCGTCCTTCAGCAGCAAAGCGCGGTTGGTCGCCACGCCCGCCAGGAAGAAGGGATATAGCGGAACAGCGTGCTTGCGGGCCAGCGCGGGATAGATGGCGTTGAACTCCCGCGTATAGGCCGCGCCCATATTTGGCGACGCTTGCATCCCCGCCAGCAGGATCGGGATCTTCCGCCGTTTGAGCTCGGTCAGGATCGCGTCGAGATTGGTCCGCGTCTGCGCATTGGGCAGGCCGCGCAGCATGTCGTTGGCGCCGAGTTCGACGATCACCAGGTCCGGCTTCGCCTTCAGCGCATTCAGCACCCAGCCGAGCCGCGCCTTGCCCTGCGCCGTGGTGTCGCCAGAAACGCCGGCATTGTGGACGCGCGCGGGCACGCCGCTCTTGCGCAGCGCCGCCTCCAGCTTCGGCGCGAACCCCTCGCTGGGTTTCAACTGATACCCCGCCATCAGGCTGTCGCCGAACGCCACGACCAGCTTGTCGGCAGCATAAGCGGGCAGGGTAACGAACAATGTCAGCAAGGCGGCGGCATGGACAATCAGCCGGCGCACGCCATATGCGGAACGATCTGGCCTCAAAGGGAAACCTTTCACCACTATGTCAGCCGACAATATTGCGATCCAGGCCCGGAATGTCACGCTGGCGCTGGGCAAGGGGGAAGGGCGTGTCGAAATCCTGCGCGGGATCGACCTCGATATCGCCAGTGGAGAGACCGTAGCGCTGCTCGGCCCCTCGGGATCGGGCAAATCCTCGCTGATGGCGGTGCTCTCCGGGCTGGAGCGCGCGGATGGCGGCGAAATCCATGTCGCCGGCGCCGATTTCGGTATGATGGATGAAGATGCGCTGGCCAAGGCGCGGCGCGGCCGGATCGGCATCATCCTCCAGGCTTTCCATCTGCTGCCGACGATGACGGCGCTTGAAAATGTCGCCGTGCCGCTGGAATTGGCGGGGGACGGTGACGCCTTCGTCCGCGCCCGCACCGAACTGGAAGCGGTCGGCCTCGGCCACCGCACCGGCCATTATCCCGCCCAGCTTTCGGGCGGCGAGCAGCAGCGCGTCGCCATCGCCCGCGCCGTGGCGCCGTCGCCCGCGATCCTCTTCGCCGACGAGCCGACCGGCAATCTCGACGCGAAGACGGGGGCGTCGATCATGGACCTCTTGTTCGATCGCCAGCGTGCCAGCGGCGAGACCTTGCTCGTCATCACCCACGATCCCGCGCTCGCCGCCCGCTGCGGCCGGGTGATCGAGATGCTCGACGGGCGGATCGTGCGGGATAGCCGGGGGTGATGATGACCCCAAAAACCCCCGTCATTCCCGCGAAGGCGGGAATCCATAAACGCAACCTCGCGGCTGGAAGCGCGACGTCCGAGAATATGGATCCCCGCCTGCGCGGGGATGACGGAGAAGGCGAGGCATGAAGCTCGCCTGGACGCTGGCGCTGCGCGATCTGCGCGGCGGCTTCGCGGGCCTCCGGTTGCTCGCCGTCTGCCTGTTCCTCGGTGTCGCCGCGCTCGCCGGCGTCGGCAGCCTGTCCTCCGCCATCACCTCTGAGCTCGCGCTGCAGGGCCAGTCTATCCTAGGCGGCGATGTCGAGATGGAGATCGTCCAGCGCACCGCCGACGATAAGGAACGCGCCGCCTTCGCCGCAGCCGGCCGTGTCTCCGAAACCATCCGCATGCGCGCCATGGCGTCCAGCGTGGATGGCGCGCAATCGCTGCTCGCCGAACTGAAGGGCGTCGATGCGCCTTACCCGCTCTACGGCCAGTTCCGCCTCGCCCCCGGCGCTTTGTCGCCCCGGCCGAAAGGCCGCGAGGTCGCGGTCGCGCCCGCGCTCGCCGAACGGCTGGGCGTAAAACCCGGCGACGCCATCCGCATGGGCGATGCCGAACTCCGCGTCATCGGCCTGATCGCCGAGGAGCCTGATCGGGTAGGGGAGGGCTTCACCCTCGGCCCCGTGGCAATGGTCGATATGGATGGCCTCGCCGCCACCGGCCTTGTCCAGCCGGGCAGCCTCTACACCACCCGCTATCGCATCCGGCTGCCGCAAGGGCAGGATGCCGGCGAAGCCGCCAAGCGTCTTGCCGATCTCTTCCCCAGCGCCGGCTGGGAGGTGCAGGACCGCACCAATGCCGCGCCCGGCACGCGCCGCTTTATCGGCCGGCTCGGCCAGTTCCTGATGCTCGTCGGCCTGACGGCGCTGGCAGTGGCCGGCATCGGCGTCGGTAATGGCGTGACCTCCTATCTCGACGGCAAGCGCGGCGCGATCGCGACCCTGAAGGCGCTTGGCGCGTCGTCGCGCACCATCTTCCTCTCCTATCTGATCCAGATCGGTCTGGTCGCCGGGATTGGCATTGTCGCGGGTCTGGCGGTGGGAAGCCTCGTGCCGCTCGTCGTCGTCACGCTCGCGGGTGATGCTCTCCCGGTGCAGCCGCATTTCGCCCTCCATCCCGCGCCGCTGGCATTGGCAGCGCTCTACGGTCTGCTGATCGCCTTGCTGTTCGTCCTCGCCCCACTCGCCCGCGCCCGCGCGGTCACCGCCGCCTCGCTGTTCCGCGGCGGCGTCGAAACACCGGCGCGGCCCACCAAGGGCGTCCTTGCCGCGATCATCCTCACCCTCGCCGCGATCGTCGCACTGGCGATCGGCACCGCGCGCGATCCGGGTTTCGCCGCCATGTTCGTCGGCGCCGTCGCCGGCCTGATGCTGTTGCTGACCGTGCTCGGATGGGCCGTCCGCACCGGCGCGTCGCGCCTGCCGCGCTCGCGTCGTCCGCTGCTCCGCCTCGCTATCGCCAATCTGCACCGGCCCGGCGCGCAGACCAGCCGGCTTGTGGTTGCCCTCGGCCTCGGCCTCACCTTGTTCGCGACGCTCGCGGTGATCGAAACCAACCTGTCGGGCCAGATCGACAGCAGCGTCCCCGCCAAGGCGCCCAGCTTCTTCGCGCTCGACATTCCGGTCGAGGATATCGACCGCTTCCGCACCCTCGTCACCACCCGCGTCCCCGGTGCCGAACTGCGCACCGTGCCGTCGCTGCGCGGCCCGGTCGTCTCCTTCGGCGGCAAGCGCGTTGCCGATCTCAAGGAACTGCCCGAGGGCGCCTGGATCCTGCGCGGCGATCGCGGCCTCACTTATGCCGCCACCCCGCCCGAAGGCAGCCGCGTCGTCGAAGGCAAATGGTGGCCGGCCGATTACAAAGGCCCGCCGCTCGTCTCGCTCGATGTCGAGGCGGCCCGCATCCTCGGCCTGAAAATCGGTGACGAAATCACCGTCTCGGTCCTCGGCGTTGAAGTGCCCGCCACCATCGCCTCGCTGCGCGAGATCAAGTGGGACACGATGGGGTTCAACTTCGTCCTGGTCTATTCGCCCGGCGTGCTGGAAGGCGCGCCGCACAGTTACATGGCGACGATCGCCATGCCCGCAGAGGGCGAAGTCGCGCTCAATCGGGAGATTGCCCGGCAGTTCCCATCGGTGTCGCTGATCCGGGTGAAGGAAGTGATCGGTCAGGTCGCTGGCGTACTGGGCCAGCTTTCGACGGCGGTCCGCTCCGCCGCCTCGGTCGCGCTCGCAGCCGGGATCGCGGTGCTGGTCGGTGCCATTGCCGCCTCGCGGCGCGCACGCATCTATGATTCGGTGCTGCTCAAGCTGCTCGGCGCGACGCGGGGCCAGGTGCTGGCGGCACAGGCGATCGAATATGCGGCGCTGGCGCTGATCCTCTCGCTGCTGGCGGCTCTGCTCGGCGCGGGGGCCGGCTGGTATGTCGTCACCCGCGTGTTCGAGCTCGACTGGGCGACCGACTGGTGGGTGGTCGGTGCTACCCTGGCGATCGGCGGCTTCGGCACGCTCGCGCTCGGCCTGCTCGGCTCGCTCCCCGCGCTGGCGGCAAGGCCGGCGCGGGCGCTGCGCGAACTATAGACCGATCAGCGAGATCTGCCGGCCATAGCCCGGCTCGCCGCGATGCGTGGCACGGCGGAAGCTGTAGAAGCGGTCCTCGTTGGCATAGGTGTCGAGCCCCAGCGCCTCGACCCGCGCGACGCCCGCCGCCGCGATCCGCGCGGTAACATAGGCTTCGATGTCGAACTGATGATGCCCCGCGCGCACGCCATCCGTGAAGAAACGCTCATTCTCCGGGGCCGCCTCGGCAAATCTCCGGAAGAACCCCTCGTCGACCTCATAGGAGGCGCGGGCGATGCACGGTCCGATGGCAGCCGTGATCCGCTCGCGCTGTGCCCCCAATTTCTCCATCGCCGCAATCGTCGCGTCGGTGACGCCGTGGATTGCGCCCTTCCACCCGGCATGGGCCGCGCCAACGACGCCGGCCGCTTTGTCCGCAAACAACACCGGCACGCAATCGGCAGTGAGAATGCCGAGCAGCAGCCGCGGCCGGTCGGTGACGAGCGCGTCGGCATGGGGCCGCGCATCATCGGGGAAAGGCGCCGTCACCGCCACCGCATCGGGCGAATGGACCTGATGCAGCGTCACGAGCGCCGCGCCCGGTGCCACTGCCGTCACCGCCCGCCGGCGATTCTCGCGGATCGCCTCGCGATCATCATCCGATCCCAATCCGACATTCAGCCCGGCATGGATACCGGTCGAAACGCCACCCTGGCGCCCGAGAAAGCCGTGGATGGTATCGCCCAGAGCGGCGGAGCGGATCGGTGTGATCGTGTCGGTCATGCCGGTTCCTTACACGACCCCATCTATCTCCCAACAGCCATCCGTTCGTGTCGAGCGAAGTCGAGACACGTTGGCGTACCGCCTGCGGCACGTCCCTCGACTGCGCTCGGGACGAACGGTTTGAGGTGAGGGTGGCTGCTTACCCGTCGAACCCCGCCGGCTCCGGCCATTCGGGGGCGGTGAGGGCCATCACCTTGAACAGGTCGCCCATCTCCTCGACATGGGTCAGCCGGCGCCGTGCCGCCTCGATCTCGTCGGCCCGTGCGGGCGCGCCCTGGGTGAGCGCCGCCGCCCGCGCGCCGATGCCCAGCAGCTCTAGCCATTCGCCCTGCGTCACCGGGCCGTGGACATGCAGCCCTTCGGCCCGCGCCGCATGGTCGAGCGCTGTGAAGTCGACATGCGCGGTCAGATCCCGCGTGCCCGGCCGCGCGAAGGGATCGGCATAGGCATGGGCGTGGACGGCCTGCAGCGTGTCCCCCGCCGCATAGCCGGCATAGCCATAATCGACGATGAGCGCCGCGCCGCCCTGATCGGCGATCCGCCCGGCGAGATCGCGCGCGATCGCCGCCGAAGCCGGTGAGCTTTCGATGATGCTGCCCGGTGGTGCATCATGCAGCCGCGGCGGCACCAGCGCGTCCACCGGCACGTCGCCCGCCACGGGGGCGAAACCGTCGGGGCCGAACGCGATCATCCGCTCGCGCCAGCCATTCACCGCGCGGATCAACTGGCGGATCGGCAGCGCGTCAAAAAACTCATTGGCGACCACCAGCAGCGGCTTGTTGGTCGGCAAGGTCGAAAGATCGTCATGCCACGCCGCATTGGGGAAGCGTTCCGCCTGGATGGCGCGCAGCGCGGGGCTCGTCTCGACGAAGTGGATCGCCGGCGTCAGGCCCACGGCGCGCATCGCGCGGGTCGCGTCCTCGGCCAAGGTGCCGCGTCCCGGCCCCAGTTCGACATAGGCGACCGGCTCGCGCTCGCTTTGCTGCCACAGATCGGCCAGCCACAGGCCGATCAGTTCGCCGAACATCTGGCTGATCTCGGGGGCAGTTATGAAGTCTCCCGTCGCGCCCAGCGGGTCTTTCGCTGCGTAATAGGCGGCGTTCGCCTCGGCCATGAATTGCGAAATCGGAATAGGGCCCATCGCCTCTATAAGGCGGCTCAGGCGATCTTCGCAGGAAGACGGGGCGATCATATCCACCCCGTCTCCCGCTTTTTGTTCAAATAGGCAAGATCAAGCGTGCGACATCTTGGTCACGTTAAGCTTGTTCCTGCGTCGCAATGATCCACCGACCAGGCCGAAGCCCGCAATCATCTGCGCCCAGGTGGCCGGCTCGGGCACGAAGAAGCCCAGCGCGCCCGCTTCTGCCTGCGACAGCTTGAAGCTGTAGATATAGGTCGGAATCAGCGATGTTCCCGCGCCGCAGGCGGTGCCGAGGGTCTGAAGCACGCCCGGCGTGCCCTGACCGGCGCTGCAATATTCATATTGCACCGCGCTGCCTTCGAGCTGCGTCACCGAAAAATCATTGTCGCTGATGACGAACACTGTCCGGCCGCCGTCGGCCAGCAATTCGCTGAAGGTCAGGCCCTCCATCTTCTCGACGATCGGAATGCCCGCCGCCGCCAGATGTGCCTGGATGTCGATGAACAGCGACTTGGAAACCGGCGTCACGCCGGCGGGCAGGGTGGCGAGCCCTTCGAGCGAGATGTCGCTGACGTCGGTCGCGCCGGCAAGGTCGATCACATAAGCGCGCTTGGAGCCGACGGGCAGGGTGTTGACCGTGTCGTCCACGCCCCAGCCGCGATTGTCGCGCTCGATCACGACGAAGCGGCCGTCGGGAAGCTGGGTGATCGAAGACACGCCGATCGATCGGCCCTGCTGCGTCGCCGAGAAATCATTATCGCCGCCGCCCGGCGTGCGGTTGTTGATGTCGGCACGGTCCTCCAACTGGTACAGGAACTGGCCGCTCGCCTCGCCGGTCGCCACGTCAAACTCGACGATGCGCAGGTTGCGTCCGCGCCGGCCCTGCGCCTCGCCGCCATTGACGGGGCCTTCGTCGACCAGCGGGTCCTGCAGGATCGCATAGGCCTTGGTGCCGTCGTTGGAGAGCGTCAGCCCCTCGAAGCCGCGATTGTCCTGGCGGCCATCGACGATGGTCGGGCGGCCGTCGACATAATTGGGGGTGCCGTCGGCCTGCTTGGGGATCAGGTTGGCGGGCGTCTCGAACTTGCGGAGCAGCGATCCGGCCGACGAGAATTCATAGACGGACGGGCCATATTCGTCGGCGACCAGGAAGTTGCCGTTCGGCATGATCGTCAGCCCCTCGGGGTCGAACGACACGCCCAGATTGCTCTTGTCGCCGGTCAGCAGGCCGGGATTCTGGCCGTTGAAGGTGGTGACGCCGTCCGCCAGCGTGAACTTGCGCGTATCGACCAGCTGGAAATTGGAAGCCGCGCCCGTTGCGGTGATGTCGAGCGAAAAGACCTGCAGCCGCGGCGCATAGCTCAGCAGGCCGCCGCCGGGGCCGCGATCCGTCATCCCGTAATAGAGACCGTCCTTGGCGTTGTAGACGAGGTCGGACCCGAAGCCGCCGAAGCGCTGGTCGTCGGTCGACGAGATATGGTCGTTGGCAACGGTCAGCGCGCCGACGAACTGGACGGCATGGGCCGGTGCGGCGAGGCAGGTCGCGGCAAGCGCCGCGGCTAGGTATTTGCGCATGAAAGGACTCCCCTGGTTGAGGGGGCTTCACCTTTCAGTGCGCTGTTACCGATGCGTGACGATTCCGTTTCCGGCCGGGGACTCTTTGGGGCTGTCCCGTTATGCGACGCTCTGGTCGCCCGCGATCGGCTCCACCCGCTGGCGGCGGCCCTTCGCGGTCGCGATCAGATAGAGGCCGCCCAGGATCATCGGCACGGTCAGCCACTGGCCCATGCTGAGATGGGTGCGGTAGGCGAATTCCATCAACTGCGAATCCGGCTCGCGGAAATATTCGACCGTGAAACGGCTGAGGCCGTAACCGAGCAGGAAGGTGCCGACCAGCTTGCCCGGCTGGTAGCGCGCGTCGGTCTTCCAGAACAGGAACCACAGCACGGCGAACAGCAGCACGCCTTCCAGCCCCGCCTCGTAGAGCTGGCTCGGGTGGCGCACCACATCGCCGCCGCGCGGGAAGATCATGCCCCATGGCACGTCGGTCGCGCGGCCCCACAGCTCGCCATTCACGAAATTGGCGATCCGGCCGAAGAACAGGCCGAACGGCACACAGCAGGCGACATAATCGTGGATGCGCAGCCATTGCAGCTTGTTCTTCCACGCGAGGTAAATGATCCCCAGCGAAACGCCGATCACCCCGCCATGGAAGGACATGCCGCCTTCCCACAGCTTCAGCACGTCGACCGGGTTCTGCCAGATGTCCGGCTGGTAGAAGGTGACGTAAGCGAGCCTGCCGCCGAGCAGAATGCCGAGCGTCGCGTAGAAGACCATATCGTCGGCATGGCGCCGCGCCATCGGTGCGCCGGGCTGGGCGAGCAGCTTTAAGAGATACCACCAGCCGATCAGGATGCCGGCGATATAGGCCAGCGAATACCAGCGGAGCTGGAAGAAGCCGAGGTCGAGCGCGACAGGCGACAGGCCGAGGCTTTCGAACCGCAAGGCTGCCGTAGCGTCAGCGAGAAAGGTCAGGATCAAGGCTTTTCCCCGAGGATTTTGGCCCTCATAAAGGGGGTAACAAGATAACGCAAAGCACTGGAGAGAGCGGTCGATGCCCAGTGAGCAGGACAACCGCATGAAGGCGGTCATGGACGTCATCACCGGGCCGGATGGCCTGATCGAGGTGACGGCCGACGCACAAGGTCGCGCGGTCGCCGCGAAGCTGCCGGGCACGCTGGGCGGACTGTTCCGCCACTGCGCCACCGAGTATGGCGATGCGATCGCGGTCGTCGCCGGCGACGAGCGGTTGACCTATACGGATCTGGAAGACTGGTCGGATCGGCTGGCGCGGGCGCTGGCGGGTGGCCATGGCATCCGCAAGGGCGATCGCGTCGCCATCGCCATGCGCAACGCGCCGACCTGGATGATCGCTTATATCGCGGTGGTGAAGGCGGGCGGCATCGCCACCCTCATCAATGGCTGGTGGACGCCGGACGAGCTGGCTTACGGCTTGAACCTTGCCGAACCGGCGTTGGTGATCGCTGACGTTCAGCGCGCCCGCCGCATCGCCGAGACCGGCTTTGCCGGCCCGGTCGCCGCATTGGCGATCGAACGCCCGATCGCCGAGGCGCTGGCCCCGCTGATTGACGGCGTGGTGGAAGGCGAACTGCCCGAAGTGCTGCCCGAAGATGATGCGACGCTCCTCTTCACCTCGGGCTCGACCGGTAATTGCAAGGGCGCGGTTTCCACCCATCACGCGGTCGTCACCGCCACCTATTGCTTCGTCGCGCTCACCGCGATGCTGCTCGGCGCCTTCCATGGCGGCGATCGCAAGAATCTCGCTTTCCCGCCATCCGCGCTCGTCACCGTGCCGCTATTCCATGTCACCGGCGAGATCCCGGTGTTCATCGCCAGCATGGTCATCGCCCGCAAACTGGTGCTGATGCCGAAATGGGATGTGGCGGAAGCGATGCGGCTGATCGAGGCGGAGCGCGTCACCTATTTCGTCGGCGTGCCGACGATGAGCCTCGAACTGATGCAGCATCCCGATCGCGACAGGTTCGATCTGTCGAGCCTGCTCGATATCGCCGCGGGCGGCGCGCCGCGCCCGGCCGCGCATGTCGCGCGCCTGCATTCCACCTTCGCCGGCGGCCATCCGATGTTGGGCTATGGCCTCACCGAAACCAATGCGGTCGGCTGCACCAACTGCCGCGAAAATTATCTCGCCAAGCCCGCCTCGACCGGCCCGGCGCAGAAGCCGTTCGTCGACGTCGCGATCTATGACGATGACGGCGCCCTGCTGCCGCAGGGGGAAATCGGCAATATCGGCATCGCCAGCGCCGCCAACATCCGCGGCTATTGGCGCAACCCGGAAGCGACCGCCGCCGCCTTCACCGCCGACGGCCATTTCCTGACCGGCGATCTCGGCTATCTGGACGAGGACGGCTATCTCTTCATCGTCGATCGCGCCAAGGACATCATCATCCGCGGCGGCGAGAATATCTCCTGCATCGAGGTGGAAGCCGCGCTCTACGCCCACCCCGACGTGGCGGAAGCCAGCGTGTTCGGCCTGCCGGACGAGCGGCTGGGCGAAGTCGTCGGCGCGGTCGTCCACCTGCGCGAAGGGGGCGCGGTCGATGGCACTGCGCTCACCGATTTCCTTGCCGCGCGGCTCGCCCGTTTCAAGCTGCCCGCCCGGTTATGGTTCAACGCCGATCCGCTGCCGCGCCTGGGCACCGGCAAAATCGACAAGGTCTCGCTCCGCAAGGGCTTCCGCGCGCAGGTGGCAGGGGAAACGCAGGCGGCTTGAGGTCGGGCAGGACGCGAACCATGACCTCCACCGTCACCCTGAACTTGTTTCAGGGTCCATCTCTCCACGGGCGATGCGGTTCTTGTGGCGCGGTGGATGCTGAAACAAGTTCAGCATGACGGGTAGTTGGGCTGGCGTTCCCATGCTCCCCTCCCTATTCACCATCGCAATGACCGGACACGCTACCCGCTTATGAACCTCAACCGCCGCACCCTTCTCGTCGGCGGCGGTGCCGGCGTCGGCCTGTTGCTTGCCTGGGGGCTTTGGCCGCGCAGCTACCGCCCCAATCTCGTCGCCAATCCGGGCGAGACGATCTTCAACGCCTTCCTCAAGATCGCCGAGGACGGCCATGTCACCGTCGTCGTGCCGCAGGCGGAAATGGGGCAGGGGGTGTGGACATCGCTGCCCCAGGCGCTCGCCGACGAGCTTGGCGCCGACTGGCGCACCATCGGGGTCGAGCCCGCGCCGATCAGCCCGCTCTACGCCAATGATTTCCTGATCGGCGAAGCGGCGGAAGGAATGATGCCCGATCTGCTGAAGGGCGTCGGCGGCTGGGCCGCGCGTCAGTTCGCCATCCGATCGGCCTTGATGGTGACAGGCGGGTCCAGCTCGATCCGCGGCTTCGAACAGCGCTTCCGCGAAGCCGGCGCCATCGCCCGCGCGTTGCTCTGCTCCGCTGCCGGCGAACGCTGGGGCGCGGACTGGACGGCGTGCGACACCGCCGCCGGCTTCGTCACCCGTGGCGACGATCGCCTCCGCTTCGGCGAACTGGCGGCGGAGGCCGCGAAGCTTGATGCGCCCAGTGGCGTCACGCTGCGCGCGGTCGGTGCCGGTGGCCTTTCGGGCAAGTCGGTGCCGCGCATCGATCTGCCGGCCAAGGTCGATGGCTCGGCCATGTATGCCGCCGACGTGCGCCTGCCCGACATGGTTCACGCCGCCGTCCGCCATGGCCCGCATGGCGACACGCAGTTGGTCGGCGTCGACAAGGCCGCAGCCGAAAAGGTCGCGGGCGTCCTCGCCGTCGTCGAAAATCCCGGTTGGGTGGCGGCGGTTGCGGTCAATGGCTGGGCGGCGGAACGCGCGCTCGATGCGATGCGACCGCGCTTCCGCACCAATGGTCCCTTTCCCGACAGCGCCTCGATCGACGCCGCGTTGAAAGCCGCGCTCGATGGCGATGATGCCACCCGCTTCGTCGAGATCGGCGATGTCGACGCCGCCTTCGAAGGCAAGAAAAGCCTCAAGGTCGATTATGCCGTGCCGCTCGCGCTCCATGCCGCGATCGAGCCTTTGGTCGCGACCGCGCGGATCACCGGGGACAGGCTGGAAGTGTGGATGCCCACCCAGGCGCCCGGCCTCGCGCGCAGTGCCGTCGCACGCGCGATGGGCATAAGTGAGGGGCAGGTGACGATCTACCCGATGCTCGTCGGCGGCGGTTTCGGCCGCAAGATAGAGAATGACGCCGCCGTCCAGGCTGCGATCATCGCGCGGGAGGTCAAGCGTCCCGTCCAGCTCACCTGGTCCCGCCGTGACGATATCCAGCAGGATCGGCCTCGCCCGCCGGCGCGTGCGCGCATGTCCGCGGCGCTGGGCGCGCGCGGCGAACTGCTTGGCTGGCAGGCGCGGATCGCGGCGCCTGCGGCGATGGCGTCGATGGGTGCGCGGCTGATGGGCGGCGCGGACGAAACCAAGGCGGAGGCGGCGGCGATCGAAGGCGCCAATCCACCTTATGCCATCCCCGCCGTCGCAATCGATCATCTCCCCGCCGACATCGGCATTCCCACCGGCATCTGGCGATCGGTGGCGCACAGCTACACCGCTTTCTTCACCGAAAGCTTCGTCGACGAACTCGCCCGCACCGCAGGCATCGAGCCCTTGTCCTTCCGCATGCAGATGCTCGGTAGCAATACCCGCCTGGCGCATTGCCTGACGACGGTGACGGCGATGGGCGGTTGGGACGGCGGCGTCGCCGGCGGCAATCAGGGGCTGGCCGCGCATTCCAGCTTCGGCAGCCATGTCGCCTTGCTGGTTGAGGCGCAGATCGATGCCTCCCAGCAGATCCGCGTCGACCGCGTGTTCGCCGCGGTCGATTGCGGGCGGATCGTTCACCCCGATATCGTCCTCCAGCAGATCGAAGGCGGCATCATCTGGGGCATCGCCGCGGCACTGGGCGCGACCACCGGCTTCACCCGCGGCATGGCGGACGCGCATAATTTCGACGCGCTCAACCTGCCGACCCTGGCGACAACGCCCGACATTCGCATCGAACTGATCCCCAGCAAGGAAGCGCCCGGCGGCGTCGGCGAGATCGCGGTGCCGCCCGTCGCGCCCGCCATCGCCAACGCCATCTTCGCCGCCACCGGCCAGCGCCTGCGCGGCCTGCCGCTTAAGGTCGGTGGATGAACCGTCCGCCCGATCATCCGCCGGTGCAGCCGCCGCGGATCGGCGTGCTGCTGATCAATCTCGGCACGCCTGACGCGCCCGATGCGCCTTCGGTGCGGCGCTACCTCAAGCAATTCCTGTCCGATCGTCGCGTCGTCGAAATCCCGTCGATCGCCTGGCAGCCGATCCTGCGTGGCCTGGTGCTGACGACCCGCCCGAAGAAATCGGCCCATGCCTATGCCCAGGTCTGGCGCGAAGACGGCTCGCCGCTTGCGGCACTCACACGCGCTCAAACAACCGCGCTGCAAGGCGCCTTCGGCCCGGATGTCATCGTCGATCATGCCATGCGCTATGGCCGTCCGGCGATCGCCGATCGCATCCGCGCGCTCAAGGAGCAGGGGTGTGATCGCGTCCTGCTGGCGCCGCTCTACCCGCAATATTGCGCAGCGACGACGGCCACCGCCAATGACGATGCCTTTGCCGCGCTGGCGGCGATGCGCTGGCAGCCGGCGGTGCGCACCTTGCCGCCTTATCATGACGATCCCGCCTATATCGCCGCGCTCGAAACAAGCGTCACCGCCGAACTCGCCGCGCTGGATTTCGAGCCGCAGGCGATCCTTGCCAGCTTCCATGGCATGCCGCAGCGGACCCTCGATCTCGGCGATCCCTATCATTGCCAGTGCGTCAAGACTGCGCGGCTGCTGGGCGATGCGCTTGGCCGCGATCTCATCCTGTCCTTCCAGTCGCGATTCGGCCGCGCCAAATGGCTGGAGCCCTCGACGGAGGCGACGCTCGCCGCGCTCCCCGGTCGCGGCATCACCCGCGTCGCCGTCGTCGCGCCCGGTTTCTCGGTCGACTGCCTTGAAACATTGGAGGAAATCGCAATACGCGGCCGCGATACATTCCTGCGGGCAGGGGGATCCCACTTCGCCTATCTGCCCTGCTTGAATGACAGTATTGCGGGCGTTGAAATGCTGAAAAAACTCTTGGGCCGCGAACTTGAAGGGTGGCTGCCATCACTCTAGTCTTTGCGGCGAACTTCCGTGGGAGACTGATGTGGCCAGAGTTGCGATCGTAACCGGGGGAACGCGCGGCATCGGGGAGGCGATCAGCCTCGCCTTGAAGGCGAAGGGGATCACCGTCGCCGCCAATTATGCTGGCAATGTCGAACGCGCCAAGGAATTCTCCGACCGCACCGGCATAACCGCCTACCAATGGGACGTCGCCGATCATGAAGCGTGTCTCGCCGGCGTGAAGCAGGTGGAAGCCGAACTTGGCCCCGTCGACATCCTCGTCAACAATGCCGGCATCACGCGCGATGGCACGCTGCTCAAGATGGATTGGCAGGCGTGGAAGGACGTGATCGACACAAACCTGGGCGGCTGCTTCAACATGGCGAAGGCCACGTTCCCCGGTATGCGCGAACGGGGCTGGGGTCGCATCGTCAATATCGGCTCGATCAACGGCCAGGCCGGCCAGTACGGCCAGGTCAACTATGCCGCCGCCAAGTC
Organism: Sphingomonas sp. DBB INV C78; assembly: GCF_042693015.1. Classification (NCBI taxonomy): domain Bacteria; kingdom Pseudomonadati; phylum Pseudomonadota; class Alphaproteobacteria; order Sphingomonadales; family Sphingomonadaceae; genus Sphingomonas; species Sphingomonas sp. DBB INV C78. Next base: position 2,143,694 of record NZ_CP170544.1, on the reverse strand, counting down.
CGGCATCCATGGCTTCACCAAGGCGCTGGCGCAGGAAGGCGCCAAGTTCGGCGTCACCGTGAACGCGATCGCGCCGGGTTATATCGACACCGACATGGTGGCCGCGGTGCCGCAGGACGTGCTCGCCAAGATCGTCGCCAAGGTGCCGGTCGGCCGCCTGGGCCATGCCGAGGAAATCGCCCGCGGCGTCACCTTCCTCACCGGTGAGGAGGCGGGCTTCGTCACCGGATCGACCCTGTCGATCAACGGCGGCCAGCACATGTATTGAGCCAACGCCCCTCCCGCTCGCGGGAGGGGTTGGGGGTGGGCCCTTCTAGCCCTCTCCCGTCTGCACGGGAGAGGGTTGAGTGAGGGTCTTCTTCATTCTCGGCTGCACGCTTTTTGAGGGCGTGGCGTGCCCTCACCCCATCCCTCTCCCACAAGTGGGAGAGGGGGCAAGGTAATGCCCGGCCCCGTCAAACGCTCGGTGATGATCGCCGGCCATTCCACCTCGATCAGCCTGGAACCCATTTTCTGGGATGCGCTTGGTGCGGCCGCGCGGGAAGAAGCCGTGCCATTGAATGCACTTGTGGCCCGCATCGATGCGGAGCGCGTTGCCGATCCCGATCCGCCCAACCTCGCCAGCGCGATCCGCGTATGGCTTTTTGAACGTGCAAATCGATCTCAGTGATCGACGGTTGACAATATTGAGAATGACTAGCAATAGCCTCCCCGCATTCCGGGGCCGTAGCGACACGGCCGTATCGAAGGGGGAGCCATCGTGGCCAATTCCGATTTTCGTAGTTCCGCAAGCCTGCCCGCGTTTCTCGCGCTCGGCTGCGTCGGTTTCATCGCCTCCGCGCCGGCGATGGCGCAGTCCGAAACGCAGGGCGGCAAGCTCGGTGGCGTGACGGTCGAGGCGAGCGCGATCGAGGACGAGATCAAGGTCGAACGCGTCGAATCCCCCAAGGCGACCGCGCCGCTGCTCGATACGCCGCAGACGATCACCGTCATCAGCAACCAGACGCTGCAGAAGCAGAACCTGCTCACCTTGCGTGACGCGCTGTCCACGATTCCCGGCATCACCTTTGGTGCGGGCGAAGGCGGCGGCGGTTTCGGCGACAGCATCAACCTGCGCGGCTATTCGGCGAACAACGACATCACTCAGGATGGCGTTCGCGATAGCGCGCAATATAGCCGCTCGGAAACCTTCAACCTGCAGCAGATCGAAGTCTATAACGGCGCCAACACCGTGTTCAGCGGTTCCGGTTCGGTCGGCGGCACGATCAATCTCGTCAGCAAGACTCCGCAAGCGGAAGATCTGACGGTGGTTTCGGCCGGCATCGGCACCGACAATTATTATCGCGCCACCGTCGACAGCAATGTCCGGGCGAGCGATCTCGTGGCGTTCCGCCTGAATGGCGTGTTCCACCGCAATGACGTGCCCGGCCGCGACGTTGAGAAGAACAAGCGCTGGGGCATCGCCCCGTCGGTGACGATCGGCATCGACGGCCCGACCCGGTTCACTTTGTCCTACCTCCACCAGGAGGACAACAATGTGCCCATCTACGGCGTACCTTACTATCAGACGCTGGTGAATGACGGTCCGCTGCCGGGCGTCAGCGACAGCGATTATTTCGGCATCGCCAACCTCGACGATCAGGATATCAAGGTCAATCAGGCCACGGCCCGCTTCGACCATGATTTCAGCGACAATGTCTCGATCCGCAACCTCACCCGCTATCAGCGCGTGACGCAGGACAGCGTTACCAGCGCGCCGCAGGGCACCTATTGCCTGCCTAGCTCGACCAGCGCCACCGGCGTCACCCCCGCCGGCGTGCCGTGTGCGGCGGCGATCGGCGGCTTCGCTGGCGCGCCGGGCTTCTATTATCCCAGCGGCCCGCGCGGTTCGGTTCGCAACCAGACCAATAATCTGTTCTACAATCAGACCGATCTCAAGGCGACGTTCAACACCGGCGGTCTCGAACATAACTTCGTGATCGGTGCATCCTTGTCGTGGGAGGATTACGCGCTGGTCAGCGGCAACCTGCTGCGTAATGCCGACGGTTCCACCGTCGCGCAGCCGCCGATCGATTTCACCGACCCTGATACCACCTACACCGGCCCGGTGAACTTCATCCTCAGCGGCAAATCCTACGGCAACAACAGCTCCAAGGCGATCTACGCGTTCGATACGATCAAGATCATCGAACAGCTCGAATTCAATGCCGGCGTCCGGTACGAGGATTATCACGCCAAATTCCGCGCTGACACCTTCTCCACCACGGTCGGCCCTAACCTCGGCGCCTATACCCGCGGCAGCGAACAGGTCAGCAACGAGAATCTGTTCTCCTATCGTGTCGGTCTGAACTACAAGCCGGTCGAAAACGTCAGCATTTATGCGGCCTACGCCAATTCCCGCACGCCGGGTTCGGCGACGGTGCGGCTGGGCTGCGGTTCGTTGATTACGGCGCCGGGCGGCGTTCAGGATCCCTGCGATGTCGGCCCGGAAAAGGCCGAGAATTTCGAATTCGGCGTGAAGGCGGATTTGTTCGAACGCCGTTTGCAGCTTACCGCTGCGGCCTTCCGCAACGATCGCACCAACTATCGCGTCGCCACCAACGATCCGATCGTCACCACCCTGCCGGTTCTCGATGGCCGCGCCCGCGTTGACGGTATCGCGCTCGGTGCTTCGGGCAATGTCACCGATGCCTGGGCGATCTTCGCCAACTATACCTACCTCGACAGCAAGGTCCGCCAGTCGGTTTCGGATTACTGCCTTGCCAATCCGGGGCCGATCGCCGGCACCCCTGTGACTAACCCCTGCGGCAACAACAGCCTCGTGCTCGATCCGCAGGCGGGTCAGGATCTGACGCAGACGCCGAAGCATTCCGGCAGCCTGTTCACCACCTACACGCTGCCGTTCGGCCTGCAGATCGGTTACGGCTTCACCTATCAGGGCAGCTTTGCGCTCAACAACAGCGCGTTGGTGACCCCGCTGGCGACCACACCGAGTGCCGCGCTGACGCCGATCTTCAAGTCCAAGGACTATCTTACCCACCGTGCGTTCGTGTCCTATGAGGTGATGGAAGGGCTGACCGCGCAGCTCAACATCCAGAACTTCACCAACGAGCGCTACTTCACCGGCATCCGCAACAATGGCTGGGCCACCCCCGGCGAGGATCGTTCGGCCCGGTTGAGCCTCTACTACAGCTTCTGAGGCCCGGATGGATCGTAGCCGGCGGGAGCATCGCTCCTGCCGGTTACGATCCAGACCAACAAAAACTCAATCCAGCATCGCGGCGAGGGCGGGGGAGAAGGCTTCCCCGCCCTCGTTCGTTATGAAGCGCGCGGCGACGCCCTGTTCGGTCGCCAGCGTCATGCCCGCTTCCATGCCGAGCACGGCCAGCGCGGTGGCCCACGCATCGGCGTCCATGCAGCGGCGGTAGACCACCGATACCGCCGCCACGCCATTTTCCACTGGCTGTCCGGTGCGTGGGTCGATGCTGTGGGCGTAACGCCGTCCGGCATGATCGAAGAAACGGCGATAATCCCCGGTTGTCGCTACCGCGAGGCCATGGAGCGCGATCCGCGCCGGCGCCACGCGCAGGCCCGGCGGCGCCTCCAGGTCGACCCACCAGGGCTGGCCGTCGGGCAGAATGCCGTCCCCAACCAGCTCCCCGCCCACTTCGACCAGAAAGTGCCGATGGCCCCGCTCACGCAGGAAATCCGCCAGCAGGTCGACCGCATAGCCCTTGGCGATGCCTGATAGGTCCAGCGAGACGCCGCCCGGCTGGCGCGCCCGCCTCGCATGTACGTCCAACTCGATCCGCCGATATCCCGTCGCCGCCAGCGCGGTCGCGATCTCCGCATCCGCCGGCGGTTCCAGCCGCGCCGGTGCAGGGCCGAAACCCCACATATCGACCAGCGCACCCGCTGTCGGATCGAAGGCGCCGTGGCTTGCGGCGGCGATCTCCAGCCCCCGGCGCAGCACTGTGAAAAAGTCCGGCGGCAACGTCTGCCACTGCCCGGCTGCCAGCCGGTTGAAGCGGCTGACGTTGCTCGCCGCCTCCCAATTGCTCATCTCGTCAACGACCCGGTCGAGCAGCGCCTGCAACGCCGCCTCGACGCCCGGCAATTCGCCCTTCGCGACGATCTTCGCCGACCATGTCGTCCCCATCGTCCGCCCGCCGATCGCCACGATCCGCCCGTCCGCAAGGCGGCTCGCAATGGCGTTCGGCGACAGGTTCTGCGGGATCAGGATGCGGGGTTCGGCGGGATCGCTAGGCATGTCCTTCCCGTAGCTGCGCCGCGCTTTCGGGCAACCGATAAAAAGCTCCCTTCGCCCCTAAACATCCGCGCTTTCGCGCCGTTCTTCCCGATGTGAGCGAAGGGGATTGCTGGTGACGTCGATTGCAGCGAGTTTGGGTATCGGATCGGGCATCGACACCTCGTCGTTGATCGATCAGCTCGCGGCCGCCTCCAAGACGCCGAAGGACAATGCCCTCAAGGCGCGCGAGGAAACCAACACCGCCAAGATTTCCGCGCTCGGCGGCATCGTCGGCGGCATCGACGGCTTCGCCACCGCGCTCGGTTCGCTGATCTCCGGCGGCACCCTCTTCACCCAGGCCACCTCTTCGGACAGCAGCATCGTCGCCACCACTGCGATCGCCGGCGCCCGCATCGGCAGCCTGTCCGCCTCGCTCGAAGTGAAGCAGCTCGCCGCCGCCCAGTCGCTGGTCTCGGCCAATGTCTCGGGCACCAACAGCCCGATCGGCCAGGGCAAGATCACGCTCACCACCGCGAACGGCAGCTTCGACATCACCATCAATTCCGCCAATGACTCGCTGCTGGGCCTTGCCCGCGCGATCAACGCGGCGCAGTCGGGCGTCACCGCCTCGATCCTCGAAGACACCAACGGTTCGCGCATCGTGCTCAAGGGCGCGACCGGAGAGGCCCAGTCGTTCAAGCTGGTGGTCGATCCAGCGGCCGATGTCGGCCTGCAGAAATTCGCCTTCGATCCCGCGACCTACGATCCCGCCAACGTCACCGGCATGACGCTGGCCCAGAAGGCGCAGGATGCGATCGTCAAGCTCGACGGTGTCGAGGTCCGCCGCGTCTCCAACACCTTCTCCGATCTCATCCCCGGCGTGAAGGTGGAGCTGAAGAAGGAAGCGGTCGGCACCACCGTCGCGATCGGTTCGGCCCGTCAGACGGACGCGATCTCCCAGGCGGTCAGCGATTTCGTCGCCGCCTATAACGAGCTCAAGAGCATGCTCGATGAAGCGACCGCGCCCACCACCGGCGTGCTGCGCGGCGATGTCGGCATCCGCGAGATGCAGCGCCAGCTTTCGCGTCTTACCTCGACCGTGCTGTCCAGCGCCGGCGGCCCCTCCACCCTCGCCGAAATCGGTGTCCGCACCGAACGCAACGGCACGCTCAGCGTCGACAGCGAGCGGCTGGCCAAGGTTCTGGCCGAAGATCCGGACGGCGTCGAAGCCATGTTCAACCCCGGCCAGACGGCATCGTCGCCGCTGATCAAGATCGTCAGCGGCTATGGCCGCGCCAAGCCCGGCACCTACACCGTCACCGATCTCGTCGCCGGCGATCTCACCAACCCCGCCTCGGGCAAGATCGGCGGCGTCGCCGCGATCGCGGCCGGTGGCCAGCTCATCTCGTCCATCTCGGCCTCGTCCAAGGGCCTGATCATCGAACCGCTCGGCAACCTCGCCTCGGGCACGGTCACCGTCGATCTCGGCGTCGGCGGCGCGTTGCAGGCGATCCGCGATGCGCTGCGCGCCGCCGGTGGCCCGCTCGCCAGCTCACAGAACCGGCTGACCACCGAAACCAAGACGATCACCACCGATCGCGAGAAGATGGAAACCCGCGAGGCCAGCTATCGCGATCGCCTCGTCAAGCAGTTCACGACGATGGACAGCCGCGTCTCCGCCTACAAGGCGACGCAGTCCTATCTCGATCAGCAGATCAAGATGTGGACCAACGACGACGGCTGATCGACTTAGCCAATCCGTTCCCGATTGCAGATTTTACGCGGCCGTCGCTGTCGCCACAGGAGAGTTTTGATGTTCGGTTCCGCCGCCCGCCGTTATGCCCCCGCCGGCGCCCGCTATCACAGCGTCGACGTGACGACGCGGATCGAAGGTGCCTCGCCGCACCGGCTGGTGGCGATCCTCTATGAAGAACTGCTGACGCGGCTGACGATGCTGAAGACCGCGGTCGCCGGCAATGATGCGCCCAAGCGCACCGATAGCCAGACCCGCGTCCTCGCGATCATCGCCGCACTCGACGCCGGGCTCGATCACGAAAAGGGCGGGGACGTCGCCCCGCTGCTCGCCACGATCTTCGCCGAGGCCAACCGCCTCGTTTCGATTGGTGTGCGCGACCATGATGTCGCGGCGCTGGATAGCTGCCGCAGCATGATCGCCGATATTGCGACCGCCTGGGACCAGATCCGCTAATCTATATGCCTGGTCATGCTGAACTTGTTTCAGCATCCATATGGGCGCTAGCGTCTGTTCGAACGGCTCGTATGGACCCTGAAACAAGTTCAGGGTGACGGTGATGAACGCATCCCACGTCCCTTCCGCCAAACCCGGCCCGATCGCGATTCTGGCCGTTCTCCCCGCGATCCGCTAACCCGCTCCCCGACCCGAAAGATCAAGACGAGGAGCCGGCACCCATGCGTTTCCACCACGCCGAATCGATGACGCCGTTCGAAAATCTGGTGCCGTTGGCGATCGATGCCGAAGCGCATGGCTATGCGGGCTATATGATCCCAGACAGCCTGATCTATCCGCAGGAAACCGACAGCAAATATACCTACACCGCCGATGGCGGGCGTGAGTTTCTGGAAAACAAGCCCTTCATCGAAAGCTTCATCCTCGCCACCGCGATGGGCGCGTCGACAACGAAGCTCGAACTCACCACCAACGTCGTGAAGCTGCCCGTCCGCCCGCCGCTTTATTCGGCCAAGCTTGCCGCCTCGGTTGCGGCGATCACCAACAACCGCTTCAACTTCGGCGTCGGTCTTTCGGTGTGGGAAGAAGACTATGCCGTTATGGGGGTCGATTTCGCCAAGCGCGGCAAGCGCTTCGACGAATGCCTCGAAATCGTCCGCGGCCTCACCAATGGCGGCTATTACGGCTTCAAGGGCGAGTTCTACGATATCGCCCCGGTCAAGCTGAACCCGGTGCCCACCAAGCCGCTGCCGATCCTGATCGGCGGCCATTCGGATGCGGCGCTGAAGCGCGCGGCCCGCTTCGACGGCTGGCTCTGCGCCGGCGGCAGCTATGAACAGACCAAACCGCTGCTCGACACGCTCGCCGCCTATCGCGCCGAACTCGGCACCGCGGACAAGCCCTATCGCATCTTCACCACGGCGCACGGTTCGATGGTCACGCTCGACGAAGTGAAGCGCCTGCGCGACGCCGGCGTCACCGACATCGCCGTTGCCTTCCGCAACCTCTACGCGGTCGAGGCGGATGCCCAGCCGCTCGACGAGAAGAAAGCCGACCTCCGCCGCTTCGCCGACGAGGTGATCGCGAAGGCGGGTTGAACCGCGTTTAGCCCTCTCCCGTTTACGGGAGAGGGTTGGGTGAGGGTCTTCTTCTTCCTTCGGCTGCCCGCTTGTGCCTTCGGCGTCAGCCGTCGGCCTTCCACCCATAGCGCTTGTCCAGCTTGGTAAGCTGGCTGGTGAAGCCCTCGATCTGCATCTGCGTGAATTCGGGGCTGTGCATCCCGGTTAGCGTCACGACCATCCGCACCTGCCCGTCAGCGGCAGGAAAGAACTGCACGACGATCCTGTTCTCATACGGCTCCACGCCGGGCAGGAAATCGATGATGTGGGTCAGGACCAGCCGCTTACAGGGTTCGAACTCGGTGAAGGTGCCGCGCGTCTCGTGCGATACGGCCTCGCCCATATCCTGCATCGCCTTGATCGCCGCCGGCGTATCCGCAACCATGTCATAGTGCAGCGCGCCGCCCAACCGCCCCTCGAGCATGTGGACATCGGCACGAAATTCCTGCGGTCCCCACCAGGAAGCGAAGCCCTCCTTGGTCGTCCACAGATCCCACAATTCCTCGACCGACGCCTTGTAGGTCCGTTCGACGACCAGGCTCGCCTCGATCATGTCGCTCATCCTTCACGCTCCTCTTTACTGTTCTTGAGATTCTGGCGGGCCTCCAGCGCGGCGCCGAAGCGGTCGAGCCGCGCTTCCCAGAGCTGGCGATATTTGGCCAGCCAGTCGTCCAGCTCGCGGAACGGCTCGGGCTTCAGCGAATAGAGCCGTCGCTGGCCATCCGGCCGCACGGTAACGAAGCCGGCCTCGTGCAGGATACGCAGATGGCGGGATACGCCCGATTGATGGATGCCCACTTCGTCGACGATGTCGTTCACCTGTCGCTCGCCCCGGCACAATGCGTCCATCACGCGGCGCCGGGTCGGGTCGGCCAATGTCTGGAATCGATCAATATGCATAATGGTATATATGCAATTATGCGCATATAAAGTCAACGCCCCCTCGACTTCGCCCTGCGCCCCCGGCAAACAGGCGATACAACCGGGGGGAGGGGCCGCAATTCCATGATCGTCGCTGATGAACCGATCGTTGGGGAGCCGCCGCGCCGCCGCCGTCTCTGGACGCAGCTTTATTTCCAGGTGCTCGTCGCGATCGCGGCCGGCATCACGATCGGCCATTTCTGGCCTGAATTCGGCGCCTCGCTGAAGCCGCTTGGCGATGCCTTCATCAAGCTGGTGAAGATGGTCATCGCGCCCGTCATCTTCCTCACCATCGTCACCGGCATTGCCGGCATGAAGGAATTGGGCACGGTCGGCCGCGTCGCGCTCAAGGCCTTCGCTTATTTCCTCACCTTCTCCACGCTCGCTTTGATCGTCGGGCTGATCGTCGCAAATGTCGTCCAGCCGGGCGCGGGCATGAACATCGATCCGGCGACGCTCGAAGCCGGCAAGGTCGCCGAATATGCGCAGAAGGCACATGAACAGTCGCTCGTCGGCTTCCTCATGCACATCATCCCGAACACCTTCCTGAGTGCGCTGGCGGAAGGCGAGATCCTGCAGGTGCTGTTCGTCGCGATCCTGTTCGGCATCTCGCTCACCATGCTTGGCGGCCGGGCCCAGCCGGTCGTCGATCTCCTCGAAACCGTGGCGCATGCCGTGTTCAAGATGGTCGGCATCCTGATGCGCGCAGCCCCCATCGGCGCGTTCGGGGCGATGGCCTTCACCATCGGCAAATATGGGCTGGCGAGCCTCGTCAATCTCGTCGCTTTGGTCGCGACCTTCTACCTCACCTCTTTGATCTTCGTGCTCGGCGTGCTGGGGGCGGTCGCCTGGTATAACGGCTTCTCGATCCTGCGGTTGATCGCTTACCTCAAGGCGGAACTGTTGCTGGTGCTCGGCACCTCCTCCTCCGAAAGCGCGCTCCCTGCATTGATCCAGAAGATGGAGATTGCCGGCTGCCCCAAGGCGGTCGTCGGCCTTGTCGTTCCCACCGGCTATTCGTTCAATCTGGACGGCACCAACATCTATATGACGCTGGCGGCGCTGTTCATCGCGCAGGCGACCGGCATCCATCTGTCATTGGAGGAACAGGTGTTGCTGCTCCTCGTCGCGATGCTTTCGTCCAAGGGCGCGGCAGGCGTCACCGGATCGGGCTTCATCACGCTGGCTGCGACGCTCTCGGTGGTGCCTTCGGTGCCGGTCGCCGGCATGGCGCTGATCCTTGGCGTCGACCGTTTCATGAGCGAGTGCCGCAGCCTTACCAACTTCATCGGCAATGCCGTCGCCACCGTCGTCGTCTCGCGCTGGGAAGGCGGGTTGGACAAGGCCGCGCTCGATGCCGCACTCCACGGCCATCCGCGTCAGGATTGAAGACGAGTTTTCAACCTCATTCGGGAACCAGAAAGCGTCTGAAGCGCTGTCCTAACTGCATGGCGGCCGGTTGCGTATTTCGTCGCTAGGCCAAAGGGTGTCCGTCGGCAGGTTCCAGGCCTGTTGGCGGGCATCTATAGGCATATTTTTTAATATTTTAACGCGAAAATAAGGACTTAAGGTGGAACAACGATGCCGTGCCATCGTTCAACGTGCACGCTCGATTACGATTGCGACTCGTACATCGGGCAAAACTTAAGCGCCGGCGGACCCTTTGATTCCCCCCTGTCCGCCGGCGATTTTTTCAATTCTACCGCGCCCATTCCGCCACCGCTAGGTCGCGCTCCGCCTGCGCCAGGTGCAGCCGCTCGACCATCTTGCCATCGACCCGGATCGCGCCCTTGGCGGCATTTTCGGGCGCTGCAAACGCCGCGACGATCGTCCGCGCCCATTCCACGGCGGCTGCATCGGGGGTGAAGGCGGCGTTGCACGTGGCGATTTGCTTGGGATGGATCAAAGTCTTGCCATCGAAGCCGAATTCCATGCCCTGCGCGCATTGCTCGGCAAGTCCCGCTTCATCGTCGATCGCATTATACACTCCGTCCAGGATCGCATGGCCATTGGCCCGCGCCGCCGCCACCGCGAGCCCCAGCATCCCCTGGAACGGCGCGCGCAACACGCCGGGCCGCGCGCCCATTTCCTTGGCGAGGTCGTTGGTTCCAAGCACGAAGGCACCGCTGCCGGCCTTGGCCAGTGCCGCGCCGATCTCGTCGAGCCGGAACACCGATCGCGTCGTTTCGATCATCAGCCACAGCGGCACCCCGCCGGTCGCCGCGGCGTAGCGGCCGACATCCGCACCATCATCCACCTTGGGCACCAGGATCGCATCGGGCCGCGCCGCGGCGGCCGCCGCCAGATCGTCCGCGCCCCATGGCGTGTCGATCCCGTTAGTGCGGATCACCAGCTCGCGCCGGCCGAAGCCGCCGTCGCGCACCGCCGCCACCGCCGCCGCGCGCGCCTCCGCCTTCAGCTCGGGCGCGACCGCATCTTCAAGGTCGAGGATCACCACATCGCAGTCGAGCATCCGCGCCTTCTCGATCGCCTTGGCGTTGGATGCGGGCATATAGAGCGCGCTGCGGCGCGGGCGGATCGTCATCGGGGCCTCCTCATTATCGCTGCCGCTCCTAATCCTTTCCCGCAGGCCCGTCATCCTCCGCCCCAACTGCCGGTAAATCTTACATTAACCATATCGTGCAAAGCATGGGGTGTAACGAATCCGGCCGGGAATGCGGGGTGTGGGATGTTGGCATCGCACTTGCTAACCGGCAGGCAAGTCGCTCGCAGGGGGCGGCGATCGAGGAGTTTTCATGCGTAATATCGGCTTTATTGTTGCTGCTGCCTCGGCGCTGGTTGCGGCCCCCGCTTCGGCTGCCGTCACCTTCAATCTCGGTGGCGCCGCGCAAAAGACTCAGACGAGCTACACCTACACGGTCGGCGGCACCACGCTCGTCACCAGTGGTTACAGCTATGCCGATTCCGCTTATTCGCCTGCGGCCTTCACCGCGCTCGCCAATGGCAGCAATGTCGCAACCATCCAGCCGCTCCTGACTACCGCGATCATCGGCCGCGACAGCTTTGGCCTGGGCGTCTGCCCCGGCGGCACCGAAACTGCCGGCGAATGCAACCAGATCGACACCAACGGCCTGAACGAACTGCTGTCGGTCAAGGTTACGCCGGGCGATCATGCGCTGGCCTCCGCCATCTTCTCGCAGATCGACAGCGATGACACGCTCAACCTGTTCGGCATCAAGTCCGACGGTCAGATCGTTCGCATCGGCTTTTCGGGCAAGTTCGATGGTCCGGGCAGCGGCACCGGCTTTGGCGGCGGCGCCACCGGCACGGGTTCGGGCAGCACCTACACCGTCAACTTCAACACAGGCGGTTTTTCGGAATTCTGGTTCGCTACCAACAACGCCTCCAACGATGGCTTCCGCCTCAATTCGGTAACGGTCGCGGCCGTGCCGGAACCGGCTGCCTGGGCGATGATGATAACGGGCTTCGGCCTCGTCGGCGGCGCGATGCGCCAGCGCCGGACGAAGATCGTCTTCGCCTGACGACCGCTCCATCGCTTTCGGGGGGAAGCGATGGAAACGGGCGTGTGGGACGCCGTCGCATCGGGGGGTGCGGCGGCGTCTTTTCATATGCTCGTGGATCGGCCACGATAGTGGGGCAGGGGGAGTGCGCCGATGATCCATCCCAATCGCCCGCAGGCCGCGGCCGACGTTGCCGATCATTATGACGAACTCGATCCCGTCTATCGCGCCTTGTGGGGCGAACATGTCCATCACGGCTATTGGATGCGCGGCGACGAAAGCCCAGTCCAGGCGGTGGAGGCGCTGTCCGATCTCGTCGCCGCCTGCCTCGTCCTGGTACCCGGACAGCGGGCGGTGGATATCGGCTGTGGTTACGGCGCCACCGCCCGCCGCTTCGCCGCGCGCCACGGTGTCCATGTCACCGGCTTCACCCTTTCGGCCGAGCAGGCGGCCCACGCCCCGCCGGCGGACGGTGTGGATCTGCGCGTCGCCGACTGGCTGAACAATGATCTTCCCGACGCCGCCTTCGACCGCGCTTATGCGATCGAAAGTTCGGAGCATATGGAAGACAAGGCCCGCTTCTTCGCCGAGGCGTTCCGCGTGCTCAAGCCCGGTGGCCGCCTCACCGTCTGCGCCTGGCTGGCGGAGGAGCAGCCGTCGCGCTGGCGCGTCCGCCACCTGCTCGAACCGATCTGCCGCGAAGGTCGCCTGCCGTCGATGGGCAGCCGCAGCGATTATCAGGCGCTCGCTGCCGAAGCCGGCTTCAGCCAACTCTTCTACCGCGACATCAGCCGCGACGTCGCCCGCACCTGGACCATCTGCGCCCGGCGTTTCGCCCGCAGCCTCGTCAGCGATCCGGCGACGCTGCGCCTCGCGCTCGGCGGCCGCAACCGCCTGTTCGCGCTCAGCCTGCCGCGCCTGATCCTCGCCTACCGCACCGGCGCGATGCGCTACGGCATATTCACCTGGGAACGGCCGGCCGGCTGACCGCGCCGCCGGCTCAAGGCAGGTCGAGCGCCCGCTTCACGTCAGCCCAGCTCACCAGCTTGAAATTCTGCGCCTTGGGGGCGTTGATGCCGTCCTGCGCGACCATCAGCCCCGCCGGGTAATCCGCCCCGAAATCGCCCGCCACGATGTCGATGCCGTCGGTTTCCTCGGTCGCGCCGATCGCGCCTTGGGCGATGCGGAAGCGGCCGACATAGCCCTCATCCGCCAGCCGATAGACCGCATAGGCATTGTCGCCCTGGCTGGAAACGACCAGATAGCCGCCCGCGTCGCCCTCCGGAGCGATCGCCACGCCTTCGGCATCGGCGACGATCTGCTGCCCGTCCGCCGCGGCGATCTTCACCGGTGCGGTGGCGCCATCGGCCGCCGCGTCGAACCGCCACAGGCCGACATCTTCCTCCGCGACATAGAGCCGCCCCGTCCGGTCATCGACCGCGCACCCTTCGGATTGGGTGCCGAGCTTCATGCTGCGCACGATCCGTCCGCTGAACGCGGCGCCGCCCAGGTCGATCGCGATCTGATTGATGGTGCCGTCCTTCAGCACCATGAAGGCGTGAAGCGCATCCCCCGCCTGGTAGAGGCAGACGCCATAGGCTTCGCCCGCGCCCGATGCGATCATCCCCCGCGGCGTCAGCCTGGCGGTCGCGGGGTCGAGTGTGAACAGGGCCAGCTTGGAATTCGCCCGGTCGTTGCGGTCGCTCGCGACCACCACGATTCCCTTCGCCCCCATGTCGCGCAGGTCGACATTGTTCACCTGGCCCGCGTCGATGAAGGATCGGTCCACGCCCTTCAAATCATAGACGTGCAGGCCGGCTTTCTTGTCGGTGCCGACGATCAGGCTGGCGGCCGGGTCGGCGACATTGCGCCAGATCGCGGGGTCGTCCGCCGCGTCGGCATTGGCGGTGGCGACCGCCGCCGTCTCGCCGCGCGCCGTCACCTGCGCGGTGGGCAGCGGGCTCGGCAGTGGAGCGCGCTCCACTTTGGCGGTCGCGCATCCGGCCAGCATCGCAAAGGCCAGGCAAGTTGTCATGGAAATGAAACAATATTGGCGCGAAGATGTCACATCAAGTTCCTGACAAAATGTTCGATCGGCGCCATACACGATCATCTTTTGTCGTCAATATTCTTCATATCCCTGAAAGATATAGTTCGATCGATCCATTTGCCGTCGAATATTGTGGGCGCAGATCGCGGAGCCGCGCGTCTGTCAGCCGATCAGCTCGGCCAGCCGCTCCACCTCGTCATAATGGGCGGTCGCCGGGCAGATCAGCAGTTCGTCCGCCCCCGCCGCGCGGACATTCTCGATGGCTTCGCGGATCGCTTGCGGAGTGAAGCGCGTCGCCGCGGCCGCCATGCCGCGCCCCACATCCTCGCCGATATATTTCATATAATCATAGATATAGGTGCGCAGATCCTGCTCCGCATCGGGCGAAAGCGAGCACCAGAAGCTGCCGATCAGATAGGGCTTGTCCGCGCGGCCGCGCTCCTTCCACGCGGCCTTCGCCATGTCATAGATCGCCTGATGCCCCGCGCGGTCGCCCAGCATCGACGTGCCATAGACGCCGTCCGCCCAGGCGGATGCCCGCGCGATCGCCTTCGGCCCCATCGCCCCGGCATAGATCGGGATGTTCGGCCCCTGCGGCGGATTGGGGCCGATCTCGTCCATGCCCTCATGCAATATCTCGCCACGCCATACCCGCTTCATCTCGGCGACCTGATCGTCGAGGCGCTGGTGGCGGTGGCTGAACGGCGCGCCGACCGCCTGATAATCCTTCTCGCGCCCGCCGACGCCGACGGTGATGCCCACGCGCCCGCCCGAAATCGCGTCGAGCGTCGCCACCTCCTTCGCCGTCATCACGGCAGACCGCATCGGCAGCACATAGAGCGAAGGCATGATCCGCACCCGCTCCGTCACCGCGGCGGCCGCGCACAGGATCGAATGCATTTCGTAGGAATAGCCCGTGATCCGCTCCCCGCAGGAAAGGCTGTCGAACGGCCCCTCATCGATCTGCCGCGCCCAGCCAAGGATACGATCGCGATCATAATCGCGGGCCATATAGGGCATGCAGACGCCGATCTTCATTTCCGCCTCGCGCGTAGGATGAGGTGCCGAGCTAAGGGGCGGGGGCGGGCGGCGTCAAATGTCAGTCGGGCTTGCCGTCATTGGCCTGGCAATGTGAGGCCCGATCCAACAAGTCCGGCCTTTGCAGCAAAGAGGCCTCACGCCACCTTGCGCAATCGATATCCGTCACCTTCGGCGCTGACATGGCCCAGCCGCACCAGCGCCTCCAGCGTCGCGGTGATCCGCCCCTCCACCTTGCGGCCCTGGGTGTAGCGGCGGGCGATCGCTTCGGCCGTCAGCACGCCGCCGCGGCGCAGATCGGCCAGCACTGCCGCCGTCTGGCCAATGGCCTCGCGCGGGAAGGCCGGCTTTTTCGCCGCGGTTTCGGGTAGCGCGGCTTCGATCTGCTGGCCCTTCGGCGCGGTTGGCAGCACGGTGATGCCGGCTTTGGGGATCTGGTAATCGGGCCGCAGCCAGCGGACCTTGCCGGCCTTCTCCTCGGCATGGCGCTCGGCATTGAGCGCGACCAGCCGGGCGACGATCTCCTCGTCGGAAAGATCCGCCGGCCAGCCATAGGCGTCGGCGACGGCGGCATCGATCCGGTCATGCAGTTCGGCGATGATATCCACCCGACCGCGCCGGCGCTGGTCCTGTTCGACCATGTCGAACGCCGCGCCGGCCTTCAACTTCTCGCGCAGATTATAGAGGCCGGTCAGCGTCAGATCGTTATGCTCGGCCAGCACCTCCTTGCGCGTGGCATCAAGCTCCTCGGCGAGATCGCCGATGATCTGGCGCTGCCCGGGCGTGGCATCGGGGAATGGGTAGGGATCGAATATTTTGCTTTTTGAGTATCGAGGGTCGTTCCCCACGCCAAGCCATCCTCCGACGCGAAGAGCCCATTCTGTATGAAACCTGCTCATCAGTATGCCCAACTCATAAGCACAGTCGAATGCGAAGCAGACGATCATATGGTCGGGAACGACATTGGAATCGATGAATTGGAAAATTCTATGTTTCGACGTTTCGGTTGTACCGATGTACCGGTGCAGTCCACTCAATGCGGGCCGAAAAGTTCTTCGAGGCTCGCCGAAAATCCACCAGCGCGTTCTAAAGGACTCTCGTCGGTTCGCAGCTCGGACCGGCTTAACTGTGGTGAGCAGGTGCTGATAAATGGCGGAAAATGTCGTCCGCAGCGTGGCATCATCTAGTCCAAAGGCATCTATCACCCAACGCTTCGGTGTCCGCCGCACCAAGTCAGCCCCTCCAAGGTAGGGCTTAACGATCGCGCCTGCTTTATCGCCGGATTGCAATAGATATTGGGCCTCGGTTTCGCTCAGCACGAAACCGCGGGCGGCGAGCATCATGCCATTGCAGCACAATCCGTCGTTCGACCTAAGATCGAAAGCAGATGCCGCGTCTGCGCCGATGGTCAAGTCAGGGTTTATTTGACCGTTCTGCAAACGGAAATGGATTTCGGGAGCGTCCGTTTCGAGCCTGCTTTCGTGCGTCACCTCTAGTAGCGTGCCGTCGCGCCTGCCGGCTTCAGCCACCGCCATAGCGATCCGCACAGCGGCGGCGTCGCGGGTCGCCTTGGTCCAAGGGTGATCGGGGATTGCCATCAGCAGGCTGATTGGCGGCCGTCCGTCCAGATACTTAGCGATCGTCCGACGGCTGAATTCCTGGGTGATCGAATTGGTGGTGACAAAGCCGAAGCGCTTCAGCCGCGTTCCCTTAGCAGTCAGTTGCCCGGCCGCCCGGTCCCACCAATACATCACGAAATCTGCGGATTTATTCAGCTTTGGATTCGCCTTCCAAAGCGCCTCGACGTAGTGATCGCCCAACGCGGAGCGAAGTGCCGCACCCTTGCCGATAAACGGCGGATTGCCGACGATATAATCCGCCTGCGGCCATTCCGGCCGGCGCGGATTGGGCAGTTCGGTGCCAGTCCCATCCGCTTTGGTCCGCTCTGGATCATGTTTCAGCACCGCATCCATGGCAGTGATGTTGCTCAGTTTTTCCAGCACGGGATCGCTGATGCTGGTGCCGTTGCGCATCTGCCATTGCAGATAGCCCAGCCACAGCACCAGTTCGGCAATGGCGGCCGCGCGCGGGTTCAGTTCCATGCCCAGGAAGTTGCGGGGGTGGACGGTCTCGGTCTCCATCGCCAGCGCTTCCTGCCCGCCAAGATCGGCCAGCACCTCCAGCACATCGCCTTCCAGCCGCTTCATCAGTTCCAGCGCGACATACAGGAAATTGCCGGTGCCGCAGGCCGGGTCCAAAACCTTGGTCTGCGCCAGCTTCACATGGAAATCATGCACGGCCCGGATCGCCGCCTGCGGATCGGCAACGCGTTCGCGCTCCACCGTGCCCAGCACATCACCTTCCCATTCGCGCTGCAACGGCTCGATGATCGTCGCCACCACCAGTCGTTCGACATAAGCGCGCGGCGTGTAATGCGCGCCAAGCCGCTTGCGCTCCTCCTTGTCGAGTGCCTGTTCCAGCAAGGTGCCGAAGATAGCCGGCTCCACCTCGGTCCAGACATGTTTCGCCGCCTCGTAAAGCTCGCCTATTTCCTCCTTGTGCAGCGGGATGGCGGTCTTTTCGGCAAACAGCCCACCGTTGAACTTGCGGATCGTTCTGCGCATCAGCGGGGAAAAACCGCCGCTGTCCATGGTACGCCACAGATCCTCCAGCATCGGCGCAAAGCTTTCCGGATTGCGCCGGGCATCGTCCAATACTTCGGTGAAGCTGCCAGTTTCCAGCAGCCCGGTATCCTCAGCAAACATCGTAAACAGGCAGCGCATCAGGAAATGCGCCACCGGCTCGGCCTGATATCCCCGGTCTTCCAGCAGCTTGCTGACATGCGCCAGCCGCTTCGCGATATCGCGGGTCACGACAGCGGCTCGTTTTGCCGGGTCCAGGCTGTGCGGGTCCAGCCAGATCGCCTTGATCCGCGCCTGCACGTCCGGATCGCGCAGATCGTCCAGATAGATGCGGAATCCGCCGCGATCGGGGAATGCCGGTAATTCTTTCCCTGGCCGGAAAAGTCGGCGAACACCTCGATCGCGTGGCCGACGTCGCACACCAGGATGAAGGGCGGCCAGCCATGTTCGGGCGGCAGGGCGCGGGCACATTGCTCGGCCTGTTCGCGCGCGTTGCGCATCAGCACGTCCCAGTTGCGGTGCGCGCTGCGCCGACCGCGCACCGGCTCGGCAGCAAAGCCGGGCAAAGCGGCCTGCTCGGGCGACATCGCCACTTCCTTGGCGCCGCCCTTCTGCCGGCTCTGCTTGGCTTCCAGCACGAAACAGCCGCGCTTGTAGAGGTCGATGCGGCCATGGCCACTCTTGCCCGCCTCGTCATGGAATGTAACCGCGCGTTCGAACACATAATCATTGTGATCATGGGTCGCGTCGGCCGGGTCGGGCTGGGGTAGGCCCAATATCTGCGCCAATTCGGTCAGGAACAGCGGAAAGTTGGCACGCTCCGCGCCGCCCTCATTGTTGCGCCAGCGCTCGATGAATTGTTCGATATCCATGTCTTGGCAGTGGTGGCCGGGAAGCCGGTGTAACTTCAAGCGCAATTGTTGGCGAAACGATTATCCCAACGCCGCCACCCTCCGCGCCCAACTCTCCTTTGGCCACAACTCCCGCGGCTCATAATAAGCCTCCACCGCCGGCACGCCCTCCGGCAACCGCACCCAGGGCAGTTTCGATCGCGTGTAGATGTGGATGTCGGGCGTCAGCCGGCCCGGTTCGTCCAGCGTGCCCACCCGCACGAAGCGGATGGCGGTGCGGCCGCCATAGCTGCTCCACAGCGCGGTCCAGCATAGGGGGCAGCGCCAGATCTCGTGGGGGCGGCCGCTTTCCGTCGGCGTCATCACGCTTTCGGGGGCGCCGGACAGCACTTCCACCCGGTCGGCCTCGATCAGCGCGTTGATCACGAAGGCGCTGCCCGTCTCCGTCTGGCATTTGGTGCAGTGGCAGCAATGGACGAACATCGGGGCCCCGTGCATCCGGTATCGCACCGCGCCGCAGGTGCAGCCGCCAGGCATTGCGTCCATGCCATCCTCCACGGGTTGCGCGACTCAGCTAGGCCGCCCATCTCACCCCAGAATAGCGCCTTGCCGCGTGCGAACAAATATGGAACATTCGCCCTTATGCTGACTCATCTCTCTGTTCGTGGCGCGCGTGAGCACAACCTCAAGAGCGTGGATGTCGATATCCCGCGCGAGACGCTGACCGTCATCACCGGCCTCTCGGGCTCGGGCAAATCCAGCCTCGCCTTCGACACCATCTATGCCGAGGGGCAGCGGCGCTATGTGGAGTCGCTGTCGGCCTATGCGCGCCAGTTCCTCGAGCTGATGCAGAAGCCCGACGTCGATCATATCGAGGGGCTCTCGCCCGCGATCTCGATCGAGCAGAAGACGACCAGCCGCAACCCGCGCTCCACCGTGGCGACCGTCACCGAGATCTACGATTATATGCGCCTGCTGTGGGCGCGGGTCGGCGTGCCTTATTCGCCCGTCACCGGCTTGCCCATCGCGGCGCAGACCGTGTCGCAGATGGTCGATCGCGTGCAGCAATTGCCGGAGGGGACGCGCTTCTACCTGCTCGCCCCCGTCGTCCGCGGCCGCAAGGGGGAGTATCGCAAGGAACTGGCCGAATGGCAGCGTCAGGGCTTCACCCGCGTCCGCATCGACGGCGAGTTTTACGAGATCGAGGAAGCCCCCGCGCTCGACAAGAAATACAAGCATGACATCGAGGTCGTGGTCGATCGCCTCGTCGTCCGCGAAGGGCAGGAGACGCGGCTGGCGCAGAGCTTCGAAACTGCGCTCAAGCTGGCGGAAGGCCTCGCTTATGTCGATCTCGCCGACGGCGTCGTGCCGGGGCGCGAGGCGGAGGATGCCGGTGGCCAGATGAAGGGCGCGGGCGTGCCCGCCAACCGCATCACCTTTTCCGAGAAGTTCGCCTGCCCGGTCTCCGGCTTCACCATCGCCGAAATCGAGCCGCGGCTCTTCTCGTTCAACGCGCCGCAGGGTGCGTGCCCGGCCTGCGACGGCCTCGGCGAAAAACTGATCTTCTCGGAGGAACTGGTCGTCCCCAACGAGAGCCTGTCGATCAAGAAGGGCGCGGTCGTCCCCTGGGCCAAGTCCAACCCGCCCAGCCCCTATTACATGCAGGTGCTGGGCAGCCTCGCGCGCGAATTCGGCTTCAGCCTCGATACGCCGTGGAACGAGCTGCCGGGCGAGGTGCGCCTGATCATCCTCCACGGCACCGGCGGCAAGCCCGTCACGCTCACCTTCGTCGACGGCAAGAAATCATACGACGTGAAGAAGCCGTTCGAGGGCGTGATCGGCAACCTCAACCGCCGGATGCTTTCCACTGAAAGCGCGTGGATGCGCGAGGAGCTGGCCAAGTATCAGTCCTCCCAACCCTGCGAGACGTGCGGCGGCGCGCGCCTGAAGCCTGAGGCGCTGGCGGTGAAGATCGCCGGCGAGGACATCAGCATGTCCACCCGCCGCGCGGTCGGCCCCGCGCTCGCTTTCTTCCGCGACATGCCCAACCATCTGAACGATCAGCAGAAGGCGATCGCCGAACGCATCCTGAAGGAGATCGTCGAGCGGCTGGGCTTCCTCGACAATGTCGGGCTCGATTATCTCAACTTGGATCGCACGTCGGGCACGCTTTCCGGCGGCGAGAGCCAGCGCATCCGCCTGGCCTCACAGATCGGCTCGGGCCTGTCGGGCGTGCTCTACGTCCTCGACGAGCCGTCGATCGGCCTCCACCAGCGCGACAATGATCGGCTGCTCGTCACGCTGCGCCGTCTCCGCGATCTCGGCAACACCGTCATCGTCGTCGAGCATGACGAGGACGCCATCCGCACCGCGGACCATATCATCGATATGGGGCCGGGCGCCGGCGTCCATGGCGGCGCGATCGTCGCGCAGGGGAGCCTCGCGGACATCCTCGGCACCGAAGGCTCGCTCACCGGCGATTATCTCTCCGGCCGCCGCGCCGTCCCCGTGCCGGCCACGCGCCGCAAGGGTTCGGGCAAGAAGCTCACCGTCCGCGGCGCGCGGGCCAACAACCTCAAGGACGTGTCGGCCTCGATCCCGCTCGGCACCTTTACCTGCATCACCGGCGTGTCGGGATCGGGCAAGTCCACCTTCACCATCGACACGCTCTACGCCACCGCCGCGCGGGTGCTGAACGGCGCGCGGATGCTCGCCGGCCATCATGAAAAGATCGAGGGGCTCCAGCATCTCGACAAGGTGATCGACATCGATCAGTCGCCGATCGGCCGCACCCCGCGCTCCAACCCGGCCACCTATACCGGCGCCTTCACCAACATCCGGGACTGGTTCGCCAACCTCCCCGAAAGCCAGGCCCGCGGCTACAAGCCCGGCCGCTTCAGCTTCAATGTGAAGGGCGGCCGGTGCGAGGCGTGCCAGGGCGATGGCGTGCTGAAGATCGAGATGCACTTCCTGCCCGACGTGTACGTCACCTGCGATGTCTGCCACGGCAAAAGATACAACCGCGAAACGCTGGAAGTGACGTTCAAGGGCAAGTCGATCGCCGACGTGCTGGACATGACGGTCGAGGATGCGGTGGAATTCTTCAAGGCCGTGCCGCCGATCCGCGACAAGATGGCGATGCTGGCCGAAGTGGGGCTGGGCTATGTGAAGGTCGGCCAGCAGGCGACGACGCTATCGGGCGGCGAGGCGCAGCGCGTGAAGCTCGCCAAGGAACTCAGCCGCCGCGCGACCGGCAACACGCTCTACATCCTCGATGAACCCACCACCGGCCTGCATTTCGAGGATGTCCGCAAGCTGCTGGAAGTGCTCCACGCGCTGGTGGAACAGGGCAACAGCGTGGTGGTGATCGAACATAATCTGGAAGTCATCAAGACGGCCGACTGGATCATCGATCTCGGCCCCGAAGGCGGCGACAAAGGCGGCGAGATCGTCGCCACCGGCACGCCGGAACAGGTCGCCAAGGAGAAGCGCAGCTACACGGCACGCTATCTGGCGCCGTTGCTGGAGCAGGGCGAACGGGTGGCGGCGGAGTGAGGGGCGTTAACACTCTGTAGGTTGAATGCCTGAGGTCATCGATCCGTTTGGGGGAGGCGGCAAGTCGGTGGTTGAGCGCCGCCAATGGCTTATTGCGCTCATCGTTGAGGTGTCGTAACAAATCCGGAACAGCGGGCCGGAGGGGATAAGTGGCATACTCATATACCACTGGTGATGAATTGCGTCAGTGGGGTGATGACCTTGGTCCACTCCGTAAAACTATCGTGGAAAAGGCTGCTGCCAGGTTACCGCAGTATGCGACATTCTTGTCACATTCGTCTCGGGATGCAGACATTCTTCCAGGTGCTATAAGAATTTTGGAAAATCATGGGGCTAGAGTATATTTAGATAAAAAAGACCCATCCCTTCCACCTTATACATCCCGCGATACCGCGGATATTCTTCGTAAACGGATAAATGAGAGCAAAAAATTTATTCTACTTGCGAGCAATAATAGCAAGGACAGCCGATGGGTTCCTTGGGAGCTTGGTCTAGCTGATGGATATAAGAATCCACGAAATGCTGCCATTTTTCCATCAGTAGACAAGCAGACTGAAATCGCGTGGACAGAGCAAGAATATCTCGGAATATACGATAGGATCGTATTCGGGGATCTTAATGGAAAGCCAAAGAAAGTTTGGATGGTGCTCAATCAGAAAAAAAATACTGCTACTGAGCTTAGCGATTGGTTGGCGGCGTAAATATGAGCAACTCTTTCGGAATTTCCAGCCTAAAGATCCCTGTAAAACCACGGGTTTTTGTGAGCTATCACCATCGGCTTGATCAGGGATTATATAACTCTCTGGCTGTTCAAATGCAGATGTCGTATGAATTAGTTCAAGATAATTCTCTCGATCGTCAGATCGATAGCGACAATGCTGAATACGTTATGAGAAAGATACGTGAAGAATATTTAACAGGTACATCTTGTACCGTAGTACTTTGTGGGGCTGATACTCCAGATCGCAAGTTCGTTGATTGGGAAATCATGGCGACGCTTCAAAAGGAGCACGCTTTAGTTGGATTGAGGTTGCCCACTCTCCAGATTCAGCAAAATGGTGGAACTCACAAGCCTGCTAGATTGCAGGATAATATAGATTCAGGATACGCAGTGTGGGGTCAATATTCCGACGTTTTGTATAATCCCGGTAAATTAGCTGAACTTGTTCATGAGGCTCGATCTCGATCCAAGCGCTTGATAGACAATACTCGGCAGCGGCGTATTAGAAATGGCTGAAATTTCTAATGTCACGGATGATGGCTTAGACCTCGTAAGTCTGAGTGTGGCATCAGACGGGAAGTTCACCTTGGATGTATCGATATGGATTGTATTCATATCCTTATTGGTTTGCGCGATCGTAATTTTTGCAAGATGGTACTTAAAAGGTTCAATTTTTGCACGAGGTTACGAAGTTGATTCGGCGGAACTTGGAATAGGCGATTCAAAAGTTACGTTTAAGCCGAATATGAACGATAAAAATGTCGCGTATAGAGTGTGGGTTGAGCTTAGTACGAGGAAAATTGGTATACCCATAGATTACGATAACGATGTTATCGTCGAAATATATGATTCTTGGCACACTTTTTTTTCAGTCACACGCGAGCTTATCAAGGATATTCCAGTAAATAAGGTCAGAAATAAATCGACAAAACAAATAATATCTATGTCAATTGATGTTCTGAATATAGGATTGAGGCCGCATCTTACAAAATGGCAGGCCAGATTCAGGCGTTGGTATGATTACAAGCTCTCGACAGACCCGGAAGCGAGATTTCATCCGCAAGATATACAAAAGGAATTTCCGGGTTACGACGAGTTGGTGGCTGATATGAAATTAGTGAACGATAAATTGATTCTATATAGAGACAAGATGAACGATCTTGTTTACACATAGAATTGGAGAAATCGCAGATTTTTCTGCTGATAGCCTACCAACTCGCCCCATCCACAGCCCGTACCTCCACCGCGGCCGGATCGAAGCCGTCCAGCAGCCGCGCATTCATCCCCATCTTGCCAAAGTCTTCTCCCAGCGTGCGCCAGTGGGTCAGGCAGCCGCAGACCGGGCAATGGTGGATGCCGATCATCCGGTCGCCCCACACATAGGCACGGGTCTCGCCCGTCACCTCCACCGCGCCATCGGGATAATAAGCCATCAGCGCGCCCGTCCGGCGGCATAAAGAGCAGTTGCAGCTATTCACCCACTCAGGGGCGTGGGGAACGGTAAGCGTCACCGCGCCGCAGTGGCAGCTTCCGTGGGCGGGGGTGGGGGTGTCGGTCATGGGGGGGAGTGTGGCCCATTTTCCATCGTCATCCCAGTGGAGGCTGGGATCCATGGCTATTTCGGCAAAGGCCGGTCTTGCGAGTGGAGAGAGCCATGGACCCCAGCCTTCGCTGGGGTGACGAATAAGGGGAAAGGGGAAGGGAAGAAGCGGGATCCCGGCCTGCGCCGGGATGACGGGGGGTGGGTGGGGCGCGGGGCCGGGGAACCGCGCCCTGTCCTACATATAACCAAATAGGTTATATTCGTGGCATGACCGAACCAGCCATCCCCTCCGCCCCGGCCGCCACGGCGGTCGCAATCCCCACCAAGCGCCTCGACGGCTGGACGGCCGATCGGCAGCGCGATTTCCTTGCCGCCGTGGCGGAGGGTCATACGGTCGAGGCCGCGTGCCGGATCGTCGGGCTGTCCGTCGCCTCCGCTTATGCCTTTCGCCGCCGCGCATCCGGCGCGGCCTTTGCGCTCGGCTGGCAGGCGGCATGCCTGCAAGCGCGGGAGAAGCTGGCCGATATCCTCCTGTCCCGCGCGATCGACGGGCAGACGGAAACCATCACGCGGGCGAACGGCGACGTGATCGAGCGGCACCGCTACGACAACCGCCTCGCCACCGCGATGCTCACCCGTATGGACCGGCTGGCCGACAGCGCCGTCGCCGATGGCACGCACCACGCCGCGCGGCTGATCGCGCAGGAATGGGATCAGTATCTCGACATCATCGGCCGCGATGGCGGGCCGGCCCGCGCCGGGCTGTTCCTCGGCGTCCGCGTGGGCAGTGCCGGGGCCGGTGCGGGGGATGGGGCAGGGGAGGCGCAAGCCGATCTCGCCCCCGTCATCGCGCTCGCCCGCGCCGATCGCTGGCTGCGGTCGGGTGTGTCCCTCGCGGGCGATGTCGATGTCCGCGATCTCGATGTGGATGCGCGCTCCACCTGGACGGGCGAGCAATGGGCGCGGGCGGAGGCCGCCGGCCTCGTCCACATCGCCCCGCCGCAAGCCGAAGTGGAGGACGCGAATGGCAATCCTCAACTTCCTCAACTTGAGGAGGATGAGGAGGATTATGAAGACAGGGACGTCTGGCCCGACAAGCTGGCCGGCGGGCAGGTCCATTATTGTTTCAAGAGTGAGCGCTGGCGCACCTATTTCCCGCCGCCGCCCGGCTTTTGCGGCACGGAGACGGGCGAGTATGGCGACGATCTCTACGAACGGACGCTTTCCCGTGCCGAGCTTGATGCGCTGCTGGCGATGCGGGCGGAGGACGTGGCCGCGCGCTGCGCCGCCGAAAGCGCCGAGCGCGACGGCTTCTTCGGCTTCGTGCCCGACGCGGACGCGGTGGACGAGCCGCTGCCGGCGTCGCAGGGGCGGCCTGCGGGTCCGCGTCCGTCCGCGGAGTGGGAGGAAGCCAAAGAGGCTCAGCGGCAACTGATGGCAGCGCTGGAACGCATCCGCGCCGAACAGGAAGAGGCGGAGGAGGATGGCGATCCGCCGGCTTCTTCTTCTTCTTCGTCATCCTGAACTCGTTTCAGGATCCACCGTGCGACAGGCGAGGACTGTGCAGGTGGATAGGTGGACCCCGGCCTTCGCCGGGGTGACGAGAAGGGGAACGGAGGGGGCAACCCTTGCCACCGCCATCCGCTTGCGTCACTTTCTCCCCAAGGGCGCGATCTGGTTCATTTCGGGGGAGAGCAGACATGCGCGTCACCGCATCCATAATGTTCGCCATCGCCGCGTGCGGCCTCGTCGCCGGCTGCGACGGCAAGGGCACCGAGGAGGGCGGCTTCTCCGCCTCCTTCAAGAAGAGTTTTCACGAGAAGTTCGTGTCGAGCTGCGTCGAAGGCGCCGTGAAGGCCGCGCCCGCGGGCACCGCGGTGGATTTCAAGCCGCTCTGTACCTGCACCGCGGACAAGCTCACCCAGGATGCCGGCGTCACCGATCTCGTCTCCATCCCCGACGAGAAGATGGACGCGGTGATGAAACAATGCGTGGCGCAGCTCTACCCCAAGGGCATACCGGGCGCCCCCGGCGGCCCGCCGGCGGAAGGGACTGCGCCTTAATACTCCCCTCCCTGGAAGGGAGGGAGCAGCAGGCCGATCGTCCGCCGGACGATCTGAAACAGCCGGGGGCTGTTTCACCTGATGCTGGGTGGGTAGCGAGCGGAGCGAGCCTCCCGAACAAATATCCACGTCACCCCAGCGCAGGCTGGGGCCATGGCTCTCTCGATTTGAGTGCCGCTGCGTGGGGCAGGCAGCCATGGACCCCGGCCTACGCCGGGGTGACGGTGAAAAAGGAGGAAAAGCGCGGATCACGACCCGCAAAAAAACCGCAGCCCCAGGCCCAAAAGGTCAACGGGGGCTGGCGTTGCCGCCAACCCCCGCTGTGCCGGACTATTGGCTCCTGCCTGTCGTCCCCGGGGGTCCGACTTGCGGCGGTCCCGGTTTCGGCGGCGTGGTGCCGGCCCTGGCGTTTTGGCGGCGCATGGCTGGACCGCGAGGGTCACCTGCCGCTTCCGCCGGAGGCTCTGCTTCGGCGCACCGCTTTCCGCGCTCGTGGATGCCATATGGCATTCCGTGCGGACGGGTTTCGCCTTGCCGGGCCCGCTTTGCCTTGCTGCCTCAACCTCCTCCTGCGAGTCGGGTTTGGTTGCTTGGCTCAGCTAGTGATCTACTTGAAAAGTCTGCCGTTTCCGGCCGGCCTCTCTTTCGGCCACAAGTGAAGGCTCTCACCTTTGGGTGAGTCGTCCAAGCGAAATCTTTCATATTTGTGGCTGTGGATAACGGGGATTGCGGGGATGGATCTTAACCATGTCCGCTTGCCGCCGGACCGGGCCGTCTCTATCGTCGCCGCGACCGCGTGGGAGCCGTTGTAAATGCTGCAGATGATCAAGCATGCGCTGTTTGCGGGCACGCTCAGCGCGGTCGGCGTGGCGATCTTCTATCTGCTCCTTTCCCCCGCGGTGCGCCGCGAATTCGGCTATCGGCCGGGCATCGCCGCAGTGATCATCCCGCTCGTCGCCTTCATGGCACCGCATCTCGCCGTGCTGCAGGTGCTGATGCTGCTGCTCGTCCCCGCGCTGGCGCGGACGCGGGACGATATCCTGCCGATCTTCATCGTCGGCCTGATCATGATGCCGATGCTGGGCAAGCCGATCATCATCGGCTCGCTCTATCTCTTCCCGCTCAGCACCGTCTTGATGCTCTCATTGGGCGCGATCGCGACGATGTGGATGAAGCCCGGCCGCTCGTCGCCGCACCGCATCTGGACCGATATCCCCTTCTGGATCGTGTTCCTGTTGCTCTTCTTCATCGCCGCCCGCGATCAGAGTGCCACCAGCGTGATGCGGCAATTCCTGATCGTCGGCTTTGCGGTCATCCCGCCATATTATCTCGTCAGTCGTCTCGTCCGTTCGGTGGAGGATGCCCGCCGGCCGATGCTGGGGCTGGTGCTGGTCGGCTCGATCTGTTCGGTGATTCTCGCTTTCGAGGCCGTCCGCTTTTGGCCGATGTATGTGGAACTGGTCACGCGTTTCGACGTCGAAGGCGCGGTCGCGTCGCACGTGAGCATGCGTGCCGGGCTGCTGCGCGCCTCCGGCCCGATGCTGCAGTCGACCGCGATGGCTTTCGTGATGAGCCTGTGCCTCCTCTCCGGCTATGCGCTGCGGCGGGCATTCCCCACCAAATTCCACTGGTTCGCCATGCTGGCCGTGCTCGCGGTGGGCATGATCGCACCGCAATCACGCAACGCATGGCTGGGTGTTGCCACCGGCCTCGTGATGGTCGAGATGTTCCGCGGTCATGTGATGCGGATGGGCGCCGTCCTGGCCTTTTTTGGCGCGCTCGGCGGGATAGTGTACGTGGCCGTGGCCGACAATGACCGCGTTGCCGAAAGTGTGGGTGCCAGCGGTACTGCCACCGGCACCGCGGAATATCGTCAGCAACTCCTTCGCCGTGGCCTGGAGGAATATCACAAGGCCCCGCTGCTGGGCGCTCCGGCGGAGGTTGTGAACAGCCGGCTGCAGGATCTTGTCCAGGGCGAAGGCATCATCGACTATGTGAACACCTATCTCTACCTCGCCCTCTTCTCGGGCGCGGTCGGTCTGGGCGCGTTCCTCCTTGCGCTGGTTATCGAACTTGCCACCCTGGGCCTGCAACGGCCGCGATGGCGGAAGTTCCCGGCAGAGCTCGATATTGCCGCCTACGCCTTTGGCAGCATCGTGATGGTTGCGCAGATGCTGATCTTCACGTCTTTCGGCGACAAGGCCGTGACCCTCTATTTGATGAGCTTCGCCATCGCCGCAGGGCTGATCTCCGGCCGGCGTAAGGGAGGCGGCGTTGCTTCGGTGTCGCCGAAGCGCATCGTGCATCCCGGCATGGTCGTGGCCGGCAACCTGCCGTCCTTGCAGCAGGCGGACGGAGAGGACGGGCATCGGCAACCCGCTTAGCGGGTCGTGGCGTCCTTATATTCGATCAGTTTGACGCCGCCGCCCGTCAGCCGGCGTCGGTGATAGGCTATCAGGCCCTGAAGTTCGGCGAATTTTCCCACCACCAGCAACGCAGCGCGGGCGAAGGCAAAGCCGGATGATGCGCCATCCCGCCGCTCCCGCCGCGCGATGCGGAGGATTTGGACCGGGTAGAGCAGGAGCAACGCAATCGCCGCTATCCAGCCGAATCCAGTTAGCGTGGCGCCGATAATTACAGCGGAAAATATGAGAGCGGGTATCGCCACGGCCCAGATCAGAATGCTCCGCGCCTGTCGCTCCCACAGCGGATCGGGTGCGCCGTGCGCCCGCCAAGCCAGTTCGCTGCAAGCGTGGCCATTGCGCTTTGTCCGCCGCCAATATTGGCCGAAGCGCGTCATTGCCGCGTCGTGGAGCGCCATTTCTGCCGGTATGCGGCGGATGAGCCACCCACGCTCCCGCATCCGCGCGCAAAGGTCCGGTTCCTCACCGGCGATCAGGGTGGCGTCATAGCCGTCCACGTCGGCCAGCCGATCCGCGCGGATCAGAGCGATGCCGCCGCAGGCCATGACGTCACCCACCGGAACGTCCCATTCCCGGTCACAGAGCCTGTTGTAGAGGCTGCGTTCGGGATATCGCTCCCGCAGTCGGCCAAACACGGCCGCCAACCGGTTATCGGCAGACAGAGCCGCAATGCCCGCCCCGAGCCAGGCCGGATCGATAACGCAGTCGCCGTCAATCATCTGCACGAAAACCAGATCAGGCTTGAGTCTGAGCAAGGCGGCGAAGCCCGCGTTGCGAGCTCGCGCAGCGGTGAAGGGAATGGACATGTCGAGCTCGACGACCGTCACACCCATCGACTGGGCAAAAGTGACGCTGCCGTCGGTCGATCCGGAATCCACGTAAACGATCGGGCAATCCGCCGGCAACGAATGCAGGCAGGCCTTAAGCCGTTCGCCTTCGTTGCGGCCTATAGCGACGATGCCGACATCACGCATGGTCACGCGCCCGTCTCCATCCAGGCGGGCCGGGCTCCAGGCGGCGTCGTCCAGGTCGGTGCGGCGCTATACTGGTCTTCGGGATGCAGGCGCAGGCTGACCTCGAAATGGTCGATAGCTTCCGGTGAGTCTGCGGGGCGCCCTCTGGCGAGCCCTGACCATTGCCGCAGCTTCCAGATCGATCGGCCAGCCATCCACGCGAGCGTCGCCATTATCGCGTACCCTCGTCCTCGTGTGCGCACGAACATACGGCGGCGCGAATTGTACCAATAGGCTGGCCGCCGCTGCGCCTTGGTGACGCGTACACCGGTCGCGGCGCCGCCGACGTGGAAGACGCGACTGCGTGCTTCGTGGGCAATTGTCCAGTGATGCTGTCGAAGCCGCCACTGCAGTTCGACCTCCTCGAAATAGAGGAAGAAACCATCGTCGAACAGGCCGGCTTCGCGCAATGCCCGGGCACGGAACATCACGCTGGCGCCGGTCACCCAATCCGGGATCTCATCCGGCCCTTCGGCAAGGGTGGGCTTGATGCCGAGCAGTTGTCCGAGCGCAGGGGTGGCGCAACCGCGGACAAATTCGCGGCCGATGGAAGGGAAACGGAAGGCGCTGCCCGAAGGCGTGCCGTCAGGGTCGAGCAAAAGACTGCCGACGGCGCCGCAACGGGGATGACCTGCCAGGTGACTGGCAAGCAAAGCAATGGCTCCCGGCTCGATTTCGGTATCCGGGTTTAGGATATGGATGAAGTCAGGTGGCCGCTCCTCCTGCAACAGCCGAAGCATCGCCTGGTTGTTCGCCCAGCCGAAACCGCCATTGATTGGCAGAGCAAGAAGGCTGACCCATGTCGCGAATTCCGGCGTGGCGAGGGACTCGCCCAATATCTCGGCAGAATCGTCGCCCGAACCGCCATCTACCACCACTACGCGCAAGCCAGGCAGCTTGGTCCGTTCCGCCGCGATCGATCGCACGCAGCGGATGGCCAGATCCGGCGTTCGATAGTTGACGATCACAACCGCCACATCATGTGCTGCTGCTTCAGCGGCGGACATATCGTCCCAGGCCAAGCGGCGTCGTGATGTTCAGCCGCCCTGCAATTTCATAGACCAGCAACGGCGCAAACAGACTGATGAGACTGGAGGCGACCAGCATCACGTTCGGATCGATCTCCAGGCCGGATTTCCTTGCCGCGATGCGGAGCCCGGCAGCAAAGAAGGTATGGGTGACATAGATTGCCATTGATGCCTGGCCCATGCGTTGCAGCCATCGGGCACGATCGCCGATCAGGACCGAAAGGCCGATGACGCCGGCAATTCCTGCCGCGGCGCCGGCGTAGAAGATAATGATCGGATCGGACGCACCATTCGGTGCCACATCCACGGACAAGCGTGACATGGCCAGGCAGAGCCAGCCGACAAGCATGATGATCCCGGCCGTCAGGGGAGGGATATCGTCCACCTGCTTGATCAGACGCGATCCCCCCAGCGCACCGATCGCGAAGAATGGGAACATCTGCATTGCGTGCAACACCACATTGCCGATACCCAAAAACGCCTGGATCAGCACGAACAACATCGCGAGGCCGATAAGCGATGTCCGGTTCGGCCAGACTGCCAATGCCACCAGGTGGCAGAGGAACAATGCGTAGAGGAACCAGAACTGTGCCACCGGAATCCAGGGAAGCGTCAACATGTCGGCAACGCCCAGAGGCTGATTGACGCTGCCGACCATCATCACCGTGCAGATGTGCAGCAGCGACCACAACGCATAGGGCCAGACGATCGTCACCAGCTTATCCGTAAAATAGGCGGTGCGGCCGGCCTTTAGCCCATTGCCGACATGCAGGCCCGCCAGCAGGAAGAACAAGGGCATGTGAAAGGCGTAGATAGTGGCGTCTGCGGCGAAATGGCTCGGGGCGGGCGTCAGTATATCAGCCTTGATCAGGCCGCGCTGCGCGTGGGCGACGACCACCAGAATGATGCCGATGCCACGAGCAGTGTCGAGCCACGGAATCCGTCGCGCCTGCCGCTGAGGTGCGACAGAACTGGCCTCCTCCATGTTGATTCTGCTGTCGCTCCCCATTCAGCTCTGAGCGCTCCGGAAAATGTCGGTCCCGTTGACTATGGGGAACAAGTTGAGGTTCGGAAAGGCTTCTCTAGTCCCTGACCGGCTTGGCGCGACCCTGGATCGCGCGCCACCAACTCTCATTCTCCAGGTACCACCTCAATGTGTCCTGGAAATGTTGGTCGAAGCCGTGCGCCGCCGCATAGCCCAGTTCCGTCTTTGCCTTGGTTTCATCGATCGCGTAGCGGCGATCATGTCCCGGCCGATCGATGACATGCGTCTTGAGCGATGCCGTGGGCTTGCCCTTGGCGGCCGGTGCATCGGGAAATCGTTCGGCGAGCCGGCCATCTTTTGCAAAGGCGTCGTCGACCGCCGCGCAGAGTGTTTCGATGACCTGTAGATTCGGCAGTTCCTGTCCGCCCCCGATGCAATAGGTTTCGCCGGTCTTGCCGTTCTGCAGCGCCAGTTCGATGCCACGGACATGATCGCCGACATACAGCCAGTCGCGAACCTGCATACCATCGCCATAGATGGGCAAATTTCGACCATGGAGCGCGTTGAGGATGAACAGCGGAATGAGCTTTTCGGGAAACTGGTACGGCCCGTAATTATTCGAGCAGTTGGTCGTCACCACATCCAGCCCGAAGCTGTGATGATAGGCGCGAACCAGATGGTCGGATGCGGCCTTGCTGGCCGAATATGGGGAATTCGGTGCGTAGGCCGTCGTTTCGCGGAAGGGCGGGTCGTTGGGGCCAAGCGTGCCGAACACCTCGTCGGTCGAGATATGGTGGAACCGGTGCGGCTGGCCGCTTCCCTTGTTCAGCCACGCTGCCTTGGCGGCATCGAGCAGGGTCAGCGTGCCACGGACATTGGTGTCGACGAAGGCGGCAGGACCGGTGAGTGAGCGATCGACGTGGCTTTCCGCTGCGAAGTGAACGATGCGGTCGATGGCATGATCGCCGAGCAACCGGCTTACCAGATCGGCATCGCGAATATCGCCCTCGACGAAGACCAGGCCCTCAATATCGTCGATGCTGGCGCGATTGCCGGCATAAGTGAGGGCGTCGAGCACCACGATCAGATCGTTGGGATGGGCGGTACGCCAATGACGCACGAAGTTGGCACCAATGAAGCCGGCGCCGCCGGTGACAAGCAGATTGTTCATTTCACTTCCCTCTGGCGGCGATCGCGGCGCGCAATTCCTCGCGCCAGTGCCGGGCCGTGCCGGTGATCGCCCAGGCCTCGCTCTTGTCGAGCAACGAATAGGATGGTCGACGCGCCGGCGTCGGATAGTCGGCGGTTCGAATTGGCAGCACTTCGGTAGCGCGGATCGGAATGCCGGCTGCCAAGGCCTCTTCCCGAATGGCGACGGCGAAGTCGTACCAACTGGCGGCGCCCGCATCGGTCCAGTGCAGGATGCCGCGCGCGTCAGCACCCGCCAGCGTCCACAGCGCGGCCGCAAGCGAGGAGGCATGCGTCGGAGAACCGATCTGATCCGCAACCACGGTCAGCCTATCGCGCTCGCCCATGAGCCGGAGCATGGTCTCCATGAAATTCTTGCCATCGGCGGCATAGACCCAGGCAGTGCGGACGATGAGCACATTGTCATGCGCGGCGAGCGCCGCCTTTTCGCCATCCAGCTTCGTGCTGCCATAGACGGACAGGGGGTGCGGGGGGGTATCGGCCCGATAAGGCTCGGACCCGGCCCCATCGAACACGAAATCGGTCGAGATGTGGATAAGCCGCGCGCTGATCTCTGCTGCCGCGCGAGCGAGATGGCCGGGGCCATGGGCATTGATGCGGACGGCCGCGTCTGTATCCGTTTCCGCACGATCCACCGCAGTATAAGCGGCTGCATTGATGATCAGGTTTGGGCCGTGCGTTCGCACCGCACGCAGAACCGCCGTCTCGTCACCGATGTCCAGCCCCGCGCGGTCGAGACCGACCACTTCCCAGCCCGAGGGCGCTGCCGCCAGCAGGGCGCGGCCGACTTGCCCGCCCGCGCCGGTAATCAGCGCCTTCATGCGTAGGTGGCGGCTTGGGCCAGCGGTACGCCCGCGGCGTCCTTGGCGGAGAGGGAAGGGGGGCCGTCCAGCGGCCATTCGATGCCGATTTCCGGATCGTTCCACAGCAGGCTGTGTTCGTCGGAAGGGTCGTAAGAGGTGGTGACCTTATATTGAAACTCGGTCCTATCTTCGAGCGCGACAAAGCCGTGGGCGAAGCCGGGCGGCACCCAGAGCAAGGTTGGCTCGTCTTCGGACAGCATCACGCCTTGCCAGCGCCCGAAGGTCGGCGAAGACCGACGCAGATCCACCACCGCGTCGAATGCGCGGCCACGGGTCACGCGGACCAGCTTCCCCTGCGGGTTCTGGAGCTGATAATGCAGTCCGCGCAGCACGCCCTTTGCCGATCGGCTGTGATTGTCCTGCACAAAGGCTTCGGCGAACCCCGTATCGGCGAAGCGCTGCTGATTCCAGCTTTCGACGAAGAAACCGCGATCGTCGCCGAAGCGATTGAGCGTGAACAGTTTCAGGCCGGGCAGATCGAATTCCTTGATGATCATAGCGGCGCTTGATCCAGCAGGCGAAGCAGATATCGTCCATAACCGCTCTTCTCGAGCGGTCGGGCGATCGTCCGCAGCGCGTCATCGTCGATGAAGCCCTGCCGCCAGGCGATCTCCTCCGGACAACTGATCTTCAGGCCCTGCCGCTCCTCGATGATCCGGACATAGTTGGCGGCGTCCAGCAGTGCGGCATGGGTGCCGGTGTCGAGCCACGCGAAACCACGGCCGAGCTGGGTGACGTGGAGCTTGCCCGCTTCCAGATAGAGGCGATTGAGGTCGGTGATCTCCAGCTCGCCGCGCGCAGACGGCTTCAGGCCTGCCGCAAGTGCCGGTGCGTTGCCATCGTAGAAATAGAGGCCGGTCACGGCCTGGTTCGACCGCGGCTTGGTCGGCTTTTCCTCGATCGTCTCGGCGCGCCCGGCCGCGTCGAACGATACGACGCCATAGGCCGTCGGATCGCTTACGGTCGTCGAGAAGACAGTGGCGCCGTCGGTTCGTGCGTCCGCCGTCTGCAACAGTTCGGGAAAACCGTGTCCATAGAAAAGATTGTCGCCCAGGATCAGGGCGGATGGCCCACTGGCCACAAACTCCGCGCCGATATGATAGGCTTGCGCCAGCCCCTCCGGCTTCGGCTGGACGGCATATTGAATGCTCAGCCCCCATTGGCTGCCGTCTCCCAGCAACGTCTGGAAACCGGCCGTCTGGTCAGGTGCGGTAATGATCAATATCTCGCGGATGCCGGCCAGCATCAGCACGGTCAGCGGATAATAGATCATCGGCTTGTCATACACCGGCATCAACTGCTTGCTGACCGAGTGGGTCAGTGGATGAAGCCGTGTTCCCGATCCGCCCGCCAGAATGATACCGCGCCGCGTGCTGCCTGCCATGCTGATCCTAGCTGTAATATTCGGCGTATTTCTGGCTCTGGCCGTAGCCATAGCCATAGTCGTCACCGATCAGGCCGCCCTGATAGCGGTTGAGGACGGTGCCCAGGCACGGCGCTGGCGCCAGAAGCTGCAGCGTATCGCGCACCTGCTTGCGCGTTGTGACGCCTTCCTCGACGACCAGGATATAGGCATCGATCTTCTGCGCGATGATGACCGCATCGTCATTGGCGAAGACCGGCGGCAGATCGCAGATGCAGAAGCTGCCTTCGGGCAGGTGCCGCATCGCCTGGATCATCTGGTCCATCGGTGCCCCCGCCAGCAGTTCGGCCGAGTGGAGTTGGTTCGAAAAGCTCGGGAAGAGCGTCAGCCGCTCATTCTCCACGTCCCGCGCTACCGATGCCAGATCCGGGATCGAGCCTTCCAGAAATTCGGTGATTCCGGCGCCTTCCTCCAGCTTGAAATATTCTGCGATGGAGGAGCGGCGAAGATCGAGATCGAACAGATAGGTGTGCATGTCCGGCGTGCGCGCCAGCGATGCCGCAAGGTTCGAAGCGATGAAAGACTTGCCGACACGCGGCGTAGCCGATGTGACGCCGACCACCCGCCAGTTGCGCGCGCGCGATGTCTTCAGCACCTGGGAACGCAGCAGGTTGAACGGCCGCGAACGCTGGTCGCGGCTGTTGAAGCCATAGATATGATTGTCCAGCAGCCCTTCCGTGCCCACCGTCACGGTCGCCGTGCCCGGCGCCGGGATGATGGAGCGGGCAGGGGAGAGGCCCTGGCTTTCGATGCTTTCCACGCTCAAGACTGAACTTCCTTCGATTTGGCGTCTCGGTTGGCCACGGGATCGATCAGGCCGAGCGTGGCGTCTTCTTGCGACGCCAGAACAGATAGCGATGCCATGACGGCGTCCCGTCGCGGAAGGTGGGGACCACCACAAGCGGGCCTACGCCCAGCAGGTTCTGCAACGCACCCACACCACGGATCGGGCGCAGCACCAGTTCCATCAGCAGGGCTAGTGTCAGGCCGATCAAACCGCCCAGCAGGATGCCGCCGGCGATCAGCAGAGGACGATTGGGCGATGTCGGCTTGTCCGGCACCACGGGCGGATCGATCACCGTCAGCCGCTCGCCGCGCTGCTCATTCTCCATCTTGGCCGACGCCTGGGCCGCCATCAGGTTCGCGGAGACGCGCTCATAATTGGCGCGCAGGCCATCTGCCCGCGCTTGCAACTGGGCGACCTGTTCCAGCACCAGCGGTGCGGCCGACTGTGCCGACATGATGGCGTTGGATCGCGCCATTTCGCCCGCGCGCGTGGCCTGCAACTGCGCGATCGACGCATTGTTGGCGGCAATCTGTCCGGCAGCCGGGGAACTGCGACCGGATGCGGCGATCCGCGCTGCAGCGGCCTGCCGCGCCTCTTGCACGCGTTGTGCCGCAAAGCGCACGTCGGGGTGATTGTCGGAATAGACTGCCCGCGCGCTGGCCATAGCTTGCATGGCCGCGACGACGCCGGGGTCCGAATCGACCGAACCAGCCGCCTGCGCCATCGCCATCAATTGCGCGTTTTCGCGATTCAGCGCGGCGATCTGGGCTTCATAGGTGCCGCCGCTGGGCGCGCCGCCAGCCATACCGGCGCTCGAAAGCGCCATGCCGTTACGCGCCTTGATCGCTTCGACCTGCCCCTCAATGCTCCGCAGCTGATCCTGCAGGCTGACGGCCTGATCCTGGAGGAAGGTGACCGTATTGGCGGCCGCCTGCGCCGTTTCCGATGAATCGAGCTTCATCAACCGCTCGACGAAATCCTGGGCGACCAGTTGGGCGCGGATGGGATCGGAATAGTTGAACGCCAGCGAGAAGGCGATCGTCGTCGATGCGTTGCGGCCGTTGCGCTGGATATCGGCATTGACCGGCGCGATCTCGGTCGCGCCGCGCATGTCCTCGATGATTTCGGACAAAGGCTCGGACCGCCGCTCATCGGGATAGAGATTATTGTTCTG
Source organism: Sphingomonas sp. DBB INV C78 (assembly GCF_042693015.1). Lineage (NCBI taxonomy): Bacteria > Pseudomonadati > Pseudomonadota > Alphaproteobacteria > Sphingomonadales > Sphingomonadaceae > Sphingomonas > Sphingomonas sp. DBB INV C78. Next base: position 2,106,347 of record NZ_CP170544.1, on the reverse strand, counting down.
GATGAGCTCGATGAGATCGGGGCGGCTCAGAATCTGCTGGCGAATCTTGGCGATGCGCTGGTCAATCACGCTGTTGAGCGGGGAGTTCACCAGTTCCGGCGGCAGCTCCTGCGCCTCGACGAGCAGCACGGCGTTCGACCGGTATTTGGCGGGCATGAAGATGGCGGCGGCAACGCCGGCCATGGTGCATACCGCCAACGGGATCAACAGCAGCCAGCGCCGCTGCCACAGGATGATGGGAAGATGACTGAACAGGTTGTCCGAGGCCTGCTCGGTCTCCTGGGTTTGTGTCTCGACGGTCATCGGCGGTCACCCAACAAATACGCTACGCCCACTCTGCCCGAAATATCCGCGTCGGGCGAGAGCGAGCGCGAATAGGCGTCGCGATAGGAGACGCTGGCCGTCAGCCGGAGTTTTTCGTCCAGCTGACGCGCGTAATCGATCGTGCCGGTCAGATATTCCTGCTTTACGGAAATGATGCGATCCTGCGAGCTGTTTCGTGAATAGGATATCCGCGAGGAGAGCGTGTCCCGCTCCGTCAGCTTGTAGCTGTAGGATCCATAAATATTGGTTTCCTTGCGGATGTCGCCAAAGCCGGACGCATTGGTCTGCTGCGATCCGCCGATGCACAGGCCCGTGCGGGACGTTTCCTTGCAGAGGGCCAGGGTGCCGGAAAACGCATTGGTATTGCTGTTGCCGATCAGCAGCTTGGTTTCCGTGAAGGAGATACCGAGCGAGGCGTCGAGCGACCAGCCGCCGCGGAACCGCGTGGAATAGGTGATCTGCGGGCTGATGATCTGGGCGTCCCGCCCGAAGCCGTCATAATCGATCTTGGTGTAGCCAAGGGTGGCGCCGATCGACGAGTTTTCCGACAGCGCGTGGCTGTAGCCGAACCGCGCGCCGTAAGTGACGTAATCGGTCGTCTGGATATCATCGTTCGGATAGACCGTCTTGTTGGCGTCGAGATCGACCATCCACGCATCGCGGGCGTTGGGCCGTATCGTCATGCCCACCGAAGCATCCAACGCGTTGCGCCGCTGGCGCTGGCCGATCAGGCCGATATCCGGGTTCTGCGGGATTTCGCCGCCCAGTTCGCCGTCGGCTTCCGCCGTGCCGATGATCGAGCTGTCGAACGCCAGCAGCGCGCGGACGTCGATCTTCTCGCTCAGGCGGCGATCGCTGCTGGCCGACACGCCATAGGCGTCCGATGCACTGTAACGGCGAAAATATTCGGTTCGCCGGTAATAGGCGCCAAAGTTGGAACGTCCCTTGTCGTCGATGATCGCCAGGTTGGGACGGATGGAGCCTTCGACAAAGCCTGTATCGGTCTTGCTGTCGTCGTCCGGGGAATCGCCTTCCAGGAATGGATTGGTCGCGTAGCCGGCACTTGCCGACAGATCGATGCTGCCACTGATATCCTGGGCCTGGGCCATTCCCGCGGGAGCTGCGATTGCGAGCCCCATGAAAACGATACGAGATGTCTTGGACAAGAAAAAGCTCGCCTTGCGTGAGGTCATGGGACGATCACCGTGTCGCCGCTCTGCAGCTCCGGCAGGCCATTCGCACCCAGGTCGCGCTGGCTGGGCGAGCCCTTCAGGGCATCGGTCAGCCGCACCTTGAGCGGCACCAGGTGATCACCCTGCTTGCGGAGGATCGTGACGTTGGAAACGTCGGCGAACTCGGATGGCCCGCCCGCGATGCCGATGGCTTCTAGGACGTTGATATATTTTCCGGGGGTGAAGCTGCCGGGGTTCCTGACCTTGCCGATCACCGAAACCTGCATGCCCGAAGGCGAACGGACCGAGACCGTAACCTGCGGCACCTGGCCGCGATATTGCGCTTCCAGCCCCTTGGAGATCAGGCCCTCGATATCGGTGGGCAGCTTGTTCAGTGCCTCAATGCGGCCGACCAACGGGAAGCTGAAGGTGCCGTCGGGCAGCACGCGGATCACCCGCTGCAGGCGTTCCTCGCCCCAGACATAGACTTCCAACTCATCGCCGGGATTGATTCGATAGGGCCGCAATTCCCGCGATGGAGCGGGCGCGGCGCCGGTCGCGGGTGCATCCTGGGCCTGGGCCGGTGCGGTCGCCGACAGCATCACCAGTCCAGCAACCAGAATATTTCGATATGATTTCATGGTCTCGATGTCCCATCCCCAGTGGACTTCGTGGAAAGCCCATATCGCATCACCGTTTCGCACCGCCACATAAAAAAGGAAAGCTCCGCTTCGCCTTATATCCGCGCACGATGAGCCCCTCGGACCGGGTCATACGCCAGAAGGTATGAGCGATTTCCTAGCGCGATCCGGCATTTCGCTCTCTGTCCTGCGTCGAACTCTCGATTCCGGCGCGCATGCGCTGTATGGGCGTTGCTTGTTAGGTTAACATCGGTTCCGGGACGTCATCCAAAGCTTCTTAAAGTAAATCAACTTTCACCGGCCGGGTGCAGGCGATCAGATCGGGGACATGCTTTTCAAAATGGCGAATGGCATTCAGGGGGGATTGGCCGTGGCGCAGCGTTGGCGGGTGTGTGGAGTCGCCGCATGCGTCACCTTTGCATCGCCTGACAGCGCATCTCCCGACCGTTCTGTTTGATGGTCGCGATGCGAGGGAAGGGGCGATCGGTGCGCAAGGCGGCTGTCCTGCTTTCGGTCGCAATGGCGCTGATGCTGGGCGCTTGCGAATCGCGGGAAGAGCGCGCGGCGGAAGCGGCGGCGCGGGCGGATCAATTGCTTCAGCAGGGCAACCCCATCGCCGCGGGTATCGAGATCCGCAAGGCCATCGGTGAACGTGACGACATCGCCTCTTTCTGGATCATCCTCGCCCGTTCGGAAATGATGCAGCGTTCCTATGCGAACGCCTTCTCTTCTTATCTACGCGCCATCGAGCTTGAGCGCGGCAATCTGGAAGCGTTGCACGCTGTCGCCGAGCTGGCTTTTGCCGGCGGGCAACTCGACGACGCCGACAGATATGCGGATCAGCTGCTCGCGCTCAACACGCAGAATACGCGGGCCTTGCTGGTCAAGGGCTCGGTGGCACTGCGGCGGAACAAGTTCGCGGATGCCGACGATTTCGTCAGCAAGGTGCTGGCGATCGAGCCCGTCAACGAAGGCGCGATCCTGCTGCGCTCGCGTATCCTTTCCCAGCAGGGGAAGAATGCCGAAGGCGCCGCTTTGCTCGAAAAGGCGCTGGAGGAACGCGGCGACACGCCGATGACGCTGAGCGGACTGCTCGAAATCTATCAGAAGGCCAAGGACTCCCCGAACATCGCGCGGACTTATGCCCGGTTGTTCAAAATCGCGCCTGAAAACATGAAGTTGCAGCTCGATTATGCGCGGGAGCTGTATGCCAGTGGCGATATGCAGACGGGTTATGCCGTCATCAGCAAAGTTCAGCAGGCCCGGCCCGACGATCCGGTGCTGCAAGGCCTGATTGTCGATACTTGGCTCGCTGCCGGTGGCGAGGCAGTATCGCCGGAAGAGGTCAACCGTATCGCCAGCGACGGCAGCCCCACGATGAAGGTCGCGCTCGCGCGTTACGTTCTGGAAAAGGGACGCCCTGCGGAAGCGGAGCGGATCCTGCAACCCTTCGTCGCGGACGCCGCGATCGCTTCGGCCAATGTCGAAGCGCAGGTGATTTACGCGATGGCCAAAGCCGCGCTCGGCCAGCGTGGCGATGCGCTGCGGAGGGCCAATGCGATACTGGATTTCGACAATACCAATTCGCGGGCACTCATGCTGCGGGCGCGGATCGAGATAGCCGACAAGAGCGCCGATCAGGCACTTGCGGACGCGCAGATTCTGGTGCGGGACAATCCCGATCTCGCTGCGGCCCGCATCGTGCTGGCCGACGTTTACGTGCTGCGCAAGCAACCCGATCTCGCCAACGTCACCTACCAGCGCGCGATCGGCGATTTTCCCGTGAGCATCGAGATACTCGGGGCCTATCTCGATTATCTTGTTGCGGCCGATCGCCGACCTGATGCGCTTCGGGCGGCAGTAACTTTCACGCGCCGTAATCCCGATATGGTGCCGGGTTGGAAGACCTTGGGCGTCCTTTGTCTGCGGCTCGGCGAAAAGGATTGTGTGAGGGCGTCAATCGCCGCATTGAAGGGCTTGCGGGGCGGCGCGGCGGTGGCCAGCCAACTGGAGGCGAAGCTTGCCGCCAATGATCGGGAAGGTAATAGCCTGACAGCAGGGACGAACCTGAACGGGCACAAGCACATCGCCGCGCGGCCGCCGCGACGTGCTGGGGCTGCGGCATGACCAGGGCGACGGGCCCAATTGCCGCGGCGGGAACGGGCGAGATCCCTTTCGCACCCAAGCTGCGCTTCACCTCCAACGTCATATCGTCGATGGCAGCGGTATCGGATCTCTTCTGTCTGCTGCTCGCCGTTCCGGTTGCCGAGACTCTTTATCGGCAATTGATCGGCCTCTACTTCGATGAATCCATTCACAGCACGGCCGCGATCATCGCTGGCGTGAACTTCTTCCTGATCCGCCTGTCACGCGACGCCTATACCAGCCCGATGGCGCGGGGGGGCGAGGCGCATCAGGGCGGCGTGCTCGACTATGTCATCGCTTCGGTGTTGGTCGTGGCGACGATCTGGCAGCTCGGCATGCTGGACAAGTTTTCGCGCGGCGTGATCTTCTACTATGTCGCGACTGTGCTGACTTTGCTCTATCTCAGCACCTACGCCTTGCGCTGGGCGATCGGGCGTCTCGTATCCGCAGGTTATATCGGCCAGCGTATCATCATCTACGGCGCCGATGAGCATGTTTCGCAGCGGGCGTTGACCCTGCTCGATGTCGCCCAGCTCCCCTATCTCTCGATCGTGGGTGTGGCCGATGGTCGTCAAACGAGGGTGGAAATCGACCGCACGGGCGGCGTACCCTTCCTTGGCGGTCTTGACGCGGTGGTCGACCTGGCTCGTCGTGGGGAAGTCGATCAGGTGCTGATCGCTCTGCCCAAGATCACGCAGGAACGGCTCGACGAAATCCTCGCCGATCTGGCGGAGGTGTCGATCGACATCTGCCTGATCCCACGCGAATCCGTCGAACTCACCACCCAATATGACATGAAGTTCATCGGCACGGTGCCGATCCTCGCCTTGTGGCAGCGCCCGATCCGCGACTGGCACGGCATTCTCAAGGCTGTCGAGGATCGCGGGCTGGCGCTTGCCGGTGTCATCTTCCTGTCGCCCCTGCTGATTCTGACGGCGCTGGCGATCAAGCTGACGAGCCCCGGCCCGATCCTGTTCGTGCAGCGCCGCTTCGGCTTCAACAATGTCGAGATCGAAGTGCTCAAGTTCCGATCCATGTATGTCGACAAGGGCGACGCCACGGGGGCTGCGCGCACCACGCGCCATGATGATCGGGTGACGCCGGTGGGACGCCTCATCCGCCGCCTCAGCATCGATGAACTGCCGCAGCTCTTCAACGTGCTGCGGGGGGATATGTCGCTGGTCGGTCCGCGACCGCACGCGACGCATATGAAGGTCGGCGACGCTTATTATTTCGATGCGGTAAAGGGCTATGCCGCGCGCCACCGGGTGAAACCCGGCATCACCGGTCTCGCGCAGGTGCGGGGTCTGAGGGGTGAGATCAACACGATCGAACGTGCGCGCAAGCGCGTCGAATATGATCGCTATTATATCGACAACTGGTCGCTCTCGCTCGATTTCCGCATCATCTTCGAAACGGTTTTCAAGGTCATCTGGGACAAGGATGCCTATTGAAGGTGGCGGGCAGCCTGAACTGCCCTATCTGGATGTCGCTTTCGACCGGCGGGACACGGAGGCGGTCGTCGGCACGATTGCCGCGCGCCCGGCGGAGGCGCCCTTCGCTTATGTCGTCACCCCCAATGTCGATCATCTGATCCGCCTGCATGGCGACAAGAGGGACGAACGGCTGGCCAAGGCCTATGCCCGCGCGGCGACGCGATTATGCGATAGCAGGGTGCTGGCGCGCCTCGCGGCGCTGCAGGGAATTCACCTGCCCGTGACGCCCGGCAGCGACCTGACAGCGCGACTGCTTCAGGACGTAGTGAAGCCTGGCGACCGGATCGCGATCGTTGGTGGCGACGTCGAAACACTGGCGCTGCTTCGGGATCGCTTGCCCGGTGTCGAGATCGTCCAGCATATCCCGCCGATGGGGATGCGCACCAATGTCACTGCGATGGCGGAGGCCGCAGCTTTCGTAGCGCAAGCGCGGGCGCGGTTCACCTTTTTGGCCGTCGGATCCCCCCAGCAGGAATATCTTGCGCTGACTATTGCGGAGCGAGGAGATGCGACGGGCATTGCCCTGTGCATCGGTGCGTCGATCGATTTTCTGACCGGTCGTGCGGTGCGGGCCCCGCGCTGGATGCAGAAGGCCGGGATCGAATGGGCGCATCGTCTGGCGAGCGAACCCAAGCGGCTGTGGCGTCGCTACCTTGTCGAAGGCCCACGCATCTTCAGGATCGCCTGGCAGGCCCGCAATAGAGGATGAAGCGGATGCCGGCGTTGAACCGGCATCCGCCTCGTTGCCTCAGTTGGTGGGCGCGGGGACCGCGGGAGCATCCGGAACCGGCGCGGCGGGCGCGCCCGGTGCTGCCGCCGCCGGCGTACCGGCCTTCGCGGGCGCTTCATAACCAGCCTGATATTCGATCTTCGCGGCGTCGCGGACCTGTTTCAGCGTGTTGGTGTTCACCTGGGCCAGGTCGCGCTGGCGGATGGCCTGCGTCGCGGCCGGACGGGCGATCTCGGGCGGCGTCGGATTAGCGCGCTGACCGGTGATGACGCTGGCATACAGCTTGCCCTGATTCGGCAGGATGAAAGGCTCACCGGCCGGAAGCGCAAGGATCTGCTTCAGCAGGGCCGGCGGAACCGACGCGGAATCGATCGCCGAGTTGCCGCGAGCATATTTGATGCCGAGCGAATCGAGTGACTGCGCGACCGCGGCGAGCGTCTTGTCCTTCTCCAGCGCCTTCAGCCGTTCCGGGTTGGGCGGCACGTCGAACTGGAGTTGTTCGAGCGTGTAGACCGTGCGCTGCGTGAACATCTGCGGATTGTCGGCAATGAATTTGTCGATCGCGGCGGCGTCCGGAATCTTGACGCCTGCGGCGGCCTTCTTGCCGAGCATGGTGACAAGCAGGCTCTCATCGAGGCGGCGCTGCTGGGTCAGGTAATCGGGATCCTTGTCGATGCCCTGCTCCCTGGCGCGCTGAACCAGCAGCTTGCGGTCGATGACGCGCTGAAGGACCTCCTTCATCAACTGCTTCTTGTCCACCGAATCCGGCACCTGCTGGCCAGCCAGTTCGGCGTTCAATTCCTGAAGCGAGACTTCCTCGCCGTTCACGACGGCGACAACTTGCCCCTCTGCTTTTTTGTCGCATGCCCCCAGCGTCAACATCATAACCGCCGCAGCGCTTGCGAGGATCATCTGTTTGGTTTTCACTTCATTCTCCTATGCGCCATCGATCCGTCACATCAGCCTGGTCATAAACCATAGTCGTCCAGCCGAATTTTGCTGGACTGTAGCGATCTATACAGGCATTCCTTCAACAAAAGGGGAAGCTTTTTGGAAACTGTCTTCGACTGGGTCACGGTTGCCATTTTTGCGGGCCTGATCGTGCTTTTCATGCAGCGGTCGACCGGCGATGAGCCGCCGCAGGATTCGATCTGGCAATATCTGGGGCCGTCGGTGGGCTGCGCCGTCGCGAACTATCTCGGCAATGAAGGCTACCAGCTGGCCGCCATTGCGGTGATCGCCGCGACCTTGGGCTATATCCTCTTTGTCCTCCGCCCTTTCAATTTCTGGCCAAAATCCTGATCGCGAGGATCCTGGTTCGTTGCTGGCCAAACGGTAGCGGATATCCGGCCTCGATCAGCGACCGATCAGGATCTGGCGCGTCTTTGCGGGGACGCTGCGGATCAATTCCCGGGTGAACTCGTCGAAGATCGGTGTCAGCGAAGTGTTGCCATTGGCGATGGCAGACATGCGCACCAGTACGCCGTCGGGGATGTACCCCTTCAGATTCTCGTCGATCACGGCGCGCCGCTGGCTGAGCCAGCCGGTCGGGAAACTCGGCCCGATGCGGGTCCAGTAGATGAGCTGCTCGGTCCGCGACAGTCCTTCCGCGACGATGAAGCGCGTCGGCAGCGCAAAATCGGGTCCGACGGGAATATCGTGGTTGGCCGCTTCGGTAAGGGTATAGCCGCTTGCCGGATAGCAGACCTCGGGCCGATGGACCTGCAACATGCCGTCCTGGCGCCCGCTATAGGCGATCAGCAGCATGACGCCGGTGCCGTCAGGCGCTGAATAGACCCGCGTTACCAACTGGTCGTAGATGCGTTCGCTGAGCTGGTCGCGTGGCGGCAGCACCAGTCCCGACGTCGTCTCATAGGTCCAGCGGCCGATCTTGTTCGGGATCAGCGTGTCGAGCTTCGTCTTGCCGAGCACGGGCGGAATGGGCTTTGGCTGCCGGGTATAGGCCAGGCCAGCCGTGGCCAGCATCACGCCGCCGATCATCATGTTGCGCCGCGAAAGCCGGGGCGACGGCTCCGGTTCGCCAACCGTCGTCAGATCGATGCCATTGGCTACGTCGTTCATTGCGCGGGTGCACTCTGTTCAAGCCGGCGGCGCAGGGGCGATGCGATCGCATCGACCGCAAAGATGCCCAGCACCGAAATCGCGAACATCGTCACGCCGGCGAAATTGTGGATGAAGCCCTGCGCCATCGCCTCGCCGAAATGGTAGGTGATCAGGACGAGGATCAGCACACGGACGAAGTTGGCAAGGATCGCGACTGGCACGATCGCCAGCATCAGCAATGCGGCATAGCGCCAGTTCGCGTTGTGGCGGATGTAGATATAGAACAGGCCGATCGCCGACAGGCTGATCAACGAGTTCAGCCCAGCGCACGCTGCCGCGACCAGCATCTGATACTGGCCGATCTGGATCGTCACGCCCGAACCCGCGATCGGATAGCCGACGATATAGAGCAGATCGATCGCTGCCCGCGAAATCCAGATTTTCAGCGGCTGTGTGACCATCGCGACCGCCGTATCCGGCGGCGGAAAGACGAACAGAAGATAGAGCAGCGGAAACCACAGCAGCCGCATCACCGCACCGCCGGCCGCCATGTAGAGCACGGAGAGCAGCGCGCCATACATCGCGAACCCTTCGATCTCGACGATGTTGGTGATCCGGGCGAAGGCGTAGACGAGCAGGGCGGGCACCAGCAGCGCCACACCGATCAGCGTGGAGCCGGGCCGGGCGATCTCAAGTGCCTTGCGCCATTGCCGCATGACCAGCCAGATTCCGGTCGCGAGCACGATCGGGCCGTGAGCGCCCTGTTCGGTGGACCAACTGTCGCGGGCGACCGACGCCATGGTCGGCAGCGCGAGCGTCGCCATGCCGATCCACAGCAGCCAATCCCGGCGAATCGCGGCCGCTAGCCACGTCCAGAAGGACGAGGGCGCGACTCGCGGCTTGGCGCTGGCTTCGGCGATGTCGATGTGCGCGTTCAGGCGGTGATCCTCCGATATGTGGTATCCATCAAAAGCCGGAAGCCGTCTAGCCGACATTGATGAACGCTTCGACAAGATGCGTCCGGTCCGTTGTACCTTCGCTCTACATGATCGGGATATGTAAAAAAATCCGACGGTGGGGTCTGTGGGCGACTTTTCACTTCATGAAATCGCCTGCAATTGCGTCACTTTGTGATACGCCTGCGGGGCCGCATGGTAATCGTGCAACATATTGTTGCCACTTCGCGCCCGCTCCAAGTGAATCGAGGTTAACGTCGGTTTCACACTTTGGCTTTTATCAGAATCCGTTGTAGGGGAACCTGACGCACGGGCGTATGCGTGCGTTTACGAGGGGTGGCAAAGTGCTTCAATCGATGGTGGCTTCGAAAGCCGCAAAGCTCATGGCAGCTTGCGTGTGCCCGGTCGTCGGCTCCGCAGCTCTCACATTGTCCGTTCCGCAGGTGCGTGAAGCGGTCCACAAGGCAACGGCTCCGCGCCAATATGCCAAACCGAAGACGCGCGTGCGCAAGCCCGCGGCTGAGGTGGCGGCTGCGGCGATCGCTCCGTGCCCCACGGCCGTGCCGGTGATCCTGTCGGCGCTCGAACTGCCGGCCGAAGCCGATTCGGTGCTGCCCCCGATCGAGGTGGCCTCACTGAATCCGGGGACCGTACTCGGCCCGCCGCGGACGACGCCCTTCAACCCGGTTCGCCCGGGTGGCGGTGGCGTTCCCAATCCCAACATCGGGACGGAGCCGACCACGCCGTTGCTGCCGGATGCGACGACCTGGGTCCAGATGATCCTGGGCTTCGGTCTGATCGGTGGTGCGGTGCGGGTCAGCCAGGCGCGTCAGCGCCGCCGCGTGCTCGCCAAGGCGGAAGTGACCGTCAGCTTCTCGGGCATCCGCCCGGAATCAGAACGGCCGTTCACCTAAGACATTACCGCCCTCGCTGTAGCGGCAAACCAGGAAGTCGTCGGCTCGGCCGCGCACAACCGCGCAGCCGACGTCGGTGGAACTGCGCCACATCACCTGCGTGTAGTGGGCGACATCCTCAAGCCGGTTGGTCTGGCTGTTGTTGGGGAAGACGCCGGCCCGGAAGTTCTTTTTTTCGGCGACCCACAGCCCGACCATATTTTCGAGGCTATAATAGCCCTTAGTGCCCGCCCAGAGATTTTCGCCCTGGGGATCGGGATCATTGGGGTTGTCGGGGTAATGCACGAGATAGCCAACGCGGGTCAGATGTTGCCCCCAGGCCGCGGCGTCGCGTGCCAGCCCTTCGTTCCAGGCGAGCGGCGGAATACCCAGCAGCGCGCGCTCCCGATTATGGGCGGCAAGCAGGCGCGCGTCGGCATTGGCCGACAGGTCGATCGAGCCCTGAAGCAGCGGGCTCGCCGCCGCTAGGGCGAGCAGCGCCAGCTTCCGCATCTTTCCCGACAGTCGCGACATCCGTTCCTTCCCGGAATTGGTTCCGGGGTGCAGCATGTCTCGGGAATGATTGGCCTCTGGTTGGCGGAACTGGTGAACGCGGCGTTCAACATCTTTGCTGTATTTTGCTGTTAACCATGTTCATGCTACGCGATCCGCGGACGTACCGGTCGTGGCGGCGTTGCGGGTGCGTTGATTGCGACTGGGGGACGGCGCCCGTTGATACAAGCTTTGGCCAGCAACCTGCTTCCCTGGACCCGCCGGGCAGCTCCTGCGATTCCAGCAGGGCAGCGTGTCTGCGCCATCGGCGACGTCCACGGCTGTCTCGACATGCTCGGCCATCTGCTCGAGCGGATCGAGGCCGATCTTTCGGCCCGCGGCGATTGCGCGACCCAGATCATCGTCCTTGGCGATTTTATCGATCGCGGCGCGGACAGCGCATCGGTGGTCGATCTGCTGCGCGCCTTCGACGAAGATACCCACATCACCGTACTGATGGGCAATCATGAGGCGATTGCGGTGGACGCGCTACGCGGCCAGCCGGGCGCGATGCGGCAATGGCTGGCGATGGGCGGGCGCGCCGCGCTCGAAAGCTGGGGCGTGTCCTCATCGCTCCTCGATCAGGGTTCGACGGAGGAGATCGAGGCCGCGGCCAGCCGATGCGTGCCGGCAGAAGTGATCAATTGGCTGGAGGCGCTGCCGCACTACACCATCGTCGGCGACTATCTGTTCGTGCATGCCGGCATTCGGCCGGGGACGGTGATCGAGGATCAGGACCCGCGCGATCTGCTGTGGATCCGCGACGATTTCCTGGACAGCCGCGCCGATCATGGGCGTGTGGTGGTCCATGGCCACAGCGCGTGCGAGGAGGTGCAGAAGCGCCGCAACCGGATCGGCATCGACACCGGCGCCTACTGGACCGGCCGGCTGACCGCGCTTTGCCTTGAAGGCACGGACCATTGGCTGATCTCGACCTGACCGGTGCTTTGTGTGGCCGCGCCGCAGCAATTGATACCTAAGCCGCAGGAAAGCGTTGGTCCTCACGCCATAATGGACTAATCTGGCGCACGGCTCCGGGGGGCTGCATTTGCGGCTGGAGCCGACGGGTTGGGGTAATGAATTTCTTTTCGTTCCGATCGCGCAAGGCGCGTGAGCAGCTGTCGCAGAAGCCGCCCGAGGGCGCGGTGGACAGCCGTTGCTATGCGATCGGGGACGTGCATGGCTGCTTCGATCAGCTCGTGTCGCTGCTCGGCCAGATCGGTCAGGACAATCTCCGGCGCGGCGCCGTCGACAAGATCTATATCGTGCTGCTCGGCGATCTCATCGACCGCGGACCCGATTCACGCAAGGTGCTGGAACTGCTTCGTTCCCAACCGCTGCCTGGCGTGACCTTCGTCTTCCTGCTGGGCAACCATGAGGAACTGTTCCTCCGCATCCTCGAGGGCGAGGACGAGTTGATTTCTGGCTGGCTGCAGTTCGGTGGCGTGGAATGCGCGCGCAGCTATGGCGTCGATGTCGATGCGCTGCTCGGGGCCGAGGACGAGCAGGAGATGGCCGCGATGCTCCGTGATCGCGTGCCGGCCGAACATATCGCCTTCCTGAAAAGCTTCGGCGACGGTTTCCGCTTTGGCGACTATCTGTTCGTCCATGCCGGCATCCGCCCGGGCGTGCCGATCGCGGAACAGGATATTGCCGACATGCGGTGGATCCGCCGCGAATTCCTCAATTCGCAGGCCGATCATGGCGTCGTCGTGGTCCATGGCCACACGATCAGTCAGGAGCCAGACGATCGCGGCAACCGCATCGGCATCGATACCGGCGCTTACGCAAGCGGCCGGTTGACGGCGATCGGTATCGAAGCGGAGGACCGCTGGTTCCTGACCGCGGAAGGGTAGGGCGGGGCCAAAACCCCGCCCATTATCGGTTCAGTTCTTCGCCGTCTCCCGCTGGCCCACCAGGCTGCGCGGCCGGCCGTAGAGGAAATAGACCACCAGCCCGAAGCCGTTCCAGACGAAGAACCAGATCTGCGTCTTGATCGGCAGGTTCAGGAACAGATAGAGGCAGCCGAGGATCGCGCCCGCGCCGACCAGCCACACCGCCGGCGTGCGGAAGGGGCGCTCGATATTCGGGGCGCGGCGGCGCATCACCAGCATGCAGACGGCGACCGCGATGAACGCAATGAGCGTGCCCGAATTGGCCAGCGCAGCGATCTCGTCCAGCGGCACGAAGCCGGCGATCACCGCCACGAAGGCGGCAGTAATCAGCGTGATCCGCACCGGCGTGCCGCGCTTCGAAAGCTGGGCCAGCCGCGGCGGCAGGAAGCCGTCGCGCGCCATCACCAGGAAGATGCGGCTCTGCCCGAACAGGAAGGCCAGCAGCACCGTGGGCAGCGCGATCACGGCGGCGGCGGCGACGATCGTGGCGACTTGGCCCTGGCCGATTTCGCGCAGGATCAGCGCCAGCGGCTCGGGGCTGTCGGCGAAGCGCGTGAAGGGCAATGCCCCCACGGCAGCCGCCGCGACCAGCATGTAGATCAGCGTGCAGATCAGCATCGATCCGACGATGCCGATCGGCAGGTCGCGCGACGGATTCTTGGTTTCCTCCGCCGCGGTGGAAATGGCGTCGAAGCCGTAGAAGGCGAAGAAGATGATCGCCGCCGCCGCCATCACGCCGCGTTCCACGCCGTCGGCGTTCATCGACTTGGCAAAGCCGAACGGGCTGAACGGCTCCAGATTGGCCGTGTCGAAATAGGGGAGGGCGACGGCCACGAACAAGGCCAGCGTCGCGATCTTCACCAGCACCAGGATGGCGTTCAGCGTCGCACTTTCGCGCGTGCCGACCATCAGCAACCCGGCGACCACGGCGATGATGAAGACCGCCGGCAGGTTGACGATGCCACCCAGCTCCGGCCCTTGCATCAGCGCCATCGGGAAACCGGTCGATGCATGGAGCAGCGGCGCCGCATAGCCGGACCAGCCGACCGCGACTGTGGAAACGACGAGCGAATATTCGAGGATCAGGCTCCAGCCGACCACCCAGGCGATCAGCTCGCCCAGCACCGTATAGCTGTAGGAATAGGCGCTTCCCGCCGCCGGCAGCATCGTCGCCATTTCGGCATAGGCAAGCGCGGCACAGGCACAGATGGCACCGGCGATCGCGAAGGAGAGCAGCACGGCGGGGCCCGCCCGGTCCGCGCCGACGCCGATCAGCGTCAATATGCCCGTGCCGACGATCGCGCCGACGCCCAAAGCCACCAGATGTGGCCAGGACAGGCTTGGCGCCAGGCGCTCGGCGATTGGACGATTGGCCGCGTCTTCCAATGGCTTACGACGGTCGAATAACCCCATATTGCTCCCCGTTTTCATCTTGTTACGCGGACCCTGTGCCGCGCCGGGGGCGAGGTCAAGCCATGACGCGCGATGTATGCTTTGAGGACAACAATGCCGTCAGCATAGCGGCGGCCATCAGGGCGAGGCCGAAGCTCAGGAACATCCCCGAAAGGCCAAGCGCAAGCCGCAGCGGATCGAGCGCGAGCGGATTGACGAACTGGCCGAGGAAGATCGCGCTATACATCAGGCCCAGCGCATGCGCGTGGCGATGCGGCGGCGTGCGTTCGATCACCATCGCCGTCACCTGCGGCGTCGCCAGGCCGCTGCCGATGCCGCCCACCAGCAGCGCCGCGACAAGCTGATAGGTGGATGTGGCCGCCGCCATCCCCGCAAGGCCGCCGCCGATCATCAACAGCATCACCACCTTGATCCAGCGCTCGCCCAGCCGCGGCCGGATGAAGCCGAAGCCGGCGGCGCTGATGGCGGAGGTGGCCGCGAATACCGAAATCAGCATGCCTTGCGTCGTCGCACTGGTTACGCCGCGCTCCGCCAGCAGGAAGGGGCCATGGATACCCGGCGTGAAGAAGCCGATCGCCATTACCAGCATCAGCAGATAGACCGGCGCGAGTTGTCGCCAGGGAAACGCTTCCTCAACGGCATCGGCCGGACGTCCCACCGATTGGCCGATCTGCGGCCGGATGGCGTACCAGGCGGCGATGAAGGCAGGAATGCCCGCGAGATAGAGAATGAAGGGCGCGCGCCATCCCTCGGCATCGACCATGGCCCCGCCCAGACTGAGCCCAAGGATCGAGCAACCTCCGCCCAGCGCGCTCGAAAAGCCGATCAGCCTGTCTCGCACACGGGCTTCGAACAGGCCGGCCAGCGCCATGGTGATCGTGCCGATGAACGCGCCGGCGACGCCGATGGCAACACGGCTGGCGAGCAGCGCGGGCATCGAATTCGCGATCAGTCCCGCCGCGCCGGCAAGCACGAAGAGGCCGAGCGCGAACAGCATGCAGGTTCGATAGCCGAAACGCTGGGCGATCAGCCCGACGAACAGCGAGGTGATGGCGATGGAAAGCGCCGGCGTGGACATGACCAATTTGGCGGCGAGTTCGCCTTCCGCCCCTCCGCCGAAATGGAGCGCCATCGCCGGCAGCGCCGGGCTCACCGCCATCGGGATCAACGAGTTCAGCCCCGCGCCGCTCGCCGACAGGATCTGGATCGTGATCAGGCGCCCGCGTGTCATCGCCGCATCGTCGATCCGCATGCTGTTTCCCCGTCGTGTCCGTTTCGGGGAAGCTGCCATCAGGGCACGCGGCCGCCTATTGGCGATGCTGGCGCGTTTCGGACATAGCGATGAATTATGGTCCTCCATTGCGGAAATGGAGGCTTCGTCGCATTTGCGACGAATGGTGGCAGGGGTGGAACTTCTGTGCCGCGGCGAACGCTATGCCGGCATAGCGGGATGCCTCCACTCATTGTCGCGTCACGCAGGATTACCAAGAGGACAGGTTGAAATGAGCGTCGCGTTTCGGCGGGATTCGGATGAAGAACATAAGGAACCCCGGCCAGAGCTGCCTATCCCGGTTGGCCCCAATCTCGTAACCGCACGCGGCCTTGCGCTGATCGAGGCGGAAGTCGCGAAGCGCGAGGCTGCGATCGCCGCTGGTGGCGATGAGGAGACTCTCGCGCCGATCAAGCGGGAGCTCCGATACTGGCATGTCCGCCGCGCGACCGCGCAGGTGACGCTGCCGCATGACGATGGCGAAGTCGCCTTCGGTTCGCGCGTCACCTTCCGTCAGGCCGGCGCCGATCGCGTGATCGATATTGTCGGCGACGACGAGGCAGAACCGACGGCGGGGCGGATCAGCTTCACTGCCCCGCTTGCCCGCGCGCTGATCGGCGCGGGCAAGGGCGACAAGGTGGACTTCGCCGGAAAAACGGAAGCGCTGAAGATACTCTCGGTCGCGCCTATCCCGGAAGCGTGACGGGCTCGTTGGTCGGCGCGCGCATCCGCTGGATATAACCGCGGATCTCGCGCCGCACCTCGGGCGCGAACAGGTAAAGCGCCACGACGTTGGGCGCCGCCATCAGGAAGAAGGCGCTGTCGACCAGGTTGATGACGCGGCTGATATCCAGCACCGCGCCGATCGGCAGCGCCACGCAATAAAGCACGCGATAGGTGATCGTGGCCGCGCGCGACGGGCCGAACAGATAGGCCCAGGCCTGCCCGCCATAATATCCCCACGCGATCAGCGTTGCATAAGCGAACAGCACCACCGCGACGGCGAGGACATAAGGAAACCAGGAGAAGACGCCAGCGAAGGCGGCCGATGCCATCGCGATGTCCTTGAACCCGTCGTCCCACACGCCCGAAACGACGATCATGAGCGCGGTCAGCGAGCACATGATGACGGTGTCGAACAGCGGTTCGAGCAGCGCGACCATGCCTTCCGATGCGGGTTCCTTGGTTCGCGCAGCCGAGTGCGCCATCACCGCCGAACCGACGCCCGCCTCGCAGGAATAGACCGCGCGGCGCATGCCGACGACGAACGCGCCCACCGCGCCGCCCGCGACCGCCTGGCCGGTGAAGGCGTCGGAGATGATCGTGGCGAAAGCGGCCGGAATGTCCGTCCAGTGGTAAAGGACCACGGCAAGGGCCGCCGCCATGTAGAGCACGCTCATGCCGGGGACGAGCAGCACCGTCACCTTGCCCAGCCAGCGCGCGCCTCCGACGACGACCAGCGACACCGCGATTGCCATGCCGATGCCATAAGCGAGCGAAAAATCCGCGCCCGCCACCGCGCTCACCTGCGCATAGCTCTGATTCACCTGGACGAGCGGGATCGCGCCGCCCAGTGCGAATACCGCGTAGAAGCCGCCGAGGACGAGGCCGATCTTCGGCCAGCCGCGCGCCTTCAGGCCGTTCTTCAGCACATACATCGGCCCGCCGCGCAGCACGCCGCGCCGGTCGACCTCGCGATATTTGAGGCCCAGCGTCACTTCCGCCGCCTTCAGCGCCATCGCGAAGATGCCGATCACGAACTGCCAGAAGGCCGCGCCCGGCCCGCCGATCGCGATCGCGATCGCGACGCCGGCGATATTGCCGAGGCCGAGCGTCCCCGAAAGCGCGGTCGAAAGCGCCGCGAACTGGCTCATTTCGCCGGGATGGTCGGGATCGGCGAAATGGCCGCGCATCGCTTTCCAGCCCAGCTTGATGCCGGTGATCTGCGGCACGCCCAGCCAGAATGTGAACAGCAGCATCGGGATCGCCAGCCACAGCACGATCGCTTCGATCTGGGTGCCGAAAAACGGGATCTTCCAGAAGACGATCGCGGCCAGCGCGTCTATCCAGTGGGAAAGGGTGTCGATCAAGGCTCGCTCCGGCCGGGTGTTGGCTTTATCCTGTCGCCTCAATAGACGAACGCAATCCACGGCACAGGCAGGATCGACGCAGGGCATGGCAAGGAAATATTTCGGTACGGACGGGATTCGCGGGCGCACCAACGAGGCGCCGATGACCGCGGAGATCGCGATGCGCGTCGGTCAGGCGGCCGGCGCCCACTTCGTCCGCGGCGATCATCGCCACCGCGTCGTGATCGGCAAGGACACCCGTCTGTCCGGTTATATGATGGAATCCGCGCTGGTTGCGGGTTTCACCAGCGTCGGCATGGATGTCGTCCTGGTCGGGCCGATGCCGACGCCGGCGGTGGCTTTGCTCACCCGTTCGATGCGCGCCGATATCGGCGTGATGATCTCCGCCAGCCACAATCCATTCGCGGACAATGGCATCAAGCTGTTCGGCCCCGACGGCTATAAGCTGTCGGACGCGGACGAGGCGGCGATCGAGGCGCTGCTGGAAGCCCAGCCGGTGCTGGTGCCGTCCGACGAGATCGGCCGTGCCCGCCGCGTGGAGGATGCGCGCGGCCGCTACATCCACGCCGCCAAGTCGACCTTCCCCGACCGACTGAAGCTGGATGGTCTGCGGATCGTCGTCGATTGCGCCAATGGCGCGGCCTATCAGGTGGCGCCGGCCGCCCTGTGGGAACTGGGCGCGGAAGTGATTTCGCTCGGCGTGTCGCCCGACGGCATCAACATCAACGCCAAATGTGGATCGACCGACCCGGCGGCTTTGGTCGCCAAGGTGGTCGAGACCCGCGCGGATATCGGCATCGCGCTGGATGGCGACGCCGACCGTCTGATCGTGGTCGACGACAGGGGCAACGTGATCGATGGCGACCAGTTGATGGCGTTGATTGGCGCCTCCTGGGCGCGCCAGGGGCTGCTGCGCGGTGGCGGCGTGGTCGCGACGGTGATGTCCAATCTCGGCCTCGAGCGCCATCTGGACGGTCACGGCCTCAAGCTGCACCGCACCGCGGTGGGCGACCGCCATGTGCTGGAAGCGATGCGCGCGCATGGCTTCAATGTCGGCGGCGAGCAATCGGGCCATATCATCCTGTCCGATCACGCGACGACCGGGGATGGCCTCGTGGCGGCCCTCCAGGTGCTGGCCGAACTCGTCCAATCGGGCCGGCCCGCGCACGAACTGCTTCGCCAGTTCGATCCGCTGCCCCAACTGCTCAAGAATGTCCGCTTCAAGGGCGGCGCGCCACTGGAGCAGGAGAGTGTCAAGAAAGCCATCGCCCATGCCGAAACGCGGCTCGCGTCCGCCGGCCGGCTCGTCATCCGCAAGTCCGGCACCGAGCCGCTGATCCGCGTGATGGCAGAGGGCGAGGACGAGGCGCTGGTGGCCGAAGTCGTCGACAGCATCTGCGAGGCGGTGAAGGCGGCGTGACCATTCCCCGCGTCCTCATCATTGCCGGTTCCGATTCGGGCGGTGGCGCCGGCATCCAGGCCGACATCCGCACGGTGACCATGCTCGGCGGCCATCCGATGACCGCGATCGCTGCGATCACCGCGCAGAACACGCTGGGCGTCACCGCCGTCCATGCCGTGCCTGCCGAGATGGTGATCGCCCAGATCGACGCGGTGGCGGAGGATATCGGCGTGGATGCCGTCAAGATCGGCATGATCGGATCGGCCGAAACCGCCAATGCCGTGGCGACGCGGCTGGAGGCGATGGGCGAGGTGCCGATCGTCTTCGATCCGGTGATGGTGGCGTCGAGCGGATCGGTGCTGGCCGATGCCGATACCGTCGCCGCCTTCGCGCGGCTGATGAAGATCGCCACGGTCGCCACCCCCAACGCGCCTGAGCTTGCCGCGCTGACCGGCCTGCCCGTCACCAATATGGACGAGGCGTTTGTGGCGGCGACCCGCCTGTTCGAGACGCATGGCTGCGCCGTGCTCGCCAAGGGCGGGCATCTGCCCCCGGTCGAGCGCAACGGCCGCGCGATGATGGGCGATCTCCTCGTCCACGAAGGCGCCGTCGTCGAATATTGGAACGATCGTATCGAGACGCGCAGCAGCCACGGCACCGGCTGCACGCTGGCGAGCGGCATCGCCACGGGCCTTGCGACCGGCCTCGCGCTCCAGCTCTCGGTCGATCGCGCGCGGGATTATCTGCGCGCGGCTCTCCTCGCCGCGCCGGGCCTGGGGGCGGGACATGGACCGATGGGCCACGCGCTTGGCGGCGTGCCCTTCGATGCGATGTCCGGGCTAGCCTGAATGGCGACGAAGATGCGGACTGGCCCTAGCTTCGATCTCGAACTCGCCCATCCCGGCCCGGTGATCGGGGTGGACGAAGCGGGGCGGGGGCCTCTGGCCGGCCCGGTGGTCGCCGCCGCGGTGATCCTCGATCGCACCCGCGTGCCCACTGGCATCGACGATTCGAAGAAGCTCAACGAAAAAGCACGCACGCGCCTCTGCGATGAGATCCGCGCGGTCGCCGTGGTCGGCGTCGGCATCGCCACCGTGGAGGAGATCGACGAGATCAACATCCTCTGGGCCTCGATGCTCGCCATGGAGCGTGCGGTTGCGGCGCTCGGCGTCCCACCGGGCATGGTGCTAGTGGACGGCAACCGCTGTCCGCGCTGGGCACATCCGTCCCAAGCCGTGATCGGCGGCGACGCGCTGTGCCTGTCGATCGCGGCGGCTTCGATCATTGCCAAGCAGGCGCGCGACGCGATGATGCTTGATTATGACCGCCATCATCCCGGCTATGGCTGGGCATCGAACAAGGGCTATGGATCGCGCCAGCATCTCGACGCGCTGGTCAAATTGGGGCCGACGCCGCTCCATCGCCGCAGCTTTGCGCCGGTTGCACAACAATTTTTGCCGCTGTGAGTCCTGAAAGGCACACCACTATCCCTTGAGTCCGTGGTTAATGGCGGACTCAACATAAGGTGGCAGACTCCTTTCGTTCCGCCGTGATAAGATGCCGTCCGAGCATCCGGCTCCAACCCGCTGATCTTGACCGCGGAGTCCGGCTGACTCATCCCTGTGGCAACGGAACAGGGGAATTATCGATGGTGGTTGTGCAACGCGTTCAGCGCAGGGGGACGGCTGCGGCCTCGGCGACGCGGCCGAAGCTGACGATGCTGCCGTTCGAAACGATCATCCAGGGCGATTGCATCCAGGCGATGAAGGGCCTGCCCGATCGCTCGATCGACATGATTTTCGCCGATCCGCCCTATAATCTGCAGCTTGGCGGCGATCTCCATCGGCCCGACGGCAGCCAGGTCGATGCGGTCGACGATGATTGGGACAAGTTCGACAGCTATGCGGCCTATGACGCCTTCACCAAGGCGTGGCTGCACGAAGCGCGCCGGGTGTTGAAGGACGACGGCACGATCTGGGTGATTGGTAGCTATCACAACATCTTCCGCGTCGGTGCTGCGCTTCAGGATGAAGGCTTCTGGATCCTCAACGATATCGTCTGGCGCAAGGCGAACCCGATGCCCAATTTCAAGGGCACGCGTTTCACCAACGCACACGAAACGATGATCTGGTGCTCGAAGAGCGAGAAGGCGCGCTACACCTTCAACTATCGGACGATGAAGGCGCTCAACGACGACCTGCAGATGCGGTCCGATTGGTCGCTGCCGATCTGTTCGGGCGGCGAGCGGCTGAAGGACGATGACGGCCACAAGGCCCACCCGACGCAGAAGCCCGAAGCTCTGCTCTATCGCGTGATGCTCGCCTGCACCGAACCCGGCGACATCGTCCTCGACCCCTTCTTTGGTACGGGCACCACCGGCGCCGTCGCCCGCCGCCTCAAGCGCCGCTGGATCGGCATCGAGCGCGAGACCAAATATGTGAAGGTCGCCCGCCAGCGCATCGATTCCACGCTGCCGCTCGATGAAAGCGCGATGGTGATGATGCCCGAAAAGAAGGGCCAGCCGCGCGTCGCCTTCGGCCTGCTCGTCGAACTCGGCCTGATCGCACCGGGCACGCACGTCACCGACACCAAGCGCCGCTGGAAGGCCGAGGTGAAGGCGGATGGCACGCTCGCATTGGTCGACGGCGCGGGCGCAGGCTCGATCCACAAGCTGGGCGCGACGGTGCAAGGCGCGCCCTCCTGCAACGGTTGGAGCTTCTGGCATTATGAAGAGGAAGGCCGCCTCGTCGAGATCGACGTGCTGAGGCAGCGGCACCTGGCCAAGACGGGGGGGGTAGGGGCGGGCCCGGCGGCGATCTCGGCCAAATTCAATTCTCGGGCGGCGAGATGAGCGCCGGAATACCTGAAAAGGTCGTGGACGCGGTTATCGCGGCTCCCGAATCCGATGGCAGCTTTTCGCCACCATCTGTCGGAAAGCTGCCTGTCGGGACACGCGGACTTAGCGGACGCCGTCGACGATACGAACTCCCCTCGTCACCCCGGACGTGTTCCGGGGTCCACCGTGCGGCACTCATTGATGTCGATGATCGAGCGACAGCCTTGCGTCTACATCCTCGCCAGCGCCTTTAACGGAACGCTGTATGTCGGCGTAACCTCCGATCTCCTTCGCCGTGTCGCCCAGCATCGTGAAGGCATGTTTGACGGCTTCACCAAGCGATATGGCATCAAATGCCTGGTCTATTGGGAGGCGGCAGGCACGATGGAGGCTGCGATTCTGCGCGAGAAGCAGATCAAGCGCTGGCGGCGGGACTGGAAACGGAGCCTGATCGAACGGGACAATCCCTCATGGAATGATCTGGCTGTAGCGTTCGGGTTGGAACCTCTGGCCGCGTCGCCCGCGTAACGGTGGACCCCGGAACAAGTCCGGGGTGACGAAGAGCGGATATCCGCTCCCCCGACATAGCGGACGATCGCTAGACGGCTGAAAGTGCCCATTGCTGACGGTCGGGAATCAGGCGCGCCCAACCGGCCATTCTAGTTCCGCTATCGTCGGGGTAAGCGGACTCGTCAGCCCGTCTAGCGGTTTTAGATGAAACGCGGCGTTGCGCGAGCAAGGGCAGCGTGCCAGCGTCGCGGGATGAAAAAGCTGGCGCTCACTGTCGTTCTGATCCTGATCGCGTCGTGCAACAAATCAGTTCCTATTCAACCCAATTGCGCGGTGCCTCCACGGGGTTTTCTCAACTGGAATGATACGCACTTCTGGGATGGACGGGGTATTCCAATCACATTGCCCGCATTTAACACGATCAAGGTCGAACGCTCAGGCAGCCTGACGTGGAACGGGGCGGATATCGAATCACTGTATGGTGGCGAACCAGCGTTGATGACCTTCCTCGATGCTGTGGCAAAGATGCACCCTCAACCATTCACCACACTCGACTTCGAGGCTGGGGCACCGTGCGCGTCCATCGAAAGGGTGCGCGCGCTAATGAACAAACATTTGAAATGCGAGGAATCGGAGACTTGCCTTCAAGGCAGAGCCCCTTATCGATCCGCGGATAAGATCGCGCCCTAAGTCTCGGCATCAAATTCAAGAACGGCCGATCAACGGATGAATATACGTCTGCTTTGTCGGCGTGTCCCGACAGTCAGATTTTCATCGAGCATGGGGCTTTATCCGCCGTATCGCCCGTGCAGACGGGAGAGCGGAGTTTTCCCATGCAAACCGGGATCGTCTTTCGGCCGTGATCATCACGCAAGTCTTGCTCCGGCGGCGTCGCCCGCCTGATCCATCTATCGGCACTTTGATCCGGGTATCTGCGGCGCCTCCAAAATCCTTTCCTACTCAGCGCCTTTCATGTTCTACACTGTCGGATGCTTCACCCGTCCGATCTGCCGGCCGACGCGCCTCCCCCGATTCCTCGCTGGAGCGTCGATGAGGCGTCGGCGTCGCTAATGCGGCGCGTGCATGGCGCGCACCTGTCGCGTCACAGTCGCCCAGATGGGGCGTCACTGTCGCCAAAGCGGCGCTTTGACGACGCGTTTGGGCCTGAACCGCGACAAACTGCACGCAACCCTCAACTTCCTCAACTTCGGGGTCGGCACGATGCCTCTCCCCGCCGCCGCAGCAGCAGGGTAAGACGATGGACATGAACCAGATTCCCCCTTCCGCCCGCCTCTATTTCCGCCCGACCGCTTTCGCCGGTGCCCCCTTCGATCGCGACGGGCAGGTGTTGCGGCTGGCAGGCGGGATGCTGTGGTTTGCCGCCTTCGATGTGATCGCGGTCGACGGCGGTCGGCGGGTGGCGGATCGGCTGGTGCCGGTCGAAGCGCTCGAAGCCTTTCTGGACAGCCTCGCCCCGGCGCAGGCCGATGCCGCGCGGATCACAATCGGCCGGATCACCGCGCTGCGCGCGCCGCTCCAACTCGGGCAACGGACGGTGCGGCTCGATCAGCCGCAGGTGATGGCGATCCTCAACATGACGCCGGACAGCTTCTCCGATGGCGGCCGGCATGTCGATGATGCGGCGGCGGCCGCAGATGTCGGCATGGCGATGGCGGCGGAGGGCGCGGCGATCATCGATGTCGGTGGCGAATCCACCCGGCCGGGTGCGGCAACGGTGTGGGAAGGCGACGAGATCGCCCGCACTGTGCCCGTCATCGAGCGGCTGGCGCGGGGTGGTGCGGCCGTGTCGATAGACACCCGCAAGGCCGGGGTGATGGAAGCCGCGCTCGCCGCCGGCGCGCATATCGTCAACGATGTGTCGGCGCTCCTGTGGGATGATCGCTCGGCCGCCGTGGTCGCTGCCGCCGGATGTCCGGTCGTGCTGATGCACCATCAGGGCGATCCCCAGACGATGCAGAATGATCCGCGCTACGGTGACCCGCTGATCGAGGTCTATGACTGGCTGGAGGATCGGATCGCGGCGGCGGAAGCGGCGGGCATCGCGCGGGATCGGATCATCGTCGATCCCGGCATCGGCTTCGGCAAGACCGTGCGGCACAATCTCGCCATCCTGAACGGCCTCGCGATGTTCCACGGCCTCGGCTGCGCACTGCTGCTGGGCGCGAGCCGCAAGCGGCTGATCGGCGCGCTCGCCGGGGAGGCGCCAGCGGATCGCCGCCTCGGTGGCTCGATCGCGCTGGCGCTCGCTGGCGCAAATGCCGGCGCGCAGATCCTGCGCGTCCACGATGCGTTCGAAACGGTGCAGGCGTTGAAGATATGGCGTGGCATGCGCGACGAGGCGTTGAGTCCCGTCTGACGTTAAAGCGTCGCCTCGATCGCGCGGGCGGCGCGGTCCGGATCATTGGCCTGTGTGATCGGGCGACCGATCACGAGAACGGAAGCGCCGGCATCGAGCGCCGCACGCGGTGTCATCACCCGCTTCTGGTCGCCGGCATCACCGTCGGCCGGGCGGACGCCGGGGACGACGAAGAAGCCTTCGGGCCAGATCTTCTTGGCCGCGGCGACTTCGTTGCCCGAACAAACGATGCCGTCGATGCCGGCATCGCGGGCGAGTTCAGCAAGCCGCACCACCTGCGCGTGGGGATCGGGATCGAGGCCGATGGACTTGAGATCAGTACCGTCGAGGCTGGTGAGCATCGTCACCGCGACGACCTTGGTGCCGAGGGGGGCCGCGGCCTTCGCGTCCTCCATCATCGCCCGGCCGCCGGCGGCGTGGATGGTCAGGATCGCCGGGTCGAGCGGCCGCAGCGCTTGCACGGCCTTGGCGACGGTGTTCGGGATGTCGTGCAGCTTGAGGTCGAGGAAGATCGGCAGGTCGAGCGCCGCCATCTCCTTCACGCCCGCGCGGCCGTTGGCGCAGAAGAACTCCAGCCCCAGCTTGATCCCGCCGACATGGTTGCGGACCCGCTGGGCAAGCGCCTTGGCCTTGTCGAGGTCAGGCGTGTCGAGAGCGACGTAGATCGGACGGGTCATGATACTGCCGGTGGTACGGGGACGGTGGAAGGGGCGGGAACGACGTTGATGACGCTGGAGGAGCCCGTCGCAGGCGTGGGCGCGGGCTCATATCCCCGCGCTTCGGCCAAAGCGCGCTCGGCGCTGTCGATGCGGCGGCGCAGCGTCCATCGTGTCGTCCGGTGGAGAATCCAGGGCGGCAGCAGGCCCACCAGGAACGCACCGAAAATCAGCACCGGCAGCTTCACGTCCGCCTGGAGCCCGCCCCACAGATTGATCGTCACCGTGTTCCAGTTCCGTGTCGCGAAGATCACCGCGATGACCGCGATCACTACCCAGAACAGGGTTCGGAGGAATTGCATCGCCCGCTTCTCCTTGTTGCCACCTTGTAGGCCGAAAAGCCGGCCTTTGGCAAAGGGGCCAGTGGCCTAACCGACCTCTCGTTCAAGTTGGTCGAACAAGGGCTGGATGGCATCGAGCCGCGGGCGTTCCTGTGCCAGGATCGCCCGGAAAGCCTGCTTTTTCAGTGTCGCAACGGTTCCGGGCGGCAGCGTCACGCCGACAGGGAGCGTAGAAACGACGATGTCGATCACCCGCTCGGCGCCGTGGAGGCGGCCCCACAGATAATCATTCTCCCGATAGGCGCGGCTGAAGAAGGCGCCGAAGCTGTTGAACTGGATGCCCTTCAACGTCGCTTCCGCCCCGCCGGCGCGAATGGCGGAACAGTCGTCCGGGGCGATGCGGTCGACCAGCACGGGATTGAACTCGTCCGTCCCCTCGGAGTGGAGCAGCGGCAGCGTGGCGATGTCGTAAAACGGGAAGCCCAGATAGGTGAGGAGCACATCGCGGCGTTCGGCCTTGGGCAGGTCGGTCAGTGCGGTGGCGAGCAGATCGTCCGCCCGATCATCGACGAGGCGGAGATCGCGCGCAGCGGCAATCGCGGCCATGGCGGCGGCGGGCTGCTGCGCCGCATTTCCGGCCGCGGTAATGGGGTCGGGACCGAAGAAATCGTCCATCTGGCGATCAAGATAGAGCGCCAACGCGGAATAAGCGGCGTCGCGTGCCGTTTGGATCGAGGGAAGGGGTTCGGAGGCGGCTTCCTCGATCTCGCTGATACGGCGGATCAGCGCGCGCAGCCGGCGGATGCGAAAACCGAGATCATGGTCACGGAAAAAGGCGACGGCCGTCTCGCTTGCACCATTGGCGGAAAGCGCCCCTGGTTCGGTGAGCCCCATCTTGCGGATCTCGGCCCAGATTGCTCCCCGGATTTCGCTATTAGCTATCCGGTCTGCGCTGGCGAGTGTGGCGATCTGGTCGATCATATCCTCGACCACGCCCGACAGTTTCAGATGGCCGTAGGCAGCATAGGCATAACCGGCCTGGCGAGCCGCGGCGTCCTGCGCCTTGGCCCGCCATGCGGTGAGCCGCGCGGGTGTCGGATTATCGAGGAAGAAGGTGCGGCCGAACAGGGTGTCGATCGCACCTTCGACTTCCGGGCGAATGGCATCGACGATCTTCCGCATCCGGCGGATGCGGCGCGACCGCGCCTCGATCGCATCGAGATTGTCGCCGATCGGCTGCTCGCGGGGAATATCCGAAAGCGCGCCGAAGATGGTGGCGAAGAAGCCGGGCAGTTCCGCCTTCGCGCCGCTCAGACGGAATGCATCGATGTTCGGTTTGGGATCGATATAGACCATGCGGCGATCGACCTCGCGACGGGCCGGGCGATCCTTGAGCGCCTGGGTTGCCGCACCGAACGGCGCGTTGGCGAGAACCGCGCCGTCGATCAGCACCGTGTCCTCCGCCGTTCCGATCGCGGCCTGTCGCGGAAGCGTGCGTGCTAGAAACGCTGAGCGCGTCGGCCATTCGCGCTTCCGGCCGGCCAGCGCGCGATCCAGTTCGCTAACCGTGAAGGGCGGGAAGGCGCCGGGGAAGCTCGCCGTGGCGCGGGCGGCAAAAGCGAGATCCGGCGTGTCGCCGAGATAGCGGGGCGACAGGCCGTGATCGCTGAAACTGATGACCAGCCTATGCTCGGTCTCGACGATTTCGGGCGGGGAATTGAGCACAAGCCGTTCCGGGTGCCCGTGAAAATCGGTGACGGTGACGAACAGGTCGAGCGGTTGGCCAGGCGGCAGTAGTGGTTCCCCCGCCGGCGATTGGGCCATGGCGTCGAGTGCGTCGAGCAGCAGGTTGGTGAAGCCTTCACCGCCAAAGGGCGGAGCGAACCAGCGGGCGCGGACGAAGCGGGAAAGCTTGGCGCGAACTTCCTCCCGCGTATCCGCATCGACGGTGCGCTCGATCGTGCCGCCGCGCCGGCCCGCCGCCCACCAGGCGAGCGGTGTCGCCCACATCTTGGTCGCGCGGGAAAGCGGGCGGGCGTCGGGATCGATCAATATGTCGACATCGGCCCCCTCCAGCCACAGTTCGGTCAAGGGCTCGAGCGACTGGCCCGATGCGATCGCCTGGCCCAGAAACACGCCATTGATGCCGCCCGCGCTGGCACCGGCGACGATATCGACGAGCACGCGGACCCGGATGCCGGTTTCCCGCTCGATCGTCTCCAGCAAGTCGCGATAGACGGATTCGCTGCCGCCGGCGCAGGGTTCGCCCGAATGAAAGGCCCGGCTGGCGCGGGCCAATCGCCACACTTCCAGCGTGATCCCGTGCATGTAAACGGCCAGGCTGATTCCGCCATAGCAGACCAGCGCCAGCCGGAGTTCCTTCTCCCGCATGAACAGTGGTTTGGCATGGAGAGGGCGCGGATGCAAAGGCCGCACATCTCGACTCCGGGCTGCGCAGACGGCATGGGGCGGCAATGAGCGATCGTCCCCGTTTCGAATTTTCTGTTTCCGCCACCAATGGCGCGGCGCGCGCAGGCACGCTTGCGATGCGCCGCGGCGATATCCGCACGCCCGCCTTCATGCCCGTCGGCACCGCTGCCACCGTGAAGGGCATGAAGCCCGATAATGTCCGCGCAATCGGTGCGGATATCATCCTGGGCAACACCTATCACCTGATGCTGCGCCCCGGTGCGGAGCGAATGGCGCGGCTGGGGGGGCTCCATCAGTTCATGCAATGGGACCGGCCGATCCTGACCGACAGCGGCGGATATCAGGTGATGAGCCTCAGCGATCTCGCCAAGATCACCGAAGAGGGCGTCGCATTCAAATCGCACCTCGATGGATCGCGCCACATGCTGACGCCCGAACGGTCGATGGAGATCCAGCGGCTGCTGGGATCCGACATCGTGATGGCGTTCGATGAATGCACGCCCTTCCCGGCGACGCGCGACCGCGCAGCCTCGTCAATGGAGCGATCGATGCGCTGGGCGCGGCGTTCGCGCGACGGGTTCGATGCGGGGGGTGAGCATGCCGCCAATTCCGCCCTGTTCGGCATCCAGCAGGGATCGATGGATGAGGATCTGCGCCTCAGATCGAGTCAGTCGCTGATCGATATCGGCTTCGACGGCTATGCGGTCGGCGGCCTCGCGGTGGGCGAGGGGCAGGACGAGATGTTCCGCGTGCTCGATTTCGCGGTGGACATGCTGCCCAAGGACCGGCCGCGTTATCTGATGGGGGTGGGCAAGCCCGACGACATCGTCGGCGCGGTCGAGCGCGGCATCGACATGTTCGATTGCGTGCTGCCGACGCGTTCGGGGCGCAACGGCCAAGCCTTTACTTGGGACGGGCCGATCAACATCCGTAACGCGAAGTTCGCTGAGGATCTGGCGCCCATCGACCCGGAATCGCCGATCGCGCCGTGGAGCCGCGCTTACCTCCACCATCTCGTCAAATCGGGCGAGATGCTGGGGGCGATGCTGATGACCGAGCATAATCTGTGGTTCTACCAGCGGCTGATGGCCGAATTGCGGGCAGCGATCGCTGAGGGGCGGTTGAAGGCGTTCGCAGATAGCTTCCGGGCACGGTACAAGGGAGGCAAGGCATGATCCGTCGGGCGGTTGCAGGGGACGCGGAGACCCTGTCCAGGCTCGCGATCGAAACCTTTTTTGAAACCTTCGTCGATGGGTTCGGCATTCCTTATCCGCCGGCCGATCGCGATGCCTATATCGCCGAGAAACTGGCGCCCGGAGTGTTCGCGGAACGGATCGCCGATCCCGCGCATGGCGTGTGGATCGCCGAGCATCACGGGCAGGCAGTGGGCTTCGCCGTCGCCGGGCCGAACGGATTGCCGCACCCGGACGCCGTGGACGGCGATCTCGAGCTCAAACAGCTCTATCTGACGCGCGGTGCTCAGGGGCTGGGGCTGGGCGGCCGGATGTTCGAAACGACGCTCGAATGGATGGAAACGCAGAAGCCCGCCGCGATCTGGATTGGGGTCTGGTCGGGCAACCTGAAGGCGCAGCGGCTTTATCAGGCGCTGGGGTTCGAGCATTTCGGGGAATATCAGTTCCGGGTGGGAAGCTGGCTCGACGACGAGTTCATCCTGCGGCGGAAGAGGCGGTAACCGCACCAACCTTCCTCCGGTTTATGTCGAGCGGTGTTCGAGCGCAGCCGAGAACATAGTCGAGACAGGAGTGCACCGTGGGGCTGTGTCTCGACTTCGCTCGACACAAACGGTTGGGAGAGAAGGCGCCCTTCACCTTGACATCCCATGATCAAAGACCACTATAGAACAAAACAGGAACAATAGACGTGCGCGAGTCGCCCAAACTCATTGCCGCATTGCGTGGGCGGATTGTGGCGATGGCCGGGCCCGATTCTGCGGCCATGAATCGCATCGCCACCGGTCATGTCGCGATCGATGCGGCGTTGGGCGGTGGGCTGGCTTCCGGTCGACTGCATGAGGTGTTCGCCACTGATCCCGCGGAGGCGGCAAGTGCGGCGGGCTTTGCGGCGATGCTGGCGCTCAGGGCGACGCACAGGTCCGCTGCGGAAGGGTTGTTATGGTTGCGTTGCGACGAAGCCGAAAGACGGACGGGCGGACTTTATGCGCCGGGCTTCGCCGAACTGGGTGGCGATCCCGATGTGTTGCTGCTGGCGCTTGCCCCCGATCCGGTGGCGCTTCTGCGGGGGGCTGCGGATGCGGCCCGTTGCGCGGGTTTGGGGGCGATCCTGGTCGAATGCTGGGGCAATCCGCGGGTGCTCGATCTCACGGCGACGCGCCGGCTGACGCTTGCTGCCGAGCAATCGGGCGTGGCGGTGCTGCTGCTGCGGATCGATGCCGAACCCGCCCCCAGCGCGGCGGATACGCGCTGGCAGGTGCGGGCGGCCCCCTCCGCAGCGTTGGAGGCGAACGCCCCCGGGCAGGCGGCGTTCGACGTGGAACTGTTGCGCCAGCGGGCTGGCCTCGGCGGCCTCGCCTGGCGCGTGGAGTGGGATCGTGAACGATGCGCCTTCCGGGAGCCGGCGCTATCTGGCGCTATGGTTTCCCTTCCTCAGCGCGGACCGGCTGCGGGCGATCTCCGGCCCGTCCGCAATATCGCCTGATACGCCGCTCGCCTTTATCGAGAAGGTGAAGGGGGCGTTGCGGCTGGCGGCGGTCGATCCCATCGCCATGCGGCTGGGATTGTCGCCCGGTCTAGCACTTGCCGATGCCCGCGCCCGCGTGCCCGACCTTGCCGTCGTCGATCATGATCCGACAGCCGACCTCACTTTCCTGGAAAGGCTGGCGGATGGCTGCGGCCGTTACACGCCGATGGTCGCGGTCGATGCGCCCGATGGTCTGCTACTGGATATTGGCGGTTGCACTCATCTGTTCGGTGGCGAGGGGGGACTGGCGGCCGATGCGACGACGCGGCTGACCACTGCTGGACTGATCCTGCGCCATGCCTTTGCCGATACGGGCGATGGCGCCCGTGCGCTGGCGCGCTTCCAGACGGTGCCGGCCGCGGACGAGGCGGCGGCGATCCGGCGGCTGCCGGTGGCGGCCTTGCAACTCGATCCCGAGGCGGAAACCGGCCTCAAGCGCGCGGGCCTCAAGACGGTAGGCGATCTCGCCTGCCGGCCGTTTTCGACCATCGCCGCCCGCTTCGGTGCGGAAGCAGTGACGGCGCTGCGCCGGCTGCTGGGCGAAACCGACAGGCCGATTACGCCCCGTCGTGCCGAACCGATGATCCGGGTTGAACGTCGCTTCGCCGAGCCGATCGCCAACACCGAATATGCGCTTGCCGTGCTGGAAGAACTGGCGGGCGAGGCGAAGGTGCGGCTCGAAGAGCGAAGGGCCGGGGGGCGGCGGTTCGAGGCAATGTTCTTCCGCAGCGACGGGCTGGCGCGGGTGCTTCAGGTCGAAACCAGCCGACCGACGCGCGATCCGGCCATGGTGATGCGGCTCTTCCGCGAGCGGATCGAGACTTTGCGCGATCCGATCGACCCCGGTTTCGGTTTCGACATGGTGCGGCTTTCGGTGCCGCGCGCCGAACCGCTGGCGGCGACGCAACTGAAGCTGGAGGGCGGGGCGGTCCATGAGGCCGAGATTGCGGCGCTGGTCGATCGGCTGAGCACGCGGCTGGGGCGGGGCAGGGTGCAGCGCCTGCGATCGCGCGACACGCATATCCCCGAACAGGCGCAACTGGCATTGCCCGCCGTGACGGCCGGCATGCCAGCGCCTTGGCCGGTTTCTCCATCGGACGAGCCCCCCTTGCGGCCGATCCATCTGTTCGATCCGCCGCAAAGGATCGAGGTGATCGCCGAGGTGCCCGATGGCCCGCCCCACCGCTTCCGCTGGAGGCGCGAGGCGCATGAGGTGCGTCGCTATGAGGGGCCGGAGCGGATCGCCACCGAATGGTGGCGTCGCAAGGACGGCGCGGTCGACCAGCCCGGCCTAACCCGCGATTATTACCGCGTCGAGGACGCGCGCGGCCGGCGCTTCTGGATCTTCCGCCACGGCCTCTATGACGAGAAACCCGATCCAGGCTGGTATCTGCACGGGCTGTTCGCGTGACGACGATGGTGCCCCTTGACCGCTCTTCGAGCGATCCGCCTTCCCCTTTGGAAGAATTGCCGCAGTTCGCCGAACTCGTTGCCGCGACCAATTATTCCTTCCTGCGCGGTGCATCGCATCCGGCGGACATGGTGGCGCGTGCGATCGAACTGGGCATGGCCGGCATCGGGATTGCCGATCGCAACACCGTGGCGGGCGTGGTGCGGGCTTGGGTAACGCTCGGCTCGACACCTGAGGAGCGGCGAGAGGCGATGGCGGCAACCGGGTTCCGCCTCGTCGTCGGCTCGCGGTTGGTGTTCGCAGATGGCACGCCCGATATCATCGCCTACCCCGCGACACGCTATGGCTGGGGACGACTGACGCGGCTGCTGACGACGGGCAACCGCCGGGCGGAGAAGGGCGATTGCATTCTCCATTTCGGTGATCTGATCGAGCACAGCGAAGATCTGCTGCTGATCGTGATGGCGGACGATGTCCATGAATTCGCCCTGCGCCGGCTGGTAGCAGAGCGGCCGGGGGCCGTCTGGCTGGGAGCGGCGATGGCGCGCGACGGCCGCGACCGGCGGCGGCTGGCGAAGCTCATGCGGTTGGGCGCGGGGACCGGCGTGCCGCTGATCGCCACCTGCGACGCGCTCTATGCCGGGCCGGAACAGCGGCCGCTCCATGATATCGTCACCTCCATCCGGGAAGGCGTGACGATCGCCGAGGCTGGGCGTTTGCTCGCCACCAATGCCGAGCGCCATCTGAAGCTGCCGGTAGAAATGGGACGCTTGTTCCGCGATTGCCCGGAAGCCGTGGCCGCGTCGCTCGACTTTCTCGCACGGATCAATTTCCATCTCGATCAGCTCCGCTACGAATATCCACATGAGCCCGTGCCCGAAGGCTGGGACCCGCAAGGCTGGCTCGAACATCTGGTGATGGAGGCGGCGCACGCACAGCATCCCGAGGGGATTCCAGCGAGGATGCAGGCGGTGCTCGATGAGGAGTTCACCCTTGTTCGCAAGCGGAACTACGCTTATTATTTCCTGACGGTGCATGACATCGTGCGCTTCGCCCGCACGCGCGACCCGCCGATCCTCTGCCAGGGGCGCGGATCGGCCGCCAATTCGCTGATCTGCTACCTACTCGGCGTCACCCCGATCGATCCAGTGAAGGAAAATCTCCTCTTCAGCCGCTTCCTTTCCGATGAGCGCGGCGAGCCCCCGGACATCGACGTCGATTTCGAACACGAGCGGCGTGAGGAGGTGATGCAATATGTCTATGAGCGCTACGGCCGCCATCGCGCCGGCATTGCCGCCACCGTCATCCATTATCGCTCG
The DNA here is from genome assembly GCF_042693015.1 of Sphingomonas sp. DBB INV C78. Classification (NCBI taxonomy): domain Bacteria; kingdom Pseudomonadati; phylum Pseudomonadota; class Alphaproteobacteria; order Sphingomonadales; family Sphingomonadaceae; genus Sphingomonas; species Sphingomonas sp. DBB INV C78. Next base: position 2,072,706 of record NZ_CP170544.1, on the reverse strand, counting down.
CGCAGCACCTTCCGCGAAGTCGGCAAGGCGCTGGGCCTGAGCGAGGATGTGACCGCGCGCCTCGCGAACACGAGTTGGGGCAGCTATGGCGGTTTGATCGAAGAAGGCCGCTATGCCGAGGCGGGCTTCGATCTCGCTAATCCCGAAATGGCCCGGCTGAAGGCGCTGGTCGATCAGCTTCTCGAATTTCCGCGCCATCTTTCCCAACATGTCGGCGGTTTCGTGCTGACCGAGGACCGGCTCGACGAGATGGTGCCGATCCACAATGCAGCGATGGAGGATCGCACCTTCATCGAATGGGACAAGGATGACATCGACGCACTCGGCTTGATGAAGGTCGATATTCTGGCGCTCGGGATGCTGACCTGTATCCGCAAGAGCTTCGATCTGATGTGCGAGCATGCGATGGGCGATTTTCAGCTCGAAACCGTCCCGGACAAGGACGAGGCCACCTACAACATGCTGTGCAAGGGCGACAGCATCGGCGTGTTCCAGGTGGAAAGCCGCGCGCAGATCAACATGCTGCCCCGGCTTCGCCCGCGTGAATTTTACGATCTCGTTATCCAGGTCGCGATCGTCCGGCCTGGGCCGATCGAGGGCGATATGGTCCATCCCTATCTGCGGCGGCGGAACAAAGAGGAGGCGGTGGTCTATCCCAGTCCAGCGCCACCCCATGACCCGGATGAGCTGAGAGAGGTACTCGGCAAGACCTACGGCGTACCCCTGTTCCAGGAACAGGCGATGAAGCTTGCTATCACCGCCGCGGAGTTCAGTGCGGACGAAGCCAATGGGCTACGCCGTGCAATGGCGACCTTCCGCAATGTCGGCACCATCCACAAATATAAGAAGAAAATGGTCGAGGGCATGGTTCGGCGCGGATATGAGCGGGAGTTCGCCGAGCGCTGTTTCAAGCAGATCGAAGGGTTCGGCAGCTATGGCTTCCCGGAGAGCCACGCCCAGGCCTTCGCCAAACTCGTCTATGTCTCGGCCTGGATCAAATGCCACCACCCGGCGGTGTTCACCTGCGGCCTGCTGAATTCGCAGCCGATGGGTTTCTACGCGCCCGCCCAGCTTGTCCGCGATGCGCGCGATCACGGCGTGGAGGTGCGGCCGATCGATATCAATGCCAGCCATTGGGACAACAGTCTGGAGCGACGCGAGGATGGCGCACTGGCGTTGAGACTGGGCTTCCGCCAGATCGACGGTTTCCGTGAGGAGTGGGCCGAAAAGCTGGTCAACGCGCGGATCAACGCACCCATCGAAAGCATTGAGGCGCTCGCCCGCAATGCCAAGCTGCCGGCCCGCGCGCTGCGCCTGCTGGCGGATGCGGATGCCTGCCGCTCGATCGCGCTCGATCGCCGCGAAGCATTGTGGGAAGCGCGGCGAACGCCGCAGGGCGAATTGCCGCTGTTCGCCGCGGCTGATGCCCGCGAACTGGCCGAGGAACCGGACGCCGCGCTGCCCGCCATGCCGCTCGTCGAACATGTGATGACCGATTATCAGATGACCCGGCTGTCGCTGAAGGATCATCCGATGACCTTCCTGCGCGCACAGTTCCGGGCAGAAGGTGTGCTGAGCTGCGCGGATATGGATCGCGCGAAGAATGGCGCTCAGGTCCGCGCGGCGGGCGTGGTGCTGATCCGCCAGCGACCGGGCAAGGGCAATGCCATCTTCGTCACGCTGGAGGACGAGACCGGCATCACCAATGTGCTGATCTGGGCCCGGCTGTTCGAACGCTATCGCCGTGTCGTCATGGCGTCACGGCTGATGGAGGTGCAGGGCGAGGTGCAGCGGAGCAAGGAGGGCGTCGTTCATTTTATGGCGTCTCGCATCGTCGATCGCACGGCTCTGCTCGACGGACTTTCCGGCGAAGGACCGGCACGGATCACGCTGGCGCCAGGGGACGTCTTCGCCCATCCGCAAATTCCCCGCGGCCATGATCATCCGCGCAATGTGCGCATCCTTCCCAAGTCGCGCGATTTCCACTGAGGAGCATAAGCCATATATTGGCGTTGAGGGTCTAGTTGAAACTGGACTCGCGAGGGGAGGATCGCCTGATGCTCGAACATCTGCCGCAGTGGATCGGGGCGCTGATGCGCAATGTTCGCGCCGGCCATGCCAAGCTCGCCATCGTCCAGCCGGAGCTTGCCATCACCGGCAAGCCGATGAACCTGTCGAGCCCGGCCTTTGCGGATGGCGCGCGGTTGCCGGAACGGTTCACGGCCGATGGCGCGGGCGTCTCCCCCCCTTTGGTGTGGAGCGATGTCCCCGCAGGCACGCAGAGCCTCGTGCTGATCGTCGAGGATCCTGACGCGCCTGCGCCCAACCCGCTCGTCCATGCGATCGTCTGGGGGATGGACCCCGAGGAGCGTCGACTGGCCGAGGGGACAATCGTTTCGTCTGAGAAACTAGATGGCGCCGGCGATACCGGTCGCAACAGTGCGTTCGGCGAAGGCTGGCTGCCGCCCGACCCGCCTTCGGGCCATGGCAGCCATGATTATATCTTTCAGCTCTTCGCGCTTTCGGAGGCGCCCGCGATCAGCGGGCATCCGGGCCGTTCGACGCTGTTGAAGGCGATGGCGGGCAAGGTGCTGGCGGCGGGCTTGCTCGTCGGCACCTATTCCCGCGGGGAGGCTGCCCGGCCGGGCGGCCATGCCGTGCGCGAGGCCTCACCCGCCGCCCGCTGATCTCAGGGCTTGGGTTGGAGGAGCACGTCGAGCGTCGAAGCGCCGACGCCCGTGCGTTCGAGCCGCGGATAGCGCAGGCCGCCGTTCCAGGCGATGTCCACATCCCGGAAACGATCGCCCGACTGGACGATCAAGCGGATCGGCTGCTTGCTCCCCTTGGCGGCACGGATCGCGTCCTTCAGTCGGTCGTCCGAATAAGCGCGGTCGCCCACCGCGACGATGCGGCTGCCGACGGAAAGGCCGGCGTTGAAGGCCGGGCCATCCCAGACCACCTGGACGATCTCGCCGCCCTTTGACGACAGGCCGATCGAGTAGCTGAGGTCGATCGTCTTAGATGTGCGCTCGGCATCCTTGCTGAAGCTGGTCGGCTCGTCGCCATAGACCAGGCGATACCCGCCATCGGTAAATCCCTTCAACGGCGCGCCGTCGGCCTTCTCGTCCAGCCGCGTGCGCAGGAAGCTTGCCCAGTCGTAGCGCACGATCCCGTTCAGCGTCGCGACGACATCGTCGAAGGTGTAGGTGTCGGTGCCCCAGTCGCCATCCTTCTGGCCGAAGAAGGCGCGGGCGAAATCGTCCATCGATTTCTGCCCACCCGAACGCGCGCGCAGAATGCTGTCGACCTCGAGCCAGACCAGCATGCCTTCGTTGTAATAATCCTCGGACCGCTGGTAGCTCAGCCAGCCCTTCGGCCGGCGCGCGGCGATGACGGGATCGTTGGTCGTGTCCTGCAAGGCCCGCCAGTCGCGGGCGCGGCGAACGTCGAGATTGGCCGCGATCGCCGCCAGTGCCTCTAGCGTTTCCGCCTTTGTGAACAGGCCCGAACGGGCGCCCAGCACATAGCCCCAGAATTGCGTCTGGCCTTCATAGACCCAGAGCAGATCGTCGTTCATCGGCGTACTGAAGTCGGCGGTCCAGTTGCCCGCCGGGCGCCGGAATTTGCCGTTCCAGCTATGGGTGAATTCGTGGGGCAACAGGTTGCGGCGGCCCGGACCCTTGCTCCACTCGGTGAAATATTCGCGGTTCACGCCGTTTTCGGAACTGCGATGATGCTCCAGGCCGATGCTGCCCATCTCGTCGGTCAGCGCCAGCAGGAATTCGTAATTGTCGTAATGCTGCGCGCCGAACAGCTTGATCGCCTGATCGACCAGCCGGCGATGCGCGGCGATCTGGTCGGGCGTGGCCTCCAGGAACTTCGCCTCGTCGGCGACGATGTTCAGCCGCACGCGTGGAGAAAGCTGGTCCTGGCGGAAATATTTGCCGGCGAACACGGGGGAATCGACCAGCGTCTCATAATTGGTCGTGTCGTAGCGGTAGGTCGATCCGGTCGCCTTGGACGGCAGGCCGGATGCCGCCTTCCACCCGTCGGGATATTTCACCGTCGCGCTGACCGGGATCTGCCGGGTGTAATAGCCCGCGGGGTAGAGCGAGACCATTTCCCACTGCAGGTTCATCATCGCGGGAGTGATGACGATGCGGCCCTGGTCCCGGTCGGTCGCGGAAACGAAGTCGAACGCGATGTCCAACTGCTTCGCGCCCGCCGGCACGTCAATGTGGAAGGCGTAGACATCGACAGTGTCGCGCCGCCACGTCAGCACCTTGCCGCCGGCCATGATCTTCAGGCCCACCAGCTTCTCGATTTCGCCGCGTGGTGCGTGCTTGCCGGGCAGCCATTTGGGGAAGAGCAATGTCATCGGCCCGGCCTGCGCGACCGGGATCGCCTGTTTCACGCGGAAGATGGCGCGTTCGACGTCCGTGGCGTCCACGTCCAGCGTCATCGTGCCGGGATAGGGGACGTCGCGCGGGCTGGGGATGCGCTCCACCACCGGCACGGCTTCGGGCGCGCTATTTTCGGCGAAACTGGGGGTGGCGACGGCACAGAGAAGCAGAGGCAGAAGCAAAATACGGGGGGTCATCGGGGCAGGACTCTTTGGAAACGGTTGGGCAGGCGGGGCGGATTCAGGGACGGGTGGGCACCGTCACCTTGGGGGCCGCGGCGAAGGGCTTGATCCCGAACTTGGGATAAACCTCGCTCGGGAAATAGATGGTCCCGTCCTTGACGACCATTGCAATCGACTTGATTGCCTTCAGATCCTTGGTTGGATCGCCTGGGATCAGGAAGAAATCGGCCATCTTGCCCTTCTCGATCGAACCGAACTGCTGGTCGCGCCCGAGATAGTGGGCCATGTCGAACGTCGCGCGCTTCAGGATCTGCGCGGGCGTCATGCCGGCTTTCTGATAGAGTTCCAGTTCGCGGTGATAGGTGAAGGAACCGCCGGTATCGGTGCCCGGCACGATCAGCACGCCGCGATCGTTGAGGGTCTTCACGGTCGCGACGATCTTGTCGAAGGCCGCACGATAGGCAGCGTCGTCGCCCGGCGCTGACGTATCGACCATCGCCTTCTTCGCGCCGCGCTGATAGCCGACCGGCATATGATCGAGATAATCGACCGCGCCCGGCGGCACCTGGCCATCGCGGCCCAGCGTGAACATCTCGTGGATGCCCAGCGTCACATCGATGGCGAGCTTGCGATCGACCATGGCGTTGATTGTTTGCTGCACCTTCGGGCTGTTGAGGTCCAGGGTCCGCAGCCGCCGTAGCGCCGTGAGGCGGAGCAGCGAGCGGGTATCCTCCTTCGGCTCCAGCACCCAGCCCAGCATGAACTGGTTGATGTGGGTCATCTCGTCATAGCCGGCGGCGATCATCGCGTCGGCATTGGAGAAAGCGGGGACGTGGCCGGCGACACGCAGACCGAGCTTGTGCGCCTCCGCCACCATCGCCGGCACCCAGGCTGGGTTCATGCTGTTGTAGATCTTGATCTGCCAATAGCCGCGCGCCGCATACCAGCGCACCGCGTCCACCGCGGCCGCCTCGCTGTCGACGACGATTCCGTTATTGGCGCTGAACGGGCTCTTGCCCTCGATGAACCCGCTGCGCACCACGCGCGGCCCGGCGATCACGCCGCCTTCGATCCGATCGATCAGCTTGTCGAGCACGGCATTGTCATTGCCCATGTCGCGCACGGTGGTGATGCCCGCGATCAGATTGAGCAGTGCATCGTCCTGCGAAATATGGGCATGCATCTCAACCATGCCGGCGATCAGCGTTCCGCCCGCGCCGTCGATCGCCACCTCGCCCGGTGTCGCCGGGCTGTCGATCGGCTCGACCGCCGCAATCTCACGGCCGCTGACGACGACCGAAACCGGATCGGTCAGCGTCAGCGTCTTGGGATCGAACAGCCGCACGTTGCGGATGCGGACCGGTGCGTCGTAGCGGTGGGCCACGTCCTTCTGGATGGCGACATAGCGCTCGGTCGACCATTTGGCGGCAAGGCCGCGCAGCCGCTCTTCCTCGCCTTCATAACCTTCGCGGATGATGATGAAATCAGGCGTAAGGTAGGCGAACATCTCGCCCTTTTCGTCCATCAGGATCGTATCGGGATTGAGGTCGATGCCGCCTACCTCATAAGCCGTTACCGCCGTCGTGCCTGCCTTGCCCGCAACCTGCAGCGCCTCACCCTTTTCCAGCCGCAGCGTGCCGCCGGGCAGGGCCGGCAGCGTGCCATCGGCATCCTTCATCAGCGCGCGGGCATAGAGGCCCAACGCCCAGGGGCTTGCGCCCTGCGCGACATAGAGGCTCGGCTCCTTGATCGGGGTCTTTCCGGGACCGGTGGAGTCGCTCCACGTCGCCTGGCTGCCCTTCAGCGCGAAGTTTTCGCTCACCTTGCTACCGAAGGTGGTGGCGCCCTTGATCGCCCACTGGGTCGGTAACCCCTGAGCGTTCACCTGGATCGTCTCGGCGATCGTCGGGCCACGGCCGTTATTCTTGTAATCATAATCGATTACGGTCTTGTCGCCGGTCGTATCGGCATTGAGGTGGCCGACATTCCGCCCACCGAAGATCACGGTGAACCGTTCGGGTGCGGCGGAGGCGATGGAGGGGAGGAGGGCGGCGGAAAGGCACAGGGCCAGACGGAGCGAGGTCTTCATGGTCGGCGATAGACCATGAAGCCCGGCCTGCATCAACCCATAGCAATTTGCACAGCTTCTCCAGTGCGAGCGATTCCGCTATGCTGCGCACCATAAAAATACGGGAAGAGGATCATGGAAGAGCTGGATCCGAGACGCCCTCATTGGGTGCCCGCGGTGGTGGCGCCGATGCGCGACTGGCGCGGCAAGCCGGGTTGCCATCGCGGCGCCCGCTATCTGGTCAGCGAACATGACCTCCGACCGACCGTTTCCGATTTCCCCGCGTTCGACAACCGCGCGGATTGCTTGCGCTGGATACTGGCGCACCGGATGGAGTTGGCGCGCAACCTTCCCGATGCTCCCGTAGTGCCGGTCGATCTTGCCCGCTGGATGCTGGGCCTGTCCTGACCGGAGCCGTCCCTACCAGCTTTTTGCGTTGCTGTGCCGTAGGTCGTGAATGCTGACATGCGGCAAGCCGGCCTTGCGGCGTGCCGCATCCCAGCTCGAAAAGAAGGATCGATAGGGCTTTTTGGTCCGCGGATTGGCGATCACATAGGGGCAGTCATCCCAGCGGGGCAACTGGCCGATGACGTCGATGACGGCGGCAGAAAGGTTGATCTGCGCGGCCGCGCCATCGCCGCGTTGGACGCGCCACACCCGCATGTCGAGATTGATGTCGTCCCAACACGCGCCGAGCAGCTCGCTCACCCGCAAATTGGTCAGCAGCAGCAGCGCAACGATATGTTTGAGCTGACTGTTATGGCTGGCGTGGACGGCCTTGCGCAGCCGGTTCATCTCTTCCGTGGTCAGTGCCCGATCCCGTCCGCCATCCGATGCGGAAAGCGAAAGGTGTTGGACCGGATTGAACTCGGCGCCGGGAACCCCCCACCGTCCGGCCATGGTGAACATATAGCCGAGGATGCCGTGCAGCCGCGCGGCGGTGTTGGGGCCGTCGCCGCCTCGTTCCCTGGCTGCGGCAAGCCAGGTCGAGATGTCCGATCGCGCGATTTCGTTCAGCCGGAACCGGCCGAATTTTGGCAGGATATGATCCTGCAAATAGCTTTGGTGGATTTCACGCGTGCGGCCATGGCCACGCAGATGATCCAGATAGCGTTGGGCGAATTGCTCGACGGTGGGAATGATCCGGCCATCCGCCACCGCATGACGCCCGGCGGCGAGGATACCGATATCCTGCCACGCGAAAGAGGGGCGGGGCGCCGCCGCCAGGCTTAGCCCGATTCTCCCCGCAAGCTGTTCCAGCGTCAGGCCGTGGGCACCACCCGCCAGGGGATGCGAACTGGCGTGGCCGGACGTGCTGAGGCCCAGCGTTCCCAGCAGATAAGGCGAAATCCGATGGCTGGTGCAGAGCCCGCCATTGCCGTCGCTCACCAAAGGCGATCCGAACTCGATGCCGTGCTGGCCCTTGGTCGCGCGGCGCACCGTGGCGGCGACCAGCTGGCCGTCGCCGAAATCCATGATGATCTGGGAATCGATCGGAACCTCGGGCAGCGCCTCGACCAACGCGCCGGTTTCGGAAAGATTGCGGATCAGGACCGGGTGATAATAGCCACCAACGATCGCGCCGGCCTTGCGATATACCGATTGCCGATCACTGCGCTGCTTGGCCGGGCCGGACGGCGGGATCACCCAGTCGCCAGTTTCCAGCCTCTCGCTCAACTCGTCGTTATCGACCGCCTTGCTGTAGACATAACCCTGGACGTGGCTGACGCCGAGATTGCGGATCAGATCGAGCTGATCGAGGGATTCGATGCCTTCGGCGGTGGTTTCCATCTCCAGCGCATTGGCCAGTGCGACGATCGCCGCGATGATCGCGCCGTTGCGGGAGCCTGCAACCGTGGCGCCGCGCACGAAGCTCTGGTCGATCTTGATCTTGTCGAACGGCGCGGTCTTCAAATAGCCGAGCGAGGAATAGCCGGTGCCGAAATCGTCGAGCGCGAGGCGAACGCCGATGCCCTTCAGGGTTTCGAACATGCCATCGGTTTCAGCGGATTCGCTCAGGAATATGCCTTCGGTCAGCTCCAGTTCGAGCCGGCTTGCGGGCAGGCCGGAGGCGGCGAGCGCCGACATCACGATCTTCGGCAACATTTCACTGGTGAACTGGATCGGCGAGACATTGACCGCGACACGAAGCTTGCCCGGCCAGTTCGCCGCATCCTCGCACGCTTTGCGCAACACCCATTCGCCGAGCGGGGCGATCAGGTTCGCTTCCTCCGCGATCGGGATGAACAGAGCAGGGGAAACCGGCCCGCGCACGGGATGGTGCCAGCGGATGAGCGCCTCGACGCCGGTGACGCAATTGCTGCGGGCGTTGACGATCGGCTGGTAGAACAGTCGTATCTCGCCCTTGGCCAGCGCATCGCGCAGATCTTCCTCCAGCAGCCGCCGGTCTTCCGCCACCTCCAGCAGATCGCTCGAAAAGAAGCGGAAGCGGCCGCGGCCGTCGGTCTTGGCGGCATAGAGCGCCAGGTCGACATTGCGGGTCAGTTCCTCGCGAGTCTGTCCGTCCGCGGGCGCCACTGCGACGCCGATCGAGGCGCCGATGTTGCAACGACTGCCTTCGACCGAATAGGGTTGGGAGAGCGAGGATATGATATCGGATGCGAGCGCGCCGATGATGCCGCGATCCTCGCAGTCAGGCATGATGATCTGGAATTCGTCGCCGCCAAGCCGGAAGATCTTCTCCCTGTCGCCGACGATCCGCAGCAGCCTCTCGCTCACCTGCTTCAGCAGCGCGTCGCCCGCCGGATGGCCGAGCGTGTCATTGACCTGCTTGAACCGGTCGAGATCGATCAGCAGCACGGCGCAGGGGCGCTTGTGATGCTCCAGTGCGACCAGGCTCGCTTCAAGCGCCTTGGCCATGCGCAGTCGGTTGGGCAGACCGGTCAACGGATCATACATCGCCAGTTGCGACGCATGTTCGGAAGCGCGGCGCTGCTCCGTTATGTCGACGCCGGACCCTCGATAGCCCTTGAAGGCGCCTGTCTTGTCGAATTGCGGGGCACCGGAGACCACCCACCAGCGCTCGTCGTCTGGATTGGCCGAGGTCAGCGTGATCTTCTCGAAACTCGACCGCTTGGCCATGATGAAGGGCAGGGTCCGGCTGGAAGCCGCTTCACCATCCGGTAGCACGAAATGGTCGGTGAAGAGGGAACCTAGCGGGGATCGCGCATCGTCGCTGATTATCTTGGCGATATTGTCCGTCAGGTAGGTGATCCGGCCGGCCTCGTCGGTTGACCAGAACCAGCCCTGACCGGACTCTTCAAAGCTGCGTAGTAGCAGAATGGCTTCATCGCCGCCGCGCAGCGACGGATTGGCGGTGGCTTGCTTGCCCATCAGCGAGGGCAGTTTCTGAAAGATGCCGCGCCTCTGTCCGGTGGGCTCACCCTCCTCCTTTTCTGTATCCTGCAAGAAACGGACTCGGACCATCGTGGGCTTCCTGCAGGGCTGAACTATCCTCATTCAATAAAGCATCGGCATTTCGGAAGCGTAAACAGCCGCCTAACGGATCGGCCGCGGCGGATTTACTGGCGCCGACTTTGGCGAGGTGTTCGGCCGCATCCGGCCGTGGAAGCGCGCAGCGGCTTGGAGGAGCGGCGCTGCCATGCTCTATGGGGAAGATGCTGATATTCCCACGTCGTGCGCTCTCCGTCCTTGTCGCAACCAGCCTTGTCGCCACCCCGGTCGTCGCGCAGACGGCCTATGACAGTGTCGATCCCTTCATCGGCACGGGCGGCGAAGGCCATACATTTCCTGGGGCGGTCGCTCCGTTCGGGATGGTGCAGGTCAGCCCCGATACCGATACGACCTGTCAGATCAGGGACTGTTACGGCCACGCTGCCGGATATCGCTACGACGACCCGACGATCCAGGGCTTTTCCCAGACCCATTTCTCCGGCGCCGGCCATTCCGACCTGGGCGATTTCCTGATCATGCCGGTGGCCGGCGATGCCGTGCCGCTGGAGCCGGGTGATCCCGCGACGCCGGGATCGGGCTATCGCTCCCGCTTCTCGCATGCCGAGGAAGTCGCACGGCCCGGCTATTATGCCGTGTCGCTGCTCGATGGCGGCGTCCGTGCGGAATTGACCGCGGGGCCGCGCGTCGGTGTCCATCGCTACCGCTTTCCTGCCGGCAAAGCCGCGCATCTCGTGCTCGATCTCAGAAGCTCGCTCTACAATTATCCCGGCAAGATCCTGTGGTCCTCGGTTCGCGTCCGTGCCGACGGCACGATCACGGGATCGCGTGAGACACGCGGCTGGGCGCCGGCCCGTAAGCTCTTCTTCGCGATCCGTGCCAATGCGCCGCTGGCGGGGCACGCCTTCCATAATCGGGAGGAGAAGATCTCCTATAAGGGCTTCCAGGGCCCCGGCCGTGGCCGCGATGACGTGCAGCAACTGCAGGGGCGTGCGCTCGTCGGGCGGCTTGACTTCGGGACGCTGTCGTCCCCGCTCGAAATCAAGGTCGCGATTTCCAGCGTCGACGAGGATGCGGCGATTGCCAATCTCGAAAGCGAAGCTGGCGGCTTCGACGCGATCGCCGGGCGCACCAAAGCGGCTTGGGAGGCGGCGCTCGGCACTCTCGAAATCCAGGCGCCGCAGCCGATGAAGCGGATGGTGACGACCGCGCTCTACCACGCGCTGATGGCGCCCAGCATCTTTTCGGATGCCGATGGCCGCTATCGCGGGCCGGACGATCAGGTGCATCAGGCGCGCGACTTCACTTTCCACTCCACCTTCTCGCTATGGGATACGTTCCGGGCCGAACATCCACTTTTGCTGCTGGTTCAACCCGAAGCGCGGAATGTGGATTTCGTGAAGTCGCTGCTGGCCAGCCAGCAAACGAGCCCCTTCGGCATCCTGCCTGTCTGGCAATTCCACGGGCGCGAGACCTGGACGATGATCGGCTATCATGCCGTGCCGGTGATCGCGGACGCCTGGCTGAAAGGCCTGCGTGGCTTCGACGCCGATGTCGCGCTGGATGCGATGGTGAAGAGCGCCAGCTACGGCCTCTATGGCGGGCTCGATCATTATATGAAGTTGGGCTTCGTGCCGATCGATCTGGAGCCGGAGGCCGCGTCCAAGACCGTCGAATATGCCTATGATGACTGGACGATCGCGCGGATGGCGCAGGCGATGGGGCGCAAGGACGTGGCAGCGCAGTTCGAACGGCGCGCCGGCAACTGGCGTAACAGCTTCGACGCGAAGACCGGTTTCCTGCGCGCACGCAAGGCTGACGGCGCTTTCCGCGAGCCGTTCGATCCGACCGCGATCAACTATGGCAGCGATTATACCGAGGGGAATGCCTGGCAATATTCCTGGTTCGTGCCGCAGGATCAGGCCGGAATGTTCGGCCTGCTCGGCGGTGATGCGGCCGCCGTCCGCAAGCTCGATCAGATGTTCGAATTCGACAACTCGAAGCTGGATTACAGCCATGCCGAGGATATTGCCGGGCTGATCGGCCAATATATCCACGGCAATGAGCCGAGCCATCATGTCGCCTATCTCTATGCCTATGCCGGCGAGCCCTGGCGCACGCAGGAGCGGCTGAAGCAGATCGTCGAAAGCCAGTATAAGGCGGCGCCCGACGGCCTTTCGGGCAATGACGATCTCGGCCAGATGTCGGCCTGGCTCGTCTTCACGGCATTGGGCTTCTATCCTGTGGCGCCGGGATCGAACGAATATGTGATCGGCCGGCCATTCGTCGATCGGGCAGTGCTGACGCTCCCCAGCGGCAAGCGGTTCAGCGTGATCGCGGATGGCCTCTCTGATGCCAATTCTTATGTCGGCCGGGTGACGCTCAACGGGAAACCGCTCGACCGCGTCTATCTGCGCCACGAGGAATTACTGGCGGGCGGAGAATTGCGCTTCACCATGCGGGCTACACCTGACAGGACATGGGGCACGTCGCGCGCCGCGCGCCCATTTTCGATGAGCGTGCGGAAAGCAGGCAAGTAACTGATATTAATTACGAATTTTCAGTTGGTGTCCCTTCGATTAAGCCTCAGGCCGCCTCCCTGCAGGTGGCAATTTTCTTCTCTTCGGTGTTGCCGCCCTTCTTGCCTTCGTAGAGCGTTGCCTCCGGCCCCTTGGTCCACCAGGTCAGCGTCATGTCGTCGCTGCGACCATGCTCCGTAAAGTAGCGAGCGCCCGAGGCGGAAGGTGCGAGATCGAGTTTGTAACTCTTGTCGCCCACCGAAACTTTCACTTCGGGATCGTTGGAGTTGCTGTTGTCATAGCGCGCGCTGATCGTCATCGCCGGCGTGCAGGCATAAGTGACCTCCCTAACCGCGCCGGCGGGCGGTTCGGTAGCGACGGCATTGGCCGCTTCGATGATGTTGGTTTCGGGCGGAGTATCGACCGGCGCGATGTCCACCACGTTCGATTGGCCCGAGGGGCTGGATGAATTGCATGCCGCCAGCAACGCCAGGATGCTGATAGGCGCGATGCGGAGCGTGTGGTTCATCGGACATCCTTTGCCGAAAGCCTGGATCATGCTGTCTTATCCGATCGCCGTGCGGCAGCCCTTGGCCCGGTGCAGGCCGCGCAGAAAACCGCGGCGGGCAACCCCGGCATCGACCGCCTCGTTGAGCCGCCGGGCTGCGGGTGCTGCGCCCGAAATCTCGCGGACGAGCCCGCGAAACGGGATGATGGTGTTCACCAGCGTCTTGCCGCCCGCCTCCGCCAGCTTGCCCGTGCGATTCTCCTTCTTGCCGGGACCAATCAGGTCCGGACCGAGCACATCGTTCAGTTCACGGAGCGACGCGGTGATCTGCGTACAGTTGGCCGCTCCCGTCATGCCATAGGGATCGGATTGGGCCTTCTCCAACACCGGCGGAATTTCCTGCTTCACCGCACCCACGTCGCGCACCGGCTGCGTGGCTATGGTGCCGGCTTTCTTTGCGGCATCCTCGACGTCGCTCTGTGTCTTGCTCTTGGCCGGTGCGGCATCGGTTGGTGTCGTCGTTTGCGCCGACAGGCCATATGGCGCTGCCAAGGCGATGGCCCCCGCAAGCGCCGCCAACTTCAGCATCGATCGCCCGGACATAGGACTTCCCGCTCCCCACAATAGGTTGAACATAGTCCAAATGTCGCAATGTCGGCCAGAGTTCCGGAATTGCGCATCGTCTCCCGGATGCGACCGCTTCCAGACCCACGCTAGCTGCGCTCCAGCAGGGACACGAGTTCCTCCTTCCAGAATTTCGCCCAGCTGTGCGTGCCATGACCGCGCGTGTCGGGCGATGCCGGTATCAGGACATAGCGGGCGTTGCTGATGCGCTTCGCCGCTGTCTCGGCCATGCCCATCTCGGGCGGATTGACGAAGTCGTCGGCGGAATTGACCCAGGTCATGGGCGCCTTGATCTTCTCAAGCTCCGCCAATGGATCGTAATTGCGTGACGAATCGATCTGATACAGGAAATCGTTCGCGTCGCGGTTTGCGATGTCGCGCTCGAACCGCTCCTTCCAATAGACGTCGGCGGCGTCGCGTGTCGGGTAATGGACCTGCAAATACCAGGGCGCCGATCCCACGATTACCGAGATGCTGGAGGCGGTGCGCAACCCTAGCAAGGGCTGCGTGTCGTAATTGCCGTCCTTCCAGGCCGGATCGTCGCGGATACCGTCCATCGCCGCCTTGCGCCACAGTCGATTGCGGCCGGCAATCGCCGCCGCCTGACAGGCCATCGGCATCAGTGCGCGGGCAAAACCGGGATGCTGCTCGCCCCAGACGAAGATATGCATGCAACCCATCGAGGTTCCGAAGATCAGCCTAAGCCGATCGACCTTCAGCCCTTCGGTCAGCAGCCGGCGCTGCGCCTCGACCATGTCGTCATAGTCATAATGCGGGAAGCGCATGCGCAGGCCGTCGCTGGGCTTAGAGGAAGCCCCATGGCCGATATTATCGGGCAGGATGATGAAATAACGAGTGACATCCAGCGGCTGGCCGGGGCCGAACAATTCCTCCGCAAACTGCGGCTGGAGGAATTGCGCACCCGAGCCGCCGGTGCCGTGCAGGATCATGATGGCATTGTCGATGCGCCCCTTGGCGTCGCGATGTGGCGAGCCGATGGTGCGATAATGCATCTTGAGCTCGGGGAGATTCTCCCCCGATCGAAACCGGAAATCCCGGATGATATGGTCGCCCTGCCGCACCTGCGCCTCGTCGAAGGTCTGCGCACGAGCAGGAGCGAACGATAGCAGGGCGAGGATCAGCGAAATCGCCGCCAACTTGCGCGCCCTGGATTTCATGCAGGCTCTCCCGAAAATGCCGCTGTCACTCCGACCGCTGTTCCGACACTGAACTTTTCAGTCGAGGATGATCTTGTCGTAGAGGATCGGGTCGCCGACTATGCTCCTCAGCGATCCGGGGCTGCTTCCGTCAATGTCGCGGACGCCATATTCCATCGCCTGCTCAGCGCCGATCACGGTGCGCCCGGAAAGTTGCATCATTGCGGGATCGCTATGGATCGCGGCGATGACGCGCCCCGTGAAATCGGGTGTTTCAGCCGTCGCCATCAACGCATCGAATTGCCCCGGACGCTCGGCGACGGCTGCCGCGGTGCGGGCAGTCTTCAGGAAGCCCATCCAGATCGACACCGATGCCGCGCCGAAAGGGCGCAATTCCACGGCCATGTCGGCGGACATCTTGTCGGTGCCCGCCTTCTGCGCGCCATAAGCCGGGCCATGGGCATAGGACGCCGCGCCCGGCGCCGAGGTGAAGATCATCAATCCACCGGGCTTGGCGACCAGCAATGGGGCGGCCGCATGCGCGGCGATATAGCTCGATCGCAGCCCGACCGTGATGATATCGACCATGTCCGCAGGCTTCGACCAGAAGGGGCCCGGCCGGATCAACTCGTCGTGAAGCGTGACCGCGTTGTTCACCAGGATGTCGAGCCGGCCATGATCGCGCTCGACGGCCGCGAACAAGGCGCGCACGGATGAATCGTCGGCATGATCGCATGGGAAGGCGATGCCGCGTCCTCCCGCGGCGGTAACCTCTGCGGCGGTTTCGTGGATGGTCCCGCCCAGCCGCGAAGCGTCGGGCGTCTGGCTGCGCCCGGTGACATAGACCGTGTAGCCCGCGGCCCCCAACGCCCGCGCAATACCCTGGCCAGCACCCCGGCTGGCGCCCGTGACGACTGCAACACCGTCCTTCATCATCATCTCCCCGCGGCTCTGTCGGCCCCTATCGCGAATTGCCAGCAGGTCTGGCGGCGATATTCATCGGCGTTCAGAGTGATCGGTTATGGGATAATTCTCAAGCTGTTCGCGGGCAGGCGCGGCGCGCTGGCAAAGCGCGGCCCAATTCAACTCGCGCGTGGAGGGAGACGCTGGTGGGTCCGCCGGGACTCGAACCCGGGACCTCTCGATTAAAAGTCGCTTGCTCTACCAACTGAGCTACGGACCCTCACCAGCGTCTGGCGGCCTCCTAAGCGCGGTCGTGAAAGGGGTCAACCTCGTGCGCGTATTGCGAAACGGTATCAGATGACAACTCATTGCAGCGCAGTATGATAAATGTCTCTGGGGGAACCGGAGATTATTCCATGGCGTACAAGATCACGGTCAACGGCACAGCGCGCGAGGTCGATGTCGATGAGGACACGCCGCTGCTCTGGGTCATCCGCGACGAGCTGGGGCTGACCGGCACGAAATTCGGTTGCGGCGCCGCGATGTGCGGGGCCTGCACGGTTCATATGGACAGCCAGCCGCTCCGCTCCTGCTCGATGCCGATCGCCGCCGTCAGCGGTGAGATCACGACGATCGAGGCGATCGACGGGCCGGAGGCGAAGGCGGTGCAGACCGCGTGGGTGGCGCGGGACGTTCCGCAATGCGGCTATTGCCAGTCGGGCCAGGTGATGAGCGCAGTGGCGCTGCTGAGGGAAATCCCGAAGCCGACGGAAAAGGATATAGACCTCGCGATGAACGGTAATATCTGCCGCTGCGCCACTTATGTCCGCATCCGCGCCGCGATCCACGACGCTGCCAAACTGCTGGAGGCCTGAGCCATGGGCATGGAAGATCTTCGGCTGTCCCGCCGCGCCGCCATCGGCAGTGCGGGCGCGCTCGTCATCAGCCTTACTCTGCCGGGTGCGGCCCGCGCACAGGGCGCCGCCAAGACGGCCGCGCCGATCGACCCCAACGCCTATGTGCGGATCGGCGCCGACGATGTGGTGACGGTGATCGTCAAGCATATCGAATTCGGCCAGGGCCCTTATACCGGCCTCGCCACTTTGGTCGCCGAGGAACTGGACGCCGACTGGAGCAAGGTGGTGGCCGAGTCCGCCCCGTCCAACGCCGCGCTCTATGGCAATGCCGCGCTGGGGGGCATCCAGGGCACCGGCGGATCGTCCGCCATCGCCGGCAGCTACCAGTTGATGCGCAAGGCCGGCGCGACGGCGCGGGCGATGCTGGTGTCGGCCGCCGCGGCCGAATGGAATGTGCCGCCGACGCAGATCACGGTGGAAAAGGGCGTGATCCGCCACGCCGCCTCCGGCCGTTCGGGCGGCTTCGGCAAGTTCGCTGGCGCAGCCGCCAAGCTGCCGGTGCCCCAGGATGTGCCGCTGAAAGACCCCAAGGATTTCAAGTTGATCGGCAAGACCGGGGTTCGCAAGGTCGATAGCGCCGCCAAGACCAACGGCACCGCGAAGTTCGCGATCGACATCAAGACGCCCAACATGCTGACGGTCGTGGTCGCCCGGCCGCCGCGCTTCGGCGCGAAGGTCGGCAGCTTCGACGCCGCGGAGGCGCTCAAGGTGAAGGGCGTCAAGGCGGTCAAGCAGATTCCGAGCGGCGTCGCCGTCTATGCCACCGGCATGTGGCCGGCGCTGAAGGGCCGCAAGGCGCTGAAACTGCAATGGGACGACAGCAAGGCCGAGACGCGCGGATCGGAGGAGATGATCGCGCAGTTCCGCGGCATGGCGCAGAAGCCCGGCCCGATCGCGGCCAAGGCGGGTGACGTCGATGCGGCGCTGGCGGCGGGCGGCGAACTGGTCGAGGCGGAATATATCTTCCCGCTCCTCGCCCATGCGCCGATGGAACCGCTCGACGGCTATCTCGAATGGGATGGCAAGACCGCGCTCGCCCGCTTCGGCAGCCAGATCCAGACGCTCGATCATCCGGCGCTCGCCAAGACGCTGGGCCTGCCGATGGAACAGGTGAAGATCGAAACCATGCTCGCCGGCGGCAGCTTCGGCCGGCGCGCGACCCCGACCGCGCAGTTCCCGACCGAACTGGCCGAGGTCGCCAAGGCGATCGGGCCGGGCACGCCGGTCAAGCTGGTCTGGACGCGCGAGGATGACATTCATGGCGGCTATTACCGGCCGCTCTTCGTCCACCGCCTGCGCGGCGCGGTGAAGGACGGCAAGGTCACTGCCTGGGCCAATGACATCGTCGGCCAGTCCTTCGCCAAGGGCACGCCCTTCGAAGGCATGATGGTGAAGAACGGCATCGACTTCGGCATGGTCGAGGGGGCGCACAAGATCCCTTACGACATCGCCGATTTCCGCTGCACCGTGCAGGACGATCCGACGCCGGTGACAACGCTCTGGTGGCGATCGGTGGGCCACACCCACACCGGCTATGCGGTCGAATGCTTCATCGATCAGTTGCTGGAGAAAGCCGGCAAGGA
Organism: Sphingomonas sp. DBB INV C78; assembly: GCF_042693015.1. NCBI lineage: Bacteria > Pseudomonadati > Pseudomonadota > Alphaproteobacteria > Sphingomonadales > Sphingomonadaceae > Sphingomonas > Sphingomonas sp. DBB INV C78. The sequence continues at coordinate 2,054,410 of NZ_CP170544.1, read as the reverse complement.
CCCCGTCGCCGGGCGGCTGGCGATGATGGGCAAGGAGCCGCGCGCCGCCGGCGTGCTGAAAGCGGTGGCGGAACTGGCGAAGTGGAACGGCCCCGCCGTCCGCAACGGCCGCGCGCGGGGCGTCGCGGTGGTCGAAAGCTTCAACTCCTATGTGGCCCAGATCGCCGAGGTTTCGTTGGATGAGAATGGCGAGCCCAAGGTCCACAAGATCTGGTGCGCGGTCGATGTCGGCGTCGCGGTCAACCCCGATGTCGTGAAGGCGCAGGCGGAAGGCGGGATCGGCTATGGTTTGGGTCACGCGCTCTATGCCGAAGTGCCTCTGGTCAACGGTGCCGCAGCGGTGTCCAACTTCACCGATTATCGATCGCTGAGGATCATGGAGATGCCCGAGATCGAAGTGGTGATCGTGCCGTCTGCCGAGCCACCGACCGGCATAGGCGAGCCCGGCGTCCCGCCGGTGGCGCCCGCCGTTGCCAATGCGCTCGCCCGGCTGGGCAAGGCGCGCCCGGCGCGCCTGCCGATGGTGAAGCCGGCATGATCCGCGCAATCATCATGAGCGCCGTGGCCGTGACGGCGGTAGCGGCAGTGGGCGGGGCGATGGCGACGGCCGCGCCCGAACCGAAACCGGCGGCGGCGACCAGCCTCCAGCCGCTTTCCGCCTTCACCGGCATCGCCGACAAGCGGGCGCGGTCGCTCGCCTTGTTCGCCGAGGTCGGCAAGGTGATCCAGCACCCGCGCTGCCTCAACTGCCACCCGGCGACCGACCGGCCGACCCAGCGCGAGAAGATGACGCCGCACATGCCGATGGTCGTGCGCGGCGACGGCGGCATCGGCGCAACCGGCCTGCGCTGCACCACCTGCCATGGCCCGGCCAATTACGACGTGTCGGGCGTGCCCGGCCATCCCCAATGGCACTTGGCGCCGATCGAGATGGCATGGCAGGGCAAGACGCTCGGCCAGATCTGCCAGCAGCTCAAGGACCCCAAGCGCAACGGCAACAAGACCATGCCCGAGATGATCGAGCATATGACCAGCGACAGCCTGGTCGGCTGGGGCTGGAACCCCGGCGGCAAACGCCAGCCAGCACCGGGCACCCAGGCGGAATTCGGCGCGCTGTTCAAGGCGTGGGCGGATAGTGGGGCGGTCTGCCCGGCTTGACCTGGCATCGAGCCGCCCGCCCATTTTCGTCGTCATGCTGAACTTTTTCAGCATCCATCTCGCCGCGGGCAATGACAGCGCGGGCTGATAGGTGGACCCTGAAACAAGTTCAGGGTGACGGATGTGTTTCAGGGAGAGGTTGGCGCCTAAGCCGCGCCCGCATCTGCCGCACCGTCCGTCCGCTGACCGGGTGGCGCCAGTCGGGCGCGATGCGCACGAGGGGATCGAGCACGAAGCTGCGGCGATGAAATTCGCGGTGCGGCACGGCGAGCGCGCGGTCGTACCACACACCGCCGGACCACAGAATGATGTCGAGATCGAGCACGCGCGACCCCCAGCGCCGGCCGCGGCGGCGGCCGAAGGCGCGCTCGGTGCGCTTGAGCAGGGCGAGCAGGTGAGGGGGATCGAGATCGCATTCGACGATCGCAGCGGCATTGGCAAAACCGCGGCCGGCCGGCCCGAGCGCCGCGGTGCGGATCAATGGCGACGCGCGGATGACCCGCACGCCCTCGGCCTCCAGCGCAGCCAGGGCTGCGGCGATCACGCGCTCGGGCGGACCGTGGCGGCCGTGGCGGCGATTGGAGCCCAAAGCGATGGCATAGCTTGTGCGCGGCATGGCCCTGCGCCTATCGCAGCGCGATGACCAATCCCAGCCTTATCGAGCCGCCGCACGACTGCCCGCGCTGCCCCCGCCTCGTCGCCTTTCGCGAAGCACAGCGAACCGAGCATCCCGACTGGTTCAACGCGCCGGTGCCGAGCTTCGGCGATCCGCAAGCGCAGATCGCGATCATCGGCCTTGCGCCGGGCCTGTGGGGCGCCAATCGCACGGGGCGGCCCTTCACCGGCGATTTCGCCGGCACACTGCTTTACGAGACGCTGGGCAAGTTCGGGCTTGCAGAAGGCGAGTTTCTGGGCCGACCGGACGACGGCCTGACGCTCAAGAATGCGATCATCGTCAACGCGGTGCGCTGCGTGCCGCCGGAGAACAAGCCGACGCCCGAGGAGATCAAGACCTGTCGCGATTTCCTGGAACCGGACCTTGAGGCGTTGCCCAACCTGAAGCTGGTGGTGGCGCTCGGCCAGATCGCGCATCAGTCGGCGATCAAGGCGATCGGCGGCAAGCTGCCCAAATATCGCTTCGCCCATGGCGCGGAGCATCGGCTGCCGAGCGGGATGCTGGTGATCGATAGCTATCATTGCTCGCGCTACAACCAGAATACCGGCCGGCTGACGGCGGAGATGTTCGAGGCGGTGTTCGCGCGGGCGGTGGAACTGGTGGGGTAGGCGCCACCGCCAGTTCCGTTTGTCCCGAGCGTAGCCGAGGGCTTCTCGACTTCGCTCGAAGAGTGTCTCGACTTCGCTCGACACAAAAGGAGAGGGGGCGAGCCTCCTAGTCCACTCCTAGCGCGGCCGCTGGGTCGGTGGTTCGCGATGGTCGTGGCGCTGGCGGATGACGCGGATATAGGCTTCGACCAGTTCCTGGTTCACCGCATCCCAGCCATAGCGCTCGCTGGCCGCGCGGCCGGCGGCGCCGGCGGCAGCGCGGGCGTCCTTATCCTCGCAATAATGCTGGAGCGCGTCGGCGAAGGCGGAAATCGCGCCGGGGCGGACGAGCCGGCCGGTGACGCCGTCATTGACCAGGCTCTGGCTGCCGGTGGCGATCGCGGCGACGACGGGCAGGCCCGCGGCCATCGCCTCCAAGGTCACATTGCCGAAGGTTTCGGTGACCGACGGGTTGAACAGCATGTCGCAGGATGCGACCGCGCGGCCCAGATCGGCGCCCTTCTGGAAGCCGACGAACACTGCGTTCGGCAGGCGCGCCTTGAACCATTCGTCCGCGGGGCCTTCGCCGACAATCAGCACGCGATGCCTGACGCCGCGATGTTCGAGCTTGTCGATCGCATCGGAAAAGACGTCGAGACCCTTTTCCATGACGAGGCGGCCGACGAAGCCGATTACGGGCTCGTCATCGGCGATGCCGAGTTCACGGCGCCACGCGAGATCGCGCACCTCGGGCGAGAAGATGTCGCGCTCCACGCCGCGCGACCAGATGCCGACGTCATAGTTCATGCGCTGGTCGCGCAGTAGCTGCGCCATGGATTCGGACGGCGCGAAGATCGCGTCGCAACGGCGGTAGAAGCGGCGCAACACGGCTGCGACCACCGGCTCCAGGAAGGTTAGGCCGTAATAACGCGGATAGGTTTCGAACCGCGTGTGGACGGAAGCGACCACCGGCCGCCCCTGCTTGCGGGCGAGCGTGATTGCGCGATGGCCGAGAATCTCGGGGCTGGCGACATGGAACACGTTGGGCGCGAAATCGCGGATATCCCGCTTCACCGAAGGCGGTATGAACAAGGGCATATGATATTCGGACCGTCCCGGTAGCGGGACGGACGGCACGCCGATGACCTTGCCGACCGATGGGAAGGCAGGTGTTTCGGTGCGCGGCGAATAGATGCGCACGGCCGCGCCCTGGGCGAGCAGATAGCCGACGAGGCGGTTCAGCGCCTGGTTCGCGCCATCGCGGACATAGTTATAGTTGCCCGTGAACAGGGCGACGCGAAGTTCGCTGGTTTGCATCGTGGGGCGCCTTTAATCATTCGACACGGAAAAGGCCAATGCCGTTGATCGAGCCGTGTCGACCGCTTGCCTACGGCCGTTCGCTCATTTAGCGCCGCTGCATCCGCACCGGAGTGACCTGAATGGCCCGCGCCGATTTTCGATTCTCCTACCCCAAGCGCGTCCGCTATTCGGAAATCGACGCGCAGGCGGTGGTCTTCAACGCACGTTTCCTCGATTATCTCGATATCGCGATGACCGAATATTATCGCGCCGTCGGCATTTCCGATCCGGCAGGGGTGGAGGGGTTGGCCCAGTTCCACGTCGCGCGCACGGCACTTGATTACAAGGCGTCGATCCGGCTGGAGGAGGAAGTGGATCTGTGCGTGCGTCTCGTGCGCGTCGGCACAAGTTCACTCACCTTCGCCTTCGAATTCCACGGCAAGGGTGCGGAGGATCTGCGCGCGGCGGGGGAAACCGTGCAGGTGCATGTCGGCGTGCTGCGCGGGCGGCCGTGCCCGGTGCCGGCGGATTTCGTCGCCCGCTTCGAAGCCTATGAAGGGCGGTCGCTCAGGGCATGACGATCACACCACGCTTCCGCTGGCTGATCGCGCTTGCGCTCGGCAGCCTCTCCGCCGCGGGCTTCGCGCCGCTCGACCTGTGGCCGGTGACGCTGCTGGCGGTGGCGGGCTGGCTGTGGCTGGTGCGGGACGCGCCGGGCCTGCGTGGCGCGCTCGCCTCCGGCTGGTGGTTCGGGCTCGGCCATTTCGTCTTCGGGCTCAACTGGATCGCCACCGCTTTCCACTATCAGGATGCGATGCCGGCCTGGCTCGGCTGGGTCGCGGTGGTGCTGCTGTCGCTATACCTCGCTATCTATCCGGCGATGGCGGCGGGGCTGGCCTGGCGCTGGGGGCGGGGGGCGCTGATGCCCTTCGTGCTGATTTTCGCGGCGGCGTGGATCGTCACCGAATGGCTGCGCGCGACGATGTTCACAGGCTTTGCGTGGAATCCGCTGGGCGTGGTCTGGGTTCCGGTGCCGGGCGTGCCGATCTTGGCGACGGTGATCGGCACATATGGTCTGTCGGGCGTGGCGATCCTGGCCGCCGGCCTGCTGCTGGCGTTGCCGCGCCTGTGCGACCTGAAGTTCGGGCGACCGCGCGGAGGCACAATCGCCGCCTTGTTCGTCGCCATCCCCCTGCTGGCGCCACTGATCGGCCAGATGCTGATCCCGCGCGCGCCCGAGCCCGGCGCCGCCAAGCGGCCACCGATCCGCATCGTCCAGCCCAATATCGGCCAGCAGGACAAATGGCGCGACGGTTTCGAGGACCGGAACTTCGCCTTGCTCGCCAGCCTTTCGGGCAAGCCGGGCGCCGAGCCGCGGCTGCTGCTGTGGCCCGAAGCCGCGGTGCCCGAATATCTGGAGGAAGATCGCCGCCAGGACCGGCTGGCCCGGGCGCGGATCGCCCGACTGCTCGGCCCGCGCGACGTGGTGCTGACCGGCGGCACCGCGATCGAATGGGGCAAGGACGGCTATGCCGCAGGTGCCCGCAACAGCCTGTTCGCGATGGACGCCACCGGCCGCATCCTCGCCCGCTACGACAAGTCGCACCTCGTGCCCTATGGCGAATATCTGCCGATGCGGCCGATATTGTCGGCGATCGGCGTGTCGCGCCTCGTGCCAGGCGATCTGGATTTCTGGGCAGGGCCGGGGCCGAAAAGCTATGACCTGCCGGGCTTTGGCAGCGTCGGCGTGCAGATCTGCTACGAAATCATCTTTTCCGGCCACGTCGTCGATCCGGCGAAGCGACCGGACTTCATCTTCAACCCGTCCAACGACGCCTGGTTCGGCCCATCCGGCCCGCCCCAGCATCTAGCGCAGGCGCGGCTGCGAGCGATCGAGGAGGGGCTGCCGATCATCCGCGCCACGCCGACGGGCATTTCCGCGGTGATCGACGCGCATGGCCATGTGCTGAAAAGCCTGCCCTGGCGGACGGCCGGAGCGATCGACGCGCGGCTGCCGGTCGCCCGCGCGCCGACCTTGTTCGCGCGCTTCGGCAATATCCTGCCGATGCTTTTTGCATTGGCCCTGATCGCGGTCGCGATTGCGCGGCGCGGGATCGCACGCTAAGGGACATAAGGAATCCTTTATATCTGGCTCCAAGTGCGGGGCGGGTGAATATCCGAAAGGGCATGTGTTCGATGCGCAGCGACTATCTCTTCACGTCCGAATCGGTTTCGGAAGGGCACCCCGACAAGGTTGCCGACCAGATTTCGGACGCGGTGGTCGATCTGTTTCTGTCGCGCGATCCCGAAGCGCGCGTCGCCTGTGAGACCATGGTGACGACGCAGCGCATCGTGCTCGCCGGTGAAGTCCGCTGCCGTGAGGATGTGACGCCGAGCCAGGCAGAGATCGAGCAGGCCGTGCGCGAGACGGTGAAGCGCATCGGTTACGAGCAGCATGGCTTCCACTGGCAATATGCCGATTTCGCCTGCCACCTGCACGGCCAGTCCGCCCATATCGCGATGGGCGTCGACGAGAGCGGCAACAAGGACGAAGGCGCCGGCGACCAGGGCATCATGTTCGGCTACGCGACCGATGAGACGCCCGATTACATGCCGGCCACCCTCTATTATTCGCACCGCGTGCTCGAGCGGCTGGCGCATGACCGCCACAACAAGGTCGTCGATTTCCTTGAGCCGGACGCCAAGAGCCAGGTGACGTTGAAATATGAAGGCGGCAAGCCGGTGCGCGCCACCGCTCTGGTCGTCTCTACCCAGCACAGCGCGGCGCTCAGCAACGATGCCGGCCAGGCGAAGCTGCGCGACTATGTGAAGGGCGTGTTCAAGGATGTGCTGCCCGACGGCTGGATGCCCGAGGACGACGCGATCTACGTCAACCCGACCGGCCTGTTCGAAATCGGCGGCCCGGACGGCGATGCCGGCCTCACCGGCCGCAAGATCATCGTCGACACCTATGGCGGCGCTTCGCCGCACGGCGGCGGCGCCTTCTCGGGCAAGGATCCGACCAAGGTCGACCGTTCGGCGGCCTATGTGTCGCGCTACCTCGCCAAGAATGTCGTCGCGGCCGGCCTCGCCAAGCGCTGCACGATCCAGCTTTCCTACGCGATCGGCGTCGCCGAGCCGCTGTCGCTCTATGTCGACACGCACGGCACCGGCACGGTCGACGAGGCGCGGATCGAGGAAGTGCTGCCGACGCTCGTCCGGCTGACGCCGAAGGGCATCCGCACCCACCTGAAGCTCAACAAGCCGATCTACACCCCGACCGCGGCCTACGGCCATTTCGGTCGCAAGGCGGAAGGCGATCTGTTCACCTGGGAAAAGACCGATCTGGTCGACCAGCTCAAGGCGGCGCTGGCTTAACTTACTCGTCATACCGGCGCAGGCCGGTATCCAGCTCAACGGTTGATCTGGACCCCGGCCTTCGCCGGGGTGACGATTTTGGGTGAACGCACAGCGGGCTTCCGGCGCGGGCCGGAATAAGGCATGATGCATGGCGGCAAGGGGGCTCCGCCATGCTCAAGCTTTTCCTCGGTATTGCCGTCGGAATTGTCATCGCCTTCATGACCGTCGCGATCGCGGAATCGGTCGGCCATCAGCTTTATCCTCTGCCCGCCAGCATCGATCCCCGGGACGCCGCGCAACTTGCCGGCGTCATGGATGCCGTTCCGTTCGGGGCGAAGGCGGTGGTGCTGGCGGCCTGGTTTCTCGGCGCCTTGATCGGGGGCTATCTCGCCAATCGCATCGCCGATCGCGCGATTGCCGGCTGGGTGGTCGCCGCCGCGGTGATCCTCTCCGCCGTCGCGACGATGCTCGTTATCCCGCACCCCTTGTGGATGTGGGCCGGCGGAATGGTGCTGCCGGTGCTCGCCGCATGGCTGTCGCAACAGGGTGCGCGCGTCACGCTCTGGCGCTGATCGATCGGCTGGCGCGATCCGGTCAGGCCCGGTAGAGGGCCGTGCCATGAACGATCCCACTACCATTCGCCGACTCTATGGCCGCCGGCAGGGCCACAAGCTGCGCCAGGGACAGGCTGCGCTGGTCGAGGAGTTGTTGCCCGAAGTCGCCGTGCCGGAGACCGGGCCGGTCGACAGCCAGATCCTTTTCGGTGATGACCGCCCTATCGAACTGGAGATTGGCTTTGGCGCGGGCGAGCATCTGGCGGCGCAGGCGGCGATGCGGCCGGACCATGGCTTTATCGGCTGCGAGCCTTTCCTGAACGGCGTCGTCGCCGCGCTCGGCCATATCGAGCGCGAGGGGCTGGAGAATGTCCGCATCCATATGGGCGATGCGCTCGACGTGCTCGAACGCCTCCCCGATGCCTCGCTGACGCGCGCCTGGCTGCTCCACCCCGATCCCTGGCCCAAGGCGCGGCACGCCAAGCGGCGCTTCATGAATGCCGGGCCGATCGCCCTGATCGCGCGGAAGATGAAGCCGGGCGGCGAGTTCCGCTTCGGCACCGACCATCCCGTCTATTGCCGCTGGGGGATGATGGTGATGGGGCAGAGCCCGGATTTCACCTGGCAGGCCGAAACCCCCCGCGATTTCCTGGAACGTCCCGCCGACTGGCCCGAAACCCGCTACGAGGCCAAGGCCCGGCGGATCGGCCATGAGGTCTGGTACTTCCGTTTCAGGCGGATTTAGATCAATAGCTTGGCATCATGAATACATATTTTTCAGATAGTTAAACCGAAATGCGCCGCCGCCTGCCGCCGCCGATTTCCGTTCCGGTGATTGCTGGGTGATTACTTTTCTGGTACATGAGGTTCGTCATGGCCACGGGAAAAATCACCAAGCGAACCCTCGATGCGCTTCAGGCGGGGGCTGTTACCGGCTTCCTGTGGGATGACGAACTGAAGGGGTTTGGACTCAAGATCACCGCGGGTGGCTCTGCATCCTACGTCGTCCAGTATCGGATGGGTGGCCGCGAGTCGAAGACGCGTCGCTACACCATCGGCGGTCATGGCTCGCCGTGGACGCCCTTCACCGCTCGCGAAGAGGCGACGAGGCTCCTCCGCCTCGTTGCCCAAGGGATCGACCCGGTCGAATCGGACAAACGGCGACGGCGCGAGGCTGTCGACCTCGCCTTTTCCAGCTACGCCGACCGCTTTGCAGCGGACTGCAAAGGGAAAGGTTGGTCGACGCTCGTAACGCGTTCACTTCATCTACACGTCAAGCCCGTCTTGCGGGACAAGGCGCTTCCTACAATCACGCGCGTTGATGTGGTGGCCGTGTTCGATCGCATGCCGACGGACCAGGCCGCCAATCGTCGCAACGTGTTCGCGGTGCTGAGGCGCCTATTTCGATGGGCGGTGAGCCGTGGCGACATCGACAGAAGTCCGATGGAAGGCATGGAGACGCCGAAAGCCGTTAAACCTCGCGAGCGCTGGCTGAGTGACAGCGAGTTGGCGAGGGTCTGGATTCAGGCGGCCGAATGCCATCGGTGCTTCGGTCCCATCGTTCGGCTTCTTATTGCCACGGGCCAGCGTCGCGAAGAGATTGGTGGGCTTCACTGGCAGGAGTTGGATCGTGGGGAGCGTGAGATGCGGCTATCCGGCGATCGGACAAAGAACGGCGAGCCGACCACGATACCGCTCAATGATCTTGCGATTGCCGAACTCGACAAAGTCGCGGGGAGCGAAAAGTGGCCAGCTCGCGGCAGGGTGTTTCCTACGGCGACCGGCGCCGCATTCACAGCCTATCACAAGGGCAAGACTAAGCTCGATAAGCTGATTTCAAATGACCGCGGCGGTTCTATGCCCCCTTGGCGCCTCCATGATCTCAGGCGAACATTGGCGACGGGGTTTCAAAGGATGGGGGTTCGGTTCGAGGTGACTGAAGCGGTGCTCAACCACGTCGGTGGCTCGCGGTCGGGAGTGGCGGGCATCTACCAACGCCATGATTGGAAGCCGGAAAAGCGGGAAGCACTGACCGCTTGGAATAGCCACCTTTCCAAGGCTATCGACGAGAGTTCGAATCTCTCCCGCCCCGCCAGATAGTCAATCACGGCACTCATACCGCACATGTGTCCCCACATCGTCGCGGCACTTTGGCGAAAAATATTCGCGGTCAGCGGGCCAAGCGATCGGCCAATTTCATCGATAAGGTCAGGCAGCAAGCGGTAGCGGACGCAACTCACTGATCTGACCCATCGCCTTCGCCATGGCCGCTTCTCGCTCCTCCGGGCCGAAAGCCACGCCCTCCGCGATGACAAAAATCGGATCGGCAATGCCAATGAAGCCAAGCAGAGTTCGAATGTGGTGCTCAGCATGTTCACTGGCTGCTGCCGGGCTATCGCCGGAGTAGATATTGCCCCGCGAAAGCGCCACGATCACCTTCTTCTGCGATGCCAGACCTTCGGGGCCATTCTCGCCATAACGGAAGGTTTTGCCGGAAATGAGCACATGGTCGAACCAGGCCTTAAGCTGCGTGGGTATGCCGAAGTTGTACATCGGCGCACCGATCACGATTATATCGGCTGATAGAAACTGGTCCAGAACAACGCCGGCATCGCCCGTCGCGAGACGGGGCAGTGTCACATGAGGCAGAGGATCGCTGGCAAGGTCACGATATGTGATTTCAAGCGGACCAGAAGTTCGGCGCAACTGTTCGACGACAGCTTCTGACATGACACGGCTTACGGAGCTATCGCCCAAGATGGACGAGTCTAGGTGCAACAGTTTCATAGGGGCTATCCAAGGTTCGTTTCAGTTCCAAATTAGCTAAGATGCACTTCGCCGCGCGCCAAGAACGCATAATTTTAGGACCAAGGCAGATGGATGTGACCGTCAAAACGACCAATGTGCGCGAACACCAGCAGGACGCAGAATGTCGTTCGATCGCGCATCATCTCGCCTGGATCGGAGACCGTTGGACCCTCCCGGTTGTGGTCACGCTCATGGATGGTGCGCTGCGGTTCAATGAGCTGAAGCGCGCGGTGGCGGGAATATCCCAGCAAATGCTAACCCGGACGCTGCGTGGGCTCGAACGGGACGGGATGGTCAGTCGAACGGTTCACCCAACAGTACCTCCGCAAGTTGAGTATGCATTGACCGACATTGGCCACTCTCTCGCTGCACAAGGCGTGCAGTTAGGAAACTGGGTTTTGGAGAACCGTTCCTTTATAGAAGATAGACGCCGGAACGCCCTGTAAGTCTGCGATTGCAAAATCCGAACCGAAGCGACCCGCCATTGCCACAGTTAACTGCCATTATGTGAGAGCGTCTGGGGAGGTATAGATCAGGGCCTTCCAGGAAGGAGGATCGATCTATGAAGCCTGTCACGATCGTTGCGGCTTTGGTTCTCGGCTCCGCATCGCTCCTCTCATTGGGCGTGCATCCAATCCTACTTGGAGGGCTGGAGGAAGCGGGACGGCTGAGCAAGGCGGGAATTGGCCAAACAGCGACACTTGAGCTGTTTTGCCTCGCGCTGGGTGCTGCGATCGGTGGCTACCGGATGGGGCGTAGCGCGATGCGCGTAAAGACCGCAATCGTGACTCTGGGTTTGGTGGCGATAAATATCGCGACAGCGCAAGCGGAAACGATGGCGATGGTGTTGTTGAGCCGGGCCATCGCCGGTTTCCTTTCGGGTCTTCTATATGGCGCGGCAAACGCGATCATCGTCCGCTCGGATAATCCCGATCGCCTTACAGGCATACTGGTCGGTGGCTCGATGATACCTTCGGTCGTGCTAGCCTATGTGATCCCTGTCTTCTTGATCCCGGATTTTGGCATCGGAGCGGGGTTCTACGCGCTTGCCGCCTGCATGATCGTTGCTTCGGTCTTTGTCGTCGGCTTGGTGGACAAGGTCAGCGTGCTGGAGCGATCGGAACGGATACAGGGATGGTTCAACTTGCCATTGATCCTGTTTGCCGTCGCGATCGTCCTCCAGAGTGGGGGCCTCGGTGCCGCGTGGGCCTATATCGAGCGGCTCGCCGATCAGCACAGTTTTGGCCCGTCAGTGGTTGGGTTAGCTGTGGCTGGCAGCTTGGGCAGTCAGGTGGCTGCTGCCTGGTCTTCGGCATGGATCGTGCCGAAGGTGCCCAAGTCGCCCGCGCTTCTGCTGCTCGCCGTTACCCAGGCCGGCTTCATCGCGCTCTGCATCGTGACCGATTCCTCGGCGGCTTTTATCACGTCGGTCTGTATTTTCGGGGGCGCGGCGGCGGCGATGCAGGCTTTTCAGGTCGCCCAGATCATTGCGCTTGATCCAACGCGGCGAACCGCCGTTCTCGTCTCGCCATTGATTCTGTTTGGCAATGGTTCAGGCCCGTTGATCGCCTCGTTCGTGACCACCGAAGTTGATGTTCGTGGCGGTAGTTGGGCGGCAGCGGTCATGACCGCTGCGTCCGCCCTTTTCTTCCTTGCCTCGCTATTCCGGTTCTCTCGAACAAACACCAGAAGCCCGCTGCCGTCAGCCTATTCGTAAAGTCGGTGCCGACCGCACCCCGGACGCCCCATCTCAATTAGCTTGGTCCAGCGGCCAGCGATGCACGATTAACAACTCTGAACACGACGATGAACGGCGGCTGTGCTCAATTATGCACGACCAATGCCGGAGCATCATATGCGTCACCTGCTAAGCCGTCGCGATCTTGTCGCCACGCTCACCATCGCCGCTCTGGCTGGATCGACTTCCATAGCCAATGCCAAAGCGAGAGGAACCGTGCCGATGACCGCCTCCGAACAAGCCAATCTCACGCTCGTTGAGAATGCCTTCGCCAAATGGGCCGACGGGACTGGCGGCCCGTATGATCTGCTTGCTCCCAACGCCGTCTGGACGATCGTGGGTCATTCCGATGCCTCGCGGACGTATTCGAGCCGTGATGCATTCATGTCCGAGGTGATTCATCCCTTTAACGCTCGCATGAGCGAAGGCTTGAAGCCCTCGATCCGACAAATCACCGCTGATGGCGACAAAGTTATCATCTTCTTCGACGCCGCAGGCGTGGCGAAGGATGGCCAGCCCTACAAGAACACCTATGCCTGGTTCTGGGAAATGCGCGACGGCCATGTGACCCGTGCCCACGCCTTTTTTGACAGCATAACCTTCAATGACCTCTGGCGACGGGTGCAGCCTTGAGTGCCGAAAGGCGCTTCAATGGGCATCCAGCAATTCGCGAGCGTGAACCAGGTCTGCGTTCACAGACCAGTCCGCAAATCGGTCGGAGATTGGTTCCAGCAGTTCCCGGACAGCGACTCTCTGATCCTGCTGGATTCTCAGGCGGGCCAAGCTCAGCGTTGCTCTGATTTCCCAAGCCACGGCACCCTGCGCCGTTGAGGTCGCGAGAGCGCGCAAAAAATACCTTTCGGCTTCGGCCATTTGCCCTGCCGCAAGGCGCTGTTCGCCGGCTGCGCGGAAATGTTCCGCTGCGCACCAATGATGGGGTGTGCCCTCCATGCGCTGCAAGTCAGCGGGCCGATGGAACGCACAGTGTATGCTGGTCATGATATCGACGTGAGATAGCGCGGTAGGCGTCCAACTGGTCGGCCCCGCATCGAACGATCTGCGTGGATGGCGAAGTCTATCGAATGCTTCATGAAGAGCGGGGATGTAAGCTGCCCAACCAGGGTTGCTATGTTCACGCGCAAGGTTTTCGAAGATCAGTGCACTTGCTGCTGCCTGTTCGATTGCGCCAGCCCATAGATAGACGCACACACCTCCACCCCACGCCACCCACGCAATCGTGGGAGCATAGCCGCCCTCGATTGCCGCTCGATGCGCCTCCGCCATTTCGTCCAGGCTCGACTGAAACTCTCCCCGCGTCCACAGGGCGCGCGATCGAATGGTCCGAACGCTCGGCGTGTAATCGACGGTAGCAGAAATGTTGGGCTTGGAAGTGGATGCGCCAACCAGGGCTTGATCCAAGTCGTACAGAGCAGCGCCGAGATCGGACGAATAATACTTCGCATAGCCGTTCAGATAGTGCGCTATGCGAAGAAAGTCTGGGTCTTGCGATCTTTGCGCGAGAGCATCGACCTGAGATGCGTAAGCGGTCAGTTTTGCCGCGTCCGCCAACGTCAGAGCAGTCAGCGTCAGAGTCACGAGCGAACTCATCTGATGCTCGGGCGCTTGCAATTTCCTCGATAAAGCTAGAGATCGCAATGCGACCATTTCCGCCCATTCCAACGAGCGGCTTGATTGCTCCAGATCGATCAGTATCTGCGCTGTCTGATTGCAGACAGCCATTTCCGACCGAAGGATTTCCTCATCCGAGAGATCGGATGGCACTGAACGAAGGGTGATCTTCGCGCGGTCAACATACTCCACTGTGATGTTGAGGCGCTGACAGAAGCCGGTTCCAGCTTCCATCAACCTCAGCGCTGTATGCCAGTCACCAGCCCTCGTTGCCCAATCGTGCGCCGCACGCCAGTCATCCAGTAAATCGTTGTGGCCTCGCTTGATGTCCTCGGCTGAACCGTCCCGTCCGTTCATTCCAAGCAATTCAACCAGCGTCCGCTCAACAAAACGGGCATAGAGCGTTGAAGCCTCGTCGCTTTCCAGTAGCTTCAATCTCGCATAGACGCGCATGGTTTCCAGGAAACGGAATGATGCGACCTCACCGCTGACATCGACAGTCAGAAGAGACTTTGCAACCAAGTCAGCCAATGCGTCTTGCACCATAAGACCCGATAATGCGCCATTCGCTGCGACTGCCTGTGCATCAGTGGTCGAGAATTGTCCGGGGAATACGCCCAACCGACGCATCACTGTGGCTTCTCCCTCGCTCAGCGCGTCGTAACTCCAGTCTAGTGCGGCCTGAAGAGTCCGGTGCCTTGGCAAAGCCGTGCGCGTGCCGCGTGTCAGAACAGCGAACCTGTCATCAAGCCGCTGGACCAACTCATTGACCGTCATGATGTCCGTCGTTGCAGCGGCAAGTTCTATGGCAAGTGGGATTCCGTCCAACCTGCGGCAGACTTCGCCCAAAAGGGACGCATTTTTGTTGTCTATGGCGAACGCTCTTGATCGCATGTTTGCCGCCTGCACAAACATCTCGATCGCTGTGTAGCGCATCGCCTCTTCCGAGGTCAGGCTGGCTCCCTCCGGCGGACAATTCAACGGTTCCAGTGGCAGGACACGTTCGCCAGGTATCCGCATTGGTTCGCGGCTCGTTGCGAGGATGGAAACGCCCTCTGTCCCGCTTGTGAGTGCCCCTGCAACACCGGCGACATGCCCGATGACATGTTCGCAGTTATCGAACACGAGCAGGACATTTCGAGATAGCAACGCACGCACGAGGTGCGCTGTGATATCCCTCGGGTTCCCTTCGAGACCGAGTTCCTCGAATATGCGTCCCTCGACATGAAGCAATGACACCGACGTTGAAAAATCGACGAAAACGCATTCGACGCCCGCATCGTTGGCGCTATCCGCGATGGCGGCGAGTGCGAGCGCTGTCTTGCCCATACCGCCTGCACCGACGATTGTGACGAGCCGGTGCATCGCGAGCGCATCGCGCAGATGCACAAGCATCTCGCTCCTGCCGATGAGCGGGCCGAGCCGCCGAGGTAGCCGCGGTGGAGACTTAGAGAACGCCTCGGTCATGGCTACCAAGGAGACTGGTCCCGCAAACACATAACCTTCGCGCGGAACGGTAGTGATATCGATGGCACCGTCCGGCCCATCCGAAAGCGCTTTCCGCAGGGCGACAATATGGACTCGTAAATTCACGTCCTCGACGTGCAATCCCGGCCAGGCGGCCGCCAATAGTTCCGTCTGGCTGACGACCTGACCAGCACGTTCCAGCAATGCCAAAAGAACCCGGCAGGCTCGTCCGCCGACTTGGAGTCGGACGCCATCCCGCCGCAACTCAAGCCGCAAAGGGTCGAGTTCGAAGGCCCCAAATACGTACCGCGATGCTGCCACGACCAATCTCGCCCCCGCATGTCGGATTGATACCTATGGACCATTTGGTCCGCCTTCGGCTCGGCGTGTGCGTATCGTGAGTGCCGAACCAAACCATTTACACTGTTCGTGATCGTAAGAGAAATTCCTTGCCTCTCGTCAGGCGTCGCTCGGTTTGATGCCATCACGGCGCATCAATGCTTGGACTTAACAATACTTAACATCACTCAACTTGAGAGACACGCGCTTACGCCTGACAATCCTCCCATCGAAGCCAGCCACATACGAACGGGAGATTGGTGATGCCGATTTTTTCGCACATCGCACAGGCAATCATCGAGCAAGCGGAGGCAAAAGCACGCGAGATGGGGCTTTCGGCGATCATCGCCATTCTGGATGACGGAGGACACTTGAAGGCCTTCCATCGCATGGATGGCGCAGTGCTCGGGTCCATCGACATCGCCATCCGCAAAGCGCGCACCGCAGTGCTCTTCCAGTGCAACAGCGAGGACGTCTGGGACTACCTCAAACCGGGTGCGCCGGCTCCGCATCTCGAACTGAGCAATGACGGCTTGGCTCCCTACGCCGGTGGAATGGCGCTCAAATGCCCCACCGGGGGGTTGGCCGGCGCACTCGGCGTTTCCGGCGGAACCATCGAACAGGACGCGCAGATAGCGAAGGCAGGCTTCGCCGCCTTCGAAGCAACCCTCAGATAGCCATCAATCCGTACACACGACAGCTAGGAGAATGACATGAGCAAGACGATTCTCATCACTGGTGCCGGCTCTGGCTTCGGCAAGGCGGCTGCCATCGGCATGGCCAAAAACGGTCATCACATCATCGCCACTTGCGAGGTGTCACCGATGGTGTTCGCACTGCGCGAAGAGGTCCAGGCGCTGGGCCTTTCCGATCGCATCCGCGTGGAGCGGCTCGATTTGCACGATCCCTACGATATCAAGCAAGCGATCGGCTGGGACTTCGACATTCTATGGAACAATGCCGGTCGTGGTGAGCCCGGCCCGGTTTGGGAAATTCCAGTCGATATTGTCCGTCGCCTTTACGAAAATAACGTCTTCCTGCCTCTTGAGCTGACGCAGGGCGTGGTTCAGCGCTGGATTCGCGAAGGCAAGAACCAGGGCAAGAAGGTCGTCATCACGTCGTCGATGGGCGGCCTGTTCACTCCAGCGAACTGGGGCACCTACGTTTCCACCAAGCACGCCCTCGAAGCGTTCGCTGAGGCGATGCAGCAGGAACTCGCCGCTTACGGGATCAAGGTCCAGACCATCAATCCGGGCGCTTATTACACCGGATACAACGAGACGATGGCCGATAACCCGTTCCGCTGGCTGGATGACAGCAAGAACTTCACCAAGCGCGCTGATCTTCGCAAGGGTTTCGACGACTTTTTCGCGACGCCCGAAGGCGCGATGGACCCGCAGGAGCAGATCGACGCTATGATCGAGATCGTTCCGGCGGACACGGGCAAGTTCCGCAATGTCTCCCCGAAGGCGATCGAGGACATGCTTAAAGCCCATCAGCTCCAGGCTTGGGAAAATCAGATTTAACACCGCTTGGGGGTAATTCCCCCAGCCGCGCCTGGACTGGACCGGCCCCCCGCACCAGTCCAGGCGCCCTCCTTTTCAATCCTTTCCCGCAGTCGTTGGAGACCATTTGAGAGCCCGCTGATGTACGAGATGATCGACAATCCGTTCGTGACACTCACGTTCATCGCTGGCCCGGCCATGCTCACCAACGCTTGCGCGATCCTCCAGAACAGCGCTTCAATGCGTTATAGCCTCGCGATCTCGCAGTGGCGCGAGTTTCGGGCCTCAATGATTGCCGGCGACAATCTGCTATCCCGACACTACGCAGACATGGACGCGGCTATCCACATTGCTCAGCGGCGCATCCGCCTGCTTCTTCGCGGTCTCGACTGCCTATATGCGGCAGTAGCATTTTTCGGCATCGGTGCCTTGCTCGGCCTGATCGGTGCCATTCTCGCATCGGAAGGCCGCCATGTGCTGCCGATCTGGCTTGTAGTCGGTGCGACCACAGTGGGTTTTGGGCTCCTGCTATGGGCTATGGCAATGTTCATATCCGAGAGCCGCTGCGCCACCGGGCTGTTGCGCCTTCAACTGAACAATACGGACGCGCCGTCGCCATAGTCGGGCCTGCCGCAGCGCACGACGCACGCGGGCTTGGTGAGCCGCCAGCAGCGGCCACCGAACAACATTCTACCCGAGCGGCCAATCACAAGGCGGTCGGCTAGTATGGGGAGTTTCATTTGCCTTTTGATCTCCGCCAGCTTCGCTACGCCATCGCGGCGGCAGATCGTGGCAGCTTCTATAGAGCTGCACGTTCGCTCGACATTGAACAATCGACGCTGAGCCGTGCGATTCTGAAACTGGAGCGCTCGATCGGTATGCCGATCTTCGAACGCTCGCGCGCAGGTGTCACAATGACGTCAGCGGGCAATGCATTTATCAGTGGTGCCAAGCCTATGGTAGCATCGGCAGACAAGCTCGTTGCGATGATGCGCGCGGCTGGCCAAGGCCGTGCCGGTCATTTGACGCTTGGACACCACGGTTCTGTTTCTGCCGGTAATCTCCGTGCGACGCTTATGACCTGGCACGAAGCGCACCCCGACGTCGAGGTAGAATGCGTCGAGGCTGATCGTAGCGTTTTACTTGCCGGGATCGACAGCGGTGAAATTGACATGGCAATTCTCATGGGCGCAGCGGCGCAACATGACGGATTTCGTTGTGAGACGCTGTGGAGTGAACGGATATTGGTCGCTCTGCCGTCATCGCATTCGCTGGCAAAACTCGATGTGGCTCATTGGACAGATCTTCGCGGCGAGCGCGTTCTTTTACCGACTGCCGATCCCGGCCCCGAGATACGGGATATGTTGATCGGCCGACTAGGCGCGTCTGGCGGCAAGCCAGAGATCAGAATGTCCCAAGCTAGCCGCGAAACCGTATTGAGTATCCTTGGCGGCAGCCCTGGCGTCAGCATCGTCTGTGAAGGGTCCACAGGGGCACTCTATCCTAATGTGGTGTATCGGCCAATTCACGGTGAGCAAGGACCGGCGCTAACTGGCTTTTCCGGGTATTGGCGCGAAGATAGCGGCAATCCGGCACTACGTCGCTTCCTGGAGTTCATCAAAATGCGCCATGCACTGGCTTTTGATTTTTCGCTTAAATTACAATAAAATAGTTGGCAATTATTGGGAGTTTTTTCGCAATGAAACCAGACAAGGCAGTTGTCATTGTGCTCGTCGCCCTATCTGTTGGTTTCGCGGGCGGTTTCTTGTCACGACCGATTATCTCGCCAGCCCCAACAGCGGATAGGATCACGGTCGCCGCACCTGCAAGATTGACATCGAACGAACCGCGCGGAACGCAGTATTTTGTCGCACACGTCGACGAGGCTCAGCGGGTTGTAGCCGGGTGTCGCGACGGCTCTGTTCGTGGCGGCGAATGTACAACTGCCGAAGAAGCTATCATCAAGATCGATGCCGAAGAGCGCCGCAGAAAATTTCTCGGGAACTGAGGCGAAGTCGCCACCTCAGTCCTTTGCGCCGGCCCGACGCCGCGAGAATCCTCGGTCACTCGCCATGAACTTCGCCAGCATCGGCGCGACGAGTTTCTCGGGAGCTATGGCGTCCCCGCCGGTCTCGGCCGCAAGGGCGGCGGCGTAGGCGACAAGATCGCGGTGGACAGCGGCAGGCACCTCCGCCGCCAGCTTCACCGGCCGGTCGTCGGCGAGCGGTCCCAGCTTCAACTTCGTCATCGCGTTCCTCCGATGGGTTCGAGCACCAGGTCGCGGGTAAGAACCACGCGCAGCGGATGGCCCGGCCGGATGGTGAGCGTCGGCTGCACGTTGAGCTGCCGTCGCACGATCTGCTGGCCGGTCTGATTGATGGTATCCTGCGAGCCTCGCCGGAGGGCACGGGTCAAGTCGTCTTCGCTGTCCGCCCCCAGCTCGGCGCCGACGCCGAGCAGCGTCGAGACGGCTGCGGCCTTGAGGAGATTGCCCCAATGCTGGTTTACGCGGTCCTGTAGGCCCGCGAACCCGGCTCCGTCCGCGCCGGGCTGGCGCTCGAGAATGATCGAGCGGCCGTCCGGCATGATGAGCCGATCCCAGGCGAGCAGCACGCGGGTCTGCCCGGCGGCGATCTCGCTGTCATACTCGCCGATCAGCCGCGCGCCCTGCGGAATGAGCAGGATGCGCCCTGTAGGGCTGTCATAGACGTTGGCGGTCACCTGAGCGGTAATCTGTCCGGGGAGGTCGGAACGGACGCCGGTGATGAGCGCAGCCGGGATGATGCTGCCGGCCTGCACGATGTTGGGTGAGGCCGGCGCTGTCAGCCGCTCGGCGCTGACCGTGCGCTGGTTGGCCGCCTGCGCCATGAAGGCACGCTTCGTGGCCTGGTCGCTTTGCGCCGCTGCATCGGCCGTCGCTGGAGGCACCGGGTTCGGGACCGCGAAGCCGGAGGAAGCCGGGGCCGCTGATGACGCCGCGCCGCCGCTGCTGCCAAGGAAGACCGAGCTGGTGCGGGCCGCGTCTCGTTCCTGTTGCGCGCGCTGGCGGGCGGCTTCGGCCGCCTGAACGCGGGGATCGGGTTGGCCTGGCTGCGCGCCGACCGGCGGCACGGGCACATTCTCGCCGCGCTGCTGCGCCGCCACGATCGGGCCGCCGAGGTCGCCAGGGAGCGGTGGGCCGAGCCGCGGCGCCTGCGCATAGTCGCGCGGCCCGGACATGATGGTCTCGGCCGTGGCCCTGCTGTCAGTGTTGTAGAGTTCCTGCGCGGCCTTATCGCCGGGCGGCCGCAGCGCATAGATCAACGAACCGCCGATGCCAAGGCAGGCGGCGACGCCGACGACGGCGAGCGCCTTGCGCGACAGCCGCATGACGCGCGGCGCGTCTCCGCGAAGCTGGAAGGCCTGGGGATCGGAACGCGGCGTGGCGGGCGCGGTGGCCGGAGTGTCGAACGTGTCGCTCACGACCGCCCCCTGCGCCCATCGCCGCGCACGATGCGGACGCGCTGTTCGCTGCGCCGGTCGCCCAGGCGCAGTTCAGCGGCGGCGAACAGGCGGTCGACCACCATGTAGCGGCCCTGCACGCGGTAATTGACCAGTTCTGCGTCGCCGGCAGTCCCGGTCACGAACAGCGGCGGCATCTCGCCCTGTGAGATCCCGGCCGGAAACTCGATGAACACCTGCCGCCCGTCGTCGAAAGCGCGGGCCGGACGCCACGGCGCCCGGTCGCCCTCGATCCGGTAGCGAAAGTTGAGCGCCGATACGTCAATGCCAGTCGCCACCGGCGCGACGGCTGCGGCGGCCGCATTGCGGCCCTGCAAGGCGATCAGTGCGTCGTGCGGATAGGTCCAGCTCACCGACGCCATGTAGGTCGCGGCCGTGGCGCGCAGCTCCAAATGATAGGTGCGTCGGTCGGTATTGATGACGAGATTGGTGACGAGGTCAGGCCGGGTTGGCTTCGCCAAGATATGCACGCGCGCGGTCGGGCCGCTGCCGCTGATAGTGTCGCCGATGATCCAGCGCACGGTATCGCCCGCCGCGACCGGCCCCGGTCCGACGAGCTGTTCGCCCTCCTGCAACGCGATGTCCGTCACCTGACCCGGCGCGGTGTAGACCTGATAGAGCGCCCCATCGGTCCAGGGATATTGCTGGATCGCGTTGAGGAAACCGTCGCGCACCGGCTGCACGCGGGCGGCGGCGTTCGCCGCGCCGACGCGCTGGCGAGGATCGGATGGCTCCGGCGCGCGGGGCGTGTCCGTCACCGGCTTCAACTGTCCCGGAAGCGGCAATGGCTCGGGGATCGTCACCACCTCGACCGCGCGCGGCGGTTCCGGCGCGGGGGTCGCGGCAATTTCGGCCGGCGGATCGTCATAGGCGATGGCTGGCGGTTTGGCCGATGTGGTGGCGCAGCCGGCGAGCGCGGAAGCGGAGACGAGCAGCGCCGCCGATGCGGCGCGGCGAAACGGACTGGCGGTCATTGTGACAGCTCCTTCGACCAGTTGAGGGCATTGACGAAGACGCCGAGCGGGTTCTTGCGCAGGGCGTCGGGCGTGCGCGGCGGCTGCACGACGACGGTGAGGATCGCCGACCAACGCTCGGTGGCGGCGAGGCTGCCATCCTGATAGCGGCGCTCGGTCCAGGCCACGCGGAAGCTGTTGGGCGAGGCCCGGATCACGCTCGACACGTCCACCGCGACCTGAACCCGGCCGACATTGGTGAAGGGGTCGTTGGCGCGCGCGTAGTCGTTGAGGAACAACGCGCCCTTGTCGGTCGTGAAGTCGTAGGCCCGGAGCCAGTTCTGCCGCACGATAACCGGATCGGCCGGGATGCTGCGCACCTGTTCGATGAAGCGGGCGAGATGGAATGCGACCTGCGGATCGGTCGGGCGGTAGCCTGCTTCGGCCGGCGCGACCGCCTGCGCCTCGCCGAGCCGATCGACCTGCACCACCCAGGGGACGATGTGCCCGCGCGCCGATTGCCAGACGAGGCCGCCAGCCAAGCCGCCCGAGAGAGCGAGGGCGCCGAAAAAGGCCAGCCGCCAGTTCTTCGCCTGGACGCGGGATGATCCGATCCGGTCATCCCATACCTGCGACGCGCGCTGGTATGGGGTCGTTGGCTCGGGCGTTTGTCCGTATCGGATGTTGGGGCGTCTAAACATGGATCAATCCTTCTGGCTGACATCGACCGATGCGCCGCTGCCCCCGCCGTCGCCGGAGCGCAGCGTGTGGGCGGCGACGGTCGCGCCGTGGGTCATGGTCTGGCGGCGCTTCATCGCGGCGGCCCACGCGGGCGAGCTGCCGGAAGCCTCCGGCGACGGTGCTCCGCTGCCGCCTGAGATAGTGCCACCGGTGGCGGTGACGGCCGCCCGGCCGCCCGAGCGGTAGCTGTCCTTGAGCGAGGCCGCGGCCTTGCGCAGCGGGGACATGGCCGCGCCGACGGCGGCTTTGCCGACGCCTGCCGCGCCGCCCGCTGCGGCGGCCCCGCCGGTCTTTCCGGCGGAGCCAAGGGCATAGGCGCTGTTGGCGGCGCCGGACGTAAAGGCCGCGCCTCGGGCCGCACCGCCAACGACTCCAGCCATCGCGCCAGCGCCAAGACGGGCGGCGGCCGCACCGCCGACCAGGGCGCCACCGGCCGCGAGCACGGTTCCGGCCGCAGCGCCGGCGCCCAGCGCGGGGCCGCCCGAAACGATGCCGTTGGCGATGCTCGGCCCGAAGATGCCGAGGCCGAGCAAGCAGAGAGAGGCAAGCGCCACCGCCATCGCGTCCTCGATGCTCGGTTGCGCGCCGCCGAAGCCGGCGCGAAACTCGTCGAACAGTGTCGAGCCGATGCCGACGATAACGGCGAGCACCAGCACCTTGACGCCCGACGAGATGACCAGCCCCAGCACCCGCTCGGCCATGAAGGCCGTCTTGCCGAACAGGCCGAAGGGGATGAGCACGAAACCGGCGAGCGTCGCCAGCTTGAACTCGATCAGCGTGATGAAAAGCTGGATCGACAGGATAAAGAAGGCGAGGATAACGAGCACCCACGCGAACAACAGCACCGCGACCTGGATGAAGTTCTCGAAAAAGGCGACCCAGCCCATCAGGTCAGAGATCGACTGGAGGATGGGTTCGCCGGCCTCCAAGCCGACCTGAGCGACGCGGCCGGGCTGTAGTAGCTCGGCGGCGGTGAAGCCGGTGCCGGACGCTTTTAGCCCCAAGCCGGCGAAGCTCTCGAAGACGATCCGCGCCAAGCTGTTCCAGTTGCCGATGATGTAGGCGAAAATGCCGACGAACAGCGTCTTTTTGACGAGGCGCGCGATGATGTCGTCGCCTTCGCCCCAGGTCCAGAACAGCGCGGCCAGGGTCACGTCGATGACGATCAGCGTCGTGGCGATGAACGCCACCTCGCCGCCGAGCAGGCCGAATCCGCTGTCGATGTAGCGGGTGAAGACATCCAGAAAGCGATCGACGACGCCGGTGCCGCCCATGTCAGTTCTCCTGTGCCGAAGCGTCTTCGGCGATGCGGGCGGCGGGACGCGCGCCGGGCGCCAGGAACCGGCGGCGGTTCTCGGTCCAGGCGCGCAGGCAAGCGGAATCGCTCGCGCCAGCTTGTCCAAGCGACTGACAGCGGCGCAGCTCGATCAGCAGCGGGTCGACCGTCGCCGAAGTGTCGGCGACGGTCGCCGGCTCGTCGCGCCCGGGATCAGGCGAGCGGCTCATCTCGATCGCCGTCATCGTGATGGCGATGGCAATGAAGATGATGGCGCCGATGCGCGCGAGGAGCTTGGTGTCCATCGGCTCAGTCGCGGAACATGCTTGCGTTGCCCGGCTGGTAGCCAGTGGACCGCGTCAGGAAGCGGCGGCGCCGTTCGCGGCTTTCGGCTTCGACCGCCGCGTTGCGTGCGGAATCCAGCGCCTGTGCCCGGCCCTGCGCGGCAAGCAGCGCCGTCAGGTCCGCGAGCTGCTGCGATTGCAGCGCGAGAAGCTGGTTGCCCGCCTGCGCGGCCTGAAGCGCGCCCGTCGCCGACTGGCTGGACGAGACCAGGCCGTCCATCGTCGTGCGCGCGCCGTCGATATTGCCGACCACGCCCGCCTGAACGCGCAACGCATCCTCGAACGCGCCGACGCTATCCTCCCAGCGCGCATTGGCATTGGCGACCATATGCGCGTGGGTGCCGGTGAGAGCCGCCCCCTTGTAGCGGTTGCTGAATGCCTGTTGGACGTTCTGCACGTCATAGGCGATGCGCTGCGCTTCGCCGAGAAGCTGCAGGGTGCGCTGCACCTGTTGCTGCAACCGCTGGAGCGAGCTGAACGGCAGCGAGGTTAGATTGCGCGCCTCGTTGATGAGGCTCGTCGCCTGGTTCTGGATTTGCTGGATCTGATTATTAATCTGCTGGAGCGACCGGGCGGCCGTCAGCACGTTCTGCGCATAGTTGGTCGGATCATAGACGATGCCGCCGAACTGGGCGTGCGCCGGCGTGGCGGCGGTGATGCCGATCATGCTCGATGTGGCGATGGCGCCGGCCAGCACGGCGCGGCGTAGGATGGAGCTCTTCATGGGGCCATGTCCTTCAAGGCAAGGGGGAGCTGGCCGGTATCTTCCCGGCGGCCGGCCAGCGGATCGGGTTGGGGTTCGGGAAGAAGCTCGACCGCCCAGGCGCAGCCGCGATGGCGCAGCCATTCGGCGGCGAAGTGCTCGCGGCCGTGGGTCTCGACCAGCTCGGCGATGCGGAGCTGATCGGTCTTGGAAGAGGCGGCGGCGAACGCCAGCGCGACCTCGCCAAGCCCCAACTCGAACAGCCGGTTGCCGCGCCGCGACTGGCAGTAATAGTCGCGCTTGGGCGTCGCCCGGCTGAGAATTTCGATCTGACGCTCGTTGAGCCCGAATCGTGCGTAGATGGCCGCGATTTGCGGCTCGGCGGCGCGCTCGTTGGGCAGGAATATCCGCGTTGGGCAGCTCTCGATGATGGCCGGCGCGATGTTCGACGTTTCGATGTCGGCGAGGCTCTGGGTTGCGAAGACGACGCTGGCGTTCTTCTTCCTGAGCGTCTTGAGCCACTCGCGGAGCTGCGCGGCGAAGTCGGGGCTGTCTAGGACCAGCCAGCCCTCGTCGATGATGATGAGCGTCGGCGAGCCGTCCAGCCGGCCTTCGATCCGGTGGAACAGATAGGACAGTACCGCCGCGGCCGACCCGGCGCCGACCAAGCCTTCGGTCTCGAACGCTTGGACCGATGCCTCGCCGAGACGCTCGGCCTCGGCGTCGAGCAGCCGGCCCCACGGGCCGCCGATGCAGTAAGGAGCAATCGCCTGCTTGAGCTGCTGTGATTGCAGTAGGACGGCCAGGCCGGTGAGCGTGCGTTCGCTGATCGGTGCCGATGCCAACGAGCCGAGCGCCGACCAGATATGCTCCTTGGCCTGCGGATCGACCGCGACGCCTTCGGAAGCCAAGATCGCCGCCAGCCATTCGGCCGCCCAGGCGCGCTCGGCGGGGTCGTGGATATGGGCCAGCGGTTGGAGCTGGACGCCCGTCTCCGCCTCGTCGGCCAACATGCCGCCCAAATCCTGCCAGTCCCCGCCCATGCCGATCGCGGCGGCGCGGATGCTGCCGCCGAAGTCGAAGGCGAAGACTTGGGAGCCCTCATAGCGGCGGAACTGCATCGCCATCAGCGCGAGCAGCACCGACTTGCCGGCGCCGGTCGGGCCGACGATCAACGTATGGCCGACGTCGCCGACATGAAGGGAAAACCGGAACGGGGTCGAGCCTTCGGTCCTGCCGTAGAGCAAGGGGGGGTGCCCGAAGTGCTCGTCCCGTTCCGGCCCCGCCCATACCGCTGACAGGGGGATCAGGTGGGCGAGATTGATGGTGGAAACCGGGGGCTGGCGGACGTTGGCGTAGGTGTGGCCGGGCAAGCTCCCCAGCCAGGCCTCGATCGCGTTCATCCCCTCGGGGATCACGGTGAAGTCGCGGCCCTGGATGACCTTCTCCACGAGCCGCAGCTTCTCCGCTGCAATAGCCGGATCGCGGTCCCATACCGTCACCGTGGCGGTGACGTAGGCCATGCCGGCATAGTCGGCGCCCAGTTCCTGCAGGGCGGTATCGGCATCGGCCGCCTTGTTCGAAGCGTCGCTGTCGAGCAGCGTGCTCGCCTCGTTGGTCATCACCTCCTTCAAGATGGCGACGACCGATTTGCGCTTGGCGAACCACTGGCGACGGATGCGGGTGAGCAG
The DNA here is from genome assembly GCF_042693015.1 of Sphingomonas sp. DBB INV C78. Lineage (NCBI taxonomy): Bacteria > Pseudomonadati > Pseudomonadota > Alphaproteobacteria > Sphingomonadales > Sphingomonadaceae > Sphingomonas > Sphingomonas sp. DBB INV C78. The sequence continues at coordinate 2,028,081 of NZ_CP170544.1, read as the reverse complement.
CCTGGTCGCGTCGGTCTTGTCGAGCATGATCGCCCGGGTTGACCAGCGATACTCGAAAGCGAGCCGGTTCAGCTCGTCGAGCAGACCCGGAAAGGTGGCGCTCGGGAATCCGATGATGGTGAGCGTGCGGAGATGATGGTCGCCGAGACGCGGCTCTAGCCCGCCAGTTAGCGGCTCGTCGGCGAGCAGCGCGTCGAGGTGCATCGGCGTCTCGGGCACGCGCACGCGCTGGCGCCGCGTCGAAACCGTGCTGTGCAGATAGGTCAGCGTCTCGGCGTCATCGAGCCAGCGGACCTCGGGCACGAAGCCTTCGACCAGATTGAGCACACGGTCGCTGCGGTCGGTGAAGCCCTTGAGCAGTTCCCACGGATCGACGCCGGAAGTTGACCGGCCCTCGTAAAGCCAGCCTTCCGCGCGCGCCGCTTCTTCGGCGGGCGGCATCCACAGCAGCGTCAGATAATAGGCGCTCTCGAAGTGGGCTCCCTCCTCACGGAACTGTTCGCGCCGCTCCATCTCGACCAATGCCGAGACCGGATCGGGGAAGGCTGCGTCGGGATAGTCGAGCGCTGGCGTGCGCTGCGCCTCGACGAAGATGGCCCAACCGGAGCCGAGCCGGCGGAGTGAGTTGTTCAGCCGCGATGTCGTCGCCACCAGTTCGGCCAGCGTGGCGCTGTCGAGATCGGGGCCGCGAAAGCGGGCGGTGCGCTGGAACGATCCGTCCTTGTTGAGCACGATCCCTTCGCCGACCAGCGCGGCCCAGGGCAGGAAGTCGGCGAGGTGCGCCGCCTTGTTGCGGTATTCGCGCAAGCTCATCATGGCTGTATCCAGCTCGGGTAACGGAGGTGGCGGCGGGCCACGTCCACGAATTGCGGGTCACGGCGTGCCGCCCAAACGGACAGCGCATGGCCGATCCCCCAGATGACGAGGCCGGCGATCCAGAGGCGCAGGCCGAGGCCGATCGCGCCGGCCAGCGTGCCGTTGACGATGGCGAGCGACCGGGGGGCGCCGCCCAGTAATATCGGCTCGGTCAGCGCCCGGTGGACGGGAGCGTAAAAACCCGCGATCGGCGAGCCAAGGCCATCTGGGGCGTCCATCAGACCAGCGCCCCGCCGCCGAAGCTGAAGAAGCTGAGGAAGAAGGAACTGGCCGCGAAGGCTATCGACAGGCCGAAGACGATCTGGATCAGTCGGCGGAAGCCGCCCGACGTGTCGCCGAAGGCCAGCGTCAGGCCGGTTACGATAATGATTATGACCGCGACGATCTTCGCCACCGGACCTTCGATGGATTCGAGGATGCTTTGCAGCGGGGCTTCCCACGGCATCGACGAACCGCCAGCATGGGCCGGAACGGCGAATGTCAGCGCGATGATGCTGGCGGTGGCGGCGAGCATGGCGCGGCGTGCGCCATGCCGGATGGCATGGATCATGGCAGGTCTCCTAGTTGGGTGGTGGAAAGCGAAGTGAAGCGGTAGTCGCCGGTCGTGGGATCGAGCCCTTCGACACGGGCCAGCTCGGCAAGGCGACGGCCGTGCCCGTCGCGGACGAGCACGGCGATCAGGTCGATGGTCTCGGCCAGCAGCGCGCGCGGGACCGTGACGACGGCCTCCTGAATGAGCTGCTCCATGCGGCGGAGCGCCCCGAGCGCCGTGCCGGCGTGGATCGTTCCGATGCCGCCGGGGTGCCCGGTCCCCCAGGCTTTGAGGAGGTCCAGCGCCTCAGCGCCGCGCACCTCGCCTATCGGGATGCGATCAGGGCGCAGCCGCAGCGAGGATCGCACGAGGTCGGACAGCGAGACGACGCCATCCTTGGTCCGCATGGCGACAAGGTTGGGCGCGGCGCATTGCAGCTCGCGAGTATCTTCGATCAGGACGATGCGGTCGGAGGTCTTGGCGACTTCGGCCAGGAGCGCGTTGACCAGCGTGGTCTTGCCGCTGCCGGTTCCGCCAGCGACGAGAATGTTGGCGCGGGTTTCGACGCCGTGCCGCAGCGACTCGGCGTGAACCGCCGACATGATTCCGGCCGCAGCATAGTCGTCGAGCGTGAACACCGCGACGGCGGGCTTACGGATTGCGAAGGCCGGCGCGGCGACGACGGGCGGCAACAGCCCTTCAAACCGCTCGCCGCCCTCCGGCAGTTCGGCCGAAACGCGGGGGCTCCGGGCGTGAACCTCGACGCCGACATGGTGTGCGACCAAGCGGACAATGCGTTCGCCGTCAGCAGCGGTCAGCAACTCGCCGGTGTCGCTGATGCCTTCGCCCAGCCGATCGACCCAAACTTTGCCGTCCGGGTTCAACATCACCTCGATGACGGCAGGGTCTTCCAGCCAAGCCGCGATCGATGGCCCCAGCGCTGTGCGCAACATCCGCGCGCCGCGTGATCGAGCCTCGGATCGGAGTGAGTAAGCGGTCAACAACTGGCCCCTGGATTGGACCGGGCGAACCGCCGCCCGGCGTCAGGAGCACAGCAAGAGAGCCAGAAATATCCGCGTCGCAACAGCTAGTTGCCGGCGTAGTAGAGGGGGCGGTAGATACGATGCCGTCGGCGACGATGCCTTCTGACTAAAACAAGCTGGGCGCGGCTATTCAATCCGACTCGGACGATGTTGCGCGCGGCCAGACGTCTTCCGGTATCTCGTCTATCAAGGACTTGCCGCTGGCGTAGCGCCGGCCCAGCGTCTCGACAAACCCCTCGTAGCGCTTGCGCCCCTTCACCTGCGCTGCGGCCTGATCCTCGTCGGGCAACGGGGGCGTCACCGACAGCCAGAACCGGACGAACAGGCTCAGCGCCTCGGTCGTGAGGCCGGTATTGCGCTCCAGCCGCTGCACCTGGCGGGTCAGCCGATCAAGCCGGCGCGCAAACGCCGCCTCCATCCGGTCGGCGCCGTCCGGTGACAGGTAGGACGCTACCGCCGCCTCAACGATGGCCGAGCGTGATATGCGCCGTCGGATCGCCAGTTCGTCGACCTGTTTGGCGAGTGCGGGCGGAAAATAGACATTCAGCCGGGTGCGCATCTCGGCCTCCTACAGCTCGATGCCGTCGCCGGGATCGAGCGACGCTTGCCGCGCGAGCCCCTGCATCCGGCGGCGCACAGCCGCCTGTCGCGCGGCGTCATCGGCATCGTCGTCCACGATTGCGAACTCCTGGGCGGGCGGCGCTGTCGTCTCAGGTGCGATGGCGACATGCTCGGGCAGTTCGGGCTCACGGCGCAGCCCGCCATTGGCGGCGTCCTCTTGCGCGCGCACGATCCGCGCCACGTCGGCGGGATCGGCGGCGACCGCGCGTCCTGTCCAGTCGTCGGGCCGGACTGCGCCAACAGCCGGTTCGGGTGCCGCCATGATCCGCTCCGCGAAGCGTGCATCGCGGAAGTAGCGCGCCTTCTTTGCGCGGATCGGATGGACGCCCGCCACCATGACGATCTCGTCGTCGGGCGGGAGTTGCATCACCTCGCCAGGCGTGAGGAGCTGACGGGCAGTCTCCGACCGCGACACCATCAAATGCCCAAGCCACGGCGACAGGCGATGCCCGGCATAGTTCTTCATCGCCCGCATCTCGGTCGCGGTGCCGAGCGCATCCGACACGCGCTTGGCGGTGCGTTCGTCGTTGGTGGCGAAGCTCACGCGGACATGGCAGTTGTCGAGGATCGCGTTGTTAGGGCCGTAAGCCTTCTCGATCTGATTGAGCGACTGCGCGATCAGGAACGCCTTCAATCCGTAGCCGGCCATGAACGCCAGCGCGGACTCGAAGAAGTCGAGCCGGCCGAGCGCCGGAAACTCGTCAAGCATCAAGAGCACGCGATGGCGGTTGCCGTTCGGGGTCAGCTCCTCTGTCAGCCGGCGCCCGATCTGGTTGAGGATGAGGCGGATCAGCGGCTTGGTGCGCGAGATGTCGCTGGGCGGGACGACCAGGTAGAGCGTCGCCGGCCGCTCGCCCTCGACCATATCCGATATGCGCCACTGGCACGCCCGCGTGACCTGCGCCACGACAGGATCGCGGTAGAGGCCGAGGAAGGACATTGCTGTGCTGAGCACGCCCGATCGCTCGTTATCCGACTTGTTCAGCAGCTCGCGCGCGGCCGAGGCGACGACGGGGTGGACGCCGGCTTCGCCGAGGTGCGGCGTCGCCATCATCGCCGCCAGCGTCTGCTCGATCGTGCGCGATGGGTCCGACAGGAACCCCGCGACCCCAGCCAGCGTCTTGTCGGGCTCGGCGTAGAGGACGTGGAGGATCGCGCCGACCAGCAGCGAATGGGAGGTTTTCTCCCAGTGGTTCCGACGCTCCAGCGAGCCTTCGGGGTCGACCAGCACGTCCGCCACGTTCTGCACGTCGCGCACTTCCCACTGGCCTCGGCGCACCTCCAGCAGCGGATTGTAGGCGGCCGACGCGGCATTGGTCGGATCGAACAGCAGCACGCGGCCGTAGCGCGCCCGGAAGCCGGCGGTTAGCGTCCAGTTCTCGCCCTTGATGTCGTGGACGATTGCTGACGCCGGCCAGGTCAGCAGCGAAGGCACGACCAGGCCGACGCCCTTGCCGCTGCGCGTTGGGGCGAAGCACAGCACATGCTCCGGGCCGTCGTGGCGCAGATAGTCGCGGGCGAGCCTGCCGAGCACGACGCCGTTCGGCCCGAGCAGTCCGGCGCCGCGAACCTCGCGCTCCGTCGCCCAGCGCGCAGACCCGTAGGTCTCGGCGTTTTTCAATTCACGGGCGCGCCACACCGACATGCCGATGGCGACGGCGATCGACGCGAACCCGCCCGATGCTGCGATGAACGCGCCGGTCTTGAAGATGTCGGGCGCGTAGGCGTCGAAGCTGAACCACCACCAGAAGAAAGCCGGCGGCGGATAGACCCGCAACCCTAACGCCTCGAACCACGGCGGCCCCAGCTCGGGCTGGTAGGCGAGCGCTGCGGCGGTCCACTGCGTCGCGCCCCATATGCCGGCGAGCACGATCAGAAACACGACGATGAGCTGGCCCCAGAGGATTTTGGTCGCGGACATGGAGGTCTCCTGATTCAGATGCCGAGGCCGCGATTACGGCCGAGCGTCCAGTCGACGCCGCCGCCGGCGCGGACGACGCCGGACACCTGGCGGCCGAGTTGCTGTTCGAGGGTGCTGGCCCACGGCACGAGGCGAAAACCCAAGCCATCGTCGATCATGGCGAAGCGGCCGGACGCGAGCGCGAGGCGCTGGCGCACGACGCCGGCGATCTTCTCGCCGGACGCGGCGGGGCGATGGACAAGCCCGGTTTCCCCCGCGATCTTCGCCCCAACCGCGTCCAGTTCGCGCTTGCGGAGCGTGTCGAGCATCCCGCGCTCGAACATCGTCCGCTCGCCGAACCGGCGCGCCAGCCCTTCGCGGACAAGATGGTCGGTGCGCGCGTCCATCGCACGGCGCACCTCGGCGCCGAACCCGCCGTCCGCAACGCTGGCACCACGCTCGATCAGGCGATGGTCAAGCCAGGTCGCGCCGGGCGCTTTCACCTGCGCGGCAAGGTCTATGTCCGACCGCGTGGCGAGCACCAGCGTCGGCTTCTCCTCGCCGGGCCGGCCGACGCCGCGCAGCTCGACGATGCCGCCGAGCTTGGGGCTATGCTCCAGCGCCTCGATGCCCGGCAGGCGAACATGGTGGGTGCGCCCGTCTGTGCCGTCGATCACGGCATAGGCGGTGCCGGTCAGCTCGTCGTGCAACCCCTTGTCGATCAGCCGGCCGGCGATCGGCTTCTCGGGCGCGCCGCTCACCACCGCGTAACTGTCGAGCGGCCGGTCCTGCCCCCGATCCTTGAGCGCCGCGCCGATCGTGCGGATGATGTCGCCGCGCGCGCCCAGCTCGCGCAGCTTTCCCGCCGCGCCCTCCGCGACCGCCCATTGACCCGGTTCGCCCTCGGCCGCGAGACCCATCGTCTCCAGATGCTGCAACCGACCGACCATCAACCGGCGGAGCCGTGGATCGTCCGGGCCGGGGCGCTCGGGGCGCAGGTCGATCACGCCCAGCTCGTCGGCGGAACGCTGGATCTCGGTATCGAGCCGGGTCCAGCGTTCCGCCGTCACCTCACGGTCGAGCGCGCGTTGGACCTCATGTTCGGGCCTCGGCCCAAGCTCGGCGAAGGCCAGGTCTTGCGCGCGCGAGCGGAGATTGTGGCTGATGTAGTCGCGGGAGATGACGAGATCGGCGCCCTGATCGGTAACACCGCGCACGAGCAGATGGACGTGCGGATTGTCGGTGTTCCAGTGATCGACCGCGACCCAATCGAGCCGCGTCCCAAGGTCCGCCTCCATCTGACACATGAGGTCGCGCGTGTATTCGCGCAGGTCGATCAGCTCGGCCGCGTCCTCGGGCGAGACGATGATGCGGAAATGATGCCGGTCGTCCCGGCATCGCTCGGTGAAGCCGCGTTCGTCGGCACGGTCTCCGTCCGCATCAAACATCCGCGTCGGCGAACCGTCGCGTGTGACGCCCTCGCGCTTCAAATAGGCGACGTGCGCGGACAGCGGCGCCGAGCGCCGGCCACCCCGGCTGCGGGTGGTCACGGGCAGCATCTTGACCATGACGCGCCGGCCCGAGCCGAACAGGCGACTGCGGGCGAAGGCGGTGCGTCCCCGCCCGAAGGTCGATTGCGCACCCCGGCGCGCGCCGCTGGCGCCGCCGCGCCGGCCGCCGCTGTGGATTGCGGCAACGCGCAGCACCTCGGCGACCAGACTGCGGGCATTGCGGCCCTGCGCCTTGCTGCGCTTGGCCTTGCCCGGCCGGACGCGGAACTCGCTGTCCTCGCTCACAGCCGGGCCGCTTTCCGCCGAAAATGGCCTGTGGTGCCATTCGAGGCGCTGATTTTGCTGGCTTTTCCCTTCCGCGCGGCACGCGCGCCGACCGACGCCCCCGCGTGAAGCCACGGAAAAGCCTCGGCTTTTCGGCTGAACGGGGCGCTGCTTATATCTTGCCCTCGCACTTTCCGGCCTTTTCCTGCCCCTTCAGCCACTTCCCTGATTGCAACCGGCAATCTGAAACGACAGGCGGTCATCGCGGTCGGCCCGCGCGGGCGCGGGACACGAACAGCGTGTCGAGCGGTTCACGGGAGGATGGATCGGTCGCCCCCGACGAGCTGGATGCAGGGCGATCGGACTGCGGTTCTGGCGCGGTCTCGTGATCGTCGCCCTGCACATCGGTCGCATCCGGAGCGCCAGTGGCAATGCGAACGAAAAGAGCGGCACGACGCCAAGCGAACGGATCGGGCAGCGGCGCAACTGCAATCTCAACGTCGCCACTGTCGCCTGTGATCGACGCGAGACGAGCGAGATAGGCGCGCGTCTCGGGAGGCAGCGGACGGGCGCGCGACAGATAGTCGTCGTAGCGGCCTGGCCCGGCATTGTAGGCAGCCAGCATTGCACTCGCGTTGCCGTAGCGGTCGTGCATCTCGCGCAGATAGGCCGCGCCCGCCATGATGTTGTCGCGCACGTCGAACGGATCGGCGCCGAGTCGGTAGCGCGCGCGAAGACTGGCCCAGGTCGCGGGCATGATCTGCATCAGGCCCATTGCTCCGGCGCGCGAGATTGCGCGGGAATTGCCGCCGCTCTCGACCCGCATCACCGCCCAAATCCAAGCCTCTGGGATGCCGAACCGCCGCGCGGCGTCGGCGACATGACCGGCATAGGGATGGACCGATGACGATCGCGCGGCCGGCATCTCCGCCATCACCGCGACAGGCGCAGCGCCGCCGGACAGCAGGAAGACCGCAACGACAACCGCCGATCCGACTCCGCTCCGCCGCCAGCCTGCCAGCGTGCTCGCTACGGTAAAGGGCGCGCGCGAAGCGCCGGCCTTCGGCCGCCCTTGACCTGCGCTGCGCGCCCCGGCCGGCCTGCGATCGAGCGGGACGAAGGGATGAGACGGCCTTCCCGCGAACAAAGGGATGATATCGACGCGCACGGACTCAGTCCTGCTCGCGCGACTTGGGCTGGCGGTTCCAGCGCAGCGACCATGCCGACTTGTCATTGCCGTTCTGGAACAGGGCAGCGCGGATCGGCTGGGGGAAGCTGGGATCGTCGATGCGCAGCGAGACGTAGTCTCCGGCGCGCTCGCCGCTTTCATTCCAGCCAGCGCCGATCTCCGGCCCTTCGTCGTTGTCGCCGCGATGGACGCGCCAGTCCGGCGCCTTGTCGGCATCGCTCGGATCGGCCGGAACGATCGAGATACGGATGTCGAGCGTCGCCGTCTCGATGATGCCTTCGTAGCCGTTGGCGGTACGGAAGAAGCTGCCGATCTGCATGATGATCTCCTTTGGGTTGCAGTTGGGAAAGCGGGTCAGCGCCAGGTGAGCGGCGCGTCGGGCGTATCGCGGGTGAGGATCGGGATGGCGCGGCCGAGCACGGTCGAGGCCAGGAGCGGGCCGAAATAGCGGCCGTCCATGCTGTCGGCGTGATCGGGATTGAGCAGCAGCAACTCGCCGGCGCGCAGCGTGCGGCAGCCCTGCCAGACCGGCAGCGGGCGGCCCATGCCGTCGGCCAAGCGAGCAACGACGACGGGCCGCGCATCGACGCTCACGACGGCGCCGATGCGGCACACCCGCTGCCCCGGCTTGGCCGCGACATGCTTCAACAGAGGCACGCGCTCGCCGAGATAGCCGCGCGCCGCCAGCCACCGAGCCAGCGGCGCGGGCGGCGTCACGGCGACCAGCGCGCCGTGCGGCGGATCCGGCAACGGCTCGATCCGGTAGAATCCGATCGGCGCGCTCGCGCTGGCGTTCCAGACGATGCGCGGGAGCGGGTCGAACACCGCCACGGCTGCGAACGACGCGCCGAACAGCGATGCGACAGACACCGTCGCAATGGCCCATCCACGGCGCGTCATCCTTCGATCTCCCGGCGCTTGAGCCAGGCGCGATGACGCTCCAGCGTGTAGGGGCGCGGCTGATGTCCGGCGGCGATGCGGTTGTGGACATGGCGCCAATGGTCGGGTGCGGCGTCGCACGGATCGACGCCGGCGGTCTCGGTCGCGTCGATCGCGGCGAGCACTTGGCTAACCTTGGGCCAGCCTTCGATCTTGAGCAGGATGTCGCCGCCCGGCCGCACGAACGGCAGCGTCGTGAAGGGCTCGTCGGTGCCGACCGCACGCACGATGTCGATGCGCGAGGTGACCGTCCCGTAGTCGTTCGCCGCCCAGCGGACGAACGCGAAGATCGCGCCGGGACGGAAGCGAACGATGCGGCGGCGGCGGTCGACGATCTCGTCCACGGCGACGCGGCCGAACCTGATCCAGTGCTCGATCCGCTTCTCGATCCACGTCAATTCGACGCGCGTCATGCCGTCATCGGAAGGTTGGCGGTGGCGCATAGGTGACGGCGGGACGCTCATCGCCGGCTCCGGGCGATGGCCGAATCCGCGCGCGGCATGAGGTCGTCCTGCCCCGGATCGGAGGTCGAATGTTTGATGCCTATGTCGGCCCAGGCGCGCAGGTCATCGACCGAATAGACGACGCGGCCGCCGATGCGGCGATAGGCCGGGCCGGTGCCAAAATACCGGTGCTTCTCAAGGGTCCGACCAGAGAGGCCGAGAAAGCGTGCGGCTTCCGGCGTGCGCAGGAAGCGGGGCGGCAGGTTGGCGGGCGTATCGGACAAGTGGTGGCTCCTGCGGGCGGTGGCGGCAGGAGACGTAATTGTCAGAATCAGCGCGGCCGGGTGGGGTATGAAGATGTGCGGCTGCACGGATGCGACCACCCCTTGCGGAGCGTCGCCCGGGGGAACGCTCAGCGGATACGGAGCAGTTTGCGGTAGTCGCCGTTCATCATCGCGATGCCGTCTCGGACCAGCCGGACCACAAATGAACGTGCGGAAGACATCTTCCAGTCGCTCGCGGACAATCGCGCCGCCTCTTCACGCCCCAGCGCGATGGCGATCTCGCGATAGGTCGCACCGCCGTCGCGCAGGTCGAGCGCGCGGAGCATAAGATCGAGCCGGGCGAGCCGATAGGCGGTGAGCGGCCAGCCGCGCGGCAGCGGACCCGCCACGCGGCCGAGCAGACGGCGGTGGAAGCGCAGCAGGCTGGCGATACGGGTGAGGAAATCCTTGTCGAGCGGAATGACCGCAGCGAGCGGCCTCCCGGGCGTTGCCTCGCGCAGCCACAGCCGATGCTCGCCGGCCGCGTCGGCGACAACGACATGGCGTCCGTCGATTCCGGCCAGGTCGGCGAGCAGCGCGCCGAGCGCGCGCGGATCGACCGGGGCGGCGGTCGCAAATCCCTCCGGTGCGGCGTCCAGGATGACCGTGACGGCGGTCAGCTCGGGGCGCCAGACGACCGGCTCTGACAGGTCATCCGGTGCCGTGGCGAAAGGACAACCCCCAGCGCCGCGCGAACGCCGCTTCGGCGGCATTCTTCGCGACGGCGCCGCTCGCGATGCGCTCACGCATCTGCGCATGTTCGGCGCGGTAGGTGCGGTTTCGCCGAAGGAACTCGGCGGCTATGTCGGCGCGCCCGATCGCGTCGGACAGACTGCCGTCGCGTCGCTGGCGCCGGCGCTGTGACGTCGGCATTGCGTCCTCCCAACCGCGGTCCGCGCGGATTTCAGGAAGTTCAGCGTCACCTGTGGAATATCGGGCGAATAGCGCGAAGGCTGCGCTCAACCATGCCGCGAAAGCCGTGCCGGAGATGAGCGAATGCAACCGAATTGGACCGAAATCTTAACGCTTTAACGGTCGGTCGGACCCGAGAAGATGAGCATAGCCAACCTCGGTCATCCATCGCGCTCGCGCAAGATGACTGTCGTGCATTGTTTTTGCACGGCGCGGTTCGGTGGCGGCATCGACGCCGAGAATACAGGCGGCGGCTTCACGCCAGTCTGCGCCTTCGTCGGCAGCGTCGAGCAGGCGTAGATAATCGACGAGATGGCTTTCATCATAGGCGGTGAGGTGCGATATGTCCGGCGCACGATCCGCGAACTGGCTGGTGCTCATGGCGCTCTCGTCATGTCTTCGTTAACCAAGCTAGATCAAATACAGACGCGGAGTACGCGCAAGTCTCGCATCGTTCGTTGCACATTTGGCAGCGATGAAGCGGTGCGAGGCCGTCGATACACCTTATATGAGATAAACCGCATAGTGTGTATCGTCCAGCTTGCCGCGCATGGATATGCGCCGCCTCGTGGGACTGAACTTCGCCAGATTGAGGAAGGAAAAGGGCTTTACCCAGGAGCGCTTCGCCGAGACGTCAGGGTTTACCCAGCAATATGTCAGCGATCTTGAACGGGGTCGCCGTAATCCAACGGTCGTGACCTTGTTTCATCTGGCCTCCCCACTTGGCGTCACGCCGGCTGATTTACTCGCCGAAGCTGAACTGTCCGAAACCGACTAACCCACCATCCCTTTAGATCGCGAGCCGGGCGTTAGCCCGGCGAGCGCGCCATTGCGGCCGCGCGGACCTTGGGACGCGCGGCCGCCGCCGCTCCAGCGCAGCGGATCGGCGCGAAAACGGCGAAGCTGCAGGGCCGGAAACTCCGGCCCTGCAGTAGTTATCGTCACGCCGCTTTGAGGCGCTGCATCCCTTCGGCCAGCGTCCAGAGCGCGCGGTTGAGCGTCACATTCTGGTCGATGCCGTTGATCGCACGGGTCTGCGCGCGGCGGATACGGCCCTCCGCATTGCGCTTGCGGCCCTGCAATCCACCCCGAACGACATTCTCCTGAATGACGTTGAAGGTGGTCCACAGGCTGTGGTCCACATCCTCGCGGCGGCGCGGCTCGATGATCTGCTCGGGCCGAACTGGGCTTTCGTCGTCGCCATAACGGGCGACAAGGCTGACCTCGCCAAGCAAGCGCTGCTCATCCGGAGAAAGCTGGATCGCCTTCATCGACTCGCTGGCGTCGATCAAGCGCGGGAAGTCCTCCGCCACGGTGTAAACGCCTTCGATGATGTCGTCCTGAATGTTGCCTTTGTGCGGCACACGGACTTCCTCGAACCGCTCGCCCGCGATCATGCTGTTGGTGCAGACGAACCGCAGCATCCCCGCGAACATCTGATAGGCGCTGGTCCCGTCATGGCTGTTGACGACGATGACCTCGGCCGCCTCGGGCTTACCGATGCCATCATCCCGGCGCAGGCGGAGCATATGCTTGGCGTGGCCGTGGCGACTGCCGTCGCGCGGCACCGACTGGACGGCGAAGAACGGGAACCATCCTTCCCGGCGCAACCCCTCCACAATGTCGATGGTCGGGACATAGACATAGCGCTCGGAGCGGCTGTCGTGCGCCTCGCGGGCGAAGATGGACGGGACGTGCCGATAGAGCGCCTCGTTATCGAGTGGCTCCCGGCCGCTGATCTGATGGGCGTTGCGGCCGAACCGGGTGGCAAGCTGGTAGTGCATTTTGGCCTCCTTTGGGCTTGGGTTTCCGCGCAGCGGAGCGCCGCGCTGAAACCCTGCCCGTCGGCGAGACCGGGGGTGCAAACGGAAAGCGGCTTCGCGGGGAACCGGCTGCACGGAACGCGGAACGCGTGGAGGAAGCTGGGCGGAAGCCGCTTGGAGTGCGCCGGGGGCTGGCCCCAAGCACCTCCGACAACATGCCGGGCCGTCTGGCCCGTCCGCGTTCGAGAACGCGCGAAACAGACACACGAAGGCGCCCCGCTCCGATGGAGCGGGGCGCCGTGTCGGGGGTCAGCGGGACCAGATCAGCGCGTATTCGCCGGCGGTCTCAGTCTCGGACAGAGTGGCGTAGATCGGCGCCGGGAAGGTGGGATCGTCCAGCTTGACCGAGATGTAGTCGCGGTTCTCGCGGCTGGTCTTCTTCCATCCCGCGCCGCACTCGACGGAACCGACCGCGAGGCGGTAGTCGGGGGCCTTCTCGCTCTCCTTGTCGATCGGCCGGAGGGTGGCCTTGGCGTTGAGGGTGAGCGTCTTGATGGTTCCGGTGAAGGAGCCGTTGGCCGCTTGGGTGAAGGTGCCGATGGTCGCCATGTTGAAGTTCCTTTCGCTTTCGGGCCACGACCGCCGCGGCCTCGATGGCGATCGGTGAAGCGGGGATGATCGGACGCGCACCGCTTGCGGCCGCAGCGCAGCGGAGGATGGCGACGCGCGGCTTTTTTGCTTCGCGATGCAAAGCCGAAGGCGGCGGAAAAAAGCCGCGCGGCGGCGTTGCGCCAGGTCGAGCAAGGCGAAGCCGGCCCCGGTTAGATCAAGCCAATCGAGAGGCCACGCGGTCATGCCGAAGCCGAAACTAGACGCCTTGGCGCACCTCGCGACCTGACGGGCGGAATATGGCTGCTGTGCTGAACCGCGCGATCAGCAAACGCCCTAGCAACGAAGGCGATCACGGGATGACGGGCGCAACTGATGTCCCGCAACCTTGACAGACATATGTCGCATGCGACGCGGGATTTGCAGCCACCGAACGCCAATATCGTCGTCGCGACGCAACACCGCCTCCAGGGCCTGATAAGGTCAGTCGGCGAACCGATCGCCAAGACGCTGCTCGTCAATCCGCCACCCGTGTTGCGCCTCCCTTGGGAGAGACGGGGCGTTCGCAAGACGAAAGCGGCCGCGCCCAACGGCGCGGCCGCGATTTTTCGCCGGTCGAAATGGAAGGCCGGGACCGCTCGCGCGGCCCCGGCCCGATGCCGCTATTCGGCGGCGACGGCGTAGGACGCTTCGCTGTCCTCCGCTTCGGTATCGGGGGCCTCCTCATCGAACGGCTGCTCCCGCTCGGGCGTCCGCAGCACGGCGGGAAGCCAGCCGGTCCCGGCCAGAAGCTGCTCGGCGGTCTGCGCCATGTCCGGCTTCTTCATGTCGGCGATACGGCGGGCGGCGTCCTCCGACACGCCTTCGGTGACGGCCTCGACGATATGGGCCTTGGTGACGCGGCCAAGGTAGCTGTCCACGGTGGGCGTCCAGTCCTTCGCCAAGTCCAGCGTCAGCGCGGTCGCCAGCCTGTCCGCCGTTTGCAGCGAACGGGGCTTGCGGTCCCACGGCAGGCGCAGGGCGTTGACGGTGCGGGACGCGCAATGCGCCAGCAGCGCAAGCCGCTTCTCGTCGTCCAGCCCGACGATGAAGCCCCACAGGTCCGCAACATCACGGGGCATCCGCTCGGCCCATGCCTCGCGGGCCTCGTTCGCCTTTGCGGCCAGTGGGGTATCCTCGATCCCGTCCGCATGGCTGCCAAGCGGCGTCACGGTCGGACGAACCTCAAGGCAACCGGCCTCGGTGTAGCTGTAGAACAGTTGCGCCGTGAGCGTGTGGGTCAAGGTGATCAGCGCCAGATCGGGCCGCTCGCCAAGGGCCACGCGCAAGGCCAGCGTCCGATGGGCGGACAGGTCGCGGGTGAGGCTGTCGGAAATCGGCTTGCCCGGTTCCTCGTCTTCTTCCTCGATTTGCTGCTCGTCCTCGTCGCCGACCTCGGCCTGCTCTTCCGTGACGGTTTCCGGGTCGATGGCTTCGCTTTCGCCCTCATCCTCGGGCTGTGGGTCGGCCAGCGCCTCGTCCTCGGGACGGACGAAACCGCGCTCGATACGGGGAACGCCGTCATGATTCAGCACGACGAACACCCCGCCATGCGCGATCACGTTGGCATCGTATGCGTAACGCTTGGCCGAAATCGCGTCGATCTCGTCGGAGATCGCCTCCAGCTTCTCGGCCACGTCCTCGGGCATCTCGTCATAGGACGAATAGCCCTCGGCCAGTTCGTCATGCTCGGTGGACAGCGCCTCCAACCGGGCCTCGTCCTCGTCGGACAGGGCGACGGTCTGCGGATAGAAGCGCCGGAACCCGTGGGCATGGGGATAGTCGATATGCGCCTCGGCCCATTTCCAGCCCTCGGCCTGCACCGTCCCGGCAATCTCGCGCAGCTTTTCGATAGCGAGCATGTCGAGCAAGCCCGCATCCTCGAAGAAGCCGCCCCGGTCCTCGCTGAACAGGTCGCGGATGATGGTGCCACCCGCCTCGACATAGGCATCGGCCCCGACAAACACCGCGCGCCGGTCGGCGGCGGGCACGTTGGCGGCGGTCATGTCGCGCCGGATGATCCACGGCTCGCGGTTGTGGTGCAGGTTCTCGAACACCTGCTCTTGGCGGGCATGATCCTCGGTGATGGCGAAGGCCATAAGCTGGTCCAAGGTCAAGCCGTCCTCACGATAGACCTGCAATAGCTTCGGACTGACGGCGCCCAAGCGAAGCCGCTGCTTCACCACGGACGCCGACACGCCGAACCGCGCGCCGATCTCCTGCGCGCCCCAACCCTTGTCGTTGGAAAGCTCCGCGAACCGCTCGAACTGGTCGGCGGGGTGCATCGGGGTCCGGGTCACGTTCTCGTCCAGACTGATCTCGGACGGATCGTTCTGCGTATCGAGCCAGCAGCGCACGGCTTCCGACTTCCTGATCTGCTTGCGCTTGGCGCGCAGGAGCATCGCCAGCCTGCGGCCCTCGCCAGCGGTGACGAGATAGCAGCCGGTCGGCGTCCCGTCCTCCTTCGTCTCGGGTTCGATGACAAGGTTCTGGATCAGCCCCTTATGCTGGATCGATGCGGCAAGCGCCTCGATCGCGGCTTCCCCATGCGGCACCTTGCGGGCATTGTTGGGGGATTTTTTCAGCTTGTTCAGCGGCACGAAAATCTCGACGCCACTGACGGCTTCGGTCTGAACGGTATCGGTCATCTTACTGCTCCTTGGCTTGGGTTTCGCGCAGCGAAGCGCCGCGCTGAAACCCTGCCCGTCGGCGAGACCGGGGGTGCAACCGGAGGGGCGGCTTCGCGGGGAACCGGCTGCACGGAGCGAAGCGGAGGAAGCTGGGCGGAAGCCGATCCGAAGGGCGCCAGGGGCAGCGCCCCAAGCAACCGCGCCGCGTCAGCGGTGCCCCCAACAAAAGCACCCTTGCGGCGACCGGCCCGGCGCGGCGGCGTGCGCGCGGGCCTGTGGGCCAGCCGCCGCCGCGTCTTCTGGACAGAGCAAGAGTGCAACGCGGGAAAACGAGAACGCGCGCACCCTGACCGGCTTCGCCAGAAGCTGGCAGTGTGCGCTCCCTTGATCACGCGTACCGCTTGGGGTGTTGCGGGGGTCGGCCCCCGCAGAAGGGGTACGGCCAGACCTTGGCTGGCTGTCTGGGGAAGGCTTTCCCCATATTGATAGTGGCTATGAAGCTTCGATCCGGCCCCTCCCGCGACGCGATACAAAAGCTTGGTCATTGCATGTAAATACCGAGGACTTATATCAGGCCGCATGGAGCCGACGACTCATCGAGAACGGGCCCTGGAGGTCGTCCGGCACCGCGGCATTGCGCGCGGCCGCGATTTCGACGCGGCTGGCGTCACACGGGCGACCCTGCAACGGCTGCGTGACGAAGGCGTCCTTCAGCAGGTCGGCCGCGGACTCTACAAACTGGCCGATGCTGAGGTCGACAGTGCGACGAGCCTGGCCGAGGCCGTGCGTATCCAGCCGCGCGGCGTCATCTGCCTGCTCTCGGCGCTGCAGTTCCACGAACTGACCACGCAGACACCCCATGCGGTGTGGATGATGCTCGGCCAAAAGGATTGGGCACCGGTCAATCCGTCGGTGGCGCTGAAGATCGTTCGCGCGAGCGGCGAAGCTCTGACAGCGGGCGTGGAGACACACGTCATCGATGGCGTTCCCGTGCCGATCACCGTACCGGCCAAGACCGTCGCCGACTGCTTCAAGCACCGCAACAAGATCGGTATCGACGTGGCAGTCGAGGCCCTGCGCGATTTCATGAAGTCCCGGCCCCGGCCGGACCTCAATGCGCTCTACCGTTATGCCCAGCTCGATCGGGTTCAATCGGTGATCCGGCCCTATCTCGAAGCCATGACATGAGCCGGCCGCCGAAGAACATGGCAGTCTCGGTGCGCGACCGACTGACGGCGCGCGCCCGCGAGCGCCGGGAAAACGCTCAGCTGCTGATGACCCGCTACGTCATCGAACGCCTGCTCTTTCGCCTGAGCCTGTCGCCCTATTGCGAGCGGTTCGTGCTCAAGGGCGCGATGCTGTTCAGCCTGTGGGCGGACGCCCCCTATCGCGCCACCGGCGACCTCGATCTGCTGGGCATCGGCGAAAACGCGCCCGAGCAGCTGGCGGCGGTTTTTCAGGAAATCCTCGCGGTCGCGGTCGATGACGACGGCATCGTGTTCCGGCCCGAAACCCTGCGCGCGGCCGCGGCCCGCGCCGAGGATGAATATGGCGGCGTCCGTATCGACTTCGTCGCCGAACTCGCCGGCGCGCGCCTGCCGATGCACGTCGATATCGGCTATGGCGACGCGATCACGCCGGGCGCGATCGAGATCGAATATCCGTCGCTGCTCGGTCAGCCCACTGCGCATCTTCGGGCCTATCCGCCCGAAACGGTCGTCGCCGAGAAATTCCAGGCCATGGTCGCCCTCGGCATGCTGAACACGCGCCTGAAGGATTTCTACGACATATGGGCGATCGCGGGATCGTTCGCGTTCGATGGCGCGGTGCTGTCGCGCGCCATCCAGGCCACCTTCGATCGCCGCCAAACCACGTTGCCCATCGAGACGCCCCCGGCGCTAACGCCCGCCTTCGCTGACGAGAAGCAGGCGCAATGGACAGCGTTCCTGCGGCGGACCGAAATCGCGCTGGCGCCCGAACCGTTCGCGGCGACCCAGGCGCAAATCGCGACGCTGGTGATGCCGCCGGTGCTGGCGCTGGGCCAAGGCGCCGCCTTTGACGGCGAATGGCCCAGCGGTGGCCCCTGGAAGGAGAGGTAAGGATAATATCCTCGACATAACATGCTCGCTCTGTGCACATTTTGAGAGTGACGAGCGTCACATCGCATACTTGGAGGACGATGCACGGACGGGGTTTGTGTGATACCGGGACGCGAGGAAATGCGACAGGGGGCGACCATTCGGTGGCATTGAAAAAGTAGAAGCTGGTAGTTCGACTTGCGCTGGGCCAACGAAATCGAGGCTCTTTAGCTAAGAGCATTGGATTGGTCTGCGTTGATGCGATGACGAACAAGAAAGAGTTGGGGCGGGCGGCGTGAACATATTTGAGTTGGATGACGCGCTTGTCGAGCGCTACGCAGCCTTTGCGAGATCATTTTCGATCTTCCGCGCGCCCGAAATTGCGGATCAGATCGACACTATTTACAGCGGCCGCAAATTCTGGCCCGATCCTTTGATCACCATTAACCCTCGGTTTGAGCCGGGCCGGTCGATCGACGAACTCGTCGCTGATGAGGTTCTCGACCCGGCGCTGGCATCGATCTTCGCAGTCGGAAACCCAAGGGTCAGCCTGCGACTTCACCGGCATCAAGAGCGTGCGGTCGCCAAGGCCGCAAACAAGGAAAGCTTCATCGTCACCACCGGCACGGGATCGGGGAAGTCGCTATGCTTCTTCATCCCTGTGGTGGACGCGATCGTCCGCGCGCGCCGGGCTGGCGAAGCGCCACGAACCCGCACGATCATCATCTATCCAATGAATGCGCTCGCCAACAGCCAGCTGGGGGAGATCACCAAATTCATTAGGGATGCAGATCTTCCCGCCGCGCTCCAACCGACGGTTGCGCGCTACACGGGCCAGGAAAGCGAAGCTGAGCGGCAAGCGATTGCGCGCAGCAAGCCGGACATCCTGCTGACCAACTTCATGATGCTCGAGCTGCTGATGACCCGGCAGGATCCGCTCGATCAGGCCGTAATCGGCAACGCCACTGGGCTCGACTTCCTTGTCCTCGACGAACTCCATACCTACCGCGGACGGCAAGGCGCCGACGTCGCAATGCTTGTACGCCGCGTGAAAGAGCGTCTTTGCGCCGGCAAGAAGCTGATCTGCATCGGTACATCCGCCACAATGTCGAGTTCGCCGGAAGAGGAAAAGCGGGCGGTTGCCGTTGCCGAGGTCGCCACGAAACTGTTCGGAGAGCCGATTTCCCCGAACAGCATCATCGATGAGCTTCTCGAACGAGCCACATCTACTTCGGTCAACGTCGATGGCCTGGGTCAGGAGCTCAGGGCGCTGGTCGAAGCGCCGCAGAGCCGGACTTTGTCCAATGCGGAGCTTCGCGATCATCCCCTCGCCTGCTGGATTGAAACTCGAATTGGCTTGCAGGAGGGAGAGAAGCTAAGACGCCGGCGTCCCATAACGCTGCCAGATGCCGCCAAGGAACTCGCCGAGAAAACACTGCTGCCGGCAGATCAGTGTGTCGCCGCGTTGGCCAATATGCTGTCTATGATGGGACGCCGCGAGGATCAGCGTGGCGGCATTGGCGATCGAGCATTTCTTGCCTTCAAACTCCATCGCTTCATTTCCGGTGCTGGTCAGGCTTATGCGACGATCGAGCCGGCCGCGACGCGCCGGGTCTCACTTGAGGGACAGCTCTTTCACCCAGACGATGACAATGCTCGGCTTTACCCGCTCTTCTTCTGCCGTGAATGCGGCCAAGAGCATCATAGCGTATCCGTAATCAGCGATCTGGATGGTGATCGGATCATCGCGCGGCCGATCGATGAACCGGCGCGAGATGAGGTGGAAGCCGATGGTACGCGCACTGGCTTCCTTGTTCCCGCGGTCAACGCTGACTTTGAATTCAGTGGCCAGCCGGCCGACTATCCCGATGACTGGCAGGAAGTAACGCCCGCGGGCCAGGAACGGCTAAAGGGTGCCCACCGGGGCAAACACGAAGGTCATCTCTATCTCGTCCGTCCCGATGGATCGCTTGGTAGTGACGGGCTTCCCGCATGGTTCTTTCCTGGCAAATATCGCTTCTGTCCGCAGTGCCGACTTCAGCCGCCAGCACAGGCGCGCGACATCAACAAGTTGGCAGGTCTGTCGGCCGAAGGCCGGAGTTCCGCGACAACCCTTATCGTGTCCATGATCCTTGCGTGGATGGATCGGGACGGGTCGATCGACAAGCATACCCGCAAACTTCTGGGGTTTACCGACAACCGACAGGATGCAGCGCTACAGGCTGGGCACTTCAACGACTTCATCTTCGTGACACTGCTGCGCGGCGCGATCCTTCGCGCGGTGCGCGGGGCTGGTGACAAGGGCCTGTCGCACGCGAAGTTCGGCGATGCCATCCGTGAGGCGCTCGGGTTCAGTCTGGAAGAGCCGAGCCGCTGTGCCGACTGGATGCTCGATCCCAATGTCAAAGGCTACAGCAATCGCCAGCAAGCCGAAGAGGTGCTGACGCAGGTTCTGGCGCACCGGCTTTGGGCCGACCTGCGCCGCGGCTGGCGCTATACCAATCCGAACCTGGAGGAGGTCGGACTCATCGCTGCGCGGTTTCAGGGGCTGGATGAGCTCGCCTGTGATGAGGAAGAGTTTCAAGGCAATGCCCGTTTGCGGCTGGCAACGCCTGCGCAGCGCAAACTGCTGTACGAAAAACTGTTCGATCAAATGCGGCAAGGCCTCGCCATCGCCACCGATGCACTCGATCGGCAGCGTGTGCTGCAAACGGCCCAAGACTCGCGCACCCGCCTGCGCGATCCCTGGGCGATCGATCGCGAAGAGGAAGACGGCCTTCGCGAGAGCGGCTTCCTGATGATTGACCCGCCCAGAAAGGGAGAAAGCAAGGCCACCGAGGATGCATTGATCGTCCGCGCCGGCTGGCGAACCAATTTGGGCAAGGCTCTTCGTCACAAGGATATTTGGGGCGATACACTGCCGGTTAGCGAGTACGACGATATGATCCGGGCGCTGCTTAAAGCGGCCGAGGCACATCAGCTGGTGCGCCGGATTTCATCTGGATTCGACGCGGCGGCATGGCGCGTTTCGCCGTCGTCGCTGCGGCTGTTCGCCACTGAGACGCGCGCGGATGCCAAACGCCAAAACGCGTTCTTTCGGGCACTCTACGATCAGGTCGCCGGAATGCTCGGCCAGCCTGGCAGGCTGCCGAATGCCTTCGAGGCGCGCGAGCATACGGCTCAGGTCGATCAGGAGGTTCGTGGCTGGCGCGAGGATAGGTTCCGCTTCGAGCGGGACGACGTTTCGCGGATTGACGTCAACAAGGATCGAATGATCGAACAGGGTGAGTCAACCGACTTCTTGCCCGCCATGTTCTGTTCGCCGACGATGGAACTGGGTGTCGACATTAGCGCGCTCAACGCAGTTTACATGCGCAACGTGCCCCCGACGCCAGCAAATTACGCGCAGCGCTCCGGCCGTGCCGGCCGCAGCGGCCAAGCGGCGCTGGTCGTGACGTACTGCGCTGCCCAATCCCCTCACGATCAATATTATTTCGCTGATCGGCAAGCTCTAGTCGCAGGCATCGTGCGACCGCCTGCGCTCGATCTTGCCAACAAGGATCTGCTCAAGAGTCACCTGCATGCCGAGTGGCTCGCGGCGGCAGTCGTTCCACTGAAGTCCTCAATTCCCGAAAATCTCGACATGACCGCGAAGGACATGCCGATCACGCCAAACATCTCCGCGTGTTTCGAGCGCCTGGCTTCAACCGGCGCGGCGCGTCCGATTATGCGCAGGCTGGTCGATGCGATGTTGCCTGCGGTCAACCTGAAAGATGCACCTTGGCTCACCGACGTTGAGGCTTTCGTCGCCGAGACCGATGCGGAAGCAGCGGACGCGTTTGCCGCAAGCTTCAAGCGTTGGCGAGGGCTACACCGCGGAGCTCGCAATGAGCAGGAACTGGCACATGCGATCCAACAGAAGACGGGCCTTAAGGCCGGCGAACGCACCGCGGCTGCGACACGCTATCGCAACGCCTCCAAGGAACTCGACATCCTCGAACGCGGCCGTGCATCGAGCGGGTCGGACTTTTACACGTATCGCTACCTCGCGACGGAGGGGTTCCTCCCAGGGTACAATTTCCCGCGGCTTCCCCTCTATGCTTTCATCCCGGCTACGAAAGGCGCGATGCTGCAACGGCCGCGATTCCTCGCGATCGCGGAGTTCGGTCCGAACAGCCTGATTTATCATGAAGGGCGAGCCTATCGCGTGACGAAGGCGAAACTGCCCGCCGATCGCATGGACGACGGCAAACTCGCGACATCGACGCTGATCCTGTGCGGGGAATGCGGTGCAGCTCATAACGACGAACTGCAGGAGCGCTGTCATGCCTGCAGCGCTTCGCTCGGCGGGGTTGAGCGGTTGAACGCCGTCTATCGAATCGACAATGTCGAAACATCGCCGTCTGCGCGTATTACCGCCAATGACGAGGACAGGCAGCGGCGTGGGTTCGAGATTCAGACCGTCTTCCAGTGGCCGATGAAAAGCGGTGCGCCGGACATCCGCTCCGCGCTACTCAAGGGGTCAGACGGCCCCCTCCTCCACCTCGATTTCGGCGCGTCGGCCAAGCTTTCCCGCATCAACAAGGGCCTCAGGCGGCGCAAATCGAAGTCGATTCTTGGGTTCTGCATCGATCCCCAATCCGGTCGATGGCTGAAGGATTCCCTCGACGGCGGCGACGATGATACCGGCGACGAGGGTGATGTGACGACGGCGAAAGCTCAGCGCATCGTGCCGATTGTCGAAGATCACAAGAATGCGCTGCTCCTGCGGCCGATTGCCGACCTGTCGAAAGGACAGATGGCAACACTTCAGCATGCCCTGCTGCGCGGTATCCAGATTGGTTACGAGCTGGAGGAGGCAGAGTTGTTAGGTGAGCCCTTGCCCACCCGCGATCAGCGCAACACGATACTACTGTACGAAGCAACAGAAGGCGGGGCCGGTGTACTCAACCGGCTGGTGTCCCAGCCTGAAAGCCTGGCGGAGGTCGCGCAACGAGCATTGTCGCTGATGCACTATGAGGCGCCGTTCGACCATGGACACATGAACGAAAAGGAAGGCGCCTGCGTCGCGGGCTGCTACCGCTGCTTGTTGTCCTATTATAATCAGCCAGATCATGAGTTGATCGATCGTCGCGATCCCGAAGTGGTGGCATTCCTCTGCGCGCTTGCGACTGCGGATGCGTCGGCGGAGCCTGTCCAAGGCAGTGGGCATGGGTGGCCGGAGGCGCTCGCGGGCTGGGGCCTGCCGAAACCCGCATCGGTTAAAATCGCGGGTGAAAACTACCCGCTCTATTGGCCAGCGAAGGACGTGCTAGCGGTGCCAGGACCGATGCCTGACACATTGGTCGAAGCAGCGAGCGCGCTCGGCATCCTCGACATTGTCGCACTTCCAGTCGCTCCCGGCGATCGGCCACCAGCTATCCTTCTGACGGCACTGGGAGTCTCCTGATGGAGAACGTCGTTTTTTCGCCCGGCGATCTCGTCAGAGCGCGCGGTCGCGAATGGGTTGTGCTGCCGTCGCCGGCGGAAGGCCTGCTGAACATGCGACCACTGTCAGGTTCCGATGAGGATGCCCAGCTTATCGCTCCGTCGCTCGAACGGGAACCGGTGACGCCGGCCAGCTTTGCCGCACCGACCGCCGATCGTCTCGATACCCAAGATGGCGCGCGCTTGCTTGCCGACGCGCTGCGCCTGTCGTTGCGGCGCGGTGCTGGCCCGTTCCGGAGCGCGGCCCATCTTGGCGTTGAGCCGCGCGCCTATCAACTCGTACCGCTGATGATGGCCCTGAAATTGCCGGTCGTCCGCCTGCTGATCGCCGACGACGTCGGGATCGGCAAGACGATCGAGGCTGGGCTGATTCTGCGCGAAATGCTCGATCGCGGCACGGTCGATCGCTTCGCCGTGCTGTGTCCTCCGCATCTCGTCGATCAATGGGTCAGCGAACTCAGCGAAAAATTTGATGTTGATGCTGTTGCGGTCACCTCGGCGCGTGCGCGGAGCCTCGAACGGGGCCTGCCCACCTCCCAAAGCCTGTTCGAAGCCTATCCGTACACCGTCGTCAGTCTCGATTACATCAAGGCGGATAGCCGACGCGATGAATTTGCACGGGCCTGTCCGCCCCTCGTGATCGTTGATGAGGCGCATAGCTGCGTCGGCGGGGAGCGTGGCAAACATCAGCGGTTTGAGCTGCTCGAACGGCTCGCCGCCAATATCGAACGGCATATGCTGCTCCTGACGGCGACCCCGCACAGCGGCGATGTCGTCGCTTACGATCGGCTGCTCGGGCTGATCCACCCGGAACTTGCTGGCGGCGCAGAGAGCGGAGATGCCAATGCCCGCGAACGCTATGCCCGCAGGCTCGCACAGCACTTCGTCCAGCGGCGCCGTGCCGATATCCAGGACGGATGGGGTGAGCGCCGGGCCTTTGCCCAGCACAAGACCAATGAAGCTGCCTACCTCCTCACCGGGGATTTCGCGACCTTTCAAGAAGACGTGCTCGATTATTGCCTGTCAGTCACTGAGCGCGCGGGCGCGGATCAGCGTAGTCGTCGCCTCGCCTTCTGGGGTACGCTCGCGCTGATGCGCTGCGTCGGCTCGTCGTCCGCGGCGGCGGCGAGTGCACTCGGCAACCGCCTAGGCGGTATCGCTGAGGAGGATACGATCGAACCGATCGTGTTCGACGCCGAGGACGGTATGCTCGACGAGGGCGATCTCGAGCCGGCCACAGCCGCATCGCAGGGCGAAGAGCAGGATGTGCTGCGGGAACTAATCGCCCAAGCGAAGGCACTTGATGCCCGCCGCGAAGAGGACCCTAAGATTCGCCGCCTTGTGACGGAGCTCCGACCCTTGCTGAAGGATGGTGCGAAGCCAGTTATTTTCTGTCGGTTTATCGCAACCGCCGAGGCACTGGGTGGCGTGCTTCGCAAGACCTGGCCGAAGGCCGAGGTTGCGGTGATCACGGGTGCGTTGACTCCCGACGACCGCCGCGACCGAGTGGAGGCGCTGCAGCAGTTCGACAATCGCATTCTGGTTGCCACCGACTGCCTGTCAGAGGGAATCAACCTGCAAAGCCTGTTCGATACGATAATCCATTATGACCTGAGCTGGAATCCGACCCGTCACCAGCAGCGGGAGGGTCGTGTTGATCGCTTCGGTCAGCAGGCGCCGCTAGTGCGGTCGTTGATGATGTATGGCGAGAATAGCGCGATCGACGGCGCGGTGCTGAGCGTGATCATCCGCAAGGCCGAGGCTATTCAGAAGGCGACCGGTGTTGCTGTGCCAATGCCGGAGGATCAGGCCGGTATCACTGCCGCGCTCATGCAGGCCGTTTTGTTGCGTAAGGGCGGAATGCGGACACAGTTCGTGTTCGATTTCGGTACCGCGCCCGAGCGGCTTGATACGGCGTGGCGTGACACCGCCGAAAATGTGAAGGCTAGCAGGGCGCGTTATGCGCAGGGCGCGTTGAAGCCCGACGAAGTGATCCCGGAATGGCGCAAGATGCGCGCTCTGAACGGCGGGGATGCCGAAGTCGCTCGCTTCACGGATCGGGCGCTACGCCGCGTTCAGGCGCCGCTCGAAAAGGCGGGCGATCACCAATTGGTCCATCTCGCAGCGTTGCCGCAAGCGATGCGGGAGCGCCTGGAGCTCCGCGGACTGGTAGGCACACGCCGGATCGCTTTTGTCGATGATCCGTCGCCGGGAGTCACCCATGTCGGCCGTGCCCACCCGCTGGTGGCAACTCTTGCGGAAACGCTGGCTGAAGGTGCGCTCGATCCCAAGGGGGCCGAAGCCAATCCGCTGGGCCGCGCAGGAGTCTGGCGTACACGGGCGGTAACTCAGATGACGACCCTGTTACTCGTGCGACTGCGTTTCCAACTCGTCACGAGCGGCCGCACCAATCGTCTATTACTCGCGGAAGAGGCCACTGCCCTAGCCTTTGGCGGCCTCGATCAGACCGGCACGCTCAGCGGACCCGAGGCTCTGTCGCTGCTCGAAGTCGAAGCCTCAGCCAACCTCGAAACCGACACTCGCATCCGCCATCTGAACGCGGCCCGCGCCCGATTGCCGGGCTATGAAGAGATGATCGCAGCATTTGCGCGATCGCGCGGTGATTTGCTGTCGCACGATCATCAGCGGCTCACCGAGGCGGCTGGTGGCGGTTCGACGGTTAAGGTCATGCCCGTTCTGCCCGCCGACATCATCGGCCTCTATGTGCTGTTGCCGGAGGCAAGCTGATGTCGAAATCGAGCAAGCGTACCGCCGATATCGGCTTTGCGGCGATATCGGTCGAAGGCGGATTGATTGCACCCGAACAACTAGTCGTCATCGCATCGGCCACGCCGGACCAAAGGGCTGCCGCCGATTATGGCTGCCCAAAGGGTACCTCACTGCGCGACGAGATCACGCGCTACTTTCGCATCGGCCAAGCGCATTGGCGAGGCTACGCGGCAATCGACGCGCCGACAGTCACGCAGACCGCGGCCTTTGTGAAAACGCTGCTCGAAGAAGCATTCGGCTTTGCTTTGGTGGGTCCCGTTACACACGAGCGCGACGACCGCCGTTACCGGATTGCTTGGGAAGCAAAGGGAGGGCGCGTGCCGATCATCGTCGCCGCGCCGATCACTGAAAGGGGCAAGGCCGCCGAAGGCTTTACTCGCGCCCTTGCCGAGTTCGGCGACGGTGCAGGTGGCGGAGCAACAAAACGCTCGCCAGTCGTACTCCTGCAGGACTGGCTCAACGCCAATGTCGATGCCAATTGGGGTCTGGCCTTCGCTGGCGATCGCGTCCGCCTGCTGCGAGATAATGTCAGCTTTACTAGACCCGCCCATATCGAGGCCGACTTGGGCGCGATTTTCCGCGACGAGATGTTCGCTGATTTCACTGCGATCTGGTTGCTGATCCACGCGACACGTTTCGGCGCCGAAGGCGCAACGGCAGGAGACAGTGCTCTTGAGCGTTGGCGCGAGGCTGGGTTGCGCGCGGGAACCGCCGTTCGCGAGCGGTTGCGTGGCAACGTCGAGAATGCCTTGCTCGCGCTCGGACAGGGTTTCCTTGATGGAAATCCGGGTTTGCGCGATCGCATCGACAACGGTGATCTGACGATGCAGGGGTGGTTCGAACAACTCTTGCGGCTCGTCTATCGATTAATCTTCCTGGCTGTCGCTGAGGATCGCGATTTGCTCCACCCTCCGGAGACCTCGCGCAGCGTCAAGGGCCTCTACGCACAGCATTACGGCTTCGGCAGTTTACGTGATCGTTCGGCCCGCCCAAGCGCACACGATCGTCATCACGACTGTTGGGAAGGTGCGCGAATAGTGCTTCGCGCCCTAGAGCACGGCGAAAAATTGCTGGGCCTGCCGGCGCTCGGCGGCCTGTTCGCGAGGGGTCTCACACCCGATCTAGACCAGGCAGAACTATCCAATCGAGCTTTCTTGGCCGCAATATTCCGGCTCGGCTGGCTAATCGACGACGGACGTCGCGTTCGTATCAATTGGCGCGATATGGCGACGGAAGAACTGGGGTCTGTTTACGAGGGTTTGCTGGAACTCGTTCCCGCGCGCGACGAAAATGGACGACGATTCTGCTTCGTGAACGGCGATGAGTCCCGCGGTAACGCCAGAAAGACGAGCGGGAGCTATTATACACCAGACGCACTCGTTCAAACGCTACTCGACAGCACTCTCGACCCCGTTGTTGCTAAAGCCGAAGCGACTGGAGGACCCGAGGCGATCTTACAGCTCACGGTCATAGATCCAGCGTGTGGTTCAGGACATTTCCTGCTCGGTGCCGCCAGAAGAATGGCTAGTCGGGTAGCATTACTACGCAACAATGAAGCTCCTGATTATCCCGCGGCAATGCGCGATGTGGCAAGCCATTGCATCCATGGCGTTGACCGCAATCCAATGGCCGTAGAACTCGCCAAAGTCGCACTTTGGATCGAGACAGTTGAGCCCGGCAAGCCGCTCACGTTTCTCGATAGCAATATTCGCTGCGGGGATAGTCTTATCGGCGTTTTCGATATCGACATGCTGAAAAGAGGGATTCCTGACGAGGCCTATAAGCCGCTGACGGGCGACGACAAAGACCTCGCTAAAGCATACGGCCGGTACAACAGGCAGCAACGGGATGGCAAAGGTGCAACCGGACTCTTGTCGGAGTTGCGACCGCCGGAGACGCTATCGCGCGCGGACCGTGTTCTGAACGAATTACCACAGGACGACTTGAGGCAAGTTGAAGAGAAGAGCGCGAGATTTAGGGCCATACGGACCTCAGACGAGTGGACACGCCTAAAATCCGCTAGCGATCTCTACGTATCCGCATATCTATACACTGCAGCCTTCTTCGCTCCAAAGATCGCTGGCGGATCGACCTTTGACGATCTCCCACTCACGGAACATGTGTGGCGAGCTGCCGCTGGCCGGGACGTCGCGCTCCATTTAGCCGACGGTGCTGCAAAGACATCGATGGCCGTCATGGCCTTCCATTGGCAAATCGAATTTCCTCGCATTTTTGATGCGGGCGGATTTGACGTCGTCATCGGCAATCCACCTTGGGAACGAATCAAACTTCAAGAGTTGGAATTTTTTGCCGCGCGCTCGCCGATTATCGCCTCAGCGCCAACGAAGTCGGAACGCGAGAGGTTGGTCAAAGCACTGGAAAAAGCCCAACCCGACACCCCTGACGGACGCCTTTGGACGGAATACCAGTTTGCTAAGCGCACCGCCGAGGCGACCAGCGAATTCGTTCGAAGCTCCGGCCGTTATCCATTGACAGGGAAAGGTGACGTTAACACGTACGCCTTGTTTGCCGAGCATTTTTCTATGCTCACCAAGAGAGATGGCCGCGCGGGCATAATTATTCCGACGGGGATTGCGACCGACAGTTCCACCTCTGCCTTTTTTGGTAATTTGATCGATAACAGACGCCTGCATACACTATTTGGATTTTACGAGATCAGGGCTTGGTTCAAGGGAACCGATGACCGAAAGTCTTTCTGTGTACTTTGCATGGGGAGTCAATCTGGTGAAGCAGAATTTTGCTTCGATATTAAGGAAATCTCGGATTTAAATCAGGTGGAGCGACGTTTCACGTTAACACCGGATCAGATCGCAAAGATAAATCCAAATACTAAGACGGCTCCAGTTTTCCGTTCACGAGCGGACGCAGCTATAGCTGCAAAACTCTACCAAAAAGCGCCCGTTCTGATCAAGAAACGATCTGAAGATAACGGGGCCGACGAGAACCCATGGCGTCTGACATTTCAGACGATGTTCCATATGTCGAGTGACTCCGGCCATTTTCGCACGGCGGCGCAATTAGGTAGCGAAGGTTGGAGCCGCGAAGATACAGACTGGGTGCGAGAAGAGAACCAGACTCTTACGCGATACATCCCGCTCTATGAATCGAAGATGGTTCACCATTTCGATCATCGCTTTGGTACCTTCGGGAACTTATCAGAACGTCCAGCTGATGGATCTTTGCCCGAAACGTCGATGTCTGATCGACTGGACCCGGCATTTGAACCCGATCCTTGGTTTTGGGTACCTGAAGAAGAGGTGGCGCTCCGTATCGCGCGAGTTCCGTCGAGTCTGAAGCGCGCATGGCGAGAGGGGAGCGGGGAGCGGTGCCTCAGAATTTTAGCTGAGTGGTTGGCCGGGTATTTTGCGAATGTTGGTGGCCTTCCGGCAAAGGAAGGCGATCTGGCTCGAATTTTGGGGCGGCATCACCCGTGGCGCGCAATTCTTGGCGCTTCGCCGGACCGATTTCTGCTTGACCCAAAGACTTTGTCCAACGGCGCTGCAATGCAAGCAGAGACGCCTCTCACACCGAATGATATCGTCTTTTTGGAAGGCGGATCAGACGATGGACTCGTGTTGACCGCCGCTCTCATAGAGCACAGAAAACCCCGTTGGCTTATGGGATGGCGAGACATAACAAACAATTCGGCAGAAAGAACGATTATTGGAACTGTCTTCCCTCCCACAGGCGTAGGGAATAATCTGCCTCTCTGGCACCTTCCGCTCGGCACCGAAGGGGGAATGTCTGCCGCCTTTTTGGCTCATTTCTCCAGTTTGATCGTAGATTGCGTGGGCCGATACAAGGTTGGTGGAAACCACTTAAATTTCTTTATTGCTGAGCAGCTTCCTGTTCTGCCGCCGTCAGCCTTCTCTTCGACTGATCTCGCCTTCATTAAATCGCGCGTCCTGGAGCTGACCTATAATAGCCATGCCATGCGCGGATGGGCGGAAGATCTCGGGCATGTGGGGTCCCCTTTCGAGTGGAACGAACCCCGCCGCGCGCTCCTGCGTGCTGAACTCGACGCCTTCTTTGCGTTGAAATATGGGTTAAGCCGCGACGAGTTGCGCTATGTCTTAGATCCATCCGACGTAAGGGGAGCGGACTATCCGTCGGAGACTTTTCGTGTTCTCAAAACTAACGAAGAAGCGCGTTTCACCGAATTCCGCACGCAGCGTCTTGTACTCGAAGCATTCGATCAGCTCGCGGGAATGCAAGTTGCGGCGGCACCATTTGAGATCCGTCGGCCACAGGCACTCGACGTGGCTTTGGATGATGGTGCTTGGGCTCGGCCGACGCCGACGCTGGGTGGTGATGTAGGAGCTGCTCTGGCCGCCATACTTAAGGCGATGGAGGGTCCGAAACCAATTCATGATGTCCGCTTGGCGGCTGCTCTAGTCTTGGAGCCGCGGCTACTCGCTCCCCTCCTGTCCAACGCAAGCGCATCAGAATGGCGTCGGCTGGTCGGCTCAGAAGCGGAACCCCTTGTAAGCAACGTCGCGGCGTTCGCGACGCGGAATAACGCGGCGTGGGGAGCCGCAGTCCGGAATCATCGAGGCAACGACCGGCTGGTCGAAGACCTAGAGCGCAATACCTGGGCACCCGGGTCCGGGCTGGACGTGATTGATACAGCAGGCTGGCCAGACGGGCGGGCCGGCTTCGTGTTGGAGGAATTGAAAAGCATCAATCTCGCGACGGCGGTAAGTTCGTTGCCGGACGATATACAGCATTGGATCGCCGATGCCGCAGCAGCCTGACCTATTAGGGCCTCAGTCTCTTACCGTAACACCAGCCGACGGGCTGGTGGGGCCGCGAATCTGGGTTCGGCGTCTAGTGATCTGGAATGCGCCTGGCGGGGAGAAGGTACGTGATATTGCCCTTCGCCCCGGCCTTAACATCGTCTGGTCGCCGGACGGTGCTGACGATGCCGCTTCGGCCGATCAAACAGACGCGATCGGACATGGCAGTGGTAAGACGCTGTTCTGCAGGTTGATCCGCTATTGCCTAGGTGAGGATCGTTTCGCCACGGAGCCACAACGAGACCGGATAGGCACCGCATTCATCAACGGCATTGTCGGCGCGGAAGTCATGCTCGACGGAACCTGCTGGGCGATCGTCCGGCCTCTTGGCATTCGCCGTCGGCACATGGCGGTTGCCGATGGCAATCTTGATGAAATCGCCGCCGGCGAGGGCACATCAACTGGCCTTGAGCCCTTTATCGACGCCGTCGATCAAAGTGTCATTACCACCGAACTTGCTAAGCTGGTCCGCCCCCGGACAGAAGGACCGGTTTGGCCGATCGCCCTCGCTTGGCTGACGCGGGACCAGGAATGTCGATTTGACGACGTTCTGGATTGGCGGTCGCCAACTTCCGATTCGGATTCACCTATACCTGCAAGCGGACAGGAGAAGGGACCTAGGCTCGAGGCGCTGCGTGCCTTCCTGATGGCTATCACGCCAGAGGAACAAGCGACACGAGGCGAGGTGAATACCCTGAGCGAGGGTCGACGAATACTAGACCAGGAGATCGGCCACCGGCGGTGGGAAATCGAACGTACTCAAAGCCGCCTTATCGCTGCGCTCGATCTCGCGACTCAATCCTTGCCTGAGATGCCGCTGCTGATCGATGTCATGCGGAAGTCGGCAGAGGGGCGCCTATCGGCGGCGTCAAAGCTTCCTGCTGGCGGCGCAGAACTCGTTGCGGCGCGTTCGCAACATGAAGCTGCACGCGTTGACTACGCACGCCTCGAGGGTGAGCGCATTCGTATTGAAGCGTCGATTCCCATCGAACAGAGAGTGCTGAGCGAAATTCAAGGGGAGCTGCCGGGGCTTTCCTATTCGCAAGCCGAAGCGGAGAGCCCAATTTGTCCAATTTGCGAGGTACCGATCGACCGAGCTTTGGCTGACGGGTGTAAGCTTTCGCACAAAATTCCCGACGCCGAAGCATGTCGGCAGCGGTGGGCACAACGACAAGCGGAGTTTGAGGAACAGGGAAAGCGCCTCGAAGGCTTGCGCCAGGAAGGCGTCAAGCTTCTCCCTCAGATCGCCCTCGCCAAGCAGCAGTTGGATCAAGCAGCCAATCGTGTCGCTGCGATAGAGAAGGCACGCGATACACGAGAGGCCACTTGGTACGCGGCACGAAGAGTCCAGGACGATGTCGAGCGTGTGGCTGAGCTTATCGGAGCGCAGGACAATGCGATAAGACGCCAACGCGACCTAGGGACGAAACTCGAAGCTGAGCGCGAGCGCCTGGGCGCGTTCCGTGACAAGCAGGCTCGCATATTCGGCCGCATGAGCGAAAAGTTCGATCCGATTATTCGGCGCCTGATTGGCCGTCATGACGTGCGGGGCCGCGTTACCCTTTCCGGCAAAGGTCTGGAGCTCTCGGTTGACTTGGGCGGCGATCGCAGCACCGCAGCGATTGAATCTTTGAAAATCCTGGCGTTTGACCTCTCTGCCCTGTGCCTTAGCATTGAGGGAGTGACGCGCGTCCCAGCGTTCTTGTTGCACGACAGTCCAAGAGAAGCCGACCTTGGCTTGTCGATCTACGGGAGATTGTTCGACATTGTCGAAGAGCTGGAACGCGTCGGCGGAACGCCGCTGTTTCAGTACATCGTTACGACCACCACTGCCCCCCCGGCGGAATATCGAGAGTCGCCATATTTGAGATTCAAGGTGCATGGAGACCCGCCCGTTCGGCGCTTGCTCGGCATTGATCTGTGACGGGGACCAAGCTCCGACTAACAAATTACCCATTCGCGCTGCTCTCTGAATTGCGAGATGCTGCGAATGAGCACGGATATCGGATTGGGCCGGAGCAAGCGGCGGGTTGGCTTTTCTTTCGATCCGCATCGGCACCCGGCGAGATCGCAGTAGCAGCCACCGTTTCGGGTCTCGATGGCCCACTCTTTCTCTCGATCACGCATCCTGGCGCGGCCCGTGAGCTAAATGCCGAACCGGCTTCACCTTGTGCAAACGGGCATTCGGCCGCATTCGTATTCCCTGGCAGGGACGCCCTGTTCGCCGCCGTAAGCGATGTTTATCGCCTTTCGATGAGCCTTCCGACTCATCCTCTTGAGGAGTATCTCGCCGAGTGCGCGCATCTCGGTGACACCGAGTATGATCGGATTCAGAAGCTACGCATCGGCCAGGACAAATTCCGCAATGCGCTACTGACATATTGGAATAGCCAATGTCCGCTCACCGGTATCACCGAGCCAGACCTCTTGCGGGCTTCGCACATTATACCTTGGGCCCGCTGCGAGAGCGACGCGGAGCGGCTGAACTTATATAACGGCCTTCTTCTCTCAAGCCTGTGGGATGCGGCGTTCGACGCTGGCCTGCTCGGCTTCGACGATCACGGCCGGGCGATCCCTTCGCCGACGTTGAGTGCTGCAGCATTAGCCGAGCTTAAGATTGATGCGGTACCGCCATTGCCCCTTACACCGGAACACCGGAGCCGCCTGAAGTGGCATCGCGAGGTAGTTTGGCTCGGCGGTTGAAGCTGGAATCCGGGAGAGTGCTTCTAGCGATCACGACCGTGCAGCGTCGTGCTACTATAGCGCGGCGGGGGTGCTGTGCACCGGTAGTGCGTCATGGGGTAGCGGATAGGGTCTCCAGGCCGGCCCGCCCGTAAAGCTGTCAAAGGACGTACGGTAACGCTCGGCCGTTGTGACATGGGAGCGGTCAATGCGACCCGGCTGCAGGAGTTCCATGAGGTCCGTTAGATAGGTGAGGAGCATCTTCATTCTGATCAGGCGGAAATCGTTCGCGCGCTTGAGATTCTCGTAAAAATGGGCGGCTTGCACAAACCATTTCGCTTCCCCATTGCCTTCGGGATCGCGCTCTAGCGCAGCCGTGAAGCCGCCGAAATCGAGGACGCCCAGAATCTCGTTCGACGAAGCCATTGCATGTCCGATCGCGCGTTGCTCCTCGCGGTAAATCAGGCAATCGCGCCACTCGCGCCAATCGTCGTGCTGATTAATCCAGCCATCAGCCAGCACGCCCCGAATGTTGCTCAAGCAGATTTCCAGCCCGCGATTACGGTCCAGCGTATCTACGTCGAGCGTGCCGATGTCGCGGCGGTAAAGCTCGACCCAGCCCAGGAAACTGCACAGTCGATAGACATTGCTCACAAAGCGGTAGCGCAGATAATGATCGCTGACTGCCGCATGCGGCTCGCGCGCTGCCGGATTTCGGAGCAGTTCGAGCCCGACATCACGCTCTTCGCGATCATTACCTTCGCGCGACAGGCCGTAGAGTCGGCCGCCCAACTCTTCCGCAGCCAGGAAGATCGGCAACTGATAGCGGCGATAGACGCTGAGCAGCGTCTGCCGCGCCTTCCACCGTTCAAGCCAGCGAACCGCCACGAATTCCTTGATATAGAGAGCAAGCAGGCTACCCGAGGTGGTGATAATCGCCCCGAGAACCGTCAGCCCGAATATCTCTTTCACCGTCATGATACTGATGCCCCCATCCCGATGGCAATCTCCCACAGCGCGGCGTCGACCTCAACTGCGGAGCGCGGGTTCAGCGCCGTTAGGATATATGGCCAGTATTCGCGGATTGCCGGCGCGCCATACGGTCGGGGTGATACGATTCGATGTTGGTGAAACAAGGACGAGTGCCGTCGCCATGACCGATCCCTTCAATCTCGAGCGCTTCGTCGTCGCCCAGGACGGAAGCCTTGAGACGGCGCTGTCAGAGATCCGGCGCGGTGCCAAGCGCAGCCATTGGATGTGGTTCATCTTCCCGCAGATTGCCGGCCTCGGCGCCAGCGTGATGGCACGGACCTATGCGATCCACTCGCTTGAGGAGGCGCGCGCCTATCTCGATCATCCGGTGTTGGGCATGCGCCTGCGCGAATGCGTCGCCGCGGTCCAGGACCTGACCGGCACCACCGCCGAAGCGGTGTTTGGCGGGATCGACGCGATCAAGCTGCGTTCGTCACTCACCCTGTTCATCGCGGCCGGTGCCGGCCCGCTGTTTCAGGCGGCGCTTGATAGGTGGTTCGAGGGCTGTAAGGATAGGGCGACGCTGCGCCTGCTGGGGGAGGTGGCCTGACCGTCCGCCAGCCAATGAGGCACGACCGTGCTATGCTCGGCTAGCAAGTCTATGGCAGCAAATCAGATGGATACAGGGACCGAAGCGGGGCGTAGCCAGAAATTCCAAGCTGATCACTCTGTCGGGCGGGACATGTATGCGAACACACACAGCGGTTGCTTACTGCCTACCGCCATTATGCGAACGGTGATTACCCGGTGATTACAAGCGGTAACCAACCTCCCCGAAATGCTAAAAATTGTGTTTTTTATCAAATAGTTATGTGGATATTATCTCTAAGGTCTGGTACTTCAGATATATCCGCAAGTGATGGACAACCTCTGGCAATGGGTGTCCGCCCGATCGGGCTGGATCTTCGGCGCGATCGGCCTGATCGCCTGGTTCGCGATGCTATGGTTCATGTTCGGCGACGTGCTTTAGGCTGAATGCCTATTTCCGCCCCTGCGGATCGATATGCACCCAGGCAGCGGAGTCGTCGGCCGGGCGGCCATCGGGCAGGGGGACGTCGCCTTCCTCGTCCGGCCCTTCCCAATGCTGGTCGGCGCGGTGGACGCGTTCGCCGGGGAAGGGGACCGCACCCGTCCGCGCCCGCACGATGGCGAGGTGATCGCACACCGCTTCCTCGCAACGACCCAGCCGGCGCGCCATCTGGTCGACGGGCAGCCCGGCGGCGTCCATACTGTGCAGCAGATCGAGATCGGTGTCGGTCCAGTCGTTCCGGTCGCTTGCCGGCATGGCATTTTTCTCCCTGACGCGCGCCAATCCCCTTGGTCTAAACGCTAACCCTGCTTTAAGGCTGCATCCATGGGTCTAGTATGGGGAGCCGGCTTGCGCCACGGGGGGACGGGCCGGACATGATCATGATCAGCCAGGGGGCGGCTGCGATTATCGCCGGGCTGGCGGCAGCCTGGCTGGCACTGGCCGGCTGGGCGACGATTGTCGGCCTACGCCGCGCTGCCGCGGCCAGCATTGCCGAGGCGCAGTGCGATCGCTTTGCCGAACTGGTCGGTGCCGCGCCCGCGGTGGCGGTGCTGGTCGAAGCCGATGGCCGTATCGACGCCGACGAGCGACTGGCCGATTGGCTGGGATTGTCGCGCCTTCCCCGGTCGATCGAGGAATTCAGCGATCGTGATGGCGGGCTGATCGAAGAGGATGCCCAGGCGCTGGCGCGCGATGTCGTTGCCACCCAGCGCAGCGGTGCGAGCTTTGCCAGGCCGTTCCGCGTCCGCGGATCGCCCCGCGTCCTGATGGCGCGCGGCCGGCCCGCCAGCCGGCCGGGGCGGGTGGTGCTGTGGCTGTTCGACGCGACCGACAGCCAGGAGGAGATCGGCCGGCTGCGTGACGGCGCGGGCCGGCTGACCCGCGCGCTCGACTCGCTTTCCGCGCTGATCGAGGCAGCACCCTTCCCGATGTGGCATCGCGGGCCGGATCTGCGGCTGGCGCTGGTGAACACCAACTATGTCGACGCGGTCGAAGGCGATGACGCTGCCGACGTGATCGCGCGCGGGCTGGAACTGGTGGAGGCGACCGACGGCATCGGCCCGATGGCAGCCGCTGCCGCGGCCCGTGACGGCGGCGAGCCATTGGTCCGCACCGTGCCCGCCACCATCGCTGGCGAGCGGCGGATGGTCCGCATCGTCGATGTACCGCTGGGTGAGGCGGGCGTGGCCGGCTATGCCTTTGACGTGGGCGAGCTGGAGGAGGCGCGCGCCGATCTCGGCCGTTTCGTCCGCGCCCAGCGCGTCCTGCTCGATCATCTTTCTGCCGGCGTCGCGCAGTTCGGGCCAGATCGCCATCTCGCCTTCTGCAACCAGCCCTTCCAGCGCATGTTCGCGATGGAGCCCGAATGGCTGGCCGACCGGCCCGAATTCGATCGCGTGCTCGAACGCATGCGCGAGGCCAATCGCGCGCCGGAAAGCCGGGACTTCCCCGGTTGGAAGCGCGAGCGGCGCGGCTGGTTCCAGGATGCGGGCGAGGCGGTGGAGGAAAGCTGGCTGCTGCCGGGCGGCGCGCACCTGCGCGTCCTGGCCCAGCCGATGCCCGACGGCGGCTTGCTGGTGATTTTCGAGGACCGGACCGAACAGATCCAGCTTGCCAGCGCACGCGATACGCTGCTGCGGGTGCGCAGCGCGACCTTCGACAATCTGTTCGAGGCGATCGGCGTGTTCGCAGCGGACGGGCGCCTGCATCTGTGGAACAATCGCTTCAAGGAAGTATGGGGCCTCAGCGAGACCGATCTCGCCCGCAATCCGCGCGTCGATGCGCTGGTCGAGACAGTCAAGAAGCGCCTCGTCAATCCGTCCCGCGCCGGCTTGATCCGCGATCTCGTGCGGATCGCCACGGTCGACCGGCAGCAGCGCAGCGGCAATGTCGCCTTCGCGGACGGCCGCAATTTCGAATTTGCCGCGGTGCCGCTGCCTGACGGCAACGCGCTGTTCACGATGCTCGACGTCACCGACAGTCGCCGCATCGAACGGATGCTGCGCGATCGCAACGAGGCGCTGGAGGAATCCGATCGGCTGAAGACCGCGTTCGTCGCCAGCATGAGCTATGAACTGCGCACGCCGCTCACCACCATCGGCGGCTTCGCGGAGATGCTGGCGGGCGGCTATGCCGGCAAGCTGGAATCGACCGGACAGGATTATGTCGGCGCGATCCTCGAATCCGTGGCGCGTCTCGGCGCGCTGATCGACGACGTGCTGGACATGACCGATTTCGAAGCTGGCGGGCTGGCTCTGGAAGGCGAGCCGGTCGAGCTGATCGCGCTGCTGCAGGATGCCGCCCATGGCATCGCCGACGCCGCCCGCGCGCGGCCGCTGGAACTTGTCGTCCAGGTCGAGGCGGCAGTAGGCGCGGTTCCCGGCGACAAGCGCCGGTTGCGGCAGGCGGTGGATCATCTGCTGCGCAATGCCATCCTCTACACGCCCGCCGGCGGCCGTGTGCTGCTGCAAGGGGGCGGCGACGAGCAGAATGCGCGGATCGTCGTTTCCGACAATGGCGAGGGGATTGCCGCCGAGGATCGCGACCGCATCTTCCACCGCTTCCACCGCGCGCCGGGCGCCGGTGATGGTGATGGACGGCCTGCCGTCGGACTGGGCCTGCCGCTCACTCGCCAGTTCGTGCAGGCGCATGGCGGCACGCTGGAACTGATGTCGGAGCCGGGCGAGGGGACGACCTTCGTTATCACCCTGCCGAGGGCGCCGTGACGAGCTGGCTGCTGGCCGATGCCGCGGCGACCGAGGCGGCAGGCGCAGCGCTCGCGCCGCTGCTGCGCGCGGGCGATGTCGTGGCGCTCCATGGCGATCTTGGTGCCGGCAAGACCAGCTTCGCGCGCGGCGTGCTGGCCGCGTTGGGGCTCGTCGAGGAGGCGCCGTCTCCGAGCTTCGCCATCGTTCAGACCTATGGCCCGCCGGAGGTGTCGCTGCCGGTATGGCATGTCGACCTCTATCGGCTGGAGGGATCGGACGAAGCGGCCGAGCTTGGGCTGGACGAAGCGCTCGATGACGGCGCGCTGCTGATCGAATGGGCCGAACGGCTGGGCGATCGGCTGTGGCCCGATACCCTGCATCTGACCTTTGCCGCGAACCCGGATGGCGCGCGTCGCTTGACTTGGGCCGCGCCCGCGTCATGGGAGGCGCGTTGGCCCCCCAGCGAGTTTGCGAGCGCATGATTCCTCCCGTCACCGCCCCCGATTTCCTCAAGCAGCATGGCTGGGGTGACGCTGAAATCCTGCCGCTTGCCGGCGATGCCAGCTTCCGCCGCTATTTCCGCGTGGTCGCCCCCGGCCGCAGCGCGGTGCTGATGGATGCGCCGCCGGACAAGGAGGATATCGGCCCCTTCCTGGCGATCGCCGCTGAACTGATCGCGCGCGGCCTTTCCGCCCCGCAGGCGCTGGCGATCGACCGCGAGAATGGCCTGCTGCTGCTCGAGGATTTCGGTGATCGGCTGGTCGGCCCGGTGCTGCGCACCGATCCCGCGCCGGAACGCGCCATCTATGCCGATGCGATCCGCATCCTCGCCTCGCTGGCGGGGCAGTCCGCACCGCGCGATCTCGCGCCTTATGACGAAGCGGTGATGCTGCGCGAGGTGGGGCTGTTCACCGAATGGTATGCGCCGGCCGTCAGGCTCGACGTCGATGTCGCGGGCTTCGGCGCCGCCTGGTGCGAGGTGTGGGAAGATGTGCTGGGCGTCGTTGCTGACGATCCGGTGCTGGTGCTGCGTGATTATCATGCAGATAATCTGCTGCTGCTCGATCGGCCTGGATTGAAGGGGCTCGGCCTGCTCGATTTCCAGGACGCGCTCGCCGGTCATCCGGCCTATGACCTCGTCTCCCTGCTGCAGGATGCGCGGCGCGATGTTTCGCCGGCACTGGAGGAGGAGATGCTGGCCGAATATCTCGCGGCTGGAGTCTGGGCCGACCCGGATCGTTTCCGCGCGCATTACGAAATCCTCGGCGCGCAGCGGAACACCAAGATCCTCGGCATCTTCACCCGCCTGTGGAAGCGCGACGGCAAGTCCAATTATCTCGCCTTCCAGCCGCGCGTATGGGGCTATCTGGAACGCAATCTAGCGCATCCGGCGCTGGGGCCGGTTAAGCGCTGGTTCGATGCCAATGTGCCCGCCATCGCGCGCGCAGAGCATTGGGAACGGGATTGATCGCATGAGCCGCTTCAGCAAGCCCCTCTCGCTCCGCCCCAATATGGGCGAGGCGCGGATCAGGACGGCGATGGTGCTCGCCGCCGGCCTTGGCAAACGGATGCGCCCGTTGACGGCGACGCGCCCCAAGCCGCTGGTCGAGGTCGCCGGCAAGGCGCTGCTCGATCATGTGCTCGATCATCTGCGCGCGGCCGGCATCCAGCGCGCGGTGGTCAATGTGCATTATCTGGCGGACGCGCTGGAGGCGCATATCAAGCGTAAGTCGTCGCCGGGCATGGAGATCATCATCTCCGACGAGCGCGATCTGCTGCTGGAAACCGGCGGCGGCGTCACCAGGGCCTTGCCGCTGATCGAGGACGATCATTTCCTGGTCGTCAACAGCGACAATCTGTGGGTCGATGGCCCGGTCGATGCGATCCGCCTGCTCGGCCAGCGTTGGGACGATGCGAAGATGGATGCGCTGTTGCTGCTGGTGCCGCAGGCGCGCGCCAACTGCCATTCGGGGCCGGGCGATTTCCATATGGATGCGAATGGGGTGCTGGCGCGGCGGCGGCCGGGCAAGGTCGCGCCCTTCGTCTTCACCGGGGTTCAGCTCGTTTCCCGGCGGCTGTTCGCCGATGCGCCCGAAGGGCCGTTTTCGACCAATATCCTGTGGGATCGAGCGATTGCGGCAGGCCGCGCCTTCGGCGTAGTCCATCAGGGGCTGTGGTTCGATGTCGGTTCCCCGCCCGCGATCGCGCGGACCGAAGCGCTGCTGGCGACGGAGTGACCGCGGCCCCGGCTCCCGCCGTCTTCACCATCCCGCCGCATCGCGGCTTCGCCGACGCGCTCGCCGCCGGGCTGATCGCGCGCCATGGCGGCGATCCGCTGGAACTGGCGCGCGGCATCATCCTGCTGCCCAACAACCGCGCCGTCCGCGCGATGACCGACGCGTTCGTGCGTCGGGCAGAAGGGGGCCTGCTACTGCCCCGGCTGGTCGCGATCGGCGATCCCGAGCTGGGCGAGAAGCTGGCGGGCCTGCTCGACCCCGCCGATAGCGATCCCGTGCCGCCCGCGATCGAGCCGATGGAGCGGCTGATGATCCTGGCGCGGCTCGTGGCCGACGTCCGCGCTGCCGCCGGCGATCCTGCGCCCACGGCCGAGGCGGTGCGGCTGGCGGCCGAACTCGCCCGGACGCTCGACCAGCTTCTGGTCGAGGAGATCGCGCCGGGGCGGCTGGCGCAACTCATCGACCCGGCGGTCGACCCCAATCTTGCGCGCCACTGGCAGACATCGCTGGCGACGTTCGAGACGGTGCTGGCGCGCTGGCCGGCGGAACTCGCCGCCCGTGGGAGGCTGGACGCGACCGATCGCCGCAACCGGCTGATCGATCGGGCCGCGCGGCGTTGGGCCGATGCGCCACCGGCGGCGGGGTTCGTCGTCGCGGCCGGCATGACCACGTCGGCGCCGGCCATCGCGCGGCTGTTGCGCGTGATCGCCACCCTGCCGGGCGGGGCGGTGGTGTTCCCTGGTCTCGACCTGCAGATGCCGCAGGACGCGTGGGATCTGCTCGGCCCGCACGATCCCGATCCCGAAACCGGTCGGCGGCCGCGTGCCATCGAAACCCATCCGCAATTTCATCTGAAGCTGCTGCTCGATCGCATGGGCGTGGGCCGGGGCGAGGTGCAGCTATGGCGGCGTGGTGGCGGCCATGATGCGCCGGCCGCGCGCACCCGCGCGATCGGCCATGCGATGACGCCCGCCGCCTTCACCGGAAGCTGGGCGACGCTGAAACCTGCCGAGCGCCGGCTGACCGGTGTGCGCGGACTCGAACTGGATGGCCCCGCCGAGGAAGCACAGGCCATCGCCATCGCGCTACGACAGGCGATCGAGACGCCGGGGCGGACGGCCGCCTTGGTAACGCCGGATCGGGTGCTGGCGCAGCGCGTGTCCGCCCATCTCCGCCGCTGGGGGATCGAGGCGGACGATTCCGCCGGCCGCCCGCTCAGCGCCACGCCCGCTGGCGGGCTGCTGCTGGCGCTGGCCGAGGCGGCGGCTGAGGGTTTCGCGCCGGTGCCGCTGCTGGCGCTCGTCAAGCATCCGCTGGTGCAAGCGGGCGAACAAAGGCTGGCGTGGTTGGACGGCGCACGCCGGCTCGATCGCGCGCTGCGTGGGCCGCGCCCGGCGGCCGGCCTCTCCGGGACCACGCGCCATTTGCAGGAAGGCGAGGGCCGGGAACGCAAGGTGCGCCTGCCCGCGCTCGAATGGTGGGAGGGAGCAGCGGCGCTGCTCGCGCCGCTGGAGACCGCCTTTGCCGAAAGCGCGACGCCTGCCGCGATGGTGGCGGCCGTGCGCGACGCGGCAACGGCGCTGGGCGGCGATGCGGCCTGGAGCGGACCCGACGGCCGCGCCGCCGCCGACCTGATCGCCGCGCTGGAGGAAGCGCTTGCCGCCGGCCCGCAGAGCGCCACCGCGGACGACATCTATCGCATCCTGCGCCAGTTGATGGAGAGCGAAGCCGTACGGCCGCCGCAAGGCGGGCATCCGCGCATCTCCATCTGGGGGCTGCTCGAAGCGCGGTTGCAGCAGGCCGGGCTCGTCATCCTTGGCGGGTTGAACGAGGGGACATGGCCCGCCGCCCCGTCGCCCGATCCCTGGCTGGCGCCCGCCGCGCGCGCGGCGCTGGGCCTGCCGGGGCTGGAGCGGCGGATCGGCCTTGCGTCCCATGATTTCGCGCAGGCGCTCGGCGCGCCGCACGTGCTGGTGACGCGCGCGCGGCGCGATGCACGGGCACCCGCCATTGCCTCGCGGCTATGGCTGCGGCTGGAGGCGATGACCGGCGGCATCACCCGCGCGCCGCGTTTCAAGGGCTGGGCGCGGGCGCTCGATCGGCCGGCCGGACCGACCACGCCCGCCGATCGTCCCGCGCCAAGCCCGCCCGTCGCCGATCGCCCGAAGAAGATCGCGGTCACCCGGCTCGATCGGCTGAAGGCGGACCCCTTCGCTTTTTATGCCGATGCGATGCTGGGCCTGTCGCGGCTCGACCCGGTGGATGCCGATCCCGGCCCGGCGTGGCGTGGCAGTGCCGTTCACCGCATCTTCGATGCCTGGTTGAAAGAGGATGGCTGCGACCCCGCGACCCTGCTGCCGCGCGCGCGGGCCATGCTCGATGCGACCGCCGCGCACCCCGTGCTGCGCGCGCTGTGGACGCCGCGGCTGATGGAGGCGGTGGATTGGGTCGGTAGGACGGTTGCCGAAAATCGCGCTGACGGGCGCGAGCCGATCGCCGCGGAAATCTATGGCGAGACCGAGTTGGACGGGATCACGCTCTACGGCACCGCCGACCGGATCGACCGGCTAGCTGACGGCAGCCTTGCCATCGTCGATTACAAGACCGGCAAGCCGCCCGGATCGGCACAGGTGGCGGCGGGCTTCGCCATGCAATTGGGTCTGCTCGGCGTGATCGCCGAGATGGGCGGGTTCAAGGATGTGGACGGCGTGCCGGCCGCATTCGAATATTGGTCGCTGGCCGCGAAGGCCGGCGAACTTGGCCACGTCGCCAGCCCCACGACCGGCCGCGCTGCCAAGATCGATCCGGCGGACTTCACCGGCGTCGCCGCGGGCGTTTTCCATGACGCGGCTTTGCGCTGGTTGATCGGGGACGAGCCGTTCGTGGCTAAGCTCCACCCTGAACATGCGCCTTATGCCGATTATGACCAGTTGATGCGGCTCGACGAATGGCAGGGCCGCGATAGCGGGGCGGCGGACTGATGGCCAACCGCCTGAAACCGTTCAGCGAATTGCGCGGCGAACAGCGCATCGCATCGGACCCGCGCGAGCTTGTCTGGCTCTCCGCCTCGGCCGGCACCGGCAAGACGCATGTGCTGAGCGCGCGTGTGCTGCGCCTGCTGCTGAGCGGTGTGCGGCCGGAAACGATTCTCTGCCTCACCTTCACCAAGGCGGGGGCGGCCGAGATGGCCGAGCGCGTTCATGCCCGGCTCGCCTGGTGGGTGCGGCTCGACGAAAATGCGCTGAAGAAGGAATTGTTCGCGCTCGGTGCCGCGCATGATGCCGATGCGGTGGCCGCGGCGCGATCCTTGTTCGCCGCCGTACTCGACGCGCCGGGCGGCGGCCTGCGCATCCAGACGATCCACGCTTTCTGCCAGACCCTGCTGGCGGGCTTTCCCGACGAAGCGGGCCTTGCCCCCGGCTTCCGCCCGCTCGAAGGGCGTGAGGAAGCGGCGCTCGCGCGGCGGACCTTGGGCGACCTCCTCGAACGCGCGGAGCGAGGTGGCGAGCTTGGCCTGATCGCCGACATCCAGGCACTGAGCCGGCGGTTGGGCGAGGGGGAGGCCGAAAGCTATCTCGTCGCCTGCGCTCGCGCGCCCGAGGAAATGGAGGCGCTGGGGCCGGGCATCGCCGCCAAGGTGCGCACCGCGCTCGATG
The DNA here is from genome assembly GCF_042693015.1 of Sphingomonas sp. DBB INV C78. Taxonomy (NCBI): domain Bacteria; kingdom Pseudomonadati; phylum Pseudomonadota; class Alphaproteobacteria; order Sphingomonadales; family Sphingomonadaceae; genus Sphingomonas; species Sphingomonas sp. DBB INV C78. Next base: position 1,983,970 of record NZ_CP170544.1, on the reverse strand, counting down.
TGCCGCTGGGCGATGTCGAGGCGATCATCGCGGAACGATGCGGCGATGCCTTGTTCGATGTGGCGGCGGTGTTAGCGATCTCCCGCGCGAATGCGGCGTGGGGCACGGCGACAGGGTTGAAGGCGGCCGATGTCTGCGCGGCATTTCTGGCCGCCGCGCCCGCATCACGCGCGGCGATGCTGGATGATCTGGCCGGGCTGGTGCTCACCAAGACGGGCGAACCGCGCAAGGCGTCTGCCAAGCTGGTCGGTGCGGAGCCAGCTTATGAAGCGTTCGCGGCGCGTGTGGCAGAGGCCTGCTCCGCATTGACGGGCCTGCGGCTGCGTGCCGCGCTCGCCGATCTGCTCGCCGCCGGCTTGCGGGCAGGGCAGGCTTATGCGCGCGCTTACGTCGATGCCAAGCGCGTCGCCGGCGTCGTCGATTTCGACGATCTGATCCGCTCGACCGTCCGCTTGCTCCAGACCGAGCACATGGGCGATTGGGTGCGCTACAAGCTCGATCAGGCGATCGACCATATCCTGGTGGACGAGGCGCAGGACACCAATGTCGATCAATGGGCGATCGTCGCTGCCCTCGCCGGAGAGTTCTTTGCGGGTGCCGGCGCGCGGCATCCGGCGCATCGCACGATCTTCACCGTCGGCGATTTCAAGCAGGCGATCTTCGGCTTTCAGGGGACGGACCCCGCGGCATTCCTTGCCGCCGCGCAGGTTTTCGACGTCCGGGCGCGTGATGCACAGCGGGAGTTCTTGCAACTCTCGCTCGATCGCTCCTTCCGGTCGACGCCGCCGGTGCTGGAACTGGTTGACCGGCTGATCGCAGACCTCGGCCACGATGCGATGGGCCTGGCCGAGCCGCCGCCGCGCCATGTGAGCGCCAAGGAAGGGCGGCTGGGCGCCGTCACGCTCTGGCCGCCGATTGCCGCCGGCACGACGGACGATGCGGATGCCGAGGAAGGCTGGATCGACGACGCCACCCGCGCCTTCGCCACCAAGCTCGCGAAACAAGTCCGCGCGTGGATGGACGATCCCTTCTGGGTCGATGGGCGCGGACGCCCGTTCCGGCCGGAGGATCTGCTGATCCTGGTGCGCAAGCGCGGCGATCTGGCGGCTTTGATCGTCGCCCGCCTCCACGCCGAAGGCGTGCCGGTGGCGGGCGTCGATCGCCTGCGGCTGACCGCGCCGCTCGCCGTGCGTGATCTGCTGGCGACCGTCCGCTTCGTCCTCCAACCCGAGGATGACCTTAACCTTGCGGGGCTGCTGGTTTCGCCGCTGATCGGGCTTTCGCAGGACGATCTTTATGCGATCGGCTTCGGCCGGAAGGCGAGTCTGTGGCAGGCGCTGCGCATGCATGGCGGCTTCGCCGAGGCGCGCGATGCGCTCGCCGGGCTGCTGGCGATGGCGGACCTGACGACGCCCTATCGTTTCCTCGAAACCATCGTGTCGGGTGCGATGGACGGCCGGCGCCGGTTGCTCGCGCGGCTGGGGCAGGAGGCGCGCGATCCGATCGAGGAACTGCTCAACGCCGCGCTCCAGTTCGAAAGTGACAGCACGCCCTCGCTCCAGCGCTTCATCGACTGGTTCGATCGCGGCGATGTGGATATCAAGCGCGATCCCTCCGCGCCGCTCGATGCCGTGCGGGTGATGACGGTGCATGGATCGAAGGGGCTGCAGGCGCCGGTCGTCGTGTTGGCAGATGCCACGGGCGATCCCTCCGCATCGCCGGTGCGCGGGCTCGACTGGACGATCGAGGAGGGGGTGTCCGTCCCCGTCTTCCGCCCGCGCAAGGCCGAACTCGCCGGCGGCGGGCTGGTCGACGATATCGAGCGCGCCCGCCGCCGCGATCTCGAAGAGCATTGGCGGCTGCTCTATGTGGCCGCGACGCGGGCCGAGGAGCGGCTGGTGATCGGTGGCGCGCTGGGGCCGAAGGCGCGGGGCGTGCCGCCCGAAGCGAGCTGGTATCGCGCGATCCGCGGCGCGATGGACGCGCTGGGCGCGGCTGCGGAACCCGACGACCATTGGGGCGAGGCGCATCATCATCGCGGCGGCACCGCACGGGGTGCGTCAGCGCGGCAACCGCGCGCGGCCATCCCCTTCGCCGAGCCGAACTGGCTGCGCGTCGCCGCACCTGTTGAGGCGCGTCCGCCGCGTCCGCTCGCGCCCTCGTCGCTCGGCGTCGACGCCGTTGCCGATCCGCCGCCGACGCCGGCGATGCTGGAGGCCGCGCGGCGTGGCACTTTGCTCCACGCGCTGTTCGAGCGCCTGCCTGCGGTCGCCCCCGACCGGCGCGAGGCGACTGCGCTCGCCTGGCTCGAACATTCGGCGGGCGTGGCGGATGCGGCCGTCCGCACTGCGCTCGCGGCCGATGCCTGCGCGATCATCGCCGACCCTGTCTTCGCCGATCTGTTCGGCCCGCAGGCGCTGGCCGAAGCTCCCATCGCCGCGGTGGTGGAGGGCGCCGTCGTCGCCGGCACCGTCGATCGCCTGTTGGTCACCGACACCGCCGTCCGCATCGTCGATTTCAAGACCGGCCGCCGCGTTCCCGCCGGGCTGGGCCAGGTGCCCGATCATCATCTGCGGCAGATGGCGGCCTATGCCGCGGCGCTGGCGGTGATCTTTCCGGGCCGTTCGGTGGACGCCGCCTTGCTTTATACCGCCGGCCCCAGCCTGATCGTGCTGCCGGAAGATATGCTCCGCGCGCACAAGCCTAACTTGACAGGCTAGGAGCAAATCCTGCCTTTCGGCCGTTGAGCCGGACGAGGGCGCTGCCTACATCGTTCCGGAACACCAAGGAGTTTGCCATCATGGCCACCAAGACAGTTACCGACGCTTCGTTCCACGACGATGTCATCACCGCCGACGGCCCCGTGCTGGTCGATTTCTGGGCGGAATGGTGCGGCCCCTGCAAGATGATCGGGCCGTCGCTGGAGGAGTTGTCGGTCGAACTGGGCGAGAAGGTCACGATCGCCAAGCTCAACATCGACGACAATCCCGATGCTCCCGGCAAATATGGCGTGCGCGGCATCCCGACCATGATCCTGTTCAAGAACGGATCGCCCGCCGCCACCAAGGTCGGCGCCGCGCCCAAGAGCGCGCTCAAGGGCTGGCTGGAAAGCGAACTGTAAGCCGCATATCCCGGCGTCTGCGGAAGGCGCGGCGCCGGACCTTTTCGACTTATCCACAAGAAAATCACGGTCCAGCAGCGTGGGGAAGGTAACCGCTTTCCCCAGCCATCTTTTCCGATTGAATCGGGTTCAGCGTCGAACTAGCCGATAGGGCAGGGGCGCCGGGGGGCGCTCCTTTCTTTAGGGGGACGTCTGATAATGATTGGAATGCGTTTGGGCGCGGTGTTGACCGCCGCGCTGCTGCTGTCTGCGTGCGCCACCGTGACTCGCGGAACCAAGCAATCCTACGCGATCACTTCGAAGCCGGAAGGTGCCGCCGTCACGCTTACCACCGGCGAAACCTGCGTTACGCCCTGCAAGCTTAAGCTGAAGCGCAAGAACGAGTTCACCGCCCGCCTCACCAAGGAAGGCTATGAGCCGGCCGAGGCGAAGGTAGAGAGCAAGTTCAGCGGCGGCGGCGGTGCTGCTGCGGCGGGCAACATTCTGATCGGCGGCGTCATCGGCGCCGTGGTCGATGGCACCAACGGCTCGCTCAACAGCCTGTTTCCGAGCTCGCTCGATGTCGAGATGAAGCCGGTGGCGGTTGCCGCGGCGGAAGCCCCGGTCGCGGCCGTGGCCACTGAACAGCCGTCGACGACAGAACCGACGACGCAACAGCCGACGGCCGAAGCTCAGGCGCCGGCGCCGACGGGCTCGCCGAACTGATCGGTTGGCCGCCTCATGGCAGGCGGCTTGCTTTCGGGGCGGGGCTATGGCCAATAAAGGTCATGCTCCGCCTCTTTCTTTTTACGACTTTTCTGATGCTTGCGCCCGCCGCTCAGGCTCAGGCGATCCGCACCGTCAGTGAAAAATCGAGCTTCCAGATCGCGCTGGAAGGCAAGTTGCCGGTGATGGTGCTGTTCCAGGGCAAGAATTGCGCGGCCTGTCGCGCGGTCGAACAATGGATCGACCAACTATCGGGCGAACTGGACGGCAAGATCGATGTGGTCAGCCTCGACGTGGACGAAAATCCCTACACCAAGCAGGAATTCGGCGTCGAAGGCACGCCGACCCTGCTGATGTTCAAGGATGGCGAGCAGACCGGCGGCATGGTCGGCGCCACCGCGCGCGAGGATCTGCGCGCCTTCATCGCCAGGAGTGCGAAGATCACGCTCTGACATTCAACTCAGCGGAATCATCACCTGCGTCGCATAGCCGGGCCGAACCTTCAGCCGCTCATACCAATCGCCGACATGCGGCAACACCGGGCGTTCGATAGCGAGTGAAAACCAGGAGTAGGCATAGACGCCCATCGGGATGTCGCCGATGCCGAAGCTGTCGCCCGATAGCCAGGACTGCCGTGATAAGGCTTCGTCCAGGATCGCCATCATCTTCGCGCATTCGGCCGCCGATCGGGCGATGGCATCCGCGTCCCGCTGGTCAGCAGCGCGGCGAACGAGGTTCAGGAACGCGTCGCGCTGGGCGTCGGCATAGCTGAACTGCCAGTCCATCCACTTGTCCGCCTGCGCGCGGGCCGCCGGATCGGCCGGCCACAGCGCATCACCGCCGTGGCGCGCCGCCAGATAGCGCAGGATCGCGTTCGATTCCCACAGCAGCACATCGCCATCCTCGATCGTCGGGATCAGCGCATTGGGGTTCTTGGCGAGATAGGCGTCCGGCATGCCGAAGGCGCCGCCGACATCGTGGCGGACATAAGGAAGGCCGATTTCCTCGGCCAGCCAGACGACCTTCTTCACATTGTGCGAATTGAGCCGGCCCCAGACCGTCAGCATCGCGTCAGCTCCGATAGTCGGCGTTGATCGCAATATAGCCGTGGGTGAGGTCGCAGGTCCAAACCGTTGCGCGGCCTTCGCCCAGGCCGAGTTCGACGCCGATCTCGATCTCCTGGCCCTTCAGGTGAGCGGCGACAGGGGCCTCGTCATAGCCTTCCACCGCCAGGCCATCGCGTGCCACCTGCGTCGCGCCGAAACGGATCGCAAGCTTGTCGCGCTCGGCCGGTTCGCCCGCCTTGCCGACGGCCATGACGACGCGGCCCCAATTGGCGTCCTCGCCGGCGATCGCGGTCTTCACCAGCGGCGAATTGGCGATCGACAGGGCGATCGTCCGGGCGCTTTCGTCGGACACCGCACCTTCGACCGTGATGCCGATAAACTTCGACGCACCCTCGCCATCGCGGACAACGAGTTGGGCGAGTTGGGTGCAGAGATCGGTCAGCGCCGCCTGGAACGCATCCGCCCCGGCATCGTCGAACGATGTCAGGGGGGCGTTGCCCGCCTTGCCCGTCGCGAAGGCGAGAACCGTGTCCGACGTCGAGGTGTCGCCATCGACAGTGATGCAGGAGAAGCTGCGATTGTTGGCATGGGACAGCATAGTTTGCAGGAAGGCCGGCTCCACCGCCACGTCGGTGAAGATGAAACCCAGCATCGTCGCCATGTCCGGCGCGATCATGCCCGAGCCCTTGATGATGCCGACAATCTCCACCGTTTGGCCGCCGACCACGGCCTTCACGACGGCTGCCTTGGGGAAGGTGTCGGTGGTCATGATCGTCGCGGCGGCCTCCTCCCATGAGGCTTCCGGTGCCGCGAGCGCAGCTTCAACGCCGGTCTCGGCCTTGTCGATCGGCAGCGGCACGCCGATCACCCCGGTCGAGGCGACGAACACGTCAGAAGGCTCACAACTCATTGCACCCGCCACCTTGGCGGCGATCGCTTCCACCGCGGCACGCCCGCGATGGCCGGTGAAGGCGTTGCTGTTGCCGGCATTCACCACCAGCGCGCGGGCGCGGCCGAGCGGCAGCGCAGCGCGGCACCATTCCACCTCGGGCGAGGGGCAGAGGCTCTTGGTCGTGACGCCCGCGACCGCGGTGCCCTCGTCGAGCGCGACAAAGGTCAGGTCGCAACGATCCCACGCCTTGTATCGCGCGCGGGCCACCGCCGGGCGAACACCGGCAATCCTGGGCAGATCGGGGAAGGCGGCGGGGGCGAGGGGCGACTTTTCCATGGCCGGCGGATTAGCAATATTGCGTGACGGGTCAACGAAGTTGGGGCCGGGGACGATGATGATCACGACCCGCGGGCCGCCTACTCGACAATCCGCCTTAGCCGCCGTGCCTGACGTTCATGTCTGATCGCCGCCTCGCGCAGCCGGCGGGCAATGTCTGCATCGTCGCTCGCGGCGGCCTTGAGGCGCGCTATGCGAGCGAGTTGATCATAATAAATGGCGTCGCGAATCTCTTCCACTGTTCGCAGCCTAGCATGTAACGCTTGGTGTCGACCGCAAGTTAGGGGCCGGACGCTCGAACATTTTGTTTGATGGCTTCAACCATGATCTTGGCGTCAGGTGGCGGCCGGCTTACGAAAGCTCGATGGACGATCTTTTTGCCCATCAGCCGGTTTGCAACCGATCGCTATCGCGTGCCGATTTCGCCGTATGGGCTGGCAAGCCCCAATACCTGATCGACTGCGAGTTGGAGGAGGCCGATCTTTCCGGGCTCGACCTTTCGAACTGGACGTTCGAACGCTGCAGCTTCCGACGCGCGGACCTTGGCAACGCGATACTGGAAATGACCCTTTGGCAATCCTGCCGCGGGCCCTTTGCCAATTTCAGCAGCAGCCTTCTCGAGGGTGCGCGATTCGTCTCCAGCGACTTCAACAATGCGGTCTTCAGGCGGGCCAATCTCTCCACGACGCAATTTCACGGCTGCAAGCTGACGGGTGCCGATCTTTCGGATGCGAAAGGCATGGACACGGGCTTTGAGGAAACCTTGCTCATCAACGCCAGGTTGAACCGGCATTCGTTTCGCAACAAGACGTTGCGCCGAATCGATTTCTCGCAGGCCGATTTGCGTGACTGCGATTTCCGATCGACGACCTTCGATGAGTGCCTGCTGCGTGAAGCGATCATAACGGGCGCACGCTTCGCTGGCGCCGATCTTCGCGGCGCCGATCTTGGCGGACTCAGATTGAGCGACGCCAGTGTCTTCCGCGGCGCGGCCATCTCCCGCGATCAGGCCGGTCAACTCCTCTCGGAATTTGGCCTGCAAATTCTCTGATCATCAAGCCGATTCTGCTCGGCGAAGCCACCATGGCAGCTACTGTTGCATCGCTGTCGCCCTGTCCTACATCGCTTCGCAATGGTAATCAGAAGGGACGGTTTTCTGCCGCTCCGGGCTCTTTCCCCGCGTCCGATCATCACTTTGCAGAGAGATTGAAGAATGCGTTGGCAATCCTCAACTTCCTCAACTTCGGCATCTCTGCGCGCATCGGCCCGTGGTCCGTTCGATTTCGGTTGGACGGACGGCGCCCGAGCACCTATGTGAAACGCCTCGCAATACCGGGATCGTCCTTGCAACTGCTTTTGTTCCTTTCCGCGCTGCTGAGCGGCCTGACCGGGGTGATCTCCGGCGACCGCGTGGCTGCGCCGTCGAGCCTGGAGCGCGCGAGCGCCGAGGCTGCGGTGGCGGCGGAGGAACTGGCTGAGGCGGTTGCGCAGGCGTCGCTCGTGCCGTTCGTCCGGCCTGCACCCATCATGATGGCGTCCGCGCCGCACTTCGCGGTCGCGGCTGCGCCGCTGGCGGACATCCGCCGCATCAGCGAGCGCCGGCTCGAATAAGCCTTTTCGCGCGTAGCCAGGCCTTGGCCGGGGCTGCCGCCGATCATGCGCCGTGAAGGCGCCACGGGACCGGGCTGCCGGCTCCGCATCTACCCCAATATAACGAACAGGATAGCCCCATGCTCGGCGCCATCGCCAAGGCCATTTTCGGATCGTCCAACGATCGCTACGTCAAGTCGCTGCGCGGCATCGTCAACAAGATCAACGCGCTCGAACCGCAGATGCAGGCGCTCGACGATGAAGCGCTGAAGAATCAGACGCAGGTGCTGAAAGGCCGGCTCGCCGCGGGCGAGACGCTGGACGACATTCTGCCCGAAGCTTTCGCGACCGTACGCGAAGCGGCGACGCGCGTGCTCGGCCAGCGCCATTATGACGTGCAGATGATCGGCGGCATCGTCCTTCACCGCGGCGAAATCGCCGAGATGCGGACGGGCGAGGGCAAGACGCTGGTGGCTACGCTCGCCACCTATCTGAACGCGCTCGACGGCAAGGGCGTCCATGTCGTTACCGTCAACGACTATCTGGCCAGCCGCGACGCTGGTTGGATGGGCCAGGTCTATCGCTTCCTCGGCCTGACGGTGGGCGTGATCGTGCCCAATATCAGCGATGTGCAGCGCCGCGACGCTTATGCGGCGGACATCACTTACGGCACGAACAACGAGTTCGGCTTCGATTATCTGCGCGACAACATGAAGTATGAGCGCGCGATGATGGTGCAACGGCCCTTCGCCTACGCCATCGTCGATGAAGTGGATTCGATCCTGATCGACGAGGCCCGCACCCCGCTCATCATATCCGGCCCTACCGACGACAAGTCGGAACTGTACGTCGCCGTCGACGCGATCGTGACGCAGGTGGTGCCCGAGGATTATGAACTCGACGAGAAGCAGAAGTCGGTCACGCTGACCGAGGACGGCACCGAACGGATCGAGCGGCTGCTGGAAGGTGCGGGCCTGCTGGAAGGCGCTAACCTCTACGACATCGAGAACACCCAGGTCGTCCATCACCTCAATCAGGCGATGCGCGCGAACATCGTGTTCAAGCGCGACACCGACTATATCGTCAAGGACGGCAAGGTCGTCATCATCGACGAGTTCACCGGCCGCATGATGGACGGCCGCCGCTGGTCGGACGGCCTGCACCAGGCGGTCGAAGCCAAGGAAAAGGTGAAGATCGAGCCGGAGAACCAGACGCTCGCTTCGATCACCTTCCAAAACTATTTCCGCATGTATCCGAAGCTCGGCGGCATGACGGGCACTGCTGCCACCGAGGCGGGCGAGTTCTACCAGATCTACAAGATGAACGTCGTTTCGATCCCGACCAACGTGGTGGTCAAGCGGATCGACCAGGACGATGAATTCTACAAGAATATCACCGACAAGTTCGGCGCGATCGCTAAGGCGATCCGCGAGGCGGCCGAGCGTGGCCAGCCGGTGCTGGTCGGCACCGTCTCGATCGAGAAATCGGAACTGCTGTCCGAATATCTCCACAAGGAAGGCGTTGCCCATAATGTGCTGAACGCCCGCTATCACGAGCAGGAAGCGCATATCGTGGCGCAGGCCGGCCGGCTGAAGGCGGTGACGATCGCGACCAACATGGCGGGCCGCGGCACCGACATTCAGCTTGGCGGCAATCTCGAATTCCGGATGGCGGACGAGCATTCGCAGCTTGAGGAAGGCACGCCCGAATATGATGCGAAGGCGGAGCAGATCCGCGCCGAGATCGTGGTCGAAAAGCAGGCGGTGCTCGATGCCGGCGGCCTGTTCGTGCTCGGCACCGAACGGCATGAAAGCCGCCGCATTGACAACCAGCTTCGTGGCCGCTCGGGCCGTCAGGGCGATCCGGGTCTGAGCCGCTTCTACCTCAGCCTCGACGACGATCTGCTGCGCATCTTTGGCCCGCAGACGATGTTCGCCAAGATGATGAACAAGAACCTCGCCGATGGTGAGGCCATCGTTTCGCCCTGGATTTCCAAGGCGATCGAAACCGCGCAGAAGAAGGTCGAGGCGCGCAATTACGACATCCGCAAACAGGTCGTCGAATATGACGACGTGATGAACGACCAGCGCAAGGTCGTGTACGAGCAGCGCGCGGACATCATGGATGCCGAGACGGTGGACGATGTCGTCGCCGACATGCGCGCGGGGACGGTGAACGCCGTCGTCGCCGATGCCTGCCCGCCCAACTCCTATCCCGAGCAATGGGATGCGGCGGCGCTCAAGGAGCGGACCGCGATGCTGCTCGGCCTTGAGCCGCCGATCGACGATTGGGTGAAGGAAGAGGGCGTCGACCCCGAACTCATCGAAGAGCGGCTGCAGGCACTTTCGGAAGATCGCATTGCGGAGCGTTTCGCACCGGTCGAGGCCGATACCCGGCGTAGTGTCGAAAAGAGCGTGCTTCTCCAGTCGCTCGACCATCATTGGAAGGAGCATCTGTCGACGCTCGATGCGCTCCGCGCCGTGATCCACCTGCGCGCTTATGCGCAGAAGACGCCGATCAACGAATATAAGCAGGAAGCCTTCGCTCTGTTCGAGCGCATGCTGGTCGCGATCCGTGAGGATGTGACGCGAATGCTGAGCAACATCCAATTCGGCGCGCCGCCGGAACTGCCGCCGATGCCGGAAATCTTCACCAGCCATATCGACCCGTTGACGGGCGAGGATGACACCAGCGATTTCGACGGGAATCCGCTGGGATTGGTCACGACTCGGCTGGCGCCGCTGCAGTTCGCCACGGCCGCCGCGGCCGATGGCCTGGGCGACGATCCCGCCGAATGGGAAGGCAAGATCAGCCGCAATGCGCCCTGCCCGTGCGGCTCCGGCGAGAAATACAAGCACTGTCACGGTGCGCTCTGACACGGTGACCGATCGACAGGGCTGCCCCTGATCCGGGCAGCCCTGCCTCTATTTCGGGCAAATGCTGCGTTGCAGCGTGGGTTGACGCTACGGAATGCATGGGCTGGCAGTGCATTGCTGCGATGCGGTATATGCTCAATCTACGGGCAATTGATGCGTAGAATAAGGGAGCGATTGTTACGCATATGCGTACCACAATGGCGGTATATGATGATGTCATCACGTGACACCGCTATCAGTTGCAAAGGTTGCAATCGGAAACGCGTGTTTTGCACTTGCGTAAATCTGTTCGCAGGTGCAAAACGATCCTGCCTTTCAGGCATCCTCTCCTAAGACTTTCAAGGCCGGTCCTTCGGGATCGGCCCTTTTTTGTCTTCAGAAATCGAGCGCGAGCACCGCGAAGGTCGCCAGCCAATGCTCGCCCATATAATCGCCCGCGACATGGGGCAGGGCTGCTGAGAGATGGTCGGCAGCGGCATCCAGCATCACTGTGCGGCGCGGATCGCCTTCAGGCATTGCCAGAGCCAGGCTGCGCCAGCACCAGGCCCGGCTGAAGTTCACGCCGTCGAGATGCGCGATCTTCCCGTCGCTGCGATCGCTGACATGGGCAGGGGTGAACAGCGTCCGGGGCCGCCGATCGGCAATGTCCGGCAAGAATGCATCGAACCAGCCGCGAAACAGCTCCGGCGGCTGCGTGCGGCGCATGCACTCCGCCTCCATCAGCGTGGGCGAGAGAAATTCATCACCGCCGGGTTCCCATGCCTGCGCGCCCTGATCCGCAGCGAACCAGTCGCGCGCCCGGTCCGCGATCAGATCGCGAAGCGCGGCGTCGGCGGTGGCGTCGGCATAATCGCTTGCCAGGCGCAGCGCGAAGGCGGTGTTGAAATGGGTGCCGGTGCGGATCGGATAGGTCAGCGTCGGCAGATGGGCGCGGAAGCGATGGGCAAAGGCATCGGCTAGAGGTGTCAGCGCATCGGCCCAGCGTTGCGCATCCAGCCCATCGCTGAGGCGTAATTCCGCGGCCAGCATCAATAGCCAGGCCCAGCCGTAGGGTCGCTCGAAGGTGCCGCTCAACGGGCGATCGAGATAGGCGCGCTCGGCCTCGACCTTTGCTGGGGTGAAGGCGTCATCGAACAGGGACGCGATGCGCCGGGCCTGCGGGAGATCGGGGAAGCGACGGAGAAGCCGGGCGAGCAGCCAATAGCCGTGGACGCAGCTATGCCAGTCATAGCTGCCATAGAAGATGGGATGCAGCGCACGCGGCCCCAACGCGGCCTGCGGCCCATCGAGGACATGATCGAGCTTGTTCGGATATTCGCGGGTGACATGGCCCAGCGCGATCTCGGCAAAGCGGCCGGCGATGTCGATGGTAAGGGACGGCGGACTCATTTCGGATAGACCATCAACGCCATCAACGCGGTGTTGAACAGCAGCAGCAGTAAGGCCGTAGGCGCCTGCACCTTGATGACGGCGTTGCGATCCGGCAGCTCCAGGATGGCAGCGGGCACGATATTATAATTGGCCGCCATCGGCGTAAGCAGTGTGCCGCAGAAGCCGGACAGCATGCCGACCGCGGACATGATCACGGGATCGCCGCCGAACTGGCCGACGATGATCGGCAGGCCGATGCCCGCGGTCATCACCGGGAACGCGGCGAAGGCATTGCCCATGATGATCGTGAACAGCGCCATGCCGACGGTATAGACGACGACCGCGATCAGCGGCAGCGACATCGGCATATTTTCGGTCGCGAGGCGCGCCACGACCTCGCCGACGCCAGCCAGCGCGAACACGCCGCCGAGGGCCGCCAGCATCTGCGGCAGCACGATGGCCCAGCCGACCGCGTCGGCGAGGCGGCGTCCCTCGCTCGCCGGGGCGCCGACGGGTGGTTTCAGCAGCAGCATCGCCAGCGCGAGGCCAATCAGCGCGCCAGCGGCGAGACCGGCGAGCGTTACCTGTTTGGGATCGATCAGCGCATGGCCGGCGATCGTGCCGTCCTTCATCGCCAGCGATACGCCCAGCGTTACAGCCGGAATGGCGAGGGCCGGGATGAAGAGGCGGTTGCGGAGCAGGGTGGCGCTGGCCTCGCGCTGCTCGGGGCTTGTCGTGGCGGGTGACGCGCCGGGCTTGAGGCCCATGGCGGCGAGCCCGGCCATGACGAGCACCAGCATCCCGACGGCAAGATCGGAGAGCTGCGATCCGACGAGGAACACGGCGGCAAAACAGCCCCAGAAACCGGCGCTGCGCCAGCGTGCGGCATCGGTGCGGTGGAAGATGTGGCCCAGCGCGAAGGTGCCGAACATCAGGCCGACCAGGAGATAGAGCTGATCGAGCCCGATCATTTGGCGCCTCCTGCCGTGGCGCGGAGCCGGCGATCGAACAGCAGCAGCCGCGTGCCATGGATGCAGAAGGCCGCGATCGCGGTGGGGATCGCCCACACGGCGAGCTGAAGCGGCTGGACGAGGATGCCATATTGTTCGAGCACGCCGCGGATCAGCAGGATCGAGCCGATGGCGATGAACACATCCTCCCCGAAGAATAGCGCGATATTGTCCGTAGCGGCGGAGTGGGCACGGACATGGTTGCGGGTGGCGTCGTCGATGTCACCGCCCCGTTCCGCGGCGGCTTCTGCCATGGGCGCGACCAGGGGGCGGACCATCTGGACATGGCCGCCGAGCGAGGTGAGGCCGAGCGCGGCGGTGATCTGGCGGACGGCGAAATAGGTGATCAGCACCCGCCCGACGGTGGCGCCGTGGAGCTGCGCGATCAGGCTGCGGGCGCGTTCGCGGATGCCGGCGCGTTCGATCAGGCCGATGACGGGCAGGACGAGCCAGGCGACGGCGATGAAGCGGTTATCGCGGAACGCCTTGCCGATCGCGGCGATGGCCGCCAGCGGGTCCAGTCCGGCGGCAAGCGCAGTGACGATCCCGGCGACGGTGACGACGAGCAGCGGATTGAAGCGGAGGGCAAAGCCCAGGATGACGACGGCGATGCCGGAGAGGACGAGCATGGCGCATGTTAGCGCCGAGACAATGCAGGGAAAGGCCGAAAGCGTTGCGCGCTGCGGCCTATTCGGCGGCATCCTCGCAATGATCGAGCTGCTGGAGCAACGACCAATAATCCTCTGCGCTCAACGGCGCTTCGAGCTCGAGCCCCGAGCGGAACGAATCCTGCCACACGAAGCGCGCGGGCATCTTGCGGCCGGGCAGCGGTTCCAGCTGGATATCGCAGTCATCGGACAGGGAAGCGAGGCTGTCGATCACGATGCCGTGGCGGGAAATGTTGCAAATCGTGGCTGCCATCGGCGGCGCGCCGGCAACATGAAGAATTACATGTGCCCTGATGTCGTGACGAGGGCTTCGTCTGGTCGATTCATCCATGACTATTGTCCTGTTCGCCCTCTCATTTCATTACCGTGATCGCAGATGATGATGAAATTCGCGTAAATCACGCCGATCTTTTCCTCGCCGTTTCGTTTCGATGCGGCAGCGAGCCAGATGCACGTTTCCGGAATCGGCAAATCGCTCTACAGCGCCGGCAATTACCGACAGCGAGGCGACGGCCGATGACGATCGAGACGATTTCCACCAACCGCGCCTTCGGTGGCGTCCAGGGCGTCTATCGCCACGCTTCGGCGGAAACCGGCACGGACATGACCTTTTCCGTATTCGTGCCGCCGCAGGCCGAGGCGGGAAAGAAGCTGCCCGTGGTCTGGTATCTTTCGGGCCTGACCTGCACCCACGCCAATGTTACCGAAAAAGGCGAGTTCCGCCGCGCCTGCGCCGAGCTGGGGCTGATCTTCGTTGCGCCCGACACCAGCCCGCGGGGCGAGGGCGTGCCGGACGATGCCGAAGGCGCCTATGATTTCGGCCTGGGCGCGGGCTTCTATGTCGATGCGACCGAGGCGCCCTTTGCTGCCAACTACCGGATGCGCAGCTATATCGAGCGGGAATTGCCGGCACTGATCGCCGAGCATTTTCCGGCTGACATGGAGCGGCAGGGCATTACCGGCCACTCGATGGGCGGCCACGGCGCGCTGACGATCGCGCTGCGCAACCCCGGCCGCTATCGCAGCGTCTCCGCCTTCGCGCCGATCGTCTCGCCGCTGCGTTGTCCGTGGGGGGAGAAGGCGCTGACCGGCTATGTCGGCGCCGATCGCGCCGGCTGGCGGCAATATGATGCGACCGCATTGATCGAGGATGGCGCACGGCTGCCCGAACTGCTGGTCGATCAGGGTGAGGCCGACAATTTCCTGGAAGGCCAGTTGAAGCCGCAATTGCTGGCCGAAGCCTGCGCCGCGGCAGACATCCCGCTGACGCTGAGGATGCAGCCGGGCTATGACCACAGCTATTATTTCATCTCGACCTTCATGGAAGATCATCTGCGCTGGCACGCAGAACGGCTCGGCTGAGGCGAAGTTGAGGAAGTTGAGGGTTGTGAGCGCATTTTTCGACTTCCCGTGAAGGGGGGCCGGCTGCGAAAGCACATATGGGTTGAGAAAGAGCCGGAAGCCGAGGAAATCCCTGACTTCTGGCGTGTTATAGCATCGGCCGCGCCTTGTAGGACAGCAGTCGCGTATCTGGCGCGTCGCGGTGGCCGGGGTGTGCGATCGTGTGACCCGGATGTGATCTTTGTGTGACCTTGCTGTCGCGCGGGTGTGGTTTGAGTGGGGACTTAGCTTGAAACAGTCGATCCTGATGGCGGTTGCAGCGATGACCGGGGTGCTCATGGCAGGCAACGCCGACGCCCAGACGGCGGCTGTTCCGCCGGAGTTTGCGCGGGCAATCCCGCTCGGCACCGGCGTCGTGCCCAATCCCAACGGTCCGGAAATGTGGTTCGGCACGCCGGGCAATCTGGGCGTGCGCAACACCACCGAAGCATCGCTGGTGCCGGTGTTGCCCGATCCCGCCAAGGCGACGGGCAGCGCGATGGTGGTGGCGCCCGGCGGCGGGCTGATGTCGCTTTCCTGGGATGCGGAAGGGATGAAGGTCGCCCGCGCCCTGGCCGACCGTGGCATCGCGGCCTTCGTGCTGAAATATCGGTTGGACCCTACCCCGCGCGACGCTGCGGCGTTCACCAGATTTGCCGCGGCGCGGATGAGCAACTGGATCAGCAAGCCCGCCGAAGGCCTGCGGATCACGCCGCAACCCTATTCCATCGCCGATGGGACGGCGGCGCTGAAGCTGGTGCGTCGGCGCGCCGGGGAGTGGCGGATCGATCCGGCGCGGGTGGGGATGATCGGTTTCTCGTCGGGATCGCGCATCACCTTGCGGATCACGGTGGATGCTCCGCTCGCGGATCGCCCGGCGCTGACGGCGCTCGTCTATCCACCGATGGAGAGCGTTTTCGTGCCCGTGGATGCGCCGCCCCTGTTCGTGGCGATGGCGGTCGACGATCCGCTGTCGGGCCGGGCCGGATACGACCTGATCGAAAGCTGGATCGCGGCGCGGCGCCCGATCGAATTCCACGCCTATCAGCGCGGCGGCCACGGCTTCGCGACGGGCATCCCCGGTACGACCACGGAAGGTTGGATCGAGGGGCTGGTGCGCTGGCTGGAGATGAACGGGTTCGGAAAGAGGAAGTGAGGTAAGGGGCGGGGCAGTCGATCAGGCGGCCGTGACGGAGAAGGGCGGCAAGAGATCCTGACTGTCAGGACACGCGGACTTTGCGGACATCCATCCCCCTTTCCGTCACCCCGGACTTGTTCCGGGGTCCACCGCCCGGCTGGGCGCATTGCTAACGGTTCAGGTCTTGGCAGCGTCGCCTGATTCTAGATGCAGCGCCGGTACTCGATCATCAATGCCAGTGCGTGCGTAACGGTGGACCCCGGAACAAGTCCGGGGTGACGAAAAGGTGGTGTCCACTTCCCCGACTTTTCAGCCGCGTCGCGCTCCTGATGGGCTTCCCGAAATCAGACGTTCATTCATGGTCGGGATATATTTCCGGCCAATGCCCCGCCCGTCAGGCTGACGAAGGACTTGCCGGCATCGTAGGAAATGCCGCTGGTCCCAAACGAAAACCGGGGCCCATGGCTGTGGCGTCCCCGTTCGTCGCCATCGCCATGGACCCCGGTCCATGCTGCCCTGAGAGTATAAGCGGGGTTATTTGACCCCGCTCGGGCGGCGTTCGCCGAGCACCTTGACCGCAAAGTCCATCGCCGGTCCGGGCGTGGGGGCGGTCTTGGTCTTGAGCGTGTAGGTGGGTGTCGGCAGTGCCAGATCGAGGCGGTGGAAGATGCGGGCGATGCTCATCGCCATCAGCACTTCGGCGAGCCCCTGGCCGAGGCAGCTATGCGGGCCGCGGCCGAAGGGGGAATAAGCGCCCTTCTGCAGATGCTCGGCGCGTGGCCGCTGGTAGCGATCGACGTCGAACTTGTTCACGTCGGGGAAGAATTCTTCCATGAAGTGCGGCACGCTGGTGCCGATATACATCATCTCGTCCTTGGGAATGGTATAGCCGGCATATTCGAAATCGAAATTGGCGACGCGCATTTGCGCCACCGCGATCGGCCAGAGGCGCATGGCTTCCATGCAGGCGCCGTTGATGACGGGGAGCTTGCGGATATCCTCCTCGTTCAGCGTCTCCTTGGCGAACAGCTCGTCCGCCTCGGCCTGGACGCGGGCGAGCGTCTCGGGATCCTTGAGGATGCCGTAGATACAGGCGGCCATGGTGTTCGCCGCGGTGTCGAGACCCGCGACATAGGGACCGGTCACCGTCAGGATCAAATTCTGATCCGGCATGATGTCCTTGTCGTTCATGTTCGCGGTGATGATGTCGGTGATCAGGTTCTTGGGCGCGGTTCCATCCGCCACCTTCTTCTGGAAATCGGCGATCATCGTGTGGCCGAGTTCCTCGACGCGGGCCCGCGCCTTCTTGAAGCGGGGATCGTGCAGCATGATGCGCGGCCGCTGGCGGGTGACGAGGACGTTCAGGATGGTCAGGATCGCGAAGCGGATGTCCTTCACATAATCGAGCGGCGCCTGGCCGGTCATGATCATGCCGAGCTGTTCGACGACCATATATTGCATCGCCTCGACCACGGGGATGCTGGTGCCGACATCCCAGCGGCGATCGATCGCGCGATCGGTGATGTCGCGCAGATTGTCATACTGGCCCTGCACCGCCTCTCGCGAGAAGCCTTCGCGCATCAGGGTGCGGAGCTTGATGTGGCGCTCGCCGTCGGCCGAGGTGATCGTCTCGGTCGCGCCATATTCGTTGACGAGGCCTTCCCAGAACTCCTTGGAGCGCAGCGCATCGCGGCCTTCGCGCGTCGTCATGAAGGTGGCCGATTCCGGGCCGGCGATAACGATGGATTCGCGGCCGAACACCTTGATCCGGTAGACCGGGCCATAGTCCCGATAGCAGCGGAGGAAGAAGGCGGCAGGGTCCTTCGCCATTTCCAGCGTGTTGCCCAGGAAGGGCAGGCCGGGAACGACGGGGATTTCGCTGGCCGGTTTCGCCTTGGGCTTGGGAGCCGCGCCCTCGGCGGGCTTTTCGAGAACGGTAGCCATGATGCGCTCCTTCAGTATCTCGTTCAGTTGGTGCCGGGACGGCGTTCACCGTTGATGCGGACGGCGAAGCTCATCGCGGGGCCGGGCGTGGGTGATGTCTTGGTTTTCAGGACATAATCGGGCGAGGTCAGCGCCAGATCGAAGCGGTGGAAGATGCGCGAGATGCACATCGCCATCAGCACTTCGGCGAGGCCCTGGCCGAGACAGCTATGCGGGCCGCGGCCGAAGGGCGAGTAAGCGCCCTTCTGGAGATGTTCGGCGCGCGGCCGCTGGTAGCGGTCGATATCGAACCGCATCGCTTCCGGATAATATTCGTCCATGAAATGCGGGACGCTGGTGCCGACATAGAGCAGGCTGTCGCTCGGGATCGTGTAGCCGCCATAGACAAAGTCGTAATTGGCGACCCGCATCTGCGCGACGGCGATCGGCCAGAGTCGCATCGCTTCCATGATCGCGCCGTTGATGACGGGGAGCTTGCGGAAATCATCCTCGGTCAGCGTCTCCCTGGCGAACAGTTCGTCCGCCTCGGCCTGGACGCGTTCCAGCACGCCAGGCGTCTTGAGGATGCCGTAGACGCAAGCGGCGATGGTGTTGGCGGCGGTATCGAGCCCGGCGACATAGGGGCCGGTGACCGTCAGGATCAGGTTCTGATCCGGCATCAGATCCTTGTCGTCGCGGTTGGCGCGAATGATGTCGGTGATCAGATTGTCCGGCGCGGTGCCGTCCGCCAGCTTCCGCTGGGAATCGGCGATCATCTGCAGCCCAAGCTCATCGACGCGGGCGCGGGCGCGCTTGTAGCGCGGATCCTTCAACATGAATTCCGGCCGCTGGCGGGTGACGAGGACGTTCAGGATCGTCAGGATCGCGAAGCGGATGTCCTTCACATAATCGAGCGGCGCCTGGCCGGTGAGGATCATGCCGAGCTGCTCGACAATCATATACTGGATCGCCTCGACCACGGGCAGCCGCGTGCCGACATCCCATTTGCGGGCGATCGCATTGTCGGTGATCGCCACGAGATCGTCATACTGGCCGTGGACGGCTTCGCGCGAGAAGCCGGCGCGCATCAGCGTGCGCAGCCGCACATGGCGCTCGCCATCGACGCCGTTGATCACCTCGGTCGCGCCGTAGGAGTCGGCGACGCCCTGATTATATTCCTTGGAGCGCAGCGCATCGCGGCCCTCGCGCGTCGTCATGAACAGGGCCGATTCCGGTCCGGCGATGACGATGGATTCGCGGCCGAAAACGCGGACCCGGAAGACCGGGCCATATTGGCGGTAGCAGCGCACGAAGAAGGATGCGGGGTCCTTCGCCATTTCCAGCGTGTTGCCCAGGAAGGGCAGGCCGGAAACGAGCGGAATTTCACTGGCTGGCCGCGGCGCAGCGGTGTCGTTCGCCGCGTCGTTCGCAGCCGATCTTTCAAGAACCGTGGCCAAGATAGCCTCCTGTTCCGTCTGCTGAATGCTTCCATTCGCCCCGCGCGCCCGATCGGCGGGCGGGGCGAATGGCCATGCAGGCCTCAGCTCGGCGTCAGCATGAAATCGACATACATCGCCGCTTCGGCGGGGAAGGGCGGGTAGAACATCGGTGCGCCCTGCGACGGGTCCAGCGCATCCTCGACGACCGCGCGGCCGTTCGAGAATTCCTGGAAACCCGCCTTGCCGCCCAGACGGCCGATGCCGCTATGGTTGGACCCGCCGAAAGGCAGGGTGGCAATGTTCGCCTGCACCGCGGCGTTATTGACCGCCGCCGAGCCCGACCGGGTATTGTCGATATACCAGTCCGCCGTGTCGCGATCCTGGGTGAAGACATAGAGGCCGAGTGGCTTGGGCCGCTTGGCGATCTCCTTCACCGCTTCCTCACGCGTGGAGAAGGGGTGGATGGTCAGCACCGGGCCGAACACCTCTTCCTGAAAAATCTCCATATCCTCGGTCACATTGTCGAGGATGGTGGGCGACACGAAGCGCGCCGCCGGATCGACCTCGCCACCCATCAGCACGCGCGCGCCCTTGGACACGGCATCGTCGATCAGGCCCTTCACGCGCAGCGTGTGCCGCTCGTTGATGATCCGCGGCAGATCGGCCGAATTCTGGAAGCCGGCGCCGGTGGGATCGTAGAAGGCGGTGATCTTCTCCTTCAGCTTGTCGACATAGGCATCCTTGATGCTTTCGTGGACCATCAGATAATCCGGGCACAGGCAGACCTGGCCGGCGATCAGGTGGCGCACGAAGGCGAT
Organism: Sphingomonas sp. DBB INV C78; assembly: GCF_042693015.1. Lineage (NCBI taxonomy): Bacteria > Pseudomonadati > Pseudomonadota > Alphaproteobacteria > Sphingomonadales > Sphingomonadaceae > Sphingomonas > Sphingomonas sp. DBB INV C78. The sequence continues at coordinate 1,963,636 of NZ_CP170544.1, read as the reverse complement.
CTTGGACGCCGCATCCTCGATATCGACATCGCGTTCGATGACGGCCGGGTTCTTGCCGCCCATCTCCAAGGTCACGCCCGCGAAATGCTCGGCCGCGGCCGCCATCACCAGCCGGCCGACGCGGTTGTTGCCGACATAGCAGATATGGTTGAACGGCAGCTTGAGCAGCGCGCCTGCCACCTCGGGACCGCCGGTGATGACCGCGACTTCATCGGCGAGGCCGGCCTTCTCGATCACCTGGCGCACCATCTCGGCAGAGAGCGGAGCGACCTCCGACGGCTTCAGCACCACTGCGTTGCCAGCGGCGATCATGCTGATCAGCGGTGAGAGGCTGATGAGGACGGGCGAGTTCCAGGTGGAGAGGTGCAGGATGACGCCCTTGGGCTCCCAATGGATATAAGCCTTGCGGCCCTGGAGTGCCGGTACGTCCTCGACCTCTTCATTGCCCATCCAGCTTTCCAGCCGTTCGCAGAAGAAGTCGATCTCGCCCTTGAGCGGGATCAGGTGGAGCTTGCCGTCCATGCCAAGCTCGTCATGCCCGGCCTGGCCAATCTCGGCGCGGAGCTCATAGACGGCCTGGTAAAGCGCGCGCAGCTTGGCGATGCGTTCGGCGGCGGTGGTGCGGGCGAGGGCCGGGGCCTTCGCCTGCAGCTTGTCGAAGATGGCCTGATAGGCGTTGGTATCGACGACGGGAGAATATTGGTTCATCGGACCCTGCTCCTTACAGCATGTTCGGAATGGCGGGCTGACGGCGCTCGATCATGTCGTCGTAGCGCTTGCGGATCGCATCCTTGGTCTTGTCGGTCAGCGGCAGGATGTAGAAATCGTCGCGCAGGATCGACTGATAGACCTCCTCGGCGAAATCCTCCGGCTGGGTCAGCGGCACTTCATGACCGATCAGCATCTTCATCGCCGCCTGGAATTCGTCGACATTGTTGATGCCGGCGCCCGACGCGATCGCGGGATCATCATATTCCTTCTGCAGGTTGCGATGCGAGCTGAACAGATTGGTGTCGACGACGTGCGGCCCGGGGAAGAGGATCGCGCCGCGGACCTTCGATCCCGCCATCTGGAGCTGATAGGCGAGCACTTCCATCAGCGCGATCAGCGCCGCCTTCGACGCCGAATAGGCCGCGCCGGAGGGCGGGAAGACGATGCCGGCACCCGACGAGGTGGAGGCCATCAGCGCTTCCTCGCCCTGGGCGATCAGGGTCGGCATGAAGGAGAGGATGCCGTTCAGCGGGCCGAAGAAGTTGACGTCCATCGCCCAGCGATAGGCCTTTTCCGGCGTGTCCCAGATGGTCGCGCCGCCACCGCCGCCGACGCCTGCATTGTTGATGACGATGTGGACCTTGCCATATTCGGCCAGCGCGCGATCACGCAGCGCATCGACGGCTTCACGCTTGGAAACGTCGGTGACGTGGCCGATGGCGGTGCCGCCCGCGGCCCTGATCTCGGCAACCGCCGCGTCGAGCGCGTTCGGTTCGATATCGGCCAGGACGACCTTCGCCCCCGCCTTTGCCAGACGCAACGCGACCTGCTTGCCGACGCCGCTGGCCGAACCGGTAATCACCGCTACCTTATTGTTGAAGTCCTGCATTTGCCTTCGTCCTCTCTCTCGATCTTATGTCTTGATCTTTCAGGGCAGGCAGGAGGTGTCGGGGCCTAATCCCCCGGCAATTCCTCCCCACGTTGACGTGCGATCCGTTCGATCAGCGGCGCGATGAGCCTGTCCAATATGGCTTCGGCCTCGATCGAATAATGCGATGCCTGCTGACGGATCAGCGGCAGCTCTTCCGGCCCGTAATGGGCGAGCGCGGCCTGGACGCGCGCCGTCGAGCTGCGGCCCCGCGCGCGGCTGGCGCGTTCGCGGCAGGTGGTGACGGCGCCGGCAATGGCGAGCGCGCCGAGATGGCTCTGTATCTCCAGCGCCTCGGCTCCCCCGAAGCCACGCGCGGTCATGGCCTGGAGGAAGCGTTCGGCGACTTCCAGCTCAACCTCCGGCCCAAGCCCGGCGTCGATGAACTGGACGATGATCTGCGGCTGCTGGACGAGCTGATCCTGGATCGCGCGGGCGAAGGCCACGCAATATCGCGACCAATGCAGGTCTTCCGTGCCCTCCATATCGAGCGACGAAACCTGGCGCTCGGCGGCGAGCTTGAGCAACTCATCCCGGCTGCCAACATATTGGTAGAGCGTCGCGGTGCCGACGCCGAGATGTTCGGCCAGCCGCTTCATGCTGATGGCGGCGAGGCCGATTTCGATCGCCGCGTCGATCACCAGCTCACGCGTGAGCAGGCGGGGACGGCCGATCGTGCGGCGCTGGGAAGGCATTTCTCGAATCACATTCGGATACTCGTTCGGAAAGCGGAAATCGTCAATCCCGCTTGATGGTTATTTGGGGTTCGGACGCTGGGAATGGACAAATTTCGGGAGGAATCAACGGCCGATTGCTGGAAACGGTTGCGTGGCGGCGAGTGGGCGAAATGTCGGGAGTGGGCGTTCTTTCCTCGTTACCCCGGGCTTGACCCGGGGGCCCGCTTTTGCGCGTGCGTGATGTAAAGAACAGAAGAAGCTGGACCCCGGGTGAAGCCCGGGGTGACGAGAAGATTTAGTGGAGGTCGCCCGGTGGCGTGGGCTCGCTTGCCGGTTCGCTGCGGCACCCGTAAAACGCCCGCCATGACGGCCGGCCGCTTCTTTGCCCTGACCATTGCCGCGATCATGATGATCGTGCGGGTTGGCCCCGGCTGTTATCCGGCGGCTGCGATGCCGAGCACGGCGATGGCGGCGACGCATGACGCGGATTGCCATGGCGACACGGCGCCCAAGGGTGCGAAGTCCGATGCGGCGTCGCAGATCTGCCTGATGGCGTGCGGGCTGGCGATGTCGGACGAACCGGCGCCGCTGATTGCCTCTGCATTGCGGGCCGGGATGCCGACTTCATCGCCGCCACGGCCGCTTTCCGGCATCGATGCCCGGCCTTCGATACCGCCGCCGCGTCTCGCCTGACCTTTCACAACAAGGTTCAAGCAAGACATGGAGTTATGAGATGAAGATCAAGACGATTGCGCTCGCCCTCGCGATGGCCGTCGCAATTCCGGCGCTCGCGCATGCGGCCGAAGAGGATTGCTGCAAGGGGAAGGACGGCAAGCCTGCGGCCTGCTGCGAGAAGAAGCCCGATGGGACGATGCCGGCTTGCTGCGACAAGCATAAGGGGCATGACCAGAAGGACGGCCAGGGCAAGACGCCCGAAAAGACCCCGGACCATAGCGGCCATACGGGCCATGAAGGTCATAACTAAGTAGAATGAAGTGGAGGCCGGGCGCGAACCCGGCCTCCATTTGTTTGCTTACCAGGTCGCCATTTCGGATTCGAGGTTGACGCGGATCTGTTCGAAGAACTGCTCGGTCGTCATCCAGGGCTGATCCGGGCCGATCAGGATCGCGAGATCCTTGGTCATGTGGCCCTTTTCCACCGTCTCGATGCAGACGCGCTCGAGCGTTTCGGCGAACTTCGTCACGTCCGGTGTGCCATCGAACTTGCCGCGGAAGGCGAGGCCCTGCGTCCAGGCGAAGATCGAGGCGATCGGGTTGGTCGAAGTCGCCTTGCCCTGCTGGTGCATGCGATAGTGGCGAGTGACGGTGCCGTGCGCGGCTTCCGCCTCGATCGTCTTGCCGTCCGGCGACATCAGCACCGACGTCATCAGGCCCAGCGAGCCGAAGCCTTGAGCGACGGTGTCTGACTGGACGTCGCCGTCATAATTCTTGCAGGCCCAGACGAACTTGCCCGACCACTTGAGCGCCGAGGCGACCATGTCGTCGATCAGGCGATGTTCGTAGACGATGCCCTTTTCCTTGAAGCTGGCAGCAAATTCGGCGTCGAACACTTCCTGGAACAGATCCTTGAAGCGGCCGTCATAGGCCTTGAGGATCGTGTTCTTGGTCGAGAGGTAGAGCGGCCAGCTGCGATCGGCGGCGTAGTTCATGCTCGCACGCGCGAAATCGCGGATCGATTCGTCGAGATTATACATGCCCATGGCGACGCCCGCGGCGGGGAAATCGAACACGTCACGTTCGATCTTCTGGCCGTCGGCGCCTTCGAACACCATCTTCAGCTTGCCGGCGCCCGGCACCTTGAAGTCGGTCGCGCGATACTGATCACCGAAGGCGTGACGGCCGATGACGATGGGATCGGTCCAGCCCGGAACCAGGCGGGGGACGTTCTTGATGACGATCGGTTCGCGGAACACGACGCCGCCCAGGATGTTACGGATCGTGCCGTTCGGCGACTTCCACATCTGCTTGAGGTTGAATTCCTCGACGCGGGCTTCGTCCGGGGTGATCGTCGCGCACTTCACGCCGACGCCATACTTCTGGATCGCCTTGGCGGAGTCGATGGTGATCTGGTCGCCGGTCTCGTCGCGCTTCTCGACCGAGAGATCGTAATATTCGAGCTTGAGGTCGAGATAGGGGAGGATCAGCCGCTCGCGAATCCATTGCCAGATGATCCGGGTCATTTCATCGCCGTCGAGCTCGACGACGGGGGTCTTCACGGTGATCTTGGCCATGGAGGTTCCGCTTTCTGTGGGGTGATAGAATCGCCGGTTCGCATAGGGAATGCCGGGGCCGCGATCAACCTTGCGGCGGAAGACCCGCGTCCGTTGACGCGTTGATGGTCAAGTCAGGCGGCGGATTGGCCGCCCCGGCGAGCCACATTTCCTTACAATCCAGCAAAACACCCCGCACGAACGCGATTTAAGCCGATGGCATCCCACGGGACGAAGGCACCGGCCGGCAGCGGCCGAGAGGCCAGCGGCCGGGGGATGCAGGAGGAACATTCCAACCCAGAAAAAAAGGGGAATGTTCCATGATTAATCGTCTCGCTGCCGCGGCCGCGGTGCTTTTGGCGACGACGCCCGCGATGGCGCAGGAAGCGCCTGCCGAACCGATCACGGTTTCGGGCAGCGTCGCGCTGGTTTCCGACTATCGCTTCCGCGGCGTTTCTCAATCCGACAAGGAAATGGCGATCCAGGGCGGCATCACCGTCGGCCACGAAAGCGGCCTTTATGCCGGCACCTGGGGTTCGAGCCTGTCCGGCTGGGGCACGTTCGGCGGCGGCAACATGGAACTCGACCTGTTCGCCGGCTACAAGCTGCCGGTCGGCGGTGCGACCGTCGACGTGGGCCTGACCTGGTATATGTATCCGGGCGGCGCGGATAATACCGACTTTGCCGAACCCTATGTGAAGGTCAGCGGCACCGCCGGCCCGGTGAGCCTGCTCGCCGGTATCGCCTACGCCCCGAAGCAGGAGGCGCTGGGCAACTTCTCCGCGACGCCGCAGAGCCGCGGGCAGAAGGAAGACAATCTCTATCTGTGGGGCGATGCGAGCGGCGCCATCCCCGGCACGCCGATCACGCTGAAGGGCCATATCGGCTATTCGGACGGCAATCCCGGCCTCGGCCCGAACGGCACCAGCATCGCGCCGACCGGCAAATATTGGGACTGGCTGGTCGGCGCCGATGTCGCGGTGGGGCCGGTGCTGCTGGGCGTCGCTTATGTCGATACCGACATCAGCAAGGCGGATTCCGCTTATCTGCTGCCCAACTTCTCCTCGACGAAAAATGGTTCGTCGATCGCGAGCGGCCGTATCGTCTTTTCGGCGACCGCCGCTTTCTGAGGCTTTGCAAGTGGGCCAGCGCGATCCCGTATCGCGCTGGCCTGCGCGTTTTTACGCCCGGCGCGTGCCTGTCATCTGCATCGTGCCGAACGGGCCGACCTTGGCCGAGCCGTTGAGCGTGTCGCCATCGACGGTCGCGGTCGCTTCCATCGTCAGCGGCGGCATCTTCATCTTCATCTTCCAGGTGAGCGTGTCGCCATCGACCGCGCCGTCCAGCACTTCCATCGCACCGGCGGGGCCATCATTGCTGCCGGTGAAGGTGCTGCCGTTGGTGACGATCGTGAAGACGGATTTCTGATCGCCCATCGGGGTCTTGGTCACGCAATCCCACACGCCATCGGCATTCGCCATCGTCTGATCCTCTCTCTATTATCGGGTGGACGCGAACAAAATGAATCGCGTTCAATATGATGCGTGTCCCGCGGCGTGGCAAGATGGCCGTCATCGACACCCCTTCGACAAAAATTCGGGCGGCATGTCACGCCCGAACATGGCCGCTCGTCATGCAACCGAAGCCATCGTCACCCGCAGCGGGCGGCGCTGGCGTCCGTCGTAGCAGGGAGAATGTGCATGAGGATCGTCGTCATCGGTGGCACCGGCCTGATCGGCCGCCAGCTTGTCGCCAATTTGCGGTTGCAGGGACATGAAGCGGTTGCCGCATCGCCCAAGTCGGGCGTCAACGCCGTGACGGGCGAGGGGCTGGCCGATGCGCTCCGCGGGGCGGACGTGGTGGTCGATGTCGCCAATTCGCCCTCGTTCGAGGATGCGGCGGTGCTGGCTTTCTTCGACGCATCGACCCGCAATCTGATCGCCGCGGAGAAAGCGGCGGGGGTGCGGCATCATGTCGCGCTATCGGTCGTCGGCACGGAGCGGCTGCAAGGATCGGGCTATTTCCGGGCCAAGCTGGTGCAGGAAGACCTGATCGCTGGCGCCGGCATTCCCTATTCGATCGTGCGCGCCACCCAATTCTTCGAGTTCATGGGCGCCATTGCCGCGACGAGCGCGAAGGATGATGTGGTGTGGCTGTCGCCGGCGCTGATGCAGCCGATTGCCTCTGCCGATGTCGCCGCAGCGCTGGCAGATGTCGTGACCGCAACACCGCTGAACGGGATGGTCGAGATTGCCGGGCCGGAGAAGCGGCCGCTGGCCGAGTTCGTCGGCACCTGGATGGCGGATAATGGCGATACCCGTCCGGTCGCGGTGGACCCGGCCGCGCCTTATTATGGCATCGAACTCGACGACCGTTCGCTGACGCCGGATGCAGATGTTCGCGTGCTTCCCACCCGGTTCGACGCCTGGCTCGCCCGGTCGCTCGTCAAGGCATGAGGTGGACCATGACGATCGAACGATTCTGCCTCGGGCTTGCCGTGCTGCTGGGGATCGGCGGCATCGCGAACGGCACTTTCATGCTCCTTTCACCGGCGAACTGGTATTTCGCCGTGCCGGGCGTGACGACCACCGGGCCATTCAACCAGCATTTCATCCGCGACATCGGCCTGATCTTCCTGCTGCTGGGCGCTGCTTTGATCTATGGCGCGGTCCAGCCCAGCGCCCGCATCTTCCTGTGGGGAGCGACCGCCTTGTGGCTGGCGGGCCATGCCCTGTTCCATTTCTGGGAAGTGGCGGTCGGCATTTGCGGACCATTGGCGCTGGCGCGTGATTTTCCGGCGGTCACGCTGCCGGCGATCTTGACGACATTGCTGTTTGTCTGGGCGGTTCGAATGCGGCGGGCGGTTGCCTGAGAACAAGAGAGCGGCGCGCCGGCTTCAGTTGCTGGCGTGCTGCTCCTCCCCATTGCCGTCGCGGCCATAGGCGTCGGCGCTGAAGGCGATGCCCTTTTCCGCCGGCGCGGCAGTGAGATAGGTGATGTAGACGGGCATCGGCTCGGGCAGCGACACGTTCTGCTCGGGTGCGTCCGATTCCGGTTCGAGCGGCTTGCCGAACAGCCAGGCGCCGAGCCGCTGGGCGTCCTCCAGCCGGATGCAGCCATTGCTGAAATGGCGTTCCTTGTCCTGGAACAGCTTCTTGTCCGGCGTGTCGTGCAGATAGATGCCGAGATCGTTGGGGAACATGAATTTCACGCGGCCCATCGCATTGCTCTTGCCCGGCAACTGGCGGACGCGGATCTCCTGCCGGCCATCGGCGACCGCCTGCCAATCGATCGTCGCGGGATCGAGGATCTGGGCTTCGTGGGTCCAGTCCGACAGCGCTTCATAGCCCATGCCGCTGAGCGAGGCGCCTTCGAGCATCTTCGGCGCGAGGCGCAGGCTGACGAGGTTGGTGGGCATGTTCCAATAGGGGTTGAGGATGGCGTAGCGCACCATCCCGACGAGCATCGGCGTCTGCGTTTCCGTGGTGCCGACGATGACCTTCATCGTATCGCGGACCTCGCCATTCTCATACATCCACAGCCGCGCGCTGCCGGCATCGACAACGATGTAGCGCTTGCGGCCGGAGGGCAAAGCGCGGGCGCGCTCGAGATTGAGGAGGAGCGTGCGCTCATAATATTCGGGCGGGCGGTTGAGCGCGGCGAGCGTCATCGGCCCGGCGACGGCATCGGACGGGAGACCGTGCGCGGACTGGAAGGCGCGGAGTGCGGCGGCGAGCGGCTTATCGAATACCGCGCCCTCCGCGAGACCGAGCCGTTCGCGCAGCAGCCGCACGCGATCGCCCTTGTTGCCGGGACGCAGGGTCGCGCCGGGCAGGATTTCGACTGCGGGCAGCGCCGCCCAGCTTGTCCGATAGTCGGCCAGCGCGTTGCGGAGACGGCCGTAGATCGGGTTCATCCAGCCGACAGTGCCGAGATAGCTGGCGAGCGACGGGGCCACCGCAGCGCTGCGCAGCACGGCCATCTCGGTCGGCAGCACCGGCTGCAATTCCTTGTCGAGATAGGTCATCTCGACCGTGGGCGCGCGACGGCTGTCGCGTACATAATCGACGAGCGTGCGCGACAGCTTGAGTTCGGCGCGCGCAAGATCCCGCGGTGTGCCCTGTCGCGCGGACGCGATCAGATCCTTGAGGTCTTGCGGGTCGTAGCGGCGCGGATCGAGCCCATCGAGGTCGGCGCTTTCGAGAATGGCGACGAAAGTGTCGGCTTCGGACCCGAGCGCGCCATCGCGCACCCACATCGGCCAATAACCGCGGGTGCGATAAAAGGCCTTCAGCTTGCCGCCGACGGCGGAGCGTATCTCAACCGCAATCGCCTCGTCCGGCCCGTTGTCGCCGATCGTCTCGTCTTCGGTGGCTTGTTCAGTTTGCGCGAGCACAGGCCCGGGGAGTACGGCGAGCAGCAGTGCCGCCGCAACAACCCGGAACCTGAACCCGCTCACGCAGTCGATCAGCCGCGCTCACCCGACGGCCGCGGGGGCGGTGGGGGCGGCGGCGGCGGCGGGCAGGGCGGCGCCTGGAAGGGATGGTAGATGCCGTCGGCGGTGTAATAGCCGTCGACAATGCCATCGCCGTTACGGTCGGCCGCCACGGTGCCGACAATCGCGCCCGGACCGACCGGCGGCGGCGGAGCGACAGGTTCGGGTGGAGGGGTGGTGCAGGCTGCCAGTCCCATCGTGCCTGCCATCATAACCGCGAGATATTTGGCCTTCATATCACTCTCCCGGGATGGCGACGGAGGCCCTTCTGCCCCGTGCCTTCAATTGCGGAAACGGCAATCATGACTTTTCGTTCCGTTGCGGTAACAGCATTTGAAGACCGTGTTCCGCCGATTAGCCTGCCAAAAGGGCAACCTGACCGGTGGGATCGCGCAACCGAGGCCGCATTGCATCGTTGTCTTGAACCATGGGCGACCGTAAGAACGCATTATGACTTCATTGGAAAAGCCGGACATCGGCACATCGACCGTCCGTTGGCGTTGGCCCACGGTTCATCCCGAAGGCCGCAAGTTCGCGCTGATCGGCGCGGCGATCACGCTCATCTTCGCAGTCATGGCGTGGGAGACGCTCGCCTGGCCGATGGCCGGCGTGACCATCTGGATCCTTGCTTTCTTCCGCGATCCGATCCGCACCTTCCCCAAGGGCGACGGCTTCATCGTCGCGCCCGCGGACGGGCTGGTGACGATGATCGCGACGGTGCCGCCGCCCCGCGAGATGGCCGGGCCGGACGGGCTGGGCGATGAGCCGATGACGCGCGTCTCGATCTTCATGAGTGTGTTCGACGTCCACATCAATCGCAGCCCGATCGCCGGCACCATCCGCCGCGTGGTCTATATCTCGGGCAAGTTCCTCAACGCCGATCTCGACAAGGCGAGCGAGGAGAATGAGCGTCAGCACATCCTGGTCGAAGGATCGGACGGCACGCGGATCGGCTTCACGCAGATTGCGGGCCTAGTCGCGCGGCGCATCGTGCCCTTCGTCAAGCCGGGCGATATCGTTGCCGGCGGCCAGCGTGTCGGCCTGATCCGCTTCGGGAGCCGCGTCGACGTCTATCTGCCGGCCGGCACCCAGCCGCGCATCGCGCTCGGCCAGCGCTCCATCGCGGGTGAGACGGTGCTGGCGAAGATCGGCGAAGGTGAACGGGTGTATGGGACGGCCTTGTGACGTCGGCACGGCCCGATCGCCCGCGACGCGGAATCCCGCTCAGGGCGCTTGCGCCCAATGCGGTGACGGCGCTGGCCTTGTGCTTCGGGCTGACCGGGGTGCGCTTCGCGATCGCTGGCGAATGGGAGAAGGCGGTCGCCTCCATCATCGTCGCCGGCATACTCGACGGGCTTGACGGCCGCATCGCCCGGTTGCTGAAGGGCGAGAGCCGCTTCGGGGCCGAGCTGGACTCTCTGTCCGACGTGATCGCGTTCGGCGTGTCGCCAGCCATCATCATCTATCTCTGGTCGCTGCAGACCCTGCCGCGCTTCGGCTGGCTGTTCGCGCTGGCCCATGCAGTGTGCTGCGCGCTCCGCCTCGCCCGTTTCAATGCGCGGATCGATGCGGACGAGCAGCCGCATAAATCGGCGGGATTCCTGACTGGCGTGCCCGCGCCGGCGGGAGCGGGGCTGATGCTGCTGCCGGTCTATATCTGGCTGGTGACCGGCGAGGAGATATTGCGCCAGCCCTGGCTGGTGGCGCCCTGGGCGGCCTTCGTCGCCTTCCTGATGGTTTCCAACGTCGCGACCTTCAGCTGGTCGTCGATGAAACTTAGGCAGGGCATGCGGCTCGGTGCGCTGGTCGTGATCGCATTGGTGGGCGGGGCGCTGATCAGTGCGCCCTGGCACACGCTTTCGGTGATATCGATCCTGTATGTGCTGGCGATCCCGTTCGGGATGCGCAGCTATGCCCGCGTCAAGCGGCAGCGCGCAGCCGGGCTTCGGCCCGCACCAGCACCGGACGCGCCTGCGCCCTGACGCGCGGTGCGCGCAGCGGGGGAAGGGCGCTCACCGGCTGATGCATGCGGAGGGCCGCCACGATCCTGTCCGCATATTCGGCAACCATGCCCGCGATGATGCCGAGCGCAATGCCGCCGGCGGCGAGGAACATGAGGATCGTCATCAGGTGAGCCATAACTGTCTCCACTCTTGTCTCTGCCGCCCCGTCCGATCGCCCTCGAATCACGCGATCAACCCGATGGCCATGTGATGCGTTCCTTATGTTCCTGTTTTGTTCTTGTCGTCAAGACTTGATTTCCTAGCGATCAGCGGCTAGGTGCGCCGCCATTCCACATCCGGGGCTCATAAACCGGTGCCAGCGCGGACATCATGTTCGTGCGGTCACTGCCCCGGAGAGGTTCAACCGGAAGGAGACTATCCCATGGCGGTTCCCACCGTCTCGATGCAGGCTTTGCTCGACGCAGGCGCCCACTTTGGCCACCAGACCCACCGCTGGAACCCGAAGATGAAGCCTTACATCTTCGGCGACCGTAACGGCGTCCACATCATCGATCTTTCGCAGACCGTTCCGCTCTTCGCGCGCGCTCTCGACTTCATCAGCCAGACCGTCGCGCACGGTGGCAAGGTCCTGTTCGTCGGCACCAAGCGCCAGGCGCAGGAGCCGATCGCCGAGGCCGCCCGTCGTTCGGGCCAGCATTATGTCAACCACCGCTGGCTGGGCGGCATGCTCACCAACTGGAAGACGATCTCGGGTTCGATCAAGCGCTTCAAGTCGATGGAAGAGCAGCTTTCGGGTGACATCCACGGCCTGACCAAGAAGGAAATCCTTCAGCTCACCCGTGAGCGCGACAAGTTCGAGCTGTCGCTCGGCGGCATCCGCGACATGGGCGGCATCCCGGACGTGATGTTCGTGATCGACGCCAACAAGGAAGAGCTGGCGATCAAGGAAGCCAACACGCTGGGTATCCCGGTCGTCGCGATCCTCGATTCGAACGTCAGCCCCGACGGCATCGCCTTCCCGATCCCGGCCAATGACGACGCGGCCCGCGCCATCCGTCTCTACTGCGATGCGATCGCGGCGGCGGCGACCCGTGGCGACCAGGGCGGCCGCGCTGCCCGTGGCGAAGACCTCGGCGCGGCGGTCGAGCCGGCTGCCGAAGAGGCGCTGGGCGCCTGACATGACCTGCGCCCCGATGTGCGGGGCGCGCGTCATAACAAGATCACGGGGCGGGCCTATCGGCTCGCCCCGACCCGTTCATAACGAAAGGACAAGGACATGGCGGAGATCACTGCCAAGACCGTCAAGGAACTGCGCGACCGCACCGGCGCCGGCATGATGGACTGCAAGAAGGCGCTGGCCGAAACCAATGGCGACATGGAAGCCGCGGTCGATTGGCTGCGCACCAAGGGCCTTGCCGCTGCCGCCAAGAAGGCCGGCCGTCAGGCTGCCGAAGGTCTCGTCGGCGTGACCGTGAAGGGCACCAAGGGCGCGGTCGTCGAAGTCAATTCGGAAACCGACTTCGTCGCCAAGAACGATCAGTTCCAGGCGTTCGTGAAGGCCGTGACCGAGCTGGCGCTCGACACCGGCGATTCGATCGACGCGCTCGCCGCGGCGAACCATCCGGAAGGCGGCACCGTCGCCGAAAAGCTGACCGCCAACATCGCCACCATCGGTGAGCAGCAGGCGCTGCGCCGTGCGCGCACCATTGCGGTCGACCAGGGCGCGATCGTGTCCTACGTCCACAATGCCGCGGCCCCGGGCCTCGGCAAGATCGGCGTGCTGGTCGCGCTTGAGAGTGCGGCCGCGGCCGACAAGCTGGAAGCGCTGGGCAAGCAACTGGCGATGCACATCGCCGCCGCCAACCCGTTGGCGCTGACCGCCGACGGCCTCGACGCCGAAGTGATCGAGCGTGAGCGCGCGATCGCTGCCGAGAAGGCCGCCGAGTCGGGCAAGCCGGCCGAGATCGTCGCGAAGATGGTCGATGGCGCGATCGCCAAGTACCGCAAGGAAAACGCGCTCGTCAGCCAGCCCTTCGTGATGGACGGCAAGACCCCGGTCGCCGACGTCGTCGCTGCCGCCGGCAAGGAAGCCGGTTCGCCGATCGTGCTGAAGGACTATGTCCGCTTCCAGCTCGGCGAAGGCATCGAGAAGAAGGAAAGCGACTTCGCTGCCGAAGTGGCGGCTGCGGCGGGCGTCTGACCTTCCATAACCCTCCCTGCAAAGGGAGGTAAAAGGGCGCATCCTCGCCCTTGGCATCGGCGCGCACCCAGACTAGGGTGCGCGCCGTTTCCCCATCCAGCGTAAGTGAGATTTCCACGGCATGACCAGGCCGCGCTTCAACCGCATCCTCCTGAAGCTGTCTGGCGAAGTGCTGATGGGTTCCGGGCAATTCGGCATCGATTCCGAAACCGTGGCCCGCGTCGCCCAGGAAATTGCCGATGTGGCGCGTGACCATGAGCTGTGCGTCGTCGTCGGCGGCGGCAATATCTTCCGCGGCCTGGCCGCTGCAGCCAAGGGCTTCGAGCGGACCAGCGCCGATTATATGGGCATGCTGGCAACGGTGATGAACGCGCTTGCCGTGCAGAACGCGCTGGAACAGATCGGCGTCGACACGCGCGTGCAATCCGCCATTCCGATGAGCACGGTCTGCGAGCCCTTCATCCGCCGCCGCGCCGAACGGCATATGGAGAAGGGCCGGATCGTCATCTTCGCGGCGGGCACGGGCAATCCCTATTTCACCACCGACAGCGCAGCAGCCTTGCGCGCGGCCGAGATGAACTGCGACGCGCTGTTCAAGGGCACGTCGGTGGATGGCGTCTATGATGCCGATCCCAAGAAGGTGCCGAGCGCCAAGCGCTATGATACCGTCACCTTCAACAAGGTCCTCTCCGACGACCTGAAGGTGATGGACGCGAGTGCGGTGGCGCTGTGCCGTGACAATAATATTCCGATCGTCGTCTTCAACATCCGCGAACGGGGCAATCTGGCCCGCGTTCTGGCCGGTGAAGGCATTGCGACGATCGTTCAGAACGAGGGAGTGTGACGATGCCCGCCTATAACAAGGCCGATCTCGAACGCCGGATGCACGGTGCGGTGGAATCGCTGAAGGGCGATCTTGGCGGTCTGCGCACGGGCCGCGCCTCGACTTCGCTGCTCGATCCGGTGACCGTCGAGGTTTATGGTTCGCACATGCCGCTGAACCAGGTCGCAACCGTTACCGTGCCTGAGCCGCGCCTGCTTTCGGTGCAGGTGTGGGACAAGTCGAACGTGACGCCGGTCGACAAGGCGATCCGCTCGGCGGGGCTCGGCCTCAATCCGATCGTCGACGGCCAGACGCTGCGTCTGCCGATTCCGGATCTGACCGAGGAACGCCGCAAGGAACTGGCGAAGCTCGCCGGCCAATATGCCGAGAAGGCGAAGATCGCGGTGCGCAACGTGCGGCGCGATGGCAATGACGCGCTGAAGACCGACGAGAACAAGAAGGAAATCAGCGAGGACGAGCGCAAGCGCGCCGAAGCCGAGGTGCAGAAGCTGACCGACGCCACGATCGCCGAGATCGACGCGGCGGCGGCGGCCAAGGAAAAGGAAATCCTCAACAAGTGAGCGCGGCGCCGGCCTCGACACTGCAAGTCGGTGATGGCGGAGCGGGCATCCCCCGCCACGTCGCCATCATCATGGACGGTAATGGTCGCTGGGCGAAGGCGCGGCACCTGCCGCGCGTCGCCGGCCACCGCAAGGGCGCGGAGGCGGTGCGGGCAACGATCCGCGCGGCGGGCGAACTCGGCATCGAAGTCCTCACGCTCTACGCCTTCTCGTCCGAGAACTGGCGGCGGCCGGAGGAGGAAGTGGCGGACCTGAAGGGGTTGCTGCGTCACTATCTGCTGGCCGAGCTCGACGAACTGGCGGCAAACGGCATCCGCTTGCGCGTGATCGGCGATTATAGCCGCTTCGGGCCGGAACTGACGCGGATGCTGGAGGATGCGGTCGCGCGGACGGCGCAGAACCAGTCCACGACGCTGGTGATCGCGCTCAATTACGGATCGCAGGGCGAAATCGTCCGCGCGGCCCAGGCATTGGCCGAGGAAGTCCGCGCAGGGACGATCGACCCTGCCAGCATCGATACGGCGGCGATCGAGGCGCGGCTCGATACCGCCGATCTGCCGGCGCTCGACCTGTTGATCCGCACGTCGGGTGAGCATCGCCTGTCCAATTTCCTGTTGTGGCAGGCGGCTTATGCCGAGTTGCTGTTCGTCGATACGCTGTGGCCCGATTTCGGCCGGGACGAGCTGTTCGCTGCCGTTGCCGATTATGGCCGGCGCAATCGACGCTTTGGAGGCCTATGAACGACACGGCCGCCGCGCCTCGTTCCACCTCTGCCGCGCGCTCGCCTGACCTCGGTACGCGGATTGCCAGTGGCGCGGTGATGATGGTCGTGGCGCTCGGCTGCCTTTGGGCAGGCGGGCTTCCCTTCCGCCTGCTGGTGACCGGGGCCGCGGTGCTGATGATGGCGGAATGGGCGGGGCTGGTTCACGCCACGCGCTGGCGGCAATGGCTGGCCGCTCTTTTCGCCTTCGGGCTGGTCATCGCGCTGGGCGAAATTGCTGCGACCCCCGAATATTGGCTGGGTGGATCGCCGAGCGCGTTGCGCCCGATCCTCGTCTTTTCGGTGGGCGCGACATTGCTGCTGGCGCTCGTAACGCTGCATGTGCGGCTGGCGATCGGCCTGCTCTATGCGGCGCTGCCGGCGCTGGCCCTGATCTATCTGCGGGACCAGCAGGGGCTGGTGCTGACGGTGTGGGCGATGGCGTTGGTGTGGGCGACGGATATCGGTGCCTTCTTCGCCGGCCGCGCGATCGGTGGGCCGAAGCTCGCGCCGCGGGTGAGCCCGAACAAGACCTGGGCGGGCCTGATCGGCGGCGTGATTGCGGCGGAAGTGCTGAGCCTGGTCTTCGCCTTCGGCTTCGGCCTGTCGTGGGCAGCGGTTTATTATGCGACCTTCCTGGCGATCATGGCGCAGGTCGGTGATCTGTTTGAAAGCTGGTTGAAGCGGCGTGCCGGCGTGAAGGATTCCGGCCGGCTGCTGCCCGGCCATGGCGGTGCGCTCGACCGGCTCGACGGGCTGGTGCCGGTGGCGTTGATCGTTGCCGGACTGGCGATCGCGGGCCAGCTATGACGCGCAGCATCAGCATTCTCGGCGCGACAGGATCGGTCGGCACCTCGACGCTCGATCTGATCGAGCGCAACCGTGACGCCTTCGCGATCGAGGCGCTGACGGCGCATAGCGATGTTGCAGGTCTTGCTGCAGCCGCGCGGCGCACCGGCGCGCGTTTCGCGGCCATTGGCGACGCACAGCTGGGTCAGGCCTTGGCCGAGGCGCTTGCGGGCACGGGCATCGGAACCGGGGCGGGCGAGGCGGCGCTGGTGGACGCGGCCGCGCGCGAGGCCGACTGGACGATGGCGGCGATCGTCGGCTGCGCAGGGCTAAAGCCGGTGATGGCGGCGCTCACCCGCGGCGGGACGGTGGCGCTCGCGAACAAGGAATCGCTGGTATCCGCTGGCGACGTGATGACGCACGCGGCCAAGGAGCACGGCGCGACGCTGCTGCCCGTCGATTCCGAGCATAATGCGATCTTCCAGTGCCTCGATCGCACCCAGGTCGATCGGGTCGCGCGGATCATCCTGACGGCGAGTGGCGGCCCGTTCCGCACCTGGAGCCGCAGCGAGATGGCGGCGGTAACGCCCGAGCGCGCGGTGCAGCATCCCAACTGGTCGATGGGCGCGAAAATCTCGATCGATTCGGCGACGATGATGAACAAGGGCCTCGAACTGATCGAGGCGCATCACCTTTTCCCGGTCGGGCATGACAGGATCGAAATCCTCGTCCACCCGCAATCGGTGATCCATTCGATGGTCGAATATGTCGACGGGTCGACACTGGCCCAACTCGGCACGCCCGATATGCGGACCCCGATCGCCCATGCGCTTGCCTGGCCGGCGCGGATGGCGGCGCCTGCCGAACGGCTCGATCTGGCGAAGATCGGGTCGCTGAGTTTCGAGGCGCCGGACCTGGTGCGCTTCCCCGCATTGGCGCTCGCCCGCGCAGCGGTGGAGGCGGGCGGAGCACGTCCGGCCATTCTGAACGCCGCGAACGAGCAAGCGGTCGCCGCATTTCTCGGGCGCCGGATCGCTTTTCTCGATATCGCAGCAATCGTGGCGAAAGTATTGGATTGCTATGACCCACCATCGCCGTCCAGTCTGGATGATGTGTTCGCGGTAGATGCGCAGGCGCGCCGGCTGGCGACGGAGATGATGGAGGTAAAGGCGGCGTGATCGAAACCCCGGGCATCCTGCTGACTGTCGTCGCATTTCTGCTCGTCATCGGGCCGCTGATCTTCATCCATGAGCTCGGCCATTATTTCGCTGGGCGCGCGTTCGGCGTGAAGGCGGAAGCTTTCTCGATCGGCTTTGGGCGGGAATTGTTCGGCTGGACTGACAAGCGCGGCACGCGGTGGCGCGTCGCGGCCTTGCCGCTGGGCGGCTATGTCCGCTTCGCCGGCGACATGAACCCCGCGAGCGCCCATACTCCTACCGCCGAATGGCTGGCGCTGCCGGCCGAGGAGCGCAACAAGACCTTTCAGGCGAAGCCCTTGTGGCAACGCTTCATCATCGTCGCCGCAGGACCGCTGACCAATTTCCTGTTCGCGATCCTTGTGTTCATGGCGGTGTTCGCCGTCCATGGGCAGGCGCGGACGCCGGCCATGGTTTCGGTAGTGGAGGCGGGATCGGCTGCGGCGAAGGCGGGCATCCAGCCCGGCGATCGCATCACCATGGTTGCCGGCCAGACGATCGAGCGGTTCGAGGATATCCCCCAGATCGTCTCGATCCGTCCGGGCGAAACGCTGAAGCTGGACGTGGTGCGCGATGGGCAGCAGCGCGCCTTGAACGCGACCATCGGCGTGCAGGTGGAGCGCGATCGCTTCGGCAACGAATTCCGCCGGGGGTTGCTCGGCATCCGTCCGGGTCAGCCGGTCTGGGTAGATGTGCCCTTCTGGCAATTGCCGGGCGCAGCGGTCGGGCAGACGGCGACGATCGTGCGAATGATGGTCGACACGCTCGGCCAGATCATCACCGGCCGCCGATCGGTGAGCGAACTGGGCGGTCCGCTGAAGATTGCGCAGATTTCCGGTCAGCAGGCGACGCTGGGCTGGTTCGATTTCGTGATCTTCATGACGATGATCTCGATTAATCTGGGATTCATCAACTTGTTGCCAATCCCTCTGCTCGATGGTGGCCATCTGTTGTTCTACACACTCGAGGGGATTGTCCGTCGGCCGCTGAACCCGGCCGTCCAGGAATGGGCTTTCCGGACGGGCCTGGCCGTACTGCTGGCCTTCATGATCTTCGTTACCGTAAATGATCTGACTTCATTTGGCGTGTGGCAAAGTCTTGCTGGCTTGATCGGCTGACGGCGATCGGGCAGGGCTGCTGCGGGAGAGGCGTCGTCCGGCCGGACGGCGCCAAATTTGGAAATAAGGGCGGGTGCGCGTGACGGCTGACAAGGGACGGACGATCGGAAGCGAAGGGGAAGCCGTGAGGTCGCTCCGCCGGATCGCGCCATTGCTGATGGTCGGCACCATCCTGGGTGGCCTGCCGGTAGCGGCGGTCGCGCAGGAGCCGGCAGCGCCGGCCGCGACATCGACGCCTCCGGCCGCCTTGCCGGGCAGCGGCACGATCCGTTCGATCGACGTGGCGGGATCGCAGCGACTGGAGCCGGATACCGTCCGTTCCTACATCAAGCTGAAGCCGGGCGATGCCTATACGCGCGAGGCGCTGGACCAGGCGCTCAAGGATCTTTACGCGACCGAATTGTTCGCCGACGTCCAGATCCGCGACAATCAGGGTGCGTTGACCATCCAGGTCCGCGAGAACCCGGTCATCAACCGCATCGTGCTAGAAGGCAATAAGCGGTTGAAGGAAGACAAGATCCGGCCGGAAATCCGGCTGGCGCCGCGCCAGATATTCACGCGATCCAAAGCGCGCGCGGATGTCGCCCGGATCATCGAGCTCTACCGCCGCCAGGGCCGCTTCGCCGCGACCGTCGAGCCGAAGATGGTCCAGCTCGACCAGAACCGCGTCGACATCGTGTTCGAGATCAACGAAGGCGCGAAGTCCAAGGTTCGCCAGATCAACATCATCGGGAACCAGGCTTTTTCCGGCGGCGACCTGCGCAGCGAAATGGCGACCAAGGTCGCGAGCTGGTACAATATCTTCTCGTCGGGCGACAGCTACGACCCGGACAAGCTGGCCTATGACCAGCAGAAGCTCCGTCAATTCTACCTGACCCAGGGCTATGCCGATTTCCGCGTGATCTCGGCCGTCGCGGAACTGACCCCGGACAAGCGCGATTTCATCATCACCTATGTGATCGAGGAAGGGCAGCGCTACAAATTCGGCCCGGTCGACGTGGAAAGCGAAATCCGCGACATCAAGCCGGAGACGCTGAAATATCTCGTCAGGATGAAGGAAGGCGACTGGTATAACGCCAAGGCGGTCGAAGACACCGTCGATTCCATCACCGAGACGACGGGCCTGCTGGGCTTCAGCCCGGACGTGAGCCCGGATTTCGTGCGCGACAAGGACGCGCTGACGATGACCGTCACCTTCCGGGTGAACGATGCGCCGCGGCGTTATGTCGAAGCGATCAACATCAACGGCAACACGCACACGAAGGACAAGGTGATCCGCCGCGAATTCCGCTTGTCGGAAGGCGATGCGTTCAACAGCTTCCGGGTGAAGCGCTCGCGCGACCGCATCCAGTCGCTCGGCTTCTTCCAGGAAAAGTTCGAGATCGAGGAAAAGCCGGGGTCGGCGCCCGACCGCGTCGTCCTCGAGGCCAATGTCGAGGAAAAGTCGACGGGCGAGCTGCAGGTCTCGGCGGGCTTTTCGAGCCTCGAGAAGTTCATCGTCGATCTTTCGATCCGCGAACGCAACTTCATGGGCAAGGGCCAGGAATTGCGCGCGGGCGTCAATTATTCGAGCTATTCGAAGTCGATCGAACTGGGCTTCACCGAGCCCTATCTGATGGACAAGAACATCGCGATCGGCGGCGATATTTTCCGGCGCGATTACAACTCGTTCAACTATGTCGGCAACGATCGTAACACGACCTACGAGCAGACGACGACCGGCTTCCAGATCCGCGCCGGCGTGCCGCTGACCGAATATATCAGCCTTGCGCTGCGTTATGGTCTGAGCTTCGACGACGTGTCGCTCGACAAGGACACCTTCTATTACGATATCGACGGCGACGGCGATTTGGACTGCGATCCGCTGCTCGCCGGCCGTTACCTTTGCGATGCCGTGGGCAAGCGTACCACCTCGTCGGTCGGCTACAGCATCGTCTTCGACAATCTGAACAACCGCCTGCGCCCGAGCCGCGGTCAGCGCGCCGTGCTGAGCCAGGATTTCGCCGGCCTGGGCGGCGACGTGAAATATATCCGCACGCGCATTGATGCCGACAAATATTGGGGGCTGGGCAGCGGCTTCATCTTCTCGATCGGCTTGGAAGGTGGCGCGATCTTCCCGTTGGAGAGCAATCCCGCCCCCGGCACCGACGCGGTGCGGTTGACCGATCGCTTCTTCCTGGGCGAGCCGCAGCTTCGCGGTTTCGACATCCGCGGCGTGGGACCGCGCGTGCTGCGCGTGCCCTACGATGCGGAGGGCAATCTCGTCACCGACAGCAGCCAGATTCAGGACGATGCGCTCGGCGGGCGTTATTATTACCTGACCCGCGCCGAGTTGGAGATTCCGCTGAGCTCGGGCCTTCGTGAAATGGGCATCCGTCCGTCGATCTTCGTCGATATGGGCGCGGTCTGGGGGATCGAGAATCCGATCACCGAAACCTATGCGCCGGGTGATCCGCGCCTCACCCGGCCGATCCTCGACGCCAATGGCGGTCAACAGTGCACCACGACCGGCACCGGTACGCCGACGATTACGCCCAAGCCGCCGGGCGGAAACTGTCCGACGGGTACGGTCGACTATACCTTCCAAGTTTCGGCGCCATTCCAGGAGGTCTATCTCGGCGATACCTGGAAGCCGCGTCTTTCGGTCGGCATTGGCGTCAACTGGAACTCGCCTTTCGGCCCGTTCCGGATCGACGTCGCCAAGGCGCTGATCAAGCGCGATGGCGATGATACAAAACTCTTCACCTTCAACGTAGGGACACAGTTCTGATGAAGACCATTCTCAAGGCGGTGGCGCTGACTGCCGCGATTGCCACCGTTCCCACCGCAGCCTTCGCACAGAAGGCGCCCGGCGCCGTTATCGTGACCGTCGACACGCGCCGCATTTCGGCCGAGTGCAACGCCTGCAAGACCGCGGCGACCCAGCTCCAGAGCCAGGCGCAGCAGCTCCAGCAGTTCGCCCAGGGCCTTGGCCAGCCGATCCAGACCGAAGCCGACGCCATCCAGAAGGCGCTGGCTGGCAAGGCGCCCGACGCCGCCATGCAGACGCGCATCCAGGCGCTGCAGACCAAGCAGAACCAGGCCAACCAGCAGCTTCAGCAGCGCGAGCAGACGCTGCGCCGCAACCAGGCCTATGTCTCGCAGCAGATCAACGACAAGCTGCGCCCGATCCTGACGCAGGTGATGAATGCGCGCGGCGCCAACCTGGTCGTCGATCGTGGCGACGTGCTCGACGCTTCGTCGACGCTGGACGTCACCACCGACGTGCTGACCCAGCTCAACACGGCGCTGCCGAGCGTGAGCACCACTGCGCCTGCGCAGGCCGCCCCGGCGAGCCGCTGATCCGGTGAGCGAGGGCGTGGAAACGGCCGCCGTCAATCTGGGCCCGCTGGATATCCGGCGGGTTCTGGCGGCGCTGCCGCATCGCTACCCGATGCTGCTGGTCGATCGCGTCGAGGAACTGATCCCCGACCGCTCGATCGCCGCGATCAAGGCGGTGACGATCAACGAGCCCTTCTTCCAGGGGCACTTCCCCGGCCGGCCGATCATGCCGGGCGTGCTGATCGTCGAGGCGCTGGCGCAGGCGGCGGGCGTATTGGCGGTCGAATCGCTCGGCCTCGCGGGGACCGGCAAGCTCGTCTACTTCATGGCGATCGACGAGGCGAAGTTCCGCTCCCCCGTCGAGCCGGGCGTGCTGCTGCGGCTGGAGGTGGAGTTCGTGCAGAAGCGCGCGTCGGTATGCAAGTTCGCCGGCCGCGCGCTGATCGACGGGAAGGTGGCCGCGCAGGCCAACTTCACCGCGATGATCGCGGACCCGCCGGCGGCGTAAGGCTTGCGCGGTAGCGATCGAGCTCCGCGACTGTATTGATGTTCGCCGGGTCGGCCTTGAGCGCCACCCGGCGAACATTGTTTTGGGCGATCCACGATCGCATCGCCCGGTCACCATCCTGTTCCAGCCAGGCGACAAGCGGTCCTGCCATGCTGGCGGGCCACAGCCCGAGCAGGGGCTGGCCCTGTATCACTGCGGGTGCCGGCGCGAGCAGGGCGGCCAGATCCAGAGGCAGATCGGGCAGGTCGCAGCCGCTGGTCAACACGAGATCATGGCCTGCGGCCAATGCGTAATGCATTGCGCCTGCGAGGGCGCCAAGCGGGCCGAGGCCGGGCAGGGGGGCATCCTCGACGCACAGGAAGCCGGGCCATATACGACCGATGACGACCAGTTCCGCACATTGCGGGCGCAGCCGATCCGCGACATGATCGATCATCGCACGCCCGTCGATCGGGGCGGCATGCTTGTCACCACCGAAGCGCCGGGCTGCGCCGCCGGCAAAGATTGCGCCCAATATCGTCATGGCTGCGGGATCGGCCGCGGGCGCGGCCTTGTCAATTGCGCCATCGGCGTCTATGGCCGCGCCTTGTTTTGCCCCGGCTGGTCGGAAACCAGCCATTCAAGGAGCCGAGTAATGAAGAAAGACATTCACCCCGACTATCACATGATCAAGGTCCAGATGACGGACGGCACCGTCTTCGAGACCCGTTCGGTCTGGGGCAAGGAAGGCGATACGCTGCAGCTCGACATCGACCCGACCGTCCACCCGGCGTGGACCGGCGGCAAGTCGACCCTGCTCGATGCCGGCGGCCAGGTGGCACGCTTCAACAAGCGCTTCGGCGGCCTCACGCTCGGCGGCAAGAAGTAAGCAAATTCAAGGCGGCGGGGCATTGCTCCGCCGCTTTTCTATTGGGGAATCAAAACTCCCCAGCGATCGGATCGAAGAAGGCCGCAGGCACCTGATGCTCGCCGGCGACCGGATCGACCAGCATCCAGGCCGATGCGCCTTCCGCCCACACGAAGAAGCCGGTTTCGACGACGCGAAAGACCGCGATGTCGCCCGTGGGCCGTCCAAACACGATCGACTGGCCGACCGTAGGCAGGCAGGGGAAGATGCGGCTGTGCGATCCTTCTATCGCCGCATCCTTCGTGCCAGCCCCGCCGTTGAAGAAGATGCGGATCTCGATCCCGTCTTGCGCCAAGACCAGTTCCCCTTTTCCCACTCGACCTTGTCACCGTGCTTCGGTTAAGTGGCAGGGATGATCTTGTTCGACCGAATTCTCAAGCCGTTGTTCTGGGCGGCGCTTATCTTCGCATATGTCGCGGCGATCCTGCCGCAGGCCGATGTGCCGCGTATCGCCCCATCGGACAAGGTGGAGCATATGATCGCCTTCTTCACGCTTTCGTTGCTGGCCGGCCTGGCCTGGCGGCGGACGGCGCCGTGGCGGATTGCGGCGGCTTTGGCGGCATTTGGCGCCGCGATCGAGTTTACTCAGGCGATTCCGGTGCTGCACCGTGATGCCAGCGCAGCCGATTTTGCTGCCGACGCGCTGGCCATCATCGTCGGTCTGGGCATTGCGACGCTCGTGCGCAACCGGTCGCCGCGCGAAGCTTGACTCTGAAGAAATCACTTGTTCGCGATTCGTTAACCATGCCAAAGTAGCCCTAACAAGCGGGCGCTTGTCTGAAGGCGTGGGGACGCCGGTTGGCAAGCGGTTAAGGGGGTTGCGATGTCCTTGCTCTGCCGGATCGGCCACCACCGGAGCGACGTGCCCGGTGTCTGGAATGACGGACTTTATTTCGGAAGCTGCGACCGGTGCGAAGCGCCGCTTATCCGCCGTCCGGACAGGTCCTGGACGCGGGTTCCCGACAATTATGTCGTCGTTTGGAGCGACAGCCGGCCGCAACAGCCGGCGCGCTGAGCGCTTTCAGGGCCGCCCGATGCTTTCGCGACGGGCCTGTTCCCGTTCATCGCGAGCCTGCCGTAGCAGTTGATTGTAGCAACCGGTCTGACCGCCGCTGCCGACGGGCGAACAACTGTTGGGTGTGCCGGCGCGGCTGACCCATTCGAGCTGCTGGACCCGATCCGACCAAGCGCGCGTGCTCGTATCGACCTTCTTCTCGCGCAGCGCCTTCGGCACGCGATAGCGCTCGTTTTCCGGCTCGCGGCCGCAGACGACGATCTCCTGCTCGGTGCTCTGCGGGCAAGGGTCTTTGCCGTAAACCACCAGCGTCGATATCTTTTCCGGTGGTTGGCTGGGCTGATCCTGGGCCAATAGCGGAGACGCGCCGAGGGTTAGGGCGATCAGCGCCCAGCTTGCCCGAAAATGCATGGATCAGAACTCTACAGCGGGCTTGTCGCCTCGGGCCGCGCGTTCCGCACGCGCCTTGTTCGCCAGCTCGCGATAGCAGCCGCTCGCGCCGCCCGGGCCGGTGGGCGAGCAGCTCATCGTGCCGGACGCGCCGACATATTCGAGGCTCTTGGCGCGATCACCCCAGCGTGCCGCCGCAGCTTCGCCATCCTCGCCACGCAATTCCTGGGGAATGCGGTAGCGCTCATTTTCCGGAGCGCGCACGCAGATCGTGTCGCGAGGACATGGATCGGTGCCGAACACGGTGACCAGGCGATCGCTTCCCTGCGCGGCGACCGGCAGCGTCGGCACTGCCAGGGTAAACGCCGTTCCTGCCAGCCCCAGCGCCAGTGCCAGGAAGGTTTTCATAAGCCACGGCCTCCTGCCCGATCGACGGGACAACACGCCGCCGCCCGTTGAATGTATCACCCTCAGAACCGTTTCGACAGTGCGATTGCCGCACGACAGCCCAGCCTGATCGCACCCGAAAGCAGTGGGTAAGCGGGGGCTTCCTCTGCACCTTCGGCCAGAGCGAGCTCGCGATGCTCCACTTCCTCGGCGCGGAAATCGGCGATGGCTTCGGACAGTTCGGGATCGCTTTCCCCCAACTCTTCGAGCTGTTCGCCATAATGACGGTCGATCTCGGTCTCGATCGCGGCGGTGCAGGCCATGGCGGCCTTGGGGCCGATCAACGCCGTTGCCGCGCCGAGCGCAAACCCAGCGATATTCCACAGCGGCTGCAGCATCGTCGGCCGCACCCCGCGTGTCGCCATCATCGCATCGAAATGCGCGCGGTGACGCTCCTCCTGCGCGGCCATGCGGGATATCAGCCGCACACCGGGGCCGTGATCGCCCATCACCGCGATCTGGCCGGCATAGATGCGCGTGGCGCCATATTCGCCGGCCTGATCGACGCGCAGCATCGACGTGCGGGCCTTCTCGCGGGCGGGCATCAGCGGGGGCGTTTCAGACATAGGGCCAATATAGTCGCTCCGCCGGCGAGCGAAATGAGTGCGTTCCACCCGGCGAGTGAAATTCCGAACAGCGACCATTGCACCTCGTCGCAGCGGACCAGCGGCGCGGACATGATATCGGCGAGCACGTCACCCGAGCTGCCGATGGTGCTGCAGCGGGTGAGGCCTTCCCACCAGCCATATTCGACGCCGGCATGGAAACCGCCGATCGCGCCGCTGACCAGGATGGCGATGGCGGCGAGGATCGTCAGCGGGCGGGCAGCGGGCCGGATGAGGAAAGCGAGGATGGCGAGCGCGATCGCCGCATAATGTGGCCAGCGCTGCCAGTGGCACATCTCGCAAGGGTAGAGGCCGCCAACATACTGAGAGCCCAGGGCCCCAGCCATCAGGGCAGCGGGAAGGGCCAGCGCAAGCAGGCGGGCAGTCGCGAGATTGGTCATGAGGCGGGCGATATCCTTGCAACGATCAACCGTCACCCCGGATTTCGCCGGGATGACGGCCGAAAGAAAGGATTTTATCGCGTTCCACCTTTGGCCGAACCGCCTGCCGTGGCGGTGACGACCGGAGACTTGCCGAGGCGGGAGATCGTCTTGACCGCATAATCGAGCTGGAAGTCCTCAATACCCTGCTTTTCGAGCTGGGTGGCGGTCAGGATGAAGCGCGGATCGGCCTTGGTGTCGTCCTCGAGCACGCTGTCGTCGACCTTGGCCTCGTTGATGAGGTGGCGACGCAGATCGGCTTCGCGCAGGCGCGGGCGATCCTTGAAGTCGGGGTCCGAAAGCTGCGGCACCTTGATATCCGGCTGGATGCCGCCTTCCTGCACCGAGCGGCCGGACGGCGTGAAGTAACGCGCGGTGGTCAGGCGGAGAGCGCTCTCCTCCGACAGCGGCAACAGGGTCTGCACCGAACCCTTGCCAAAGCTGCGTTCGCCCAGCACGAGGCCGCGGCGATGATCCTGCAGCGCACCGGCGACGATTTCCGCCGCCGAAGCCGAGCCGGCGTCGATCAGCACGACGATCGGCAGGCCATGGGCGAAATCGCCCGGACGGGCATACCAGCGTTCGATGTCGGACTTCTCACGGCCGCGCTGCGAGACGATCTCGCCGCGATCGAGGAAGGCATCCGACACCTCGATGGCCTGATCGAGCAGGCCGCCCGGGTTGGAACGCAGATCGACGACATAGCCGAGCGGCTGGCCGCCGACTGCCTTGTCGATCGAAACCAGCGCCGCGCGCACGGCTTCACCGGTTTGCTTGTTGAAGGTGTTGATATTGATGATACCAACCTTGTCCTTCACTTCCCATTTGACCGGCTTCAGCGTGATGATCTCACGCGTCAGCGACACGTCGAACGGCTTGTCGCGGCCGGGGCGGACGATGGTGAGCTTGACCTGCGTGCCCGGCTTGCCACGCATCTGATCGACCGCTTCGTCGAGCGTGCCGCCATAGATCAGCTTGCCGTCGAGGTGCGTGATATAGTCGCCAGCCTTGAGGCCGGCCTTGAAGGCGGGCGTGTCTTCGGTCGGCGTGATGATCTTGACCGCGCCATCCTCCAGCGAGACCGTCAGGCCGAGGCCGCCATAGGCGCCGTCGGTCTGCGTCCGCAGATTCTGATAGTCGCGCGAATCGAGATAGGAGCTGTGCGGATCGAGGCTGGCGAGCATGCCATCGATCGCGCCCTTGATGAGCGTCTTGTCATCGACCTTGTCGACATATTCCGACCGCACGCGATCGAAAACGCTCATGAATTGATCCATTTCACGGAAAGTTTCCGTGTCGGCCGCGGCGATCGCCGATGTAACCGCAGGAACCAGCGCAACGGCGCTGACAAGCAGGGCAGAACGCAACAATAATTTCGCCATCGACGAGGTGCCTTCGCTGAATGTGGTGGCCACGTTACCGTTTTTCCGGGATCGGCAATAGGGCCGTCGGTCGAAACATATGGGCGGCCGGAAGATCACCGATTCGGGATGAAGTGGGGATGAACGGCATCGTCATCCCCGCCCCAGCAGGGGAACGATGTCGATCGGCTGGCCGCCGCGGCGCAGTTCGACGGTGACGCCGGAGGTGCCGCCATGGGCGCGGCCGACGGGGCTGCCCTGGTCCACCGCCTCGCCCACTTCGGCGCGCAAGGTGGACAGGCCGGTGACCAAGCTGGTCCAGCCGCCGCCATGTTCGATGATCACGATATTACCGTAGCCGCGGAACGGCCCGGCATAAGCGATGCGACCTCGGGCCGGGGCGACGACCAGCGCGTCGGCGCGTGCCCCGATGGTGAGGCCGCGGGCGCGGATGCCGGCCTCGGAGATCTCGCCCAGCCCGCGCAGCAGCTTGCCATTGACGGGGAGGCGGTAGGTGAGGCGGGTTTCCGACGCCGTCTCGGCTTGTGGTGGCGGCGGGCTGTGGCCGGGCACCGGCGGGCGCAGCACGGGACCGGGCAGCGCCGCCAGTCGATCGCGCGTGCCGGCCTGGGCATCAAGCCGGCCGATCAGATCGCTGAGGTTGCGGGCTTCCTCGCCCAGCGCCAGCGCGCGATCGGATTGGTCGAGCGAATCATCGGTGAGCGCCTGGGCGCGGATCTGCTGTTGCGCCTCGACCTTGGCGAGTTGCGTGCGTTCGTCCTGCATTCGCTGGCGGCTGGTGCGGAGTTCGCCGGCGGCAAGATCGGCCTGGTGCTGCAACTGGAGGCCGCGGGAGACCTCCTGACGCAAGCCGGCGGTCCGCTGGCCGATGGCGGGCAATTGCGCGTCGAGGAGCGCACGGACATGGACGACATCGCTGAGCGAGCCCGGCTGGACCAACGCGAGCGCGGGCGGACGCCGCGCCATCGTTTGCAGCGCGGCGGTAAGGCGGATGATCGGTGCCTGCTGATCGGCCAGCCGCGCGCGCTGGGTGGCGCGCAATTGGGCGATGCGGCGGACCTCGACCTCGGCCGTGGCGATTTCCGCTTCGGTGGCGAGAACGCGGGTGGCGAGCGCGGCTTCGGCAGCGCGGGCCTTCGCCGCTTCATCGACGGCGCGGGCGGCGGCATTTTCAAGCTCGGTCGAGCGCCGGGCGGCGTCGGCCGCTTCGCGCTGGACGCTTTCGACGCTGGGGGCGGCCGGTTGCGACTGAGCGACCGCCAGCGCGGCGCTTGCCGTGGCGGCGAGCGTGGCAAGGATCAGCAGCGGCCGCGCCATATGTCAGCCTTCGCGATGATAAGGGTGGCCGGCGAGGATGCTCGTCGCCCGCCACAATTGTTCGGCCAGCATCGCACGGGCCAGCATATGCGGCCAGGTGGCCTGACCAAAGGCCAGTAGCAGATCGGCACGATCGCGATCGGCGGCTTCGTGCCCGTCGGCGGCGCCGATCAGGAAGCGCGCCTCGCGCCGGCCATCATCCCGCCAGCGGCCGAGCTTTTCCGCAAAGGCCAGCGAACCCATCTGCTGGCCCTTCTCGTCGAGCGCGACGAGGATGGCGTCATTATCGAGCGCAGGCGCACGGCCGCCCTTGTCGGGCAACTCGGTTACGCGGGTCGGCCAGGCGATCCGCTTCAGATAACGATCGACAAGCTCGCCTTCCGGGCTACGGCCGATCTTGCCCCGGGCGACAATGTGCAACAGCAACGAGGTCAGGCTTCGCCGATTGGGCGGCGCTCTTCCTCCCCAGCCGGACGGCGCTCTTCCTCGAAGCCCCACATCCGTTCGAGATTGTAGAAGCTACGCACCTCGGGACGGAAAAGATGGACGATCACGTCGCCGGCATCGATCAGCACCCAATCAGCCGTCGGCAGCCCTTCGATACGGGCGGAACGGCCGGTTTCCTGCTTGATGCGCTCGGCAAGCTTCTGCGCCATCGACGCCACTTGGCGCGATGAACGGCCGCTCGCGATCACCATGTGATCAGCGATGCTGCTTTTGCCAGCAAGCGGGATGGTGACGGTTTCGACGGCCTGGTCGTCGTCGAGCGAGCTGAGGACGAGCTGGTGAAGCGCGGCGGACGGCTCGGATTCGTTGGTGCCCCTAAGGGCGGCGGTACTGGCGGGCAAAGGGCCTCCTAGATGATGATCCGGCGCGTCACGGGGTCGCGCAGGGCCTGGTGCTGAAATGCGTGAAACCAACGCGGGTCTTCTGCCCGCAAGCGCGTGGCGGAACCGGGATCAGGGCGAAAGCGCAACAGCACGAGCGCCGGCGGTCTCCACGTCGTCCAGTTTCTCGCTTGGCCTGCGGGCCGGACGAAACGCCGCAGCCAGCCCATCGCCCTCGTAGCGTGGGCGGTCGCATCATAGCCCGGACGGGCGACAACGGCAATCGGAACCGTGCGGGCGATCTTCCGCCAGTCGCGCCAGCGGTGGAACTGGGCGAGATTGTCCGAGCCCATCAGCCAGATGAAGTGGCGATTGGGGTAGCGGCGGACCAGCTTCGCCAGCGTCTCGGCCGTGTAGCGGGTGCCCAGGTGTCGTTCGATCACGGTGGCGCGGATCGGGGCGCGGCGGGCCATGAGGCGGGCGCTCGCGAGGCGGGCGGGGAGGGGGGCCATGTCGGCGGCTCCGTCCTTTAGCGGATTGCCGGGGGAGACCAGCCACCAGGCTTCGTCCAGCCCCAGCGCTGCGATCGCCGACAGGGTGATGCGGCGATGGGCGCGGTGGGCAGGGTTGAACGATCCGCCGAGCAGGCCGGTCGCGATCCGGGCCTTGCTCAAGGACGGATTTGTCCCGTGCCGCGGACGATCCACTTGTAGGTCGTCAGCCCTTCGAGCGCGACCGGGCCGCGGGCGTGGAGGCGGCCGGTGGAGATGCCGATTTCCGCCCCAAGGCCGAATTCGCCGCCATCGGCGAACTGGGTGGAGGCGTTCCACATCACGATCGCCGAATCGACTTCGGCGAGGAAATGTTCGGCGGTGGCGGCATCCTCGGTGACGATGGCGTCGGTGTGGTGGGAGGCGTGGGCGGCGATGTGGTTGAGAGCCTGGTTTACACCGGAAACGAAGGTGACCGAGCAGATGCCGTCGAGATATTCTGTATCCCAATCTTCCTCGCCCGCGGGCAGGATGCGCGGATCAAGTGATTGAATTTCCTTGGTTCCGCGGATCTCACAGCCCGCATCCAACAGGTTGGTGAGGACGGGTAGCGGGTCGGGATAGGCCCGGTCGATTAGGAGGGTCTCGGTCGCGCCGCAGACGCCGGTGCGGCGCATCTTGGCGTTGACCGCGAGCGCGACCGCCTTCGCCGGATCGGCGGCGCCATCGATATAGGTGTGATTGATGCCGTCGAGATGGGCGAGGACGGGCACGCGGGCTTCGGCCTGGACGCGCGCCACCAGCGACTTGCCGCCACGCGGCACGATGATGTCGATCAGGCCATCGGCCTTGAGCATCGCGCCCACCGCGGCGCGATCGGTGACGGGGACGAGCTGGATCGCGTCTTCGGACAGACCGGCGGCGCGCAGCCCTTCGAGCAAGGCGGCGTGGATCGCGCGGCTGCTCTCGATTGCTTCGGACCCGCCGCGCAGGATCGCGGCATTGCCCGCCATCAGGCAGAGCGCGCCGGCATCCGCGGTCACGTTCGGGCGGCTTTCATAGATGATGCCGACCACGCCGAGCGGCACGCGGACGCGGCTCAGTTCCAGGCCGTTGGGCCGGGTCGCAACGTCGATCACCTTGCCGACCGGATCGTCGAGCCCGGCGACCGCCTCCAGCCCGGCGGCGATACCGGCGAGCCGGGCGGGATCGAGCTTCAGCCGATCGAGCATCGCCGGCGATAGGCCGTTCGCCTCGCCCCGCGCCATATCCCCAGCATTGGCGGCGAGGATTGCCGTTTCGCCGGCGCGAATAGCGGCAGCGGCGGCGCGCAACGCCTCGGCCTTCTCCGTGGTCGGCGTGCGGGCGAGGATGCGGGCGGCGGCACGGGCGCGGCGGCCCATGTCGGCGATCAGCGCATCGGCGTCGACGGAGGCGGCAGGAGCGGCGAGGGTGGCAGCGGCAGTCATAGTTCGCCGCCCCTATCATGTCCCCCCTCGCTTCGCCACGCCCGCGCTATTATCGTGCGCGCATGACAGGGGAATTCGAAGCTGCGGCGAATGTCGCGACGGGCGCCTTGATCGCCCATGCCGTCGATAAGGAACGGCTGGGCAAGGACGGGCATACCCATGAAACAACGTGCCTGAACTGCGGGACGCCGCTGACCGGGCATTATTGTGCCGAGTGCGGGCAAGCGGCACATCTCCATCGATCGGCCGTGGCGCTGCTCCACGACATCGCCCATGGCGTCTTCCACTTCGAGGGCAAGATGTGGGGCACCTTGCCGATGCTCGCCTGGAAGCCGGGCGAGCTGACGCGCCGCTATGTGCATGGCGAGCGGGCGAAATTCGTGTCGCCACTGGCCTTGTTCCTCTTCTCCGTCTTTCTGATGGTTGCGGTCTTCTCCTGGGTCGGCCTGCCGATCCATATGACCGACGAGCCGGCGACGGCGGAAGGGGTCGCCACGAGCATGGCGGAGGCGAGGCAGGAAGCGGCTGCGGCGGTCGCGAAGAATGACGCCAAGATCGCCAAGCTTGAAGCCAGCCGCGCCGAGATCAAGGCGGCGGGCGGCAGCGCGAGCGCCATCAACCAGCAGATCGCGGATCTGAAGCGCGAGAGCGCGATCACCAACATGGTCACGGGCCGCGTCGCCGAACAGGCCGGCGATCCGACGCTCAACGTGAAAACGGGCTGGCCGACGCTGGACAAGGGGATCGAGAAAGCGAGCAAGAACCCCGCGCTGTTGCTCTACAAGCTGCAATCCTCGGCCTATAAATTCTCCTGGGCGCTGATCCCGATCTCGCTGCCGTTCATCTGGCTGATGTTCGCCTGGCGCTGGAAATTTGGCCTCTACGATCACGCGATCTTCGCCATCTATTCGCTGGCGGCGATGACGCTGCTGATGGTGATGTTGAGCTTTGCCGGGCTGATCCTGCCGTCCGCGGCAATCATCGTCATCCTGACCTTCGTGCCGCCGATCCATATGTACCGGCAATTGAAGGGCGCTTATTCGCTCGGCTGGTTCAGCGCGCTGTGGCGGACCTGGTTCCTGCTGATTTCGGCCAGCATCGCGGTGACGATCTTCCTGCTGCTGCTGATCGCGATGGGCGTGACGGGGCACTAGGGGCGGGACTTCGCCGATGGTCGCCGTTCAGAGGAATTGAAATGCAGGACTTTCTGGCCGCGATCGAGATCGGCGCGGCGACGATCTTTTCCAAGACGGTGACGGAGAGCGACGTATCGCTGTTCGCCGGGATCAGCGGCGATTTCGCCCGTAACCATGTCGACGAAGCCTATATGCGGCGCACGCCGTTCGGCGGTCGCATCGCGCACGGGCTGCTGTTGCTCGGCTATACGTCACGCGCATCGACATTGATGTGCGAAGCCTGCCTGAAAGGGTCGGACGCCTTCGTGCCGCTGGCGCTGGGCTTCGATCGGGTGCGTTTCCTGCGGCCGGTTCTGATCGGCGAGACGATCACCGTGCGCTATGCGATCGAAGCCGTCGACGCCGAACGCGGCCGGATGACGAGCGCGGTGACGATCGAGAATGAGGCCGGCGAACCGGTTCTGGCAGCGACGCATATCGTAAAATGGGTCGCTGCCGAGGGCTGAAGTTGGCGAGCGGGCGTTAGCCCACCCGCTTCACATCGGGCAGCTTGTAGCTGCCGTCGAGGATCGGGTCGGTGGGCACGTAGGTGCGGATCAGCAAGGCGAACTGGTCGTCGGGGGCGGGGAGCCAGTTGGCTTTGCCTTCGGCGTCCGCTGGCTCTTCGTGCGACAGGACCAATGTCAGTGAACCGTCGTCGGCGAATTTCAGTTCGTTGGCGTCGAGATTGACCCGGCCGATATTGTTGCGGCCGTTCGGGCTCTTCGCCAGCATATAATAATCGCGGTCATACATGGTGAGCGACCAGAAGCCGCCGCGAGCGCGATCGACCGGGGGAAGCTGGTCCTTCTCGAACCGGACGGCATAGCGATAGCGACCTTGCAGCAGCGCACCGTCTGCATCCGTGCCGCGGATGAAGTAGATCGCCTCGTGATAATCGTTGACGTAGATGTAGATCACCGCGGCGAGCGCGCGGCCGAACCAGTCGCTGCCCCATACGCCGCCATTTTCCTGCCGCTGCCAGCCGTTGCCGGCATCGACGCCGACCTGATCATAGCGGGCGGCGGCGTGCAGTTCGGCATCGGCGGCGAGCGCCACGCGATCGAGCAGCGCTCGCCATTGATCGGATGATCGGCGCAGCGCGAGCAAATTGCGGGCCTGTTCCGCCATCGGCGTGTCATCCGGCGCGACGACCGGATTGGCATCGAGCATCTTTTCCAGACCGTCCCAGAATTTCCGCGCATCGACCGGCCGGGCCCGGAGCAGATCGGGATCGCGATCCAGCATCTCCGCCGTGATGCCGGCCGGATAGACCTTGTTGCGCGCGCTCGCCTCGCAATCGAAGGTTTTGCGTGTCGCCGTGTCCTCGCTCAGCGGATAGACACCGATCTGGTTGAGCACGCGCCGCGCTGTGGCCTTGTCCTCCGGCGAATGGGCGGTGAAGCTGCGGCCGAACAGCCCTGCCACCGCGGTCGGCGAACGCAGGACATCGATGAAGCCCTCGGGCTTCTCGCCCTGCCATTGGGGCCCGACCAGCAGGAGCTTGCCGCCGGCGGTGTGCGAGGCCGAACCGAGTTGGTGCGTCACGTTGGTGAAGATATCGACGATCTGTATCGTCCAATAATGGCCCGGGGGCGCATCGATCGGCGTCTGGATCACCAGCGGCTCGACACTGAGGTCGGCAAAGCTGACGCCATAGATGGTGTCGGCGTTGGGGGTGACGACCTTGCGCTGGGCCGGCGACATATAATCGTCGAGATAGCCCATGCGATTTTTGGGCGCGCCGGGGAACAGGCCCATCGTTGCGCCCGGACCAGCCTCCTTCATGACTTGCCAGGAGCTCGTCCGCCCGAAGCCGTCCACCGCGGGATAGCCCCAATAATAGAGGATGCGCGCGAGCGATTCGACATAGGCCTGGTAGGCGAGGCTGGCGGGGACGCCGGCGCCATTTTTCAGATCGGCATGAGCGGGCGTGAACTGGCGGGCGGCATAGGGGATGTCGGTCATGGCAGGTCACCTCGATTTTCGGGGCGAAGCTAGGCGGTAAGGAACGCCCTAACCATCGGGACATACCCGCAGGCGGAATCCGAAATTCATGCGGCGGCGGATGGCGCGGGAGCTTCCGCGAGGTTCGATCGTTCCGATGCGACAATGAACCCCGATCGCCTCGCCAAGGATGCGCCGATGATGCACCGATTATGCAGTGGACTCGTTTTTCTGACTGCCCTGGCACCGCTGCCTGCGCTGGCCCAGACGATATCGGAAGTGCCGGCCGAGGGCCTGTTCCGGATCGTGACGGTGGCGGAAACCACCGTGCAGCAATTGCCGCCGGGGCCGCTTTACTGGCGGGTCGAGACCTTCCCGACGCTGACCGGCGCGAAGGAGGGGGCGGGGGCGACGAGCCTTGCCGCCACCGTATCGGGCAAGAACTGGCTGTTCACGCTGGGGCCCAAGGGCGGCAAAAGCGTCGGCGGCAAGCTGATCACCGAGATCGGGCCGGTGCCCGAGGTCGAGGCGCGGCAATATCTGCTGCGGATCAACCATGCCGGTGGTCCACCGGGAGCGAAGACGCCCGTCCATTCGCATCCGGGGTCAGAGGCTTTCTACGTGATGTCCGGGAAACTCTGTCAAAAGA
Organism: Sphingomonas sp. DBB INV C78; assembly: GCF_042693015.1. NCBI lineage: Bacteria > Pseudomonadati > Pseudomonadota > Alphaproteobacteria > Sphingomonadales > Sphingomonadaceae > Sphingomonas > Sphingomonas sp. DBB INV C78. The sequence continues at coordinate 1,928,274 of NZ_CP170544.1, read as the reverse complement.
CGTCGCACGGCACGAACCAGCTTGAGGCCGGGCGTTCGATGAACGGGCATGAGCCGGGGATGGTGATGCAGCTCACGAGCTGCGGGACCGCCGAGCTCGACCAGCTCGTGATGTTCGTGGTGGATGCGACCAAGCCCTTCTCGCCGCCCGCAAGTTTCGACTGAGGGCGGGTTTCTCCCGATGGCGGGGCCGTAGCGCGGGCCCTAGCCTGTGGTCTTTGATGGCCGGGGGTGACCCATGCGCATTGTCGCGACGCTGTTGCTGCTGACGGCAGTCTGCCCGGCCCAGGCGGAGGAGACAGCATCGATGCTGGTGACGATCGACAATTTCGTGCGTGCGGAGACCGACACCTATTTTGCCGGCTTCGTGAAGGATGGCGCGCTGGGGCGGTTCGTCCATGCCCGGGCGCTGGCGGGTATCGACGAGCAATCGATCGTGCGGATGAACCGCGACACCGTCTATTCGCGCGGTCTGTTCGATCTCGATGCCGGGCCGGTGACGGTGACCTTGCCCGATAGCGGCGGCCGCTTCCTGTCGCTGATGGTGCTCAACGAGGATCATTATGCGCTGGACACCTTCTATGCGCCGGGGACGCACCGTTTCACGCGCGAGGCAGCAGGCACGCGCTATCTGGCGCTGCTGGTGCGCACCTTCGTCAATCCCGCCGACCCGGCCGATCTGGCGAAGGTCCATGCGTTGCAGGATGCGATTCGGGTGGAGCAGGCGTCGCCCGGCCGGTTCGAGGCGCCGCAATGGGACGTGGCGTCGCTGACGAGCGTGCGGGAGGAGCTGAAGAAGACGACGGCGGTCGATCCGTCCAAGGCGTTCGGCAGACCCGGCGAGGTCGATCCCAGGCAGCATCTGCTCGGCACCGCGTTCGGATGGGGCGGCAACCCGCCCAAGGATGCGACCTACGTCGCCGGCCGGCCCGAGGGGGATGACGGCAAGACCGTCTATCGGCTGACGGTGAAGGATGTGCCGGTCGACGGCTTCTGGTCGATCAGCGTCTACAACAAGGATGGCTATTTCGAGCCGAATCCGGAAAACGCCTATTCGCTGAACAATGTGACGGCGAAGCAGGACGCGGACGGGGCCTATGTCATCCAGTTCGGCGGCTGCGGGGCGGGCGTGGCCAACTGCCTGCCGATCACGCCCGGCTGGAACTATACGGTGCGGCTCTATCGCCCGCGTGCGGAGATATTGGACGGGCGCTGGAAATTTCCGGAGCCCGTGCCGGTGGGGTGAGGCGGGGCTGCTACTTCCGCCCGAACAGCTTCTCGATATCGGCATGGCCGAGTTTGATCCAGGTCGGGCGGCCGTGGTTGCATTGGCCGCTATGGGGCGTGACCTCCATCTCGCGGAGCAGGGCGTTCATTTCGGCGACCGAGAGGATGCGGCCGGCGCGGACCGAGCCGTGGCAGGCCATGGTCGCGGCGACCGAATCGAGCCGTTCCTTCAAGGATAAAGCTTCGCCATAAGCGGCGAGTTCGTCGGCGAGATCGGTGACGAGGCCCTTGGCGTCGCTCTGGCCGAGAAGGGCCGGGACGGCGCGGACCAGCATGGCGTGGGGGCCGAAGCGTTCGAGATCGAGGCCCATTTCGGTAAGTTCGGGGATGCGCGCTTCCAGCCGGTCGCAGGCGCTTTCGTCCAACTCGACGACTTCGGGGAGAAGGAGGGCCTGGGTCGCGACGCCGCCATTGGCCATGGCGCGGCGCATCCGTTCGAGGACGAGGCGCTCATGCGCGGCGTGCTGATCGACGAGGACCAGCCCGTCGGCCGATTCGGCGACAATATAGGTGGCGGCGACCTGGCCGCGGGCGACGCCGAGCGGGAATTCCTTGGGTTCGGGCGGCGCGGCGAAAGCCGGCTCGGCGCGGGCGAGCGGCTGGGCTGAAAAGCCGGGGGCGTGATCCCAGACCGATCCCTGCACCGGGCGGGGCGGAGTGGCCCAGCCGGTTGAAACCGGCGCCGACGGCAACGGGCTGAGCGGTTCGCTCTGCCACGATCCCATCGCGGCGGGCGATGCGGATTGCGCGCTGCGGTGGCCGGCGGCGTCGAGCGCGGCGCGTAAGCCGCCGACGATCAGGCCACGGACGAGGCCGGGATCGCGGAAGCGCACCTCGGTCTTGGCGGGGTGGACGTTGACGTCGACCTCGGCGCCCGGAAGATCGACGAACAAGGCGACGACCGGATGGCGATCGCGTGCGAGCATGTCCTGATAGGCGCCGCGAACCGCGCCGACGAGCAGGCGATCCTTCACCGGCCGGCCGTTGACGAACAGGAACTGGTGATCGGCAACGCCGCGGTTGAAGGTGGGGAGGCCGGCGACGCCGCGCAGGATCACCTCGCCGCGGGCATAATCCACCGCGACGCTGTTTTCGGCGAGCGCGCGATCGGTGAGTGCGGCGACGCGTTGGGCGCGATCCTCGCCGGGAGGGACCGAGAGCGCGCGGCGGCCGTCATGTTCGACCGAAAAGCCGATGTCGGGCCGCGCCATGGCGAGGCGGCGGATCGAATCCATGCAGGCGGCATATTCGGCTCGCGGCGAGCGGAGGAACTTGCGGCGGGCGGGGACGCGATCGAACAGCCCCTCCATGCGGATGCGCGTGCCGGGCGGGATCGCCGCCGGCCCTTCGGCGACGACCGCGCCATTGTCGACCGTGCGCGACCAGCCATCGGCCCCGCGCACGCGGCTTTCGATGGTGAGGCGCGAGACGCTGGCGATCGAGGGCAGGGCCTCACCCCGGAAGCCGAGGGTGGCGACCTCCTCGATCGCGTCGTCGGGCAGCTTGGAGGTGGCATGCCGTTCAAGTGCAAGGGCAATTTCGTCGGGCGCCATGCCGCAACCATCGTCGGCGACTTCGATGCGGGTGAGGCCGCCGTCGGACAAGGAGACGGCGATCCGGGTGGCGCCGGCGTCGATTGCGTTCTCGACAAGTTCCTTCAACGCGCTGGCCGGCCGTTCGACCACTTCGCCGGCCGCGATACGATTCACCAGATGCTCGGGCAGGCGGCGTATTGACATGCCTGTCGCTCTAGCCCAAGCGCGAGCATCCCGCGACCGGCATTTCTCCCATTTTTACGTGCAGGATTCGGTGGCGGTCAGCACACACGGAGCGGGCGAACTGATGTCATTTACGCGCTGGTTCAAGTTCATGTCGCACGACATGGCGATCGATTTGGGGACGGCGAATACCGTCGTCTATCTGCGCGGGCGCGGAATTGTGCTCAACGAGCCGTCGGTCGTGGCGATCGAGACGATCAACGGCGTCAAGAAGGTCCGGGCCGTCGGTGACGACGCCAAGCTGATGATGGGCAAGACCCCGGAGAGTATGGAAGCGATCCGGCCGATGCGCGACGGGGTGATCGCGGACATCGATGTCGCCGAGCAGATGATCAAGCACTTCATCCATAAGGTCCACGGAAAGCGCCGTTTTCCGCGCTTCCCGGAAATCGTGATCTGCGTGCCTTCGGGTTCGACCAAGGTGGAGCGCCGCGCGATCCGCGATGCCGCCTCGAACGCGGGCGCGAGCCAGGTGTGGCTGATCGAGGAGCCGATGGCGGCCGCGATCGGTGCCGATATGCCCGTCACCGAGCCGGTGGGTTCGATGGTCGTCGACATTGGCGGCGGCACCACCGAGGTTGCGGTGCTGTCGCTCCGCGGTCTCGCTTACACCACCTCCGTCCGCGTCGGCGGCGACAAGATGGACGAGGCGATCGCATCCTATGTCCGCCGTAACCATAATTTGCTGATCGGCGAATCGACGGCCGAGCGGATCAAGAAGGAGATGGGTGTCGCCCGCATGCCGGCCGACGGTCGCGGCGAGACGATCCACATCAAGGGCCGCGACCTTGTGAACGGCGTGCCCAAGGAAATCACCATCACCCAGAGCCAGATCGCGGAAGCGCTGTCCGAGCCGGTGCAGGCGATCGTCGAGGGCGTGCGCATCGCGCTCGAGAATACGGCGCCGGAGCTGGCGGCCGACATCGTCGACCAGGGCATCGTGCTGACGGGCGGCGGTGCGCTGCTCAACGGCATCGACGAGGTGATCCGCGAGGAAACCGGCCTGCCGGTCACGGTCGCGGAAGATCCGCTGACCTGCGTCGCACTGGGAACGGGCCGCGCGCTGGAAGATCCGGCGTTCCGCGGCGTGCTCCAGACCGCCTAAGGGGAGCGGCCGGCGATGGCGCCGCCGCGCCTCCGACGTCCTGGCTTTTCGCGTCGCGCGCAATATGGCCTGTTCGCCGCTTATGTGATTGCGGTGGTGGGGATCGTGGTTGCGCTGCTGCTGCTGATCGCCGCGCGCTTCGATCCGCAGGGCTTTGCCGTGCTGCGATCGGTGGCGACCGACCTGACTTCGCCCGCCACTGCCGCCGGGCGCAGCGCGATCGACGGCATCGGTTCCGTCGGCGACAATATCGCGGCCTATTGGCGGGCGGGATCGCAGAATGCGGAACTGCGCCGCGAACTGGAGGCATCGCGCGCCAAGCTGGTCGAAGCGCGTGCCATCGACTTCGAGAATCGGCGGCTCAAGCGGCTGTTGAGCATCGTCGGGCCGGATAACAGCCCGATCGCCACGGTGCGGATCGTCGGGTCCACGGCCAGCAGTTCGCACCGGCTGGTGACCTTGAGCGCGGGCGCGACATCCGGCGTCCGCGTCGGTCAACCGGTGCGATCGGCCGAGGGGCTGATCGGCCGGGTGGTCGAGAATGGCCAGATATCGTCGCGCGTGCTGTTGATCACTGACGCCAGCAGCACGGTGCCGGTGCAGATCATCCGCAGCGGCGTGGCGGCGCTCGCCACCGGGCGGGGCGATGGCGGGATCGACTTGCGGTCGCTGATCGCCGGCCAGACGCCCTTCCGCCGCGGCGACGTGGTGATGACGACCGGCGCGGGCGGGGTCTATCCCGCCGGCATTCCCGTCGCGGTCGTCACCAGGGTGACGCGCGACGCCGCCGAGGCGACGCCGCTTGCCGATCCGGCCAAGCTGGATTTCGCGGTGGTGCTGAAGCCCTTCCAACCCGATCTGCCGCCGCCCCCGGCGCCGGCCAAGCCGTGAAGGCGCCCCGCCAGCGCGTGATCGGGCTTGAGGATGGCGAAAGCCTGCTGCCGCGGCGCGCGCGCTGGGCGCCGGTGTTCACAGTCATGCTGGCATCGATGATCACATTGTTGCCGATCGTCGCGGACTGGCCGGTCCTGCCGCCGTTCGGCCTGCTGATGCTGCTCGCCTGGCGGCTGCTGCGGCCGGAAATGTGGCCGAGCTGGATAGCGCTGCCGCTGGGCCTGTTCGACGATATGTTCAGCGGCCAGCCGATGGGATCGGCGATGGCGTTGTGGACGATCGTCTTTCTCGCCTTCGACATGATGGACAATCGCGCGGTGTGGCGCGATTACTGGATGGACTGGCTGGCGGCGGCGGCGGCGATCCTGTTCTGCCTGGTCGGCGGCGTCGGGCTGGTCGCGTTCACCACAGGCGGAGGAAATTTGCTCGCCATCGTGCCGCAGGCCGTGATCACCATTCTGCTTTTCCCCGCCGCGATGCGTGTCTGCGCGGCGCTTGACCGCTGGCGGCTTGCACGGTGAAGGGCAGCCGCCGGATAGTCACCGAACAGCAGCAGCTCCTCACCTTCACCCGCAGGGCGATGGTGCTGGGGGGGGCGCAGTTCGCGTTGGGCGGGGTGCTTGCCGGGCGGATGGCCTGGCTGTCGATCGCGGAGAATGAACGCTATCGGCTGATGGCCGAGGATAATCGCGTCCAACTGATCCTGATCCCTCCGCGGCGCGGCTGGATCATCGATCGCAAGGGCCAGCCGATCGCAATCAACCGCACCGATTTCCGCGTCGACATCATTCCCGATCTGCTGGAGGACGAGGACCGCGTCATCGCGGAGGTCGCGAAGCTGCTCGCGCTGCCCGACGAGGAAGTGACGCGTATCCGCGAGGAACTGAAGGATGCCGCCGGATTCCGCCCGGTGCCGGTGGCCGAGAAGGTCGATTATGAGCGCTTCGCCGCCGTCAGCGTGCGCCAGAGCGAGTTGCCGGGCGTGGCGCCGGCGCGCGGCTATACGCGCTATTATCCGGCGGGCGCAGCGGTCGGCCATCTGGTCGGCTATGTCGGCGCGGCATCCGCCAAGGATTATGAGAAGGACAAGAACCCGCTGCTGATCACCCCCGGCTTCAAGATCGGCAAGGAGGGGCTGGAAAAGGTGATGGAGCCGGCGCTGCGCGGCAAGCCGGGGGCCAAGCGGAGCGAGGTGACGGCGCGCGGCAAGATCGTCCGCGATCTCGACACGCGATCGGACGAGCCGGGCGGGACGTTGCGGCTGTCGGTCGATGCGGGCCTGCAGACCTATGCCGCGCGGCGGATCGGCACCAACAGCGGATCGGTGGTGGTGATGGATTGCCATACCGGCGACCTGCTCTGCCTGGCGTCCATGCCGTCCTACGACCCCAACAGCTTTTCAGACGGCATCAGCCATTCCGAATATTCGATGCTGCGGGCGAACGACCATCTGCCGCTGCTCAACAAGACGCTGCAGGGCCTGTATCCGCCGGGATCGACGGTGAAGCCGGCGGTGGCGCTCGCCTTGTTGCGCGCGGGCCAGTCGCCCGCTGCATCGGTGGTCTGCACCGGCGCCTACCGGTTGGGTAATCGCCTGTTCCACTGCCACAAGCGCGGCGGGCACGGCCATGTCGACATGCGGCGCGCCATCCACCAGAGCTGCGACGTCTTCTTCTACCATTATTCGCAGACCATCGGCATCGACGCGATCGCGACGATGATGCGCAATCTGGGGCTGGGCGAGGAGTTTGCGCTGCCCGTCGCTTCGCAGCGTTATGGCACGGTGCCCGATACCGCGTGGAAGCAGCGGCGCTTCAAGACTGCCTGGGCCACCTATGACACGGTGAACGCCACGATCGGGCAAGGCTATATGCTGTCCAACCCGCTGCAACTGGCGGTGATGTCGGCGCGGATCGCATCGGGCCGGTCACTGATGCCGCGGCTGCTGGCGCGGGCTCGCCTGCACGCCGGCGAACCGCTGGACATCGACCCCGAACATCTCGCCTTCATCCGATCGGCGATGAGCGATGTGGTCAACGGCCCCGGCACCGCCGGCCGATCGCGCCTGCCGCTCGCCGACGTGCAGATGGCGGGCAAGACCGGCACCGCGCAGGTGCGCAACATCACCGCAGCCGAACGCGCGCGCGGCGGCAAGTTCGGCGGCGAGGGCGTGCCGTGGAAATATCGCGACCATGCGCTGTTCATCGGCTTCGCGCCGGTGGAAAATCCACGCTACGCCTGCGCGGTGGTGATCGAACATGGCATCGGCGGTTCCGCGGTGGCCGCCCCGATCGCGCGTGACGTGCTGACCTATCTCTACGATCCGGCCAAGGCGCTCGATACGCTCGCCAAGATGGAAGAGGGCTGGGGCGGCAATATCGAGACGCGGATGGCGCGCGATGCGGCGGAATGGGCCGCGGAGAACCGGCCGGCGACGGCAACGGCGACGGCCGCCGCGCCCGTTGCGACGCCGACGAGCCCCGCGGACAATGCGACGGCGGCAGCGGCTGCGCCCGTTGCAGCGGGGGGCAATGAAACGGTCGGCACCGAGCCGGTCGAGACCGACTGATGCGCGATCCGCTGGTTCCGGCACCGCTGGCCGTCCTGCCATGGAAACTGATCCTGACGGTGATCGCGATCGGCGGCTTCGGCCTGACCGTGCTCTATTCGGCGGCCGGCGGTAGCCTGAAGCCCTGGGCGCTTTCGCAGGGCATCCGCTTCTTCGCCTTCCTTTTCGGCGCGGTCCTGCTGTCGCGGCTGCGCGAGGAGCAGATCAAGGCGGCGGTCTTCCCGGTCTATACGGTGATCCTGATCGCGCTGGTGATCGTCGAGATTTTCGGCTTCGTCGGCGGGGGGAGCCAGCGCTGGCTGGACCTGGGCTTCATCAGGCTCCAGCCGTCCGAACTGATGAAACCGGCCATCGTGCTGGTGCTCGCGCGCTTCTACGATCTGCTGCCCGCGGGCGAGATCCGCCGCTTCAGCGCGGTATGGCCGGCGGCGGCGCTGATCGGCGTGCCATTCTTCCTGGTGCTGATCCAGCCCGACCTCGGCACCGCGACGATGATATTGGCGGGCGGGGTGGTGGTGACCTTCCTCGCCGGCCTGCCGCTGCGCCTCTATCTCGGTGCGGGCCTCGCCTTCCTGGCCGCGCTGCCGGTGATCTATTTCTCGCTGCATGATTATCAGCGCAACCGCGTGCTGATCTTCCTCGATCCGGAGATGGACCCGCTCGGCAAGGGGTATCATATCAGCCAGTCGAAGATCGCGATCGGATCGGGCGGGATCTTCGGCAAGGGCTTCCTCAACGGCACGCAGAGCCACCTCGATTATCTGCCCGAGGGCCATACCGACTTCGTCTTCGCGACGATGGCGGAGGAATGGGGGCTGCTGGGCGGTCTGTTCGTCATCATCGCCTATCTGGCGGTGGTGAACTGGGCGGTGCGCGTGGCGATGCGGGCGCGGACGCGCTTCGGCCGGCTGGCTGCCGCGGGGCTCTCGATGACGATCTTCTTTTATGTCGCGATCAATCTTTCGATGGTGATGGGCCTGGCCCCCGTGGTCGGCATTCCGCTGCCGCTCGTCTCGTTCGGGGGATCGGCGGTGATGACGGTGATGCTGTGCCTGGGCCTGCTGATGGCCATCGACCGCGCGGAAAAGGCCGGCCGATAGAAAAGTTGCGAAAGCCGGTTTACATTCGCCGCCGGCCGATGCTAAGGGCGCGCCTCGCTTCGGGGCAACCAACCCCATGGCATGGACGCATAGCTCAGTTGGTAGAGCAGCTGACTCTTAATCAGCGGGTCCTAGGTTCGAGCCCTAGTGCGTCCACCACCACCAAGACCGGCCACAGCAGCCGCGATATGGACGCATAGCTCAGTTGGTAGAGCAGCTGACTCTTAATCAGCGGGTCCTAGGTTCGAGCCCTAGTGCGTCCACCATCCCTCCTGACATTCTGATCGGAACCTTCGGTTGCGCAGTCGCGCGCTGACCGACAAGCCTTTCGACAACCCCACGATTTTTCGCCCACTGGAAAGCGCGGCGTGCGATCTCGCGCGCTTAATCCCGGTTGACGTTCCGATCGGCTGCCCTTAGCGGGTTCAGCTAATGCGAATCTATTGCATTAGCAAAAACTCTGTTCGGGGGATGAAGGTCGATATGCCGCGATCCGGTTCGATATGTGTGAAGGAAATGACCAAGCAAGGCGGGGGCCGCGTGCGGGCGAAACTGGCTTTGCTGGCGGCGACGGCGCCGTTGGCGGCGTTTTGGGCGATCGGTTCCGCGCAGGCGCAGGATGGCGATCCGCTGTTCTATGCCGATGCGCGCAACACCATCACGGTGACGGCGACCCGCATTCCGACCTCGATCCTGGACGTGCCGGCGACGGTGAGCGTGATCGACGATACGACCATTGCCAACAATCTCGTCGCCGACATCAAGGATCTCGTCCGCTATGAGCCGGGCGTGAGCGTGCGGCGTGCGCCCACGCGCTTCGGCGCGGCGCAAGGATCGACGGGGCGCGACGGCAATGCGGGTTTCAACATCCGCGGGCTCGAGGGCAATCGGGTGCTGATCCAGGTCGACGGCATCCGCATTCCCGACGATTTCAGCTTTGGGGCGCAGGCGGCGGGGCGTGGCGATTATGTCGACCTCAGCCTCATCAAATCGGTCGAAATACTGCGCGGGCCGGCGTCCGCGCTGTATGGCAGCGACGGCTTGGCCGGCGCGGTAAGCTTCACGACCAGCGATCCGGCGGACCTGCTGAACGGGCAGGGCGACTTCACCGCCTTGGCGCGTGGGGCCTATGACAGCGCGACCGATCAGTTCACCGAGACCGGCATCGTCGCCGGGCAATCGGGCGCATGGTCGATCCTGGCGGCCTACACGCGCCGTGACGGCCATGAGCTGGAAAATCAGGGCACCAACGACGCCGCCAACGCGACCCGGACCAAGGCCAATCCGCAGGATACCAAGTCCGATGCGCTGCTGGGCAAGATCGTCTGGACACCCAACGATGCGCACCGCCTGCGCCTGACGGTCGATTATCTGAACGATCATGTCGATACGAATGTGCTGAGCGGGATCACGCCGACCCCGGCTTCGGGCGTGTTGCCGGCCACCGCCGTGATCGGCCTGACCGCGGCGGACAGCACCGAGCGGACGCGCGTGTCGTTCGACTGGCGCTATCAGGGCAGCGGCGCGATAGACTCGGCGCAGATCGCGCTCTGGTATCAGGACAGTGAGAGCCGGCAGTTCACGGCGGAGGACCGCAACACCGCAGCCGATCGCACCCGCCTCAACATCTTCCAGAACCGGGTGATTGGCGCGAGCGCAGAGGCGCGGAGCGATTTCGAGACGGGATCGATCGGCCACAAGCTTGTCTATGGCGCGGACATTTCGGTGACGCGGCAGAAGGGGCTGCGCGACGGCACCGTGCCGACGGCGCCCGATACCTTCCCGAGCCGCGCCTTCCCCGTCACCGATTACACGCTGGCGGGTGTCTTCGTGGCGGACGAGATCACGCTGGCGGACGGCGCGATTTCCGTCTTCCCGGCGCTGCGTTTCGATTATTACGATCTTTCGCCCAAGGACGATCCGCTGCTGCCGAACTTCGCGGCGGCCAAGCAGGATGGATCGCGGCTTTCGCCCAAGATCGGCGTGGTCGGCCGGATCGGCGGCGGGGCGAGCCTGTTCGCCAACTATGCCCGCGGCTTCAAGGCGCCGCTGCCGAGCCAGGTGAACCAGTTCTTCGAGAACCCGACCTCGCCGTTCTTCGCCTACAAGTCGATCCCCAACCCGGATCTGAAGCCGGAGACGAGCGAGACGCTGGAAGGGGGCTTGCGCTATGGCAGCCAGTGGCTGGATGCCAGCGTCACCGGCTTCTGGGGCAAATACAAGAATTTCATCAGCCAGGAGCAAGTGGGCACGCACGCCGGCACGCCCGCGGACCCGATCATCTTCCAGTTCGTCAATCTCGACCGGGTGAAGATCAAGGGTATCGAGGGCAAGCTGGAGGGAAGGACCGCGATCGGTATCACCGGCACGGTCGCGATTTCCTACGCCACCGGCGACGTCAATGACGGCACGACCAAGACGCCCTTGCTCAGCATCGACCCGCTGAAGCTGGTGGCAGGGATCGGCTATCGCGATCGCGCCGGGCGCTTCGGCGGGCAACTGATCGCGACCCATTCGGCCGGCAAGGAAGCGAGCCGCACCGAAGGGCTGTGCACGCCTTCCTGCTACCGGCCCGAGGGCTTCACCACTCTGGATGCGACGGCGTTCGTGCAGATCAACCAGATGTTCACGCTGCGCGCCGGCGTCTTCAACATTTTCGACACCAAATATGCCTGGTGGAGCGATGTCCGCGGCCTTGCCGCGACGCCGGCGAACCTGGCCGTCACCGATGCCTATACCCAGCCCGGCCGCAACGCGAGCGTCTCGCTCACGGCCCGTTTCTGATCGATCGGAAGAGAGAAAAGTGATGAACCGCTTCCTGCGCAACAGCCTGCTTGCTGCCACCATCGCAACCGCCTTGCCCTTCACGCCGGCCTGGGCGGACGGCCCCGTCGCCACCCGCGCCGCGGCGGACGAGTCCGCTTCGCTGACGGCCGACCGCGCCGCGATCCTCGCCATGGCCGGCGATTATAAGGTGACCTTCGACTTCCGCGAGACGACCCCATGGCGCGCCGACTATACGCCGATCGCACCCAAGGTTTCCGGCGGGCATGAAAGCGTCCGCGTGGTCGAGGACAGCCCGCGCCGGATCGTGCTGCAGCACCTGCTCGTCGTCACCGACGACAAGGGCAAATCGATGGTCATCAAGCATTGGCGGCAGGACTGGACCTATGAGCCGGAATCGGTGCTGGTCTATGCCGGTGAGGGCAAGTGGAAGCTGGAAGAGGTGCCCGAGCGGATGCGCAAGGGCCGCTGGTCGCAGACCGTGTGGCAGACCGACGACAGCCCCCGCTATGGCGGCTGGGGCCAGTGGACCGACGAGGGCGGCGTGCGCCGCTGGCGGAGCAACTGGACCTGGCGGCCGCTCGCCCGCCGCGATGCCGTCCGCACGCCGCCCTATGATCGCTATCTCGCGATCAACCGACACTCCCCGTCGCCCGCCGGCTGGATCCACTGGCAGGACAATATCAAGATGGGCCCCGAAGGCGGCGTGAGCGGCGGCAAGATGGTGCCGTTCGTCCAGGAATCGGTGCTCAACAGCTACGTCAAGGCGAGCGATTACGACATCAAGGCGGCCGACGATTATTGGGCGGCGACCAAGGACTATTGGGCGGCAGTGCGGACCGCCTGGGATGCGGCGATCGCCAAAGGTAATGGCGTGTCGGTTGCCGAGGTGGCGGAGACCGGATCTGCTTCGGGCGAACGGCTGATGGCCTTTGCCGACGATATCCGGACCGGCAAGCTGACGAGCGCGCAGGCGATCGCCAAGGCCAAGGCGATCATCGCCCAGGTCACGACGAGCTGAGGCGCGATGTATCGCTTCGTCGACCAGCCCGTCACGCGGCTGAGCAATGGCGCCCGCTTCACCCTGTGGGCGATGCGGGCGTGGGTCTATGCGCTGGGACAGGGCCGCTGCCCGCCCGGCGCACTGACGCCGGCCTTTGCCCGCATGGGCGTGCTGGCCGCCTTGCCCGATTTCCACATGGCGATGGCGCTGCTCAACCGCGATGCGCTGGAGAAACTGGCGCTGGCGCCGCTGCAATGCGCGACGATCGCCGAGCATGAGGCGGTGCTGCTGGAGCTGTGGGCGGAGGGGGCGGGCGGCGACGAAGGCCGGGTGTGCGCCACGCTGGAACTGCTGATCGCCGACGAGATCGTGGTGCCGGTGGCGACCGCGATGATGGCCTGCGCGCCGAAGCTGACGGCGCTCGATAGGGTGCCGGTCGACATGAATCATCCCCAAGGAGGAGCATCGTCATGAGCGATCGCAAAACCGAGCTGGTGGCGCCGTCTGCCGCGCTTTCAGTGGAGGAGGTGCATTCGGTTCGCCACTGGAACGCGCATCTGTTCAGCTTCACGATCAGCCGCCCGGCCAGCTTCCGCTTCCGATCTGGCGAATTCGTGATGATCGGTCTGCCGGGCGACGGGCGGCCACTGCTGCGTGCCTATTCGATCGCCAGCCCTGCTTATGCCGACGAGCTGGAATTCCTGTCGATCAAGGTGCCGGACGGGCCACTGACATCGCGGCTGCAATTGATCCAGCCGGGCGACCATATCTTCCTGGGGCGCAAGCCGACGGGGACATTGGTGGCGGACGCGCTGCTGCCAGGGAGCCGGCTGTTCCTGCTATCTACGGGCACGGGCCTCGCGCCCTTCCTGAGCGTGGCGCGCGATCCCGACATCTATGATCGCTTCGGCCAGATCCTGCTGGCCCATTCGGTGCGCCATGTCAGCGACCTTGCGTTCCGCGATGCGCTGGAAAGCCAGTTGGCCGATGATCCGCTGGTGCAGGACCAGGCGCTCGTCCAGTTCAGCTATCTACCGAGTGTGACCCGGGAGCCGTTCCACACGAGCGGGCGTATTCCGGCGCTGATCGAGAATGGCCGGCTGTTCGAAGGGCTCACCGGCCCGCGCAAGCTCGACCCCGAGCTCGATCGGGTGATGCTGTGTGGTAGCATGGCGATGATCCGCGAGCTTGCGGCGGAACTGGAGCGGCTGGGATTTTCGGAGGGCTCCAACGCGAAACCGGGCCATTTCGTGATCGAACGGGCCTTCGTAGGATAGATTTTTACGCGATTTGCCGTTTTGGCATCTCGAAAAGAGCCGGTTCAGCGACAAAAACGACATTCGCCGCGACCAGCATGTAGCGGCGCGGGTGGGCGGACTCGGCGACGTCGGTTATTATGGCGCTGCGACCCGAGGAGTTCTGGCGTAGCCAGGCTTCTATCTTGGGGCCCGATCGGGAAACCGGTCGGGCCCTATTTTTATCCGGCCTTTTTCGAAGTCTCCTGCTTTGCCACCTGCTCGATCTCGCGCAGGACACGGAGCAGATTGCCGCCGGACAGCTTGGCGAGATCGGCATCGCTCCAGCCGCGGCGTGCGAGCTCGACGAACAGGGCGGGATATTTGTGGACGCCGTCGAGGCCTTCGGGCGTATCCGGGATACCGTCAAAATCGGAGCCGAGGCCGACGGCATCCTTGCCCGCCACCTTGGCGATATGGTCGATATGGTCGGCGACCATTGCCACCGTTACCTTGGGGCGCGGGTTCGCCGCCTCCCACGCCGCCATCGCTTCCTTCGCGCGTTCGGGCTGGCCGATATAGAGGCCACCGAACGGCGGGGCGTTGTAGCGCGTCTGCTCTGCCGCGCGATCGGCATCCCATTTGGCCCGCGCCTGCGAAACATAGCCCGGATAGAAATTGACCATGACGATGCCGCGGTTGCGGGCGACGAGGGCGAGCACGTCATCGGGCACGTCGCGCGGATGATCGATGAGGGCGCGCGCACCCGAATGGGAGAAGATCACCGGTGCGCGGCTGAGTTCGAGCACCTGCTTCATCGTGGCGGGCGAGACGTGGCTGAGGTCGATCGCCATGCCCAGCCGGTTCATTTCCTTGACCGCTTCGCGACCGAGGGGACTGAGGCCGTTGTAGACCGGCGTATCGGTGGCGGAATCGGCGAGCTTGGTGTTGGTGGCGTGCGTCAGCGTAAGATAGCGGGCGCCGAGCGCATAGAATTGCCGGAGCGCGGCCAGCGAGCCATCGATCTGGTCGCCGCCCTCCATGCCGATCAGCGATGCGATGCGGCCCTTCTTCTGGATGCGGACGATATCATCGGCGGTGTAGGCCATTTCGAACGCATCGGGATAAGCGGCGGCCATGCGTTTGATGATGTCGATCTCCTCGATCGCCAGCTTCATCGCATTGGGGTCTTTGTTGGGCACCCAGACCGACCAGAACTGGCCGCCGAGATGGCCCGCGCGGGCGCGGGGAATGTCCGTCATCAGCGGATTTTCGCCGGGTTTCCGGGGTAGGGTGGTGGCGTCCTTGCGGAGATCGGCGCGCAGTACGTCGCTGTCGAACCGGTCGCGGATTTCGGACGGCAGATCATTATGCCCGTCGATCACCGGGCTCGCCGCCAGCACCTTCGCCACCCGCGCGGCGAGGGCCGCGTCGCCGGGCGCTGCGGCGGGCGCCGCGGCGGTGCTGGCGAGAAGAGTGAGGACGGCCGCGTGGAAACCGAACGTGGAAGACTTCACTTGGCGTCCTTTATCGGGGTGAACAGCAGATCATGATAGTCGTAGCTGAAATCGGCGAGCGGCGAAGCGGCCTTCATCGTCACCCGTTCCACCTTGCCCTCCGCGTCCAGCCCGAACGTCACATAAGCCGGTTCGATCGTCTTGTCGTCGAACCGGGTGATGAAGGTATCATATTGGAAATGTTCGAGCTTGCCACCCATGCGCGGCGTCGACTTGAAATCGATCGCAAGGGCGCCCGCCTTGTCCTGGGTGACCTGGACATTGCCATACCAGGCATCGTTGAAGGTGCCGACATAGCGGGCTAGCGGGAGTGACGGGCCGACGCCGGCGGGCTTCCCGGCCTTCGCCTTGGCCAATTCGAGCCCCTTGGCGATGCGGCCTTTCTTGTATTCGATGAACTTAGCCGGCCAGTCGTTCGACGGGTAGCCGAGATAATGATCGAGCAGTTCGTGCATCAGCCCGAGGATGATCTCGCCATCCTCGCTGTTGATCTCGATCGCGAAGCCGACATTCTTTTCCGGTAGCAGCGCGACGACGGTCTGGAAGCCGAACACCGCGCCGCCATGGGAAACGAGCTTGGCGCCGCGATAATCCTGGATGTCCCAGCCGAGCGCATAGGTGTTGAACATCGGCTCGGTGAGTTTCAGGCTTGCGGGCATCGGCGAGACCGGCTGCAGCACGACCGGCGTCCACATCTCGGTCGCCTGCGTCGCGCTGAAGAGCTGGCCGCCGCCGGGAAGCTTGCCCTTGGCGAGCTGGAGATTGAGCCACTTCGCCATGTCGTTGGCGCTGACCGCAAGGCCGCCCGCGGGGGCGGCGTTGCGGGCGAGTTCGTCACGTTCGTTGAGCGGTTCCTGATTGCCGGCGCCGCGCAGGCCGCTGCTCATCCGCGCATGGGGGAAGGCGCGGTCTGGCGTAGCGAAGCGCTTCTCGTCGGTGGTGGAGGCCAACATGCCCGCGGGCTTGAAGACATGCTCCGCGACATAAGCTTCCCAGGTCTGGCCGGTCACGGATTCGATGAGCTGGCCGGCGACCATGTAGAGGATATTGTCATAGGCATAGCCGCTGCGGAAACTGGTCGCGGGCTTGATGTAGCGGAGTCGCTTCACCGCCTCCGCGCGCGAAAGATGGCTGCGCGGCACGAACATCAGGTCGCCTGCACCGAGGCCGAGGCCGCTGCGGTGGACCAGCAGATCGCGGATCGTCATCTCGCGCGTGACCCAGGGATCATACATCTGGAAGCCGGGCAGGCGATCGATCACCTTGTCGTCCCAGCCGATCTTGCCCTGATCGACGAGCGTGGCGAGCGCCGCGACGGTGACGGCCTTGCCGGTCGATCCGGTCGGGAATATCGTGTCGGGCGTTACCGGATCGTTCGACCCGAGCTTCTTCTCGCCATAGCCCTTGGCCAGCACCGTCTGACCATTTTCGACGATCGAGATCGCTATACCCGGCACGCCGACCTGCTTGCGCAGCGCCTCCACCCGCGCGTCGAAATCGGCGGGCGGGGCGGCGGCAAGCGGGGTCGAGGCCAGCGCGAATGCGAGGACCAGCTTCTTCATATAATCTCCGGTGATGGCTGGCGGCCACGCCATAGCCTGGCGACGCCGAGCGTCAGCAGGGGCAGCACGTAGATGCCGAGGAAGATGTAGGCCAAGGCGCGATAGCCATTGGCGATAAGGGCAACGAGGCCGAAGCGTTCGGCCAGCATCATGCACAGCACCAGCAAAGCGAGCGCGATGGCGAGCCGGGCGGGGTTGCCGAGCACGGCGCCGCGGCGGATGTGCCATGCCTTGGCGATGCGTTCGTTGATCGCGTGGACCGCGCCGGTGCCGCTTTCCAGCAAGGCGCAAAAGATCATGAGCTGGAAGATGAAGTGGAAGAGAGGATTGCCGAGCTGGCCGAGCAGATAATCGGACGGCAGTGTCTCCGCGGCGATGGCGGGATAGAAGGCGATCATGCAGGCGAAGAAGATGATCGCGGGAATCATCGCCAGCGGCCCGGCGATAAGGCCGGCGATCACCGCATCACGATCGCTGGTGAAGTGGCGGACGACGGGCAGGATCACCACCGCGCCGATGATGTTATAGCTCGCATAAGTGATGCCGCCAGTCGCCCATCCGTTTGTGGGCAGCGACTGTGCGAAGCCGGCGGCGATGCGATCACCGAAATTGGTCAGCGCGAGGACCAGGAAGACCGCATACACTCCGTAGAGCAGGAAGGAGACCCATTTGAACAGCGTCTCCACCGACGCGTTGCCGAAGGTCGCGAAGCCGGCGATGCCCGCCATCAGCGCGAGCGTGCCGATGATCGGCGGTAGGCCGAACGCGGCCTGCGCGATCGCCCCCGCTGCCGCGCCGAACACAGCGAGGATCAGGATGATGAAGAGGATATAGGCGACCTCGAACACCACCCAGCCGCGTCCGAGCAGGGCGGAGAAGAAGCTGCGATAGTCACGCGCGCCGGTCGCGCGGGCTAACAGGAAGGTGAGGGTGGCGACGAGGCTCCAGATCAGGGTGGCGAGCAGCATCGCCGCCAGCCCGCCCCACGGGCCGCTGGGCAGGAAGAATTCCGCAAGCTCGCGGCCCGTGGCATAGCCGCCGCCGATGATCACCGCCTTGAAAGCGAAGCCGGGCAGCAGGAAGCGCTGGAACCAGGACGGCCGGGCGCTTCCTTCCGCGCTTATCATGCCAGGCAGGCGTCGAGCAGGCGATCGAAGCTCTTGCCGCCGCGAACTGGATCGGCCGCAGGCAGGGCCAGCCGCGCGGTGGTTTCGGCGATCACCGCCTCGGCCTCCGCGGAGCTCAATGCCGAGGTGTTGAGGCTGATGCCGACGCAGCGGATGGCGGGGTTGGTGAGGCGGCCCATCGCCACCGTTCGCTCGATTACTTCCTCGATCGAGGGCAGTTTGTAGCCTGCGGTGCCCAGCATGTCGGTGCGACCCGGTTCATGGCAGACGACGAACAGATCCGGCTGGCTGCCGTGGAGCAGGCCCAATGTCACGCCGGCATAGGCGGGGTGGAAGAGTGAGCCTTGCCCTTCGATGATGTCCCAATGATCGGGGGCGGCATCGGGGCTGAGCATTTCCGCCGCGCCGGCCACGAAATCCGCCACCACCGCATCCATCGGAATGCCGCCGCCGGCAATCATGATGCCGGTCTGTCCCGTCGCTCGAAAATCGGCATCCACGCCGCGGGTTTGGAGGCCGCGGACGATGGAGAGGGCGGTATATTTCTTGCCGAGCGCGCAATCCGTGCCGACCGTCAGCAGCCGCTTGCCGCTGCGCTTGGCGCCGGTCGCGACCTTGATGCCGGGGGGCGGCGTGCGGACGTCGATGAGGCGCCGGCCGAGCCGATCGGCGGTGCTGGCGAGTCCTGGCAGATCGCCGAGCTTCGCGTGCATGCCGCTGATGATGTCGAGCCCCGCTTCCAGCGCCTCCACCAAGGCGCTGACCCAATGCGGTGGGATGACGCCGCCGGTATTGGCGACGCCGATCACCAGTGCGCGGGCGCCCTTCTGCTGCGCTTCCGCCGGAGTGAGCGGCGGCAGGCCGGTCGAGACCCTGGCGCCGGGCAGCGCATATTCGCCGACGCACATATCGCCGGCCCAATCGCGCAGCCCAAACGCTGTCTTGGCAAAGCCGGCCTCAACCGTATCGCCCAGGAACAGGAGATAGGGCTGCGGCAAGGCGTGATCGCCATTTCCGGTCAAATCCGTATCCCTCCGCAAAGCCGTAACGACACCAGAACGAGACATGGATCAATATTCCGCGGTGAGGGACAGGCCGATCGTACGCGGGCGGATGATGCCCGTGCCCATCGCGCCGTTGGGATAGACGTTGAAGCCGTTGGCGGTGAGCGCCGCCGTCGATGTGATGCCGTGGCTATTGCCGAGATTCTTGACATAGGCATCGACCGAGAATTTGCCGAAATCGACCCCGGCGCGCAGATCGATGACCGTGTAGGACGGGATGATCCGCTGGTGGCCGGTTGCTTCCCGATAGGTGCCGTCGAACGCGCCCGACTGATCCGACAGGAAGCGCAGCGATCCGCCGAGATAGGCCGTCGTCGTGTCAGACAGCGACCAGCTGTAATCCGCGTTCGCGCCGATGCTGTAGGTCGGCACATAAGGCAGGCGATCACCGTCGCGGCCGCCCACGATCGGATCGGCATCATCCTTCAGTCGCGTCTTGGTGTAGGCACCGTTGACCGACACGTCCAAACCATCGGTGGGGCGCATGGTGGCGGTGAATTCGAGGCCCTGGCTCTTGGCCTTGCCGGCATTGGTGTTGACGCCGAAGCCGTTGACGACGGCGAACAACTGGATGTCCTTCCAGTCGAGATAGAAGGCGGCCAGATCAATGCTGAAGCGGTTGTCGTCGGTCTGCGCCTTGAAGCCGGCTTCGTAGCTGAGCACGGAATCGGAATCATAGGTGCCCGGCGTACCTGGAGGGGCCGCGGGCGGCAGGACGTTCGGCCCGCCGGGGCGGAAGCCCTTGGCAAGCCGCGCATAGAGCGACATGCGATCGTCGAACTTGAATTTCGGCGCGATCGAGTAAGTGAAGACGTCTTCGGACGACTTCACGCCGAATTCCTGCGGGCCGCCGGCGAGCGCGCCATCGCCCACCTGACGTGCTTTCTGGCTGTTGTGGCTGTAACGACCGCCGAGATCGACGTCGAACTGCTCGCCAAGGTGGATCGTCGCATTGGCGAAGGCCGCGATTTCCTCATATTTGGATGCGAGGTTGACCTGAGCCAGTAGGGGCAGGGTGGTGATCTCGTCCAGCGTGCCGGGGGTGACGGCGACATAGGCCTGGTCGATCGAACCATCCTCATGCGTGTAATAGCCGCCGACCAGCCATTCGAATGTTTCGGACTCATTGGATGCCAGGCGCAGTTCCTGCGTGAACTTTTCGACTCGCGTCGTCTGATCGAGGAATAATTCGTTCGGCGTGCCGAAGATCGCCTCGATCAGCCCGCTGAGATTGACGGTAAGGTCATCGTGGAACGACTGTTCCTGGGTGCTGTAGCTGGTCGACGAAGTGAGGTTGGCGAAGCCCAGATCGAAATTGGCGGCGCCATTGTAGAGCCGATATTTGACCTTGGAGGTCGGCTGCACGAATTGCGACAGAGTGAGGCCACCATAAAGCGGCTTCAGCGTCGTGGGATCTGCCTCGACGACGCTTGGCGCATCGGAATTGATGTTCTGGAGAATGGCGCTGAGGCGAACAGTGACCGTTTCGTTCGGCGTGAACAGCAATGATGCCCGGCCGCCATAATTTTCGACGCCATTGATGTTCTTCTCGACGTCCGATCCGGCGGTGCCGATGGAATCGATGAAACCGCCATCCTTGCGGTAGCTGCCCGAGGCGCGGAAGGCGAGGACATCGCTGATCGGCACGTTGACGACCGCGTTGCCGAAATAGGAGGTGTCGCCGCCGTCCACGGCCTCTACGCCGGCGCGGCCCCGGATTTCGAGTGCGTCGGTCTGGGGCACGTTGGTGACATATTTTACGACGCCGCTGAGCGAGCTGGCGCCGTAGATCGTGCCCTGCGGGCCGCGCAGCACCTCGATCCGGGCGATGTCGAACGTGTCGAAGTCACCGGCGAGGATTGCGCCATTGGCAAGGCCGCTGCTGGAGCCGAAGGGCATTTCATCCAGATAGACGCCGACGGTGGAGGCGACGCCGCCGGTGTTGAGGCCACGCAGCACGAGCCGGCCCTGGCCCGGCGTGCTCTGCGTAAGCTGAAGGCCGGGAACGAGTTTCAGATAATCGCTGAAACTGTTGGCCTGATGCGTTTCGAGCGTATCACCGCTGACGACCGAGATGGACTGCGGCACGTCGACCAGCGTCTGTTCGCGCTTCTGCGCGGTGACGACGATGACTTCAGATCCGGCGTCCGCCGTCTCCTCGGCCAGTGCCGGCGCGCTGACCAGCGCCAGCACCATGGCGGTCGACACACCCAATGTCGCGCGGATCCTATTCATCTCAGTCCCCCTTCTTCGGGCCCGTGGCCCGTCCCTTATTTCCAGACCTGGCCAAGCAATCGGCGGAAATTGCCGCCGAGCACGAGGCCGATATTCTCGTTGGACCAGCCGCGCCGGACCAGTTCCTCGGTCAGGTCGAACATCTTCATCGGATGATCGAAGCCTTCGATGTCGATCTTGTCGCGGAAGGCGTAGCTCGCCTTGTAGGCGGCTTTCAGCTTGGCATATTGATCGGCCGGCATGTCGTCATAGCCGTTGAGATCGGCGTCGGAGCCGATGCCAACATGGTCGACGCCGATCAGCTTCACGACATGATCGATATGATCGACCATATCGCCCAGCGTGGTCGGATCCTTGTCCTTCACGAACATGCGGACGCCGCTGATCCCTATCACGCCGGCCGTCTTGCCGAGCGCCCTGATCGCCTCGTCGCTCTTGGCGCGGGGATGGTTGGAAAGCGCGCGGCAGTTGGAATGGGTGATGGCGATCGGTGATTTGGAGATCGCGATCGCGTCCAGCGTGGTGCGGTCGCCGCTGTGCGACACGTCGACCAGCATGCCGGCCTTGTTCATCGCTTCGATGACGGTCTCGCCGAAATCGCTGACGCCGCCGTCGACGCGATCGGTGCTGCCCGATCCGATCAGATTCTGGCTGTTATAGGTGAGCTGCGCGCAGCGCAGGCCGAGGCCATAGAAAAGCGCGACATCTTCGGGCTTTTCGAACTGCTCGGCATTCTGCAGGCCGATGATCATGCCGATCTTGCGTTGGGCCTTGGCATGATCGAGATCGGCGACGGTGCCGACGAGCGAGAAGATATCGGCATTGCGGCCGGCGAAACCCTGCCAGGCGGCGAGGAATGTAAGGGCATCCTCGCGCGCCTGAGGCCCCCCGAGCCCAAAGGCATTATGGAAGCCGGTGATGCCGCAGGATTTGAAATCGGCGATCTCGCGAGCTGTGAGCGGGCGGGAGAAGGCATCGGGCGCCATGTCGATCCGCGGCGGCGCCAGCATGTCGATGACGAGCGCCTTTTCCATGATGTCGAGCGTGCGGCGCGAATAGCGTTTCGCGCTGCCCGGTGCGGCCGCGAAGCTGCCGCTGTTGATCATGGGAAAGGCAAGCGCGGCGCCGGCAATGGCGGCCCCGAGAACGGTTCGACGATTTGGGGTCGACAGCGCGCCCAATCCCGCTTCCTTGCTAAATTTAGTCCGTATTGGGATCGTATTGTCCTGATCAGAGAATTGTCAAACTGATTCGGACGGCCAGGCCCGATCGACGCTGCGAACCATCCGATCGAGCGAGCGCAGTAGCAAAGCGGCCACAGCGGCGATCAACGCGAGCAGGCCGAAGAAGCTTGCTGGCGTCATGTCGCTCCACAAGGTGCCGACCAGACCGGCCGAAAGGCTGCCGGTGAAGATGGCGAGATACCAGGCGGCGACCGTGGTCGCGCCGAGCCGCGGTGGGGCGAGGCGGGCGAACAGGCCGAGGCCGGTCGGCAGGATTAGTAATTCCCCGAAGGTGAAGATCAGGAAGAAGAGGCCGAGCCAGAGCCAGCCGGCGCGTGCCTCACCCGTGAAGCCGGCGACGAGCGACAGCAGCAGATAGGCGCCGGCCACGACCAGCGCGCCGATCGCCATCCGCCGCGCGGGCGAGGTATCGCGCCCGGCATCCGCCCGGCGTCGCCAGTAAGCGAGCAGAGCCGGGGTCATCAGCATCACCAGCAGCGGGTTGAGCGACTGGAACCAGGTCATCGGGATCGTGAAGCCGCCGGCGAGGCGATCGACCCCGGTGTCCGCCCACAAAGCCACGGTATTGCCGACCTGTTCATAAGCACCGCGGAAGACGGTGACCGAGAGGGCGATCGCCAGCAGCGCCGCGAAGGTGCGACGATGATCGGCCCAGCGTGTCGCCGGCAGTTCGGCGGTCGGCATGCGCGGCGCCTCCGGCGGGAGATATTTCTGGCCGGCGAGATAGATCAGGAGGCCGGCCAGCATGCCGACGCCCGCGGCGCCGAAGCCATAATGCCAGCCATAGAATTCACCGAGCGTGCCGCAGACCAGAGGGGCCAGGAAACCGCCGATGTTGATGCCGACATAATAGACATTATAGGCCCAACCCCGCCGCGGATCGCCGGCGGCATAAAGGTCGTTGATCTGGCTCGGCAGGCTGGGAAGGAACAGGCCGTTGCCGAGCGCGATGGTGGCGAGCGCCGGATAGAAAAGCGGCTCGAACGCCATCATGAAATGGCCCAGCGCCATGATCGACGCGCCGATGATCACCGCGCGGCGCTTGCCGAGCAGCCGATCCGCGATCACCCCGCCGACGATCGGCGTGAAATAGGCGCAGGCCGTGTAGGCGCCGTAGATGAAGGAGGACTGACCCTGGCTCAGCAGCAGCTCCTTCGTCATGTAATAGACGAGGAGCGCGCGCATCCCGAAGTAACTGAACTGTTCCCACATGTTGGTGAGGAACAGGATTGTCAGTCCACGCGGTTGCCCGAACCACGGGCGCGGGGCCGCCTCGCTCATACGACGGCGACCGCCGCGGTGGCACCCCACACATCATCGTCGCACCAGGCGGCGCCGTCGCGATAGACGATGCCGGGCGTGCGATCCTGCTTCAGGAAGATCGGCCCGTCGAGATCGCAGATGTCGCACAGCTGCCCGAGCACGAAGCCCGGCGCCATGCCGATGCTGGTGCAGACCATGTTGCCGACCATCACCTCCAGGCCATGGTCCTTCGCCGCGCGCGCGATCATCAGCCCTTCGGTCAGCCCGCCGCATTTATCGAGCTTGATGTTGAAGACGTCGAAGCGGCCGACGAGGCCCGGCACATCGTCCAGGGTCAGCGCGCTTTCATCCGCGGCGATCGGGATGGGGGATTTGTAGCCCTGGAGATCGGCCTCGCGCCCGCGGGCGAGCGGCTGTTCGATCAGCGAGACCTTGCTGTCGACCATCGCGGCAACCAGCGCATCGAGATCGCCGATCGCGAAGCCCTGATTGGCGTCGACGCCCAGCCACACATCGGGCCGGGCGGCGCGGATGGCCTGCACGCGGGCAATATCGAGATCGAGATCGCCGGTGAGCTTGACCTTGATCGCGCGTGCCTGCGCGTAACCCCGCGCGCCTTCCGCCATCACCTGCGGATCATCGGCGCCGAGGGTGAAGGTGGTGAGGAGCGGGCGGGGTTCGGGAAGCCCGGCCAGCGCCCAGACGGGCTTGCCGCTGCGCTGGGCTTCCAACTCCCACAAGGCGGCGTCGATCGCGTTGCGGGCGCCGCCCGCCGGCAGGATCCCGCGGAGTTCCTCGCGCGATGGGCCGGCCTCGATCGCGGCGCGCACGCCTTCGATCGCGGTGAGCATATGATCGGCATCGTCGTTCAGATAAAAGACGCCCGCCGCCTCGCCCCGGCCGCGATGCGCGCCATCGTCGAGCGTGACGAAGATGGCGTCGCAAAGTTCGAACACATGGCCGGAGATGCGGAAGGGCGCGGCAAGCCGCAGCCCTTCCCTGACGACATTCAGCTTGAGGCTGGCCATCAGTAATGCACCGTCATCGCGAGGAAGCCGCAGATCCACGCGACATAAAGCACGGTGAGCGAGGCGATGAGCAGCAGCACCGCCCACAGCTTGTTCGTCCAGCGGCGCTTGCCGGTGAAGGTGAGGTAGAGGTTCCAGCCCGCCAGCAGCACGGTGCCGACGAAGACGAAGAGACCCGCGATCTGCAGCGTCCACAGCCACCAGTCGGACTTCGCCGTCAGGTAGGTGAGCTCGCTCATCAGCTTGGTGAAGCCGACGATCCAGCCGACCAGGATGGCGATCGACAGACCCGCGGCGAGCCGTACGCCGCGATAGGCCTGCCGTTGTTTGCCTTCCAGCGGCAGCGGTGCCTTGAAGCTGCGGCGGACGAGTGCTGCGGCCGGCCAGTGGAGGAAGGTCAGAAGCAGAACGCCGAGGCTGGCATAAAGCAGAGGCAGCAGCCAGGCGGCCGACTTGTAGCTGGGTACGCGATCGAAGACCATGAAGGGCGAGAAGCCGTCGACGCTCCAGCGCACGACCTTGCCGTCGACGACCTTGGCGGCGAGGCGATCATGGCTGTTGGTGTCGCGCCAGACGAATGGGGCGATCTCCACCCACTTGCGCGGCTGGCCGTTGAGGCCGGTGAGATCCGGGATCAGCAGCCCGCCCTTATCGTCGAGGGTGACGACGGTCTGGCTGATGAGGCCGGTGATGGCGAGGAAGTTGGTCTCCTCACGCCGGCTGTTTTGCCAGTGGCCGGCCATCAGCTTGGCATGTTCGGCCGCGGTCTTCGCATCGACCCTGCCGTCCGGCGGGGCGATCGAGGGCAGGTAGCGATCCGCGAAATCCTGGAACAATGCGCCGCGCAGGGCATGGGCTGCACCCTGCTTGCCGCCGCTGTTGAACGAAACGTAGAAACCGACGCCATCGTTCATGAAGAGGTGGAGCGAGGTGTGGAACGCCTCGGTATCGCCGAGATGGGCGTTGACCTGGCGGCCGTTGATGTTGGTTTCGAAGAAGCCGAGCTGCATCCGGTTGAGCGGCGGGATCAAAGTCAGCGGGCTATCGTGCATCTGCTTGGCCGTTTCCGGCTTCAGGATGCCCGCGCCCTGGTTCAGGTGCGCGATCATGAAGCGGGCCATGTCCGCGCCGGGCGAGGACAGGCTGCCCGCCGGCGCCGGGCCGACGATTTCGAACGGCATCGGCTTGCCCGAAGCGACCGAGTATCCGGTCGCCATCTGCGGGACGAGGGCCTTGGGCAGCGGCTGCCGGAAGGTCGATTGCGTCATGCCGAGCGGCTTGAAGATATGCTGATCGACATAGTCGTCGAACGGCTGGCCCGAGACGCGCTCGACCACATAGCCGGCCAGCGTCGTCGCATAGTTCGAATAGGATGGCGTGGTGCCGGGCGTGTAGATCCGCGTCGGCAGCGCGGTTTTCACATAGTCGCCTACCGTCTGCATATGCTTGACGTCATAGAAGATGATGTTCTTAGCATGATCCTCGAAGCCTGCGGTGTGCTGCATCACCTGCCGCATTGTTGCCGGCTTGCCGTCCTTGGGCGGGATCTTGAAATCGAGATAGCGGTTGATGTCGGCGTCGAGATCGATCTTGCCCTGCTCGACAAGCTGCATCACCGCGGTCCAGGTCACCAGCTTGGAGACCGATCCGGGGCGGAACAGCGTCCTGGCCGGATCGACCGGCGAGCGCTTGGCGACGTCCGCATAACCGAAGCCGCGTTGGGTGAGCACCTGGCCGTCCTTGACGACGACCACCACGGCGCCGGCAATGTCGCCGGTGTGGAGCGCATAGGGCATGTAGCCGTCGAGCCAGGCGTCGACATCATCCTTGCTAAGCGCGCGCTGGCCGACCGCGGGTGCGCCGCTCGCTACCGGTGCTGCGACCGGCTTCGACAATGATGGCGGCGCCAATGTGGGCGCGAGATTGGTCGCCTGCTGTGCGGCGGTGACCCCGCCTGCCAGCAATAAAGCGGCCGCCGCGAATAGCTTGATCGAACGCATGTCCAACGCCCCCCTTTCCTGTTTTGATGCCGCCGCGGCGGGATTGCCTACCTGCGGAACAGCCTATATCTTGGGTATATCCTGATCAGGACATCATGATCCTAATCGGAAAACAATGTCAACATGACCGCCGGAGACGTTTTGAGCCGCTTGAAATCAGCCAATCCAACGCTCGGGGCGCTGCTTCGGGGGTTGCGCAGCCGGGAGGGATGGACGCTCAAGGAAATGAGCGCGAAGAGCGGGATACCCGTATCCACCCTGTCCAAGATCGAGCATGATCGCCTGACGCTGACCTATGACAAGCTGCTGAGCCTGAGCCAGCGGCTGGGCTTGCGGATGTCGGAGCTGTTCGCCGAGTCGGACGACATGATCGAGCCGCAGCCAGTGACGGCGCGGCGCAGCATCGGCCGGCTCGATCGGGCGGTGCGGGTCGAGACCGCCAATTACGACTATTTCTACCTCTGCACGGAGTTGCGGCGGAAGCGGATGATCCCGGTGCTGACTCGCATCCGCGCCAAATCGGTCGAGGAGTTCGGCGAACTCGTCCACCATCCGGGCGAGGAATATATCTATGTGATCGAAGGCAGCATCGAGATCCACACCGAGTTTTACGATCCGGTGCTGCTGAAGCAGGGCGAATCGATCTACATCGATTCGAACATGGGCCACGCCTACATCACCGCCGAAGGATGCGAGGAGGCTTTGGTGCTGGGCGTCTGTTCCAGCGCGGACGAAAGCCTGATGGAATCGCTCATGACGCTGCATGGCGACGGTGAGGTGACGTCTATCAAGCAGGCAAAGGCGCGATAAGATCGCGATCCATGCGGGCTGCGTGGGGGAGGCGAGACCGGCCGGGCGTAGCAGCAATTCCGGACCGATCACGCGCAACGGTAGTCGCGCCCGCTGCCAGCAACACTCCCATTCCGAGACAGCTCGGTGCGTCGTACCCGAGGATGCGACGTAGGAAGCCGCTTTTCCTCATGATACGATCCGTAGGTTGCGCGCCGCGAAGATCACCGCAGGAACTGCCTGCGACTTCGAGGTCATGAGATCGATTACCTGTGGGGTAATGGCGGCAAGTGGGCCGTCTGGTAGCGTGGGGGCCATGACGCAGCATCTTCCGTTGGGCGATCTTCTGCGGGGGTGGCGCAAGCAGCGGCGGGTGAGCCAGATGGACCTCGCGCTCGACGTATCGGTTTCGCCCCGTCATCTGAGCTTCGTCGAGACCGGCAGATCGCGCCCGAGCCGTGGCTTGGTGCTGCGAATGGCCGAGAAGCTGAAGATGCCGCCGCGTGCTCGCAATGCCCTGCTGGTATCGGTGGGCTATGCTCCGGCTTTCCCCGAACGGCCGATCGACGATCCCGCGCTCGGCCCCGCGCTGGCCGCGATCGAACGGTTGCTGGCGAGCTTCCATCCGTTCCCGGCGCTGGCGATCGATCGACACTGGAACCTGCTGCGCAACAACGCGGCATTGGGGCCGCTGATCGAGGGCGTGGCGCCCTGGCTGATGGCGGCGCCGGTCAATGTGCTGCGATTGGGCCTTCATCCTGAGGGGCTGGCACCGCGGATATTCAATCTGGGTGAGTGGAAGGCGCATATCTGCCACCGCCTGGAAATGCAGATCGACGCGACGGGTGACATCGCGCTCACCCCATTGCTGGCGGAACTGCGCGGTTACCCTGCGGGACACGTGCCCGAGCGGCGGCCGGATGCGATCGCGGTGCCGCTGGTGATCGACGTGGGTGGCAGGCGCATGTCGTTCCTGAGCATGACGATGGTGTTCGGAACACCGATCGACGTGACGCTGGCGGAGGTGGCGATCGAGACGCTGGTGCCCGCGGATGCCGAGACTTCGGCGCTGCTGTTGCAGGGCGGTTGAGGGGGCGGGGCAGTGCGAGACCGGAACAGCACTGACCCCGCCACCATCAGAACGCGGGAACAACTGGAACGCGAATATATAAGCAGACGGCGTGCCAGAACGGCGGTTTGGCACTTTTCCGGCCGTCACAATGGTTGACGCCTGTCGAACCATGGCGTGGTTTGTAAGAATGTCCGACGATGCGCGCGGGGACTTCAAATCCGGTGCCGCCGGTGCCACATGGCGCTGATGGACGAACAGACAGCCGGAACCGCGCAGGACCTGCACCCGCTGGTGCGCCGCGTGCTTGCGCCCAATCCGTCCGCCTTCACTTTTCATGGCACGCAGACCTATATCGTCGGCCATGGCGAGGTGGCGGTGATCGACCCCGGCCCCCATGCCGAGGCGCATGTCGATGCGATCCTGGCGGCGACGGCGGGCGAAACGATCCGCTATATCGTCTGCACCCACACTCATAATGACCATAGCCCGGCCGCCGCGCCGCTGAAGGCGATCACGGGCGCGGAGATCATTGGCTGCGCGCCGCTCGCGCTCGACGACAGCGGCCCCCGTGCCGACGCGGCGTTCGACCGCAATTATGCACCCGATCGCGTGTTGGGCGATGGCGAGACATTGTCCGGACCTGGCTGGAGCCTGGTCGGCGTCGAGACGCCGGGACATACGTCCAACCATCTCTGCCTCGCCTTGCCGGAAGCCGAGGCTTTGTTCACCGGCGATCATGTGATGGGCTGGTCGACCACGGTGATCTCCCCGCCCGACGGCGACATGGCCGATTATATGGCGAGCCTCGACAAGCTGATGGCCCGCAACGACACCGTTTATTATCCCGCCCATGGCGACCCCGTGGACCGGCCGCAGCGCTTCGTCCGCAGCCTGATGGGGCATCGCAAGCAGCGCGAAGGGCAGATCCTGCGCCTGCTGAATGAGGGCGAGAAGCCGATCCCGACGATGGTGGCGAAAATGTATGTCGGGCTGGACGAGCGGCTGGTGGCCGCCGCCGGCCGATCGGTGCTGGCGCATCTGCTCGATCTCGAGCGAAGGGGCGTGGTGATCCGCGCGGGCGAGGAAGGCTGGGCGCGCGCGGCGTGACCAACAGGTCCGTCCGGTGGTTTGCGGCGCTGGTTGCCGTGGCGATCGTGGCAGGCGCGATCGGCTGGTTCGGCGCGCGCCAGATCGCCGGCGTCTTTTCCCCCGATCCCGTGACGATCGCCGTGGCGAGCCTGGATTCGATGCGCGAGCAGAACCGGCTGACGGTGTTCGCTGCCCGTTATGTAGCGGTGGTGACGTCAACCCAGAGCCGGTTCGGCCTGTCCGCCAAGAAGACGCTGATCATGCCGGGCAATGTCCGTTACGAGGTGGATCTGGCTGCACTCGACCTGAAAGATGTGCGCTGGGATGCGGCGGCCAAGCGATTGTCGGTGACGCTGCCACCCCCCATATTGGCAGGGCCGGAAGTGGATATGGCCGCGATCCGCGAATATGACGGCGGCGGCATGCTGATGGCGCTGAGCGACGCGGAGACCGCGCTCGACGCTGCCAATCGCAAGGCCGGTCAGGCGGAACTGCTGCGGCAGGCCCGCGGTGAGCTGCCGATGCGGTTGGCGCGCGATGCCGCGCGCCGGGCGGTGGAACGCAATTTCGCGATGCCGCTCAAGGCGGCCGGGTTGGACGCCAGCGTTGCCGTCCGCTTTGCCGACGAACCTGTGGCCCGCGATGGCGAGCGGATGGACGCTTCCCGTTCGCTGGAAGAGATATATGGGTTGAACGAGAATCAGAACGCGCGTCCGGAAAGAGGAACGAAGCCATGAATGCCCCCACCCAGAGCCTCGCCGGGCTGGACCTGCGCGCGGAGATCGAGCGGCTGCGCAAGGAGCGCAACGCGGTGATCCTGGCGCATTACTACCAGACGCCCGACATTCAGGATCTCGCCGATTTCGTCGGCGACAGCCTCGATCTCAGCCGCAAGGCGGCGGACACCAATGCCGATGTGATCGCGTTCTGCGGCGTCCGCTTCATGGCGGAGGTCGCCAAAATCCTTTCCCCGGAAAAGACCGTGATCCTGCCCGATATGGATGCCGGTTGCTCGCTGGAGGATAGCTGCCCGCCGGAGCAGTTCGCCAAGTTCCGCGCGGCGCACCCGGATCATATCGCGTTGACCTACATCAATTGTTCGGCCGCGGTGAAGGCGCACTCGGACATCATCGTCACAAGCTCGTCTGCGGAGAAGATCCTCAGCCAGCTGCCGATGGACCAGAAGATCATCTTCGCGCCGGACAAGAATCTGGGCGCCTATTTCAACCGCAAGACCGGCCGCGACATGCTGCTGTGGCCGGGCGCGTGCATCGTCCATGAGGCGTTTTCGGAAACCGAATTGCTGAAGCTGAAGGCGCAATATCCCGACGCGCCCGTGGCGGCGCACCCGGAATGCCCGGCCTATATCCTCGACCATGCCGATCAGGTGGGATCGACCCGCGCGATCCTGGAGTTCGCGCTGGCGAGCCCGGCCGAGACGATCATCGTCGCCACCGAGCCGCACATCATCCACCAGATGGAGAAAGCGGCGCCGCACAAGACGTTCATCGGCGCGCCGGGTGCGGACGGCAACTGCAACTGCAATATGTGCCCGTACATGGCGCTCAACACGATGGAAAAGCTCTACATCGCGCTGCGCGACATGGAGCCGCGGATCGAGCTGGACGAAGGCACCCGTCTCGCCGCCAAGAAGCCGCTCGACCGGATGCTGGCGATGGCGAGCGGATCGGTCGGGCTGGGCGATCTCGGGCTGCGGGTGACGGGGGATTGATCGGATACTCCCCTCCCGCTTGCAGGAGGGATGGGGGGTGGGAATGCCCCCTTCAGTCGTGCGCGATTTGAAGCGCGAGCCCACCCCCGACCCCTCCCGCAAGCGGGAGGGGGGAGTCTGATAAATGCCTTTCACTCTTGCCGATTTCGATCTTGCTGCCTTCGTTCGCGCCACGCTTGCCGAGGATCTTGGCGAGAAGGGTGACATCACCTCCGCCGCGGTAATCCCAGCCGAAGCGATGTTCACGGGCGTGATGGCGAGCCGTGACGCGATCTCCGTCGCCGGGCTGCCGCTGGCCGAAGCTTTTTTCCGCGCGCTCGACCCCGACGTGGTGATCGAGACACTGGTGGCGGACGGCGAGACGGTTGCGCCCGGCACCGAGTTGATGCGCCTCCATGGTCGTGCTCGCGCGATGCTGACGGCGGAGCGGTCCGCGCTCAACACCGTCCAGCACCTTTCGGGCATCGCGACGATGGCGCGCACCTATGTCGACAAGATTGGCGGCACGCGCGCGACGCTGCTCGATACGCGCAAGACAATTCCCGGCCTGCGCGTGCTCGAAAAATATGCGACGCGAATGGGCGGGGCGACCAACCATCGCATGGGCCTGTGGGACGCGGCGATGATCAAGGACAATCATGTCGCGGTGGCGGGCGGTGTAGGCGAGGCGGTGCGGCGCGCCAAGGCGGCGGGCATCGCTTCCATCATCGTCGAGGTCGACCGGATCGACCAGATCGAACCGGCGATTGCGGCTGGCGCCACCCACCTGCTGCTCGACAATATGGACCCTGCCACCTTGCGCGGTGCGGTGACCCTGGTCGGCGGGAGGCTGCCCACCGAGGCATCGGGCGGCGTGCGGCTGGAAACGATCCGCGCGATCGCTGAGACGGGCGTCACCTATATCTCGGTAGGCCGGCTAACCCAGTCCGCGCCGGCGGCCGACATCGGGCTCGATTTCGCTACCGCTTGAAGGGTTTGAGCGCGGTTGCGCGATCCGCGGCCCGGACTATGGTGCGCGCGGGATAAACATAGGGGGAAGCCGGCTATGAGGCCACAATCGATCATCCTGTTCGAACGGATCGCCCTTGCGACGATCGCGCTTGGTATCGTGGCAGCGGTGTTGAGTTGGCAGCGGACAGTGGGGATGGTCGAGAAGATGGGCCACGGCCCCGGCCTGGTGATCGGCATCCAGGCGGTGAGCGTCGCCTTCATGCTGCTGCTCGTCTATTTCATCACGCGCCGCGCGAGCGAGATCGCCAAATGGATCTTCGTCGTGCTGGTGGTGCTGGGTGCGGTCAATATGGTGATGACCCTGAGCTCGGTGCTGGCGGCGGGGCCGGCCGGGATGATCGCGCCGGCCCAATTGATCTTGCAGTTGATCGCGACGTGGATGCTGTTCCGGCCCGATGCGGGCGCATGGTTCCGCAAGGATGCCAATGACTGATATGCGCCTGATGGCGGCGACAGCCTTGCTGCTGTCGCTGCCGGGGACAGCGCTTGCCCAGGCGCGGGATTGCCGCGTGCCGGCGGTACTGCCGCGGCCCGCGGTGGATGAGGCGACCGCGCAGCAGCCCCGGCGCAACGTGCCGATCGGTGGATATACGCTCGCGCTCACCTGGTCGCCCGAATATTGCCGGACGCGGGCCAACAGCCCGACCGATCGCTTCCAGTGCGGCGGCGGGCCGGCGCGCTTCGGCTTCACGCTGCATGGGCTGTGGCCCGACGGTCTGGGAGAGCAATGGCCGCAATATTGCCGACCGGCGGCGCTGCTGCCCGATCGGCTGGTCCGCAGCAATCTGTGCATGACGCCTTCGGTGCAATTGCTGCAGCACGAATATGCCAAGCATGGCACCTGCATGAGCGCGTCTCCCGAGGCCTATTTCCGTACCGCGGGCGCGCTCTATGGCGGGCTGCGTTTCCCGGACATGGCGGCGCTGTCGCGCCGGCCGACGTTGAGTGTCCGCCAGCTTGCCGAGGCGCTGGCTACGTCCAATCCGGGTACCGATGCTGCGATGTGGAAGATCGCGACCAACCGCAAGGGCTGGTTGGAGGAGGTGCGGCTGTGCCTCGACACCGCGCTCAAGCCCAAGCGCTGCCGCGCCTGGGCCGGGGGCGCCAAGCCCAACGATAGTGTCAGGATCTGGCGGGGCGGGAACTGACGCCTTCGATCGTCACCGTGCCTGGATAATGCTTGTCCAGGTGGCGCTTGATGATCTTCAGGTTGCGGCTGTTCGATCGGAAGAAGAAGTCGAACGCGTCGCCGACCACCGGCACCGCGCCGAGCAGTGAATCGACGCCGACATTGGTCGCCATGCGGACCAGCTGGAATTTCGACATGCCGAGGTTGCGCGCCTCCCACACGATCCACGCGCCCATCACGGCGGTGAGAATGTCGCCAACCACCGGCACGAGCCCGACGATGAAATCCAGGCCGACGGGGCGATTGATGCCGGGTATCACGAGCACGCGTTCGAGCATGCCTTCCATCGCCTCGATCCGGCGGCGCACGGCGGCGGGATCGCGATCCAGATTGGCGATCGCGGCAAGTTCTTCAAAATTCGGTGGCGTGGCGGCCATCAAAATCTCCTCATCCCGCATTCCATATGGGAAGGCTGCACGGGATTTCACCCTCCCGCGCTTCAGCGGTCCTCGGGGCGCAGATGGTTGAGCGGATGGACGCCGCGGGCGTTTTCCTTGAACCCGGTCATCGTCGGCGAAACCAGCGACCAGCGCAGCGGCGTCGCAAGGGGGATGAAGGAGACGATCTGGGCGAGCCGGGCGTCGGCATCCGCCATCGTCAGATTGCGCTCGAGGAGCGTCGGAGCCTTGCGGGCGGTCTCCAGTGCGCGATCGGCCTCCTCGCTGCAGAACACCGCGCGATCGCAGGTGAACTGGCGCAGATACCAACTTCCGCTGTCGGCAGGCGAGACCATGTCGATCAGTTGCAGGTCGGCCTTGGCCCGCGGGCCGACGGCCTCGGCTTCTACTCCGATCCGCCGCCAGTCGATCTGCAGCAGCGTGAAGAGAAACCGTGCGCCGGGCCCCTGGGGCAGCGACACCCGCACGCGCGCAACGGGCGCCTCCTCCCGCTTGCGCCAATCGGCGATGGAGGCCGCGGCGATGGCCCGCCGCTGGGGTAGGGACGTGTCGATCCAGTCGGGCGTGGCGGGCGAGGGAAGATCGGCGATGCCTCCGGGTACGATCGTCGACGCCGCCCGCCAATCCTTGACGCCGAAGGCCTGGACGATCCGGTCGCGATCTATCGCCATCGAGAGCGCGCGGCGCGTATCGACGCTGCCGAGCAGGCCGCCAGCATCTGTGACCTTCAGGCCAAACAGGCCGAAAACCGGATCGAAGCGCAGCGTATTGGCGGCAGGCGTTGCGGCGCGGGCGACGGCGAGATCCTGGAAGCGGCCGCCGAGAACGGCCTGCGTTGCGCCATCGCGGAAGCGCACGATCGCGAGCGAGGCGCGCTCCCCACGCAGCCGTACCTGTCGGCGGGCGATGGCATCCTCGTCGCGCTCTTCCTCGGCATCGGGCTCGCCTTCCGGGGGCGTATCCTCAATCGCGCCAAGCAGCAGCCAGCCTGGTCCTCGGCCGGCCACAGTCAACGGTCCCGTACCCCCCTTTGACCGTGAAGCGATCAGTGCCATTTCCGGCTGGGCCAGATATTGGAGCAGGCTCGGCCGCGGGGCGGTGAGGCGGATTTCCACGACTTGCGGCGTCACCGCGATCACTTCGTCGATCGCGCCAAGTGAGGGCTTGAGCGGGTTCTTGCTGGAACGGGCCAGCGCGTCGCGCAGGCGACGGGCGGCGTTCTCGGCGTCGATGCCCAGCCCGTCGGCAAGACGGAAGGTGTAATAGAGGCCGTCGTCGGAAACGTCCCAGCGGATGGCAAGACCAGGCTCGATCTGGCCGCCGCCGTCGAAGCGGATCAGCCCTTGCGCGGTTGCCCCCATCAGCACGGCATCGGCCGGGCGTAGTGGTTTCTGATTGGGATCGACCACGGCGGGCGGCTCGCCGATTACGCTGACGTCGATCGGCCCGTCATGGCCGCGATCGGAGCAGGCGGCTGTCGCGAGCAGCAGGGCAAGGCCGATCTGTCGCATCACCGCTTCAGCCCCAATGTCCGGCTGGGGTGGACGTTCGCCGGATTGTCCTGCCAGCCGAGCACGCGCGGCGAGACGAGCGCGCGGCTGACGTAGAAATAGAGTGGCAGCACCGGCGCATCCCTCATCAGGATCGCTTCTGCGGCACGCATCTTGCTCGCGCGGCGTTTGGGATCGGGTTCGGCGATCGCGGCGTCATAAGCGGCATCGTAGCGCGGATTGGCGTAGCCGGAATAGTTGATCGGCCCGGCATCGGACCGATGGACGCCGAGAAAATTTTCGGGCGCGGAGAGATCGGCGATCCATCCCGAGCGGGCGAGCGCGAAATCGCCGCGGCGCATGGCGGCGAAGTGAAGCGCGGCCTCGCTGTTGAGCAGACGCGCCTCGACGCCGAGCGGCCGCCACATCGCCGCAAGCGCGATCGCGACGCGGCGATGATCGGGATCGCTGTTGAAACGGACATCGAAGACGAGCGGATGGCGCGGGCCATATCCGGCTTCCGCCAACAGTGCGGCTGCGACGGCCATCCGCTTCGGCTTGGGCCAGTCGACCCAGCCGGGACGGTAGGCGGACAGGCCGCCGGTGCCATCGGGGACGACGCCCCAGGCGGGCGGATTGCCCATCGCCAGCAGCGGGCCGGCGATCCATTCGCGATCGGTTGCGAGGCTGAGCGCCCGGCGTATTCGAACATCATCGAAGGGCGGCCGCCGCGTGTTGAAGGCGAAATAATAGCTGCCTTCATAAGGTGCGATGTGCGCGGCACCGGGCAGATTGCGCCGAATCCATTCCAGGCGGGTCGATGGGAATTCCGCGGTGGTGTCGCCCGCGCCGGCGCGGAACATGCGAAGCGCCGTCAGTCGATCGGGCACCGGCCGCCATTCGACCTTCGCGATCGGCGGCGATGGATCGTGCCAGGCGGGATTGGCTTCGAGCCGCATCGCATCGTTGAGATGCCACCCGGTCAGGCGATAGGCGCCGGACGTCACAAGCGGCCGCTCGGCGGTCCAGCCGTCGCCCAATGCTTGGATGCGGTGAATGGGGAGGGCGGCCATCGCCGGATGGGCGAGGAGAGCGGGCAGCGCCGCGAAGGGATGGCGCAGGCGAACGACCACCGCCTGACCTTCGGCGTGCACATCGGCGATCGGCTCGAACGTCCCCTTGTGGGGGGCCGCGGTAGCAAGGTCGATCAGCCGCGCGTGAACGGCAGCGAAGGTGGCCGGCGTGATCGGCGTGCCATCCGAAAAATGCAGATTGGGGCGCAGCGGGAAACGCCAGGTCAGCCCATCGGGAGACGCGGTCCAGTTGGTCGCGAGCCCCGCTTCGGGCTGCCCCTTGGCGTCGAAGCGGGTCAGGCCCTCGAACAGATCGGCGGCGATCCGTACCGATGCGATTTCGGAGGTCTTGTGTGGATCGAGGCTCTTGGCCTCGGCATCGCCCAGACGGACCAGAGTGTCGCTGGGAGGAGTTGCCCGGTCCGGCGAGGGCGATCCGCAGGCGGCCGGCATGGCAATAAGGAAAGCCAGCAGGCGCCACACCCTGCTGCCGGACCGTTGATCTGATGACCTCACCCCGCATCGCTAGCCCAATTGTGCGCTGCGATGAAAGGTGCGAACGCGGTCCGAAATACCGTCGATCAAGGTAAAGATGGGCCGCATTGGCCCAAAAGCGCCCCGAAACCCCGAAAATTCAGCATCGGGGGGATGACAGGAACGAAAAACTCGGGCAGCGGAGCGAAAGGATTCAGCAGAAAGGAACAACATGAACAGCACCGATCTCGCCGATGGCATCGCCAAGACGCACGGCCTGACCAAGGCGCAGGCCAAGGCGATCGTCGATCAGGTTCTCCAGTCGATCACCGAAGCCGCTGTCGCCGGCAACGAAGTGTCGCTGCCCGGTTTCGGCAAGTTCAAGGTTCAGGCCCGTCCGGAGCGCGAAGGCCGCAACCCGCGCACCGGTGAGACGATGAAGATCGCCGCTTCGAAGAAGCTCGGCTTCGCGCCCGCCAAGGCGCTGCGCGACGCGCTGAACGGCTGATCCCTTCGCGGATCCAGTTGAAGGGGCGCTCCGGTTTCGACCGGGGCGCCCTTTTCTTTTTACGAGCCTGGCTGGAAAGCCGGCGGTTCCCACACCTCTCGCCTTGCATCGCCATTCGCTTCCATCATCCTGCAACGAAATCAGGAGGGGGCGAATCATATGGCAGACATTTATGATTTCACGGCGCAGACGATCGAGGGCACCGAGGCGTCGCTCGGTGATTATCGCGGGAAGGTGCTGCTGATCGTCAATACCGCCAGCAAGTGCGGCTTCACTCCGCAATATGACGGGCTGGAAAAGCTGCACGAGGCCTATGCGGAGCGCGGGCTGGCGGTACTTGGCTTTCCCTGCAACCAGTTCGGCGCGCAGGAGCCCGGCGATGAGGCCGAGATCGCCAATTTCTGCACGCTAAAATATGACGTGAAATTCCCGATGTTCGCCAAGATCGACGTCAATGGCGATAATGCCCATCCGCTCTACAAATATCTGAAGAATCAGCAGAAGGGGCTGTTGGGCACCGAAGGGATCAAGTGGAACTTCACGAAATTCCTGGTGGATCGTAACGGCCAGGTGGTCGATCGCTTCGCCCCCACCACCAAACCTGAAGACCTGCGCGGGGCGATCGAGAAGCTGCTGTAGCGCGGCCGCGGCTGCTCAGCCGCCCACCGGCTTTTTCTTCTTCGCCTGGTTCAGCTCCACCGCCGCGCGAACCAACGCCTTCAGCGCCTCTTCGTCGATCGCGTCATCCTCGCGGATATCGATGGCGCGCCGGGTGTTGCCTTCGAGGCTGGAGTTGAAC
This sequence comes from Sphingomonas sp. DBB INV C78, assembly GCF_042693015.1. Classification (NCBI taxonomy): domain Bacteria; kingdom Pseudomonadati; phylum Pseudomonadota; class Alphaproteobacteria; order Sphingomonadales; family Sphingomonadaceae; genus Sphingomonas; species Sphingomonas sp. DBB INV C78. The sequence continues at coordinate 1,889,856 of NZ_CP170544.1, read as the reverse complement.
AGGCGGGCGGGGTCATCCAGTGCGGCGCCCTTGGCGAAGGTGAGTTTCACGATCTGCTTGTAGGTCTCACCCGTGCAGATGATGCCGTCATGCGACCAGACGGGCACGCCGCGCCATTTCCATTCCTCGATCACGTCAGGATCGGCCCCCTTCACCAGCTTGCGGACATGAGCGAGCGTCTTGCCGCGCCAGTCGCCCAGTTCTGCGATGCGGGCGTCGATCAGGCTTGACGGGGATTCTGTTTCCTTGGCGTCGGTCATCTGGCTCACCTTTTCACATGCGCTCGCCGGGCAACAGGCTCGCCTGCTTCACCCAGCATGCGAGCAGCGCTTCGTCCCATTCATCATCTTCGTGAATATGGAAATAGCGGGTGTCGCCGCTCTTCGATCCGACCGGCGGCACCGGATCTAGCGAGCGGCCGCGGAAGAAGGCGATCTTGATATAGCGGGTGAAGCAATGGAGGCTGAGGAACCAGCCTTCGCCCTTGATGCCGTAGAAAGGCGAGTTCCATTTGACCGCCTTGTGGACGCCGGGGACAGAGACCTCTATCAGCGCGTCGATCCGACGACCGACCGCGCTCTTCCACCCCGGCATCGCGGCGATATAGGCCTGGATCGGCGCATCGCCTTCGCCCTTGGCAATCTGCGGATTGCTGCCGGACAGCAGCACCGGATCGGCAGGCTTCTTTTCGGCCATCGCGCACCTCCAGACAGCGGGCGCGCAACATCCAATATTCAGAACGGCTTGCCAACCGCTGCGGGATGACCGGATTGCGGGGCGCGGCCGGCGTCAGCGTTGCAGATCGGCGACGCGCCCGCGTTCATCGGCCGGGATCAGCCCTTCCAGCACCGTCCAGAAGCCGGCGACCGACCCTTGGCCCGCCTCCGCATAAGCGCGCGACAGCTTGGTCCTCAACGCCTCGAACAATTCGGCTTCCAGGGTCGCGCCTTCGGGCGTCAGCCGGAGCAGGCGCTGGCGGCGATCCTCGCGGCCGGTGCGGCTTTCGACGAGGCCGCGGCCGGTCAACTCGTTGAGCACCCGGCCCAGCGACTGCTTGGTGATGCCGAGGATGCGGAGCAGGTCGCTCACCGTCAGATCCGGCTGGCGGGCGATGAAATAGAGCGCGCGATGGTGGGCGCGGCCGAGCCCCTGCCGGGCCAGCCCGTCGTCGATGCCACGATAGAGGTGGCTGTAGCCGAAAAACAGCAGTTCGACGCCGCGTCGGATCTCGGATTCGCGCAGGAAGAGCGGGGATGCAGATTGGACAGCCATATTGCCATATATATAGGATGCAGCGCCGGCCCCAGCAATAGCGGCCGGCGGCCGATCAGGCCGCCAGTGTGCGAAGTCCGGCGCTCCGTCCGCGAAGCTCGAACCGGGCGATCAGGTTGGCGAGCTGATCCGCTTCATCGGCCAGACTGCGCGCTGCGGCGGTGGATTCTTCGACCATTGCGGCGTTCTGCTGGGTGGTCCGGTCCATCTCACCGACGGCCTGGTTGACCTGGCCCAGTGCTGCGGCTTGCGTGTCGGCGGCGGACGCCATCTGCGTCGCGAGGTCGCGGATCTCGCTGACCCGGCCGACGATCCTTTCCAGCGCCGCGCCGGTCTGGCCGACAAGCTCCACCCCGGAACCGACCTGACGCGAGCTGACCCCGATCAACCGCTTGATGTCCTTGGCCGCCTCCGCCGAGCGCTGGGCGAGCGCACGCACCTCGTTGGCGACGACCGCGAAGCCCTTGCCCGCGTCACCCGCCCGCGCGGCTTCGACGCCGGCGTTCAACGCCAGCAGGTTGGTCTGGAAGGCGATGCCGTCGATGACCGAGACGATCTGGCCGATCTCGTCGGCCGATTGCTCGATCGCATCCATCGCGGCAATCGCGCGGGCGACGACCTCGCCACCTTCGGATGCGTGCTGATGGGCGTCGCCGACGGAATCGCTGACCCTGGTCGCACCCGCGGCGCTCGTCCGCACCGAAGAGGTGATCTGATCCATCGACGCCGCGGTTTCCTCCAGCGCGGCCGCCTGCTGTTCGGTGCGGCGCGAAAGATCGTTGGAGGCGTTGGCGATCTCGGCCGATCCGGTGCGGATGTTGGAAACGACCTGGTTCACGCCGCTCAACGTATCGCCCAATTTGCCGACCGCCTGGTTGAAGTTGTGGCGCAGCGGCTCATAATCCGCGGGGAAAGGCTGTTCGAGCGTGCGGGTGAGATCGCCGGCGGCCAGCGCGGAAAGCCCGTCGCGGAGCGCCTGGATCATGCGGGTCTGCGCCTGGCGCGCCTCGCCCTGCAATTCCTCTTCCAGCCGACGGCGTTCGATCGCTTCGGCGCGGAAGCGCAGGACCGATCCGGCCATCGCGCCGATCTCGTCCTTGCGGCCGGTCGACGGCACATCGGTTTCGAGATTGCCGGTCGCCAGCCGGTCCATCGCCCCATTGAGCGCGAGGATCGGGGTGACGAGATAGCGGCGGACGGCGAGCGCGGCGCCGATCGTCACCAGCACGGAGAGCAGCAGCGATCCGCCGACCATCCATACCGCCAAGGATCGTTCGCTGGCAGCCTGCCCGTTGAGTTCGGCCGCGTGGGCGCTGATCGTGTCGCTCGCTTTCTCCATTGATTCCTCGAGCACGGCGAACTGCTTGAAGAAATCTGGCAGTTGGCCGAGCGCCGCGGGCGGATTCTCCCGCGCGGTGGTGACGATGCGGCGGGCAGCCTCGGCATAGGCGGCCATGGGCGTAGCGAGGCCACCGGCCGCCTCGGTCACTTCGGGCGAGTCCTTGTAAGCCTGGTCGCGCTTCATTGCCTCTTCGAGCGTGGCGAGATGTTCGGTCAGGTCCTTCTCGCTGGCGGCGAGATCGATGCCCGACGCAGGATCGCGCGCGGCGAGCGCCGCCAGCACGTCCGATCGCACGGCATCGTGCATCATGTCGCCGTTCATATGGTTGCGCATCAGTTCGGACGCCGTTTGCAGCCGATCGAGCGCCTGACCCTGGCGATGGCCCGACCACAGGCCGACCGTGCCGCTGAACAAAACCATGAGAATGATAATCACGCCGACCAGCGCGGCACTGCGACTCAACGAACCCGGCATCCCCAACTCCCCTTCAGCCCCACGGTGACGAATCGCCGTTAATTTTGTGCAAGTGAGCATTGGCGCCGCTCGCCATCCTAAATTGGCAAAAGGGGGCGGCTGATCATCGGTCGCAACGTCCTCGCTATGACAATCATAGGTCGCAGGAGTTCAGACGGTGCATTGCGGTGTTATTTTTGGTGGTGTTGCGTCGCTGGCGTTAGTCGCTTCACCTGTTTCGGCCGAAACGATTGAGGATGAGAAAGACCCCTTTACTGTCGATCTTACCTACACCACCGATCTGATGGGGTCGGTTTCGGGTGGGATCAATAAGAACTTCTATTGGCTTGATAATCTTGACGTTGTGGGGAATGCCGATCTCGACGCTCTGGTCGGCTGGCAGGGCGCGACCGCGCATCTCCATATCCTCAACAATCTCGGTGGGATGCCCAACAATGGTGCCGGCACGTTGCAGGGCGTCGACAATATCGAGGTGGGGAGCCAGCGCCTGCGCATCTTCGAGGCGTGGGTCGAACAAAGGCTGGGTGAGGCGGTGAGCCTGCGCATGGGCCTCTATGACCTCAACAGCGAATTCTATGTCGCTGATACGGCCGGACTGCTGATTGCGCCGGCCTTCGGTATCGGATCGGAAATCGCGGCGACCGGCCCCAACGGGCCATCCATCTTCCCGTCCACCGCCATCGCCGCGCGGATCGACGTGAAGTTGGGTGAGGCCGGTTATGCGCGCGCCGCGATCCTGAACGCGACAGCGGGCACGATCGGCGATCCTTCGGGCGTGAACCTGTCGTTCGACGATGGCGCGTTGCTGATCGGCGAAGCCGGCATCCAGGGGCGGGGCCGGATCGGCATCGGCGTCTGGGGCTATACGCTGAAGCAGGACGACATCCGCGACGTGCTGCCCGATGGCAGCCCCGCGCAGCGCAAGGCGCGCGGCGCCTATGCGCTCGGTGAAATGCCGCTGAACGATGCGAAAGGCGTGCACGCGACGGCTCTGTTCGCGCGGGCCGGCCTGTCCGATGGCGAAACCACGCCGTTCAAGGGCGGCTGGCAGGCGGGCGTGCTGGTGTCGCATCTTTTTGCGGGCCGGCCGGACAGCAGCGTCTCCTTCGGCGCGAACCAAGGTTATCTGTCCAAAGGCTATCGCCGCAACCTGGCAGATGAAGGCGTGCGGACGGCATCGGCCGAAACCGCGCTCGAAATCACTTTTTCGGACAAGCTGGCCGATTGGCTGCGGGTCCAGCCCGATCTGCAATGGGTGTTCAATCCGTCCGGGGACAAGGATCGGCATGACGTAGTCATCGTCGGGCTCAGGACCGAGCTCGCCTTCTAAATTCGCATTTTTCCTTTGTTTTTCATCAAAGTGTCACGAAAGCCTTACGCGCTGTTTACCCTTTGACCCCTAAACCGCCCGCAATCGAACGGGGGCGGAACGAGCGAACGTGTTGGACCAGCGAGCAAGGACGATCGGCAAGGCGGACATAGGCTCGGTTCGGGTCGCCGTAGGCCATGTCTGGATAGCGGCCGATGCGAAGTTAGGCGACGCCATCGACATTTTTCGCGCTAGGCCGGAACTGCGGCTGCTGCCGGTGATCGATGCCGAATTGCGGCCTGTGGGCGCGATCTTCGAGGCCGATCTGAAGCGGATATTGTTCAATCCGTTCGGCCACGCGCTGCTCAACAATCCGGGCATCGGCATGACGCTTGCCCAGCATGTCCGGCCGTGCCCGGTCGTCGCGCATGATCTGGCGACCGGCGCGCTCCTTGATGCCTATGCGGCGAGCGGCGGGACCGAGGGACTGATCGTGACGCGCGATCAGCGTTATGAAGGCGTGATCGCCAACCGCACCCTGCTGCGACTGGCGGCCGAGCGGGAAGCGGAGCGCGCGGCGGCGGCGGCGGCGCGGCTCGCCGCGGTGGATGTCGCCAGCAACCGTTTCCGCAGCGAGGCGGCGGGGCTTGCCGACGAACTCAATCGCTTGTCGCGGGCGGTGTTGCAGACCGCCAACGACGTGGCCGAGCGGGCCGTGCAGAATGGCGTGCGGGCCGGCGCGGTGGCGACCGCGGCCTCGCAGGCGGCGACCAACATGGCGGAGGTCGCGGCGCGCGGGCATGGCCTGGCCGATGCGCTGGGCGACGTCCGCGAAACCATGCGCACCGCGCGCGCATCAACCGTGGATGCCGTGGCAGTGGTCGCCGATGGCGGCGAACGGACCGCGGGGTTGAGCGAGGCAGCCGAGAAGATCGGCGGCGTCGTCAATTTCATCGAGGAGATTGCCGGCAAGGTGAACCTGCTGGCGATCAATGCCACGATCGAGGCGGCGCGCGCGGGTGAATCCGGCCGGGGCTTCGCGGTCGTCGCGCATGAGGTGAAGACGCTGGCCTTGCAGACGCAGGCGGCGGCGTCGGGCATTCACGGCCAGGTCGCCCATATCCGCCAGTCGGTCGCCGCCGTGCAGGCCGGCCATGGCGATATCGAGACGATCGTCGGCCGCGTCGATGCCTTTGCCAGCGCGATGGAGACCGCGGTCGCGCGGCAAAGTGCCGCCACCCACACCATCGCTTCCAATGTGAGCGAGGCGGTGGCAGCGTCCGAGCACATTCACCGCAACGCTGCCGAGATCAACGAGGCGACCTTGGCCGCCGCCGCGAGCGCGCGATCGATGCAGGCGATGGCGGAATCGCTGGCGCAGCGTTCCGTCCAGCTTCGCGGCCGGGTGGGCGCCTATGTCGAGGAGATCCGCGCGGCCTGATGTGCGTCGGATCAGGCGGCGCAGCGTGATCTTGCCGGAAAATTCGCGGAAGTAGGAAGTTCGTGGTGCCGGCTACAGGATTCGAACCCGTGGCCCCCTGATTACAAATCAGGTGCTCTACCAACTGAGCTAAGCCGGCAATGTGCGCTCCATGCGTCAGGGGACGCCGAAGGTCCAGCCCTCCGTTGCAGCGAGGGTGGAAGAAAAGGGCGGGCCGGGGTTCCACAACTCGGGCCGATGGGCGGCGCGACGCAGCCACGCGGCGGTGATGATCGCATCGGTGCTGTGATCGTCCCAGCGATCGAGCAATGGCGGTGTGGGCACGTCGAGCTTGGCGAGAGCGTCGACAAGAGAGGCAGCGTCGCGCGCCTTGGAGCGTGCGCGTGGGCGACCGGCGGCCATCGCGGCGATGCTCGTGTAGATTTCGACAAGGACGGGGCCGTGTGCCGGCACGCTGTCGAATGGCCATATCGGCACTCGCCCGGAAAGGCGGTGGAGCAGGCGCATGGCCGTCAGGCTCGATTTGCCGACCTGCTTGGCACCGACAAGGTTGAAGGAGGACGCGGGGCTGGCGTCAGTCCGCGCCTCGACCGCGCGCATCCGCCCCACGCCGCCACCGAACAAACTGCCCTCGCGGCCGCCGTGGCGGCGGAAGTGGAGTGCGGCTTCGGCATGATCGACGAAGCTATTGGCGCCGAGATGAGGTTCATCGCGAGCGATCTCATCGACCAGCGCCCAGAGCGAGCGCGCGTCCGGGGGAGAACGATCCCAGCCGGGGAAGAAGGCGCCCCGGTCGACGAATGGAAAGGAGGAGGAGAAATCCACGCCTACGAGAATATCGGCCCGATCGTCGGCAAGCCGCAGGAGCCAATCGAGCACCGCCTGGCGCGACCAATGGCCCGGTGTGCCGACCAGATGCGGGGCGGTCCCGCCCGGTCCGCATTCCGCGACTGCGATGCCCTTCTGGGGCTCTCCGGCAGCGCCTGACCAGTCGATGCAGGCGAACCGCGTGAAGTGCCTCATCAGCTCTTCTTGCGGGGGCGGGGCCGCGGGCGCGACAAGGCCCATTCATGCGCGCGTTCGATCATCGTGCGGACGCGATCGGGATCGGGGCTGTCATAGCGGACAAGCACCGCCGGCCAGCCTTCATAATGCGCGGTTTGCCAATAGGTATCGGGGTCGGTTTCCTTGAGGATCTCCACCGTGTCGCGGTCGATCTCGATGCAGAAGGAGCCGTCCTCACGCCCCGGATGGAGGAAGGCGCGGCCGTTGGCGGCCTTCACCGCGGGTTTGCCGTAGCTCGTCGAAAGCTCGGTGCCGGGGAACGCGAGTGCGAAGGTGACGGCTTCGTCGAAGGTCACTCGCCTCTCCGGTCCTGGCGCAGCTTTTCCCAATAAGCGATGCGCTCGGCGATCTTGGCCTCGAAGCCGCGGGGTGAGGGGGTGTAATAGGTCTGCGGGGTCATCTCCTCGGGCCAGTAATCGGCGCCCGAGAAAGCGTCGGTCGCCTCATGATCATAGGCATAGCCTTTGCCGTAGCCGACGTCCTTCATCAGCCGCGTAGGGGCGTTGAGGATCGACTTGGGCGGCATCAGCGATCCGGTTTCCTTCGCCGATCGGAAGGCGGCCTTCTGCGCCGCATAGGCTGCGTTCGATTTGGGCGCGGTGGCGAGGTAAAGGCAGGCCTGCACGATCGCCAGCTCACCTTCGGGCGACCCCAGGAAATCATAGGCATCCTTGGCGGCGAGGCATTGCACCAGCGCCTGCGGATCGGCGAGGCCGACATCTTCGGACGCGAAGCGAACAAGGCGGCGGAGCACATAGAGCGGCTCCTCGCCCGCGGTCAGCATGCGGGCGAGATAATAGAGCGCGGCCTGTGGATCGGAGCCGCGCAGGCTTTTGTGGAGCGCGGAGATCAGGTTGTAATGGCCCTCGCGATCCTTGTCATAGACCGCGACGCGGCGGTGGAGCAGGCCGGCGAGGGCGGCCGGATCGAGCGGTTCGGGCAGGTCGATCGAGAACAGGGTCTCGGCCTGGTTGAGCAGGAAGCGGCCGTCGCCATCAGCCGAGGCGACCAGCGCTGCGCGGGCCTCCGTCGTGAGGGGGAGGGGGCGGCCTTCCACCTCCTCGGCGCGGGATAGGAGGGTTTCGAGCGCAGTAGCGTCGAGCCGGTTCAGGATCAGCACCTGGGCGCGGGAGAGGAGGGCGGCGTTGAGCTCGAAGCTCGGATTTTCGGTGGTCGCGCCGACGAGGATGACGGTGCCGTCTTCGACATAGGGCAGGAAGCCGTCCTGCTGGGCGCGGTTGAAGCGGTGGATCTCGTCCACGAACAGGAGCGTGCGGGTGCCCATGCGGGCATGTTCGCGGGCCTCGGCGAAGATTTTCTTGAGATCGGCGACGCCGGAGAAAACCGCCGAGACCGCGGCGAAGCGCAAGCCCACCGCGTCGGCGAGGAGGCGGGAGATCGTTGTCTTGCCGGTGCCGGGCGGACCCCAGAGGATCATCGACGACAGGCGGCCCGCGGCGACCATCCGGCCGATCGCGCCATCGGGGCCGGTGAGATGTTCCTGGCCCACCACTTCGCCAAGCGACTGGGGGCGCAGGCGATCGGCGAGGGGCGAGGCGTCGGGCGAAACGGTCGCGAGGTCGGAGGCGAAGAGGTCGGCCATGCGGCTGGTATAGAGTCAAGTTTACACACGATCCATGGGGCGCGCTTGACAAAGAGCTATCAAGATATATCTTAGACGCATCTAAAGGAGATGCATTACATGAGATTCGGATTTTCCCAACACCGCCACGGAGGCGGTTTCGGTCCCCGCGGTGGAAACTGCGGCGAGGACTTCGCGGCCGATGGCGGTGGCGAGCACAGGCGCCATGGCGGCCCCCGCGGGATGCGGGGTCGCGCTTTCGCGGCGATGGCCTGGGGCATGGAAGGCGAGGAAGGCGGCCGCCGCCGCCGCGTCTTCGACGGGGGCGAGCTCAGGCTCGTGCTGTTGAAGCTGATCGGCGACCAGCCCCGCCACGGTTACGACCTGATCCGCGCGATCGAGGAGCTGACCGGCGGTGCCTATGCGCCGAGCCCCGGCGTCGTCTATCCCACCGTCACGCTGTTGCAGGACATGGACCTGATCGAGGAGGCTGCGGCCGAAGGCGCGCGCAAGGCCTTTGCCATCACCGAAGCCGGCCGTGCCCACCTGGCCGAACGCCAGGCGGAAGTGGACGCCTTGTTCGAGCGGCTGGCCCAGCTTGCCGAAGTGCGCGAACGCACCGACGCGATGCCGGTCAAGCGCGCGATGCACAATCTGCGCACGGTGCTCCGCCACCGCCTCGGCCGCGAACAGGTGTCGAGCGATACCATCCACGAAGCGGTGGCGCTGATCGACGAGGTCGCCCGCAAGATCGAGCGGCTGTGAGGGCCACGCGGCTGGACAGACTGCGCCGGCGGATCGGGATCGACCCGGCCGCCGGCCTGACTACGGACAAGGACACGGACATGACGATCAGCGCAACCGCCGCGGTGCCCACCACCAGCGGCAGCCGCTATCTGCAACAGCTCTGCAAGCATTGGGCGCATAATCTGCAGGTGGAATTCACCGCCGAGCACGGCACGGTGGTGTTCCCGAAGGATGCGCGCGGGGCGGACTTTCCCGCCGACGGTCTTGCGACCTTCGACGCCCGCGCCGAGGCGCTGGACGTGCGGATCGATGCGAGTTCGGACGAGCAACTGGAGGCGCTGAAAGGGGCGGTGGCCCGGCACCTCGATCGCTTTGCGTTTCGCGAGGCGCCGCTGGCGTTCGATTGGCGGTGAAATTTCCTCCCCTCCCTAGAAGGGAGGGGTCGGGGGTGGGTGGCGAAGCCGGCGGGCTCGATGCCCGTCGGCGTAGCTTTACGCGGAGGGCCAAGGAGCTCGCTGCGCTCGCCACCCACCCCTCAATCCCCTCCCTTTCAGGGAGGGGAGGCGCTAACTTTTAGGCCGCCGGTTTTTCGAAGGCGACGCTGATCTTCAGCTCGACAACGTCCGGCACCATCGGGATGCCGTAGCTGACGCCGAAATCGCTGCGCTTGATCTTGGTTTCGGCTTCGAAGCCGACCGTATCCTTCTTCGTCATCGCGAAGAGGCCGGCGCCCTGGAATTCGGCGTCGAGCACGACCTGCTTGGTGACGCCCTTGATGGTGAGATCGCCGGTGATCTTGGCGTCATTGCCGTCCACGACCACGCTGGTCGACTTGAAGGTGGCGGTCGGGAACTTCGCCGCGTCGAAGAAATCGGTGCCGAGCAGATGCTTGGTCAGGCCCGCGCTGCTGGTTGCGACGCTGTTGATCGGGATTTCGATCTCGACGCTGGCCGCCGAAGGCTTGGCCGGATCGATCGTCAGCTTGCCCTTGGCATCGCCGAACAGGCCGAAATAATCGTTGAAGCCGAGATGGTTCACTTCCCACAGCACCTGAGTATGGGCGCTGTCCACCGTATAGGTGCCGGCCTTGACGCGGCTCGGATCCTTGGCACCGGGCTGGGTGGTCGGCTGCTGGGCGATCACGGGAATGGCGACGGCAGTGGTGGCCGCAAGTGCAACGGCAATCACGATTTTGCGCATGAGAGGCTCCGAAAAAGGAATAGCGGCCGGAGGCTGATCCTGCCGGGCCTTCGTGTCAAACGCGGATAGCGAAACGAATTGTTTCGGAATGTGAGCGATGCCGCGGAGAGCGCCCGCTACCTTGGTGATTTCTAGAACCCATAGACCAGGCTGACCCGCGAAAAGATGTCTTCCTTCTCCTTGCCCTCGGGCGGGTCGGTTTCCTTGTCGAAGGTGAATTCGACGCGGATCGAAAGTTCGCCGTAGATATTGTTCGTCAGCGATGTGGTGGACAGGAAACTCTTATTCTCCTTCGCTACCACCGCGCCGGTGTAGTTGCGGATCGTCAGCCGATCATTGGCTTCCCATTTGAAATCGGTGGCGATGAAGGCGCCGAACTGGCTTTGGTTGGTGCCGTCGGTGAAGTCGATCTGGCGCAGCGCCGGGCCGGCATAGACATCCCAGTCGAGATCGTCCTTGTCGATGATCTCATAACCGCCACCTGCCGACTCGGTAAAGCGATTGCTCGTGCCCTGGAACCTGTCCCGGTCGTAACGCAGCGTGCCGAACAGGAAGAAGGGCGAGCGATCGAAATCCCGTCGCGCGCGATAGGCGGCGGTGATCCGCTCCTCGGTGCGGTTTCCATCGACGTCACTGAAATCGAGAGTCGCGTCGAGCTTATGTTCCCAGCGGAAATCCTTGCGCTTGATGCTAAGCGCGGTGGAGACATTCCATTCGTCGGTATTGCCGGACGAGTAATTGCCGCCGAACGAGGCTTCGCCGGTCCAGCCCTCGACAATGTCTGCCTTTGCGACCTGCTTTTTCTCTTCGTCTTCGATGCGATCGATCAGGTCGTCGATCGCCTTTCGCTGATCGGGATATACGCGCTTGGCGACATTTTCGAGCGTACTTCTTTCCTTGGGGTTGGCCTCGCGCAGCAGTGCGGCCAGATCCGGCGGCAGTTCCCTGGCGATCGCGGGTGTTGCCAAAGCAATCCAGAATAGGACGAGAAGGCTGGCGAGCAGTCTCATGGGTGATACCTTTGCGCGCGGGGGACGGCGCTCCGAACCGCCCCGGCGTTACTTTTCGCACAGGCGCCATCTACCCGGTATCGGGGTATTTACTTGCTTCCGTTCGAGGAAGTGCTGGCTAATCCTGCCCGAGCACGAAATCCCGAAGTGCGCGGGCGTCGTGGAGCGCGTTGTGGGGGACGCGGCTGTTCATCGCGGTCGAGAAACCGGGGCTGCGACGGAATTCGAAGCGCAGACTGCCGACGTCGACGATATCGGCGGGGCCGATCAGCAGCAGCCGGCAGAAGAGGGCGATATCCTCCGGCCAGTCGGCGACGATCACCGGATCGCGATCGCCTGACAGGAACGCGGCCACCTCATGCGCGGCGGTGACGCCGTCGACATGGTTGTCCAGCGCCTGCGGCACGCTGCCGAGATAGGGGATCACGTGGCGCGCGACCCAGGGGTGGAGATCATCGGGCAGCGGCAGGACGGCATAATATTCCTGGTCGCCATATTCGGGCACCAGGCCGAGGCTGATCAACTCACCGCCGAAGCCGTTGAATTCGGTATCCAGGAAATAGCGCATCAGGCGGGCGACACCGCGGCGCGGGCGAGGCGGTGGAGCTGGTCGCGAAAACGGCCGAGTACGACCGGGTCCGCTGGATCGTAAGCCCGGTTGGGGCCGACCTGGCGCCCATTGCAGACATAGAAGAGCGCGCCGCCGGCGACGCCATTGACGATCAGCATCGGCGAAACCGGACGGAAAGCGCCCGAATCCACGCCGGTTGCAACAATCTCCTCCATGTCGCGCAGCGCTGTGTCCGAGAATTTGACGGGATTAGTACCGCGCGGGCCGACATCGGCGATCAGGCGCTGGAGAATCCGCGCCGCGGTCGGGCGCTGGACGAGGAAGTCGAGCCAGGCGTCGAGCAGCGCCAGCAGGCGGTCCATCGGTGTGGTGGCGCCCGCAGTCCGCTCCATCACGAAGGCGTGCATGGCAGCGAAGATATCGCTTTCCACCGCGTCATAGAGTTCTTGCTTGCCGGGGAAATAATAGATGATCGACGGCCGGCGGATGCCGACCGCTATCGCCACATCCTCCAACCGCGCCGCCGCATAACCGAGATCGGCGAAGATCGTCTCCGCCGCATCGAGAATCGCTTGGCGGGTCGCATCGCCCCGCGCCTGGCGAACCGGTGGTCTGATCGCATTCATGGCACCGCCTTATTCCGCCTTGCCGGGGGCGGCAACGCCCGTCCCGCGGCCCCATTACAAAAGATTGCTCTCAAACGGACTTGAAATCTACCTACACGTAGGTAGAAAACGACGCGTCGCGGAGAGAAGCGGATTCGCAGCCGTCGCCCGCGTCGTTCTTTTGGGAGGGATGCATGAATCGTCGTTTTGCGCGCATAGTCACTTGCCTGCTGGTCGGAACCGCGGGGATCACGCCCGCCATCGCGCAGGACGCGGCTTCGGATGGCATCGAGGAAATCGTCGTCACCGCGCAGAAGCGCGAGGAGTCCCTTCAGGACACGCCGATTTCGATCGCGGCGTTCGGTGCCAAGGATCTGGAAAGCAAGGCGATCACCGGCCTCGTCGATCTGCGTGCGAACGTGCCCAATCTGCAGCTCACCCCGCATCCGAACAGTGCTGCGACCACGCAGATCTTCATGCGCGGCGTCGGCCTGAGTGACGACCAGATCACCCAGGATGGCGGCGTCGCGGTCTATATGGACGGCGTCTATATCGCGCGTAGCCAGGGGCAGGCGCTGGAAGTTGCCGATCTGGAGCGCGTGGAAGTGCTGCGCGGTCCGCAGGGGACGCTGTACGGCCGCAACGCAACGGGCGGCGCGATCAACTTCATCACCAAGAAGCCGGATCTCGGTGATTTTGGCTTCAAGGGGCAGGTGACGATCGGCAATTACGACAATCTGCGGATCAAGGGCGCGGTGAACGTGCCGATCGGCGATACGTTCGCGGCGCGCTTCTCCTACATGAATGCCCAGCAGGACGGCTTCATCAAGAATCCGGGCACGCAGGTGAAGCGCTGGGGCGACAAGGATCGCGAGGCGATGCGTGCCGACGTGCTGTGGGAGCCGTCCGACAGCATCAGCCTGCGCTACAGCTATGATCGTTCGGAAATCAACGACACGCCGATCTATGTCGCGTTGTCGCCGCTCCATCCGCTGACGATCCCGCGCCCCGATGCCGGCAGCCCGCTGGTGCGCGACGTGGTGCCCAACGATGTGACCTCGCAGGGACATAGCCTGATCGGCGAATGGGAAGCCGCGGACTGGCTGACGATCCGTTCGATCACCGCCTATCGCAAGCTCGATAACTTCCAGAACCAGGATTATCTGACCGGTGCGATCGGGCCGTTCCCGCTGCAGAAGAACCAGAGCCGCGCCAAGCAGGATCAATGGAGCCAGGAAATCCAGTTCGTCGGTGACGCGCTCGACGGCGGCCTGCAATATGTCGCGGGCTTCTATTACTTCACCGAAGAAGGCAGCAATTTCAGCAACAGCTACAGCCCGCCGACACTGACGCGCAGCTTCACCACGGCGACGATCGACAACGAATCCTATGCGTTGTTCGGACAGGCGACCTGGACGCCGGAATGGATCGACCGACGGCTGCACATCACGATCGGCGCGCGGCAGAGCTGGGATCAGCGGGCGGCGACGCTGGTGCGGCAGACGCAGGTGGGTGGCGGCCCGATCGTGCCGGTGCCCGGCATGGGTGATGGCGACCGCAAGTTCAACGATTTCAGCCCGAGCTTCGTGCTGGCCTTCGACGCGACCGAGAGCGTGAACGTCTATGCCAAGGCGGTGAAGGGCTACAAAAGCGGCGGCTTCAACATCCGCGCCAGCTCGATCGCGGCGTTCAACCAGGGGTTCGATCCGGAGACGCTGTGGTCCTACGAAGCCGGCATGAAGGGCCAGTTCCTGGACAACAGGGTGCGGCTGAACATCGCGGCCTTCGTGTCCAACTATAAGGACATCCAGATCAACGTGCAGTCCGATCCCACCAATGTGCGGATCACCGACGTGCTCAACGCCGGCAAGGCGACGGTGAAGGGTGTCGAGGCGGATCTGACGCTGGCGCCGGTGCGCGATCTGCGCGTCACCTTCAACTATGGCTATCTCGACGCGCAATATGACGAGGTGATCAACGCGGCGGGCGTCGATGTGGCGGACAATTACCGCTTCACCAACGCGCCCAAGCACACGATCGCGTTCGACGTCCGTTACGATCTGCCGCCGACGCCGATCGGCACGCTCACCGCCAACGTGAACTACACGATGCAGAGCGACAAGTTCACCAACTCCACGATCAGCGGCGGCAAATATATCATCGGCGATTATGGCCTGCTCAACGCCCGGCTGGATCTGGGCGACATTCCGGGCGTCGATGGCGTGCGCCTTGGCCTGTGGGGTCGGAACCTCACCGACAAGGAATATTACATCATGCAGTTCAACATCGGCCGCCCCGGCGCGCTGTTCGGCGAACCGCGCACCTATGGTCTCGATCTCAGCGTCGATTTCTGACGGTGAGAATGATGCGATACTCCGTCGCGGCGTTGGGGGCGATCTTCCTCTCCTTCTCCGGCGCCGCGATGGGGGAGGGGGATTATCGGCCGGGCGCGGCCGATGTCCCCCGCACCGAACGCGCCTTTGCGGGCGGGCCGGCCGAGTTCCGCTTCGTGGTGATCGGCGATCGCACCGGCCAGCATCGGCCCGGTGTGTTCGAGGATGCGATCGCGAAGGTGGACGAACTCCGGCCCGATTTCGTGATCAACATCGGCGATCTGATCGAGGGCAATACCGAAGATCAGGCGCGGCTCGACCAGGAATGGGGGGAGGTGAATGCGGCGATCGGCAAGCTTGCCGTCCCCTTCTTCTACGTGCCCGGCAACCATGACCTCACCAACGAGGTGCAGCGCGCCGATTGGCGCAAGCGGCTGGGCGCGGACTATTACAGCTTCACCTACAAGGGCGCCTTGTTCCTGGTCCTGAATACCGAGGACCCGCCGCAGCCGAAGATCGCGCGGATGAAGCTGTTCCAGCAATATGGCGCGGAGGCGATGAAGACGGTGTTCACCGCGCTGCAGGGCGATCCCGCCAAGGCCGACGCGCTGTTTGCGAGCGACCCGAAGCTGGCGGAACTGGCGGCGAAGATCCGCGGATCGGAGAATGTCGCCTTCAGCAGTGATCAGGTGAAGATGGTCCGCGATGCGCTGGCGAAGACCCCCAACCCACGCTGGATATTCGTGCTGATGCACCGGCCGGCCTGGAAGGTGGATTCACCTGCCTTCCGGGCGATCGAGGCGATGCTGAAGGGCAGGCCCTACACGATGCTGGCCGGCCATTATCACAAATATGCCCATGAGGTGCGTGCGGGGCGCGACTATGTCCAACTCGGCACGACCGGCGGAATGCCCGGTGGCGCGGCGGACGACCCCGCCGTGGTGGACCATGTGATGTGGGTTGCGGTGGCTGAGGGCGAGCCCCGCATCACGAATCTTCGGCTGGAAGGCTTCTTCGGTAAAGTTGGGCCGAAAGCCAAAGCCCAATCGCTTGCCCCGGCCCCCGTTTCACCTCACTGAACATCCCGCATCACGGAGAATATTGGTCCATGGCTTCCACCGACCTTTCGCCCGCATTGGGCAATCCCGGCACCGCCGTCATCATCACCGGCGGCGCATCGGGCATCGGCCTGGCCTCCGCCCGCGCGCTGGCCGCTGTCGGCCGTGGCGTGGCGCTGTGGGACATCAACGGCGCCAAGGCTGCGGAGAGCGCAGCGGCGATCGCGGCCGAATTTGGCGTGAAGGCGCTGGGCCTGGGCGTCGACATCACCGACATCGCCGCCTATCCGGCTGCGATCGCCGCAAGCCGTGAGGCGGTGGGCGCGATCGGCGGCCTCGTCCATGCTGCCGGTATCGTCGATACGGGATCGCTGGAAGGCATTACCGAGGAAAGCTGGGCCGCGGGCATCAACACCCATCTGCGTCCGCTGGCGCTGTTGACCCAGCAGCTCCAGCCCGATCTGAAGGCCAATCCGGGATCGGCGATCGTCGCCATCACCTCGATCAACGCGACGCTCGGCAATGGCATCAACCCGGTCTACACCGCGGCCAAGGGCGGCATGCTCTCGCTCGTCCGCTCGCTTGCCGATGGCCTGGCGCCGCACGGCATCCGCGTCAATTCGGTGTCGCCCGGCCAGATCATGACCGCGATGATGAAGCCCGCGGTCGACAATCTGCCGCAGGGTTATTTCGAAAAGCGCATCCTCCTCGAACGGATCGGCGTGCCGGAGGAAATCGGCCGCGTCGTCCGCTTCCTGCTTTCGGCCGAAGCGAGCTATGTCACCGCCGCGGAGATCGTCGTCGACGGCGGGAATATCTCGTCCCAGCGCGGATAAGGCCAAAAAGGCCAGCGGGATAAGAAGGGAGAGGGAATGAATAACCGGGGTTCGACTTTTCGGTTCGCTGTGGCTGCCTCGATCGCGGCCGCCGTGCCGCTGCTGGCGGGATGCGCGACCGGGGCGACACGTGCGCCGGCGGCGATTTCGGAAGAGCAATCCGGCGTCATTCCCTTCACCAGCGCCAGCGTGAACCGCGTTGCCGACAATGGCGATGCGCAGATCAACTGGTCGGCGCCGGGCGCGGGCCGCGTGACCGTCTATGCCGGCCATGACCCGGAACAGATCGCGCGCGACAAGCCCGTAGGCCATGGCGATGCGATCGGCGGCATTCGTGTGTCCGGCCTGATGCCGGGCAAGCGCTGGTTCTTCGCACTGGTGCCGGAACATGGCGCGCCGCTCGTCATCGCCGATCGCGGGCTGCATCTGGCGACCATCCCCAATCTGCGCGACATCGGCGGTTATCGCACCAACGACGGCCGCTGGGTGAAGATGGGGATGATCTATCGCTCAGATCAGCTCGACCGATTGAGCGATGCCGATCTGGCGGCGATGGGCGGCCTCGGCCTGACGCTGGTCGCGGATCTGCGCACCGAAACCGAACGGCAGCGCGAACCCGATCGCGTGCCCGCGGGCGCGCAGCCGCTCGTCCTCGACGTCGCGGCCGACAGCACGGGCAGCCTGGGCGGAGACATGAAGAAAGCGGGTGCCGCGATCATGGCCGGCAAGGGCGCCGCGCTGATGGTCGATGCCAATCGCGACTTCGTGACGCTCAGCAGCGCCAAGGCGGCTTATGCAGGGCTGCTCGATCGGCTCGACGATCCGACCGCGGGCGGGACCCTCTATCACTGCACCGCCGGCAAGGACCGCACCGGCTGGGCGACGGCGGTGATCCTGACCCTGCTGGGCGTGCCACGCGAAACGGTGATGGCCGATTATCTCGCCAGCAACGAATATCTGCGCGCCAAGAATGAGGCGACGATCACTTCGGTCGCCAAGATGATGCCGCGCGAGAAGCTGGAGCCGGTGCTGGGCGTGCGCGCCGAATATATCCAGGCGGCGTTCGACGAGGTGGAGAAAAGTTACGGTTCGTTCGACGCCTATCTGAAGGACGGGCTGGGGCTGGACGGCGAGGAGATCAACGCGCTCCGAACGCGCTATCTGACGGGCGAGGCCGCGCGCCGCTAAGTTCGATGCCGCTGGCCCTATGCGCTTCCTGGTAATCCCGAATGTCGATCGGTCCCAGAGCCCATAGGGCCGCTCTGCCACCCCGCCTTATACTTCACCCGGCGAGGTGGGGCGCGAAGGCGCAGCGGATTCTGCAGGGGCCGGTGACTGGCGAAGTCGCATGTCGCGCTTTGCTGTCACCCATGCACCGGGCACCACGATAAACAGCAGAACGAGGCTTGCGGCGAGCGCGTAGCGGCCAGGTGCAGACAATGAGGGCGCAGCCTGCTGGAAGCCGGCCATCATGAAGACGTGAAGTGTGAACATCTGGATCGAATATTTCCCCGCATTCACCAGGAAGGGAAGCGAGAAGTACCAGCGCATGACCCGATCGAGCCATGCCAGTGGCCCTTCTGGACGCAGCAGAATCGCGCAAAATAGCGAGATGAAGGCGAGAATCTTGAAGAGGTAGACGGGGTGCAACTGCACTCGCGGCCAATTGCTGTTCAACTCCGCAAACCCTTCAAACGGTGTCGGGAAATAGCTGGTCTGGCGTCCGACAAGGACGACCACGGCGGCAACTGCCATCAGGGCATAGAACGTGCCCTGCGGCAGGCGTTTGATGAGCTCTGCCGCATCCTGCGATCGGGTTCCGATATACAGGAAGGCCATTAACAGAAATTGCCACGCCGGGACGTCAAACACGATGAAGCGGTTGCCATAGCCGAACATCCCGGCTGCATAGGTCGCCTGGCTCGCTGCGTAGATAAGCCCGGAGATTGCCAGCACGGTTCCGAGGCCAATGCGAGGCACCATCCAGAACAGGCCGTAGAGCAGCAGGAAACAGTAGAAATAGATCGGCAGAATATCGGAATAGGCCCCGCCATCCCGCATTACGGCGACGCTTCCGATGAGCGGCAGCGTTTCTGCCAAAGAGGTGCTGCTGAATGTCATCTGTGGACGCCCCTTTGGATGCAAGCAGTAAATCGGGGCATGTTGGCACGTAGTCGGATGCTGTCATCTGTCCGGCCTCGATGAGCAGCGCCATAGCTGCGGGCCAGTATGGGAGTTCGCGGACCGGATCCATTTCAGCAACGCGCGCTTGGTTAGCGCTCCGACATTCCCTGGTTCTTCCAGCCCCGTCTCGCCGACTGTTGTGCCATACCCTCCTTCGACCGCCTACGTCCCCGACGCCTCTGGCCTCAGTCCTGGCTTACGCCGTGACCACTGCCGGAGCTCTGTAATCTTCGTTCCTGGTGAGCAGCGCCCAGGCCATGCGCGCCATCTTGTTGGCGAGCGCGACGGTGACGAGCATGCGCGGCTTGCGGGCCAGCATCCGCTCCAGCCACGAGCCAGTCGGCGCACCGAAGCGACACGCCTGGCGCACGATAGAGCTGCCGCCAATGATGAGCAGCCGCCTGATGGTCCGCTCTCCCATTTTCGAAATGCTGCCCAATCGCTGCTTTCCGCCTGTCGAGTGCTGACGGGGCGCGAGGCCGAGCCAGGCAGCGAAGTCGCGACTCTTGCGGAAGGCCTCGATCGGCGGCGCTAGCGCGATAATGGCCGTCGCAGCAATGGGTCCGATGCCAGGAATAGTCATCAATCGTCGGGCTGCTGCATCCTCCTTTGCACGCCGCGCGATCTCACGATCGAGCACGGATATCTGCTTGTCGAGTTCCGCGAGCAGGTCGACCATGAGCTTGAACATCGGCCGCGCCGCTTCCGGCAGGCTCGAGGTCATCGCCTCATCCTCCAGAAGGTCAGCCAGCATCGCCATATGCGCGGTCCCGCGTGGCGCCACCCAGCCATACTCGGCCAAGTGGCCGCGGATCGCATTAATGAGCTGGGTGCGCTGACGCACCACCAGATCACGCGTGCGGAACACAAGCCCCGCAGCCTGCTGCTGCTCGCTCTTCACCGCGACGAAGCGCATGTTTGGACGCTGCGCTGCCTCACAGATCGCCTCGGCATCGATCGCATCGTTCTTGTTCCGCTTCACGAACGGCTTCACGTAGGCCGGCGGGATTAGCCGCACATCGTGTCCCATCGCCTGCAGTTCGCGCGCCCAGTGATGCGCGCCGCCGCACGCTTCGAGCGCTACAACACAGACCGGCTGACCGACGAAGAAGTCGAGCAGCTTGACCCTCGTCAGTTTGCGACTGAACACCATGGCACCGCACTCATCAGCGCCGTGCGCATGAAATACGTTCTTGGCGATATCCAGACCAATTGTGGCAACCTGCGACACGGACGCCTCCCTCAGTGGTGTTCAACACCTCCACTTTGACACATCGATGCCGTCGGGGGGCGTCCACCCCATCAGCAACAGGAAAGGGATCGCACTGATCAGGTAATATTTGTAAATAGTACCGAGGCGACCATTGAGGAAGGCGTAGAATCCTCCGACCGTCTTGATCCGCGTCGCGTAAAGATAACCGATGATGAACCCCGAAATCGGGATAAAAAATTCCGCATCATACATGCTGATGAAGAAGTGATGATGCATGTATCGGAGATAGTTCATCCCTTCGCTGAAGCTGAGATGAGCTATCAGCATTCCGATGAGTAAATGCCCACGGATTCCGTCAACCAGATGTAAGCGCATCCGGCTTCCCCCCCAAATTGTCCCCGGAAAACTAACATATGATAAGAGAGGATATTGCAAGCCGTTAACCAATCTCGCCATGAGATCGTATCTGTCGCTGGGAGAGTGCGCGGCGGCGGTCGTCGCGTTTGCACCGTGGCGATCTGGGATTCCTCGCCGCCATCTTGCGTTTGCCTTCGGCGAATTGGCTTGGCTGAATCGCTGACGCCTTGGTTGGTGGCTGCCGCGCTCGAACGATGGATCGCCTGCGCCCGATCGAAATTCATTCTTGTATGGCATATAATATATGCCATTAGATAATTGTGATTCGATCGGTGGAGGGGATGGTGACGACAGATGTCGCGACCCGGAAAGGCAAAGGGGAGGTCCGCCGGGGCCGACGCCCGCGCCTTTCGCGCGACGCCGTGCTCACGGTTGCGGCGGAGATGATCGCGCGCCAGCCGGCCGCGCCTTTTTCGCTCAATGCGTTGGCGCGCGAACTGGGCGCCAGCCCGATGGCGCTCTACACCTATTTCGGCAGCAGCCATGATCTGCACCAGGCGCTGACCGAGCATATGCTGCGCGAGCTGGTGGTGGAGATGGATGCCGCCATGCCGCCGCTCGACGCGATCGCCGGCTGGTGCCATGCCACCCGTGCCTTCTTTCTGCGCTATCCGCAGCTTATCCACCTGCTGATCTGGGAAGGCGGCGGCGCCTCGATCGCCTGGTTCAACAAGTCGCTGCCGCTGGTCGACGCGCTGCGCCGCACGGGCCTGGACGGGGAGGATCTCGCCCGCGCGACCCTGTGGGTCTGGGGCGACATCATGGGCGCGATCCACAACGAGATCAGCAATCGCGCCGCGCCGCAGGTGATCACGCCCGATCAGGTAGCGCGCATGGAGCCGGCGCTGCACGCGCCCGTCACCGCTTTGCTCGCCATGGTCGGTGGCGACGGCCATTTCGACAGCTTCTTCGATTATCAGGTGGCGCGCCTGCTCGATGCGATTGCAGCGCTCACCAATCACCAACGAACATAATCAAGCGGACGGATGGAGTGATGCAGGAAGAGATGGCGATGCAGGTGGCGAAATACGTCACCATCTATGGCACCGGGGCGGGCATCTTCCTGCTCTTCTGGCTGGTCGCGGAAGCCTATCTGCGGCGGCGCGAGGGCAAGCGGGCGGTCAGCGGCGAAGGCTGGGCGAACTTCATCCTCTTTCCCTTGGGGCCGCTGGCGGAGGGCATATTCCTGAATGCTCTGCTGATCGCGGGCCTCTATCAATTCTATGCGCTGACGCCGCTGCGGGTGCCGGTCACGCTGTGGACGCTGCCGATCTACTTCATCGTCGGCGAATTCGCCCAATATTGGTTCCACCGCGCGGGCCATGAGGTGCGGCTGCTCTGGGCCGATCATTCGATCCATCATTCGGCCCAGACCTATGATTTCACGGTCAATCTGCGGCACACGCCGTTTTCGACGGTGTATCGCTTCCTCACCTGGGCGCCGCTTGCGCTGCTCGGCTTCGAGCCGCTGGTGCTGGTCGTCTTCGCGATGACGACTCCCGCCTTCCAGTCGCTATGCCACACCGAACGGCTCGGCCGCTTCCATCCCTGGTTCGAATGGCTGTTCGTCAGCCCCAGCAACCATGCGGTCCACCACGCGAGCAACCCGCTCTATATCGATCGCAACTATGGCGGGTTGCTGAACATCTGGGATCACGTGTTCGGCACCTATCAGCGCTTGGAGGAGCATACGCCGCCGGTCTACGGCATCACCCGACAGGTGGATTCGAACAATCCGGTGAAGATCCTGCTCCACGAATTTCGCCATCTCTCCCGTGATTTCCGCGGGGCACCCGACGGGCGGCAGAAGCTGGGCGTGCTGTTCGGCAAGCCGGGCGAGACGTTCGAGATGGACAAGGCCGCGAAGGACATGCCCGTTGCCGAGGGGTTGGAGGCGGCGCGATGAAGCCGTTCGACGTGTGGACGCTTGCGGCATTGGTCGCAGCACTTGCCCTGCTGGCGACGCTCAGGCTTTCAGTGCCGGGTGCACAGCGCGTGCGCCGACTGAAGCTGATCGCACATCCCGCCTTGCTGTTGCCGTTGATCCTGACGGTGCCGATGACGGTGGGCCTGATGCTGGCGGGCATGGTGCCGATCGCGCCGACCGCGGCTCAGGCTATCGTCACGGCGAACTATGGCTATTGGGCGGGAATCGCGGCGCTTATCACTGTGGTGACGGCCGAGCTGTGGCTGTTGTGGACGCCGGCCATCGCCGCGCGGGGGATGGCGCGGAACGCCGATCATCCCGGTTTGGGGGGGCTGCCGATCGTCAACCTCCTCTTCGGGGCGACGATCCTGGCCCTATTGTGGTGGGCCTGGAACTGAGAAGGCTGGTGCGGACGGCGGGACTCGAACCCGCACTTTCAAAGAAAAGCAGATTTTCGCACCACTTCGGCTTTCGCCGCCGGCCCTTCCGCGAGGAGGGGCCGTTCGTGGTCCGGACTGTCCCTTCGCCATGGCCCAAGGGCCGAAGGCGCCACCCGTCCAGTCTCTACACCTTCCTGCCCACGCCACAGGGCGGGGCGGGCTTGGCTCGGGATTGGCCTGACCGGCGTTTGCCGGCTTTAGCTTTCCCCGAATTTGAGCGGTTCTGCACCGCGGGTTTCCCCGCGGGCACCCAAATCATTTAAGTCTGCTGCGTCTACCGATTTCGCCACGTCCGCGGCTTACTGCCAAAGGCCGCAAGCCGCGGGCGCGGTCAAGCCGGAAATCGCATACGCCTCAAACATTCAGGCGCGCGCGCATCTCCTTGCCAGGTTTGAAATAGGGAACGCGCTTGGCGGCAACCTTCACCGATTCGCCGGTGCGGGGGTTGCGGCCGGTACGGGCAATACGCGCCCGAGTCGAAAATGCGCCGAAGCCGCGCAGCTCGACCCGGCCGTCTTCCTTCAACCGTTCCGAAATCTCTTCGAAGAACACACCGACGATGCGTTCGACCTCATTCATCGAGAGGCCCGGATTGTCCCGGGCCAGCATTTGCACGAGTTCCGATCTGATCATTGGCCTTCCCCCATTGTGACGGACCGCTCGGCGCCTCCAGGGTTACAGACTTTAGCCGTTGCCAGGAACAGGACCCCCACGGTCCCAATCCTCGGAAACGATCGTCACCCCACAGACGGGCCGACACGATCCGGCGTGCCGGCCTCCATCAATATGCAACAAAACGAACGGGAAAGCGACGGGTGAGTTGCGCTGTCTCAAGCGCTGCCATAGCCATCTCTAGCGTCACTGAATCGGAGTGGAATGGATGATCGTTCGGAAACTCTTCCTGGTCGCGGGGCTGGCGCTGGCGGCCCAGCCGGCGATGGCCGACCCCCTGCCGAAACCGCCGTCTTTCGCCACTTGCAGCGTGTGCCACAAGGTCCAGGCGGGCGTGCCTTCGGCGATGGGGCCCAATCTGTGGGGCGTGGGTGGGCGCCAGCCGGCGACGCTGCCCGGCTATGCCTATTCGCCGGCGATGAAGAAGGTGACGAAGCCGTGGACGCGGGCCGCGCTGATCGCGTTTCTCGCCGAACCCCAGAAGATCGCACCGGGCAACAAGATGGCTTATGCCGGACAGAAAGACCCCAAGGTCGCCGCCGCGCTCGCCGATTATCTGATGTCGCTGAAATAGATTTCGGCCGAAACCCAAAGAAAAAGGGCGCGAACCGCAAGGTCCGCGCCCTTCTTTTGCGTAGCCCGAAGGCTTGAGCGTTACTCGCCGCGCGCCTTGTTCAGCGCCGCGCCGAGGATGTCGCCCAGCGACGCGCCCGAGTCGGACGAGCCATACTGCGCAACCGCCTGCTTCTCGTCGGCGATCTGCATCGCCTTGACCGAGAAGGTCGGCTTCTTCGAACGATCGAAGCCGGTGACCATCGCGTCGAACTTCTGACCGACCTGGAAACGCTCCGGACGCTGCTCGTCGCGGTCGCGGCCGAGATCGCCACGCTTGATGAAGCCGACCGCGCCATCGTCGCCCGCCTGGACGTCGAGGCCCGCATCGCCGACCGAAAGGACGGTGATGGTGACGATCGAGTTCTTGGCCAGCTTGTCGCCGCTGGCGGCAACGACGCCACCACGCTCAAGCTGCTTCATGCCGAGCGAGATGCGCTCCTTCTCCGGATCGATGTCGAGCACGACGGCCGACACGGTTTCGCCCTTGTGGTGGAGAGCCAGGGCTTCCTCGCCCGAAACGCCCCAGGCGATGTCCGACATGTGGACCATGCCGTCGACGTCGCCGTCGAGGCCGATGAACAGGCCGAATTCGGTCGCGTTCTTGACTTCGCCCTCGACGGTCGAGCCAACCGGGTGCCTCTCGGCGAAGGCTTCCCACGGGTTGCTGATCGCCTGCTTCAGGCCCAGCGAGATGCGGCGCTTGTCGGCGTCGACCTCGAGGATGACCACGTCGACTTCCTGCGAGGTCGAGACGATCTTGCCCGGATGGACGTTCTTCTTGGTCCAGCTCATTTCGGAGACGTGGACCAGGCCTTCGATGCCCGGCTCAAGCTCAACGAACGCACCATATTCGGTGATGTTGGTCACGCGGCCGGTGAACTTGCCACCGATCGGATACTTGGCGGCCGCGCCTTCCCACGGATCGCTCTCGAGCTGCTTCATGCCGAGCGAGATGCGCTGGGTTTCGCGGTTGATGCGGATGATCTGGACACGGACGGTATCGCCGATGTTGATCATCTCGCTCGGGTGGCCGACGCGCTTGTAGCTGAGGTCGGTGACGTGCAGCAGGCCGTCGATGCCGCCGAGATCAACGAACGCACCATAATCGGTGATGTTCTTGACGACGCCTTCGATCACCTGGCCCTCGGCCAGCGACTGGATCAGGCCGGTGCGCTGTTCGGCGCGGGTCTCTTCCAGAACGGCGCGGCGCGACACGACGATGTTGCCGCGGCGGCGATCCATCTTGAGGATCTGGAACGGCTGCGGGATGTCCATGAGCGGGGTGACGTCGCGCACGGGACGGATATCGACCTGGCTGCCCGGCAGGAACGCCACGGCGCCGTTGAGGTCGACGGTGAAGCCGCCCTTGACGCGGCCGAAGATGACGCCATCGACGCGGGTCGACTGGCCGAATTCGGCTTCGAGCTTGTCCCACGCGGCTTCGCGGCGGGCGCGGTCGCGCGACAGCATCGCTTCGCCGTGCGAATTTTCGACGCGGTCGACATAGACTTCGACTTCGTCACCGACCTTGAGTTCGGCCTTCTGGCCCGGCGCCGGCGCGAATTCGCGCAGCGCGACACGACCTTCCGACTTCAGGCCGACGTCGATGACGGCCATGTCGTTTTCGATGGCGGTGACGGTGCCCTTGACGACGCGGCCTTCGAAGCCCTGTTCATCGCCGAGAGTTTCATTGAGGAGAGCCGCGAAATCATCGCGGGTCGGATTGGCGGCAGTTGCCATGGTCTAGAGTTTCCTACTAACGGTTTCCGGCCATCTGGTTGGATCCAGAGGTCTTTTGGCCGAACCGCCGCACGGGCCCCATGCCCGGACGGCATCTTTCAGGCGACACCCGCGAAAAGCCAAAAGCGCGCAAGGAGCCTCCGGTGTCATCCGCCGGTTCCTCTGCGCGCCGGTTACGAGCTGGCCTTGCGGCCGATCCCGAGCTGGGCTTCCACGAGCGAAATCGCCCGATCGACGGCGGCGTCTATATCCAAATCGCTGGTATCCAGCAAGGCGGCATCGTCGGCCGGCTTGAGCGGTGCGGTCGCCCGCGTGCTGTCCCGCAGATCGCGAGCGCGGATGTCAGCTTCGATCTGGCCGACGTCGACCTCGTGACCGGCGCGCGCCAGTTCGTCATGGCGGCGACGCGCCCGCACCGCGGGGGACGCCTGGACATAGAGCTTGGCACTGGCATGCGGCACGATCACCGTGCCGATATCGCGCCCGTCGAGCACCGCACCGCCCGGCTGCGCAGCAAAGGCGCGTTGGCGCGCGACCAGTGCCTCGCGCACGGCGGGGATCGCCGAAACCCTGGAGGCGGCGGCACCCGCCATCTCGGTGCGGAGTTCCCGGTCGGCGAGCAGCGTGCCTGGAAAATCGCAGGCGGCCAGCGCGTCCGCCTCATTTTCCGGGTCGCCACCCGCGCGCAGCACCTGCACGCCGACGGCGCGATAAAGGAGGCCGGTGTCGAGGCAGGGCAGCCCATAATGAGCGGCAAGCGCGCGGGCGATGGTGCCCTTGCCCGATGCGGCGGGGCCGTCGACGGCGATGATCATTTCGGGTCACCCCCTGCCAGCCAGTCGCGAAGTGCGGCCAGATAGGCCTTGGGCTGATCCGATTGGGTGCGGTGGGCGGCGTCGGCGATGATCTTCAGGGTCGCGCCCGGCGTCTCGGCCATCAGGCGGCGGGCGGTTTCGGCGGTCACCTCGTCCGAATCGCCGATCAGAAACAGGGTCGGGGCGGTGATCCGCTTCAGCAACGGTTCGCCATCATAATCGGCCAACGTGCCGGTCGCGCGGAACTCGTTCGGCCCCCACATCGCGTTATAGATGTTGGCGGCGAGCTTGAGCCCGTGGCGTTGCTCATAGGCCTGCGCCCAGGCAGGCAGCGGCTTGAGCCGCCAGAACCGCGCATAAAAGGCGTCGACGGCCGCATCGCATGTCGGCCGGGCAGGCGGGTAGGGGCCTTCGCACGCATCGAGCGTTGCCTGCACCTTGGCCGGCAGCATCGCGCGCAGCGTGGCCGCATCTTCCATCCAGGCGCGGGTGGAGATCAATGGCCCCTGGAGGACGAGGCTCGCCAGTTCCTTCGGCTGGCGGGCAGCATATTCGAGCGCGACCGTGCCACCCCAGCTGTGCCCCAGCACATGCCAGCGATCGACGCCCAGCGCGGTGCGGATCGCCTCCAACTCTGCGACGAATCGCGGGACGACCCAATTGGCCGGATCGCCCGGCTTGTCGGAAAGCCCGCAATCGAGCTGGTCGTAGAGGATCACCGCGCGATCCTTCGCCAGCGGCAGTGCCGGCAGGAAGGCACCGTGCGAGCCACCGGGGCCACCATGGATCATCACGATCGGCGGCAACTTGGCGTTGAGATCGCCATTGATCCGCACATAGGCGCGGCCGCCGGGCACCGGCACCATCATTTCCCGATCGGGGCGGACGAAAGCGGCGGCATCGGTGTCGGCAAGCGCCGAGGCGGGTGCCAGCATCGCAGCGCCGGCAGCGGCCAGCGTGGTCCTGCGGTCCATCATCATATCCCGGTTCAATCGATCGCCACGACGCGGCGGTGGGCGCCGAGGCTGGTTAACATCTCGGCGAAGCCGGGGAAACTGGTGGCGACCGGCGCCATATCGTCGATCACCACGGGTTGCCGCGACATCAGACCGGCAATTGCGAAGCTCATGGCGATGCGATGATCGAGATGCGCCTTTACGGTCGCGCCGCCCGCCAGCTTTTCGCCATCGCTGCCGTCGACGATCAGGCCGTCCTCCAATTCCTCGACGCGTGCGCCGATTGCGCGCAGCCCTTCGGCCATCACGGCGATCCGATCCGATTCCTTAACGCGCAGTTCCTCCAGCCCGCGCATCACGGTCCGACCCTGCGCCATTGCCGCGGCGACGAAGAGGATGGGAAATTCATCGACCATGCTCGGCACGATCTCCGACGAAACCTCGATCCCGGTCAGCGTGGAATGGCGTACGACGAGATCGGCCACCGGCTCGCCGCCGACGATGCGTTCATTGGCAAAGCTGATGTCCGCGCCCATCGCGCGCAGCACTTCATAAAGCCCGGCGCGGGTGGGATTGAGGCCGACATTCTCCACCGTCACCGACGACCCCGGCACCAGCAATGCGGCAACCACGGGGAAACCAGCCGAAGATGGATCGCCCGGCACGACGATCGCCTGGGGCTTCAGTTCGGCCTCGCCGCGGATCGAAATGATCCGCGCACCGTCTGCATCTTCCTCGACGCTGAGTTCGGCGCCGAAGCCGCGCAGCATGCGCTCGCTATGGTCGCGCGTCGGTACGGGCTCGATGACGCGGGTGATGCCCGGCGTGTTGAGGCCGGCGAGCAGGATCGCCGACTTCACCTGCGCGGAGGCGACCGGCAGGCGATATTCGATTGGCACCGCCGGGCAGATCCCCCGCACCATCAAAGGCAGGCGCCCGCCAGGACTGGCGTTGAATTCGGCGCCCATCAGGCCGAGCGGATCGGTGACGCGGCCCATCGGCCTTTTGGACAGCGACGCATCGCCGATGAAGGTGGCGGTGATGGCGTGGCTCGCCACCAGACCCATCAACAGCCGTGTCGAGGTGCCGGAATTGCCCATGTCGAGGGCCGCCTGCGGTTGCAGCAGGCCACCCACGCCGACGCCGTGAATGCGCCAGCGGCCATCGTCGCTGCGGGCGATATCGGCGCCCATCGCCCGCATCGCGGCGGCGGTGGCCAATACATCCTCGCCCTCCAGCAGGCCCTCCACCACGCTTTCACCGACCGCGAGCGCGGACAACATCAGCGATCGGTGCGAGATGGATTTGTCGCCCGGCACACGTACGGTGCCGTTGAGCGGGCCGTCAGCCGAAAAGGCGATCGAGGTGGCGGGGGATGCGGGGGAGTGGGCGTTCATCGGACGCGGCTTTTGACAGCGGCCCCCCGCTATGGCAAGGCGCCCGGCGTTTCGCTCTCGGTCCGCTGGTTCGGGGGTGCTTTTCCAATTCTTTCTTTGGAGTCTCACAGCCGTGGTGAAACCTGAATGGGGCACCAAGCGGTCCTGCCCGAAATGTGGCACCCGCTTCTATGATCTTGGCAAGGAAGATCCTGTCACCTGCATCGAATGCGGTACGGCGTGGGAGCCCGATCCCATCCTGAAGTCGAAGCAGCCGCTGCCGTTCGATGCGCCCAAGAAAGTGGTCGACGAGGACAAGGTCGATGCCGATCTGTCTGAGGACGATCTGGACATCGACGAAGATGCCGAGCCGAGCCCGGACGACGATGTCGACCTGGGCGGCGACGACGATATCGGTGTCGCCACGGGCGGCGACGACGACGAAAACTAAATTTTCGGATTGTTGCGATAATCATCTTGCAGGGGGGCGCGACCCGATCTAAAGGGCGCGCTCCCCGCCGGTCCCAACCGGCGGAAAATGAGATGGGGCCGTAGCTCAGCTGGGAGAGCGCTGCAATGGCATTGCAGAGGTCAGGGGTTCGATCCCCCTCGGCTCCACCATTTAAAAAGCCCGGATTTCCGGGCTTTTTTTATGCGCGGCATTGGCCGGATAGCGGCCAGTTTCCTTGAGATTGGTATCGCGCCGGGATGCGCGACGCGGTCTGGTGATAATGAAAAGGAGTCGATTGTGCGGACCCTTCCGGTCGGCTGATCATTCCATCCGAATGTCTGCGGCAAGGCAGCAGCTCCGTCACTACTTCATCTCCGTAATAAGCGGCCCGTCATGGTTGCAGCGATCCGGTGACCAGATCGTCGCGCCTGGCCGGCGGTGCTCAGTGCGCGATGTTGACCGTGCCGCCGCCGCGCCGGGACTCGCGGGGCGACATTCCGAAGGTCTGGACATGCCAGCGGGTGAAGGCGCCGATCGAGCTGTAGCCGAGCATGTCGGCGACATCGGTCACGCGTACCTTGGGATTGGCCAGATATTGCGCGGCGAGTTGCATGCGGGCGCGGTTGAGGAGTTGGCTGAAGCTGGTGCTTTCGCCGTCGAGCAGGCGTTGCAGCGTCCGGATGGTGAGGCCCATCGAATCCGCGCAGGTCTGGATATTGGCGCGGCCGGAGGGGAGGAGGAGCATGACGATCTGCTCGACCTCCTGGGCAGGGCTGCGGCGCGCGGGGCTGACGACGGATTCGATCAGGCGGCGGGCGTGGAGCGCGAGCGCGGCATCAGCCTTGGGGTTGGGCCGGTCGAGATCGCGTGCGTCGAGCACGATGCCGTTGAAAGGCGAATTGAACTGCGGCGGGCAGCGGAACAGGCGGCGGAAGATCGCCATCTCGTTCGAGGGTGGAGCCTCATGGGCGAAACAGGCCGCTTGCGGTTCCCATTGGTCGCCGAGAACGGTTGCGCATAGCCGCGCAATGACTCCCATCGCCAGGTTCGATGCCTGGCGCGATGGTTCCGGAGTGCTCAGCGAGAAATCCTCGCGCAGGATCACCTCTTCACCGATCTGCTCGAAATGCAGCACCAGCGTCGAATTGACCCGGTTGCGGAATTCCGCGAGCGCCTCCAGCGAGAGGCGCAGCGTCGGCTGATGGACGATCAACAGGCTCGTTGTGCCGAGATCGGCGAGCGATCGGCCCTCCGCCATACGCAGGCCGAGGGTGAGGCAGCCCGTCGCGGCCGCGCTTTTTTCGAGAAGGCGGATGGCGGCGCGGGCCGAGATCAGTTGCTCGGGATTGGTCAGCAAATCGGGGGACAGCCCGATATCCTTCAGGATAGGGCGCGGATCGACACGGAATTCCCGCATCGTTGAAAAATAGCCGGTCAGCGCGGCGACGCGCATAAGCTCCGTCATTCCGCCTCTCCGAAAGCCGCCCCCTTGGCGTCGAATGGCAAAAGAATGTCATCAAATGTGAAAAAGGCAAGCGGGCTGCTGCCTATGCCTCATTCAAATTATCGAATGAGGGTGATGCGTAAATGGCAAAGGCGGTCCGCTTTTACGAAACCGGTGGCCCGGACGTTCTGAAGCTGGAGGAGGTTGCCGTCGGCAATCCCGGTCCGGGCGAGGTGCGCATTCGCCATGCAGCCGTGGGCCTCAACTTCGCCGACACCTATTTTCGACTGGGCTATTATCCGGCGCCGCTGCCCAATGGCATGGGTGTGGAAGCGGCCGGCACGATCGAGGCGGTGGGCGAGGGCGTCACCGGCTTCGCGGTGGGCGATCGCGTCACCTACACGGGCAGCCCGCTTGGCGCCTACTCCACCGAACGGGTGATGCCGGTGGGCTCGTTGTTCAAGCTGCCCGATGGCATCGCCTTCGAAACAGCGGCGGCATCGACCATGCGCGGGCTTTCCGCCGCTTACTGGCTGCTCAAGACCAATCCCTGGCTGAAGGCCGGCGACACCATCCTGCTCCACGCGGCCGCCGGCGGCGTCGGGTTGATCGCGGTGCAGTGGGCGAAGCTGCTCGGCCTGCGCGTGATCGGCACGGTTTCGACCGAAGCCAAGGCGGAACTCGCCCGCGCCCATGGCTGCGACGAGGTGATCCTGTATCGCAACGAGGATCTGGTCGTCCGCGTCAAGGAACTGACCGACGGCGTCGGCGTCGGCACCGTCTTCGACAGCATCGGCAAGGATACCTACGAAGCTTCGCTCAAGTGCCTGAAGCGCAGGGGCATGCTCGTTGGCTGTGGCACCGCGTCCGGCCCGTTCCCGCCGATCGACGCGCTGCAGATGGCGATCCAGGGTTCGGTCTATTTCACGCGGCCCGCACTCGCCGATTTCATCGCCGATCCGGCGGAGCGCGCAGAGCTATCGACGGCTTTGTTCGATCATGTCGCGAGCGGCCGCATCCGCATCGAGATCAACCAGCGTTACGCGTTGGAAGATGCCGTCCAGGCGCATCGCGATCTCGAGGCGGGCAGGACCACCGGCTCGTCCGTGTTCATCGTCTGAGCGGGGAGGAGGCCATGCGCGTCGAGAAGCTGACCACCCATATCGGCGCCGAGGTTCATGGCGTGAACCTGGCCGAGGCAGCGCGCAATGACGATCTGTTCGGCGCGCTGCGGGCGGCCTTGCTGGAGCATCGCGTCCTCTTCCTGCGCGATCAGGATTTTGCCCGCGCCGATCATGTCGCCTTCGCCGAACGCTTCGGGCCGCTGGAGGATCATCCGGTGGCGGGCAGCGATCCCGATCATCCCGGCCTCGTCCGCATCTACAAGGACGAGAATTCGCCGCCCGATTATTACGAGAATGCCTGGCATTGCGATGCGACCTGGCGGGAAGTGCCGCCGATGGGCGCGGTGCTGCGCTGCATCACCTGCCCGCCGGTGGGTGGCGACACGATGTGGGCCAATATGGCGAAGGCCTATGCCGACCTGCCGGACTATGTGAAGCAGACGATCGCGCCCCTGAAGGCGCGCCACAGCATCGAGGCGACCTTCGGCGCGCGCATGCCCGAGGAAAAGCGGCACGCGCTCAAGACGCAGTTCCCCGATGCCGAGCATCCCGTTGTTCGCACGCATCCCGAAACCGGCGAGAAGATCCTCTACGTCAACGGCTTCACGACCCACTTCACCAATTTTCACACGTTCGAAAACGTCCGCTACGGACAGGACTTCGCACCGGGCGGCGCCAACCTGCTGCAATATCTGATCGGGCGCGCGGCGATCCCCGAATATCAGGTGCGCTGGCGCTGGCAGCCGAACAGCGTGGCCATCTGGGACAACCGTTCGACCCAGCATTACGCCGTCATGGATTACGCCCCCACCGTCCGCCGCATGGAGCGCGCGGGCATCATCGGCGACCGGCCGTACTGACTTTCCGACAGGAGTATCGACATGCAGTTCCTCGACGATTCCCTGCTTCCTGAAACCCAGGAAAAGCTGGTCATCACCGTTGCGCCTTATGGCCCGGAATGGGCGCCGGAGGATTTTCCGGAGGATATTCCGATCTCGATGGACGCGCATGTCCAGAAGGCGGTGGATTGCTACAATGCCGGCGCGACCGTGCTGCACATCCACGTCCGTGAGGAGGATGGCCACGGATCGAAGCGGCTGTCCAAGTTCAACGAACTGCTCGCGGGCCTGCGCGAAGCCGTGCCCGACATGATCCTCCAGGTTGGCGGCTCGATCTCCTTCTCGCCCGAAAACGAGGAGGACGGCGCCCAGGCCAAATGGCTGTCGGACGAGGTGCGCCACATGCTCGCCGATCTGAAGCCTGCCCCCGATCAGGTGACGATCGCGGTCAACACGACGCAGATGAACATCATGGATCTGATGGCGGAGGAGGAATATGGCGACACCTCGCTCGCCAATCCGGCACTCTACCACGCTTATCGCGAGATGGTGGTGCCGGCCGGCCCGCATTGGGTGGAAGAGCATCTCCGCCGGCTGACCGCTGCGGGCATCCAGCCGCATTTCCAGCTCACCTGCATGCCCGACATGGAAACGGTGGAGCGGCTCGTCCGCCGCGGCCATTATATGGGCCCGCTCAACCTGACCTGGGTCGGCATCGGCGGTGGTTTCGACGGGCCGAATCCGGCGAACTTCATGGAGTTCATCCGCCGCGCGCCTGACGGGTCGACGGTGACGCTGGAATCGGTGATGCGCAACGTGCTGCCGGTCAACGTGATGGCGATGTGTCTCGGCCAGCATGTCCGCTGCGGCATCGAGGACACGCTTTACGATCAGCATGGCGACAAGATGACCTCGGTCCAGCAGATCGAGCAGTTGACGCGCGTCGCGAAGGAGCTTGGCCGCGAGATCGCGACCGCCAAGGAGGCGCGCGAAATCTACAAGATCGGCGTCCAGTATAACAGCGTGGACGAGACGCTGGCGAAGCTCGGCATGGCGCCCAATCGCGAGCCGAAGCAGCGCGCGATCCCGATCCGCTACGCGAACTGACCCCGCCATGAGCGACACCGCCGACGCCACTTTGCTGTTCGTGCCGGGCCTCCGCGATCATGTGGAGGATCATTGGCAGACGCATATGGCCCGCGCCTTCCCCGGATCGGCGACGGTGGAGCCGCTGCGCGTCGATGGCCTCAGCCGGGCCGCGCGGGTGGAAGCGCTCGACGCAGCGATCAACGCGATCGCGGGGGATGTCGTGCTGGTCGCGCACAGCGCCGGCTGCCTGATGGTCGCGCATTGGGCAGAGACGCCGACCCGCGCGATCCGCGCGGCCCTGCTCGTCACCCCGGCCGATGTCGAAAATCCGCTGCCCGAAGGCTATCCGCAACTGGCCGATCTGGATGCCAATGGCTGGCTGCCGATCGCCCGTTCGCCGCTGCCCTTCCCGGCGGTGGTGGTTGCGAGCCGCAACGATCCGCTGGCGCCGTTCGATCGGACGGCGGCGCTGGCGCAGGCTTGGGGCGCGCGCTTGCATGATGCGGGTGAGGTCGGGCACCTCAATCCGGCGGCGGGCTATGGGCCTTGGCCGCAGGGCGCGGCGCTGATCGATGATCTCTGCCGCGGCATAGGCTGAGGATCGGTCGATGGCCGTCATCGCAGCGACAGGCTCGGATGTTGCGCAGGGGCCTGCGCGTCCCACCGCTTATGGCTGGGCGGTGTTCGCGCTGAGCTTCGGCCTGCTGATTTCGGACTATATGGCCCGGCAGGTACTGAATTCGGTATTTCCGCTGATCAAGACGGAATGGACGCTGAGTGACGCGCAACTCGGCCTGCTGTCGGGTGTCGTGGCCGTGATGGTCGGCCTGTTGACCTTCCCGCTCTCGCTGCTCGCCGATCGCTGGGGTCGCGTCAAAAGTCTCACGCTGATGGCGGTACTCTGGAGCCTCGCCACTCTGCTGTGTGCGGCGGCCCAGAATTATGGGCAGATGCTCGCCGGCCGCGTGATGGTGGGCCTCGGCGAGGCCGCTTATGGCAGCGTCGGAATCGCGCTCGTCATCAGTGTCTTCCCGCAACGCATGCGATCGACGCTATCGGCCGCCTTCATGGCGGGCGGCCTGTTCGGGCAGGTGCTGGGCGTCGCACTGGGCGGCGAGATCGCGGCCAGCCATGGCTGGCGTTCGGCGTTCGTTGCCATCGGCCTGGCCGGCTTGGTGCTTGCCATCCTCTTTCCGCTCATCGTCAACGAACGCCGCAATAGGGTGCTGGCTGGAGAGGTGGCCTCGTCCACTGACGTCGCCCCGCGACCCAGCCTGAAAAGCCTGTTCGCATGCCGATCGGTGACGCTGGCTTATATCGGCAGCGGCCTCCAACTGTTCGGGGCCGGTGCGCTGCCGGCGTGGATGCCCACCTTCCTCGGCCGCTATCATGGCATGGCGGTCGACGAGGCCGGTCGCACCTCCGCCTTGTTGTTCCTTATCTGCGGCGCGGGCATGGTGCTGTGCGGCATGGCCAGCGACCACTTCGCCCGGCAACGGCCGGACCGCAAGATCGCGCTCGCCATCGTCTATTGCCTCGGTTCGGCCTTGGCGCTTTCTCTGGCGATGCAATGCGCACCGGGCGGACTGCAACTCGTGCTGCTCGGCGTCGCACTGTTCCTGATCGCGGGGACGACCGGGCCGGCCGGCGCGATGGTGGCTAACCTCACTCCGCTCGCCATCCATGGCACCGCTTTCGCCACGTTGACGCTCGCCAACAACATCCTGGGGCTCGCGCCCGGGCCGATCGTCACGGGCCGCCTGGCCGACAGCTTTGGCTTGTTGGAAGCCTTTCGCCTGATCCCGATCGCCAGCGTTGCGGCGGCGATCGTCTTCGCCATGGCGCGGAAAAGTTATCTTTCGGATCTCGCCCGCATCGACCAGGCCGGCGTCCAATCGTGAATTCACTGCTCGCGCGGGGACGCACGCTCTTTCCCGGAATCCTGATGGCGTTCGTGGTTGCGGCTGCGGCCTGCTTCCTGTCCGAACATTATGATGCGCCAGTCATGCTCTATGCGCTGCTGCTCGGCATGGCGCTCAACTTTCTTACGGAAGCGGAGCGCAGCCGGCCGGGCATCGAGTTCGCGTCAAAGGCGCTCCTGCGCTTTGGCGTAGCGCTGCTGGGCCTGCGGATCGGTTGGGATCAGGTGACGGCGCTCGGCTGGGCACCGGTCATATTATCGGTCGCGCTTGTCAGCATCACCATCGCGGTATCCGTCCTGGCCGCCCGCTTCATGGGTTTCAGCCCCTTGTTCGGTTTCCTGTCGGGCGGGGCCACCGCGATCTGCGGGGCTTCGGCGGCGCTGGCGCTTTCGGCGGCGTTGCCGGCGCACCCGAAGAAGGAACAGGCGACGCTGTTCACGGTGATCGGCGTCTCGGTGCTGTCGACGCTTGCGATGATCGGCTACCCCATCGTCGCGAGCATCACGGGGCTCGATCACCATCAGGCCGGCATCTTCATCGGGGCGACGATCCACGACGTCGCGCAGGTCGTTGGCGCCGGCTACGCGATCTCGCCCGAAAGCGGCGACACCGCGACGATCGTCAAACTGCTGCGCGTCGCGATGCTGCTGCCCGTCATCCTCGTCGCCGGGCAAATCACCCGCAGCCAATCGGCGCCGGACGCGGTGCGCCCGCCGCTGCTGCCCTGGTTCGTGGTCGGGTTCATCGCGCTGGTAATGATGAACAGCCTGTTGCCGCTGCCGTCCGCGCTGCTCGATGCTGGCAACACCATTTCCAGAGCCTGCCTCGTCACCGCGATCGCCGCGATCGGCATGAAGACCAGGCTGGGCGAGATCGTGAAGGTCGGTCTGAAGCCGGTCGTGCTGATGGTCCTCGAAACCGTTTTTCTTGCCGCGCTGGTGCTGGCGGCAATCAAATTCGGCTTTGTGTGACATCAATTGTGAAATTCATGTCGCCAAAAGTGAAAATCGGGATGCCCAGCCTCGATTAGCCTCACGAAAATCCTAGGGGAGATACTTGAATGAAGCTCGATCAATGGCGCCTGCGCGCCAGCCCGCTTGCTGTCGCCTTGATTCTGTCTTCGGCGACGCCGGCGCTGGCCGAGGAAGTGGCGGCGGATGCTGCCGCAAGCGCAGACGCTGCTGCCGGTGCGGACGCCGATAGCGGCGACATCATCGTCACCGCCCAGAAGCGTGCCGAAAGCGTGCAGCGCGTGCCGATCTCGATCGCGGCTTTCGACAACAAGGCGCTGGCCGCGGCCAATGTCACTTCGGTCCAGGATCTTGGCCGCATCGCGACCAATGTGCAGATCAACAAGGGCGTCCAGTCCTCCTTCCTGCGCCTCAATGTCCGCGGCATCGGATCGGCGAGCAACACGACGATCGAGCCCAGCGTCGCCGTCTTCGTCGACAATATCTATGTGCCGCGCGCGGGCGCGATCGTCGGCTCGATGCTCGACATGGAAAGCGTGGAAGTGCTGCGCGGCCCGCAGGGCACCCTGTTCGGCCGCAACGCCAGCGTCGGCGCGCTGTCGCTCCATTCCGCGACGCCCAAGCAGGATTTCTCGGGCCGCGTGACGGGTGAGATCGGCAATGGCGATCGCTACAAGCTCGATGGCTATGTCAACATGCCGATCGACGACAATATGGCGGTGCGCGTCGCCGGCATGGGGCAATGGTTCGGCGGCTATTGGAAGAACCATCTCGACGGCAAGCAATATGGCGGCACCGACGATATCGCGCTGCGCGGCAGCTTCCGCGGACAGTTCGGCGATTTCGAATGGATCGTCCGCGCCGATTATTCCGAAATCAAGGGTGACGGCTTCACCAATATCGACTTCGACGAGAAGTCGGTCTCGCCCACCCAGCTCGCGACGCTGCAGGCGCGCTTGGGCGGCCAGTTGCCGGACACCGTGTTCAGCGATCGCTTCATGAACCAGTATGTGACCGCCGATCTCGACGACAAGCAATGGGGCGTCTCCAGCACGCTGTCCTGGGATCTCGATGGCAGTACCCTGCGCCTCATCAACAGCTATCGTGACTGGGACAGCGATCAGCTCGACGGCGACGTGATCTTCACGCCCGCGCCGATCCTGTCGCGCGTCGGCAATTTCGGGTCGCAGAGCCAGAACCACGAACTGCAGTTCATCTCGCCAGTGCGCGAATGGTTCGACGGCCATTTCGATATGGTGGCCGGCCTCTATTACTTCACCGAGGATTACAGCCTCGGCGAGAAATTCCAGATGAACGCGCAATTCTGTAACGTGCTGACGCCGCCGGGGCCAGTGCGCGGCGCGTGCAACAATTTCCTGACGGCCAATGGCGGCCGCGATGCCACCAACCAGCAGGTGACGCAGACCGTCGACAGCTATGCGGCCTACAGCCAGCTTACCTGGCATTTCACCGAGGAACTCCAGCTCACGCTCGGCGGGCGCTACACCAAGGATAAGAAGAAGGGCACCTATTCGCAGACGATCACCAACCCGTTCGTCGCGGGGCTGCGCGCGCCCGAGGTGCTGACCTTCCCGAAGATCGATGACGAGCGCTTCACCTATCGCGTCAGCCTGAACTATCAGCCGACGCGCGCGATGCTGTTCTTCGCCAATGTGTCGACGGGCTACAAGTCTGCCGGCTACAATAGCGGCGGCGGATCGCCGGCGCTGTCGACCTTCGACGCCAACGGCAACCTCATCTCCACCAAGCGCGTCTTCGATCGCGAAACCTCGACCAACTACGAGCTTGGCGCGAAGACGAGCTGGCTCGACAACAGGCTGACGGCGAACCTGACCTTCTACCGCATGGACATCAGCGGCTATCAGGATCGCGCTTTCGACGGCACCAGCTTCACCGTGCTCAACGCCGGCAAGCTGCGGCAGCAGGGCTTCGAATATGATATGGTGATGGCGCCGGTGCGCGATTTCCAGGTCACGGCCTCGCTCGCATACCTCGATTCGGCCTTCCGCGATTATCCCAACGCGCCGGGCCTGCCGGGGCTTGGCGGTACGCAGGATCTGAAGGGCAAGCCCAACACCTTCTCGCCCGAATTCACGACCCGCGTCGCGGTCGACTGGTCGGGTGACATCGGCTCGACGGGGATGCGCTGGGTGCTGAACGGCAACCTCGCCTTCGTGTCCGACCAGTTCTACGGCCTGGTCTCGGACGCAAACCCGCAGACGGTGCAGGATGGTTATGCGGTGCTCGGCGCGCGCGTGACGATCAACTCCGCGGACGACCAATGGTCCTTTTCCGTATTCGGCAACAATCTGACGAACACCCAATATACCAACGGCAATCTGTATCAGACGCTTGATGGTCCGCTGGGTCTGCGCAACGGCGTGTTCCCCGGCAGCACCGCCATCCGCACACTCCACGCCGATCCGCGCACTTATGGTGCGTCGGCCACTTTCCGCTTCTGATCCTACGCTGTTAGGTTCGGGGGAGGAGGGGAACCCGCTCGGTCATGGGGGTGGCTGGGCGGGGGAACCGAAAAGGATGGAGATCGAGATGCAGGGCCTGATGCAGCACTGGCCGCTGACGGTGGACAAGATCCTGGATCATGCCGCCCGTGTGCATGGCGATGCCGAAGTCGTCACCCGACGCCTGGGTGGTGACATTCATCGGATCAGCTATGCCGCGCTGCATGACCGCGCCAAGCAGGTGTCGGCGGCGCTGATGGCGCAGGGCATCCGGCCCGGCGATCGCGTTGCGACGCTTGCGTGGAATGGCGAGCGGCACATGGAATGCTGGTACGGCACCATGGGAATCGGCGCCGTGCTGCACACGATCAATCCGCGTCTGCACGCCGATCAGATCGTCTGGATCGCCAACCATGCAGCGGATCGCGTGCTTGTTCTCGATGCCTGCTTCGTGCCGCTGATCGAATCCATCCGCGATCGCCTGCCTATCGAACATTATGTGATCATCGCCGATCGCGATGCCATGCCGGCCAATGACCTGGGAGCGCTTTGCTACGAGGACTGGATCGCGGGCCGCGACACGGGCACGCCCTGGGGCGGCTTCGACGAGAATGCCGCCTGCGGTCTCTGCTACACCTCCGGCACGACGGGCAATCCGAAGGGCGTGCTCTATTCGCACCGCTCCAACGTGCTGCACGCGATGATGGCGCTGGGCAGGGACGTGCTGAACATCGGCCGGAACGACGTGGTGATGCCCGTGGTGCCGATGTTCCACGCCAATGCCTGGGGCATGGCCTTCGTCTGCCCGGCCGCGGGCGCGCGCATGGTGATGCCGGGTGCCCAGCTTGACGGCGCGTCGATATACGAACTGCTGGATAGCGAACGTGTGACGATGACCGCGGCGGTGCCGACAGTCTGGATCGGCTTGCTCCACCATCTGCGCGAACATGGCCTGTGCCTGCCCTGGCTGAAGCGGGTGGTGATCGGCGGCGCGGCGCTTCCCGAGGCGATCCTGCGCGCGTTCGAGGATGATTATGGGATCGAGGTGATCCACGGTTGGGGAATGACCGAGTTGTCGCCGATGGGCACGCTCGGCGGCCTTATGCCTGCGCTGGCGGATGCCGATCGCGACATTCAGGTCCGCCAGAAACTGAAGCAGGGCATACCGCCCTTTGGCGTCGAGCTGAAGATCGTCGACGAAGATGGGGAAGAACTGCCCGCGGACGGAAACTCCCCCGGCCGGCTCAAGGCGCGCGGCTTTGCGGTGGCGGGCGGCTATCTTGATGGCGACGGCGGCGATGTGCTCGATGCCGATGGCTGGTTCGATACCGGCGATGTAGCGACGATCGACAATCACGGAGCCATGCAGATCACCGATCGAGCGAAGGACGTGATCAAATCGGGCGGCGAGTGGATAAGTTCTATCGACATCGAAAATGCCGTGCTGTCGCATGCCGGCGTCGCCAATGCCGCAGCGATCGGCGTGCCCCATCCCAAATGGGACGAACGGCCGCTGCTGATCGTGCAGGCCGAACCCGGCGCACGCCCGGCGGATCATGAACTTCGCGATCTCCTCGAAGGTCGGATCGCGCGTTGGTGGATGCCGGATGAAATCGTTTTTATCGACGCCATCCCACTCGGACCAACCGGAAAGGTCAACAAGCTTAAGCTGCGCGAATTGCACCGCGAGGGAAAACTGAGAGCGCCGTTAAACTAGTGCCACACAAAAGCGCTCTGCCTGAACCCAGCCAGGCAGAGCAGCATTTGCCATGGAATTTGTTCAGTTGCTGACCGGGGTTTCCGGGTCGCTGTCGTCATTGCCCTCGACGAAGGCATAGGTCACACCAGCGATCACGCCGATTGCGCCGATGATCCAGCCGGCATTGCCTTCCAGCCGGTTTTGCCGGGTCATGGTAGCGCCGGCGCGTGCGGGTGCCCCGACCAAGGAAAGGCTGGATGCGGGTGATGCCGCCCGCGTCGCCTGTGCCTGTGCGACCACCGGTGTCGCTGCGATCAGGGACACCGCTGCCAGTTGCCATAGGCGCGAAGCACGCATGTTCTTCTCCATCTTCACTCGCCGGAAGGCGCCCGGCACCCAGCCCAAACCGCCCAACGCCGCGGTGGTTCCGTTGCCGCTACGATTAAGGAGTGTGGAGTTGCCGCGATTTAACCGAGCAGGGCGTCGAGCATGGTCGCCGCATCCGGCTCCGGCTCGAAGCGCGTCCAGCCGCCCGAACCCAGCCGCTCCATCGGCTGGAAGCGGGTCTTGTACTGCATCCTGGGCGATCCCTTCACCCAGTAGCCGAGATAGACATATGGCAGACCGGATTTTGCGGCACGCATGATATGATCGAGGATGATGTAGGTGCCGAGGCCGGGCCGATCGACATTCTGCGCGTCGAAGAAGCTGTAGATCATCGACAGGCCATCGGCCTGATGATCGCTGAGGCAGGCGCCCACGAGCTTGCCGTCGGGATCGCGATATTCGACGACATAGGTGTTGACCGGCGTCTGTTCGACCATGTCGGCGAAATCGAGATCGTCCATCTCCGCCATGCCGCCGCCGGGATGGCGGGCGGAAAGATAGCGGCGCAGAAGCTCGAACTGTTCCTCGGTCGTCCAGGGCTTGCAGGCGTTGACGCTGAGATCGGCGTTGCGGCGGATCAGCTTGCGCTGGCTGGCATTGGGCTTGAACTCGCTGGCGACGACGCGCACCGAAACGCAGGCGGTGCAATCCGCGCAGCTCGGCCGGTAGGCGACGTTCTGGCTGCGGCGGAAACCAATCCGGCCAAGGGCGTCATTCAGCTCCGCGGCATGCGGACCGGACAGCTCGGTAAATACCTTCCGCTCCGTCTTGCCCGGCAGATAGGGGCACGGCGACGGTGTCGTTACGAAGAAGCGCGGGAAGCGGAATGGTGCGCTCACGGCTGGCCCCGGACCCATAAGCCGTCCACCATGGTCGGCTTGATGAGATGATTATGCAGTTAGGCCGAAAATATGAAAAGGCCGTTCACCATGAAAAGAGGGTTAAGGGCCGCAAGGCGCCAAAACCCCCTGTTGACTCTCAGGCGAGTTCGACCGGCGTGACTTCGTAGCCGTCAGCCGTCAGCGCTGCCACGAGTCGCTCCAGATGCGCCTTGTCGCGGGTCTCGCATTCGACATCCAGGCTCAGGCCCTTGGCCGGCAGGTTGGTGAAGATTCGCTGGTGCGCGAGTTCCAGAATGTTGACCGCTTCCTGGTCGAAAATGCGCGCGACGCGGAACAATGCCCCCGGCCGGTCCTGCAGCCGGATGCGCAGGCGGGCGAGGCGGCCGGAGCGGGCGAGATCGCGCAGCAGCACGTTTGCCAGCAGGCGCGTGTCGATATTGCCGCCGGTCAGGACGAGGCCGACGGTTCGGCCGGCGAACCGTTCGGGATTG
The DNA here is from genome assembly GCF_042693015.1 of Sphingomonas sp. DBB INV C78. NCBI lineage: Bacteria > Pseudomonadati > Pseudomonadota > Alphaproteobacteria > Sphingomonadales > Sphingomonadaceae > Sphingomonas > Sphingomonas sp. DBB INV C78. Next base: position 1,846,914 of record NZ_CP170544.1, on the reverse strand, counting down.
GAAATCAATGCGGCCAGCCCAGCCGCGCCCGCACCTTCGACCACTGTCTTTTCGATCTGGAGCAGGAGCGACAGCGCCTTTTCGAGATCGCGTTCGGAGACGAGTACCATGTCGTCGACGATCTCGCGGATGATCGCGGACGTGATCGCGCCCGGCTCCTTCACCGCGATGCCTTCGGCCAGCGTGTCGCCGCCGATCGGCAGGTCCGCGCCGTTGATCCGGTTATACATCGACGGAAACAGTTCGGCCTGGACGCCGATCACTTCGACCGGTCGGCTCTGCCCCTTGGCAACGATCGTGCAGCCCGAAATCAGGCCGCCGCCGCCGATCGGCACCGCCAGCGTATCGATGTCCGGCGCGTCGGCCAGCATTTCCAGCGCCACCGTGCCCTGACCGGCGATGATCGCTGGGTCGTCGAACGGATGGACGAAGGTGAGGCCGCGCTCCTTGGCGACGATCAGCGCGTGCTCATAGGCGTCGTCGAAGCGCTCGCCGCTCAGAATCACGGTCGCGCCATGGCCTTCGGTCTGTGAGACCTTAACCGTCGGCGTCGACTTCGGCATGACGATGGTGACGGGGATGCCCAGCCGCGCGCCATGGTAAGCAAGGCCCTGGGCATGGTTGCCGGCGGATGCTGCGATCACGCCGCGCGTCCGCGCCTCCTCGTCGAGCTGGAGCAGCTTGTTGAGCGCGCCGCGCTCCTTGTAGGCGGCGGTGAACTGCAGATTTTCGAACTTCAGATAGACCTTGGCGCCCGTCATGTCCGACAGCGTCTTGCTCAGCAGCGTCGGGGTCCGGACGATGCTGTCCGCAATCCGCATCTGCGCCGCCTGCACGTCGGCGATGGAGACGGGGAGCGGAGCGGGGGTCTTTACTGCAGTAGCCATGATGCCCGGCGCTCTAGCCCATCTGGCGGATTGGCGAAACCATGGTTATTCGGGGGCCATGGCAAAGGTAACTTTCATCGGCCTCGGCGTCATGGGCCGTGCGATCGCCCGTCATCTGCTCAGCGCTGGGCATGACGTGACCGTCTATAACCGCACGGCGAGCAAGGCCGATGCCTGGGTCGCGGCCCATGGCGGCCGATCGGCGCCGACACCGGCGGCCGCGGCAGAGGGAGCGGACGCCGTCTTCACCTGCGTCGGCGCGGACCCCGATCTGGAGGCGGTGACGCTGCGGGGTGACGGCTGTTTCCGCACGATGAAGCCGGGTGCGGTGTTCGTCGATCACACGACCGCGTCGGCACGCATCGCCCGCCAGTTGGCGGTCGAGGGCAAGGATCGCGGCTTCCTTGTCGTCGACGGGCCTGTTTCGGGCGGTCAGGCGGGGGCCGAGGCCGGCAAGCTTTCGGTGATGTGCGGCGGATCGGAGAAAGCGGTCGCCGCCGCCGAGCCGCTGATGAAGGCCTATGCCGCCCGGATCGTCCATGTTGGCGGCGCGGGTGCGGGGCAACAGACCAAGATGGTCAATCAGGTCTGCATCGCCGGCACCATGCAGGCAATTGCGGAGGCACTGCGCTTTGCCCAGGCCGCCGAACTCGACGTCGACAAGGTGTTCGAAGCGGTTTCCGCCGGCGCCGCGTCGAGCTGGTATTTCGTCAATCGCTGGAAGAGCATGGCAGCCGAGCAGTTCGACGAGGGCTTCGCGGTTGATTGGATGCGCAAGGATCTCGGCCTCGCGCTGGAGGAGGCCCGCGCCAATGGTGCGACCCTGCCGGCCGCCGCTTTGATCGACCAATTCTATGCCGAGGTGCAGGCTATGGGCGCCGGCCGGCAGGATCTGTCGGCACTGGTGCGGCGCATCAAGCAGTGAAGCGGGTGGGAGGGCGCCTGCTCGGCGCGGCCGCAGCGCTGGCGCTCGCTGCCTCGGCGGCGCACGCGGACGGGCTGATCGACAATGTGAACGGCTACAGCATCGGCAAGGACGGTGCGGTCGATCGCTTTTCGGGCCTGCTGATCGACGGCGAGGGCAAGGTCGTCCGAACGCTTTCGGCCAAGGACAAAAGGCCGGAGAAGCTGGACTATAAGCTTGACGGCAAGGGGCGCACCCTGATCCCCGGCCTGATCGACGCGCACGGCCATGTCATGCACCTTGGCTATCAGGCGCTGCAGGTGGACCTGTCCGGCACCAATTCGCTTGAGGAGGCCCAGCGGAAGATTCAGGATTGGGCGCGCGCCAATCCCAATCAGCGCTGGGTTGTCGGCTTCGGCTGGAACCAGGAGCGCTGGGGCCTCGGCCGCTTTCCCACGGCCGCCGATATCGACGCGGCGGTGGGTGATCGGCCAGTCTGGCTGTTGCGCATCGACGGCCATGCAGGCGTTGCCAATAGCGCCGCGCTAGCTTTGGCGGGAATCGGCCCCAAGACGGTATCACCTGCCGGCGGCCGCGTGGAGATGGCCGGCGGCAAGCCCACCGGCGTCTTCGTCGACGCGGCGATGGCCTTGATGGAGAAGGCCGTACCGCCGCCGCAAGCGCTCGAACGCGACCTCGCTTTCGCCAAGACGCAGGAAATCCTGATCGAAAAGGGCATCACCGCCGTCGCCGACATGGGCACCAGCGCGGATGACTGGGCGGTGATGCGCCGATCGGGTGACATGGGCCGGCTGCGCGTACGGATCATCTCCTATGCCTATGGTATCGAGCCGTTGATCTCGATCGCGGGCACTGGCCCCACGCCCTGGCTTTACAACGGCCGGCTGCGCATGGTCGGCGTCAAACTGATCGACGATGGTGCGCTCGGCTCGCGCGGAGCGCGGCTCAAGGCGGATTATGCCGATGCTCCGGGCCAGCGCGGCCTCACTCTGATCGACGACGCCAAGCTCAAGAATCTCGGCAGCCGCGCGGCGATGGACAATTTTCAGGTCGCGATCCACGCGATCGGTGACGCCTCCAATGCTCAGGCGCTGGATGCGATCGAGGAACTGGCCGGCACCTACAAGGGCGATCGCCGCTGGCGGATCGAACATGCCCAGATCGTCGATCCCGCGGACCTGCCGCGCTTCGGCCGCAACGGTATCATCGCGTCCATGCAGCCCGTCCACCAGACATCGGATCGGCTGATGGCCGAGGCCCGCCTCGGCCCCGCACGGCTGGTCGGCGCCTATGCGTGGCAGTCGATGTTGAAGGCGGGCGCGAGGCTTGCCTTCGGATCGGACTTTCCGGTCGAAAGCCCAGATCCCTTCGCCGGCCTCGCCGCCGCTATCAGTCGCGAGGATGCGTCGGGCCAGCCGCCCGGCGGCTGGATGCCCGAACAGAAGCTGACGATGCCGCAGGCCCTGTCAGCCTTCACCCGCGACGCCGCTTTCGCCGGTTTTGCCGAGGACAAGATCGGCACGCTGGAACCCGGCCGCTACGCCGATTTCCTGCTGCTCGACCGTGACATCCTCACCGCCACCCCCGCCGAAATCCGTGCCACCAAGGTGATGGAGACGTGGGTCGGCGGCAAGCGGCTGTGGGTGCGGAAGTAGCTCAACTCGCGTATTTTACCGCGCAGCCATAAGGCTTGCTGGTTGCGACCGAGACCGGCTTGCCCGCCTTCACGTCGGCAAGTGCTGCCAGCACATGGTTGCGGGCACCCGCAATGTCGGCGACGTCGGCAGTCGGCTTGTCGTCGATCGCGCCGGCATAGACGAGCGTGCCGGCGGGGTTGATGACGAACATCTGCGGCGTCGTCTTGGCGTCATAGAGCTTGCCGACCACGCCCTTGGGATCGAGCAGATAGGCGGTGGCATGCGCCTTTTCCTTCTTCTCGAAGGCCTGCGCCTCGGCACCGGTCATATGGCCCTGCTTGCCCGGCGCGCCGGAATTGATCGTCAGCCACACAACGCCCTGGCCGTGCGCGGCGGCCTGCGTCTTCTGCATGTTGCCGCTTTCATAATGCTTCTGGACGAAGGGGCAGCCGGGGTTGTTCCATTCCAGCACCACCGTCTTACCCTTGAAGCTCGACAGCTTGACGGGCTTGCCATCGGCATCGGCGGCAATGAAGTCGGGCGCGGGCTGGCCGACCGTGGCGGTCGCGAAAACGGGGGCCGCAATCGTGATGGCGGCGGCGAAAGCAATGGACTGGCGGATCATCTGCACTTCCTTCCTTTCATGGTGACGAGATAAGGCCCCCAAATTTCAAGCAGCCAGCGCCGTCAGCGTGCCGGGCGTCAGCACCTGCGGCAGAATTTCCGGCGGCTGGCCCGGCCGGTAGAACATGTAGAGCGGCACGCCCGAACGCCCCTGCTGGTTGAGGAAGCGGCCGATTGCGGCGTCGCCATTGGTCCAGTCGCCCACCAGCACCGCGACATTGGCGCCGGCAAAGGCTTCTGCCACCTCGGTCCGCTCGATCGCTGCCTTTTCGTTGACCTTGCAGCTCAGGCACCAGTCGGCAGTGAAATAGACGAAGACCGGGCGGCCCTCGGCCTGCAGCGCGGCGAGCTTCTCCTCGCTGAAGGGCTGGGCGCCGAGCGCACCGGCGGTAGGTGCCGCCGCGGTTGCGGGCGCGCGGGGCACCGTCACCATCAGCGCGAGTGCGGCGGCGGCGGCGGGGGCGAGCGGCCACCAGGCGGCGCGCTTGCCGGCAGCCTGCCGGCGACCGACCCACCACAGAGCGAAACCGGTGAGCAATGCCGCGCCCAGGCCCAAGGTCATGCCGTTGACGCCCGCCAGCCGGCCGAGCAGCCAGGCCAGGCCGAGCGCGGTCAGGAACATCGGAATGGCGAGGAAGCGCCGCAGCCGGTCCATCCACGGGCCGGGTTTGGGCAATCGGCGACGCAGCGCCGGGATAAAACCGAGCGCGAGGAAGGGCAGGGCAAGCCCCAACCCAAGCCCCGCGAACACCGCCATCGCGGCGGCCGCCGGCAAAACCAGCGCCGCACCCAAGGCTGCACCCATGAACGGGCCGGTGCAGGGCGTCGCGATGAAGGCGGCAAGGGCACCCGTCCAGAAGGAGCCGTGCGTGCCGCCCTGATTGGCGAGCGCATCGCCGCCGGCCACTGCTGGCAGCTCGAACAGGCCGGCCAGATTGAGCGCGATTGCCGCGGTCAGCAACAGCAGCAACAGGATCACGCGCGGGTCCTGCAACTGGAACGCCCAGCCTGCCGCCTCGCCGCCGGCCCGGACCGCCAAAAGAGCACCGCCGAGAGCGAGACAGGTCAGCACGGCGCCGCCGGTATAGGCCAGCGCTTCGTGCCGCGCGCCGCGCTCGTCGCCGCCGGCCCGCGCAAGGCTCAACGCCTTCAGGCTCAGGATCGGGAAGACGCAGGGCATGATGTTGAGCAGCAACCCGCCCAGGATCGCGCCGCCCAACGCCAACACGACGGTGCTGACGCCGCCCGATCCAGCGCCCTCGACCGATGCGGCGACGGCCGTCCCGGCCGCCGGCACATCACCCGGCTTCGCGGTCAGGGTCAGGCCATTATCCTTGCCGATGCGCAGTACGCCGTCGACCTGCGCCAAGCCGGCCGCGCCCTCCGCCGCCTTGACCTCGACGATCAGATTGTCGCCATTGCGCGTCACACTCTGCGGCGCGGCGTAAGCGATGGCGCCGTCGGTCAGCGGGAAGAAATAGACGTCGGCGACGTTGAGCTTGGCCGGGATCGGCACGGCCAGCCGGAAGGTATCGCCATTCAGCGCGAAGCGGCCCTGGCTGCCGAGCGGCTTGGGCATCGCTGCGCGCCATCGGGCGAAGTCGGTGGCGCGCGCCGCATCCGCCTTGCCATCCCCCACGACCAGATCGACGGCGATGTTCGCCTTCTCGGGGACGCAGATTTCCTTGGTGCAGGCGAGCCATTTGGCGGTGCCGCGGATCGGCAGCTTCGTCCCCGGCGCGAGGCCCGCGGGCAGCTTCAGTTCGATCAGCTGGGCGTATTCGCCTTCATAGACATAGTTCATCAGCCCGGCGATGATCAGCGTGTGCGGCACCGGATAACCGATTTCGCCCGCGGCCACGCCTTGCGGAAGCGTCCAGTCGATCACTGTCTCGATCCCGGAGTCGCCGGGATTCTTCCAGTAACCATGCCAGGTCGCATCCGGCTTCATCGCCAGCGCCAGCGTCACCGTCTTGCCGGCGGCCGGAGCCTGGCTTTCGGCGACGAGGCGCGGCTGGATATGCAGACCTTGTGCGAATGCGGGCACCGCCAGCAGCAGCGCGGCGAGCATTGTCATCAATCGGCAACCGAAGCTGATCATCGGGGCTCCAAACTGTGGCATGCCGGGGGTATAGCACCGCCAGGGCCGACGCGCATACGGGGAGCAGCCAAGTGAATTTGTTGCAAAAGATTACTGTCGCGGCGGCAGCGCTGGCGACACCGGCAGTGGCGCAGGTGCAAACGGCCCCGTCGCCAAAGCCCAAGCTGATCGTGGCCATCTCGGTTGACCAGTTTTCGGCCGATCTTTTCGCGGAATATCGCCAGCATTTCACCGGCGGCATGAAGCGGCTGGCCAACGGTGCGGTGTTCCCGGCCGGCTATCAGAGCCATGCCGCCACCGAAACCTGCCCCGGCCATTCGACGATCCTGACCGGATCGCGCCCGTCGCGCAGCGGCATCATCGCCAACAACTGGTTCGATCTGTCGCTGCCGCGCGCCGACAAGAAGGTCTATTGCTCGGAAGACCCCTCGGTCCCTGGCAGCGACTCGGAAAAATATACCGTCTCTCCCCAATATCTTAAGGTGCCCACGCTGGGCGATCGGATGAAGACGACCGATCCCGCCACCCGCGTCGTCGCGGTCGCCGGCAAGGATCGCGCGGCGATCATGATGGGCGGTCACACGACCGATCAAATCTGGTTCTGGGGCGGCAAATCCTATGTCTCTTTGGTCGATCGCACCGGCCCCGCGCCGGCCACGGTCGCCAGCATCAACGCGCGCGTCGCGGCTTTGGTGGCCAAGCCCTCGAAGGCCGAACTGCCCGCCATCTGCCGTTCCCGCTCGGTCGCCGTGCCGCTGGGGCAGGGCAAGCAGGTCGGCGTGCTTGCCGATCGCAAGGCGGAAGATTTCAAGGGCTTCCGCGCCGCCGGCGACTTCGACACCGCAACGACCGATCTCGCCATCGGCCTGCTCGACGAACTCAAGCTCGGCCGCGGCGCCGGCACCGATGTGCTGACGATCGGCCTCTCCGCGACCGATTATGTCGGCCACACCTTCGGCACCGAGGGCGCGGAGATGTGCGCGCAGATGGTGACGCTGGACAATAATGTCGGCCGCATCCTTGCCGCGCTCGATGCGACGAAGCTGCCTTATGTCGTGGTGCTCACCGCCGATCATGGCGGCCATGACCTGACCGAACGTGCCCGCCAACGCGGCTTCCCCCGCGCTGAGCGTGTCGATCCCAAGCTTAGCGCTTCCGTCTATGCGGCGGAGCTTTCCAAGGAATTCGGGGTCAAGACCAAGGACGATCTGATCCATTCCGACGGCCCCTTCGGTGACTGGTATCTGTCCCGCGAGGTGCCGGCCGAGCTTCGTGCGCGGATGATCACGGCGCTCAAGGCCAAGCTGCTCGCCCATCCCCAGGTCGAAGAGGTTTTCACGGCCGAGGATCTCCGCCGATTGCCCTCGCCGCAGCCCCCGGTGGAGGAATGGTCGCTGGTGGAGCGGTTTCGCGCCGCCTTCGACCCGGAACGCTCGGGCGACATCATCATCGCATTGAAGCCGCAGGTCATGCCGATCGCCGATCCCATCAAGGGCTCGGTCGCCACCCATGGCTCGCCATGGCAGAATGACCGCCGCGTACCGATTCTCTTCTACCGGCCGGGAACCGTAGGTTTCGAACAGCCGCTCTCGGTCGAGACCGTGGACATCCTGCCGACGCTGGGCGCGCTTGTGGGTCTAGACATCCCCACGGAGGAAATCGACGGCCGCTGCCTCGATCTGGATGCCGGATCGGGATCGACCTGCCCCTGAAACGGCATCGCCGCGCGACGCCATCGGTGGTAGAAATGTCTTTTCCTCACTGACGAGAGGAGGAGAGGATGAGCACGGCTCTTATGGGTGGCGCGGCGGTGGCCGCGTTGCTGCTCGGTTCGGGCGTGGCGCTGGCTTCAGGCGGCAGTTCAGGCGGCTCGATGCCGAGCATGAGCGCACCCGCTTACGACCCCGCCGAGGAATATCGCAACGGCGTGGCAGCGCTCGAAGCCAAGGATTATGCGGGGGCCAAGAAGGCATTCGATCGCGTGCTGCGCGCGACACCGAAGAACGCCAACGCCAACTATCTCGCCGGCCTCGCCCGCAATGGCCTCGGCGACGTCAAGGGATCGCGCAAATATTTCGAGAATGCGGTCAAATATGACGACAAGCTGATACCGGCGCGGCAGGAACTGGGCATCGCCTTTGCGAAGCTCGGCGAATCCGCGAAGGCCGAGGAGCAATTGGGTGTGCTCAAGGCGAAGGCGACTGAATGCGCCGACACCTGCCCACAGGCGGCCGACCTCAAGGCGGCGATCGCGGCGGTGACGACCGCGATGGGGCAGGGGCCGCAGGCCCGGCTCGATACAGCGCCCACCCTGATCTTCCAGAATGCGGCGGCCGGCGACAGTGCCTATCTGGCGGCGGTCTCGCTGATCAACGAGCATCGTTACGAGGACGCGATCGCCTCGCTCCAGGCTGCCGAACATGCCTTTGGCCCGCATCCCGACATCCTCACCTATCTCGGTTTCGCGAACCGCAAGCTTAAGCGTTACGATGTGGCCGAATCCTATTATCTGGCTGCGCTGGAGGCGGCCCCCGGCCATCGGGGTGCTACCGAATATTATGGTGAGTTGCTGCTGGAGCGTGGGGATGTAGCGGGCGCAAAGGCCAAGCTCGCCGCGCTCGACGCCGCGTGCGCCTTCGGTTGTGCCGAGGCCGAGGAGTTGCGCCGTTGGATCGCCGCGGGCGGGGCGCCCGCTTCCTGATCGCGGCGGGCGTCGCGGTCCTCTCGGGCCTCGCCGTCGCCGCCGTCGATCCACCGCTCCGCGCCGCACACTGGCTGACACCGGAGGCGCGCCCGCGCGCACTTGTCGAACGGCCGGCGGAATGCTTTGCGGCCCCCGCTGATACTGTCACGCGTGCTTCGGCCGAAATCGGCCGCGCGGCTTTCCGCACGCCGCTACTGCTGGGTGGGCAGGCGGCGCGCGTCGGCCTCACCTGCGAAAGCTGCCACCGCGCCGGCCGCGGCAATGCCGATTTCCACTTCCCCGGCCTGTCGGGCACGCCCGGAACGGCCGACGTCACCTCCTCCCTGATGAGCTCGCACCGCGGCAACCAGCGCTTCGATCCGAAGCCGATCCCGGATCTCGCCATGCCGGGCAAGGTTTCGCATGATCCGGCCAGCCCCGCGCTCCGCACCTTCATCCACGGGCTGGTGGTGGAGGAATTCGACGGTACCGAGCCGCCGCCGCGCGTGCTCGACGGGCTTGCTGCCTATGTGCGTGCGCTCGATATCCGCCATTGCGGGCAGGCCGGCCCGATCCGGCTGGCTGATCAACTTGGCGACCTCGATCGTGCCCGCAAGGCCGCGGATTCCGCCCTCCACAACGGCGACGGCGCCACTGCACGGCTGATGATCGCCGCGATGCGCACCGCGCTCGGCCAGATCGACGAGCGCTACGCCATCCACGGTCTGGAACGGCACCGCAATGCGCTCCGCGCCGCCGATGCACAGTTACAGAGGTTCCAGCGCGAACTCGATAGCGACGGCAGGGCACCCGATCTCGACGGCTGGATGCGCGCGTCACACGGCTGGGTCGCTGCGCTGCGCCGGGACGAAGCGCAGTCGCTTTACAATGCCGATCTTCTCCGCAAGGCCTACGCGACACCCGGTAGTTGAGGAACCGCATGAAGATTATCGGCAGCTTTGTCAGTCCCTACGTCCGCAAGGTGCTTGCCTGCCTTGCGCTCAAGGGGATCGACTATGAGATCGATCCGATCACCCCCTTCTTCGGTGATGAAAGCTTCGGCCGGCTGAGCCCGCTCCGCCGCGTGCCCGTAATGATCGATGCAGATCTGGTGCTGTGCGACAGTTCGGTGATCTGCGCCTATCTCGACGAGGCCTATCCCGGCCATCCGCTGTTGCCGCGGGACGTGAAGGATCGCGCCCGCGCCCGTTGGCTGGAGGAGTTCGCCGATACCCGCATGGGCGATGTCTTCATCTGGGGCCTGTTCTACCAGCGCTTCGTCCATCCCGCCGTCTGGGGCGAGCCCGGTGACGCGGCTCGCGTGGAAAAGACCCTCGCCGAGGATGCACCCGCCGTCCTCGATTATCTGGAAACCGTGGCACCGGCAGCAGGTTTCCTGTTCGGCGAGATCGGTCTCGCCGACATCGCGCTCGCCTCCTTCCTGCGCAACGCGGCCTATGTCGACTATGAGGTCGATCCCGCGCGCTGGCCGCGGACGGCCGGCTTTATCGGCCGTGTGCTCGCGCATGATTCGCTGGCTCAACTGCTTCCCTTCGAAGATGTGCAGCGAAACGCCAGCATCGCCGGCCGCCGCCAGGCGCTGATCGATGCCGGCGCGCGGCTGTGCGAACAATCGGTTGGCGTCCGCACGCCGCAACGGGGAATCATGAAGCTCTGACCGGCCTCTTTCCGCGTCGCAACAAATCGGCTATGGGCGCGCGGAACAACATACCCCTCGCAAGATCGGATTTTCATGAGCCTCCGCAACGTGGCCATCATCGCGCACGTCGATCATGGCAAGACCACACTGGTCGACCAGCTTTTTCGCCAGTCGGGCACGTTCCGCGACAACCAGCGCGTCGAGGAACGCGCGATGGACTCGAACGATCTCGAAAAGGAACGCGGGATCACCATTCTTGCCAAGCCCACCTCGATCGAATGGGAGGGGCACCGTATCAACATCGTCGACACCCCCGGCCACGCCGATTTCGGCGGTGAGGTGGAGCGCATCCTCTCGATGGTCGACGGCGTGATCCTGCTGGTCGATTCGTCGGAAGGCGCAATGCCGCAGACCAAGTTCGTGACCGGCAAGGCGCTGAAGCTCGGCCTGCGTCCGATCGTGGTGGTCAACAAGGTCGACCGTCCGGACGAGCGCATCCAGGAAGTGCTCGACGAAGTGTTCGACCTGTTCGTGTCGCTCGACGCGACCGACGAGCAGCTCGATTTCCCGGTGCTCTACGCCTCGGGCCGCAACGGCTATGCCAATGAAGATCCGACGCTGCGCGAAGGCACGCTTAAGCCTCTGTTCCAGAAGATCGTCGATCACGTGCCGCCGCCGAAGGTCGAAGTCGAAGGCACGCCTTTCACCTTCCTGGTGACTCTGCTCGATCGCGACAACTTCCTCGGCCGCATCCTCACCGGCCGCGTCAATTCGGGCGTGGTCAAGGTCAACCAGCCGATCCACGCGCTCGATTCCGATGGCAATGTGATCGAAACCGGCCGTGCGTCGAAGATCATGACCTTCCGGGGCCTGGAGCGCGTGCCGGCCGACGAAGCCAGGGCAGGCGACATCATCAGCCTCGCCGGCCTTACCGTCGCGACGGTGTCGAACACCATCGCCGACACCACGGTGAACACTCCGATCAGGGCGCAGCCGATCGACCCGCCGACACTGTCGATGCGCTTTGCGGTGAACGATTCGCCGATGGCGGGCCGCGAGGGATCGAAGGTGACGTCGCGCATGATCCGCGACCGGCTGGAGCGCGAAGCGGAATCGAACGTCGCGATCAAGGTGACCGAGAGCGAGGACAAGGATTCGTTCGAAGTCGCCGGGCGCGGCGAACTCCAGCTCGGCGTGCTGATCGAAACGATGCGCCGCGAAGGCTTCGAGCTGGGCATCAGCCGCCCGCGCGTGCTGTTCGGCACCGATGAGAATGGCGGGAAGACCGAGCCGTACGAAACCGTCGTGATCGACGTGGACGACGAATTCTCCGGCACGGTCGTCGACAAGATGAACCAGCGCAAGGGAGAGATGACGGATATGCGTCCGTCGGGTGGCGGCAAGACCCGCATCACCTTCTCGGCGCCGTCGCGCGGCCTGATCGGCTATCATGGCGAATTCCTTTCGGATACCCGCGGCACCGGCATCATGAACCGGCTGTTCGAGAAATATGGGCCCCACAAGGGCAATATCGAAGGCCGCAAGAATGGCGTGCTGATCTCGAACGGCGTCGGCGAGGCACAGGCCTATGCGCTGGGGCCGCTCGAGGAGCGCGGCGTCCTGTTCGTCGGTCCGGGCGAGACGCTTTATGAGGGTATGGTCATTGGCGAGAACGCCAAGACCGACGACCTCGAAGTCAACCCGATGAAGGCCAAGCAGCTCACGAACTTCCGCGCGTCGGGCGGCAAGGACGATGCCATCCGTCTGACCCCGCCGAAGAAGATGACGCTGGAACAGGCCATCGCCTATATCGACGATGACGAGATGGTGGAGGTGACGCCCAAGTCGATCCGCCTGCGCAAGCGCCACCTCGATCCGCACGAACGCAAGAAGGCATCGCGCGCCAAGGCCGCGGCCTGACGAAACAGGGCCGGTCTCCGCAAGGAGGTCGGCCTTTTTCTTTGGCGCCGGATCTACGGTTACGAAGGCGTAACGTGCCGCCGGGCGCGGGGGATTTCATCGCATTTTACGTGCCGAACCGCTCGGCAAAAACACCGTGGCGAAGCCCGAAATCGCTGACTGTCAGCGAAGCCTTGCCGAGCATTTCCATGATCGTCCGGACAATGCAGGCCCCGGCCAGGATGACTTCCGCACGCTTGGGCTGCAGGCCGACGATCGAATGGCGGCCCTCCGCGTCAAGGGTCCGGTACATCTCGATCTGGCGGTCGATCTCGTCGCGTTCGAGCGGCGTGCCCTGGATTATTTCGGGATCATATCGGCTCAGGCCATGCTTGACCGCGGCCATGTTGGTGACCGCACCTCCCATCGCCACCAGCGTGTCAAATGACGGGTGCCCGTCGATCCGCGATAGGTCGGCAGAGATTGCCGCCCGCGCGGAGCGGATGACGTCGGGAGTGACGGCGCGGTCCAATCCGAACTGTTCCGTGTAGCGCGCGGCGCCGACATTGACGCTGAACTGCTCCTCGACCCGACCATCCTGGCCGAATGTGAATTGCGAGCTGCCACCGCCCGTATCGAAAACCGCCAGCGACCCCTTCGGTATGCCCAGGCCCGCCATCACGGCAAGATAGGCGAGACGACCTTCCTCGATGCCTTCGACGACCTCGACGGAGATTCCCGCCTGTGCCCGAAACATTTCGAGGACCGCATCGCTGTTGCGGGCGATCCGTAGTCCGGCGGTGCCGACAGCCACAATCGCGCGGGCGCCGGAGCTCCTGGCCTCGTCGGCCATGGTGCCGATGGCTGCTGCGGTCCGCGTGGCGGCTTCAGCCGCGATTTCGCCCTGGTCCTCCAATCCCTCACCCAGCCGTGTCAGTTCCGCACGATCGACAATCGTGCGCCAGCCGCCCGCGCCGCCACGCTCGCCGATATGCAGTTTGACCGAGTTGGTGCCGACGTCGATCACCGCATAGCGTTCGGGCGCGTCGTCGAGCAGCCATTTCAGGCCGCGGGCGTAATTCGTATTCGCATAGCCATTGAGGCCGACCGAAGCGACGGCCGACAAGACTGCGGCCGCATCCTCTGACTCGATCGCGATGGTGCGGCTCGGCCTGCCGTCCGCCACGATCTCGCTCAGTTCCGAAGTGCAGCCCATCACCTGATAACGCGTGCGGCGCTTGTGGACCTTGATGGGAGCCGCCAGGCCGCCAGGCACGGCGAGTTCATCAATGAATTGATCGAGCGTGTAATCATCGCGATTGCATTGGGGAGCCGTGAGGCCGAGATAAGCGAACATCCTGGCTGCCTCTGATGCAGGCAGAGGAAAGCCCTGCTTCATCACAGGCTCCCACCGCTCAAGGCCGCCCGCATTCACCTCGCGCAGAAGCTTGATGTCCATCAGGCCGCCGCGCACCTTGGCGATCCCGCCCGAGCCGCCGAGAAAATAGAGCTCGTCGCTTTCCTCAACCGCGCCCGGCGTCAATCCGGCAAAATGGGTCTGTGCGATACCGAAGCGGCTGCCGAACGTGCGCCACTCCCATCGCGGAACAATCGCGGTCATCGGCGCTCCTTTTCGATGATCCGGTGTGCGGCGAAGGTTAGGATTTCGCGCCTGCGCAAACCTTGGCGAAATATTGCAGCGCCGTCCGCGTCTTTGTTTCCTGCGCGCCCTGCGGATCGAGCCCGAGTTTCTCAAGGTGATCGCAAAATGCCTTTTGAGCGGAGCGCGCTTCGTCGGGCGGCACCTTGATCGAGACTTCGACTAGATCGTCGCCATTGGGCAGCCGCCACTCCTCGACGGTCAGTCTATGCGGAAAGCCCTTATGCTCTAGCTTCCAGCGCAGCACGCGGATCGGGCCCATGACGCACAGATTTTCGAAGTCATTCGGTCCCTTGTAAACCTCCTTGAAGAAACGCTCCTGGTCCTGGCAAAACAGCCTGTGGATGGGCCGCTCACCATTCGCGACCTCGTCTATCTCGTCACGTTTCTGCAGGTGGGTCAGGGAAGCCGAGAAGACCGCCCGTTCACCTACGCAATCAGCCTCAAGCTTGAACCCCTCAAGATCCATCCATTCCTGAGAGACCGTGGCCCTTTTTTCCGTGCGGAACTTGACGGTGGAATCGTCGTCGTCACCCTTCACAAGCCTGGCGCGCAGAGCGACCCCGGCTTCGAACAAGTCCAAGTCCGCTGTATCGTAGAAATAAATGAGCCGGATATCGGCCGTGTCCTCGTTGACCTCCATCGCGCGCTCGGCGCGAAGCTCCTGATCGGGGCGGATCGTGACTTTGATCTCGACGGCATCCATCCCGGCAAAGTCATGGACGGCATTTTCCGCAGGTTGTGGGCTCGTGATCGTACTCATTCGCACGCTCCTCTCCGAAGCGAACGCGCAAGCATGTTCCAATGGGCAACTGCCGCCGCGTCCGGAACCAATGCGAGTGAAACGAGGCGCTGCGATCAATGGCGCAGGCGACTCAAGCTTTCTCCGGCCATCCTAATTCATTCGGCCGGCTGCAACTAGGAGTTCGATTCCCGGTGCGGAGACCTTCTCGCGCCTTCTCTCAACTGCGCTGGACACCACCCGCCAGATCGAGGATCGCCTTCCACTCATCTTCGCCGACCGGGGATACCGAAAGTCGCGACTGGCGGACCATCTCCAGCTTGGCGAGGCGCGGATCGGTCTTGATCGTTGCCAGCGTCACGGGCGAGGTGAGGGGGGCGACCGGCGCCACCGCGACCGATGCCCATTTGTCCTCCGGCCCGTCGGGCTTCCAGGTCCGCGTAATCTTCATCACGCCCACGCAGGCCTTGTCCGCGCCGCTATGATAGAAGAACGCCTCGTCGCCCACTTGCATTGCCTTCAGGTGGAGCCGCGCCGCGGGGTTGCGCACGCCGTCCCACTCCGTCCCACCATCGCGGACCAGCGCGTCCCAGGAATAGGATTCCGGCTCGGATTTCATCAGCCAATGGACCATGCACGCTCTCCTTGAGCATAGGTTCGCATCTCCGGGTCAGGAAAAGCAATGCCTTCACCCCCGCGGCCCTATCTCGATCCGCGCGATCCGGCCGTCGCGGATAGTGTAGCGGCCCGTTAAGCTCAATTCGATCGCCTCGCCGGCGCGCGGGCTCATCCCCAGGAAATCGTCGACGTCCGCTCGCGCCACCAGCCGATCGTGAATGTCGACCGTCGCGCCGTCGCTGTCGGCCGCGATCCGCTCGGGCGTCATCCGGTCCTCGAACGTGGTGATCATCCAGCGATAGGTGGCGAGATAAGCGTCACGGCCGGCCTGCTCACCATTGGCCGAAACCAGCACCACATCTTCCGCCAGCAGCGCCGCGACCTGCGCTTCGTCCTCGCTGTTATAGGCCGCATAATAGGCCCGCATCAGCGCTTCGTTGTCCATCGCGTCTCTCCCTTGCGCACAATTCGATAACCGATCTGCACTTTACGTAAGCGTCAAGCGATGGCAGTCTTGGTGCGGAATCGGGGCCAGAACCCGCCGGAGAGGACATTGATGACCGACGACGCGACCTTCCGTGCCGAAACGCGTGCCTGGCTGGAGGCGAACTGCCCTCCGGCGATGCGCCAGCCGATCACCGGCCTCGACGATGCTTATTGGGGCGGGCGCAACGCCACCTTTTCCAGCCCCGAGCAGAAGCAGTGGTTCGACGCGATGGCCGCGCGCGGCTGGACGGTCCCTGATTGGCCGAAGGACTATGGTGGTGGCGGCCTTTCGCCCGAGCAGGCCAAGATATTGCGACAGGAAATGGCGGCACTCGGCTGCCGCAGCCCGCTCCACAGCTTCGGCATCTGGATGCTTGGCCCCGCGCTCCTGAAGTTCGGCACCGAGGAGCAGAAGCGGCATTATCTGCCGCAGATCGCGCAAGGGAAGATCCGCTGGTGCCAGGGTTATTCGGAGCCGGGCGCGGGTTCCGACCTTGCCGGGCTGCAGACCCGCGCGGAGGACAAGGGCGATCATTGGCTGGTCAACGGCCAGAAGATCTGGACCTCCTATGCCGACAAGGCGGACTGGATTTTCTGCCTTGTCCGAACCGATCCGACGCAGAAGCAGGGGGGCATCAGCTTCCTGCTGTTCGACATGGTCTCGCCGGGCGTATCGACCAAGCCGATCCTGCTGATCTCCGGTTACTCGCCCTTCTGCGAAACCTTCTTCGACGATGTGAGCGTTCCGAAGGAACAGATCGTCGGCGCCATCAACCAGGGCTGGACCGTCGCCAAATATCTCCTCGGGCATGAGCGGGAGATGATTAGCTCGATGGGCTTCGGCACCGGCGATCCCTCGCTCGGCCGCCAGCTCGCAGCCGATCATGGCGCGTTCGACGATCCGGTGTTGCGGGCGGAAGTCGCGGTCCACGACATCGATGCGCTCGCCTTCCGTGCCATGTCGGAGAAGTTTCTCGACGAGTTGAAGCATGGCCGCGCGCATCCGGCTCAGCCGTCGATGATGAAATATGCCGGCACCGAGCTCAACAAGCGCAAGCTGGAGCTGGAAATGGCGGCCGGTGGCTCGGACGCGCTCGAATGGGAAAGCGCGCGTTCGAACGAGGGCGCGTTGCCGCGGGAATGGCTGCGGACCAAGGCCAACTCGATCGAAGGTGGCACCAGCGAAGTCCAGCTCGGCATCATCGCCAAGCACATTCTGACCCTGCCGGGAGCTTGATCCGATGCCGTTGTTTCACACCGAAGACCAGGCGATGCTCAAGGATATGGCGGGGCCGTTCCTTGCCGAGCAGGCGCCGGTCAAGCATCTCCGCGGCTTGCGCGACAGCAATGATCCGACCGGCTTTTCCCGCGATCTCTGGAAGCAGTTTGCAGAAATGGGCCTGACGGGCGTTCTCGCTCCCGAAGCCGAAGGCGGCACCGGCCTCGGCCATGTCGAGGCCGGCATCGTGCTGGAGGAGGTTGGCCGCAACCTGTCGCCGTCGCCTTTCCTGGCGACCGCGGTGGCCGCAGTGACGGCGCTGAAGGCGGCGGATCCGGAACTGCGCGGCCGCTTCCTGCCGGGCATCCTCGCCGGCGAGACGGTCGCGGCGATCGCGATCGACGAGGGCCGCAAGCACCGCCCGGCGGCGACCGCGCTCAAGGCTGAGCGGTCGGGCAACGGCTTCCGCCTGACCGGTACCAAACAGTTCGTGGTCCAGGGCCATTTGGCCGATCTGCTGATCGTCGCCGCGCGGACCTCGGGCGAGGCTGGTGAAGAACGCGGCATCACGCTGTTCGCGGTCGAGAAGGGCGCGGCCGGCCTGTCCGCAGAACCGGTGCGCCTGGCCGATAGTTCGATCGCAGCCCGCCTCGATTTTGACGGGGTTGCGGTCGATGCCGGGGCGGTGATCGGGGAAGTCGATGGCGGCTGGGCGCCGCTTTCTCGCATCCTCGATGCCGGTCGCGCCGGTGCGGCGGCGGAGATGCTGGGCGTCGCGGGCGCGGCGATGGACATGACTATGGACTATTTGCGCCAGCGCAAGCAGTTCGGCCGGCTGATTGGCGAATTCCAGGCGCTCCAGCATCGGGCGGCGCAACTCTATTCGGAGCTGGAAATTGCCCGCGCCTCGGTGCTCAAGGCGCAGCAACTGCTCGATGCGGGCGATCCGAGCGCCGAGCTGATGGTTGCGGTCGCCAAAGCCAAGACCGGCCGCGCCGCGGCGCTCGCCGTGCAGGAGGGCATCCAGATGCATGGCGGCATCGGCATGACCGACGAATATGACATCGGCCTCTACATGAAGCGCCACCGCGTGCTGGAAGAGTTTTTCGGCGACGCGGGCTTCCACGCTGACCGCGTGGCGCGGCTCAACGGTTATTGATTCCCTTTTCGTCCTCCCGGCGCAGGCCGGGATCTCTCTTCTTCGTCGTTGGATGAAGGCAAAGAGATCCCAGCCTTCGCTGGGATGACAGTTACGGTTCAGTAAGCCAACGCCGCGCCGTCCGCGCGCATCTCGCTCGCGGCGGCGTAGACGCGCTCGCCATTGCGCTCGATCCGTTCGACGCACTGGTAGCGGCCGAAGCCGCCGTCCGACGCGCCGATCTTCCAGCCCATATCGGCCAGCGCCTGGCGGGTGGCGGCTGGCACGCCGCTTTCCAGCCGCAGCGTGCCGTTGGGGCCTTCGTCGCCCGAATCCTCGCCCATGCTTTCGGATGAGCCTTCATGGTGCCAGCGGGGGCTGTCCCCGGCGGCCTGCGCGTCGAGGCCGTAATCGGTGCGGTTGACGATGATCTGCGTCTGCCCCTGCGGCTGCATGTCGCCGCCCATCACGCCGAAGCTGAGCCACGGCTTGCCGTCCTTCGTGGCGAAGCCGGGGATGATCGTCTGGAAGGGGCGCTTGCCCGGGGCATAGATGTTCGGGTGGTTCGGCTGGAAGGAGAAGAGCTGGCCGCGGTCCTGGAACATGAAGCCGAGTCCGTCGGCGACGAGGCCCGATCCCATGCCGCGGAAATTGGACTGGATCAGCGACACCATCATCCCATCCTTGTCGGCGCAGGTGAAATAGGTGGTATCGCCGCGCGACGGCGCCTGGCCGGGCTTCACGTCGGACATCAGCCGATCGGTACGGATCAGCTTGGCGCGCTCCGCGGCATATTCCTTGGAGCCCAGCCATTCGAACGGCACCTTGGCGAACTGCGGATCGGCGTAATAGCGGGCGCGATCCTCATAAGCGAGGCGCTTGGCCTCGGCCTGCAGGTGGATCGACAGCGGCGACTGGAAGCCGGCGCCCTTCAGGTCGAAATGCTCGAGGATGTTGAGCATCTGGAGCGTCGCCAGACCTTGCGTGTTGGCGCCGATCGCCTGCACACCCACGCCGCGATAGGTGGTCTGCAGCGGTTCGATCCACTCGGCCTGATGGGCGGCGAGGTCCGCGCGGGTCATCCAGCCGCCGATCCGCTTGAAATAGCGCTCGATCGTGTCGGCGATCGGGCCGTTGTAATAAGCATCGCGGCCGCCGGCGGCGATCAGGCGATAGGTCCGCGCGAGATCGGGATTGCGGAACGGATCGCCGGCCTGCGGCACCACGCCGCCGGGCGCCCAAACCTTGCGGGCATTTTCCGTCTCCTCGATGCCCATGCCGGGCTTGGCGAAGTTCGCCATGGCGCGGCCGATATAATGGGCGATGATCGGGGCGACGGGCACGCCGCCTTCGGCCATCGCGATCGCGGGTTCGAACAGTTCAGCCCATTTGAGCTTGCCGTGACGCTGGTGGAGCGCCCACCAGCCGGCGACCGTGCCCGGCACCGATACCGAGACCGCGCCATAGGCCGGCAGCACGCCATTCTTCGTCCGCGATTGCGCGGTTTCGAAGCTCAGCCCCTTGGGGGATCGGCCGGAACTTGCCAGCGCATCGACCTTGCCCTTCTTCGGGTCCCACAGCAGCGCATAGAGATCGCCGCCGATGCCGCAGGCGGTGGGCTCCAGAAAGCCGAGGCAGGCATTGATCGCGATCGCGGCGTCGACCGCCGATCCGCCTTTCTTCAATATCTCGATGCCCGCTTGCGTCGCCAGCGGCTGGGCCGATCCGGCCGCGCCCGAAAGCCCGTAGACCGCGGATCGCGACGCAAAGCTCGCGCCCACTGGCCGATCGCCGCCGCGCACGTCGGGCCGATCGAAGCGGACATCGCCGGGCGTCCACACCGGGGCCGGAGCAGGGGCTTGTGCCCGCAGGATCGCAGGGGCCGCAGCTGCGGCGGGAAGGGCGGCGAGGAAGGTGCGACGGCGCATGGCTGGGCTTTCTTTTTGGAGACCTGTCCGATGGATAGCGGCGCAATTTTCTTTCGTCATCCCCGCGCAAGTTGAGGAAGTTGAGGTCTCTATGCGGTTTTTCGCGTTTCGGGCCTGGAAGCGCCGTTGAAGCGCCGTTGAAGCGACAGCAAAGCGACAGCGACGCGACACCTAAGCGACGGGGGCGCGACAGGTCCGCACCAGGCACGCACCTGATGCGCGTCACTTATGCATCATCCACGCGCCAGCTAGGCGGCAGGGCGGGCATGCTTCCCGGCAGATGGGATAGTGGATCATCCGACAGTGTAGAACATGAAGGGCACCGCGTAGGAAAGGGTTTTGATCCCGCCGGAGGGCGTGATCATCCACACGGTCTAGCTTATGCCGACAAAAAAATTGGCGGCCGGGGTGCCGGCCGCCAGGTGCGGAGAGGGAGGAAAGGGATGTCCCTCGTCGTTTAGAATTCGAACCCTAGCTGCACGCCGTAGGTCCGCGGTTCGCGGGCGGCGGCGAAGCTCCACAGGATCGGGAAGGCCGAGACGGTGAAGGCCGTCTGCGTGCCGCGATCATCGAGCAGGTTGCGGGCGAACACCGTGGCCCGCGCCTTCGCGCCCGAGGCATTCATGTCCCAGATGAAGGAAACGCTGGCGTCGAGCAGGTTCTGCTCGTCCGAACGCAGGCGCGGATCGTTGCGCTCGACCACGATCGGATCGGGCCCGGTCAGCGGCGTGTTGGCGTCGGCCGCGATCTGCTGGTCGTAGCGCGACAGATAGCGGTAGCTGGCGTTCAATTTGATATCGCCATCCACGTCACCCATCGTCACCGGCAGCGTATATTCGCCGCTGACCGCGAAGGTGATCTTCGGCGCGTAGATCAGGTCGACATCGGAGAAGTCGAAGTTGCGCAGCACGCCGCCGGCAAGCTGGCCGATGATGAAATCCTCGAACTTGGAGTCCGTGTAGCCCAGCGAACTGCGGAGGATGAGGCCATCGGCCGGCTTCACCGTCAGATCCGCCTCGATACCCTTGATCTTGGCGCCCGCGGCATTGGTGACGATCGTCTCGTTGAACGGCGGCACCGTCAGCGGCACCGTGGAGGACTGCTGGATGTCCTTGTAATCTGTATAGAATGCCGCGACGTTCAGAGAGACACGGCGGTCCCAGAACTCGCTCTTCAGGCCGACTTCATAGGCATCGACGGTTTCGGGATCATAAGGCGTCGTCGCCGATCCGATCGTCTGCCCGCGGCCGTTGAAACCGCCCGAACGATAACCGCGCGACCAGGAGGCATAGACCATCAGCTCGTCGGTCGGCCGATAGTCGAGGCCGATCTTCGGCGTGAACTTGCTCCAGCTTTCCGATGCCGAAACGCCGCCCGGTGCGAGCAGCGGATTGATGTTTTCCTTCTTGTCGTGGGTCCAGCGGCCACCGCCGGACAGGCGTACGCGATCGAAGATCTCCCAGTTGAAATCGGCGAAGGCGGCATAGCTTTCCGATTTGCCGGTCGTGTCCTGCGTCGATGCCTGGCCGAACACGAGCGTGTCCTGCACCAGCCGGTATTTGCTGTCGAAATAATAGAGGCCGGCGACATAATCGAAGGAATCGCCGATCTTGCCGGCGCCGCGCAGTTCCTGGCTGAACTGGTGATATTTCTGCCGGCGGCGGGCGTTGTAGAGGCCGTTGGTCGCGAAATCCTGAAGCTGGTCTTCCTTGGATTCGCGATAGCTGGTCACCGACGTCAGCTTCACCGCGCCGGCATCAAAGTTCATTTCCAGCGTCGCGGCGGGCGCCTTGTAGCTGCCATAGCCGCCCGGCGCCGGGAACACATTGTAGATGTCGGTCGTGTTGTTGCCGCCACAGACTGGAAGGAAGGGGCAGAAGACGTCGCCCGACTGGCTGAGCGGCCCCTGGACCGGATCGAAATCCTGGATCTGCTTTTCGAGCGTCAGCAGGGCATCGAAATTGTCCGAAGGAGTCAGCAGGAAGGACGCGCCGAAATTCTCGTTATTCGATCCGCCACGCAGCTTGCCGGTGCCGACTTCCTTGTAATAGCCCGATCCATCGGTGTGGAATTCGAAGAATTTGGCGGCCAGAACGTCTTTGATGATCGGCACGTTCACCACCGCGCGGGCGGCGAACTGATCATATTTGGCGAAGCTCGCTTCGAACTTTCCGCCCAGCTCGCCAGTCGGCCGGGTGCGGCGGACGTTGATCACGCCCGAAATGGTGTTGCGGCCGAACAAGGTGCCCTGCGGACCACGCAGGATTTCGATCGAATCGATATCGAAGAAATCCAGGAACTGGCCGGTCGACGTGCCGATATAGACGCCATCGACATTGATGCCGACCGCCGGGTCGAACGACTTTTCCACATCCGCGAAGGCGATGCCGCGGATCGAGATGTTGGCGGTCGCGGCGCCCGTGGCCTGCACCGTGATCAGGACGTTCGGTGCGGCGCCCTGCAGATCGCCGATGTTGAGCGCGGCCGCTGCTTCGAGCTGTGACGGCTGGATCGCGGTGACGGCGATCGGTGTCGTCTGGATCGACTCGTTGCGGCGGCGGGCCGTGACGATGATGTCCTGGATGCCGCTATCGGTGGTGGCTGCCTGTTCGGCGGCCGGAGCCTGTTCCTGCGCGAAGGCCGGTGTTTGCCACGCCAGTGCGGCGCCCAGTGCCAGAATAACAGGACGGCGAGTTTGATCTGCCCCCACGACAATCCCCTCATGTTGCGGCCCGATCTGCCGTCGCGCGGCCGGGTCCTATTGTTGCGGGGACAATAGATGCAGAAACAAAGCGAGAGGACTAACTGCGACTTTACGTAGGTCGGGAATGTTTGATGCGGATTGATACATTTCCGCAACGGCGTGTCAGAGCGCCGTCATCCCGCCATCGACGCTGAATGCTGCGCCGGTCGCGAAGCGGCTTTCGTCCGAAGCCAGCCAGGCGACGATCGCAGCGATATCGTCGGGATGGCCGAGATAGCCGATCGGGTGGACGGAGAGGAAACCGGCCAGCGTCGCTTCGGGATCGTCGACCTGCGCCAGCACCTTATCGAGAATGGGGGTGCGGATTGCGCCGGGATGCACGCTGTTGACGCGGATGCCATATTTCTCCTGCGCACAATGGAGCGCGATCGACTTGCTCATCAGCGTCACCGCGGCCTTCGCTGCGTTGTAGCCGACCAGATTGGCGCTCGCCTTCAAGCCCGAACCGGACGCCATGTTGATGATCGAACCGCCAGTCCGTTTCATCAACGGAATGGCCGTCTGGCAGCCGAGGAAGACGCCGCCGACATCGACGTCGAGTTCATGACGGAGCGCGGCATAATCCAGCGTCTCGATCGACCCCATCGTGGTGATGCCGGCATTGTTGACGAGAATGTCGAGCCGCCCATGGCGTTGCTCCACCTGGCCGATCGCCGCCTGCCACTGATCGGGCTGCGTCACATCGAGCATGATCGCATGGTCGCATTGGGAGAGTGTTGCGGCATGGTGGCGTGCGCCGTCGCCGTCGATGTCGGCAACGATCACTTTCGCGCCTTCGGCATCGAGACGACTGGCGATCGCGGCGCCGAGGCCGGAGGCGCCACCGGTGACGAGCGCGATGCGGCCGGCGAGCCGGTCGGGGAAGGGCGGGAGCGGGGCTGTGGGATCGATCATGCGTGCGAATGTGCGCGCGTGCGAAAGCGGCTCCACCTGTCACAAGAAATAGGCGGGGTTTGGCGACGGACACGGCATAGCGGCCCGCGAAGGGCAGGATGGACAATGGAAGACCGGCAGCAGCGATTTGGCGGATCCGGCCCGGTGCGCGCGGGCCAGGGGTTCGACGCGGACCGGCTGGAAGTGTGGATGCAGGGCCATGTGCCGGGCTTTGCCGGGCCGATCGCGATCGAGCAGTTCAAGGGCGGGCAATCCAACCCGACCTACAAGATCCTGACCGCCGGCCGCGGCTATGTGCTGCGCCGCAAGCCGCCGGGCGCGCTGCTGAAGGGCGCGCATGCGGTGGAGCGCGAATATCGCGTGATCCGCGCGCTGGGCGATGCCGGCTTCCCCGTCGCCCGCGCCTTTGCGCTGTGCGAGGATGAGGGCGTCATCGGCACCCCATTCTATGTGATGGAATTGGTGGAAGGCCGGATCTTCTGGGATTCCACGCTGCCGGGCCTGTCGGTGGCCGACCGCCCGGCCTATTTCGACGCGATGAACGCGACGATCGCCCAGCTTCACGGCTTCGATCCGGCGGGCATCGGCCTTGGCGACTATGGCAAGGCCGGCAATTATTTCGAACGGCAGATCGGCCGCTGGAGCCGCCAATATCGCGAGGACGAGGCCGCCGGCCGGCTCGATGACATGGACATGCTCGCCGAATGGCTGCCGGCCAATATCCCGCCTGGTGACGAGACAAGGATCGTCCATGGCGATTTCCGCGCCGACAATATGATCTGGCACGCCACCGAGCCGCGCATCCTGGCGGTGCTCGATTGGGAGCTGTCGACGCTTGGCCACCCGCTTGCCGATTTCACCTATCATCTGATGATGTATCACCTGCCGCCGCACATCATCGGTGGGTTCAAGGGGGCGGACCTGGCCACGCTGGGCATCCCGGCGGAGGCGGACTATGTCGCTGCCTATCGCCGGCGGACGGGGCGCGACGGGATCGCCGATCTCAGCTTCTATCTTGCCTTCAACATGTTCCGCTTCGCCGCCATCATCCACGGCATCAAGGGCCGGATGGTGCGCGGCACGGCGGCGTCGCCCGATGCCGCCACGCTTGTCGAAACCCTGCCCGAACTGGCGGCGCTGGCGCGCGCCATGGCCGAACGAAAGGATTGATCCATGGTGATTGCCGACCATCCCGCCCCAACCGAACGCTCCGCAAAGATCGCGGCGGATGTCGAACGCTTCGTCCGCGAAGTGGTCGTGCCGTATGAGCGCGATCCGCGTGCCGGCGCGCACGGCCCGAGCGAGGATCTCCTCGTCGAGATGCGCGTGAAGGCGAAGGCGGCGGGGCTGCTCACCCCGCATATCCTGGAAGGGGGCGGCCACCTCACCCATCGCGAAACCGCGATCGTGCTCAAGAAATCCGGCCTGTCGCCGCTCGGGCCTGTCGCGCTCAACACCATGGCCCCGGACGAGGGCAATATGTACCTGATCGGCAAGGTGGGCAGCGACGAGCAGAAGGAACGCTTCCTGAAGCCGGTGGTCGAAGGTCGCGCGCGCTCCGCCTTCTTCATGACCGAGCCGGCGGACGAGGGTGGAGCGGGTGCCGACCCGTCGATGATGCAGACCCGCGCGGTGAAGCAGGGCGGCGAGTGGGTGATCACCGGACGCAAGGCGTTCATCACCGGCGCGGAGGGTGCGAAGGTCGGCATCGTCATGGCCAATAGCGGCAGCACCGAGAAGATGGCGGCGACCATGTTCCTGGTCGATCTGCCTAACCCCGCGATCCGCATCGAGCGCGTGCTGGAGACGATCGACAGCTCGATGCCTGGCGGCCACGCCATCGTCATGATCGATGGCCTGCGCGTGCCCGAGAAGGACGTGCTCGGCGAACTGCATAAGGGTTTCGAATATGCGCAGGTACGCCTCAGCCCGGCGCGGCTGACGCACTGCATGCGCTGGCTGGGCGGTTGCATCCGCGCGCACGAGATCGCGGTCGATTATGCCTGCCGCCGCCACGCCTTCGGCAAGCCGCTGATCGACCATGAGGGCGTCGGCTTCCCGTTGGCCGACAACCTCATCGACATCCGCCAATGCGAACTGATGATCGACTGGGTGGCCGACGTGCTCGACCGCGGCGAACTCGGCACGACCGAAAGCAGCATGGCGAAGGTTGCGGTGTCGGAAGCGCTGTTCCGCATCGCCGATCGCTGTGTGCAGGTGATGGGCGGCACCGGCGTCTCAGGCGACACCATCGTCGAACAGATCTTCCGCGAGGTCCGCGCCTTCCGCATCTATGACGGGCCGACCGAGGTTCACAAATGGAGCCTCGCGAAGAAGATCAAGCGGTCGAACCGGGGATGATCCGCCTCTAGCGCAAGTGACAGTAGGCTAATCCCCGCTCGCCCGCGAAGCTCGCCAAAACCATATGGGAGAGACGCGTGGGCGGTGAGTTCGATTATGTCATCGTCGGCGCGGGTTCCGCGGGCTGCGTGCTTGCGGAAAAGCTTTCGCGCGATCCGGCGATCCGCGTTCTGCTGATCGAAGCGGGCGGTGAGGATCGCAGCCCCTGGATTCATATCCCCAAGGGCGTCGCCAAGCTGGTGGTGAACCCCGAGCACATCTGGGCCTATCAGGTCGAGCAGGGGCGACATCCCGGTGAGGCGGGCCATGAGGTGTGGATCCGCGGGCGCGGCCTCGGTGGCTCATCCTCGATCAATGGCATGATCTGGAGCCGGGGCGAACCGGCCGATTATGACGCGTGGGACACGCCCGGCTGGAGCGGCGAGGCGATGAGCGCGGCCTTCCGCGCGATCGAGGATCATGGGCTGGGGGCGAGCGTAACCCGCGGCGCTGGCGGGCCGGTGCATGTCGAACCGGGCACCTTCCGCTATCCGCTCACCCACAAGATGATCGCCGCCGGCGTCGAGGCCGGCCTTTCGGAGACAGATGATCTCAACAGCATCACCGGCGGGCGCGTCGGCTATTACAGCCACAATATCCGCCATGGCCGGCGTGATGGGGCGGCGCAGGCCTTTTTGCGGCCGGCGCGGTCGCGGCCCAATCTTTCGGTCATCACCGGCCGGACGGTCGATCGTGTCCGCTTTTCCAACGGCAGGGCGGTCGGCGTCACACTGGCCGGCGCGGGGGCCTCCGAGATCGCCTGCGCGGGCGAAGTGATCGTCTGCGGCGGGACGATGGAGAGCCCGTTGATGCTGGAGCGTTCCGGGGTGGGCGATGGCGCGGTGCTGCAGGCCGCCGGCGTCGAGACCGTCGCGCACAGCCCCGATGTCGGCAACCGGATGCGCGAGCATCTTTCCTACGCGATGCCGCACCGGCTGAAGCATCAGGACGGCATCAACCGCAGCTTCTTCGGGCTCGGCCTTGTCGGATCGGTGCTGCGCTACGGGCTGACACGGGGCGGCGCGCTGGCGACCGGGCCGTTTGAGGTGGGCGCCTTCCTCAATGTCGCGCATCCCGATGGGCGACCCGATCTGCAGCTTTATCTCGGCGGCTACACCTTCGCGCTTACCGACGACAATCATCCGGTGCCGCTCAACAATATCGATCGCAAGCCGGGCATCTCGATCTACGGCCAGCTTCTCCGGCTCACCAGCGAAGGATCGGTGCATATCCGTGGCGGCGGCGCCGGCCCGGCGATCGCGCCCAACTGGCTTTCGACGCCTGAAGATCAGCAGGCGGCGGTCGCGACGATCCGCTACATGCGCCGCTACATGGCGCAGCCCGCGCTGGCCGGGGAGATCGCCGCCGAACTGCTGCCCGGCGATCATATCCAGAGCGACGAGGATCTGCTCGAAAGTTTCCGCACGCTTTCGACCAGCGGCCTCCACGGCACCGGCACCTGCCGGATGGGCGCGGATGAGGGATCGGTGGTCGATCCGCGGTTGCGGGTGCGCGGCGTCGAGGGGTTGCGCGTTGTCGATTGCTCGGTGATGCCGGGGCCGGTGACGGGCAATACCAACGCGCCCGCGATGGCGCTCGCCTGGCGCGCCGCGGACATGATCCTCGAAGACCGGAGAGCGTGATGGCCGCCAGGGAGATCGTCGCCACCTATTTCACGCTCGCCGGCAATGTCGGTCCGTTCGATCCGGTGACGGTGAGCCCGCATCCGCTGGTCGATCGCGCACGCGCGGCGGCGGCGGGTGGCTATCGCGGCCTCGGCTTCGGATCGCAGGACATCGTGTATCTGCTCGAACGCCACGGCGCGGCGGAGGTGAACGCGATCCTCGACGACCATGGCCTCGTCCATCGCGAGTTGGAGGTGCTGCTCGGCTGGTTCGACACCGGGGACGTGCGTGCCGTTTCAGATCGGGACCGCGATGCGCTGCTGGCGGCTGCCGAAGCAATCGGTGCGCGCCACATCAAGGTGGGCGGCGACATGGCCGGGCGGAGCTGGCCGATGGAGCATCTGGTCGGCGAGTTCGCGAAATTGTGCGATCAGGCGGCCGACGCCGGCACCGCGATCACCATCGAGCTCTTTCCCACCTCCAACCTCTGCGACCTGCAAGCGGGGCGCGCGGTGGTGGAAGGGGCAGGGCGCGCCAATGGCGGGCTGCTGCTCGACATCTGGCATGTAGTGCGCGGGCGCATCACCATGGAGGGGATCGCCGCGTTGCCGCCCGGTATGGTCAACCATGTCGAGTTGGACGATGGCCCGCTGGAGGCGAGCGGCAATTATCTCCAGGAAACCATCGACGCGCGTGTGGCGCCGGGGGAGGGCGAATTTCCGCTGGCCGCCTTCTTCGAAGCGCTCGATCGCTCTGGCTATGACGGACTCTACGGCGTCGAAGTGCTCTCCGATGCCTGGCGGACCATGCCGGTCGAGGAGGCCGCGATCCGATCCGGCCGGGCGACGCTGGCGATGCTTGGAGTTCCGCAATGAGCGATCTCGAAGAACGCATCCGCCGCATCGAGGACCGGCAGGCGATGTACGAGCGTCTGCTGGCTTATTATGTCGCCTGCGATCGGCTGTCGGACGTGGACGATCTGCTCGCTTCCTTCACGCCGGACGCGGAGTTCGACCTGAGCGGTCTCGGCCTCCCGCTGATGCAAGGGCATGGCGCGATCGGCCCCTTCTTCGCTGCCGTGTTCAAGGACATGGCCCACCACGCCCACTTCATCAGCAACTTCCGCCTGTCCCGGCAGGAGCGCGATACGGCGACCGGCCTGGCCTATGTGATCGGCCTCGGCCGTTCGCATGCCGGCGCCGACGTGACCGTCCACGCCAATCTCGAGATCGACTATGTCCGGGTGGGCGACGACTGGAAGATCACCCGCTTCGTCGAGGCCGCACAGATGCCGCTTGCCGGCATGGCCGAAGCGCATGGGGACCGGTTTACGGGGTAGCCGTAACGCCACATCTTCGTCATTCCCGCGAAGGCGGGAATCCATATTCTCTGAGGCTGCGCTTCCATCGCCACCGTTGCGTTTATGGATTCCCGCCTTCGCGGGAATGACGAGCTTTGTGGGTTGAGGCTAGTTCTGCTGCATCGCTCCGCCATCGGCATAGATGCCGTGGCCGGTGATGAAGCGCGCTTCCTCGCTCGCCAGGAAGGCAGCCAGTGGAGCCACATCCTCTGGCGTGCCGACGCGACCGAGCGAGGCCTTGTTCTCCCAATAAGTGCGATAGGACGGGTCCTGTTCGAACACCGGGCCGGTGATGCCCGTCAGAATCGCGCCGGGCTGGATGCAGTTCACCGTGATGCCGTCCTTGCCGAGTTCCGCCGCCAGTGCGCGGGTGAGGCCGAGGATCGCGTGCTTGGAGACAACGTAGGCGGAGAGCCCGGCGGATGCGAATTGCGAGCAGGTTGAGCCGATCATGATGATCCGCCCCTGATCCGACGCGCGCAGTTGCGGCAGCAGCGCGCGGGTGATGCGGGCGACGGCATCGACATTGATGCGCAGCGTATCGTCCCACAACGTGCTTTGCTCGTCATCAAACAGGCCGAAGGCGCTGATGCCCGCAGCGTTGACGAGGATGTCGCAGCCGCCGGCTTCCTCCGCCAGCGCAGCGATGCGGGCAGGGGCGTCGGACGCCGAAACGTCGATGGCGAGCGTCGCGGCGCCCGTCAGCCCGGCCGGGTTGCGATCGACCGCGACGATGCGGACATTATTCTCCTCCAGCCGCCGCGCGATGGCGGCGCCGATGCCCGAGGATGCGCCGGTGATGACCGCCACGCGGCCGGAAAGCCCCTTCATCGCGTCACACCAGCTTGAGGATCAGCTTGCCCTCATTCTTGCCCTCGAACAGCTTGAGGAAGGTGGGGAGCGCATTGTCGATCCCTTCCTCGATATGCTCGTCGAAGCGCAGTTTGCCCTCAGCCACCAGCTTGGCCATCGCCGCACCGCCTTCGGGGAAGCGGTGGAGATAGTCGCTGACGAGGAATCCCTGAATGCGCGCCGATTTGACGATGAGCTGCCACAGGTTCCGCGTGCCATAATGCTCGCTATTATATTCGGAAATCAGGCCGCAGAGCCCGACCCGCGCCTCGCGATTCAGGTGGAGCAGGGTGGCGTCGAGCACCGTGCCGCCGACATTCTCGAACACCATGTCCACGCCGTTGGGCGCCGCCTCGCCTATCGCGGCCGAAAGCTGGTCGACCGTCTTGCCGCGATAGTCGACCGCGGCGTCGAAGCCATAATCATTGAGCAGCCGCGCGCATTTCTCCGGGCCGCCGGCGATGCCGACGACGCGCGCCCCGGCGAGCTTGCCGAGCTGCCCGGCGATCGATCCCACCGCACCCGCCGCGCCGCTGATCAGGAAGGTTTCGCCCGCTTTGGGCTTCAGCACGTCGTTGACACCGAAAAAGGCGGTGAGGCCGACGGCCCCCATCACCGACAGATAGTTGGTGACGCTGGGCACCGCATTGGCATCGATCGGGTAGGTGAAGCCGCCCTCGGCCGCGACGGAGTAATGTTCCAGCTTGTTGAGGCCCATCACCCAGTCGCCGGCCTTGATGCTGCCGGCCTTGCTGGCTTCCACCTGCCCGACCGTCGAGACGCGCACCGCATCGCCGAGTTCGATCGGCGGCAGATAGCTCGGCGCGTCGTCGAGCCAGCCACGGATCGCGGGGTCGAGCGAGACATAATGATTGCGGACGAGGAATTGGCCGTCGGCAAGTTCCGGCACAGGCTCATCCACCAGCGCGAAATCGCTGGGCTTGGGCAGGCCATCGGGCCTGGCGACGAGGGTGAAGCGGCGGTTGAGTGTCATGGTCCCCCTTAACGTCCCGAAGTGCCCGACGCCCAATCGCGCGTCTGGCTGAAATCCGCGCCCTTGCGACCGGAAAGATGAATCTCCTTCATTTGATGGAGAATGTCATCTGTTGCCGGATCGGTCCGCGCCCAATCAATGAGTTCGCGGCGGCGCGAGATCGCCCAGCGGCCGCCGCGGCATTCATATTCGTCGACATAACGGCCGGCCATCAGCAGGTCTTCATCGCGGCCGTCCGTCACCTGCCGGTGCCAGGCGATGAAATAGACCTCGCCCGTGCCGCGGCCGGCCTCGGCATCGACGTCGAGATCGACCTGGCCGACGAGGTGCTGGCTGCCGACCAGATTGGCGAGGAAGCCCTGCGCGAAATCGGTATAGTCCTCGGGGCTGCCGCGCAGCAGGCCGCAGTCGACGTCCGCGCCGTCGTGGAAGGCGGTGCGCTGCAACTGCCAGTCGAGCCGGTCCTGCCCCCGCATATAAGCGAATATCGCCTTCTGGATGTCGCGCCGCGCCGCCAGATCACGCACCTCCCGCTCAAGGTCGAACGCCATCACTCTCTCCCTTTATCGTTTCAGTGCCAGAGTCTGTAGACGGGGTCGTCGGGGCCGAACGTCCCGTTCTCCAGCGGCTCATACATGCCTTGCCCGATCATCCGGCTCGACGGCTGCTTGATGCTCCAGTCGATGACGAAGGTGCGTTCGGCAAAGCGCCAGGCGCCGTCGCGTTTCTCGAACCGATCGACATAGCGGCCGCCGGTCAGGATTTCGGACTTTGCATTGTCCTCCTCCGTCATGGTCGCGACAGCGATGACGTAGGTCTCGCCGACCGCGCCGTCCCCCGTCACCTCAACCCACTGGTTGGCGATGCTGTGGAAGGTCTGGTCGAACACGGCGCGGACGATCTTACAGATCTCGGTCGCGAACAATTGGCCCGAACCGTTGAAGGTGCCCGATACGATCGTGCTGTCTTCATGGAACAGCGTCTTGAGCAGGGCCTCGTCGGCGCGGTCGACACCGCGGCAATAGGCCATGGTCAGGTCCGCAATCTGTTGTCGGGCAAGCACGGCCTCGACGGTGGCCGCATCCGGGGGATCGGTGCGCATCCCACTTTCTCCTACTGTAAACTTGGCATTGATGGCGCGGCCGAGCGCGAGCAGCGCGAGGCCGGGATCGGCGGAACCCTGGCCGCCGGCGGGCAGATGAAGGGCAAGCGGCGCCAGCGGTGCGATCGCCCATGCGCCGGGCCAGTTGACGTTGGTATCGAGCAGATAATGGCGATGGGCCATGCGCCACACGCCATCACGCCGCTCGTGCCGGTCGAGATAGCGGCCGCAGATCAGCCGCTGATGGACGGTGCCGTCCGCTTCCGGTGACTGGGCATAAGCGAGGATATAGCTTTCGGAAATTGCCCGGTCGCCATCCAGCCTGACCCACATCTGCGAGGTGCGGTGGAGCGTCACGGGCTGGCCGCGCTGGGCATCGGCGATGATCGCGGCGAACTGGTGCGCGGACCCGGCGAAGAAGCCGTAATCGACCGTGCCGTCCTCGACATAGCAATCGGCGAGCAGGCCGAAATCGGCGCGATCGATGCCGCGGCTATGCTGGGCGAGCCGGTTGCGGATCGCCTGGATGTCCGCAAGTTCCGCGATGGAAAGGTCCGTCGTCATGGGACGATCGCTTCGCCGGCGAGATATTTGTCGATCGTCGCGTTGAAGTGGCGGATGCGCACTTCCTGATAATTGCCGAGCGTCTGGCCCGTCTTCCGGCCGCTATGTAGCGCGTTGAGATAGCCCTTCTGCTGCGAGCGCAGATTGTTGGTGTCCTGATCGTAAACCGCGCCGAAAGCGGGGTCCATGCCGGGGACGATCGAATAGCTTTCCTCTTCCTTGACATGGAACACCTGCGCGGGCTCGGGCGGATCGCGATCGTCGGGCAGGGGGCGGAGGAACAGGATCTCGAACAAAGTGCGGTTCGGGTCCATGCCGATCGGGCGGAAGCGATAAACCATCGGCAGAGATAGGCCGGGGAACAGCACCATGTTGGGGAACAGGTGATATTCGATCGTGTCGATCATCTCGCTGTCGGAAAAACGCGAGAGATCGGTGCCATATTTCTCGCCCAGCGTGCGGCGGAGGAAGCGCGCCATCACGATCCGCGCGGTCTCGCCCTCGCCGACATTCATGTCATCGAGCACCGAGCGATCGCCGACGAGCATCATGTTGACGAGCTCCTGCTCGCTCAACTGCTCTTCCATGTGCGGGCTGTTGACCCCGCCGGCGGCGTAAAAGCGCGAGACATGATCGCCATAGCAATCATATTGGACATTGGCGTCGCCCACGCCCGCCATCAATTGCGGGTGGGTTTCCAGCACATGATAGGATTCGAGGAATGCTTCCTGCGCCGTCTTCCAGTTGCAGGGCAGCTCCTTCGCCATGTGGAGGTCGACATAGCGCTCCTCCAGCCCCCAATCGGCGAAATGATCCGGCAGCACGCCGAGATAGTCTTCGAGCGGCTTCGCGTCGGGATCGAGATTGACGAAGACGAACCCGCCCCAGCGGCCGGTCGCGACTTCGGGGAGGTGGTAGCTCTCCGGATCGACATGCGGGAAATCCCAGGCGCAGGGGACTTTCTTGAGCCCGCCGTCGAGCGCCCACGTCCAGCCATGATAGGGGCAGCGCAACTCGCGGGCATGGCCCTCGCCCTCGCAGGGGCGGAGCTTGGTGCCGCGGTGGAGGCAGGAGTTGACGAAGGCCTTCACGCTTTCGTCGCGCTGGCGGACGACGATGATGGAAAACGGGCCGACCTCATAGACATAATAGTCGCCGGCCTCGGGAATATGCTCGTCGCGGCAGGCCCATTGCCAGGTCTTGGGCCAGATCAATTCCATCTCGCGCTCGAAGAATATCGCGCTGGTGTAGCGGGCAACGGGAATGTCGGCGTCGCCGAGAAATTCATAATGCTCGTGCGTCAGCACCGCGGGGGCCGGCTTCGCGTCGGAGCGGATGATCTCCTGCACCGAAGGCGCGGGGCAGCGCGCCTCGCCCGAAACAAGGCTGGTCGTTCCGTCGCGCGGCATGGTGGACATGCGGGCAGGCTTGTTCACGACTTTCGCTCTCCCGTCGGTTTCCCCCGATCGTTGCAAAACCTAGGCCGAGGGGAGGAGAGGGGCGACTTGCGTTTCCGATAGGTGGCGATGAGCGGGGCCCTGTGCTTTGTCACAGGAAGGAGAACAGGATGCCGATCATTCATTATTCCGCGCCGGTGAAACTGCTGGTCGCGGTGCGCGGCCATCCGTTCGAGCGCGACGCCTTCGACGCGATCTTCCAGGCGATGGAGGGGGTATCGGCAACGATGGTCGACCAGCCCGCCGCCGCCTTGTTGATGAACCCGGACGGGATGCGCGGTTTCGACGCGCTCGTCCTCTACGACATGCCGGGTCTCGATTTCGAGGACGCGGTCGAAAAGCCGCGCTTCGTCGACCCCGATCCCGAGGTGAAGGCGGGGTTCGAGGCATTGCTGACCGAGGGCAAGGGCGTGGTTGCGCTCCACCACGCGCTCGCGGGCTGGCCGACATGGCCCGAATATGGCGAATGGCTGGGCGGACGGTTTTTGTATCGCGCGGGCGAAGTGCGCGGGGAAAAGCGGCTCGACAGCGGCTATGCCCATGCCGTGGCCTATGACGCGATCAACGTCGCGCCGGATCATCCGGTGATGGCGGGCCTGCCCGAACGCTTCGCGATCACTGACGAGCTTTATCTGGCAGAGATCTTCGAGGGTGACGTGACGCCGCTGCTTCGCTCATCCCACGATTTCGGCGCCGCCAATTTCTACAGCGCCACCGCAGCGCTGGCGGGGCTGATGAACGACAATCAGGGCTGGGATCATCCCGCGGGATCGAACCTGATCGGCTGGACGAAGCGCGCGATCAACAGCCCGCTTGTGTATCTCCAGCCGGGCGATGCGGCGGCGGCGTATGACAATCCGAATTATCGCCGGTTGTTGCGGAATGCGATCGAGTGGGTGGTCACCGAGCGACGTTAGGTTGCACCGTGCCGCATTATAGTTTGCGACTTGGTTGCAGACTTCTGTGTGAGACGGCACATTCGTGTCCATGAGGGACGATCAACCAAGATTAGAGGATCAATGGCAGGACCGCTCTATGGCTGCCGTCTGCCAATTTGGATCGGCATTGAAAGAGCTGCATCAGACCAATCCATGGCCGGAATTGCCGCTGCTGACGCAAGCCATGAACTACTTGATGACCGAACTTTGGGATCACGGTTTCAGTCAATCCGAGATACGAAAAGCCTTCGAGGACGCCGTGGCGGCTATGCCGCGTTACGCGACTGGCGAAGAAGTTCGATCGTAGGCTCACATTCCAACATTCTCGTCATGCGAGCGGAGGCTGGCATCCATGACTCTTCCACATGCGGTAGCTTCTGCCGCGATAGCCATGGACCCCAGCCTTCGCTGGGGTGACGTTTCAAGGGGGCGTGATCGACCGGACAAAACTGGCGATTATCAGCGCCGGTTTTATCTTCAGGTCTATGGTGCCCGGGGCTTATGACACGGTAGGTCCGCATGGCGGCCGACGGGATCGCATTCGCCGCTTACCCGTTCCGCCCAGATCACGCTGATATACGGGGTAGGTCGCCAATGGCCGACTATGATCTCTATTACTGGCCGTTGCCGTTTCGCGGCCAGTTCATCCGCGCGATCCTGGCTTATGCCGGCATGGAGTGGCTGGAACATGATGCGGGCGAGATCGACACGCTCATGAAGTCGCGTCCCGAAGATCAGCCGATACCTTTCATGGGGCCGCCGGTGCTGGTGGAAAGGCGAAGCGGCTTCGCGCTGGCCGAGATGCCTGCGATCGCTCTCCACCTGGGATCGAGCCTGGAATTGATGCCCGCAACGGCCGAATTGCGGGCGCTGACCGCGAAGATCATCAATGACGCCAACGATGTGATCGATGAAATCACGCTGGATGGTGGTCGGGAGATGTGGACCGAGGAAAAATGGGCGGAATTCGTCCCCCGGCTCAAACGATGGATGGCGATCTGGGAAGTGACGGGCAAGCGACACGGCTTGCAGGAGGATGGTGGCTTCCTTTTAGGCACGCCCGAAGCGGGGGTGGCCGATATCGTTACGACAACGCTTTGGGCGACCATGTCCGACAGATTTTCGGTCATCGCCAAAATGCTCGCCGAGACGGCACCGCGCACTGCAGAGTTGTCGCGCCGCCTGCAGGAGCATGGAGCGCTCAAGGCGCTGAACCGGATGTCACTCGAACGCTACGGCCGCATCTATTGCGGAGGAGACATCGAGGAATCGTTGCGGAAGGTGATCTGTTCACAACCCACACGATGAAAGTCGCGAAACCCGGCCAGGGGCGCCGGATGCCGTCACAATTCGCCCCATATTAGGACATCGCAACTTGGCGCGAAGGTTTTGAAGAGGCGTCTTTCGCCATTGGCGGTGTGTGCGGAAGGTGCCGGAACAGACCCAATTTAAAGCAGCTTGTATATCCTCAACTGACTCCACCGACGTGAGAGACGAGGCAATTGAACCTCGGTCATTCTCCAGATTTGCCGTAGTTTTCTGTTCCTTGGCCTGCCGTGATCGGGATTTCTGTTCGGGTATTCTTGTTCGGCGTATTTCAGGCAAGCGCCTTAGCGCCGGCATTCACGGAAAAATGGATTTCCCCCTTCCCAACATGATTTTTCTTCGCTCTTTGTCGCGGACGGCGTTGGCAAATGTTTCCAGCAGTGGGATCAAAAGCATCACTTGGTGTAGAGGACGTCCGAAGGAGACTCGTGGTGAAAACCTCGATGGGGCGCTCTGTTCATTCGACGGCGGACAGCTTGTTCCGACTGATCGCAAACCAGACAGAATACTCGATGGGGGTGTTGACTGTGCACTCAACACTCCACGAGGATTTCGACATTCACGATACATTTCATATGCCTGAAGCGCTGGCATCGCGTATCGGCCAGGCCATTCAACAGGCTGTTTGGACGGATGCATGGTTGCCGGAGAAGAGCAACGGGCACAGGATAAGCTTTGAAATCGATGGCGGATATTCGTCTGATCTGATCAGAGACATATCTCAGTTCACATTTTTCTGCCGCGTTGAGCCGGCTGTTTTGCTGGCTCTGACAATATGTTGGGAAGCGCCGCAAAAAAGATCAAATGCCGCACTGTCACCGGAAATGATCCAGGACTGGGTCCATTCTCACCTTCGGCTGCTATGGCAGGTGCAGCGCGACCGGGATCATTCCGCCATTCTCGGCGGGGCCCTGGATCTGCTCGATTTCGCGATCATGCTGCTTGATGCCGAAGGCAATGTGAAGTTCGTGAACGAACAGGCCGAAGCGTTGCTCGATGCTGGCGAAGGCTTACGCCGGGCTGGACATTCCATCACCGCCACCGATTTCGACAATGCCGTGCGGCTGCAGGCCGCCATCCAATATTTCAACCAGTGCGATGGCCATCCGCGTTCGGGCGAGATCGGCAACCTTCCGGTCATCCTTCTGCGACGTCCGAGCGGTCGACCGCTCGTCGCGGTTCTTTCCCACATATTGACCGATCCTGAAGGTCATGGCGCCACGGCGATCTATGTCCTCGACCCGGACGTCGAAACCCGCCCGCTTATCGACGGATTGGGCCGAGCTTTCGGCCTGACCGCCGCCGAGGCTTCGCTGGCGCACCACCTGGTGGAAGGGCTGACGATCGCCGAGGCGGCCTGCGCTATGCATATCCAGACGCAGACCGCCCGGGCTTATCTGAAGCAGGTCTTTTCGAAAACGAACACGCACCGGCAGGCTGATCTCGTCCGTGTCATCCTCAACAGCATCGTGCGCCTCAGGGCCGTAGCCGCTCCCCCCTCAAATGGGGGCGGTAGTTTCTCCCACCTAGGGGCAAAGCGGGCACCTGTCTGGGGCTAAGTATCCAAGACGCTTAAGTTTATATCTCCGGAAAAGAGGTCGCCACGAGCCAAGGTCTCGTCGATTGCCTATTGTATAACCGGGAGAGGATAAGCTCATGAAAACTATCCTTCTATTAACTGCCTCTGTTGGCGCCCTGTCGATCGCTTCCGGGGCCGCCCTCGCGCAAAGCACCGATACGGGCGGGAGCACCGCCACGGCGGACAATGGCGCGACAGCGACATCGGCAGACAATTCGGCAGATACGACGACGAGCGATTCATCCGGTGTGGGCTCGGCCAACAATGGCAGCACGTCGACGTTCAGCGTCGATGCGACTGGGGCAGCCAGTGATGCCAGCGGCCAGGGCGCGGCCAACAATGGCGGCACCTCCACCAACACCAACGATTCCAGCGACCAAAGCAATGCCAGCGATTCGAGCGGCCTCGGATCGGCCAATAATGGCGGCACTTCCAACATCGCCGTCGACGCCGCAGGCGCCGCCAGCGATTCCAGTGGCATTGGCTCCGCCAATAATGGCGGCACGTCGAGCTTCGCCGTCGACGCCGGGGGCGCGGGTAGCGATTCCAGCGGTCAGGGTTCAGCCAACAATGGCGGAACTTCCAGCAACGACGCGAGCGACAATAGCAACAACAGCGATTCGAGCGGGCTCGGCTCGGCCAACAATGGCGGAACCTCCAGCATCGCGGTTGATGCGGGCGGCGCCGGCAGCGATTCCAGCGGCCAAGGCTCGGCCAATAACGGTGGCACGTCCACCAATGATGCCAGCGACAACAGCAATAACAGCGATTCGAGTGGTCAGGGTTCAGCCAATAATGGTGGCACCTCGAACAACAACAGCAGCGACTCCAGTGGCCTCGGCTCGGCCAACAACGGCGGCACGTCCAACATCACGGTCGATGCCAGCGGTGCAGGCAGTGACTCGAGCGGTCAGGGGTCGGCCAATAATGGCGGAACCTCGAACAACAATAGCAGTGACTCCAGTGGTCTCGGGTCCGCCAACAATGGAGGCACCTCCAACATCACAGTCGATGCCAGCGACAACAGCGACAACAGCGATAACAGCAATAACAGCGACTCGAGTGGCATCGGTTCCGCTAATAATGGCAGCACGTCCAATTTCGCGGTCGATGCCAGCGACAACAGCAACAACAGCGATTCGAGTGGCCTCGGCTCTGCGAATAATGGCGGCACCGCGACCGTAACCTATACGACGGTGACCACCACCGCGTCGCTGGCCGGCGCGGTAACAGGCGGCCAAGTCACGTTTTGGCAGCCATCGGATGGTGGTGTCGGCGGCGGCGGCGGTGATGCCAATGGCGGCGCGGACCCGCAGAACACCGGCAGCGGTGGCGCTGGAGGGACCGGCGGTGCAGGTGCGGCCGGTGGCAATGGCGGCGCCCCAGTGATGTCGTGGGACGTCGAGTTCGATAATGGTGCATTCTCGAACTTCGCCGGTCTGAACGCGATGAACATCAATACCGGCGTCTTTGCCTCGCAAAACGCCAACATCAATGTGAGTGCGAATATCGGCACGTTCACTTTGGGCCAATAGCCAGCGGATGTGGGCCGGTCATTTCGGTGGCCGGCCCATTTCGCCGTCCTGCAACGTCAAGGAGGGAGGCTTCCGTGGCCCGCTTCCTGCCGATGATGGCCGGGGCTCTCGCCCTGGCCCTATTCACGCCGATGGCCGCCGCGGCGTCCGACCCGGGATCCACGCCTGCGGCCATTCCACCGCCAGGCGAACCCGTTCAGTCGGTCGACGGGCCGCAACCTGCCTCGCCATTTGCCGGCGCCGCTATCGCCGAGGAGAGCATATTGGCATCCGTTACCGGCAAGGCCGACATGCAGATCCTGGAGCAGATCGTGAATGCCCAGAATACGGGCACCGTGACCGGAAACACGATTAATGGCGATTTCACGACCGGCACGATTTCGATCGACCGGGAATCATTCAATAGTTTCAATGGTATGGCGTTGTTCAGCGTCAATACCGGCAACAATGTATCGATCAATTCGTCGATGAGCGTCAATGTCGCCTTCCAGCATTAGGATCGGTTGGATCGGCATGGCTGGTCTGACGCTGGCGGCGTGCGCCGGAGAGAAGATTCCGCCGAGCGGCACGATGCTGAGCCTGCCGGCTGGAGACTTTACGCTGCCCGTGAAAAGCATGGTCGAGCGACGCTATCTGACGATCGTTCGGCAGCAATATGATTTCAGCTGCGGGTCCGCGGCGCTCGCGACTCTGCTTCACTATCATTATGGTGATCCCCAGAACGAGAAGACCATCTTCGTCGGCATGTGGAAGGAGGGCGATCGCCAGCAGATACGCCGTTACGGCTTTTCGCTGCTCGACATGAAGCGTTACCTGGCGGCGCGCGGGATAAGGGCCGACGGTTACAAGGTTTCGCTGGCCGATGTCGCGGCGACGCGAATTCCCGGCATCGCGATGATCAATATGAAGGGATATAAGCATTTCGTCGTGATCAAGGGTGTGGAGCGCGACCATGTTCTGGTCGGCGATCCCTCCCTGGGGATGCGGTTGATCGACCTCGATACCTTTGCCGGCATGTGGAACGGAATCCTGTTCGCACTTGGCGATCAGGTGGAAACCGGCAGGAAAAACTTCGGACGGGCCGACGAGTGGGCGCTT
Organism: Sphingomonas sp. DBB INV C78; assembly: GCF_042693015.1. Classification (NCBI taxonomy): domain Bacteria; kingdom Pseudomonadati; phylum Pseudomonadota; class Alphaproteobacteria; order Sphingomonadales; family Sphingomonadaceae; genus Sphingomonas; species Sphingomonas sp. DBB INV C78. Next base: position 1,806,219 of record NZ_CP170544.1, on the reverse strand, counting down.
GTGCCCCGCAGCCGCGCGACGATGCTGATGGAGCCCGCCAGCCACCAGGCCCTGGCCCTCACCCGGGCCCCGCCATTCCCGGTCGAGATGTAGGAGGCCGTGGTGGCTTGGCGCATCGACCCGACAGTTCGATTTTGGGGATCGTTGCTGATCCTTGGCCTGGCCAATTCGGCTTGGGCGGCCAACGCCTTTGCAGCCGAGCTGCTATTCGCCGATCGCGAACGGACGAGCGAACAGGAACTGGATGGAATACGCGGCGGGTTCGCTCTTCCGAACGGAATGGACGTGTCGATCGGGATCGAGATCACCACGCTGGTCAATGGCGCCCTGGCCCTTCGCACCGTGCTTGCTTCGGGAGGGACCGGAACCCCCAGCGTGTTCGTGGGGAGCGGTGGTACGTCAGCCACGGCCTCGGCAGGCGGGACAACCCTGTCGAATGGCAATGTCGTTCGCGTCGTCAACGGCGATGTGCAGCAACCCACGGCTCTGGCCGGGCAAGAACTGGTCGAGCTGAATCCCAACGGGCCTGCCGTGGCAACAGCATCGGGAGCGATCAAGTTGGCGCAGAGCGATCGCGGGTCGACCGTGGTGCTTTCGGGCGCTTCGCTTGAACTGCGCCACATGGTTGGGGACTTCACCGGAAGCCTGGTGGCGAATGCAGGAAATAACCGCGCGATCGATACGGTCGTTACTGTCAATGTCGGCCTCCCCAACTCTTCAATACCCGTCGGCAATGCCATGCTCCGCTTGGAATCTATATTCGTCGATGCGGCGAGTCGTGCTATTCGTTGAGCAGAACTCCGCACGGAGGGCGCCGATGAAGGGGTTTCTGCCGGAAACAAGCGCGCTCCTTGCCGCTCTTTGGGCTGCGCCGGTGTTGGCTCAGACCGCCGTGCCGGCTTCGGTTCAACTGCCGGAGCCGGAAGTGTTCGATCTCATCGGCTTGCAGGATGAGATCGACGCGCAGCGCAAGGTTATCGAGCAGCAGCGCCGCACGCTCGATGCCCAGGAAAAGCGCCTGGCCGCGATGGAGGAACTCCTGCTCGGCAGATTGCGCGCTACCGGGCTGCCGGGCGGTCAATCCGGCTCTCCTGTCCAGTCGGCACAGGCGGATCGCGCCAGCCCGCCGTCCTCCTCGGATACCATCTCCAAGGTTGGCGAAAAGCCAGCCCAGCCCAGCCCGCCCCAGGAGGTTGCGGTTCTTGCTGACAAAGGCAGCGTCCTTACGAAAGCCGGCCGGCTTACCGTCGAGCCGTCGGTCGAATATGGCCGGACGGACCGAAATCGCTTCGTGTTTCGCGGGATCGAAATTCCGCAATCGGTTTTGGTGGGCGTGTTCGACATCAACGAAAGCCGGCAGGATGTGCTGACCGTGGCGGGCGTCGCGCGGTTCGGGCTGACCAATCGCCTGGAAATCGGCGTGCGCGTACCCTGGATATATCGCGAGGACGCATTCGTGCTGGTGCCCCTCGTGCAGAATCCGCCCCAATCGGGCGCCGGCACGATCAATCGTTCCGCTTCGGGCTCGGGCATCGGCGATGTGGAATTCCAGGCCCGCTATCTGCTGACCGACGGCACCAATGGGTGGCCGTTCCTTACCGCCGATCTTCAGGTCACCGCGCCGACCGGCACGAGCCCGTTCAAGGTCTCGCGCGACGTGCTCGGCAACGCGACCGAGAGTGCGACGGGCTTCGGCTTCTGGGGTGTTTCACCAAGCATAACCACGCTGGTGCCCACCGATCCGGCGACCTTGTTCGCCGTGCTGGGCTATAATTTCAACTTTGGCGACGATGTCGACGAGCGGGTGAGCGACGCACAGATCGATCATGTCAATCCCGGCGACGGCCCCAATCTGACCGCGGGTCTCGGCCTGGGCCTCAATGAACACACATCGATAAGCTTCGCTTACGCCCATAACTGGATATTCTCGACCAAGAGCGTTGTGCGGCCGATTACGGTAAGGAACGGCATCCAGATCTTGGGCGATCCGATAACGAGCAAAACCCGCGATCTTCAGATCGGGCGCTTCCTGTTCGGCATCAGCTATCGCATCAATAGCACCACGATGATCAACTGGACGGTGGAACTCGGCGCCACCGATGATGCGACCGACCTGCGCACCACGCTTCGCATTCCGCTGACCATCAATTGAACGGGCAAAATCGCGGGCGAACCAGCTTTTGGCACCTGATGTGATTGAAGTTGCCCGCCAACCGGCGCGATGCAGAAGGTGCCACATTTCTGCTGGATGCTGGTGACCCCTACGGGACTCGAACCCGTGTTTTCGCCGTGAGAGGGCGACGTCCTAGACCGCTAGACGAAGGGGCCGTTTGCAGCGGAGCGGCGTCCTTATGGGGCGCGGCTTTTCAAGTCAAGCATGGGATCGGTGCCATGGCCTCGCAGGATCATTTCTGCGCGAGGAGCGGCCTGCGTGCGTCGGCGGGCGCGCTCCGGCACGACGGCGGCTCTCCTGGACATTAGCCCGCCGTCGCGGCGTCGAATATCTCGCCCTGATGGACGATGATGCGGGACGCGGGGACTTCAGCGACCGCCGCGGCGGCATTTTCGGCCTGGATCGCGACGAAGGTGGCGGGATTGCCGGCGGCGAGGCCATAATCGTCGAGGCCGATCATCTCGGCGCCGGCATGGGTGGCCATGTCGAGCGCGATGCCCAGTTCGGCGTCGGTGTAGAAGCCGGAGCGATAGCCGATCAGCATGGCGCGCTGGAGCATGTCGCCATTGCCATAGGGCCACCACGCATCGCGGATATTGTCATTGCCGGAAAAGACCCGGACACCCGCCGCGCGCAGCCGGAGGATCGGGGGAAAGGCGCGGTCGCCGGGCGCGTTGGTCATGATCGCGACGCCGGCGCGGGCGAGCGTGGCGGCGGTGCGATCGACCACATCGGGCGCGACGTCGCCGAGCGCATAAGCATGGCTGATGGTGACGCGGCCGCCTAAGCCGAGCACGCGGGTCCGTTCGGCGATGCGATCGAGCTGGGCGATACCGTCGAGGCCGGGTTCGTGGAGATGGATGTCCACCTTCACGCCATGGCGCTCCGCGATCCCGAATACGACGTCGAGATGGCCGTCGGCATCGCCGTCCATCGCGCTCGGATCGATCCCGCCGATCACATCGGCGCCTTCGCGGATCGCGGCATCGAGGATGTCAGCGGTGCCGGGGGCGCTGAGGATGCCGGCCTGGGGGAAGGCGACAAGCTCTACCGCGACGCGGCCGCGCCACTGTTCGCGCGCTTCCATCACCGCATGGAGATTGGAGAGGCCGGTGGTCGCGTCGACATCGACATGGCTGCGCATCGCCACCGTGCCGAAGCCGGCGGCGCGCGCGATCAGGGCCGAGGCGCGTTCGGCGATGGGCCGGGCTTCCGCCAGCATCGCTTTCTCCGCGGCCAGCCGGTCGCGCAAGGTCGCGGCTGGGACATGCGGGCGCCAGCGATCGCCGACGAAGCTCTTGTCGAGATGGATATGGCCGTCGACGAAGCCGGGCAGCACCACGCGGCCGCCGAGATCGATCGTCTCGCGTGCCTGCTCCGCCGGATCGGCATCGCCGATGCGTGCGATCCGGCCGTTGGCGATGGCGATGACAGCGCTGCTGCCGTCGGCGAGCCGGGCGTTGGTGAAGAGACGGTCGATCATTGCGGGGCGGCGGCGTTCCAGGTGGCGACCTTGGCGCGGGTGTCTGCGAGCATCGCGTCGAGCGCTGCGCGATCCTGCGCCTGGCCGCGCAGCACGACCATGTTGATGGCGCGGGTCGCTGCGATGTCGGCCAGCGGGTTGGCGTCGAGCAGCACGATATCGGCGGCCTTGCCGGCAGCCAGCGATCCGTAGCGATCGAGCTTGCCGAACCAGGCCGGCCCGGCGCGCGTGGCGGCGGCCAGCGCCTGCGGCGGGGTGAGCCCCTTCTGAACAAACAAGGTCATTTCGTCATGCAGGCCGATGCCGGGATAGTTGAACGAGTTGAGGAAGCCCGCGTCGGTGCCCGCGATGATCGGCACACCGGCCTTCGCGAGCATCGGCAGGACCGCGGCGATGCGATCGAAGGCGACGTGACGTTCGGCGATCTGCTCGGGCGTCGCCTTGGCCGCGCGCTCGATCCGCCAGTCATAGGTCTTGCGGAGCTTGGGGCCGATATAAGCGAGATAGGGATCGTTGGCGTGCGTATCGCTGTCGAGCCAGGCGAGAATGCGGCTGCCGTTGAGTGTCGGCGTGACTGACAGGCCCTGTGCCGCGAAGTGGCGATAGGCGGCCATCGCCGTCTTTTCGTCGAAGCTGGCGGCGAGGCGGCGGTTGGCTTCCGCCCGGTCGATCCGCTTGGCGGCGAAATCGGCGGCGATGGCAGCTTCCTGTGTGGAGCCGGCATGATAGGCATAATCGAGATGCTCGATCGAGCTGAGGCCGGCATCGACGGCCTGGCCGACCGTGATCGCCATCGGGATATGGCCCGAGCTGCGCAGGCCGAGCGCCTTCGCGTGGGATACGGCGTAGAGGAAGAGTTGCGGATCGAGCGTGCTGTCCGTGATCTTCACGAAATCGACGTTGAGGCCCTTGAGCTTGGCGAGTGCGGCGTCGACATCGGCCTCGGACCCGGTTTCGAGCGTGCCCTTCCATACTGGCTTCAGCCCTTCGATCTTCGGGCCGGAGGTGAGCAGGGTGGGGCCGAACAAAGTGCCGCTGGCGATCTCGCTCCGCCAATCGAGCACCTGATAGGGGAGATCGCCGGCGCAATCGCGGATCGTGGTGATGCCGTGCGCCACATAGAGCGGCAGCAGCGCCTTATTCTCCTCGATCAGATCCGGCCCGCCGCCGAAATGGACGTGCATGTCCCAGAGGCCGGGGATGGCGAAGCGGTGGTTCGCGTCGATCGTCCGGCCGGCGCGCCAGGCCTTGGCGATCGCTTTGTCGGCGCCGACCGCGACGATATCGCCGCCACGCGTGACGATCGCCTGATCGCGGAGCGTGCGGGCGTGTTCGACATCGACGATGGTCGCGTGGCGGATGATCAGGTCCGCATCGGCCGGCGCGGCGCGGGTGGGCGCGGCGAGGACCAACAGGCTGGCAAGGGCGAAGGAAAGCGATTTCAGCATCGGGCGCTCCGGGATGGACCGCCCAAAGCTACGTCTGCGCATGATCATTCACAAATTAGATGTTATAATCATCATCATTCACTATCTGGATCATTATGCTCGATCCTCGCTTGCTCCGCAGTTTCGTCGCCGTCGCCGACAGCGGGAATTTCACCCATGCGGCGCGGCGGCTCAACATGACGCAGTCGACGATCAGTCAGCAGATCGGGCGGCTGGAGATGGCGGTGGGTTGTCCGCTGATCGACCGCCACGCCCGGCCGGTGCGGCCGACCGCAGAGGGAGAGCGGCTGCTGGGCCATGCCCGGCGCATCCTGGCTTTGCAGGACGAAGCGGAACTGCTGATGCGCGATCCGGCGGGGACGGCGGCGATCCGCATCGGCCTGCCCGAAGACCTGGCGACCGCGGAAATGGCGCAGGGCTTTGCGCGTTTCGCCGGCGAATGGCCGGCCTTCCGGCTGGATGTGACGACGGGGCTGAGCCGCGATCTTGCCACCCGCTATCGGGATGGGGAGTTCGACATCATTGTCGTGAAGGAGGCTTTCGCCCGGCCCGACAGCCGCGCCGCTTTCCCCGAACCCCTGGGATGGTTCGCGGGCGGACCGGAAATGGCGGCGCGCGATCCGCTGCCGCTCGTCACCTTCCCGCCCGGCGGACTGTATCGGGATGCCATGTTCGAGCGGCTCGATGAAGAGCGGCGGCGCTGGTATGTCGCTTTCTCGGGCGGCAGCCTGCAGAGCGTGTTGAAGGCGGTCGAGGCGGGGCTGGGCCTGACCTTGCTGCCGATCGCGGCCGCGGGCGGGCATGGCGTCGTCAACTGCGCGGATTTCGGAGCGACGCCGCCGATGGTGATTTCGCTCTATGTCCGCGAGGCGCAGGGCGCCGTCGCCGAGTTGGGGGAGATGATCCGCGACGTGCTGAATGTCAGGGGTGCGGCGGACTGACGCTGTCATAGGCACTACGCACATCATCGAGAAGTTTCTTCAATCCCGCGGCGTCGCGCCATTTGCCCGCCGCCATCACGCCCACGGGTTTCCGCAAGGTCTGCAAGCCATCAAGCGGGTTGGCGTTCGACAGGATCAGATCGGCGCGCTGCCCGACGGCGACCTGGCCGAAAGGCTTGCCGCCCTTGGTGCGCTGGATGAAGTCGCCCGGCGCGCTGGTGGCCGCCGTCAGCGCCTTGAAGCGGCTGAGGCCGGCGGCTTCGAGCGCGTCGAGTTCGTCATGCATGGACAGGCCGGGGAAGAGGCCGGGGATGGTGGGGGCATCGGTGCCGGCGATCAGCCGTACGTCCGCGTCGGCCATCGCCTTCACCATCTGTTGCAGGAAGGCGAACTTGGCCTGAAGCTTGGCCGTCTTGTTGAAATAACCGCTGTTGCGCCATGCCAGCCGGTCCTGCGGCGAGAGCCAGGCGATCTCGGGCCGCGCCATGATCGGTTCCAGCGCTTCGGGATGGCCGAACAAGGCGGTGATCGTGCCGAAGGTCAGCGGGTCCGCGGTGACGGTCGCATCATATTGGCGGACGAGCCTGACCGCATCGGCGATGCGCGCCGTGGCGGGCGGCGTATCGGATTCCTCGACGCCCGGCGGGGTGAAGTAGGAATAAAAGAATTCCTCGCTATGCGCGATCATCACCTGGCCGGCGGCAAGCTGCTTGTCGATGCGGACGGCATAGACGCCATGGCCGACCAGCGGGATGTGCTGAAGCTTCGCTTCGTCCGCCAGCGCCGCATAGACGTCCGGCGTCAGGCCGACATAGACCTTGATGAAATCATAGCCGTTGGTCTTGGCGAGGCCGACGATCGCGCGGGCCTCCGCGGGCGTCTTGATGACGAAGCCGTTATAGGCCGGCGTCCCATCAACCAGGAAGCCGGTATAGACATGCGGTGACGGGATCTTGCCGGCATTGGCTTCGGGCACGACCGTATCGACGAAACCGGCGCGCGCCCCGCCCATGTGCAGCACGGTGGTGACGCCATGCGCGAGATAGACGGCGAGATCGTTGCGGCTGTCCGAATGGACATGCATGTCGGCAAGGCCGGGCGAGAGAAAGGCGCTGCGGTGGCCGTCGATCACCGTCGCGCCGGCAGGAACAGCTATCGTAGGGCCGATCGCCGAGATGCTGTCGCCGGTGACGATGACGGTCTGGTCGCGAAGCACGCGATCGCTGTCCATTGGCAGCACGTTCACGTGGACGAAGGCCGTGACGGCGGGAGCCGAGGTTTGAGCGGGCAGGGCGGATGGCAGCAGCAGTGCCGCCGCCAGGGCCAGAAATTTCCAGTGCCGCATGTCCGCTCCCGGCCAATTCATAGGGCTTTACAGGATATTGCGGATTTCGCGGCTTATCCAGCCGCAGCGCTTCATTTCCAGAGCGCGACGCCCTTGCCCATCTGTGCGCGCAGCGGCCGCTCGGCTTCGGCCTCGTTGACGATGCTCTGCAGCCGGGCGACGGCATCGAGAAGCGGCAGCGGTTTGGAGATATAGAAGCCCTGGACATGGCTGCAGCCCCAGGCGCGAAGTGCCGCGACATCGCCCGGATCCTCCACGCCTTCGGCCACCACCTCGATGCCAAGCTTGCGGCCGATATCGATCACGCCCTTCACCAATGTCGAATTGCGTTCCAGCTGGATCTTGCCGCCGCGCAGGAAGCTCTGGTCGAGCTTGAGGCGGTCGATGATGAAGTCGCCCAGATAGGAAAGCGATGAATAGCCGGTGCCGAAATCGTCGAGGGCGAGCTTGTAGCCGCGCTCCTTCAATCCTTCGAGCACCGCGCGCACGTCCTCGGTCGAGTTGAGGAGGATGCCTTCGGTGATCTCGAACATGATCGAGGAGGGTTCGATCGCGAATTCGTTCTGCGCGATGTCGAGTGCGCTGAGCAGCCCCGGATTCTGGATCTGCAGCGGCGACAGGTTGATCGACGTGCTGACGCCCGGCCACTGGAGGGAGTCCTCGAAGCCGCGGCGGATGATCCATTCGCCGAGATTGGGCATCAACCCCAGCCGTTCGACGATGGGGATGAAGATGTCGGGGGTGAGGGTGCGATCCGATTTGCAGCGGATCAGCGCCTCCATGCTCGTCGGCTGATCGTTCGCGAGCGAGACGATCGGCTGATAATGGAGCTCGAAATCGAGATTATAGACCGCGGCGGCGACGCGATGGTCCAATTGCTGAGCCTCCGCGACTTTCTGGCCCAGGCCGTGCTCGTAGACGACATATCGGCCCTTGCCGTTGGACTTGGCCTCATAGAGCGCGATATCGGCGTTGCGCATCAGTTCGACGCCGCTGCCGCCATGTTCGGGCGACAAGGCGATGCCGGCCGAAAGGCTGAGCGGAAGGGCCGCGGATTCCGCGCGGAACATGCGGCCGATCAACGCTTCGATCTTGCTGCCGAGGACATGCGGATCGCGATCCGGGCCTTCGTCGATAAGCGCGAACTCGTCGGCGCCGATGCGGGCGACGAGATAGTGGCTGTCGGAAAACTCCTCCGAAAGCTGGCCAGCGAACCAGCGGATCAAATCGTCGCCAACGCCGTGGCCCAGGCTATCGTTGACCACCTTGAAATCGTCGACGTCGACAAAGGCGATCTGGCAGGGCTTCGCGCCGACGAGCATGTTCAGCCGGTGCAGAAAGCGGCGTCGATTGGGAAGATTGGAAAGCTCGTCATTATTGGCGAGATAATCGAGCCGCTGGCCGTTGAGGCGTGCGCGCCGGCGCAGCGAGCGGATCCGCATCGACCAGGCACCGAGCAGCACGCTCAGGATCGTCGCGATCGCGAGAATGGCAGGCAGTACGCCGTACAGCAGCGCGTCGCCGGGGCGGCTCGGCGTCCAGACCAGGCGTTCGATCGGTTTGCCGTCGTCGGCGCTGAGGACGAAGCTGTCCTTGCCGCGCGGTACTTCGGCGGACAATGGCATCGCCTTGATGCCGCCGAGGGCGAGCACGCTATCGAACATCTCCAGCCTGCGTTCGCCGATCGGCACGAAGGCCGTGAGCACATAGGCATCGGGGCCGGTGCCGGTCGTCACCGATGCGACGACCGTCGCTTCGTTCTGGATATTGAGGACATGGGTGTCTGCCCGTTGATCGGGCTCGAGGCCGATCTTCTCCACGCCATAAGCGAGCGCGGACGTATCCCGTTCTTTCAGGCCGTGCGGTTCGCCGGTTCGCGCGGCGTTGATCGTGTCGGCCGCCTGATAGTGGAGCACATCGGCATCGCCTGGGGTAAGCAGGCGTCCGTATTCGTAGGCGTAGACCGGCCCCTGCCGGTTGGTGACAAGGACGGCGCGGTGGCCGAACGCCTCCGCCTGGACGGTGCCGAATTCGCGATCGAGCCATTCCTTCGATCCGGCGGCGTCGATGCCGTTCAGATGGTGGATGAGTTCGGGGCTCTGCGCGGAGGAACGGAGGTTGCGGACAGCGGTGATCGCCGCGTGAGAGAATGCGTTGCGGATCAGGCTCGCCTGTTGCTCGCGCGCGAACCGGTTCATTTCCTTGCCGGCATGCCAGGCGATGGCCGCACCGACGCCGCTGGTCGCGATGACCAGCGAGGCGCACGACACCCATCGCCTGCTCATGGACTGCAATCGGCTCAGCATGCGAGGACTCCAACGCGCTTTCTTGGCGCGTCGCGGTTCGCATTCGCTTGGACGCCCTTATATTTTTAGGACGCTTTCAGGCTTCTCCAAACCGACATGCAACAACCGCAGCCGCAAAAGCGCGACTGCGGTGAGCATTGGCCCTTATCGGCTGGCCTGACGCGACGTGCGGGCGCGGTAATCGGCGACCGCCATCAGCAAACCTTCGGCTTCCGCCGGGGACAGGGTGGCGCGGAGATCTTCGACCTTGTCCGACTTGAACTTATAGTCCCAACCGCCGCTGCGGCCGGCGATCGACTTCAGCAAATTCTCGTCGACCTTGAACACGATGTTCTTCGTCAGCGAGCAATCGCCGTTGAAATCGCTGTTGGGGCAGATGTCGTCGCCATGATTGGCCTGATCGACCTTGCGGGCGACGAGATTGCCATCGGCGCCTTCGAACTGGACGGCGCCATAGGTGCGGCGCGAGCCGAGATAGCGGACGAACTGATGAACTTCATATTCGGTCGCGCCCGAACGCTTGTCGATGCGGGCGACCAGATGATTGTCGCCCCAGGACGTTCCGGTCATCTTCTGCGACTTGCGGAAGCCCTCGCGCGTCGAGATCATCGCGTGGAATTCCAGATTATCGTCCTCAACGATGGCCGCCTTGCGGAAATCCGCGGCCTCCATCTTGGCGAGTTTCGTCGGCAGGGTGGGACCGTTCGCCACCGCGGGCGCGGCAAGGCAGGCGGTGACCAAGGCGAGGGCGTAAATGTGGCGGCGCAACATCAATCTCCATCCGTGCGGCCGGTCGAAGGGGTGGTGTTGGTTTGCCCCTTCTATGGCAATATCATTGGGAGAATGAGCTAATGACGACGGAATGCCTGGACCTTTCCAGATCGATACGAAATGTGTCTGGAAGTGTAACTTAGAGTATCATGAATATTTCAGAATATTTCATTGCAGTGTATGCGATGTGACAAATTGTTTCTCTGCCGGTGGCGTGGCTATATATTGCGTTGAATGAGCATTTGCGTCGTTGACGAGACATGATCAGCCCCTACTTGGCGGTGCATGCTTTCACAGTTCATTAGTATCCGCCCCAGATGACCGCGCCTTCCATCCTCCTGGTCGAGGACGATCCGCCCCTTCGAACCCTCACTGCGCGTGCGCTGCAAGAAAATGGCTATGTCGTGCGCCCCGCTGCCACTGCGCCGGAAATGTGGGCGACCTTCGACGCCGGGCCGATCGACCTGATCCTGCTCGACATCATGCTACCCGGCACCAGCGGCATCGACCTCTGCCAGGCGATCCGTCGGCGCAGCGAGGTGCCGATCATCTTCATCAGCGCCAAGGGCAGCGAGACCGATCGCGTGGTCGGGCTGGAACTGGGCGCGGACGATTATCTGCCCAAGCCTTTCTCTTCGCGGGAACTCGTCGCCCGCGTCCGTGCGGTGCTGCGCCGTGGCGGTTCGGAGAAGCGGCGCATGACGCCTTCGAGCCGAGCCGAGTTCGACGGCTGGACCGTCGATTTCTCGCGGCGCGAACTTTATTCGCCGAGCGGCGCGCTCGTCTCGCTGACCGGTGCGGAATTCGATCTGCTGTCGAGCTTTCTGGGGCATCCGCAGCGCGTGATCGCGCGGGAGCGATTGATCGAGCTTTCGCGGGCACGGATCGGCGATTCCTCGGATCGCAGCATCGACGTGCTGGTGAGCCGCCTACGCCGCAAGCTGACCGCGGGCGACAAGGCGGCGCCGATCATCACGGTGCGCGGCGTTGGCTACATGCTGAATACCCCGGTCACGCGAAGCTGAGGTGCTGACCCGTCCGTCGCTCGGCCTGCTCGGAAGAATCGTCGCAATCATCCTGCTGACGGTGACGATCGAGTTCGCCGCGAGCACCTTGCTCTACGAACGCGCGGGCGAGTTTTCGATCAAGGAGGACGAGGCCCGCCGCCTCGCCGAACATCTCGTGATCGTGCAGCGACTGATCGGTGACCGGCCGCCGGCCGAGCGCCCGATGATCGCGCGCTATCTGTCGACCGACCGTTACAGCGTCCACTGGCAGCGCGAGGTGCCGGGCCCGCGACCATTGGCGGCCGAATTGGGCAACATGCGCGATCAGGTCGTCGAGTGGGAACCGAAGCTCGCCGATGGGGAATTGCATCTGCAACTCGCTTCGCCGGGACGTCATGACATCGTCGTGGGTGAGTTGGCGCTGCCGGACGGCACCTGGATCCATTTCAAGATGCACGGGCTGGTGACGGGGTGGGGGCTTCAGCTCAACCGTATCATCCTGGCGCTGGTGCCGGCGATCGCGCTGGCGGTGCTGGGCGGTCTGCTCGTGCGGATGACCTTGCGGCCGCTCAAGACGCTGGGCGAAGCGGCCAAGCGCATCGGCCAGGGCGAGCGTGTCGACGTGCGCGAGGAGGGGCCGCGCGAGGTGCGCAACCTGATCCGCGCCTTCAACCGGATGCAGGACCAGATCAACCGCATGATGACGGACCGCACCCAGGCGCTCGCCGCGGTGGGGCATGACTTGCGCACGCCACTCGCGCGGCTGCAGTTGCGGATCGACGGATCATCGGATCGCGACCTTCAAGAAACATCCGAAGCGGATATCGGCGAGATGGAGGAGATGATTTCCTCCGTCCTCGCTTATCTCGCCGGGGATGCCGACCCGGAGACACCCGTCCGCATCGACGTGGCGGTGCTGATCGCGACCCTGGTCGACGATTTCACCGATCATGGCCATGCCATCAGCTATCAGGGGCCGGACCATCTGGAAGCGACGCTGCGGGCCAACGGCTTCAAGCGAGCGATCAGCAATCTTATCGAGAACGCCCTTCGTTATGGCGACACGGCCGACGTGATCGTCGTCGACTGGCCCGGCAGCATCGCGGTGCGGGTCGAGGATAACGGACCGGGCATCCCGCCCGAGGCGCTGGCGGACGTGCTAAAGCCCTTCATCCGGCTCGATTCGGCGCGTAGCCGCAACACCAAGGGGCTTGGCCTTGGGCTCGCCGTGGTGTCGCAGATGGTGGAGCGGGAGGGCGGCACGCTGCGTCTTGCCAACCGCGCGCAAGGCGGTTTGCGGGCGGAAATCCTGATTTCGAAACAGCCTGTCAGACAGCAATAATTCCTTACGACGGCGCTGCGCCGCAGCAACGCCGCTTCCCTAATTCCTAGCTGATACAGGGCGGGTGTTTTTCCCCGCCCTCCAGCAAAGGAGGAAGCGGAATGAACGAGCTCATCGGGCGCGTCTTCCATTTCGAGAAGCAAGTTTTCCCAGACCAGATCGACCTTTATTCGAAGCTGGCGAGCGACGGGCAGAGCCCCAAGGCGCTGATGATTTCCTGCGCGGATTCCCGCATCGTGCCGGAACATATCATGCAGGCGCAGCCGGGCGACCTGTTCGTCTGCCGCAATGCGGGAAACATCGTCCCGCCGTTCGCGACGGCCAATGGCGGCGTTTCGTCGACCGTCGAATATGCCGTGATGGCGCTCGGCGTGCGCGACATTATCGTCTGCGGCCATTCGGACTGCGGGGCGATGAAGGCGCTGGTCCACCCGGAAGGGCTGGAGCGGATGCCGAACGTCAGCGCCTGGCTGCGCCATTCGCACGCCGCCCAGCGCGTTGCCGCCGAAAGCTATCCGGAAGCAGCGCCGGAGGATCGCGTGCGGATCGTGGCGCTCGAGAATATCGTCGCGCAGATCGCGCATCTGCGCACTCACCCGTCGGTAGCCTCCGGCATTGCCCGTGGCGAAATTGCCCTGCACGGCTGGTTCGTCGACATCCATGCCGGCGCGATCCTGGGCCTTGACGGCGAAACCGGTCGGTTCTTGCCGCTGCGCGATGATCGCCCGCTCCCCGTCGCGTTGCAGGCGGCTCCGCGCCGTGCCGCGGACACCTATCCGCTCCAAGCCGCGGAGTAAGCGATGAGCAGCCCCCCGGTTCCTGCAAACTGGCTGGCGCGGGATTTCACCGCGTCGATCGTCGTCTTCCTCGTGGCGATGCCACTCTGCATGGGCATTGCCGTCGCATCCGGCGTGCCCCCGGAAAAGGGGCTGATCACCGGCATCATCGGCGGTGTCGTGGTGGGCCTGCTCGCCGGTTCGCCGCTACAGGTCAGCGGCCCCGCCGCGGGCCTCGCGGTGATCGTGTTCGAGATCGTCCAGCAGCACGGCCTGTCCGCACTCGGCCCGATCCTGATCATCGCCGGCGCGATCCAGGTGGTCGCGGGCATCTTCAGGCTTGGCGGATGGTTTCGCGCGATCTCGCCTGCGGTGGTCCATGGCATGCTGGCGGGCATCGGCCTGCTGATCGTGCTTGGCCAGTTCCACGTGCTGTTCGACGCGAAGCCGCTCGCCAATGGCCTTGAAAACCTTATCGCGATCCCCGGCCGCGTCCTCGGCCTGTGGCCGGCTGACGGGCATCCGGCTATCCCGGCGCTGGCGATCGGCCTGCTTTCGATCGGCGGAACCTTGCTGTGGGAAAAACTGCGTCCGGGTTCGCTGCGGCTGGTTCCCGGTGCCCTCGTCGGCGTGGTTGCGGCGACGCTGGCGGCCTATTTCACCGGGCTCGATGTGGCGCGTGTCGACGTGCCGGAATCGATCATGGGCGCGATCGCGGTGCCCACCGGCGAACAAATGGGCGCGATGGCAAACCCGGCGATCCTGGTGACGGCGCTCGCCATCGCCTTCATCGCCAGTGCCGAGACATTGCTTTCGGCCGCCGCGGTCGACCGCATGCACGATGGCCCGCGGACCGACTATAACAAGGAGCTCCGCGCCCAGGGCGTCGGCAACCTGCTGTGCGGCGCCGCCGGCGCGCTACCGATGACCGGCGTGATCGTGCGCAGCTCCGCCAACGTGCAGGCCGGCGCGGTCACGCGCATGTCGGCGGTGATGCACGGCGTCTGGATCCTCGCGCTGGTTGCGGCTCTGCCCTGGCTGTTGCGCGAGATCCCGATGGCGGCGCTTGGCGGCATCCTCGTCGTCACCGGCTGGCGCCTCGTCAGTCTCCAGCATGTCCGTCACCTGCTGCATGCCCATGGCCCGCTGCCGGCGGTGATCTGGGCGGCGACCCTGGTGATGGTGGTGGCGACGGACCTCCTGACCGGCGTGCTCGTGGGCCTTGGCCTGTCGCTGATCGAGATCGTGCCGAACCTCCGTCGCCTGAAGCTGGGCGTCGAGAAGAACCATGAGGACGAGCCGGTTTCCGAACTGAAGCTGGATGGCGTGGCGAGCTTCGTGTCGCTGCCCAAATTGTCTTCGGCGCTCGATAGCCTGCCGGCCGACAGGCCGATCCGGATGGACGTCACCGGACTGCGCTCGATCGACCATACCTGCGCGGAGATGCTTGCCGAATGGTGGCAGCGCCAGCGCGCCCGCGGCACTACGCTGGAGATCAGCGGTGCCCAAGGGCGATTGGCCAAGCTGCTCGCCGCGCACTGATGCAAGTCTCCTTCTCGATATCGCTTCCCCCCGCCGTTCCCGTCGGCAAGGCGACCAGTAGCGTCGCCTTCGCCGGCGGGGACGATCGCCCCCTGCAAATCCCGATCACGGTGGACGGCCATGCGGCCTGCGCCGTGCTCGATACCGGGGCGACACGAACGGTCGTCGATCGCGGCTTTGCCGAGCGCCATGGCCTGATCGGCCGTGGCCTTTCGGTCATCACCGGGCTGACGGCGCAGGTGGGGGGAGCGGTGACGCGGCCAGTGCGGATCAAGGTCGGCGATGTCGGGCTGGGGCCAAAGACCGGCGTGGTCACCGATCTTGGCCGGATGGCGCAGGCCGCGCGCACCGATGTAGATGTCGTGCTGGGGCATGACCTGTTTCTCGACCAGCGCGTCGAATTCGATTTCGCCGCCGGGCGCCTGCTGCTGTCGCGGCAGCCTTTCGCGGCCGATACGGATTGCCTGGCGCTGGAACGGATCGATCATCGGTTGTTCGCGATCGAGGCGCATATCGCACCCGAAATCACGACGGCGGCCGTCGTCGATCTCGGCAGCATGTTGCCGCTTTACGCCTCGGCCGATTTCGTGCGTGCGCATGGATTGTTCGAGGGGCGCCGGGTGGCGACCTCGATCAGTCTGGGGGTGGAAGGCGTATCGGTCGTCCAGACGGTGCGGCTGCCCTGGCTGAAGCTGGGGGATGCGATGTTCCGCGATGTTCCGCTCGCCGTGCCGGACAGTTGGGCCTTGGGGGCGCCAGTTGTCATCGGGCTGCCGATCTGGTCGCGCTTCCGTCTCGGGCTGGATATGGGGCGGCGGCAGATCCGGTTGGCGGCGGTGCATGATCTGGCTGGTCCGTTCCCGCGCGACCGATCGGGCCTGTCGGTGGTGGCGGAGGGCGATCGGCTGAAGATACTCCATGTCTCACCGGCAAGCCCGGCCGATGATGCCGGGCTGAAGGCGGGCGACGCGATCCTTGGCGTCAACGGCCAGCGCATCGACACCGACTTCCTCGCCGCCCATCGCAACATGGGCAAGAAAGCCGCCGGCACCCGCTATGTTCTGGATATAGAGGGCGGCGAACAGGCGGCTTTGGTGCTGCGGGATTATTTTTAGGGCTGGCTCACCACCACATATTGGACAGTGTTCCCGGCATATTGCGGTTGATACCAAACCGACCCGCACTGCGAGTAGGTGATATTGTTGACGACCGTCGTCGAACAGCCCGAGGGGAGGGCGGTGACGACGGTTCCCGGCGTCACTATAACGGTCGTGCTGCTGCTATTATTGTTGTTGGCAACGGCAGCCCCGACCACCGCGCCGGTGACGGCGCCAACCGCCAGCCCGACGCCGAAATCATGGTCGTCGTCCCAGTCATTGCCGTAGCAGCAGCCTCCGCCACCATGAACATTGACGTTGCGGTTGACGTTGACGTTCGTGTTCCGGTTGACGTTGGTGTTGCGGTTGACGTTGCGATTGGCCGTTGAGCTGTGATTGACGCTGGAGCGGGAGGAATCGCGGACCTGCATCTGGTTCGCCCGGCCGCTTACGGCACGACCGCCGGCAGCATGCCCCCCGCCACCGGCCGCGGGCCGCGCCGCATGTCCGCCGCCGCCGGCCGGGCGGTGCTGCGCGGCGGCGGGCATCAGGGGCACAAGCGTTGCACCGATCAGCGCGAGCGTGGCAGTGGCGGCAATCGAAAGCTGCGTGGTCATTTTTTTCACTCCCGCGGCAACGGCCGCACTGGTTCGACCTCAACTCGGGACGCTGCATTCAAGCCCGGCGAGCCGACAATAACTATCGGGAGGATTTGGGAGATGATGACGGGAAATACCCCGAGAAGATCGCCGACCATCAACGGAAGGGCTAATAGGCCGGCGACAGGCGCCCTGGCGAACCCATGGCACTCTATCGCTCAGGCAGCACTGGCGGTGTTGGGCATCATTATCCAATAGGCTTTCATGACTGGTTCGAGGAGACGCCGTCAGGTGGCGGCTTCCAGCGCCTCGGCATTGAAGACGTGCTGCCGGGTCCAGGCGCTCGGATCGGCATCGAAGATGCTGATCGCTTCCTCGACGACGCCCGTTTCCGCGACATAGCGATCCCATAGAGCCAGCAACTCGGCGAGCTTGGCGGGATAAGCGTTGGCCAAGTCGTCAATCTCGCCGGGATCGAGCGCCAGATCATAAAGCTGCCAGCGCGATCGCCCGTGCGCATCCGGCACATAGACCGCCTTCCAATGATCGCGCCGGATCGCACGGCGACCGAACAATTCCCAGCCCGTGCTGGTGCCCGGCGGATGGATGCGATCGGCCTTGCCGTGCAGCCAGTTCGCCAGCGAACGCCCGCGCAGGCCCGCGATCTCGCGATCCCGGTATCGCGTGCCGGGGTGGGCGACGCCGGCGAGTTCCAGGAAGGTCGGGGCCACGTCCATCGCGGTCGCGAACTCGCCTGAAATCTGGCCGGCGCGCTGCCCGCCGGGGTAGCGGATGAAGGCTGGCACGCGGATGCCGCCTTCCGTCGTATAGGTCTTCACCAGCCGCGACGGCGCGGTCGATGCCTGCGCCCAGCGGGGGCCGTACCAGATGTAGGAACCCGGCCGCCCGGCATTTTCCAGGCTGTTGTCGCAATGCTCCGCGATCAGCTTGGCGAAGACCGGGCCGATGATCGGCATGGCCTCGACGATCGCGCCCTCGGCGCCATTGTCCGACAGGAACAGGATCACCGTATTGTCGAACTGGCCCGTGCGTTTCAGCCACTGGACGACGCGGCCGACATTCTGGTCGATCCGGTCGACCATCGCCGCATAGACCTCCATCGCGCGGGCGGAAGCGGCGCGGTCCTCGTCGCTCAGTTCGTCCCACTCGGGTGCGTCGGTGACGACCGGGTGCGCCTCCACATCGAGCGCGACCAGCCCAAGTTCCTTCAGCCGCGCCAGCCGGCGCTCGCGCACCGCATCCGGGCCGTCATCATAACGGCCCTTATATTTGGCGATCTCGGCATCGGGCGCCTGCAATGGCCAGTGGGGCGCGGAGAAGGGCAGGTAAGCGAGGAACGGCCGATCATCGCTCGCGCCTTCCTCCAGGAAATCGATCAGGCGCGTTGTGAAATAGTCGGTCGAATAGAAATCGTCGGGCAATTCGGTGACGAAGCGGTCATCCTCGATATAGATGGGTCCGCGCGAGATAGTGCGATCGAGCGGGCTGCTGCCGAAATGATCCGCGCCGCCCGGCAGCAGCGCGAAGGACCGTTCGAACCCGCGCGCGATCGGCGCCGTCGCCAGCGTATCGCCCAGATGCCATTTGCCGGAGATCAGCGTGCGATAACCCGCGTCGCGCAGCAGTTCGGGGAAAGTCACCACCCGATCGTTGAGATAGCCCTCATAGCCCGGTGGCCGATCGAAATTAGGCCGCACCCCTCCACCATCGATCCCAGCCCGGCGATATGATGGTCGGTGCCCGACAGCAGCATCGCCCGCGTCGGCGAGCAGGCCGGGGCCGAGTGGAAATCGGTCAACCGCACGCCGGCAAAAGCCAGCGCATCGAGATGCGGCGTCTCAATCTCCGACCCGAAGGCGCCGATGTCGGAAAAGCCCATATCGTCGACCAGAATGACCAGGAAGTTCGGGCGCTTGCTTTCGCTATTGGCTGTCATGTCGCATCCTTTCCAAAGGTCGGGGCACCCTCGGTACGGCGCCCCACGGCGCCTCATTCGGCGGCTTGGGCCAAAGGTTCGGGTTTCAGCAGGCGGCTTTCCTGGCCATCGATGCCAACGGGCACGCTACCGGCGATCGTGGCGCGGCGCAGGTGGCGGCGCTGCAGGCCAAAATCCGCGATCGCGCGATGTTGCGTGGCGCGATTGTCCCAGATCGCCACGTCGCCCTTGCGCCAGCGCCAGCGGACGGTGTTTTCCGGCTTGGTCGCATGGTCCTGCAGGATCGCGAACAGCCGCTGCGAGTGGGCACTGTTGAAGCCGACGAAATGCTTGATGAAATGGCCCAGTAGCAACGTCCGCTCACCGCTTTCCGGGTGGACGCGGACCACCGGATGCTCGGTTTCATAGACGGTCGAGGCGAAGATCGAGCGATGGCGTTCAGCCGCATCCTTGGGCGCGTTCGCGAGGACGGCCGCATAGTCGTAGAGATTGGTGTGGACCGCGCGGAGCCCGTCCACCAGCGTCCTCAGCGCCTCGGGCAGATCCTCATAGGCCGTCGCGGTGTTCGCCCACAGCGTATCGCCCCCCGCTTCCCGGATCACGATCGCGCGCAGGATCGACGCTTCGGGATAGGCCGGCACGAAGGTCACGTCGGTATGCCAGCTCGATGCGGCATAGCCTTCGCGGGAATCGAGTTCGAGCAGGAAGCGCGATCCTTCGGCCACGGGCACCGTCGGGTGGGCGACCGGCTTGCCCAGCCGTTCGGCAAAGGCTTCCTGGCGGGCATCGTCGAGTTCGAACTGATCGCGGAAGAAGATCACCTTGTGGCGCACGAGCGCCGCGCGGATCGCCGCGACGGTGGCGTCATCCAGATCGCCCGACAAGGCGACGCCGCGGATTTCGGCGCCGATCCGTCCGGCGACGGGGACGATATCGAGCGCGCTGTCGACTTCACGGGCATTGACGAAACGCTGATGAATGGCGGTCATGGCAAGTCTCCTTGAAAATCGGGGTCAGCGGGTCTGGGAAGGGCCGATCGGGCGGTCGCCGATGATCGTCACGCGCTCCATGTGGCGCGGTTCATTGTAATCGGGCACCGCGTAATGCTGGGTCGCACGATTGTCCCAGAAGGCGACGGAATTGGGCCGCCAGCTCCACCGCACCTGGAATTCCGGCCGCTTGAACTGGTTGAACAGAAGCGCCAGCAACCGGCCGCTCTCTTCCGGCTCCAGCCCCTTGATGCGGCGGGTGAAGACCGAATTGACGTAGAGCACCTTTTCGCCCGTTTCCGGATGGAGGCGCACCACGGGATGCTCGACCTCGGGATATTGAGCGCGCAGCGCCTCCTTCTTCTCCTCGCTGTCGAGGAACTGGATGAAGACGCTGGGATCGTGGATCGCGGTCAGCCCGTCGATTCGCGCGCGCACCGCCTCGTCCAGCGATTCATAGGCCGCGACGGCGTTGGCGAAGACGGTATCTCCGCCCAGCGACGGCGATACCAGCGCGCGCAGGATGGATGCGGCCGACGGATCGGGCCGGAAGGTCGTGTCGGCGTGCCAGTTGCTGTCCGGCGAGGCACGATATTTGCCGATGAAATCGCGCGAGATCAGCGGCAGGATCTGCGGATAATCCGGCAGCGAGAAGACGGGGTGAACCTCCAGCTCGCCAAAGGCCGCGCCGAAGGCGATCTGCTGTTCGCGCGTGATGTCCTGATCGCGGAAGAAGAGGACGCGATAGTGCAGCAGGGCCGCCTGAAGCGCGCCAAGGCGGTGGTCGTCCAGCGGATCGGCCAGGTCGATACCGCTGATCTCGGCGCCGAGGCTGGGCTGGAGCGGGCGGATGTCGAACAGGCTTTCTGCTTCCTTGAGCTCGATTACGGGAAGGGTCATGGCGTGGTTCCTCTCAAAGAATATGGGCGTCTGGGGTGGCATCGCGCTGGTCGAGCGATGCGCGAATGCGGGCATGGGCGGCGGCGTCCAGCGGGAAGCCGTGGACCAAAGCAGCGGAGACGAGGTGGGCGAGCGCCGGGCCGAGCGCGAAGACGAACAGCAGCCCCTTGAGCGCGTCCGGGGAATTGGTGGACGAAGCCGGATCGAAACCGAGCCACGCCACCAGCGGCAGGGCAATGCCGACCGCCGCGGCCATCGCCGCCTTCATCGAAATGCTGAACACCGAATAGAACAAAGCGGTGCGATCCTCGCCGGTCGCAAGGCGATGCTCGTCAGCGACATCCGCCACCATCGAACGGAGCATCAGATTGCCCGAACCCTGGGCGAAACCCTGCGCCACTGTGAGCGCGATCAGCAGCCCGAGCTGGCCGGGCACGACGAACAGCAGGCCAAGGTTGATGGCGACCTGCACCAGTTCCCCGGTAACGGCGGCGCGATGCTTGCCGAGGCGGTAGCCGATCTTCATCCAGATCGGCCCGGCGCTGATGCCGAAGATGAACTGCAGCAGGAAGAGCCCGCTGGCCCAATGCGGCAGGCCCATATAGGCGCTGACGAAGAAGACGAAGAGCGTGCCGCGGATATTCTGGCCGAGCGTCACCGCGAAATCCGACGCCAATATCCGCATCAACAAGCGGTTGGACGCGACCAGCCGCACCGCCTGGCCGAACGGCAGGCGCTGCGGCGGAACTTCGGGCAATGGCGGCTCGGGAAAGGCGCGGAGCGTCAGGAACAGCGACGGGACCAGGGTGATCAGCAGCAGGCCGCCCATCACGCCCAGCTTGAGCGGGCCATCGCCCGGCCGGAACTGATCGACCAGTGTCGGCAGCACCAGCACCAGCAGCAATGCGGCAGAGCCGACGACGAGCTGGTAGGTCGCGACCCGCGTCCGCTCATTATAGTCGCGCGATATTTCCCCGGACCAGGCAAGGAACGGGATCTGGATCATCGACCAGCCGAGGTAGAAGGCGAACAGGACGAGGCCGAGATAGAGCGGCGTCACGCCCCACACGGGGAAGAAGAGCAGGAGCGCCGACAGACCGAACACCGCGCCACCCGCGGCGATCCAGGTGCGGCGGCGGCCGAAGCGGTTGCGCGTGCGATCGCTCAGCGATCCGATGATCGGATCGGCGATCGCGCCCCAGATCTTCTCGATCAGGAAGATGGTGCCGAGCACTGCCAGCGGCACGCCATAATGCTGCGCAAGGATGGCGGGCAGATAGACGTTGAGCGGCATTTGCGCGGCGGCGACGGGTAGCGCCACGGCGGAGAAAGCCAGCAGTCTGCCGGCCGGTAACCGATCCGGCGGGGTAGTGGCCGCCGCCGCCCCGGTATCGCGCCATATGTCGCTATTGATGGCAGTCGCCATGGTCCACCTCCTAGAAGCTGGTGCGGAGCGTCGCGCCGACGGTGCGGGGATCACCCGTCAGGCCGGTGACAAGGCCGGTATTGGTCGGGGTGAGCGTCTGGAAATAATCCTTGTCGAAGAGGTTCTTGGTCCAGAAGGACAGATCCCAGCGACTATCCTCGCTACGAACCCCGAAGCGCAGATTGACGAGGCCGTAGCCGTCGACCTTCGAGAAGCGCGAGTTGCTGACCGCGGTGTAGAAGGACGACCGGTGCGAAAAATCGACATGGCCGTAGAGCTGGACCGATCCGATCGGCTGGGCGACGTCCGCGCCCAGTGCGTAGGTGAACTTCGGCACGCCCGCGAGCGGCTGGCCGGATAGATCTGCGACGGCAAGACCACTTTCCACCGGGGCGGGGCCGTTGGGATAATCGCGATATTCGGCGTCGGTGTAGGCCGCGGATGCGGCGAAGCTGATCAGCTCGTTCGGGGCATAGGCCGCGTCCGCCTCGAAGCCGCGTGAGCGGACCTTGCCGGCGTTTGCGATATATTGGACGAAGGTCACCGACGACGGCAGCATTTCGAGGATCGCCGTCTGGTAATTGCCGACATCGGTCCAGAACGCGGCCAGGTTCAGTGTCACTTGGCGGTCGAGAAACTCGCTCTTGATGCCGATCTCGTAATTGTCGACCTTCTCGGGCTTCACGGTTTTCGGCACGCCCGCCGGCAGGGCGGCCAGGTTCAGCCCGCCCGATTTGTTGCCGCGCGAGTAGGTGGCGTAACCCAGCACGTCGGGCGCGATCTTGTAGGCAATGTTGATCGTGCCGGAGAGGCTGTCGTCCTTGCGCTTCGCCGTATAGTTCGTCGCCGGGCCAAAGCTATTGCGGATCTGCTGGGCCGCGGCGGCCAGCGCCGGGGGCAGGGTGCTCAGATCCGCCCCTTCCTGCACCTGGGTGTAGGTGCCGGTCTTGTCCTCATGCGTGAAGCGCAGGCCGGCCGTGACGCTCAGCGCATCCGTGGCGTTCCACGTCCCTTGTGCGAAGGCGGCATAGCTCTTGGTCTGCGGCGTCGATGTCGATCGCGCGACGAAGCCGTTGAGCGCGGCATTGCCAAGCACGGCGGGAACAGCGGGCAGGAACCAGTTGGGCGCCGCCGGGCCGTAGCCGGTTGCACCATAACCGTTCACCGTCTGGTTGAAATAATAAAGGCCCGCCACATAATCGACGACATTCTCACCCGTCGAAGCGACGCGGAATTCCTGGCTGAACTGGCGCTGGCGATTGGCCTGCTCGGCCAGCGTGATGACCGGCAGGCCGATGGAATCGCCGTCATTGGCGGGGTTCCAGTGCCAGCGGCGATAGGCGGTGATGCTCGTCAGTGCGACGGGGCCGAGATCCCAATCGACCTGGCCGGAAAATCCATAGCCATACATGTCGGCGTGGAAGTCGGAGTCGGCATCGGTCTGGCGCGCGAACGGGTCGGTGGGCAGCGGCGTGTAGCCGGCGCGGCTCACGCGATCGACGAAGTTGTTGGGGATGGGCGTCCCATTGTCATAGGTCGTAAAGACATCCGCGATCACGCCGATGCAGCAGTTAAGCCGCTGGCGCGAAAAATCGGCGATCAGGCGGATCGAAAGCGCCTCGGTGGGTGTCGCCAGAAGCTGGCCGCGGACCGAGAAATTGTCATAATCCTGCGCCTTGCGGCCGGTCCGGACATTGTCGAGGAAGCCGTCGCGGTGGGTGTCGGCGATGCTCAGGCGGAAGGCCAATTTGTCGTCGATTAGCGGTGCCGATGCCGATCCGCGGACCTGATGATAGCCGTAATTGCCAAGGCTCACCTCGCCCGAAAATTCCGGCGTGAAGCTGGGCGCGCGGCTGGTGATGTTGATCGCGCCCGCGGTCGTGTTCTTCCCGAACAGCGTGCCCTGTGGCCCGCGCAGCACCTCGATGCGGTCGAGGTCGACAAGGTCGAACTGCGATGTGCCGACGCGGCCGTAATAGACCTGGTCGACATAGACGCCGACGCCATTTTCCAGCCCGTCATTGGTGAGCGCGACATTGCTGCCGAGGCCGCGGATGTTGATGTTGGTGTTGCGCGGATTGAAGCTGAAGACCTGCAGGCTGGGCACGAGTTGCTGCACCTGGCTGATCGTGAAGGTGCCGGAGCGTTCCAACGTGTCCGCGCCAATGGCGTTGAGCGCGATCGGCACGTCCTGCGCGCGCTCCTCGCGGCGGCGGGCTGTTACCAGGATCTCGCTGGCGGCGAGCAGTTCCGAGCCACCCGCTTCCGCGGGAGCCGCCTCGGCTTCCGCCGGCGCGGTGACTTCCTCGGCATGGGCTGGCGATGTTGCGATCAGCGCGAGCGCGGTCGCGCTTACCGAAATATGGACCCCCAATTTCGTCTTGTAGTCACGTCGAATAGGCATGCGTGTTCGTCCCCCACGGCGCCTTTGACGGGCAGCCGCTTCCATTCGCGCACGCCCATAGGCGCGCACGATCGTGCGTTCTTGATCTGGTCGGTCAGTCGGCCGTCAGGCCGTCAGTTGGTCGGGATTGGATCGTGCCGTCGCATATAGTCTCCTCGCATTCGCGGGATCACGACGTCCGGTTGAGCGGGCCGAACCTTCGTGCGCTTTAGCCGTTGATTACGCGGAGCAAGCTGCTTCCCATCAAAAGCCGCGGGCCTATCTGACGGACATACGTGCCCGCCCGGCGACAGCCACTCGCCGAGACCCGCCAGCGCCTTCGCCAGTGAATGCATGTTTAGTCTACTAATGTGGTAGTGATTCCAATATAGTTTTGTTTGGGTAGTCCAAAGGAGTGGAGTGGAAGGCGCCAAAGCCGGATCAGACGGTGCGGCAGCATCGAGCGGGTGACGACTCGCCCGGCATTGCGCGCCAGGCATTCGAGGATGCGGAATTCCCGATTGGTGAGGTCGATGCGGTTGCCGCCGCGCGTGGCACTGCGCCCCAGCAGATCGATATCGAGATTGCCGACCGCCAGCTTCGCCTCTTCGGCGACCACAGGGCAGCGGCGGGCGATGACTTCGACACGGGCCAGCAGTTCGGCAAGCGAATACGGCTTGGCGAGATAATCGTCACCGCCCGCTCGAAGGCCCTTCACCCGTTCGTCGACGGCTTCGTCATCTTGCGCCACTTATGTGCTTTTCTTGGATGAGACGACCTTGATCGATCGCTTCTATTTTGCGGCGGGCTGCGGCAGTGTAGACCTTATCGAAACGGGAACAGGCCGCTGACGGTGCCGGCTGCACCGCCAAAGGCCGTTGGGGGGAATATGGTCAAATCATCGGCTTTCGTTGCGCTCGCTCTCGCCGGCATATCGGCTTCCGCATTTGCTCAACCCACCCCTCAGGCGGCATCCGCGCCTCAGGTGGCTTCTGCTTCCCCGTCCGTCCAGTCCGATCGCCCCGGCAAGACGCCTTCGGGCGCCACCTTCACGTCCCCGGCCGGCTGGAACGCTGCAGACAAACCCGCGCTCATCGAGCTGGCCGCTCCCGAGAAAGATCTTCGCGTGGCACTGGTCGATGTCGGTAAGGCGGCCGATGCCAGCGCCGCCGCGGCGGCAGCATGGAAGGTCTGGGCGCCGGACAAGGCCCGCGCGCCCAAGCTCGTCACGGCGCGAGCGCCGCGCAACGGCTGGGAGGACCGCGCGGTCGTCGATTATGAGACCAGCCCGAACGAAAAGCGCGTGATGTACGCGATCGCCTACCGCGCGGGCACGAACTGGACGGTGGCGATCGTCGACGGGGCCGAGGCGACTGCGGAGAAGCGGCTGGCGGCTATTGGCCTCGTCACCCAGAGCCTTCGTCCTGCCGGCTATAGCCGGGAAAGCTTCGCCGGCCGCACGGCCCACTCGATGGACGCGGCACGCATCGAACAGCTGAAGGCATTCGTCGCCCAATCGATGAAGGACCTGGGCATCCCGGGGGCATCCTTCTCCCTGACTACCCGTGAAAAGACGATCTATTCTACCGGCCTGGGCGTTCGTCTGCTCGGCGATGCCGCCCCGGTGGATGGCGACAGCCAGTTTCTCATCGCCTCCAACACCAAGGGCATGGCCACGCTCTTGCTTTCCAAGTTGGTGGATGAGGGCAAGCTCCGCTGGGATGAGCCGGTGACGCAGGCCTATCCGCCGTTTCAGCTAGGTAGCCCGGCGACCACGCAAAAGGTGCTGATCCGTCACCTCGTTTGCGCCTGCACGGGGCTGCCGCGCAAGGACATGCAGGTCATCCTGAATTCCGATCCCAAGGCGGCTGCGTCGGATGCCTTCGCGCAGCTCGCCTTGACCGAGCCGACCAGCGGCTTCGGAGAGGTGTTCCAATATAATAATCTGATGGCGGCCGCGGCCGGTTATGTCGGCGGACATCTCGTCCATCCCGAAATGGGGCTCGACGAGGCCTTCTACCGTGCGATGGACGAGAAGGTGTTCGGGCCGCTTGGCATGACCGCAACCACCTTCGATTTCGATCGTGCGATGAAGAATGATTGGGCACGACCACATGCCGACCAGATCAACGCCCAGCCTGCGCCGATCCTGGATGCGGGCATGAAGCTCAACTTCGCTTTCACCCGTTACGCAGGGGCGGGCGGGGCCTGGTCGACGGCGAACGACCTGATCAAATATGTGCGCTTCGAATTGAACGAGGGGAAATTGGACAACGGCACGCAATATGTGTCGGCGAAAAACCTGCTTCAACGCCGTGTCGCCAATGTGCCGGTGGGAGAGGATCGCACCTATGGCATGGGGTTGCAGACCGACAGCGACTATGGGGTGGCGGTGGTTCACCATGGGGGCAGCCTGGCCGGCTACAAGAGCGACATCCTGTTGATCCCGTCGGCCAATATCGGGGCTGTGATCCTGACCAATTCGGACAATGGCCAGTCGCTCCTTCGACCATTCATGCGCCGTCTGCTCGAACTGCTCTATGACGGAAAGCCGGAAGCGGCCGGCGATGTTGCTGCGGCGGGCGTGCGACTGAAGGCTGAGATCGCGAAGGAGGCCGAGCGGGTGTCGGTAACGCCCGATCCCGCCGCGGTCGCAGCGCTGGCATCGGCCTATTCCAATCCGGACCTCGGCCCCATCACGGTGACGCGGACGGGCAATGGCGTAGATTTCGCCTTCCGTACCTTCTCCAGTGCGATGGGTACCCGCAAGAATGATGACGGGACGACCAGCTTCGTCGCGCTCGACCCAACGATGCTATTCTTTCCGCTCGTCGTTGGGTCGGAAGACGGCAAGCCGATCCTGATTGCGCGTGATAGCCAGCACGAGTTCAAATTCGGCGCGGTGAAATAGTTTACGCACAGGGTGGAGGCGGCGGGTGTGGGCCTCCGCCCCCACAGCGGTGATTCCCAGAATATGGCTTCAAGCTTTTGACAGATTCCTATTTTTGGGGCGGCTGCTTCAGGTGCGCGCTTGCGCTGGCCGGCTTGTCTTCTCGTCGCGCACGAACCGCATCGAGCAGCGTGCGTGCCGCGTTCCGACTTCTTCCTGGATCGCATGGCCTCGGATCGGGATCGCTTGCAGTCCAAACTCCCGCTCTTCGTAAAGCGCCATTTCCACCCCAGGCCCCGACGCGCCGTTCATAGCGATTGAGGCGCGCGACAGGGATCGATCACTCTTCCAGTGCATTAAGGCAGATCAAGTCTGTGACGCAGCCGAATTGATATGCGTGCGGCGGTGGTAAGAGGCGAGGTAGGTCTGATGGCGAACTGCGCGACGGGCGTGTCGGGGCTGGATGAAATCTTGGTGGGAGGTCTTTCGAAAGGTCGCTTGTTTCTCCTGGAAGGAAGTCCGGGAACGGGCAAGACCACTTTGGCCACCCAATTCCTTCTTGCCGGCGTCGAAGCCGGCGAAAAGGTGCTCTACATTACGCTTTCAGAGACCGAGGAAGAGCTTCGGGACGGCGCGGCATCGCATGAATGGGCGTTTGGTGAGCAGTTCGTCATCTTCGAGCTCGTGCCGCCGGAAAGCCTGCTCAACGAGGAACAGCAGCAGAGCCTTCTCTATTCGTCCGACCTTGAACTGGGCGAGACCACGAAGCGCATTTTCGAGGTGTTCGAGCGTGTGAAACCATCGCGGGTCGTGCTCGACAGCCTTTCCGAGATCCGCCTGCTCGCGCAGAGCTCGTTGCGCTATCGTCGGCAGGTTCTGGCGTTGAAGCATTATTTTTCACGCAACGATGCAACCGTGCTCATGCTCGACGACCTCACTGCCGACCAGTTGGACAAGACGGTTCACAGCGTCGCCCATGCGGTGATCCGCCTGGAAGAACTATCGCCGACTTATGGCGCGGAGCGGCGACGTATGCGGGTTCTCAAATATCGCGGTCGTCGTTATCGCGGCGGCTATCACGACTTCGTGATCGACACCGGCGGCATTCGCGTCTTTCCGCGGCTGGTTTCTGCCGAGCATCGGTCTGCTTTCCTACGCGAGACCGTCCCGATCGATAATGCCCCGTTGAACGCACTACTTGGCGGCGGCCTGGAGCGGGGCGCGAGCAACCTGATACTCGGACCTGCCGGTACAGGAAAATCGCTGATCACACTCAGCTTCATCAAATCCGCCATTTCGCGCGGCGAGAACGCCGCGATATTCGTCTTCGACGAAGAGCTCGGCTTGCTGTTCGAACGCTGCAAGAAGATCGGAATTGATCTCGAGGCCATGACCCGTGACGGCAAGCTGGTTGTCGAACAGATCGATGCCGCCGAGCTGACGCCGGGCGAGTTCTCCGAGCGCGTTAGGCGCTGCGTCGAGACCCACGGCGCCCGGACCGTCGTCATCGATAGTCTCAACGGCTATCAGGCAGCAATGCCCGAGGAACAGGCACTGGTGCTGCACATGCACGAGTTGCTGCAATATCTGAACCGTCAGGGCGTTACGACCTTCCTCACTGTCGCGCAGCATGGACTGGTCGGCGATATGAAGGCGCCGGTCGACGTGACCTATCTCGCCGACACGGTAATTTTGCTTCGCTATTTCGAGGCGTTGGGACGGGTCCGCCGCGCCATCTCGATCGTTAAGAAGCGCACCGGCACACACGAGGACACGATAAGGGAATTCATGATCGGCCAGAACGGCATCACCGTCGGCGAACCGCTAACCGGCTTTCAAGGCGTTTTGCGCGGCGTCCCCAGCCTGGTGAGCAATAGTCCCGAACTGCTCCATACGAGTAAAGCGTGAGACGGATTTGAACCGCACACTTTCCGAGGGCGCCGCCATTCTCGCGCCGCATGGCCGCGACGCCGCCGTTGCCACGTCCATTTTACGCGAGGCAGGTCTGGCAGCTACGATGGTGCCAGATGTGGCATCACTGGTGCAAACTCTGCGCACTGGCGCGGCCTTCGGGATCGTGACCGAGGAAGTGCTGCGTGGCGTAGATCTTCGTGAACTCGCCGGGTTCATCGCCGACCAGGCAGAATGGTCGGATTTCCCGTTCATCGTTCTCACCGCCCGCGGCGGCGGCCTGGAGCGCAACCCGGCTGCGGTACGTGTGCTGGAGACGCTCGGCAATGTGACCTTTCTCGAGCGTCCGTTTCATCCGACGACGCTGGTAAGCCTCGCCCGCGCGGCGCGGCGCGCTCGACTGCGGCAATATGAGGCGCGCAGCAGGCTTGAGGAAATTCGCGATGGCCAAGAGCGCTTGCGGATTGCCTTGAGGGCCGGGGGACTGGGTGCCTGGTCGATGGAGATACCCTCCGGCTTGCTCGGCGTCTCTCCGGAGGCAGGGGCCCATCACGGACGGGAGGATGTCGAATTCACTTATCTGGACTTGCTCGCCAAGATCCTTCACCCGGACCGCGATGGTACACGCGCGGCGATGACCGAGGCGATCGCGTCGGGTGCCGACGTTGACATCCAGTATCGATGCCGTTGGCCCGACGGATCAATCCACTGGATCAAGGTCAATGGGCGGCTGGAGCGCGACAATCTCGGTCAGCCATTGCGGATGGTTGGGGTCACCCAGGACGTCACGGTGCATCGCGAGGCGGATAGCCGGAGAATGGCGCTTATCGCTCTTGGCGACGGACTGCGGCAGCTCAGCGACCCGGCGGATATGTCGTTTCTGGCGACCAAGATTCTGGGTGAGACGTTCGGCGTCAGTCGCGCGGGTTACGGTATTATCGACCCTGTTTCGGAGACAATCGCCATTGAGCGCGACTGGCAACTGCCCGGTATCGATAGCCTCGCGGGCATCCTCAACTTTCGTGACTATGGTTCCTATATCGACGACCTGAAACGTGGCGAGACGGTCGCAATCGCAGATGCGCGTCTGGATCCGCGTACATCCGAGACGGCTTCTGTGCTTGAGGCCATCCATGCTCGTGCAGTTCTCAACATGCCTGTTGTCGACCATGGCGATTTCGTCGCACTGCTCTATCTCAATCATGAGGAGCCGCGCGCCTGGAGCGACACCGATCTGGCGTTTGTCCGGAATGTTGCCGATCGCACGCAGGCCGCCATCGAAAGGTGCCAGGCGGAAATCTCCCTGGCCGAATTGGCGGCCTCGCTCGAGCGTCAGGTCGAGGAGCGAACCCGGGAAAATGAGGTGGCCCAGGAGCAGCTGCGCCAGGCGCAGAAGATGGAAGCGGTCGGCCAGCTGACCGGTGGCATTGCGCACGATTTCAACAATCTGCTGACGGGGGTCGCAGGCGGTCTCGAGTTGATGCAGATGCGGATTAGCCAGGGGCGCGCTGGCGAAGTCGAGAAATATCTCGAAATGGCGCAGGCAGCAACGAAGCGAGCTGCGGCCCTGACGCATCGTCTGCTTGCTTTTTCACGACGCCAGACGCTGGATCCGAAACCCACCGACATCGACCGGCTAGTTGCCGGTATGGCGGAGTTTTTGAATCGATCGGTGGGACCCACAATCGAAATCGACATGCGCCGGACGGACGACCTTTGGACAGCACTTATCGATCCCAACCAGCTCGAGAACGCGTTGCTAAATCTTTGCATAAACGCTCGCGACGCGATGCCGGACGGTGGATCCATCACCATCGAAACGCATAATGGTACGGGGCCAAGCGGCAGGGCGGGTGGAACTGCCGAGTTTCCGCCCGGCGACTATGTTGTGCTGTCGGTTGCCGATACGGGCACCGGCATGACGCCCGAGACGATCGAGCGCGCGTTTGACCCATTTTACACGACCAAACCTCTGGGTGAAGGAACTGGGCTGGGTCTGTCGATGATCTATGGCTTCGTCAAACAATCCGGTGGTCATGTCAGGATCGAATCCGAACTGGGCAGTGGCACGACCATGAGCTTGTATTTCCCGCGGGTGAATTCGGAGGAGGAGGGCGAAAACAGTAGCGAGCGACAGGGAAGAGAGCTCCCACCGGCAGAAGGGGAAACGGTGCTTGTTGTCGATGACGAGCCGGCGATCCGTACCCTGATCACCGACGTCCTCAAGGAACTGGGTTATAAAACGCTCGAGGCGACTGATGGAGCGGAGGGACTCGACCTTCTCCGGAAACAACAACATGTCGAGTTGCTGATCACCGACGTCGGACTGCCGAAGGGGATGAACGGCCGTCAGTTGGCGGACGCAGCGCGTGTCGATCGACCAGAACTCAAGATCCTGTTTATCACGGGTTATGCCGAAAGCGCGGTGATGGGCAGCAGCAGGATGGAAGCGGGTATGCACGTCCTCACCAAGCCCTTCGCCATGGACACGCTTGCGGGTCGCATTCGCGAGCTCATTTCGGGTTAACGCGGTCCTGAAGAGGCCGCCGCGCAGAACATGGCAACGTCAAAACCCACCTTCCTAACGCCGGGTGATACTTCAACGCCCGGTGACCGCCGGCTGTTATGGGGCAGCCCACCCTAGGACATCTTGGAGTAGCTTCCGGCCGAAAACTACAGTGTCCCTAGCGCCATGGAGGGGGCGATGGCGATCGCCCGATACTCCGGAATCGAATGGCGAGGGACATGGACCATGACTGAAGACTTCAATTGGGATCTGGAGGCTGACGTCGTCGTTCTGGGTTCCGGCGGGGCGGCCATGACGGCGGCGATTTCCGCGCGTGATTTCGGTGCCGGCGATGTGGTCATCCTGGAAAAATCCGGGATGGTCGGCGGGACGACAGCCATGTCTGGCGGCATGCTGTGGATTCCCAATAACCCCTATCAGCAAGCGGCCGGCATTGAGGATACTGACGACGACATCGTCGCATATCTCGATGCTCTCGCCCCCGGCCAGCTCGACCCCGAAACGCTTGGGGCATTCATGGAGAGCGGGCCGGAAATGATCCGCTACTTCACAGACAGGACGCCCGTTCGCTTCCATGCCTATGCCGACTTCCCCGACTATCAGCCCTATATGCCGGGCGCCAAGCCCGATGGCGGGCGCTCATTGGACAACGAGGCCTTCTGCTTCGAGGAACTCGGCAAATGGGCCACGCGGGTGAATCCCACCAAGATGGCCTATCCGGTGCGCGGCAGCCTGATGGAGGCGATCAACGGCACGCTGGACGAAGCGACACTCGCCGAACGCGAAAAGCATGATTACCGGGGCCTCGGGCAGGCGCTGGCGGGATCGCTGTTCAAGGCGGTGCTGGATCGCGGTATTCCGGTCGAGTTCGAAAAGCGCGCCCGCAAGCTGGTCAAGGATGGTGATCGGGTGATTGGCGTCGTCGCCGAAGACGCCGATGGACGCGACTTCCGCGTGCGCGCCCGCCGTGGCGTCGTCATCGCCACCGGCGGCTTCGAGTGGAACGAAACCCTGGTCAAAACCTTCCTGCGCGGCCCGCTGACGGGGCCGGTAAGCGTGCCGGAGAATGAAGGCGACGGCCTGCTGATGGCGATCGAGGCCGGCGCGCAGCTGGGCAATATGCAGCATGCCTTCTGGCAGCAGAGCGTGCTCGAATTCAAACCCCAGCACCGCGACGCCAAGCCTAACTATTTGCTGGGTTCGGACGAGCGGGCCCGTCCCGGCGCCATCCTTGTCAACCGAGCCGGCAAAAGGTTCGTGAACGAGGCGGCCAATTACAACGCGATGGGCAAGGCGCTGCACGCCTTCGACGCCGGGACCCATAGCTACGCCAATCTGCCCTATTGGCTGATCATCGATCAGCGCTACCGGGACAAGTATCCGCTCTTCAACGCGATGCCGACATCGCCGCTTCCGTCTTTCGTGATGCAGGCGGAAACGCTGGACGAACTGGCGGCGAAGGCGGGTATCGACGCCGAAGGGCTGAAGGCCACCGTGGCACGGTTCAACGAGATGGTCCGCAAGGGCCATGACGACGACTTCAATCGCGGCGACAACACGTACGACAATTTCTACATGTGGGGCGATGCGGCCTTCGATCCCCCCTATCGCACCCTGGGTGTTATCGATCAGGGGCCGTATTATGCGGTCAAGATGGAATCCGGCGCGCTTGGCACGTCGGGCGGCCCCAAGACCAATGGCGACGCCCAGGTGCTGGACTGGAACGGCAACCCGATCCCTGGTCTCTACGCAGCAGGCAACGCGATGGCCGCGGTGCTGGGTGAAGCCTATGGCGGCGCGGGCGGGACGTTGGGACCGGGCATGACCTTCGGCTACATCGCCGGCCGTCATCTCGGCACACATATGCCCAACCACTGATGTTCGCTCCAATCATCAAGGTGCGTCGCGCTGGCGAACATGATGCCGAGTTGGAGCCGGAGCGGGCGGCCCCACGCATTTCCGCTAGGTTGCGGAAAGGCTGTCCGTGGCCGAGGCTGTAGGCGGAGAAAATCGTTGGCCGAGAAATCAGATTTCGATCCGATCGCCGCGTGGCAAGGGTTCGTTTCCCAATGGGAGCGACAGATCAACGACATGTCGGCAAGTCTGAGCGCGAACGAAACCTTTGCCGGATCGATGAATCAGTTCGCAAAACTGTCTTTCGCCGCCCGCAAGAATGTCGAAGACCATCTGGATCGCCTCGCGCGTTCCGCGCAGCTTCCTACGCAGGCACAGATAAGTGAGGTTCTCGATCGGCTCGATCGCATCGAGCAGAAGATCGATGCGCTGGCTTTGGCGGTGGTTCAGACCAAGACGGCGGCTGCGCCATCGACCGCCCAACCGCGACGCACGCGCCAGCCACCGGATTCCGCGACTTGAACGCCAGCGCGGAGAATTTCGATTCCAGCGCGGTCGGCGATCGGGTCCGCCGCGAAATTGATCGCGCGATCCAGCGTAACATCAAGGGCCTCGAATTCCTGACCGCGCCGCGCCAGCCGGTCGGCGCAATGGCGAGCGACCTCCTCATCCGCCGGGGCACGATGGCGCTCTACCGCTACCGGCCGGTGAGCGACGAGGTCTATCGCGTACCGCTGCTGATCGTCACGCCGCCGAGCAACAAGGGCTATATCTTCGATCTCGCAAGCGGACAGAGCTTCATGGAGTTCATGCTCCAGCGGGGCTATGATATCTATCTGCTCGACTGGATGCCGCCACGCACCGACGAGGCGAAACTGGCGCTCGAGGACTATCTGCTGGACTTCATTCCAGCCTCGATCGAGCGGATCGGCGAAGAGACGGGCGAGCGCGAGGTTACGCTCGGCGGCTATTGCATGGGCGGGACATTGGCGGTGATGTATGCGGCGCTTGGCGAGCAGAACCGCATCGCCAACCTGCTCTGCTTCACCACGCCGATCGACTTTCGCCATATGCGACTGTTCCGCGTCTGGGCCGATCGCGAGCATTTCGACGTCGACCGGCTTGTCGCCACGCTGGGCAACATCCCGCCCGAACTGGTGCTCGGCGCGTTCGATCTGATGCGTCCGGCCAACCGGACGGCGGGCGTCATCAATCTCTGGGCGAACATGTGGAACGACGATTTCGTCAAATCCTACCGCATGTTCGACCGCTGGTCGGCGGAGACGCTGCCGATGCCCGGCGGCTATTTCCGGCAGATCGTCAAGCACCTGCTGTGGGACAATGCGCTCGTCGAAGGGCAGATGGAGATTGGCGGCCGCCCGGTGGACTTGCGGGCGATCACCGCGCCGATCCTGAGCATCGTCGCCGAGCATGACCACGTCGTCGCGCGTGAAGCGGCCGCACCGTTGCTCAGCCTGACGGGCTCGAACGACTGCGAGGAAATCTTGACCAAGGGCGGTCATGTGAGCGTCGTCGCCGGGCCGAGCGCCGTGCGGCGCCTATGGCCCTCGATCGACGCATGGCTCGGCAGGAGATCGATCTGAAATGAACGCCGTGACGACAGATCAAGCCATTGAGGTGCGCCCGATGAGCGCCGGCGACGCACGCGCGATCGTCGCCTTTGCCGAGGCGCTGCCGCTGATCGACCTCCTCTTCCTCCAGCGCGACATCCGCGTCGACAAGGTCGTATCCGCCTGGATCGAGCAGAATGAGCGCGGGCTGATCCGCAGCCTGCTCGCTTATTCGGGCGAGGAGCTTGTCGGCTGCGCCGCGGTGGTGCGTGATGCGCTGAGCTGGTCGCCCCATGTCGCCGAAATCCGCGTGCTCGTCGCCCAGGGAAACCGCGGCGCCGGTATCGGCCGACGCCTGGCCCAGGAGGCGTTCGCGCTCGCCGTCGCCGATGGCGTCGAGAAGCTGATCGTCCGCATCGTTCCCGAACAGCGGGGGGCGATAGCGCTGTTCGAGGAGATGGGCTTCCGCGTCGAGGCGATGCTGCGCGATCATGTGCGCGATGCCGAGGGCGCGAAGCACGACATCGCGATCCTCAGCCTGGACGTGCTGCGCCAGGGTAGACAGCATCTGGCCTATGGGCTGGGCTGAAGGGCGGCCGCGGGAGGATAGAGGAACCCGAATGCCTGCGGAGGCGTGAAGCGCCGCCACGCGCCTTCCGGCTGTGCAAGCCGATCGGCAATCACGTGCAGCACCGCCGGGTTCACGACCATGCCGAAATGGCTCGAATGCACTTCGACATTCTCGTTGATCGCATCTTCCGTCCCGACGCAGTTGCGCCAGGCGGCAATGCCGTCTGACTGGCTGAACACCGCGGTCGACGGGACAGGCAGCGCCGCTCCACCGTTGGCATAGCGCGCGCGCGTCTGGGGTGAGGCAATGATGTTGCCGCTCAATGCCTCATAGAGCCCGCGGATCGCATTGGCCGACGGGTCACCCGAGAACGGGCTGGCGAGGCTGACGACGGTGCGAACCAATTCCGGCACGCGCCGCGCGGCCTCGCGCGCGATTACGCCGCCAAGGCTCCAGCCGACCAGGCTGACGGCGCGCTTGCTTTCCCGCCGCAAGGCCTCGACGCGCGCGGTGATGAGTTCGCCTTCCTGACCGACTGTCCGGTGATCGAGGTTCCAGCCAAGATCCCAGCTTCGGGCATCATAGCCTTGCTGCGCGAGGAACAGACGCAACAGGGTGGTGGCGTGGTCGTTGGTCGCGAACCCGGGGAGGACGAGCACGACATGGCCGTCGCCGCGCGGCGACAAGGCGAGAAGCGGTGCCAGAGCGAGCAATCCGAGCGCTTCCATGCCGGCGCGCCAAGGTTCCGCCAATGTCAGCAGCTTTGACGGCGGCTTGATCAACGCCGCCTCGGCGGTCTTCCCGCGGCTGTGTATGTCGTGACTGCCTGTTTCATTTCCGAATGATAGGGAACGGGCGCGGCGGGCACATCAGGAATTAGAAGCGCCTATCGAAAAGGACAGCCGCGCTATCTGCTTTGCATGGAATGGTGGGCCACGCGGACGACCGATTTCAACAGGCACACTGCCAGTTCGTTAGATGGGGACGCCCGATTTCAGCATCTTGCGGCCGCTCGTGGCCGAAGATCGTCCTTCGAAATTCCATCTTTGCCAACCGACGGGGTAAGTTTAGCATTACGGGCGATGCTGGACCGGAGTTCCAGAGATGGCCAATGTCGATCATGTGCTTTCGATATTGCTGACGAAATATGTGCCACACGCGGGTAAGCGGCCGCATTCATCCACAGCCGGGCGATGACGGTGCCGCGGCTATGGCGAGGTTCGTTGGAAGACGTACCGCCGCCACCGGGCCACCATCTGCATATTGGCGGACGCAGGGTGCTGATGGGCCTGCTGTGGATTGGGGCTGCAGCAATCGGCATGAACGCGACTGCGGGGGCCGCGTCACAAGGCTCGGCGCAGGTCGCGCAGCCGCGGATCATCGTTCAGAATGGCCACGCCGCGGCCATTTCCGCGCTGACCTGGACGCGTGATGGCAAGTTCGTCCTCACGGGCTCTACCGACGGGCAATTGTTGATCTGGGATCTCGGCGGCAACATCGTCGACCGCATCCAGCTCGGCAACCAGCGCGAGCGAACCGTTGTCGAGCGGATCAGCGTCAATGCGGACGGCCGCGGTGCGGAAGTCGTCGAACTGAAGTTCGAGGACATGTTCGATAATGGCGTGGGCAGCGTGCTTCACCGGCGGACCTACAGCGTCCGTTTCGGCGATGCCGTGGCGTCGCAGGTGTCCGACGAACAGGTGGATCCGCCATGGGCGGCGGGAACGTCATTTCTGGACGGCTCGCTCGCCACGAAGCGGGCGTTGTTCATGCGAGCCGATTGGCCTCGATCATCACTGGGCTGGACGATCGAAAGACGCGGGGAAGCTTTGGCCATCCGCCCGCCTGACGCCGGCGCGCGATCCGTGAACCTCGTCGGCGCCCTGGGCCCCGCCCCGGATGAGGGTGACAAAAGGCTGGAGGCCAAGGCGCGGCGGATCGAGCAAAAGGCACGCGACCTCGATAGGGCTCAGGAAATCAGCACGGCGAATGACGAGGCCTGCCGGACGCAGCAGAAGCAATGCAGGTCGGCGGACGAACTCAATGCCTTGTTCAAGAGCAGTGCCGCGTCCGGCAGCGTCGAGATCGATGGCACCCATCCGCCGCTCTTTGCACCGGGCGGGATGCGGATCGCCTGGTTGGACACAGGTGCAGGAGCGGGCGCCACGCTGCACAGCCTGGATCTCGGCACAGGCGCTGCCCCACCGGCCGTCAAGCTGGGTACGCTCTCGCCCGCGAAACTGAGGGGCTGGACGTCGCCGACGATCCTGGCCGTCGATGATAAAAGGCTGGCGGATACGGATACGGGGCACGTTTCCACGGTCACCGCGCAACCCTGTCCGCTGGAAATGTCCGGAGACCTGGGTGCGGCTGGAAATCCGGATTGTTCGCAACATGCGGCGGAAGCTGCCGCGGCGAAGGGGGAATATGGCGTCCGGCTTGAGGGCGGTCCGGTCGTCCAGGCCTATGACCGCCAATCGGGAAAATATCTGTGCACCGCTGTCATCGACGAGGGCGAAGAGGTCGCCTCCGCCCGCTCCCTGGCGAGTTATGACGGACGCGTGATCGCGCTGCAAAGTGCACTCGGCTACACCGAATTGTTCGCGATCACCGACACCATTCTGCGGGCGCCGCCGATCGATTGCGATCAACTTCGTACCCGACGCGGCTATTCGGCAACCTTGCAATGCGACGCCAATGCCGCAGCGCTTCATGCCCGCAAATGCCCGACCAAGGGCGCATTCGCCGCGGATCTCGGCCATGTGGGATTTCACCCAACCAAGCCTTTATTGTGGATAGAGGGCAGGGGCGGCACGATCGATTTTCACCGGATTCTACCGAATCTGGATGAACCGGCCACGCCTTTCTTCTCGCTCTACCGGCTGCCCGGCGATCGCTTTTTCGCCATTGATGCCAAGGGGCGGTACGACACCAACCTTGCCGCGGATACGCGGGCGGTACGCTGGGTCCTATCGGACGCACCCTTCCAGTCGCTCGCCCCGCAGACCTTCATGCGCGATTATTATCAGCCGGGGCTTACCCGTCGCTTGCTGGCCTGTGCCGGCGCCGAGCCGACAAGTTGCGATGCCGCTTTTCCCGCCATTCGCCCGCTGGCCGGCATCAACCGGGTTTTGCCGCAGGTCCGCATCGTCAAGGTTCGGCCGGGCGAAACGCCTCGCACGGCGATCGTCTCTGTGGAGATTGCGGATGGCATCGATCCGACCGCGGCCAACGGCAAGACGCGCTCGGGCGTCTATGATGTCCGCCTGTTCCGCAACGATCGGCTCATGCTCCATAATCCGGATCAGGTGTATCGGGACATCGACCAAAGGCAGAAGCAGTTCG
This sequence comes from Sphingomonas sp. DBB INV C78, assembly GCF_042693015.1. Lineage (NCBI taxonomy): Bacteria > Pseudomonadati > Pseudomonadota > Alphaproteobacteria > Sphingomonadales > Sphingomonadaceae > Sphingomonas > Sphingomonas sp. DBB INV C78. The sequence continues at coordinate 1,767,065 of NZ_CP170544.1, read as the reverse complement.
ATGCGTTTCCCGATACACCCGATGGCGCGGCGCGACGGTTCGAATTCATGAAGTCGCAGCCGGTGCTGGGTGAGCGGCGCCCGGAGGCCGTCGCTGAAATCGCGAGCAAGGATGTGGATGGCTGGCGCCGGCTCAGTCGGGTCGAGCCCGATGCCAAGGGCCATTATCCATTGCTCGACTTCGTGGTCGACCTGCCGACGGCGGCCGGCACCGAAAATTCGCGCTTCTCGGCTTATGCGTTCAACGAGGATCGCGTCAAAAGCGATACCGCGACGTTCGAGTATCGCCGCCCACCGGTCCCGCCGCAGCCGCGCCGCGCCTTCATCGTCACGATCGGCATCGATGCCTATGATGCGCCCCGCCTCGCGCTGCAGTTCGCAGCATCGGACGCGACCCTGCTTGGCGAGCGGCTTGGGACCATACCCGATTTTGAAGTCCGCCGTATCACGCTCGCGGGTACGAAATTGCCCGACGGTAAGACCCGTCGGGTGACGCGAGACGCGATCGAAATATTGCTGAGCGCGCTGGCCGGCGGCGATGCCTCCACCTCGGCCGAATATCTTTCGCAACTCGGCTTCGATGCCTCTTCGCTCGATCGGGTAAGGCCGGACGACATCGTCATAATCAGCTTTTCGGGGCATGGCTGGGCCGATCCCCAGGGCAATTTCTATCTGCTCCCGGCCGACGCCAAATGGCCTGAAGGTGAATTGGCACCCGATGTCTCGACATTGCTCTCGTCGGCAAATCTTTCACTCTATCTGGACGCGATTCCCGCGGCCGAAATCGCGCTGATCATCGATGCCTGCCATTCGGCAGCCAGCGTCGATGCCGGTAATTTCAAGCCGGGGCCGATGGGCGATGCCGGTCTCGGCCAGCTTGCGTTCGACAAGGGCATCCGCATTCTCGCCGCGACGCAGACGGATGACGTCGCGCTCGAAGATCCGGTGCTGCGACAGGGATTGTTGACCTATGCGCTGGCGAGCGAGGGAATCACCGCGACCGGCGGCAAGGCGGATCGCAATGGTGACGGCCGGATCACGGTGGATGAATGGTTCGCCTATGCGGCCAAGCGCCTGCCGTCGCTGAGCGCCGACGCCCGGCTCGGTCGGCTGACGACCGATACATCCGGCGCGCGTGGCTGGGCGCGCGCCAATGCCGGATCAGCCAAGCCCATGGTTCAGGAACCGGCGCTGTTCGATTTCAACGCCGGTGGCAGCAATATCCTCCTGCGCGACAATGTGCGGCCATGACGCGCGGCTGGATCGGCCTGCTGGCAGCCCTTGCGCTTCTACCAACACCGGCCGCGGCGGCGTTACGCGCAGTGTTCATCGGGATCGACCATTACGCTTATTCGCAAACCAAGGTGCCCGAAGCGGATTTCAAGGATCTGAGCGGGGCGGTCAGCGATGCGCGCCATATCAAGGAGGCGCTGCGCGCGGCATATGCGATCGATCTCGATACGGAGACGGCAGGCCAATGCGCATCTGCGAACGCCGTCTCGATCACGCTGGTCAATGAATGCGCGACACGCAAGGCGATATTCGACGCCTGGCAAAAGCAGATCGCCGCCTCGGCCAAGGGCGATACGCTGATCCTGTATTTCGCGGGCCATGGTTCGCAGTTCGTCGACAGCCAGATTTTCGACCAGTCGAGCGGCTATAATGACACGATCCTGCCCTATGACGCGCGTCAGCCGGGCGCGGATGTCGAAGCCGATATTCTGGACAGGGAAATCAAGACCGTCATCGACACGGCGACCGCCAAGGGCGTCAACGTCGTCACCATATTCGACTCCTGCCATTCGGGAACGGCCGCGCGGGACGGCCCGGCCGAGGGGCAAAGCCGCGATGCGCCGCCGCGGCGGATGCGCGGAGTCGTGGCGGCGGGTGCGCCCGTGGCGCCCGGAATAGACGAGGGCTATCGCGTCCATTTCGCGGCGGCCGCGGATGGCGAGGAGGCGCGCGAGGTGGGGGCGGTCGGCAAGCGAGCGGGCGTCTTCACGACCGCGCTCGCGCAGACACTGAGCGTCATGCCCAATGCGGCCTTCGCCGACATTGCAACCGAAGTCCGCCTGAAAGTCGCCGAAACCGGCCACACCGCGCAACGGCCCCAGGCGGAAGGTGCGCTGACGGCGTCGATGGGGGGCGGCGAGCGTCGCATCCCGCTGCTCACCGCCGTCAACGACAGGGGCGCGATCTGGCTAGCCGGTGGGCAACTGAACGGGGTTACTGCCGGCTCTACTTATGCCTTGTTCGCCAAGACCGGCGACGCGTTGGATGATGGCGCCAAGCCGCTGGCGACCGGGCAGGTTTCGAATGTGGAGACCGCGCGCGCGACTTTGACGATCGATCCGCCGTCCGCGAGCCTTCCACCACAGCTGATCGCGCGGGAAACTGCTCATGCCTTCGGTGAGGAAGTGCTGCTCGTGCGTAACAGTGCGGCCCCGGAAGATAGCGCGGCCATCGCGACGATGCTGCAAGCGATGAAGTTCGTCCGGGTGGCGCCATCCGCGCCCTTTGCGATCGTGCCTACCCGTGACGGATATAAGCTTGTGGGCGCCGACGGGATTGCGGTGGCATCGCTTGGCTCCGCCGCCGCGGCTGACTTCTCGAACCGGCTGAGGATCGCGCTTCAGAAAATTGCGCGTGTTCAGGTGCTGCTGGCGCTGCGCTCCGATGCCACGCGCGCCGACGTGCAATTCTGCATCGGCAACGACCTCGACGCCAACGCCTTCGCCTGCAAGGCCGTGCACCAGTCCGATGGGCCCGTGCTCAAGCTCAACGCCAATGCCAAGCTGATCGCGATCAACCGCGCGGCCGAGCCTCGCTATATCTATGTGTTCGCGATCGATGACAGCTTCGCGGTCAATCTTGCCGTGCCGGATCATGGCGGCCTGGATTCAGCGGTCGCGCCGGGCCGGCCGATCGTCGCGTTCGGCAAGCCGGACAGCGAGGGGCGGCTGATCTTCCTGACATTGTCCACCGATCAGCCCATCAACGCATCGGTGCTGGAACAGAGCGGTGCCGGCGCGCGAGACCCTGCCGCCTGCAATTCGATACTGGCGCGGGCGCTTTGCGCGGCACAACAGGGCGCTCGCGATCCGGCGGTCCCGCGGGTCGGAAACTGGACGGCGGTCGTGACCCAGGCGATCATCAGGAAATAGGTGGATCAGATGCGATATATTCTCGGTCCGATCATGATCGCGCTGCTTGCCGTGCAGGCCTCAGCACAGGACGTGCCGGTTTCCGAAGCGCATGATCCCACTGCCGCCGCCGATGCGGCCGAGCCGCCTGCTCCAGATCCCGATGATGACGGCGGCCGGATCGTTGGCGGCTATCCCGCAAAGGCAGGCAGCGCGCCATGGCAAGCGCAGATCTTCGCCAAGGGCGATGCCGAATATACCCAGGCCGAAATCGCGGCGGACCGCGGGCGCACCGATGGTGGGAGCAAGTTCCTCTGGATGAAACCGACCTGGGAACTGAACCACCGTTGTGGCGGTGTGCTGATCGCGAAGGATTGGATCGTGACCGCGGCGCATTGCGCGCGGTTGCCACGAGAGGGCGATTTCATGGCGCAACGCGGTGTTCGGTTGGGAACGCAGGATCTCACCAGTGGGGGCGCCACCTATCGGATCGAGCGCGTCGTGATCCACAAGGCCTATGACCCGGACAAGCATATCCATGACATCGCCTTGATGCGGATCGTGCCGGAAGGGCCACCTGCGACAAATATCGCCCCGATCAGGGTGCTCGGCAGCAAGGCCAGCGACCTTCCGCTCGACGCCAATCCCTTCGTCACCGTCACCGGATGGGGCCTGACGAGCGAGCGAGAGACATCGATGACGATGACGCGCGACATGAAGAGGGTGAACCGCAAGTCGTTCAGGCTGATGGAAGTGGCGTTGACGATCCTGCAGCAATCGGCTTGTGCCACGCGGGCCAGCTACCGGTCGGCCCTCATCCCCGAGACCATCTGCGCCGGATCAAGCGATGGCCGGGATTCCTGCAACGGCGATAGCGGCGGCCCGATGACTCGCGCCGAAGGCAAGGAGCGCGTGCTCGTGGGGCTGGTCTCGTTCGGCTATGGCTGCGGCATCAAGGGGGTGCCGGCGCTCTACGTCAATGCCGGCGCCTATCGGCAGTGGATGACGGACGCGATGAAGCAGGCCCCGGCTGGTCGTATCACCCGATACTGAGTGCTCGACGGCAGATTATTTGTCGTCGCCGCCCGTCTTGTCGTCGCCACCGGTTTTATCATCGCCACCGGTCTTGTCGTCGCCGCCGGTCTTGTCATCGCCACCGGTTTTATCATCGCCACCGGTCTTGTCGTCGCCGCCGGTCTTGTCATCGCCGCCGGTGCGCTGGGAAACCGCGGCATTGTCGTCATCGGGCGCCGTCGCTTTCGGCTCTTTCGCGCCGCAGGCGGCCAACAGCAGAAGTAGCGACGCTGTGGCACCAATCGTAGGAATTCCGCGCATCTGTTTCGCCCCCATGATCAAGCGGTAAATCTACTCGAAACCCCGCTGCCTTAGCAAACCGGCGAAACCCGGTGCATTGCGCAATGGGTCGATCAACGGGTCGGTGCGGATCAGGACCAGGCCAGGATCGCCTGTCTCGTTCGCCTTCATCAACGTCGCCATTGCGCGGTCCCGATCGCCCCATTGGGCCAGAATTTGCGCCTGTTCGTAAAGAGCGCTGTTGCCGAATTCGCGGACGATTTCGGCGAGCGCGGCATCTGCCTCTGGCCGATGCCCTTGTTTCCGCTTCACCATCGCGACCCCGGTCAGGCGCCGCAATGCGCTGCTTTCCCTGGCGAAGGACTTGGCCGCGAGGTCCGTCTGTCCGAGCATGAGCTGGCTGAAGCCGATCGCGGCTGGCGTTCCGCTCATTTGCGGGTTGAGGATCAGGGCCTTTTCAAAAGCAGCGATCGCTTCAGGATATCGACGGGCGGTATATTCGACCGTGCCGACCGAGCGCTGGGCGAGGGGGTTCAACGGGTCGAGCATGGCGGCCCGGGCAATGGCCGTGCGCGCCTTTTCGAACGCACCGGTGCGTGCGCAATAGAGGGCGTATCGCGTGAGTACGTCCGATGCGCCCTGGCCGAGCTGTGCGGATCGCTCGAACGGCTCACGCGCCGCCCGCGCATCCCGCCGGCCGAAAAGCGTCGCATAGCCGAGCGCCGAATGCCCGTCCGCCAGATTGGCGGCGAGACTCAGCGATTTCTTCGCGGATTCGATCGCGTCATCGAACATCGCCTTTCGCGCCGCCCCATCGAGATATTGATTGGCGATCGATGCCAGCGTGCGGGAACGGGCGGCCCAGGCTGCGGCATAGCGGGGATCCTTGGCGATGGCGTCGTCATACTGCGCCAGCGCGTCCCTTCCGCTCTGTTCGCCGGAGGAGAGCTGGTAAAGCGCGTTCCCGCGCAGATAGGCGTCATAGGCCGCGAAATTCTCGGTTCCGCCTACCGCGCCTTTGGCGCCGCCCTTGGTTAGCTCGGAGGAAAGCGCCGCCGTTACCGCATTGGCAATTTCATCCTGAACGGCGAACACATCGGCCAGTGGTCGCTCGAAGCTCTTGGACCATTTGCTGAAACCCGTGGCGCCCTCGGTCAGCTCGACGGAAACCCGCACGACATTGCCCGATTTGCGGACATTGCCGTCGAGCAGGTGCGCAACCCCCAGCTTTCTGGCGATGGTCTTCGCATCCTCTTGCCGGGCTGCGAATTTTGCGGAGGAGGTCTGCGCCGCGACTTGCAGGAGCGGGTTCTGGGCGAGCTCGGAACGGACTTCCGCTGCCACGCCGTCAGAGAAATAGCTTTGCCCCGGATCGCCGCTGAGATTGGCAAAGGGTAGGACCGCCACGCTGTTATTGTCGCGATCGCCGACAAAGGGCCGGACCCACACCACCACTGCCGTCCCGACAGCCGCAAGCAGCACCCCACCGCCAAGGAAGATCCGCCGGTCGATAGGCTTGGCCGCCGGCGCGGTCGGTTGTGCTGATGTGACGGGTTGATCGTGGAGCAAGGCGAGGGTGCGGAGCAGATTCTGCACGGCAGGATCGCCGGCTTTCAGTTTTGCGCGCGAAAGGTCGATCGTCTGGAACTGCCCGAACCCGAGCGGTGGCGGCACGCCGTCGATCGAAACGGGAATGATGCGTTTCCTGTCGCGCGCCCGCGTGGCTTCATCATGAACCCAATGGGAGGCGACGGATGTGTTCGACCAGAGCACGACAACGGCGGCGGCGTTCTCCAGCGCTGCCGCGGTGGTTTGCGAATATCGCTCACCTCCGCCGAGCAGGCCGTCCCACCACACCGAATAGCCGGATTCCTCGATCAGCCTGATGATCGGCAGCGCCTGCTTCTGGTCATCGCGCGAATAGCTGACGAAGACGGTGGCGGGTGCTCCGTTCGATCCGCTTGGTGCAGCATCATTCGCCATCCGCCGATTGCCGCCCCTTGCTGGCCCTGCACCTGCCGATTTTCTAAGCTCTTTGTCAGTCGACAACAAGACGGGCGCGAATTGTCGTAAGGACTTGCGAGGGCCAGCATCGCCGCTACGGTGAGGTAATGACGTCCCGCGATGCCGATCTTTCCGGCGCAATTGCGCTACCGCCAATGCGGCTTAGCGTGGGGATTACCGGACATCGTCACAATAATGCGGCCTTTGACCGGAATCGCGTCGAGATCCAGGCCGCCTTTATCCGTCTTCTGGACATCATCGACGCGGTGATTGCCCGCCAAGCCGACACGATGGCCGCGACACGCCTGCATTCATTGATGGCAAGCGGTACGGATGTCCTGGCCGTCGAGAATGCGCGTGCACGGAACTGGGAGATCGTTGCACTGCTCCCATTCGGCCAGTCGTTGAACATGGCGATAAACGGGCATCCGCTGTCTATCGAAGATGCCCTGGCGCTGATCGAGGATCGCGCCGAAGCGGTGTCACCTGCCGCCGCATATGTCGATCAGGTACGCCAATTGGCCGCACACGCAAAGCGTTTCGAGCTCGCGGAGCAGGACGAACTCATCAAAGCCATGTTCGTGAGGACGCTTCAGGCGCCGGAGGATGGGGAGACCGCGCGGGCATTTGCGACCGTCACCTCCGAACGAGCGGCTGCGGCAGGCCGGGTGATGATCGAACAGTCCGACGTCATCATTGCCGTGTGGGATGGTATCGCACCAGGTGCCGTCGGCGGAACGCGCCATACGATGGCGGCCGCGCTGGAAGAAGGCGTTCCGGTGATATGGATCAATGCGAGCGATCCGGAACAGGTGCGCCTGCTGCGAGCTCCTGAATCCCTGCTGGTCGCCGATCGTACAGATGCCGATGTTGCGTCGCTGATCGAGAATATCGTCAATCCTCCCGGTGCGAACCGGCATGAAAGCGCGATCCGATTTCACACCGAGCAATGGCACCCCCATAGCCATCGTCGCTTCCATGCCTACCGGCGGATCGAGACTCTGTTCGGGGGTGGCGGATCGCCTTTCGCGGGCCTCAAGCGGACCTATGAACGGCCCGATACGATCGGGACGCATTCGGGCGCTCCCCTATTGGCCGACGCGGACGTGCTGCCCGGACGGGACGCGGATCTCGTGGCAGCGATAAGAACCCAGATCCTCCCGCGCTTCGCCTGGGCGGACGGGCTGTCGACCTATCTGTCGGATGCCTATCGCGGCGGCATGGTGACCAACTTCCTTTTGTCTGCGCTGGCGATCATGGGGGGCGCGGCCTATCTGCCCTTCGTCGGGCCGGAGGAGAAATGGCCCTTCGCTTTGCTGGAATTCGCCTTGCTCGTCTCGATCGTTGCGATCACGACGATCGGACGCAAGCGCCGATGGCATTCGCGGTGGTTCGAAACGCGCCGGGTTGCCGAATATCTCCGTCACGCGCCGATGATGCTGTTGTTGGGCGTCGTCCGATCTGCCGGGCGTTGGCCACGGGGCGCGCATAGCCAGTGGCCCGAACATTATTGTCGGCTGGTCTTGCGCGATATCGGCTTGCCCCAGGCAAGGGTGACCCAGGCCTATTTGCAGCAGGTGTTGAAGACGCTTCTGGCTCCCCATGTACGCGAACAACGGGACTATCATCGCGACAAGGCCAAACGACTGGCCAAGGTTCACCACAATCTCGATCGGCTGTCCGAATTGCTGTTCGCGCTCGCCATCGCGACTGTCGCACTTTATCTGCTTCTGGTGCTGGCGGCGTCGCTCGCGATCATCCCGGTCGAGACCGTGACACATTCTTCGAAGGCGTTCACTTTCCTGGGAGTGGCTTTTCCTGCCCTCGGCGGTGCCTTTGCCGGCATCCGGTATTTCGGCGATTTCGAGCGCTTTTCTGCGATTTCCGAGGTGACGGCGGAAAAGCTCGACGGGGTAAGTGAGCGGATCGATATGGTGCTCGCGGCGCCGGAGAATGCGTTAAGCTACAGCCACGTGGCCGGCATGACCCGCGAGATTGACGAGATCGTCGTCGACGAAATTGAAAATTGGCAGGCGGTCTTCGCCGGAAAACAGATTTCCGTACCGGTCTAGCGTTGACATCCGAGTTTGTGGCGAGTGAGGACCACAACCGCGCACTTAGGCGTCAATGCCGCTCCAATATTCCGATCGCCGCCCGTTTGCCGATCACCTCGGCATATTTTGCCTGCAGGTCGAACAGATTGGCGTCATGCGGGCCGGGGTGCCGATCCGCGCAGGCGTCGCGCACGACGAGCGGCACGAAGGCGTTCTGAAGTGCGTCGAGGGCGGTCGCGCGCACGCAGCCGGAGGTCGAAAAGCCGGCGATCAGCACCGTATCCACGCCCTGCGCCCGCAGCGTGGATGCGAGCGATGTGCCGAAGAAGGCGGACGCATATTGCTTGGTCACCACGACGTCACCGGCGCGCGGGCTCAAGGCGGGCGGGAAGGCGCCGAGCGGCGATCCGGCATCGAACGCCTTCAGCGCGGGCACCTTGCGGTAGAACAGCCCGCCATCGCCCCCCCCGGCCTGATAGACGACATTGGTGAAGATCACCGGAGCGCCGGCAATCCGGGCGGCATCGGCCATTTCCGCCGTGGCCGCTATTGCCGCCTCACCGTCCAGAAACAGCGGTGATGACGGTTCCAGATAGGCCATCACCATGTCGACGATCAGCAACGCCGGTCGCTTGCCCGGAACCAGATTGCCGTCGAACGCACCGGCATAGTTCTGCTGGAGTTCGTCCTCCACGCTCAGATCGCTCCGGCCGCTTCGAGCCGGCTCAATTCCGCAGCGTCGAAGCCCAGCAGGTCGCCATAGATTTCCGCATTATCCTGACCGATCTCGGCCGGCGCCGGGGAGCGGATACCACCAGGCGTCTCGGACAATTTCGGGAAACTGTTCTGCATGGTGACCTTGCCCCAGCGCGGCGTCTCCACGTCGATCAACGCCTCGCGCGCCGCGAAATGGGGATCAGCCAGCATTTCGGGCGCGCGATAGATCACGCCCGACGGAACGCTGTATTCGATCATCGTGGCCTCGACCTCAGCAACCGTATGTTGACTGGTCCAGTCCTCGATCAACTGGTCCAGTTCGGTCTGGTTGCGGCCGCGCGAGACATGGTCGACGAAGCGTTCGTCTGTAGCGAGTTCCGGCTGCCCGATCGCCTTGCACAGCCGGGCGAAGACCGCGTCCTGATTGCCGCCGATCAGATAATCGCCGTCCTTGCACTTGTAGACGTTGGAGGGCGCGATCCCCGGCAGGATCGAGCCGGAGCGTTCGCGGATATAGCCCGATACCTGATATTCCGGCACCAGGCTCTCCATCACCTGCAGCACCGCCTCATAGAGCGCGGAATCCACTACCTGCCCGCGGCCCGTCCGTTCGCGCGCATGGAGCGCGGCTAGAGCGCCCATGCAGCCATAGGTCGCGGCCAGACTGTCGCCGATAGAGATGCCCATGCGCGATGGCGGGCGATCGGGATCGCCGACGACGTAGCGCCAGCCGCCCATCGCCTCGCCGATGCCGCCGAAACCCGCGCGATCCGAATAGGGGCCGGACTGGCCGTAGCCGGACACGCGAACGATGATGAGCCGGGGGTTGAGCGCATGGAGCACATCCGGCCCCAGCCCCCATTTTTCCAATGTGCCCGGCTTGAAATTCTCGATCAGGATATCCGCCTGCGCCGCCAGCCGGCGAACGATCTCCTGCCCTTCGGGCATGCGCATATTCGCGGACACCGACTTCTTGTTGCGGGCAACGACCTCCCACCACAATTTATGCTCGCCACGCCCCCATTCGCGCATCGGATCGCCTTGGTTCGGCGGTTCGACCTTGATGACTTCGGCGCCCATGTCGCCAAGCAACTGGCCGCAGAAGGGGCCAGCAATCAACTGGCCCAGTTCGATCACGCGGATGCCGGCGAGTGCGCCCTGCTTGTCGTTCATGCCGCGCACTCCTGTTGCACCCGCCAAACCGGTTGCTTGGGAGCAGGCAAGCCCGTTTCCGCAAGGCAGTTGGCCCGCAGCGTCTCGATATCGGGGCCGAAGTCGAAGACGGGTAGCGGCCCGTTCCGCTGGGCGCGCATCTCGGTGCGCAATGCCGCGGTCGCCGCCTCGTCGACTGCGCCGTCCACCAGCACCACGCCATAGCGGCGCGCGCCTTCGACGGTCACAAGTCCCTGTTCCAGTTCCCGCGCCAGTAGGGCTGGATCGCGTTCCAGCGGATCGCCCCAGCCGCCGCCGCCCCAGGTGATGAAATGGAGCTGGTCGCCCGCTTCGACCTTCAGTTCCTCCAGCTTGTTGGCGACGATGATCTGCGTGCCATCCGCTTTCTCCAGAACCTTGCGTGCTCGTGCGCCCGGCAAGCCACCATTGACACCCCAGGGCGGTACGAACCAGCGATCGTCGTGGATGGCGACGACACCGGCTTCCAAGAAACGATAGGTCATGTGGATGCCGTTGCCGCCGCGATGCAGGCCGGGGCCGCCGGAGTCCGCCGCCGTCTCGTAGCGTTCGATGCGCATCGGGAAATAGCGTTCGAGAAATTCATTGGGGACGTTGGTGAAGCCGGGCCAGAGCGAATGGCCGTCGGGGCCATCGCCCATCGGCCGGCCCGGAATGCCGCCGAAGCCGATCTGGAAAAGCTGGAACCACTGCCCTTCGCGATCGACGCCCGAATAGAAAAGGTGCGGGCTCGACGAGAAGCCCGCCGCGTTGAGGAACTCCGGCGTCTTCTGGCCGAGCAGGCCGCCCAAAATATCGAAGATGCGGCCCAGCGCGTGCGTGCGGCCGGACAGGGCGGCCGGAAATACCGGCTTCAGCAGCGATCCGCGCGGGATGCGCACCTCGATCAGATCGTAGAAGCCGTCGTTGAACAGGATCTGCGGATCGAAGACCATGATCATGTAGATGCCGAAGAACATCTTAAACATGTTTTCATTGAGATAGAAGTTGATCGACGCTTCCGACTGCGGATCGGTGCCGTCGAAATCGAGGATCACCCGATCGCCTTGGCGGTGCATGGTGCAGCGGATCCGGTAGGGGCCATAGCCCATGCCGTCATCGCAGATATAATCCTCGAAACTGACCGGCTCCTCGCTGACCGAGGTGCGGATCAACTGCTGCATCGCGCGATGATTGCGGGCGAGCAGTTCGCGCGTGGCCGATACGTAGAGATCGTCGCCGAAGCGCTCGCTCATCTCCAGCACGCGCCGCGCCGCGACCCGGCAGGAGGCGATCAGCGCGTTGAGATCGGCGGTACACCAATCCGGCTTGCGGGTCTGATGCATGACCAGCTTCACCACATCGGCATTATATTCGCCCTTCCGCCAGATCTTCACCGGAGGGATGCGCACGCCTTCCTCGAAGATGGACCGCGCGTCGATCGGCATCGACCCGGCGACCTTGCCGCCAATATCCGACTGGTGACCGAACATCGCGGTATAGGCCAGCAGCCGCCCGTCCTTGAACACCGGCAGCAGCACCAGCCAGTCGTTCGAATGGCTGATCGCGCCTTCGACCGAATAGGGATCGGACAGGAAGAACATGTCCCCATCCTCGATCGTGCCGTCATAGCCATTGAGAAAGCCACCGATGAAGGAGCCGAACTGGCCGACGATCATGTGACCTTCATGGTCGGCGATCAGCGGAAAGGCATCGCCCTGTTCGCGGATGCCGGGCGACATGGCGGTGCGCACCAGGGTCGCATCCATTTCGATGCGGGCGTTGCGCAGCGCGTTCTCGATCACTTCCAGCGTGACGGGATCGATCGGCTGGCTGGCGAAGGGCGTTTCATTGGCCTGGATGATGGTGGCGGGCATGCGCGCTCCTCAAGCCGGATTGATCAGGATGTTGCCGACGCGATCGACCGTGCCGACATGGCCGGCCTCGATCAGCGTGGTGGAATCCATTTCGACGATGATGGCGGGGCCGGGCAGCACGTCGCCTGCGCGTAGCCGCGATCGATCATAGATCACTGCTGCGCGCATCTGGCCGTCGGCCCATAATTTATGATCCCTGATCTTCGCCGCGATCGGATTGCCGTCGCCTTGCGGCAATTCCGCCGCCGGCAGATCGAGCGCGGGACCAAGCGCCACGGCGCGCAGGTTCACCAGTTCGTGCGGCGTTTCCATGTTGAAGGTGAACAGCCGCAGATGTTCGGCATCGAAGCGCTGGAGGACGCCGGCAAGACCATCTCGGCGGAGCGTTTCGGCGTCGATGGCGAGCGGCACCTCGAACGCCTGGCCTTCATAGCGGACGTCGATCTCGAACAGGCTGGTGATGTCCGCGTCGGCGATGCCCTCGGCCGTCAGTTCCGCACGGGTATGAGCCGCCATCTGGTCGAGTATCTCACCCACCTCCGCCTCGTTCGTATCCGCGAAGCGGCGGGAGAAACTGCGGGCCGTTTCCGTGCGCATCCGGGTGGTCGCATCGCCCAGCGCACACAGCACGCCCGGGCTGACCGGTGAGATGGCGGGCCAGCTTCCCATCAGCCGCGCGACGGCGTTGACGTGGAGCGGGCCTGCTCCGCCGAAGCCCATCAGCGCGAAATGGCGGGGATCGTAGCCCTGCTGGACGGAGATCATCCGCAGCGCGCCGAACATGTTTTCGTTGACGATGTCGATGATGCCGCGGGCGGCCTCCATCAGGCCGATACCCAGTGCATCCGCAACGCTCTGCACCGCCTTTTCCGCACCGGCCCGATCGAGCTTGAAGGTGCCGCCGAGCAGCGATTCCGGCAGATAACCCAGCACGACATTGGCGTCGGTCACGGTTGGCTGGGTGCCGCCCTTGCCATAGGCCGCAGGCCCGGGAACCGCGCCGGCCGATTGCGGACCGACGCGCAGCGCGCCGGTCAATGCCGGCACATAGGCGATCGAGCCTCCGCCGGCGCCCACCGTCTTCACATCCAGCGACGAGGCCCGCACAGCGAGATGGCCGACCTCGGTCGTGCGTACCCGCCGCGGATCGAGATCCTCGATCAAGGCGACGTCGGTGGATGTGCCGCCGACGTCCAGCGTCAGGATATTGCGGATGCCGGCATTGCGGCCGACCCACAGTGCCCCAGTAACACCGCCGGCGGGGCCGGACATTAGCAGTGAAACCGGATGCTCCTCCGCCTTTTCGGACGACATCAGACCTCCATCCGAACGCAACAACGAAACACTGCCCGCTATCCCGGCACCGCGCAGCCGTGATCGCAGGTTATGGACGTAATTGCCGACGATCGGGCGCACAGCTGCGTTGGCAACGGTCGTCAACGTGCGCTCATATTCCTGCATTTCGGGCAGCACGACATGGCTGAGCGACACCGGAATGCCGGGCAGGATTTCCGCGGCGATTTCCGCCACCCGCCGTTCGTGCGCGCCGTTGAGATAGGCGTTGACGAGCGAGATGGTGAGCGCCTCGATCCCCTGACGTTTCAGCTTTTCGAGGCCGGCGCGGATATCGGCCTCATCGAGTGGCCGCACCTCATGGCCGGATGCGTCCATGCGCCCCTTGATCTCGATCGTGTCTTCCAGCCGCGCCAGCGGTTCGGGCTTGGGCCAGACGATCCAGCCGGCCAGGCCACCCGGCACGAAGCTGCGCGCGATCTGCAATACCTGGCGATAGCCTTCGGTGGTGACGAGGCCGACGCGGGCGCCCTTGCCTTCGAGCACCGCGTTGGTCGCCACCGTCGTTCCGTGCAGGAACACGTCTACTTCCGCCGGCGCAATGCCAGCATTGGCGCAGATCGCCTCGACGCCGGCGAGGATGCCTTCCGAACTGTCTGGCGGCGTCGATGGCGTCTTGTGCCGCCAGAATGCCCCGCTCGCCTCGTTGAACAACAGCAGATCGGTGAAGGTGCCGCCGACATCCACACCAAGGCGATAGGCCATTCGCGATTCCTTCTATTGGACGCTTGCTTTGGGGAAGGTGCCGGCCCTTCCCAACATGCCGGGTAGCGGCTTTTCCATGACCGACGACAGCCAGCCCGCGCCCTGGATCAGTCGATCGAGATCCACGCCAGTTGCGACGCCCGACCGCTGCAGCATGTAGATGACGTCCTCGGTCGGAACATTGCCGGCTGCGCCCGGCGCGAACGGGCATCCGCCCAGCCCGCCAAGCGCTGCGTCCACCGTCCGCGCGCCGGCACAGACCGCGGCCCAGACATTCGCGATGCCGGTGTTGCGGGTATTGTGGAAATGCACGCGCACCGGGATCGGCGCGATCGCCTCGGCGACGCGCGCCACCAGTCGCTCGACATCGGCGGGCACGGCCACGCCGATCGTATCGGCCAAAGCAATCTCTACCGGCCGCGCTTCGGCCGCGCTTCTCGCCATTGCGACGACGCGGTCCTGTGCGACCTCGCCCTCGAACGGGCAACCGAATGAGGCGGCGATGGTAATCTGGCCGCGGCGACCCGCGGCGTGCGCCATGCCGACGATCCGCTTGGCCACGGCCAGCGATTCCTCGCTGGTCTGGCCCTGATTGCGCATGGCGAAAGTGTCGGTCGTGACGCAGACCGCGCCCAACTCGTGAATGCGGGTCGCGAGCAGACGATCGGCACCGCGCTCGTTCATCACCAGGCCGATATAGGTCACGCCGTCGCGCTCCGGCAGGCCGGCGCTCACCGCCTCGGCATCGGCCATCTGCGGCACCTTGCGCGGGTTGACAAAGCTCGTCACCTCGATCCGGCGAATGCCCGCGTCGATCGCGGCATGGATCAGCTTCAGCTTATCCGCCGTCGAGACGATCAACGCTTCGTTCTGCAGCCCGTCCCGCGGGCCGACCTCGACGATCTCGATCTGGGAGGGGCGATGCACGACAGGAACCATCCTCGACTACGGATCATTTTTGTATACAAATCACTTTCGCTGCCGGTCAAGCGCCGCAGAACGGTATCGACATGACCACACTATTCCGCCGCCTGCCGCTCGCGACCGCCAGCCCGGCGGAAGGCATCGCGATAGGCGTGGAAGGCGCGGCGGATATGCGAAGTCATCACCGCCTTTGCCCATTCCGGATCACGGCGGCGGAATGCCTGGATCAGTTCGTCATGCTCGGCGTGCGATTGCAGGATCTGGACCCGATCATATTGCAGCGCCGTGCGCGTCACGATCGGCTGTTCGATGATCGTGCCGAGCAGCGCCGCCAGCCGCGCCGAACCGGCCATTTCCAGGATGATGGCATGGAAGGCGCGATTATGATCGAGGAAGGCGGCAACGTCGGGCGGCGCCAACTTCGCCGCAAGACCGATCGCATTGTTGTGGGCAGCAAGGGCATTGATAGCCACATCCTCGGCCCGTTCGGCGGCCCGCGCCGCGGCATGCCCCTCCAGCATGGCGCGCAGAACGAAGCCCTCCTCGATCTCGTCCAACGACCATTCGGCAACGAACGTGCGCTGGGACTCGTTGCGTCGCACAAAGTGCTCGCTTTCCAGCCGACGCAGCGCCTCGCGGATCGGTGTGCGCGAAACCCCGCACGCGGCCGCAAGCTGCTCCTCGCGAAGCTGTTCGCCGGGCTCGAGCGCACCGGAGAGGATCTCCCCGCGAATGAAGCGGTAGGCGGCATCCGATGCTTTCGACATGCGCCCTCGGCACTCCCCTCGCAGCCAGCAACCATCGCTTGACGCCGGATGTTTGTATACAATAGCATCCGTTCAAATGAAAATGAGGGATTGCTGTTCGACGCGATAGGCTTGCGGGCCGGGGAAATCAAAATGGGGGGTCATATGTCGATCAAGGGGGCCAGTTTCTTCCTAGCCGGGATTTCGGCGATAGCGATCATCAACGGCCCCGCCGCCGCGCAGGATAGCGCCGCGAGCGAGGCCGGCGCTCCGGCAGCGGGCGGCGAAATCGTTGTCACCGCACGTCGCGTCTCGGAAACCCTGTCCGAGGTTCCAGCATCGATCACCGTCCTCACCGCGGACACGCTGGCGCGGGCGAACCTTCAGAAAGCCGAGGATTTCGTCAAACTGACGCCGGGCGTGACGATCGTCACCGGCACGGCAGAAGCGGGCGACACCCAGATCAACATTCGCGGCCTCAACGGCGCCCGCGACGCCGAAAGCTCGGTCGCTCTGGTGGTCGACGGCATCCTCAAGACCAACACCGCGCAACTCAATCAGATCCAGGGGACGTTGCGCCAGGTCGAAATCCTGAAAGGCCCGCAGGGCGCGCTCTATGGCCGCAATGCCGCCGCCGGCGCCATCGTCGTCCAGACCGTGAAGCCAGGCGATCATCTGGAAGGCAGCATCCAGGCAACTGCCGCCAACGTGAACACCTATAGCGCCAACGGCTATATTGCAGGGCCGATCAGCGATGGGATCGGCTTCGTCCTGTCTGGCGATTACCGTACCACCGACGGCTTCTACCGCAACCAGTTCCTCGACAAGAAAGTGGTCGACGATCAGGAATCCTGGAACGTCGACGGCCGCATCGTTGCGAACGTCGGCGAGAACACGACGCTCGATGCCAAGGTCCGCTATGGCGAACTTCACGGCGCATCGATCAACTTCAATTCATCCTTTCACATTCCCGCCCTCGGCGGCGCTTTTTATGAGGATGTGAACGACCATCCGTTCAATTATTATTCCAACATCCGGCCCAAGAACGACCAGAAGACGTTCGAAGCCTCGCTCAAGGTCGACCATGATTTCGGGCCCGCGACGCTGACTGCTTGGGGCCTCTACAGCAACATCAAGAATGATCTTGTCGCAGACGGCACCTCGGCCGATTTCGCGCGCTATATCTCGGCCGCCCTGCCTTCCGGGCAACCGGCGGTCGACGCCTGCTTTGCCTCCACCGCCCAACTCACCGGTTTTCCGCTCAATCCGCCGGGCTTCATCGGCCAGATCCCGGTGCCCTTCATCTTCGCGCCCGCCAATGGATCGGTGTTCGGCGCCTATTCGCCCACGACCTGCGACGGCACCCAATATCAGCGCCGCAACCAGGAGGATTATAGCGCGGAAGTCCGGCTGGTTTCGAACGGCGACAATGAGCTGAACTGGCAGGTCGGCGCTTATTATCTCCACATCGATCGCAAGACCGGTGTGAGCCTGGGCGCCGATACCGGGGCGGGCGTCATCCAGGAGCTCTATAACGATCCGACATCGGCCAACCCGACGTCGCAGCTCTTCGCCGATACCTTCACGACCAACGTCTATGCGGCATTCGGCTCGGTCGACTGGAAACCCACCGATGCGATCGATATTGGCGTGGCGCTGCGCTACGACATCGAGAAGCGCAAGGTGCGCAACGATGTGCCGACGGCGACGGACCCCTTCACCGGCGGGCCGATCAACCCCGGCCAGCAATTCGGCCCGATCGAGCCGCAGAGCAAGACGTTCGAGCAGTTCGAGCCGAAGATCACCTTCCGCTGGGAAGTGGCGCCTGACACCAACCTCTTCGCCAACTGGGGCATCGGCTTCAAATCGGGCGGCTTCAACAATCAGGGATCGGCCGCGATCGTCGACCAGAATTTCAACGTGCCGCCGATCAACGCGGGCGTTGATATCGACGACCAGTTCCGCAAGGAAAAGTCGAGCGCGTTCGAAGGCGGTATCAAGGGCAGCTTCGGCCCGGTCAATTACAGCCTGGCCGGATATTATACCCGCGTCACCGACATGCAGTTCTTCGAATTCTTCGTCGGCGGCTTCGGCCTGCTGCGTGTGGTTTCGAATATCGACAAGGTCGACCTGAAGGGCGCCGAACTCGACGTGAATGCGGAGCTCGTCGAAGGCTGGACGGTGTTCGGCGCCTTCAACGTCACCGATTCCAAGATCAAGAAGAACAGCTCCCGCCCCGATACGGTCGGCAACAAATCGCCCTACACCGCCGATTATACGATCAACCTCGGCAGCCAGATGACGGTACCTGTCGCGGACGATTTCGACATGTTCTTCCGCGCCGATTATCGCATCACCGGGCCGACCTGGTTCCACACCGTTCAGGACCAGGAAAAGGCGACGATCTTCAGCGCGCTGCTGCCGATCTCGGCGCTCGGCCTGCCCGCGTCGGTGGGCAACGCCCTCTATGACGTCAATCAGCGCGAGGCGTTCGGCGTGCTCGATCTGCGCGTCGGGCTGGACGGCGAGAATTGGCGGGCGGCCATCTTCGCCAACAATTTCCTCGACGAGAAATATCTGAACGAGGTGATCCCCGCGATCGAGTTTGGCGGCTCCTTCATCTCGCCCGGCGCGCGCCGCCTGTGGGGACTGGAGGTCGCCTACAAATTTTGATCTGGTCTGGCTGGCACGGCTCGTCCGATCTGGGGACGAGGTTCGGGTGGCCATTATGCATCGGTCGCGACCGACTTGATGATTCCATAATTGGGAGAGGCGCCGCGGCGTGACGTGCTCTCACTGCAAGACCCAAAGAATGATCGCTGCACAGCACGCCGCAAAATCTCGGCGTTTCTTGGAGAAAATGGCGCACCCGACAGGATTCGAACCTGTGGCCTCTGCCTTCGGAGGGCAGCGCTCTATCCAGCTGAGCTACGGGTGCGTGGCCTGCGCGGTTAGCAAAGGCCCGCGGGGCGCGCCAGCCCAAATCGGCGGGGCCGAGGAGAAATCGGCAATGCAGCGGGCGCTTACTTCGCCGCTTCCTTCTTTTCCATTTCCTGGAACTGGCCGAGCCCGCAGCTCGCGCCGCGGCTCAGGCCGCCGGCATCCTGCAGCACGGTGATGATGTCGGTCGAACAGAGCTCGCTGAGCGAGGTCTTGTAGGCGAAACGCTCCTCGAACCCCAGCGACGGACAGCTATGGGGGAGCGTGTTGCGGTAGATCTTGCCGCCGCGCATGTAGAAATCGATCGTGCTGTCATCACGCACGCGGGTTTCGCGGATCTGGATGATCTGGACGCAGCTTTCCGGCTTGGCATCGGCCTTGGCAGCGAGGTTGTCCGCCTTCTGCCGGGCGATGGCGGCGCCGGGCAGCGCGACCGCGGCGATCAGGGCGGCGGTGAGCATGGCCTTGGTCTTCATCTCGAAATCTCCTGTCCCGACAGGATTTTGACGGAGCCGTCAGGCGGCGGCCTTGGCTGTCCCGGCCGGCGGTGGCGTCTTCGGCTTGAACACGCACAGATCGGCAACGGGGCAGCGCCAGCATTCCGGGCGGCGTGCCTTGCAGATATATCGGCCGTGCAGGATTAACCAGTGGTGAGCGCCGCGGCGGAAGGGCTGGGGCGTCACCTTTTCCAGCTTCAGTTCGACGGCGAGCACCGTCTTGCCCTTGGCGAGGCCGGTGCGGTTGCCGACCCGGAAGATGTGGGTGTCGACCGCGAAGGTTTCCTCGCCGAAGGCGGTGTTGAGGACGACATTGGCGGTCTTGCGGCCGACGCCGGGAAGCTCCTCCAGCGCAAGCCGATCGCGCGGCACCTCACCGCCATATTTGTCGACGAGGATGCGAGCGGCGGCGATGACGTTCTTGGCCTTGGTGTTGAACAGGCCGATCGTCTTGATGTGCTCTTTCAGGCCCTCTTCGCCGAGATCGAGCATCGCCTGGGGATTGTCGACTTCGGCGAACAGGCGGCGGGTGGCTTTGTTGACGCCGACGTCCGTCGCCTGGGCGGAAAGCGCTACGGCCACCAACAAGGTATAGGGATTGGTATATTCGAGCTCGGTTTCCGGCGACGGATTGGCCTCGGCCAGCCGCCGGTAGAATTCGAATATCTCGTCGCGCTTCATGGCGGCGTCAGAGGCCCAGCACGTCATTCATCGTGTAGCGGCCGGCGGGCTTGCCGGCGAGCCACAGCGCGGCCTTGACTGCGCCGCTGGCGAAGATCGCGCGGCTTTCGGCGCGGTGGCCGAGTTCGATCCGTTCGCCTTCGCCAGCGAACACGACCTGATGATCCCCGGCGACCGACCCGCCGCGCAGCACCGCAAAGCCGATCGCGCCCTCGGGGCGTTCCCCGGTGATGCCGTCGCGGCTGCGGACGGCGACATCGGCGAGCGCGACTTGCCGACCCGCGGCGGCCGACTGGCCTAGCAGGATGCCGGTGCCGGAAGGGGCGTCGACCTTGTGGCGGTGGTGCATCTCGACGACCTCGATGTCCCAATCCGTTCCAAGGCGCGCTGCCGTTTCGCGGACGAGATGGGCGAGCAGGTTGACGCCGAGCGAAGTGTTGAATGCCTGGAGGACGGCGACGGACTTTGCCGCTTCGTCGATCAGGGCATGATGTTCGGGCGCGAGACCGGTGGTGCCGATGACGATCGGCGTGCCCACGGCGGCCGCGGCGTCGAGATGGGCAGCAAGGGCGGCGGGCGACGAGAAATCGACCATCACGTCGCTCGCGGCGGCAAGCTCGGTCGGGCTGGCAAGCAGGGGCACATCGCCGAGTGCTTCGGGTGCGGTGCCGGGCCGATCGATGCCGCCCGAAACGCAAGCATCGACATCCTCCACCGCGGCCGCGATCGCCCGCCCCATGCGTCCGCCCGCGCCGATGATGCCGATCCTCGTCATGCCCGTCTCCCGTTCGATCCGCGCCTATTGGGCGAGGAGGGGGCGGGAGGCAATGGGATGTTCCTTTTAGGCTGTTCTCCGCAAGGGACGAAGTTGAGGAAGTTGAGGGTTGTGTGTGCTTTTTGCGATCCCTGGCGCCAGATGCGTCGCCGAAGCGACGGTAAGGCGACACCCGCGCGACAAGGGCGCGGCACCGGTGCGACGGCCGCGCAACACCGGCGCGACCATGACGAGACAGTGGCACGTCGGGTGCGCACCGATGACGCATCGCTGACGTGCCGGCAATGCGACGGTGCCGCGCCGGGAGAGTCGCTCGCGAGAGGGCTGGGGCAGGGCGGGGAGCCTGCCTGCCGGGAAGGAGCGTGCTGTTCCATCGACGAGTTTAGAACAGATAAAGTCCTACATTGAAAGGCTTCGGGGTGAGGCGATGGGCCATCGGGTGTTGGAGATGAAGGCCTGATCTTGTGTCTCGACACGTCCGCTTGCGTGATCCGGACGGGCGAATGTGGACTGTCGGGACACGCGACATTGCGGACATCCATCCCCTTTCCGTCACCCCGGACTTGTTCCGGGGTCCACCGCCAAGCTGGGCGAATTCCTAACGGTTCAGGTCTGGGCAGCGTCGCCTGATTCTAGATGCAGCGCCGGCACTCGATCATCAATGCCAGTGCGTGCGTAACGGTGGACCCCGGAACAAGTCCGGGGTGACGAAAAGGTGGTGTCCGCAATCCCCGACTTTCCAGCTGTACCGGGCTGGCCTTCGCCCCACCTAATTCCTGACTGTCCGGAATCGGCGTGTCGCCGCAACCTCTATAACGACCGAAAAGTCGGGGGGAGGGGATATCCGCTCTTCGTCACCCCGGACTTGTTCCGGGGTCCACCGTCACGCGGGCGACGCGGCCAGAGGTTCCAACCCGAACGCTACAGCCAGATCATTCCATGAGGGATTGTCCCGTTCGATCAGGTTCCGTTTCCAGTCCCGCCGCCAGCGCTTGATCTGCTTCTCGCGCAGGATCGCAGCCTCCATCGTGCCTGCCGCCTCCCAATAGACCAGGCATTTGATGCCATATCGCTTGGTGAAGCCGTCAAACATGCCTTCACGATGCTGGGCGACATGGCGAAGGAGATCGAAGGTTACGCCGACATACAGCGTTCCGTTAACGGAGCTGGCGAGGATGTAGACGCAAGGCTGTCGCTCGATCATCGACATCAATGAGTGCCGCACGGTGGACCCCGGAACACGTCCGGGGTGACGAGGGGAGTTCGTATCGTCGACGGCGTCCGCTATGTCGCGTGTCCCGACAGGCAGGAATTTCCCGGCGACGAGCTGGAACAAGGTTTGAAAAATCCAGACCGCCCGCAACCCAAACCACCATTGGCACTACCCCGTGTCGTGACAGGCATGGACCCCAGCCTACGCTGGGTGACGGTCGCGAGGCGTGAGGTGTCCATCCGAATGCAGCGACATTGGACTCGGGCCGACCTTCAGGCTTTGAGGGGCGCCACCGCCGCTGCAGCCGCAGTGCGGTCGTCGTCGGGCGAAAGGCGGACCTTCGCTCGCCAACTACCCACTTGCCCGCGTGGTTACTCTCTGCGCGCACTTCCCCGGTCCGGCCGCTTTTGCGCTATCATCTCGAACCTCTGACCGCCGTGGTAGCTGACGATGCCGCACATCCGCTTGCCATCGGATGCGAGAGAGCCGTCGAAGCGAACATCCCCCTCGCGTGATGCGACGATCATCGCCACGGTCTGGCCGTCGGACTTGAGACTGCGAACCACCACCACACCGGGTGTCAGCGCGAGCGATCCTCCCAGCGCTGCACCTGACATGCCCACGGATAGCAGGCCGAAGCTGGGAACACCTCCCACATCCATGACGACGTCCCACAAACCCGAGAGTTCGGGCGGCTGGCCTGGCTTCGTGATCGAGGCAGGGCATTCGAAACGCATGTTCACGGTCTCGCTTGCTGCCGCCGGAACAGCTGTAAATGCCAATGCCAAGCCAGCGATAATCCGATTCATTGCTTTCTCCCTGTCACCATTGCGACGTTTGTGCTCGCCGGTTGGATGGTTGCGATGCCGGTCGACAACGGGGAAAGTCGTGAATAGCCTTCGATATTTCGCGACCGGTGGGCCGATGCAATTGGCGATGCGTGAATGGCGGATGATGGGGAAGTGGCGGGTGCCGATAAGCGCCGTCGCTTTTGGTGCGCTGCTTGGCGTGATGGGGCCATTCGGATCGCAAACATCGCTCAGCCCGGCGGTGCGATATGCTTTCTGGATGGTCATTGCGCTCGCCGGCTTTGGAGCCGCTATTGCCGCCAGTCGAGTGATTTCATCCACTGCGCCGGGTACGAGAACGGCAACACGGATCGTCGCAATAGCAGTTGTATCCGCAGTGCCCATGACGTTCTTTGTGGCCTGGTCCATGGGGGTGGTCCGACCCGGCAGAATGTTCAGCCCTCTACAACTGCTCGGGTTGTTCCCGTACGTGGCGCTGGTCCAGTTGCTGATTGCCCGCGTCCTGTCTCCACACGAGCAGACGGCTGTGGCTGCACCCGTGGAAGAACAGCCGGCCGCCGCACCGGAATATCCGCCCGAGTTCGTGGCGAAGCTTCCGGCCGCTTTGCGCCGGGATATACTCGCCCTTGAAGCCGAGGATCATTATTTGCGCGTGCACACGCTCCACGGCTCGGCGCTGGTCCTGATGCGGCTGGCGGACGCGGCGGCGATCATCGATCCCCGGCTGGGCCTGCGCGTGCACCGTAGCTGGTGGGTGGCCAAAGACGGTGTTCGCGCTGTGGAAAGAACGCCCGGACGAGCAATTGCCCGGCTGGTCGATGACACAACCGTTCCGATCAGCAGGACATATTTGCCGGCCGCACGGGCAGTTTTGACGGATTAGCTTTATCGAAGCGACGTGTTTTGCCGGGGCGAACCGTCAGATTGTAGGTTTGATCCTGTATTTCCGACACGAATCTTCGGCTCCCGCCCATTTTTCCGACATTCGCGGGGTTATTGTTCACGCCCGGATGCTGAGGGGCAGGGCGAGACGCTTGGATAGCTCAGGGTATCGCCTGATTGAGGCGGAGGGTGACGCAAACTAGCATCGCTCGGGTGGTGGTGCTTCGTCACAATTTGTGACTCGCCCCGATTGAATGTGGGGCAACAGAGATGATTGCGTCGACCCCTGAAATTGAGACGAGACGCAGTGCATTGGTCGCCGGCTTGCTTGCCGTGATCGGCTCCATCCTGATCGCGGCAATGCCTGCAATGGCGCAGGACGACGGCGCCCGGCTCTACATGCTTATACCCGACAAGACGACGATCACCTCGGTCCGCTACCACCGGATGCACAGCAACCTCGCCGTCGATCCGGGGAATATCGCGGAGGGCGATCATCTCGACACCGATCTGGTGGTCTTCCAGTTCGTTCAGACGCTGAAGATCGCCGGCGGGCAATCGTCGGTCTTCTTCGTTCTGCCGGTCAGCCGCATCGAGCCCGATTTCGTGCAGCCCGGCCCGGATGCGGTGGATAAGGTTTCGGGGCTGGGCGACGCGCAGCTCGGCTTCGTGCTCGGTGTTCACGGCACGCCGGCGCTGGAACTCGCGGCCTATGCCGATCATCCGCCCGGCCTTGCGGTCAACCTGCTTGGCAAAATCTTCTTCCCGACGGGCAAATATAGCGCGGGGCGATCGATCAATGTCGGCGCCAATCGTTGGGCGCTGCGGCTGGGCGTGCCGATGGTCTATGCCATTGGCGATCGCATGGCCGACCCGCATCTGACGACGATCGAGATCATGCCGACCGTCACTTTCTTCGGCCGCAACGACGATCCCTTCGGCGCCGACAGCAGCAAGCAGAAGCCGCTGTTCATCCTCGAAGGCCATCTGACCCGCGGCGTCACGCCCGATTTCTGGGCTTCGCTTGATCTGCTCTGGCGGCGGGGCGGCGAGGGGACGGTGGATGGGGTCGACGCCGACAATTTTCAGCGCGCTTTGTCGCTGGGCGCCACCGGGACGTTCGCGCTGGCGAAGAACGCCTCGCTGCGGGTGAGCTATGGCGGGGTGGTCGATCGCAACGCGCATGGCCCCAATGGCTGGATCTTCCGAACCATCCTCGGCTTCACCTTCTGACGACGGCATAGGTAGTGCCTCGGGCCTCGTTTCGGGAGTTTAATGGCAACCTCTCGGGGGTTTCCCCGATTGTTCCTTTCCTGCCCGAGGCGGAGGATCGGCGCGCATTTCCATTCCTTTGCGGCCCCCTCAAACCGAGGACATTCTCCATGCATGATGCGCCCGTCTGGTCGAAGCCCGCGGCTGCCGTGATCCCCAAGCATGACGAGAATTGGGAGGTCGGGAAATATGGCCCGATCTGGCCGCGGACACCGGCCTGCTACGGCTTCACGATCATCGCCAAGGTGAAGGAGGGGCGGGCCGAGACGATCCGCGGCTATGGCGCGAATCTCGCCAAGGCGCTCGAGACCGAGCCCTATCTGCTGGCGCCGCTCAAGCTGCATTATCTGCGCTGGGTGCTGTTCGATGACGATACCCGCTTCATGTACCAGGGCATCTTCGACACCGATTTCGACAAATATACCGAGGACGCGATCGAGCTGTTCAAGAAATCGGGCGTCGACACAGTCTTCGAGAATCTCGAAGGCTTCCCGTTGGACTGGAAGACCAATCCCGACGCCTTCGTGAAGTTCGTGCGCGAGCATCAGGCACCGAGCTTCATCGAATATGGCGAATATCCGTTCGTCACCGCCGACGAGATCAAGAGCGCGCTCGCGGTGAAGGCGGCCTTCTCCCAGATGATCGAGCATATGCAATAGCGGCCCTTGCAGGAGCTGATGGCGATGAAAGAGCCGGCCCGCACCTACAATCAGAACCATGTCGCGCGCGCCTGGTCCGCCGATCGCAACCGGGTGAGCATCTATGTTTCCTGGAGCTATCCGGGCGAGGCTGGACGCGATGTATCGCAACTCGACAATCGCTTTTCGACGATGACCGAGGTGCGCCGGGTCGCCTGGCCCGCTTATGGCGAGCCCCGCTTCGCCGATCCCCTGTTCTTCCAGCAGGGGATTGCCGGGGCGCTGGAACTGTTCTTCTGGGCGTGGCTTCCCTTCCAGAAACTCGTCGGCGAGATCAGCGGCCATGTCGTTCCCGTCTTCCAGCGGGTCGACCAGGCCGGGTTCCAGTTGCCGCTGGATGAGCGGGTGCTGGACGATGTCGACACGCTGTTCGTGTTCGGTCTCGACCATGACATCACCGGCCAGCAAGCCAGCGATGCCGAGATCGAGGCAGTGCGGGAATTCCTCAAGCGACCGGGCACGCGGCTGGTGATCGGACCGCACCATGATGTCGGCGCGGACGACAGCGTCGAGATCCGCGCGATGGAATATGTGCATCATGGCGATCCGCTGGTGCCGCGGCAGCAGCGCTTTGGCCAATATACAAGGTCGCTGCTGGCGGGGCTCGGCATCCCTGTCATCAACCGCTATGCCCTGCGCCCGCTGCGAGACCCGGAAACGAAGAAGATCGCACCGCTCAGCATCGCGCGCGATTTCGACACGAAGGGTTGGCTGGCTGGCGTCGAGAATTTCAACTTCCACCAGCACATGCCGCATTATGTGGTTGAGCCAGGCAGCGAGACGGCGGTGCATGTGCTCGCCAGGCAGCCGATCGACCTTTCCCACCCTCATCCGCTCACACAAGCGGGCGAGCGCGAGTTCAACGCCTTCCTCTGGGTGCCGCCGGCCGGCGACCGCGCCGGCGACGTGATGATCGCCGATTCCACATTGTTCAGTTCGCTCTTCGGTGTCGACGAGAGCGTGCAGCGCTTCTGGACGAACATCGTCGGCGTTTGACGGAGACGAACATGGTCGCGGACGAGACGGCGCTTGACCTGCACGACATCCAGGCAGGCGTGCTGCGGCCGCGGCCGACGCCTTATGCGGCGACTTATATCCTGTTCCGCATCGACGATCCCGTCGCTGGGCGGCACATGATCGGCCGGCTCGCGGAGGTCGTTTCTCCTGCTGCCGGTAGCGAAGCGGCGATCGACAGGGCCGTCAGCGTTGCGCTCACTTTTGCGGGCCTCAAGGCGTTGGGCGTGCCACAGGCATCGCTCGACAGCTTCGCGTGGGAGTTCCAGCAGGGCATGGTGGCGCGCGCGTCCGCTCTGGGGGATGTCGGGGAAAGCGCGCCCGACCATTGGGAAAAGCCGCTGGGCACGGCGGACGTGCATGTGGTGCTGGTCGTCACTGCGCGCGACCAGGCGATGCTTGAGGCCGCGCTGGATCGCGTCCGTCCGGCTTTCGAACAGCTTGCCGGCGTCGTCCCGATCTGGCGGCAGGATTGTCATGCCTTGCCGAACGAGAAGGAGCCCTTCGGCTTTCGCGACGGCATCAGTCACCCCGGCGTGGAGGGCAGCGGCATCCCCGGATCGAACCCGTTGGAGGCGCCGCTCAAGGCCGGCGAATTCGTGCTCGGCTATCGCGACGAGATGGGCGGCTTCCCGCCGATGCCCGAGCCGGCGGCGCTGGGGCGCAACGGGACCTATGTCGTCTTCCGCAAGCTGCATCAGCGCGTCGCCGAATTCCGGCGCTTCCTGAAGGCCAGCGCCGCCGACGCTGCCGAGGAGGAATGGATTGCGGCCAAGATGATGGGCCGCTGGCGGAGCGGTGCTCCGCTCGCGCTCTGCCCGCTTCACGACGATCCAGAGCTCGGCGCCGATGCCAGCCGTAGCAACACGTTCCTGTTCCAGAAGGACGATCCCGTCGGCTATGCCACGCCGCGAGGATCGCACTGCCGCCGGATGAACCCGCGTGACACGCCGGTCGCAGGCGAGGTGCGCCTCCACCGGATGATCCGCCGCGGCACGGCCTATGGCCCGCTGCTGCCCGAAGGCGTGCTGGAGGATGATGGCAAGGATCGCGGGCTGATGTTCGCCTTCGTCGGCTCGCATCTCAAACGGCAGTTCGAGTTCGTCCAGTCGGAATGGATCAATGACGGGGTTTTCCTCGGCCTCGAAAACGCCCGTGATCCGGTTACCGGTTCGCCTGATGGCGACGGCAGCTTCTCCATCCCCCGCAAGCCCATCCCGAAGCGGTTGCGCGGCCTCTCCCGTTTCGTTGTCACCCGCGGCGGCGAATATTGCTTCATGCCGAGCCTCACCGCGCTCCGCTGGCTGGCCGCGCCGGAGGGCTAGCGATGGCCGCCGGCAGCTTCGACATGGTCGTCATCGGCGCAGGCCCGGCGGGCGCCTTCGCCGCGCTGCGGGCCGCCAGCCTCGGCGCCCGGACCGCGCTGGTGACGAACGGCGCGCTGGGCGGGATGGCAGCCAATGACGGGCCGATCCCGGTGCGAACCCTGGCCCATGCCGCGCGCCTCGTTCGGGACGCGCGTGGGCTCGGCCGATACGGCATAGCGGGCTGCGATCCGGTACTGGATTATCCCCGCTTGCTCCAGCGGGTGGCCGAGGTGGTGGAGGAAACCGGCCGGCACTCTACGCTCCGTCCCCAGCTTGATGCCGCCGGCGTCACGATCCTGGAAAATGTCGGGCCCGCGCGCTTCAAAAGCGAGCATGTGATCGCGATGGCGGACGGACGTCGCCTTCAGTGTGGGCAGGCGATCGTCTGCACCGGCGGCGTCCACCGTAGCTTGCCCATCCCCGGCTTCGATCTGACCGCGACGCACAGCGATGCCTGGGGCCTGCAAAGCGTGCCGGAATCCATGCTGATCGTGGGCGGCGGCGCCACGGGGTTGCAGGTCGCCTCCGTCTTCAACGCCTTCGGCACGCGGATCGACCTGTTCGAGGCGCACGACCGCATCCTGCGCACCGAGGACGAGGATGTGGCAGTCGCCGTCGAACAAGGCTTCCGCGCGCGCGGCATCACCATCCACAGCGGCTTCGGCGTGATCGACTGCTTCGAGAAAGTGGCCGATGGCGTGGCGATGCATTTTTCGCGGGACGGCCAAGCCTTCGTGGCGCAAGCGGCGCTTATCGTCACCGCTCTTGGATGGGTGGCACAGACCGAAGCGCTCGATCTCGCGGCGGCCGGCGTTGCGATAAATGCGCGCGGCTTCATTCAGGTCGACGGTCAACTCCGCACCACGGCGCCCGGCATCTATGCGGCCGGCGACGTCACCGGCCGGTTGATGTTGGCGCCCCAGGCGATTCAGGATGGCATCAGGGCCGCCACCAACGCGCTGTCGTCCACGCCTTCCCCTCAGCCGGCCGCCGTCAATCCGATGGGTAGTTTCACCGATCCGGAATATGCGCAGGTCGGCCTGACCGAAGCGCAGGCCCGCGACGGCCATGAGGTGGAAGTGGCGCTTGTCCGCTTCGACGAAACGACGCGCCCCATCATCGACGGCCGGACGGAAGGTTTTTGCAAGCTCATCGCCGATCCCGCGACGGGCCGGATGCTTGGCTGCCATATCGTCGGCGAGCGCGCCGTGGATACCGTGCAGATCGCCGCCGTCGCCATGGCCGCCAGCATGACGGTTAGCGATTTCGCCCGGATTCCACTGGCCTTTCCTACCTATGCCGGCGCGCTGGCGCGTGCCGCCACGACACTGGACACGCGGATGCAGGTGACCGCTGCCCAGACAAGGGCATAATTCCCAGCCTGATCCGGTTTTTCGATTTTCAGGCAAGACGGCGTGATCGCACCGGCCGCCATCAAGCTCAGAAAATGAGAAATTCCGAACTCAGCGCATTCTGTCGCGCACAGGGTGACTAGGCAGAAGCTGCCCACATGCCGCCATCGCGACCAGGTTTGGGTTGCCCAATACGTGCCGTCTCGTCACCCGGGTGAGCGCGCTCTAGTCCAGTGATCGCGGAAGTCCCGCTGGATCGGCAGGCCTGGTCCCCGTGAACCGGTCCAGTTCGGCGAGCAAATCCGCAAAGTCCCCGGAATCCTCGGGAAGTGGAAAATGCCGTGTAAACGCTTGTCCCAGCGCATCGAGATCGCGTTGAGACAGTAGGCCTATGGCCACCGGTCGGTCACGGTCGGTCATGAAAATCCAACGCTCGCATCAATTGAAAGTGCCGGCGTGATCCGATCAATGTTCGAATTTTTATTCAGAACTTGTTTGCCGTGCGAAACAAGATCGACCGGTGCGCGCGACGGAATAGGTGGTATGAGGGAAAGATCGGAGGCGCAACATGATCGACGATGATAGTGAACCATTTCGTTGGGTAATCGGACGAGTCATCGTTCCACTTATTTGTGCCATTCTTGCTATGTTGGTCGGATTTTATTTCAAGAACGCCTGAGTGAGACGTCGATCGCGATCTTCGTAAGCCTTTCATCGCTGCCGAAACGGAGATCCCACCGGTAGAATCAGGTCGAGCCTCTGGTTTCGCTCGGGAGCGCTCATGACCTGGATCGAATCCTACCGCGCCCAAGCGGCCTCGCAACGCGAGGCGGCCGCAAAAACTAACCTGCCCAACCGTCGAATGACGCATGAACGGTCCGCGATGACTAGGGAGCTATGGCCGACCGTGCGGAAGACAACGCGGTTCGCACCCAGGCGATGCGCAGCTATGTCTGGATCAGCGTTTCGCGACCCGTGCCTTGCGGGCCGCGTAGCGTGCGTCGCGCGCAGCCTTTCGCTCCGCTTCGGTCATCGCCGGGCCCTCGGTTTCCTGCTGCGCGGCTTTTTCGCTAGCGCGGGCCTTCCGAGTGGCCTTCTCAAGTTCCAGCGCCGCACGCTTTTCCTCGCGCGCCTTTGCCTGGGCTGCCTCTCGGGCGACACGTACAGCCTGCCGCTCGGCAAGGGCCGCTTCGTCCACCGGCGGCTTAGCCCGGAGTTTGTCGAGCGCCGCCTGTTTCGCTTTGGCCGAGAGCGCTGCTCTCTCCTGGAAGGTCGGCTGTTTGAATGACGGCATTTAGGGTCGATATCCTGAATTGCGAAAAAGGGGTGCGTTTCGCGAATAGAGCGTGGATAGGGCCGCCACCGTGATTCGCCTACGGCCGATGGCGCACGCCTGTCGCGAGCCTCTACTCGCTTCCAATACGATTCCCCAAGGGGAATCCCCTTACCGGAGCTCATATGAAACCTCGCGAACTGATCGACACGGCGCAAATTCCGGGCGGCGACGAGCTTCGGCTGTTTCGCCGCGGCGCCGATTTCATGATCGTGCTCGACCGCAACGAACTCATGAGCAGTCGCATGAGCGGATCGGAGGAAGCCCTCGCCACGATGACCTGTGATCGACTGGGGAGACGGAGGGCGCCCCACATGCTCATCGGTGGCTATGGGATGGGATTTACGCTGCGTGCAGCGCTGGAAAAGCTCGACAAGCAGGCAAGAGTGACGGTCGCCGAACTGGTCCCGGAAATCATCGAATGGGCGCGAGGGCCGATGGCGGCACTGACCGCCGGGTGCCTTGATGATCCGCGCGTGACGCTGTGCGCGCGCGATGTCGCGATGGTGATTGCCGAAGGCGAAGGCATTTATGATGCGATCCTGCTCGATGTCGATAATGGGCCGGACGGTCTCGTCCGCCTCGCCAACGATCGGCTCTACACGCTTTCCGGGCTGGCGTCGGCCAAGGCTGCGCTCAAGCCAGGCGGTGTGCTCGCCATCTGGTCGGCCGGATCAGACGCGACTTTTACGCGGAGGCTTGGCAGCGCGGGCTTCTCGGTCGAGGAGGTCGCCGTCAAGGCGCGCAGCAACGGCAAGGGGCCGCGGCACGTGATATGGTTTGCCATCAAGAAATGACGGTTCGCATTTGATCGGGCCACTGTGGCAGGCCGTTCGCTATGGCCAGGCGGGCAGGTGCGGCCCGGAAGTCGCTAGTATAGGATGGGCTGATGACCGACTCTCCCGATGAAACGATCGTCCAGACGCCCGACGGGCCCATGACCTGGGCCGAGTGGAAGAAAAAGCATCCGATTCAGACGCCCTCCCGTCGCACCAAGGGCAAGGATCTACCGAACAAGGTAAAAAGCCGCACGCAGGATTGAGCATGTGATCCTGTTGGTTGTGGGCCTTCAACGACAGACCTCTTTGAAAATTTCTGCCGCGCGCGGCCCGAGTCGAGCGCGCGAGCTATCGCCGACCAGTCCGACTGCCGGCCGGCTTGCGACTGGCTGATAGCGGATATCCATTGATGTGAGGACGGGCATCGTCGGCGGCCAAAACTTCGTCAGTGCGCCGGGAATAGCAGCGGAGCATCACCCGGCCGCCACGGTTCGATGCGAACCATAATCTCGCCGAACAATATGGATTGAAGATGGTCGCGGAGCCATGCCTGCAGGCCGGGTAGCGGCTGCGCGTCGAACCAGGTGCGATCGGTTTCGGCGAATTGGCGCACGAAGGGGAAAATCGCAATATCGGTGATGCCGCGCGCGTCTCCACAGAGGTTGCGCCGCGCAGCAAGGCGCGCTTCGAGCACTTCGAGCAGCGCCAGTCCCGCAGCGCGATGCTCGACCGGGTCCGAGGCATGGCGTTCGGGATATTTGTAGCGATCGAGGTGGTGCTTGAACGGGCCGTCATTGGCTTCGATCAGCGCGCGGTCTTCGCGCTCCAGCCACCCTTCCGGATCGTTGTGTGCCAGCGACCAGCGCATGATCGCCAGACTTTCCTCAATCACGCCGCCATCGGGGCGCACGAGCACCGGCACCGTCGCCTTGGGAGACGCAGCGATCAGCTCCTTGGGCTTGTGCGAGAGCTTCACCTCGCGAATGAAGCAGGCCGTGCCGCTGATCAGCAGCGCCATGCGGGCGCGCATGGCATAGGGGCAGCGCCGGAAGCTGTAGAGGATCGGCTTATCCGTCACGCCGATCCGACAGGCGGACGCCGATATGCGACGTGCCGCGCGCCTTGGCGAGATGTTCCTGCCGGTCGCGTTCGGCATAGCCCGCACGCTGCTCGTCCGTGCGGGTCGCATGACAGGCGGGACAGCTTACCCCGGACACGTAGAGCGGCGAGGCCTGATCCGCTTCGCTGACCGGCCGGCGGCAACCGCGGCACAGCACATGGGTTCCGGCTTCGAGGCCATGGCCGACCGCGACGCGCTCGTCGAACACGAAGCATTCCCCTTCCCACAGGCTTTGCTCGGCAGGAACTGTTTCCAGATATTTCAGGATGCCGCCCTGGAGGTGATAGACCTCGTCCAGCCCTTCGGCCTTCAGGAAGGCGGTCGATTTCTCGCACCGAATGCCGCCGGTGCAGAACATCGCTATCTTCAGCCGATCGGTGCTGCCCAGCAGCCGGTCGCGCTCGGCGCGGAACCAGGCGGGAAAATCGCGGAAGCTGGCGGTCTTTGGATCGATCGCGCCGGCAAAGCTGCCGATCGCGACCTCATAATCGTTGCGGGTGTCGATCACGATCGTGCCCGGATCGCTGATCAGGGCGTTCCAGTCTTCCGGCGCCACATAGTGCCCGACCCCGGTGAGCGGATCGATCCCGGGCTGACCCATCGTCACGATCTCGCGCTTCACCCGCACTTTCATGCGATGGAACGGCATCGTCTCCGCCGCCGAATACTTTACCTCCAGTTCGGCGAAACCCGGCAAGCCACGGATGAATGTCAGGACCGTCGCAATCGCATGGTCCGACCCGGCGATCGTGCCGTTGATCCCTTCGCCGGCGAGCAGCAGCGTGCCCTTCAATCCCGCGCTGCAGCACAGGCTCGCCAGTTCGCGGCGGACGGCGTCGCAGTCGTCCAGCCGGGCGAACTTGTAAAGCGCGGCCACGCGAATAAGGGAGGGTGAACTGGCCAAGGCAGCAGATCCTTCAGCGTTGCTTCTTGGCAATGGTTGCCGTGAAGTCCGGATCCTTGTTCGCTACCCAATCCACGAATTTGCGCACGTTCGGATTATCCAGCAGGCCCGCCACCTCCATCCCGTGGCGCTGAAGTTCGGAATTGGTGAAATTGGCGATCAGCGTCTGCTGGCAGATCGAGTGCATCGGCACGACATCGCGGCCGCCGCGGCTCTTGGGCACAGGATGATGCCAGACAATGGTCTTGCCGGTCGGCCTGCCACAAAGCCAGCAGAGCACGGGCGCCGCCGGCGCCTCGTCTTCTTGCGGAAGATGGTCATATGGATCGTATTTCGAACTTTTGCGGGCCATGTGTCGATCTAGCTGCCTTGATTTCGCTGAGCCTATAGCGACACGAACAGCCGTATCACATGCGCAAATTCATGGCGCCGGCCTTTGGCACGAACCAACCGGGAAAGAGCGATGACAGATCCGACGAAACCGTGGGATGCAGAACTGGTCCGCAAATGGCTTGCGCGTCGTTTCGAGGTGTCGCGGCTTGATCAGGCTGCGGCGGACAGACGCGGCTATGAGGCGCGGGACGACTATGACAAGGCCGCTGCCGAGGAATGGGCTTGCCGCGCGCTAAAGGACAGCGCTTGCACAAGCGATCAAGCGGCCTTCGCCACGCGCATCAAGGAACTCGTCAGCCAGGACGACTATCAGGCGGCGAGCACCTATGACGACACGCGGTTCCAACGGCATGTCCGCACATATCTCAGGAAACTGGCCAAGATGACCAAGGCGAATGAAGGGTTCGAGAAAAGCTTGCGACACCAGTGATGGGTGGAGTGCCGCTGCCGGCATGCTAAGGGCATGACAAGCCTCATACGTGCGGCCGCGGCGGCGCCGCCGAAATCGACGGTTTCAAATAGCGTTTCACGAGAATTGCACAGCCGCGATGCCGGGCCTAATCGGCCCGATCCTTCAAGCGGCGAAAATTCATTGATCTAAAAGCGTTTGCATTTGGAGGCCCGAGCCGGAATCGAACCGGCGTGCAAGGATTTGCAGTCCTCTGCGTAACCACTCCGCCATCGGGCCTCGAAGCGGAGCCGGCGGGATAGGGGGCGGGACGGCGGCCGTCAAGCGGCCGTTGCACCTGTTTGCGGATCAGCCCCAGACGCGGGCGTAGAGGTCAGCCATTTCGGACGCGTCGGGCACCCGCGGATTGTTGGCGGGGGAGCCGGAGGCGAGCGCCTGTTCGCACATCAGCGGCACCAGCCCCGCCCAGCGATCCGCGTCAATGCCCCATGCGGCCGGCCCCGGCACGTCGAGATCCATGTTGAGCTGCGCCAGTTCGTCCACCAGCCGCGCGACGGCGGACTGATCGCCTTCGCGATCGTCGGCCACGCCCATGGCGCGGGCGCAGGTGGCATAGCGGACGACAGCCGCCGGGGCCGACCAGGCGGTGATGGTGGGCAGCAGCATCGCGTTGGAAAGGCCGTGGGGCACATGAAAATGCGCGCCGATCGGGCGGCTCATGCCGTGGACCAAAGCGACCGAGGCGTTGGAGAAGGCGATGCCGGCCTGGGTCGCGCCCAGCATCATCGCTTCCCGCGCCGGCAGATCGTTGGGATCGGCGCAGACGCGGCGGAGATTGGGGGCGATCGCCTGCATCGCCAACAGCGCCATGCCATCGCTGAACGGGTTGGCGCGGCGCGACACATAGGCCTCGATCGCATGGGTAAGCGAATCGATGCCGGTGTCCGCGGTCAGGCGTCGCGGCTTGGTAAGCGTGAGCTCATAATCGACCAAAGCGGCCACCGGCAGATAGGCAAGGCCGGGGCAGAGCATCTTCTCGTCGGTCGTCTCATCGGTGATGATGGTGAAGCGCGTCGCTTCCGATCCGGTGCCGGCGGTCGTGGGGATGGCGATGATCGGTAGGCCGGGCTCGTCCTGGACATGCGGCGCCTTGTAGCCCGCCATCGTGCCGCCATGCTTGCCGAGCAGGGCGATGGCCTTGGCGCTGTCGAGCGGGCTGCCGCCGCCAAAGCCAATTACGCAATCGTGATCGGCTTCGCGGAGAAAGGCGACGCCAGCGTCGATCGACGCCACGGTCGGGTCCGGCACGGTATCGGCGAAGATGCGGGCGGAAATGCCGGCTGTCGCAAGATCATCCCGAAGCCGATCGGCCCAACCCTGACCAACTAGAAACTGGTCGGTGACGATCAAGGGACGCGAGAGGCCGAGCTGGCCAAGCACTTCGCCCGCCAGCCGCGAAGCACCGCCGCCGATGCGCAGGATGCGGGGCAGGGCGATCGATGCGGTCATCTGGCGATCCTAACTTTTCCGTTCGTGTCGAGCGAAGTCGAGACACGTTGTGCGGCGCTTGGGGCACGTCCCTCGACTGCGCTCGGGACGAACGGAAGATATAACAGAAGGCGGCGCTCTTACTCGCCGTCGCCGCGATATTTGAGTTCGAGGAAGCGGCCTTGCGTGGCGAGGCGATGGAGATCGCCGGAGGCAAGCTGTTCGGTCATGCGAGCAAGTTCGCTTTCGACCACCTCAAGCCCTTCGACGAGCTGCCGGTCGGGCGACTTGCCGTTGCGGTCTTCGCGCCGGAGCGATTGCGGGACGCGCTGATAGCCGTTGACCAGTTCGGGCAACTCCTCGCCGATCAGCTTGCGGATCTCGACTGCGGCGGGTTCCGCCGGGTTGAGCGTGGCGAGTTGCGGGGCCAGTGCCTCCAGCCGGACACCGATGCCGTCGGCCAGCCGTTGGGCGGGAGCGGGAAGCGCCGGACGTTGCTTTTCAAGCCATTGTTCGGTCTGGAGCGGCAGGGCCTTGATGTCGACCTGAACCAAAGTCTCGGCGGTCGGCTCTGCCGCGGACGGCCAGAACAGGATGACGAATGCCACGAACATCGCGACCAGCCCGGCGAGGAAGCCGGGGAAGCTGATGTTGAGCGCGGTGAGCACGCCCGCGGCGATCATCACCGCCAGCACCGCCATGATCGCGATCTTGATCCGCCGCCAGCGGGCCGCGCGGCGACGCTTGCGCGCGCGCATCTTCATCCGCTGAGCCTCTGGCGAGACGCGGCGGAGCAGAGCTTCCGCTTGTTCGAGGACGCGGCTGGATTCGACCATCAGCGATCGACCGGAGCGAAGGGATCGGCCGGCTGGCCGTGGGTGATCTGCGCCTTGGCCGCGCCTTCGGCACGAGCGATGTAGCCGCGCGACTTTTCGACCTCGTCGGTGAGCGTGTTCACGGTCTGCTTCATCGACGACAGCGCTTCGAGCTTGAATTTATCGATGCTGTCCATCGTGTCGTAGATGTTCTGGAAGGCGCGCTGCAGCGTTTCGAGCGGGATGGTGGAGGCCGCGGCCTGCTTGTGGATCTCGCCCGTTTGCGTGCGCAACAGCTCGCCCGTGGATTCGATCATGCCCGCGGTGGTGGTGTTGAGCGCGGTGATCTGCTGCAGAACGAGTTTCTGGTTGGTCAGCGCCTGCGCCACGGTGACGGCGGTGCGGAGGGCGGCGACGGTGGTGGTCGACGCGCGATCGACGCCCTTCACCAGCTCGACATTGTTCTTCTTGACGAGATCGAGCGCGAGATAGCCCTGCACGGTGACCGCCATCTGCGTCAGCAGATCGGTCGAGCGCTGGCGGACGTAGAAGAGCGCGGTTTCGCGGATCGCCTTGGACTTGGCGGGATCGGTCGCTTCCAGATCCATCGCCCGGCCTTCGAGCTTGGCATCGAGCGCCTTGGAGACGTGGATCATCTGTTCCAGCCGGCCCATCGCGGCCCACAGATTCTGCCGTTCGACGTCGATCGCGGCATTGTCCTTGAGCAGTTCGTCCTTGCCGCCGGCCAGCCGCGCGAGGATCGACGAGATATGGCTTTGCGCGGATTTATAGCCGTCGAAATAGTTGCGCATCTTGTTGCCGAACGGGATGATCCCGAACAGCTTCTTGGGCGCGAGCAGATTGCCCTGCTTGCCGGGATCGAGATCCTCGATCGTGCGGCGCAGTTCGGCAAGGTCGGTGCCGACGCCCGTATCCTTGTCCATCGCTTTGACTGGGCGATCGAGGAAGCGGTTGGACTGCCCTGCGGCTTCCGCAATCTCGCGCCGGCCCATATTGGTGATCTGATCGACCTTCATCCCGAATTCGGGGCTGTTCGCGTCGAGCGCGGCCAGTTCGTCGACGAATGCCTCCGCTTTTTCTTCGAGCGCGGAACGCTGTTCATCGCGCAGTGGCACCAGCCCTGCAGCCTTTTCAGGCGATACGACCTTCACGGGCTCCGGCGCGGTCAGCACCAGATTGCCTTCGGTTTCGGTCGTCGTCGTCGCCATGCAGGTCCTCCCAACCTTCGGATGCTCGCCAAGATGGAGGGGAAAGCCTCGCGGTTCAAGCACGACGCTCGTCAGGTTGCGTCAGATGCAACCGTAGCGTCGATTTCCTGATTTGCAGCCAGAGGGGCTTGAGCTAGAAGGCCTTTCCGTCATGGCCGATAGCGAAACCGCATTGATCCTGGCGCGAGCGCAGTTCGCGTTCACGGTCTCCTTCCATTTCATCTTTCCGGCCTTCTCGATTGGCCTCGCGAGCTATCTCGCCGTGCTCGAAGGGTTGTGGCTGAAGACGGGCAAGGACCATTATCTCGATCTCTTCCGCTACTGGCTGAAGATCTTCGCGATCGCCTTTGCGATGGGTGTCGTTTCCGGGATCGTCATGTCCTACCAGTTCGGCACCAACTGGTCGGTCTTTTCGGACAAGGCCGGTCCGATCATCGGTCCGCTGATGGCCTATGAGGTGCTGACCGCTTTCTTCCTGGAGGCGGGTTTCCTGGGCGTGATGCTGTTCGGCATGAACAAGGTGGGTAAAGGCCTGCACTTCACCGCGACGCTCGCAGTGGCGGTGGGCACCTTCATCTCCGCCTTCTGGATCCTGTCGGTGAATAGCTGGATGCAGACGCCCGTGGGCTATGCGGTCAACGATGTCGGGCAGTTCGTGCCGGCGGCCGGATGGGCGGACATCATCTTCAACCCCAGCTTTCCCTATCGCCTGGTCCATACGGTGATCGCCGCTTACCTTACGACGGCGCTGGCGGTCGGCGGGGTGGGGGCATGGCATCTGCTGAAGGGCAATCGCAGCCCACAGGTTAAGACCATGTTCTCGATGGCGATGTGGATGGCGGCGCTGGTGGCGCCCGTCCAGATCTTCGTTGGCGACCTTCATGGCCTCAACACGCTCGAGCACCAGCCGGTGAAGGTGATGGCGATGGAGGGCCATTATCGGAGCCACCCCGATGGCGCGCCGCTGATCCTGTTCGGCATTCCTGATAGCGAGGCCGAGACGGTCCATGCCGCGATCGAGGTGCCCAAGCTCTCTTCGCTGATCCTGAAGCATGACCTGAACGCGCCTCTGGCCGGGCTGGATACGGTGGCGAAGGAAGATCGGCCGCCCGTCGGCATTGTCTTCTGGTCGTTCCGGATCATGGTCGGCATCGGCTTGCTGATGCTGACGCTCGGGCTGTGGAGCCTGTTGGCGCGGGCGATGGGCAAGCTCCACGAGTGGCGCTGGCTGCATCGGCTGGCGCTGGTGCTGGGGCCGTCGGGCTTCGTCGCGGTGATCGCCGGCTGGGTGACGACCGAGGTCGGCCGCCAGCCCTGGGTGATCCATGGATTGCTGCGGACGGCGGACTCGGTGTCACCGCTGGCGTCGCCCGCGGTGGGTGCGTCGCTGGTCGCGTTCGTGATCGTCTATTTCAGCGTCTTTGCGGCGGGGACCATCTATATCCTCAAGCTCGCCGGGAAAGCGCCGCACAGCCATGAAAGCGCACCCGATCGTGCGCCGATCCGCAGCGCCGGGATTACGCCGGCGCCCGCCGTGCAGGAGGGCGAGTGATGGACCTGACCGTCATCTGGGCCGGCATCATCGCCATCGCGGTCGCGGCCTATGTGCTGATGGACGGGTTCGATCTCGGCATCGGCATCCTGTTCCCGAAGTTCAGGGTCGGGCGCGAGCGCGACGCGGCGATGAATGCGATCGCGCCGGTGTGGGACGGCAATGAAACCTGGCTGGTGATGGGCGGCGGCGGCCTGCTCGCCGCGTTCCCGCTGGCTTATGCGATCGTGCTGCCCGCGCTCTATGCGCCGCTGATCGCGATGCTGCTGGCTTTGGTGTTCCGCGGTGTCGCCTTCGAGTTTCGCTGGCGCGATCCGGGGCATCGCCGTTTCTGGGATTTCGCCTTCTTCGGCGGATCGCTGGTCGCGACCTTTGCGCAAGGGATAACGCTGGGCGCGCTGCTGCAGGGCATCACGGTCTCCGGCCGCGCTTATGCCGGCGGCTGGTGGGAATGGGCGAGTTGGTTCAGCCTGCTGACGGGGGTCAGCCTCGTCATCGGCTATGCGCTGCTCGGCGCGACATGGCTGATCTGGAAGACTGAGGGACCGCTGCAGGCGGATGCGCGGCGTTTTGCTCGGTTGCTGTTGCCTGCGCTGCTGGTGGCACTTGCCGCCGTCAGCTTGGCAACTCCGTTCCTGGAGGGGCAATATTGGCAGCGCTGGTTCGTCTGGCCGGGCCTGCTAGTGACGGTGCCGATGCCGCTGCTGGTGGCCGTCGCTGCCTTCCTGTTGTGGCGGGGCATCCCTCGCGCGCCGGACTGGCGACCCTTTGTCTGGACGCTAGCGATTTTTGGCCTGTCCTTCGCGGGCCTAGCTATCTCGATCTGGCCGGATGTGATCCCGGGCCGCGTGACGATCTGGGAGGCGGCCGCCCCGCATTCGAGCCAGCTATTCATGCTGATCGGCGCCGGCGTGTTGATCCCGCTGATCCTGGCCTATACCGGCTGGGCCTATTGGGTGTTCCGCGGCAAGGTGGGGGATGAAGGCTATCACGCGCATGGCGACCACTGATCGGCCACTAAGCTTGTGGGCACGCCGCATCGGCTGGTTCGTCGCGATCTGGGCGATCAGCGTTGCGGCGATTGGGGCGGTCGCGTGGCTGCTCCGCCTCTTCATCAAGGCTTGAGCCGGGGGCATGGCCTCCGCTAGGCCACGGCCATGAACAAGACAGGCGACGATCTCGATCAATTGCTGGCAACGGCGCAGGACTGGCTGGACGGCGGTCATCGCGTCGCCATCGCCACCGTCATCGAAACCTGGGGATCGGCGCCGCGCCGGCGCGGATCGCACGCGATCATCCGCGATGACGGGCATTTCGCCGGATCGGTGAGCGGCGGCTGCGTGGAGGGCGATGTGATCGTCACCGCGCAGGAACTGCTGAAGGCGGGTG
The DNA here is from genome assembly GCF_042693015.1 of Sphingomonas sp. DBB INV C78. NCBI lineage: Bacteria > Pseudomonadati > Pseudomonadota > Alphaproteobacteria > Sphingomonadales > Sphingomonadaceae > Sphingomonas > Sphingomonas sp. DBB INV C78. The sequence goes on along the minus strand of NZ_CP170544.1, from coordinate 1,726,148 downwards.
GCAGCAAGCGAATCGATTATGGCGTGGCGGACGAGGCCGCGTGGCAGGTCGGGCTGGCCTGTGGCGGGCGAATCTCCGTTTTCGTCCAGCCTGTCGATGCGGATCATTATCCGCCGTCGCTGATCGGCCGCATCCGCGAGGAGCGCGCTGCCGGTCGGACCGTGCAGGTCGCGACCGATCTCGAATCCGGGCGGAGCGCGGAAGGCGAGGGACCGGCCGATGCCTTCCAGTCGAGCTATCCCCCGCCGCTCAGGATGATGATCGTCGGCGCGGTGCATGTCGCGCGCAGCCTGGTGCCGATGGCGCGGACGCTGGGCTATGCGCCGCTCGTCGTCGATCCGCGCGGCGCCTTTGCCGCCTCCTTCGCGCTGGACGGGATCGCCGTGGACGAGCGCTGGTCGGACGAGGCCTTTGCAGACTGGCGGCCGGATGCAGCGACGGCGGTGGTGACGCTGTCTCATGATCCGAAGATCGACGATCCCGCGCTCGCCGCGGCGCTGCGGTCGCCGGCTTTCTATATCGCCGCGCTCGGATCGCGCCGCACCCATGCGGCGCGGATCGAAAGGCTCGGCAATATGGGGTTCGAGGCGTTCGATCTCGCGCGTATCCATGGGCCGGCGGGGCTTTCGATCGGCGCGGCCAATCCGCCCGAGATCGCCGTTTCGATCCTTGCCCAGGCGACCGAGCAATTGCGCAAATCGGCGGCGTCATGATCATCGGCGCGATCGTCCTTGCAGCGGGGCGGTCGACGCGGATGGGCAGCAACAAGCTGACCGCCGATCTGGGCGGCAAGCCGGTGGTGGCGCATGTGGTGGACGCGATTGCCGCCGCGGGACTGCCCGTACCGATCGTTGTGACCGGCTATGATGCGCCGGCGGTCGAGGCGGTGCTCGCCGATCGGGAGGCGCGCTTCGTCCACGCTACCGATCACGCCTCCGGCCTGTCGCGATCGCTGGCGGCCGGGGTGCTGGCGACGCCCGCCGAATGGGATGGAGTGATCATCTGCCTGGGCGACATGCCGATGATCCGGGCCGCGTTGCTGCGGAAGCTTGCGGATCGAGCCGTGTCGGGCGCCATCGTCGTCCCGTGCCGCAACGGCCGGCGGGGCAATCCGGTATTGTGGACGCGGCCCTATTTTGAACAATTGTTGATACTTCAAGGAGATGTCGGCGGTAAGGCGCTGATCGAGGCGGCCGCGGCGTCTGTCATTCAAGTTGAATGCGAGGATGAAGGGGCATTGATCGACGCCGATACCCCGGCGGCGCTGGCGGAATTGCGGGCAAAATATAGCGAGATGGACATAAAGCGATAAGCGGACATCGCTTTGCGCATCGCAAGGTCCATCAGTTATCAAAATGAGCAATTGCGGATTCGTGTCTTGAACAGAGGACGCAAAAGGCGTCTCCTCCTGCCAATAGCAAGCAAAATAGACTTGTGGGGAGGAAGAGGAATGAGGACGTGCCTTCATGGCCGGCTGTTGGCCGGCATCAGCCTGATCGCCAGTGCGGCCCCGGCCTTTGCGCAGGAGGCGAACCAACCCGCCCCGCAGGCGGCGAACAGCGGCGGCCTTGAGGAAATCGTCGTTACGGCGCGGCGACAGGAGGAAAACCTCCAGGAAACGCCCGTTTCGGTTTCGGCCCTGTCGCAATTGACGATCGAGCGACTCAATATCCAGGATGTGACCCGCGTCGCGCAGCTCACGCCAAACGTCTCGCTGTCGCAAGGGTCGGGCACGGTCGCAGGCGTCGCCGCCTTCATCCGCGGTATCGGCAATCAGGACCCGCTGCTTTCGCTGGATACGCCGATCGGCATCTATCTGGACGGTGTCTATAATGGCCGCGTCGGTGCCGCCGGCAATTTCGACCTCGTCGATCTGGAGCGCGTCGAAGTGCTGCGCGGCCCGCAGGGCACGCTATTCGGGCGCAACACCACGGGCGGCGCGATCAGCCTCGTCACGCGCCAGCCGCTCGACGAGATGCGCGTCCAGGTGAAGGGCGGCTTTGCCAGTTATAATGAATGGTATGGCCGCGTGTCGTTCGACACGGGCGAACTCGGCAATAGCGGCCTCAAGGCCAATATGGTCTATCTCCACCGCCAGCGCGAAGGCTTCGTCGACAATATCGCCGAACCCAAGGACAGCAAGGATCCGGGCGCGCTGAACGCGGATGCCTTCTACGCGAAGGTTGCCGGCGAATGGGGTGATTTCAAAGCCGCGCTGACCTTCGATTATAATGACCGCCGCGGCGTGCCGCTGGGCTTCCAGATCGCGGCCGTGACGGACGAAGCGGCAACCTATTACGGCCAGTCCCCGGGCCTGGGCGGCGATACGCTGAGCGTCGTCGGCGATCGCCGGCTCAAGAAGATCAATCAGGAACGGACGCCGGGCCAAGTATCGAAGATCTGGGGCACGGCGCTGACGTTGGAATATGCCATCAGCGACACCGTCTCGCTGAAGAATATCGCGTCCTATCGCAAGTTCGATTCATCGCAGCCAACGCGCTATGCCGAGCCCAATCTGTTGGGTCCGGTCGTTACCAATTTCGATCCTTTCACGGTCGAGATTCAGCGGGTGACGCCTTTCTCGGCGCCACAGAAGGTGAAGCAGGACCAGGTTTCGGAAGAGTTCCAGATCCTCGGCAATACCGATCATCTGAAATATGTCGTCGGCCTGTATTACTTCAAAGAGGAGTATTCGGAATTCAATCCGAACTTCTTCACCTTCATCCTGCCGGGGACGGGTGGGACGCTCGCGCTCAACCTGAACCCGATCCTGGATTATAGCGGCGACGCGGAATCCTATGCCGCGTTCGGCCAGGCGACCTGGACGCCGTCGATCCTGGACGAGAAGCTGGATCTCACCTTCGGCATCCGCCAGACCAAGGACAAGAAGTCGATCGACGTGATCAACCAGGCGGCGCCGGGCGCTCCCGCCACGCTGACGAGCAAGAAGGACTCGTTCAACAACACGTCCTACAACGCCGTGATCGACTATCAGTGGACCGATGACATCATGACCTATGCCCGGATCGGCACGGGTTATCGGTCCGGTGGTTTCAACGCCCGCGGGGGTGCGCAGACCTTTCGGCCCGAAGATGCGACGACCTATGAGGCCGGCATCAAGACGGAGTTCCTCGACCGGAGGCTTCGCATCAACGCCGCGGCCTTTTACACCAAATACAAGGATCTGCAGGTGGCGCAGTTCAGCGGGGGCCAGGGCTTCGCTGAAAATGCCAATGCCAATTATCCTGGCTTCGAAGTCGAGTTGACGGCGGTGCCCGTCGACGGGCTGAAGCTTGAAGGCAGCATCGGCTATATCGACCCCGAATATACCTCCTTCCCGCAGCTCAACCCCGATCCGTCGGGGCCGGCGATCATCGACATCTCCGACATCGCCAAATTCCCTTACGTGCCGAAGACGACGACGCATTGGGCGGTGGAATATTCGGCGCCCGCATTCGAGTGGGGGCAATTGTCCTTCCGGCTCGATTATTCGACGTCGAGCAAGCGCTTTTTCCACGCGAGCGATCTGCCCAACATCAATCCGCTCAACAACGCGATCGACGATCCGGGCCAGAAGAACCTGGCGGCGCGCATCACGGTTTCGGATCTCCAGCTTGGCGGTGGCGCTGCCGAGGTTTCGCTCTGGGCGGACAATCTGACCGATCATGACAATGTCGTGGCCGGTATCGATTTCGGCCCCGCGCTCGGCTTCGCGGGCCGCAATTACGGCATGCCCCAGCGCTTCGGCGTGGACCTGAAATTCACTTACTGAGGAATCTCTGTGACAGTGGCTTGGGATGAGGAATGTGACGTCCTCGTCATTGGTTCGGGCGGGGGCGCGCTGGTCGGCGCGCTCACCGCGGCCAAGGCGGGGCTGGATGTGGTGCTGGTCGAAGCGACCGACCGGTTCGGCGGCACCACCGCTTATTCGGGCGGCGGTATGTGGCTGCCCTGCAATGCCGCGCTGAAGCGCGAGGGGGATAACGACACGCTGGACGATGCGCGCGAATATTATCGCGCCGTCGTCGGCGATCGAACGCCGCGTGGCGTTCAGGACGCCTTCCTCGAAAATGGCGCGCGGATGCTCGATTTCCTCGAGAGAGATCCGCACATGGCGTTCGCCGTCTATCCCTGGCCCGATTATTACGGGAAGGCGCCCAAGGCCCGCGCGGGCGGGCGGCACATCATGCCGCTCAACCTGACGCCCGAGGAGATCGGCGAGCTTCGCAATGTGCTGCGGTCGACATTGCCGGTCGAGCGGCTGGGCGAGGCGTTGCCGGACGAACTGGTTGGCGGGCAGGCGCTGATCGGACGGCTGCTGCTCGCGCTCAAGGTGCAGCCGACGGCCGATCTTCGCCTGTCGACCCCGTTCGAGGAGTATGTCGTCGAGGATGGCGCCGTCACCGGCGTCATCGTGCGGCGGGATGGCAAGGCGCAGCGGATCAAGGCACGCCGCGGCGTGCTGGCCGCTGCCGGGGGCTTCGAGCGCAATGAGGCGATGCGGGAGCGTTTCGGTGTGCCAGGTGAGCTTTCGGGCTGCGTCGGTGCGCCCGGCAATATGGGGCGGCCGATCGAGGCCGGCATGGCGATCGGCGCCGACATTGATCTGATGGGCGAGGCCTGGTGGTCGCCGGGCATTTTGCATCCCGACGGCCGTGCGACCTTTGCGCTGGGTTTCACTGGCGGCATCTTCGTCGACGGCAATGGCGAGCGTTTCACCAATGAGTCCGCCGCTTATGACCGGCTGGGTCGCGAGATCGTCGCGGCGGAGGCGGAGGGGCGCCTGACCCGGCCCTTCTGGATGGTCTATGACAGTTCGGCGGGCGTCGAGCCGCCGGTGATATTTCCCACTGTGCCCTTGATCGAGCGGGACGCCTTCGTGGCGGCCGGCATCCGCAAGGAAGGCGCCACGCTGGAGGCGCTGGCGGCCGAGATCGGCGTGCCGGGCGATCGGCTGGCGGCGACCGTCGAGCGCTACAACCGGTTCTGCGAGGCCGGCAAGGACGAGGATTTCGACCGCGGCGGCGAACCCTATGATCGTTTCTTCATGGGCGAGGCCGGGGGATCGCCGCTACTGCCGATCCGGCAGGGTCCGTTCCATGCCGCCGCCTTCTCGATCTCCGACCTCGGCACCAAGGGCGGGTTGCGCACCGATGGAAAGGCCCGCGTGCTGCGTGCCGATGGATCGGTGATCCCAGGCCTCTATGCCGCGGGCAACACCATGGCCGCGGCCAGCGGCACGACTTATCCGGGCGGGGGCAACCCCATCGGCTCATGCGCGGTATTCTCCTGGCTCGCGGCCGAGGACATGATCGCGGCTTCCCCACGCGGATAAGCTGCGTCATGGTGGTGCGATGAAGATCGCGCACCGTTTGAGCCTGTTAGGCGCACTTGCTGTCACCACCTTGTCCGTGGCGACGTGGGCGGCACCAATGCAATGGTCGGACCTCACCAGCCGCCCGCGGCCGGAGCCGACCACGCGGCTACCCTATGGCAAGGGGCCGCTGCAATTTGCCGAGCTCTGGCTGCCGGCGGGGCAGGGGCCGTTCCCCGTGGTGCTGATGGTGCATGGCGGATGCTGGCGCACCGATGTTGCCGATCTTTCGCTGATGAACTGGGCGGCGGAGGATTTGCGCAACCGCGGCATCGCCGTCTGGAACATCGAATATCGCGGGATCGACCGGCCGGGGGGCGGCTATCCGGGCACTTATCAGGATGTGGGCGCGGCCACTGACCTGTTGCGTCAGCTTGCGCCACTGTTCCGGCTCAAGGCGGATCATGTCGTCATCGTCGGTCATTCGGCTGGCGCGCATCTCGGGCTGTGGATCGCGGGGCGGTCGGGCATTCCGGCCAACAGCCCGCTTCACGCCAATCGGCCATTGCCGATCGCCAGCGTCATAGGCTTGGGTAGCGTGCCGGATCTGGAAGCCGAGCAGAATATGCCCGATCGCCCGTGCGACCTCAGCGCATCGGCGAAGGTGATGTCAGGGCCGAAGACGCCGACGCGGACCGATCGCTTCCGGGATACTTCGCCACCCGCCATGGGGCGGTTTCCGGCGAAGCAGATATTGGTGAGCACCAGCGAGGACCGCATTTCGCCGCCCTCCATCTCGGCGGCTTATTCGCGGAAGGTGGCGCTCAACGGGCTCAAGCCGACGCTCGTCACGGTTCCGGGGGAGGGCCATGTCGAACTGATCGCGCCCGGCAGCGAGGCCTGGAACGAGACGGTGACACTGATCGAGCGTGAATTGGGCGTGGCGAAACCCAAATAGGAATCAAACGGGGGCCTTGTCCGCCGGCGCCTTAGCTGCCTGGCCATAGCTGTGCCAGGTGAAGATGGCGGCGGCGCCGCGATGCGGGCTCCACCCATGCGCGACTTCGCGCGTGAGTTTTTCCGACGGGCGCTCGTCCATGCCGAGCAGGCGGCCGACCTCGATCTGAACGGCAAGGTCACCGGCGGGCCATACATCCGGGCGGCCCTCGGCGAAAAGCAGGTAGATTTCCGCCGACCAGCGGCCGACGCCCTTGATGTCGACAAGCTGGGCGATTGCTTCCTCATCGTCCTCAGGTAGCGCATCCAGATTGAGTTGGCCCGACGTCACATGTCCGGCAAGGCTGCGAGCATAGCCGCTTTTCTGGCGCGACAGGCCGGCTGCACGCAGCACCTCATCCGACGCGGCGGCAAGTGCTGCGGGATCGGCGGCGGAGCCCAAAGCGGCATCGAGCCGCTTCCATACGGCGTTGGCGGCATGGACGCTCACCTGCTGGCCGACGATCGTTCTGAGCAAGGTGGAATAGCCGCGATCGCGGAGGCGCGGCTCCGGATAACCGATTGCTTCCAGCCGCCGCGCGAAGGCCGGTTCGGCCCCCGCCAGGGCATCGAGGCTTGCCTTGAGCTGCTCGGCAGTCAATCCCATGTCGCGTCCGCCCTTGATTTCGTAAGTGTGGGCAGACATAGCCGCCCGGAAACTGGCTCGCCGGAGCGAGGGGAGAAACCATAATGCCGAAGCTGTTTGTCGTCACGCGCGAAGGGGAAGAGAAAGTCATCGATGGCCAGGTCGGCCTGTCGGTGATGGAAAATATCCGCGACAATGGTTTTGACGAACTGCTCGCACTGTGCGGCGGCTGCTGCTCCTGCGCGACCTGCCATGTGATCATCGACGCCGGCGACTTCGAAAAGACCGGCAAGGTCGGCGATGATGAGAATGATCTGCTCGACAGTTCCGACCATCGTGTCGATACATCGCGCCTGTCCTGCCAGATCCCGTTCACCGAAGCACTCGACGGCTTGCGCGTCACGATCGCGCCGGAGGACTAAGACAATGCCCGCGGCCCGCATCTACCAGCGCAGCAAGAACGCCATGCAGTCCGGCCGGGCACGCGCCGGCGAATGGGTGCTGGAATATGAGCCCGCCGAGGCCAAACGGCCCGACCCGCTGACCGGCTGGGCCGGATCGGGCGACACCCGCGGGCAGGTGAGCCTGGTATTCCCGTCGCTGGACGCCGCGCGCGCTTATGCCGATGCGGAAGGGCTTGCCGTTTCGGTGGTGCCGGCCGCCGCCAAGACGCTGCGTATCCGCACCTATGCAGAGAATTTCCGCTAAGGATCATTCAGCGCAATCAACCACTTCTTCCCGTGCGTGAAACCGGCGCTATGTTCGAGCGTTACGTTGCCGGACTGATTTCACCAAAACGGGGAGAATGTAGATGCGACATCTGACGATCCTGTCGCCGCTGCTTGCGGCCGGGCTGCTGTCGGCCTGCGCCACCAGCGGATCGGCCGATTCGGCGAGCGAGGCGCCAGCGGTAAATTCGGCCTCGATCAATCTTGCGGCGCCGGACGGGACATCGAAGGGCACCGCGACTCTTACGCAGACCAATACCGGCGTCCGCCTGGTGATCGACGGCCGCGGCCTGACGCCGGGTGGCCATGGCCTGCACCTCCACACCGTCGGCCGCTGCGACGCGCCCGATTTTGCCAGCGCCGGCCCCCACTGGAACCCGAGCCATGTCGTCCACGGCAAGGATGCGCCGGGCGGCCCGCACTGGGGCGATCTGCCCAACCTGATCGTCGGCACCGATGGCACCGGCAAGCTGGAGGCCACGATCGGCGGCACGCAACTGACCGGCGGCCCGAACCCACTGCTCGACGCCGATGGCGCCGCGCTGGTCGTCCACGCCTCCCCGGACGACTATAAGACCGATCCCAGCGGCAACAGCGGCGGCCGCATCGCCTGCGGTGTCGTTACGCCCAACTAAGGTTCAGACCGGCTCCCCCGCCGCCCGGGCGCGCTCGATCAGCGTGGCCTCGGCAGCGGGAAGCAGGCGCGCGCCGATCAGGAACAGAACTACCGCCACAGGCGCAGGGGCGAGCGCGCAGAGCATGGCGAGGCGGAGATCGCCGGTCGCATCGCTGATGAGGCCGGTGATGTAAGGCCCAAGGCCTAGCCCGATCAGGTTGGCGCCAAGAAACTGCACCGCCATGGCGAGGCCCCGCATCCGGGGCAGCACCTGATCCTGCAAGGTTGCGGCCACCGGACCCAGCCATAGGGTAAGGAACAATATTCCGAAAAAATTGGCGGCGTAGAAGAGTGACACGCTCGACGTACTGTATTGGACGATGCTGAACGCGGCGGAGATGGCAGCGGCCGCGATCGCCACGAACAGCCGTCCCGACGGATGGCGCAGGCGTGCCCAATCCCCGATCACGCCGCCAAGGCCGGTGCCGATGCCTCCCGCGGTCGCCGCAATCGCGCCGAGATACCAGCCGTCTTCGGGCTGCAGACCCAGATAGGTCTTGCCGTGGAGGAAGATGAAGGTGCTGAGGCCGTAGCTGCCATAGCTCACCAGGCCGCCGGCAATGACCGGGCAATAGAAGCTCGGCGTGCTCAGCAGCAACCGCGCGGCGACGGGATCGCGCAGGCGGATCGACTGAATCCAGCTCCATGTCGCGTAGACGCCGATGGCGATCGCGACCCACTGGACGAAATTGGTGGTGACAGCGATCCCGCCGATGTCCGCGATCAAGGCGCGCTTGGTGGGATCGAGTAGCTGGTTGGTCGATGCGATCACCAGCGCAGCGGCAGCGGCGCAGGCGATGAGCGCGACTGCATTGGCCGCGATCAGCGATCCGGGCGCATTGTGGCGCTTCAGGCTCAACAGGCTGAAGGGCGGAAACATGGTCGCCATTTCGGCGAAGGTGGCGCGAAAGGGATGGGGATCACCGGGATGCGGATGGCCATCGATCGCGCCGCGCACCGGTTCCCGCACCGTCATCACCACCAATAATGCCAGGATCAGGCCGGGCATGCCGACCGCGAAATAGGCGGCCTGCCAGCCGGCGAGACCGAAGGGCGGATCGACGGGGTAGGCGGCTTCCCACCAGCCGACGATATGCCCGCCGATCATCAGCGAGGCGCCCGCGCCGATGTAGATGCCGCTCATATAGATGGCGAGTGCGGTTGCCCGCTTGGCCTTGGGGAAGAAATCGAGCAGCACCGAGGCCGCGGCCGGCGATGCGCTCGCTTCACCCACGCCGACGCCGACGCGCGCGAGCGCGAGCTGGGCGAAGTTGGAGGCCGTCCCTGAAATCGCCGTCATCGCCGACCAGAAGCCGAGCCCGATCGCGAGCGTCCGCACCCGGTGCCAACCATCGGCGAGCTTCGCCAGCGGAATGCCGAACAAGGCGTAGAAGAGGGCGAAAGCGGTGCCGAACAGCAAACCGACCTGCGCATCGGTGATGCCGAGGTCCGCCTTCAGATACGGCGCGAGGATCGTGATGATCTGGCGATCGATGAAGTTGAAGGCATAGACGACGGTGAACAGGCCCAGGACATACCAGCGGTAGATGCCCCCGCCGGCGGGCTTGTCCGTCTGCACCATTCCCCTCGCATCCTCTTGTTACGGCGGCTTCTGTCGCCCGCCGCTTTGTTCTAGAGCCTCGCAGGGATGGGAGGCCGTGTCCATCCTCATGAAACATGAATCATGGTTCAGGTCGCGTACCTTATCGGGAGATCGCCGTGTCCTTCAACCCCAGTCCATCCGTGCTGTTCGTCTGCCTCGGCAATATCTGCCGCTCGCCGCTGGCCGAGGCCGCGTTCCGGGCGGAGGCGGAACGGATCGGGCTAGACGTGAAGGTGGATTCGGCGGGCACCGGCGACTGGCACCTGGGCCACGCGCCTGACAAGCGCGCGCAGGCGGTGGCGCAGCGCAACGGCATCGACATTTCGACCTATCGAGCGCGGCAGGTGAAACCTGAGGATTTCCGGGACTTCACACATATTATCGCGCTCGACGCCAATAATTTCGCCGATCTCCGGGCGCTGCGGCCGGACGATGCAAGTGCGGAGCTGTCGCTGCTGCTTGATCATGTGCCGGGGCGCGAAGGCGAGGCGGTGGCCGATCCTTATTATGGCGAGGATGCCGGGTTCGACGTGACTTGGAGCGAGGTCGTTGCCGGCGCGAAGGGGCTGGCGGATCGGTTGAAAGGCTGATTCCCTGACATCGTCACCCTGAACTTGTTTCAGGGTCCATTTTTCCTCTTGGGCGATGCCGCCTGCCGCACGGTGGATGCTGAAACAAGTTCAGCATGACGGTTTTAGATCAACGGATAGCGCGCAACGATCTCGTAGGCCGCGCCCTCGCTGCCGAGGTGGCTTTCGTAGAGGCAGAAGTCCTTCATTTCCTGGGGTTCGCCACCCAGGCCGGCGAAATGGGACAGCAGCGGATCGATCGGGGTCGCCTTGCGGCTGAAGCGGGCGATGGTGATGTGGGGCAGGAAGGCGCGGGTGTCTGGCGCGATGCCGATGCGGGACAGCGCCTGATCGACCTTGTTGTGGAGCGCCGTCACCTGATCGTGGGGCGTGACGCCGGCCCACAGCGCGTCGAGCCGCCCGGCGCGATCGAACTGACCGATGCCGTTCAGCGCCAATGCGAAGCGCGGATGGTGGACGCTGCCCAGCGCCGCGGCCACATCTTCGGCCATGTGACGATCGACCTCGCCGATGAAACGCAGCGTGAGATGAAGCTGCTCGTCATCCTGCCAGCGGGCGCCGGGGACGCCGCCCATGGTCGCCAGCAGCGCTTCCCGCATAATGCGCGGCGGGCGGAGGGCGACGAACAAGCGGTGCATGGGGTTCTCCGCAATATCATGTTACAAGGCCGATCCGTTGAAAAGCATCGGCATTCCGCCGATATTGACGGGGAGCGGCGCGAATTGCGACCGCACATATGGAGTTTCGTCACGATGGCAAACTGGTCCGACCCCCGGACGACCGCCGCTGCGAGGGCGACTGCCGCCGGCACGCGCGACGCCGCGATCGACGCGGGTCTGCGCTCGTATATGCTTTCGGTCTACAACTACATGGCTTCAGGCGTGCTGCTGACGGGCCTCGTCGCCTATCTGTTCGCGCGCTCCGGCATGGCGCAGATGGTGTTTTCGGGCGGCGCGCTGCGCTGGCTCGTCATGCTTGCGCCGCTGGCGTTCGTGATGGTGCTGAGCTTCGGCATCAACCGCCTTTCCACTTTCGCCGCGCAGGCCCTGTTCTGGGCGTTCGCGACGGTGATGGGCGTGTCGATGTCGTACATCTTCCTCGTCTATGGCGGGGTCGACATCGCCCAGGCCTTCTTCGCGACCGCGGCCGCCTTCGCCGGTTTGAGCCTCTATGGCTACACCACGAAGCGTGACCTGTCGGCGTTCGGCACCTTCCTGATCATGGGTGTCGTCGGCCTGCTGGTGGCGAGCGTGATCAACATCTTCCTGCAGTCCAGCGGCATGGCGCTGGTGATCAGCTTCCTCGGCGTGCTGATCTTCGCGGGCCTGACCGCCTATGACACGCAGAAGATCAAGAGCATGTATTTCTACGTCGCCGGCACCGAGATGGTCGGCAAGTCGGTGATCATGGGCGCGCTGACGCTCTATCTCGACTTCGTGAACATGTTCACCTTCCTGCTCCACCTGATGGGCAACCGCGACTAATCCCGCGGCCGGAAGGCACAAGAAAAGGGCCCGGTGGAGCGATCCGCCGGGCCTTTTCTTTTTGGGGTTTGGGCAGCCTGGATAAATTCGGAGCAGGGCCGCTATAGGAGTTTTCAGCCCGATTGCGGACTGTCCGGACACGCCCGGCATAGGGGCCATTGAGGGACACGCCCTCTCCCTCGTCACCCCGGACTTGTTCCGGGGTCCACCGCCAGGCTGGGCGAATTCCTAACGGTTCAGGTCTGGGCAGCGTCGCCTGATTCTAGATGCAGCGCCGGCACTCGATCATCAATGCCAGTGTGTGTGTAACGGTGGACCCCGGAACAAGTCCGGGGTGACGAGGGGGGCAATTTCCCCCGACATTGCCGTCGTTCGGAAATCGTCAGGCACCTCCTGAAGCCCGACAGTCGTTCATCGACCGGCCTAGCCGGCCGCGGCCGCCGCCATCGCCGCGTCGTCCAGTTCGCTCGCGCGCTTGAAGGCCGGCCGATCATGGATGCGGGCGACATAATCGGTGAAGGCCGGGCGCGCCTCGAACGTCTTGAACATGAGCCCGAAGGCGATCTGCGATCCGGCGTAGATGTCGGCGGCGGTGAAGGTGTCGCCACAGAAATAGCGGTTCTTCGCCAGATGCTGCTCCAGATTAGCCATCACATTCTCGAAACAGCCATAGCCGACGAAGCCGCGCTGTTCGGGTGTCGGCACCGCCTGCAAGGTCTTGTCGGTCACCGCGGCTTCGATCGGGCCGGCAGCGAAGAACAGCCAGCGATAATATTCGCCGCGCTTGTCGAGAGCGGGGGCGAGGCCGGCGGCGGGAAAGGCGTCCGCCAGATAGGCGCAGATCGCCGCGCATTCGGTGACGACGGTGTCGCCATGCTGTATCGTCGGCACCTTGCCCATCGGGTTGATCGCCAGATAATCCGGCCCCTTCATCTCCGGGCCGTAGGAGACGATTTTGGTGTCGTAGGTCGCGCCAACCTCTTCCAGCATCCAGCGGACGATGCGGCCGCGCGACTGGGGGTTGGTGTAGAAAGTCAGGTCGCTCATGCCAGCCTCTCCTTGAGGAATGCGATCGTCCGCCCCCACGCAAGATCCGCCGCCGCCTTGTTATAGCGTTCGGCCGAGGTGTCGTTGTTGAAGGCGTGCTGCGTGCCTTCGTAGAAATAGGCCTGCACCGGCACTTTCGCAGCCTTGAGCGCATCGATCCAGGGCTGGGCCGTCTTGTTGACGCGATCGTCGGTGGCGGCGAACTGCAGCAGCATCGGTGCCTTCACCTTTGCAGCCTCCGCGGGGTCAGGGCAGGGGCCATAATAAGGCACGGCGGCGTTGAGCGCCGATCCGGCCGCGACGGCCACGCGGTTGGTCATCGCGCCGCCCCAGCAGAAGCCGATCACGCCGGCCTTGCCGTTGCCCTTCTTGTCGGCCTTGACCATGCGCACGGTCGCCGCGCCGTCCTGCACGGCGATTGCAAGGTCGAGCGCGCCGATCATCTCGCGCGCCTTGGCCTCGTCGGCGGGCGTACCCCCGGCCACCGACAGGAAATCGGGTGCAAGGGCGTGGAAACCCTCCAGCGCGACGCGGCGGGTGACGTCACGGATATGATCGTTGAGGCCGCGATTTTCGTGGATGACGATCACCGCGGGCAGCGGCTTCTTGGCGGCGGTGGGGCTTGCCCAATAGCCGCTCATCTTGCGGGTGTTGGCGGTGTTCCAGCTCGTCTCGCCGGTCTTGAGGCGCTTGTCGTCCGTGGCGACGATGGCGGCAGCGGCGGGGTTGGCGGCGATCGCGGCGGCGAGCGCATTGGCGGCGGCGGCGCTGCCGGCGAGCTTGGTCAGTTCGGCCAGGAAGGCCCGCCGGTCATGATGTTCGTGGGTGAAGCTGTCGTAGAGCGCGATCGCGCGGGCACGGAGATCCTTGTCGGTCATCTCACTCTCCTCCGGGGCGGGAATGTCTAACCCGCCCCAGAGGATGAGGCCAGTTACTTCGCTGCGTTCCGATACTTATCGAACCAGGCAATGATCGCCGATGCCTTGGCAGCCGATTGGGACGGCCGCGCGGCGATGCCACCGTGCGAGGCTTCGGGCACCTTCACCAGCGCGGTTGGAACGCCGCGGAGTTGGAGCGCCGAATAATATTGTTCGGACTCGCTGACGGGCGTCCGGTAATCCTCACTGCCGACGACGACGAGCGTGGGCGTCTTGACCTTGCCGACCAGCGACAGCGGCGAGCGCGCCCAATAAGCCTGCGGGTCCTCCCACGGCATCTTGCCGAACCAATATTTGGCGAAGAAAGGAGTGTTGTCGGCGGTGAGCACGAAGCTTGCCCAGTCGATCACCGGTTTCTGCGTGGCCGCGGCCTTGAACCGGTCGGTCTTGCCGACGATCCAGGCGGTCAGCACGCCGCCGCCGGAACCGCCCGTGACGAACAGATTGTCTTGATCGATCGAACCGGTGGCGATCGCCGCGTCGATGGCCGCCATCAGATCCCCATAATCATCGCCCGGATAGGCGTGATGGATGAGATTCGCGAATTCCGCGCCGTAGGAGGTCGAGCCGCGCGGATTGACGTAGAGCACGGCATAGCCGGCCGCCGCATAGAGCTGGTTATCGGTGGCGAAGGAGGGGCCATAGGCCGCGAACGGGCCGCCATGGATTTCCAGGATCAGCGGATATTTCTTCGCGGGATCGAAATCGGGCGGGGTGACGAGCCATGCGTCGACCGAGCGGCCATCGGCGGCCTTGACCGGGATCTGCTTCACCTGGCCGAGCGCCTTGGTGCTGAGCAGGTCTTCGTTGAGGCGGGTGAGCCGGCGCGGCTTGCCGCCATTGGCGACGGAAACGTCGGCGGGACGCAGCGCATCGCCGCTGGTGAAGGCGACGGTGCCATTCTTCGCGACGCTAAACGAACCGCCCGAGTAAGGCCGGTCGAGTCCGGTGCCGGCCATGCCGCCGGCGACCTGGGTGATCTTGCCGTCAAGCGAGACGCGGGCGACGCGCGATGAGCCATGATCGTCATACTGGATGTAGAGCGAGCGGCCGTCGGCGGCCCATTGCGCGTCGTCCACGCTGCGATCGAGGCCGGTAGTGATGGCGCGGGCATTCCCGCCATTGCGGTCCATCACGTAGAGCATCGCATTCTCGTAACCGCGATATTTGTCGTCGAAGCCGAGATAGGCGACGCGCTTGCCATCGGGCGAAACCGCGGGGGCAGCATCGGGGCCGAGACGATTGGTCAGCGCCGTCAGTGCGCCGCTGGCGACGTCGACGGAATAGATTTCGCTGTTCGCCGGCTCCCGCTCCCAATTCTTGTTGCGATCCGCGCTGAACAGGATGGAGCGGCCGTCGGGCGTCCAGGAGATCGGCCCATTATCGTTGAACCGGCCGAAGGTGAGCTGGCGCGGTGCGCTGCCATCCGCGGAAACGACGAAGAGATGATCGTAGCCGGGCTTCAGATAGCCGGCGCCATCAGCGCGATAGACGACCGAGGAGATCACTTCGAGCGGGGGCGCCCATTTCGCGCCCTCCGGCTTGGCGGGGGCGGTTCCCAGCTTCATGCCTTCGTCCGGCACCGTCATCACATAAGCGATCCGTGCGCCGTCGGGCGACCATGCGATCGAGCTCGGGCTGTCGGGCAGGCCCGTAACGCGCGCGGTGGCGCCACTATCCATCCAGCGCACGAAAAGCTGGGGCGCGCCGCCATCGGCGGTGGAGACATAAGCGAGCCGCTTGCCATCGGGCGACCAGCGCGGCTGGCTGTGCGATCCGGGGCCGGCAATCAGCGGTGTCTGGACGCCGGTGCGGGTATCGACCAGCCAAATCGTCGCGCGCGCCTTGTCCGTCATCACATCATTCGAGCGGCGGACATAGGCGATCACCGCGCCATCGGGGCGGATCTGCGGATCGGCGGCGACTTCGAGCGAGAAAAGGTCGGAGCCCTGCAGCAGCCGCTGCGGCCCTTCGGCGGGCGCGGCGATCGTAGACTGGATGGGCAGGAAGGCGAGCGCGGTTGCGGCGGCAAAACGGAGCATCATGTGACTGGCATGTCCTTGTCGTGATGCTGCTGCGTTGCGCGTTTTGGCCATGACGGCAAGTGCCTGATGTGGAGAGGATCATTGCAACTGTCCCCAGCAAGCAATCAAGCGATTCGCGGGCGCGGGCGTGACGCGCTATAGGCGCCGCCAGAATCACCTTGCCGACAACGGCAACGTCGCCACACACCGCATCCGGGAAACTGATCCATGAAGTTCTTCGTCGACACCGCCGACACCCAGGAAATCGCCGATCTGGCCGCCACGGGCCTGCTCGACGGCGTAACCACCAACCCCTCGCTGATCGCCAAGTCGGGCCGCAAGTTCGTTGAGGTGGTCGAGGAGATCTGCGGCCTCGTCTCCGGCCCGGTTTCGGCTGAAGTCGTCGCTCTCGATCACGACACGATGATGAAGGAAGCGGCGATCCTGCGGAAGATCGCGCCCAACGTCTGCATCAAGGTGCCGTTGACGGTCGACGGCCTCAAGACCTGCAAGAAGCTCAGCGACGACGGCTGCATGGTCAATGTCACGCTCTGCTTCTCGGCCAACCAGGCACTGCTGGCCGCCAAGGCGGGCGCGAGCTTCATCTCGCCCTTCGTCGGCCGCCATGACGATGTCGGCTTCGACGGCATGCAGCTCATCTCCGACATCCGCATCATCTACGACAATTATGATTTCGACACGGAGATCCTGGTGGCGAGCGTCCGCCACCCGATCCATGTGCTCGAATCGGCCAAGATCGGCGCCGACGTGATGACCGCGCCGCCGGCCGTGATCCGCGCGCTGTTCAACCATCCGCTGACCGACAAGGGCATCCAGGGCTTCCTGGCCGATTGGGCCAAGACCGGCCAGACGATCGGCTGATTTGCTTCGGCATGGCGGGCGCATTTGGCGGCCGCCATCGCCAGTAGCTTTTTAACCAAGTGTCTGTAAGCTTCTGCTTATGGGCACGCTTCTCGACTTTGAAGGTCATGCGGTCGCGTCGCTTCGGCGGCGCGTGGCCGAGGTTGAGGAAGCCAATCAGGACCTTATCGCCTTCGCGCGCGGCCATTCCGGCGCGGTTTCGGCGATCCATCAGGCGGTGCTGGCCGCGCTCGACGCGGAAGGGCTCGATCACCTCATCCATGTCATCACGCAAAGCTGGCCGCACACGCTGGGGCTGGACGCGGTTTCGCTGGCTTTGTTCGTCGAGGATCGCGCGATGCGTGCTGACGCGAGCGGCATGCAGTTCGTCGATCGCCGCATCGTTGAACGCTCGATCGCCGACATTGACGGCGTCGTGCTGCGCGGGGTGGAGCGCGGGCATCCGCTGTTCGGCCCGGCGTCCGATCTGATCCGCGCCGAGGCGCTTATCCGCCTCGACAGTGCGCCGCCGTTGCCCTCGGGTCTGCTTGCGCTCGGCCAGCGCCGCGCTCAGGGGTTCGAGACGCGCCATGGTTCGGAACTGCTGCTCTTCCTTGGCAGCGTGGTTTCGCGCATGATCGGGCGGTGGCTGCTCCCCTAGACCTTCCGGATCATCCGGCCCGGCTGATCGCCTCCGATTGGGGGCGACATCTGGCGCTCGACCGTCGTCGATCGGTGCATACCGTGCGGGCCTATGTCGCGACCGCACATCGGCTGATCGTCTTTCTCGGCCATCATCATGGGCAGTCGGTGGATGCGGCGCTGCTGACGAAGGTGGATGCGGTGGATCTGCGCGCGTTCCTGGCGAACCGACGGCAGGACGGGATCGGCAATGCGTCTGCTGCGCGAGAGCTTTCGGCGCTGCGAGGCTTCCTGAAATATGCGGTGGCCGATGCGCCACGCATTCGCGGGCCGCGCGTGAAGCGGGGCGTGCCGCGGCCGATCTCACCCGACGATGCCGTCATGCTGGCCGAAGATGCTTCCGATGCTGCCAGCCAGCCCTGGATCGCGGCGCGTGATCTTGCGGTGCTGCTGTTGCTCTATGGATCGGGCTTGCGCGTGGGCGAGGCGGTGGGCCTGACGGGCGCCGTATTGCCGTTGGGAGACGTCATTCGCGTCACCGGCAAGCGCGCCAAGACGCGGATCGTGCCGTTGCTGCCCCAGGTGCGCGCTGCGATCGACGATTATCTGGCGCAATGCCCCTGGCCCACCGGTCGCGATCTGCCGCTGTTCCGCGGTGCCCGTGGCGGGCCTTTGTCAGCCGATCTGATCCGGCGCGCGGTGCGTGGCGCTCGCGGCCGGCTGGGCCTGTCGGAACGGACGACGCCGCATGCGCTGCGCCACAGCTTCGCCACCCATCTGCTCGGCCGCGGCGCCGATCTGCGATCACTGCAGGAACTGCTCGGCCATGCCAGCCTTTCATCGACGCAGATCTACACCTCGGTCGATGCTGCGCATCTGATGGACGTCTATCGCAACGCCCATCCGCGGGCCTAACGGCTCGGCTTCCAGGTCAGCACGCGCCAGAAATACCAGAGCGCCAGCAGGAAGATGATCGCGGTCGAGACCGGCCCGATATATTCGTCCACCTCGGTATAACGCTGGCCGAGCATATAGCCGGCGGTCGCGAGCAGAGCCGTCCAGCCGGCGGTGCCCAAGGTCGACCAGAAGAGGAAGCGGCTAAGGCTCATGTGGAGCAGGCCGGCGGGGATCGACACCAGCGAGCGGATCGTCGGCATCAGCCGGCCGAAGAAGACGAAGGCGGCGCCATGGCTGTTGAACCATTTCTCGCCGCGCTGCACCTCGGCCCAATCCATCGTCAGCCACCGGCCGAAGCGATCGATCAGCGGCTTGAAACGCTGGAGGCCGAGCGCGCGGGCGAGCAGATACCAGAAGGCGTTGCCCAGCATCGCGCCTGCCGTGCCGCAGGCGATCACGCCGGCCAGCGTCATTTCTCCCTTGGCGGCCTGAAGCCCGGCGAGCGACATGATGACCTCCGACGGGATCGGCGGAAACACCGTCTCCGCGAACATCAGAAAAGCGACACCCAGATAGCCGGATTGCTCGATGAGCTGGCGAACCCACTCACCCACGGGCGGCAACCTTGGCTTCGATGGCGTCCCAGATGATCGCCGGCGTGTCGGTGCCGTTGAATCGGTCGATCGCGACTATGCCGGTGGGCGAGGTGACGTTGATTTCGGTCAGATGTCCCGCGATCACGTCGATGCCGACGAACAGCAGCCCCCGCTTGGCGAGTTCAGGCCCGATCGCGGCGCAGATTTCCAGCTCGCGCGGGGAAAGTTCGGTCGGGTCTGCACGGCCGCCGGCGGCAAGATTGGAGCGGATCTCGCCGTCCTTGGGCAGGCGGTTGATCGCGCCTGTGGCTTTGCCGTCGACCAGGACGATACGCTTGTCGCCCTTCGACACGTCCGGCAGGAAGGCCTGGACCATGAAGGGCTCGCGCCAGACCTGGCCGAACAATTCTGTGAGCGCGGCGAGATTGGCGTCCTTGCGCCCGACATGGAACACCGCGGACCCGGCATTGCCGTAGAGCGGCTTCACCACCACCTCGCCATGTTCGGCATGGAAGGCGCGGGCGTCATCCAGCCGGCGGGTGATGAGTGTGGGCGGCATGAACTCCGCATAATCGAGCACGAACAGCTTTTCGGGCGCGTTGCGGACCGATTCGGGATCGTTCACCACTAAGGTCCGGTGGCGGATGCGCTCCAGCAGGTGTGTGGCGGTGATGTAGGCGAGGTCGAAAGGAGGATCCTGTCGCATCAGCACCACATCGACATCATCGGCGAGGTCGAGGGTGACGGGATCACCGGCGGTGAAATGGTCGCCGGCTACCCGCTGCACCGTCACGGGACTCGCCGGCGCGGTCACCCGGCCATCGCGATAGCTGAGGTCGCCCGCATTGTAATGGAACAGCCTGTGCCCGCGCGCTTGCGCCAAAAGCATGATCGCGAACGTGGAATCGCCGGCGATGTTGATCGTCTCGAGCGGATCCATCTGGACCGCGACGGTAAGCGACATGGAACTGCCTCGCGCTGGTTTGGCCTGTCACCTAGGGGACAAGGCGACGAATGTCACCCGTGCCAGACATTTGTAATATGCCGGGGCCAGGCACGGGGACGGATCAGGATGACGTCGATGCGGATGAAGTCTTGCTGACGTGCGTAGCGGTGGCCCAGCATTTCCGCCGCCTGCGCCACACGGACGAGGCGTCGTCGATCAATGGAAAGATCGAGCTCGGCCTCGGTACGGCGCGTCTTGACCTCGATGAAGGCGACGGTGCGGCCGCGGCGCGCGACTAGATCGACTTCGCCCACCGGCGTGCGGACGCGTGGCCCGACGATCTTCCAGCCGTGCAGGCGCAGCCACCAGGCGGCGATCGTCTCGCCGCGTCGGCCGGTTCGCTCGGCGGCCTGTCGGCTCAATGCTCCCCCTCCCGCCTGCGGGAGGGGGTTGGGGGATGGGGATAGGTCGCGCAAGCCCACCCCCGACCCCTCCCGCAAGCGGGAGGGGAGATCAAGCCTCGTCCTTCAGCGTCATAGCGCGGGTATAGAGATCGCGCCGGGGAAGGCCGGTCGCCTTGGCGACCTCGCCCGCCGCCTTGGCCGCGGGCAGTCGGGTCATCGCCTCAATCAAGGCAGCGTCGATGTCCGCGGCTTGCGGGGCGGCCGCTTCGCCGGGCGGGCCGACGATGACGACGATCTCGCCCTTTGGCGGCGCTTCCTCATAGCGTTCCGCCAGCGAGGAGAGGGTGCCGGTCACGCATTGCTCGAACGTCTTGCTGATCTCGCGCGCGACGGCGGCCTCGCGGTCGCCCAACCCAACCGCCAATTGGGCGAGCGTCGCGGCGAGGCGGGGGCCGGATTCGTAGAAGATGAGCGTCGCGCGCACGGCCGCCACTTCAGCGATGGCGTCCGCCTTCGCTTTCTCCTTGGCGGGCAGGAAGCCCAGGAAGAAGAAGCGGTCGGTCGGCAATCCGGCGAGCGTCAGTGCGGCGATCGCGGCGCAGGGGCCGGGTATGGTCGTGACGACATGGCCTGCCGCGCGCGCATCGCGGACCAGCTTGAAGCCGGGATCGGAGATGAGCGGCGTGCCCGCATCGGAGACCAAAGCGATGGCCTGGCTGCCCATCCGCTCGATCAGTCCGGGGCGAACCTTGTCCGCATTATGATCATGATAAGGGGTCATCGGCCGCTTGGTGCCGATGCGCTGGAGCAGCTTGGCGGTGACGCGGCTGTCCTCCACCGCGATCAGATCGGCCCGCGCCAATACCGATGCGGCACGGGGCGACAGATCGGATAAGTTGCCGATCGGCGTCGCGACGATGTAGAGGCCGGGGGTCAGGGCCTCGTCAAGGGGCTGAATCATGGGATGATGTCATGGCAGAGGCCGGGTCGGGCTCGCAACCGCGTAGAACATTTCTAAGGATCGCTGGCCTCGGCCTCGCCATCTTCCTTGCAGGCTGTCAGGCCATGGTGCCGAAGACGGCGCCGCCGCCCAAGCCGGCCCCGCCCACGGAGGAGGAGCGGCCGGTCGGGCCGGGCCTGCCGACCGATCAGGAGCGGCATCGCGTCGCCCTGCTGGTGCCGATGACGGGGCCGAACGCCGCCGTCGGCCAGTCGATCGCCAATGCCGCCAACCTTGCCCTGCTGGATACCGGCGGCGCGAAGGTGCGGATCACCACCTATGACACCGCACTGGGCGCCGGCGTCGCGGCGCAGAAGGCGCTGGCGGACGGCAATCGCCTGTTCCTGGGGCCGCTGCTGGCGGAAGATGTTCGCGCGGTGGCGCCGCAGGCACGCGGCGCAAGCGTGCCGGTCGTTGCTTTCTCCAACGATGCTTCGGTGGCGGGTAACGGCGTTTATCTGATGGGCTTTTCGCCGGCGCAGTCGATCGACCGCGTCGTCCGCTTCGCGCGGACCAAGGGGGCGAGCAAGTTTGCCGGGCTGATGCCGACCGGCCTTTATGGCCGTAATGCATCCAATGCGCTGATCCATGCTGCGGAGGCATCGGGCGGCAGCGTGGTTTCGCTCCAGACCTTCGATCGCAGTCCGAAATCGCTCACGACCGCGATCGGCAAGCTGCGGCAGTCGGGTGATTATGATGCGGTTCTGATCGCCGATGGCGGCCGCATCGCCATCCAGGCCGCGCCGCAGATCCGCAAGACGGGTGGCGCCACCGCCCAGATTCTCGGCACCGAATTGTGGGCGACGGAAAGCACGCTCGCCACCAATCCGGCGATGAACGGCGCCTGGTTCGCCAGCGTGCAGGAAAATATGTATCGCCAGCTCGCGACCAAATATCGCGCGCGCTTCGGCAAGCCGCCTTATCGCCTAGCGAGCCTCGGCTATGATGCCGTGCTGCTGACGGTGCGCATCGCCGGGCAGTGGAAGGTGGGCGATCGCTTCCCGATCAAGGCACTGGCGGATGAGGGCGGCTTTGCCGGTGTCGACGGTGCGTTCCGGTTCGGATCGGACGGCGTGGCGGAACGCTCGCTGGCTGTCCACCAGATCGGCACTGGCGGCATAACCACCGTGTCACAGGCGCCCAAGGGCTTCGAGAAGTAGGTCGAACGGAGAAGGGGCGGCGGTCGTCAGTCTGCCGCCACCACCTCACCCAGGATCGCATCGAGCAGCGGCATGCCTTGCGGCGTGACTGTCAGATGCGGCCCATCGCTGGCGACTAGGCTGAGCTTTTCGAGCCGCGCGACGGCCCGTTGATCGACCAGTGCGTCCACCGCCAGCCCGCTGCGGCGTGAAACCCGTTCCAGATCTACGCCTTCGCCCAGCCGCAAACCCATCAGCAGCGCCTCCGCCGCACGGGCGGAGGAGGAGAGGGCTTCCTCGCTTTCGATGCCGTGGCCGTTGCGCGCGACTGCGCTCAGCCAGTTTTCCGGCTTCTTGCGGCGAAAGGTGGCGTGGCCGTCGCGCCGGCCATGTGCGCCTGGCCCGACGCCCAGATAATCGCCGTAGCGCCAATAAGTGAGATTATGGCGGCTTTCCTGGCCGGGCCGCGCGTGATTGGAAATCTCGTAGGCCGGAATGCCCGCCGCGGCCGTCACATCGCGCGTAAGCTCGAACAGGGTTGCGCCCATATCGGGATCGAGCGGGTGCAATTCGCCCTTGTCGACCAAAGTCGCGAAGCGCGTCCCCGGTTCGATAGTGAGCTGATAGAGCGAGAGATGGCCGGTGCCGAAGCCGATGGCATGAGCAAGCTCGGTCTGCCATGCCGCCTCATCCTGGCCGGGAAGCGCGTAGATCAGGTCGAAGCTGACCCGCCCGAAATGCCGTTGCGCGGTTTCCAGCGCGGATAGCCCCTCGTCGACGTCGTGCGCCCGTCCGAGCAGGTGGAGCGCTTCATTGTCGAGCGACTGGAGGCCCAGCGACACGCGATTCACGCCCGCCGCGGCAAGCCCGGCAAAGCGCGCAGCCTCGACCGAGGAGGGGTTGGCCTCCAGCGTGATTTCCACATCGTCGGAAAAGCCCCAGTGGCGGTCGGCCGCGCCGATTACGGCGGCCACCGTCTCAGGCCGCATCAGCGATGGCGTGCCGCCGCCGAAGAATATGGAGGTCAGACGCCTTCCGGCCGTGAGTTCCGCTTCATGGGCAAGATCGGCGAGCAATGCGTCGCGCCACGCCGCCTCGTCGATTTCGGCGCGGACATGGCTGTTGAAATCGCAATAGGGGCATTTCGAGACGCAGAACGGCCAGTGGACGTAGAGCGCGAGCGGCTCCTCGGTCACAAGCTGGCCGTCCTCATCATCTCAAAGCACCGCCGCCACCAGCTTGCGGAACGCATCCGCACGGTGGCTCATCGCGTGCTTGGCGGCCGGGTCCATCTCGCCGAAAGTGACGTCATGGTGCCACGGCTGAAACATCGCGTCATAGCCGAAGCCGTTATTTCCGCGCGGCGGCCAGACGAGCGTGCCGTCGACACGCCCCTCGAAGCTTTCAATATGGCCGTCGGGCCAGCAGACCGACAGCGCGCAGACGAAATGCGCGTCGCGCCCGGCATCGGGCACGCGGGCGAGATTATCCTCGACGAGTTGCATCGCGAGGCCGAAATCCTTGGTCTCGCCAGCCCAGCGTGCGGAGAAGATGCCGGGCTCGCCGCCCAATGCCTCGACACAAAGACCCGAATCGTCGGCGAGCGCGGGCAGGCCGGACAGGTCGGCTGCGGCACGTGCCTTCAATTCGGCATTGGCGACGAAGGTGGTGCCGGTCTCGTCGGGTTCGGGCAGGCCGAGTGAGCCGGCCGATACCGGCTCGATACCGAATGGAGCCAGCAACTCGCGGATCTCGCGCACTTTCCCCTCATTATGGCTGGCGATCACCAGCTTGCCGGGGCCGAGTTTGCGATGCACCGCGGTCACCGGCCGACGGCCTTGGCTTGCGCGGTGAAGATATCGCCGCAGCCGATGCGGGCGAGGCGGAGCAAGCGGAGCAGCGCTTCCTCGTCATAGGTCGCGCCCTCGGCAGTGGCCTGCGCCTCGGCGATGTTGCCATTGTCGAGCAGGACGAAGTTCGCGTCGGCATGGGCGTTCGAATCCTCGATATAATCGAGGTCGAGCACCGGCGTGCCTTCATAGATGCCGCAGGAGACGGCCGCGACCTGCGCCGTGATGGGGTCTTCGGCGAGCAGGCCCTGCTTGATCAGGCCATCGACCGCGAGGCGCAGCGCGACCCACGCACCCGAGATGGAGGCGGTGCGGGTGCCGCCATCGGCTTGCAGCACATCGCAATCGATGCTGATCTGGCGTTCGCCGAGCTTGGTCATATCGACCACGGCACGCAAGGAACGGCCGATAAGCCGCTGGATTTCCTGGGTGCGACCGGATTGCTTGCCCTTGGCGGCTTCACGGCTGCCGCGCGTGTGGGTGGCGCGGGGCAGCATGCCATATTCGGCCGTCACCCAGCCCTGGCCCTTGCCGCGCAGGAAGGGCGGCACGCGTTCCTCGACAGATGCGGTGACGAGAACCTTGGTGTCGCCGAATCCGATCAGGCACGAGCCTTCGGCGTGGCGGGTGTAGCCGGTCTCGATGGTGATCGGGCGCATCTGATCGGGGGTGCGGCCGGACGGGCGCATGGGCATTCCTTCATTGGTGAACTTGCCCCGCGCCTCTAGCCCCCCGCGCTGCGGGAGGCCAGTGAAAGCGTCTCTCAATCGCCGAACATGCCCTTCAGCTTGGAAAAGAAGCCACTCGCTTCAGGGCTTTCCTCGCCTGTTTCAAGCGCCCGGAATTCTTCGAGAAGTTCCTTCTGTCGCGCCGACAATTTGGTCGGCGTTTCGACGTCGATCTGGATCACCATATCGCCCTGGCCGCGGCCGTTCAGCACCGGCATGCCGGCGCCGCGCTGGCGAATCTGCTTGCCGGACTGGATGCCCGCCGGAATCCGCAGCTCATGACGTTCGCCGTCTAGGCCAGGCACCTCGATCGTGCCGCCCAGCGCGGCGGTGGTGATCGAAACCGGGCAACGCGCGAACAATGTCGTGCCTTCACGCTCGAACAATTTGTGCCGGCTGACATGGATGAAGATGTAGAGATCGCCCGGAGGCGCGCCGCGGCCACCGGCCTCGCCTTCGCCGGACAGGCGAATACGGGTGCCTTCATCGACACCGGCGGGAATGTTGACTTCGAGCGTCTTGGTCCGTTCCACCCGGCCTTCGCCGCGACAGGCGGGGCAGGGCTCGGAAATCACCTGACCGGCGCCGTGGCAGGAGGGGCAGGTCCGTTCGACCACGAAGAAGCCCTGCTGGGCCCGCACCTTGCCATGGCCCCCGCAGGTGGGGCAGCCCTTGGCGGCCGTGCCGGGCTTGGCGCCACTGCCTTCGCACGGCTCGCAATTGGCCGCGACGTCGATGCGGATTTCCGCGGCCTTGCCGTGGAACGCCTCATCCAGCGAGATTTCCATGTCGTAGCGCAGATCCGCGCCACGCCGGACATTCTGACGGCCGCCGCGGCCGCCGCCCATGAATTCGCCAAAGATATTTTCGAAGATGTCGGAAAAGCCGCCGAAATCCTGATTACCGAAACCACCAGGCCCGCCGGCGCCGCCATTCTGGAAGGCTGCGTGACCGAAACGATCGTAGGCCGATCGCTTCTGCGGGTCCTTCAGGCAGTCATAAGCGGCATTGATCGCCTTGAACTTGGCTTCCGAATCCTGGCAGCCGGGGTTGCGATCCGGATGGCACTGCATCGCCAGCTTGCGATAAGCCGTCTTGATCGTCTTGTCGTCGGCTGTCCGCTCGACTTCCAGCAGTTCGTAAAAATCGACTTCGGCCATCAGGCCCCCCAAGAATCAAAAGCCCTCTCCCCCGCAGTCGGGGGAGAGGGGCTGGAGGCTTACGCCTTGTTGTCGTCCACTTCCGAGAATTCGGCATCGACCACGTCGTCGGCTTTCGCCTCGCCCGCGTCGGCCGCCGGAGAAGCGGCGGTCTGCTGCTCCTTCTCGTAGATCGCCTGGCCGAGCTTCATCGCGACCTGAGCAAGCGCCTGGGCCTTCTCGGTCATCGTCGCCGGATCGCCACCTTCGACCGCCGTCTTGGCGGCGGCGACGGCAGCTTCGATCTCCGACTTCAGCGCCGCATCGACCTTGTCGCCATGCTCTTCGAGCTGGCGCTCCGTCGTGTGGATCAGGCTTTCGGCGTTGTTCTTCGCCTCGGCCGCCTCGCGACGCTTCTTGTCGTCCTCGGCGAACTTCTCGGCATCCTTGACCATCTGGTCGATGTCGCCGTCCGAAAGGCCACCCGAAGCCTGGATGCGGATCTGCTGTTCCTTGCCGGTGCCCTTGTCCTTGGCCGTGACATGGACGATGCCGTTGGCGTCGATGTCGAACGTGACTTCGATCTGCGGCACGCCGCGCGGCGCCGGCGGAATGCCGAGCAGATCGAACTGGCCCAACATCTTGTTGTCGGCCGCCATTTCGCGTTCGCCCTGGAACACGCGGATCGTCACGGCCTGCTGATTGTCGTCCGCAGTCGAGTAGACCTGGCTCTTCTTGGCCGGGATCGTCGTGTTGCGGTCGATCATGCGGGTGAACACGCCGCCCAGCGTTTCGATGCCCAGCGACAGCGGGGTCACGTCGAGCAGCAGCACGTCCTTGACGTCGCCCTGCAGCACGCCGGCCTGGATGGCGGCGCCCATGGCCACCACTTCGTCCGGGTTCACGCCGGTGTGCGGTTCCTTACCGAAGAAGCCCTTCACGACTTCACGGACCTTGGGCATGCGGGTCATGCCGCCGACCAGGACGACCTCGTCGATCGCGTCGGCCTTCACGCCGGCATCGGCGAGCGCCTTCCTCATCGGCTCGATCGTGCGCTGGATCAGGCTGTCCACCAGACGCTCCAGATCGGAACGGCTGATCGACTTCACCAGATGCTTCGGCCCGGTTGCGTCGGCGGTGATGAAGGGCAGGTTGACCTCGGTCGTCTGCGCCGACGACAGTTCGATCTTCGCCTTTTCAGCCGCTTCCTTCAGGCGCTGAAGCGCAAGCCGATCCTTGGTGAGATCGATGCCTTCGGCCTTCTTGAAGTCTTCAGCCAGGAATTCGACGACCTTGGCGTCGAAGTCTTCGCCGCCCAGGAAGGTGTCGCCGTTGGTCGACTTCACCTCGAACACGCCGTCGCCGATCTCGAGGATCGACACGTCGAAGGTGCCGCCGCCAAGGTCATAGACCGCGATCGTCTTGCCTTCGTTCTTGTCGAGACCATAAGCGAGCGCTGCCGCCGTCGGCTCGTTGATGATGCGCAGCACTTCAAGACCCGCAATCTGGCCGGCGTCCTTGGTCGCCTGGCGCTGCGCGTCGTTGAAGTAAGCCGGAACGGTGATCACCGCCTGCGTCACCGTCTCGCCCAGATAGGCTTCGGCGGTTTCCTTCATCTTCTGCAGCGTGAAAGCCGAGATCTGCGACGGCGAATAATCACTGCCGCCCGCCTGCACCCAGGCATCGCCATTGGGGCCGCGAACGATGTGATAGGGCACCAGTTCGGTGTCCTTCTTGGTGACGGGATCGTCGAAGCGGCGGCCGATGAGGCGCTTCACCGCGAAGATCGTGCTGTCCGGATTGGTGACCGCCTGGCGCTTGGCCGGCTGGCCGATCAGCCGCTCGCCATCCTTGGCGAACGCCACGATCGAAGGCGTGGTGCGCGTGCCTTCCGCATTTTCGATAACCTTGGGCTTGCCGCCGTCCATCACGGCGACGCAGCTGTTGGTGGTGCCAAGGTCAATCCCGATAACTTTTGCCATACGTATACCCTTCGTCCCCCGAAGATTGAGGCGTATCCGCCGGTTCCCCTTGCCAGTGAAGCGAAAACCGGACGGCGTACTGTTTCGGAGGCCGATATAGGCGGGCTTTCGGTTGCCGCAAGACGTGGCCGTGCCTAATGGAGAGCGGATCGGTTCAGCCGATCAAGATCGAAGGAGTTTTGCATGTCACGTCGCCTCCTGCTCGCGCTGCCGCTGGCTGCCGTCGCGCTTGCCGCCTGCCAGCCGGCGGCGCCCAAGGATGCGACGGTAAGCGACGCCTGGATTCGCCTGTCGCCCGTGGCCGATCGCCCGGCGGCGGCCTATTTCACCGTGCATGGCGGGGCGGCGGCGGAACGCCTGATTGCCGTCGAAAGCAGCAAGGCCGGCCGGATCGAACTGCATGAAGGCGGCATGAAGGACGGCATGATGACGATGCGCGCCATCGATGGCGTCGATGTGCCGGCGGGTGGAGAAGCGAAATTCGCGCCCGGTGGCAATCATGCGATGCTGTTCGACGTTGCGGCCGACGTGAAGCCGGGTGGCGACATGCCGCTGACCTTCCGGTTCAAGAGCGGCAAGACGATCGAGGCCCAGGCACGCACACAGGCTGCGGGCGATGCGGCGTCGGGCGAGCATGAAGGCCACTGACGGGCCGGAGTCCCGTCCGCTCAGCGCTGGCGAACAGGCGCTCGCCGCATCAATGTTCGGTGGTGCGATCGACTATGATCGCGTCCGCCTCCACCGCCGCAAATGGTGGCCCTTGCAGCCGCGTGGTGTCGTCATGGCGCCCGACGGCCATATCTGGTTCCATCCGCAGAGCCCTTATTGGTGGGCGGATTTCTCCGTGGCGCCCTTGGCCGCGCAGGGGCTGTTCATCCATGAAATGACGCATGTCTGGCAGGCCCAGACGCGCGGCCGCTGGTGGTTGCCGCTGATGCGCCATCCCTTCTGCCGATATGGCTATCGCATCCGTGACGGCTGGCCGCTCGATCGCTATGGGGTGGAGCAGCAGGCCGAAATCGTCCGCCACGCTTTCCTGCTCCGCGCCGACCATCCGATCGCCGGCGATACCTCGCTCGCCCAGTGCGAGGCCGCCTTGCCGTTCGGGCGAGGCTAGATCAGGGACTATTGCCGTCCAACATTGGGTTTAACCCGATGCCCGACGATGTTTGCGGCCATTATCCTCTTCCGGTGACCTCGCGGAGGGGTGTCGGATGAACTTTGTCCTGCCGATTTTCCTTTTGACCTATCTGGTCATCGCCATCGGCTATCTGCCGGGCTTCCGCATCGACCGCACCGGGGCCGCCATATTGGGCGCGATCGCGATGATCGTCACGGGCGGCATCGGGTTCGAGCAGGCGTGGCACGCCGCGGATTTCGGGACGCTGGCTCTGCTGTTCGGGCTGATGATCGTGTCCGGCGCCTTCTATGTCGCCGGCTTCTATCATTGGGTGGCGGTGAAGGTGGCGATGCTCGACGTGCCGCCGCGGACCTTGCTCGCCATCCTGATCGCCGTGTCCACGATCCTTTCGTCCGTCCTGACCAATGACGTCGTGGTGGTGGCGATGGTGCCGCTATTGATCGAGATCGCGATGGGCCGCGGGCTCAATCCCATCCCTTTCCTGCTCGGCTTCTGCTTCGCGTCCAACGCCGGATCGGCGGGAAGCATGATCGGCAGCCCCCAGAACATGATCATCGCGGGCGAGATGAAGATCAGCTTCGCCCAATTCCTGGTGTCCGGCCTGGTGCCGTCGATTCTGTCGATGTTCGTCATATGGCTGACGATCATCGCGCTTTATCGGGGGCGGTGGGCCGTGGAGGGGCCGGCGCACGGGGCGGCGACGCCGGGCGAGAAGGTGGAGGTCAACCATCTCGAAATGACCAAGGCTACGATCGTGTTGGTCGCGGTAATTGCCAGCTTCCTATTCGCTTCCTGGCCCTATCCGATCGTTGCGTTGACGGCGGCGGCGCTGCTGCTGCTCAACCGGCGCGCCATCGGTGTCCATTCCTCCGATCTGTTGAAGCGGGTCGACGGCAATCTGCTGCTGCTGATTTTCTCACTCTACATCATCAACGCCGCCTTTGCGCAGACCGACTATCCGATGCAGGTGCTCGACTGGCTCGCCGCGCATGATTTCGATCTGCACGATCCCTATGTGATGGTGGCGGTGATGACCTTGCTATCGGATCTGGCAGACAACAGCTCGGCGGTGATGCTGCTCGCTCCCTATGGCGACAAGAGCGAGCCGCTGGTGACCACCGCCGCGCTGGCTCTGGGGGCAGGCTTTTCGAGCAATGTCGTCAATTTCGGAAGCCTTGCCGGCATCATCGTTGTCGAAAGCGCGGCGCGGCAGGGGGTGAAGATAGGCTTCATGGAATTCTTCCGCGCCGGCATCATCGTCGGTGGCATCTGCCTTCTGATCGCTGTTGCGTGGATCGCCGTTCTGCAAGGGCTCGGCTGAACCGGAAAGCCTATGGACCGGCTCGCTTCTTCATGGCATGGGGCGCCTTCCCAAGCCGTGCGGGCGTGGTGAAACTGGTAGACGCGCCGGACTCAAAATCCGGTTCCGCAAGGAGTGTCGGTTCGAGCCCGACCGCCCGCACCATATTTTCCAAACAGCCAAAAAGAAAAGCGCGGAGACTTTCGTCCCCGCGCTTCAATGCTTCGTTGTGGCGCGCGATCAGGCCGCAGCCTTCTCCCGTTCCCGCATTTCCTGGTTGAGCATTTCGGCCAGCAGGAAAGCCAGCTCGATCGACTGGCCGGCGTTGAGCCGCGGGTCGCAATGCGTGTGATAGCGATCTGCCAGGCTCTGCTCGGTGATGTCGATTGCGCCGCCGGTGCATTCGGTGACGTTCTGGCCGGTCATTTCGGCGTGGATGCCGCCGCCATGCGTGCCTTCCGCCCGGTGGACGGCGAAGAAGCCGCGCACTTCGGCGAGGATGCGGTCGAACGGACGCGTCTTGTAGCCGTTGGCGGCCTTCACGACGTTGCCGTGCATCGGATCGCAGGACCAGACCACCGGCCGCCCTTCGCGCTTCACCGCGCGGACGAGGGCGGGCAGATGCTTCTCGATCTTGTCGTGGCCATAGCGGGTGATCAGCGTGACGCGACCTGGCGTGCGCGCGGGATCGAGCGTGTCGAGCAAGCGCAACAGCACATCCGGCTCCAGGCTCGGCCCGCACTTCAGGCCGATGGGGTTGCCGATGCCGCGCAGATATTCGACGTGCGCCGAACCTTCGAAGCGGGTGCGATCGCCGATCCAAAGCATGTGGGCCGACGTGTCGTACCAATCGCCGGTCAGCGAATCCTGGCGGGTCAGCGCCTGCTCGTAGGGCAGCAGCAGGGCTTCGTGGCTCGTGTAGAAATTGGTGCCGTTGAGCTGCGGCACGGTCTGCGGGTTGATGCCGCAGGCGGCCATGAAGTCGAGTGCGTCACCGATCCGGTCGGCCACTGCCTGATATTGCGCGGCCCACGGGCTGCGGCCCATGAAATCGAGCGTCCAGGCGTGGACCTGGTGGAGATTGGCATAGCCGCCCTGCGCGAAGGCGCGAAGCAGGTTGAGCGTCGCCGCGGCCTGGTTATAGGCGCGGACCATGCGTTCGGGATCAGGCTCGCGAGAGGCGGCTTCGAACGCGATGTCGTTGACAATGTCGCCGCGATAGCTGGGCAGCGAGACGCCACCGATCTCCTCGGTTCCTGCTGAACGCGGTTTGGCGAACTGGCCAGCCATGCGGCCGACCTTCACGATCGGAAGCTTGGACGCATAGGTCAGCACGACCGCCATCTGCAGGATGACGCGGAAGGTGTCTCGGATATTGTTCGGATGAAATTCGGCGAAGCTTTCGGCGCAGTCGCCGCCCTGGAGCAGAAATGCCTTGCCCTCCGCCACCTGCGAAAGCTCGGCCGTCAGCGCCCGCGCTTCACCGGCAAAAACCAGCGGCGGATAATGGGCAAGCTCGCCCGTCGCGCGGTCGAGTGCCGCCTTGTCGCTATATTCGGGCAGTTGCCGCGCTTCGTGCTGGGTCCAGCTCTCGGGCGTCCAGTTCGTCGCCATGATATACATCCTTTCGCCGGCCCCATTGGGGGAGGGGAGGGACGAAGGCAAGCCGCGAGGCGCTTGGGGGCGATGAAGCTAGGCTTGGATTGGGGGAATCCGATAACGCATGTTGCGATCGGATACCCCAAGGCCGCGCCTGGCGAACCAGCCCTCGATCGCATCCAATATGCGCTCGGCGGCGTCTCCCTGGCCATAGGGAAAAGCGGGAACGGACATGGCGGCATGGGCGGCGGGATCATCCAGCAGCAGCGTGGCGGCCGCGAAGATCCGCTCGCTGTCCGTGCCGACCAGCCGCGCATTGCCGGAAGCAAAAACCTCGGGCCGCTCGGTATTGTCGCGCAAAACGAGGAGCGGCACGCCCAGCGCCGGAGCTTCTTCCTGAATGCCCCCCGAATCGCTCAGAATCAGATGGGCATTGTCCATCGCCGTCACCATCGACGGGTAATCGAGCGGTGGAATGAGCTCGATCCGGTCGATGCCCTCAAGCGCCTCTACCAAGCCTCGCCGTACCTCGGGATTGGGGTGCAGGGGCACGAGGATGCGCACGTCGGGTCGCTGGGCCAGATGACGAAGGGCCGCGCAGATCGACGCGATGCCGCGCCCGATATTCTCGCGACGATGACAGGTGACGAGGATCTGCCGCACAGCGGCGTCATGAAGTGTCCAGCCCTTTGCGAGCCGCCGCATCGTCAGCAGCGCGTCGATGCCGGTATTGCCCGTGACGATGACCTCGCCAGTTACGGTGAGCTCGGCCGCCAGATTGGCAGCGGCATCTCCTGTCGGGGCGAAGAGGAGCGTGGAAATCGCGTCGATCTCAACGCGATTGCGCGCTTCGGGGAAGGGGCATGCGAGGTCGTGGCTGCGCAGCCCGGCTTCGACATGGCCGACCGGCACGTCCCAATCATGAGCGGCGAGCGCGATCGCCCAGGCGGTGGTCGTGTCCCCCTGGACGAGGATCATGTCGGGGTGAAAGCGCTCGATCAGGGCGGGGAGGCTGGCGGCGATCAGGTCCGCCAACTCGTCAATGGTCTGGCCGGGCCGGAGCAGTTCGAGATTGGCTTCGACGGGAACGTCGAAGGCCCGCATCACATCGTCGAAAGGTTCTCGATGTTGCCCGGTCGCGACGAGGCGATGATCGATTGCCGGCCGCAGCGATGCGGCACGGGCCAAGGGAGCGAATTTTATCGCTTCGGGCCGCGTGCCGGCAATCGACAGCAGCCGGATCAGGCGCCGGGTATTCCCAACTGGCGGGCACCGTCGCCGATCCGGGTCAGGGTCGCTTCATCGCCGTTGAAGGCGGTGCGCGCGTCGGCAAGCGCCTTGCCTGCGGCCTTCTGATCGCCAAGCACCATGTAGCTGCGCATCAGCCGCAGCCAGCCGTCGGCATTTTTCGGATCGGCCTTCAGCTTGGCGGCGAGCCCATCGACCATGCCGCGGACCATTTCATCCTGTTGGCCGGGGGGCAGTGAGGAGGCGGCCGTCATGTCTTCCCGCGTTGGGCCGGGGATGGCGGCCGTCGCGGCGGAAGATGCGGGCGCCTTGGGCTCGGGCATGCGACCGGCGATGTCGATCTTGTTCTGGCTCGCCGACTGCAGGATCGTCTGGCGGACATTCGCCTCCCACGGGGCTTCGGGCGGCGTATCCTTCAGCAGCGCGATCCAATCATTGATGGCGCCCTGATGGTCCCCGGCCAGATCCTTCTTCACGCCCAGGAAATAACGGGCGCGCGGATCGGACGCGTCGATTGCCAGCGCTTTGCGGAACGCAGCCTCCGCATCAGCCGGGACGGCGGCAGTGGGAGAGGACAGCACGATCGCCTCGCCCAGCGCCGACCAGCCATTGGCGTCTTTGGGATCAACCTCGGTCGCCTTTCGGTAGGCGCGGACGGCATCTGGAAAACGCTCAGTACGATAATAGGCCCAGCCCAGCATCCGCCAGCCTTCGCCATCAGCCGGATTTTCCTGCAGCTTCTTTTCAAGCTGGGTAATCATCGTCGCGACATCGGCCTGTGGCGGCATCGAGGAAACCGACGAAGCAGCTGTGGTTTCGGTCGTCTCGCGGCTTTTCACGACCTGAAAACCGATCGCGACCACGGCGATGCCGGCGGCGGCCAGCAGCGCGATGCGGCCGAAGCGCAAGCCGCCTTCGTGACGGTCGACCGTCACGACCTTCTGCGTGCCATCCGGCATTGCCGGCTTAGCCTCGTCAACCATGTTAATGATATTCCCCGTTTACCGACACTTGTCTTATTGCAGTCTAGCGCAAGTGGGGTGAAATGATACAGTGGCTTGCGAAGGGGCGTTGTAAATAACCGTGCAATGCGTGTCCGGTCGGACACATGCGTTGCGGCATCACGGCAAGCCGACAGGGGGTGTGATTGGCTATGGATTTACCAGGCGACGCCAGCCGTCCACGGGGATCATCTTTTTGCCATCCTTTGGATGCCTTGCCATGAGTAGCGCCGATTCCGCAGCGAGCAAGGCCGCCGAGCCCTTCTGGTGGGGCGACAGCGCGCGGGCGGTTGCCGCGATCGCCTGGGTAGCCGGCGGCTGTACGCTGATCCTGATGATATTGGCGCAGCCCATCGTGGAAGCGGCCGATGGAATGCTTGGCGGCATTCATCCCGCGCTCGGTGCCCGTTTCGGCATCCCGGTAGCCGTGCTGGCGCTGGCCGCGGTGGGATTGCTGATCTTCAGGCGGCCGTTTCGTCTCTATCGCCGACGCCCGGCGCTGGTGCTCTATGCCTTTCCGAGCGGAGTGCTTGCCGTGCTGGCCCTGCTCGCGATTGCCAGCCTTGCGGGGATTGTCATTCCGGTGCCGCCGGCAACAACCGAACGCGCGCTCATTCTCGGCAGCCTTGTCGTGCTCGTTCAGGTGGTCGGCGAAGAGGTGCTCTTGCGCGGCCTGCTGCAACCGCTGTTGACCCGCGCCTGGGGTGCGTGGCTCGGCATATTGCTGACGGCGCTCACTTTCACATTGATCCACGTGCTCGGCGGGTGGAGTGATCCAGTGTCGCTCTTGAACATAACACTCGCCGGCATATGGTTCGGCCTGCTTGCGCTCAGGACCAGCGGCCTGCTGGCGCCGAGCCTTGCGCACTTCGGCTATAATTGGGGGGAGGAGATCCTGATCGGGACATCTCCGAACCCGGGCATCGGCCCGTTCGGAGCGTTTTTCGACTTCGATCTGGCCGGGCCAGCGATCTTGGGGGGATCCTTGGACGGTTTCAATGCAAGTGTGGTGCTTAGCGTGGTGCTGGCGCTGCTCATTCTGCCACTCGCGCTGATGCGGGCGCGGCCTGCCGCCACGAGCGGCGCATCGCCTTCGGAGGCCCGGGCATGAGCGATATCGTCCTTTCCTATTCTGCGGCCGATTCGGATCGCGCCTCCGCGATCGTCAACGGGCTGCGTGCGGCCGGCCACAATGTGTGGTGGGATCGCGACATCCAGCCGGGGCAGGAGCGCAAGGCTGCGATTGCGGAGGCGATGGCCGATGCAAAGCTCTGCCTGGTCGCTTGGTCGCGGGTGTCGACCGACCATGCCACAGGTCAGGACGTGATCGATGAAGCCGAGGCCGCCAAGAGCCGGGGCGCCTATCTCGGCGCGTTGCTCGACAAGGTGGAACTGCCGTTCGGTTTCGGCGGATATGACCCGATCGACGTCGCGCCGTTCAACGGATCGGCAGCCGATGTAGCCGCGATCGTGCAGGGCGTGCGCGATTTCATGGAGAAGGGCCAGGCCGCACCGGCGGCGCTGCCACCGCCGCCGCCACCGCCCAAGGCGCCGGTCAATAAGGGGCTTATCGTCGGGATCGCGGTGGCGGCCGTGATGATCGGTGCCATCGCCTTCTTCCTGTTCCGCAGCGCGGCACCGACCTTGGCCGACAAGGTGGAGCCCAAGCTGGCCGAAATCCCGTGCGCCTGGTTGCATGTCGATCCGGTTCAGTCCGGCGAGGACGGCCGTATCGGGCTGATCGGCGTTGCCGGCGATCCGGCGGCTGCGCAGGCGACCGTGATGCAGATCGCCCAGGGCGAAAATTTGGCGGTTCAGTCGGTTGCGATCGACAAGGTCGCACAGATCGACCCGCGCGAATGCCCCGCCATCGACGAGCCGCGCCGGCTGCGTAAGAGCCCCGGCGGACGGCTGCGCGTGACGGGTGAGCCCTTCTTCCTCGATCCCAATACCAAGCAGTCGCTGGCCCGTGTGGCGATCGCGCTCGATGGCAAGGACAAGTCGGTCGCGGTGTTCGGTGTCGAGCCTTCGGGCGTCGTCACCTGGGCGCTGCCCAACTCGGCGGCGATCGACGAACTCAAGAATCTGCCTGCGGAGTTGGTGAAGACCGGCGACGGCAAGTGGGAGTTCAACATCTATCCTGACCATCTCGGCTGGACCGGCCTGTTTGTCGTCGTCGGCGATCGGCCGCTGGCGAAGAGCATGCCGCAGGGCACGGTGCAGCCGTCGGCGGAATTCGCCAGCACGCTGCGCGAGGCGACGGCGGCGGGCGAGTGGGACGCGGATATGGTGTGGTTCCGCATCGACCCGAAATAAGCGTTCGCAATTTTTTCATGGCGGTGATGGAGATCACTGTCCGAATCACTGATTCGGTTCACCAAGAGCGGGCGGCAGGCACCACGTTGCGGGGGGCGTAGCCGGAAGATATTATCGCGGGGCAATCTTCCCGCAGCTGAAAGGATGTTTGCGATGAAGCTGGTCGTCAGCTTGGGAGTTCTGGGTTTCATGCTCGCGGCGGCGGCGCCTGCCCATGCGCAGTCCGATCCGGAATCAGCACAGATCATGTGCGATTTGACCGGCGACTGCGCCGAGGACGTCGCCGATCCGAACGCCGCACAGGGCAATGAGCTCACGGCTGCCACACCGGGGGCGCCGCGCGGCGGCAAGACCCGCGGCTTCTCGTTCCAGCGCGCCGGCGCCACGCCGTCGCAGTCGACCCGCGTCGCCACGGCGCCGCAGCCGACGACGCAGCGCGTGGCCAAGCCGGCGCAGGTCGGTTCGTCGGACCTCGGCCTGACCTTCATGCCCAATTCGGCAGAGCTGACCGAGCCGGCCAAGGCGCGGCTCGCCAAATATGCCCAGGTGCTGGGCGGGCCGAAGCTCAACGGCCGCCGGCTGCGTATCGAAGGTCATACCGATGCTTCGGGTTCGGCGGCGATCAACAAGGAATTGTCGCGCCGCCGTGCGCAGGCAGTGGCCGATTTCCTCGCCGCTTCGGGCGTTGCCCGCAACCGGCTGGACGTGGTGGGCTATGGTTCGGCCAAGCCGCTGCCTGGCAAGTCGGCCAGCGCGCCTGAAAACCGGCGCGTGATGGCGGTGCTGCTCTAAGTCCGCTCAAGATGGTTTGACGATCGACAAGCCCGGCCTCTCGATGGGGTCGGGCTTTGTTTGGGCTAATTATGGCTCGTAGGTGTCGGATTTCGTTTTGATCGTAAGATTTTTCTGTCAAGAAGCGGTCTAGCGATTGCCGCTCAAGATGATAAAGTGTCAAAGGGTTCGCACCTAATAATAATGGTCCGCAACGACGGGCCGCTCGCGTCAGGCCCGAACGGGCCAGCTTGTTGGGTGAACAGGGGGACCAGTTGGCAGAGGCCTATCGCATCGCCATCGTCGGCTCAGGGCCGGCCGGGCTCAGCGCCGCCGCGCGTGCGTCGCAGCTCGGCATAGCGAACATCCTGCTCGAAAAGACCGATCACCTTTCGGATACGATCTTCAAGTATCAGAAGGGCAAGCACGTCATGGCGACGCCCAGCCAACTCGTGCTCCGATCGGATCTCGATTTCGACGCGGGCAAGCGCGAAGCCATTCTGGAAGTCTGGGATCGCCAGTCCGAAGAGAGCAAGATCAACGTCCGCATGAATGCGGAGGTGAAGGCGATCACGGGCGGCAAGGGTGATTTCACGCTGACCTTGGTCGATGGCACGACGATCAAGGCCGAGAACGTCATCCTGGCGATCGGCACGCAGGGCAATCCGAACCTGTTGCGCATCCCGGGCGGCGATCTGCCGCATGTGCAGTATCAGCTCGACGATCCCGGCGAATATGTCGACGAACATATCACCATCATCGGTTCCGGCGATGCCGGCATCGAAAATGCCGTCGGCCTGGCTCAAGATCCCGCGCAGCGCAACATCGTTACTATCCTCAACCGATCGGCCGATTTCAGCCGTGCCAAGGATGCCAATGTAAAGGGCCTGTTCGGCATGCGCGACGAGGGCCGGCTGTCGGTGATGACCGACACCAGCCCCCAGAAGGTCGAGCCCGGATATCTGACGCTGGATACGCGCGATGGCGAAACGCGCATCCGCTGCGACCGCATCATCGCTCGCATGGGGTCAGCTGCGCCGCGCAAGTTCATCGAAAGCTGTGGCATCGAATTCACCAGCGAGGATCGCGAGGCCTTTCCGAAGCTGACCTCGACCTTCGAGAGTTCGACGGCGCCGGGCATCTACATTATCGGCGCACTGGCGGGTTATCCGCTGATCAAGCACTGCATGAACCAGGGCTATGACGTCGTCGAGATCATCAACGGCAACACGACGCTGAAGCCGGCCGACGAGCCCATTCTGGAGGCCAAGTTCAAGGGACTGCCGCGCCAGCGTTCGGTGGACGAGTGGCTGGAATTCCTGCGGACGAACGTCGAGATCCTCAACGATCTGTCACCGCTGCAGATGCGCGAGTTCATGCTCGATTCCGATGTCCGCGCCTATCGCATCGGCGAGACGGTGTTCGAAAAGGACGATCCCGGATCGTCGCTGTTCGGTATCGCGTCCGGTTCGGTCGATGTCGCCGGCCGGGTGAAGATCGGCCGCGGCTCGATCTTTGGTGAGGTCGGCCTGATTTCGGGCCGTCGCCGCGGCGCCACGATCCGCGCGGCCGAGGATTCGATCCTGGTTGAAGTGTCGCGCACCGCGGCGCTCAAGCTGATGGCGTCGAACCCCGGCGCCAAGCGCGTGGTGACCCGCATCTCGACCGAACGGCAGTTGCTCCAGATGTTTGGATCGGGGCTGACCTCGGACGATCTGACCGAGGTAACCAATACCGCCAAGGTGGAATCGGTCAGCGCCGGCAAGACGATCATCAACGAAGGCGACGACGGCTGCGATATCTTCGTGATCCGCGTCGGATCGATGGTGGTGGAAAAGAATATCGGTGGAAAGCCGGTGTTCCTCTCCTACCTGCCGGCCGGCTCCTATGTCGGCGAGATGGCGGTGATCGACGGCGC
Source organism: Sphingomonas sp. DBB INV C78 (assembly GCF_042693015.1). Lineage (NCBI taxonomy): Bacteria > Pseudomonadati > Pseudomonadota > Alphaproteobacteria > Sphingomonadales > Sphingomonadaceae > Sphingomonas > Sphingomonas sp. DBB INV C78. The sequence continues at coordinate 1,686,684 of NZ_CP170544.1, read as the reverse complement.
CAAGCGCAACGCTACCGTCCGCGCGGCGATCAAATCCGAAGTGATCCGGCTGGATGGCGAGGCGTTCCGCCGACTGCTCGATGCCAAGCCGGACCTGCTCGCCAAGGCCAAGAAGGACATGGCCCAGCGCCAGGATCTGAATGCTTTTGTCGAGGCGAAGAAGGACAGCTTCTCCAGCGTGGTCGACATGTATTCGTCGGTCGCCAACTTCCTGGTCGAACAGGGCGTCGGCGAAGCGACCGATGTGCTGCTGATCGACGAAAATCTCTGCGTCGGCTGCGACAATTGCGAAAAGGCCTGCGCGGACAGCCATGAGGGGCTGTCGCGGCTGGACCGCGAAGCCGGACGGACCTTCGCCCATCTCCATGTGCCGACGTCTTGCCGGCATTGCGAGCATCCGCATTGCATGGCTGATTGCCCGCCCAACGCGATCCATCGCGGGCCGGACGGCGAGGTGTTCATCAATGACACCTGCATCGGTTGCGGCAATTGCCAGCGCAATTGCCCCTATGGCGTGATCCGGATGGACAAGGTTCCGCCGAAGAAACCGAGCTTGCTGAGCTGGTTCCTGTTCGGCAAGGGGCCGGGGCCGGGCGAGCCCAGCCACGAATGGGCCTACAAGAATGCCGAGCCCGGCGTCGAAAAGGCCAAGCGGGCCATCAAGTGCGATATGTGTTCGGGGATCGAGGGCGGCCCCGCATGCGTGCGCGCCTGCCCGACCGGGGCGGCGATCCGCGTTGCGCCCGAAGAATTCCTGACGGTGGCCAAACTCGATCGAGGGGAAGGCTGAGGTGGCGACAAGGGGGGTAAGACAGCTCGCCGTTGACGGCGGATCGAAGCATGAAGGCTTCCTGCGCTATGGCGGCTATCGCTGGCTGAAGATCGCGCTTGCGATCTCGTTCGCGGCAATCCTGATCTACGCCTTTCATGACGCGCGGCCGCGTCCCAATGGCGGCACCTGGTATGGCTATCTGTTGGGCACGATCGGCGCGGGCCTGATCCTGTGGCTGACCATGCTCGGCGTGCGCAAGCGGACGATGACGCCGGGGCGCTGGTCGCTCAAAGCATGGACGTCCGCGCACGTCTATCTCGGCCTGTCACTGGTCATCGTCGCGACGCTGCATACCGGCTTCCAATTCGGCTGGAACGTCCACACGCTGGCTTATGCGTTGATGATGCTGGTCATTCTGTCCGGTATCTATGGCATCGGCGTCTATTCGGCGCTGCCCCGCGTGCTCAGCAACAACCGCGGCGAAACGACGCAGATGCAGATGCTCGACAGCCTGCGCCAGCTCGATCGCCAGCTCGATCAGGCGGCCCAGCCGCTCGATCATCGCTATGCCGAAATCGTCCAGATGTCGCTGAACGACGATCCGTTCGGCGGCGGGCTGATTGCGCGCCTCACCGGCCGCTATCCCAAATGCGGGACGCGCGCGGCCCAAGCCGCGATCCGCACGGAGACCGGCGACCGGCCGGCGATCGGTCAGGATGCGATCGAACGGATCGACGTTCTTCTCGAACGCAAGGAGGCAGCACTTTCCCGCGTGCGCCAACATCTGCGCCTGAAGGCGCTGCTGGAAATCTGGCTCTACGTCCATGTGCCGCTGACATTTGCGCTGATCGCCGCGCTGTTCGCGCACATCTTCTCCGTCTTCTTCTACTGGTAAGGGCGCGCGCATGAGCTTCCTCGTCCGCCAGATCTCGCGCACCGCCGACGGGCGGGAAATTATTCGGCCGCGCACCTTCACGCAGAACGAGATCGTCGTCGGCCGTGATGCGGCAAGCGACATCCACCTGCCGGACCTTGCCGTCGAACTGCGCCATGGCGTGATCCGCGAGCTTGGGTCGGGCCGCATCGAGATCGTTCCGACCTCAGGCCTGCCAGTGGACATCAACGGCCGGTCCTCGACACAGGCCGAGACGATAGATGTAGGTCGCGGTGCCAATATTCGTATCGGCAACCATCTGCTGAGCGTTTCCTCCGGGGAAGGCGAAGATCAGGGCAATGTCGTCATTTCGGTGGAGCGCGTTGGCGCGCTTTCCGAAGCGTCGGATATCCGGGACGAGCAGCGCGCCTTCTCGCTGGCGGGCGCCGCGCCCGGCCGCCGCAAGACGGCCTGGATATTGGCTGTCCTGGTGTTGCTGGCCTTTCTGGCCTGGCCGATCTGGTCTTTTGCCACCAACAAATATGCGGAATCCGGCGAACGTCGGCCGGTGGCGTTCCACGCGGACGAGATGTGGTCTTCCGGCAAGCTCAGCCTGGCGCACGCCAATCTCGAGAATAATTGCCAGGCCTGCCATGTGAAGCCGGGTGAGGCGGTGCGCGACGAAAGCTGCGCGACCTGTCATTCGACACTACACGACCATGCCGATCCAAAGCGGCTCGCCGCGGCGCGGCCGGAGAAAGCGGCGGGGGACAAGTTCCAGTTGGCCGCGGCCGGCATGTTCGGCATTCCCGAAGGACGCTGCGTCGATTGCCATACCGAGCATGAAGGCGCGACCGCGATGCCCGTTACCGAGCAGCGCTTCTGCAGCGATTGCCACAACGGCATGGACCAGCGGCTGACCGATACGACGGTGCTGAACGCATCCGATTTCGAGAAGGATCATCCGCAATTCCGTCCCGCGGTGATGACGAGCCCGGGCAATCGCCCGATCGTCCAGCGCCTTTCGCTCGATGCCCGGCCGATCGAGGATCATGGTCTGAAATTCCCGCACGACATCCATCTTTCGACCAGCAACGGCGTCGCCAAGATGGCTCAGACGATGAAGGTCGAATATGGCTTCGGCGACAACCTGGTCTGCGCCGACTGCCACGTCTCCGATCCGTCGGGCGCCCGCTTCGCCAAGGTGACGATGGAGCAGAACTGCCAGATGTGTCACAGCCTCGCCTTTGATCGCGTGGGCGACACCATCCGCACGCTGCGCCATGGCGATCCCAAGCAGGTCGTCGCTGATCTGCGTGCCTTCTACCGCTCGACCGGGCCGGTTGCGCCGATCAACCTCGGCGGCCAGTCGCGGCGTCGGCCGGGAGATGCGATGCTGGTCCGCACCAGTGCCGCCTTCAATCAGGCGGCGGCCACGCGACCGGGCCGTGCCGATGCGGCGATCCGCGCGGTATTCTCGCAAGGGGGCGCCTGCTTCGACTGCCACACCGTGACCCAGCCGACAGCGCCGGGTGCGGCCGATTGGGGCATCGTGCCGGTGCGCTTGCCCGAACGCTATATGCAGAAGGGCTGGTTCGATCATAAGAGCCACGAGACCGAAGCGTGCGAAAGCTGCCACGTCGCCAAGACGTCCAGCACTTCGGCCGATGTGCTGCTGCCCAAGATCGATAGCTGCCGCACCTGCCATGGTGGCGAGCGGACATCGAAGTCGGTGCCGTCGTCCTGCGCGATGTGCCATGATTATCATATGGACGGGCGGGCGCCGCTGATGGTGCGGAGCATGCGCGACAAGGGGCAGCGCGCATCTCGTTACGGCCTGGAATCAGAACGGGCCACCGGCGGTAACTGAATCCCAAGTCTTTTTCCTCTAGACCTGTGCCGCGGATCACAGCCCATTGACCGCGGCACCGGCATGTTCGACCGGCTCGAGTTTGGCGCATAAGGGCGGCAAGCGTCAGTTGTCGGGTGAAACAGGGGAAAGAGGGTGGCGCCGGGTCTATGCTGATCGCCCAGATAACGGATATCCATCTTGGCTTCGACCCGGACAACCCGGCGGAGTTCAATCGCAAGCGCCTGGACAAGGTGCTCCATCTGCTGAGCGAGATGGACCGCAAGCCCGACATGCTGTTCGCGACGGGGGACCTGGTCGATCGCGGCGACATCGACTCCTATCGGCGGTTGCGCAACGCGCTGGCGGCATGCCCTTTCCCGGTGTGGATGTGCGTCGGCAACCATGATGTGCGCGACAATTTCTGCGCGACCTTCCCGAAGGTGCCGACGGCGGATGGCTTCATCCAATATGTCGTCGAGTCCGGGCCATTGCGGTTCATCGTCCTCGATACATTGGAAGAAGGGCGCCATGGCGGTGCCTTCTGCGAGCAGCGCGCCGAGTGGCTGGCGCAGCGCGTGGCGGAGGCGCCGGATCGGCCGACGGTGGTGGTGCTGCATCACCCGCCGATCGATACCGGGATCGAGTGGATGACCACCGGACGCGATGAACCCTGGGTGGGGCGGTTGGATGCGGCGCTTTCCGGACACCGCAACATCGTCGGCCTGATGTGCGGGCATATCCATCGTGCGATCGTGACGGGGTGGCGCGGACGGCCGCTCAGCGTATGCCCGTCGACCGCGCCGCAGGTGGCGCTGACCCTGGCGCCGATGAACCCGGCCGAGCCCGATGGCCGGCCGATGATCGTCGCCGATCCGCCGGCCTTTGCGCTGCATTACTGGAATGGCGAGGGGCTGGTGACGCATTTCGACAATGCCGACGAGCATGTCGCGCTGGCCCGGTTCGACGCGTCGATGCAGCCTTTGGTGGCGAGCCTGATCGATGAGCGGCCGAAGCCTGAGGGGGTGACGGCGGCGCGGCGGGTTCGGCTGGTTTAACGTCAGGTTTAGACTGGATTACCCAAGGCGGGCCAGGGGCGCGAGCCTAAACCTGTGGTTTCCAACAGCCAGGCGAGCCGCAAAACATCCATATCATTGAAGCGCTTAGCGATGATCTGCAGGCCGATCGGCAGGCCATCGGCGGTGAAGCCGCAATTGATCGACCCCGCGGGCTGGCCGGACATGTTGAACGCGACGGTGAAGGCGATATGTTCGAACGGGCGCGTCGGATCGTCGATCGGGCTGGCGGACTCCGCGGCGAAGGCGGGGACGGGCGCGGTGGGCGAGAGCAGGAAATCCAGATCCGCCAGCGCCCGGTGCGCGCTCACCGCCATCGCGTCGATCTGCGAAAATCCGCGATAGACCTCGACCCCGTCGATCCCGTCGGCGCCTTCCACCCATTGCAGGATGTAAGGCAGGATGCGGGCGCGGCGATCCGGCTCCATCCGCGACACATCCGACCAGAAGCGCGTGCGCCAGAAGCGATCCAGCCCGTCGAGCATGGCGTGGGTCAGGATCGGCGCAACGGGTTCGACGATCGCACCGGCTGCCTCCAGCGTGCGGGCGGCGCCCTCCACCGCAGCCGCGACCTCGGGATCGACGGGCAGGCCGCAACCGGCGTCCATCATCAGCCCGATCCGCAGGCCGGCCACCTTGAGATCAAGATCGCCCCAGTCAATCGCCGCAGGGGGCAGGCTCATATGATCGCGATAATCGGGTTCCGAGAGAGTAGCCATCAGCAGCGCGGAATCGGCCACCGTCCGCGTCATCGGCCCGGCGACGCGGCCGATATAGGGCGGATCGACGGGCACGCGGCCGAAGCTGGGCTTCAAACCGAAAATGCCGCACCAGCCGGCCGGTAGCCGGATCGACCCGCCGATATCGGTGCCGACATGGAGCGGACCATAGCCGGCGGCGCTCGCGGCGGCGGCGCCTGCGCTCGACCCGCCCGGATTGCGGCTGAGATCCCAGGGGTTGCGGGTGAGTGGGTGGAAGCTGGAAAGTCCCGAAGACAGCATCGCATAATCGGGCGTGGTCGTCTTGGCGAAGATGATCGCTCCGGCCTCGCGCAGTCGGGCCGAGGCCGGGGCATCGGCGGGGGCGGGGACGAGATCACTGGCGGCGGTGCCGAGCGGGATGGGCACGCCTTTCGTCGCGATCAATTCCTTCACCGTCACCGGCACGCCGTCGAGTGATCCGGCGGGTGACCCCGCATGCCACCGATCGGTGGAGGCCCGCGCCGCCGCCCGCGCGCCATCCGGATCATAGGCATAAAGCGCGGCGATCTGAGGCTCGCAGGCATCGGCGCGCGCGATCACCGCCTCCATCGCCTCGGTGGGCGAGAAATCCCCCAGGCGGTAACCGGAAAGCAGTTCGACAGCGGTCAGATCGGCAAGGTCGGTCATGGTCGCTCCGCAGGCGATGGCCGCGCCATCCTGCCATGGCACAGCAGAATCGCCAGCGCCCTCTTGCGTCATGGCGTCGCCTCTGCGCAAAGCGCGCTTATGGATAGCGAGAGCCATTCGGATTTCAGCCGCGCGGAATGGGCGCGCCTCAGATCCAGCGTGCCGATGATGCTGAGCGAGGCCGAGGTCGAGGCGCTGCGCGGCGCCAACGAGCCGACCTCGATGGTGGAGGTGGAGGAGGTGTTCCTGCCCCTCACGCGCCTTATCAACCTGCACGTCGCTGCATCGCGCGGCCTGGCGCGCGTGACCGACGATTTCGTCGGCCGGCCGAGCTGGCCCAGGCCCTATATCGTCGCGATCGCCGGCAGCGTGGCGGTGGGCAAGAGTACGGTCGCCCGTTTGCTGCGCGCCCTGCTATCGCGCTGGCCGGACCATCCCAAGGTCGATCTCGTCACCACCGACGGCTTCCTGTTCCCGACGCGGGAGCTGGAGGCGCGGGGGTTGATGGGCCGCAAGGGTTTTCCCGAAAGCTATGACGTCAAGCGCATGATCGGCTTCCTGTCCGACATGCGGGCGACGGGCCGCGCGGTATCACCCGTCTATTCGCACCAGGCCTATGACATTCTTCCCGGCGAGGAGCGCTTCGTCGACCGGCCGGACATATTGATCTTCGAAGGGCTCAACGTCCTCCAGATCGGGGCCGGGGTCGAACGGGCGAGCGCGCCGGTGTTCACGGCATCGGATTTCTTCGACATCTCGATCTATATCGATGCCGCCGAGCAGGATATCGAGCGCTGGTATCTCGAACGCTTCATGCTGTTGCAGCGCACGGCCTTCCAGAACCCGGCATCCTATTTCCACCACATGGCGAAGGCGTCACCGGAGGAATCGCGCGCCTTCGCGATGCAATTGTGGGACCAGATCAACGGCCCCAATCTGCGTGAGAATATCCTGCCGTCGCGGTCGCGCGCGGATGTGGTGCTCCATAAACAGGTGGACCATGGCGTCGATTGGTTGAGGTTGCGGCGGCTGTAGGCCGCCGGGATCAGCCCAGCGCCTTGGCGGCCTCGTTCACCCGGGTGCGCGCGACGGTGTCTTCGGCGCTGGCAGCCATCGCTTCCCATGTCATCGCCGAGCGTTCGTGCATCAAGCGACGGTTGGGCAGATTGGTCTTGGCAGCCGCTTCGCGTTGCGCGGCGGCCTGGGCGCGATAGGATTCGATCAGGGACATGACATGCCCTTACCCGAAATAGCGGCGCCAGCCTAATTGCTGGGCGGGGAGGTGGTTCGCGGCCGGTATCTGCGGACGGCGCGGGCGCCCACCGGACGCGACAGCGAGGCGCCTGGGTCGGGTTTGGACATTTCCGGCCCGCCCGAGCGGACTGTCAGGACACGCTGACATTGCGGACGTTCTACTCCCCTCCCTGAAAGGGAGGGGTTTGGGGGTGGGTTGGCGTGCGGAGCGCGCCTTACTAACCTTGCCTCATGTCGCGGGTGCCGGAGCATATGACAGCCAATGCGCGTGCCCTGCGCAATGGCCAGACCGAAGCCGAACGCCTGATCTGGCGGCGGCTGTCACGTTTTCAACCGCGCTTCACCCGGCAATTGGTGGTTGGCCCCTATATTCTCGACCTCGCCTGCCGATCGGTAAAACTGGCGATCGAGTTCGACGGTAGCCAGCACCTCGGCGCCGAGGACTGTGATGCGCGGCGCTCCCAATTCCTGGCGGACCATGGCTGGACGGTCATTCGCTTCTGGAACGGCGAGGTTCTCGCCAATCCCGATGGTGTGGCTGAGGCAATCCTTGCAAAGACCGCCGATTGCCTCGGCGGGACCCACCCCCAACCCCTCCCTTTCAGGGAGGGGAGGAAGAGAGGCTGACGTCTCTTCCCCCGACATAGCGGACTTAAGGTGGTCGGTTCGGTGTGCCTGATTCCCGACCGTCAGCAATTGGGAGATCGCCGTCGGCCAGCGATCGACCGCTAAGTCGGGGGGCCCGCCGCCCCATCTTCGTCACCCCGGACTTGTTCCGGGGTCCACCGTCACGCAAGCGATACCGTCAGCCCTTCCAGCCCGAACGAAACCGCCAGATCATCCCATGATGGATTGTCCCGCTCGATCAGATTTCGTTTCCAGTCCCGCTGCCAGCGTTTGATCTGCTTTTCGCGCAGGATCGCCGATTCCATCGAGCCGGCATGTTCCCAATCAACGAGGCGCTTAATCCCATATCGCTTGGTGAAGCCGTCAAACTTGCCTTCGCGATGCTCAACGATGCGGTGCAACAGATCAGATGTGACGCCAACATACAGCGTGCCATTGAGGTCGCTGGCAAGGATGTAGACGCAAGGTTGGCGCTCAATCATCAATGTTGATGTGTGCTGCACGGTGGACCCCGGAACAAGTCCGGGGTGACGAGGGGGAGCCATTGGCAGCCGAACATCAGCAATGTCGTCGGGTCCTGACTGTCCGGATTTTGGCGCGATCTCGCGGTCGGAGATTCCTGTATTAAGCCAAAAGTGCGAATTCCGTTGTGGAAACAAATGGAAACGGTGACGTTCTCATACCACCGTTGGGAAGCTTGAGCGACAACGGCTGAGAGACATCGGGCTCCCGCTCTTTAAGCAGGAGCGCCGCATGAATCCGCTGATCCTGATCGTCGAAGATGAAGCCATGGTCTCGCTGGCGCTTGAGCTGGCCGTGATCGATCTTGGCATGGATGTGCTCGGGCCGGCGGCGAGCGTCGCCCACGCCATCGCCCTTCTCGAAGGGCGATCGATTAGCGGGGCGATCCTCGACGGCAATCTGGGCGACGGGGATGTGACGCCATTGGCCTGGCGCCTGCTGGATGATGCCATTCCCTTCATCCTCCATTCGGCGTTGGTGACACCTGCCATTCTGGACGAGCATTTACCGGCATCGATACCGGTTATCGCCAAGCCATCGCCCCCGAGCCTGGTCATCCGGGCGCTCGTCGAGCTTATGGACGGGGTTTAGGCTCGGAATGCCTCTCGTGCGGGCTTGCAAGCTGCCAAGCGGAGATGATCCTGGCCGCAAGCGCTAATTTCATTCTTGTTCGCCGAATTATTTCCCTGTGGCACAGGGAAATTCTTCCTCCGAAGGCATATAGATGCTCGCGATTATAATGGTCGGCGATGCCCTGCATGATCCGCAAGTCGGACTGCAGCTTCGCCTGCTTCGCCAGAAGCGCCTGCATCTGTTTGGACGTCGTCTTCATGGACGATCCCTCCGTGCCATCTCAAGATGAGCCGATGACCGGCCCATCAAGCGTTGAGGGCGCGCCTGATCAAATTGGCCGGACGCGACGCCTTCGCGGGGCGATTATTCTGGCCCACTTCTATGACGTCCGCATAACGACCGGCCAGTTGCTCGTGCGCCCAGCGCGCCTCGGTCGAAACGGCTGCGACAGCGCGCAGCAACGAGATCTGATGTCGCATATAGAGATAATTGAGGTCCAAGACCTTGCTCCTTAACGCTGCAAGCGGGAGCTTTTCCTGGCTCTCAGTCAACGGCGCTTACTGATCCACTGCCGCAGATGAATCCTTGTAGCACGATTGGGCGCCGTGCCGCAGGGAATTCGGAAATGGCGGTTGGGAGGCGATGGGGGCCGTGCCCGTGGGCATGGCGTATGCCCGTGTTAAACAGCCATTGCGACCGATTTCCCTGCAAAGCTGGACTGCAGTGTAAATTTGGCGCTTTTGGAATAGACTCTCCGCTTCGCTTCCGCGTGAAAATGGGGCAGCAGGATTACGCATGATCGGGCATGTCCGATCACCAAATGTGGTTTTGCAGGAGAGAATGATGGGCAGGATGCGCGACAAGATCGTGCTGATCACCGGCGCGAGCGAGGGGATCGGGCGGGCCACGGCCGAACTGATCGCGGCCGAGGGCGGGCATGTCGTGATCGCCGCGCGCCGGCCGGAGCCGCTGGAGGAGACCCGCGCCGCGATCGCCGCCGCGGGCGGATCGGTGGAGGCGCACCGGCTCGATGTTTCCGATCTCGATGCCTATGCGGCGCTGATCGCCGATGTCGCCAAGCGCCACGGGCGGATCGACGTGCTGATCAACAATGCCATGTCGGCCGCCTACAAGATGCTGGCGGACCTGACGATCGAGGATTGGCGGCGCGACTTTGCGGTCAATAGCGAGGCGGTGTTCGTCGGCACGCGCGAGGCGATGAAGCTGATGGCGCCGGCGAAGCGCGGTTCGATCATCAACATCTCTTCCGCCTGCGGCGTCCGCGCGATGCCCGGCATGGCGAGCTATTCGGCGTCGAAGGCGGCGCTCATCCATTTCTCCGCCTGTGCGGCGATCGAAGGGGCTCCGCATGGCGTGCGCGTCAACTGCATCGTCCCCGGCCAGATCGCGACGCCGGCGACACTGCATTTCCAGAAGATGGCGCCCGATGCCGCCAACGCGGTGACGAGCGCGATCCCGATGGAGCGCAGCGGCGACCCGAAGGAACTGGCGCAGGCGGTGCTGTTCCTCGCGTCCGACGAGTCGAGCTATGTGACGGGTGTTGCCCTGCCGGTCGACGGCGGCAAGACCATGCAGCTCTACATGCCGTCATGAGCAAGGCGTTGCAGGGCAAGCGCGCGGTCGTTACCGGCGGCGCGCAGGGGATCGGCAAGGCGATTGCCGAGCGGCTGGCGGCCGATGGCGCGCGCGTCGCGGTGCTCGACATGGACGAGGTGGCGGCCAAGGCTGCGCTTTCGGGGGCTGAGCATCTCGGCTTTGCGTGCGATGTTTCGGACAGCGCATCGGTTGACGGCGTGTTCGCGCAGATTGCGGCGGCGTTCGGCGGGGTCGATATATTGGTCAACAATGCCGGCACGGGCCGCGGCCCCGATGACGGCAGCGACCAGATGTATGCGGGCGGCGCCGAGCGGCAGGCGCAGATCGCGCGGGGCGAGGTGCCGACGGCGCATCCCGACCAGTTGATCCATATGTCCGATGCCGGTTGGCACAAGGTGATCGGCGTCAATCTGGATGGCGTCTTCTTCTGCTGTCGCGCGGCGGTGCGGCTGATGGCGGCGGCGAACCAGGGCGGCAGCATCGTCAATATCGCCTCGACCTCGGCCGCATCCGGCGAAGGCCCGATGCATTATGTGACGAGCAAGGCCGGCGTCGTCGGGCTGACCCGCGGGCTGGCGCGTGAGCTTTCGTCGCGGGGCATCCGCGTCAATGCGGTGCATCCCGGCCCGACCAACACGCCGATCATGCAGAACGTGCCCGACGCGATGGTCAAGGCGATGGAGGCGGGCATCCCGCTCGGCCGCATGGCGCGGCCCGATGAAGTGGCGGCGGCGGTGGCGTTCCTCGCGTCCGACGACGCGAGCTATGCGACGGGTAGCGTGCTCACCGTCAATGGTGGTTCGTACATGGTGTGACGGGACGGGTCAGTCCGTGTGGGTGATCCGGCTGCGGTCGATCTCGGCGATGGTGCGGCACCCGGCCAGTGCCATCGTCAGATTGAATTCGGCGAGCATGTTGCGGATGACGGCGCGCACGCCAGCCTCGCCCGCGACGGCCAGCCCATAGACATAAGGCCGGCCGAGCAGCACCGTCCGCGCGCCGAGCGCGAGTGCGCGGAAGATATCGGCGCCGCTGCGGATGCCGCTGTCGAACAGCAGGGGTATGCGATCGGCAACCACGGTCGCGATCCTGTCCAGCGCATCCGCAGCGCCGATCGCGCCGTCGACCTGCCGGCCGCCATGGTTGGAGACGATGATGCCGTCCACCCCGGCATCCATGGCGCGCAGGGCGTCATCGGGGTGGAGGATGCCCTTCAGCAGCATGGGAAGCCGACACTTGGCCCGGAGCGCAGGCAGGTCCGCCCAGCCGACGGCGGGGTTGGTGTAGAGATCCATGAACTGCGCGATCGCGGCAATCGGGTTGGCCTCGGGCGGGGCGGGGAGCGTCGCGCGGAAGGCGGGGTCCGAGAGATATTGGGCGATACCCCGGCCGTGGAGGAAAGGGAGCGAAGCGAGGTCGAGATCGCGGTTGCGCCAGCCGAGCAGCGGGGTGTCGAGCGTCACCACCACCGCATCGCAGCCGCTGGCCTCGGCGCGGTGGAGCAGGCTTTCGATCAGGTCGGGCGACCGGCTCCAGTAAAGCTGGAACCAGCGCGGCGCATCGCCCATGACCGCGGCGCATTCCTCCATCGATCGCGACGCCTGGTTGGAGAAGATCATCGGCACGCCTTCGGCCGCGGCGGCGCGGGCGGTGGCGAGATCGGCCTCGGCAAAAGCGAGTTCCTGCACGCCGATCGGTGCGAGCAGAAGAGGGCTCGCCAGCGTGCGGCCGAACAGCTCGATCTGTGACAAGCGGGGATCGGCGGCCGCCAGCATTCGTGGCACGATCCGCCAGCGATCGAGCGCGCGGCGGTTCTCGGCCATCGTCGATCCGGTGCCGGCGCCGCAATCGATATAGGCGAACGCCGCCTCGGGCAGCGCGGCTTCGGCGGCGGCGCGCAACAGTTCGGGATCGACCGGCGGATCAGGCAGACGGCCGGCCAGATAGATTTCTTTCTGACGCTCGGGGCCGATCCCGCGGTGCGGCCCGTCCGCGCTTCCGTCGGCCTGCGTCATCCTCCCCTCCCGCTCGACCGGGTATCCCATGCTTATAGCCGATTTTCGTCGCGCGGGGCGTAATGAATGTCGTGCCGGCATGGCGTGCGGCGCGACAACATGGCATAGCATTTCATCCGCGCCTGCCCACCGGGAGTCCCCATGTTCGACCGTCTGTTCCTCGCCCATCCGCGCAGCGTCAACGAAAGCTATACCGAGCATTTCGGCGTCGCTTTCCGCTTCGGCGCGACGATGATGGCGAGCGGTGCTGCGTGCATTGTCCATGCCGTGCTGCCTTCGCTGTTCATGCGGACCGGCAGCAATGCCGTGAAGCGGCTGCACGCCCAGATGGCCGCCCGCCAGCCGAGCCAGCGCATTCGGGATTCGCGCCCCGGCGCCTGGAACGAGCCGGAATGGCAGATCGAATACGAGATCTGATCGCGCGGGACAGTTGCCCTTGGATGTTCGTCTGCCTATCGGCGTGGGCGTGACCGCGCCCGTTTCCCCGCTTCGCCTCGATTTCGATAGTGCCGCCCTTGTCGCCAACTGGCGCTGGTTTGCAGCGGCCAGCGGCCGCGCGGTGTGCGGGGCGGCGATCAAGGCCGACGGCTATGGCCTGGGCGCGCGTGCCGTGCGGGACCGGCTGGCGGCGGCGGGATGCCGCGATTTCTTCGTCGCGACCTGGGACGAGGCGGTGGCGCTCGGGCCGTTGGCCGACGGCCTGTCGCTCTCGGTGCTGCACGGCCTGCGCGACGAGGATGTGCCGCGGGCGCTGGCCGGTCCGGCGCGGCCGGTGCTCAACAGCGCGCAGATGGTGGCGCGGTGGAAGGCGTCGGGTGCGCGGCGCGCCTGCGACGTGATGATCGACACCGGCATGAACCGGCTGGGGCTGACGCCGGAGGAAGCGCGGTCGGGCCTGCTCGACGGGCTCGACATCGACACCCTGCTCAGCCACCTCGCCTGCGCGGACGAGCCGGGGCACCCGATGAACGAGCAGCAGCTCTTCACCTTCCGCAGTGTCAAGGCGGCGGTGCCAGCCCGGCGCTACAGCCTCGCCAATTCGGCGGGCGTGTGCCTTGGCCAGCGTTACGCCTTTGGCCTGACCCGGCCGGGGCTGGGGCTTTATGGCGGCGTGCCAGCACCGGGCGCTGACGGGCAGCTTCACCCTGTGGTGCGGCCGCATGCGCAGGCGATCCAGATCCGCATCGTGCCGCAAGGCGCGACGGTGGGCTATGGCGCGACCTTCACCGCGGCCGCGGCCACGCGGGTGGCGATCCTCAATTTGGGCTATGCGGACGGCTATCTGCGCGCCTTTGGCGAAGGGCGAGGGCGGGCGCTGATCGACGGCCTTGCCTGCCCGGTGCTGGGCCGCGTTTCGATGGATCTTGTCGCCATCGACATCACCGAAGCGCCCGCCGTGGCCGAGGGGGACTGGATCGAGATCGACTATGATCTGTCATCTGCCTCTGCTGCCACGGGATTGTCGCAATATGAGTTGCTGACATCGCTCGGCCGCCGCTATCAGCGGTGCTGGATATGAAGGGCAATAGCTTGATCGAGGCGATTATCGCCCTGTTCGCCGCGATCGGCCGGATGGCCATCGAGGCCATGGCCACGGTCGGCCGCGCCGCGATCTTCGCGGTCAACATCCTGCGGCGCGGCCTGACCCCGCCATATTATCCGAACAAATTGTTCGAGCAGCTTGGCCATATCGGCTGGTTTTCACTGCCGGTGGTGGGCCTGACCGCCATCTTTACCGGCGCGGCGCTGGCGCAGCAGACCTTCACCGCCGGATCGCGCTTCAACGCGACATCGACGGTGCCGGCGATCGTGGTGATAGGCATCGTCCGCGAACTCGGCCCGGTGCTTGTCGGCCTGATGGTCGCAGGCCGCGTCTCCTCCGCCATGGCGGCGGAGCTTGGCACGATGCGGGTGACCGAGCAACTCGACGCGATGACGACGCTGCGCACCGATCCCTATCGCTATCTGATCGCGCCGCGGCTTTTCGCATCGGTGATCGCGCTGCCGCTGATGGTGATGATCGCCAACGCCATCGGCATCTTCGGCGGCTATCTGATCGCGGTCTACAAGCTGGGCTTCAACGGGGTCGGCTATCTGAAGGTCACGCGCGAATATCTGACCGCGGACGATTTCGTGATGGCGCTGGTGAAGGCCGGGGTGTTCGGCTTCTTCATCGCGCTGATGGGCTGTTATCACGGCTTCCGTGCGGCGGGCGGTGCAGCGGGCGTGGGCGAGGGGACGCGCAATGCCGTCGTCAGCGCCTTCATTCTGATCCTGCTGTCCAACCTGATCATCACCGTGATGGCTTTCGGATGAGCGCCGTGCCCAAGATCGAGCTCAACGGGCTCGCCAAGAGCTTCGGTAGCAATCATGTGCTGGCGGGCGTCAATCTGGATGTGGCGCCGGGCGAGTCGCTGACGATCATCGGCCAATCGGGCAGCGGCAAATCGGTGATGTTGAAATGCATCCTCGGCCTGATCCGCCCGGATGGCGGATCGATCCGCATCGACGGCGAGGAGATCGTCGGGCTGGGCGAGCGCGACATGGCCCGCGTCCGCACCAAATTCGGCATGCTGTTCCAGGGCGGTGCCCTGTTCGATTCCATGCCGGTGTGGCGCAACGTGACCTTCGCGCTGACCCAGGGCCGCAGCCGCGATACCGCGCGCATGAAGGCGATCGCCGAGGAGAATCTGGAGCGCGTGGGGCTGGGCCCCCAGGTCCTGAACCTGCGGCCCAGCGAACTTTCCGGCGGTATGCAGAAGCGCGTGGCGCTGGCCCGCGCGATCGCGCCGCGGCCCGAGATCATCTTCTTCGACGAACCCACCACCGGCCTCGACCCGATCCGCGCCGACGTGATCAACGATCTGATCATGAGCCAAGTGGAGGATATCGGCGCAACCGCGCTCACCATCACTCACGACATGGCTTCGGCCCGCAAGATCGCGCACCGGGTGGCGATGATCTATCAGGGCAAGATCATCTGGTGCGGCCCGCGCGATCGGCTGTACGATTCGGGCAATCCTTATGTGGACCAGTTCGTCCAGGGGAATGCCGAGGGGCCGATTACGTAGGAGGGGCTGGCCGGTTGGCTGAGTCCACCTTTCGCGCTAACCGGCAAAAAGCTGACTGTCCGGACCCGCCGACAAACCTGCCATTGCGCCAACATATCAAATCGTTCGATTAGAAGGTGTCCACACCGCTGGGCGAGGCTTTTGACGAGGGGTGTCGACGTGAAATACGGATTGCTGGCATTGCTTTGCGCAGCGCTCTCGGGGTGTTCTCCTCAGCGCCCCAGTGCGCTTGATGTTCAGCATGCTCTCGAAAAATATTATCAAGATTTCATTTTTCGGGGACAATATGCAGCACTTACAATTGTGCGCTGTCCACCAATTTCTGAGCTTGAAGTAAGTTCGAATGGAGAAAAGGCGACCGCCGTTTTTCGGTTTTCAGGTCTTCGTGGTGGTTACGATGGTTATCCGCTCGGTATCTCCGCCATTGAGTTAATGCGTGGGCGAGAAGGTTGGTATATTCAGAGGGTCGATGCTCTGGCTTCGCTAAAATGCGAGGCACTTTATGCGGGGCTTTCTCTACAGAATTGAATGCTCGCTTCCCCCGAATTTCCAGACATAGGGCGCGAGGTTTCGCCTTCCTAAATCCCGCCAGTCCGGAATCGGGGTGTTGCCGCAGCTTCGGGAACGACCGCAAAGTCGGGGGAAGCGGACTTCAGCCCCTCTTCCTCCCCTCCCTGGAAGGGAGGGGCTGGGGGTGGGTTCCGCCGAGGCACTCGGCGGTCTTTGCAAGGATTGCCTCAGCCACACCGTCGGGATTGGCGAGAACCTCGCCGTTCCAGAAGCGAATGACGGTCCAGCCATTGTTCACGAGAAACCGCGAGCGCCGCGCATCATAGTCCTCGGCATCGAGGTGCTGGCTACCATCGAACTCGATCGCCAACTTTACCGATCGACAGGCGATGTCGAGAATATAGGGACCGACCACCAGTTGTCGGGTGAAGCGCGGCCGGAAGCGTGACAGCCGCCGCCAGATCAGTCGTTCGGCTTCGGTCTGGCCGTTGCGCAAGGCGCGCGCATTGGCTGTCATATGCTCCGGCACCCGCGACATGAGGCAAGGTTAGAGAGGCGCGCTCCGCGCGCCAACCCACCCCCAACCCCTCCCTTCCAGGGAGGGGAGAAGAATGTCCGCAATGTCGTCGTGTCCCGACAGTCCGCTTTTCGACAAATGGTCGAGGAAGCTGCCCATCGGCTTCATGAGCCGCGATAATCGCTCCCCCCACTAATCCGACATTCGTGCGGCGATGGAATTCGTCCTCGCCACCTGGCGCATCATGGGCGCGGTGCGTTCATTTATCGGTTGTGTCGATCGGATGGAACACGGGCCTGGCTTACCAGACAGTCGCGTCATCCCGGCTTTCGCCGGGATGACGGTAGTGGAGGGCAGGTGGGGCTTAGCGCTCCACGCACATGGCGATGCCCATGCCGCCGCCGATGCACAGCGTGACGAGGCCCTTCTTGGCGTCGCGCTTTTCCATTTCGTAGAGGAGCGTCGTCAGCACGCGGGCGCCGGACGCGCCGATCGGGTGGCCGATGGCGATCGCGCCGCCGTTGACGTTGACCTTCTCGGCATCCCAGCCGAGTTCCTTGCCGACCGAGAGCGACTGGGCGGCGAAGGCTTCATTGGCTTCGATCAGGTCGACATCCGACAGTTTCCAGCCGGCCTTTTCGAGCGCCATGCGGCTGGCCGGGGCCGGGCCGATACCCATGATGGACGGATCGACGCCGCAGGTGGCCCAGGAGACGATCTTGGCGAGCACCTTGCTGCCGCGCTTTGCGGCTTCTTCCGCCGACATCACGACGATCGCGGCGGCGCCGTCATTGATGCCGCTGGCATTGGCGGCGGTGACGGTGCCGTCCTTCTTGAAGGCGGGCTTCAGCGCCTGCATCCCCTCCAAGGTGGCGCCGGCGCGGATATATTCGTCCTGGTCGACGATGGTGTCGCCCTTGCGGCCCTTGATCGTGACGGGCGCGATCTCATCCTTGAAGCGGCCATCGGCGCGGGCCTTTTCGGCGCGGTTCTGGCTGCGCACCGCGAACGTGTCCTGTTCGGCGCGCGTGACCTGATACTTCTCGGCCAGATTTTCGGCGGTGATGCCCATGTGGTAATTGTTGAAGGCGTCGGTCAGGCCGTCATGGATCATCGTGTCGACCAGGCTGACCGCACCCATCTTGGCGCCGGCGCGCAGGAACTGAGCGTGCGGCGCCATCGACATATTTTCCTGGCCGCCGGCGACGACGATCTTCGCGTCGCCGACGCGCACCGCCTGCGCGGCGAGTGCTACCGCGCGCAGGCCCGAGCCGCAGAGCTGGTTGATGCCGATCGCGGTCTTTTCGACCGGAATGCCCGAATTCACGGCGGCCTGTCGCGCTGGGTTCTGGCCCTGGCCGGCGGCGAGCACCTGGCCCAGAATCACCTCGTCGACGTCGCCCGCATCGACTCCGGCCTGCGCAAGCGCGGCTTCGATCGCGACACGGCCCAGTTCATGCGCGGGCGTGTTGGCGAATGCCCCAAGAAAGCTGCCCACGGCAGTGCGCTTGGCGGCGGTGATGACGACGTCGGTCATGATTGGCTCCTGTGCGAACGATCCTTTCGAGCGCCCTTGTTGGACGCTTCTTTCGGCAGCGCGACTATCACCTCTTTCGCGGTTGCGAAAGCCAATGTGCCAAGGGCTCCCACAACGCCTTCCGCGCCCGGCTGCCGACGATCATGCCGACATGGCCGAGATCGAGCTGCATCTGTTCGCCGATGCGGCAGGCGCTGGCAGCGGGAACGATCCGATCGGTGAGCGACGCAATGTCGAGCACCGGGCAGTCCAATGCTGCGGGATCGACGACGGCGCCCGCGACAGTCCAGCGGCCCTGACCGGTGACGTCGTTGCCGAACATTTCGACGAGGAGCTGGCGGCCGGCGGCGTGGGTGAGCGGCGGGCCGTCATTGGCCCAATCCTCCAGCGCGATGAAGGCATCAATGCGCGGATCGCCTTCGGGCAGGCCGCCGAAATCCTCGAACTTGCGGATCGTGCGGGCGGGGTCGAGCCGCCAGAAGCTCGCCTGCAGTGCCTCCATCGGCAGCACACCGAGCGTTTCCGCAGTCGCTTCCACCTGATGCCAGAGCCCGGTGAGATCGTCGCGCGAGGCTTTTGGAAAGCCGGAAAAATGCCATGGCGCGGCGATAAGCGTCAGTGATCGCACGGGATGCCGCGCCGCGGCCGCGATCGTCATGGTGCCGCCGATGCAATAGCCGACCAGCGACACCGGCTCGCCCAGATCGCGCAGCATCGGCAGCAGGAAGGATTCGACATGGCCGCCGACGTCCATGTCGCGCTCACCGGCGGCAGGGGCGCCCCAATCGAGCAGCATCGGCCGCACGCCTTGGGTGGAAAGCCAGCGCAGCAGCGAATTGCCCTTGGCAAGATCGAGCACATGCGGCGGATTGATTAGCGACGGCACGAACAGGGCCGGCGGCCCTTCGCCACCATAATCGCGCAGCATCGCGCGGCCGACCTGGAGGATGGCGGGCGGCGGAGTCGGGCGGGCGGTGCGGTCATGCGACTGGTAGCGCTTGAGGCCGGTGAGTGCCGCCCGCAGCCGATCCGGGTTTGTTGCGGTCTCGCTGCGCAGCATTTCCAGGAATAAGGGCAGCGGACGCGGCCTGTGTTGCGGCGCGTCAAGAAATGATGCTACGCTGCCGCAAATTTCGGGAAAGGGCGCGGTCATGGCAAAATCTTCGGGCGGGTCGGGGACGGTCATCATCAAGAAATACGCCAATCGCCGGCTCTATAATACCGAGACGTCGAGCTACATCACGCTCGACCATCTCGCCCACATGACGCGCGAAGGCCGCGACTTCAAGGTGATCGACGCCAAGTCGGAAGAAGATATCACCCACAACGTCCTGACCCAGATCATCATGGAAGAAGAAAATCGCGGGCAGACCATGTTGCCGGTGAATTTCCTCCGCCAGCTCATCTCGATGTACGGCGATTCCATGCAGTCGATGGTGCCGCAATATCTGGAAGCATCAATGGATGCGTTCCGCCGCAACCAGACGCAATTTCGCCAGGCCATGGAAGGCGCCTTTGCCGGCGGCCCCTTTGCCGAACTCGCCAAGCGCAACATGGATATGTTCGAGGCGGCGGCGAGCGCGTTTCGGCCGAAGAATAATGGCGCGACGGAAGCTGCGGGCGGGCAGCCTGCCGCGCCTGCTGCTGCGCCGCGCGATGATGAGGTCGCAGCGCTGAAGGCACAGCTTGCCGGCCTTCAGGCGCAGATCGACAAGCTCAGCAATTGAGGTAGCCGGGGGCGCGGCCGCCCCCGACGTCCCTCTCCTTACGGCTTTACGAACTTGAGCGTCATGCGATCGCTTTCGCCGATCGCGGCATATTTGGCGCGGTCGACATCGCCGAGCGTGTAGGTCGGCGGCAGAGTCCACACGCCCTTTTCATAATCCGCCTTGTCCTTGGGATTGGCGTTGACCTCGGACTCCGCGACCAGCTTGAAGCCGGCGCTTTCGGCGAGCCGGACGATCGTCGACTTCTTGATATAGCCGCTCGACTTTTCGAGCGCGCTGTCACGATCCTCGGGCAGGCGGTGATCGACCACGCCGAGGGTGCCGCCCGGCTTCAACGCCTTGTAGAAGCTGGCGAAGATCGCCTTGGCTTCCGCGTCGCCCGTCATCAGGAAATTGTGGACGTTGCGGAAGGTGAGCACGGTATCGACGCTGCCCGCGGGCGCGATGTCGCCGGGCGCCTTGGGATCGAGCGTGGTGACTTCGACCTTGCCGAAGCGGCCCGCGTCGCTCGCCACCAAGGTCTCGGTCGCGGTGCGATATTTGCCGGGAGGCTGGGCGGCAGCGATGTAGCGGCCCTTGTCCTTCAGCATCGGCGCCAGGATTTCGGCGTACCAGCCTGCGCCGGGCCAGACTTCGACGACGGTCTGGTTCGGTTGGACGCCGAAGAAGCTCAGGGTTTCGGCGGGATGGCGATACTGGTCACGCGCGCGATTGCTGTCCTTGCGGCGGCTGTCGGCGACGGCGGCGGCGATCGGGGCGCTGACTGCCGCGTGCTGGCCGTGGCCGGCATGGTCTGCGGCGATCGCCATCCCGGGCAATGTCAGGCCCGCGAGCAAGGTGGCAGCGAAAAGGGGGTGGCGCAAAGTCTCTCTCCCGATCATGGCGTTGATGGGCGCATGATGCGGAGCAGAGGTGACGGATGCAAGGCACACTATGGGCGTTGGCAGGGGTTTCGGCGGGGATCGCCGGGATCGCCGCGCTCGCCGATCGTCGCCGCAACCAGCGCCGCGATCTCGATCGGGTCGGCTGGGTGCCCTGGCCGCTGATCCTGATGATGGCGATCCTGCTCGCGATCATCTTCACGGCATTCGCCATCAAGGCGTGACGCCACCCACCTTCGCGGGGCCGCAGGGCAACTCCATGCGCGCGGCCATCATGGCGAGGCCCTGAAGCAGCGCGTTGCGCAGGTCGCGCGGATCGATCACGTCGTCGAAGGCCATTTTGTCCGCCAGATGATAGGCGCCGCCGGCCTGTTCGGCGGCGATACGGGCGCGAGTTGCGGGATCGAGCTTCGCGGCCTCGCCACCGCTGACGGCGGGCATCGCGCCGAGGGTGATGGCCGGGAAAGCGAGGGACAGCGTCTGCCCGTCAAACGGGTTCATCGCCATGATCGACGATCCGAAACCGAAGGCCTTGCGCAAGGTGACGTGGATCTTGGGCACGCGCAGCCGATGCTGGGCGACGAACATCCGCGCGGCCCGCCGTAGGGCGCCCGATTTCTCCGCCGCGCTGCCGGCCATGACGCCGGGATTGTCGGTGAGGAAGATGACTGGCAGGTGGAAGGCATTGGCGACATCGAGGAAATGCACCGCCTTGTCCGCGGCATTAGCATCGATCGCGCCCGCGCCGACGCTGGGATCATTGGCGAGGATCGCGACGCTGTGGCCGCCGATCCGAGCGAGCGCGGTGATCAGCGCCTTGCCGAACTGGGGCTGGATTTCGAGCAGGCTGTCATTGTCGACCAGCCGTTCCAGCACGCCGCGCATCGCGAAGGGAATGCGCGGATCGGGATCGACGAGCGTCAACATCTCTTCGATGCGGCGCGGGCAGGCATCGGGCCCGGCCTGAACGGCGGCGCGGCCCCAGGCATTGGACGGGAAATAGGACAGATAGCGTCGCGCGAGGGCGATTGCCGCCTGATCGTCGGCCACGCGATTATGCGCGACGCCGGATGTGGCGACATGGACGTCGGGACCGCCCAGTTCCTCCTTGGTGACGACTTCGCCGATCGCGCCTTTCACCAGCGGCGGGCCGGCGGCGAACATCGCGGCCGCCTCCGTCATCACCACGAAATCGGACAGCATGGCGGTCAGCGCGCCATGCCCTGCGGACGCGCCCATCACCAGGCTCAGCATCGGCACCTGGCCCGATAGCTCGGCCAGCGCCTGAAGATCGTTGGGGCTGCGGCCGGCATGGCTGTTGGTGAGGCGATGGCCGGCGCCTTCGAGCATGAAGATCAGAGGCAGCTTTTCCTGTGCAGCGAGCTGGGCGAGGCGATAGCGCTTGTCGGCGCCGGCATCGCCGATCGATCCGGCAAGCACGGTGAAATCCTCGATCCCCGCGAGCACGGGGCGCCCGTCGACATGGCCGAAGCCGGCGATCAACCCGTCGGCCGGCGCCGGTGTGTCGCCGCCTTCGCTCAGCACCGCGGCAAAGGCGCCAATCTCCGTGAAGATGCCGTCGTCGAACAAGGCGGCCGCGCGTTGCCTGGTGTCGAGCTTGCCGGCGGCGTGCTGTTTCGCGAGTCGATCGGTGCCGTCCATGGAAGCGGCGAAAGCGCGCCGCCGCTCATGTTCGGTCAGAATGGCTTCCCAACGCCCCAGATTTTCCGCCACGCGCATCCCCCGATCATGCTTTTGTGAGGAGAATGACGGGAGGGCGGCGGTGATGCCAGTCCGAAGGGAAGCGGTGATTCCTTTGGGTAAGAAAAAGCGGGCGGCTTTCCGCTCGCCTCTCAGAACCGTCGCTGTGGGTTGTCCACAGTGTCGCAGGAGCCGCTGAAGGCGTAGTCGGAGGTGCCGCGGATAGAGATGCGGCCGCTGCGACGGTCAATGACGATCTTCGGCTTATTGAGCCCGTTGAGGCGGTATCCGGCGGTGATGGTGTCGCGGCCGGCGACGACGTCATCGAGTTCCCACCAGCCTTGATCGCCGCGGGAATGGATCGGGGGTATCAGCTTGTTCGGCAGGCGGATGCGACCCCCGCCATCCCATATCTGGATGGTCACCGAGGCGTCGAAATCCTGTGTCGTCAGTTCGGTATGGTTGCCATAGACGTAGCGACCCTTGTCATAATCCCAGCTATAGCCGTACTGCGTGGCGGCAACTGGCTTTTTGCCCTCGCCAAAGCAGATCAGCCCGAGATCGAACCAGTGATCGCCCGATTGCGCGGTCTGAGTGGGTGCGGAGGGGGGCGGTGTCGCGGCGCCCTGACGCTGGCAATCGGGGGCGGGCGACACGGTGATCGAATCATAGCGCCCCTGGACCGTCGCCACCGTTACGCAGGTGCGCGTCGAGGGGTTCCACCAATAGGTCCAGACGCGGTCGTCGCCTGTCTGCCCGCCGACATTGGTATAGCCGCGCGCCTGCATCTGCGTTTCGCCACCGGCCGCGCGGGCGCCGAGCAGATCCTTGATGTCGGGCGGCGTCTGCGCGGATGCAGGGGCGACTAGGAGGCCAGCAGAAGCCATCAGAGGAATTGCCAAACGCATAAACCCAATCTCCATCACGCAGGAAGTCCACTCGCGAACCATGCCCGCCGATCATGTCAGATCGATGAGCGGCTCGCGAGCGCTATCCCTTTGAAATGCGCGATGTCGGGGCCTTACAGGCAGGATTCCAGATAGGGCTGGTCGAAGCCGTACTGCTTGGCCTTGTCGAGCGTGTAGGGGCGCAGACCCATCGCGCGATATTCGCCGATGATCTTGCCGTCCGCGCTTTCGTCCAGATATTCGAACTTGAACAGTTCCTGGGTGACGATCACCGGGCCTTCCATGCCGATCACCTCGGTGATGTTGGTCACGCGGCGCGAACCGTCGCGGAGACGCTTCACCTGGATGATCATGTCGACTGAGTCGGCGATCTGACGCGAGATCGCTTCCTTCGGCACCTTGATGTCCGACATCATCACCATGTTTTCCATACGCGCCAACGCTTCACGTGGGCTGTTCGAGTGGAGCGTACACATGGAGCCATCGTGGCCGGTGTTCATGGCGGCGAGCATGTCGAAGCACTCGCTGCCACGAATTTCGCCGAGGATGATGCGATCGGGACGCATACGCAGCGCGTTGACGACGAGATCGCGGATGGTGACCGCGCCATTGCCTTCCAGATTGGCGGGGCGGGTTTCGAGCGGGAGCCAGTGCGGCTGCTGAAGCCGGAGTTCCGCCGCGTCCTCAATGGTGATGACGCGTTCGCCCGGGTCGATCATCTTGGACAAGGCGTTGAGCATCGTCGTCTTGCCCGAGCCGGTGCCGCCCGAGATGACGACGTTGAAGCGGCTGGCGCCGGCGATCTTGAGCGCGGTCGCCATCTTCGTGCTCATCGATCCGAAGCCGGCCATCATGTCGAGCGTGATCGGCTTGGCGGAGAATTTACGGATCGAGATGGCGGTGCCGCGCAAGCTGAGCGGGGGCACGATGACGTTGACGCGGCTGCCGTCGGGCAGGCGGGCGTCGGCCAGTGGCGTGGTCTGGTCGACGCGGCGGCCGACCTTGTTGACGATGCGCTGGGCGATCTGGAACAGATGCTCCTCATCGCGGAAGGCGATGTTGGCGATCTGCAGCTTGCCCTTCTTTTCGATGTAGGTCTGTTCCGGACCATTGACCATGATGTCGCTGATCTCGGCGTCGGCCAGCAGCTCCTCCAGCGGGCCGAGGCCGAGCAGCTCATCGACCAGCACCTTTTCCAACGCGAACTGCTCGCGCCGGTTGAGGTTGATCTTCAGTTCCGCCAGCACTTCGCCGATGATCGGGCGGAATTCCTCGGCAAGCTCATCCTTGCTGAGCGTCGCCGCGGCTTCCGGATCGACACGTTCCAGCAGGCGCGGCAGCACCTGCTCCTTGATCTTGTGGACGGAGGCTTCGAAACCTTCGACCTTGGACTGGCCGGCCTCACCGGAGGCATTCTGGCGGCCGTTGAGACGCTCCATCGCGTCCATCTGCACCGCCGGTTCGGCCGGCACGGCCGGCAGCGCCGCCGGATCGACCGCTGGGAATTGCGATCCACCGTCAAGTGGCGACGGGCTGGCGCCACCCTGCATCGGCCGAGCCACGCCGAAAGAGGGGCGTTGCCCCGCACCGCCAGCCGGTCCACCGCGTCTTCCGAATGCGCTCATCGACCTATCACCCTGTCACTTGTCGGAATTCCAGCCACGGTTTTACGCGTCACTCTTTGACAATTAGCTAACCAGCCACGAAGGGGGCGAATGGACGTTTCCGCCACGCCCGAGGCATTCCATCTTGCCCGCCAGCGACGCACCGCGATGCTCTATGCGCTGACCGGTTTCGCCTGCCTGACGATCGGCGATGGCCTGGTGAAATCCATGGCGGGCGAATGGCCGGGCTCCGCGGTGTCTGCGCTTCGCTATGTGTTCGGCGCGATCGGGCTGGCGATCGGCATCGCGCTGACGCAGGGCAAAGCGGGTTTCTCCTGCCCACGGCCATTGCTGCAGCTCGGTCGAGGGGCAGCGGTGGCGACCGCGACGCTCGGCTTCTTTCTGGGCGTGCAGGCGATGCCGCTGGCCGATACGACCGCGATCCAGTTCACCAGCCCCATGCTGACGGCTTTGCTTTCGGCAATCATCCTGCGCGAGCAGGCGTCGCGCGCGGCGCTGGTGGCGACGGCGATCGCCTTTGCCGGCGTGCTGGTGGTGCTCCGGCCCAATCTGGTGGCGCTGGGGCCGGCGGCCTTGCTGCCGGTGGGGGCGGCGTTCGGCATGGCCTTCCTGATGATCTTCAACCGGATGGCGGCGGGGTTGGCGCCGGCGTTGCAGATGCAGTTCCTGATCGCCTGTTTCGCGACGCCGATCCTGCTGGCGGCGGCTGCGCTGGGCGAGCTTTCGGGCGCGGCGCGGTTGCACATCCCCTGGCCGGATTGGACGATCGTGGCGCGCTGCGCGGCCGTCGCGGTGACGGGCACGGTGAGCCACCTGATGATCTACCTCGCGACGATGCGGGCGAGCGCGGCCGTGATCGCGCCGATGGTCTATATCCAGATCCTCGTCGCCCTGCTGATCGGCGCGTTCGTGTTCGGCGACTTTCCCGATGCGGCGACCCTGGCGGGTGTCGGCCTGATCGTCTGCGCCGGCCTGTGGCTGTTCCACAGCCAGCGCGAGCCGATGGTGGAAGGGACGCCGGACTGAGTTTGCGCTATCCTCGCCGCGGCCAAGTGGGGAGGGCGGCATGAGGATGATCGCGATAATGGCGGCGCTGGGGCTGTTCGCAGCGAGCCCGGCTGCGGCGCAGGATGCGGCCAGCCTGACCTGGATGGCGGGCGGCTGGGTGACCGAGGCGGACGGCCGCTGGACCGAGGAATGGTGGACCCCGCCGCGCGGCGGCATCATGATCGGCGCGGGGCTGACGGGGAAGGGCGACAAGGCCGATTTCTTCGAACATATGCGCATCATGCCCGACAAGGGTGGCACATTGGCTTTCTTCGGCATGCCCAGGGGCGCGCCGGCGGTGGCGTTCAGGCTGGTCCGGTCGGGCCCGACGGAGGCGGTGTTCGAAAATTCCGCCCATGATTTCCCGCAGCGCGTGCATTATCGCCTGGAAAGGGAAATGCTCGTCGCAACCGTATCAACGATTGACGGCGCGAAAGCCGAGACGTGGCGGTACAAGCGACGCTGAGAGGAAAGCGCGATGGGCATCAAGAAGCTCGACCATGTGAATATTCGCACCCCGCATCTGGAAGCGACGATCGCCTTCTATTCGGACGTGCTGGGGATGCGCGCAGGGCTGCCGCTGGGCATGGAAGGCGAGATCACCGACGCGGCGTGGATCTATGACGATAGCGGTGCGGCGGCGCTGCATCTCGGCCGGGCGGGAATGCTCTATCCCGGCGATACCGAAGTGGCACCGCCGGCCGAACCGGGTAGCGCGATGGTCCACCATGTCGCCTTCGATTGCGACGACCATGCCGGGGTTCTCGGCAAGCTGGAGGCCGCGGGCGTGGAGCATTTCCGAAACGACATGATCGCTTTCGGCCTGCGCCAGATCTTCGCCCGCGACCCCAATGGCGTGCTGGTGGAGCTCAACTTCCGCTGAGCGCGAGGCGTCCGTCGCGACGTCGCATTGCACCGCCGACCAGGCCGAAGCCCATGATCAGCATCGCCCACGTCGTCGGCTCGGGCACCGAGGTGGTGATGCCGAACTGCCGGTCGATGTCGCGCGCGATCGCCGCGTGAACCTGTGCGGTCGGGTGCGTGCCGTCGAAGGAGAAATAGCCGCTGCAATCGGTGACGACGCCCGATGCCCGCGCCTGCTGGCAGGTGGTTGCGAAATCGAGCGGCGGAAGCCCCATGCTGGCGGGATCGCCGACCGTGCGGGCGAAGGCATCGAGATAGGAATAGCGCATCAGATCGGTGCCGGCATCGAGGACGAGCCCGTCCAGCGCGGTCTGGAGCAGCGCATCGACATAATAAGCGAGCGGAATGCCGCCATTGGGAATGCCCGTGATCAGGATGTTGCGTGCGCCCATATTGTTGAGCGCCTGCACCTGCCCGGCATAGATGGAGACGACCGCAGCGATATAATCGTCGGGCGTATAGCTGCCGATCGATCCCGGCGCGGGGTTGAGCAGGCCGAAAATATCATTGCCGCCGAAATTCAGAACGTAGAGCGCGTTCGCATCTGCCACCCCGCCATGGCCGGCGGCATAGGCGCCGAGCTGAAGCTGGATGTCGGGCACCGTATCGCCGTGGTTGACCACACGCGCGCCGCCGAACGCATAATTGTTGCCGCCGGCAAGTGATGCCTTGGTTGGCGCGCCGTAAAGCTGCTGGGAGAGAAGATCGGCGTAGGTATAGCCGTTGGAAAAGCGGCCCTGATAATAGCCCGCCGAATCACTCGGCACGGCGCCGCCCGTCACGAGCTTGATGTTGCCGGCGTCGACCAAGCTGTCGCCGAAGACATACAGGGACGAATATTTCGGGTTTTCCGTAGCGGAAATCGCTGCGGTGGAGATCATCGCGGCGCAGCCAAATAGCGCCAGCCGCAAGGCCGTACTTATACGCATCCTCGTCCTCCTCTTTATTATTCAGAGGAGGCTAGGATTTTTCGTTAACCATGCAAGGGGTTGGGGCAGCGGCGCTGCCCCGAACCGGGATCAGGCCTCGGTCGCGGCCTCGGCGAGGACGGTCAGGCCCTTCTCGTTCACTTCCGCGAAGCCGCCTTCGACATGGATGCGGGCGGAGACGGTGTTCGGACCGGAGTAGATCTGAAGTTCGCCCGAGCGGATCACCGACATGAAGGGCGCATGGCCCGCGAGCACGCCGAAATCGCCCTCGGTGCCGGGGACGACCACCATGTGGACCTCCTCCGAACGGAGCAGCTTTTCCGGGGTGACGAGTTCGAAGTGCAGGTCGGCCATTTTTCGATCCTTAGCCCCTTCCATAGAAGGGAGGGGTAGGGGTGGGTCTTCTTACTTCTTCGGGCGTTGAGCCTCGCTTGCGCTCGGTCCCTCACCCCGACCCTCTCCCGCTAGCGGGAGAGGGAGAGACGCATGTTACGCCGCTTCGGCCAGCTTCTGGGCCTTGGCGACCGCTTCGTCGATGCCGCCGACCATGTAGAAGGCGGCTTCCGGCAGATGGTCATATTCGCCATCGACGACGGCCTTGAACGACTTCACCGTGTCTTCGATCGCGACGAACTTGCCGCTGATGCCGGTGAAGACTTCGGCGACGTGGAACGGCTGCGACAGGAAGCGCTGGATCTTGCGGGCGCGGCTGACGGTGAGCTTATCTTCTTCCGAAAGCTCGTCCATGCCGAGGATGGCGATGATGTCCTGCAGCGACTTATACTTCTGCAGCGTTTCCTGAACCGCACGGGCCGTCGCATAATGCTCCTGGCCGACGACGGCCGGGGTCAGCACGCGGCTGGTCGAGTCGAGCGGATCGACGGCCGGGTAGATGCCCAGTTCCGAGATGGCGCGCGAAAGCACGGTCGTCGCGTCCAAGTGGGCGAAGGACGTGGCCGGCGCCGGATCGGTAAGATCGTCCGCGGGCACGTAGATCGCCTGCACCGAGGTGATCGAGCCCTTGTTGGTCGAGGTGATCCGCTCCTGCAGGGCGCCCATGTCGGTCGCCAGCGTCGGCTGATAGCCCACGGCCGAAGGAATACGGCCGAGCAGAGCCGACACTTCCGAACCCGCCTGGGTGAAGCGGAAGATGTTGTCGACGAAGAACAGCACGTCCTGGCCCTCGACGTCGCGGAAATATTCCGCGTTGGCGAGACCCGACAGGGCGACGCGGGCGCGGGCGCCCGGCGGCTCGTTCATCTGGCCGAACACCAGGGCGACCTTGGAGCCTTCCGGCGTCGGGTTGCCGTCGGCGTCCTTGGCGATAACGCCGGCGTCGAGGAACTCGTGATAGAGATCGTTGCCTTCGCGGGTGCGTTCACCGACGCCTGCGAACACCGAGGTGCCGCCATGGCCCTTGGCGATGTTGTTGATCAGTTCCTGGATCAGCACGGTCTTGCCCACGCCGGCGCCGCCGAACAGACCGATCTTGCCACCCTTGGAGTAAGGGGCGAGGAGGTCGATCACCTTGATGCCGGTGACGAGGATGCTGGTTTCGGTCGACTGATCGACGAATTCCGGGGCCGGCGCGTGGATCGGCGCGGTCAGATCGGTGTTGACCGGGCCACGCTCGTCGATCGGCTCGCCGATGACGTTCAGAATGCGGCCGAGCGTCTGCGGGCCGACCGGAACGCGGATCTGCGCGCCGGTGTCGCGGACTTCCTGGCCACGGGTCAGACCGTCGGTGGAGTCCATCGCGATCGTGCGGACGGTGTTCTCACCGAGATGCTGGGCAACCTCGAGCACCAGGCGATTGCCCTGGTTCTCTGTTTCCAGCGCCGAGAGGATCGCCGGCAGCTCGCTGCCGAACTGGACGTCGACGACGGCGCCGATGATCTGGCTGACGCGACCGACATTGTTAGTGGTGGCGGCCTTACTGGCGGACTTGGGCTCAAACATGTCTTCTCACCTCAATGCTCGGGTGCTCTGACCCGATCGGATTTGGATCAGAGCGCTTCAGCACCCGCGATGATCTCCACCAATTCGGTGGTGATCGCGGCCTGGCGCGTGCGGTTATACTGGATCGTCAGCTTGTTGATCATGTCGCCCGCGTTGCGGGTGGCATTGTCCATCGCGGTCATGCGGCTGCCCTGTTCGGACGCGGCATTTTCCAGCATGGCGCGGAAAAGCTGGACGGCGACGTTGCGGGGCAGCAGCTCGGCAAGGATCGCTTCCTCGTCGGGCTCATATTCCACCGCCGCCGAAGCGCCCGTCGCGGCCGCACCCTCGCCGGCGCTCAGCGGCACCGGGATGATCTGCAGCTCTGTCGGGATCTGCACCAGCGCCGACTGGAACTTGGCGAAGAACAGGTGGGCGACATCATATTCACCGGCCTGGTAGCGCTTGATGAGGTCTTCGCTCACCACATGCGCGTCAGCGAAAGCGACGTTCTTGATGTGCGTCTGATCGACCTGATGGACGATCTTGCCCGGGAACAGGCGCT
The DNA here is from genome assembly GCF_042693015.1 of Sphingomonas sp. DBB INV C78. Classification (NCBI taxonomy): domain Bacteria; kingdom Pseudomonadati; phylum Pseudomonadota; class Alphaproteobacteria; order Sphingomonadales; family Sphingomonadaceae; genus Sphingomonas; species Sphingomonas sp. DBB INV C78. The sequence goes on along the minus strand of NZ_CP170544.1, from coordinate 1,656,237 downwards.
GGATGACCGCACGACCCTTCTTGCCGATCAGGTAGAACTTCACGTCCTTGCCCTCGGCGATCAGTTCGTCGGCCTTCTTGCGCGCGGCGCGCACGATATTGGTGTTGAACGCACCCGCGAGGCCGCGTTCGGACGTGGCGACCACGATCAGGTGGCGCTTGTCGCTGCCGGTGCCGGCGATCAGCTTCGGACTTTCCGGCCCGATCGTGACCTTGGCGGCGAGGCTCGACATCACCGCCGACAGCCGTTCCGCATAGGGACGGCCGGCCTCGGCCGCCGCCTGCGCACGGCGCAGCTTGGCGGCGGCGACCATCTTCATCGCCTTGGTGATCTTCTGGGTCGACTTCACCGAGGTGATGCGAACCTTGAGGCTCTTGAGGCTGGGCATCTGTCCCTGTCTCTTCCTACTTGCCGGTCGTCATTCCCGTTTCGAGGCGGGAATGACGATGGATGGTTCAGGCGAAGGCCTTGACGAAGGCTTCGAGCGCCGAGGCGAGCTTCGCCTTCAGATCGTCGCCCAGATCCTTGGTGTCGCGGATGCCCGCCAGCACGTCGGCATGATGCGCACGAAGATCGGCGAGCAGAGCCTGCTCGAAACGAACCACGTCCGAAGCCGGGATGCCGTCGAGATAGCCGTTCACGCCGGCGAAGATCGAAGCGACCTGCTCTTCGAACGGCATCGGCGAGAACTGACCCTGCTTCAGCAGTTCGGTCAGGCGCGCGCCGCGGTTCAGGAGCTTCTGGGTCGAGGCGTCGAGATCCGAACCGAACTGCGCGAAGGCAGCCATTTCGCGATACTGGGCGAGCTCCAGCTTGATCGAGCCGGCAACCTTCTTCATCGCCTTGGTCTGCGCGGCCGAGCCGACGCGCGACACCGACAGACCGACGTTGATGGCCGGGCGGATACCCGCGTTGAACAGGTCGGTTTCAAGGAAGATCTGGCCGTCGGTGATCGAGATCACGTTGGTCGGAATGTAGGCGGACACGTCGCCGGCCTGGGTTTCGATGATCGGCAGCGCCGTCAGCGAACCGTTGCCGTTGGCGTCGTTCATCTTGGCGGCGCGCTCGAGCAAGCGGCTGTGGAGATAGAAGACGTCGCCCGGATAGGCTTCGCGGCCCGGCGGACGGCGCAGCAGCAGCGACATCTGGCGGTAGGCGACGGCCTGCTTGGAAAGATCGTCATACACGATCACGGCGTGCATGCCGTTGTCGCGGAAAAATTCGCCCATCGCGCAGCCGGTGTAGGGCGCGAGGAACTGCAGCGGAGCCGGATCGGAAGCGGTCGCGGCGACGACGATCGAATATTCCATCGCGCCATTTTCTTCGAGCTGGCGGACGATCTGCGCGACGGTCGAGCGCTTCTGGCCGACGGCGACATAGACGCAGTAGAGCTTCTTCGACTCGTCATCGCCCTTATTGGCTTCGCGCTGGTTGATGAAGGTGTCGATCGCGACGGCGGTCTTGCCGGTCTGACGGTCACCGATGATCAGCTCGCGCTGGCCACGGCCGACGGGGACGAGCGCGTCGAGCGCCTTGAGGCCGGTCTGCACCGGTTCATGCACCGACTTGCGCGGGATGATGCCCGGAGCCTTCACTTCGACGCGGCTGCGCTTGTCGGCGATGATCGGGCCCTTGCCGTCGATCGGGTTGCCGAGACCATCGACCACGCGGCCGAGCAGGCCCTTGCCGACGGGGACGTCGACGATGGTGCCGGTCCGCTTGACGACATCGCCTTCCTTGATCTCGGCATCGGTGCCGAAGATCACGACGCCGACATTGTCGGCTTCGAGGTTGAGGGCCATGCCCTTGATGCCGTTGGCGAATTCGACCATCTCACCGGCCTGGACATTGTCCAGACCGTGGATGCGGGCGATGCCGTCGCCGACCGACAGGACCGAGCCGACCTCGGAGACCTGCGCTTCGGTGCCGAACGAGGCGATCTGGTCCTTGATGACCTTGGAGATTTCTGCGGCGCGGATATCCATGTTCAGCCTTTCATCGCAGTCGCGAGAGTGTTCAATTTGGTGCGGATGGAGCCATCGATCTGACGGCTGCCGACCTTGACGATCAGCCCGCCGAGGATCGCGGGATCGACGTTGAGATCGACCGTGACGTCGCGGCCGAGCTGGCCCTTGAGCGTCGTCTTGAGCTGGGCGACCTGATCGTCGGAAAGTGGATGGGCGGAGGTCACCTGGGCGGTGATCTCGCCACGATGGCGGGCGGCGAGATCGCTGAAAGCGCGGATCGCCGGGGCGATCTGGCCGAGGCGACCGTTCTTGGCGAGCACGCCGAGGAAATTGGTCGTGAGCGAATCGAGTTTGAGCGACGCGGCAACGGCCGCAATCGCCTTCGCCGCATCAGCGCGCGCCACGAGCGGGCTCGTCGTCAGCTGACGCAGCTCGGCCGATTCGGCCAGCATCTGCTTCAGGGTCGAGAGGCTGGCCGAAACGGCGGCCAGCATCTTCTCGTCACGGGCAAGCTCGAACAGCGCCTTTGCGTAGCGCCCTGCGAGGCTTGCCTGAATACCGCCGGAATTCTCCACGCGCCTAAAATCCCCCAAATGGATTTCGTCCCATGCGAAAAAGGGGGCGCCGATAGGGCGTCCCCGCATGGGTCGCGGGCCGGTTAGCAGGGGAGGTGCCGCGATGCAAGGCAACGCTTTTGTAACTTTGAAAGCAAAGCGCGGGATGCGGTTCGCGGCCCTTGCGCCCACATAGAGCACATGACCCAGACCGAATCACTCCACCATGCCGCGATCGAAGCGGACGCCGCCTGGGAGGCGGTGTTGCGGCGCGATCGTTCACAGGATGGCCGCTTCGTCACTGGCGTGCTGACAACCGGCATCTATTGCCGACCGTCCTGCGCCGCCCGCCATCCGCGGCGGGAGAATGTGCGCTTCTTCAGCGATGGGGTGGGTGCGCGGGCCGCGGGTCTCAGGCCCTGCCGCCGATGCCTGCCCGACGATGTGGCGCGCGACGAGGCGGGTATCGCCAAGGCACTGTCCTTCATCGCCAATGCCGAAGAGCCGCCCGTGCTCGACGAGATCGCCGCGGTGGCAGGATATGCGCCACACCATTTCCTGCGTCTGTTCCGGCGTGCCACGGGGCTGACGCCCGCCGCTTATGCCCGCGCGCTTCGTGCCCGGCGGGCGGAAGTGGCGCTGAAGGAGAATCAGACGGTGACCGAGGCGCTTTATGACGCGGGTTATACCGCGCCCGCGCGCTTCTATGCCGATGCGCCGGCGCGACTCGGCATGACGCCATCGGCCTGGCGCGACGGCGGGCGGGGCGTGACGATCCGCTGGGCGATCGCCCATACCAGCCTGGGGGCGATGCTGGTGGCGGCCACCGACCGCGGGATCTGTCGCCTGTCTTTCGACGAGGACGAATCGGAGCTCGCGGATCGTTTTCCCCATGCCGACATCGCGCCGGGCGGGGCGGCGCTGGCCGATCTCGTTACGCGGACCGTGGCAGCAGTCGAGTCGCCCGAGCGGCCCCACAATTTGCCGATCGACGTGAAGGGCACCGCTTTCCAGGAGGCGGTGTGGCGTGAACTTTCCCGCATCCCGCCGGGCGAGACGCTTTCCTATGCGGCTTTGGCGGCGAAGGCCGGCAAGCCGGGCGCGGCGCGTGCGGCGGGATCGGCGTGCGGCGCCAACAATATCGCGGTGCTGATTCCCTGCCATCGCGCCAAGCGCGGCGACGGCACCCTGGGCGGCTATGCCTATGGCCTTGCCATCAAGCAGGAACTGCTGGCGCGCGAGGAACGCGCCGAGGCCTGATCGGGGCCTGTGCAACCAGAACGGAATGGCGGTAGGAGGGAGTAAGACATCTTCCTGCCGCCATCCCGGAGCCTGCGTGACCGCCAGCCCCTTCGCCCAGCAATTCCGGGCATCGCCTGATCTTCTTGCCCAATCGCTCGACGCCGGCGGCGACCGCGTGCTCGTCGCGCGGATGGCAGAGGCGGACTATGCGAAGGCAAGCTTCCTAGACCAGCGCATCCTGACGCAGGATCGGCCGTGCCAATGGTTCGGCTGGGAGGAACTTGAAGCCGCGTCGGGCCGGTTGCCGGCGACCGCGCAGCACATCTTCCATATCGGCCATGTCGGATCGACGCTGATCGCGCGGCTGCTGGGCGAACTGCCGGGCGTCTTCGCGCTGCGGGAGCCGGCGCTGTTGCGCGGGTTGGCGGAGTTGCAGCGGGTGAGGGGGCGGCCGGAATCGCCCTGGTCACCCGAACGACTAGACGAAAGGATCGGGATCGCGCTGGGCTGGCTTTCCCGCACCTACCGGCCGCAGCAGCACGCGCTGATCAAGGCGACCAGCTTCGTTTCCGATCTGGCGCCGGCGATATTGGCGCAGGGTGAGAAGGCGCTGTTCCTCTATGTCCGGCCCGAAAGCTATCTCGCCACCATTCTGGCCGGCGAAGCATCGATCCAGGAATTGGGGGCGCTGAGCGGCACGCGGCTGCTGCGCCTGCATGCGCGGATCGAGGCTGAACCCTGGCGGCTGTGGAACCTGTCGCTTGGCGAAAGGGCAGCGCTGGGTTGGGCGTGCGAGATGAGCGCACTTGAACAGGCGGCCGGCGCCGCCGCCACTGGACAGGTGCTGTGGCTCGATTTCGACGAGTTTCTGACGCGCCCGGCCGAGGCGCTGGCGGCGTGCGCTGCGCATTTCGGCCAGCCGCTTGGCGAGGAGCAGGCGGCGGCGCTGACCGGTGGGCCGATCATGACGCGCTATTCCAAGGCGCCCGAACATGCCTATAGCCCGCAATTGCGGCGCGACGTTATCGCCCAGGCGGCGCGCGAGCAGGCAGGGGAGATCGGCCGCGGGCGGCAATGGCTGGCCGATGCGGCGCGCGATTTCCCGTTGATCGCCCGCGCGCTCGACCGCGTGGCCCGTGGAGAATATTGATGTTCAGGATGATCGAGGACGTGCTGCCACCGGAGGCGGTGGCCGAACTGGTGCAGATCGCCGCCACGTCGAAATTCGTCGATGGCCGCGTCAGCAACCCGCATTCGCGCGTCAAGAACAACACCCAGCTCCACGAACAGGGAGCGGCCGAGCGGGTGGGGCAGGTCGTCGCGCGGGCGCTGCTGGGCAATCGCGAATTCTTCGATATCGCCTTTCCCAAGGCGATCGCGCCGCCGATCCTGGCGCGTTACGAGCCGCAGATGAATTATGGCCTGCATCCCGATGCGGCGATGATGCAGACGCCGACCGGCGCGCTGCGATCGGATCTGAGCTGCACTGTCTTCCTGAATGATCCCGCCAGCTATGACGGCGGCGCGCTGCGCGTGCAGCTGGGCAGCGGCGAGATGCGGTTCAAGGGCAGGCCGGGATCGGCGGTGGTCTATCCGTCGATGACGCTGCACGAGGTCGAGCCGGTGACGCGTGGGCAGCGGCTGGTGGCGATCACCTTCATCCAGAGCCGGATTGCCGATCCGGTCAAGCGCGACCTGCTCTATGAGCTGAACGAGGTCGCCGCGCTGGAGGGGAATAACATGTTGCCCGAGAATTTCTCGCGCCTCCAGGCCGTACAGTTCAATCTGATGCGGCGCTGGACGGACCATCCCTGACTGGCATTCACCGTGGCCAATCCGCGCGCGCGCGTTCTCCTGCTCAATCCCGCCCTCGGGCCGCTCGATTATCGGGTCGATCCCGGCCAGGACGTCGGGCCCGGATCGATCGTGCTCGCGCCGCTCGGGCCGCGGCAATGGGCGGGCGTGGTGTGGGAGGCGGACCGGATGCCGTCGGACGCCGAGGTCGGCGACAATCGCCTGCGGCCGCTCGCCGGCGTCTATGATCTGCCGCCCTTGGGCGCGCCGCTGCGCCGGCTGATCGAGTGGACGGCCAATTATTATCTCGCGCCCCCGGCCGCGGTGCTGCGGATGGCGCTTTCCTCGGCATCGGCGCTGGATGGCGCGCGGACGGTGATCGAATATCGTGCGACCGGCCATGTGCCCGACCGGCTGACGCCACAGCGGGCGCAGGCGCTGGAGCGGATCGGTGAGCGGCAGGGGCTGGTGCGCGAGCTGGCGACGATCGCCGACGTGTCCGACGCGGTGATCCGGGGGCTGGTGAAGATCGGCGCGATCGAAGCGGTCGAGGTTTCGGTCGACGATCCGTGGGTAGCGCCGGACCCGGATTTTCACACGCCCGCGTTGTCGGACGATCAGCAGACGGTGGCGTCCCGGCTGGTGGAGGCGGTGCGGGGCCATGAGTTTCAGCCCTTCCTGCTCGACGGCGTCACCGGATCGGGCAAGACCGAGGTCTATTTCGAGGCGGTGGCCGAGGCGATCCGGCAGGACCGGCAGACTTTGGTGCTGCTGCCCGAGATCGCGCTGACCGAGCCGTTCCTGAAGCGTTTTGCCGCGCGTTTCGGCCATCAGCCGGTCGCCTGGCATTCGGACCTGCGCCAATCGCAGCGCCGGCGCGCCTGGCGGGCGATCGCGACGGGCGAGGCGAAGGTGGTGGTCGGCGCGCGATCGGCGCTGTTCCTGCCTTATGCGCGGCTGGGCCTGATCGTCGTCGACGAGGCGCATGAAACCAGCTTCAAGCAGGAAGACGGCGTGATGTACCACGCCCGCGACGTGGCGGTGATGCGCGGGCGGTTCGAGGGTTGTCCGGTGGTGCTCGCCTCCGCGACGCCGGCGATCGAGACGCGGCAGCAGGTGGCGCTTGGCCGCTATGAGGAATTGAAGCTGCCCGGCCGTTATGGCGTGGCGCAGATGCCGGACATATCCGAGATCGACCTGCTCGCCGATCCGCCGCCGCGCGGGCGCTGGCTGGCGCCGACCCTGGTGACGGCGATCGACGAGACGCTGAAGCGCAAGGAGCAGGCGCTGCTGTTTCTCAACCGGCGCGGTTATGCGCCGCTGACGCTCTGCCGGACCTGCGGCCACCGCTTCCAATGCCCCAATTGCACGGCCTGGATGGTCGAGCATCGGCTGATGGCGCGGCTCGCCTGCCATCATTGCGGCCATGTGATGCCGCCGCCGGCCGTCTGCCCGGAGTGCAAGGAGGAGGACACGCTCGTCGCCTGCGGGCCGGGCGTGGAGCGCATCGCCGATGAGGTGGCGGCCCTGTTCCCGGACGCGAAGGTCGCGGTGGTCACGTCCGACACGCTCTGGTCGCCGGCCAAGGCGGCGGAGTTCGTCAATCGGATGGAGGCGGGCGACATCGACATCATCGTCGGCACCCAGTTGATCACCAAGGGCTATCATTTCCCCAATCTGACGCTGGTCGGCGTGGTCGATGCCGATCTGGGGCTGGCGGGGGGCGACCTGCGCGCGGCCGAGCGGAGCTTCCAGCAGATTGCGCAGGTCGCGGGCCGGGCAGGGCGGGGCGAGAAGCCGGGGCGCGTGTTCGTGCAGACGCGCGAGCCTTCGGCGCCGGTGATCCAGGCGCTGGTTTCGGGCGATGCCGAGAGCTTCTACGCGGCCGAGACCGAGTCGCGGCGCAGCGCCAACGCGCCGCCGTTCGGGCGCTATGCGGCGATCATCGTCTCGTCGGAGAAACTGGACGAGGCGGTCGAGACCGCGCGGCTGATCGGCCGCACCGCGCCGGAGGTGGAGGGGATGCATGTCTTCGGCCCTGCGCCCGCGCCGCTCGCCATGCTGCGCGGCCGGCACCGCCAGCGGCTCCTCGTCCACGCCCGCCGCGCACTCGATGTGCAGGATGTGATCCGCGAATGGCTGGGCGGGCTGGAATGGCCGCGCGGCGTGCGCGTGGCGGTGGATGTGGACCCCTATTCCTTCGTCTGACCGGATGTGTCAGCTTCCTCGGCCATGGGCGTGGTCGAGCTTCTGGGCGTCGCTGCCAGTGTCAGCCTGCTTGCGGGATGGCGGCTCTATCTCTGCGTCTTTGCGACGGGCCTGGCGATGCGGACGGGGTGGATCGAACTGCCGCAGCATCTCTCCTCGCTCGATGCGCTGGCCAATCCCTGGGTGATCGGCGTGGCCGGCATCGGCCTGATCGCCGAATTCCTGGCCGACAAGATCGCGATCGTCGATTCGATATGGGATGCCATCCACACCCTGATCCGGCCGGTCGGCGGCGCCTTGCTGGCGATGGCGATCGTCGATGCCAGCGATCCCGCCTGGCAGGTGGCGAGCCTTCTGCTGGGCGGCGGCGCGACCTTGCTGACCCATGGCGCCAAGGCGGGGGCGCGGGCGGTGGTGAACACCAGCCCTGAGCCATTCAGCAATGTCGTCGTTTCCACCGGTGAAGACGTCGCTTCGGCCGGGCTGCTTTACGCCGCGCTCGCCAATCCGGTCGCGGCGGTGGCCATTGCCGTCCTGCTGATCCTGACCGCTGTGGCGCTGCTGCTGATGGTTCGCCGATTGCTGAAGAAGCTGCTGGGGCCCGAAGCCCGGCCCGCGCCGGAATAGGCCGGCTGGCGGGGTTTCCATCGCGCCGAAGTTGAGGAAGTTGAGGATTGCATGCGCTCGGGCGGCAGATGCGCCGGTGACGCGACGGGGACGCGCCAGGTTTGCGACAGTGACGCGACCGCATTGCGACAGGGACGCGGCGGCGACGCGCCGGCATCGCGACACGCACGCGATAGTCGCACGCCTGCTATGCGCTGCCGATGCGTCCATGGCGCGCCGGTGACGCGACGGGTGCCGTCGATCCTGTGAACTGAACTGCCGATGGGAGAGGAGCCGGCCGTGCGATTGGCCGCCGGCTGATTGCGAGGGGCGCCGTTCCATCGAAGAGGATAGAACAGATAAAGTCCTACATTGGAAGGCGGTGGTGGCGGGTTGTCGATGTGGGCGGACGGGTGTTCCGAAGTTCTCTAGAGGCGTTGCTCAACGGCAGCTAATGGACGGTGATCGCTAAAAGCGGACTGTCGGGACACGCCGACAAATCGGCCCTTTTTACCGATATTGCCTCTGCCAACGAGGCCCCCGATTTTCGCCACCTTGCAATTATCTGCGCCGGAAGGCTTCGTTCGATTCAATTTCTTCTTGGCATTGCTTAATCGCATTCCCCATTCCGGATATGTCTAATTTCACACTTCGCGGATTTCCAGACATGCTCTTATAGCTTACAATTAGAGAATCTATTTCTATAAGATCGGGAATTAGAGAGTTAACATTGAGCCATGGGCGCGATGGATCTTTTCGAAATGCTAAGTAACCTTTCCAAATTGGAATTATATCGCCCTGATCAGGATATTTTACGCCATCAAGGGTCCAGCGCCTCCCGGACGTTTCCACGCCCATAGCCTCATAAGTTCGGCTACCAATTTTTAAGCCCCTTATTTCGGGTGCTGCGAAGTCCTCTGCACGATCACTTCCACGTATGTCCAATTTCATGTTGTCGGAGCGATTAACATATATCGTAATGCCGCTCTTCTGAATTTGGCACATAATGTCGTCAATATAAGGGATGTCGGATCGAGTTCGAACAATCGTTCTTGCCTTCAGACCCCAGCCGTTCACATTTGATCGAGCATATTCGAAAATTTCGGCTTCAGCCGGCGACGCCATCGCGATCAAAGCCATCAAAAAACTGAAGCGGGGATTCGAGACGCCGAACTGCACCGATGCGTACCGCCTAAATTGAGCGCTTTATCGGCTTCTCACAGAAAGTTATTAAAAATTCGACGAGGCGAGCACTGTATTCACATTTCCCTCGTTGGGCGCTTGACGGCAGCGAGTCCATCCGCTGCCGAATTCCACTTCTCGCGGCCCGAGCCCGAAAGCTACATGTCCGCTCCCCCCAACAAAGCCGCCGTTCCCGAGGCGGCTGCGACACGCCGATTCCGGACAGTCAGGAATTAGGAGCACGAAGCTCGGCGCCGTATGTCCGAAAAGTCGGGGGAAGCGGACTTCAGCCCCTCTTCCTCCCCTCCCTGGAAGGGAGGGGCTGGGGGTGGGTTCCGCCGAGGCACTCGGCGGTCTTTGCAAGGATTGCCTCAGCCACACCGTCGGGATTGGCGAGAACCTCGCCGTTCCAGAAGCGAATGACGGTCCAGCCATTGTCCACGAGAAACCGCGAGCGCCGCGCATCATAGTCCTCGGCATCGAGGTGCTGGCTACCATCGAACTCGATCGCCAACTTTACCGATCGACAGGCGATGTCGAGAATATAGGGACCGACCACCAGTTGTCGGGTGAAGCGCGGCCGGAAGCGTGACAGCCGCCGCCAGATCAGTCGTTCGGCTTCGGTCTGGCTGTTGCGCAAGGCGCGCGCATTGGCTGTCATATGCTCCGGCACCCGCGACATGAGGCAAGGTTAGAGAGGCGCGCTCCGCGCGCCAACCCACCCCCAACCCCTCCCTTCCAGGGAGGGGAGAAGAATGTCCGCAATGTCGCGTGTCCTGACAGTCAGGAATTTTCGGGCAATGCAGACGAGCCGAAGGCCCGACATGACGGACAGCCGGGGCCGGGAACCGTGAATAGCGCGGAATAGTAGGCCGTCATCCCGGCCTGCGCCGGGATGACGGTAGAAGTGATCAGCCCTTGATTTCGGCCTTGGCCTTGCCGCCCTTCTTGGGGCGCTTCGGCGCTGCGGACACGATTTCGAAGGCCAGCGCATTGTCCTTGAGGTGGACTTTGACCTCGCCGCCGTGGACGAGCTTGCCGAACAGCAGTTCCTCGGCCAGCGGCTGCTTGATCTTCTCCTGGATCAGGCGGCCCATCGGGCGGGCACCGTAGAGCTTGTCATAACCCTTTTCGGTGAGCCAGACCTTGGCATCCTCGTCGAGCGCGATGTGAACGTCGCGATCGGCGAGCTGCAGTTCGAGCTGCAGGATGAACTTCTCGACGACGCGGCTGACCACCTCGGTCGGCAGGTAGCTGAACGGCACGATGGCGTCCAAGCGGTTGCGGAATTCCGGCGTGAACATCTTCTTCACCGCCTCTTCCTGCACGTCCTCCCGCGTCATCGCGCCGAAACCGATCGACTCGCGGGCCATGTCGGCCGCGCCGGCATTGGTGGTCATGATCAGGATGGTGTTGCGGAAATCGACCGTTTTACCGTGGTGATCGGTCAGCTTCCCGTTGTCCATCACCTGCAGCAGGATGTTGAACAGATCGGGATGCGCCTTCTCGATCTCGTCGAGCAGCAGCACGCAATGCGGATGCTGATCGACCGCGTCGGTGAGCAAGCCGCCCTGATCATAGCCGACATAGCCCGGAGGCGCGCCGATCAGCCGGCTGACCGAGTGGCGTTCCATATATTCGGACATGTCGAACCGCTGGAGCGGAATGCCCATGATCGAGGCGAGCTGGCGCGCGACCTCGGTCTTGCCCACGCCGGTGGGGCCCGAGAAGAGATAGTTGCCGATCGGCTTGTCCGGCTCGCGCAGGCCCGCGCGGCTGAGCTTGATCGCCGAGGACAAGGTCTCGATCGCCTGGTTCTGGCCGAACACGACCCGCTTGAGATCGGTTTCCAGCGTCTCCAGCGCCTTCTTGTCGTCGGTCGATACGGATTTCGGCGGGATGCGCGCCATCGTCGCGATCACGGCCTCAATCTCCTTGGGCGTGATCACCTTTTTGCGGCGGCTCGGCGGCACCAGCATCTGCATGGCGCCGACCTCGTCGATCACGTCGATCGCCTTGTCGGGGAGCTTGCGATCATTGATGTAGCGGGCCGAAAGCTCGACCGCCGACTTGATCGCATCGGGCGTATATTTGACCGAGTGATGCTCCTCGAACGCCGAGCGAAGGCCGGCGAGAATCTTGATCGTGTCCTCGACCGTCGGCTCATTGACGTCGATCTTCTGGAACCGGCGGAGAAGCGCGCGGTCCTTCTCAAAATGGTTACGGAACTCCTTGTAAGTCGTTGATCCGATGCAGCGGATCACGCCGCCCGACAGCGCCGGCTTCAGGAGGTTCGAAGCATCCATCGCGCCGCCCGAGGTGGCGCCGGCGCCGATCACCGTGTGGATCTCGTCGATGAAGAGGACCGCGTGGGGGAGCTTCTCAAGCTCGGTCACGACCTGCTTCAGACGCTCCTCGAAATCGCCGCGATAGCGGGTGCCGGCGAGCAGCGCGCCCATATCGAGCGAATAGATGACCGCGGGGCGCAGCACATCGGGCACGTCGCCTTCGACGATCTTGCGCGCCAGGCCCTCGGCGATGGCGGTCTTGCCGACGCCGGGATCACCGACATAGAGCGGGTTGTTCTTGGAGCGGCGGCAGAGGATCTGGACGGTACGGTCGACCTCCGGCCCGCGGCCGATCAATGGATCGACGCGGCCGTCCTTCGCCTTCTCGTTCAGGTTGACGCAGAATTGCTTGAGCGCGCTTTCGCCCTTCTTGCCATCCTGCTTCTGCGCCTTCTCTTCTTCCGCCCCCTTCACTTCGCGCTGCTCCGTGGGTTGGCCGGCCTTGCCGACGCCGTGGCTGATGAAGCTGACCGCATCCAGCCGGCTCATATCCTGCTGCTGCAGGAAATAGACGGCATAGCTTTCGCGTTCGGAGAAGAGGGCGACGAGCACGTTGGCACCCGTCACTTCCTCCCGGCCGGAAGACTGGACATGGAGGATTGCGCGCTGGACGACGCGTTGGAAACCGCTGGTGGGCGACGGATCGGTATTGCCATCGACCTTGAGGGCATCAAGCTCGGTATCGAGATAGAGCTGCACCGCTTCCTTCAGTTCGGACAGCTCGACACCGCAGGAGGTCATCACCTTGGCGGCATGCTCGTCGTCGATAAGCGCGAGCAGCAGATGTTCGAGCGTCGCATATTCGTGGCGGCGGCTGGATGCAGCAGACAGTGCGTTGTGGAGAGTCTGTTCCAGCTCGCGGGCGAATGAGGGCATCTAGTCTACTCCTTCGGGCCGCCTGGGAGATGCGGCCCCTCCACACCTATGTCGTGAGCCTCAGCCCATTGATCAAGCCGAGCCCTCGCATCAAGAACGCCGCCTGCCGGACCCCAGTTGCGTACACCGCGTTCCGGTCGGCTTGCCCTCATCTTTTGAATAGGCCCTCGGCGCTTGCGCGATGGTTAACGGCCGTTTCAATTTTGCGGCGCGTGCGATCGATTTCCGACTCCAGGGCAGTGATGCGGGCCTGGAGCTCATCCACGGAAAGCGGGTCGAGATCCTGCAAACGCACGAGCGTGAGCGGATCATCCTGGCGCTTCGGAAGATTGTCGTCTGCATCCATGGGTGAAGCGTTGACCGATGCGCGCGGCATGTCAATAAACCGCAGCGTAACAATCGCGCCGATGGGGGAATTATGGCCGCGCTTCCAGAAACCATGCGCGCGATAGATCCGCAGGAGCCGGGCGGGCCGGACGTGCTTCGCCTTGTCGAGCGTCCTGTGCCCAAGCCCGGGCCGGGCGAAGTGCTGATCCGGGTCGCCGCCGCGGGGGTCAACCGGCCCGATGTGATGCAGCGCAAGGGCCTCTATCCGCCGCCGCCGGGCGCCTCCCCGATTCCGGGACTCGAAGTGGCCGGGCGGATCGTGGCGTTGGGCGAGGGCGTCGAAACCGAGTGGGCAGCGCAGGCCGTGTGTGCGCTGATTTCGGGCGGGGGCTATGCGGACTATGCAGTGGCGCCGATCGGCCAGTGCCTGGCGGTGCCGCCGGGGCTGTCGATGACCGATGCGGCTGCCTTGCCCGAGACCTTGTTCACCGTGTGGACCAATTTGTTCGAGCGGGCCTATGCGGTGGAGGGCGATACGGTGCTGGTGCATGGCGGCACCAGCGGGATCGGCACGATGGCGATCCTGCTGGGCAAGCTGTTCGGCCTCAACATGATCGTGACCGCGGGTTCGGACGAGAAATGCGCGCGGGCGCTGGAGATCGGCGCCGACCATGCGATCAATTACCGCACCCAGGATTTCGTCGAGGAAGTGACGCGGATCACGCAGGGGCGCGGCTGCCAGGCGGTGCTGGACATGGTGGGGGGCGATTATGTGCCGCGGAACCTCGCCTGCCTGGCCGATGACGGCCGCCATGTCTCGATCGCGGTGCAGCGGGGCGCCAAGGTGGAGATCCCGCTGTGGGAGATCATGCGGCGGCGACTCACTTTGACCGGATCGACGCTGCGGGGGCGTTCGGTCGAGTTCAAGTCGCTGGTGGCCGATGAGCTGGCCGCGACGGTGTGGCCGTTCGTGCGCGACGGGCGGCTCCGCCCGGTGATCGACAGGATCTTCCCGCTGGAGGAAGCCGCGGCGGCGCATGCGCGCATGGAGGCCGGCGATCATGTCGGCAAGATCGTGCTCAGCATCGGGGGTTGAACTTGATTTGATCTGAATGCGTTACCCGCTGGCTGTCGGCAAAGTCCCGCTTGCCATCGTCACCATGAGGCGAGAGGGTGCGAGGGTCAGCAGGGAGTTTCGTTCATGTTCAGCGAGTTTAAGGCGTTCATCAATCGCGGCAATGTGCTCGATCTGGCGGTGGCCGTGATTATCGGCGCGGCTTTCGGCAAGATCGTCAGCTCGCTTACCGACGACATCATCATGCCGGTGGTCGGAAAGGTTTTCGGCGGGCTGGATTTCGCGAACTATTTCATCATGCTGGGCGATATTCCTGCGGACTTCAAAGGATCGGTCACCAGCTATGCGGATCTGAAAGCGGCAGGCGTGCCCTTGCTCGGCTATGGCCAGTTCATCACCATTTTCGTGAACTTCCTGATCGTCGCCTTCGTGATCTTCCTGCTGGTGCGCGCCGCCAACAAGGCGTTCCAGCGCGCCGCCGATGCGGCCGACCCGGCCGATGTGGTGCTGCTCCGCGAGATCCGGGACGAACTGAAGAAGCGCCCGATCGAATAAGGACTTCGCTTTTCGCTCGCCAGGCGGCATCAAGCGGCGATGTGCGTATTGGCCTTCGCCTGGCGGGCGCATCCGCGCTGGCCGCTGATCCTGGCGGGCAATCGGGATGAGCTGCATGCGCGCCCCGCGCAGCCCCTGGCGCGCTGGGCCGAACCAGGCGGCGTGATCGCGGGGCGCGACCTGCAATCGGGCGGGACATGGCTCGGCGTTTCGGATGCCGGGCGGGTTGCGGTCGTCACCAATCTGCGCGGCTATGGCGGCGCGGAGCCCGATCGGGCTTCGCGCGGGGCGCTGGTGACCGATCTGCTGGCGGGAAGCGGGCGTTATGCCGATCCGGACGCGGCGGCGCTCGATGATTTCAATCCGCTCAACCTGATCATGGTGGCGAACGGCGAGGCGCGGTTCCTGACCAACCGTCCGGCGGTCGAGCGGAGCCGATTGGAACCGGGCATATACGGATTGTCCAACGGCCGGCTGGACGAGGCCTGGCCGAAGACGCTGCATCTGAAATCCGCGTTACTGAAATGGATCGTCGACGATGGCGAGCGGCCGGAGCGGCTTTTCGAGGCGCTGCGCGAAGAACGACTGCCGGACAGCGGCTTGCAGCCGGACACGCCGTCGGACGTGCCGCAGGAGGCGCTGCAGTCACCGATATTCATCCGCAATGCCGTTTATGGCACGCGGTGCAGCACCGTGGTCGCGATCGATGCTGAAGGCGTCGGCGTCATCAGCGAGCGGCGCTTCACAGCGGACGCCGAGCCGGCCGGCGAGACGCGGGTGCCGTTCGGCTGGCCCGCAGCTTGAGCGCGTTTAGGCGGGACAATTTGCTGCGATGCACAAAAAAGCTGGACATTCGCCGCGTGATGTTGAAGCTGGCGCTATGGAATCGAGCAAAATCCTCCTTGAAGCCATCGCGCGCAAGACGTCTGTCGAGGCTACCTACAACCGCACTCGCGTGGAATTGGCGCCGCATATCCTCTACACCCGCCACGGCGAGCTGTATGTCGACGCGGTGACGGTCGGGCGGGACGGGCGGCCTCCGCGCGAGGTGAAGCTAGGCACCTTCAAGCTGAGCGGGCTGGGCGCGGTTGCGATTGCGGGACGGCCGTTCGAGCGGGATTCGGTCTTCGACGTCGGCCAGCCAAAATATGAAGGCACGACGCTGTTCGCGGTCGAATAGGTTTCTGGCTGCACGCTCGCCGGCAATGTAAAAGCCCCTGATCGGCAAAGGGATCGGGGGCGTTATGGCGGCAGCGAAGTCATCTACCCGAAAATTCGCGCGCCATGCCTTGGGGGCGGCGTTGCTCGCCCTTTTGCCGGCCAGTCTCAACGCCCAGACCGTTACCACGGACGCCAAGCGGCAATCGGTGACCCCCGACATGCGCACGCTGCCGATCCATGTCGGGGGCCGGGTGAAGGAGGAGAAAAGGTCGCGGCCGGCAGGTGCGCGGGCCTTCCGCCATCAGTGGCCGGGCATCTATTTCGACGCGGCCTTCGAGGGGCGGAGCGTTGCGCTGAAATTCGACGACACGGCCAATGAATATCGGCTGCTGATTGACGATCTGCCGCCGATCGCCATCGCGCAGCCCGGCTGGGTAGATGTGAAGGTGGACGGGCTGGCCGCGGCACGGCATCGCCTGCGGCTGGAGAAGGTCACCGAGAGCGGGGGCGTGGTCGGTGAGTTTGGCGGCTTCTATGTGCCGGCCGATGCGACGCCGCTGCCGGTGCAGGCGCGGGCACGGCAGATCGAGTTTATCGGTGATTCCTCGATGACCGGTTTCGGCATGCATTCGCCGACGGCCCAATGCACGAACGAGGAGGCGCGGCTGCGGACGGACACGCAGAACGGCTATGCCGCTCTGGTCGCCAAGCATTTCGATGCGGATTATCAGATCAATGCGATATCGGCGCGCGGCGTGGTGCGGAATTATGCCGGCATATTGCCAGATGCCACGCTGCCGGCGCTCTATCCCTACATCCTGTTCAATAAGTTCGACGCCTACAAGGATGCGAGCTGGCGCCCCAGCGTCATCGTCATCAAGCTGAACGCGGATTTCGTCGGCGCGCTGAACCCGCGCGAGAAGTGGAAAGATTTCAACGAAGTCGCCAAGGATTATGCCGTCGAATATGGCGCCTTCGTCGCCGCCTTGCACAAGCGGCAGCCGACCGCGTCCTTCCTGATCTGGTGGTTCGACCTGGCGGCGATGGATCCGGCGGGGCGCGCCGTTTTCGAGGAAGCACAGCGCGCGATGCTGGAAGCGGCGCAGGCCGCCGGCGTCACCAGGATCAACTTCCTGCCCATGCGCGATCTGGGTTTCGACCGGCAGGCGTGCGCCAATCACTACAGCGTGGACGACAACAAGCGGCTGGCGGCGTGGCTGACCGATTATATCGATCAGCATCCGGACCTGTGGCAGGGCCGATAGCCGCGATCAGCGCGAGGGCGTCGGCACCGCCGGCGGTAGGTTGAAGCGATCGAAGGAGGCGGGTGGCTGCTGCTTCATGAAATCGCGCAGCATCAGCATCGGCGCCTGCGATTCCTGAATGCCGCCCGAAGTCGGTCGCTCTATGTCAATCACCAGCAGCAGGACGACACTGAAGAGCAGGAACAGGAAGAGCGCGATCTTCTGCCCCCTCGGGCCAATCAGAAAATAGCTGATCACGATCGAGGCGATGAATTGATAGAGCAGGAGGACGAAGAATATCTCGGCGGGAACATGCGCGAGCCGCCCTGCCTTCCGCGTCGTGTCCATATCGATCATATTATTCATCGTTTCCAGGTAGGAACTGGAGAAATCATAGGGGCGCATCGAAGGAAATGCGGCGACTGTCGCGGTCCACAGATCGGCAATGAGTTGGTCGTTGTGCTGCAGGAGGGGTGCCCGCGCTTCACGGCTTTGCTCAGTGGCAAGCGCGATCCTGGTGTCTGTATAATCGATGAGCAATTTGCTCAGTCGCTCGCGATGTGGCTCTTCCAGCAGCTGGCTACGCAGATAGGTGGTGCCAATCGCATTGGCTTCGGTCAGCACGTTGCCGCGCCGGGTTTCGAAGCGATCGACCGCCAGGGAGAATGTGAAGCCCAGCAACAGGGCCAGCAGGCCCATGACGGACGTAACCATGAAGGATTCCTGGCTCTCGACCTTTTCCCCGTCGCCAGCCTTGTCAGCCTTGAGAGGGAAGCGCTTCCGCAACTGGCGGCCGATAAACATGCCGAGCGCCATGCCGCCGAACACCACCAGTCCGATGGTCCATATCGGCGCGCTGATGAACCACAATCCCACCGATGCCAGCATCGTTCTTCCCCTCGTCTGATTGCAGTGTGGGAAATTGGCTGGCCGCGGCAATCGGGGGAAACCCTGAAACGGGGCGGGGGAAGGCCCGGCTGGCGGTCTTGTTCCAGCCGTGCGGGTTTCGCGGTCGGGCCACAACCATGGCCCGCCGACTTGTCCCGCCCCACGGCGCGCCATAGGCAATCGTCAACGGCGCACCCGCCGATCGAGAGGACAGGAACATGCTGCTGAAGGACAAGGTCATCATCATCACCGGCGTCGGCCCCGGCATGGGCCGCGCCATGGCCAAGCTTGCCGCCGAAGAAGGCGCGAAGGTTGTCATGGGCGCGCGCAAGCAGGCGTTCCTCGATGATGTGAAGGCGGAGATCGAGGCGGCCGGCGGCCAGGCGGTGGCGGTTTCCACCGACGTTTCGGATCAGGCGCAGTGCGACCGGCTGGTCGCCGCCGGTGTCGAGCGGTTCGGCCGGATCGATGGCCTCGTCAACAGCGCCTATGCGCCGGGCGAGAATGGCGTGTTCGACGATGCGAACATCGAGAACTGGGCGCAGACGATCGACGTGGCCTGCATGGGCGCCGCGCGCATGGCGCAGGCGGTGCTGCCGCACATGAAGGCGCAGGGCGGGGGCGCGATCGTCAATGTCGCCACCATGCAGTCGCTGAAGCCGCTGCCGGGCGGATCGCTTTCCTACGCGATCGCCAAGGGCGCACTTGTCACCGCTTCGCGCCAGCTTGCAGCGGAGGTCGGCCACTATAATATCCGCGTCAACGCCACTCGCATGGGCTGGCTGTGGGGCGATCCCGTGCGCAACGCGCTGATCGGCATGGCGGAACATGCCGGCACGACGGTCGACGAGCTTGCCAAGGGCGTCGCCACGCGCATTCCGCTTGGCGTCATCCCGCCCGAGGAGGAGTGCGCAAAGTCCGTATTGATGTTCGTGTCCGACTATACGAAAATGGTTACGGGTGCGGTGCTCGACATCAATGGTGGGGAGTGGATGGCGCCCTGACAGGCGCATTTCCGCGGAGTTGGGCACCACGGCAGACGGGCGGATGCGCGCCCTCGCTTTTCGCGCGCATTTCGTCACGGGCTGGCCTATAGGGAGCCCGATTTCGCATGGAGGCATGATTGTTCAAGGGTGTGCGGCCGATCCTCTACGGGGGGCGCGAGGTGTGGCCGTTGATCGAGGGTGGCAAGGGTGTTGCCGCCACCAATCATATGAGTTCCGGGGCCTGGGCGGCCGCCGGCGGGATCGGCACGGTCTCGGCAGTGAATGCCGACAGCTATGATCCCGAAGGCAAGATCATTCCCCAGGTCTATCATGCGCTGACCCGGCGGGAGCGGCATGAGGAACTCATCGCCTATGCCATCGACGGCGCGGTCGATCAGGTGAAGCGCGCGTTCGAGATGTCGAACGGCAAGGGCGCGATCAACATCAACGTGCTGTGGGAAATGGGTGGCGCGCAGCGCGTCCTCCACGGCGTGCTGGAACGCACCAAGGGGATGATCACCGGCGTCACGTGCGGCGCGGGCATGCCTTATAAGCTTAGCGAGATCGCGGCGTCCTATGGCGTCCATTATCTGCCGATCATCAGCTCGGCCCGCGCCTTCCGCGCTTTGTGGAAGCGGGCTTATTCCAAGGCTTCGGAATGGCTGGGCGCGGTGGTCTATGAAGATCCGTGGCTGGCCGGCGGCCATAACGGCCTGTCGAACGCCGAAGACCCGCTGCAGCCGCAGGACCCCTATCCCCGCGTCAAGGAATTGCGCGCGACGATGCGCGAAGGCGGCATTCCGGACAGCGTGCCGATCGTGATGGCCGGCGGCGTCTGGTATCTGCGCGACTGGAGCGAGTGGATCGACAATCCCGAGCTCGGCCAGATCGCCTTCCAGTTCGGTACGCGGCCGCTGCTGACCCTGGAAAGCCCGATCCCGCAGGCGTGGAAGGACCGGCTGACGACGCTTGAGGAAGGCGACGTCCTGCTCCATCGTTTCTCGCCGACCGGCTTCTATTCGTCGGCGGTGCGCAACCCGTTCCTGCGCAACCTGGAAGCGCGTTCCGAACGCCAGATCGCCTTTTCGGGCGAGGCTGCCGGCGACCACCAGTTCCAGCTCGACGTCGGCGTAAAGGGCAAGAATTTCTGGGTGACGCGCAACGATCTGATGCATGCGCGCGAATGGTATGGCCTCGGCTACACCACCGCGCTCAAGACGCCGGACAACACGCTCGTCTTCGAAACGCCGGAAGAAACCAAGATCATCCGCAAGGATCAGGCCGATTGCATGGGCTGCCTCAGCCAGTGCGGTTTTTCGTCCTGGGCGGATACCGAGGGCAATTCGACTGGGCGGCTCGCCGATCCCCGCAGCTTCTGCATCCAGAAGACGCTGCAGGACATCGTCCATGGCGGCGATGTCGAGCAGAACCTGATGTTCGCGGGGCACGCGGCCTACAAGTTCAAGAAGGATCCGTTCTATTCGAACGGTTTCGTCCCGACCGTGAAGCAACTGGTCGATCGCATCCTGACGGGCGACTGACCGCTTGAAACGCGCGCTCGTCATCCGGCACGTCCCGGTGGAGGGCGTTGCGGGGTTCCGTGCCCCGATCGAGGCCGCAGGCTTCGAGGTCGATCGCGTCGACGTCACCGATCCGGGCTTCCCGGAGATCGACATCGTCGCGCCCGACCTGGTGGTGATGATGGGCGGCCCGATGGGCGTCTACGAAATCGACCGGCATCCCTGGATCGCCTGTCAGGTGCGGCGGCTCGGCGAGCGGCTGGCGGCCGACCGGCCGACTCTCGGCGTCTGTCTTGGCGCGCAGATGATGGCGGCGGCGCTCGGCGCGCGGGTCTATCCCGGTGGCCGGCAGGAGGTCGGCTTCGCGCCGGTGACGCTCAACGGGCAGGGGGCGTCGTCACCGTTGCGGCATCTGGCGGAACTGCCGATGTTGCACTGGCACGGCGATACGTTCGATCTGCCCGAGGGTGCCGAACTGCTGGCATCGACCGATCTCTACGCGCATCAGGCCTTCCGGCGCGGCCCCAACATCCTCGCGCTGCAATTCCATGCCGAGATGGGCGAGGATCCGCGCTTCCATAGCTGGCTGGAACAATGGCCGGATGCGATCGCTGCGGTGGGCAGCAGCGCGGACGAACTGCGTGCGCACCATGATGCACATGGGCCGAATGCGGTCGCGGCGGGGCGGCAGATGATCGCGGAATGGTTGACGGGGTTGCGCGTCTAAACGGCGTCATCCCAGCGAAGGCCGGGATGACGGTGTCTTGTCAGAATTGCGGCGCGATCTCGACTTCGAGGCCGTCCAACTCGGGCTTCAGCATGACCTGGCAGGAGAGGCGGGAGGAGTGGCGGACCTCGACGATTTCCGCCATTCCTTCCAGCATGTCGCTTTCGTCCTCGGTCGGCTTGGGCAGCGCCGCGCCGTCACCGATATAGACGTGGCATGAGCCGCAGGAGCACATGCCGCCGCAGGTGCCGTCGACGCCAAGGCCGGCATCGCGCAGCATTTCCATCAGCGCAGTTCCTTCCACGCCGTCGATCTGCTGGCGTTCGCCGTCCCGGGTCGTGACGTTGATCGTGATCATCAGACGATCTCGAACAGCCCGGCTGCGCCCATGCCGCCGGCAATGCACATCGAGACGATAGCATATTTGACGCCGCGGCGCTTGCCCTCGATCAGCGCGTGGCCGACGAGGCGCGATCCGGTCATGCCGAAGGGATGACCGATGGCGATGCCGCCGCCGTTGACGTTGAGCAATTCGGGGTCGATGCCGAGCTTGCGCTGGCAGTAGAGCGCCTGGCTGGCGAAGGCCTCGTTGATTTCCCAAAGGCCGATGTCCGATACCTTGAGGCCGGCGCGATCGAGCAGCTTCGGGATGGCGAAGACTGGGCCGATGCCCATTTCCTCCGGCGCGCAGCCGGCGACCTGGAAGCCGCGATAGATACCGAGGATCGGCAGGCCTTCCTTTTCGGCAATGGCGCGATCGACAACCACCTGCGCGGAAGCGCCATCGGAAAGCTGGCTGGCATTGCCCGCGGTGATGAAGCGGCCTTCCTGGATCACCTCGCCATTCTTGAACACCGGCTTCAGCGCGGCGAGCGCCTCGGCCGTGGTGTTGCCGCGAATGCCCTCGTCACGATCGAGCGTGACGCTTTCCTTGCCGGTTTCGTTGCCTTCCTTGTCGAACAGGGCCTTCTCGACGGTGATCGGCACGATCTCGTCGGCGAAGCGGCCGGCGTCGGTCGCCGCGCCAGCGCGCTGCTGGCTCTGGGCGGAGAAGGCGTCCTGATCCTCACGGCTGATATTGTAGCGATCGGCGACGATTTCGGCGGTTTCGATCATCGCCATATAGGCATGCGGCTCGGCCGCGATCACGGCCTTGCTGCGATTGCGATAGGTCGAGGCGTGCTTGGTGAGCGTGAGCGAAATGGACTCGGTGCCCGCCGCCACCGCTGCGTCGATATCGCCGGCGATGATCGAGCGGGCGGCGAGCGCCACGGCGGTCAGGCCCGAACCGCATTTGCGATCCAGCGCGAAGCCGGCAACGCTCTGGCCCAGGCCAGCGGTTGCCGCGGTCAGGCGACCGAGATTGTAGCTCTGCGTGCCGCTCTGCGTGCCGACGCCCATGAAGATGTCGTCGATGCGCTTGGGGTCGAGCCCCGAGCGCTCGACAGCCGCCCTCACCACATGACCCGAAAGGACAGGCGCCTCGGTGTCGTTGAACGCGCCCCGATAGGCCTTGCCGACGCCCGTGCGGGCGGTGGAAACGATGACGGCTTCACGCATGTCTTAACCCAGTCCCTGCATGTTGTTCGGGCCGAAATAGGCCCGCATTTCGACGACCTTGCCTTCGTCGTTGAACTTGAAGGTGTCAATCACGTCGACGCGCGCATCGGCGCTGTGGCCGAAGGATACGGAGAAAGCGAAGGCGGCATAATTGGTCGCGGTGCGGACCGGACCTTCGAGCTTCAGCTTCGCGCCGGTCTGCATCGACATGGTGTAGAAGGCGAGGATCGCGTCATGGCCCTTGTGCGCGTCGGTGCCGACCGGATCTTCCACCGTTGCGTCGGGCGCAAACAATGCGGCCACGGCTGCGGGGTCGCCCTTGTCGAAGGCGGCGACATAGCCGTTGACGGCAGCAACCATCTGTTCGTGGCTTGGCATCTCTCTCTTACTCCGGGAAGTAACGGCCGATTGTGTCGACGACGCAGGCCGGTTTGTCACCGCCGTCAATCTCTATGGTGATGCGGACGACGAGTTGGATCGCGCCCTTGATCTCCTCGACATTCACGATCTCGCCCACCCCCCGGATGCGCGATCCTTCGGGCACGGGGGCGAGGAAGCGCGTCTTGTCCGTGCCGACATTCACCGCATGGGCGAAGCCCTGCACCTCGATAAGCTGGGGCAGGAAAAAGTTGGCGAGGCTGAGCGTCAGATAGCCATGAGCGATCGTGCGGCCAAACGGGCCGGTCTTGGCGCGTTCGGTGTCGACATGAATCCACTGATGGTCGCCGGTTACGTCAGCGAAGCCGTCGATGCGCTTCTGGTCGATCGTCAGCCATTCGGTCGGCCCCAGCTTGGTGCCTTCCTGGCCGATCAGGTCGTGCGGCTTGGCGTAGATCTTCGCCGTCATGCTCAGGCCCTCTGGCTCGAGACGGAGACGACTTCGCCGGTCATGTAGCTGGCAAGGTCCGAGGCCAGGAACAGCATGACGTTGGAGATTTCCCACACCTCGGCGGCGCGGCCGAAGGCTTCGCGCTTGGTGAGTTCGGCGAGGAGATCGTCGGTCGTCACTTTGGCGAGGAAGGCGTGCATCGCGATCGAGGGCGAGACCGCGTTGATGCGGACGCCATGTTCGGCGGCCTCGACAGCCGAGCAGCGGGTGAAGGCCATCACCCCAGCCTTGGCCGCAGCATAATGGGCCTGGCCCTTTTGCGCGCGCCAGCCGAGCACGGAGGCGTTGTTGACGATCGCGCCGGTCTTGCGGCCCTGCATGTGCGGCAGGAAGGCGCGGGTCATGCGGAACACGCTGGTCAGCGTCACATCGAGCACGCGGTTCCACTGGTCGTCGGTCATGTCGACGACATCGACCTCGCCGCCGAGGCCGGCATTGTTGATCAGCACGTCGACATGGCCAAGCTGGGCGATCGCAGCGTCACGCAGCGCCTGGACCTGATCTTCATTCGTCACGTCGCAGATCTGGACGAAGGGGCGGGTGCCCACTTCGGCCGCGATCTTGTCCGCCGCCTCGTTCAGGCGACGCTCGTGGAAATCGCTGATGAGGACGGTGGCACCTTCCTCCGCCGCGCGCTTGGCCGTGGCGAAGCCGATGCCGGTGCCGGCCGCAGCGGTGACGACGACGGTCTTGCCCTTCAGCAGGCCGACGGGGGTGGGGTAAGCGGGGATGCTGGTCATGCGGCTTGATCCGTATCGATGATTGCACGAGCAACGAGCTCGCGATGATGCGCGGGGGAATCGAGCAGGCTCGCGGTGCCGCGTGCGCGCTTGAAGAAGAGATGGGCGTGATGTTCCCAGGTGAAGCCGATGCCACCATGGAGCTGGATGCCGTCCGCTGTGGTGCGGAGATAGGCGTCCGAGCAATAAGTGCGGGCCGAGGCGCAGAGCGTTTCCATGTCGTCCGCGTCACGGGCGATGGCATCCGCGGCCATGGCGGCAGCGGAGCGCGCGGCTTCGAGCCACAGCTTCATGTCGGCCATGCGATGCTTCATCGCCTGGAACGAACCGATGAGGCGGCCGAACTGCACGCGCTGCTTCGAATAATCGACCGTCTCGTCCAGCGTGCGCTGCATCCCGCCGACCTGTTCGGATGCGAGGATGCCGGATGCGATGGCGAGCGTGCGGCGGAGCGCCGGGCCGGCGGTTCCAGCCTCACCGAGAATGGCGCCGGCATCGATGGCGAGGTCGAGATCGACATGCGCGAGCGGGCGGGTGAGATCGAGTGACGTCAGCGCTTCCCGGGCAAGGCCAGCTGCCGGAATTGCGACGAGGCTGATGCCGTTCCAGCCGCTGGATCCCGCTTCGCGCGCGGCGACGATCAGCAGGTCCGTGACATCGCCGAAAGGCACGAAATGCGCGCGGCCAGACAGCCGCCAGCCTTCGCCGTGCTTCGTGAGTACCGGGCCGATGCCATCGGGCAGGGGCCGGCCGGCGGCGTCGCGCATCGCCAGCGTGGCGATGGTCTCGCCACGGGCGATCGGGCCAAGCAGGGCGGCTTGCTGCGCTTCGCTGCCGGCCTCCGACAGGGCCGTGGCGGCGAGCACCGCGGTTTCGAACCACGGGATCGGCGCCAGCGTGCGGCCCAGTTCTTCAGCGATCAGCGAGAGTTCGACCGGGCCGAGGCCCGCGCCGCCATGGGCTTCGGAAATGCCGATGCCGGCGAAACCCAGTTCGCCGGCGAAGCTCGACCAGAGATCGCGATCCCAGCCGGCGCCGTCGACGGCCTTGCGCAGCCGATCGAAATCCGCCTGATCGCGCAGGAAATCCCGCGCGCTATCGCGGATGAAAATCTGGTCTTCGGTCAATCCAGTCATGGCATAACCCGTTCGTGTCGAGCGAAGTCGAGACACGTTGGCGCTGCGCTTGCGGCACGTCCCTCGACTTCGCTCGGGACGAACGGTGCGAGGTGGACTGATTTCATCATCCGGCGGTCCCGTAAACGGGCTTGGCGGGCTCGCGCTTGGCGACCAGTTTCTCGACGATCGGGGCGAGTTCGGCGGCGGTGAAGCGGGCGCCCTTGTCGAAATTGGGGCTGTCGGTCCAGCCCTGCGACAGGAAGATGTTGCCGCCCTTCAGCTCGAACACCTGGCCCGTCACCTTCTTTGACTGCTCGCTGACGAGATAGGCGACCAGCGGCGCCATATTTTCCGGCGCGAACACGTCGAATTCGCCTTCCGCCACGCTCATGTCGAAGGCGGTGGCGGTCATGCGGGTGCGGGCATTGGGGGCGAGCGCGTTGGCGGTGATGCCATAGCGGGCAAGCTCGGCCGCCTGAACCAAAGTCAGCGTCGCGATGCCGGCCTTGGCGGCCGAGTATGCGCTCTGGCCGACCGAACCCTGCAGGCCCGCGCCGGAGGTGGTGTTGATGATGCGGGCATCGATCGGGTTGCCGGCCTTCTGCTGGGCGCGCCAATAATCGACGGCATGGCGGCTGGTGCAGAAATGACCGCGCAGGTGGACGCGGGTGACGGCGTCCCATTCCTCGGGCGTGCAGGACACGAACATGCGGTCGCGGACGAAGCCGGCATTGTTCACCACCGCGTCGAGGCGGCCGAAGGTGGACACTGCGAGATCGACCATGCGCTTGCCGGCATCCCAGTCGGCGACGTCGCCGGTGTCAGCCACGGCTTCGCCGCCCGCCGCGCGGATTTCCTCGACGACCAGTTCGGCCGCGCCCTTGGTCGCGCCATCTTCGCCATGCGTGCCGACGCCGAGATCGTTGACGACCACCTTGGCGCCTTCGGCGGCGAGGCCCAGCGCATAGGCCTTGCCCAGACCATTGCCCGCCCCGGTGACGATCGCCACGCGACCTTCGCAGATGCCCACTTTATATTCCTCCGTATCAGTCTCAGTTCGACCGGGTGAAGCGCACGGCACGCGCGCCGCCTTCGGGGCGGCCACGGTTCGGCTCCATCGCGGTCAGGGGTTCGCATTCGACGAGGTCGGCGAGCGACCGGCGGGCGAGGCGGACATATTCGCCGTCATCGCCCATCCGCCAGAATATCTTGTCCGCCGGCAGTTCCTTCACGACCTTGGCCGGATTGCCGGCGATCAGGCTGCGCGCCGGTGCCCGCATGTCGGATTTCACCAGGCTCAGGGCGCCGATCAGGCTGTCCTCGCCGATCTCCGCATCATCGAGGACGACGCTGTTCATGCCGACCAGCACGTTCTTGCCCAATCGGCAGCCGTGGAGGACCGATCCATGGCCGATCGTGCAGCCGAAGCCGACGACGACATCGCTCTCGGATGAGGTGTGGAGCGTGCAATTGTCCTGCACGCTGGCATTGCCTTCGACGACCACCCGGCCGAAATCGCCCCGCAGCGAGGCGCCCGGGCCGATATAGCAGCCCGGGCCGATCACGACGTCGCCGATCAGCACCGCAGTCGGGTGCAGATAGGTCGCCGGATCGACCACGGGCACGAGCCCTTCGAAGGCGTAGACCGGCATCAGAGCCGTTCGATGATCGTCACGTTGGCGAGGCCGCCGCCTTCGCACATCGTCTGCAGGCCATAGCGGCCACCGGTACGCTCCAGCTCATAGAGCAAAGTGGTCATCAGCTTGGCGCCGGTGGCGCCCAGCGGATGGCCGAGCGCGATGGCGCCGCCATTGACGTTGACCTTGGAGAGATCGGCGTCGAGATCCTTGGCCCAGGCGAGGGCGACCGAAGCGAAGGCTTCGTTGATTTCGACCAGATCGATGTCCGACAGCTTCATGCCGGCCTTGGCGAGCGCATATTTGGTCGCGGGGATCGGCGCGGTCAGCATGAAGATCGGGCTATCACCGCGGACCGTGAGATTGTGGATGCGGGCGCGGGGCTTCAGGCCATGCTGCTTCACCGCGCGTTCGCTGGCGATCAGCAGGGCGGCGGCACCGTCCGAAATCTGGCTCGACACGCCAGCGGTGATGAGGCCGCCCTCGCGCACCGTACGCAGGCTGGCGAGGCCTTCCAGCGTGGTGCCGCGGCGGACGGTTTCGTCCATCTTGAAATCACCGACGGGGACGATCTGGCTGTCGAAACGGCCTTCGTCGATGGCGCGCTCGGCACGCGCATTGCTCTCGGCCGCGAACACTTCCATGTCGTGGCGGCTGATGCCCCAGGTCGTCGCGATCTTTTCGGCCGCGTAGATCTGGTTCACTTCCTCATTGCCGTAGCGCGCTTCCCAGGCGGGCGAGCCCGAGAAGGGGGTTTCGAAGCCGAGCGCCTGACCAGCGACCATGGCCGAAGAGATCGGGATGGCGTTCATGTTCTGGACGCCGCCGGCGATGACCAGATCCTGCGTGCCGCTCATCACCCCCTGCGCGGCGAAGTGGACTGCCTGCTGCGAGGAGCCGCACTGACGATCGATGGTGACGCCGGGAACGGCTTCCGAATAGCCGGCGGCGAGCCAGCAGGTGCGGCCCATATTGCCGGCCTGCGGGCCGACCGCGTCGACGCAGCCCCAGACGACATCGTCGATCGCATCGGGATCGACGCCGGTGCGATCGATGATCGCCTTGATCGGGATCGCGCCGAGATCGGCCGGGTGCATGGCCGCAAGGCTGCCCTTCTTCTTGCCGGTGGGGGTGCGGATGGCGTCGACGATATAGGCTTCAGGCATGGATCAACTCGCTTGCGAAGGTGCGATCGGGGCCAAGGTCGATGCCGCTGCCGATCACGGCGTCATCGATACGTTTCATATGGAATGTGCGATCGCCCCAGGCGCCTGCAAGGGCCCAGGCGCGCTTCATCCAGAAATGAAGGTCGACCTCATAGGTGTAGCCCATCGCGCCGTGGATCTGGATCGCGGTTTCGGCGGCGAAGATCGCGGCGTCGGTGGCGGCGAGCTTGGCGTGGCTGATGTGGATGGGTGCGCGGGCGTGGCCGTTCTGGAGTGCGTAAGCTGCGCGCCACAGCACGGGCTTGGCGAATTCTACCTTCACCGCGACCGAGGCGGCATGGTGCTTGACCGCCTGAAACGAACCGATGGGCTGGCCGAACTGTTCGCGCTGCTTGGCGTAATCGACCGCGAGCGCCAGCATCCGGTCTGCCGCGCCGATGAGTTGCGCCGCCGACATCAAGGCCGCGAGGTCGAGCAGGAGGGAATCATTCCCGCCCAGATCACCGCGATCGAACAAGCGGCGAAGCGGGTCGACCGAATCCATGGCGGCAGGCGATGCAGGGACATCCGCCAGCTTGCCGTTCGAAATGACGGCGCCGGCCTGATCAAGATCGGCCACCCACGGGTTCACGTCATGCGCGAGCGCGACCTCGAGCGCGCCGGTGGCGATGTCGCCCAGGCGTGCGGTCTGGCCCTTCGCCACTAGCCAGGGTGCTGCGACGAAGGCGGTATCGACGATCGGCTCGCTGACATCTGCGCGGCCGAGTTCGACCGCGATCAAAGCGGCTTCAACCAGACCCATGCCGAGGCCGCCCTGATCCTCGGGCACAAGCAGGCCGGCGAGGCCCATTTCGACGAGGCTGTCCCAGACTTGCGGGTCGCGATTGCCATGCTCGTCGAGCTTGCGGAGCAGTTCGGGCGTGTGCGTGCCTTCGAGATATTCGCGCACGCTGTCGCGCAGCGTGACCTGATCCTCGGTGAAGCGGAAATCCATGGCGCCTTACCTCGGCAGGCCGAGCAGACGCTCGGCGATGATGTTGCGCTGGATCTCGTTCGATCCGGCATAGATCGGCCCGGAGAGCGAGAAGATATAGCCTTCCAGCCACTCGTTGAGGCTGCCATCGGCATAAGTGCGGAGTTCTGCCGCGGCGCCGAGCAGGCTCATCGCCGTCCGGTGCATCGAGCGGTCAAGCTCCGACCAGAAGATCTTGTTGAGGCTCGCTTCCGCGCCGATATGCCCGCCCGCCTGGATGGTGGACGCCACCATATAGGTGTTGAGCGCATAGGCCTCGGCATCGGTCCACGCCTGCGTAACGGCTTCGCGCGCCGCGGGCGACGCGGTCGCCTCATGCTTGCGATACAGTTCGACCAGTCGTTTCGCCGTCGCCTGGAAGCGGGCAGGGGAGCGCAGCATCAGGCCGCGCTCGAAGCCGGCCGTCGCCATCGCGACATTCCAGCCTTCGCCTTCGCCGGCGATGCGGTTTTCCACGGGCACACGCACTTCGTCGAAGAAGATCTCGGCAAAGCCGGTTTCGCCATGGAGCTGGCGGATCGGGCGGACGGTGACGCCCGGCGAGTTGAGCGGCAGCAGGATGAAGCTCAGCCCCTTGTGGCGCTTGCTGTCCTGATCGGTGCGGAACAGGCCGAAGCACCAGTCGGCAAAGGCTGCGCGGCTGGACCAGGTCTTCTGACCGGAGATGATATAATGATCGCC
Organism: Sphingomonas sp. DBB INV C78; assembly: GCF_042693015.1. Lineage (NCBI taxonomy): Bacteria > Pseudomonadati > Pseudomonadota > Alphaproteobacteria > Sphingomonadales > Sphingomonadaceae > Sphingomonas > Sphingomonas sp. DBB INV C78. Next base: position 1,626,153 of record NZ_CP170544.1, on the reverse strand, counting down.
GTCCCGAACCGCGCGGCTGCGGATCGCGGCCATGTCCGAACCGGCATTGGGCTCGGACCAGGCCTGCGCCCACATGATCTCGCCCTTGGCCATAGGCGTCAGGAAACGGGCCTTCTGCTCGTCCGTGCCATATTCCATGATGGTCGGGCCGAGCAGGAAGATGCCGTTCTGGTTGGCGCGCAGCGGCGCCTTGGCGCGATAATATTCTTCCTCGAAGATCAGCCAGCGGATCAGATCGAGATTGCGGCCGCCATAGGCTTCCGGCCACGTCACCATGCCCCAGTTACCGGATGCGAGCGTGCGTTCCCATTCGACATGCTGGTCATAGCCTTCGCGGCCTTCCAGCGTCTTCAACGGAGTCTTCGGAACATTGGCTTCCATCCACGCGCGGACCTCGGCGCGGAAGGCGATCTGTTCGGGGGTGTAGTTCAGATCCATCGTCAGAACTTTGCCGCCTGGCCCTTGTCGTGGACGAAGGCGTCCCGCGATTTCTGGCTGTCTTCGTGCATATACATTTCGAGCGTGAAGCCCTGTTCCCAGCGGTAGCCCTGATCGACGTCGCGCGGCTCGAGGCCGTTGAGCGCTTCCTTGGCTATGGTCAGCGCCTTGCGGCTCTTGCCGGCGATCACCGCGCAGAATTCGCGGGCCTTCGCGTGGAGTTGGTCATTGGGGACGACCATCTCGACCGCGCCGAGGCGATAGGCTTCCTGCGCGTCGATCTTGCCGCCGGTGAAGAAAGCCGCGCGCACCTTCTGGATCGGGAACATGCGCTGGAGGTGGCTGGCGCCGCCCATCGCGCCGCGATCGACCTCGGGCAGCGAGAAATAGGCGTCCTCGGCCGCGATCACGACGTCGGACGCGCCGCAGATGCCGATGCCGCCGCCGATCACGAAGCGGTGGACCGCGGTGACGACGGGCAGCGGATTGTGATGGATCGCCTTGAACGTCCGGTAATTGCCGCGATTGAGCTTGGTGATGAGGCCCGGATTGGCCTGCATCTCCTTGATGTCGACGCCACCGCAGAAGCCCTTGCCCTCGGCGCGGATCAGGATGCAGCGCACATCCTCGCGCTCGCCCATCGCAGCGATATGTTCGGGCAGTTCGTTCCAGCCGTCGGAATCGAGCGCGTTGACCGGCGGATGATCGATGATGATCTCGCCGATGCGATCCTCGACATGGGTGCGGATGGGCATAGTCTGTCTCTCCTCAGGCCGCCGCAGTTGCGGCAGCGGGGGCGCCGGTCAGCGCGGCGATATGGGCGCGGGCTTCGCGCTCGATGTCGGCGATCAGCTCGGCGCAAGTCGGCAGCTTGTTGATGCGGCCGCCGACTACGCCGGTGGCGAGCAGGCCATTCTCGATATCGCCTTCAACCACCGCCTTCTGGATCAGGGTCGGCGCGGCGGCAGCGAGCATCGCCTGCATGAAGCTGAGGCCGCCATGGCTGGTCATGCCCTTGGCCGCGGCGATCATCTCGCCCCAGCTCGCGCCGGTGCGCTTCTTCATTTCGAGGCCGCCTTCCATCGCGCGCAGCCACATGCCGATCGTGCCCGAGCTTTCGATCTTGTCGAACAGGGGCGTGCGGACCATGCGCTGGGGCAGGCCATCGATCTTCTTGGTGACGATGATGTCGTCGGTGCCGGCCTTCAGATAGACGTCCTTGGCCTTCTGCGGCAGCGGGCTTTCCTGCGTCATCAGGAAGCGCGTGCCCATGGCGATGCCGACGGCACCGAAGGCGAGGGCGGCGGCAAGGCCGCGGCCGTCAGCGAAACCGCCAGCGGCGATCACCGGCACCTTCACGGCATCCAGCACCTGCGGCAGCAGCACGGTGGTCGGCACGGCGCCGGTATGGCCGCCGCCTTCGCCGCCCTGCACGGTCACCATGTCGACGCCGAGTTCGACCATCTTCTGCGCGTGCTTCACCGCGCCCACGGTCGGCACGCAGAGGATGCCCGCGTCCTTGAAGCGCTGGATCATCTTCTTGTCCGGGCCGCGGCCGAAGCTGACGGCGCGCACGCGATCCTTGTTGGCGATGACGAGATCGACGATCTCCGACGCGCCCGGCTGGAACATGTGGAAATTCACGCCGAACGGCGCGGTGGTCGCGTCGCGGACGATCTTGATCTTCTCGGCCGCTTCCTTGGGCGTCATCACCGCGACGCCGAGGAAACCGAAGGCGCCGGCATTGGTCGATGCGATGACGAGCGAGGGTTCGGCGACCCAGCCCATCGCGGTCTGGATCACCGGCACGCGGCAGCCCAGCCGCTCGGTCAGGATGTTCGAGAGGGGATCATAAGCCATCAGCGCACCACGATCACGGACGAGCCATGGCCGAACAGGCCCTGGTTCGCGGTGATTCCAACCTTCGCCCCTTCGACCTGGCGGTCGCCCGCCTGGCCGCGGAGCTGCCATGTCAGCTCGCAGACCTGGGCCAGCGCCTGTGCAGGCACGGCCTCACCGAAGCAGGCCAGGCCGCCCGACGGGTTCACCGGAATGCGCCCGCCGATCTTCGTGGCGCCGGAGCGGGTGAGGGCGGCGGCCTCGCCGCGGGCGCACAGCCCGCAATCCTCGATCCAGTCGAGTTCGAGTGCGGTCGACAGGTCATAGACCTCCGCAACCGACACGTCCTTGGGATCGACGCCGGCCTGCTCATAAGCCTTGGTCGGCAGTGCCGAACGGAAGCTGAGCGGGGCGGCTGCAACCGCGCTGTCGGTGGCGAGATCGGGCATCTCGACCAGCGCCGACGGGAAGCTCGGCGTCACCGTCGAGATTGCGGCGATACGGACGGCATCGCCCTTGCCGATCTTGCGGGCGTAATCGAGGCTGCAGACGATCAAGGCCGCGCCGCCATCGGAAGTGGCGCAGACGTCCATCAGCCGCAGCGGATCGGCCACCATCGCCGAAGCGGCGACGTCCTCCGCCGTGAACTTCTTGCGATAGCGCGCATATTCGTTGGTGAAGCCATGTTCGGCATTCTTCACCTTCACCAGTGCGAAATCGTCCTGCGTGTCGCCGTAGATTTCCATGCGGCGGCGCGCATAGAGCGCGAAATAGGTCGGGTTGGTGATGCCGACGCGGAAGCGGACCCAATCGGGATCGTCCGGGCGCTCACCCTTGGCCGGGGCGAGGAAACCCTTGGGCGTCGTATCGGCGCCGACGACGAGTGCGACCTCGCAATCGCCCGACAGGATCTTGGTGCGGGCTGCGGCCAGCGCCTGCGAACCGGAAGCGCAGGCTGCGTAGCTGGTGTTCACCTCCGCACCTTGCCAGCCGAGCGCCTGTGCGATCGTGGCGCCCGCGACATAGCCCGGATAGCCGTTGCGGACGGTGCCGCCGCCCGAAATGAAGCGTACGTCGCGCCAGTGAATGCCGGCGTCACGGATCGCGGCCTGTGCGGCTGCGACCCCATATTCGGCGAAGTTACGGCCCCATTTGCCCCAGGGGTGCATGCCGACGCCGATGATCGCGATCTCGCCGCTCATTGGCCGGCTCCTTCCACGGGCTTCCATTTCCAGGTGAGCTTGCCTTCGGGCAGGGTGGCATCGGGGATGGTTTCGAGTACCAGCTCCATGTCCATGCCGGCCTTCAGGCTTTCGACACCGACTCCATCGACGACCTGACCGAGCACGACCATCTTCTCGCGCTCAAGCTCCACCGCGGCGATCGCGTAGGGCACGAAGGGCTCGGCGGCGATATAGGGTTCGGGCGGCTTGTAGCAGGCGTTGGTGAAGGACCAGACCTTGCCCGTCCGCGACAACTCCACCGTCTCGAACTGCGAGCTTTCGCAATCCGGGTTGCGGCAGAAGGTTTCCAGCTTGGGGAAATAATAGGTCCCGCAAGCCGAGCAGCGCGTGCCGATCAGGTGCGGCGCCGCGCCGTCAGTAGTGAACCAGCCGTCGAGGACGGGAACGGTTGCCTGCGCGGCGCCAGCACTCATGCCACGGACTCCTTGGTGATCGCCGGGGGATTGTCCTTGATCACGGTCGCACGCTGGTTGTGCGGGTCAAGCCTGGCGATGATGGCGAGCTGTTCTTCGGTCGGCAGCGGCGTGGTCGGCAGATCGCCGTCCACCTGCAGATCGAAGGCGGTCGCTGCGCGCACCTGATCGATGGTCACGCCAGGATGCAGCGAGACGACACGGATAGCATTATCCCTGCCGCCGAAATCCATCACGCAGAGATTGGTGACGATCACGCGCAGATCGATGCCGGAATAGTTGCCGCCGGGGATGCGACGCGCGGGATTGTAGCCCGCGCTCGACACCATATCGACCTCGCCCTCGACGAACGTGCGCTTCGAGTGGAAGGGCACGAACATCGAGTTGATGTGGTAGATGCTGTTACCGGGGAAGCCACGCGCGCCCAGCATCTGCGTCTTCGGCTGCTGATATGTGCCGCCGAGATAGGACAGGTTGGTCTGGCCGAAGCTGTCGATCTGCGTGGGCGTAACCATCGCATGGCGACGGCCGGTCCAGACAGCGGAATCGAAGAAGCGCGAGAAGGGCAGGTAGCCCGCCGCCTTGCGATCGTCATAGCCGCGCGGGCCGATCGGAACGGGTTCTTCGACGAGAAAGGCTTCGCCGTCGGTCATCATCAGCTGAGGGGTGTGCGTCAGCTTGGCGAGGCCCGCGCCGAGACGCGGGACAGGGCCGATGCCGGTGGCGACGACTTCGCCATTGCCGCGCCACGCCTCGGAACAGGCGACGATCAGCAGTTCGGCCAGCGAACAATCAGAAACGCTCATGCCTATATCCTCAGAAGATCGGGAGCGGCAGCTTGGCCACCTTCTCGGCGCCGCCCACGGCGGCCAGATAATGGGCTTCGTCGGGACCGATCACTTCGGCCATATATTTGTCCCAACCGCCTTCTTCGCCCGCGCTCGCGGCATAGGCCTTGAAGTGGCCCATGTCCCAGCCATAGCTGGGCGGCAGCGAGGTCGGGTGGGCGCCCTGCGGGATCTCGACGACGCCGGTCACGAAGCAGCGTTCGAAGATATTGGCCTTGGCGTCCTGGGGATAGCTCTGGTCCATGCGCTCGACGACTTCCTCGGCCGAGACGTAGGTTTTGGCCGCGGCCTTGGCGAACCATTCGTCATAATAGGTGTCGGGGCCGAGCGCCTGGACGTTGCCGCGCTGGTCGACACGGTGGACGTGGATCAGCGCCACATCCAGTTTGAGCGCGGGCATCGCCAGCAGCACTTCGCCATCGGCGTAGGGCGACTTCACCGTTTCGAACTTGCCATGGGTGGCGATATCGGTGCCGAGGCCGACGCGGGTCGGCAGGAAGGGCAACTGCATCGCGGCGGCCTTGAGGCCCCACTGCAACATACCTTCGTCGAGCTCCAGAATATCGGGAAGCTTGCCGCTTTCGCGCGCCTTGCGGAAATAGGGTTCGAGCGGAATGGCATCGAGCGAGACGAAGCCGAAGATCAGCTTCTTCACCTTGCCGGCCGCGCAGAGCATGCCGACATCGGCGCCGCCATAAGCGACGATGGTGAGATCCTTGAGCGGCGACCGCAGGATCGCGCGGACCAGGGCCATCGGCTTGCGCCGCGGGCCCCAGCCGCCGATGCCGATCGTCATGCCGTCCTTGAGCTGGCCGACGATCTCGTCGACCGTCATGCGCTTGTCGAAAGTTACTTCAGTCACTGGCCGAAATCCCATTTGTGGCCCCACAGGTCTTCCTTGATCGTGAAGGTGGGGGTGAAATTGTTCCAGTCGGGGCGAATGCCGCCAAAGCCATATTCGACGTCGAAGCCGCCCGGCGTGCGCATGTAGAAGCCGACCATCTTGTCGTTGGTGTGCTTGCCGAGCGTGGAGGAGATGTGCGTGCCCGCTGCGAGCGCGCGATCGAGCGCCATGCCGACCTCATCGAGCGTAGCGACCTCGACCATGGTGTGGACCAGGCCCGAGGGGACCGGGAACTGGGCGAGGCCGATCACATGGTGGCGCGGGCCGCCGGCGTGCAGGAAGTGCATGCCCATGCCGGGATCGTCGGGGCCGCCAGCCATGAAGACGCGCATCTCGTCCGAATTGGCGAAGCCGAGATGATCGACATAGAAAGCGCGCGTCTCGTCGATGTTCTGCGCGGGCAGTACGGCGTGGCCGAAGCCCATATCGAGATCGCCGTCGAGCGTGATGAAGCCGTCGACCGCCTGGGGCGAGACGAAGGGCGTGCCGGCGACGGTGTGGCCCCAGCCGATCTCCAGCGGATTGCCCGCGGGATCGACGCAGCGGAACAGATCGTGGAAGCCGCGCGCCCTGGCTTCGGCGGCGCTGGCCACTTCGACCGCGACACCCGCACCCTTGAGGTTGGCGAGTGCCTTGTCCCAATTCTCGCGCGTTGCGCATTCGAGACCGGTGGCGAGCAATTTGTCGGCATCGCCGCCCTCGATCCGCCAGCGGAAAGGGCGGTGATCCAACCGATAATGCAGGACGCCTTCCGCACCCGAATCCGCGCGCATCGCGCCGATCACCGATTCGGCATAATTCGTCCAGGCATCGAGATCGCGGGCGCCTATGACCAGATAGGCGAGCGAATGTACGGCCATGCCCCCAACACTCCTCTCTCGCCGCCGCGCTCTGGGCGGCGTTCCATGCCATCGGCTCTATCGGCGGGCAGTGCGCATTTCAAGCGTTCTTCGTCACCAAAATTGCGGTGTCAGTGCGCATATGGTCATTAAATGCGCAAAAATGACGCTGTGTGCGGAGTGAGGGACGCGATTTTAGCGGCATTCAGCATTCGGTGTTGACAGGCTGCGTCATTCAAGCTGAATTGGATTCAGTTAAAAGGCGGGCACGGTCAAGCCTGCGATAGGAGAGCTTATGTCCGGCGTTCTCGACGGCTTGAAGGTGCTCGATCTGTCCTGGGGAATCGCGGGGCCGATGACGGCGATGCTGCTGGCCGACCATGGCGCGCAGGTAACCCGGATCGAGCGACCGGCCGGTGATCCCTTCGCGCACATGCTGGGATACAAGGTGTGGAATCGCGGCAAAAGGAGTGCCGTGCTCGATCTCAAGGATGCGGGCGATCATGCCTTGTTCCTGAAGCTCGCGGCTGACGCGGACATCCTGGTCGAAAGCTTCGCGCCGGGCGTCACTGAGCGGCTGGGGGTGGATTATGAGACGCTGGCGGCGATCAATCCGAAGCTGATCTATTGTTCGATCAGCGCCTATGGCGAAGGCACGCCCGACCAGGATCGCAAGGGCTATGACGCGCTGGTCGCCGCGCGCGTGGGGCTGCAATATGAGCAGCGCGGCTATCCCGAAGGCGCGGTCTGGCACATGACCGGTCGCGAGAATCCCTTCGTCGATGCGGTCGATATCGATCCGGATTGGGTGCAGGGCGCCAACCGTGAAGGGCCGCTGTTCGTCTCATCGCCCTGGCCGTCGCTGGGCGCCTTCTTCTCGGCTTCGACGGGTATCGCAGCGGCGCTGTTTGCACGCGAAAAGACGGGGCGGGGCCAGCGGGTGCGCACCTCGCTGCAGCAGGGCGCGATGGCCTGTGCTTCTGGCGTGTGGCAGCGGATGGAGGAGCCGGACGCGCCGGGCTTCAACACCTGGATCCTGAGCTCCAAATCGCCCAAGGGCCATTTCCAGTGCAAGGACGGGCGTTGGGTCCATAATTGGGTGCCCAATCCGCGCTTCATCCTCGGTGCGTCGGCGGGCGATACGCTCAACGCCTCGCCGGACCTCACCGTCCAGAACGATCCCGACCGCTTCGGCATCGGGCCGGAAGAATTGCTGGTGATGGCGCATTACCAGCCGATCCTGCAGGACGCGATTTCCAAGTTCAGCGCGGCCGAATGGGTGGAGGCCGCGCGCGTCGCTGAAATGACGATGCAGGAATGCCGGCCGCTCGAAGAAGCGCTGACCGATCCGCTGCTGATCGACGATCGCTGCGTGACGACCGTCGATGACCCGGAACTGGGGCCGATCAACCAGGTCGGCATCACCTATCGGCTGAGCAACAGCCAGGGGCAGGTGCAGGGGCCCGCCCGGCCGCGCGGCGCCGATACGGCGGCGGTGAAGGCGGAAGCTGCGGCGCTGCCCGATCCGGTCAAGGCTGCGAATGGAAAAGCCGCGGGGGATGCGCCGCTCAAGGGCATCCGCGTGCTCGATCTCGGCCTCGCCATTGCCGGCCCGTTCGGCTGCCAGTTGCTCGCCGATCTCGGCGCGGAGGTCATCAAGATCAACGCGCTGTGGGATACCTATTGGCACAAGAACCACATCGCCTATGTCGCCAATCGCGGCAAAAGCTCGATCGCGCTGATGCTCAAGCATCCCAAGGCGATGGCCATCCTGAAGGAACTGATCGCCAGCGCCGACGTGGTGCAGCACAATATGCGCTACGACGCCGCCCAGCGGCTCGGGCTCGATTATGAGACGCTGTCGAAGGAATTTCCGCGGCTGATCTATTGCCACACGCGCGGCTTCGAGAAGGGGCCGCGCATGGGCCTGCCGGGCAACGACCAGACCGGCGCCTGCCTTGCCGGGGTGCAGCATGAGGATGGCGCGGTCCATGCCGGCGGCAAGCCGATCTGGGCGCTTTCGTCGCTCGGCGACACCGGCAATGGCTTCCTGTCGGCGATCGGCATCCTCAACGCGCTGGCCGATCGCGAGCGCACGGGCAAGGGCCAGTTCGTCGACACATCGATCGTCAACGCCTGCCTGCTGAACACCAGCTACGCCGTGGCGAAGCCTGATGGCGCCGCCGTATCGAGGCCGCGGCTCGACAAGGAGCAGACGGGCTTTTCCGCGCATTACCGGCTTTACGAGGCCAAGGATGGCTGGGTGCAGGTCGCGGCCGTGGACGATGCAGCGAAGTCTGCGTTCGATGGGCTGGTCGGTGGTGATGCGACGGGCTTCTTCGCCGGCCGGTCGGCCGCGGATGCGCTGGCGGCACTGGCGTCGGCTGGGGTTCCGGCCGAGCTTTCGGACGACACCGCCTCGTTACGTCTGTTCGACAATCCGGTCTTCAAGCAGCGCAAGTGGACGGCCGAATATCATGATCCGGCGGTCGGCAAGCTGGAGCAGGTGGGCCTGACCTACGAACTGTCCGGCACGCCCGGCGTGATCCAGGGGCCGCCGCTGATCGTCGGCAAGGACACCGCCGCGATCCTGGCGACGCTTGGTTATGACGAAGCGGCCATCGACGAACTCGCCGGCGACGGCGCGATCGCTTGCGATCCGCCGCGTGCGACGCAGAAGCAGATGAAGAGCCCGTGGCAATAAGGGGGGCCAGATGAGCGAGATCAATCCCAATCCCAATCGCCCCGATCCGATCATGACGGTCGATGGTGCGCGTTTCTGGAAGGCGGCCGATGAAAAGCGCTTCATCGCGCAGAAATGCGGCGGCTGCGAACGGCTGTGGCACCCGCCCCGCGCGATTTGCCCGGAATGCTTCAGCATGGATCAGCGCGATCATGACCTGTCCGGCCGCGGCACGATCATAAGCTGGGTGATGCCGATCCATCCGCCGGCCATCGGCTTTGAGACGCCGCCGATCGTGGTGCTGGTCGAGACCGAGGAGGGGCCGCGCTACGTATCCAATATCGAAGGCGTCGATCCCCGCGACATGCGTTACGGCATGAAGGTGGAGGTAGCCTACACCACCACCAAGAGCGGCCAAAACATCCCCATCTTCCGTCCCGCCAAGGAGGCCTGACGATGGTCGACCGGAATAGCCAGGCCGCCATCGTCGGCATCGGCCAGACTGAATTTTCGCGCAACTCCGGTCGGTCCGAGCAGCAGCTCATGGCCGAAGCGGTAAAGAAGGCGCTCGATGACGCCGGCATCTATCCGAGCGAGGTGGACGGCTGCATCACCTTCGATCTCGACAATTCGGACGAGGTGGACCTGACCCGCAATCTCGGCTGCAAGGAGATCAAATATACGCTCCGCACGCCGCAGGGCGGTGCATCGTCGGTGACGACGATCGTCCACGCCAAGAAGGCGGTTGAGGCGGGCATCTGCGATGTGATGGTGGTGTGGCGCGCAATGAACGAGCGTTCCGCCTATCGCTTCGGCCAGCCCAATTTGCAGATCTTCCCGAGCGGCAAGAGCAGCACCTTCTTCGAATGGTGCATGGCCTATGGCGCGCAGGCGCCGGCGGTGTGGGAAGCCTTGTCCTGCGGGCCGTACATGAACCGCTATGGCGTGACGTCGGAAGACCTTGGCCATATCGCGGTGCTGTTGCGCAGCAATGCCGCGACCAATCCCGATGCCTGGTTCTATGGCAAGCCGATCACGCTGGAGGATCACCAGAATTCCAAGTGGATCGTCGCGCCCTGGCTACATCTCCTCGATTGCTGCCAGGAATCGGATGGCGGCGTCGCGCTCGTCATCACCCGGATGGACCGTGCCCGCGACACGAAGAACAAGCCGGCCCGCATCCTCGGCGCCGAATATGCCTATCTCAAGAATCATGAGATCGTGTCGGATTATTATGAGGGCGACCTGACCGAGCTCGCCATGTCCGAACGGGTACGCGAGCGGCTGACGCAGGCCGCCGGCCTCGCACCGCGCGATACCAATGTCGCGATGATCTACGACAATTTCACACCGCAGATCCTCCGACAGACCGAGGCTTTTGGTTACTGCAAGCCCGGCGAGGCCAAGGATTATATCCGCGACGGCCACATGAACCTGGACGGAAAATCGCCGCTCAGCCCCAATGGAGGGTTGATGGGCGAGGCCTATATCCACGGCATGAACAACATCACCGAAGCGGTGCGGCAGTTGCGCGGCACGGCGGCCAACCAGGTGAAGAATGTCGAGACCGTGTTCTGCGCCTCGGGCGTGGCGGGCGCGATCCTCGGCCTGTGAGCGCGCTCGTCGCCCATGATGCCGGTGCGCGCCGCGTGAGTGCGTTGCGGCTGGATGTCGGTGCGCTCGTCGCGGGCGGGGAGCCGATCACGCTCGCGATCGACGTGCATGTGCCGGATCGGCTGGCGAGCCGGCCGCTGCTGTTCTGGTGCGTGCCGGGGGGCGGCGTGTCGCGCGGCTATTATGACCTCCACGACCCGCAGACGCCCCATGACGAGGGGTTCAGCCTGGCGGCGGCGCTGACCGCTGCCGGGCACATCGTCGTTGCGATCGATCCGGTGGGGGTGGGCGAGAGCACGCGTCCGGCGGACGGTTATTCGTTGACGACCGAGGCGGTAGCGGAAGCCAATGTCCGCGCGCTGGCGCAGTTCAGGGCGTTGCTGGCGTCGGGTGCGATCGCGGGCCTGCCGGCTATCGACAACATTCCGGCGATCGGCACCGGCCATTCGGCGGGCGCGATGGTTGGCGTGGTCCACCAGTCCGCCACCCGTGATTTCGATGCGATGCTGCTCCTGTGCTTCGGCACGGTCGGCCTGCCGGAATATATGGACGACACGCATCGCGCCGCAGTTCTGGAGCCTGATGGCGGGCGCTCCCGCATCGTCGAATTCGCCCGCGCGCGTTTTGGAGATGAGCCTTATCTGCCGGCGCCGGTGCACGATAAGGACACGCCGGCCGGTCGTGCGTTGCGGGGGGTGATGGATCGAGTGCTCGCCAATGTCGGCATGCACGCGATGCTGCCGGGCAATGTCGCGAAGGAACTGGGCGAACTCGACGTGCCGGTGTTCCTTTCGGTCGGCGATCGCGACATGACGGGGCCGCCGCACCTGCTGCCGCGCGACTATCTGAACTGCCCGGATTTCACGCTCTATGTGGTGCCGACATCCGGCCATCATGTCTTCGTGGCGCCCGATGCCGACCGCATGTACCGGCGGCTTATCGCCTGGGCGGATGGCGTGGGCCGCAACTAGGCTCGCTTCCGGCCCGGCCAGCGGGCATGATGTGATAGTGTCTGAACTTTGTTTCTCCGCCAGTGAACGTGCCCGCATGCTGCTTGCCGATCTCGGCTGCGCGGCGGAGGTGACAGGCGAGGGCGATCATCCCGCGCTCGGATGGCGGCGCGCGGGATTGATGGACGTGACCGGGCGGCCGGATGGGCCGTCCTTGGTTTGTCCTGCTCCGCTGACCATCGCCGCGGATGCCGCGTTGCTCGCCTTTTCCGCATTGGCACCGGGAGCTAAGCTACCATCGAGCGGTGCGCTCCTGCTGGGTGAGCGAGCGCGGTTGATGGAGCTTAAACGTGGGGGGCGCGTCTCGGCCAATGGGACATGCCGGTTGATCGATGCCGCGGATGGCCGCTTTGCGCTGAGCCTGGCGCGGGATGACGACTGGGATTTGCTGCCGGCCTGGCTGGAAGCTGAGGCGGCCGACTGGAATGCGATTGCTGCGGCCGCCAGCAATGGCTCGGCGACGGAGTTGGTCGATCGTGGAATTGAGCTGGGTTTGCCGATCGCTCTCGATAGGACGGTTGCTGCGCCAAGAAATTGGTTCGAACGATCCGGCGCATCCGTTGCGCGGCCAAGCGGCGCTTCGCCTTTGGTCGTGGATCTCGCGCCCTTATGGGCCGGGCCGTTGGCGGCTTCGCTGCTTGGCATGGCAGGTGCGCGGGTGATCAAGGTAGAAAGCCTGTCGCGTCCCGATGGGGCGCGGCGCGGCCATGCCGGCTTTTTCGATCTGCTGAACGGCGGCAAGGAAAGTGTGGCGCTGGATTTCCGCACGGCCGAGGGGCGCGACGCGCTGCTGCGGCTGATCGATCGGGCGGATATCGTCATTGAGGGATCGCGCCCGCGCGCTCTTGCACAACTAGGCGTGGATGCCGAAGCGGCGGTGGCTGCCGGCAAGATCTGGATCTCGATCACGGGCCATGGACGCGAAGGGCCGGCGGCGGAAAGGGTCGGATTCGGCGACGATGCCGCGGTGGCGGCGGGCCTCGCCTCTGTGATGGCGGCCGGCTGGCACGAGGCGATGTTCGCCGGCGACGCGATCGCCGATCCGCTGACCGGGCTTCATGTTGCGCTCGCCGCACTGGCCGCGTGGCGCAAGGGTGAGGGTGGGTTGATCGCATTGTCCCTTGCCCGGACCGTCGCTTACGCGATCGGTATGGGGACCGTGGATCGCGAGGGGCTGGCGGAATGGCGGGCACTGGCCGAGCGCGACACGGCGCCGCTCTACCCGCTGCGACGGGCGATGGCATCTGCACGGCCGCTCGGGGCGGATACGATCAAGGTGCTGGGCGAATGCTGATCCGGCGCGCGGAAGTGGATGGTGCGCTCGTCGATGTGCGGCTTGTGGCGGGCACAATTGCGGAGATCGCACCAGATCTTGTCGCCGCGCCGGGGGAGATGGTGCTCGATGCGCGGGGCGGCGCGCTGCTGCCGGGGCTCCACGATCATCATATCCATCTGAACGCCACCGCGGCGGCGATGGCCTCGCTCCGCTGTGGGCCGCCGCAGGTGATGTCGCTCGATGCGCTGGCCGAGGCGCTGGGGGATGCGGTGGGCGACGGCTGGCTGCGGGGTATCGGCTATCATGACAGCATCGGCCGGATCGACCGCGAATGGCTGGATGTCCACGGCCCTGATCGGCGCATCCGTATCCAGCATCGCGGCGGGCGGATGTGGGTGCTCAACAGCCGGGCGATAGAGGTGCTGGGCGGCGGGCCCGAGGATGGACGGCTGATCGACGGTGATGCCTGGCTGCGCGAACGCCTGCCGCTCGATCCTCCTGATCTGCGGACGGTCGGCGCCACGCTCGCCCGGCGTGGCGTGACCGGGCTGACCGAGGTGACGCCGCGCAACGGGCCGGAGGATCTGGCGCGCTATCGGACGGCGGGCCTGCCGCAGCGGTTGCTGGTGATGGGACGACGCTCGCTCGATGGACTGGAGGGCGTCGGTGCGCTGAAGCTCCATTATCACGATCATGACCTGCCGGGGTTGGATGCCCTCGCCGCCGAAGTTGCTGGAGCCCATGAAGCCGGCCGGCCGGTTGCGGCGCATTGCGTGACTCTGGCCGAACTGATGCTGGTGCTGGCGGCGATCGAGGCGGCGGGCGCGGATCGGGACGACCGGATCGAGCATTGTGGGGTGGCGCCGCCGCATGTCCGCGAATGGATCGCGCGGCTGGGGCTGACGGTCGTCACCCAGCCGCATTTCATCGCCGAACGTGGGGTTGTTTATCTGACCGAGGTGGAGTCGGCCGACCGGCCCTTCCTCTATCCGCTGCGATCGCTGCTGGATGCGGGCATCCGGGTGGCGGCGGGGAGCGACGCGCCGTTCGGCGGGATCGATCCTTGGGCGGCCATGGCGGCTGCGGTCGCGCGGCCGGAAGGGTTGGGGCCGGAGGAGGCCGTGACGCCGGAACAGGCGCTGGCGCTGTTCACCGGATCGGCGGGCGATCCCGGTGGGCCATTGCGGCGTGTGGCGGTGGGGGAGATCGCCGACCTCTGCTTGATCGATCGCCCATGGGCGGAGGCGCGGCGCGATCTGGCGGGGGTAGCGGTGCGCGCGACGATCGTGGGGGGCGATCTGGTCTATGACGCGATGGCGTCGACCAATCCCCATTCGAGCGCGGTCGCGGCGGGGATGCGGCGCATCGATAGCGCCATATAAGCGGTTCGCTGGCGGCCGATGCGGCGCGGCAGGCTGACCGTGCCGCCGGCGCCGGGGATCAGGCCGTATTTCAGTTCGGGCAGATGGAACCAGGCGTTGGGCGTGCAGGTGAGGCGGTGGGCGAAGGCCGCCATCTCGATCCCGGCGCCGATCGCGCCGCCCTGGACATGCACCGTCAGCCGATCGGCCAGTTGCGCGAGACGGCGGGCGGGGAGGCGGAGCGTGCGGACCCAATGGGCGGTGGCGGGATCGCTGGCGAGGCCGAATTCGGAGACTTCGCCGCCTGACGAGAAGCAGCGGCCGGTGCTGGCGATATGGACCGAGGGAGCATCGGAATCGGCGAGGGCGATGTCGAGGGCTTCGGAGAGGGCATCGCGCATCGCGACGTTGATGGCGTTCAAGCTGGCGGGGCGGTTCAGCGTCAGGTTTAGACTGGATTCGGTGCCGTGGATTTCGACATGGGGTTCGCTGTTGGGAGTGGGTTGGAAACGGTAGAAGGATTGCCGTTTGAACTCAGGGCCTTGCTGAACCGTGGCATAAGCGAGGCTTTCCGCCGTCAGCGCGGACGCCATGTCGAGATGTTCGCTGGCGCGCAGATGCTGGACGAGGATCATTGCGGCGAGCGGAGTTGCCCGGACGTTGCGGTCGATGGGGGGAAGATCGTGCGCATCGGCGAGTACGACATCGCACGCGGGGGCGAGCGGGCCGGCGCCGATGCCGATCACCGGACAGGGGAGCAGGCGCAGCCGATCGGCGAGCGAAGGATCTGCGTCCGCGAGGGCGAAGGCCAGATAAGGCCGGTCGCTTCCGGGCCCGAATTCTTCCGGCAAGGTGAAGAGGACGGACAGGTCCGCCAGATCCTCAGCCGAAAGGATATTCGTCATTTGGCCTTGGCGAAAAAGGCATCGAGCGCGGCCTGAACCTCCGGCCGCCCCGCCGCGCGGGCGATGCCGCCGGCTTCGATCGCGAGCTGGTCGGCCAGGCCATTGGCCGGGCTGGCGTGAAGCTGGCGCTTGAGAACCGAAAGCGCATCGGACGGCAATGCGGCGAGCTTGGTGGCGACCCGCATCACTTCCTCATCGAGCGCTGCATCGTCGACGACGCGGGTGACGAGGCCGAGCGCCAGCGCATCCTGCGCCGTAAGTACGGGGCTCAGGGCCATAATCTCGAAAGCTTTCTGCCGCCCGACGAGGCGTGGCAGGAAATAGGTCGCGCCGCCATCCGGGGTGAGACCCGAATTGAGATAAGCGGAGACGAGCTTGGCCGATTGACCGGCGATCACGAGATCCGCGCCCAGCACGAGGCTGAAGCCGCCGCCCGCGGCCGTGCCGCCCAATGCCACGATCAAAGGCGCGGGCGAAAGCTGGAGCCGTTCGATGCCGAGATGGAAGGTCGACGCCATTTCGAGGACATGGCGCTCGGCACGATCGCGATTGGCGACCATTTCGGCCAGATCGCCACCCACGGAAAAAACCGGCCCGTCCGCACGCATGACGATGACGCGAACCGAGGCGTCGGACTGGATGTCGAGCGCCGCGGCGGCAAAATCCTTGAGGAAGGCGAGGTCGATCGCATTGCGGCGGCCGGGATTGGCAAGGCTCAGGCGAGCCACGCCGTCGGCAATCTCAAGGGTGACGCGCTGGCTTGTCGTGGCGGTCATGCGGGGCGATGCTCCGGGGCAAGATGATCAGGCTTGGCGAGTGCGACGCGCGCGACAGTGCGGTCAAGCACGGCGGAGAAGATTTCGTCCCAATCGCCGTCATGATCGCCCGCGCGAATGGCGGCGGCGAGCGCGGCTTCGTCCTGATCTGTCAGCGGTTCTCCGCGCAATTCGCGTTCGACCATGCCGAGAATATGGGTGCAGACGAGCGACTGGTAGCGATCGCCGCTATCGAGTTTCGGACCGAGGTTGCGGAGGAATTCGCTGACGGTGCCGATTAGATCGGCGGTGGAGGGGCGGTAGTGGCGCATTATTGATCTCTCTTACCCACGCTCGTCATGCCAGCGCAGGCTGGCATCGCTTGGCTGCTGTTCCGCATCATAACGACGAGATCCCAGCATTCGCTGGGATGACGATAGTGGAGGGGTAACGGCGTAAGCGTGCGCCGACCATCAATCATAGCTCCCCTTGAGCGTCATCAGCAGATCATATTCCATCAGCGCCGTATTGCGACCGCAGACGGCATAGGCCGGCGAACGGCGGCCGCGTTCGAAGCCATGGGCCTGGAGGATGTTATACATCGCCCAGCGGACAAGGCCGTAGCGTTCCCACCAGCGGATTTCGTCGGCGTCGAGGCGCGGGCCGCCCGCCGCCGCATAAGCCGCAATCACGTCTTCGCGGGTGCCGAAGCCGCCGGCGTGACGCGCCTCCTGCCCGAAGCGCCACGATCGGGTGCAGAGCCAGCCGAGATCTTCCACCCCTGACCCGAGATGGGTGCATTCCCAATCGAGCAGCGCGGCGAGACCCTGTTCGCCGACCATGAAATTGCCGTTGCGGAAATCGCCATGGACGATCGAGCGGGGGCGTTCGGGCGGGCGATGGGTTTCCAGCCAGCGCAAGCCGAGTTCGAGCGCGGGGTGGGGCTCGTCGAGCGAGTCGATGCGCAGGCGCATGGCGGCGACGGGATCGCCGGATTCTGGGATGGAGTTGAGGAAAGCGAGGGGGTGGGCCGGATCATCTTGGCCGGCCGGCAAAGCGTGGAGCCTGACCAGCGCCTCGGCGAGCTGGCGGAGGATCGCCGTGCGGTCCTCGCGTTCCAGCAGCCGGCGGGGCAGTGTTTCACCGGCCACGAAGGCGGTTACGAAACCGGGGCCGAGTGCGTCCTCGCCATCATATTCGAAGATCGGTTCGGGCACCGGCACGCCCGCTTCATGGACATGAGCCATGATGCGGAACTGCTGTGCGGGCGACAGGAAGGGGTTGGTTTCGCCGCTGAAGGTCTCTTCCCGCGAAACCAGACGGCGCCGCGCCGATCCTTCGACCAGATCGAACAAAAGCGTGCGGTTGGAGCCGCCGAGCGTCGCCTGGACGACATTGTCCACCGTCGTCCCGCTGCCGAAGCGACGACGGACGGCATCGGTCAGCGCGGCTTGAGGATCAGAGAGGGAAGCCGGCAAGGCTGCCATCCTCGGCCACGCGCTCGATATATTCGGTCATGCCGTAGCCGACGACGCCGTCCCAGGTGAAACGGGTGTGGCCTTCGGCAATGCGGCTCAGAAGTTCGCGGCCATTTTCTTCCCGCCGGTTGCGCAAGGGGGCGAGTGAGAGGATCTCGCCAGTGATCTCCGCGGTGCGGCCGGTTGCGGTGCGAACGACAATGCGGACCGAGGTGGGATCGCGCTTGTCCGTCCAGTCGGTGATCGCGTCGAAATCGGTGATCTCGTGATAATGGCCGTCGATCAGCAGCACGCCCGAACGACGCGTGCGGCCATCCTCCCCGGCGATGCGGTGGATCATGAAGCCGCGGCCGTCGGGGAAGGCGGCGAGGAACAGCCGATACCAGATGATGTTGGTCCACCAGCGCGGCCCCCAGCTATGATCGCGCCAGCCATGACCGGATATGGGGAAATGCTCGTCGCCGATGGTGATGTGGCCGGAAGCATGGATATGCTGGTTGAAATGGCCAAGCGAGAAATCGCGGCCATACATGGTCTGGACGTCATGGCGCACCGGCTCGCCACCATGCTGGGGCGAGATGGTGTCGAGGCGCCATTCCACCTTGCAGGACAGGCGGGGGGCCTGAGCGAAAAGCGTTTCGGGATGGCGCAGATCGTCAGGATTGGTGACGATGAAGACGTCGCCTTCATAAGCCGCGTTTAGCCGGCGCATCGGGTGGATCACGTCGAAGCGCAGCCCGCCGGCATCGAAGGCATCATTGGTGTCGATGCGGGGGCGGCTGAAGCGCACGGCGATGCGGCCGTCAGGCAGATAGAGGCAGACCGACAGCTCGGCGCGGCCTTCGTTGACGCGGTTGCCGAGACGCATCCAGCCGCCGACGCCGGTGCCGTCGTCGAAGGCGTTGACGTAGACGCTCTCGTTGAAATTGCGCTCCGGGCCTGCGGGATGCGGATATTCATCGGCGGGATCGAGACGGAAATCGGCGGGGTTCAAGTGGCTGTCCTCTTCCTCATCTCCCCTTTCTTTCGTCATCCCAGCAAAAGCTGGGATCTCGTGGTTTCTGCCGGGGCATGAGCCGCCTGAGATCCCAGCTTTCGCTGGGATGACGTGAAGGGGTATGTGCGATCCTCAATGAATCGCATTCACTTTATGGTGGAGCACCGCTCCCGCCAAGCCCCGTTCATGCCTCCAGCGGCTGATAGAGTTCGATGCGGAAGCCATCGGGATCGATCAGATAGGTGACGCGGCCCCAGAAAAGCGGGTTGGGCGAGGTGGTGATCGGCGGTGAGACGAAGCTGTGCCCCTTGGCCGACAGATCGGCATAGATGGCGTCAACATCGTCCACCACGACGGCGAAATGCGCGGCGCCGGCATTGCCATTGGCTGGGTCCACCACCACGCCGCCATTGGTATATTCCAGCAGTTCGAGGAGCTGGTCCGTCCGCCCGAAATTGAGGAAGGCCTGCCGCACCGAGCAGCCGGGATAACCCGTCACCTTGCCGACGCCGGGGCCGGTGCGATCCCACGGGCCTTCCACCTTCACATCGAAAATGCCGGTGTAGAAGGCGATCGAGCGATCGAGATCGGCGACCGTGAGGCCGACATGGTTGAGCGCGGCGATGCGGACCTTGGACGACGATGCCATTGCACTCACCCGTTTGTCCCGAGCGAAGTCGAGGGATTGACCGAGCGCAGCCGAGGGCTTCTCGCCTTCGCTAGAAGGAAGCATGCCTCGACTTCGCTCGACACAAACGGAGTGGCGTGGGTCAATCCGGCGGCTCCCGCTCTAGACAAGACCATTGGCCTTGAGGATCGAGAAGAAAGGCGGGACTTCACCGCCGCCATCGACTTCCCACGCTGCGCCATTGACGTAACCGGCATGGTCCGAGGCCATGAACAGGCAGGCGGAAGCGATATCTTCGCCCGTGCCGAGCCGGCCGATCGGCTGGTTGGCGATGATCCGGTTCTGGATGTCCTCTGATCCGTAGGTGGCGGCCGCATCCTCGGTGCCGATAAGACCAGCGATGATCGCGTTGACGCGGATCTTGGGCGCCCATTCCTGTGCGAGGCTGCGCGTGAGGCCGAGCAACCCTGTCTTGGCGGCGGCATAAGCGGCGGTGCCGGGGGAGGGGCGGATCGCCGAGACGCTGGCGATGTTGACGATCGACCCCTGGCCGGGCGCTTTCATCAGCCATTGGTGCGCCGCGCGGCTGACATGGAGCGGGGCGAGGAGGTTCAATGCGATGATCGATTCGGAGAAACGCGGGCTCGCCGTCGCGGCATCAACCTGGGGCGAGCCGCCGGCATTGTTGATGACCACATCGACATGGCCATGCTCTGCGCCGATCGCATCGAGCAGGGCTTCGACCTGATCCGCCTTTCGCACGTCGCAGGCATGGAAGGTCGCGGGAATCTCGTCGGTTGGGGGCGTGCGGCCGCAGGTGATGACCTTGGCGCCGACCTCGGCAAAAGCCTCCACGATATCGCGGCCGATGCCGCGGCTTCCGCCCGTCACCAGCACGATCTTGTCATCGAAACGCAGACGCCGCTCGGCCAATTCACTCTCCCATTCGCATTCGGGTTTTGTTGACAACGGAATCACGATAGATGAAGCGCTGAGACAGGCAACAAGCAATATGCGTAGTGAATGGCGATATGGCCTACGCATATCGGGAAGAGGCTGGGAGAGAAGAGGCATGGAGACGATACCGGGCGTTGCGCGCGAGGCCGCGGCCCGATTCGGCGACAAGGCGGCGATCGTCGATGGCGATCGGACGATCAGCTTTTCCGGACTGTGGGACGCCATATTGCGCGCGGCGGCGGGCTTTGCGGCTGCCGGGCTGGAGAAAGGCGATCGCGTCGCGATCTGGGCGCCCAACCGGCTCGACTGGATTGTCGGCTGCGTCGGCGCGCAGGCGGCGGGCTGCGTCGTCGTGCCGCTCAACACCCGGTTGAAGGGCGGCGAAGCGGCGTTCATCCTCAACCGCAGCCGCGCCCGCTGGGTGATGGTTGTCGACAGCTTTGTCGGCAATGATTACCGCGCGATGCTGGCCGAGCAGGATCTGCCGCATGTCGAGCGGATCATCACCTTCGGGCCGGAATGGGATGCCTTCCTGACCGAGGCGAAGCCCGATGCGGAGACGGAGGCGCGCGCGCTGGCAGTGTCCGCCGACGATGCCGCCGACATCATGTTTACTTCCGGAACGACGGGCGACCCCAAGGGCGTGATCAGCGGCCATGGCCAGACCTGCCGGACCTATCGGAGCTGGACCAATTCGGTCGGGCTGAACGACACGGATCGCTATCTGATCGTCAACCCGTTCTTCCACAGCTTCGGCTACAAGGCCGGCTGGTTGCCGTGCCTGATGACGGGCGCGACGATCTATCCGCTGGCCAATCTCGACGTGGCGAAGCTGGTCGAGCTGATATCCTTGCACAGGATCACGATGCTGCCGGGGCCGCCGGCGATCTTCCAGACGATCCTGGCGACCGACATCGGCGATGCGGACCTTTCCTCGCTGCGCCTGTCGATTACCGGGGCGGCGTCGATCCCGCCGGCGCTGATCGAGCGGATGCGCAAGGATATCGGCATTGAGACGGTGCTGACCGGCTATGGCCTGACCGAGACCTGCGGCACGGTATCGCTGTCCGACGCGCATGACCCGGCCGAGGTGGTGGCGACGACCTGCGGCAAGCCGATCCCCGGCATCGAGGTGCGGATCGCCGATGCCGAGGGCAATGTGCTGCCCCAGGGCGAGGAAGGCGAGGTGCAGGTTCGCGGCTTCAACGTGATGATCGGCTATTTCGAGGATCCGAAGGGGACCGCAGAGGCGATCGACGCGGATGGCTGGCTGCATACGGGCGACGTCGGCAAGTTCGTCGATGACGGGCGGCTCGTCATCACCGACCGGATGAAGGACATGTATATCTCCGGCGGGTTCAACTGCTATCCGGCGGAGATCGAGAAGATCCTGCAGAAGCACCCCGATGTGGCGCTCGCCGCGGTGATCGGCGTGCCCGACGAGCGGATGGGCGAAGTCGGCAAGGCGTTCGTCATTCCGGTGGCGGGGGCGCATCCCGATCCGGCGGAAATCTGCGCCTGGGCCAAGGCGAACATGGCGAATTACAAGGCGCCGCGCAGCGTGGAGGTGGTGGCGAGCCTGCCGCTCAACGCATCGGGCAAGGTGCAAAAGTTCGCGCTGAAGGGCGCTTGAGGCCGGGATGGCGGGATTCTTCACGCTCGAGGCGGGCCCCGCCGCCAATATCTGGATGCTCGATGTCGCGCCGTGGCTTTCGGTGGGGCCGCCCGACACGTCCTTCATGTTCGGCGGCGTCGGCCTGGGCGCGACGATCGAGGCGGCGGAGCGGACGACGGGGCGCGCCGTCGTTTGGGCGACCACGCAATATCTCAACTATGCGCCGCGCGGCTCGACCGTCGCGTTCGAGGTGACGCCGCTGGTCGAGGGGCATCATACCAGCCAGGCGCGTGCGACGGCGAAGGTCGATGGGCGGCAGGTGGTGGGGGCGGGGCTCTCGCTCGGTGCCCGGCCGGGGGCGGTGCGGCGCCAGTTTGCGAGCCCGAGCTTCGTGCCCAAACCACAGGATTGCCCGCGGCTTCCGCTGCGCTGGGATATCGCGCCGGACGACATGTATTCCCGCATGGACGTCCGCATCGCCAAGGGCTGGGACGCGACCGGCGACGAGGCCGGCCATATGGTGCTGTGGATGCGCCCGACCGGCGAGCCGGGTGCGGGCGGCGGGCCTATCGACCGGCCGATGCTGGCGATCATGGCCGATTTCGTGCCGGCATCGATCGGCAATGCACTGTCCGACGGCAAGGGCGATGTCGCGGTCAACAGCCTCGACAATTGCATCCGCTTCACCGGCCTTGCGGAGACCGAATGGGTGCTGTGCGACATTCGCATCCATGGCGTCGCCGATGGCTTCGGCCACGGCCAGATGCTGCTGTTCGCCGAAGATGGCACGCTGATGGCGACGGCCAGCCAATCGGTGATCGTCCGTTCGCTGAGATTTCCGCAATCCCGCTGAAGCGATTGCCGGATTCCAGCAGATGCGGCGATGTCGGCCGGACGGGGATTGGGCCAAGAACGAGGCGATCCCGGCCTGCGCCGGGATGACGGGATTTTTGGAGAGGACCAGCAGATGGCCGAGGCTTCGACGAGCGATTTCATCCAGGCGCCGACTGAAGGGCCGGGCGCGGACCATATCCGGCAGGTGATGGAAACCTATGGCAAGCGCATGGGCGATGCCGATCTGAAGGGCGTGCTCGCGCTGTTCCATCCGAACGCCGTTATCGAGGACCCGATCGGCACCGGCGAGAAGCGCGGACATGCGGAGATCGGCGCTTTTTTCCAGGCGGGTTTCGACGCGATGCAGGGCGGCATATTGATGACGTTCGACTGCGCGGCGCGCATAGTTGGCCGTTACGGCGCGGTTGCCTATATAGCCAAGCCGGTGAATTACCCCGTCAAGGTCGAGATCGAGACGCTCGACGTGATGGAATTCGACGATGACGGACTGATCGTGCGGATGACCGCCTTCTGGGGCGAGAGCAACCGCCGGATCGTGGAGTGAGGCAGTAGCAGGGCGAATGGGCGCGGACTGGAGGATTGCGAGCCGGGCGGATACGCCATCCGCCGCGATCGACCTGTGCCGCATTCAGTGGCCGACGCCGTTCGAGGTGACGCTGGCCGAGAAAAGGCCGACGATCAGCCTGAACCTTTCCCAGCCGCACGGGCATAAGGAAGGCCGCTATCGCGATTATGCGGGGGCGGACTTCCTGCCGCTGGGCGACCTGTTGTTCCAGCCGGCCGATACAAGGTTGCAGACCCGCGGGATGGGGGGCGACCAGACCTTCCTGCGCATCGCCTTCCACGCGGCAGGCGAAGACGGGCCGGATCTGAACGTCGATCCATCCGACCCGGAAGTGCAGCGCGCGTTGATGGACGTGCGCCAGCCCGAGGTGATCGGATCGATCCGGCGGATCGCGCAGGAGATCAGCCAGCCGGGGATGGCGAGCGCCTTCCTGCTGGATGGGCTGACGACCTTGCTGGCGGTCGATCTGGCGCGCGGCTTCGCGCGGCTGGACACGATCGACGAGGATCTGTCGAAAGGCGGGCTGGCCGGTTGGCAGCTCAACCGTCTGCGTGAGCGGATTGCCGAGCGGGACATGCCGCCGCCCACCGTGAGCGAACTGGCATCGCTGGTGCGGCTGAGCCCGCGGCATCTTTCGCGCGCGTGGCGGGCATCGACGGGCACCACGCTTTCCGACGCGGTGGAGGATTCGCGGCAGGCGCGGGCCGAGGCGCTGATCCGGGCGGGCGATCGCCAGCTGAAGGAAATCGCCTATCTGCTCGGCTTTTCCAGCCCGTCGAGCTTTTCGACCGCCTTCCGCCGCCGCACGGGCATGTCGCCGCAGGAGTTTGCGCGGCGGTGAATCCCTATATTGCGGGTGTTGTTTTTGGTGCGAAACGGAATCTGGGCAAGTTTTCTGAACATTCTTCGGCGCGATTTTGATATTTTCGGTGCGTTATCTGGTTATTTGATCGGGCAAACTTTCAAAGTTCCATTCATGTTGCTTGCGTTTCGTTCCGCAGCTCATCGCGTGTGTTAACCATATCGCGGTGAAATGCCTGCCGACAGCGACCAATGCCAAAAACGCGCAGGCACCTTTCCCAACACAGGGCGTTCCGCCGCGGGGTTCAGTCCCTTCTGGAGGAAGCCATGAAAAAAATGAATTTGGGTCTCGCGGCACTTCTTGCCGCATCCACGGCCAATATCCTGCCGGCGCAGGCTGCCGTCATCCTCGGCCTCTATAATACCGGCGTACAAAACGGCGGCGACGAATGGGGCGCCGGCGGCGGAGCGAAGCCGGGCAATGGTGCCGATCTCCATTGGGATAATTCGGGCGGCCTGGGCGGCCACGCCTTCACCGGATCGCCGATCTACAGCAACTGGATCGCGAATGACGATACGTCGCAATGGCTGACGCCACGTCCGCAGGGCAATGCAGACTTCGATCCGGATGAGGACGGACTCTACAGCTATACGCTGGATTTCGACCTGACCGGCTTCGACCTGACCACGGCGAACTTCACCGGCCGCTTCGCTGCGGACAATAGGGTGACGTCGATCCTGCTCAATGGCCAGGAAATCACGGGATCAGGTGGCACCTATGACAGCTGGACCGATTTCGCATCGGTATCCGATGCCTTTGTCGAAGGCGTGAACACGCTGTCGTTCAACGTCACCAACTTCGCGCAGGCAAGCGGCAACCCGACCGGGCTGCGTGTCGAGTTCCTGACCAATTCGGTCAGCCCCGGCGCCAACACGCCGGTTCCCGAACCTGCCACATGGGCAATGATGCTCGTCGGTTTCGGCGTCGTCGGCGCATCGATGCGCCGACGGCCGCAAAAGCGGATGCAGATGTCGTAAGCTGCCCCACGCAGAACGACGGCATCATGGGGGCGCCCAGACGGCGTCCCCATGATGTTCATTTCAGAATTTCAGCCTGAAAAATCCTCGTCGACAGCGCTGACGCCCTTGCGATCGTCCGGCTTGGCGGGCTTCACCTCGGCCTGTTTGGTATCGAGGAAGTCGCGGAAATCGCCGACCAGCACCGTCCACCAATCGAAGCTGTCGAGAAAGTTGGCCGCAGCCACGCCACCCACCAGTGAGATATAATAATCGAGCACGAGATCATCGTCGGCGTCGATCGCGGCGCGGGCCAGCTTGTAGCCATCATTCCATTCGTTGACGGCCTTGGCGTCGACCGCCGCCGGGCGAGGCCACCAGGCGAGGAAGCGCACGCCCTTGCATCCGCTTTCGCCGTCGCAATCGGTGAAGGTGAGCGAGAAGGGAACGCCATTGGCTGCGCTGTCGATATAGCGTTGCCCCTCCGGATTGGCCTTCAGCTTCGCGCGGTAACCGGCATCCTGGAGCACGGCGACGAAGGCATCGAGATTGTCGCCGTTAAGGCTGGCCGGAATGCCGCCGGGCCGCGGAGCGACCTTTGGCGCGGCGGCGATTGCGGGGGCGCTCGTCAGCAGCAACCCCACAGCCACGCCACGCCATAACGCACCACGCATCATGCCATCCCTCTCCCTTGTTGCGGACAGCATGAACCCATAAGCGGCGTCGTCAAGATGTTCTTGATATGTTCCGGTAAGCGGAATATCATGAGGGATGGTTGCAGATCGTCCCGACCGCGGCGCAACGCTCAATCAGGCCAGCAGCCGGTTCAACCTGCCGGCGCGGGCCGAGGATGGCGACTGGCTGGATGCGCGCGACGAGATCGATGGCGCGCCGCAAAAGCTTCGCACAACGGTGACGGTCGAGCGGCCGAAGACGATCATCAGCCGCAACGCGTCGCCCGACATTGGTTTCGACCGGTCGATCAACCCCTATCGGGGGTGCGAGCATGGCTGCATCTATTGTTTCGCACGGCCGACGCACGCGTTCCACGATCTTTCGCCGGGCGTGGATTTCGAGTCGCGATTGTTCGCCAAGCCCGATGCGGCGGACCTGCTGCGCAAGGAACTGATGAAGCCGGGCTATCAGGTGCGGCCGATGGCGCTGGGTACCAATACCGACCCCTATCAGCCGATCGAGGGCGAATGGCGGATCACGCGCGGCATACTGGAGGTGCTGGCGGAGTGCGATCATCCGCTGACCATCACCACCAAATCCGATCGGGTGGTGCGCGATATGGACATTCTTGGCCCCATGGCGGCGAAGGGTTTGGCGGCCGTGGCGATTTCGGTGACGTCGCTGACGCCCGAGACGGCGCGGACGGTGGAGCCGCGTGCGCCGCGGCCCGAACGGCGGCTGGCGGCGGTACGGGCGCTGCGCGCGGCTGGCGTGCCCACCTATGTTTCGATCGCGCCCGTGATCCCGGCGATCACCGACCATGAGATCGAACATATCATTGAGGCGGCGGCGGATGCCGGGGCGATCGGCTGTTTCTTCATCCCCGTCCGCCTGCCGCATGAGGTGGCGCCCTTGTTCCGGGCCTGGCTGGACGAGCATTTCCCCGATCGCGCCGGCAAGGTGATGGCGATGATCCGCGACATCCGCGGCGGACGCGACAACGACCCTGATTTTCACACGCGGATGAAGGGGCAGGGCGCATGGGCGGAATTGATCCGCACGCGCTTTCGACTCGCCTGCCGTCGATATGGTGTCGGCAACGAGCGGATCGACCTGCGCTGCGATCTGTTCAGGCCACCGCAAGGTGATCAGTTCAGATTGCTTTGATCGAAAAAGCATCGAAATCCGCGGATGAGCGCCTATGCTGATCCAGACTCGCCGGGCATCCGGCCAATATGAGGATCGCATGACGTCGCTTCGTCAGACCGCCGCTGCCCTGATCGCTCTGGCAGTTGCCGGTACGCCAGCGCAGGCGGCAGCGCCGCCGCCGGCCGATACGCTGACGCCGATCCAGCATTATGTGCGTGCCAGGGCGGCCGATGCGGCGGGAATGACGGCTGCGGCGGCCGCCGGATATGGCGCGGCACTGGCGGCGGCGCCCGACGACCCACTGATCGCGACGCGCGCCTATCGCCAGGCGATGATGGCGGGCGATCGCGCGCTGGCGCTACGCGCAGCCGATGTGCTGGAAGCCAGCGACAATCTGCCACCAGATGGCTGGATGCTGCTGCTGACCGAGGCGGTGCAGGCGAAGGACTGGATTGCCGCCAACAGCATCATTGATCGGATCGAGCGGGACGAGGTGTTCGCATTCACCGTGCCGGTGCTGCGGGCGTGGGTCGTTCGCGGGACGGGCAAGGGCGATCCGCTGGAGCCGCTGGGCCAGGCGCGGCGGATCGGCGGGATTGCGGCGGCCTATGCGGCCGAGCATCGCGCGCTGCTGCTGATCGCGACCGGCCAGCGGGACGATGGCATTACCGCCGTGCGGACGCTGATCAGCCCGGATGGCCGCGGTGCGTTGCGCCTGCGGATGGCCGGCGCCTCCGCTCTGGTGAAATCGGGCGATCGCCAGTCGGCGCTGGGGCTGCTCGCCGGCGCGGATCCGCTGCTGACGGTGGCACGCGAACGGATCGAGCAGCGCAAATCGCTGCCGCCGCCCGTATCGACCGCGGCGGAGGGCATCGCCGAACTGTTCACCCGCGTGGCGGTGGACATCAACCGGGAGCGGGTAACGCCGATCGCGCTCACTTTCGCGCGGCTGGGCACCTTCCTGGCGCCCAAGCATGCCGAAACCTGGCTGGTGACGAGCGAGCTGCTGACGTCCGAAGAATATTATGGCGCCGCGTTAGACGTGCTGGCGAATGTGCGGCGCAAAGACCCGATGGCCGAGGCGGCGCGCGGGCAGCGGATGGAATTGCTCGTCAAGCAGGGCGACCGTGAGACGGCGTTGGAGGAAGCGCTTGTCGCCACCCGCGGCCGCGAGGTCGAGCCGGCCGACTGGACCCGTGTCGGCGGCCTCTATAGCGATCTCGACCGTCCCGCGGACGCGGCGGCGGCCTATCGCAACGCACTCACCCTGTCCGAGGCGCGGCCCGAGGATGGGTCCCGCTGGACGCTGCTGCTGCTGTTGGGCAGTGCGCTGCACGAAGCGGGCGACTGGGCGGCGGCGCGGCCCGTGCTGGAGGAATCGGTGAAGCTCGCCCCCGAAGAGGCGGTGGTGCTCAACTATCTCGGCTATGCGCAACTCGAGCGGCGCGAAAATCTCGCCGAGGCGCAATCGCTGATCGAGCGGGCAAGCAAGCTGAGGCCAGAGGATTCGGCGATCACGGATTCGCTCGGCTGGACGCATTATGTGCGGGGTGACCTGCCCAAGGCGATCGAATTGCTGGAGCGTGCGGTGATCGGCGAGCCGGGCGAGCCGACGATCAACGAGCATCTCGGCGACGCTTACTGGACCGCCGGGCGGAAACTGGAGGCGCGCTTCGCCTGGCGCGCCGCACTCGTCCACGCCGACGCCAAGGACGCGCAGCGCATCGCCACCAAGATCGATATGGGGTGGGCCCCGGAAGTGGCCGCGCCCTGACCGCGATCGTCGAGACCGGTCACGCCAAGATCAACCTCGCGCTGCATGTTCGCGCGCGGGAGGCGGACGGCTATCATGCGATCGAGACGATCTTCGCCTTTGCCCGCGACGGTGACGAACTGCGCGTGGCGCCGGCCGATGAACTGACGTTCGAGATTGTCGGACCCTATGCGGCGGCGCTGGAGGGCGAGGATAGCGACACCAATCTGGTGATGCGCGCCGCGCGGGCGTTGCAGGCGGCCTTTGCCGTGGAAGCGGGGGCGGCGATCCGGTTGGACAAAAGATTGCCGGTCGCGTCGGGGATCGGCGGCGGATCGGCAGATGCCGGCGCGGCGTTGCGGGCGCTCTGTAGGCTGTGGGCGCTGCCGGTGGAGGATGCGCGGCTGGGCGAGATCGCGGCCGGATTGGGGGCGGATGTGCCCGCCTGCCTCGTCAGCCGGACGGCGTGGGCCGATGGTCGCGGTGACCGGTTGACGATGATGGATGGGGAAGGGCTCGCGGGCATGCCGCTGTTGCTGGTCAATCCGGGTATCGCCTGCCCCACCGGACCGGTGTTCCGCGGCTGGGATGGAAAGGATCGGGGCGGGCTGGGGGACGGCGACCCGCTGGCGGCGGCGCTCGCCGGGCGCAACGATCTGGAACCGCCGGCCAGGGCGCTGGTGCCGGAAGTGGCCGAGGCGTTGGCGCTGCTGGCCCGCCAGCCGGGCGTGATGCTGGCGCGAATGTCGGGATCGGGGGCGACCTGCTTCGCCTTGTTCGAAAGCGAGGTTGCGCGTGATGCGGCGGTGGCTGCGGCGCGGCCCGAATGGTGGCGTCTCAATACGGTACTGATCTGACAGTCCATGTCCCGCGCCGGGACTGCCGGGGTGGCAAACCCACGAATTTCCGCCACGCATCGGGCTGGCATGCCTTTTGCTGACGCTGGGGCACGCGGATCGGTCGTCCTGCCGGGCGATCCATTCGTAAACGGCCGGCGCGCCCCCCACGGCGTCGTTCGTCGTTCAGAGGGCGGCGGCTCCGACAAGGAACCGTCGCCCTTTATCCTTCCAGCGCTTCCTGTTCGACAAGGTCGAGCGGCATCGCGCCGTTGCCCAGCACGATCCCGTGGAAGGCGCGGCGGCTGAAGCGGCTGCCGCGTGCCTTCATCATCTTCGTGCGAATATCGAGCAGGCGGAGCTGGCCGAGCTTGTAGCCGAGCGCCTGGCCGGGCCAGGCCATATAGCGCTCGATTTCCGCCACGACGCGGCTTTCGGCGATGCCGGTTGCATCGCGCATGAAGGCGATCGCCTGCTCGCGGGTCCAGCGCCTGGCGTGCATGCCGGTATCGACGACCAGACGGACGGCGCGGAACAATTCGTCCTGCAAGCGGCCGAGATCGCCCAGCGGATCATGCTTGTAGGCGCCCATTTCGGCCGCCAGCCGCTCGGCATAGAGCGCCCAGCCTTCCTGATAGGCGTTGAAGCTGGCGATCCGCAGCAGCAGCGGCGCTTCGCCTAAGGCAAGCGCGATGCAGCTCTGGGTGTGATGGCCGGGCACGCCTTCATGATAGCTGAGCGTCGGCAGCCGGAACTTCGCGACCGCGCCCATA
Source organism: Sphingomonas sp. DBB INV C78 (assembly GCF_042693015.1). Taxonomy (NCBI): domain Bacteria; kingdom Pseudomonadati; phylum Pseudomonadota; class Alphaproteobacteria; order Sphingomonadales; family Sphingomonadaceae; genus Sphingomonas; species Sphingomonas sp. DBB INV C78. The sequence goes on along the minus strand of NZ_CP170544.1, from coordinate 1,595,925 downwards.
TCGCGCAGGTTGATCCAGTAGGTGCCGGGGCGCGATCCATCGAGCGAGGGGCCGTCATAGAAGCCGCCGGGCGCGCCTTCCTCGGTAGCCACCGGCACGCGGCGCACCTCCAGCGACTGGTGCGGAATCAGCGCGGTGGGCAAGATTTCGGCATATCGGCCCTCCATCTTGCGGACCAGGCCGCGGACATAATCGAGCAGTTCGGCACGGCCCGCATCGCTGGCAGCGAACAGGTTGGCAGGATCGCGGGCGAGCGCATCCATCCGTGCGCCGATCGACCCCTGAGTGAGCTGGCGCGCCGCCAGCAGCTTTTCCATTTCGGCGGAGATGCGCGCGACTTCGGAGAGGCCCAGCGCGTGGATTTCCTCCGGGGAGAGCGGTGAATCCCCGAGCGCGCGGACATTAGCGGCATAGAGCGCATCGCCCTGCGGCTGCGCCCAGAGCCCGGCTTCGGCGCGGCCGCGGGGGAGCAGATCGGCCATATGTTTGCGCAGCGCCACGAAGGCGGGGCGGGCGCGCTTGCGCAGTGCGATGATGGCGCGTTCCTCGGCCTTGGCGCGGAAACTTGCGTCGAGCCGGGCGGACTCGGTGCGGGTGCGCAGCGCAGTGATCAGCGGATGATCCGCCTCGGCGCCGTTCAGGAAGGCATCGAGCACCGGCAGTGCGCGCGCGATCAGCGCGGCGGGGGGGACGGACCCGGCCGCTTCGTCGGCACGAACCTTCTCGATCACACCGGCAAAGGCCTTGGGAAAGCTGTCGAGCTTTTCGATCCAGGCGTCGACCGATTGCGGGCTGCTCAGCGACTGCTGCGCCTGCATCGCATTGGGCGTGTCGATGTGCGGGCCGGCGATCTGCGTCACCAGATAGGGGACATGGCCGGAAAAGTTGAAGGCGTTGATCCGGCCATAGGGCACGGCGGCCGACCGCGTGGCATTGGCGAGAATGGCGGATGCGGTGGCGAGACGCAGCCGGGCGAGCTTGTCCTCGGCGCCGCAGGTGATGGGCGTGATATCCTGTTCGGCCTGGACGAGCGCCGCCCGCCATGCCGCTTCGCCGGCAGGGGAATAATCGTCGAGCCGGCGCGCCATCAGCCCGCCGGTCTGTGCATCGGCGACGCCGTTATAGACGCTGGTTTCGGGCGTGTGCGCGAGCAGCCTGTCGGCAATGGCATCCAATGGCGCCCGGATCGGGCAGGGGGGCGGGGGCTTGGCGATGCTCGGGCCGGGCGCCCATGCGGCGAGCGCCGTTCCACCCAATATCGCCACCGTCTCGCGCCGTGTCCGCCCCTCAACCATTCCTGTCTCCTTCGATTTCCACTGGTGACATTGCCAAGGTTCCACGGCAACTGGGCCTATGTTCCGATTTTCGCTCGAAGGCCCGATCGGGCGCCTGACCATCGATCGCGCGCGACAGCGCAATGCCATCCCGATCGAGGGCTGGGGCGAGTTGGTCGCGGCCGTGGCGGAGGCTGTGGCCGCGCGGCCGCGCGCGCTGATCCTGCAGTCCGCAGTGGAAGGCGCCTTCTGCGCGGGGGCGGACCTTGGCCATCTGGCGACGCTGGCGGACGATGTTGCGGGCCGCGCCGCATTCCGCCGGGCTATGCGCGACTCGATCGATGCTCTGGCGGCCTTGCCCTGCCCGGTGATCGCGGCGGTGGATGGCGGTTGCTTCGGCGCGGGTGTGGCGTTGATGCTGGGCTGCGATGTGGCGCTGGCGGGGGAGCAGGCGAAGTTCGTGGTGCCGCCGGCAAAGCTCGGCATCACTTACCCGCAGGAAGACATCAATCGGCTGGTCGATCGCGTCGGCCGCGCGCAGGCGGCGCGGCTGCTGCTCGGGCTGGAGATGGTGGATGCAGGCGAGGCGGCGCGGATCGGGCTGATCGAGCGCGCGGTGCCTTCGGCGATCGTCGAGGCGGAACGGTTGGCGGCGGCCATGGCGGGGGCCTCGCCCGCGAGCCTTGCGGCATTGAAGCGGATGATCGGTGGGGCAGGGCAAGCTTGTGGCGCGGCGAGCGATGCCCTGTTTGACGACAGTTTCGGGTCGGCGGATTTCCGCGAAGGTATCGCCGCCTTCCGCGAAAAGCGCGCACCGGTGTTCGGCGGATGAGCGAGGCCTTTGTCGAGATCGCCGGCGATGTATCCTCCGGGCTGCTGCTGATTGCCGACCATGCCTCGAACCGCGTTCCGGCCGATATCGAGCTTGGCGTCGATCCGGCGATCCTGACCCAGCATGTCGCGATCGACATCGGCGTCGATCCGCTGGGCCGTGCCTTGTGTGCTGCGCTTGGGTGTCCGGGTATCCTCGGCGGCGTCTCGCGGCTGGTGGCGGATTGCAATCGCGAGGAGGACAAGCCCGGCCTCGTGCCGATCGCGAGCGACGGCCATGCCATCCCCGGCAACGATCTCGATCATCAGGGGCGGATGGCGCGGATCGACCGTTTCTGGCGGCCTTATCATGCGCGTGTTTTAGAGCTGATCGCAGATAATGCGCCGAAGATGCTGATTTCGCTGCACAGCTTTACGCCGAAATTGGCGACGTCGGACGAGCCGCGGCCGTGGCAGATCGGCATCCTCTACAACCAGGACGAGCGCGCCGCACGTGTCGCGATCCCGCTGCTGGAGGCGGCGGGCGTGGTGACGGGCGACAACCATCCCTATTCGGGCCGCCTGCTCAACGCGACGATGAACCGGCATGGGGAGGCGAACGGCATCCCCTATCTGGGGATCGAGGTGCGGCAGGATCTGATCGGCGACGCGGCGGGTGTGGCGAAGTGGGCTGAAGTGCTGGCGCCGGTGATTGCGGGGACGTTGGTCTCACTCGATCCGTCACCCTGAACTTGTTTCAGGGTCCACCGCGCCAAATCCGATGCCTTCGCTTGTGGAGTAGTGGATGCTGAAACAAGTTCATCATGACGGACGTGGCACCACGGGATTGCGCGACGCGGCGTGAAGGGCCAAAGACGCGCGCGAAACAAGGAAGCGCGCGTCATGACCCATCAGTTCGACAAGTCTCGTTTGCCTAGCCGTTATGTCTCCGTCGGCGTCGAGAGCGCGCCGCACCGCAGCTATTATTATGCGATGGGGCTGACCGAGGAGGAGATTGCGCGTCCGTTCGTGGGGATCGCTTCCGCGGGCAATGATTCGGCGCCGTGCAACACCACGCTCGACATGCAGGCTGACTGGTGCCGCAAGGGCGTGAACGAGAATGGCGGCATGCCGCGCCGGTTCAACACCATCACCGTCACCGACGGCATCGCCATGGGCCATCAGGGCATGAAAAGCTCGCTGGTCAGCCGTGAGGTGATCGCGGATTCGGTCGAGCTTTCGGTCCGCGGCCATTGCTATGACGCGCTCGTCACCTTCGCCGGCTGCGACAAATCCTTGCCGGGCATGATGATGGCGATGTTGCGCCTCAACGTGCCGTCCATCTTCGTTTATGGCGGATCGATCCTGCCGGGCCGCTATCAGGAACGTGACCTGACCGTGATCGACGTGTTCGAGGCGGTGGGCCGTTATTCGGCCGGCGCCTGCCCGCTTTCCGAAGTGACTGCGATCGAGAAGGCGGCGTGCCCCGGCCATGGCGCCTGCGGCGGCCAATATACCGCCAACACCATGGCCTGCGTGGCGGAGGCGATCGGTTTATCCTTGCCGAACAGCAATATGGCGCCGGCTCCTTACAAGAGCCGTGAGGAGATTGCGGTGGCCGCAGGGCGGCAGATCATGGAGCTTCTGAAGATCAACCTGCGCCCGCGCGACATATGCACGCGGCAGGCGTTCGAGAATGCGGCGCGGATCGTCGCGGCCACCGGTGGTTCGACCAACGGCGCGCTGCACCTACCGGCAATGGCGAACGAGTGCGGCGTGGATTTCGACCTGTTCGACGTCGCCGAGATCTTCAAGACCACGCCCTATATCGCCGATCTGAAGCCGGGTGGCCGCTATGTCGCGAAGGACATGCACGAGGCCGGCGGCATCTACATGCTGATGAAGACGCTGGCGGCCGAGGGCCTGCTGCATCTCGACTGCATGACGGTGACGGGCAAGACGCTGGGCGAGAATATCGATCAGGTGACGTGGAACCCCGACCAGAAGGTGATCTACGACGCGAAGACGCCGATCACGCCGACCGGCGGCGTCGTCGGTCTAAAGGGATCGCTGGCGCCCGAGGGCGCGATCGTGAAGGTGGCCGGCATGAAGCGGTTGCAGTTCACCGGTTCGGCCGTGGTGTTCGAGCGCGAGGAGGATGCCTTCGCCGCGGTCGAAGCGAACGAGATCAAGGAAGGCATGGTCGTCGTCATCCGCTATGAAGGGCCGAAGGGTGGTCCGGGGATGCGCGAGATGCTGTCGACGACTGCGGCGCTTTACGGCCAGGGGCTGGGCGAGAAGGTGGCGCTGATCACCGACGGGCGCTTCTCCGGCGGCACGCGCGGCTTCTGCATCGGCCATGTCGGGCCAGAAGCGGCCGATGGCGGGCCGATCGCACTGGTCGAAAATGGCGACCAGATCAGCATCGACGCCGAAGCTGGCACGGTCGACCTGCTAGTGGACGAGGCGGTGCTGGCCGAGCGGCGCAAGGCGTGGAAGCCGCGCCAGAACGACTATCAGGCGGGCGCGCTGTGGCGCTTTGCCCAGAATGTCGGACCGGCTTGGGCTGGCGCGGTGACGCACCCGGGCGCCAAGGCGGAGACGCATGTCTTTGCCGACATCTAAGCCGGGGCCTCGCCCGATCCTGACGGCGGCCGAAACCCGCGCCGCCGAAGAGGCGATCTTCGCGCGCGGCGTGCCGGTGGTCGATCTGATGGAGCAGGCGGGCGCCGCGGTGGCCGAGGCCGCGTGGCGCTATGCCGCGATGCCGCCGACGCTCATCCTGTGCGGACCCGGCAATAATGGCGGGGACGGCTATGTCGCCGCGCGGCACCTGGCCGAGCGTGGCGTGCATGTGCGTGTGGCCGCGACGGGCGAGCCGAAAACCGAGGCGGCCGCGGCAATGCGGGCGCGCTGGGACGGGCCGGTCGAGGCCATCGAGGGCGCGCGTTCCGCGCCGTTGGTGATCGACGCGCTGTTCGGGACGGGGCTGGTGCGACCGCTGGATTCGGCGCTTGCGGCGGAACTCGCGCGGCTGACGGCGGCGGCGAAGCTTTCGATCGCGGTTGATCTGCCGAGTGGGGTTTCGACCGACGATGGCGCGGTACTGTCGCCCGTCCCGGTTTTTGATCTGACGGTGGCGCTGGGCGCGTTGAAGCCGGCGCATCTGTTGCAGCCGTCCGCGCCTTATTGCGGCCGCGTCGCCGTAGCGGACATCGGGCTGGATGGTGGTGCTGCGCGCTTGTGGGAAGTGGAGCGGCCGCATCTACCGGCGCCGGGGCCGGCCGACCATAAATATTCGCGCGGGTTGCTCGCGGTAATCGGCGGCGCCATGCCGGGCGCGGCACTGTTGGCGGCGACGGCGGCGCAGCGCGCGGGCGCCGGCTATGTGGTTCTGACCGGCGAGAACATAACCGGTGGCCCGCACGCGCTGGTTCGGCGGGGCGAGGCCGAGGCGCTGGCCGATGCGCGCACCGGTGCGGTGGTGGTCGGGCCGGGGCTCGGCCGCGACAGCGCTGCACGACGGCGGCTGCGCGCGGCGATGGAGGCGGGGCATCGCCTCGTGATCGACGCGGACGGGTTGGCATTGCTCGCCGATGGCGGAATCTCCCACCTCAAGCGCCTGGCCGAACCGGCGGTGCTGACCCCGCATGAAGGCGAGTTCAAGCGATTGTTCGGCGATCTGCCGGGCAGCAAGGTCGATCGCGCGCGCGCCGCGGCGGAGCGGAGCGGGGCGATCGTGCTGCTGAAGGGTGCGGACAGCGTCGTCGCCCATCCCGATGGCCGCGCGGCGGTGACGCAGACCGCGCCGGCCTGGCTGGCGAGCGCTGGCACCGGCGATGTGCTGGCGGGCATCATCGGCGCCTTGCTGGCGCGCGGAATCGATCCCTTTGCGGCGGCGCAGGCGGCTTTGTGGCTGCATGGCGACGCCGCGCGACGGGCCGGGGCGGCGCTGATCGCCGACGATCTGCCCACGCATCTTCCCGCCGCTTTGGCCGCCTGCGCATGAGCGAGGACGGGCTGGTCATCCGCCTCGCCGGCAAGGGCGATGGCGTGACGGCGGACGGGCGCCATGTGCCGCTGACCGCGCCGGGCGACGTCGTCGAGGCCGATGGCAGCATCACCCGCGGGCCGCAGCATGTCGAGCCTGCCTGCCGCCATTTCCCGCGCTGCGGCGGCTGCCAGCTCCAGCATGTCGATGATGAGGCTTATGCCGATTTCGTGACCAGCCGGATTGTCGGCTCGCTGCGGGCGCAGGGTGTCGAGCCGCCGCCGATGGATGCGCCGCATTTGTCGCCCGCACATGCCCGGCGTCGGGCGACCATGCGCGCGGAGCGGCAGGGCAAGCGGGTCGTGCTGGGCTTCAACGAGGGCGCGAGCCACCGGCTGATCGACCTCAAGGAATGTCCGGTGCTGCGGCCGGAACTGTTCGCGCTGGTGGCGCCGCTCCGGGCTCTGCTGGTCGGCATGATCCGCGATCGGCGGGCGGCGGGCGTGCAACTCACGATCGCCGATCAGGGCGTCGACGCGCTGCTCGAGAAGGTCGAGGCCGAGGGACTGGCGGCCGCCGAGGCTATGACCGAGTTCGCCCAGACGCATCGACTGGCGCGGCTGGCGATCGACGAGGGCGATGGGCCGCAGGTCCGCTGGGAGCCGGCGCCGGTGACGGTGACGCTCGGCGGCGTCGCGGTGGGGCTGCCGGTCGGCGGCTTCCTGCAGGCGACGGCGGATGGCGAGGCGACGCTATTGGCGGAGGTCCGCCGGATTGTCGGCGATGCGGGCGTGGTGGCGGATCTGTTCGCCGGGATCGGCACCTTCGCACTGCCGCTGGCGGAAAAAGCGAAGGTCTATGCCGCGGAAGGCGCGCGCGATCCGGCGATGGCGCTGAAGCTGGCGGCGGCACGCGCGGGCCGCACGGTGGCGGTCGAGCATCGCGATCTGTTCCGCCGGCCGGTCGACGCCAAGGATCTGGGCAAATTCGACGCCGTCGTGCTTGATCCCCCGCGCGCCGGCGCGATCGAACAGGCCGAGGAGCTGGCGCATTCGGGCGTGCCGCGGATCGCCTATGTCTCCTGCAACCCCCACACCTTCGCGCGGGATGCCAAGGTTCTGATCGGGGCTGGATATGAGCTGACGCGGATCACGCCGGTGGGGCAATTCCGCTGGTCGACGCATGTGGAACTGGTGGGCGAGTTTCTGTTGCCGGTCTAGGCGGCGCGGACAGTTGCGCGGCCCAATCCACGTCCGGTTTCAAGTCTTACGCCAAGCGGTCGACGCGGCAGCTTTGTCGGGGGGAGGGGATATCCGCTCTTCGTCACCCCGGACTTGTTCCGGGGTCCACCGTCACGCGGGCGACGCGGCCAGAGGTTCCTACCCGAACGCTACAGCCAGATCATTCCATGAGGGATTGTCCCGTTCGATCAGGCTCCGTTTCCAGTCCCGCCGCCAGCGCTTGATCTGCTTCTCGCGCAGGATCGCAGCCTCCATCGTGCCTGCCGCCTCCCAATAGACCAGGCATTTGATGCCATATCGCTTGGCGAAGCCGTCAAACATGCCTTCACGATGCTGGGCGACACGGCGAAGGAGATCGGAGGTTACGCCGACATACAGCGTTCCGTTAACGGCGCTGGCGAGGATGTAGACGCAAGGCTGTCGCTCGATCATCGACATCAATGAGTGCCGCACGGTGGACCCCGGAACACGTCCGGGGTGACGAGGGGAGTTCGTATCGTCGACGACGTCCGCAATGTCCGCGCGTCCTGACAGGCCGCTTTCCGTCAACAGCGCGTGTCGTCAGCCGTTCAGGGAGCGCCGACACGGATCGCTCGATTTATCGACGCCACCTACAACGCCCGAAACATCACCATCGCGTCCACATAGTCATGCGTCGGATGCCTGAACGCCCCCGGCAACCGCCCGACGATCTCGAACCCCAGCGACTGCCACAGCCGCACCGCGCGTTCGTTGGTGCTGACGACGAAGTTGAACTGCATCGCGCGATAGCCGCGGGCCTTGGCGTGTTCCAGCGAATGGGCGCACATCTGGCGGGCGACGCCGCGGCCGGTGGCGGTTGCGGCGGTCATGTAGCCGCAATTGGCGACATGGGCGCCGCCGCCCGACTGGTTGGGGCGGATATAATAGGTGCCGAGGATCTGGCCGTCCTCCTCGGCGACGAACGTCTCCTTGTCCGGCCCGAACCAGTAAGCGAGCGCATCCATCTCGCTCATCTGGGGATCGAGCGTATAGGTTTCGCCGGCCCGGATCGTGGGGCCGATGGTCGACCAGATCGCCGCTTCATCCTCGCGGCGGGCAGGGCGGATGAGCATTAAGGTCAGTCCACCCAATCGAGGCCGATCTCGCGATAGAGGCTGCGATCCTCCTCCCAGCCGGGCTTCACCTTGACGTGGAGGAAGAGGTGGACCTTGCGGTCGAGGATTTGGGCCAGCTCCTCGCGCGCGCGGCTGCCGATTTCCTTGAGGCGGGCGCCGCGCTTGCCGAGCACGATGGCGCGCTGGGTGTCGCGCGCGACGAGGATCTGCTGGTGGATCACCACCGATCCGTCCTTGCGCTCCTCATATTTCTCGGTCTCGATCGCGCTATCATAGGGCAACTCGGCATGGAGCTGGAGATAGAGCTGCTCACGCGTGACTTCGGCCGCGAGCATCCGGTCGGTCGCGTCGGACACCTGATCCTCGGGGAAGTGCCAGGGGCCTTCGGGGACGCGCTTGGCAAGATGCTTCTTGAGATCGGCGATGCCGTCGCCAGTGGACGCGCTGACCATGAAGATTTCCTCAGGGTTCAGCGCTTCCTGGAGCTTCACGGCGAGTTCGAGCAGCTTTTCCTTGGCCGTCACGTCGACCTTGTTGAGGATGACGATCTTGGGCTCGCGCCGGTCTTTCAGCGTTTCGACCAGGGTGTCGATCTTGGCCTTCATGCCCGCCTTGGCGTCGATGACGAGCGCGATCAGATCGGCATCGGTGGTGCCGCCCCAGGCGGCCGAGACCATCGCGCGATCGAGCCGGCGACGCGCCTCGAAGATGCCGGGCGTGTCGACCAGCAGGATCTGGCTCTGGCCTTCGATGGCAAGGCCCATCAGGCGGACGCGGGTGGTCTGCGCCTTGGGACTGACGATCGCGACCTTCTGGCCGACGAGCGCGTTGACGAGGGTGGACTTGCCCGCATTGGGCGCGCCGACGACGGCGACAAGGCCGCAGCGTTCGGTGGTCCCTTCGGGGGCAATGCCGGTGGGGGACTCGGCGGTCATGACAATTTCTCCAGAAGCGCCTTGGCGGCGGCGGTTTCGGCTTCCTGCTTCGACGTGCCTTCGGCGCTGGCCTCGGCGCCGGCGCGGCCGGGAAGCTCGACCTTGACGGTGAATTTAGGGGCGTGGTGCGGGCCGGAGCGTCCGGCGAGCGTATAGACGGGCGGGCGGCTGCGATTGGCCGCGGCCCATTCCTGCAATGCGGACTTGGGGTGACGCGGAGCCGAGCGCTGGCCATCGACGAAGGGCGCCCAGGCGCGACGGACGAAGGCGACGGCGGCGTCATGCCCGGCTTCGAGATAGAGGGCGCCGATCAGCGCCTCCACCGCATCGCCGACGACATTGTCGCTATTGACCGCGCCATCATCGCGCGCCTGCTTGCCCAGCCTTAACCAGCCCGGCACGCCGAGCGCGCGGCCGACATCGGCACAGGTTTCCCGGCTGACGATGGTGTTGATCCGGCGGGAAAGCGCGCCTTCGGGCTCATCGGGGAAGCGTTCGTAGAGCCAGGCGGCGGCGATCAGCCCGAGCACGCGATCGCCCAGGAATTCCAGCCGTTCATAGCTCGCGCCGCCATGGCTGCCATGGGTCAGCGCGCGCTGGAAAAGCTGCGGATCGCGCGGGGCGTGGCCCAGCGTCTCGGCGATCCAGGCAGGGAAGGCTTCAGCAGTCATCGCGGCCCTTTAGAGCGGTTTGCGTTTTCACGAAACCGCTCTCCGCCTTTGAGGTGCCGATTTCGGAGTCGTTGGGCGAAATCGCCCAACTCGAAATCGTCACAGCCCATATGTGCGCCGGCGTCATGTGCGGGATCGACTTGGGCGTCGGCGGACGGCATGATCGCGGCATGGGAGAGGTCATCAACCTGCGATTGGCGCGCAAGGCGAAGGCGCGGAGCGATGCCACGGCCAAGGCGGCCGAGAACCGCGCAAAGCACGGGCGAACCAAGGCGCAGAAGGCGGCCGAAGCGGTGGAGCAGGCGCGGTTGAAGGCGGTGCTCGACGGGGCGGAGCGCGAATAGCGGGAGGTCCGCGTGGGATTTCGGCCACTTCTCGCCAGTTTCGTCGGTCTTGCGATCGCGATCGTTCCGGTTTCTGCGGAAGCGGCTGACGAAAGCGCCTGGGACACAGCGAGCGACATCGGCGCCTATGGATTGACGGCGGTGGCGATCGGCCTGCCGCTGGCCAAAAGCGACGAGAATGGCGCGCTGCAAGCCGGGGGCAGCGTCGTGGCCGCAAAGCTGGTGACATGGGGCTTGAAGGAGGCCTTTCCGGAGCGCCGCCCGGACGGCAGCGGCAATGACAGCTTTCCGTCGGGTCATACCGCGATGGCCTTTGCCGCCGCGGCCAGCATCTACAACCGCGACGGCCAAGCGATCGGCATTCCGGCGTTTGCGGTGGCGACCTTCGTGGGCGCCGCGCGAATCCAGGCGGAAAAGCATCATTGGTATGATTGCGTCGCCGGCGCGGCGATCGGCACGGCGTCGGGATTCCTGATCACCAACGAACGCAGTGACCGGATCGCGATCATCCCGTGGGGCGATTCCAGGGGCGGCGGGCTGGTGGCGGGGATTCGCTTCTAGGATGACTCCCGAGGCATAGGGTGTTGTCCGAAACGCTATGCCGGCCGCATTGACAGGCGATGCCCTCCCTCCGCAGGGAGGGATATGACCGGCTGGCAATTCTGGATCGACCGCGGCGGCACCTTCACCGATGTTGTCGCCCGCGCCCCTGATGGCGCGCTTTCAACCGCGAAGCTGCTTTCGGAAAATCCCGAACGATATGCCGATGCCGCGGTGGCGGGCATCCGCACCGTGCTGGGCCTCGCGCTCGATGCGCCGCTGCCGCCGGGGCTGGTCGATCGCGTGAAGATGGGAACGACGGTCGCCACCAATGCGCTGCTCGAACGCAAGGGCGCGCCGACCTTGCTCGTGGTCGACCATGGCTTTGCCGACATCTTGCGGATCGGGACGCAGGCGCGGCCCGACCTGTTCGCGCTCCACATCCGCAAGCCCGAGCCGCTTTATGCGGTCGTCGAGGAAGTGGGCGGACGCGTTTCCGCCGAGGGCGAGAAGCTTGTCGCGCTCGACGAAACGGCGGCGGCCGCGATGTTCGCCCGGCGGCGGGCGGAGGGGCTGACATCCTGCGCGATCGCGCTCGTCCACGCCTGGCGCTTTCCCGATGCGGAGCGGCGGCTGGCAGCGCTGGCGCGTGAGGCGGGTTTCACCCAGATTTCGGTGAGCCATGAGGTGAGCCCGCTGCTGGGCCTGGTTTCGCGCGGTAACACGACCGTGGTCGATGCCTATCTTTCGCCGGTGCTGCGCCATTATGTCGACCGGGTGGCGGGGGAACTGGGCGATACGCGGCTGTTCTTCATGCAGTCGAACGGCGGGCTGGCGGATGCGCACGCCTTTCAGGGGCGCGACGCGATCTTGTCTGGCCCCGCGGGCGGCGTGGTCGGTGCGGCGCGGACGGCGGAAGCGGCGGGGATCGACCGGATCATCGGCTTCGACATGGGCGGCACTTCCACCGACGTTGCGCTTTATGCGGGCCAGTTCGAGCGCGCTTTCGATACCGAGGTCGCGGGTGTCGAGATGCGGGTGCCGATGATGGCGATCAATACGGTCGCGGCAGGGGGCGGATCGATCCTGCATTTCGATGGCGCGCGCTTCCGGGCCGGGCCGGACAGCGCCGGCGCCAATCCCGGGCCAAGCTGCTACCGGCGTGGTGGGCCGTTGACCGTGACGGATGCCAACGTGCTGCTGGGCAAGATCCAGCCGGCCTTTTTCCCGGCGATCTTCGGGCCGGAGGGCGATCAGCGGCTCGATGCCGAGGCGGTGCGGGGGCGCTTCGCGACGCTGGCGGCAGACGTGTCGGCGGCGACCGGAGAAGCGCGCGATCCGCGCGAGATTGCCGAGGGCTTCGTCCGCATCGCGGTCGCCAACATGGCGCAGGCGATCAAGCAGATTTCGGTCGAGAAGGGGCGCGATCCGGCGGAGTTCGCGTTGCAATGCTTCGGCGGTGCGGGCGGCCAGCATGCCTGCCTCGTCGCCGATGAACTCGGCATGGAAACTGTGCTCATCCACCCTTTCGCCGGCGTGCTTTCGGCCTATGGCATGGGGCTGGCCGATCAGAGCGCGATGCGCCAGCGGGCGGTGGAACTGCCGATCGGCTGCGATCTTGATGCGCTGGTAACGGAATTGGAGGTGGAGGCCGTGGCTGCGCTGGCCGGCGAAGATGGCGAGCGCCGGGTGATCCGTACCGCCCAGCTTCGTTATGCCGGCACCGACAGCGCGTTGCCCGTGGCGCTGGCCGACGAGCCCGCGATGCGCGCCGAGTTCGATGCGGCACACCGGGCGCGTTTCGGCTTTTCGACGCCGGATCGGCCGATCCTGATCGACAGCCTGGTGGTGGAGGTGGTGCGCGCGGGTGAGACGGTGGCGGCACCGGCGCTTGCCGCGCGCGACGGTGCGCTGCCGGATGCGCTTGCGACCGTCGATCTGTGGAGCGGCGGGCCGCATCGCGCGCCGGTCCATGATCGCGATGTGCTGCGGCCGGGCGACCGCATCACTGGCCCCGCGCTGATCCGCGAGGCGATCGCGACCACCGTGGTCGAACCTGGCTGGACGGCAGAGGTGGGGCAGGGCCTGGAACTGCTGCTCTGCCGGGCGACGCCGCGCGCAGACCGTTCCATCGCCGATGTCTCGCGGCCCGATCCGGTGCTGCTGGAACTGTTCAACAATCTGTTCATGGCGATCGCCGAACAGATGGGGGCGGTGCTGCGCAACACATCGACCAGCGTCAACATCAAGGAACGGCTTGATTTTTCCTGCGCGCTGTTCGACGCCGAGGGCAATCTCGTCGCCAATGCGCCACATGTGCCGGTGCATCTGGGTGCGATGGGCGACAGCGTGCGCGCGGTGCTGGCGAGCCGGCGGGGCACGCTCAAGCCTGGCGACATGATCGTGCTCAACAATCCGTTCAACGGCGGCACGCATTTGCCCGACGTGACGGTGATCGCGCCGGTGTTCGACGAGGCCGGCCAGGAGATCCGCTTCTTCGTCGGCAATCGCGGCCATCATGCCGATATCGGCGGCAAGACGCCGGGATCGACTCCGCCGGATTCCACCACGCTGGCTGAGGAAGGTGTGGTGATCGATGATTTCCTGCTGCTCGACGGCGGCACCTTCCGCGAGGCGGAGTTCCGCGGCGTGCTCGCCGATGCGGCTTATCCTGCGCGCAGCCCCGACACCAATGTCGCGGACATCAAGGCGCAGGTCGCGGCAAATGCGGCCGGGATCGGCGAGGCGCAGGCGCTGGTCGCCCGCTACGGCTGGCCGGTGGTCCGCGCCTATATGGGCCATGTCATGGCCAATGCCGAGGAAAGCGTGCGTCGCGTGATCGATCGCCTGCGCGACGGCCATTTCGATTATGTGATGGATGATGGCGCGAAACTCTCGGTCGCGGTCACAGTCGATCATGCGCGGCGCGAGGCATTGCTGGATTTCTCCAACACCGACGCCCAGCGCCCCGGCAATTTTAATGCCCCCCGATCGGTCACACAGGCGGTGGTTCTCTACGCTTTCCGCTGCCTTTTGGGGGATAATATCCCGCTCAACCAGGGCTGCCTCGTGCCGCTGAAAATCAAGGTGCCGCAGGGCAGCTTCCTTGATCCCGCGCCCGGATCGGCGGTGGTGGCGGGCAATACCGAGGTCAGCCAGGCGGAAGTCTGCGCGCTGCTCGGCGCGTTGGGTGCGGCGGCCTCATCACAGGGGACGATGAACAACTTCCTCTTCGGCAACGAAAGCTGCCAATATTATGAAACGATCTGCGGCGGCGCGGGCGCGGGGCCGGGCTTCGACGGCGCCGATGCGGTCCATACCCATATGACCAACACGCGCATCACCGACCCCGAGGTGCTGGAGATGCGCTATCCGGTGCGGCTGGAACAGTTCGCGATCCGGCGCGGATCGGGCGGGGCGGGGCGGCGCAAAGGCGGCGATGGCGCGATCCGCCGCATCCGCGCGCTCGAACCGTTGACCGCGACGATCGTCGCCTCGCGTCGTGCGGTGGCGCCGTTCGGCATGGAGGGTGGCGGTGATGGTGCCGAGGGCCGCCAGTGGATCGAACGCGCCGACAGTGGGCGCGAGGCGCTTTCAGGCACCGCTCGCGCGGAACTGGCTGAGGGGGACGTTATCGTGATCGAAACGCCCGGCGGTGGCGGTTGGGGAGCGGACGCCTAGAAGGGCGCCCACTCCGACACATATTTCATCACCTTGAGCGCGACCGAGGGGAAGAGCTGGTCTACCCCGTCGACCTTGGCGACGACGCCGGTCAGCAACTCGTCAAGCTCGCGCAGGTCGTGCGCGACGACCTGGATTTCGAGGTCGTGGGTGCCGATGGATACGGCCGCGGTGATGACCTGTTCGATCTTCGCGAGATCGGCGGCGACGTCGGCAGCCGGGCGCCCCCTGACCTGCACGCCGACGGCCGAGAGACAATCATAGCCCAGTGCCGTGAGATCGCGCATCGCGACGACGCGGACGACGTTATTGTCCTCCAGCCGCCGCAGATGCGCCCTGACCGTCGCTTCCTTGACGCCGACGACGCGGGCCAGATCGCGCGTGGCGATCCGGCCGTTGTCGCGGAGCGCCGCGATTATCTTCTCGTCGAGATCGTCGATATCGAACGACGCGGCATTCCCCCGTCTTGCCATATGCGTGCGCTCAGAAGCTGAACTTCGCGTCGGCGCCGTAACTGCGCGGCCGCTTGTAGCTGCCCGCGCCGAAACCAAGCCCGCCGAAGTCGACGCTGAAGTCGATATTCTTGTCGTTGGTCAAATTATCCCCCCACAGAGAGAATTCTGCTGTTGTTCCACCGAACTCAATATCACCAAAACTCAGCCGCGCTTTCAGATTATGATCCGGGCGTGATCGAATGTCCCGATTGAACGGATTGACCCGATCGAGCGCGAAGAAATAGATCGTGCTGCGATAAGCATAATCCACACGACCGGTGATCGATCCGAAGGAAACCGGCGTGCTATACTGGATAGCGCCGCGCGCCTGGAACTTGGATGTCTGCGGCATCCGCGCCTCATCCGCGACGTTGATCACCTCGTTGGAGACGGGATCGCGATAGAGGAATTCCTTATAGTCCGGATCGGTGTAGCCGGCGGAAGCCTCAAGCTGGAGACCGTCGACGGGAACCGCGGTGATTTCCGCCTCGAACCCCTTGTAGGTGACCTTGCCGGCATTGACGATCAGCGAGGTCGCGCCGCCGGTGCCGCTGGCGAACTGCTGCACCTGCAGATCATCATAATCGGTGTAGAAGATGGCGAGGTTGGTGCGCAGCCGGCGATCGAAGAAGTCGCCCTTGAAACCGGCTTCATAAGCGATCGCGGTTTCGGGATCGAACTTGTTGATGACGTTGGTGCGCGGGTTGATGCCGCCCGAACGATAGCCGCTCGATGCGCGGACATAGACCATCTGGCTGGGCGTGAACTGATAGGTGCCCGACACCAGCCATGAGACATTCTCATAGGTCTCGCGGCCGCGTTGCTCGGGATTCACGTCGCCGAACAAGCGAATGGTTTTCTTGTCGGACGTGTAGCGCAGGCCGCCGGTCAGTTCGAATTCCTCGCCGAAGGGACGGGCGCTGACCTGGCCGAAGGCGGCCATGCTTTCGGTGGTGCCGCCGAAGGCCTGGACGGGGTTGAGGTTGATGCCCGCCTGGCCGCCGGGCAAGACGAAGGTCAGGCTCTGGCGGTTGGTTTCGGACGCCTTTTCATAGAAATAATAAGCGCCCAGCACATAGTTCCAGGTGTCATATTTGCCGAGCGCCTGAAGCTCCTGGCTGAACTGGTGCTGCTTCTGCGGCGCGTTGTTGCCGTTATACGGGTTCACAAGTTCGATGCTGGGCGCGAACGTCACCGGATCGAGCACAACGCCGCGCAGATTGCCGTTGCCCGACAGCGTCAGGATCGTGTCCTGGAAGAATTTGCGATAGGCGGTGATCGACTTGAGCGTCAGCGAGTCCATCGCCTGATAGTCCAGGGTCAGGCTGTGGCCCTGGATCTTGGCCTTCGCATCGTAACGCAGTTTGCCGAACCGATCGACGAAACCGCGCTGCAGGCCCGGATCGATGCGGCCCTGCCCCATGATGAACGGATCGCCGCCCAGGCTTTCGGACTGGCTGTAATAATTGATGAAGTCGTCGGTCGCCGCGAGGATCTGGAAGTAGGGCGCGGTGCCTTCGCGCTGGTTATAGTCGAAGCTGTAATTGGCGATGACGTCGCCGAAATCGCCTTGCACTGCGAGGACCATCGCGTCGCTGTTGAGCGCGCCGGGATCGTCCGATGAGGGGCGCAGCAGATTATCTACATAGCCGTCGCGCTGGCGGTGGAGATAAGACAAGGACGCGCTGAGCGGCGAATTGTCCGATTGGCCGGAATCGATGCGGCCCCGGGCGAACCATTCGTTATTATTGCCGTAGCCAGCCTTGATCTCGACGCCGAGATCTTCCTTGGGCTTCTTGGTGATGAGCTGGATGGCGCCGCCGACGGAATTCCGGCCGAACAAGGTTCCCTGCGGCCCGCGGAGCACCTCGATCCGTTCCATGTCGACCAGATCGAAGATCGCGCCCGCCGAGCGGCCGATATAAACGCCGTCCAGATAGACGCCGACGCCCTGTTCGGCGACCGACGACGGTTCCTGATTGCCGATACCGCGAATGAAGATGGAAGCAGCCGTGATGCTGGTCGATTGCTGGAGGATCGACAGGTTGGGCGCGAGCTGCGGGACGGCGTTCACATCCTGGATGTTGAGGCGGTCGATGGTCGCCGCAGTCAGCGCGGTGACGGCCACCGGCGCGGTCTGCAGAGATTCATTCTGACGGCGGGCGGTGACGACGATGTCCTCGAGCCGGTCATTCTCCGCCGCGGCGGGGGCGGCCTCCTGCGCAAATGCGGATGG
The DNA here is from genome assembly GCF_042693015.1 of Sphingomonas sp. DBB INV C78. Taxonomy (NCBI): domain Bacteria; kingdom Pseudomonadati; phylum Pseudomonadota; class Alphaproteobacteria; order Sphingomonadales; family Sphingomonadaceae; genus Sphingomonas; species Sphingomonas sp. DBB INV C78. The sequence continues at coordinate 1,578,611 of NZ_CP170544.1, read as the reverse complement.
GGCCGCGAGCGCGAGGCCCGCGACCGAAGCGAACAGCAATGCAGTTCTGGTCATACTATCTTCCTCTTCCTGATCGGCCGCCTCTTTCGGGCGGTTCCATGGTTCCGACGCCTCCCTCAGGCGTCGAAATTCGTCGATATCGTGAGATCCTTATGCTGCTCCATCGATGCCAGCATCTCTTCGGTCCGGCCCTTCACCGCGGCATAGCCATCGGGACCCATCACCAGATGGATCGGGGGATCGGGCATGTCGGCGAGCTTCAGCATCGCGAGAGCAAGCTTGGCGGGATCGCCCGGCTGCTTGCCATCGACCGATTTGACGAGGCCGATGCGGGCATGGACGCCTGCGTCATAATCGCCGATCGGCCCGTCCGCAGCCTTGAGCGAGCGGCCCGAGAAATCGGTGCGATATTGGCCGGCGGCGACGGCGGTGACCCTGATGCCGAAATCCGCGACTTCGCGAGCCAGCGCGGAGGTCATCGCCTCCAGCGCATATTTGCTGGTGCTGTAATAGCCGGTGGCGGGGTTGGCGATGCGCCCGGCGATCGAGGAGATGTTGATGATGCGCCCCTGCCGCTTCGCCCGCATGCCGGGAAGTGCGGTGCGCGTGGTGCGGATCGCGCCCCAGAAGTTGGTTTCGAACATGGCGCGCACCTGATCGAGATCGCCTTCCTCGATCGACGCGACATAGCCATAGCCGGCATTGTTGACGAGGACGTCCACCCCGCCGAAGCGAGCTTCCGCCGCGGCGAAGGCGGCCGCAACACTGGCATCGTTCGACACGTCTAGCGCCACCGTCAGCGCGCTTTGCGGATAGCGCTCGGCGAAGTCGGCGATGTCGGCCGGCTTGCGGGCGGTGACGACCGCCTGGTCGCCGCTCGCCAGAACGGCGTCCGCAATGGCGCGGCCGATCCCGGTGGAACAGCCTGTGATCAGCCAGGTCCTCATTCGGCCACCCGCCATGCATAGCTGGCTGCACGGACCTTGAGCTGATCGGCGCGCTCTGCCGGTGAAACCCATTTGGTTTCAGCGGGGAGTTCGTTCTTGAGATTGGCCAGCTTGACGACCCGGCCCTTGGCGCCGAAGCCTTCGCCCGGTCGTCCTGTCACAAACTCGGCCCATCGCAGGGTCAATATGCCCTCCGGCATGTCACATGGGTCAATCCAGTTATGCACTCCCGGATCGGCACGGGACACCACATAGGTTAAGGTGTCGTCACCATTGCGGACGCTCTGGTTGAGATTGAGGCTCGCCGTCCGGTTCTGAATGTCGTTGGTGGTGCCCCACTGGTTGGTGATCGGCGCGAGGAAATAATCGGCGCCGCCTAGGCCGACATCGACGACCAGAGCCTCGTCATCAGCCAACTGGAAATGGCCCATGACGTAGATCTGGTTGCGCAGCGCGCCATCGGTATCGCGGTCGATTGTGAAGTCGAAGGCGTTGACGGGCTTGTCCAGCGCCTGCCGGTTCCAGCGCGCAGTGTTGTCGATGTTGAGGCGGAGCATGGCGATGGCGTCATCGACCTGCTGGTCCATGGTGCGCTCTGGGCTCTTAGGCGGCGCCCCCAGCCGCTCGATCGACAGCTCGTTCACCCGCTCGTTCGCCCAATCCATGATGACGTCGCGGATGTAGAATTCCTTGGCCTCGGGCGCGGAGCGGACATGATCGAGGCGGTTGCCCTTCTCGTCGCTGTCGACGAAGATTTCGAAGCGGCCATCAGCGTCGAGATGCAGCGATTTGCCGTCGAGCACGTCGACGGTGGCCATCTTGTCCGTCCAGAGGGTGAAGTAATTTTCGGTAAGCCGCGGATTCGGCACGCGGCCGCGGATGACGTAGCGTTCGCTGCCGTCGATCGGGATGACGCGATAGACGGAGTCAGGGTTGTCGAGGCCCCAGCGCGATCCGGGGATCTCCAGACCTTCCAGTTGGTGCGGAATGCGCGAGATGGTGACGACCGCGGGCCGTTCCTTATCGGTGTTGAGCGACCAGATGATCGCGCCGAACACGACCTCGGGATATTTGCTGTCGAAAGAGGCGCGCATTTCCGGCTGCGGCTTGATCATGTCGAGCCAATAATCGTGTAGTTCCGCCACCGCGGCCTGCATGCGCGGATGCGCCAGCACCTCCAGCGCGCGCCGTTCGAAGCGGCCTTGTTCTGGCGTCGAGATTGGACTGCCCACTCTACTCTCCCACTTGCGGATCATCGGCATCTGGCCGTCTTTGTGCAGAACCTAATGCGTAGCGGATTACGGGCAATCACTTCGCATTCTGGCGCAGGGACGAAGGCAGGATTAAGCGACGCGAATAAATCCCTGTGTTGAACGATCATGCGAAGGTTGATCGACAAGCAGGGAATGATAGGGTTCTGCAGCGACCGTTCAGCGGATGGTGCCCGGATCAATCGGGCGGGGCGACAAATGCCAACCACCGAGTCCGTTCAAGGAGGATGCAGGCTGATGCAAGGTGGTGGACCAGCGACATTGGACGTGAAGTTCGATGTCGGCGACTTTCAGCTCGAAGTGATGTCGCAGCCCGGCACGGGGCCGTTCACGCGAACGCACCTGCTGGATTATCCCGCGATCACCTATCTGCCGACGGGGCAGGGCGAAGATCCGTCGCGCGGCTGTTTTGGTCAGCCCGAATCGCACCGTTCCTTCATGCCGTTGGGGGCCGCCGTGCTGGTTCCGGCCAACGTGCCGATTCATGTGATGTCGAGCGGCTTCAGCGATCGGCGGCTGTTGATCTGCCGGTTCGAAGCGGGATTCTTCGAACAATTGACCGGGGTAAGCGCGAACGCCAGCGGAGACGAACTGGCGGCGTGCAGCGATGTGCGCGATCCTTCGGTGTTGGCGACACTCGAACGGCTTTCGATCGAAGTTGGGCGCACGTCCGCCGGGCGTGACATGATGGTCCGGGGCCTCGGCATGGTGTTGCTCGCCGAACTGACCCGCCATTTCGAGACGGTTCGCGAGCGCGGCTTCCACCGGGCGGGGACGCTTGCGCCCTGGCAGCTCAAGCGGATCGACCAGCGGTTGGCGGACGAGAGCCGGCCTGTTCCCAGCGTGTCGGAACTCGCGTCATTGTGCGGTATCGGCCGCCGCCATCTGATGCGAGCGTTCAAGGCGACGCGCGGGTCGACGGTGATGGATCATGTTGAACGCACCCTGTTCGCGCGCGCTGCACGGATGCTTGGCGAAACCTCGATACCGGTGAAATCTCTGGCCGTGTCGCTGGGATATGAGCGGCAGGGCAGCTTTTCCGCGGCGTTCCGGCGTCGTTTTGGCGAGACGCCGCGCGATTATCGCGCGCGCGCTTCCGCCGGATTGCTAAGCAACTAGTGGCGGACGCTCCTCGCAGCCTCAAGGCTTCGCACATCGTGCTGATTGTGATGCTGGCCTTCGTCGTGATGTTCGAAGGCTTCGACATCAGCCTGACCAACGTCGTGCTGCCTTATGCCGGCAAGACGTTCGATGTCGGCACGGAGGGGCTTGGCCGATCGTTATCGGTGATCGGGCTGGGCGCGATCGCTGCCTGGTTCCTGATCCGGCTGAGTGACCGCTTCGGGCGCCGGCCGATCTTGTTGGCATCGGCCGCCCTGTTTTCGGTGGGATCGCTCGTGACGATCCTGATGCCGACGATTGAAAGCTACACGATCGTCCAGGCACTGACCCGTATCGCGCTCGTGTCGCAGATCGCGACGGCCTATCTGATCGTTTCGGAAACTTTGCCGGCCCATCTGCGCGGCCGGGCCAACGGATTGCTCGGTGCGTGCGGCAGCTTCGGTGCGGCACTGCCGGCATTGTTGCTGGCGAGCGCGCTGGAGACGAGCCTGTCATGGCGGGCATTGTTTCTGGTGGGGGCTGCGCCGCTGCTGGTGCTGCCGCTGCTGTGGCTGTTCTTGAAGGAAACGCCGGCCTATCTCGCCACTCGTGACGCTGCGGTGCCGCGGGCCGGCGTAGTGGCGGAGTTTCGCACGCTCGCTTCGCGCGAGTTGCGCGGGCGGTTCGCGTTGATGAGCCTGTTGTGGTTCATCGCCAATTTCAGCGCGGTCGTGTCGACCTTCTTCTTCACTTATTATGTCCTCAACGAGCGCGGTTGGTCGGCCACGGATCTCGCGCTGATCGCGCCGTTCGGGCTCGTGTCGGCGTTCCTCGGCTATCTGTCGGTCGGCTTCCTGATGGACCTGATCGGCCGCCGGTGGACTGCGGCCTTGTTCTTCGTCGCCAACGGCCTGCTGGTGATGACCTGCTATGCCGCGACCGACTGGTATGTGATCGCCGCCTGCAACATCGGCATCCAGGCAATGCTCGGCGTGTGGACGGTGTGCTTCACCATCAATTCCGAGCTGTTCCCGACCCATGTCCGCGCCGCGGCCAATGGCTGGTGCCATAATCTGATCGGGCGCTGGGGCATGGTCGGCGCGCCGCTGCTGATCGGCTGGATGTCGAAGGAGATCGGCTCGGTGGCGGACACCTGTTTCTGGCTGGGCCTGAGCTGCTTCATTGCGGTGCCGCTGGTCCTGTTCCTGCTGCCCGAGACGCGGGCGGCCAACCTCGCTTCCAAGGAGAATGACGCATGAATCGCATGACCGGCAAGATCGTCCTCGTGACCGGCGCCGCATCGGGGATCGGCAAAGCGAGCGCGATCCGCCTGGCGAGCGAGGGCGCGATCGTCGTGTGCGCGGATCGCAACGTGAAAGGTGCGGAAGAAACCGCCGCGAGCCTGGCGGGCGCGACGGCGGTCGAGTTCGATGCCGCATCGGCCGCCTCGTGCCGGGCGCTCGTCGACCATGTGATCGCGACGCACGGCAAGCTGGATGTGCTGTGCAATATCGCGGGCATCGGCGGCTTCGGCCATGCCGCACAGGTGGCGGACGAGGAGTGGGATCGGCTGATCGCGATCAACCTTTCCTCGATCTTCCACATGACCAAGGCCGCGCTGCCGCATCTGGAAAAGACCCAAGGCAATATCGTCAACATGGCTTCGGCGTCGGGGCTGGTGGGCGCGTCCTACGCGTCGGCTTATTCGGCGAGCAAGGCGGGTGTCGTCGGCTATACCCGCACCGTGGCGCTCGAATATGCGGCGAAGCAGGTGCGCGTGAACGCCATCTGCCCCGGTGGGGTCGATACGCCGCTGATCGCCGGCGGATCGGTGATGGGGACGATCGAGGGGATCGATTTCGCGCTGGTGGCGCGGATGTCGCCGAAGATGGCGCCGCTCGCCCAGCCCGAGGATATTGCGGCCGCGGTCGCCTTCCTCGCTTCTGACGATGCGAAGTTCATCACCGGCATCATGCTGCCGGTCGATGGCGGTCAGACCGCAGGCTGAGGCGATCGGGCGAGGATTTCGGGGGCGGTTTCCTCGGCCAGCACAGGCAGGCGATGGCGTAGCGACCAGCCGGGGGGAGGGGTGAAGGCGAAATCGTCCGCTCCCCAGACCGAGAGGATCGCGTCGCAGGGAATCGGCCGCTCGTCGAAGGGCGAGAGGAGGTCGAGCATCACGCGATCGGTTCGGCCGGCGGCGGCGGCGGTTGCCGCGTTCAGGAGAGCTGGGCGATCGCTGCCGGAGAGGAGCCACAGCGTCTTGGGCGTGGCGCCCGGTTGATAGTCTCGTTGAGGCCCGGAAAGCAGGGACGATTCGGCGACGGCGGCGCGAATGTTGGATTGGTCGGTGAACTTCCGTTCGTCGACGCGCAGGACCTCGCCGGCGGGGCCGGCCATCGTCTTCGCCGCAACCGTCGGATCGCCGTGCCAGAATTCCGACAGGCAATCGAAGCCTGGTTCCTGATCATCAGCCAGGTGATTGCGGATATATTTCTGGAAGCGGAAATATTCGAGCGCGAGCGGCGTATGCCGTGTCTCATAATAGGTGCGAAAATCGGCGCGGGACGAATCGACGCGGCGCGGCATGAAGGCGAAGGATTTCAACATGGCCCGGATGCTGAACCCGATCGCGGGCGCAAGGGAAGGGGCGCGAGGCAGGTCACGGCGCTATCGCCGCAGCATGGCGTTCGATCAGACGGCCATTTTCTCGGAAAGCGAGACGCGGTCGAGGATGTTGGCGGTTTCGTCGCGCACCGAAAGCATGACGGCTTTCAGGCGACAGGTCGCTTCGTCGACGCAATTCTCGCACGGTCGATAGGCGAGCCGCGCCGCGCAGGGCACCAGCGCGAGCGATCCGCGGGTGAGGCGGACGATTTCGCCATAGGTGATCTCCTCCGGCGGGCGGGCGAGCCAATAGCCGCCTTCCTTGCCGCGGAGCGTTTCGACCAGGCCAGCGCGCTTCATCTCCGACAGGATGACCGTCAGGAATTTGGCGGGAATATTCTGAGCTTCGGCGATCTCCGGCAACTGGACCGGGCCTTGCCCAAAACGATCCCCGAGATGGAGCAGGGCACGAATTGCGTAGCGGGTCCGTTGCGATAGCACGGGGGAGTCTTTGGCCCCGCCCGTCGCGGAGTGCAAGAGGCGCGTTAGACTGCGCAACCTTTCCTTGACGATGTGGCACAACCGCTCCTATGAGCGCGCCCACCGACGTGAGTGTCGTGTGTGGCGATCGTAGCTCAATTGGTTAGAGCGCCGGTTTGTGGTACCGGAGGTTGCGGGTTCAATCCCCGTCGATCGCCCCATTTTGGGGCTGGCTTTCACCGCCGAGAAACTTTATTACGCGATAACGTAATTATGTTTCCGCGAGGACGTGGCTATGACGGCACCCTGGGATTTCCCCGATTATGACGACCATGAGGGCGTCCATCTGTTTCGTGATCAGGCATCCGGCCTGACCGCAGTCATCGCGATCCATTCGACATCGCTTGGCCCCGCGGCCGGCGGCACGCGCTTCTGGCATTATCCGGTTCGCGCCGACGCCATCACCGATGCGCTGCGCTTGTCGCGCGGGATGAGCTACAAGAATGCCATGGCCGGCCTGCCGATGGGCGGCGGCAAGGGCGTTCTGCTGGCCGATCCTTCGCGCACCAAGACGCCCGCGTTGCTCGCTGCCTTCGGGCGCGCCGTCGACAGCCTTGGGGGCCGTTATGTCACCGCCGAGGATGTCGGCATGACCGACGCCGACATGGTCGAGATCTCCAAGCAGACCAAACATGTCGCGGGTCTACCCGTGGGCAGCGATGCCGCGGGTGGCGATCCCGGCCCGTCGACGGCGCTGGGCGTGTTCCTGGGCGTGAAGGCGGCGATCCGCCGCGCGATGAAGCGCGATGATGTGGCGGGCGTCCATGTCGCCATCCAAGGCGTCGGCAGCGTCGGTGGCGGGCTTGCCCGTCGTCTCGCGGCCGAAGGCGCGAAGCTGACACTGGCCGATGTCGATTCGGCGCGTGCCGAGAAGCTGGCGCAGGAACTGGGCGCGAAGACGGTTGCGGCCGGCGACATTGCCCGCGTTCAGGCCGATGTGTTCAGCCCGTGCGCATTGGGTGCGATCCTCACTGAGACGAGCATCCCGCTGCTTTCCGCGCCGATCGTCGCGGGCGCGGCCAACAACCAGCTCGCCACCAAGGCGGATGGTGAGCGGCTGCACGCATTGGGTGTGCTCTATGCGCCCGATTACGTCATCAACGGCGGCGGCATCATCAATGTCGGGCTGGAATATCTGGGGCAGGGCGATCGCGCCGAAGTGGAAAAGCGCATCGGCCATATCCCCGGCCGCCTGGAGCAGATTTGGGCTGAAAGCGCGGAAACCGGCGATCCCGCGGCCGAAGTGGCGGACCGCATCGCGCGGCGGTTGATCGGGCGGCATTGATCGGGTTGGGAGGGCCTGGCGCGGCCGCCGGTCCTTCCCGTCATGCTGAACTTGTTTCAGCATCCACGTTTCCACTAGCGGGGTCTGTGCCTGCGTCGCGGTGGACCCTGAAACAAGTTCAGGGTGACGAACGATTTAGTTGCGCGCCGGAACCTCAGCCGTCGGTCACAGGGTCACTCGGCTTGGGCGGCACCGGATCGGTGGGCGATGGGACCGGCGGGTCGACCGGGAATTCTCCCGGAGTAGTGGGAACTGGCGGTTGGCTGGCCATGATTGCGTCTCCTCTGTGCCAAGGGGAAACGCGCCGGGATCGATCTCGGCTCCGCCACAAACGAAACGCCCGGATTGCGTTAGCAACCCGGGCGCCCGTGACGAAACCGTCAACCCCCTTGAAGACTTGGGGTCCACGCACAACTCCGTCCCCTTAAACGTAGCTGCGGGACACCTCATGTCCTCCCCGAACCACGGCCATTGCCTGCAATTCGTGAGGGGATTGGTAGGCGCAAAGCAGACGACTGTCACCGCATGACGTTAACGTCATTCGCGAAAGCCGGCCCCCTGTGGTGAATCCGCAACAGAGCATCCTTGTTGCCGGATCGAGGCGCGGCCTCTAGAGCCTGTGCCTGTTCATTCGGACCAGGAATCTCATGCGCCTTTCCCGTCACTTCATCCCCGTCATGAAGGAATCGCCCGCCGACGCCCAGATCATCAGCCATAAGCTGATGCTCCGCGCCGGGCTGATCCGCCAGACCGCCGCCGGAATCTATGCCTGGCTGCCGCTGGGATATCGCGTGCTCCGCAAGATCGAGCAGATCGTGCGCGAGGAGCAGGACCGGGCCGGTGCCATCGAACTGCTGATGCCGACGATCCAGTCGGCCGATCTGTGGCGCCAGTCGGGCCGCTATGACGATTATGGCCTGGAGATGCTGCGCATCAAGGACCGGCACGAGCGCGAAATCCTGTTCGGCCCGACCGCCGAGGAAGTGATCACCGCGATCTTCCGCGATGCCGCCAAAAGCTACCGTGATCTGCCGCGCACGCTCTACAATATCCAGTGGAAGTTCCGTGACGAGGTCCGTCCGCGTTTCGGCGTGATGCGCGGGCGCGAATTCCTGATGAAGGATGCCTACAGCTTCGACATGGACGAGGCCGGCGCGCGGCACAGCTATAACCGCATGTTCGTGGCCTATCTCAACACCTATGCCCGGATGGGGCTGCGCGCGATCCCGATGCAGGCGGACACCGGCCCGATCGGCGGCGATCTCTCCCACGAATTCATCGTGCTCGCGCCGACCGGCGAGAGCGAGGTCTTCTACCATAGCAACTGGGAGAAGCCCGCCGAGCTCTCATCGGTCGATTTCGACGACGTCGAAGCGCTGCAGACCATCGTTTCCGGCTACACCGCCGATTATGCCGCAACCGACGAGAAGCGCGACGAGGCCGCCGAGGCAGCGATCGGCGGCGATCTCCGCCAGTCCCGCGGCGTCGAGGTGGGCCACATCTTCTATTTCGGCACCAAATATTCAGCGCCAATGGGGCTGAAGGTGCAGGGACCGGACGGCGGCGAAGTCGTGCCGCACATGGGCAGCTATGGCATCGGCGTGTCGCGTCTGATGGCTGCGATCATCGAGGCGAGCCACGATGACAATGGCATCATCTGGCCGGAGGCGGTGGCGCCCTACAAGGTGGGCATCATCAATATGCGCGCCGACGACGCCAAATGCGCGGCGGCGGCGGATGATCTCTATGCCAAGCTGAATGCGGCCGGCGTCGAGACGCTCTATGACGACCGCGACGAACGCGGTGGCGCCAAGTTCGCGACGATGGACCTGATCGGCCTGCCCTGGCAGGTGGTCATCGGCCCCAAGGGGCTGGAGCGCGGCGTCGTCGAGCTCAAGAACCGCCGTTCGGGCGAGAAGGTGGAGCTTTCGATAGAGGACGCGCTGGCGAGGCTGGCGGGGTGATCCTCTCCCGCTTCGAGCGCACGATCGCCAAGCGCTATCTGCTGCCCGGCAAGGGGGAGGGGTTCATCTTCCTCGTGGCCGGGATCAGCCTTTCCGCCGTCACGCTGGGCGTGTGGGCGCTGATCACCGTGATGAGCGTGATGAACGGCTTCCGCGCGGAGCTGTTTGACAAGATCGTCGGCCTCAACGGTCATGCCGTCGTGCAGGGCTATGGCGGGCGGCTGCCTGACTGGCAGGCGATCGTCGCCCAGGCGCAGGCGACGCCGGGCGTGACGAGCGCGACGCCGCTGATCGAACAGCCGCTGATGGCGAGCTATGACGGGCGCGTCGAAGGCGTGCTGGTGCGGGGCATGCGGGTGCAGGACATCCGCGCGAACCCGACGATCAAGGGCAATGTCGTCGCCGGCCGGATGGACGCGCTGGTGCCCGGAGCGAACAGCGTCGCGATCGGCGCGCGGTTGGCCGAGGCGCTGGGTGCGCAGGTCGGCGGCCAGATCAGCCTGATCAGCCCGCAGGGGCAGACGACGCCGTTCGGCACGGTGCCGCGGATCGTGAGCTATACGGTGGCCGCGATCTTCGAAGTCGGCGTCTATGACTATGACAAGGCTTTCGTGCTGATGCCGATAGAGGAAGCCCAGACATTATTGATGCTGGGCGACGCGGTCGGCATGGTCGAGGTGGAGACGGTCGACCCCGATCGCGTGGGCGAGATCATGGCGCCGCTGGCCCAGAAGGTGGGGCAGCAGGCGGTCGTCACCGACTGGCGGCAGATGAACGCGTCGCTGTTCGAGGCACTGGCCGTCGAACGTGTGGCGATGTTCGTCATCCTGACCTTCATCATCCTGGTCGCCGCGTTCAACATATTGTCGTCGCTGATCATGCTGGTGCGTGCCAAGACCCGCGACATCGCGATCATGCGGACGATGGGCGCGACCAGCCGGTCGATCCTGAAGATCTTCATCTCGATCGGGCTTTCGATCAGCATCGCCGGCGTGCTGGTGGGGGTGCTGTTTGCTGTGATCACCGCGATCTTCCGCCAGCAGGTCGTCAATTTCGTGCAGATGGTGACGGGGCAGAATCTGTGGGATCCGTCGATCCGCTTCCTGACCGAACTTCCTTACAAGGCCAATCCGTTCGAGATCACTGCGATCATCCTGCTGACGCTGGGCTTGAGCTTCCTCGCCACGCTGATCCCGGCCTGGCGCGCGGCCAAGACCGATCCGGTGCAGGTGCTCCGTTATGAATAATGTTCTGGCGACCACCGGGCTCAAGCGGAGCTTTCACCAGGGCGACGTGGACATCCATGTGCTGCGCGGCATCGACTTGCATGTCGCGCCCGGCGAGATCGTCGCGCTGCTCGGGCCTTCGGGTTCGGGCAAGTCGACCTTGCTGCAGGCGGTGGGCCTGCTGGAAGGCGGGTTCGAGGGGTCGATCCGCATCCAGGGACAGGAAGCGTCGCGGCTGGACAATGACGGCCGCACCAGGCTCCGCCGCGAGGCGCTGGGCTTCGTCTACCAGTTCCACCATCTGCTCCCCGATTTCTCGGCGATCGAGAATGTCGAGCTGCCGCAACTGATCCACGGCGCGACCCGTGAGGAGGCAGTGGCGCGGGCGCGGACGCTGCTGGAAGCGCTGGGGTTGGCGCACCGCCTCGACCATCGGCCGAGCAAGCTTTCCGGCGGCGAGCAGCAGCGCGTCGCGGTCGCCCGTGCGCTCGCCAACCGGCCGGCGCTGGTGCTGGCGGACGAGCCCACCGGCAACCTCGACGAGGCGACGGCCGATGTGGTGCTGGCCGAATTCCTGCGGCTCGTCCGCGGCGAGGGATCGGCAGCTTTGGTCGCCACCCACAACGAGCGGCTGGCGGCCAAGATGGACCGCGTCGTCCGGCTGCACGAGGGCTTGCTGGAATAACGTTCAAGGCACCAGCGCGATGCGGCCCTCGATCTTGCCGGCACGCAGTTCGTCCAGCACCGCGTTGACGTCGTCGAGCGGGCGCGCGGTGACATGCGCCTTGACGAGGCCTCGGGCGGCGAAGTCGATCGCTTCGGCAAGATCGCGACGGGTGCCGACGATCGAACCGCGCACGGTGATGCGCTTGAGCACGACATCGAAGATCGGCGTGGGGAAATCGCCCGGTGGCAGGCCGACAAGGCTGACCGTGCCCTTGCGGCGCGCGCAGGCGATCGCCTGGCCGAAAGCGGGCGGCGACACGGCCGTCACCAGCACGCCATGCGCGCCGCCGCCGGTTTCGCGCGCGACGCGATCGACGAGATCGTTGGCGCGGGCATCGAGCGCGAGATCGGCGCCCATCTCACGTGCGAGGGCGAGCTTGTCGTCTGCCACATCGAGCGCGAGGACGTGGAGGCCCATCGCCTTGGCATATTGGATGGCGACATGGCCGAGACCGCCGATGCCGGAGATCGCGACCCATTCGCCGGGCTTGGCTTCGGTTTCCTTGAGGCCCTTATAGACGGTGACGCCGGCGCAGAGGATTGGCGCCATTGCGACGAAATCGGTTCCCGCCGGCAGGTGGCCGACGAAGGGCGCGCTGGCGATGACATATTCGGCGAAGCCGCCATTCACGCTGTAGCCGGTATTATGCTGCTGCTCGCACAGCGTTTCCCACCCCGTCTCGCAATATTCGCAGGCGCGGCAGGCATCGTGGAGCCATGGCACGCCGACTGCATCGCCTTCCTTCACATCGGTGACGCCGGCGCCGACCGCGGCGACATGGCCGACGCCTTCATGGCCGGGAATCAGCGGCAGGGTCGGCTTGACCGGCCAGTCCCCGTCGATGGCGTGAAGATCGGTATGGCAGACGCCGCTAGCGACGATCTTGACCAGCACCTCACCCGGGCCGGGCGAGGGTATGTCCACTTCCTCGATCTGGAGCGGTTGCTTGAATGCGCGGGCGACGGCGGCCTTCATCTTCATGGGCATACTCCGTGCTGGGTGGATACATTAGCATTTATCCAGCCAATATAACAGCTTGGTCGGCGTGATTGACGGACGCCGCGGCATCATGCAGGCGGGCCGCATTCTCCACCCTGCCGATGGACCTTTGCAAGCCCGTGACCGACGCCGCCCGATATGATGCGATCATCCTTGGCGCCGGCGCCGCAGGGATGATGTGCGCCGCCGTCGCAGGGCAGCGCGGGCGGCGGGTTCTGCTGATCGATCGGGCGGATGAGCCGGGCAAGAAGATCCTGATTTCGGGCGGCGGGCGGTGCAACTTCACCAATCTCCACGCCGCGCCGGACCGCTATATCTCGGCCAACCCGCATTTCATGAAGTCCGCGCTCCGGCGTTACACGCAGGAGGATTTCATCGCATTGGTCGATCGCTATGGCATCGCCTGGCACGAGAAGACGCTGGGGCAATTGTTCTGCGATGGCTCTGCACGGCAGATCGTGGCGATGCTGGACGAGGAATGTCGTGCGGGCGGGGTGGAGATCGCCCTGGGACGGGATGTTTCCGCGGTCGAGCACGGCGATGGCCGATATCGCGTCACGGTCGGCGCGCGAACGGTGGAGGCGCCAGCGCTGGTGATCGCGACCGGCGGGCCTTCGATCCCCAAGATGGGCGCGACAGGCTATGCCTATGATCTCGCCCGTCGCTTCGGCCTTAAGGTGATCGAGCCGCGGCCGGCGCTGGTGCCGTTGACGCTGGGTGGCGATGAGGCGCTGTTCAAGTCGCTTTCGGGGGTGTCGGCCGAGGTGATCGCCAAATGCGGCAAGACGGCTTTTCGTGAGGCGGCGCTGTTCACGCACAAGGGCATGTCTGGCCCGGCGATCCTGCAGATTTCCTCCTATTGGCGCCACGGGCAGCAGATCGGCGTAGATTTCCTGCCGTCGCAGGATTCCGGCTGGCTGGTCGAGGCCAAGCGCGCGCGGCCGCGGGCGGCGTTCCGCACGGTGATCGGCGCGGCCTTGCCCGATCGGCTGGCGGACACGCTGGTCGAACGGCTGGGGTTGCATGGCGAGATGGGCAATTTGACCGACCGCGCGCTGGAGCAAGCCGAGCGCCGCCTGGCAGACTGGCGGTTCAGCCCCAACGGCACCGAAGGCTTTGCCAAGGCCGAGGTGACGATCGGCGGGATCGACACCGATGGGCTTTCGTCCAAGACGATGGAGGCCAAGCGCGTCCCCGGCCTTTATGCGATTGGCGAAGCGGTGGACGTAACCGGCTGGTTGGGCGGGTATAATTTCCAATGGGCATGGGCGAGCGGATCGGCGGCGGGACAGGCGATTTAGCGAAAAGCCTTGCCAAGCGCGCTTTTGCTGCCATCTGCACAAAATGCCTTTCAGTCGATTGCCCGCGCTTCTTGCCGAAGCGCTATCCGAACGCGGCTATGCCGCGCCCACACCCGTCCAGGCCGCCGTGCTGGAGGAAGGCGCGGGCGACCGCGACCTGATCGTTTCCGCGCAGACGGGATCGGGCAAGACCGTGGCTTTCGGCCTCGCCGTTGCCGGCCAGTTGCTCGACGAGGATGGCCGCATGCCGCGCGCCGGCACGCCGCTGGCGCTGGCGATCGCGCCGACGCGGGAACTGGCGTTGCAGGTGAGTCGCGAATTGATGTGGCTATATGGCAAGGCCGGCGCGCGCATCGTTTCCTGCGTGGGCGGCATGGACCCGTCGAAGGAACGGCGGAACCTGAGCCATGGCGCGCATATCGTCGTCGGCACGCCGGGCCGGCTGCGCGATCACCTCGAACGAGGGGCGCTCGACCTGTCGGCCTTGCGAGTCGCGGTGCTCGACGAGGCGGACGAGATGCTCGACATGGGCTTCCGCGAGGATTTGGAAGAGATTCTCGACGCTACGCCTGAAGGCCGGCGCACCTTGCTGTTCTCGGCGACGATGCCGAAGCCGATCGTCGCGCTCGCCAAGCGCTATCAGAAAGATGCGCTGCGCATCTCCACCGTGGGCGAGGATCGCGGTCATGGCGACATCACCTATCAAGCGGTGACGGTGGCGCCGTCGGATATCGAGGCGGCGGTCGTGAACCTGCTGCGCTTTCATGAACCGGACACCGCCATCCTGTTCTGCGCGACCCGAGACGCGGTGCGCCATCTTCATGCCAGCCTGATCGAGCGCGGCTTCGACGCAGTGGCGCTTTCAGGCGAGCATAGCCAGAGCGAGCGCAACCATGCGCTGCAAGCCCTTCGGGATCGCCGCGCGCGGGTGTGCGTCGCGACCGACGTGGCCGCACGCGGCATCGACCTGCCTTCATTGTCACTGGTGATCCATGTCGAGCTGCCGCGCGATGCGGAGGCGTTGCAGCACCGTTCGGGACGGACCGGGCGTGCCGGCAAGAAGGGGACGGCCGCGCTGATCGTTCCCTATCAGCGGCGCCGGCGCGTGGAATCCATGCTCCGTGGCGCAAAGATCCAGGCCGAATGGGTCTCGCCGCCGAGCGCCGAAGCAATTCGCGATGCCGATCGGGAACGACTGATCACGACCCTGGCGAACCCCGTTGAGATCGAGGACGAGGATCGCGCGCTGGCGACGCGGCTGATGGCCGAGCTGAGCGCGGAGGAGATCGCCGCCCGGCTGGTGCAGAGCCATCGCGCGAAGCTGCCGGCGCCCGAGGAACTGGTCGACCAGGGGCCGCAGCCGCGCGAGCGGCCGGAAGGGCCGCGCCAGGGCTTCGAGGACACCGTGTGGTTCCGCATGGATGTGGGCCGCCGGCACAATGCCGATCCGCGCTGGCTGCTGCCTTTGCTCTGCCGCCGCGGCCATATCACCAAGCAGGATATCGGCGCGATCCGCATCGCAGCGGACGAGACGATGTTCGAGATCCCGCGCCATGTCGCGCCGCGCTTCGTGGCGTCGGTCAAGCGCACGGCCGGTGGCGATCCCGATGGTGAGGGCGGCATCCGCTTTGCCGCGGTCGAGGGCAGCCCGCGCGAAGCTGCGCGGCAGAACCGGCGTGCGGGCCCGCCGCCCGTCCGCCATCAGCCCAAGCCCTTCCGTCAGGGGCCGAAGCGGCCGCCGCGCTGATCGCAGCCATGGCCGTCCGCATATTGGTCGATGCCGATGCGTGCCCGGTGAAGGAGGAGATCTACAAGGTCGCCTTCCGCCGGGAAGTGCCGGTGACGATCGTCAGTAACAGCCATTTGCGTGTGCCGCCCCATCCGCTGATCGAGCGCGTGGTGGTGGGATCGGGCTTCGACGAGGCGGACGACTGGATCGCCGAGCGGGCCGGGGCAGGAGCAGTCGTCATCACCGCCGACATCCTGCTCGCCGATCGCTGCCTGAAGGCAGGGGCGACGGTGATCGCGCCCAATGGCAAGCCCTTCACTACCAGTTCGATCGGCGCTGCGGTCGCCACCCGTGCGATCATGGCGGACCTACGCGCTGGCGCGGTGGGCGAAGGAATTGGCGGGCCGCCGCCATTTTCCAAGACGGATCGATCGCGTTTCCTGTCCGCGCTGGATGAGGCGTTGGTGAAGGCTTCCCGCTGAGAGATCGATATCTTCTAAAAATACAACGTCATCCCAGCCTCCGCTGGGGCGACGTTCGATGGAATTCCCATAACTCGGAGACTGGCTGCTTGACGGCGCTGTCAGGAGTGCCGATGGACTGGCCCCGACCGGCCGGGGGACCAAGTGCGGATCGCTATCGTCGATGAAAGTGGGCTGCGGGCGGCGATCCTTGAGGAAGGATTGCGCGAGGCCGGCTTCGACGACATTCGCATCGTTCCGCCCACCGGTGCCTTCGTCGCCCAACTCGAACGGCTGGCGCCCGACGTAGTGCTGATGGATCTCGGCACGCCGAGCCGCGACAGCCTGGAAGAGATGCTGGCGGTGAGCCGCGCGCTGGCGCGGCCGATCGCGATGTTCGTCGACCAGTCCGACGAGGCGATGATCGGCGCGGCGATCGACGCCGGCGTGTCCGCTTATGTGGTCGACGGGCTGAAGAAGGAGCGGGTGAAGCCGATCCTGGAACTGGCGATCCGCCGCTTCAACGCCTTTTCGACATTGCGTTCCGAACTGGACGAGGCGCGTGCGGCGTTGGCCGATCGCAAGAAGATCGATCGCGCCAAGGCAATCCTGATGGAGACGCGGAGGATGACCGAGGCCGAGGCCTATACGCTGCTCAGGACGACCGCGATGAACCAGGGGCGCAAGATCGCCGACGTCGCCGATGCGCTGATCACCGCAACCGAGATGCTGGGGGGCGGGCAATGACGCCGGTTTCCGCGGCCTTCCTGCCGTTGACCGACAGCGCCGCGCTGATAGTGGCGCAGGCGCTGGGCTTTGCCGAGGCTGAGGGCATCGACCTGCGGCTGATCCGCGATACCAGCTGGGCCAATGTCCGCGACCGGCTGGTCTATGGCCAGGTCCAGGCGGCGCATATGCTGGCGCCGTTGGCGGTGGCGGTGACCCTGGGGCTGAGCCAGCATCCGGCGGCGATCGCGGCGCCGTTCAAGCTGTGCGTGAACGGCAATGCCCTGACGCTCTCGAGCGAACTGGCGGCCGCGCTCGACCCCAAGCCGCGCAACCGCATCGACGATCCGATCGCGACGGCACATGATTTTGCCGCCGCCATCGGCCTGCATCGCCGCAAGCCGGTGATCGGCATCGTCCATCGCTTTTCCAGCCACGCGCTGATGCTGCGTTACTGGCTGGGCTTTGCCGGGATGGACCCGGATCGCGATATTTTGCTGCGGGTGCTGCCGCCGTCGCTGATGGTGGAGGCGCTGCGCGCGGGCGAGATCGACGGCTTTACTGCGGGCGAGCCGTGGAACAGCGTCGCCGTCGCTGAAGGGCTCGGCGAGATCGTCGCGACCGGTGCGGGCATCTGGCAGCGCGGCGTGGAGAAGGTGCTCGCCTTTCGAGAGGACTGGCTGGAGGCCAATCCGGATACCGTGGATCGCCTGCTGCGCGCGCTCGACCGGGCGGCCGCCTGGTGCGACGATGCCGTCAATCATTCCAGGCTCGCCGACCTGTTGAGCCTGCCCGAATATGTCGGCCAGCCGGCGGAGATCATCGCCTTGGCGTTGGGCGGCCATCTGCCGCTGGTGCGCGGCGGCGATCCCATCGAATCGCCCGATTTCCTGTTCTTCCACCGCGAAGCGGCGAACTTCCCGTGGCGCAGCCAGGCGTTGTGGATCTATTCGCAATTCGTGCGCTGGGGCATGTCGACATCCGACCCGGCGAACGAGGCGGCGGCCGCAAATGTGTTGCGGTCGGACGTCTATCGCCGCGCGCTGGCCGGCGGATCGACGCCGCTGCCGGGGGCGAGCATGAAGCTGGAAGGGGCACTGGGCGCGCCGTTGGCGGTGGGATCGGATCTCGGCACGCTGACGCTGGGGTCCGACCGATTCTTCGACGGGCGGGTGTTCGATCCGGCGGAAATTGCCGCATATCTTGAAAGCTTTAAGCCCGCTTTCTGACGATTTTATATTTTGCACTTGTGAACCGGCCGCGATTCGGGCGAGTTTCACGTTGCGCTGCACAATGAGTGTGCGGTGCACCATAGGTGGTCACCCGACGCTGGGCTGATCACCGCCAGGATAACAGCACAGCCGCTGTCCGACCACCGCAACGCGCGGGAGGTCGGAAGCGGCTTTTTTCGTGCTTGCGGGGGATTGAGTGGGCGGAACGGCAGGATCAGCGCAGGACCAGCGAGGCGATCAATGCGATCGCCAGCAGCAGCGCTGTCATCTGCCAGAAGCCCACGGGATTGCGCTCGATCAACGGGCGGGATTCCGGTCGCCGGACGGCGCGCGCGGCCCCGCTTTCGAGGGCGTGGACCAGTTCCAGTACGTCGCCGAAGCGCTGCGCGGGGTCGACCGCTACGGTACGCAGCACCGCCGCTTCCAGCCAGCCCGGCATGTCGGGGCGGTAGCGCGAGGGCGGTACCGGCTGGCCGAAGCGCGGGCGGCTGAACGCCTCCACCTCGCCATAGGGGTAACGGCCGGTGAACAGGCGATAGATCGTCACACCGAGCGCGAACTGGTCGCTGGCTTCGGAGCCGCGCTCGCCGTCGTAAAGCTCGGGCGCCATGTAGCTGGGGGTGCCGGGGATCTCGTCCTGCGCGAATTCCTCGACCTTGGGCAGGCGGGCGACGCCGAGATCGATCAGCTTGAGCCCGCCGGCTTCGGGCAGAATGACATTTTCAGGCTTGATGTCGCGATGGACGACGCCGCGGCGATGGAGCGCGGCGACGCCACGGGCGAGCTTCGCCGCGATCGCCGTGCCGCTGTCGATGCCGGGCAGGCTGCGGGTGAGGCGCTGCTCCAGCGTCTGGCCGGGCAGGTAGGGCATGGCGATGTAGAGGCGGCTCTGGCGTTCGGGAGCCAGCGCCACCGCGCCGCCGACATGCGGATCATCGATGCGCGCGCCGACCAGGCTTTCGCGGAGGAATGCGAGCCGGGCGCCATTTTCGGAGAGCAAGGCGGGCTTCGGGAATTTGAGGACGAGCTGCCCGCCGGCGATAAGGTCTTCGGCGAGGAACAGGCAGGTGTAGCGGCCGTCGGAAATCTGTCGATCGAGCCGGAAGCCATCGACGCTGTCGCCGACCTTGGGCGGTGTCTCCACCGGCAGGCTGGCGGCGTGCGCGGCGAGCGCATCCTGTTCGACCGCGGGCAGGGTGACGATGTCCATGACGAGCGCGGTCGCATTGTCCTGCGATCCGGCGGCAAAAGCCGCGGCGACAATCGCTTCGGCGTCGGCCTGGGCGGAGCCGCGCGCGGCGAGCAGCTTCGCGATCGCCTTGTCGGACAGCGCACCATGGACGCCGTCGCTGGTGAGCAGCAGACGATCATGGACGGCGAGTTCCTGCGTCGCGACGTCGAGGCGCACGGTCGGCTCGATGCCGACGGCGCGGTAGAGGATGTGGCGCTGATCGGGCTGGGAGAGGGTGTGGTCCTGCGTCAGCCGGTGGAGCTGGCCGTCGCGGAAATGCCAGGCGCGGCTGTCGCCGACATGGAGCGCGGTCGCGCGGCGGCCGCGGATGACGAGCGCGGTGAAGGTAGTGGCGCAACCGGCCAGCGCCTCATCGGTGCGGCCGATCTGGTTGAGCCACTGGTTGATACCGAACAGCACCCTGCCGGCGGCCGCGGCGATGCCTATCGTTTCGGAAGTGGAATAATATCCATCGAGGAAGCCGCGGACGACGGTTTCGGCGGCGACTCGCCCGCCCGCAGCACCTCCGACGCCGTCGGCGACGGCTGCGGCGATGCCATGGCGCGCGCGATCACCGTCGCTGCCCAGCCAGACGGCGCCGAAATCCTGATTATCCTCCCGTCGCCCCGTGATCGAGGCGAAGCCCGCGGCAATGTCGAGTCGGCCCTCCGGCTTCATGTCCGCCCCCTTTTTGCACGCGTCCTTTCCATCAACTATGATCGTCGGCGCAAGCCCGCGGTCCAACCGGGGAAGCATTGAGATGAAGACCAGCTTCTGGAAAGCGGGGCACACGCCCACGCTGATTTCCGCGTTCCTATATTTCGACCTGGCCTTCATGGTGTGGGTGCTGCTCGGCCCGCTCGCGCCGGAAATCGCCAAGGATCTGGCGCTGACGCCGGCGCAAAAGGGCCTGATGGTGGCGGTGCCGACCTTGGCCGGTGCAGTGCTGCGCGTCGTCAACGGCCTGCTGGTCGATCGCATCGGCCCGAAGCTTTCGGGCGCGATCAGCCAGGTGATCGTGATCGTCGGGCTGCTGGCGGCGTGGAGCTATGGCGTTCACAGCTTCGAGGCAACCCTGGCGCTGGGCGTGGTGCTCGGGTTCGCGGGTGCAAGCTTCGCGATCGCGCTGCCGCTCGCCAGCCGTTGGTATCCGCCCGAGCATCAGGGCAAGGCGATGGGGCTGGCCGGCATGGGCAATTCCGGCACGGTCTTCGCCGCTTTGTTCGCGCCGACACTGGCCAAATTGTTCGGCTGGAACGCGGTGCTGGGCCTTGCCTGCATTCCGCTCGCGATCGTGTTCGTGGTCTATATGATCCTGGCCAAGGACGCCCCCGATGCACCGCCGGCTAAATCCTTTGCCGCCTATCTGGAGCCGCTGAAGACCGCGGATGCCTGGTGGTTCATGCTGTTCTATGCCGTCACCTTCGGGGGTTTCGTCGGCCTCTCTTCCTCGCTTTCGATCTACTTCACCGATCAGTTCGGGTTGACGACCGTGGTTGCTGGCTATTGCACAGCGGCCTGCGTGTTCGCGGGATCGCTGGTCCGGCCACTGGGTGGCGCGCTTGCCGACCGGATTGGCGGCATCCGCACGCTTTCGGTGGTTTATATCGTCGCGGCGACCGCGCTGGTGGGCGTCAGCTCCGGCCCGACCAGCGTGGCAGCCGCGCTCGGACTGTTCGTCGTCGCGATGCTGGCGCTCGGCACCGGCAATGGCGCGGTGTTCCAGCTCGTCCCCCAGCGTTTCCGTAGCGAGATCGGCGTGATGACCGGGCTGGTCGGCATGGCCGGCGGCGTCGGCGGCTTCTACCTCGCATCCAGCCTCGGTTTCGCCAAGCAGGTGACGGGCACCTATCAGTCGGGCTTCCTGATCTTCGCCGGGCTGGCGCTGGTGGCGCTGATCGGCCTGTCCTCCGTCAAGCGCAAATGGCGGACGACCTGGGGGGCGGCGATCCAGGGCGTGCGCATCTGAGACGGGCACTCCCCTCCCTGCCGATGCAGGGAGGGGCAGGGGGTGGGTGGTCGCAATCGCGAGACCAGCGCCTGACGCGCGCACCCACCCCTCAATCCCCTCCCTGATGACAGGGAGGGGAGGCAATTAGGGGAAATCATGAAATATCTGATGCTTGGCGTGGCCATGACGGCCGCGAGCGGCCCCGCTTTGGCCGAAGAGATCAAGCTGCAACCGATCGTCGACGCGCGGTTGCGCTATGAGGGTGTCGAACAGGACGGACTGGGGCGCGATGCCGATGCGCTGACGGCGCGGGTGCGCGCTGGGGTTCAGGCATCGACGGGTGGCTGGTCGATGCTGGCCGAGGCGGAGGGCATGCTGGCGATCGACGAAAGCTATAATAGTGGCACCAACGGCCGCACCGCTTTTCCGATCGTCGCCGATCCCGAGACTGTCGAGATCAACCGCATCCAGATCCAGTATCGCGGCATCAAGGGGCTGGTGGCGACGGCCGGGCGGCAGCGGATCAACCTGGACGACCAGCGCTTCGTGGGCGGTGTCGCCTGGCGGCAGAATGAGCAGACCTTCGATGCCGCGCGGATCGAATGGGCGATCACGCCCAAGGTGAAGCTGGACGCGACCTATAGCTGGTCGGTCCGCACGATCTGGGGTGTGGACGGCGCGGGCGCGCGGCCGCAGGCGATTTCCGGCGACAATGTTTTTGCGACGCTCGCCTGGACCAGCCCGTTCGGCACGTTGACGGGCTTTGCCTATCTGATCGATCAGGATGAGGCGGCGATTTCGGGTTTCCGTATGTCGAGCCAGAGCTTCGGCGCGCGGTTGCAAGGCGCGCAGCCGTTGGGGAAGGCGGTGAAGCTGGCTTATGTGCTGAGCTATGCCCATCAGTCTGACTGGCATCGCAATCCCAACGATTATGGCGCGGATTATTGGCTCGCCGATGCGGGGATCGAGGCGCATGGCTGGCGGCTTGGCGGTGGGTATGAGGTGCTGGGCGCGGATAAGGGCGCGGCGCTGACCAGCTTCCAGACGCCGCTCGCCACGCTCCACAAATTCCAGGGCTGGGCGGACAAGTTCCTGACGACGCCGCCAAACGGTATCCGCGATCTTTATGGCAGCGTCGGCAAGACATGGACCAAGGTTGGCGCCGTCGATGCGATCAATGTGCAGGCGATCTACCATCGCTTCGACAGTGATCGGGCCGACCAGCATTATGGCAACGAGATCAATCTGCAGGCGACGGCGAAGCTGGGGCGGGTGATGCTGCTGGCGAAATATGCGGATTATGACGCGAAGGAATTCGCGACCGATACCAGGAAGATGTGGTTTTCGGTGGAGTGGGCTTACTAGGTCGCAAACTCATAAGCCAAGGCCAAGGAGGCGGTTGGCGTCAGCATCAACCAATCACGCTATCATTTCCTCAATCGGTAGGCTGTCAAAGCATGCGCGGAGGGGAGATGAGATTGAACGCTTTCACATCAAGCCGCCTCACCGCGAATTTCGCGACATTGATTGTCATGCTGGCATCCTTGCCGGGCTGCCAACGTGAAGCCCCGGACGTCGTTCCGCCCCAGGCAGCGCCGGATTATTCACGGAAATCTCTGCCTGCCGACGATCCGTTGGGGGAAGAGGACTATCTTATCGCGCTTGCGATCATCGACGAGCAAATGGGACGTGGGAGACATGCCATATGCTTGAAGGCATCCATGGAAACGGAGAGAACGACCAGTGCCGATATCGCGTTTTCTCGGCCACATCCAAAATTCACGACACCTGACATGCAGAAATATTATGATCAGATCTCGAAATATTCGCGGGATTGGCCAATAAAATTATACAGTCCCAAAAATATCGATTCTCGAAAGTTGGAGACCTACGGCCTGGTTCATGTCGAGCCCGGATGCCCTTCCGACAGAGTCACGACGATCGAGAGGCCCCAGATTTACCGTGACGTCGCAATATCAATGGTCGAGAATTACGGATGCGGCCAGGAATTCGATAGATATTTCCTGAAAAGGGAAAGAGCCGGCTGGAAGATACGGGCCGCCTATCATTACCCAGGCGCTGTATTTGTAACATGTCCTGATATTTCGGACCGAAAGTCTGCAAGTATCGGGGTAACGGCTTTGTGGCCGTATCGCGGGCGGTGAAAGAAGGCGTGCGGCCGCCGCATCCTGCGCGAGAATGCGACGGCCTATCAAGACGGACAATTACGCCTGCCAGCCGCCCCCCAACGCCCGGAACAGATTGACCTGCGCGGTCACGATCCGCGCATCGGCTTCGGCGAGATCCGCTTCGGTTTCGGCAAAGGTCCGCTCGGCATCGAGCACGACGAGGAAGTCGACACGCCCCTCGCGCTGCTGTGCCCGCGCGATCCGCGCCGCCACTTCGGCCTGATCGCGCGCCGACTTCAGCGCCGTGCGCCGGTCGAGGGCGTGGCCATAGGCCGACATGGCGGTCTCGGTTTCCTCCAGCGCGCGCAGCACGGTGCCGTCGAAGCTGGCGAGCGCACCCTGCGCATCGGCCTCCGCCCCCTGGATGCGGGCGCGGGTGGCTTCCTGGTTGGGGAAGTTCCAGCTGATCAGCCCGCCCAGCAACCAGCCGAGCGGCCCGCCGCCGAAGATGCTGGCGAAATTGTTGCTGCTCGACGTGATCGAACCGCCCAGCGTGATCCGCGGATAGAGGTCCGCCGTCGCGACGCCGATGCGTGCGGTCTGCGCCGCCAGCCGCCGCTCAGCCGCACGCACATCCGGGCGACGCGAGAGCAAGGCAGCGCCATCACCCACCGGGATCGGCTTGTCGAGCCGCAGCGTCGTCCCACGCGCGCCGGCCTCGGCCGGCAGCTCATTGGGTGCCCTACCGGTCAGCGTCGCCAGCCGAAAGCGGGCGGCATCCCGTTCGGCCGCGAGCGGCGGGATCAGCGCCCGTTGCTGATCGCGGAGCGCCAGTGAGCGGGCCAGGTCGAGCCGCGTGCTGCGGCCCGCGTCATAACGCTTGCCGGTCAGCGTCGCCGTCTGGTCGATCAACTGGACGATGCGTTCGGCGACGCCCAGCCGTTCGGTCGCTGAATTGAGATCGGCATAGGCCCGCGCGGTTTCGGCGGCCACCGCCACCCGCACCGCATCGCGCTCGGCCTCGGCTTCCGCCAGGTCGGCGCGCGATGCCTCGACATTGCGGCTGATCCGCCCGAACAGATCGACCTCATAAGCGACGCTGAGGCCGGTCTCGACATAGGTGTCCTCCCGGTCGACGCCGGGGGCGCGCTGGCCCGCGGGTAGCCGGCCGTAATTCACGCCGAAGCCGACATCGGTTTGGGGAAGCCGGTCGCTCTTGGTGCCGCGCAGCGAGGCACGAGCCTTTGCGATGTTCGCTACGGCAACCGCGACGTCCTTGTTGTTGGCCAAAGCCTCCTCGACCAGCCGGTCGAGCACGGGATCGTCATAGAGCCGCCACCAGCGGCCCTCGATCGCGGCGTCGCCGGTCACGGGGGCCAGTGTCTGGCTGACGAAGGCGCCTTGCGTCGGCGGCGCGGGGATCGGCGCCACATAGTCGGGGCCTACGCCGCCGCACCCGGCAAGCGCCAGAGCGGCGAGGCTGGAGAATGCAAGCTTGTGGAGACGGTTCATGACTGTCCTCCTCATTCAGCAGGTTGCAGGATCGCGGCCGGCGTGGCCGGGCGACGGCGGAACCGATCGCCCAGCTCGCGCATCGCGACGTAGAAGACGGGGGTGAAGATCAGGCCGAAGCCGGTAACGCCCAGCATTCCGAAGAACACCGCCGTGCCCAGCGCCTGCCGCAGCTCCGCACCCGGCCCAGAAGCGATCACCAGCGGCAGCACGCCCAGGATGAAGGCGAAGCTGGTCATCAGGATCGGGCGGAGGCGGGTTTCGGCCGCCTGCACCGCCGCGTCGATCACGGTCCGGCCCGCTTCCTCCGCCTGCTTGGCGAATTCGACGATCAGGATCGCATTCTTGGCGGCCAGCGCGATCAGCACGACCAGGCCGATCTGCGTCAGGATGTTGTTGTCCAGCCCGCGCAGGTTCACGCCCGTTAGCGCCGCGAGCAATGTCATCGGCACGATCAGGATGATCGCCAGCGGCAGCACCAGGCTTTCGAACTGGGCGGCCAGCACCAGGAAGACGAACACCACTGCCAGCGCGAAGACGATGCCCGCAGTGTTGCCGGCGGCCCGCTGCTGATAGGCAAGGCCGGTCCATTCGGTGCCGAAGCCCGCCGGCAGCGCTTTGGCGACCGCCACCTCCATCCCGTCGAGCGCCTGGCCGGTGGAATAGCCCGGCGCATTCTCGCCCTCCACCTCGACCGCGGGGTAGAGGTTGTAGCGAGTGACGCGATACGGCCCGGTCTTGTCCTCGAAGTTGGCGACCGCGCCGATCGGCACCATCGCACCCGAGTTGGAGCGGGTCTTGAGGTTGGCGATGTCCGCCACGCTCGTCCGCGACGATCCCTCGGCCTGAGCGGTCACGCGATAGGTGCGGCCGAGCAGGTTGAAGTCGTTGACGAACGCAGAGCCGAGATAGACCTGCAGCGTCTCGAACACACGGGCCGGGGCCACGCCCAGCATATCGGCCTTGGCGCGGTCGATATCGGCATAGATGCGCGGGGATGACGGATCGAGCTTGGTGTGGACCATGGTCAGGCCCTCGGTCTTGTTGCCTTCGCCGATCACGCCGCCTGCGGCCTTGAACAGCTCGGTAAAGCCCTGTCCGCTCTTGTCCTGCACCATCATCGAAAAGCCGCCGGCGGTGCCGATGCCGCGGATCAACGGCGGGGGCACGATGAAGATCGTCGCGCTATCGAATTCGGCGGATGCCTTGCGCAGATCGGCGGCGATGCTCTGGGCCGTCAGCCCCATCTTCTGCCGCTCCGCGAACGGCTTCAGCACGATATAGGCGGCGGCTGAGTTCGGGGCCTGCGTCTGCGAAGGGCCGTCGAAGCCGGCGAACATCACTGCGCCTTCGGTGCCGGGCACCTTCAGAAGCCGCTGGACGACCTGCCGCATCGTCGCGTCGGTCCGCTCCAGCGATGCACCCGAAGGCAGGCGCATCGCGGCGAGGTAATAGCCCTGGTCCTGCCATGGCACGAAGCCGGCGGGCGTGGACCAGAACACCGCACCGGTCAGTGCGATCAGGCCGGCATAGACGGTCAGCACCTTGCGCGGCATCGTCAGCAGGCGACGGACCAGCGCGGCATAAGCGGCCGAAAGCTTGTCGAAGCTGCGGTTGAAGGCATCACCCGCGCGGCTCAGGATGCCCTGCCAGCCGTTGGTCGGCTTGTGGTGGCTGCTCTTGAGCAGGCGCGCGGCGAGCGCTGGCGACAGTGTCAGCGACAGGATCAGCGAGATCACCGTCGCGGTCGAGATCGTCACCGCGAACTGGCGGTAGAACTGACCGGAAATGCCGTCGATGAACAGGGTCGGCACGAACACCGCCAGCAGCACCAGCACGATCGCGACGAGAGCCATGGAAACCTCGTCCATGGACCGGCGCGCGGCCTCGAACGGGGTCTGACCCTGGGCGATGTTGCGTTCGACATTCTCGACCACGACGATCGCGTCGTCGACGACGATGCCGATCGCCAACACCAGGCCGAACAGCGAGAGATTGTTGAGCGAGTAGCCGAGCCCCGCCAGCACCGCGAAGGTGCCGATCAGCGAAACCGGGATGGCGAGCACCGGCACGATCGCCGCCCGCCAGCTCTGCAGGAAGATCAGGATGACGAGGACGACCAGGATCACCGCCTCGATCAGCGTCTCGTTCACCGCCTCGATCGACTTCTCGATGAACTCGGTCGGGTTGTAGACCGACTTATATTCGAGGCCCTTGGGGAAGGACGCGGAAAGCTCCTTCATCGTCGCGCGCACCTCTTCCGCGGCGGCAAGCGCGTTGGAACCGGGGCGCTGGAACACGCCGATATGAACGGCCTTCTGCCCGCTCAGATAGGCGTTGATGCCATAATCCTCGGCGCCCAGCTCGACGCGGGCGACGTCGGACAGCCGGGTCTGGCGGCCTTCGGCATCGGTCTTGATGACGATATTGGCGAACTGCTCCGGCCGGCTGAGCCGGCCCAGCGTCTCGACGCCGAGCTGGAAGGCAGCGCCCGTATTATAAGGCGGCTGGCCCACCGCGCCGGCGGCGACCTGCACATTCTGCGCCCGCAGCGCGGCGACGATCTCGCCCGCGGTCATGTTGCGCGCGGCGGCCTTGCCCGGATCGATCCAGATCCGCATGCCATAATCGCGCGCCCCGAAGATGCGGACGTCGCCGACGCCGTCGATACGGCTCAGCCGGTCGCGGATCTGCGTCAGCGCATAGTTGGACATATAAGCCTGATCGAGCGACCCGTCGGGCGAGATCAGGTTCAGCACCATCAGGAAGTCGGGCGATGTCTTGCGGGTGACGACGCCCTGACGGCGGACCTCTTCGGGCAGCCGCGGCTCGGCGAGCGCGACGCGGTTCTGCACCAGCACCTGCGCCTCATCGAGATCGGTGCCCAGCTTGAACGTGACGGTGATCGTCAGCCGTCCGTCGCCGGTCGACTGGCTCGACATATAGAGCATGTCGTCGACGCCGTTGATTTCCTGCTCCAGCGGGGCGGCGACCGTATCGGCGACCGTCTCGGCATTGGCGCCCGGATAGGCGGCCGAAACCGTCACGGTGGGCGGCACGACTTCTGGATATTGCGAGATCGGCAGCGCGAAATAGGCAATCGCGCCGACGATCGTGATGATCACCGCGATCACGCCTGCGAAGATCGGCCGATCGATGAATATGCGGGAGATGCGCATGGCAAAAGCTCCTCGAGAACCTGATTCAAATCCGTTTGTGTCGAGCGAAGTCGAGACACGGCCCCAAGCGATGCGCCTGGGACTGGGATGTCTCGACTACGTTCTCGGCTTCGCTCGAACTCCGCTCGACACGAACGGAAGAGGGAGCGTCATTCGCTAACGGGCGGCGAAGGTCGCCTGCGATGCGGGCGGGATGATCGGCCGGTCGACCGGCGCGGCCTTCACCGCCTCGATCTTGCCGTTGCGGGCCTGCACCTGCTTGCCCGGCTGGGCGAGCTGCATGCCGCTGATCACCACGCGATCCTTGGGCGCGATGCCGTCACGGACGATGCGCAGCCCGTCCACCACCGCACCAAGCTGCACCGGCTTGGCGGTCACGGTCCCGTCGGCGCCGACGACCATCACTACCTTGCGGGCCTGGTCGCTCACCACCGCGCTGTCGGGCACCAGCAGCGCCGGCTTGGGCGTGCCGCCCGAAAGCCGCATGTTGCCGAACATGCCCGGGGTCAGGAAATGATCCGGGTTGGGGATCACCGCCCGGCCGCGGATCGTGCCTGAATTGGGGTCGATGCCGTTGTCGGTGAAGTCGATCTTGCCGTTCCAGCGATAATCACCCTCGTCCTGCAGGCGCACCTGCACGGTCGTTTCCTTCTCGCCGGCCTGCGCCTGACGCTGCGCCTTCAGATACAGCGCCTCCGATCCATCGAAGGTGAAGTAGATCGGGTCGAGCGCATAAACGGTGGTCAGCAAGGTCGCCGAACCGGCATTTTCGCCGGCAACGAGATTGCCGACATCGGCGCGGCGATCCGAAACCCGGCCCGAAATCGGTGCCGTGACCCGCGTGAATTCGACGTCCAGCGCGCGGGTGCGCACCGTTGCCTGCGCCGCTGCCACCGCCGCATCGGCAGAACGGACAGCCGCGCGCAGATTGTCGATCTCTTCGGCAGAAACCGCTTCATCGGCGATCAGCCGCTCGGCGCGGGCCAGCTCGCTGCGGGCGAGTGCGGCGGCGGTGCGTGCGGATGCCGCACGCGCCTGCGCCTCGTTCAGCGCGGCAACGAAGGGGCGGGGGTCGATCGTGAAGAGGAGTTGCCCCTTCTGCACGAAGTCGCCGTCCTTGAAATGGATGCCGGTAAGCTGGCCGGAGACGCGCGGACGGATCTCCACCGCCTGGCTGGCGGCGAAGCGGCCGATATAATCGTCCCATTCGGTCACGCTGCGCTGGATCGGCGCGGCCACCGTCACGCTCGGCGGCGGCGGGGCATCTGCTGCAGCGGGGGAACCGCCGATCATCAGATGGCCGACACCCAACAGCGCCGCGACCGGCAGGCCGATAAGGGCGGCCAGCCGGATGCGCGAACGCCGTTGGGGCAGGGGGGGGATGGTCGCGGGCGCCGCATCGGCGGGCACGGGCACTATTTCCACCTGGTCCGATGCA
Organism: Sphingomonas sp. DBB INV C78; assembly: GCF_042693015.1. Lineage (NCBI taxonomy): Bacteria > Pseudomonadati > Pseudomonadota > Alphaproteobacteria > Sphingomonadales > Sphingomonadaceae > Sphingomonas > Sphingomonas sp. DBB INV C78. Next base: position 1,549,055 of record NZ_CP170544.1, on the reverse strand, counting down.
AAGCTGTCGTTGCGGCTGTCATAAGTCATGCGAGGCTCCCCTTTGCGGCGCTCGGCCGCGCATCGTCGATCAGCGCCAGCAGCACGTCCGCCTGGAACGCGCTGAAGCCGGCCGAAACGAGGCGGGCGATTTCATGATGGTCGATCCGGCGGCGGCGCAGCCGGGCGATGAGGGCGAAGCGGCGCAGCGTCTCCAGCCGTTCGTTGGCGAGCGGGCGGGCCGCCTCGATGCCGAAGAGCTTGCGGCGCAGGCGCTGCCACAGGCTGTCAGGCGCGAGGCTCGCGGCATCGTCCTGTTTGGCGAGGGCGATGGCCGCCCATTCGGCGCGCTCGAACAGGCTGAGCGCCTTGCTGGCGACGATCGGTTGTGCGCCCGTGGCCGCAGCCTCGGTGAATTCCATGAAGGCCATTGTCTGTCTCCCTGCGACCGGGGGTGATCCTCCCGTGCCGCTGCCGATCCGCTTCCGGGTCGGCGCTATCCCATGAACAGCTAGATACTGCGCCGCAGCGGGCGGGTCAGTTCAGACAAAGGTATGTCGCGGAGCGCGTTGGTTTATGCCCGTCATACGAAGGTTTATATTGTGGCCCGACAGGGTGTATCCGGAAGGTCATTTCGCAACCGCACAACGGGTTGCGGATGGATGCCTGGGTGGACTAAAACGTGAACAGCCGAGTTTGATTTTGGGGGCAGCCTGCATGAGCGACACAGCCATCGTCCACGTCGTCGAGGATGATGAATCGCTGCGCGATTCGCTCGACAGCCTGTTGCGCTCGGTGGGGCTTGCCACCCGGCTGCACGGTTCCGCCCGTTCCTTCATGGATGCCGAGCGTCCCGATGCGCCGGGCTGCCTCGTCCTCGACATCCGCCTGCCGGGGATGAGCGGATTGGATTTCCAGGCGCAGCTTGTCGAATCGGGTGTCCATTTGCCGGTCATCCTGATGACCGGATTTGGCGATATTCCCATGTCCGTCAGGGGGATGAAGGCCGGTGCCGTCGATTTCCTGACCAAGCCCTTCCGCGATCAGGACATGCTCGATGCCGTCGCCACCGCGATCGAGCGGGACAAGGCGCGCCGCGCGGCCGAGGGCGATCAGGCCGATCTCCAGGGCCTCTACAACACCTTATCCCCGCGCGAGCGGCAGGTGATGGCTCTGGTGACCGCCGGCAAGATGAATAAGGTGGTCGCCGGCGACCTCAATCTTTCGGAGATCACGGTGAAGATCCATCGCGGCCACGCCATGCGTAAGATGGGCGCCCGCTCGCTCGCAGACCTTGTCCGCATGGCCGAAGCGCTGCATCTGAAGCCGGACGGGACGATCTGACTGCAAACCTGAGTATGATTCACATTGTTGCATTGCTCGCCCATATCGGGTCCATCAGGCGATAACCGCGTTACAACGGTGTCGTCGTCACAGGATGCCATAAGGTGAGCAAAGCGAAGTCCCTGCCCATGATCGTGATCGTCGATGACGATGCGTCCCTGCGTGCCGCGACCCGCAGCCTGGTTCGTTCGCTGGGCTATGACGTTCACGATTACGGCACCGCGGAAGATTTCCTCGCCTCGGGCGATGCCGATCGCGCCGATTGCCTGATCACCGACATCAACATGCCGGGCCTTTCCGGTATCGATCTCAAGCACGCGCTCGCCGGCCGCGGCTGCAAGCTGCCCGTGCTGCTGATGACCGCGAGCACCGATGCGGACACGCTCGATCGCGCCAATTGCTGCGGCGCCATCCGCACCTTGCGCAAGCCGTTCGACTGCCACGATCTGATCGACACGCTCGAAGAGGCGGTCGGCGCGGCCTAGGTGGCGGCGCTTGCCCGCTTGCCCAGATAGCGCAGCCACGGGATCGTCACGATCGCGTTCAGCACCACGAACAGCAGGATCGCCGCCGGCGCCAGCTTCGCGTCGGCGAAGCTCGATGTCGCGATGGTGATGGCGACGCCGGGATGCCGCGTCGCAGCCGCCAGCGACAGCACCACCTTGTCTTGCGGCACATCCCCGCCGAGCCAGTAGCCCGCCGCGAGCCCCGCCAATATCATCGCGATCAGCGCGACGATCGTGCCGTCGCCGATCACCGTCCACATCGCCGGCGCCATCACGACGATCAGCACCACCACGCCGACCAGCAGCATGATCGAAGCTACCCGCGCGATCATCGCCGCCACTTTCGGGGTGCGATCCCCCAGCACGCGCTGGCCGATCAGGCCGAGCACCAGCGGCAGGGCGATGCCGATCGCGAGCACCCGTGCGATGCTCACCGCCGACAGCCCGGTATCCAGCCCGAAGATCGTGCCGATCAGCTCGATCCCCAAGGGCGCCACCACCAGCGAAACGATCGCCGCTGCGACCAGCAGCCCGGTGACATAGGATGCGCTGCCGCCGGCCTTGAGCTGCTTCTTGGGCAGAATCGGCGGCACGGGCGAGAAGGCCAGTACGACCAGCGCGACCTTCACCGCCGGCTTCAGATCGAAGAAATAAGCGATCAGGATCGCCACCGCCGGCACCACCACGAACATCGCCACCAGCGCGCGCAGGCCCAGCCGCCATTCGCGGAACAGGTAGGCGACGTCTTGCGTGCGCGCCTCCAGCGCGATCGCCAGCACGTTGAGGACGATGGTGAGGAGCAGCAGCAGCTTGAACACTTCGACAAGAGTCATGTCGCTCTCCCTCCGCTGCCGCTCCCCGGCGCTATTGCTTGGCCATCGCGATCCTGAACTTGTCTTCCGCGGTGATCAGATGGTCGTGATCGTCATCACCGATGTCGAGCTGCACCCAGTTGATCGTGCCGGTGAACCTGTTGCCGGTGGGCCCGTAATCGGGCGAGGCGGGCGATCCCGTGTCGCCGCCGACGTCGCAGGCTTCGTCGGACGAATAACCCATCGGCTGGGTCTTCTCGACCCGACCCTTGCCCACCGGCTTCCCGTCATAGAAGAGGGTGATGTCGCCGCCCTTGGCAAGCCCGCCGCCATCATATCTGAACTCGAAGCGAAGTTGGTGCGCGCCCGCCGGGATCGGCGCATCGGCCTCGGCGAAATAATGCTCGATGCCGAAGAAGTTGTAGCAATATTTGAGCTTTCCGCCGATCGCATACAGCGTCCAGCCGCCAACGCTGCCGCCCTGCGTGACGAGCACACCTTCGGCCTGAACGCCTTCCGGCATCACCACATCCGCCGTCACCGAATAGGATTTGTTGAGGAGCGGGAGCACGCACCCTTCCGCAACGCGCATGCCGGGAAACAGCAATTGCTTGTTGCCCTGGATAAGCTGCGGCCGGCCGGCAATGTCGGGGTTGATCCGCTCGAAGCCGCGGTCGTCGAGCGGCACGACATTATATTTGGTGGCCTCGATCAGCCACAGGCGTTGCAGCTCGGCGAGCTTCGCCGGGTTATCCGCGGCGATGTTGCGCGCCTGGGTCCAGTCATCGGGACCGTAAAGTTCCCAGACATCCTGGTCGAACGGGACAGGCTGATCGGCCTTCCACGGCGTGCGGTGCCGCGTCGCAGCGGTCCAGCCGGCGTGATAAAGACCGCGATTGCCCATGATCTCGAAATATTGAAGATCGTGGATCTCTGTGGCGCTGGTATCGTCAAAGGTCGGCGCCATGCTGAACCCTTCGAGCGGTGCCTGGGCGATGCCGTTGACCAGGACGGGGTGAGGCAGGCCGCAGACTTCGAGGATCGTGGGCGCGACGTCGATGACATGGTGGAACTGGCTGCGCATCTCGCCGCGGGCCTTTATGCCGCTCGGCCAGTGGACAATCGTGCCGTTGCGCGTGCCGCCCCAGTGCGAGGCAACCTGCTTGGTCCATTGATAGGGGCAGCAGAGCGCATGCGCCCAGCCGACGGCATAATGGTTATAGGCCTTGGGCGTGCCGAAATCGTCGATCTTGCTGTGCAGGAACTCGACCGTCTCGATCGCCGGCATACCGTTGAGCGTGGTGAGTTCGTTGAAGCAGCCGTTGATCGTGCCTTCGGCCGACGCGCCATTGTCGCCGATGATGAGGTAGATCAGCGTGTCGTCGAGAATGCCGAGATCCTCGATCGCGTCGAGCACGCGGCCGACATGATGGTCGGTCTGCTCCATGAAGCCGGCATAGATTTCCATCTGGCGCGCAAGGACCGGCTTCAGCGCGTCGTCCATATCGTCCCAGGCCGGAATCTCGTCGTGGCGGCGCGTGAGTTCGGCGTCCTTCGGGATGACGCCCAGTTGCTTCTGCCGCGCAATCGTCTCCTCGCGCAGCTTGTCCCAACCATCGTCGAACTTGCCCTTATACTTGTCCGACCACTCGGCAGGTACATGGTGCGGGGCGTGTGTGGCGCCGGGCGCATAATAAGCGAAGAAGGGCTTGTCGGGCATCAGCGCCTTTTGCTGGCTGATCCAGCGGATCGCATGATCGGCGAGATCCTCGTTGAGCGTATAACCCTGTTCGGGCGTGCGCGGCGGCTCGACTGCGGTCGTGCCTTCGTAGAGACCGGGATAATATTGGTTCGACTCGCCACCGACGAAGCCATAGAAATATTCGAAGCCCGATCCGGTCGGCCATTGGGTGAAGGGGCCGACGGGGCTGACTTCCCAGATCGGCACTTCATGGCATTTGCCGAACTGCGCGGTCGAATAGCCGTTGAGCTTCAGCGTCTCGGCCAGCGCGGCCTTTTCCTTGGGCCGAACGCCCGAATTGCCCGGCGCCGAGGTCGCCATTTCAGTGATCGCGCCCATGCCCACCGAATGATGGTTTCGACCCGTGAGCAACGCCTGCCGCGTCGGCGAGCAGAGCGCCGTGGTGTGGAACCGGGTATATTTGATCCCACCCTTGGCGAGCTTTTCAAAATTGGGCGTGTGGCACGGCCCGCCGAATGCCGATGATGAGCCGAAGCCGGCATCGTCGATCAATATTATCAGCACATTGGGCGCGCCTTTGGGCGGCCGCAGCGGCTTGATCGGCGGATATTTGGTCGCCGGGTCGCGCGCGTCATAGGTGGTGATGCCGACATGCTTCGGATCGGGCATCGGCAGGATATGGCGGGGAAGGTCATCGCGCGTCACCGGCATCGAAACACTCCTGCGAACTGGCACTGTCTGCAGGGTAGGGGGGCGGATAATGGGCCGGTATCGGGAAATCCCCTGAGGACGGGCGGTTATGAGTCGGGATGGACGCCAGGCCGCGTGGACAAATTCCGATGGTGAACGATCATCGGGTTGCGGGAGGCCGCACCGGATCGCCGAACATCGGCTATGGCGGGGGAAGCGGACGTTAGCCCCTCTTCCTCCCCTCCCTGGAAGGGAGGGGCTGGGGGTGGGTTCCGCCGAGGCACTCGGCGGTCTTTGCAAGGATTACCTCAGCCACACCGTCGGGATTGGCGAGAACCTCGCCGTTCCAGAAGCGAATGACGGTCCAGCCATTGTCCGCCAGGAATTGGGAGCGCCGCGCATCATAGTCCTCGGCGCCGAGGTGCTGGTTACCGTCGAACTCGACCGCCAGTTTTACCGATCGGCAGGCGAGGTCGAGAATGTAGGGGCCAACCACCAATTGCCGGGTGAAGCGCGGTCGAAAACGTGACAGCCGTCGCCAGATCATGCGTTCGGCTTCGGTTTGGCCGTTGCGCAGGGCATGCGCATTGGCTGTCATATGCTCGGGCACCCGCGACATGACGCAAGGTTAGTAAGGCGCGCTCCGCACGCCAACCCACCCCCAACCCCTCCCTTTCAGGGAGGGGAGTAGAAGGTCCGCTATGTCGGCGTATTCCGACAGGCGGCAATTCGGTAGATGATACGGATAACCGTCGTAGCGGAGGCCGGTTGAATTTGTTGACACGGCCTAAAGCCCCAGAAACTTGAACGCCGGCGCGTCGCGGAAACTCTTGGACGTTTCGCCCGAAAAGATATTCCGCTGGTTCGGGCCAAGATCGAGCCGCTTCACCTTGCCGCCGAAATCGATCAGCTTCAGGTCCACCCAGAACACATTGGGCGTCAGCGCGGATTCGAAGAAATAGAGCTTGCGCTTATGGTCCGCGACGGTGCGCCAGCGCGTCGACGAGATGTTGGGCTGGTCGGGCGTGGTGATGCCGAACGGCACGGATGCGTTGCGGATCACGCTGAACACGCTGGCGAGCGCGGTCACCGGATCTTCGCTCTTGGGGATGGCGTTCACATAGAAGGATGCGCGGGCGAAGCGGTCGGACGACCGGTTGGTGCCCGGCAGCATCACCGTGCCGCCGATATCCTTCCAATAGGCGTTCAGCGCCAGTTGCTCGTCGAAGGTCGGCGAGTTGGTCATCACCTGATATTCGCGGCCATGGTGGATCACCTGCTTGCCGCCGATATATTCGATGATCGCGCTGTCGCCGGTCGCGTCGGACATCGCCAGATGCAGCGTCGTCAGCCGCTCCTCGCCGGGCACGGCATCGGTGACGATGGTGAAGGGTTCCGCCCTCAGCGCGGCCACCGCCTCTGCCACGGTCGCGAAATTGTCGAGCACATATTGGGTCCAGGCGGCGATCGTCAGGCCGGGTTTGGATTGGCTTTCGAACTTCGGATATTGCGATTCCACCAGCCACAGCACGCCGGCCGAAAGCCCCGCCTCGTTCATCCCGTCGGTGGTCGACACGCCATAAGCCGACGCGATCACGCTGCCATATTTCGCCGTCCACTTGATCGAATTGGGGCCGGCCTCGCCGCTGCGGGCGATGCCGCGGGGGAAGATCCACAGGTCGGTCATGGTGTCGGTCTTCCAGTCCATCGACCGGGCGGTGATCACATCATTGTCCGCACCATGATAGACCAGCCGCGTGCAGGCCGCCGCCTGCTGGGTCACACCGGTAAGGCCGGTGCTCAAAGCCAATGCTGCTGCGATCGTCCGCCATTTGCGTTCGGGAACATCCATGCCTCCCTGTCTGGCGTCGGCTTCTTCGCGGACTCTACCGAATTGTCCGCAACTCGGCCGACAATTGCGTGAAACCTATTGTGAAAACAGCCGGTCGCTCAAGGGCAATCGCAAAAAGTGGCCGGGGAGCGGTTGCCCGCGCCCCGGCCAGGTGTTTCGCGTCACGGCGGAGAGGGTGCCGTAGCCCACGGGGCGACTAGGGGAGCCGGCCCGGTGAGACCTAATTATTGCGATTAGTTCTCAATTGCAAGAGAGAATTTGCCTTATTGTCCGCCCGTTCCGGCGGGGCGGGCGATTTGTCCGCTCGACAGCCGACTCCGGCCCGCGTTAAGGACGGTCCCGGACGCTTTCATGACAGGCGGTCCGGGTGAAGAACGGCTTGGAATCGGGCGGGGTATTGCGATGAAGCCATGGATGGTGCTGATCGATCGCACCGCCGTGTTGTTCCTGGGCGTGGCGGCGGGCGCGGCGATCGGCCTTGCTTTCGCTTATGGCGGCCATCCTTGGCCCGAACAGCCGACCCAGCCAGAGGTGGAGGCCGCAGCCGAGCCTGCGCCAGCCCCGGTTCCCGTCGAGCCCGCCAAGCCGATGCCGCAGGTGGCGGGCGTCGAATGCGCGATGCCCTTCCAGCAGCAATTGCTCGATACCCTGGCCGATGGCGGCAAGATCCGCGTCGGCGTGTTCGGCGACAGCTTCGGCGATGGCCTGTGGTCGGCGCTCTATCGCCAGCTTCCGGCCAACGCCAATTTCCAGGTCGTCAAATATAGCCAGCAGTCGACCGGCTTCACCCGCTATGCCAGCCTCAATATCGAGGAGCATACCGCGCAGCAGCTTGCCGCCGATGGCCCGGTCGACATCGCCGTCATCTCCTTCGGCGCGAACGACACGCAGGGCGTGATGGCTGGCGCGAAGGCCGCGCGGCTGCTCAGCCCCGAATGGAAGCGCGTCATCGGCGAACGGATCGACGGCCTCGTCCGTCTGCTTCGTTCCAGGGGCGCGATGGTCTATTGGGTGGGCCTGCCCAAGATGCGCAAGGAGAGCTTCGACGCGGATATTTCCGCGATGAACGCCTTCTATGCCGATCGCATGAAGATGCTGGGCGTGCCGTTCATCGATACCGTGCCCTTCTCGGTCGATGCCGGCGGCGCCTATGCGCCCTATCTGCCCGATGGGCCGGAGGGCAAGCGCACGCTGATCCGCGCCAATGACGGCATCCATATGTCGATGACCGGCTATGTCCGCATCACCCGCGGCCTTGCCGATCGCATCCGCGGCTATGTCGAGGCGGCGCGCAGCTTTACGGCGCAAGGTGAGCCGGCCGTCCAGCAGGCGCGCGCATCATGATGGTGCCGCTGATGGCGCTCGCCGCCGCCGCCTCCGCGCCCAATTGCGCCGACGGGCTGTGCAATATCCGCGGGCTGGAGCCTTTTTTCGAAAAGCTGGAAAGCCAGCCGCGCAACCAGCCGGGCAAAAAGCCCGTCCACATCCTCCAGATCGGCGATAGCCACACCGCCGGCGACACGATCACCGGTTCCTGGCGGGAGATTTTGCAGGCGCGCTATGGCGGCGGCGGGCGCGGCGTGCTTGCCGCGGGCCGGCCCTATCAGGGCTATCTGACGCGCGGCGTCACGGCGGAAATGTCCTCGGGGTGGAAGATCGCCTCGACCTTTGGTTCGGCGTCCACCCCGCCGCGGCCGATGATGGGCGTTTCGGGCTTCAGCCTGACCTCTCAGGCGCCCGGCGCGCGGATCGCGCTCACCGCCGATGCCGGCCAGATGTTCGATCGCTTCATCCTGTGCGCCGCGGCCGAGCCCGACGCCGGCGCGCTCACCATCCGCATCGGCGCCCGCACCGATCGGATGCAGCTCGATTCCGCCACGCGCCGCGCCGAGTGCCGCACGTTCGAGCTCACCCAGCCCGCCTTCACGGTCGAGGTCATCGCCGAGGATCGCCCGGTCACGATCACCTCCTGGGCCACCTTCCGCGACAATGGCGGCATCGCGCTATCCAATGTCGGCGTCGTCGGCTCGCAGCTCCAGCATTTCGCCCGCTCCGACGATGCCGTCGTTTCGGAGGAGCTGCGCGCCTACAAGCCCGATCTCATCATCATTGAATTCGGCACCAACGAGGGCTTCTCGCCCATCTTCCGCCCGAATGAATATGAGATCACGCTGCGTAGCCAGATCGGCCGCATCCGCCGGCTCGCCCCCGGCGTGCCGATCATGCTGTTCGGCGCGCCCGATGCCAGCAGCCGCCGTGCCGAGATGCTGCGCAACGCCCCCGGCCCAATGCCGCAACCCTGCGCCGAACCCGGCCCCGCGCCGGTGGTGACGGCATCCTCATCGCTGCCACCTGGCCAGACCCGCATCGGCACCGGCCGGCTCGACAATCTGCTCGCCGACATCGCCGAGCCGGAGACGGTGGACGAGGATGACGCCGCACCACCGCCGCCCCCTCCGCCGCCGGTCTCGACCGGGCCGGTCTGGTCGGTGCGCGCCAATCCCTTGTTCCCGCCCGCGGGCTTGCGCGCCGTGCGCGATGTGCAGCGCCGCGTCGCCGCGCAGCTCGGCATCGCCTTCTGGGATTGGGAAGCGCGGATGGGCGGCGCCTGCTCGGCGGTCAAATGGGTCAAGGCCGATCCGCCGCTGATGCGGGGCGACTATGTCCATTTCAACTCGGCCGGCGGCCGCGATGTCGCCCAGCGCCTCAATGCCGATCTGGAGCGTGCCCGGACGATGATGAGCGCGACGCGCTAGATGCTCTTCCCTACGCTCACCTTCGGGCTGTTCTTCCTCATCACCTATGCGGTGGTGTGGGGTGTCGGCCGCGCGAACGAATGGCGCAAGATCCTGCTGCTGCTGGCGAGCTGGGTCTTCTACGGCGCGTGGGACTGGCGCTTCGTCGCGCTCCTGATCCTCTCGGCGATCCTCAACTGGGGCGCAGCCGCGCTCATTTCGCGCACCGATGAGGAGTTTTACCCGGAGCGCCGCAAGGTGCTGCTGGTCGCGGGCGTGATCGCCAATCTCTGCATCCTCGGCTTCTTCAAATATTACGACTTCTTCCTCGAACAATTGGGCGTGCTGCTCGGCCAGTTCGGGTTCGGGCGGGATATGCCGCTCTTGGAGATCATCCTGCCGGTGGGGGTAAGCTTCTTCACCTTCCAGGGAATGTCCTATCTGATCGACGTTTCGCGGCGGAAGGTGCCGCCCGCGACCCTGCTGGACATGACCCTGCTCATGTCCTTCTTCCCGCACCTCGTCGCCGGCCCGATCGTCCGCGCCTCGGATCTTATCCCGCAGTTCAAGCAGACGCCGAAGCTCGAACGCGGCATGGTGGCGATGGGCCTGCTGCTGATCGTCTGGGGCCTGTTCAAGAAAGCGGTCGTCGCGTCGGAGCTTTCGGTCGGCCTGGTCGATCCGATCTTCTTCGATCCGGGCGCGCATACGAGCCTCGATCTCGTCATCGCGGCCTATGGCTATGCGGTGCAGATCTATTGCGATTTCTCGGCCTATAGCGACATGGCGATCGGGCTCGCCGCTTTGCTCGGCTATCGCTTCCCCTACAATTTCAACCAGCCTTATCGCGCGAGATCGCTCCAGGATTTCTGGCGCCGCTGGCACATCAGCCTGTCGAGCTGGCTGCGCGACTATCTCTATATCTCGCTGGGCGGCAGCCGCGGCGGGGTGTGGAAGGCGTGCCGCAACATCCTGATCACCATGCTCTTGGGCGGCCTCTGGCACGGCGCCAAATGGACCTTCCTGATCTGGGGCGGCCTCCATGGCCTCGTCCAGGTGATCGAGACGCTCTGGCGCAAGGCGCGGCCGCAGCATTGGCCGCACATGCCGGTGCCGGTCGCGATCTTCATCACCTTCCACATCGTCACCTTGGGCTGGATCTTCTTCCGCGCCGAAACCTTCGACGGCGCGATCGCCTTCCTCGGCGGTATCGGCCGCGGTGATTGGGGCGCGACGGTCGCGACACCGCTCGCGCTGCTGCTCATCCTGTTCGGCATGATGATCCACTTCACGCCGCCGCAACTCGCGCACAATATCGCGATCCGGCTGCGCTCGGTGCCCGCGCTGCTGCTGGGCCTCGGCACCGGCGTGGTGATATTGCTGATCGACGCGATGCGCTTCGAAGGGGTTGCGCCCTTCATCTATTACCAGTTCTAGGGCGAAGGATCGCATGGCCGAAGAACATCATCCCTCCCCGGTGGATCTGCCCGCCGAGCCCGATTTCCACGGCCGGCCTTTGCTGTGGACCAGCATCACCATCGCCGTCGCGACCCTGTTTCTGGGGCTGACCAACGCCACCTCGCTCAACGGCTGGGCGGTCGAACTGGCCCCGACCGAAACCAGCGCGCGGATCGTCGCCATCACCGAAAGCTGGGAAGACACCACCGAAGCCCTCGGCCTCGCCGCCCCGCGCGCCTGGCTTCACGCGCGGTGGAAGCAGCTTCAGACCGCCCGCTTCGAAGGCCAGGAACCCGCGGCGGAATAGGATTCGCTGCGCAACGTCCGCTGGCCGCCTATCGCTGTCAAAAGCTGTCTGTCGGAACAGACCGACATTGCGGCCATCCACAAACCTTCTCGTCACCCCGGGCTTGACCCGGGGTCCCGCTTAGACGGGCGCGTCAGACAAGTTGCTCGTAGAGGTCTTGCCAGTCGGGATTGCCCTGCTCGACCAACGCAAACTTCCATTCGCGCCGCCAGCGCTTCAAGCGCTTTTCATGGGCGATACACTCGACGATGGAGGGCGCCTGTTCGGCCCATACGAGCCTGTCCAGCCGGTAGCGGCGGCAGAAATCCGAACCATCCCCTGTGCGGTGCTGGTGTATGCGTGCCGCCAGATGCGCTGTCACGCCCACATACATGGTCCCGCGATAGCGATCGGCCATGATGTAGACCCAACCGCCTTGCTGATCCGGTTCCATGATCAAAGAACAGTAGAAGCGGGACCCCGGGTCAAGCCCGGGGTGACGGCACTTCTGTTCAGGCCGGCCTGACCGACGTTCGTCTCTCGAACGCAGCCGCCCTCAACCGAACACCGCCAGCCCCGCCGCAAGCAGGGCAATTGGCAGATGCGGCAACGCCACCGGCGGCGTGAAGAACTTGCCCCGGCGCAGGCTGGAGGCGATCTCGCCATGCGCATGGTGTGGCGGCGTCAGCGTCGTCGCCGGATCAGGCGCGGTCTTGGCGCGCGGCCCCTTGAACGTGCCGTGCCAGTAAGCGCGGATCTGGAGCGGGGCGAGCGTGCCCGCGGGGCTTATCCGCCGCATCTCGGTTTCGATCGCCTCGATCCGCGGCAGGAAGGACCATTGGAAGCATTTCCACAGGAATTCGATCAGCCAGAAGGAAGCCGCACTCGCCGCCGCAACCCAAAGGATGACGGAGCGGTCGGAGAGGCTGATGCTGTCCGATCCATAAGCTGCGACCACGCCGGCGAGCGAGACGGTCACGCTCCAGGTCTTTATCTGGAGCGCGCGTTCGTCGAACGTCTCCACATGGTCCTGGAGCTTGAAATATTCGGCCTGGAGAAGCTCTAACCGCGTCGGATCGTCCATACCGGTGCCCCCATCAGGGCGCGACCGGTCAGACCTGGCCCATCAATCCTGAAACGGGTCGCGCACCAGGATGGTATCGTCGCGCTCGGGGCTCGTCGAGACGAGGGCTACCGGGCACTGGATCAGTTCCTCGATACGGCGGACATATTTGATCGCCTGCGCCGGCAGGTCGGCCCAGCTCCGAGCGCCCGCGGTCGACTGGCTCCAGCCTTCGATCACTTCATAGACCGGCTCGACACGCGCCTGATCCTGCGGGTGCGGCGGAAGATAATCATAATGCTGGCCGTCGAGCGTGTAGCCCGTGCAGATTTTCAGCTCCTCGAACCCATCGAGCACGTCGAGCTTGGTGAGCGCGATGCCAGTGATGCCCGACACCGCGGCGGACTGGCGCACCAGCACCGCATCGAACCAGCCGCAGCGGCGCTTGCGGCCGGTGACGGTGCCGAATTCATGGCCACGCTCGCCCAGCCGCTGGCCGGTTTCGTCCTCCAGTTCGGTAGGGAAGGGGCCGCTGCCGACGCGGGTGGTGTAGGCTTTCACGATCCCCAGAACGAAGCCGGCCGCCGACGGCCCGAGGCCCGATCCGCCCGCCGCCGTGCCGGCGATCGTGTTGGACGAGGTGACGAACGGATAGGTGCCGTGATCGACGTCGAGCAGCACGCCCTGCGCGCCCTCGAACAGGATGCGGTCGCCGCGCTTGCGCGCCTCGTCCAGCGTTCGCCACACCGGCTTGGCGAAGGGCAGGATGAACTCGGCGATCTCGGCCAGTTCGGCCATCAGCGCCGCACGGTCGATCGGCGCCTCGCCAAAGCCGGCGCGCAGTGCGTCATGGTGCGCGCAGACACGGTCGAGCTGGAGGTCGAGATCGTCGAGATGCGCGAGGTCGCACACGCGGATCGCGCGGCGGCCCACCTTGTCCTCATAAGCCGGGCCGATGCCGCGGCGGGTGGTGCCGATCTTGCCGGCACCGCTCGCATCCTCGCGCAGCCCGTCGAGGTCGCGGTGGAAGGGCAGAATCAGCGGGCAGGTCTCGGCGATCTGCAGATTCTCGGGCGTCATCTTCACGCCCTGGCCGGCGAGCTTCGCCACCTCGTCGCGGAAGTGCCAGGGATCGAGCACCACGCCGTTGCCGATCACCGAAAGCGTGCCGCGGACGATGCCGGAAGGCAGCAGGCTCAGTTTGTAGACATTCTCGCCCACGACCAGCGTGTGCCCGGCATTATGCCCGCCCTGGAAGCGAACGACGCAATCCGCGCGCTCCGCCAGCCAGTCGACGATCTTGCCCTTGCCTTCATCGCCCCACTGGGCGCCGATGACGGTGACGTTGGCCATTCTACTCTTCTTTCCTTCTCAACCCTCTCCCGCCTTTGCGGGAGAGGAGGGGCCCGCCGCCGCATGGCGGTGGGAGGTGAGGGTCTTCTTCGTTCCTCCACCGCGTTCGCGGCAGGAGGGGCATTACAGGGTCACGGGCGCTCCGCCCTCTAAAATATGCGTGCATGCCGCTGCGGCGGGATCGTCGTCCTCCGCCAGTGCCGCGATCGTCGTCCAGCCTTCGCCGCGCAACTTTGCGGCCGCCTTCGGATCACCACCGACGGGCACGAACACGCGCTTGCTCGGCTCCTGGCCTAGCCCGGCATCGACCAGCGGATCGATATAGAGCGAAAAGCCGATGGCCGGCTCCTCGCGATCGTCGGCGTGCAGGATGGTGTAGCTCCCACCGCGGCCGATCTCGCCCGAAAGCCCCTCGCCGAACAGCGAGAAGCCGATCCAGCTCTGATATTCGAAGCCATGGCGCTCGGTCGGATCGAGCGTCAGATTGACCCGACCCGCGAACGCCGCCGCGATCCGCTCGATCGCGTCGAGGCGGGAGGTGAGGGGGGCAATGTCCCCCAGCGCGCGCAGCTTGGCCATGGCAGGCGCCACGGGTCCGGCCGCGGCGACCAGCGGCAGATAGGCTTCGGCCTCCAGCGCGGCGAGCGCGCCGACATCCTTGGCATCCAGCCGCTCGCGCACACGCTCCAGCCGCGCGGCGGTCAGCGGCATCGGCCCCGCGGCCAGCGTCTCGATCAGGTCGGGCAAAGTCAGGTCGACGGTGATGCCGGTCACGCCGGCCGTCTCCAGCGCCTCGATCGCGACGCCCAGCACCTCGATCGCCGCGGCCACCGAATCGCTGCCGATCAGTTCGGCGCCGGCCTGGATCAGCTCGCGCTCCGGGCGGAGCTGCGTCGTCTTGAGCTTGAGCACCGGCCCGCCATAAGCGAGCCGCAGCGGCCGCGGGCGATACGCCATCCGCGTCACGGCGATACGGCCGACCTGCGCGGTGATGTCGGGCCTCAGCGCCAGCGTCCGCTGCGAAATCGGGTCGACGACGCGCAGCAAATCGTGCGCACGCGCGGATTTCAGCCGGCCGACCAGTTCGTCCTCGAACTCGGCCAGCGGCGGCGCCACGCGTTCATATCCGTTGCGGCCGATCGCCACGATCACCCGATGCAACAGCCGCGACGCCGCCTCCGCCTGCGGAGGCAGCCGATCGCGAAGCCCAACGGGCAGAAGTCCGGGCGTGTTGGTCATGGCGCAGGCTCTTAGCGTTGTTTTCGCAGGACGCCAGCCCGCGAAGGGACGCCGGCGCCTTGCCGACGTCCCCGAAGGTTCATCAGAACCGCAGCGACTTCACCTTCTTCACGCCCGGCAGGCGGCAGATGTCCCACATCGCCGGTTCCGGCGCGGGCGTGTCGAGCGAGAGCAGCAGCACCGCCTCGCCACCGGCCGAGCGGCGGCCGAGGTGGAAGGTGCCAATGTTGACGCCTGCTTCGCCCAGCTTGCTGCCGAGGCGACCGATGAAGCCCGGCGCGTCCTCGTTGACGACATAGAGCATCGTGCCGGCGAGGTCGGCTTCCACCTTCACGCCGAAGATCTCGACGAGGCGCGGTTCCGAATTGGCGAACAAGGTGCCCGCCACCGACTTCTCACCCTGCTCGGTCGTTACCGAGACGCGGACGAGCGTGTGGTAATCGCCCTCGCGGTCATGGCGCACCTCGCGCACGTCGAGGCCGCGTTCCTTCGCCAGGAAGGGCGCGTTGACCATGTTCACCGTGTCCGAATAGACGCCCATCAGGCCCTTCAGCACGGCACCCGTGATCGGCTTCTGGTTCAGTTCGGCGGCCGCACCCTCGACCTCGATGGCGACCTTCTGGATCGCATCGCTTTCAAGCTGGCCGACCAGCGCGCCGAGGCGCTCGGCCAACGCCATGTAAGGCTTCAGCTTCGGCGCTTCCTCGGCCGAAAGGCTCGGCACGTTGAGCGCATTGGTGACGCCGCCGGTCATCAGGAAATCGGCCATCTGCTCGGCCACCTGGATCGCGACATTGACCTGCGCTTCGTTGGTCGAAGCGCCGAGATGCGGGGTCGAGATGAAGCCCGGCGTCCCGAACAGCGGGCTTTCCTTGGCCGGCTCGGTGACGAACACGTCGAGCGCCGCGCCCGCTACATGGCCGCTGTCGAGCGCCGCCTTCAGCGCCGCCTCGTCGATCAGGCCGCCGCGCGCGCAGTTGACGATGCGCACGCCCTTCTTGGTCTTGGCGAGATTTTCGGCCGACAGGATGTTGCGGGTCGAATCGGTCAGCGGCGTGTGGAGCGTGATGAAGTCGGCGCGGGCGAGTAGCTCGTCCAGCGTCACCTTCTCGACACCCATGTCGACGGCGCGTTCCGGCGTCAGGAACGGGTCGAACGCGACCACCTTCATGCGCAGGCCGAGTGCGCGATCGGCGACGATCGAGCCGATATTGCCGGCGCCGATCAGGCCGAGCGTCTTGCCCGTCACCTCTACGCCCATGAAGCGGTTCTTCTCCCACTTGCCGGCCTGGGTCGACTTGTCGGCCTCCGGTAGGTCGCGGGCGAGCGCGAACATCAAGGCGATGGCATGTTCGGCGGTGGTGATCGAGTTGCCGAACGGGGTGTTCATCACCACTACGCCCTTGGCCGAAGCCGCGGGGATATCGACATTGTCGACACCGATGCCGGCGCGGCCGACCACCTTCAAATTGGTCGCGGCTTCCAGCACTTCCTTCGTCACCTTGGTGGCCGAACGGATGGCGAGACCGTCATACTGGCCGATCATCGCGATCAGCTCTTCCTTGGTCTTGCCGGTGATCTCGTCCACCTCGACCCCGCGGTTGCGGAAGATCTGGGCGGCCAACGGGTCCATTTTGTCGGAAATCAGGACTTTGGGCATGTCTCGGGTTCCTTGTGGTCGTCACCCCGGCGAAGGCCGGGGTCCAGTTCAACCTTGGATCTGGATCCCGGCCTGCGCCGGGATGACGTGGAAAACAGGGTAGGGGAGTTAAGCGCGCGCCTGCGACCATGCCCAGTCGAGCCAGGGCCCGAGCGCCTCGACATCGGCGGTCTCGACGGTGGCGCCGCACCAGATGCGCAGGCCCGGCGGGGCGTCGCGATAGCCGGCGACGTCATAGGCCGCGTCCTGCGCCTCGAGCGCGCCGGCGATCTTCTTGACCAGCGCCAGCTTGCCCTCGTCGTCGAGGCCGGTGACGGCATCGTCGGCAAATTTCAGGCAGACCGAGGTGTTCGACCGCGAGGCCGGATCGGCCGCGAGATGGTCGATCCACGCCGTCTTCTGCACCCACGCATCGAGCGCCGCGGCATTGGCGTCGGCGCGCTTGATCAGCGCCGACAGGCCACCGATCGACTTCGCCCATTCCAGCGCGAAGATATAATCCTCGACCGCCAGCATGGAGGGCGTGTTGATCGTCTCGCCCTTGAAGATGCCTTCGATCAGCTTGCCGCCCTTTGTCATGCGGAAGATCTTCGGCAGCGGCCAGGCCGGCGTATAGCTTTCCAGCCGCTCGACGGCGCGGGGGCCGAGGATCAGCACGCCATGCGCGCCTTCGCCGCCCAGCACCTTCTGCCAGGAGAAGGTGACGACATCGAGCTTGTCCCACGGCAGGTCTTGCGCGAAGCAGGCCGAGGTCGCGTCGGCGATGGTCAGCCCCTCGCGGTCGTCCTTGATCCAGTCGCCGTTCGGCACGCGCACGCCCGAAGTCGTGCCGTTCCAGGTGAAGACGATATCGGTCGACTGGTCGAGCGCGGCGAGGTCCGGCAGTTCGCCATAAGGCGCCTTGACGACATCGGCTTCGATCTTGAGCTGCTTGACGACATCGGTGACCCAACCTTCACCGAAGCTTTCCCAGGCAACCATCGTGGCCTTGCGCGCTCCCAACAGCGACCACAAAGCCATTTCGACGGCGCCCGTGTCCGAACCCGGAACGATGCCGATGCGGTGAGTGGCGGGCACGCCCAATATCTCGCGCGTCAGTTCGAGCGCGTGGACGAGGCGGCTTTTTCCGAGTTTGGAGCGGTGCGAACGGCCCAGCGATCCCGTGGCGAGATGCGAAGCGGCCCAGCCGGGAGGCTTGGCGCAGGGACCGGAAGAAAAATGGGGGCGCGCCGGCTTGGTGCCGGGGCGGGCAGTGTCAGTCATATAGTCTCTCCTCACAGAGAGCGCGCGCCGCGTTGGGACGGCGTGGCCCGCCGGCGCTTCTAGAGATGACGCGCGGGATGTCAACCGTGCCAATGCGGGACAATTTTTGGCTTGGGGGGCGGAAACCGGTTTCGGTGGTGTCGCGACGCGGCAAAACTAAGTAATAATACCTATCGCGTCACGAGTCGGGATAATTTTCAGCAAGAAAAGCCCGGTCTTAGTAGGGAGTAGGGATCATGAAAGGAATCATGCTGGCCAGTGCAGCGGTGGTGGCCATTGGTGTGGCGACTCCGGCTTTGGCTACGATTACCTTCTTCGTGGACGATCCGGGTGCTGTTCAACCCGATGAGAATGTTCAGTATAACGACGGTTTAAGTCCTAACCCGTCCAATCCCTTCCTTGCGCAGACCAATCAAGGCACGGGAGTCACCTTCACGTCTGATGAGTTGCTGTTTGCCCCCTCGAGCGGACAGGCGCGCATCACGGGAAGTGACGACGGTCTGACGACCCTCACATTCTTCCTGACCGATCTGACCAAGGCGATGAGCGCGGTCGAGTTCGATCTGACCGATCCGAATGGACCTAATCACGGTTTCGCAACCGTGGACTTCTATGATCAGTTCGGCGCGATCACATCGACCGGTGCGTTTCAGCTTGGCCAGGGCAGCGATTGGGTTTCGGCGGTCGGTGACATCTCATCCGTGATCAGCAAGGTCACGATCACCACGACGCTGGATCTGGAAGATGTGCGTCAGGTCCGCATAACCGCGACCGACGTTCCGCTCGTTCCCGAACCGGCGACCTGGGCGATGATGATCGCGGGCTTCGGCCTTGTCGGCGGTGCGATGCGCCGTCAGCAGGTCACGCGCCTGAGCTTCGGCTGAAGAGCTTGTGGGGTGGGGAGTCCCGGTTCGCCGGGGCTCTCCAATATCCGGCTCCCGATCCGCCGCGGCGGCTTCCCCCTCCCATCGTCACCCCGGACTTGTTCCGGGGTCCACCGTCAAGCGGGCGACGCGGCCAGCGGCTCCAACCCGAACGCTACAGCCAGATCATTCCATGAGGGATTGTCCCGTTCGATCAGATTTCGTTTCCAGTCCCGCCGCCAGCGTTTGATTTGCTTCTCGCACAATATGGCAGCCTCCATCATGCCTGCGGCCTCCCACTAAACGAGGCATTTGATGCCACATCGCTTGGTGAAGCCGTCAAAAGTGCCTTCGCGGTGCTGGGCGACACGGCGAAGGAGGTTGGAGGTTACGCCGACATACAGGGTTCCGTTCGGGCCGCTGGAGATAATGCAGGCGCAAGGCTGTCGCTCGATCATCGGCGTCGATGAGTGCCGCACCGTGGACCCCGGAACACGTCCGGGGTGACGAGGGGAAATTCGTAACGTCAACAACTTCCGCAATGTCGTCCCATTCGTGAGGCCCAGCTCAAGCCGCAGCCGCTCGCCCCCAATTTCGCACGGCCCGACTCAGCCGAGCGATCCACGCGGTTGATTTCCATGGGCTTGATGCCCCAGGATTCCCGCGATGCGTATTCGGGGGGCATGGCTGCTGATGGCGCTGGCATTGGCCGGCTGCGTCGGCTCGCCGAGGGAAAAGCCACGGCGCCCACAGACATCGCAGCGGCCCGCGCCCGCCAAGCCTGCCGATGACCCGCGCGAACTCAAGCAATGTCTTGCCGACCTCGGCAAATATGGCGCGCAATATAATGTCCTGCCTGATCGCTGGTTCGGCAATGGCTGTTCGGCCACCGGCGCGGTGCAGCTTGTCGCGATCGGCATTCCCGTCACCAATCTGGGCGCGATGAAGTGTCGCACGGCCGAACGCCTTTCCGCCTGGACCAACGAGGCGGTGCAGAACGCCGCCATGGCGTGGCTCGACAATCGCGTGGTGAAGATCGAAAGCTTCGGCACCTACAACTGCCGGACGCGCAATGGCGTGCCGGGCGCCAAGATGTCCGAACATGGCCGCGCCAACGCGGTCGACATTGCCGCCTTCGTGCTGGCCGATGGCCGGCGGATCACGGTTGAAAAAGGCTGGAACGACCCGGATTCCAATGTCCGTAACTTCCTGCGTGCCGTCCACAAGGCGGCCTGCCGGCGCTTTGCGATCGTGATCGGCCCGGCAGGCGATGCCGCCCATTACAACCATTTCCATTTCGACATGGGTGCCGACGGGCCTTATTGTAAGTGAACCGCCAAGGCCCATTTCAGCAGGCATGCCGCGACATCGAATTGATAACAGAACAAGGCTATCCGGCTTTCCATGAGTAACCGTGAAATTCCCAAGCGCGTCTTTCCTCCCGCGAAGGACGATGCAGCATCCGCCCGCCATGTCACGCCTGCACCGCAGACGACCGATCCGGCCTATCGCCTCGCCTTCCAGGACATGGATTTCCTGCTGCGCGACGATCTCCGCCCCGTCCGCTTCCAGCTTGAACTGCTGAAGCCCGAACTGCTGCTCGACGAAGCCAATATCGGCTCCACCTTCGTGATGTACGGATCGGCCCGCATCCCGGAGCCGTCGAAGGCCGATATGCTCGTCGACGCCGCCGTTACCGATACCCAGCGGCGCATCGCCGAAAGCCTGAAAGCCAAGGCGCGTTATTATGATGAGGCCCGCGCGCTCGCCGAACTGGCCAGCCAGTCGCCGCTCGATGCCGACGGGCGCCGCCAGTTCGTCGTCTGCTCGGGCGGCGGCCCTTCGATCATGGAAGCCGCCAACCGCGGCGCCGCGGACGTCGGCGCGGATTCGATCGGTCTCAACATCGTGTTGCCGCACGAACAGGCGCCGAACTGTTACGTCACGCCGTCATTGAGCTTTCAGTTCCATTATTTCGCGCTCAGGAAGATGCACTTCCTGCTCCGCGCCCGCGCCGTCGCGGTCTTCCCCGGCGGTTTCGGCACCTTCGACGAGACGTTCGAGCTTCTGACCCTGATCCAGACCGGCAAGATGAAGCCGCTACCGATCCTGTTCTTCGGCAAGGAATTCTGGACGAAGGTGATCAATTTCGACGCTTTGGTCGAAGAAGGCGTGATCTCCCCCAACGATCTCAAGCTGTTCCGCTTCGTCGAAACTGCCGAGGACGCCTGGGCGCATGTCAACGCCTACTGGGCGAAGCGCGAAGCCGATCACCGCGAACAGCAAGCGGCGGAGTAGAGCGAGAGGTAATTCTGGAGAGCCACGCTCCCGCATTTTCAACCGTCATGCTGAACTTGTTTCAGCATCCACCCCTCCACAGGCGATGGCCTCGCAAGCGGATGAGTGGACCCTGAAACAAGTTCAGGGTGACGGCGGTGATGGGCAGGGCAAGCGCTTTATCGCGCTCACTCCGGATATTTCGCCTCAAGAAAGAACAGCCCGTCCGGCGGCGCATTCAGCCCCAGCTCGTTCCGGTCGCGCGCTTCCAGCGCCGCGCTCAGATCATCCGCCGACCATTTTCCCCGGCCCACCAGCATCAGGCAGCCGACCATCGATCGCACCTGATGGTGGAGGAAGGAGCGCGCCGCCGCCTCCACCGCGATCTCGTCGCCGTAACGCGACACATTCAGCCGATCGAGCGTCTTGACCGGGCTTTCCGACTGGCAATGCGCGGATCGGAACGTCGTGAAATCATGCAGCCCCACCAGCCGCCGCGCCGCCGCGTGCATCGCGTCCGCATCCAGCGGTGCGGCGACCTGCCACGCCCGCCCGGCATCGAGCGCCAGCGGCGCCCGGCGGTTGACGATGCGATAGGCGTATCGCCGGCCGATGCAGGAAAAGCGCGCGTGCCAGTCGTCCGCCACCGTCTCGCACGCCAAGATCGCGATCGGGTTCGGCCGCAGATGCGCGTTCAATGCTTCCATCAGGCGGAAGGGCTGGAAGGGCCGCGCCACATCGACATGCGCCGTCATCGCCTCGGCATGGACGCCGGCATCGGTGCGCCCCGCCGCGTGGACGCCCGCTTCCTCGCCGGTGATCCGCGTGACGGCTTCTTCGATCGTCTGCTGCACGCTGGGCCCGTGCGCCTGCCGCTGCCAGCCCATGAACGGGCGGCCGTCAAACTCCACGGTCAGGCGGAAACGGGTCATCCGATCCTCGTCCCCGCGGGAATGGCGAAACCGCGCAGCAATTCCCCCGCGCTCATCACGCCGCGGCCCGCGCGCTGCACCATCGTTGCGCGAATTGCTTGGGCGCCACACGCAATCGTCAGCGCGTCGTTAAGAACCGTGCCGGCTTCGCCTTCAATTTCAACCACTTCACACGATAGGATGCGGATGCGCTCACCCTGATGCTCGAAGAACGCGCCCGGCGCTGGGTTGAACGCGCGCACCTGTCGCTCGATCTCCACAGCGCTCCGGCCGAAATGTATCCGCGCCTCGGCCTTGTCGATCTTGGCGGCGTAGGTCACGCCCTCTTCGGGTTGGGATATGGGTGTGTAGCGGCCAAACTCCGCCAGCACCTCCACCATCAGCGCCGCACCCTTGTTCGCCAGCTCTTCGGTGAGCGTGCCGCCGGTCTTGGCATCGACCGGTGTTTCCACGGTCGCGAGCATCGGCCCGGTATCGAGCCCGCGCTCCATCTGCATGATGGTGACGCCGGTCGCCTTGTCGCCTGCAAGGATCGCGCGATGGATCGGTGCCGCACCCCGCCAGCGCGGCAATAGGGACGCGTGGACATTGAGACAGCCGAGCCTCGGCGCATCGAGAACCGGCTGTGGCAGGATCAGCCCGTAAGCGGCCACTACCGCAACATCGAGCTCCAACGCCGCAAACGCCGCCTGCTCCTCCTCGCCCTTCAGGCTCACCGGATGCCGGACCTCGATCCCCAGCGCTTCGGCTCGCTTCTGCACGGGGGAGGGGGCGAGCGCCTTGCCCCGCCCCGCAGGCCGCGGCGGCTGGCAATAAACGGCGACGACATCGTGCCCGGCCGCGACCAGCGCGTCCAATGTCGGCACGGCGAAGTCCGGGGTTCCCATGAAGGCGATACGCATGCTGCGCGCTTTGGGCATTGCATCCGCCCAACGCAAGTTTCTATCTGTCCGCCATGGCATCTCCCGAAATCGAAGCGCTCACCCAGGCGCTGGCCCGGCTGCCGGGGCTCGGCCCGCGATCGGCGCGGCGCGCGGTCCTGCACCTCATCAAGAAGCGCGAAGTGGCGATGGCGCCGCTGCTCCGCGCGCTGGAGCAGGTGAACGATCGGCTTTCGACCTGCTCCACCTGCGGCAATGTCGACACCAGCGACCCGTGCGCCATCTGCGCCGATCCCCGCCGCGACACGCGGCTGCTCTGCGTGGTGGAAGAAGTGGCCGATCTCTGGGCGCTGGAACGCTCGCGCCTCTTCCCCGGCCGCTTCCATGTCCTCGGTGGCCGGCTCTCCGCGCTCGAAGGCGTGCGGCCTGAAGACCTCGCGATCGATCGCCTCGTCAGCCGGATCGCCGCCGGCGGCATCGACGAGGTGGTGCTGGCGATGAACGCCACGCTCGAAGGCCAGACCACTGCCCACTATATCGCTGACCGGCTGGAACAATATCCGATCCGCCTGACCCAGCTCGCCCACGGCCTGCCGGTCGGCGGGGAGCTCGATTATCTCGATGAAGGCACTTTGGCCCAGGCGCTGCGCGCGCGCCGGCCGGTTGGATAGTCGCGCTCCCTTGAAAGCGGCGCCGATTCTCACTAGCTGAGCGGCATGGCCATTCTCCCGATCCTCGAGGCGCCCGATCCGCGCCTGCGCACCATTTCCACGCCCGTCGAGACGGTCGACGATGATTTGCGCGCGCTGATCGCGGACATGTTCGAGACGATGTACGACGCCCCCGGCATCGGCCTCGCCGCGATCCAGGTCGGCGTGCCGAAGCGTGTGCTGGTGATCGACCTTCAGGAAGAGGTCGATGCCGAGGACAAGCCGGTCCGCAATCCGCGCGTCTTCATCAATCCGGAGCTGTTCGATCCTTCGGAAGAAATTTCGGTCTATCAGGAAGGCTGCCTGTCGGTGCCCGACCAATATGCCGATGTGGAGCGCCCCGCGAAGATCCACGCGCGCTGGCTCGACGAGAAGGGCGAGAAGCATGAGACGGAGCTTGATGGCCTGCTCGCCACCTGCCTCCAGCATGAGATGGACCATCTCGAAGGCATTCTCTTCATCGACCATCTCTCGCGCATGAAGCGGGACATGCTGCTCAAGAAGCTCGACAAGGCCCGCCGCTCCCGCCGCGCGGCCTGATCCTAATGCACTGAAGGCAGGGCACGTCGGCAATCGTCGGCGCATTCCCGGCACATTTCCGCGCAGCGGCGGCAATGGTCGTGGTCATGCTGCTCGCATTCCGCCGCGCACATGTCGCATGCGGTGATGCAGGCTTCGAGCATCGCGCGCATCACCTCGACATTGCGGGCTGTCCGCCGGGCTGCAACCTTCATCGTCGCGGCGCAAATGTCTGCGCAATCCAGGCAGGATCGCACGCACTGGCGCATGTCCATTGTCTCGGCGACGCAGGCGTCGGCGCAGATCGTGCAGATCACCGCACTGAACATCGCGTGGCGAACGGCCGTCGCCAGATCCTCGTTCAGATCCGGTCCGACTTCGGGATGCGCGGCCAGCATCTTCTGGATCGACATCGCACGGCCTCTTGCTGCGGGAAGATGCAGGAAGGAACGGCCGCGCGGGAAATCCTGTTCCGGGCGGTCAGGCCGCTTTGGTGCGAATTATCCCGATGGCGGCGCGGGTTATCGCATCCAGGCCGATCGCTTCGTCCGCCGATAGGATAGCGATGCGCGCTCGCATCCGCGGATCCCAATATTTGCCGATATGTTCGGCAGTTGCCGCTACGGCGACAGCCTCGCCCTGCACGGCGAAGTTCCGCGCGATCTGGTTGGCCATATAGACCAGCTTTTCGTCGGGGCTCATCATTCGGCGGGTTCCAACGCGCCCTTCATGGTCTGGTGTTCGCGTTGTCGGGAATCTGCGCCACCACCGTCCTCGCGTCAAATGATTGCGGATCAACTGCACCGGCCACGCGCTTGCAAATTGGCGATCGGCGATGCAAGGTTCGCTATCTGTTCCCTGAAAGGCCGTCATGGATTTCCTGCTTGTCGCCGCGCTGCCGATCCTGCTCGCTCTGGGGCTGGGCGTGGGCTGGTTTCTGCGCGGCACCGCGCTTGCTGACCTGCGGCGGGAGCGGGATGCGCTCGCTCAGCGCGCCAGCGCGGCGGACGCGGCGAGGGCCGTCGCGGAGGCGCGGGGCGAGGAGTTGCCGCCGCTCCGCCAGATGCTCGATGCCGTTCGCGAGGAGCGTGATATCGCCGCCCGCGATCTCGCCGCGACCCGCGCTGCCGCGGATCGGCTGCCCGCGCTCGAACAGGCGCTGGTCGTCGAACGCACCCGCGCTGCCGATCTCGCCGCTGCCAAGGCCGCGTTCGAGCGTGGTGAGGAGGAGCGCGCCCGCGCCTACGAAACCCAGATCGCCCAGCTCAAGGAGATGGAGGCCAAGCTGACGGCGCAGTTCGGCGATCTTGCCGGCAAGGCGCTGGAAGCCGCCCAGACCAATTTCCTGAAGCGCGCCGACGAACGCTTCGCGCAGGCGGGGCAGGAAGGCGAGGCGAAGCTCAAGCTGCTCCTCACCCCCGTCGAATCCAGCCTCAAGCGCTATGACGAGAAGCTGGAGAAGATCGAGAGGGATCGCGTCGGCAGCTATGGCGAACTGCGCGAGGCGGTGGCGCAACTGGCGCAAGGCAATGATATCGTCCGGCGCGAGACGGCACGGCTGACCAACGTGCTCCGCTCCAGCCCCAAGGCGCGCGGCCGCTGGGGGGAGGAGCAGCTTCGCAACATCCTCGAAGCCGCCCAGCTTTCCGAAAATGTCGATTTCACGCTGCAAAGCTCGGTCAATGATGGCGAAAAGCAGCTTCGTCCCGATTGCGTGATCAACCTGCCCGGCGGGCGCTGCATCGTCGTCGACGTCAAATGTCCGCTCGTCCATTTCGAGGCGGCGTTTGATGAGGAGGATGAGGAGAAGCGCCAGGCCCTGCTGCTCCAGCACGCGGCGGCGATGAAGGCCTATGCTGCCGATCTCGGCCGCAAGGGCTATTGGAGGCAGTTCGATCTCTCGCCTGATTTCGTCATCATGTTCATCCCCGGCGAACATTTCCTGTCTGCTGCGGCCGAACGCGCGCCCGATCTGATCGACGGCGCCTTCCGCAACGGCGTAATCGTCGCGTCCACCATCAACATGCTGGCGCTCGCCAAGGTGATGGCCGGCATGTGGCGGCAGGAACATCTCGCCGAACAGGCCAAGGAAATCGCTGAGGTGGGGAAGGAACTCTACAAACGCCTGGCCACGATGGGCGGCCACGTCTCGCGCCTTGGCCGCAATCTCAATCAGGCGACCGGCGCCTATAATGATTTCGTCGGCAGTCTCGAAGGCCAGGTGATGACCCAGGCCCGTCGGTTCGAAGCGCTGAAGGTCGATACCGGCGGCAAGAGCATTGAACTGCTCCCGGTCGTCGAAACCGGCATCCGCCCGCTCAAGAAGCTGACGGCCGGCGATGAGGATGCGGCGGAAGCGGCGGAATAGGGGTGCTGGTCCCTTCCGCATCCTGGGCATATCACGGGTACGCCCTCCCGGAACCGGGCATGGCGGGTTTCCGTGTTTGCCACTAAATCCCGCCTGTCGGGACACCCCGACGTTGTGGATGTCGTCGACGATACGAACTCCCCTCGTCACCCCGGACTTGTTCCGGGGTCCACCGTGCGGCACTCATTGATGTCGATGATCGAGCGACGGCCGTGCGTCTACATCCTCGCCAGCGCCGTTAACGGAACGCTGTATGTCGGCGTAACCTCCGATCTCCTTCGCCGTGTCGCCCAGCATCGTGAAGGCATGTTTGACGGCTTCACCAAGCGATATGGCATCAAATGCCTGGTCTATTGGGAGGCGGCAGGCACGATGGAGGCTGCGATCCTGCGCGAGAAGCAGATCAAGCGCTGGCGGCGGGACTGGAAACGGAACCTGATCGAACGGGACAATCCCTCATGGAATGATCTGGCTGTAGCGTTCGGGTTGGAAACTCTGGCCGCGTCGCCCGCGTGACGGTGGACCCCGGAACAAGTCCGGGGTGACGAAGAGCGGATATCCGCTTCCCCCGATCAATCTGCCATTCAGGCCTGTCGACCGGACGCCGGAATGTGGACATCAATTCACCGCCTTCGCTACCTTCAATGATCTCGCCGTCCACCCTCCCAAGCCTTTCAATGTAGGACTTTATCTGTTCCACACTGGCAGATGGAACAGCACGCTCCCGGCCATTTCCTGGCAGTCGCGCCAATCGCGCATTCAGCGTCCCGTCCGTTGTCTCGCCGATGCGGCTGCGGCGCGGACATGTCGCGCGACGGACGCTTCACTGTCGCGTTGGCGGCGCGTCATCGTTGCGCTCCTGTTGCTCGGGTGTCGCGTCGCTGTTGCGCCAGTGGCGCGTCGCAGTCGCTTCGGCGGCGCTTCGCAGGCGCAATTCGCACCAAAAGCGCTCACAACCCTCAATTTCCTCAACTTCGCCTCAACCGGCTCGAATCACCGCCGGCGCTGGTTGAGCACCTCATAGGCCATCACTGCCGTCGCCACCGCTGCGTTCAGGCTGTCGGCCTTGCCGAGCATCGGCATCTTCACCAGAAGGTCGCATTCGGCGGCATAATCGTCGGGCAGTCCCTGCGCCTCGTTGCCGACGAGCAGGAAGGTCGGCGCTTCGTAGCGCGGCGCCTGATAGTCGATTTCGGTTTCGAGGCTCATGCCGACAAGCTGGCCGGGGCCGGCGCGCAGCCACTCGAGAAACTCAGGCCAGCGGGCCTGCGCGATATGCTGGGTGAACAAGGCGCCCATCGATGCGCGCACGGCCTCGACCGAGAAGGGATCGACGCAATCGTCGATCAGGATCAGGCCGCCCGCGCCCACCGCGTCGCCGGTGCGCAGGATCGTCCCGAGATTGCCGGGATCGCGCAGCGATTGCGCCACCATCCAGATATTGGCGGTGCTGCGGTCGATCGCGTCGAGGCCGGTGGCGAATTCGTCATAGACGCCCACCACCGTCTGCGGATTATCCTTGCCGGAAAGCTTGTGGAGGATGTCGCGATCGGTTTCGATCGCTTCGCCGCCATTCTTTTCCACGGCGTCGACAAGATCCTGCACCAGCCGATGATGCGCCGAATCCCTGGCGAAGAAGATGAAGCGGGGAATGCGGCCGGCTTCGCGCGCCTCCGTCAGGATGCGCAGACCTTCGGCCAGGAACATGCCTTCCTCGCGCCGGTGACGCTTTTCGCGCAACGACCGGATTCGCTTCACGAGCGGATTGGAAAAGGCAGTGATCTGGCGCGGCATTCCTGGCTCTTTCCCCTCTCCCGGCGGGAGAGGGAGGGGCCCAAGCCGCAGGCTTGGGAAGGTGAGGGCAAGCATCCCTTTCCCGCATGGGGGAAAGGGCGTGACGCTTCATTCCTCGCCGAACTTGGCCTCGACCAGCTCGCACAGCGCAACCAGCGCGCGTTCCGCATCCTTGCCGGCGGCGGTGATGACGATGCTGTCGCCCATCGCGGCGCCGAGCATCATCAACCCCATGATCGACGTGCCGGCGACCTTCGATCCGTCCTTCTCGACCTCGATCGTCGCGGCCTGGCCGCTGGCGAGCGTGACGAACTTGGCGCTGGCGCGGGCGTGCAGCCCCCGCTTGTTGGTGATCTGGACGGCGCGCTGGAGCAGCGCATCGCCGTTCATGCGGCCTCGCCCAGCACTTCGGAGGCGACCGAGATATATTTGCGGCCCGCTTCCCGGGCAGCGGCAACGGCGGCCTTTACCTTCATCATCTTCCGGGCTCCCTCCAGGCGGATCAGCATGGGCAGGTTGATTCCCGCGATCACTTCGATTCGCCCCGGTTCCATCAGTGAAATGGCCAGGTTGGACGGCGTACCGCCGAACAGATCGGTGAGGAGGATGACGCCCGATCCGCGGTCCACCCGCTTCACTGCGGCAGCGATGTCGGCGCGGCGCACCTCCATATCGTCATCGGGGCCGATACAGATCGCCTCAATGGCGTCCTGCGGCCCCACCACATGCTCCATCGCGACGATGAACTCCGCCGCGAGCCGACCATGCGTAACCAGCACCAATCCGATCATTCAACCACCCGAAGAATTGCTTCCCGCGCCATTATTTGGCTTCCCCTCCAGCGAGTCGTGCGGCGCTGTAGCGAGGTCACGATGAGCCACATTCGGGGAAAATCCCGCGCTGCGCAACCGTGCCGCTACCCGCTCCGCCACATGCACCGATCTGTGACGCCCGCCGGTACAGCCGAAAGCGATGGTGACATAGGATTTTCCCTCGGCCGAATAACGCGGCAGAAGCAGGAGGATGAGATCCTCGATCCGCGACACCGCAGCCTCATAGGCGGGATCCTCGGCGACATAATCCCCCACCGCCGGGTCGAGCCCGGTCAGCGGCCGCAGAACGGAATCCCAGTGCGGATTGCGCAGGAAGCGCATGTCGAACACGAGATCGGCATCGCGGGGGATGCCGCGTGCGAAGCCGAAGGACATGACGGCAAGCGTCGGCTCCACCGGCTGCTCTCCGCCGAACCGGTGGCGCAGTTCCTTTTGCAGCGCGTTGCTGGTCGTCTCGGTCGTATCGAGAACATGGTCGGCCGATCGGCGGAGATCGGCGAGCAGTTCGCGCTCGCGGGCGATGCCGTCCGCCGCCGGGCGATCGAGTGCAAGCGGGTGACGACGGCGCGTTTCGGAATAGCGCCGCTGCAGTTCCGCGCCGCCGCAATCGAGAAACAGGGTCTCGATGTCGTGGCCCTTGTCGTCACGGAGCTGGGAGATGCGCCGTGCGATCGTCGCCGGATCGAAGCCACGGGTGCGGCTGTCGATGCCGAGTGCGAGCGACCGATTGCTGTCCGCAGACCCCTCGGGCAACGGCGTGCCGAGCAGTCGTTCGAGCAACGACAAAGGCAGGTTGTCGACGACTTCCCACCCCATATCCTCGAACGTGTCGAGCGCCGTGGATTTGCCGGCGCCGGACATGCCGGTGATGAGCAGGATGTGCCGCGGGCGGCTGGCCGCAGTCATGGCTTGATCGGCAATCCGAACCGGGCGAGCGCGAGTTCGAGCTTGATCGGCGCCGACGCCTCCAGCGCGGCCAGCGCGATGACGGGCAATTGCAGCCCGGCGACCGGGCGCATCGCCGCACTGTCATCGGGCATGCGCTCCACCAGTTCGTCGAGCAAGGCCATCAGCGCCACGGGGGCGCTTTCGACGGTATCCATGGGCAAGATGCCGACGCCGCGCACCTCGATCCGGCCCTTGATATTGGCGGGCGCGGTGGCGACGAGACCGGCGCCGGCGCGGCGCACGATCGTATAGTCGTCGCTGATCAGGCGCGCGCCGCGATCGATCAGGCGCAACGCGAGGTCCGACTTGCCCGAACCCGAGCGACCATGCAGCAGCACGGCGCGCCCGCCGATCTCGACGCAGGAGGCGTGGAGCGTTTCGGATGAAAGCGGGGGGACGGTCATCGTTCGGCTACCGGCAGCCGGATGATGAAGCGGGCGCCTGATGGTGCATCGTCGCGATCCTGAACCATGATTGTCCCATTATGTGCCTCAACAATTGCCTTGGCGATGGCGAGTCCCAGGCCGCTATGCTGGCCGAAGGCCTCACCTTCGGGCCTAATACTGTGGAAACGCTTAAAGATGGCTTCGCGGACGTCGGGAGCGACACCCGGGCCTTCGTCGTCCACGCGGCAAATTACTTCGTCACCGTCGCGCGTCGCCGCGATTTTAACCAGCCCGCCAACAGGGGAGAAGCTGATGGCGTTGTCGACGAGATTCTCGATGACGCGCGTCAGCCGCGATCCATCGCCCAGAACGACGGCGGTGCCGGCATGGGGGCGGGCAAAGGCCAGGCGGACGCCCGATTCGACGCCGCGGCGCTCGCGTGCGGCGATCAACCCTTCGATCATCGCGCCGAGGTCGATCGTCTCGAAGCGCGCACGAGACAGTTCGGCATCGAGACGTGAGGCATCGGCAATGTCGGTGATCAGCCGATCGAGCCGGTGCACGTCGTCCCGAACCACTTCGAGCAGCTGATCCTGAAGCACAGGATCCTTGACCTTCTCCATGGTTTCCACCGCAGAGCGTAAAGAGGCGAGGGGGTTCTTGAGCTCGTGCGTCACGTCTGCTGCAAAGGCTTCGGTGGCGTCGATCCGATGCCGCAGCGCCTGGCTCATGTCCGATAGCGCGCGGGCCAGCAGCCCGATCTCGTCGCGGCGGGACGGCAGGCGCGGTACCTGGACCTCACGCGCACGGCCGAGGCGAACGCGATGCGCCGCACGGGCGAGGCGACGGAGCGGGCGGACGATGGTGCGGGCGAGAAAAAGCGACAGTAGTACCGACGTCGTAATCACCATCGCCAGCACAACGCTGAGGCGGAAGCGTTCGGCGCGGACGATGCGGGTGATGTCCCGCGCGTTGGTGGTGGCGAGCAATGTCATGCCGGTGTCGTGCAGTGGTGCCGCGGCCGAGACGACAGGCGTGCGATCGGGCGCGCGCCGCAGCAGTGTCTGGGGATGGCCCGAGGCCCGCGCCCGCTCGGCCTCCGGCCAGGCTGCGAGCACGTCGTGCGTTGGCTCGATGAATTTCTCCGGCTTGTCAGCGCCGACAATGATGTCGATTGCACGGTCGAGCGTGCGGGCGGCCTTGCGCTGCCATGCTTCCTCGTCGGGATCGCGCAGCACATAGGTGGGTTCGCCCTCCGCCCAGCTATCGAGCACGCGGTTGCCGCTGCGATCGTAGAGGCGCAGGCGCAAGCCGCTGGTCTTTTCCAGCTTTTCGAGCAGTTCTCGCTGGTCCCCGACCGGCGCCGCATCCAGCGCTTCGGCGATGAGGGTGGCCTGTGTCGCCGCCTGTTCGAGCCGTGCGTCATTGAGCTGCGAGCGGTAGCTGTCGAGGTAGAAGAAGCCACCCGCCAGCATCGCCAGCGCGAAGATGTTGACCGCCAGGATCCGCGTCGTGAGCGACCAGCGTGCGGACCAAAGGAGCGCGAGATCGCTCTCGTCACTCCTCCGCAAAGCGATACCCCACACCGTAAAGGGTTTCGATCGCCTTGAATTCGGAATCGACCTGGCGGAACTTGCGCCGCAGCCGCTTGATGTGGCTGTCGATCGTGCGGTCGTCGACATAGACGTCGTCCTGATAGGCCGTATCCATCAATTGATCACGCGACTTCACAAAACCCGGGCGCTGGGCGAGCGCTTCGAGAATCAGGAACTCGGTGACGGTCAGCGTCACTTCCTTGCCGGCCCATTGAACCCGATGGCGCGCCGGATCCATCGCTAGGCGGCCGCGGACGATCTTTTCGGCGGGCGCGCTCTCCTCCTCCGGCTCGGGCTGCGCTCGGGCATCGCTGCGGCGCAGAATCGCCCGGATTCGAGCGATCAGCAACCGCTGGGAGAAGGGCTTGGTGATATAGTCATCGGCACCCATGGCGAGGCCAAGCGCCTCGTCCAATTCGTCATCCTTGCTGGTCAGGAAGATCGTCGGCACTGCGCTCTTTTCGCGCAGCCGCCGCAGCAATTCCATCCCGTCCAGCTTCGGCATCTTGATGTCGAGCACGGCGAGGTCGGGCGGATTTTCGATCAGCGCCTTGAGCGCGGCTTCGCCGTCCGAATAGACCCGCACCGTAAAACCCTCGGATTGCAGGGCTATCGAAACCGAGGTGAGAATGTTGCGATCGTCGTCAACGAGCGCGATCGTAGCCGGCATTGACCCTTCACCCCACTATCTGGCTGGGAGCTTGCCTAGCCCAACCATTTCCGCCCGGCAACAAAGCTCCTCACCCTGTCGCATTGCAGCACATTCCTACCTTTGACCGTCGCGGCCTTGTCCTATATGCGCGCCCGAGACAGGGGGTGAACGCCTCCCTCGGCCAAGCCGAGACAGAATTTGTCCTGCTAAGGAGATCATAAGTGTCCAGCCGCATTCCTACTCATGGCCTCGCTGCTCAGGGCATCAACGTCGCCGCCCAGATTCAGTGGAATCTGCCGACCGCTCCGCTGGTCGAAGAGGCGGTGCGCCGGGGCGAGGGCGTGTTGGCCAAGGATGGCCCGCTGGTCGTCAAGACCGGCAAGCACACCGGCCGTTCGGCGAACGACAAATTCTTCGTCCGTGACGCCGAAACCGAGAACACGGTGTGGTGGGGCAAGGGCAACAAGAGCATGACGCCCGAGCAGTTCGCGGCGCTGAAGGAGGATTTCCTCAAGCATCTCGGCACGAAGGAAACCTTGTTCGTCCAGGATCTGTTCGGCGGATCGCAGCCCGAGCATCGCGTGAACGTCCGCGTGATCAATGAACTCGCCTGGCACAACCTGTTCATCAAGACGCTGCTGGTGCGCCCCGAGGCGGGTGACCTGCCGGGTTTCGTTGCCGAATATACGATCATCGACCTGCCGAGCTTCCGCGCTGATCCCGCGCGCCACGGCTGCCGTTCGGAAACCGTGATCGCGGTGAACCTCAGCGAGAAACTGATCCTGATCGGCGGCACGGCCTATGCTGGCGAGATGAAGAAGTCGGTGTTCGGCATCCTCAACTACAAGCTACCCGTGGAAGGCATCATGCCGATGCACTGTTCGGCCAATATCGGCCCGAACGGTGATACGGCCGTGTTCTTCGGCCTCAGCGGCACCGGCAAGACCACCCTTTCGGCGGACGCAAGCCGCACGCTGATCGGCGATGACGAGCACGGCTGGTCTGACACGGCGGTCTTCAACTTCGAGGGCGGCTGCTACGCCAAGATGATCCGCCTCTCGCCGGAAGCGGAGCCGGAAATCTACGCGACGACCAAGCGTTTCGGCACGGTGCTGGAAAATGTGGTGATCGACGAAGCGACCCGCGAGATCGACCTCGACGACGATAGCCTGGCCGAGAACAGCCGCGGTTCCTATCCGATCGACTTCATCCCGAACGCGTCCGAGCACAATCTCGGCCCGGTGCCGAAGAACATCATCTTCCTGACCGCCGACGCCTATGGCGTGCTGCCGCCGATCGCGAAGCTGACGCCGGACCAGGCGATGTATCACTTCCTCTCGGGCTACACGGCGCGCGTCGCCGGCACCGAGATCGGCGTGACCGAGCCGACCGCGACTTTCTCGACCTGCTTCGGCGCGCCGTTCATGCCGCGTCACCCGTCGGTCTATGGCAACCTGCTGAAAGAGCGGATCGCCAAGGGCGGCGTCGATTGCTGGCTGGTCAACACCGGCTGGACCGGCGGCAGCTATGGCGTCGGCAACCGCATGCCGATCAAGGCGACTCGCTCGCTGCTCAATGCCGCGCTCGACGGTTCGCTGAACGACGCCGAGTTTGTGGTCGATCCGAATTTCGGCTTCCAGGTGCCGCAAGCCGTTGCCGGGGTCGATTCGAAGATCCTCAATCCGCGCGACACCTGGGCGGACAAGGCCGGTTATGACGCGACGGCGCGCAAGCTGGTCGACCAGTTCATCGAGAATTTCTCGCAATTCGCCGACCATGTCGACGAGGGCGTGCGGCAGGCGGCGCCGAAGGCGGCCTGACAAACCTTATCACCGTTACCGGGAGGCGCGTCCGGCAACGGGCGCGCCTTTCCTTTTGCGCTTCGTGAATTCGGTGACGAGAAATGAGTGATTACGAACCGAGGCTATTTGCCGATGCGGCCGAGATTCGCCGGATCGGCGAGGGACTGCTGGCGCGGACGTTGCCCAAGGCGGAGTGGACGCACGAGGCGCATCTCGCGACCTGCGCCTGGCTGGTGAGCGAGCGGCCGGATATCGTGCCGGAGCGCGATCTGCCGGCGATCATAGCCGCCTATAACGAGGCGGTGGGCGGCGTGAATGACGACACGCAGGGCTATCATGAGACGATCACCCAGTGCTTCATCCGCGGGGTGCGGCTGCATCTGGCGAGGGTCGATGGGGCGGGGCTGCTGGAGGCGGTGAACCGGTTGTTGCGGGAAGCGGAGGGGCGGCGGGAGTGGCCGTTGCGATTCTTCAGCGCGGAACGGCTGTTTTCGGTGGAGGCCCGGCGGGGCTGGGTGGAGCCGGACCTGGCGCCGTTACCCGAGGTAGAGAGGCAGGTTTAGACTGAATCGAGGGGTGGGCTCCTCTAAACCTATATAAACACAATATTTTCAATAAGTTATATTAGAGCTGTTCGACGATCAATGTCGAGCCTTTCGCGCCCACCACGCGGGCGCGGGCACCGGTGGGCATGTCCGGGCCGGTCGCGTTCCAGACGCCGTCACCGACCTTCACCCGGCCATGGCCGTCGCCGATCGGCTCGACCACGGTGACGATTTCACCCACCAGCCGCGCGACGCGATCGTTGAGCAGGGGATCGGGCGAGCTCGCGGGAAAGGCGGCCATGTAGCGGCGCCCGGCATAGACCGCGGCCAAGGCGGCTATCGCGAAAACCAAAGCCTGCAGCGGCACCGACAGATCGAGCAGGAAGGCGACCGCACCGGTGACGGCGGCGGCCGCGGCCAGCCAGATCAGGAAAAAGCCGGGGGCAATGATCTCGGCAATCGCCAGCACGATCGCGGCGATCAGCCAGATCCAGTGCGGATCGAGATCGAAGGGGAATTCCATCGATCAGGCCTGTTCGAACGGGCCGGGCCGGCGCGGCGCCGGGGATGCGGGCGGGGAGGGTGGAACCGCATCGCCGCCGAGCGCATCCTTCGCCAACGCGCCGATGCCGCCGAGCGTACCGATCAACTGCGTCGCCTCCACCGGGAACAGGATCGTCTTGGCGTTGGGCGAGGTCGCGAACTGGCTGACCGCATCGACATATTTCTGCGCGACGAAATAGTTGATCGCCTGAACATTGCCGCCCGCGATCGCATCCGAAACCAAAGTGGTCGCCTTGGCCTCCGCCTCGGCGGAGCGCTCGCGCGCCTCGGCATCGCGGAACGCGGCCTCGCGCCGACCTTCGGCTTCCAGGATCTGCGACTGCTTCTGACCCTCGGCACGGAGGATCTCGGACGCGCGCATGCCCTCGGCCTCCAGGATCGAGGCGCGCTTCTCGCGCTCGGCCTTCATCTGGCGGCCCATGGCGTTGACGATGTCGGCGGGCGGGCGGATGTCCTTCACCTCGACGCGGGTGATCTTGACGCCCCACGCCTCGGTCGCCTGATCGACGACGACGAGCAGCCGCGCGTTGATCTCGTCGCGCTTGCTCAGCGTCTCGTCGAGATCCATCGATCCCATCACGGTGCGCAGGTTGGTGGTGGTGAGCTGCATGATCGCGACATAGAGCTCGGACACCTCATAGGCGGCCTTGGCGGCATCGAGTACCTGGAAGAAGACGATGCCGTCGACCGAGACCATCGCATTGTCGCGGGTGATGATCTCCTGACCCGGGATCTCAACAACCTGCTCCATCATGTTGATCTTGCGGCCCACGCGATAGAAAAAGGGGATGTAGAAATTGAAGCCGGGCTGGGCCACGGCGACGAACTTGCCGAAATATTCGATGGTATATTGATAGCCCTGCCGGACGACCGTGACGCCCGCCGCGACGAATATGATCGCCAAGACCAACAGAACCAGCGCGAGCGTACCCATCAGCCTTATCCCCCATGACTTACAGGGGGATAGTGCAACGGCGCGGGGCGGAGGCCAACTGGAATCGGAGGACGGCGCTCTCCGTAAAATTCGACAGTTCTCGAAATATGGATTGATTCAGCGTGTCGAGAGTGATAATTCGACATTCATCGAAATAATGGAGCAATCCGATGTCGAAAGCCAAACTGCTGCGCTTTCTGGAAGAGCTGGCCGAGCAGATGGGCGCAAAGCGCGGGCTTTGCTGCCACGACGCTGTGAGCAACATTCCTCGCCCGCCTCACCAAGCATGCTGTGAGAGGTCCGCATGATGGAGCCGGCCGCAGCCGTCGCCGCGTTTGGCGCTCTTGCTCACGACACCCGCCTGCAGGTGTTCCGCTTGCTGGTGCAGGCCGGTCCCAATGGTGTGACTGCCGGCGACATTGCCGAGGCGCTCAAGGTGCCCGCATCCACGATGTCGCACCATCTGGCGATTATCGAGCGCGCTGGTCTTGCCACCTCGCGCCGGGAGAGCCGCTCGATCTTCTACGCCGCTGACTATGAGGGCACACGCAAGCTGATCGCCTTCATGATGGAGGATTGTTGCCAGGGCCGCCCGGAGCTTTGCGGAACGGGCCTTGCTGCACCGTCCTGCGAAACGACCTGCTGAAGGAGCGAAGATATGAAGCGACTGCATGTTCATGTCGGCGTCGAGGATCTCGACCAGTCGATCCGCTTCTATTCCACTTTGTTCGGCGCCGGGCCGACTGTCGCCAAGGCCGATTATGCGAAGTGGATGCTCGACGACCCGCGCGTGAATTTCGCGATTTCGGCGGGGCACGCCACGACGGGCGTCGAGCATCTCGGTATTCAGGTCGAGGATCAGGCAGAGCTGGCCGAAGTCTATGACCGCCTGAAATCGGCCGATCGCCCCGTGCTGGAGGAAGGCGCGACAACCTGCTGCTACGCCAAGAGCGAGAAGAGCTGGATCAACGATCCACAGGGCGTCGTGTGGGAAGCGTTCCTCACCAACGGCGAGGCGACCGTCTATGGCGGAGGCCCCGATCAGGCGAACCTCGTGGCCCGATCGGACAATGCAGCCGATGCGTCCTGCTGCGCCCCGGCACTACCGAAGAGCGCGCAGTCCGCCTCCACTTCAACCTGCTGCGGGTGAGATCAGATCCATGGCTGACAAGGTCTACAACGTGCTTTTCCTCTGCACGGGCAATTCGGCGCGTTCGATCCTCGCCGAAGCGATCCTGAACCGGGAAGGCGAAGGCCGTTTCCGCGCATACAGTGCCGGCAGTTTTCCCAAGGGTGAGGTGCATCCCTGCAGCGAGGATGTGCTGAACAGCCTTGGCTATGACACGAGCGGATTCCGGTCGAAGTCGTGGGATGAATTTGCGGCACCGGGGGCGCCTCCGCTCGATTTCATCTTCACCGTCTGCGACAACGCCGCTGACGAAGCCTGCCCCATCTGGCCGGGGCATCCCACCACGGCCCATTGGGGAATCCCTGATCCGGCTGCGGTCGAGGGCAGTGCAGCCGAACAGCACGCCGCCTTTTTCGATGCCTATCGGATGATGGCCAATCGCATCCGGCTGTTCACCAGCCTGCCGCTGGCTTCGATCGAAAAGATGGCGCTGCAGGCGCGCTTGAACGAGATCGGCCAGGACGAAGGGCGCAGCGACATCGGCAAGACGGCCGATGCCGCCTGAAGCCTCGGCGATGGCCATCGCTCCGCCCGCGATTTCGGCATTCGAACGCTATCTGTCGGTCTGGGTGGCGCTGTGCATCCTTGTTGGTATTGCCCTTGGCGCGGCGGTGCCGGGGCTGTTTGAATGGATCGCCTCGGCCGAGGTGGCGCGGGTCAATCTGCCCGTCGCCATCCTGATCTGGCTGATGATCATTCCGATGCTGCTGAAAATCGATTTCGGCGCGCTGGGGCGCGTGCGCGAACAGTGGCGGGGCGTTGGCGTGACGCTGTTCATCAATTGGGCGGTGAAGCCGTTTTCCATGGCGCTGCTGGGTAGCTTGTTCATCGGGTGGCTGTTCCGGCCATTGCTGCCCGATGCCCAGATCGAAAGCTATATTGCGGGCCTCATCCTCCTTGCGGCCGCCCCCTGCACCGCGATGGTGTTCGTCTGGTCGAACCTATGCGACGGCGATCCCAATTATACGCTGAGCCAGGTCGCCCTGAACGATCTCATCATGGTCTTCGGCTTCGCTCCGCTTGTCGGCCTGCTGCTGGGCGTTGCTTCGATCACGGTGCCCTGGGACACGCTGTTGCTGTCGGTGGTCCTGTATATCGTCGTCCCCGTGATCGCGGCGCAACTGATCCGTCGTTCCGTCCTTGCCGGAGGAGGAAAGCCGGCGCTCGATCGCTTGCTCGCCGCCCTCGCGCCCGTCTCGCTCATTGCCTTACTGGCGACGCTGGTTTTGCTGTTCGGTTTTCAGGGGCGACAGATCCTTGCGCAGCCGATGGTCATAGTGCTCTTGGCCGTGCCGATCCTGATACAGGTCTATTTCAACGCCGGGCTCGCATATTGGCTGAGTAAACGCCTTGGCGTTGCGTGGTGCGTCGCCGCACCCGCGGCGTTGATCGGCGCTTCCAACTTCTTCGAGTTGGCCGTTGCTGCCGCAATCTCGCTTTATGGCCTGAATTCGGGGGCTGCGCTGGCGACGGTGGTTGGTGTGCTGGTTGAAGTGCCGGTGATGCTGTCCTTCGTCAGCATCGTGAAGCGTTCGCGCGGCTGGTACGAGGAGTCTGTTCGCTAGCAGAAGCGACGACGCGGCGGACGGTTATTCGTGCCCGGAACGGCGAGGTGCTGAGCAATCCAGGCGGCGTGACCGAGGCGATCCTTGCGAAGGCCGCGAAGTGCCTCGGCGGGCCCCACCCCCAGTTCCTCCCTTGCAGGGAGGGGAGAAGAGGGGCTGAGGGCACCCAGCATGGGAATAGGCCGGGTATTGCGCCGCTCGCCGCTGCGGCTTGAGGAAACGGGAGGCGGCAGTTTGCGCGCTGCCTCCCGATCCTGTTGTTCAGGCCTGGCCCCTAGAAGCCCTTGCGCACCGTCACGCCGATCGTGCGTGGCTGGTTGGTGCTGAAGCCCAGACGGGCGCGGCCGCCCCGTTCACGGTCGAAGGCGAGCAGCGCGTTTTCGTCGAGCAGATTGTTCACATAGACCGACACGCCGAGATCATTGGCGAGATCGACCCCCGCGCTCAGATTGACAAGCTGATAATCCGGCAGTTTCAGGTCGACGGTCGTCGACGCGTCGGCCGGCGCGCCGCCGAAAGGCAGGCCGTGGACAAAGGTGCGCGGGTTGTTTTCCTGATCGCCGGGCTGGGTATAGCGGGTGCCGACGTGCTGGAAGCTGGCCGAGACGAAGGCTTCGGTCTCCGCGCCCAGCGCGAAGCTGTAGGTGGCGCTTGCCGATAGCTGGAACTTCGGGACGGAGGGCAGTCGATTGCCGTCCCTGATGCCTTCGATGACCGAGCCGTCGGGCCGGGCGATGGTCGCGTCGAATTCGGCTTCCACGAAGCTGGTCGACAGGCTGAGATCCAGCCCGGTGACCGGGGTCGCGGACACTTCCAACTCGACGCCCATGGTGTGTGCCTTGGGCACGTTGAAAACGATGCGCGACGAACAACTGCCCGCATCGGCCGTGACCTGCAGGTTCTTGATGTCGGTATAGAAGGCGGCGGCGGCGAAAGTGATGCCGGCCGCGCGTCCCTTGATCCCGCCCTCATAGTTCCAGAGGGTTTCGTCGTCATAGCGAGGGCGGTTGCCGAAGGTGGTCGCATCCGGCCCATTGGGCACGCCACCATCGCACAAGGGCAGGTTGAGCGGATCGTTCACGCCGCCGAGGCGGAAGCCCTTCGCCGCCTGGGCGTTGAGCGTCACATTGTCCGATATGTCGTAGCTCAGCAGCAGGCGGGGCGAGAAACCTTCGGACGAGGTCTTGTCGCGATTGTCGTCCAGGTTGGTGAACAGGCCGCCCGAGGTGAAGGTGCGTTCCTCGTCATAGACATAATAGCGCCCGCCCAGCGTGGCGGTGAACGCTTCCGTGATGTCGTAGCTGGCCTCACCGAACACCGCCATCTGCTGGAGGCTGTAGGGAATATCGGCATTATAAGGCGAGTCCGGGCCAAACCCGTTGCTGACTGCCGCCGAGGTTCCTGCGCCGAGCACGGCATCGGTGACCGCGTCATAGCCCGGCGTAGGCAGCCGCTGCGCATATTTCCGGTCGGTATCGGAATAGAATGCGCCGAACAGCCATTGGAAGGGGCCCTTGTCATTCGATGCGAAACGGATTTCCTGGGTGAATTGTTTGACGCCGGTCGTGTCGACCAGATTGGACGGCAGCAGCACGCCCGCATCCGGATAGCCCAGATCGACCGAGACACTGCCGGTAAGCGCGCTCGCATCCCGGCTGACCAGGATATCGCGATCGGTGTAGCTGGTGACCGAGGTGACATCGATCGGGCCGTGCGAGGCCTGGATCGTCAGATCGGCCAGGAGGAATTCGTCCTCGAAATCCTCGTCCAGCATGAGGAATTGCTGGCGTTCCTTGAACGTCACCGGCGGCCGGGTGGTGGTGTAGGGATTGGCGAAGAGGTTGTAGACCTCCTGCCGGTTGAAGCCGTCGGTGGTTACCTTCTGATAGACCAGGCGCGGGGTGATCGAGACGTCATCGCTGGGCTGGAACAGGATCGAGACGCGGCCGCCATAGCGCTCACCGGTATTGACGTCCTTGTCGACGTCGCCGCCTTCGCGCAGCGCATCGATGAAGCCGGCATAGCGGGTGTAATAGCCGACCGCCCGCACCGCGACCTTTTCCGAAACCGGCACGTTGATCGCG
This sequence comes from Sphingomonas sp. DBB INV C78, assembly GCF_042693015.1. Classification (NCBI taxonomy): domain Bacteria; kingdom Pseudomonadati; phylum Pseudomonadota; class Alphaproteobacteria; order Sphingomonadales; family Sphingomonadaceae; genus Sphingomonas; species Sphingomonas sp. DBB INV C78. The sequence continues at coordinate 1,507,673 of NZ_CP170544.1, read as the reverse complement.
CCCTTGAGATGGCCGCCGACGTCATTTTCGTCGACCATGTTCAGATTGGCTTCGATCTTGCCTTCAAGCGCGTCGGTCTTCGGTTGATTGGTGATGTAGCGCAGCGTGCCGCCGACCGAACCGGAACCGAACAGGGTGCCTTGCGGCCCCCGCAGCGTCTCGACGCGGTTGAGATCGAACAGGTCGAGATCAGGCGTGAACAGCGAGAGCGAGACGACCGATTCGTCGAGATAGACGCCGACCTGCTCCTTCACGCCCGGCTGATCGCGCGCGATCTGGCCCGCGGATACGCCGCGGATCGACACCGTGCTCTGGCCCGGACCGAGATTCTGGACGGCGAGGCCGGCTACGTTGCGCGACACATCTTCCAGCGTCACCGCATTGGCGCGCTCGATATCGTCTTCGGTCTGTGCATTGATGGAAAAGGGAACGGCAAGAACCGTCGATGCACGCTTGGTAGCTGTAACGATGATATCGCCAGGATCATCCGCCGCTGTTTCCTGCGCAAATGCAGATTGGGACAGCGCGGCGATAGCAAGTATCGAACTTGCCGTAGCGTAAACACTACGCATGCGACGAGGCGCATTTGCAGCCTTCATGATCATCTCTCCACATATTTATAGACTTTGCAGTCACTGAGTTCTGCTTAAATCTCTCCGCAATGACCGACAATTGCTCGGATGATATTTTGCGCGATAGTGACTTATTCGCATCAGCGCGGGGATGCGGGTTGTTATTGAAGAATAAGCCTAATTCGGAAATCCCAGTATGAGATGGTGCCGGTGCCGCGCATCATCGCGACCTGTCGCCTGCACGAACATGTCGAGATATTGGCGGCGGATCGGTGGAGGGCGGCAAGCCCGATATGCGCGGCGCCTTAAATTGCTTGCCGGAAGATATCCCTAAGCAAAGATAATCGCCGGTATCAGTATTTGTCACGATGGACTCGCGTTTTTGCGCGGATTAACCGTGGATTGGCGCGCGAACACATGATCTGGACAGGCGCGCGCAAGGATTCAGGGGAAATCCATGAGCATCAAGACCATAGCTGCTGCACTATTGCTTGCCGGAAGCTTCGCGCTGGCGCCTGCCCACGCGCAGACGGCCACGCCTGAAGCGACGAGCGTCGACCCGGCCAAACCGCTGACCGCCGCCGATCTGGAAGGATTGCGCGCGGAGTTACGTTCATCGAAGAAGCAGACGATCGCGTCGAACCTCAGATTGACGGATGCCGAGGCGACGAAGTTCTGGCCGGTATATGACAAATACGCAGCCGATTTGACTGCAATAAAGGACGGTCAATACGCCATTATCGCCGAATATGTGAACAATTTCGGCAAATATGATGACAAGGCGGCGGCGGATTTCATTACCCGGTGGCTTGACCTCGACGTCAAGACGACCAGTTTGCGGGCGAGATATGTCCCCATCGTCGGTCGTGTCCTGCCCGGGATCAAGGCGGCGTCCTTTTTCCAGATAGATCGACGTGTGCAGATGGTCGTGGACCTCGGTCTCGCGTCGCGATTGCCGATCTTGCAGGGACAGTCCGCGAAATAGGCCGTTTCCCAGACCAGAATCTCGACCAAGGCGGGTTGCGCTCCGCGCCTGATGCTGCCAATGCGCCGCATGAGCCGCTTTCTCAGCACAACCTCGCCGCTCCTCCTCTCCGCCATCATCGCCCTACAACCGCTTGCCGCACGTCCTGCAGCCGAGACGGTGATCGAGACACGTGTGCGCGGGCATATCGAGACTTTGGCGGCGGATGCGATGGAGGGCCGCAAGCCCGGCACGCCCGGCGGTGACATGGCCGTCCAATATGTCGCGGGGCAGTTTGCCGCGGTGGGCCTGCAGCCAGGGGCGGCGGACGGTAGCTTCTATGCGCCGGTGAAGCTGGTCGAGCGGCGGGCAGGGGCCGTGACCGCGGATTGGCGGATCAAGGGCGCGGCGATCGCGACCGGCGCGGACGAGATGGTGCTGCGCGGTGGTGACGCCGAAACCCGAATCGCCGACGCGCCGATCCTCTTCGGTGGTTATGGCGTCGACGATTCGCTGATGAAGACGAAGACCGGCCTCAACGCCTTTGCGGGTGTCGATGTGCGCGGCGCGGTGGTGCTGCTGCTGCCGGGAAGCCCGAGCGGTGTGGCGAACGCGCCCGCTTATGCCGCGCGGCGCGAGGCGCTGTTGAAGGCGGGTGCGGCGGCGGTTCTGCGCGTCGAGACGGACGAGAAGGGCTGGCCGGCAATCCGCGATGCGCTGCGCGAGGCCCGCACCGATCTGGCCGACGGGCCGGTGCCGCCGACCACGGGCGGGCTTTCGCCGGCGGCCTGGGCCAAGATCGCCAAGGCGGCAGGGCTGGAGACTGCGCAGGCGGAAGCGGCCAAGCTGGAGTTCCGCGCGGCGCGTGTCGACGGCACGCTTTCCGCGGTGATCGGCACCGAGATGCGGCCCTATACGAGCTGGAACGTGATCGGCCGGCTGCCGGGGAGTGACCCGGCGGCGGGCGCGGTGCTGTATCTCGCCCATTGGGATCATCTCGGCATCTGCGCGCCCGAAGGCGCCAAGGATCGGATCTGCAACGGCGCGGTCGACAATGCGAGCGGCGTCGCGATGATCGTCGAGGTGGCGCGGGGGCTGGCGGCGCAGAAGAATCGGCAGGCCCGCGACATCTATTTCGTGGCGACGACGGCGGAGGAGATGGGGCTGCTCGGCGCCCATGCGCTCGCCAAGGCGCCGCCGGTCGATCCGGCGAAGATCGTCGCGGTGCTCAATTTCGATACCGTTGCGATCGCGCCGGCGGGGGCTCCCGTGGCGGCGCTGGGCCGCGGCGAAACCCCGCTCGACCCGCTGATCGACGCCGCCGCGCGGCGGATGGGCCGCAAGGTCAATCCGTCGGCCGAAGCCAATCAGTTGAGGCAGCGCCAGGACGGCTGGGCCTTCACCCAGATCGGCGTGCCCGCGGTGATGGTGGGCGGATCGCTCAACCTCGATCTGCTGAAGGCCTATCTCGGCGGCGAATATCACAAGCCCGGCGACGATCTTGCCCAACCGCTGATGCTGGACGGCGTCGCGGAAGACGTGCGGCTGCACGTCACGCTCGGCCGGATGATCGCCGATCCGAAGCGATACCAGCCGCCGCCCAGATAGGCGCGCTGGAAATCGTCACACGCCATCCCCATAAACTGCCCCAAACCACCCGGATCGAACCCATGGACATCAGCCTCGGCCTCACCTTCGACGACGTTCTCCTCATCCCCGGCGCATCGGAGGTCCTGCCCAGCCAGGCGGACACCCGCACGCAGGTGACGAAGGACATCAGCCTCAACATCCCGATCCTATCGTCGGCGATGGACACCGTGACGGAAGCCGACATGGCGATCGTGATGGCACAGCTTGGCGGGATCGGCGTGCTCCACCGTAACCTGACGGTGGAGGAACAGGCGGCCGCGGTGCGCGCGGTGAAGCGCTTCGAAAGCGGCATGGTGGTGAACCCGATCACGATCACCCCGGACGCGACCGTGGGCGATGCGCAGGCGCTGATGGCGCGGCACAAGATTTCCGGCATCCCGGTCGTCGAGGCGTCGGGCAAGCTGGTCGGCATCCTCACCAACCGCGACGTGCGCTTTGCCGAGAATGCGGGCCAGCCGATCGCCGAGCTGATGACGCACGACAATCTCGCCACGGTGCGGGCGGGCGTGAGCCAGGAAGAAGCGCGCCGCCTGCTCCACCAACGCCGGATCGAAAAGCTGCTGGTGGTCGATGACGCCTATCGCTGCGTCGGCCTGATCACGGTGAAGGATATCGAGAAGGCGGTGAACTATCCGGCCGCCACCAAGGACGCGAACGGCCGCCTGCGCGTGGCCGCGGCGACGACGGTGGGCGACAAGGGCTTCGAGCGGACCGAGGCGCTGATCGACGCCGAGTGCGACCTGATCGTCATCGACACCGCCCATGGCCACAACGCCGATGTCGCCCGCGCGGTGGAGCGGGTGAAGCGGCTTTCCAATTCGGTGCAGGTGGTGGCGGGTAATGTCGCCACCGGCGAGGCGACCCGCGCGCTGATAGGCGCGGGCGCGGACGGCGTGAAGGTCGGCATCGGGCCGGGATCGATCTGCACCACGCGCGTCGTCGCAGGTGTCGGCGTGCCGCAGCTTACCGCGATCATGGAATCGGCGAAGGCTGCGCGGGATTCCGGCGTTCCGGTGATCGCCGATGGTGGCCTGCGCACATCGGGCGATCTCGCCAAGGCGCTGGCGGCGGGCGCATCGACGGTGATGGTGGGGTCGCTCCTCGCCGGGACCGAGGAAGCGCCGGGCGAGACCTTCATCTATCAGGGCCGCGCCTATAAGAGCTATCGCGGCATGGGATCGGTGGGTGCGATGGCGCGCGGGTCCGCCGACCGCTATTTCCAGCAGGACATCAAGGACCAGATGAAGCTGGTGCCCGAGGGGATCGAAGGGCAGGTGCCTTTCAAGGGCCCGGCCAAGGACATCATCCACCAGCTTGTCGGCGGCGTGAAGGCGGCGATGGGCTATACCGGCGCGCCGACCATCCGCGAGCTACAGGAGCGCGCGCGCTTCGTGCAGATCACCAATGCGGGCCTGCGCGAAAGCCATGTCCATGACGTGACGATCACCCGCGAGGCGCCGAATTATCCGACGCGCTGAGGCGGAGGGAAAAGTAAAAGCCCGGCCGATCTGTTGACCGGCCGGGCTTTCTTTTTGGCTTCAGGCGAAGCTGACCGAGACGTTGGTGCGGCGGCGACGCATCGTGCCGCCGACGAGGCCGAAGCCCGCGATCATCATCGCCCAGGTGGCCGGTTCGGGGACGGGGGCTACATTCTCGTTGAAGCCGGTGACGAGGCCCTGGTTCCACTCATAGGGATAGGCCGAGAAGCGGCTGTTGGTGAGGCCGGCATTCTTGTCGGTGTCGAGGAACAGGTTGCCGCTGCCGAAATCGAACGAACGGATCGTCAGCAGCAGATTGCCCTTCGACGCGTCGTAATCAAACGCGGTCGACAGGTCCAAGTCGAGCCGGCCATCGGCCAGCAGCGGCAGCTCGCCATCGAACACCTTGGTGTAGGAGGCGTCGAACCATGCGCCCGAGCTGGTATCGAAGCTGTCGATCGCGGCCGACGTGGTCGACAGATAGATCTGGAAGGTGCCGGTGCGCGGCGTGCCGCCCGGCGTGACCGTGTTGTAGAAGTTGAGCTGGCTGATGTTGAGGCCCGAGCCGAAGCTGGAGGCATTATAGACCTGCTGGTAATAATAGCCGCCGATCGTGCCGCCGAACGGAATGCTGTTGCTGGAATCCGCGGTGCCGATCACCACGGCATGCGCCGGCGAAAGCGCCGCGACGGCGCAGAAAGCGGCCGCAGCCGCGCGAAGAAGAAACTTGCTCACCCCATGCTCCTTGTGAACGATTGGACGCTCAAAGCCTTGACGATTACTGGCGGCAGGCGGTTAGAGCCCGTCGCATGGGGAGCGGCTAAGGCGCATTTGCTACAGATCGGCGACGTTGGTTAATGAAAATTAAGACAATTCAATTAATTGGAGCCGAAATGTCGCATCGCGGGACAGGCACGCGATGACGCCGGCTGGACGCGCACAGGCGGCGATCGACCTGCTCGACGAGATCATCGCCGCGGCGCGCGCCGGCGGGGCGGCGGCGGACGTGCTGATCGCGCGCTATTTCAAGACGCGGCGCTATGCGGGGTCGAAGGACCGTCGCGCGGTGCGCGATCTGATCTATCGCGCGATCCGGCGGGCGGGCGAGGTGCCGGAGAGCGGCCGCGCGGCCTTGATGGGATTGGCGCAGGAAGATGCCGAGGTCGCCGCTACGTTCGACGGATCGGCGCATGGGCCGGCGCGGATCGGGGAGGGCGAAGCGGCGGCGCCTGCCGGGATCTTGCCGCACTGGCTGATGGAAAAGCTGCCGCTCGATCCAAGCGAACTGCCGGCATTGCTCGACCGCGCGCCGCTTGACCTCCGCGTCAATGCGCTCAAGGCGACGCGCGAGACGGTGATGCCGCTGATCCCCGGCGCCGAGCCTACGCCGATTGCGCCGATGGGGCTGCGCTGCCCCGAAGGGACGCAGGTCGAGAGCTTGCCCGCCTTCACCCAGGGGGTGATCGAGGTTCAGGACGAGGGCAGCCAGATCGTCACCGCCATGGCCGGAGCGGAACCGGGGATGACGGTGATCGACCTGTGCGCCGGCGCCGGCGGCAAGACGCTGGCGCTGGCGGCGGCGATGCGGAACGAGGGGCGGCTGATCGCATCCGATGCCGATCGGACGCGGCTGTCGCGACTGGCGCCGCGCGCTGAGCGCGCTGGCGTGACGGTGGAGACGCGGCTGCTGGATGGTGGGCGGGAGCTGGATGCGCTCTTGGACCTGAAGGGGCAGGCGGATCTGGTGGTGATCGATGCGCCCTGTTCGGGAACCGGCACCTGGCGCCGCAATCCCGAGGCGCGCTGGCGGCTGACGCAGGCGCGGCTTGATCGGCTGACGGCGTTGCAGGCACGGCTGATCGGGGTCGGCGCCGACCTGGTTCGACCAGGCGGATCGCTTCTATACATCGTCTGTTCATTGCTCGACTGCGAAGGTGCAGACCAGGTGGCAGCGTTTCTTGGGGCGAATCCCAAATGGTCGGCCGATCCCGGCGCGGGAATGGCAGCAATGCCACACCGCGACGGATTTCGGCTCACACCCGCAGCGAATGGGACGGACGGCTTTTTCGTCGCTAGACTGCAACGGCCATGTTAGAAGCGCGTCACGAGACCTTCACGGAGTTGTTCATGCGTCTCTCTCCGATTGCATTAGCCTTGTCGCTGGCGTTCGCGACCGTTTCGAGCGTCGGATACAGCCAGAAGCCCGACGACCAGATCAATCCCCGCTCCATGGCCCTCCTCGAACAGGGCGAAGCTGCTCGCAAGGCAGGCAATTTCGTGCAGGCCAATGATCTGCTGGAAAGTTCGCTCGCGGTCGATCCGCGTAACCGGGCCGCCTTCGTGGCGCTGGGCCGGGTGGCGCAGGCGCAGGAGCTGCCGGGCAAGGCGATCCGATTCTACAAGGAAGCGCTGGCGCTGGAACCCAACGACCTTGCCGCGCTGACGGCGCAGGGCGAGGCGCTGGTCCAGAAGGGCGCCGTCGATCGCGCCAAGGCGAACCTCGCGCGCATTCGCACGCTCTGCAAGACGGAGTGCGGCCAGGCGACGCAGCTTGCCGGTGTGATCGCCAAGGGCCCGCCGCCGGCTGTCGTTACCGCCCAGGCGGCAACCACGGTGCCGGCCAAGGGCAGCGAGCCGCCGGTCAAGCCGTAAGCTGGAAGCATATCCAATAGCCGTCATGCCAGCGGAGGCTGGCATCCATGGCTCTCTCAGTCTGCACTACCGCTTGCCGTGTGATAGCCATGGACCCCAGCCTGCGCTGGGGTGACGGTGCTGGATCGGGGGGGGGGGGGGGCGACGGATGACCGACGAGGCTAGGCCCTGATCGTCCGCGCGATCGCCACGAATTCGTCCACGGACAGGGTTTCGGCGCGGCGTTGGGGATCGATTTCCAGCGCCGCGAGCGCATCCAGCGCGCCCGGCACGCTTTTGAGGCTCTGGCGCAGCATCTTGCGGCGCTGGCCGAAGGCGGCGGCGGTGATGCGTTCGAGATCGGCGGGGCGCACGTCTTCGGGCTGCGCGGCCGGCGTGATGTGGACGACCGCCGACATCACCTTGGGCGGGGGCACGAAAGCGGAGCGGTGGACGGTGAAGGCGAGCTTCGCGGTCGAGCGCCATTGGGCGAGCACGGCGAGGCGGCCATAGGCCGAACTGTCCGGCGCGGCGACGATGCGTTCGGCCACTTCCTTCTGGAACATCAAGGTCAGCGAGCGCCACCAGGGCGGCCACGCCTCACTGCCGAGCCAGTTCACCAGCAATGCCGTGCCGACATTATAGGGGAGGTTGGCGACGATGTGGGCGCCGACGCCGGCCTCGGCCGCGGCATCGACCTCCAGCGCGTCGCCGGAAATGACGCGGAGACGGCCGCCCGATGCCTCGTCTAGTTCGGCAAGCGCGGGCAGGCAGCGGCGATCGCGTTCGACCGCGACGACCTTGGCGCCGGCACCGAGCAATGCGCGGGTGAGGCCGCCGGGGCCGGGGCCGACCTCATAGACGGTCTCGCCTTCGAGCGAGCCGGGGACGCGGGCGATGCGATCGAGGAGTTGACCGTCGAACAGGAAGTTCTGGCCGAGCGCCTTGGAGGCGCTGAGGCCGTAACGCGAAATCACCTCCCGCAAGGGAGGCAGAGCGCGGATGGCGTCCGCGCTCACGCCATGCAGCGGATGCCTGCCGCCTCCCCGGCCATGCGGATCGCCGCGATCATCGCGCCGGGCTCCGCGATATTCTTGCCGGCAATCTCGAACGCCGTGCCGTGATCAGGCGCGGTGCGGACGATCGGCAGGCCGAGCGTCATGTTCACACCTTCATCGAAATGCAGTGTCTTCAACGGAATGAGGGCCTGATCATGGTAGAGGCAGATCGCCGCGTCATAAGTGGCGCGCGCGCGCTGGTGGAACATGGTGTCGGCGGCGAGCGGGCCGACGATGTCGACGCCCTCGGCGCGCAGGATCTCGACCGCGGGGAGGATGAAATCGATCTCCTCGCGGCCCAGCGCGCCGTTTTCGCCGGCATGCGGATTGAAACCGGCAATGGCCAAGCGGGGCTTTTCAATGCCGAAGTTGCGCGAAAGGCCGCGTTCGGTGGCGCGGGCTTTGGCGACGATCAGATCCACGCTGATGAGGCTCGCCACTTGCGCCAGCGGAACGTGGGTGGTGACGGGCACGGTGCGCAGCGTCGGCCCGGCGAGCATCATCACCGCATTGGCGCCGGAAATGCCGCAGCGTTCGGCGATGAATTCGGTCTGGCCCGGATGCGAAAAGCCGATCGCGTAGAGCTGGGCCTTGGACACCGGCCCGGTCACGAGCGCCCCCGCCGCGCCGGAACGCGTGAGGCCGGCAGCCATTTCCAGCGAATCGAGCGAGCAGCGCGCGCCGGGCATATTGGGCTCGCCGGGAATGATCTCTCCGGCATCCTCGACCTGGATCAGCGGCAGCGCATCGCCGAAGACGCGCGCGGTTTCGTCGGGCGAGGCGATGCGCTGGAACGGGCCATTCCACACGGCCGCGATCGAGCGCGGATCGCCCACCGCGAAGAAGGGCGCGAGACAGGCGGAGTTCCGGGCTTCCCAGGCTTTGGCGACAATTTCCGGTCCGATCCCGGCGGGATCGCCCAATGCCACTGCGAGCGGCGCGAGGGGGGCTCCGTCAGCGATAGTCGACAACCGCATCTCGCCGCAGGTCGCGCAGATAGCGACGGGCACGACGATTGATGCGCTCCTCTTCCATCTGCGCCAGGATCTGATCGAAAGACGGGCCGGAGGCGACCTGCGGATCATCGCGACCGCACAGCACCAGCGCGCGCACACCATCTTCGAGCGAGCCGAACGGGCGCGTGGACTGGCCGATCTGGAGATCGACCATCATCTGCTGCAAGGGGGCGGGCAGATCGCGCACCTTGACCTGATCATTGTCGACCACTTCGGCGCCAATGCTCTGGGCAACCTTGTCGACCGATCCGCAGCCGGTGATGCCCTTCATCGTGTTGGCGAATTCTTCCACCTTGGGCGCGGCCTGGCTCTGTGTCGTGCCGGCGGGGAAGCTGATCGAAACCTGCTTCAGGGCAAGTTGCGCGTCGCGCGGATCAGCAGTCAACACCTGGCGCTTGTCGACGAGCGCGATGATCGAATAGCCGCCAGGGATCGCGATCGGATCGCTGACCTGGCCGCGTTCCATCGTCGAGGCGACATTGGCGAGCTCGTCGGGCAATTGCTCGCCGCGGACCCAGCCGAGATCGCCGCCGACGGCCGCGGTCGACGCTTCCGAGAACTGCCGCGCATAAGCGACGAAGGACGCGCCCTGCTTGATCTGCTGGGTGATGCGCTGGGCATTCTGCAGCACATCGGCATTGGTGTCCGGCGTCGCCGAGAGATAGATTTCGGCGATGTGCAGCTCGGTCGCGCCCTTCGACGCATTGAGCCGCTGGATCACCGCGTTCACTTCATCTTCGCTGACATTGACGAAGGGCGTGACGCGGCGGCCGAGCAGGCGGCGCCAGGCAAGCTCGCCTTCGATCTGGCGCTTGAGCGAGGCTTCGGATGCGCCCTGTTCACGCAGATAGGTGGCGAAAGCGGCCGGCGTCCGTTTGAAATTCCCGGAGACGCGGGCGAAGGTCTGGTCGATCTCCGCCTGGCTGATGGTGATCTCGTTGGCCTTGGCTTCCTGGATCTGCAGCGATTCGTCGATCAGGTTGCGCAGCACCTGCAGCCGCAGCCGCTCGCGCTCGTCATCGCCGACCTTGCCGCCATTGGCCGCGACGACCAGCGCAAGCCGTTGATCCACATCGGTATCCGTGATGATCGTGCCGTTGACGATCGCGGTCGCCTTGCGAACCGTCGGGTCTTCACGGCCGAAGATCGTGAGATCCTGCGGAATGTTCAAATTGGATGCCGGGGCCGCGGCGTCGTCCGGCACGGTCTGTGCCGGAAGGGCGGATACTGACACGCCTGCAAGGATGATGGCCGAAACACCTGCACGAGCCAATACCTTGAGATTGTTCCTCAACTGCGCCTTCACTCTCACCCCATCGGAAAATCTGGCCACCGAAGCGCGCTGTCTTGCGCGCATGCGGCTGAACGCACGCTTAGCGGCCCAGGTTCTTCAACGCTACCCGGAACAGGAAAGTGTTGCCGCGCCGGGCATCGCCGGTCTCGTCATAATCGCGACGCCAGGTAAGGCCAAGCTCGATACATTCGTCGTCGTAGAGGAATCCGAGACGATGGCGGACGGGCTCATAACCGTCGGCGATCGACAGCGGATCTTCCTGGCTGCCGGTGAGGTTGATCACCGTCGAGCCGAACACCGACCAGTACCGGGCGATCTGGATGCGGGCGCCGGCGCGCAACTCCTCACGATCGCGCAGATCTTCGAGCGTCGCATCAATGTCGCGATTGAGGCGGAGATAAGAGGCGGTGACATAGGTCGAACTGCTGCCGATGGTGACGTCCATCTCGTTGCGGCGGATGGCGAGATTGTCCTTGTCGAGCCGATAGCGGTGGGTGAGCTCGACGAACTGCCCATATTTCAGGCTAGTCCGCCCGACGACGTCCGAATGGCGGCCCGACAGGCCGGTCCCTTCGGGCAGGATCGAGGGGCGGCTGTTGAGGCGGTAGCTCTGGCCGATCACGCTGCGCAGCGAGAAGCGCGGCAGATCTACCGCCCATTCCAGGCCATAGGTGACGCGGCTGCCATCTTCCCAGCGATCATAGCCGGGGAAGCGGTTGAGCGCGAAGAGGTTGGAATCTTCCAGATCGACCGAGCGGGCATCCTCGTTGGGGATGTCGAGATTCTCGGTCTTGGGCGTGGCGACGACCTGGACGCGGGGGGTGATTCGCTGGCTGCCGCTGAAGAATTCGCCGACGAAGGGCCAGCGCATGTCTGCCGCGAGCGCGACGATGCCACGGCCGCTCCAGCCTTCGGTGCCCTGATATTGCGGGATCAGCGTTCTGAGCGCTTCATCGGTGTGGTAGACGTCGCCGCGGGCATAGGCCGTGAAGGTCACTTCCTGGCCGAAATTGGTGAGGCGGCGCAGATCCCAGCGGGCGCCGGCAAAGGCGCGCTGCGTGTCCTGCCCCTCCGTCCGCAGCAGCGCCAGGCTGTTGGCCTGAAGTTCGATGCGGCCATCCAGCAGCGGATCATCGAGCCGCAGGCGATAGTCGATGGCGGGCAGTGCGATCGGCTGGCGGCCGGCGCGATCTTCTGTGCGGAGGCCCTGCACGGCCCAGCCGGCGACCGAGAGATAGCTGGTCGCGTCGATTCGCTCGAAATTGAAGGTCGAACGCAGGCGATCGTCGCGCGAAATGTCGTAACGGCGCAGGAAGGTCTTGTCGGTGGTGGCGCGAGCGGAGGCGCTGAGGCTCCATTCGGGTGTGAGTTGGAAGCGGCCGTTCGCTTCGAAATAGCCGCGGATATCCTTGCTTGTCGGCGCGTCATCGTCGGGAATGACGGTTGCGGGTTGGCGCTTGCCGTAGGTGAGATAGCCGCCGACGCTGAACGCGCCGAGCGAGTTGAGCTCGCGATATTGCGCCTCGATCGCGGGCAGCACTTCGGTGAAGACGTGCGGCGTCAGCGTAAGATCGCGATTGGGGGCGAGCTGGACGTAATAAGGCGTTGCGAGCTCGAACCCGTTGGTCTTGCTGATGCGGACCTGCGGCATCAGGAGGCCGGAGCCGCCGCCTTCGCTGCTGTCGGGATGCGAGAGCCCCGGCAACCAAAGCAATGGTACGCCGAACAGGGTGAGCCGGGCATTATCGTAGGAAATGCGGTGACGGACGGGATCATGGACGACGCGGACCGCGGTAATCATCCATGAAGGGTTCTGGGGGCACCCATTTTCGTCGGTGACGTTGCAGGGCGTGTAAGCGGCCTGATCAAGCGTCGAGACGCCATTGACGCGGGTCGCGCGGTCGGCCGCAAGGCGACCGCCATCTTCGAGCACGAGCAGGAGGTTTTCGATCACGCCGTCCTTCAGCGTGTCCGTCAGCCGCACATTATCGCCATAAGCCGTATCGCCGCCGGGATTGACCACGGCGACGCTGCCTTCGGCGGTCACTTCGCCGGTCTTGCGATTCCAGATGACCTTGTCCGCCCGCAATCGGTTGCCGGCGCGCACCATGCGGACATCGCCCATGGCGGTGACGATATCGCCGTCATTGTCATAAGCCAGCGTTTCGGAGCTGAACACGACCTCTTCGTCGTTCGCCGGCGCGGGCGTGCCGCCCACCGGCGGCGGACCCTGCGGGCGATCGAGCAGATTCTGCGCCCATGCCGGCTGCGCAAGCGCGAGGGCCAGCGGCAGCGCAGTAAGACATATCGGCTTGAACTGGATCACAAACCCCCACGAGCAGGCCGAACGACGGCAGCCGCCGCCTATCGCACCCCCGCACGATTGCTGCAACGCCCCCATCGCCGATCCGTTGCGAGAGCAAGCTTTGCCAGCGCGGGCGACGTGGCCTAGAGGGGATTCAAAGTTCCAAACAAGGATGCGTCTTTCATGCAGGTGCGTTTTGCTTCCGTCCGTCCCGATGGCGATTATGTGCTGGCTCTGCCCGTGGGATCAGGTTCAGGTGCCGTGGATCGGATCGGGCTGGATGGAGCCGCGCTGGCGATCGTGCGACGCGCTGCGGCGGCTTCGCGCTTCGAGGGCGAAGCGGGCGCGATTGCCGAAGCCGTGACGCCGGAAGGCGAGGGCGTCCGCCGGTTGCTGGTGGTCGGCACCGGTGCTGCCGGCGACAATGAGCGCAACGGTTACGAGCAGGCGGGCGGCGCGCTCACCACGCGGTTGCTGACGTCGGGCGAAAAGACACTGGTCGTCGATGTCAGCAAGGCCACGGGCGATGCGGCGGTGGCTGCGGCCCATATCGCCTTCGCGGCGCTGCTGCGCGGCTGGCGGCACGACACCTATCGCACGAAGCTGCCCGCGAAATCGAAGCCGAGCTTGGCCGAGATCGTCATCGTCGGTGCCGGCGACGATTTCGTGAGCAAGGCGGAGGCCACCTGGACGCCGCTGAAGGCACTGGCCGACGGCATTTCATTCACCCGCGAACTGGTGAGCGAGCCCGCCAATATCATCTACCCGGAAAGCTTCGTCGAACGCTGCCAGCCGCTGAAGGATCTGGGCGTCGAGATCGAGGTGCTCGACGAAGCCGCGATGGCGAAGCTTGGCATGGGCGCGCTGCTCGGCGTGTCGCAAGGGTCGGAAAGGCCCGCGCAACTGCTGGTGATGAAGTGGGACGGGACCGGCGGCGCCAAGGAACCGATCGCCTTCGTCGGCAAGGGCGTGACCTTCGATACCGGCGGCATCTCGATCAAGCCCGCCGGCGGCATGGAGGACATGAAGTGGGACATGGGCGGCGCTGGCGCCGTGGCAGGCGCGATGAAGGCGCTCGCCAGCCGCAAGGCCAAGGCGCATGTCATCGGCGTCTGCGGGCTCGTCGAGAATATGCCCGACGGCAAGGCGCAGCGGCCGGGTGACGTCGTCACCAGCATGTCCGGCCAGACGATCGAGGTGATCAACACCGACGCAGAAGGCCGGCTGGTGCTGTGCGACGCAATCACCTGGGTGCAGCGCACGCACAAGGTGAAGACGGTGATCGACCTCGCCACCCTGACCGGCGCGATGATCATCTCGCTCGGCCATGAGCATGGTGGCCTGTTCGCCAATAATGACGAACTGGCCGACGCGCTGGTCGCCGCCGGCAAGGCTTCGGGCGACAAGCTTTGGCGTTTCCCGATGTCGGACGCCTATGACAAGCTGATCGAAAGCCCGATCGCCGACATGAAGAATGTCGGCCCGCGCGATGCGGGTTCGATCACCGCCGCGCAGTTCATCCAGCGCTTTGTGGAAGATGGCGTGAAGTGGGCGCATCTCGATATTGCCGGCATGGTGTGGGCGGCAAAGCCCGGCACGCTGTGGGACAAGGGCGCGACCGCGTTCGGCGTGCGCCTGCTCGACCGGCTGATCGCCGACAAGTACGAAGGCTGAGGGAGCTAAGAGGGCCGCGGTGCAGGTCGACTTCTATCACCTCGCCGCGAGCCCGATCGAACGGGTGCTGCCGCGCATCGCCGAACGCATATTGGCGGACGGCGGACGGCTGCTGATCGTCTGCGATGATGACGCGCTGGCGGTGCGGCTCGACCAGCATCTGTGGAACTACACGCCCGAAAGCTTCCTGCCGCATGGCCGCACGGGCGAGGGCGGCGAAGCGGGGCAGCCGGTGCTGATCGCCGCCACACCCGAAGCGCTGAACGGTGCGCGCAATATCGCGCTGGCCGACGGGCTGTGGCGGGACGAGGCGCTCGCCTTCGACCGCGCTTTCCATCTGTTCGACGACACGACCATAGCGGCAGCGCGCGAGGCGTGGAAAGCGTTGGCTGATCGCGACGGGGTGGAGCGCAATTTCTGGAAGCAGGACGAGGCGGGGCGCTGGACCAAGGCGGCTTAGTGGGGGGGCGGTGCGATAATGCCGTCATGCCAGCGTAGGCTGGCATCTCGTGCGGCCAATGTGGGTGGTCAACCTCCTGAGATCCCAGCTTTCGCTGGGATGACGGTGGAGGGTGCGCGCCTGCGAGTGCCCCGCCACCCTTGCTTCCGGCCGGCTTCGCGAGTAGGGAGCCGCCACTTTCCACACCATCAAAATATGGAGCCCGCTCGGCCATGGCGACCGAACGCACCTTTTCGATCATCAAGCCCGACGCCACGCGTCGCAACCTGACTGGCGCGATCACCGCCAAGCTGGAAGAGGCCGGCCTGCGCGTCGTCGCGTCGCGCCGCATCCACATGACCAAGGATCAGGCCGAGGGCTTCTACGGCGTCCACCGCGAGCGTCCTTTCTTCAACGACCTCGTTTCCTTCATGATCTCCGGCCCGGTCGTCGTGCAGGTGCTGGAAGGCGAGAATGCCGTCGCCCGCAACCGCGAAGTGATGGGCGCCACCAACCCGGCGAACGCCGATGCCGGCACGATCCGCAAGGAATTCGCCGAATCGATCGAGGCGAACTCGGTCCATGGTTCGGACAGCCTTGAGAACGCGGCCACCGAGATCGCCTTCTTCTTCAAGCCGGAAGAAGTGGTCGGCTGATTTTCTGATGGGATCGCGCCGGTTGGCGGGGTGATCCCATCATTATAGACGCTTCATCGCAAAATCGCGGCATTCGGCGCATGATTTTCGATCGGTTAACCCTCTGCCCATAGCCTTATCCCGTTGATCCGGCGTCGAGCCGGCGGGGTGAGGGATTGCAGATGGTTTATTCAGCGGGACGCGGGCAGCTCACGATCGGCGAGCGGCTCAATCAACAGCGCCGCATGTTCATCGTCGTCGGCGCCATCGTTCTCGGCCTGACCGTGGCCGGCGCTGCGGCCGACCTCTATTCCATCGAGCGCGTCGAGCGGGTCTCCAACAGCACGCTGGAAGTGGCGCTGCTGGAGAAGGATTTCGCATCGCTCGAGCGCGACATCTATCGCGCCGCGACCATCCCCACCAAGGAATCGATCGACGAGGTCAACGGCAACGCCCGTGACTTCGCCGCCGCCGTTGCCGCGATGCGCCCCGATGTGGCGGCCGCCGACCAGAAGGTGCTGGACGAGATCGACAGCTCCGCCGCAAGCTATGTCGCGCTGGCCCTGAAGATGGTCGATCCCGCCCAGCGCAACCCGCAGGGCCTGGCCGAGATGAGCAAGCTGGGCGGGAGCATCGACGATTCGATCGAAAGCCTGCGCAACCCCTTCATCGAGGAAATGGCCCAGGCCGGATCGATCCAGTTCTGGAGCAAGGCGGCGATGGCGATCGCGATGATCGCGGCGCTGATCCTGCTGACCTGGCGCTTCATGGCGCTGCTGGTGCGGACCCGCAGCGCGATCGCCGATGATCTTTCGTCCGCGGCTTATGGGCTGAAGGAGATCGCGGCGGGGCGTCTTGACGTCGACATCTCCGGCGTCGAGCGGGACGACGAGATCGGCGACCTTGCCCGCGCCGCTGTCGACCTGCGCAATGTCAGCATCGCCAAGCGCGAGGCGGATCGCGGCCTGACCGATATGGTCGACACCGTGGGCGTGAGCCTGCGCCGCCTGGCCGAAGGCGATCTCGACACCAATATCGACAAGCTGCCAACCGGCTATGAAGCGCTGCGCCGCGATTTCAATGCGGCGGCCGCCCAGCTTCGCGACGCCATTTCCGGCGTGTTGCAGAGCGCGGACAGCATGCACACCGGCGCCGGCGAGATCAGCCAGGCATCCGACGATCTTTCGCGCCGCACCGAGCAGCAGGCGGCTTCGCTGGAGGAGACGGCGGCAGCGATGGACCAGATCACCGCGGCCGTGCGCGAGACCGCCAAGGGCGCGGCGCTCGCCAACCGCCGGGTTTCCGAAGCGCATGGCGAGGCCGAAGAGGGCGGCCGCGTGGTGCGCGAGGCGGTGGACGCGATGGGCGAGATCGAGAAAAGCTCGCAGGAGATCGCGCAGATCATCAACGTGATCGACGGCATCGCCTTCCAGACCAATTTGCTGGCGCTGAATGCCGGCGTCGAGGCCGCGCGCGCGGGCGATGCGGGCAAGGGCTTCGCCGTCGTCGCGAGCGAAGTTCGCGCGCTCGCCCAGCGTTCGGCGGATGCCGCGAAGGACATCAAGACGCTGATCGGCGCGAGTACCAGGCAGGTCGAATCCGGCGTCCAGCTTGTCGGCCAGACCGGCGAGGCGCTGGACCGTATCGTCGCCAAGGTGAGCGAGATCGCCAAGCTGGCAGGCCAGATCTCGGTTTCGGCCGAGGCGCAGGCGGCGAGCATGCAGCAGGTGAACACCGCCGTCGCCGACATGGACAAGATGACCCAGCAGAACGCCGCGATGGTGGAGGAATCCACCGCTGCCGCGCGCAGCCTGGCATCCGAGGCGGACCAGCTTGCCGCATTGGTGCAGCGCTTCAAGATCGGCGCGGTCGAGATGCCGCCACGCAAGCCCAAGCCGGTGGCGGCGCGCAAGGCGGCGCCGGTCGTCTACGGCAATCTGGCGATTGCCGATGATGACTGGGCGGAGTTCTGATGAAGCGGATCGACCTGCTGCCGGTGATGGACCGCGAGGCGGTTTCGCTGTTGCTGCCTGAACTCAGGGACACGGTGCATGCGGGCGCCCGGATGGCCATCCATGCCGACAAGGTGGATCAGATCGGCCAAGCCGGATTGCAGATGCTGCTGAGCATCGCGCGATCGGCTGCTGCGGCAGGCGTGGAAATAGTGATCGAGGCGCCGTCGGATGCGCTGGCCAATGCGAGCGAACTGGCGGGATTGCGTTCGCGCCTGCCGTTCGCGGCGGCCCGATAGGAGCAGGATTTCGTGACCAACGAGGAAATCCAGGCGATCTTCCTGCAGGAATGCGAGGAAGGGCTGGTAAGCGCCGAGGCGGGCCTGATGGCGTGCCGCGCCGGCGAGCAAGACGGCGAGACGATCAACACGATCTTCCGCGCGGTGCATTCGATCAAGGGCGGGGCAGGGGCGTTCGGGTTCGGCGCGCTGCAGGGCTTCACCCATCATTTCGAAACCGTCCTCGATCTGCTGCGCAGCGGCGAACTGCCGCTCGAACATGAATTGATGACGACCCTGCTGCGCGCGTTCGACGTGCTGGCCGACCATGTCGCGGCGATTCGTGGCCATGGCGACACGCCCGACGATGCCGCGGTGCTGGCCGTGCTGAAGGCGATTGGCGCGGGCGAGCGGCCTGCCGCTGTCGTGGCGCCGGTGGTGGTGGAGCCTGAGCCCGAGCCGGAACCGGCGGCGCCTGCGATCGACCTGAGCTTCGACCTGGACGATCTGCTGGGCGGGCTGGAGCTGGACATCGCGGCCGCTGTCGAACCCGCGGCACCGAAGGCCGAATTGCCGTGGCGGGTGAAGCTGCGGCCGGGGCGCGGTGCGCTCCACAATGGTGGTGAGCCACTACTGCTGCTGCGCGAATTGCTGGCACTGGGCGGCGAGATCGTCGCGGTAGATGTGGCGGATATTCCCGCCATCGAGGAATTTGAGGCCGAGGGCGCCTATCTCGGCTGGACGCTGCGTGTGCCGGGCACCGTCGAGCGGTCGACGATCGAGGAGATTTTCGAGTTCGTCGCCGACGATTGCACGCTCGATATCGAGCGCGGCGAATGTGAGAAAGAACCGGAGCCGGTAGCGGTAGTACCGAAGCCCCAGGCGGTAGAAGCCCCGGCGCCCGTCGCGACCGTGGTGCCGATCAAGCCGGTGGAGGAGCCCAAGCCGACCGCCAAGGCACCGCCTGCTGCGCCGTCGGCAGCGGTGGGCGGGCAGACGATCCGCGTCGACCTCGACAAGCTCGATCGGCTGGTGAACCTGGTGGGCGAACTTGTCATCACCCAGGCCATGCTGGCGCAGCGGCTGCACGATTGCGGGCAATCCGCGATCCAGGAACTGACCGACCTCGACCATCTGACCCGCGAATTGCAGGACAGCGCGATGTCGATCCGCGCGCAGCCGGTGAAATCGGTGTTCAGTCGCGTGCCGCGCATCGTCCGCGAACTTGAGGCGCAGACCGGCAAGCGCGTCCGCCTGGAAGTGGAAGGCGAGGGGACCGAACTCGACAAGACCGTGATCGAGCGGATCGGTGAGCCGCTGACCCATCTGATCCGCAATTCGGTGGACCATGGCATCGAAAGTCCGGCCGAACGGATCGCGGCGGGCAAGGACCCGGAAGGCACGGTGCGCCTGTCGGCCGAGCATCGCGGCGGCCGCATCCTCATCACCGTCGAGGATGACGGCAAGGGGATCGACCGGGAGCGGGTATTTGCGCTTGCGGTGGAGCGCGGCATCATCGCCGCCGATGCGCGCCTGAGCGACGAGGAGATCGACAATCTGATCTTTGCGCCCGGATTTTCGACTGCAAAGGCGGTGTCCAACATTTCAGGCCGCGGCGTCGGCATGGATGTGGTGCGGCAGAATGTGCAGGCGTTGGGCGGGCGGATCACCATCGCCTCGCGCCCCGGCGAGGGATCCACCTTCACGCTGGCGCTACCGCTGACCCTCGCCATTCTGGATGGCATGATCGTGTCGGTGCGCGATCAGGTCTATATCATCCCGCTGACCCACATCATCGAAAGCCTGCGCCCCGAGGCCGGATCGGTGCGTCCGCTCGGCCCCGATCGGCTGATGCTGGATGTGCGCGGCGCGTTCCTGCCCGTGCTTTCCGTGGCAGGCCAACTCGGGCTGGGCGACGACCAGAGCGATCCCGAGCATTCGGTGCTGATCGTCGTCGAGACCGAGGAGCACGGCCAGGCGGTGCTGATGGTCGACGCGATCCTCGATCAGCGCCAGGTGGTCATCAAGAGCCTGGAGACCAATTACCGCCCGGTGCCGGGCTGTGCGGGTGCGACCATTCTGGGCGATGGGAGGGTAGCGCTGATTCTCGACGTCGAAGGGCTGGTGGCGCTGGAGTGCATGGCCGAAGCCATGCCGATGCGGCTGCGGGCCTGACGCCATGGCGGCGGGGCAGTTCGGCGGGGACGATGGCGGCATGACCGACGCCTTCCCCTTTGCGCGCGAGGATTTCGAGGCGATCGCGGCGATGGTCCACAGCCATGCCGGGATCGTGCTGACCGAAGGCAAGGCGATGCTGGTCTATGCGCGGCTGGGCAAGCTGGTGCGCGCGCGTGGCCTCGACAATTTCCGCGCCTATGTGGCGTTGCTGCGCAACGACCGTGACGAGCGTGCCCGCGCGATCGAGGCCTTGACCACAAACCACACCAAATTCTTCCGTGAAAACCATCATTTCGAGCATTTCGCGGCGCAGGTGCGGCCGGCGCTGCTGACCAAGGCGGCGCGGCGGGAGAAGGTGCGGCTGTGGTCGGCCGGATCGTCGAGCGGCGAAGAAGTGCATTCGCTGATGCTGACCTTGCTGGGCGCGGACCCGCAGGAAGCGCGCGCGATCCGCAACGGCGACGTGGTGGCGCTGGCGAGCGACCTCAACGCCCAGGTGCTCGAAACCGGGCGGCGGGGCCTCTATCCGACGGCGACCGCGCAGGAGATTCCGATGGCGCTGCGTTCGGCCTGGACCGACATGCAAAGCGACGGCGTCCAGATGCGCGACGGCGTGCGCGAACTGATCCGGTTCCGCCAGCTCAACCTGCTGCACGAATGGCCGATCCAGGGCCGGTTCGACGTCGTCTTCTGCCGCAACACGATGATCTATTTCGATGAGCCGACCAAGGCGCGGCTGATCTCCCGCATTGCTGAGAAGCTCGCGCCGGGCGGCTATCTCTATATCGGCCATAGCGAGCGGCTGGTCGGCCCAGCGGCCAATGATTTCCAGTCGGTCGGCCAGACCATCTACCGGAAGGTGGCGGCATGACGGTGCGGACGCTGATCGTCGACGATTCCCCTACCATGCGTGCGCTGCTGGCCGGGCTGCTGCGGCGCGACCCGGAGATCGAGGTGGTGGGCACCGCCGACCGGGCGAGCGTCGCGCGGCAGATGATCAAGGATCTCGACCCCGATGTCGTGACGCTGGATATCGAGATGCCCGAGATGAACGGGCTCGATTTCCTGGACAAGATCATGCGCCTGCGGCCGACGCCGGTGGTGATGGTGTCGACGCTGACCCGAGCAGGTGCCGATGCGACGCTGCGCGCGCTCGAACTGGGGGCGGTCGATTGCTATCCCAAGCCCGAAGGCGGGATGGCCGACCTGATGTGCCTCGATGACGGGGTACTGGCCGGCAAGGTGAAGCAGGCGGCGCGCAGCCGCAGGCGGGCCCGGCTGGAGCCGAGCACGCCCATTGCGCCGCAGGCGGATTTTGCCTGGAACGGCCGTTATCTCGCGATCGGCGCGTCGACCGGCGGGGTCGAGGCGCTGGGCACGTTGCTGGCGCGCTTCCCCGAAAATTGCCCGCCGACGCTGATCGTCCAGCATATGCCGCCCCTGTTCACGACCTGCTTTGCCGGGCGGCTGGACAATACGATCGCGCCGCGCGTGGTGGAGATGCAGGACGATGATCTGCTGGAGCAGGGTACGGTCTATATCGCGCCGGGCGGCACCCGGCACGCGATGGTGCGGGGCAGCCAGAAGCCGCATGTCCGGCTGGTCGAGGCACCGCCGATCAACGGCCATTGCCCGGCGGTGGACGTGCTGTTCCGTTCGGTCGCGCAATGCCTTGGCGAACGCGCCGTGGGCATCATCCTGACGGGCATGGGCAATGACGGTGCCCAAGGCTTGCGCGAGATGCGCGAGGTGGGCGCATCGACGATCGGCCAGAACGAGGCGTCATCTTTGATCTACGGCATGCCGCGCGTGGCGGCCCAGATCGGTGCGGTGGAAGAGGAACTGGCGCTCGACCGGATCGCGAAAAGGGCGCTCGAGCTGTGCAGCCGATGAAAGCCCCGACCCGCGAACAGCGCATCAATGTGATGCAGGGCACGACGTTCGTGACCGACGATCCGTCGATCGTGCTGACGACGGTGCTGGGAAGCTGCATCGCCTGCTGCCTCTACGATCCGCAGGCGCGGTTGGGGGGGATGAACCATTTCCTGCTGTCCGAACCGCGCCACGGCCGCAGGCACGATCATGGCGAGGCCGAGCGCTACGGCGTCTATGCGATGGAATTGCTGATCAACGAGATGCTGAAGAAGGGCGCCAGCCGGTCCTGGTTGCGCGCGCATCTCTATGGCGGCGCGAATCTTCACGCCGGCATGCGTGAAATCGGCACCGACAATGGCCGCTTCGCCAAGGAGTTTCTGGTCAAGGACGGCATCGCGCTGAGCCAGGCCAATATCGGCGGCACCACGCCGCGCCGCGTGGATTTCCGCGCCGCGCAGGGACAGGTGCGCTGCAAGGCGGTGGGGACCGATGTTCCCATCGAGGAAACAAGGGCGCCGCCGCGGCCCATCCATGGCGGCGATGTAGAGCTTTTTTAACCACAGATGCCCGACGAGAGCAGACGACCCGGAGATTGAAACCCATGTCCAAGACGATTCTGGCCGTCGACGACTCGCCCAGCATGCGCATGTTGTTGCGCAGCGCGCTGACCGAGCGCGGCTATGCCGTGGCCGAGGCCGAAGACGGCGTGGCGGCGCTCGAATGGCTCGACGCCAATGCGCCCAGCCTTGTCATCACCGACATCAACATGCCGCGCATGGACGGCTTCGGCCTGATCGAGGAATTGCGGTCGCGGCCGCGCTTCCGCGACATGCCGATCCTGGTCCTGACCACCGAAAGTTCAGACGACAAGAAGGCGCGCGCCCGCCAGGCCGGCGCGACCGGCTGGATCGTCAAACCGTTCGACCCGGAAAAGCTTGCCTCGGCCATCCGCCGGGTTTCTCACTGACTGCTGCACCCAAGGAAATAGAATATGTCGCGCCAGCTCATCACCTTCCAGCTCGGGGAACAGTTCCTGGGTGTGGACATCATGGCGATCCGGGAAATCCGCGCCTGGACGCCCACCACCATCCTGCCGCACGCAGCGCCGCACGTTCGCGGTGTCGTCAACCTGCGCGGTACGGTGCTGCCCGTGCTCGATCTTTCGGCGCGGCTGGGCTGGGGGCTGACCGATCCGACCGGCCGCCACGTCATCATCGTCGTGCAGATCGCGGATCAGTTGCAGGGTCTGATCGTTGATGCCGTCAATGACATCGTTTCGATCGATGAGGCCGAATTGCAGCCCGCGCCGACGCTCGGCAACGAGGCTGCGGACAGTTTTCTCGAAGGGCTGGTTCCCGTCGACGGCCGGATGGTGATGGTACTCCATCTTGACCGCCTGGCAGAGAGTGGAGTTGAACCGATCGCCGAAGCAGCCTGAGATTTCCACGCCTCCCCAAGGAAAATAATAAATGTCGCAAGTTCGTGTTCTGGTGGTGGACGATTCGGTTACGATGCGCGCGCTGTTCAGCGGCGTGCTGGAACAGGCTGACGGTATCCAGGTGATCGGCCATGCCGGCGATGCCAATGAAGCGCGCGATCAGATCGCGGCGCTGAAGCCCGACGTCATGACTTTGGACGTCGAGATGCCCGGCATGAGCGGGCTGGAATTTCTGGAAGAGGTGATGCGCGACCGGCCGATGCCGGTGGTGATGCTGTCGACGCTGACCCAGAAGGGCGCGGCCGCATCGCTGCGCGCGCTGGAGCTGGGCGCGGTGGAATGCTTCCCCAAGCCGACCCAGGCGACGATGGAGGAGTTCGCCAAGCTGGCGCCGAAGCTGACGGCGCTGGTGCGCGCGGCGGCATCCGGCCGGGTGCCTTCGGGCGAGCGGCGCAAGCCGACGCGGATGGCGGAGGAGCAGTTCGACTGGAACGGCCGCATCGTCGCGATCAGCGGCGGCACCGGCGGCGTCGATGCGCTGCTGCAGATCATCCCGGAATTCCCGGCGAACTGCCCGCCCACGGTGATCGTGATGGCGCTGGACCCCGATTTCGTCGAACCGCTTGTCGCCCGACTGGGCAATGCGACCAAGGCCAAGGTGCAGCTTGCACAAGACGGCCTGGCGCTGGCCCAGGGCAATATCTATCTCGCCGCCGATCCGCGCTTCCATGTGGTGGTCGATCGCTGGCCCGATGCGTCGATGCGGTTGATCGCATCGGACCCGGTGGCCGGCAGCCGGCCTTCAGCAAGCCTGTTGTTCGCAACGCTCGCCAAGACCGCAAAGATGGATTCGGTCGGCGTGATGCTGACGGGCATGGGCAATGACGGCGCTGCGGGGCTGAAGGCGCTGCGCGCAGCCGGCGGCGGCACCATTGTCCAGGATCCCGCGACTGCGATGGTGCGGGAGGCGCCGGCTGCGGCTGTTGCGGCTGGCGCTGCGGTAAGGACGGCGACGCTGGACGAGATCGGCGGCATCCTTCTCGGCGAATGCCGCCGCGCGCAGGCGGCTTGAGATGGCGGGGGATAGCGACATCCGCATCCTCGGCCTGCTGGCCGACGAACTGGATGCGGCCCGTGCGACGTTGGAGCGGCTGGGCATGGCTTTGTGCAGCAACCCGGCGGTCGCCGCGCAGCATATGGCCGAACTTCAGTCGCTGGACGATATCGGCCAGCGGCAGGCGGCGATCGCCACCATCTTGCGCGCGCAGGACATCAGCGAAGCCGCCGGGAAAATCACGCTGGAGAGCATCTGCCGCCGCTTGGGAACGGTTTGACGCATAAGGCTGTTTTCGACTTAACCCCGCTTTAACCTTTTGCGTTCATCAATCTAGTGGTTAATCAATTCGCATGACGGGCTAACCATGCACCGTCTGGCGAGGGGGATCACTATGCGTGTGCTGCTGATCGAAGATGAGCCGACGACGGCGAAGAGCATCGAACTGATGCTGAATGCCGAGGGCTTCAACGTCTACACGACCGATCTGGGCGAAGAGGGCCTCGATCTGGGCAAGCTGTACGATTACGACCTGATTGCGCTCGACCTAAACCTGCCGGACATGCACGGCTATGACGTGCTGAAGAAGCTGCGCGCTTCGCGGGTGCAGACGCCAGTGCTGATCCTGTCGGGCATTTCCGAGATGGACTCCAAGGTCCGCGCGCTCGGCTTCGGTGCCGACGATTATGTGACCAAGCCCTTCCATCGCGAAGAGCTGGTCGCCCGCATCCATGCGGTCGTCCGCCGTTCCAAGGGCCATTCGCAGTCGGTGATCCGCACCGGCAAGCTGGCGGTGAACTTGGATGCCAAGACCGTTGAGGTCGATGGTGCCCGCGTCCACCTGACCGGCAAGGAATATGCGATGCTGGAGCTGCTTTCGCTCCGCAAGGGCACGACCTTGACCAAGGAAATGTTCCTGAACCACCTTTATGGCGGCATGGACGAGCCCGAGCTCAAGATCATCGACGTGTTTATTTGCAAGCTGCGCAAGAAGCTCAGCCTGGCATGCAGCGGCGACAATTATATCGAGACGGTTTGGGGTCGCGGCTATGTGCTGCGCGATCCCGAAGAAGGCGGCATCGCCCAGGTCGCCTGACGAAATTTCCGTTGAGGGAATGCCGAGGCCGGTGGAGTTGGGGGACTCCGCCGGCCTTTTTGCGTTTGGCGAACCACGTTCTCCGATTTAGTGAACATACGAAACTAAATGGGAGAGACGAATCATGGATATCGAACGCGCCAACCAGTTCTGCCGCAGCTATGGCGATGCGATGGCGAGCGGGACCGCGGCGGCGCTGGCCGGCCATTACGGCTTTCCCTACATTTCGTTCACGGGCGGCTACATCTCCCGCTTCGAGGATGCCGCCGACGCGAATGGATCGGTGCAGGCGCATCTCGACCGCTTCCAGCGTGGCGGTCTTGGCCTGGACATCCGGCTTTCCGGTTTCCGCGTCGAGCCGGTTTCTGGCACCGGCGCGCTCTGCCATCTGAAGTGGGAGATCCATCCGAAGAATGGCGCGCCGGGCTGGGCGTGGGACAATGTCTATGGCCTGCGCCAGTCCGAGGACGCGCAGCATTTCGAATTCAACATCTCGGATAACGAATTCGGGGAACTTCTGGCCCGCTATCCCGATTTCATGAGCGTCTGAGAAACGGGAGGGGGCATCCGTCCCCCATTGTTTTGCGAGCGCTGCACAAGCCTCTTGTGCAGCGCAGCAAAGCGTTGCAGTCTCCCCGTAACAGAAAGGACGCGTAAACGCAGCCTATGGGGAAACGAGCCGCTTTCGACGAAATCAGGGGGCATGGCGACGGCGACGCCGCAAGGCCCGAATTCTCAGCGCTGAGCGACTGGATAAAACATACCCCAGCCGCCGAACTCGATCGGCGCCAGCAAGCCGCCGAAGCCGCCTTCCGACAATTGGGGATCACCTTCGCCGTCTATGGCGAGGAAGAGGCGGCGGAACGGATCATCCCCTTCGACATCGTTCCCCGGATCTTCACCGCGTCAGAATGGACCGGCCTTTCGGAAGGGCTGGTGCAGCGGGTGGAGGCGATCAATGCCTTCCTGGAAGACGTCTATGGCAATCGGAAGATCATCGCCGACGGGATCGTGCCCGCCGAGCTGATCCTGGGCAATCCGCAGTTTCGCCCGATCCTGGCCGGCACGCGGCCGGCACACGGCATCTTCGCCCATATCTGCGGCATCGATCTCGTCCGGACCGGACCCGACGAATTCTTCGTGCTGGAGGATAATGCCCGCACGCCATCGGGCGTTTCCTACATGCTGGAAAATCGCGAGGCGATGCTGCGGCTGTGCCCCGAACTATTCGAGATGTTCCCGGTGGCCGCGGTCGACAATTATCCCGATGCGCTGCACGAGACGCTGCGTTCGGTGGCGCCGGAAGGGCGATCAAGCAACCCAGTGTGCGTTCTGCTGACACCAGGCCACTTCAATTCCGCTTTCTACGAACACAGCTTCCTCGCCGATTCGATGGGGATCGAGTTGGTAGAAGCGGCGGACCTGCTGGTCGACGACGACGTGGTCTGGATGAAGACGATCGAGGGGCTGGTGCGCGTCGACGTCATCTACCGCCGCATCGACGACGATTATATCGACCCGCTGGTGTTCATGCCGGACTCCGTGCTGGGCGTGCCGGGGCTGATCGCGGCCTATATGGCGGGTAATGTGACCCTGGTGAATGCGCCCGGCACGGGCATTGCCGACGACAAGGCGATCTACAGCTATATGCCGGAGATCGTGAAATATTATACCGGCAGTGACGCCAAGCTGCCTAATGTCGAGACGTGGCGCTGTCGTGAGCCGGACTGCCTGAAATATGTGCTGGAGCATCTGCCCGAACTGGTCGTGAAGCTGGTCGACGGTTCGGGCGGCTACGGGATGCTCGTCGGGCCGACCGCGACCAGGCAGGAGATCGAGAATTTCCGCGCGGCTTTGGTGGCGGAGCCGCACCGCTATATCGCCCAGCCGACGCTGGCGCTTTCGACCGTGCCGACGCTGACGGACAGTGGCATCGCACCTCGTCACGTCGATTTCCGGCCGTTCGTGCTGTCAGGCGCCAATGGCGTGACGATCGTGCCGGGCGGGCTGACGCGCGTGGCGCTGCGCGAGGGTTCGCTGGTCGTCAATTCGAGCCAGGGCGGCGGCACCAAGGACAGCCTGATCCTGCTCGACCATGCGACGGGAGGCCGCTGATGCTAAGCCGCACCGCTGCATCGCTCTATTGGCTGGGCCGCTATGTCGAGCGCGCCGAATTCACCGCGCGGCTGATCGAGGCGACGATCCGCCTGGATGCCTTGTCTGCCCGGCCTGCGGGTAAGGGCGCGTGGGAAAGCGCGCTGCTGGTCGCGGCCGCGGATTTCGATTTCACGGCGACCGGGGAGACACTGACGCCGCAGAATGTCGCGCGTTACCTGACGCTCGCGCTCGATAATTCGAGTTCGATCCGGTCTTGCCTGGACAAGGCGCGCAGCAATGCACGTGCGGTGCGGACGGCGCTGTCCCGCGAGGCATGGGAAGCCATCAACCGCGCGTGGCTGGGCCTGCGCGACCGCTCATCGACCGGCGGCACGCAGGCGACGCTGGCGCTGGTCGACGCGGTGAAGGCGGAGACACGTGGCTTTGAAGGCGCGCTGCACCGGATGCTGCGCAATGAGCCATCCTGGTTCATCGGCCTGGGTGCGGCGGTCGAGCGGGCGGACAACACCGCGCGGCTGATCGACGTCAAATATCATCTGTTGCTGCCGCGGGGCGAGCTGGTCGGCGGCGTCATCGACCGCGACCAGTGGACGACGATCCTCCACACCGTCTCCGCCGTCACCGCCTATCGCTGGCTCTATCGCGACGGCCTGCGCCCCGTGCAGGTGGCGGAATTGCTGATCCACCGGCGCGAGCTGCCGCGGTCGCTGGCAGCCTCCGCGGACGAGGTGGTCAATCACCTCACCCTGCTCGGCAAGCGTACCGGTTTGCAGGGCGAGGCCGATCGGCTGGCGCGCCAGCGGCAGAGCGCGCTCAACCGCACGACCATCGGCACGATCATCGGCGGCGGGCTCCACGAATATCTTTCGGGCTTCATCATCGAGAATTCAGCGCTTGACCAGGCGATCGGAAAGCAGTTCCGGTTCGCATGACATGCGCCTCTACATCCATCACCGCACCGATTACCGCTTCAGCGAACCGCAGGACCGCGTCGTCCAACTGCTGCGGCTGACGCCGGGCAGCCATGTCGGCCAGAATGTCGTCGACTGGCGGATCGACGTGGACTGCAACGCGCGGCTGCGTGGCGGCCGCGACGGTTTCGGCAACGAGATCGCGATGCTCTATGTCGACGGGCCGGCGATGGCGGTGAGCCTGACGGTGACGGGCGAGGTGCTGACCGAGGATCGCGCGGGGATGGTGGCCGGCACGATCGAGACGCTGCCGCCGCCGCTTTATGTCCGGCCGAGTCCGCTGACGGGCCCCAGCGACGCGATCCGCGCGTTGGCGATGGAGGTGGTGGGCGGCGGCGGCCCGACGTTGGACCAGGTGCATCGCCTGATGGAACTGATCCACCGGCGGATGCGCTTCCAGCCCGAGCGGCGGGGCGACGGACGGGGAGCGGCTGCAGCCTTCGCCGAAGGGCGGGGCGGGGCGGCGGACTTTGCCCATGTCATGATCGCGGCGGCGCGGTTGCTCGGTCTGCCGGCGCGCTATGTGTCCGGCCATGTGTTCCGCGCGGCCTATCAGCATGAATGGCACGAGGCCGCCCATGCCTGGGCCGAGATCCATATCCCCGACTTCGGCTGGATCGGTTTCGATGCGACCGACAATCGCTGCCCGGACGATCGTTACGTCCGCGTGGCGATTGGCCTCGACTATCGCGACGCCGCTCCGGTATCAGGGACGCGGACCGGCGGCGGCAGCGAAGAAATGGACGTCGGGGTTCGCGTGGGGCTGGATCAGACCCAACATCAAAGTTGAGGGCCGGGGCGCGCACAAGCTCCGGGGCGAGAGGAGGCAGTGATGACCTATTGCCTGGGCATCCGGTTGCGCGACGGCCTGATCATGATTTCCGACACCCGGACCAATGCGGGGATCGACAATATCTCGGTCTATCGCAAGATGCACATATTGGCCGACACCGACGACCGGCTGGTGATCTGCATGAGCGCGGGCAACCTTTCCGTGACGCAGCATGTGCTGGGCCAGCTTGCCGAGGGGATGCCGTCGACGGGGATGGAGGAGCAGCCCCGTAAGATCGAGCATATGCCGTCGATGTTTCGCTGCGCCCAATTGGTGGGCGAGGCGGTGATGGCGGCGGGGCGCGAGCTGAAGCCGGCGCTCAATGCAGCCAGCGTCGCTTCCGGTATCTCGCTGCTGCTCGGCGGGCGGATCGGCGACGGGCCGCTCAAGCTGTTCCTGATCTACGACGCGGGCAATTTCATCGAATGCGGGGCGGATACACCCTACCTCCAGATCGGCGCGACGGCCTATGGCAAGCCGATCCTCGACCGGGCGATGTCCTATGATTCGACGCTGGACGAAGCGGTGAAGGTGGGCCTGCTCTCGTTCGACGGCACGATCCGGTCGGATCTTTCGGTCGGCCCGCCCTTCGACATGATCATCATATCGACCGACCCGGCCTTGCCCGTGGTCCGCCGCCGTATCGCCGCCGACGATGAGTATCTTGTCCTGCTTTCCGAAAGCTGGTCGCGGATGCTCAACGACAGCCGGGCGGCGATCCCGGACCCGCCCTTTCTGCAGGAAGCCGGCATCAGCACGCGATAGCAAAAGGCCCGGCCCGCGTGATGCGGACCGGGCCTCTGCTTTGGCCGGATTACGGGATCAGCGCTGCGTGAGCGGCACGTAATCGCGCTGCGCGTGGCCGGTGTAGAGCTGGCGCGGGCGACCGATCTTCTGTTCGGGATCAGCGATCATCTCGTTCCACTGCGCGACCCAGCCGACGGTGCGGGCAAGCGCGAACAGCACGGTGAACATCGTCGTCGGGAAGCCGATCGCCGACAGGATGACGCCCGAATAGAAGTCCACGTTCGGGTAGAGCTTCTTGTCGATGAAATACTGGTCGCTGAGCGCGATCCGCTCCAGCTCGCGCGCGGTATCGAGCACCGGATCGCTGATGCCGAGGCTGTCGAGCACGTCCGACGCCGCCTTCGACAGCACCTTCGCGCGCGGATCGAAATTCTTGTAGACGCGATGGCCGAAGCCCATCAGGCGGAACGGATCGTCCTTGTTCTTGGCGCGGGCGATATATTCCGGAATGCGATCGGGCGTGCCGATTTCGCGCAGCATGTTGAGCGCGGCCTCGTTGGCGCCGCCATGCGCCGGGCCCCACAGGCAGGCGATGCCGGCGGCGATGCACGCGAACGGGTTGGCGCCCGACGAACCGGCGAGGCGCACGGTCGAGGTCGACGCGTTCTGCTCATGATCGGCATGGAGGATGAAGATCTTGTCCATCGCCGATTCGACGATCGGGTTGATCTCATATTCCTCGGCGGGAACACCAAAGGTCATGCGCAGGAAGTTGCCCGTGTAGGACAGATCGTTGCGCGGGTAGAGGAAAGGCTGACCGACGGTATATTTATAGGCCATCGCCGCGATCGTCGGGATCTTGGCGATCAGGCGATGGCTGGCGATCACGCGCTGCTGCGGATCGGCGATGTCGGTCGAATCGTGATAGAAAGCGGAAAGCGCGCCGACCACGCCGCACATCACGGCCATCGGGTGCGCATCGCGACGGAAGCCGCGATAGAAGGTGGCGAGCTGTTCATGCACCATCGTGTGGCGGGTGATGGTGGTGGAGAATTTTTCGAGTTCGGACTTCGACGGCAGTTCGCCATTGAGCAGCAGATAGCTGACTTCCATGAAGCTCGACTGTTCGGCGAGCTGATCGATCGGGTAGCCGCGATGGAGAAGGATGCCCTTGTCGCCATCGATGAAGGTGATTTCCGATTCGCAGCTCGCCGTCGAGGTGAAGCCGGGATCGTAGGTGAACGCACCGGTGTTCGCGTAAAGCTTGCGGATGTCGATCACGTCGGGGCCGACGCTGCCGGACAGGACCTTATAGTCCGATCCCTTGCCGCCGAGCTCCAGTTTGGCGCTGTTATCCCCCATGTGTCTTCCTCCTACCAGTTTCGTCAGACGTCTGCCGGAGCCAGCCGGTCGGCCAGCCGGCCCAGGCTCTCCTCGCGGCCGAGGAGAACCAGGACGTCGAAAATTCCCGGCGATGTGGATCGGCCGGTCAGCGCCGCACGCAGCGGTTGCGCCACCTTGCCCAGCCCCAGGCCGGCCGCCTCGGCGACTTCGCGGACCGCGGCCTCAAGGGCGGGCGCGCTCCATTCGGATGCCGAAGCAATCGCTTGATTGGCCGAGGCCAGGACGGCGATCGCCGAAGCGTCTAGCAGGCTCGCGGCGCGTTCGTCCATGTCTATGGGGCGAGTGCGAAACAGGAATGTTGCGGCCTCTGCAAGATCGCCCAAATCCTTGGCTCTCGGCTGAAGCACCGGCATGGCGCGACGCAGCAATTCCATGTCGCTTTCGCCCAAGGATCGGCCAATCAGCGTATCGACGCGCGCGCGGATCAGCTCGGCCAGGCGGGCCGGATCGGCCTCGCGGATATAATGGCCGTTGAGATTTTCGAGCTTCTTGGTGTCGAAGCGCGAGGGCGAGCGGCCGACTCCGGCGAGATCGAACCATTCGACCGCCTGGTCGCGGCTGATGATCTCCGCATCGCCATGGCCCCAGCCCAAGCGGAGCAGATAATTGTTGAGTGCTTCCGGCAGGATACCGAACTCGTCGCGATAGGCATCGACGCCCAATGCGCCATGGCGCTTGGAAAGCTTTGCGCCGTCCGCCCCGTGGATCAGCGGGACATGAGCATACACCGGTTCCGGCCAATCCATCGCGCGGATAATGCCCAACTGGCGGAAGGCGTTGTTGAGATGATCGTCGCCGCGGATGACGTGGGTGACGCCCATGTCATGATCGTCGACCACCACCGCCAGCATATAGGTGGGCGTGCCATCGGAGCGGAGCAGGATCATGTCGTCCAGCTCGGCATTCTTGACCGTCACCGCGCCCTGGACGCGATCCTGGATCGTCGTCTCGCCCTCGCGTTCGGCCTTGAGGCGGACGACGAACGGCGCGCCGGCGGGCGCTTCGGACGGATCGCGATCGCGCCAGCGGCCGTCATAGCGGAGCGGCTGCTTGGCGGCGCGCTGCTGTTCGCGGAGTTCCGCCAGTTCCTCGGGCGTGGCGTAGCATTTATACGCATGACCCGACGCCAGCATCTGGTGCGCGACCTCGGCATGGCGGGCGGCGCGGGCGAACTGGTAGACGGGCGGCTCATCGCCTTCGAGGCGGAGCCAGGTCAGGCCATCGAGAATGGCGGCGATGGCGGGCTCGGTCGAGCGCGCGCGATCGGTATCCTCGATGCGCAGCAGGAAGCGGCCGCCATGGTGGCGGGCGAACAGATAGTTGAAGAGCGCCGTGCGCGCGCCGCCGATATGCAGGAAACCGGTCGGCGAGGGCGCGAACCGGGTGACCACGGGACGAGTTTCGACGGATGCTTCGGTGCTTGCGCCCACGCGCGCTTTCTCCAAGGATGGCCGGCGCATGGCCAGCGAATTCGGCACCGCCCCTAGCATGGCTTCCCCGGCGCGACAAACCGCGCGGGAAAGGCTGTTGCGACAGGGGCTTGGCCGCGTGGAATCTTGGCTCGACGCCGAGCGCGACCAGCTTTTCCTGTGGTTGCCTGTCGCGGTGGGCGCGGGGATCGCCGGCTGGTTCCTGCTGCCCGATGCGGCACGGTGGATAGCCTTCATGATGACGACGCTGGCGGCCGCGGCGGGATTCGCAGTGCTGCCGGGCGGCGGGCGACTACGGCAGGGGGGCATGATCGCCGGCCTTGCGCTCGCGATCGGCTGCGCATTGATCTGGTGGCGGGCGGAACGGGTGGCCGCGCCAAGGCTCGATCGGCCCGTGGTGGCGGTGTTCGAGGCGAAGGTGGCCGCGGTCGACCGGCTGGCGGCACGCGAGGTGGTGCGGCTGACTTTGGCACCGGCCGATGCCGCTGGGTTGCCGGAGAAGATACGCGTCAATGTGGACCAGGCCGACGCGTCGACGGATATTCTGCCGGGCCACCGCGTCACGCTGCGGGCCAGGCTGATGCCGCCGCCGGGGCCGGCGGTGCCCGGCGCCTATGATTTCGCCCGCGTCGCCTGGTTTCAGGGATTGGGCGCGACGGGACGTGCGCTGGGGCCGGTCGCGATTGTCGGCCAAAGCGAGTCGGCAGGGTTCTGGCAGACGCTGATGGGCTGGCGCGGGCGGCTTTCCACGTATGCCCAGACGCGACTCGAAGGCAGCGAGGGAGGCATCGCCGCAGCACTCGCGACCGGCGACCAGGGCGGCATATCCGAGGAGGATGCCGAGGCGATGCGGCGTTCGGGCCTAGCCCACCTGCTTTCGATCAGCGGTCTCCACGTGACCGCGGTGATTGCCGCGACGATGCTGCTGGTGCTGCGGTTGTTGGCGCTGAGCCCGACCTTGGCGCTGCGCTGGCCGCTGCCGTTGATCGCCGCGGGGGCGGGTGCGCTGACGGGGATCGCCTACACGCTGCTGGCGGGTGCCGAGGTGCCGACGGTGCGGTCCTGCGTGGCGGCGCTGCTGGTGCTGATCGGCATCGCCATGGGGCGCGATGCGATCACCTTGCGGCTGGTCGCCGCGGGCGCACTGGTCGTGCTTTTGCTCTGGCCCGAGGCGCTGGCCGGGGCGAGCTTCCAGTTGAGCTTTGCGGCGGTCACAGCGATCGTCGCCATCCATGAACATCCCCGGCTGCGCGCCCTGCTGGCGCGGCGCGACGAGGCCTGGCCGCTGGGTGCAGCACGCGGGCTGGGGACATTGC
The DNA here is from genome assembly GCF_042693015.1 of Sphingomonas sp. DBB INV C78. Classification (NCBI taxonomy): domain Bacteria; kingdom Pseudomonadati; phylum Pseudomonadota; class Alphaproteobacteria; order Sphingomonadales; family Sphingomonadaceae; genus Sphingomonas; species Sphingomonas sp. DBB INV C78. The sequence continues at coordinate 1,473,268 of NZ_CP170544.1, read as the reverse complement.
TGCTGACCGGTGTCGCGGTGGAGGCGGCACTGGCGCCGATCGCGTTGTTCCATTTCCACCAGGCCGGACTCTATGGCGCGCTCGCCAATATCGTCGCGATTCCGCTGACGACGTTCGTGATCATGCCCGCAGAGGCGGCCGCCTTGCTGTTCGATACGCTGGGATTGGGGGCGCCCTTCTGGTGGGTGACGGGCAAGGCGCTGGGGTTGCTGTTATGGATCGCCCATGCGGTGGCTGGGCTTCCAGGGGCGGTCGCGATGCTGCCGTCGATGCTATCGGGCGCGTTCGCGCTGATGGTGGCAGGCGGCCTGTGGATCGCGCTCTGGCGGACGCGCATGCGGCGGCTGGGGATATTGCCGCTGGTGGTGGGGGCGTTATGGGCGATCGCTACGCCGGCACCCGATCTGCTCATTACCGGTGACGGTCGTCATGTCGCCTTGCGTGACGCGGACGGCAGCATCGCGCTGCTGCGGCCGCGGGCGGGGGATTATGTGCGCGACATGCTAAGCGAGGCGGCGGGCGTCGCGGCGGATGCGGTCGCGTTCGACGACAGGCCGGGGATGCGCTGCGGCGCGGATCTGTGCCGGACGCGGATAGAGCGCGGCGGTCGCAACTGGACGCTCCTTGCGACGCGCTCACCTTATCTGGTCGACATCGAGGCGATGAACCGCTCTTGCGCGTCGGCGGACATCGTCATTAGCGACCGCCGTCTGCCACGCACCTGCCGCCCGCGCTGGCTGAAGGCCGACCGGCTGTTCCTGGCGACGACGGGCGGGCTGGCGATCAACCTTGGAAGCGGTCGGGTGCGGACGGTGGAGGAGGCGCGGCGGGGTAAGCCTTGGACTGTGGTGCGTCAGGCTGGAGGCTCTCCGGGTGATCGTCCGCTGTCGTCGACGAAGCGGACATAGATCCTCCCCAAGCTCGCTTGGGGGAGGGCGACCGCCCGACGCAACGGTGGAATTACCCCTCCACCATGCTGCGCATGGTCCCCCTCCCCGAGACAAGCTCGGGGAGGATTTGAAGATCTGGTCCCGCGGCATTGCCCAGGCTGGTATCCATGGCTCGCTCCATCCGCGTTACCGCTTTCGGGATAGCCATGGACCGCGGCCTTCGCCGGGGTGACGGTGAGAGTGTGAAAGGGCGCGCGCCCCACTCAATATCGGCGGATCAACCCCGCCAGCTTGCCCTGCACGCGGACCTGGTTGGGCTTGTAGCGCATCGGATCATAAGCGCGGTTGGCGGGATCGAGGCGGACCATCGCGCCTTCGCGGCGGAAATATTTGAGGGTCGCTTCATTGTCGTCGATCAACGCCACGACGATCTCGCCATCGCGGGCCGTTTCGGTGCGGCGGATGAGCGCGAAATCGCCGTCGAGGATGCCGGCTTCGACCATCGAATCCCCGGACACTTCGAGCGCATAATGATCGCCCGGGCCAAGCAGGGCAGCGGGCACCGACAGCGAGGACTGGCCTTCCAGCGCCTCGATCGGCAGGCCGGCGGCGATGCGACCGTGAAGTGGAATTTCCAGCACGTCGTTGGCCGCGATCGGCAGCGCCTTGGCGGCGGGCTTGAGGATCGCCGGCTGTGCGGGGGCGGGCTTTGCCTCCGGTGTCCGTTCCGGCATGCGCAGCACTTCGAGCGCGCGGGCGCGGTTGGGCAGACGGCGAATGAAGCTGCGTTCTTCGAGCGCGCTGATCAGGCGGTGGACGCCCGACTTGGATTTCAGATCGAGCGCCTCCTTCATCTCCTCAAACGAAGGAGAGACGCCGGTTTCAGCCAGCCGATCATGGATGAAGCAGAGCAGTTCATGTTGCTTGCGCGTCAGCATGGCTAACCCCGAACGAAGGAACGAACGGAGAACGTGTAGGAAACGGAACGGTTCTTGTCAAGCGATGGAGAACAGTTCGACAACATCGCCCGCGGCAGCGGCGGGCGCGAAGGGCGGGCGGATGATGAGGACGTTGGCGGCCGCCAGCATGGCGAGCGCAGCGCTGTCCTGGGAACCGAGTGCTTGAACCATTCCGCCGCTGCGCTGGCCGCGCAGGAATTCCATGCGTTTTCCGGTGGCAGGTAATGGCGTTGAGAGCTGGGCGGTCTCCGGGCTGTCGAACGGATCAGCGGCGCCACCGAGATGGCGGACCAAGGGCAGCAGGAAAAGCCGGGCGGTGACAAAAGCCGACACCGGATTGCCGGGAAGACCGAGGACGATTGTGCTGCCCAACTTCGCAGCCATGATCGGCTTGCCCGGTTTGAGTGCTACCCGCCAGAAATCGATCGTCGCGCCGGCTGCTTCCAGCGCGGGGCGCACGAAATCGCGATCGCCGACCGAGGCACCGCCGGTGGTGACGATGATATCAGCGCCGCGCGCGGCATCGGCGGCCGCGATGGTGGCTGCAAGATCGTCGGGCACGATGCCGCGATCCTCGACGATTGCGGGCGTTTCGGCTGCGAGCAGGGTGGCAAGCATCGGCGCGTTGGAAGAGGGCAGGCAAACGCCGTCCACCGGCTCGCCGGCGGGGACGAGTTCGTCGCCGGTGGAGATGAGGGCGATGCGCGGACGGCGGCGAACGGCCAGCGCGCCATGCCCCCCGGTCGCGGCGAGCGCGATGCGGGCGGGGGTGAGGCGCGCACCGGGCTCGATCAGCGCGTCGCCGGATGCGAAATCGCTGCCGGTGCGGCGGATATGGGCGCCGGCATGGGGTGGGCCTTCGCCGGCCAAAACGAGGCGATCACCGCCCCGCTGGGCTTCCTCCTGCAACAGGATCGCATCGGCGCCGGCGGGGACGGGGGCGCCGGTGAAGATGCGCGCAGCTTCTCCCGCGGCCAGAGTGAAGCCGAGTGTGGAGCCAGCCGCGCTTTCGCCGACGACGCGCCACGGCCCGGGCATCTCGGCGAAACGGATCGCATAGCCGTCCATGGCCGAAAGATCGGCGGCGGGCTGGGTGCGGCGGGCAAGCACCTGCTCCGCCGTCCAGCGGCCAGCGGCTTCGACCAGCGGGAGGGTTTCGGTGGGCAGCGCAGGCGCGAGCGCGAGCAATTGCGCCTGTGCTTCGGCGAGGGGGAGGAGGGCGGCCACCTAGTCCGCGCGCCAGTCGCCCGAGCGGCCGCCGGATTTGGCGATGAGTCGGACCTCACCGATCACCATCCCGCGATCGAGCGCCTTGGCCATGTCGTAGACGGTGAGGAGCGCCACCGAGACGGCGGTGAGCGCTTCCATCTCCACACCCGTCTGGTGCGTGGTGCGGACAACGGCGGTGGCGGTGACGCCGCCCGGGCCGACTGCGAGATCGAGCGTGACGCCCGCGATCGGCAGCGGGTGGCAGAGCGGGATGAGGTCGCTCGTCTTCTTGGCGGCCATGATCCCGGCGATGCGGGCGACGGCGAGGACGTCGCCCTTGGCGACCGCGCCGTCGCGGATGGCGGCGGCGGCATCGACCGTCATGCTGATGCGGCCGGTGGCGGTCGCCTCGCGTGCGGTGGTGGCCTTGACCGAGACATCGACCATGCGGGCGGCGCCGGCTTCGTCGAGGTGGGTGAGGCGATTTTCGGTCATTGGCCGGTCAGCAGCTTGCGGGTGGCGGCTTCAACATCGGCCTGGCGCATCAGCGATTCCCCGACGAGGCAGCAGGAGACGTGGTGCTTCGCCATTGCATCGAGATCGGCCTTCGATCCGATACCGCTTTCGGTGACGAAGGTGCAGCCGGCCGGCGCGCGATCGGCGAGTTCCCAGGTGCGGGCGAGATCGATGGTGAAATCGCGCAGGTCGCGATTGTTGACGCCGATCAGGCGGGACTTGAGGCGGAGCGCGCGATCAAATTCATCGGCGTCATGCACCTCGACTAGAGCATCCATGCCATGGTGGATCGCGGCGGCCTCGATCTCGGCCATCTCGCCGTCGTCCAACGCGGCGACGATGATGAGGATGGCATCGGCGCCGAGTGCACGGGCTTCGGCCACCTGCCAGGGATCGACCATGAAATCCTTGCGCAGGCAGGGCAGATCGCAGGCGGCGCGGGCGGCGACGAGATAATCGTCATCGCCCTGGAAATAAGGCTCGTCGGTCAGCACCGAGAGGCAGGCGGCGCCCCCGGCCTGATAGGCGCGGGCATGGGCCGGCGGATCGAAATCGGCGCGGATCAGGCCCTTGGAAGGGCTGGCCTTTTTGATCTCGGCGATCAGGCCGAAGCCACCGGCGGCGACCTTGGCGTCGAGTGCGGCGCGGAAGCCGCGGGGGGCGGACTGGGCGCGGGCGCGCGCTTCCAGATCGGCGAACGAGGTCGCGGCCTTGCGGCGGGCGACTTCCGCGCGCTTGGTGTCGCAGATTTCGATCAGCTTGTTCATCAAAACGCGATCCAGCAGGCGAGGAGCTGCTTCGCAAGCCCCTTGTCGATCGCCTCGGCGGCTTCCTCGACACCTTCGCGCAGATCATTGGCATGGCCGGCGACGATCAGCGCCGCAGCGGCGTTCAGCAGTACGGCATCGCGATAAGCGCCATGTTCGCCATCGAGCAGGCGGCCGAGCGCTGCGGCGTTGTGGGCGGCGTCGCCGCCGCGCAGCGCTTCGAGCGGATGGCGGGTGAGGCCGGCATCCTCGGGCGTGATGCGGATCGCACCTTCGCCGCAGGCGCCAAGGCGGACGATGCTGCTCGGCCCTGCGATAGAAAGCTCGTCGAGCGGTTCGTCGCCTGCGACCATCATCGCGGATTCGGTGCCGATCAGGCTGAGCGCCTCGGCATAGATGGGCAGATAATCGGGACGGGCGACGCCGATGAGCTGGCGGGTGACGCGCGCCGGATTGGCGATCGGGCCGATCAGGTTGAAGATCGTCCGCCGGCCGATCGCGCGGCGCACCGCGGCGAGATGCTTCAGAGCCGGGTGGTGAAGCTGCGCGAAGAGGAAGGCGATGCCGAGATCGGCAAGGCTCTCTTCAGCGCGCGCCGAGGCGCGATCGAGATCGAGGCCGAGCGCTTCCAGCGTATCCGACGACCCCGCCTTGGACGATGCTGCGCGGTTGCCATGTTTGGCGACCGGCACGCCGCAGGCCGCCACAACGATGGCGACCGCGGTCGAGACGTTGAGACTGTGCGAGCCGTCCCCGCCCGTGCCGCAGACGTCGATCGCGCCGGCCGGGGCCGTCACCGGGATCATCCGTTCGCGCAGCGCCATGGCGGCCGCGGCGATCTCGATACTAGTCTCGTCGCGTTCGGCCATCACCGTCAGGAAATGGCGGGCATGATCCTCGGCAACCTTGCCGTCGAGCAGATCGCCGAACGCCGCGAAGGCACTCGCATGATCGAGCGGCGTTGCCGCGTCGGGAAGCAGCACGGTCGTCGTCATGCGGGCAGTTTCGCGGCCACGCCGGCTTCGCGCAGGAAATTGGCTAGAAGATCGTGGCCATGCTCGGTCGCGATGCTTTCCGGGTGGAACTGGACGCCGTGGATCGGCAACTCGCGATGGCGGAAGCCCATCACTGTGCCATCGGGCGTGCGGGCATTGACCACCAGATCGGCAGGAATGTCCTCGACGATCAGCGAGTGATAGCGCGTCGCGGTGAAGGGGGAGGGCAGGCCGGCGAAGACGCCGCTGCCGTCATGTTCGATCGGGCTGGTCTTGCCGTGCATCAGTTCGGGCGCGCGGACGACCTTGCCGCCGAAATGCTGGCCGATCGACTGATGGCCGAGGCAGACGCCCATCAACGGCTTCTTCGCGGAAGCACACGCCGCGACCAGTTCGAGCGAGATTCCCGCCTCATTGGGAGTGCAAGGGCCGGGCGAGATCAGGAAGCCCGCCGCCCCGCTCGACATCGCCTGGCCGACGCCGATGGCGTCGTTGCGGACGACTTCAACCTCGGTCCCCAACTGGCGGAGATAGTGGACCAGGTTCCAGGTGAAGCTGTCATAATTGTCGATGACGAGGATCATGCCCGACGCTTTAGGGGCGCAGGCGCGATTGGGGAAGGGAGCTTACCTGTTTCGCGGGCAAAGGGAGGTTTGGTTACAACTCTCCGATCATGTGCCTCACAGCCACTGAGAGCCCAAGATTGCAGTCAGCGAGAGTGCCGCGCCGAAAACCATAGTGAAGTTCCCGGCATTATTGCGTTGGAGAGCGTTCGCGACTGCCAAACAAGCAAATGCGTAGATGCCTAAAGCAATTAGAAATGCGATCTCGCTAGCACGCGTCGCCGCACCGAGCCCCAATATGATCATCATCGGAACGATGATGCCTATGACGTAGAGGAAGATTTGCAGAGGTTTCCGCAAGAATCGAAGAAGGCGCATCAAAACTCCCTTAGCCCTCCGCTCTATTTGATGGGGAAAGGCTAAGGGTGGCTGGTTAAAATACTTGCCTTGGCGGAGCTATTCGATGGCCGTTAATCCGGCGTGCGCCGCATGATGTTTTCGGATTGATTGAGCCGCAGATCAACCAATCACGCGACCTGCATCAGCGCATAGCCGCCCAGCGCCATCGCGCCGCCGACCGAGGTGCCGACCAGAAGGTAGCCGAAAATCTCCACGATCTTCGGATTCGGGCGCTGCGCCTTGCGGTTGCGGCTCGCGCTCGACAGCACGAAGCTCGCCAGCATTCCATAGGTCAAGGCAGCCGCTTCAATCATTTTCCACACCCGATTCCCGCTCTTCGCACATGCACAATGCCGGGCATTCGCTAAGGGCGGGTTAACCGTGATGCAAGGGGCGCTATTGGCCGAACCCCGCTTCATGAGCACGGCTTATCGCTTCGCCTGCGGCGGCAAGCAGCGCGCCAGTCTTGGCTTCGCATTCGCGCTGTTCATAAGCGGGGTCGCTGTCGGCGACGATGCCGGCGCCGGCCTGGACGTGCATGACGCCATCCTTCACCACCGCGGTGCGGAGCACGATGCAGCTATCCATCGACCCGTCGGGCGAGAAATAACCGACGCCGCCAGCATAAGCGCCGCGCGATTCGGGCTCGAGCTCGGCGATGATCTCGCACGCGCGGACCTTGGGCGCGCCGGAGACGGTGCCCGCCGGGAAGCCCGCGAAGAGGGCGTCGAGCGCGTCCTTTTCGGGCGCGAGGCGACCGACCACATTTGAGACGATGTGCATGACGTGGCTGTATTTTTCGATCGTGTAGCTGTCCGTCACGGTGATGGTGCCGGCTTCCGCGACGCGACCAATGTCGTTGCGGCCGAGATCGAGCAGCATGAGATGTTCGGCGCGTTCCTTGGGGTCGGCGAGCAGCGAATCGCGGTTGGCGGCATCCTCGGCGGCGGTCTTGCCGCGGGGCCGTGTGCCGGCGATCGGCCGGATCGTCACCTCGCCATCGCGGGCGCGGACGAGGATTTCCGGCGAGGAGCCGATGATCGCGAAACCAGGCATGTCGAGGAAATAGAGGAAGGGCGACGGGTTGATCCGTCGCAGCGAACGATAAAGATCGAAGGGCGGTAGCGGGAAGGGCAGCGAGAAACGCTGCGCTAGGACCACCTGAAAGATGTCGCCAGCGGCGATATAGTCCTTCGCCTTCAACACCATGTCGCGATAGCGCTCTGCCGGAACCGCGCGTTGCGGGGTGGCATCGGGCGGGGCGGCGGGCGTTGCGGCGCGCGGCGGGAGCGCTGCGGCCAGGCGCGCGGAGGCGCTGTCGATGCGCTCGTTGGCAAGCGCAACGGCGGCATCTGCATCCTCGCTTGCATCGGGCCAGAGCGGGGCGACCAAGAAAAGCTCGTCCGCCAGCCGATCGAACACGAGGATCAGGGTGGGCCGGACGAACAGCATGTCCGGCAGATCGAGCGGGTTGGCCGGCGGGCGCGGCAGTTTTTCGACCAGGCCGACCGTTTCATAGGCGAAATAACCGACGAGACAGGCGAGCGCGGAGGGCAGCCCTTCGGGCACGTCCATGCGGCACTGCGAAACCAGCGCGCGCATCGCTGTCAGCGTATCGGCCTCGCACGGCTCAAACGCCGCGCGATCGGTGAGCCAGCGGTGGTTGATCGTGGCCGACCGGCCCTCGGCGCGGAAGACGAGATCGGGGGCGAGGCCGAGCAGGGTATAGCGCCCACGCGCGGCGCCGCCTTCCACCGATTCGAGCAGGAAATCGCCACGACCCGGCTCGATCAGCTTGAGCGCGGCGGCGATCGGTGTGTCGACGTCGGCGATCTGCCGGCGCCACACGAGCGCCGGTTTGCCGGCGCGCAAATCTGCCGCCGCTTTCGCATCATGGGCCGGTGTCACCGGCCCTGCCCGCCCAGTTCCGCTTTCAGCGCGTTGATCGCCGGCGCGTTGCGCTGGACACCGACATCCTTGGAGGCGGCCGCGACGAACTGCTGGAGATATTCGTCGCCGATGTTGCGCGAGAAGCCGCCGCGCAGCGAATTGACGAGCGCAGGCTCCGTCTTGGCATCGCCGGCAATCACGTCGCCCAGCTGGACGACGAACCAGCCGGCATTGTTCGGCGCGGCGATCAGGCGGGTTTCGCCCTTCTTCATGCCGAACATCAGCTTGAGCGGCGGCGGCGCGGGGCGATCCTGGCGCAGCAGATCCATCTGTCGCGCGGCTGCCTTGGTCGGCGCCGGCAAGCGGACGCCAGCCTGAGCGAAGGCATCGGCGAGCGGGGTGCCGGCCTTGGCCTTCGCCAGAATGGCGTCGGCGATGGCGCGGGCCTGCTTGGCGGTGCGTTCGCTGCGGATACCGGCGATCACCGCCTCGCGCACGTCGGTGAGCGGGGCGGGCGTGGCGGGCACGACCTGCGAAACCTGCATCAGCGCATAACGCTCGGCACCGATGGTTTCGACGGTCGGGTCATCCTCGGTGGTCATCTGCGACGCAGAGCGCATCAGCGCGGCCACTTCCGGCGGCGCCTGCCACGCGGGCTGATCCGGCGCGCGGCCGTCGGTCAGGATGGCCGGCGTGGTCGCGACCACGAGCTTCTTCGCCTTCACGACATCATCGAAGCTCGCGCCGTCGGCGATCTCGTCCTCAACGCCGCTGACCAGCGAGGCCAGCGTCTCATCGCGCTTCTGCTTGGTGAGCGATTCGGCGATCTCGGCGCGGACCGCGGCCAGCGAGCGGCCGGCAGTGGCGTTGATCTTCGCGACCTGGACGACATACCAGCCGAGATCGCCCTTGATCGGGCCGGCAACACCGCCCTGGGGCTGGGTGAAGGCTGCGTCGGCAATGGCGGCCGAAGCGCTTTCGGCGAGTTTCGCCTTGGCGACATCGGAGGTCAGCGCTTCGACGCCAGCTTGCTTGGCGGCATCGGCGATCGGCGTGCCGGCCTTGACCTTGGCGACCAGCGCAGCGGCGGCTTTCTGATCGGACAGAATGACTTGCGCGATCGAGCGGGTCTCGTTCGCGGCATAAGTGGCTGCATTGGCCTTGTAGAAAGCGTCGATCTCCGCCTCGGTCGGCGTGAAATTGCCGGGCAGATTATCCTGACCGAAGATCGCGTAGCGCAGCACGCGGCGTTCGGGGATGGTGAATCGGGCGATATTGGCCTTGTAGAAAGCCTGGATCTCAGGGTCCGTCGGTGCGGGGCCGGCAGGAATGGCTTCGGACGGCACGATGCCGATCAGGCCCGTGCGCTGTTCGAGCAGCAGCGACGCATTGGCCATCAGCAGCGCATCGGGCGCACGAGCACCAAAAGCGATCGGCACGAAAAGTTGGCGACGGAGCGCGTCACCCGCGATGTCGGTGCGATACTGACGCTCGCTGATGCGCGCCTGATTCAACGCATTTTCCATCGCCGTGCGATCGAACCGTCCGGTGAGGCCGAAGAAAGCCGGCGTGCTGGCGATTTCGCCATCGATAAGCCGATCGCTGACGCCGAGCCCGTTGGCGCGGCCCCAGACTTCGAGAGCGCGGAAGGCAATGGCCTGATCAATGATCTGGTCGATCGCGCCCTGGGCGGCGAAGCCCGCCATGTCGAGCTGCGGATTTTGCTGCTGGGCCTGGCGCAGCGCATTGTCGATGCGCTGGCGCGTCTCGGTCGCGCTGACCTTCGATCTCCCGACGGTCGCAAGTTGCGGACCGCTGGAGTTGCTGCCGTTGATCCAGCTCGGATCGATGCTCGTCACCGCGAAGGCGATCAGGACCAGGCCGAAAAGGCCCAGCACCAGCCAGGAAGAAAGCGCGCGACGGAAGAAGGAAATCATTGCTGGTCCTGGGGCCATTGCCGAAGACCTCCGCCATAGAGGCGCGGGCTTGCGCCATCAAGCGGCGGGGCGCTACGGGCAGCCCCGACATTGATTTTCAGGGAGGCGGTGATGGCGTTGCGGAAGCTGGTGGCTGGAAACTGGAAGATGAACGGATCGATCGCGGCGCTGGCCGAGCTGGATGCGATCGCCGCTGCCGCTGCCGTCCATAACGGGCTGGACGTCGCCATCTGCCCGCCCTTTCCGCTGATCGCCGCAGCAGCACAGCGCCAGCCGCAGCTCGCCATCGGCGCGCAGGATTGCCACACGGGCACGAGCGGCGCGCATACCGGCGATGTCGCGGCGGGCCTGATCGCGGACGTCGGCGGCCGCTACATCATCCTCGGCCATAGCGAACGCCGCGCCGATCATGGCGAAAGCGATGCGCTGGTCCGCGCCAAGGCCGAAGCGGCGATCGGTGCCGGGCTGGTGGCGATCGTTTGCGTCGGCGAAACCGAGGCCGAGCGCGACGCCGGCCGGGCTGTCGCGGTGGTTGAAGGGCAGCTTGATGGATCGGTGCCGCCTGCCGGCACGGGCGCGACCCTGGTCGTCGCTTATGAACCGGTCTGGGCGATCGGCACCGGCCGCACGCCGTCCACCGCGGACGTGGCCGAGATGCACGCGGCGATCCGCGCCAAGCTCAGCGCACTGCTGGGCGGGGAGGGCGCCAAGGTGCGCATCCTTTATGGCGGATCGGTGAAGCCGACCAATGCGGCGGAGCTGATGGCGGTCGCCGATGTCGATGGCGCACTCGTCGGCGGCGCGAGCCTGACGGCGGCGCAGTTCGTGCCGATTATCGAGGGTGCGGCGGGCTGAGCCGAAACGGGCGCTCCGCGATCAGCGAAGCGCCCGCTTTTTCAGGCGAAAGTGACTCGCGTCGTCATCCGCTGGCGGCGCATCGCCCCGCCGACAAGGCCGAAGCCGGAGATCATCATCGCCCAAGTTGCGGGCTCGGGAACCGGGCTCGACGCGCCGAAGACGAATGCGAGCTGGTTCTTGTAGAGCTGCTCCGAATCGACCGTGTCGGTCAGGAAGCCGTTCCAGATCGTGCGGCCATCATTGCCGTAGATGATCGCGGCGTCGCCATTGGCGAAGGTCGCGGCGACGGTGCCCGTCGTCGCCGACAGGCCGGTGGTGTAGATGCCCCAGCCCGGATTGGTGGCCGTCAGCGTGCCCGAAATGCCGGTCGCGAACGGGCCGGAAACCGTTATTTCCGTCTGGTTGTTGTTGCCGGTGAAGGTGCCGCCCAGGAAATCGGGCGAGCTCGACTGCCAATCGGTAAAGATCACCCGGCCGCCGGCTGCGACATAGGCGTCAAGCGCGGCAATATCCTCGGCAAAGGCGTTGCTGTTCTGGTTGGCGTAAACGACCAGATCATAATCGCCGAGCGTGAAGCTGCCGAGGTCATTGTCGGTCGACGTCAGATCATAGCCGCCGCTGGCCAGCACGTTGCCGAAATAGTCGGTGCCCAGCACCGAATCGTTGCGATAGAGGATGTTCTGAGCATTGGCGGGCAGGGCCAACAGCAGAGCAGAGGCCGCGCCGCCGAGCGCGAGCGCCAGGCGGCGAGAAGATAGAGACGACATCAGGAAATCTCCCCAAAATGGAAGCAACAGGAACGAATTTTCTGATTTTAGGGCGACTTAAGCTTTCCTAACGGCCGCTTAACGATGTCCGCAACCCGAATCGTACCTTTTCGTCGATGTCTCTGTGATGTTTGTCGATTTCGTCAGATCTGAGCGGCGAGGCGCTTGGGCGCGGCGAGGCGGTAACTGTGGGCCACGCGATCGGCGACGTGATCCCAGTCGGGCGCGGCCAGTTCGCGCCCACGCTCTTCCAGTCTGATGCCGATCCAGCCCGACACGCCGATATAAGCGGGGAAATAATAAAGCTCGGGATCGCTTTCGAGCAGCATCTCCTGCTCGTCGCGGCCGCTGGTCTTCACGCAGACGCTGGTGATGCCGTCATGATGATGATCGTCGGTGAAATAAGCGAACATCTTCTTGCCGGCGACCTGGAAGGCATGGCTGCCATGGCTGAGCTTCGTACTCGCTTCGGGCAGCGCCAGGCAGATGCGGCGGACTTCCTCGAGCAAGCGCGGGTCGCTCATCTCAGGCTCCTTGCATAATCGGCGAGGGCGACGGCGTAGAGCTTATGTTCTTCGGCCAGCACGCGATCGGCCAGCAGGTCGGGGGTGTCGCCCGGCAGGATCGGCACGCGCGCCTGCGCGATGACCGGGCCGTCATCCAGTTCGGGCGTCACGACATGGACCGAGCAGCCCGCCTCCATATCGCCCGCGGCGATTGCGCGGGCGTGGGTGTCGAGGCCCTTGTAGAGCGGCAGCAGCGAGGGGTGGACGTTGAGGATGCGCCCCTTCCAGCCGCTGATGAACTCCGGCGACAGCAGGCGCATATAGCCGGCGAGCGCGATCAGCTCGACATTGGCCGCGCGCAGCTCGGCGTCGAGCAACCGATCGAATTCGGCGCGGGGAATGCCCTTGTGGCTCTTGGCCCAGGTCGGCACGCCCGCATCCGCCGCCAGCTTCAGGCCGCCCGCATCCTCGACATTGGAAAGCACGCAGACGACGCGATAGGGGCAATCGGCGACGGTGCTGGCGTGAACCAGCGTCGCCATGTTCGTGCCCCGCCCCGAGATGAGAATCCCGACGCGGACCGGATCAGTCATTATGGGTGGCGGTCCAGGGCTCGCGTGCGCTCCACGCCTCGTTCGAGCCCTTGACGGTGCAACCCTTGTCGCCGGCCGCGATATGGCCGATGCGGAACACGGTTTCGCCCGCCGCTTCCAGCCCCGCGGTGACGGCGTCGGCGTCACCCGGACGGACGATTACGGCCATGCCGATGCCGCAGTTGAAAGTGCGCGCCATCTCGCCCGGCTCGATATTGCCCTGCGCCTGCAGGAAGGCCATCAGCCGCGGCTGCGGCCACGCATCGGCGTCGACATGGGCATGGAGGCCCTTGGGCAGCACGCGCGGGATGTTCTCCAGCAGGCCGCCGCCGGTGATGTGCGCCATCGCCTGCACCTGACCGGCGCGAACGAGCGGCAGCAGCGACTTCACATAGATGCGCGTCGGCGCGAGCAAAGCGTCGATCAGCAGCACATCCTGATCGAACAAAGCCGGGCGATCGAGCTTCCATCCCTTGTCCGCAGCGAGCCGGCGGACGAGCGAGAAGCCGTTGGAGTGGACGCCCGAGGAGGCGATGCCGAGGATGATGTCGCCGTCGGCGACGCGGGTGCCAGTCAGCGCCTGATCGCGCTCGACCGCGCCGACGCAGAAGCCGGCGAGGTCGTAATCGCCATCGGCATACATGCCGGGCATTTCGGCCGTCTCACCACCGATCAGCGCGCAGCCGGCGATACGGCAGCCTTCGGCGATGCCGGCGATCACCTGCTCGGCGACGCCGTTGTCGAGTCGGCCGGTGGCGAAATAATCGAGGAAGAAAAGCGGCTCGGCGCCCTGAACGATGAGATCGTTCGCGCACATCGCAACGAGATCGATGCCGACGCCACCGTGCTTGCCGCTGTCGATCGCGAGCTTGAGCTTGGTGCCGACACCGTCATTGGCCGCGACCAGCAGCGGATCCTTATAGCCCGCGGCCTTGAGATCGAAGAAGCCGCCGAAGCCGCCGAGATCGGCGTTGGCGCCCGGTCGCGCGGTGGCGCGCGCCAGCGGCGCGATCGCCTTCACGAGGGCGTTCCCGGCCGCGATGGAGACGCCGGCCTTGGCGTAGGTATAAGGGGTGTCGTCGCTCATGTTCGCTCGACTAGACATATCGCGCTTGGATTTCCACGCCCAAGTCGCCAAAAGACGCGCGTGATCTCTGCCGTTCGTCCCTTCGCCCAATGGAATCGCACCTGGATCGCCGTTGCGGCGGTCGCCATGCTGGGCGTGGCCGGTGTTGTCGTCGCCCAGATCGAGGGCAGCGACCGCGGAATCGCGCCGATTGACAGCAGTTCCAGCTATGAAGTGGGCGGCGTTGCCGTCGACGTGACCGGCAAGGATGCGGATTCGGCGCGGATGGGCGGCTGGCGGGTGGCGCAGCGCAAGGGATGGGCCTTGCTGTGGAGCCGGACCAACGGCCAGCCGGTTTCGGCGGCACCCAGCCTTTCCGATTCGACGCTCGATTCGATCGTCGCCGGTATCGTCGTCGAGGACGAGCAGGTCAGCCCGCGGCGCTATATCGCCAAGCTGGGCGTGCTGTTCGATCGCGCGCGCACCGGCCAGTTGCTCGGCAGCCATGGCCAAGCGATGCGATCGCCGCCGATGCTGCTGATCCCGGTCATCTGGTCGGGCGGCACGCCGACCAGCTTCGAGACGCGGACCGAATGGCAGCGGGCCTGGGCGCGCTTCCGCCCCGGCGGCAGCCCGATCGATTATGTGCGGCCGACAGGGACGGGTAGCGATCCACTGTTGCTGAACGTCGCGCAGACGGGCCGGCCGGGGCGCGGCTGGTGGCGGATGATCCTCGATCAGTTCGGTGCGGCGGACGTGATCATTGCCGAGGTCGCGGTCGAGCGAAGTTGGCCGGGCGGGCCGATCACGGCGCGTTTCACGGCTCGGCATGGCCCGGACGACCGCATCCTCGACCGCTTCACGCTCCGCGTGCCGAACGGCGATGCGCTGCCGGCGCTGATGGACGAGGGCGTGCGCCGGATGGATGCAAGCTTCTCGCAGGCGTTGCGCGACGGCCGGCTGCGCCCCGATCCCTCGCTGGTGATCGAGGAGGAGCCCGAGGAGCTGTCCGACGAGGCCTTCGCCAACGAAACGATGGCGGACGAGGTGGCCGTGACGGCCGCCCCCTACAACATCCAGGTCGATACAGCCGATGCCGCTGCGCTGACCGCCGCGGAGGGCATGCTGCGCGGCGTCCCCGGCGTGCGCAGTGTCGAGACGACCAGCATGGCGCTCGGCGGCACTTCGGTGATGCGGGTCGGCTATGAAGGCGACATCAGCGGCCTCAAGGTGGCACTGCAAGCGCGTGGCTGGCGCGTCGACGAAGGACCAGGCACGCTTCGCATCCGGCGTGCAGCCGCCGCTGCCCCACCGCCACCGGCCCCGACACCGGGCGCTCAATGAGCCAGATCGCCCTGCCATTCGCCTGGCCGGCGGTGGAGGACGAACGGGATTTCTGTCGCGGCGAAGCCAACGCGCTGGCGCTTCGCCATCTGGAACATCGCGCGTTGTGGCCGGTGATGGCGACGGTGCTGACCGGGCCGCGTAAATCGGGACGCAGCCTGCTCGGCCGCATCTTCGTCGCCCATGCCGGTGGCAGATTGATCGATGACGCGGATCGCCGGCCCGAGGAGGAGCTGTTCCACGCCTGGAACCGCGCGCAGGCAGACCGTAGGCCGCTATTGTTGATCACCGACGCGGCTCCCCCGCTGTGGGAGATTCGCCTGCCCGATCTGCGATCGCGCATCGCCGCGACGCCGCATGTCGCGATCGGCGAGCCGGACGACGCGCTGGCGGCGGCGCTGCTGGAACGGCTGCTCGGCCAGCGCGGTCTGGCGGCGGGGCCTGAGGTGACGGCCTATCTGCTGCCACGGATCGAGCGCAGCTATGTGGCGATCCTGCAGATCATCGACGCGCTCGACCAGCTTGCGCTCGCCAAGCGATCGCGAATCACGGTGCCGCTGGCGCGCGAGGCACTGGCGGCACTGGGTGTCATCGACGATTCATGAGTTATGGCCTAGTCTGTAACCATGGACGACGCTGCAGCCCTTCAACCGATCGCCGACATCGAGCCCGCCACCTTCGAGGTCGAGCCGTCGCAACGCTATTTCAACCGCGAGATTTCGTGGCTGGGGTTCAACCGGCGCGTGCTGGAAGAGGCGTGCAACACTGCCCATCCGCTGCTGGAACGGCTGCGCTTCCTGTCGATTTCCGGCAATAATCTCGACGAATTCTTCATGGTCCGCGTGGCCGGCCTCAAAGGGCAGTTGACCGAAAATGTCGACGCTCGTTCGGCCGATGGACTGACCGTCGCCCAGCAACTTGCCGCGATCGAGCTCGAGGCGGATCTTTTGACGGATTCGCAGACGGCCGTGTGGCGCGATCTGAGATCGGAGCTGGAGCAGGCCGGAATCAAGGTTCTCGGGCATCAAGAGATTGTTGGCGAAGAAGCTGCGTGGCTCGAACAACATTTCCGCGAGCAGATATTTCCGGTGCTGACGCCGCAGGCGCTCGATCCCGCGCATCCGTTTCCGTTCATTCCGAACAAGGGCTTCAGCCTGTTGTTCGAACTCAAACGGCTTTCCGACGGCGAACCGATTCGCGAGTTGCTGATGGTGCCGGCGACATTGCCGCGCTTCGTCCGGCTGCCGGGTGCGGCGGCCCGCTATGTATCGATCGAAGCGTCGATCCGGCGATTCACCGGCGTGCTTTTCCCCGGCTATGCCGTGGAAGGGTATGGCGCCTTCCGCGTCATTCGCGACAGCGACATCGAAGTGGAGGAAGAGGCCGAGGATCTCGTCCGCTATTTCCGTTCCGCCATCAAAAGGCGGCGCAAGGGGCGGGTGATCCGTCTCGAACTGCTCGCCGGTATGCCCGCGTCGCTGGAGCGGCTGGTGAAGGACGAGATCGTCGGGTCGGAGGCGATCATCACCGACACCGAGCAGTTCCTCGGCATTTCCGATCTCGAACAGCTTGTCGATGAGGATCGGCCGGACCTTAAATTCCCGCCCTTCGCACCCCGTTTTCCGGAACGTATTCGCGAACATGGCGGCGATTGCTTCGCGGCGATCCGCGCCAAGGACATCGTCGTCCACCACCCTTATGAGTCGTTCGATGTGGTGCTGGCCTTCCTGCGCCAGGCGGCGAGCGATCCCGACGTGGTGGCGATCAAGCAGACGCTCTATCGCGCGGGCAAGCAATCGGCGGTGATTCGCGCGCTGGTCGATGCGGCCGAAGCCGGCAAGTCGGTGACCGCGGTCGTGGAGCTCAAGGCGCGGTTCGACGAAGAGCAGAATTTGATGTGGGCCTCGCAGCTCGAACGCGCGGGCGTGCAGGTCGTCTACGGTTTCGTCGACTGGAAGACCCACGCCAAGGTGTCGATGGTCGTCCGGCGCGAGGGCGGCGGATACAAGACCTACTGCCATTTCGGCACTGGCAACTATCATCCGGTGACGGCCAAGATTTACACGGACCTGAGCTTCTTCACCGCCGATCCGCGGGCCGGCCGCGATGCGGCGCAGCTCTTCAACTACATCACCGGTTATGTCGAGCCTTCGAACCTGGAAATGCTCGTCATGTCGCCGCACGGGATGCGCGACCGGCTGTGCGATCTGATCCAGGCCGAAATCGACAATGCCAATGCCGGCCAGCCGGCGGCGATCTGGGCGAAGATGAACTCGCTGGTTGATCCGGCGATCATCGAGCAGCTCTATCGCGCCAGCGCAGCGGGCGTGCAGATCGACCTCATCGTGCGCGGCATTTGCTGCCTGCGGCCCGGCGTTCCCGGCCTTTCTGAAAATATCCACGTCAAATCGGTGGTCGGGCGCTTCCTGGAGCATAGCCGCATCATGTGCTTCGGCAACGGCGCGGCGCTGCCCAACAACGACGCGAAGATCTACATCTCGTCGGCGGACTGGATGCCGCGCAACTTCGACCGGCGCGTCGAATATATGCTGCCCATCGAGAATGAGACGGTCCACGCCCAGATCCTCGATCAGGTGATGGTCGCCAATCTGATCGACAGCGAACAGAGCTGGCACCTGAAATCGGACGGCAGCTATGAACGGGTCGAGCCGGGTAAAAGGCCGTTCAACCTGCATCGCTATTTCATGACCAATCCGTCGCTTTCGGGCCGAGGTGCGGCGCTGGAACGGAGCGGCGCGGTGCCGAAATTGAGCCTGCGGCGGGGCGGCTAGGGGTTTCGGACGCGGCAGTTTCCCGCTAATCCCTTGCCCCGCATGGTCGCCGCATCGCTCTACCGCAAGAAGCCCCGCAAGGGGATCGAGGACGGCCGCACGGCCATCATCGACATTGGATCGAATTCCATCCGCCTCGTCGTCTATGACGGGCCGGTCCGCATCCCATCCATCCTGTTCAACGAAAAGGTGATGGCCGGCCTCGGCCGCGGGCTGGTGAGGGATGGCGCTCTGGATGCGGAAGCCACCGATCGCGCGCTGACTGCGCTTTCCCGCTTCCAGCGGCTTGCGGCACAGATGGGCGTTGCAGATGTGCGGACGGTCGCCACCGCGGCCGTGCGCGAGGCGAGCAACGGTGCCGAATTTGTCGGCCGCATCGAGTCGCTTGGGTTGGCGGTCGAACTGCTTTCGGGCGAGGACGAGGCCAAGATGGCGGGCTATGGCGTGCTCGCCGGCATTCCCGACGCCGATGGCATCGTCGGCGATCTCGGTGGCGGCAGCCTGGAACTGATCCGCGTCGGCCAGGGCGAGGTGCATGAACGCCTTTCCTTTCCGCTGGGCGTGCTGCGGGTGGCGGCGATCCGCGACAAGGGGCCGAAGGCGCTGGAGCGTGTGATCAACGAAGCGATCGGCGAATCGGGCTGGGAAGGGCGGGGTCAGGGCCTGCCTTTCTATCTGGTCGGCGGTTCGTGGCGGTCGCTGGCGCGGCTGGAGATGCACCTGTCGGGCTTCCCGCTGCCGATCATCCACAATTACCGCATGCCGGCCGAAGCACCGCAGCGACTGATCCGGTCGCTCGCCCATCTCGACAAGGCGAGGCTGCGCGAGGTTTCGGGCCTGTCGCAGCCGCGTATCCCGACCTTGGGCCATGCCGCGGCACTGCTCGCCGCACTGGTGCGGCATCTGGGATCGAGCGGCCTCGTCGTATCAGCCTATGGACTGCGCGAAGGGCTGCTCCACGCCAGTCTGCCGCCCGAGGTGCAGGCGCAGGACCCGCTGATCTGCGCCACGCGCGAAGAGGGCGTGCGCCAGGGGCGCTTCCCCGAACATGGCGACCTGCTCGATCGCTGGATGGCGCCCTTGTTCGAAAGCGAAACCGCGGCCGACGCGCGGCTGCGCCATGCCACCTGCCTGCTCGCCGACGTGGGCTGGCGCGCCCATCCAGAATTCCGTGCGGAACGCGGGCTCGAGACGGCGCTGCACGGCAATTGGGTGGGAGTCGATGCACAGGGGCGCGCCAAGATGGCACATGCGCTGTTCCGCAGCTTCGGCGGCACCGGAATCTCGCCAGTCGTGGCGCAACTGTTGGCGGCGGCGGATATTTCCCAGGCCGAACGCTGGGGCCTTGCCATGCGGCTCGGCCAACGACTGAGCGGCGGCGTCGCCGAGCCGTTGGAGACCAGCGCGCTCAGCCTCGATCGCGAAGCCGTGACCTTGACGCTGCGGCAGGCCGATGCGGCGCTCTACGGAGAATCGGTCGAGCGTCGCCACAAGACGCTGGCGGCGGCGTTCGATCTTAAAGCGGGTTTCGCGGTGGCCGGCTGACCGCTCAGCCGCAACTGACCTTCAGGATCACTTTCGCTTCATCGGTGCCGATGTTCAGGCGATCGGGGCGATAATCCATCGTCACCGGCTGGTTGGGGAGCGTGACACGCACGGTCTTCGATCCGGTCGCCTTGCGGGCCTGTTCGACGGTCGCCTCGTCCGCGGTCTTGCCGACGAAGGATTGTCCGGCATCCGCATTGCACATGGTGCTGGCCTCGTCGGCAGGGGGAGTCGTTTCGCACGCGGTCAGCAGCAGGACCGAGACACCTGCAGCGAACAGGACAGTGGAACGCATAAAACTCCTCCCGATGTTCAGGCGGCCATGGCCTTCTTGGCCGTACCGGGCGCGCCTTCGCCGAAATAGCTGGAAACTTCCGACGAATCATAATGTTCCACGGGTGGAATGTTCAACGCGGCGCGCGCTTCATCCAGGCTGAGGCCGAACAGTTCCTCATATTTCGCCATGAACAAGGGCTTGGCGGCGCGACCGATCTGGATGCCGCGTTCCGTGAAATCCGAAAGCGTGGCGTAAGCGGCCGGATAATGAAGCTGAACGCGGGTGAACATCGGCATGATCAGCAACATGTGGACCGCCACCATCTCGCCCGCGAGTTCGGGCGACATGTTGCGGTTCCAATTCTCGATGCGCATCCAGAAGGGCACGACCTCCGCCATCGCATCGAAGCCGACGCCGCCGAGGATATGCTCGAAATCATGCGTCTGGGCAGAGCGCAGCTCGAAATATTCGAGGTCTGTCGCCGGCCGCCAGTTGGGATCGACGCGCAGCCGCGGATCGAGCGCGATGTCGAGATCACCGGCGACCAGATAATCGTAGAAGATCCGACCGAGCGTGCCCTTGGCGTAGTCGGCAAGGTCCTCGCGCTTGAAACTGGAGATGAAGCGTTCCTCCATGAACGCATCGAACTCCGGATTGCGCTTGCGCTCCTCTGCGAGCAGGCGGTTCACTTGCGCGGTGTCGCGCACTTCCCAATAAGCGCGGACGATGTTGGTGCTGTCCCACCCCACGCGCCGATCCGGCCCGTTGCGGCGGAGCATGGCGGTGTTCATCGCATCGCCCAGCCGCGGGTTGTTGAGATAGCGCGAGGAACTGACGAGCACGCTGCTCTGCGTGGCAATGTCGAGGACGCCCAGACGCGAGAAATCATCCATGATCCGCCTCCTGATCGGGCGCGCCTCTGGCGGACGCGCTTGTAAGGGCGGAGTTTGCCTGCGCTTGGATGAAGCGCCAAGGGCAAAATGAAGCAGATTTACTGTGCCAAAGCTTACTCCGGCACGAGCTCCGACATCACCAGCTTGCCCTTGCGGACGCTGAAGGCGGTGCGCCCTTCGACCAGCGCGATCGCATCCTTGCCGAACAGATCGTAGCGCCAGCCTTCGAGCAGCGCCAAGCCTTCGCGCTGGCCGGCGGCGATCGCCTCCAACTCCTCCGACCGGGCGATGAGCCGCGGAGCGACGTCCGATTCGCGCGAGCGGATCTTGAGCAGCAGCTTGAGGAGGTCAGCGATCAGCGCGCCTTCCTTGCCAAGGCCGGGCTTGCGATCGTCGCGCGCGGGCATTTCATCATCGGACAGCGGGGTCGCGGCCTCGATCGCGCCGATCAGGCGGCCGCCAATATCGTTGGTGGCCCAGCTCGGCGAGAGGCCGCGGACTCGCGAGAGATCGGCCTGCACCTTGGGCGGGTGCGCGGCGATGTCGGCCAGCGTCTCGTCCTTGGCGATGCGGCCGCGCGGCAGATTCTTGCCCTGCGCCTCGCGCTCGCGCCAAGCGGCCAGCGCCTTCAGCCGACCGAGAACGTCGGCCTTGCGGCTCGGCACGCGGATGCGCAGCCAGGCGAGTTCGGGCAGATTTTCATAGTTGGACGGATCGCCCAGCCGCTCCATTTCCTGATCGAGCCACTGGCCCCGGCCGGTTTTCCGCAAGCGATTGAGGATCTTGGGGAAGATTTCCATCAAATAGGTGACATCGCCGATCGCATAATCGATCTGGCGCTTGTCCAGCGGGCGGCGGCCCCAATCGGTAAAGCGGGCGCCCTTGTCGAGCTTGATGCCGAGCATGGATTCGACGAGATTCGAGTAACCGACCTGTTCGCCCATGCCCAAGGCCATTGCCGCGACCTGCGTGTCGAACAAAGGATGCGGCGTCTTGCCGGTCAGGTTGTAAACGATTTCGAGATCCTGGCCGCCGGCGTGGAAGATCTTCAGCACATCCTCATTATTGACCATGAGGTCGAGAAGCGGTGTGAGATCAATGCCTTTGGCCTTGGGGTCGATCGCGGCAGCCTCATGCTCGTCGGCGATCTGGATCAGGCAGAGATCCGGCCAGAAGGTATTCTCGCGCATGAACTCGGTATCGACCGCCACATAAGGTGACTTGGCGAGACGGGCGACGAGAGCGGCAAGCGTTGCGCTATCAGTAATCAGCGGATGAATGTTCATGTCTGGTGCATAGCCCGGTATCGCGGCTTGACAAGGCGCGCTTGCACGCGCGAAGCGCGGCGCTCGCGAAAATCAACCTATTGTTGAAAGAACATCACGCCATGCACGCTTACCGTAGCCACACTTGCGCGCAGCTTCGCGCTTCGGACGAAGGGGCGACCGTGCGCCTTTCGGGCTGGGTTCATCGCAAGCGCGACCATGGCGGCGTGCTCTTCATCGACCTGCGCGATCATTATGGCCTGACCCAGATCGTCGCCGACAGCGATTCGCCGGCCTTCGCCACGCTAGACGCGGTTCGCGTGGAATCGGTCATCACGATCACCGGCAATGTGAAGACGCGCGCCGAGGGCACGGCCAACGCCAACCTCGCGACCGGCGAGATCGAGGTCTATGCCCGCGAGGTGGCGATCCAGTCCGCCGCGCAGGAATTGCCGCTGCCGGTTGCGGGCGAGGCCGAATATCCCGAGGACATCCGCCTCCGTTACCGCTTCCTCGATCTGCGTCGCGAACGGCTGCACAAGAATATCGTGCTGCGGTCGAACGTCATCGCGTCGCTGCGCCAGCGGATGATCGGGCAGGGCTTCACGGAGTTCCAGACGCCGATCCTGACCGCGTCCTCGCCCGAAGGTGCGCGCGATTATCTGGTGCCGAGCCGCGTCCACCCCGGCAAGTTCTACGCGCTGCCGCAGGCGCCGCAGATGTTCAAGCAGTTGCTGATGGTCGCGGGCTTCGACCGTTACTTCCAGATCGCACCCTGCTTCCGTGACGAGGACGCGCGCGCCGACCGTTCGCCGGGCGAATTCTATCAGCTCGATTTCGAGATGAGCTATGTCACGCAGGACGACGTGTTCGCCGCGATCGAGCCGGTGCTGCATGGCGTGTTCGAGGAGTTTGCAAACTTCGACGGCAAGGGCCGCACCGTCTCGCCGCTGCCGTTCAAGCGCATCCCCTACAAGGAATCGATGCTGAAATATGGCAATGACAAGCCGGACCTGCGCAATCCGCTGATCATCAGCGACGTCTCCGCCTATTTCCAGGGATCGGGCTTCGGCCGCTTCGCTTCGATCGTCGAGGCGGGCGATGTGGTCCGCGCCATCCCGGCGCCGGGAACGGCGGAGAAGAGCCGCAAATTCTTCGACGACATGAACAGCTGGGCGCAGTCCGAAGGCTTTGCGGGCTTGGGCTATGCCACCCGCAAGGGCGGCGAATGGGGCGGCCCGATCGCCAAGAACCATGGCGAGGAAGGCATGAACGCGATGGCCGACGCGCTGGGCCTCGGCCCCGACGACGGCCTGTTCTTCGCCGCCGGCAAGGAGGCGCAGGCCGCCAAGCTCGCCGGCCTCGCCCGCACCCGCGCGGCCGAGCAACTCGAACTGATCGACGCCAAGCGCTTCGAATTCTGTTGGATCGTCGACTTCCCGATGTTCGAATATGACGAGGACAACAAGAAGGTCGACTTCAGCCACAACCCCTTCTCGATGCCGCAGGGCGAGTTGGAAGCGCTGGAGACCAAGGACCCGCTCGATATCCTCGCCTTCCAGTATGACATCGTCTGCAACGGCGTCGAGCTGTCGTCGGGCGCGATCCGGAACCACCGGCCGGAGATCATGTACAAGGCGTTCGAGATCGCCGGTTACAGCAGTGAGGAAGTGGACACGAACTTCGCGGGCATGATCAACGCCTTCAAGTTCGGCGCACCGCCGCACGGCGGATCGGCGCCCGGTGTCGACCGCATCGTCATGCTGCTGGCGGACGAGCCGAACATCCGCGAGGTGATCGTCTTCCCGATGACGCAGAAGGCCGAAGACCTGATGATGCAGGCCCCTGCGCCGGCAACGCCGAAGCAACTGCGCGAGCTGAACCTGCGCGTGGTCGAACCGTCGAAGGGCTGACATCCGCTTTTCTCGTCACCCGGAACTTGTTTCGGGGTCCACCGTGCGGCAAGTCTTGTCGGCGCTTGTTGCACGGTGGATGCCGAAACAAGTTCAGCATGACGAAAAGGGACGGCGGACGGCATGGCCATCGATCTTGCGGACTACGAGAAGGGCGCCAAGTTCGACGGCGACTATGATGAGGCGCTGGCCGAGGTGCAGGAGCGCCTCGCCCGCATCCAGGTCGCCTATATCGTCCACAAACGCAGCGCCATCATCCTGTTCGAAGGCTGGGATGCGGCGGGCAAGGGCGGCATCATCCAGCGGCTGACCGCCGAATGGGACCCCCGTTATTTCGAGGTGTGGCCGATCGCCGCGCCGGGCGAGGAGGAGAAAGAGCGCCATTTCCTCTGGCGTTTCTGGACCCGGCTGCCGGGCCATGGCGACATCAATATCTTCGATCGCAGCTGGTATGGCCGCGTGCTTGTCGAGCGCGTCGAGGGCTTTGCGACCGAGAAGCAGTGGCGCCGCGCCTATGACGAGATCAACGAATTCGAGGCGCAGCAGAAGGAAGACGGCACCGCGATCATCAAGCTGTTCGTCCACACCACCCAGGAAACCCAGGACGAACGGATCAAGAAGCGCATCCAGCACCCGTGGAAGCGCTGGAAGACGGGCGCCGAGGATTTCCGCAACCGTTCCCGCCGGATGGATTATCTGAAGGCGATGGATGACATGTTCGAAAATACCGACACGCGCTGGGCGCCGTGGAAAGTAATCGACGGCAACAACAAGAAGGCCGCCCGCATCGCCGCGCTCAACTTCATCGCCGATCGGCTGGAAAAGACCGTGCCGATGTCGCCCCCGCCGATCTCATCGGACCTCGTTGCGCTCGCGAAAGCCAATTTCGGGTCCGATTTCGAGGTTGAGTGAATGAACACTCCACTCCGTTTGTGTCGAGCGAAGTCGAGACACGGCCGCGAATGGCGTGCTCAGGGACGGGATGTCTCGACTACGTTCTCGGCTTCGCTCGAACTCCGCTCGACACGAACGGGGGCGGGATAAATCTTAGCCCGCGGGATAGCTGATCCCCAGCACTTCCCATTCCTTGGGGCCGGCGGGCAGGTCGACGCGGCGGACGTCGCCGATGGTGGCGCCTTTGAGCGCGCGGGCGAGGGGGGAACGCCAGCTTATCCGGCCCTGGCCGGCATCGGCCTCATCCTCGCCGATGAGCGTGACCACGCGTTCCTTGTCATCTTCGTCGACCAGCGTGACGGTGGCCCCGAACCACACCCGGCTGCGATCGGCCTGATGGGCGGGATCGACCACCTTGGCCGCCTTCATCCGGCGGGAGAGGTGGCCCAGCTCGCGGTCGATCTCCCGCAATTTCTTGCGGCCATAGATATAGTCCCCGTTTTCAGAGCGATCGCCATTGCCCGCCGCCCAGGAAATGACCTCGACCAGCTTGGGTCGTTCGTCTCCGAACAGGTGCTCGTAACGCTCGTGGAGCGCGCGGAGGCCAGCGGGCGTGATGTAATTGGGCGGACGATCATTCATGGTCGTAGCGAATATCAGCCCGGAGTCGATTTGCCGAGATAGGCCGACAGCTTGTTGCGCGTCGGCATCTTGGCATATTGCGGGTTCATCGCCGAATAGACGACCGCATTCTCCAGCACGCGCTGCACATAGCCGCGCGTCTCGCTGAGCGGAATGGCTTCGATCCAGTCGATCACATCGATCCCGCTCATGCGCGGATCACCGTTAGATTTCAGCCACTTGTTCACATTACCGGGGCCGGCATTGTAGCTCGCGACCGCGAGCACATGGCTGCCGCCATAATAATCGAGCATCCGCCGGAAGAAGGAGGAGCCGAGCATGATATTGTAGCTGGGGTCGCTGGTCAGGCGATCATAATCATAAGGCAGGCCAAGCTTGCCGGCCTGTTCGCGCGCGGTGCCGGGCATGAGCTGCATCAGGCCGCGCGCGCCGGCATGGCTGACGGCTTGCCGGTCGAACTGGCTTTCCTGCCGGGCGATGGCGTGGATCATCACCCAATTGCCGCTTTCCGTCGGCGGCACGGCGACCTGCGGGAAGCCGGTGGGGACGAAATCGCTGACGCCGGTGTTGCGGGCGTTGCGTGCGACCATCACGCCGAGATCGGGTCGGCCGATTTCGCGCGAGAGATCGGCGGCGAGGACGTGATCGGTGTCCGATTTGGAATCCTGGGCGATGGTGCGCAGGAACAAGCTCTGGTCGCGCCACGAGCCGAGTTCACCGAGAATGCGGGCGGCGCGGACGATCGGGCGCTGGTTGAAGGTGGTGCGCTGGGCGGCATCCACTGCCGTCGGCGCGACCTGCGGCGTCGCGGCGGCGCGGCCGATGCGTTCGGCGGCGAGCTGGCCGTAGAACTGGTCGGCATGAGAGGCCGCTTCGGTGAAATAGCGGGTTGCGTTCGCCTGATCGCCCGCGGCAAGCGCCGCGCGGCCGGCCCAATAGAGGCCCTTGGTCTGCGTGCCCGGCGATTGCGCGGCGGCGGCGTAGCGGCTGAACATGCCGACCGCATCCGCCGGCCGGTTGAGCTTCTTGAGTGCAGTGACGCCGCCCAGCCAGACAAGGTTGGTATATTCGTCCCGCTCGCCGAAACTGCGGTCGCGGATCACCGTGCCCGGCGCGAAGGCGCTGTCGGCCTGGCGGGCGATGTCGAACGCGAAGCTGTTCTGATTGTCGTTGGCGGCGCCGCGCGCATTGAGGACGAGTATCTCCAGCCATTTTTCCGCGTCGAGCGGTGGCGTGGCAAAATTCCGCCGCTGGCCGAGCCAGCTCCGCGCCGTGACGCTCTGGGTGGAATCACGCAGATAGCGGGCGCGATCGGCAACGAAGCCGGGATCATTGTTGCCGCTGGTCGCGAATACCATCGCCTTGTCCGCGGCGTCAGCGCGCTTCGTCTGCATGGCCAGCCGCGCATCGAACAAGGGTTGCTTGACCGGTGAGGTTCGGACGAGCTGGCGTTGGGCCGCGGTGGTAGCGCGATCCCACAACAGGCGATCCATGCGCGTGTCATGGTCCGCCTGGGTGATCTGCGCACCGAAGCGGCCGAGCAGGCGCTGTTCGTCGGAGTCGCTCAATGCTCCACCGGTCCAGGCGCCGCGGGCGGCAACGGTCGCGTCAGCACCGCGGCCGATCGACGCCAGCGCCTCCGCCTGACGCAGCCGGCCGACATTGGTGAGCGGCGGGAAGCGATCGAAGAAGCGGGCCACATCGGATGGGGCAGCCGGAAAGGCATCGAGCTGGCGTTCGGCCGTCCGCCGCATTGCCGATTCGCCCGGCCATCCGGGGAAGTTGGTGAGGAAGCCGGCATAATCGGAGAAAGGCAGGCTGTCCGTCTGGCGCAGGCGGCTCCAGCGGATGAGGCCTTCGGCCACGGGGTCGGTGGGCACGCCGGCCGCAGAGGGCGCGCTGCCGGCGGACAGACCGAGCCGGCTGCGATACCAGTCCCGCTGCTCCGTCGTCAGCGTCGCGGCGCCCGCCACCGACGCCATCAACACCCCAAGACCTAAAACGCGCGTCAACATACTGGACATGATGTGGCAGGCATCCCTATCAGCCGCTCCAACAAAGCGGGTCCGTCCGATGGTGCACTATGACGCGCCCGAGGCCGCAGGTGAAGGGAGTGCGTGATGTTCAGCGGGTCGATTCCGGCTCTCGTGACCCCGTTCCGCGACGGGAAGTTCGATGAGGCGGCCTTCCGCACGTTCGTCGATTTCCAGATCGACAACGGCTCCTCGGCGCTCGTGCCGTGCGGCACGACGGGCGAAAGCGCGACGATGTCGATCGAGGAGCATAATCATGTCGTCGCGGTCTGCATCGAGCAGGCGGCCGGCCGCGTGCCGGTGATCGCTGGCTGCGGATCGAACGACACCAAGGTGGCGCTGGAGCATATGCAGCATGCCAAGGCCGCGGGCGCCACGGCCGGGCTGGTGGTGCTGCCTTATTACAACCGCCCCAACCAGGACGGGCTGATCGCGCATTACAAGTATCTGACCGACAATAGCGACCTGCCGATCGTCCTTTACAACGTGCCGGCACGCACGGTGACGGACATCTCGGTCGAGACGATGGCCGAGCTCGCGAAGATCCCGACCATCATCGGCATCAAGGATGCGAGCGGCAAGGTGGAGCGGGTGGCGGCGCAGCGGCTCGCCTGCGGCACGGACTTCTGCCAGCTTTCGGGCAATGACGACATGGCCCTGGGCTTCATGGCGATGGGCGGCGTGGGCTGCATCTCCGTTACCGCCAATGTCGCACCCCGGCTGTGCGCCGATTTCCAGGCGGCCTGCCTGTCGGGCGACTGGAAGGGCGCGCTCGCGTTGCAGGACCGGCTTTTCCCGTTGCACACCGCGTTGTTCACCGATGCTTCACCTGGCCCGGTGAAATACGCGCTGAGCCGCACCCGGCCAGATTTCCCCGTCGAGTTGCGCCTGCCGATGACCTGGCCGTCGGAGGCAAGCCGCAAGGCGGTGGACGAGGCACTCGCACATGCGGGGCTGGTGTGATGGGGCGGGCGTCCCTATCTGGCGTCATTCCGGTGCGAACCGGAATCGCGTGCGGCTGGTACGCCCACCGTTAGAGGCCCCGGCATCCGCTTGGGTGACGAAACCTTAGAATAGAAGTTCATGGCCCGCCCCAAGCCCGCAACCTTCGAAAAAGTGAAGACGGTCGCCGAGAACCGGCGGGCGCGCTATGAATATTTCCTCGAAGACTTCTTCGAGGCGGGCATCGCGCTGACCGGCACCGAGGTGAAGTCGCTTCGCTTCGGTGAGGGTTCGATCGCCGAAAGCTATGCCGAGGTGAAGGGCGATCAGGTGTGGCTGGTCAACGCCAACGTGCCCGAATTCAGCCACGGTAACCGCTTCAACCATGAGCCGAAGCGGCCGCGCAAGCTGCTGCTGCATGCGCGCGAGATCGAGAAGATGCGCACCGCCGTATCGCGTGAGGGCATGACGCTGATCCCGCTGTCGATCTATTTCAATCCGCGCGGGCGGGCGAAGGTCGAACTGGCGCTGGCCAAAGGCAAGAAGCTGCACGACAAGCGCGACACCGAGAAACAGCGCGACTGGAAGCGCGAACAGCAGCGTCTGCTGCGCGACCGGGGGTAAGCGCGATGTTCGAGAAGATGCGCGCCTGGTCAGAGCGCAACATGCCGACGCGCGAGACATTCGAATCGATCCGCTGGCTGAGCCCGATCGCACACCGCATCCTCCTGCCCGAACTGTGGCGTTTCCACCGCCGGTCCGTGCCGCGCGGCGTTGCGCTGGGCGTGCTGGTGGGCGTTCTGATCCCTGTTGCGCAGACCGTGTTCGCGGCGCTTTTCGCTCTGCCCTCGCGGGCCAACGTGCCGGTCGCGGCCTTGACGACCTTCATCACCAATCCGCTCACCACGCCGCCGATCTGGGCCTTCGCTTACTGGGTCGGGCGCCGGATGCTGGGGCATGGGCCGGGGGAGGCGGTGCTGCCGACCGACAATGTGAATCAGGTGATCGGCTGGTCCGAATGGCTGCTGCGCGACGTCGGCCCTGCCCTGGGCCTCGGGCTTGTCGTCGTGGCCGTCGTGGGTGCCGCGGTCGGCTATCTCCTCGCTTCGGTGCTGTGGCGGATGTGGATCGCCCGCAAGTGGCGGCATCGGCGCAACGACCGGATCATCCGCGGTCGATAGAGCCAATTTGTGCCGTCAGACCCGCGGGTTGCGCTCTGACGGTCGATGGACCCGATGTGCTGCCGACGGATTGCTTGACGGCACATGGCAGGGCGGACGATGAAGACCAGCCATGGCAACCGCCTTTCCATCCTCTGCGAGCCCTGATTTCCAGCCGGCGGACCGGCCGATCCTGATCGGCGTGTTCGTGCTGGGCGTCGTGACGACGGCCATCCTGCTGTGGCTGTTGGGCGACGCGGTGACGGCGGGCGTATTCCTGGCCGTGTTCTGCGCCGCTGTCGGCCTGGTCATGCTCCACGCCAGCCGGCGTGAGGGCGTGAGCCGTAGCGACGCACAAGCCGATATCGGCCTGATGAGCGCGGCGATCGATGATTCGAGCGAGGCGATCGCGATCACCGACCGGGCTGGACGGCTGATCTGCGCGAGCCGCGTCTATGGTCAATGGTTTCCTGGCCTGCCGGCACCGCCCGGCCTGGCGATCGGCGATCATGGCGACGAGCGGCTGGCCCAGGCAGGTCGTGCGGCATGGCGCGACGGATCGGCGACGGTGGCGGGCCTTGTCACGGGCCGCGGTAGGCTGGTGGCGACGGCCACGCGTGCGGGAGCGGCGGAAGACCACCTTGTCTGGCGGCTGCGGCGGATGGACGGTAACGACCTTGCCGACGAAACCGTACGGATGGTCCGCGGTGACGGCGGCACGCGGCTGGGTGCTGCCGGCGTGATGGCGGCGATTGTCGATGGCGGCGGGCGAATTGTCGCTGCCAACCGGGTTTTCCTGCAGCGCGCGCTGGGCGACGACAATGGCGACGCGGGCGCGCACGTCTTCGCCGATCTGCTCGACGACAGCCGCAATATCATCCGGTTTCGCAGCGAAGGCGAGAATGCGACGCCGCTGCGTGTCGTACAGGTGCCGTTGGACGACGGCATTGGCGAGAGCCCGACCCTGTTCCTGCTGCTTGATGACGCGGCCGCGCTCCGGCCGGCGGCGGAGGCGGCATCCGGCCATATCGAGGCGCTGCTGGCGATGCTGCCGCTGGGCCTGGCGCTGGCGGAGCGCGACGGCCGCATCCTGTTCATGAACGATGCCTTCCGTCGCGCGGCCGGTCTGCCGACCGGCCAGCCGGTGCTCTATCCGAGCGATCTGGTGGTCAAGGAGGACAAGGCCGCCGTCGCCGATGCGGTGCGGCGCTTCGCGGCCGGGCAGCGCATGTCCGGCGATATTGCGGTCCGCCTGCGCTATCGCCCCGAGGAGCCGGTGGCGCTAACGATCGCCGGCGCGCGCGGGCTTGGCGAGGCGGCAGCGCTGCTGAGCCTCAAGGACAATAGCGAGGAATCTCGCCTTAAGAATCAGGTCGCGCAGGCGACCAAGATGCAGGCTGTCGGCCAGCTTGCCGGCGGTGTCGCTCACGATTTCAACAACATTCTGACCGCGATCATTGGCCATTGCGATCTGATGCTGCTGCGCCATCGCCCCGGCGAGAGCGATTATGACGACATCCAGCAGATCCGCCAGAATTCGAACCGCGCGGCCGGTCTGACGCGGCAGTTGCTCGCTTTCTCTCGCCAGCAGACGCTGCGCCCCCAGATATTGCAGCTTCCCGACGTCATTTCGGAAATCTCCAACCTCATCAAGCGCCTGATGGGCGAACAGGTGAAGCTGGTGGTGAAGCATGGCCGCAATCTCGGCCAGGTGCGTGCCGATCCGGGCCAGCTCGAACAGGTGATCGTCAATCTTGCGGTCAATGCCCGCGATGCGATGCATGGGGGAGGCACGCTGACGGTGCAGACCTATGCGGTGACGGCCGCCGAGGTTCGCCGGCTGAACAGCGATATCCTGCCCGTCGCCGACTATACGGCGCTCAGCGTGTCCGACACCGGCACCGGCATTCCGCCTGAATTGCTGGGCAAGATCTTCGAGCCCTTCTTCACCACCAAGGAAGTGGGCAAGGGCACCGGCCTTGGCCTGTCCACCGTCTATGGCATCGTCAAGCAATCGGGCGGTTTCATCTTCGCCGATTCCAAGCCCGGCGTGGGGACGAGCTTCGTCATCTATCTGCCCGTCCATCGCGCCGATCCCGTCGTCGATGCGCCGCCGCCGCCCAAGAAGCCCAAGCAGGGCGAATTGTGGGGCACGGGCACGATCCTGCTGGTCGAAGACGAGGACATGGTCCGCGCCGTCGCGGAACGGGCGCTATCGCGACAGGGCTACAAGGTGCTGACCGCCGCCAATGGCGAGGAAGCCCTGGAAGTGCTGGACGCGACGGCGGAAGAGGGCGGCGAGGAGATCGATCTGCTCGTGTCCGACGTCGTGATGCCGACCATGGACGGGCCAACCCTGGTCCGCCATGCCCGCGAGAAATTCCCCAATCTGCCGATCCTCTTCATGTCGGGCTATGCCGAGGAGCAGCTCCGCCGGTCGATCGATCTGGACCGCGTCGCTTTCCTCGCCAAGCCCTTCTCGGTGCAGCAACTTGCCGAGGCAGCGCGCGACGCGCTCGCCCAGAACAAGGTCTGAGCCTCTTCAAAGAATATTGAATCGCGTTCAACTGGAGCGCACCATCGCTGCCGAATCGCGATCAAAAGCGCGATCGGAGGAGAGGCGATGTTTGACACGATCGTGCGCGGCGGAATGATCGTCGATGGAACCGGCAATTCCGCTTATTCCGGCGATGTCGCGATCAAGGCGGGCAAAATCGTCGCGGTCGGCAAGGATCTTGGCGCGGCGCGCGACGAAGTGGATGCAGGCGGGCGCATCGTCACGCCCGGCTGGGTCGACATTCATTCGCACTATGACGGGCAGGCGACCTGGGACCCGCTGCTGTCGCCATCGGGTCAGCATGGCGTGACGACGACGGTGATGGGCAATTGCGGCGTCGGCTTCGCGCCCGCGCGGCCCTCCGATCGAGATGCGCTGATCACCTTGATGGAGGGGGTGGAGGACATTCCCGGCAGCGCGCTTTCGGAAGGGCTGCCATGGACCTGGCAGAGCTTCCCCGAATATCTCGACCGGCTGGACGAGATGCCGCGCGTGATGGATGTTGCCGCATTGATGCCGCACAGCGCCGTTCGCGCTTTTGTGATGGGGCCGGAAGAATCGATCCGCGGCGTCGCCACCCCGGCCGAGACCGCGGAGATGAGCCGCATCGTGCGCGAGGGCATAAAGGCCGGCGCGATCGGTTTTTCGACATCGCGCACCAAGCTGCACCTGAGCGCGGACGGCAAGCCGGTGCCAGGCAGCTTCGTCGAGATGGAGGAGTTGCTGACCTTGGGCCGTGCGGTCGGCGAGGGCGGGGGCGGGATGCTCCAGCTTGTCTGCGACTGGTCCCGCGATGATCCGGCCCGCGAATTCGCATGGATCAGGCGGCTTTCGGAGGAGACGGGCCAACCTTTGTCCTTCACGCTCGTTCAGTTCGACGAAACGCCCGAACATCCCCGTCGCCTGCTTTCCCTGCTCGCGGAGGCGCGTGCGGAGGGCCTGCCGATCCATGCCGGCGTGGGATCGCGCCCGGTGGGAATGCTGATCAACCTCGAAAGCAAGATCCATCCCTTTTCCGACTATCCGTCCTATGCGGAGATTGCGGGGTTGCCGCTGGCGGGGAAGCTCGCACGGATGCGTGACCCCGCGTTTCGCGCGCGGATGCTGGCGGAGGAAAGCACCAGCCAGAACCGTTACTGGCGGCCGAAGATGCAGGCGTGGAGCAATATGTTCCCGCTCGGCAATCCGCCGCAATATGAACCCGGCCCCGAACGCTCCATGGCGGCGGCATCGGCGCGCACCGGGCGGACACCGCAGGAAATGGTCTATGATCTGATGACCGCGGGGGAGGGCGCCGAATGGCTCTATTTCCCGATGATCAATTATTCGGAAGGGAGCCTGGAGCCGCAGTTGGAAATGATGCGCGATCCCGGCGGCGTGCTGAGCCTTGCCGACGGCGGCGCACATTGCGGGCTGATCTGCGATGCAAGCGCACCGACCTTCCAGATCACCCATTGGGTGCAGTCGCGCGAGCGCGGGCCGCGGCTGGGGCTGGAGGAAGCGGTGCATTTCCAGACCGGGCGGACCGCGGCGATGTGGGGCTTCAACGATCGCGGCGTGATCGCGCCCGGCAAGCGCGCCGACCTCAACATCATCGATCTCGATCGGCTGAAGCTGCTGCCGCCGCGCTGGGCGGCGGACCTGCCGGCTGGCGGACGCCGGCTGTTGCAGGATGCGGAAGGCTATGATGCGACCTTCGTTGCGGGCCGCATGACGTGGCGCCATGGCGAGCCGACCGGGGAACGGCCGGGGCGCCTTGTCCGCAAGATCGAACCGTTGGGCGTCTGACGATTAACCGCCTGCAAAAGCTGGCAGGCGTCGCGCGGCCATTGTATGAGGTTCGGGATGACCGAACCTCTCCGTATCCTCGTCGTCGAAGACGAGCCGCTGATCGCGATGGTGCTCGAAGACTATATCGAATCGCTCGGCCATGAGTTGGCCGGTACTGCCGATTCGGTCGACACCGCCTTGGCATTGATAAGCGACGGGGCGTTCGACGTGGCGATCCTCGACGTCCATCTGCGCGGCGGGGAGCCTAGCTGGCCGGTCGCGGACGCGCTGGTGGCGGCGGAGAAGCCGTTCCTGCTGGCGACGGGGGGGCATGTCGAGCCGCCGCCCCCCCAACATGACGGCGCACCGGTGCTGACCAAGCCCTTCACGATGGAAGGACTGCGCAGCGGGCTTGGTGGAATCACCGCTGCGGCCTGATTTTGTTCCCCTCTTGTTCGACGTGAACAATCCGTGTACGAAGCAACCCAGTTGAACCGCGCCGCAGCGCGATCTACGAGGGAGCTGACCGGATGGCCGCACAGTTGAAGCTCATCGGTTCCGAAAAGGAAAAGGCCGACATGGACAGGCAAAAGGCCCTTGAGGCCGCGCTCGCGCAGATTGATCGCGCGTTCGGCAAGGGCTCCGCGATGAAGCTGGGCAGCCGGGAAAAGATCGAGATCGAGGCGATCTCCACCGGGTCACTGGGACTGGATATCGCGCTCGGCATCGGCGGTCTGCCTCGTGGCCGCATCGTCGAGATTTTTGGGCCGGAAAGCTCGGGCAAGACGACGCTCGCACTGCACGCCATCGCCGAGGCGCAGAAGGCCGGCGGCACCGCTGCCTTCGTCGACGCCGAACATGCGCTCGACCCGGTCTATGCCAGGAAGCTGGGCGTCGATATCGACGAACTGATCGTCTCGCAGCCCGACACGGGCGAACAGGCGCTGGAGATTACTGACACGCTGATCCGGTCGAACGCGATCGATGTGCTTGTGATCGACTCGGTTGCGGCACTGGTGCCGCGGGCCGAAATCGAAGGCGAAATGGGCGACAGCCATGTCGGTCTGCAGGCCCGCCTGATGAGCCAGGCGCTGCGCAAGATCACCGGATCGATCAGCCGCTCGCGCACGCTCGTCATCTTCATCAACCAGATCCGCATGAAGATCGGCGTGATGTACGGCAATCCGGAAACCACGACCGGCGGCAATGCGCTGAAATTCTACGCGTCGGTGCGCCTCGACATCCGCCGCACCGGCCAGATCAAAGACCGCGACGATATCGTCGGCAACGCGACCCGCGTGAAGGTCGTCAAGAACAAGGTCGCGCCGCCGTTCAAGCAGGTCGAATTCGACATCATGTATGGCGAAGGCGTGTCCAAGGTCGGCGAGATCCTCGATCTCGGCGTCAAGGCCGGCGTGGTCGAGAAATCGGGCGCGTGGTTCAGCTATGACTCGATCCGCATCGGCCAGGGTCGCGAAAACGCCAAGACCTATCTGCGCGAAAATCCCGAGGTCGCCGAGCGGCTGGAACAGGCCATCCGCGGCAAGACCGCCGATGTCGCCGAAGCGCTGATGACCGGGCCCGAGCCCGACGACGACATCTGATTGCCATGGGGGAGGTGAATGCGCGGCCGGTGCGTCTGATCGGCCTGCCGACCGACATTCACTCCTCCTTCCTTCGCGGGCCGGCGGCTGCCCCGACTGCGATCCGCGCGGCCTTGTGGAGCGAGGCGGGCAACCCGGCGTCGGAAAGCGGGCTGGAACTTGGCGCTGACATAGTGATCGATGATGGCGGCGATCTGCCGCTGGCCGAGAATGCGGGCGACGATGCGCTGATCCGCGCGAGCGTTGCGGCGGCGATCGCGGATGGCGCCTTTCCGCTGCTGTTGGGCGGGGACCATAGCGTCACTTTCCCCATCGTCGAGGCGGTCGCTGCGGCGCATGGCCCGATCGACATTCTCCACATCGACGCGCATCCTGATCTCTATGACGATTTCGAGGGCGATCCGCGCAGCCATGCCTCGCCCTTCGCGCGGATCATGGAGCGTGGCCTGGCGCGCCGGCTGGTCCAGGTCGGCATCCGCACGCTCAATCGCCATTGCCGCGAACAGGCAGCGCGCTTCGGCGTCGAGATCATCGAGATGCGCCACTTCGCGATCGAAGCGGTGCCGCGGCTCGACGGGCCGCTCTATCTGAGCATCGACATGGACGGCATCGACCCCGCCTTCGCGCCTGGTGTGTCGCATGTCGAACCCGGTGGGCTCACCGTGCGAGAAGTGTTGGCGCTGCTCCACCGCATCGAGGCGCCGCTGGTGGGGGCTGACGTAGTCGAACTCAATCCATCGCGCGATGTGAGCGGCATCACCGCTGCGCTCGCAGCGAAGCTGGTCAAGGAAATCGCTGCGATCGCAACGGTGAACGGCCGGCCATAGGTGATAAAATCAGGCTGCTGATCCCCTAGGATATCGGATCATCGGCGCGCGGGACGGGGACCGTTCGGATTACTAGTTGCTATGCCCGGCTGGCACGACGGCGAAGTCGGCTGGGACGGTCGTTTCAAATCCTTCCCGAGCTTGTCTCGGGGAGGGGGACCATGCGCAGCATGGTAGAGGGGCAATGTCCCGCACTACCCCTCAACCACCGGCCTGTGGCCGGCGTTTCCCCTCCCCAAGCAAGCTTAGGGAGGAATTTATAGCAAAATCTCGGTAAGGCGACGGTCTGCCTTGCGATTGATACATCGGAGGGCGGACTAAGGCCCTTCCGAGCGACCCGGGAGACGAGACCATATGGCAAAGCTCATATTCGCACTAAACCAGTCGCTGGACGGCTATGTCGACCATATGGCGTTTGGGCCTGATCCCGTCCTCTTCCGTCATTTCATCGATGATGTGCGCGGTCTCGCCGGCAGTGTGTACGGCCGCCGCATGTATGAGGTGATGCGTTATTGGGATGAGGACCATCCCGAGTGGGGTGCGGAAGAGCGCGCTTATGCGGAGGCGTGGCGGGCGCAGCCGAAATGGGTCGTGTCGCGCTCGTTGCCGTCCATCGGCCCCAACGCGACGCTTGTCGGGGATGACATGGAGGCAACCATATCCGGCCTGAAGGCTGAGCTAGATGGCGAGATCGAAGTGTCGGGACCGCATCTGGCGCAAAGCCTGACCGACCTCGGCCTTGTCGATGAATATCGGATCTATCTCCATCCCGTCGTGCTCGGCAGCGGCAAGCCGTTTTTCGCTGGTCCCCGGCCCCCGTTGCGGCTCATGGGCAGCGACCGAATTGGACTGGACGTGATCCGATTGAGCTATGTTCCCGCTTGATTGCGGGATCGGATCGGACACGCTCGCACGCACATTGACGTTGACGTGAGCGTAAACTAGCATGCCGTCATGCCAGCTCATGCGACCATCGACACGCCCGACGCCCAAAACCGCCAATCCTATACCATCTCCGATCTGTCGGAGGAGTTTGGCGTCACGGCGCGCGCGTTGCGCTTCTACGAGGATGAAGGGCTGATCTCGCCCGAGCGCGTCGGGCTTGCCCGCGTCTATTCCAAGCGCGATCGCGCGCGGCTCGCCTGGATCCTGCGGGCCAAGCGCGTCGGCTTCAGCCTCGCCGATATTCGCGAGATGATCGATCTCTACGATCTCGGCGACGGTCGCGAGACCCAGCGCCATGTGACGATCGACAAGTGCGAGGCGCGGATCGAGACGCTGAAGCGTCAGCGCGAGGATATCGACGCTGCCATCGCCGAGCTGGTGTCCTTCGTCGACCTCGTAAAAAGCGACGAGAATGACCCGATCCGGGTGGCGGCGCGGGAACGCGAAGCCCGCATTCTTGAAGAACAAAGGCGCGCCCGGAAATCCGGCCAAGACGCCTGACAGCAGGAGCCTGAACAATGCCGATCTATTCCGCGCCCCTGCGCGATACCCGCTATGTGCTCGATGCCATTCTGGGCCTCGATCGTTATTCGAACCTGCCGGGCTTCGAAAGCGCGTCGCCGGATATGGTGGAAGCGGTGCTCACCGAAGGCGCTAAATTCTGCGAGGAAGTGCTCTTCCCGCTCAACCAGATCGGTGACGAGGAAGGCTGCACGCGCCACGCCGACGGCAGCGTGACGACCCCGACCGGGTTCAAGGCCGCCTATGACGCCTTCCGCGACGGCGGCTGGCCGACGCTTTCCGGCCCGACCGAATTTGGCGGGCAGGGGATGCCGCACGTCATCCACACCGCGTTCGAGGAGTATCTGATCAGCGCCAACATGGCCTTCGCCATGTATAACGGCCTGACGATGGGCGCGACCGCCGCGATCCTCGCCAAGGGATCGGACGAGCAGAAGGCGCTCTATGCGCCGCGGATGATCGCTGGCGAATGGGGCGGGACGATGAACCTGACGGAGCCGCATTGTGGCACCGATCTCGGCCTCATCCGCACCAAGGCCGAGCCGCAGGCCGACGGCACTTATGCCATCACCGGCACCAAGATCTTCATCTCGTCGGGCGAGCATGACCTGACCGAGAACATCATCCACCTCGTCCTCGCCAAGGTGACGGGCGCGCCGGACAATGTGAAGGGCATCAGCCTCTTTATCGTCCCCAAATTCATGGTCGATGCCGATGGCACGCTGGGCGCGCGCAACGGCGTGTCGTGCGGGTCGATCGAAGAGAAAATGGGCATTCACGGCAACGCGACCTGCGTGCTCAATTATGACGGCGCAACCGGCTTTCTGGTGGGCGAGGAGAATAAGGGCCTGGCCGCGATGTTCATCATGATGAACGCGGCGCGGCTGGGCGTGGGCCTTCAGGGCCTGTCGGTCGGCGAAGTCGCCTATCAGAATGCGGTGCAATACGCCAAAGACCGGCGCCAGGGCCGCGCGCTGACCGGCCCGAAAGACCTGGACCAGAAAGCCGACACTCTGTTCGTCCACCCGGACGTGCGGCGGATGCTGATGGAGAGCAAGGCCTGCCTGGAAGGCGCGCGCGCTTTCTGCCTGTGGGGCGGCCTGCAGGTCGATCTGTCGCACAGCGCGCAAAGCGAGGAAGAACGGCAGGCGGCAGAGGATCTGATCACGCTGCTGACCCCGGTCATCAAGGGCTATGTCACCGATCTCGGCTACGACATCGCCACCAAGTCACAGCAGGTCTATGGCGGCCACGGCTACATCCGCGAATGGGGGATGGAGCAATATGTGCGCGATGCGCGCATCGCCATGATCTACGAAGGCACCAACGGCGTGCAGGCGATGGACCTGGTCGGCCGCAAGCTGCCGATGAATGGCGGCCGCGCGGCGATGGCGCTGTTCGCGCTGATCGGCGAGGAAATCGGCGCGGCCAAGGCCAATCCCGAAACCGCGGACTTCGCGGCGCGCTTGGAAAAGGCGCTGGGCGAATTGCAGGCCGCCAGCATGTGGCTGATGCAGAACGGCATGGCCAACCCCGAAAATGCCGGGGCTGCGGCCTATAGCTATATGACGTTGATGGGCATCGTCTCGCTCGGCTGGATGTGGCTGAAGATGGCGCAGGCATCGTCCGCGGCGCTGGCCGCCGGCACCGACGACCGCGCCTTCCACGAGGCGAAGCAGGTGACGGCGCGCTTCTTCGCCGAGCGCATTCTGCCCGACGCTGGCGCGCTCCGTCGCAAGATCGAGACCGGCGCGGAAAGCATGATGGCGCTGCCCGTCGAAGCGTTCTGATCCCGATATCCGTCGCGGCCCTTGCCATTTCGGCAAAGGCGGCGGCGGAGCGGCCATAGAAATCGCGGCGGCGGTGCGTTCACGCTTGTCGCGATATGGCCAATGGTTACAGACGTCTCTCCGGCCTTCGCCGGCGGACGGAGAACAGGCATGGCGACGCGGCCCGGACAGGATCTCACCACTGGGCCGATCGCGCGCACGCTGTTGCTGTTCGCGCTGCCGACGCTGGGATCGAGCGTGCTCCAGTCGCTCAACGGCTCGATCAACGCGATCTGGGTAGGGCAGTTTCTGGGCGAGGCGGCGCTGGCCGCCACGGCCAATGCCAATCTCGTCATGTTCCTGATGTTTTCCGCCGTGTTCGGTTTCGGCATGGCGGCGACCATCCTGATCGGCCAGCGCATCGGCGCGGACGATGTGGATGGCGCGCGGCGGGTGATGGGCACGACGATCGGCATGCTTGCCGTGGGTGCGACACTGGTGGCGTTGGCGGGCTGGCTATGGGCGCCGAACCTGCTCCACTTGCTGGCGACGCCGCCCGAAGTTTTCGACTTTGCACTCGCTTATCTGCGTATCAGTTTCCTTGGGCTGCCAGCCGGGATGATCATGGTGCTGCTGACCATGGGGCTGCGCGGCACAGGCGACGCGATGACGCCTTTGTGGTTCATGATCCTCGCGGCGGTGATCGATATCGCGCTCAACCCTGTGTTGATCCTGGGGCTGGGACCTGCACCCGCATTGGGAATAAGGGGGGCGGCGACGGCGTCGCTGATCGCCAACATCATCTCGCTCGCAGCCTTGGTCGCCTACATCTACGTTCGCGATCTGCCGCTGCGCCTGCGCGGTTCCGAGATCGGCTATATTGTCCCCGAACGGACGCTGACGCGCACGATCTTCGTCAAGGGCGTGCCGATGGGGCTGCAGATGCTCACGGTCTCGATTTCCGCTCTCGCGATGATCGGGCTGGTCAATCGTGAGGGTGCGGCGGTTACCGCGGCTTATGGTGCCGCCAACCAGCTCTGGACCTACATTCAGATGCCGGCAATGGCGCTGGGCGCGGCGGTGAGCGCGATGGCGGCTCAGAATATCGGCGCCAACCGCTGGGATCGCGTAGGCCAGGTGACGCGGGCGGGCATCTGGATGAACGTGCTGATTACGGGCGGCGCGGTGCTGGTGATGCTCGCGATCGATCGCCATGCCCTGTCGCTGTTCCTGGGCAATGACGGTCACGCCATGGACGTCGCCCAGCATATGAATCTGATCGTGAGCTGGGGCTTCATCCTGTTCGGGGTCACCTCGGTGCTTTCCGCCGCGGTGCGTGCGAACGGGGCGGTGATGGTTCCGCTCGCCATCCTCATCGTCGCCTTCTTTCCCGTCCGCCTGGGTCTGGCAGCCTATTATCAACCGCGGATCGGCGCGGATGCGATCTGGTGGAGCTATAATGCCGGCGCGCTGACGACGTTGATCATGACATTCGCATATTATCGCTTCGGCAAGTGGCGGGAATTGAGGATGATGCCGCAGACCGACCCGATCGAGGCCGAGGAAATGGTGATATCGGGCGCGGAGCCGGCCGGACGCTGCCAGCCGAACGGCTAGTAGATCAGGTGCGCAGCCGCTCGATCGCCTGGGCCAGCGCCACATAGAGCTTGCCCATGTCCGAGGAGAGCAGGGTGACGCTGAGCGGCGCGCCATCGCGGCTGGAAAGCACGCGGCGGAGCATCGCTTCGAAATCGTGGATGTAGCGGTTCACCTGATCGCGGAACTCGGCCTCTTCCTCATAATGCCGCGTGATTTCCTTCGTTTCCGCAGCATCAAGGAGGCGAACCGCGCGGCGCGTGAAGACGCTGCGATCGCCCTTCAGATAGGAGGTCCAGGCGCTGTCGGTGACATCGTTGGACAGAATCTTGGCGACGTCGATCGAGGTCGAGTTGAGCGATTCGATGAGGAGGGCGACCCGACGCGAGAAGCTTTCCTCGTCATGCTCGGCCACCTGGCTGTGGACTTCATCGACGCGGGCGTCGACCGTCGCGGCGGTATCCTTGATCGCCGCGAGTTGGTTCTGCAGCCGTTCGCTCGCCGCCGTGGCGGCAGCGACAGCGCGCTCGGCGGTCGCATTGATATCGCCCAATTGCGTCGCCAGCGTCTCATTGATCGCCTTCTCGATCGCCTCGCGGGTGGCGGTGCCGAGGCTCGCGGCGGCGTTCGGGATGACGGTGCCGATCGATTCGCGGGCGCGCTCCGCGGCCTGCACGGCGGTTTCGCGGACGCGCAGCAGGGCCTCGACGAGTTGCGGGCCGGCCTGATCGGCGAGCGTCCGCGCGCTTTGCTCAGCTTCGGCGATGCTCGCCTGCAACTCGGTGGCCTGGGTGCGGATCTCCGCTAGGCGCCCGGCCGCCGATGCCTGGATGGCATCGAGCGCGGTCCGCTGGTCGGTGATCGCCTTTTCGACGTCGGCGATATTACCGGTCGCGTTCGATACGGCCTGCTGGAGCGCTTCGGCCTCCGGCATCATCGCGGCGATGGCGGTCTGGCTGCGTTCGGCCTGCGCCTCGACGCTGGCGAGCGCGGCCGGAAGCTGTTCGCCGAGCCCTGTGGTGCTGGCATCGAGCGCCGCCTTGAGCGCGGTCGCGCGCTCGACCAGCGCTTCGGTGGCGGGGGCGGCGGCGGCAAGGCGGTCGGTCAGGCTGTCGCTCTGGTCACGGAGTTGGACCAGCGCCTCGCCAAGTTCGCGCGCGGTATCGCCGCCCTTCGTGCCGAGACTGGCGATGCGCGCTTCGATATCGGCGATCGAACGGTCCACGCCTTCCAGGAAGGCCTGATTGTTCTGGTCGCGCGCAGTGATGCGGCCGGTCAGCGCTTCGATCCGTTCATCGGCGGCGTTGCCGTGCCGATCAATCGCGGCAAGCTGGGTAGCAAGCTGCTGCGCGGCGCCCGCGGCGACGGCATCGGCCTTCTCGCCCTGTTCGGCCAGCGCGGTGAGCTGGCCGGTCAACGTCGTGAGGCGGCCATCGGCCTCGCCAGCCACTTCGCGCAGACGGTGGATCAGGCTGCGCACCTGTTCTTCGACACGCGGCAGATCGTCGATCAGCACTCCCATGTCGCTGCGGGCGATTTCGGCGGTGGTTTCCAGATGATCGGATTCGACCCGAAGCGCCTTGCTTTCGCGCGCCATCGCTGCGGCGAGTTCGCCGAGCCGCAACGTCGAATCCTGGCCGACATTCAGCAACTGCTCCGTGTGATCGGTCAGTTCCCGCCGGCTTTCGGCAATGCGGCCAGCTAGCTGGGCGACCGCCAGCTCGAGATTGATGGATTCGACCCGCATCGCTTGCGCGGTCTGGCCGAAACGAACGGCCTCGCGCCGGCTGGTGCGCTGAAGAACGAGGAAGAGGACGCCGAGCAGCGCCAGCGGGCCGCTGGCGAGCGAGACGATGGCGGTCAAGCCGCTGAGCGGCGAGCCCTGCGCTTCCAGCGTAGTGGCGACAGCAGCGATCCACAGCGCGCCGATAACCAGCAACGCACCGCCGATGACAATGTCGCGCCAGGGCGTGCCGATTTCGGCCGGTTCCATCTCAGCCACAAGCGGTGCCGGCTGCGCTGTAGTGGGCGGCGGAGCAGCAGGCTCCTCGGTCGGCATTCCGACGCCGCCTTCCTCGCGGTTGCGGGAAATGGCTTCGAGCAGCGCGCGATGCTCGCGCCATTGGTCGGTGGATCGTGCCCCCTGGTTCATAGACATTGTTTATCAGCTTTCCTGCGTCGCGGAAGGCCTGCTGAAACCGCCTGTTAATCCCCGCGTGCCAGAGTTTGCCGATGATGTACGATCCCGGCGCCCTTGAAACCGCACTCGCCGCCGCCGTGGGGAGCGACCCAGCCCTCGTGGCCGAGCTGCGTACCGTCTTCCTGGCCAGTGCGCGCGGCCATGCCGATGCGCTCGATCGTGCGTCCGGCGCGGCCGAATGGCGAATCGCGGCGCTGCGCCTGCAAGGGCTGGCGGCGAGCTTCGCCGCGGTCGACCTGATGGCGCTGGCCGAACGCGCCGCCACCGGCACGCCCAGCGATCCGACGGTGGTTGCCGCGATCAACCGGTCGATCGACAGCTTCGTCCTCTGATTTCCGGCGCGGCAATCGCGCCGTTGGGCGCCCGCCGCCTTTGCATCGCACGGCTTCCCGGCTTATCGCGTGAAAAGAGGCGATTGGGGGAAGCATCGTGGCGCTCGCGGCGCTGATATCGGCGTATCAACTGGCTAACGACGAAACCGAAGGGCTGCGCGCGACCTTGCCGCTGGCCGGGCGGACGCTTGTCGAACATCAGGCGCGCCTTGCCGGCTATGCCGGTGCCGAGCAGATATTGATCCTAGCGGAGCGGATCCCGGTGGCACTGGCCCAGGCGGTCGAACGATTGCGGCGCAGCGGCCTCAAGGTCGATATCACCCGCGATGTGGCGGACGCCGCCGATCGCATCCACCCCGAAGAGAAATTGCTGGTGATCGGCGACGGCTGCCTGGCATCGCCGCCGGTGGTGGAGCGCATGGCCGAGGCGCAGGGGCCGAGCCTGCTGACCGTGCCCGACGAGCCGGAGCATGCGATTTTCGAGCGAATCGACGCGACCGCCCGCTGGGCCGGGTTGATGATGGTTGATGGTGCCTTTCTGCGCGACACGGCAGCGATGCTGGGCGACTGGGATATGGAATCCACGCTGCTGCGGCGCGCAGTGCAGGCCAATGCCCAACGTATGGACGTTACGACGGGCAATGGCCGCGGCCGAACCGGCAGGATTCCCCTGTTGGTGGACGGTGTGGCCCATCTGGAAGGCTTCGACCGCCTGATGCTCGCAGGGGCGCGACCGCGCGGGCGGGACTGGACGTGGCGGCATATCTTCCCTGCCATCGAGAATCTGGTGGCGGCGCCACTGCTGCGTCGCGCCGTCGATCCTGTCTGGTTCGCGGTCGGATCCGTCACGGCGGCGGTGATTGCGGGGATATTCTTCGGGGTCGACTGGCGGCTGGCGGGTCAGGCGGCCTTGATGGTGTCCGGGCCGATCGCCGCGGTTGCGGAGCGTTTGGCGGGGGCGCGGCTTTCGCCGCTGCGATGGGCACGGGCCTTCCTGATTGCGCGCGGCATCGCTGCGTCGGGCGCGTTGGTGGTGCTCTGTTATGGGATCGCTGAGGAAGCGGGTTGGGGCGCCTGGTTGATCGGCGCGACGATCCTGCTGGCGATGGCCGCCCTGATCGGTGAGCAGCGTATCCTGAAGCGTTTGCCCGGCGGCCTTGCACCGCATTGGGTGGCGAGCCTTGATGGCCTTATCTGGGCGATGACGCCCTTTGCGCTGATCGGGCAA
Source organism: Sphingomonas sp. DBB INV C78 (assembly GCF_042693015.1). Classification (NCBI taxonomy): domain Bacteria; kingdom Pseudomonadati; phylum Pseudomonadota; class Alphaproteobacteria; order Sphingomonadales; family Sphingomonadaceae; genus Sphingomonas; species Sphingomonas sp. DBB INV C78. Next base: position 1,428,303 of record NZ_CP170544.1, on the reverse strand, counting down.
TGGTTTGCCGGCATCGCGGTGCTCGCGCTTTATGCCATCGCCTCCTTCGCCGTCGTCCAGCGCGAGGTGGCGAGCCGGGTGGCGGTGCGCACCGCAGGGCCCGCCTGATCGCGCAAGCATCGGTGCAAAAGACTATAATCGTCGTTTAGCGGGCCTTAACCGCATCGCGCTAGAGTAGGGTGATGGCCGCCTTTGTCCCGGAACCGATCGACAGCGCCGAGCGCTTGCTGGGCGATGCGGCGCGTGCGCAGATTGCGGGTCGCGATCGCATCCGGCTGGCGCTGATCGACCTGTTGCTGCCGGAAGGCCGGCGACTAAGGGATATCGAGCGGGCGGCCGCCGCGAACCTGTTGCAGCGATTGGTGGCGACTGTCGAAGATGATCTGCGGGATCGCATCGGCCAACGGATCGAGACGCGCGATCCCGTGCTGGCGGCAGCGATCAGCGGCGGTGCGCCGCCGATCGCAGCGCCGATGATGGAACATGCCGGCATGCTGCGGGATGCGGAACTCGTCGGGCTGGTGCTTCGCCGCGCCGAGGAGCATCGGCTGAGCGTGACGCTGCGCCTGACCGCTGCCCGCATGTTCGAACTGTCGACCGAGCCGCCACTGATCGACATGCTGATCGACGATTCCGAGCCGGCCATCGCGGAAGCAGCCATGGCGATGATCGTCGCCGAAAGCCGGCGGATCGACCGTTTCCAGGACCCGGTGCTCGCGCGGACCGACCTGCCGGCCGAGGTGCAGTACCGGCTGATCTGGCGCGTGGCGGCCTGCCTGCGGCGCTATCTGATCGATATCGGCAGGCTCGATCCCGCCATCGCCGATCGCGAGGTGGGGACGGCCGCGCAGGCATTGCTGGCTGGTTATGACGAAGGATCGACTCTGGAAGGACGGGCGATTGCGCTGGCGCTGTTGTTGCGTGCGGCTGATCGCCTGACCGACGCCCTGATCTCGCGTGCGCTGGCCGAGGGGCGTGTGGCGCTGACCGTTGCCGGCCTGGCCCTGCGTGCGGGGATCGAGTTCGGCTCCGCGTGGGACATGATGTTCGACGCCGATGGCAGCCGCTTGGCGGTATTGCTCGGCGCGATCGGCATGGGCAGCGCGACGGCCGCCGACATCCTGTTCCGCTGCGTCCCCAACGATATGGACCCGGACACAGCGGCGACGCGGATCGAGGCGTTTATGACGCTCGACCGGCGGCGCGCCGAGGAGACGCTGCGGCCATGGCGTCTTGACGCCGCCTTCCGTGGCGCGATCGACGAGCTTGAGGCGGGCCTGCGGCAATGATGGCCGCTGTCCATGGGCGGCTCGATCGGGACTTCCGCCTCGTTGAGGCGGATGCAGCGCTGGAATCGCTGCATCGGCGGGCCGGTGGTGCGGATGGCGGCGTCATCGCCGTGCCGCAACTGGCGAGCGTCGCCCGTCTTTCGCGCCGGCTGGGGATCGTCGTTTCGCGCGGCGTGATCGCGGCCGACGGCGATGCCGATCTCGAACTTTGGGTACGCGCCGAGCCGCATGGGGAGGGCATCGCGCTCGCCATCGCGGGCTGGACCGAACGGCCGGCCGCGGACGCCTTTCCCGCGGCGATCATCGACCGGGAGCATGATTTCATCCGCGCCTCGGCGGATTGGCTGTGGGAGACGGACGAGGCGCTGAAGCTTATCGCGCTGTCGCCGGGCGTGGTGCCGTCACGCGAATCCCTGCTGGGCAAGCCGCTGACCAAGCTCGTCACGCTGAGCGAGAATGAAGCGGGCGTGCTGCCGATCCTTGACGCCATGGCGTCGCAGCGCCGTTTCGACGATCAGGAAGGCGAGTTGCGCGACGGCGGCGGCCGGGTGCGGCTTTCGGCGGTGCCGATCTTCGACGCGTCGGGACGGTTCGCCGGGCTGCGGGGTGCCGCGGTGGCTGTGGCACCACCACCTGCGCCGACGCTGGCGATGGTCAAGGATAGCGGCGGCACCGCCATCGAGATCGGCAACGCGGACGCCTTCGGCCGCCGGCTGGACGCGGCACTGCGGTCGCCGCTCGACCGGATCATCGCCGGCGCCGAACATATCCGCGCACAGGCCGATGGGCCGTTGCGGCGCGACTATGCCAATTATGCGACCGACATCGCGGCGGCAGGGCGGCACCTGCTGGCGCTGGTCGAGGATCTGGTCGATTTGCAGGCGATCGAGCGGCCCGATTTCGCGCCGGTGGTGGAGCGGCTCGACCTGGCCGATGCCGCGCGCCGGGCGGCGGGCCTGCTGAGCGGGCGGGCGGCGGATCGCGACGTGCGGATCGACCGGCCGGCGATGGGCGAGGTTTTGCTGGCGCAGGGCGATCAGCGTCGAGCGTTGCAGGTGCTGGTCAACATCGTCGGCAATGCCGTGCGTCATTCGCCGGAGGGCGGTGCGGTGTGGCTGCGCTGCGAGCGGCAGGGCAGCTATGCCGCGGTGACGGTGGCGGACCAGGGGCGCGGCATCGAGCCTGCGGACCATGACCGCATCTTCGAGAAGTTCGAGCGGTTGCACCCGGGTGATGGGGCGGGAACGGGGCTTGGCCTCTATATCGCGCGGCGGCTGGCGCGGGCGATGGGGGGCGACCTGACGGTGGAGAGCGCCGCGGGCCAAGGGGCGCGGTTCATCTTCACTTTGCCGGTGATTGAGTGACAGGTTTACACTCGTTTCGTGGGTAGGCGGCGACCGGCATTTCCAACATTTCCGCGGTAAATTTGCGCCCGCATAGGCAATTGCCGGCCGTTTTAGAGATGCGATGAGAGTAAACCGCGTGGCCGCATTCTGATAGGATCGCGGCCATGATCCGCGGAATCCATCACGTCGCCATCAATGTCGCCGATTTCGACCGGATGGCCGATTTCTACCGCCGCGCCTTTGGTTTCGAGGAGATGCCTGGCGCCTTCGCCTGGGCGGACAATCCCGATTATGACCGCGTGCTCGGCGTGCCCGGATCGAAGGGGCGGGTGACAATGTTCCGCGCCGGCGCTTCCTTCCTGGAACTGTTCCAATATTCTGCGCCGCCCGCCCGCGATGCGCCGCCGCTCCGCCCCAATGACCGCGGCTACACGCATTTCTGCGTGATCCTCGACGATATGGACACCGAGTTCGAGCGGCTGAAGCGCGAGGGCATGACCTTCGTCGCCGACCGGCCGGGGCATGAGGACGGAATGCGCGGCATCTATGGCGCGGACCCGGAAGGCAATGTCATCGAATTGCTGGAATTGCCGCCGGGGCATGTCTGGACGTTGTGACGCGGCGGTTTACGCCCGGCGAAGCAGGAATATGCCGCCACCCAAGGCGAGAACGGGGAGTGCGTGCCACCACGCCACTGGACTTGGCGCGGGATCAGGCGCTCGACATGTCGCCGGGTCGTCATCGCGGATACGTTGCGGAATTTGCGTGAATAACTTCGCAGGGTCGATAATTTCCAGGCTCGCGCCCGATGGTGCCAGTACCGTGCGGACACGATCGGCGTGCGCGGCGTCGGCGACAATCACGAGATCGACGTCCTTCAACTGGCCAGGCCGGATGCGGGATGCAATTCGTTCGATTTCCACGGTGAGGCGGGCAAGATCTGGCGAGCCGATCGCCCTGAGATCATGTTCAACCATCGCCTCTTCGGTAAGCGCATCTTCCAGCCACTTCACCGACTCTCGGAAATCGGCGGCACCGGCAAGACGGAGCACGGTGGTGCCTACACCCGGTGACTCATCGGACCATTTGGTCCGGTACTGGGTTTCGCGAAGATAGTCGTGCCAATCCCGCTCCTTCGCGGTCACTGGCGCGGAGATTGGCGCGTTCCATTTGCTGATCCACTCACGCTCGCTCGCACAGCTTTTCCGTGCCGTGGCGGCTGCTTCGTTCAGCGCGCTTTTCCATTTTACGCCTTCAAGGCCAACCGGAGCGCCGTCGCTCAGGCGGATCGCGAGATCGACCTTCCTGCCTTCACCGAGTGGAAATTCCTCGTCACTGGGCTGAACAACAGGCACGACCAATTCCGTGCCGGAAGTTCGAGGCTTTCCGCGCCAATGGATCGAACTGACGGAGCGCGGAAGCGCCGCCACAAACCAGTCAGGAAACAATTCCTGGAGTCCGAACTTGCGGACAAGACTCCCGTTGCGATCGTAGATGGCGATGGCATCCGGGCCATGGCCGACCGAATGCCAATTGTCGAATGTCGCAAAGCCCTGGCCGTTGTTGGCGACAATCACGTCAACCGGCGCGACTTCATTGTGCAGCGGCTTGCTCCAAGCCTTCGTCCAATGGCCCGAGGCATCACGCAGCTCCAGCGACGCGGTAGCGCTCGTTTGTTTCGAGCTTGCCGGCGCCCCCGCGGGTTCACGACCTTTCACCTTGTCGTCGAAATAGGCGTAGGCGCTTTCCAGATCGCGCGGCGTGACTGTCAGCCGCGCACTTTTGTCCCGCGAAAGGTAGGTTTCCTGCGAGGGCGGCATCCAACTGTCCGCCCAAGCGATGCTGCTCGACAGAAGAAGAACTATAAGAGCGGCGCGCTTGATCATTGGTTGCTTATCCCCCGATTGCGCAACCTAGCCGTCCGCCCAATGATCGCAATAGCCTGAAATATGACGGCGAATGGCTCTTGATGAACAACTGCGCCACTTTTGCTCGCCGAGCTGGCACTCACGGCCCGGTAGGCGGGATTCCGCAGTAAACTTCTCGTGAGTAACCTGAAATCAAAGGGCGCCGGCCCCCCGCGAAGCCGACGCCCCTTCACGTCCTCGTAATCGAAGTCAGGCCGGCACCTTCTCCAGGAACGCCTCGCGATAGGCGCGGAATTTTTCTTCCACCTGCGCGCGGGTGAGGCCGAAATCCTCGAGCGAATATTTGTGGGGCGCGCGGTCCTCGCGCTTGTTGGCTTCAATCCACTCGGCCATGCCGGCCTCGATCTCGGGCGTGACTATCACGCCGGCCTGTTCCAGCACGCGCCGGCCGACCTTGGTCGGTTCCGAAAGCTGCTCGGTATAAAGCACGTCGATGAAGTTGCGGCCGCCCACCTTCTCGCGCTCGGCCATGAAGGTGTCGAGCAGTTCGGCGAGACGATCAAGCCAGACGGCGCCGACCGCGTGCCGGTCCACATCGTCCGACGACATGCCGTAGAGATTGACCATCATGCTGGAATAAGACGGCACGGTCTGCACCGGATCGCGGTGCGTCATGACGATCTTGGCTTCGGGGAAGACCTCGATCACGCCGTCGAGACCCATCAGGTGGCCCGGCGTCTTGAGCACCCACTTGGCGCCCTTGCGGCTGGGATCGGACCATTGCAGCAGCTTCAGGATCTGCTTGAGGTCATGGTAAACGCGAACGCGGTCATGCTCCATCAGCCAGCGGGCGAAGCTGGGGACGAAGAAGGTGCCCTCGATCATCGTCGACGAGAAGAGCTGGCCCATGATGATGAGCTCTTCGTCGGGCTGGTCGATGTCCATCGGATGGATCGACATCAGATCGGGGATCGCCTGGCACATATAATCGAGCAGGACCTTGGCCTCGGCGCGGCGCGGTTCGGGATTGCCGCGCTCCTCGCCGGGGAAGGGGACGTAATTTTTGGTCTCGTACCAGCGGCAGCCGGTCATACCCGGCGCGGCCGCCAGCATCCGGTGGAGCATGGTGCTGCCGGTGCGCGGCAGGCCGACGACGACGGCCGCGACTTCCACCTGCTCGTCATTGATCTCGGGATGCTGCTTGAACATCTCGACGAAGCGCAGGCGGTTGACCAGCGAGGTGACGATGGTGTCCTGCGCATAGGCCGCGCCGGCGTCGCTGAGCTTTGCCTCACCGTTGAGCGCGGGGATCAGCGCGTCGATATGGGCGAAGAACCAGGTATCGCCGAAATCATCGAGCCCCGCTTTGGCCTTCGCCTCCGCGACCATTGTGTCGCGATCGGGCACCTTCGCCGTCATATGCTCTCCTTGCTCCGCATTATGTCAACTGCGGTGGTTGTAAATGGTGATCCTCGTAATCCTGTATGATGGAGAGTGCGCATAAGCGTCAACCGCGCGGTGTTCTTTGATCGGACGCGGATTCATTCTGGGGGACATGAAGGTTTTTGGCGAGTGGTAGCTTGTGCCGATAGAGCCATGGGCCCCAGCCTCCGCTGGGGCGACGGCGGGGGATGGGGTTGCCCTAAAAATAATCACGTCATGCCAGCCTGCGCTGGCATGACGGTTTGAGGGAGGGAAGGATGGTGCCCTTCCGGGAAATCACCCTTTGGCCTGCGGGTTTGCCCCGATGGACGGGATATGCGGCACGCCTAGTTTGGCGGCATCCCGTTTCCGTGGAGTGGAGGCTTGCCGTGCCCGTCGATCGTGCTGCCCAGACGCCCGAAATCCTGCCGCGTCCCGATTTCCATTTCACCGGGGAGGTGGGGCGGACCTTCAAGGATTCCGATCCGGCGACCTTCCCGCAACCGGTGCAGCCGCCCAAGGGCGCGCCCAACATCGTGCTGATCCTGCTCGACGATGTCGGTTTCGGCCAGTTTTCCACTTTCGGGGGCGGCGTGCCGTCGCCGACGATGGACCGGCTGGCGAAGGAGGGGCTGCGGTTCAACTATTTCCACACCACCGCCTTGTGCAGCCCGACGCGCGCGGCGCTGATCACCGGGCGCAACCATCATTCGACCGGGTTCGCCGGGATCACCGAGTTGGCGACCGGCTATGACGGCTATTGCTGCGTGCTCCCACGCAATTGCGGCACTATCGGCGAGGTGTTGCGCCAGAACGGCTATATGACCGCGTGGATCGGCAAGAACCATAATACGCCGACCTGGGAGACGAGCGCCGCGGGGCCGTTCGATCGCTGGGCCAATGGGCTGGGTTTCGACTATTTCTACGGCTTCAATGGCGGTGACATGAACCACTGGAACCCGTTATTGTTCGAGAATCGTGATCTTGTGCCCGCGTCGGACGATCCCGATTATCATCTGACCGAGGATCTCGCCGACAAGGCGATCCGCTGGGTGCGCAAGGTGAAGAGCATCGCGCCCGACAAGCCCTATTTCCTCTATGTCGCTCCGGGCGCCACGCACGCACCGCATCACGCATCGAATGAATGGGCGGACAAGTTCAAGGGCCAGTTCGACGCGGGCTGGGATGCTTATCGCGAGGCGACGATTGAGCGGCAGAAGAAATTGGGCGTGATCCCGGCCGATACCGAGCTGACTACGCGCTCGAAAGGTCTGCCCGCCTGGGACAGCCTGAACGACGACCAGAAGCGGCTCTATGCCCGGATGATGGAAGTCTTCGCCGGCTATGGCGCGCAGGTCGACGTAGCGATGGGCCGCGTGATCGATGCGGTGAAGGAACTGCCCGACGCCGACAACACGATCATCATCTACATCGCTGGCGACAATGGTTCGAGCGCGGAGGGTGGGATCGAAGGATCGCTGTGCGAAAACATGTTCTTCAACGGTTTTCCGGAGAAATGGGAAGACAATATCAAGGCCATCGATGAGCTGGGCGGGCCGAAGCATTTCAATCACTTCCCGTCGGCCTGGGCGCACGCGATGAACACGCCCTTCCAATGGACCAAGCAGGTTGCCAGTCATTTCGGCGGCACGCGCAACCCGATGATCATCTCCTGGCCGGACCAGATCAAAGACAAGGGTGGCCTGCGCGACCAGTTCATCCATACGATCGACATCGTGCCCACGCTCTACGAACTGTGCGGAGTCACAGCGCCGAGTGAGCTCAACGGCATCCAGCAGAAGCCGATCGAGGGCGTCAGCTTCGCGCATGTGTTCGATGACGCGGAGGCGGCGAGCCACCGGAAAACCCAATATTTCGAGCTGGGCGTCAACCGCGGGCTCTATCATGATGGCTGGATGGCATCGGCGCCGTCGTTCGTGCCGTGGCAGCCGGTCCGCTCCGAGGATTGGAGCCCCGACGATCAGGTCTGGGAGCTATACAAGCTCGACGAGGATTTCTCGCAGGCGAAGGATCTCGCCGCCGAACATCCCGACAAATTGCGCGAGTTGCAGGATCGGTGGTGGGTCGAGGCGGCAAAATATAATGTTCTGCCGCTCGACTGGCGCGCGACGATCCGCATGAATGCCGAAGCGATGGGGCGGCCGAGCCTTGTCGGCAAGCGCACCAGCGCGACCTACCATGAAGGCATGGTGGCGCTGCCCGACGCGGCTTGCCTGCCGATGCTCAACAAATCATGGACCATCACTGCCGAGATCGAACTGCCCGAGAAAGCCGAGGGCATGGTGATAACCCATGGCGGACTGGAGGGCGGCTATGGCCTCTATCTCCGCGAGGGCAAACCGGTGTTCGTCTATAATTTCCTCAGCATCGACCGGCCCACCTTCGCCGCGAGCGAAGCCTTGCCCGCGGGCAAGACCACGCTTGTCGTGGACTTCGACTATGATGGTGGGGGGATGGGCAAGGGCGGCAAGATCAGCTTGTCCGCCAATGGCAAGACGGTTGCCGAAGGGCGGCTCGAACGGACGGTGCCGATCCAGTTCTCGCTGGGTGAGGGGCTGGATATCGGCATGGATACCGGATCGCCGATCGACTTCACTTATAAGATGCCGTTCAAATTCACCGGCAAGATCGCGAAGGTTGAGGTGGAGGTGAAGCCGGGGGCTTGAGGGTGTGGTTTGCCCCAATCTCCCGCCGTCACCCTGAACTCGTTTCAGGGTCCATGTGAGCGATTGCTGCCGGTGGCATGCATGGATGCTGAAACAAGTTCAGCATGACGGTTGTGGTTAGGGCAGCCGCGCGTTCAGCAGGTGGACGAGCTGCGATTGCCGTCGCACGCCTGTCTTGGCGAAGATCGCGCGGAGGTGGCCGCGGACCGTGTTGTGGGTGACGCCGAGGCGATCGGCGGCGTCGATCAGCGATGCCCCGTTGGCAAGCGTTGCAGCGAGCTGGGCTTCGGCGGGGGTTAGCTGGAACAGGTCGCGGATTGCCTCCGGGCTGGGGCCGGTGCGGGCGCCGGGTTCGGTGACGAACAAGGCGAGTGCCGCGGCAGTGGCGCCGCGCATGAAGGCGGGGCCAGCGACGGGTTGCGCCACGATCGCGAAATCGCGTTCGCCGGATGGGCGTTCGATGCGCAGACGCAAGGGGGCGACCGCGCGGGGATCGCTTTCCACGTCCAGCGTGCGTAGCATCGCCTCCAGCGCCTTCTGATCGTCGCGGCCGCCCAGCACGAAGCGATCGCCGCTGCGGGAAAGACCGTCGGCACGGGCGAGGAGGTGATCGGCGCGGGCATTGGTGCGCAGGACGCGACCGCCATGATCGAGGATGATGGTGGCCACCGCCATCTGTTCGATCGCGCCCTGAAACACGCCCTGTTCGGTGCCGATCGTCGCCAGCCGCTCATAGAGCCGGACGGCGTTGCGGATGTGGGGAACGAGGCGCTGGAGCGTGTCGCGCTCGGTCCGTTCGAAATCGGGGCGGCTCTGATCGCGGGTGACGCGGATGCGCGCCTCGAAGCCCGATTGGGCGCGCAGATCGACGCCGAGGATCTGGTCTCCGCCTGCACCTTCGAGGAAATCGCGGTGGAAGTCGGCATTCTTGCGCGCCGTCCGGTCGACGAAATCGGCGAAGCGCATCACCTCGCCTTCGGGCAGGCCGATGAACGGATCGCTGGTGAAGAAGCTCGCCGAATAATCCTCCTGCACCTGCGGATCGGCGCCGGGGGTGAGCGTCATGCCGGGGCTGCTGGCGCCGGGAACGGTGAGGATGATCGTGGCGTAGGACGAATCGAGATAGGCCGCGAGCGCGCGGAGGAACGCCTCCCACGGCGTCGCATCGAGCAGGCCGCCATACAGCGCCTCCAGGAGTGCGGAGGGCAACAGCGTTTCGGCGGCGTCGTCCATTTGGATGGGGTTCATCATGGCGCGCTGTTCTATCCTACGGTGACTGAACGGCAAGCGACCGCGAACGAAAGGCGGAGGAGAGAAGAATGGCCCTGGATGCGATGACCCAGCAGATCCTGGAAATGATGAAACAGTCGCCGCTGTGCGTGCCGCCCTTCACCGTCGCCAATGCCCGCGTGGCCGACGATATGCCGATGCCGTTCCCCAAGGCCGATATTGCCGAGGTCAAGGACATCAGCCTGAGCCATGGCGGCCGCACGATGCCGGCGCGGCTTTATCATCCCGAGCCGGGGACGAAGTTGCCGGTGCTCGTCTTCTTCCATGGCGGCGGCTGGGTTTCGGGCAATCTGGAAACGCATGACCCGTTGACCCGCGCGATCGCGGAAGCCGCGCATGTTGCGGTGGTTTCGGTCGATTATCCGCGTTCGCCGGAAGCGAAGTTCCCCGAACCGCTGCTGGCCTGCCACGCGGCGGTGGCAGCGGTGGCCGAGGGGCAGGCCGGTGCCGATGTCGATGGCGGCCGGATCGCCGTCGGCGGCGACAGCGCGGGCGGCAACCTCGCCGCGGCGGTGGCGCTGAAGGCGCGCGAGGTGGGGCCGGCGATCGGCCACCAGTTCCTGCTCTATCCGGTGATCGATACCGATTTCGGCAATGTCTCCTACACCGAAAATGGCGCCGACTATTTCCTGACCGGGCCGATGATGCGCTGGTTCTGGGAGCAATATGTGGGTGCGGACGCGGTCGACAGCCCCGATCCCTTGGCGGCACCGATCCGCGCGGCGAGCCTGGCCGGGCTGCCGCCCGCGACGATCGTCACCGCAGAATATGATCCGCTGCGCGACGAGGCCGAAGCCTATGCCGAAAAGCTGGAGGAAGCGGGGAACACGGTGACGCTGCGGCGTGCCGACGGGATGATCCACGGTTTCGCCAGCATGGTCGGCGTGCTGCCGGCTTCGGCCGAAGCGATCGCGCTGGGCGCGACCGAACTCAAGCGATCGCTGGGAGAAGCCATCCCCGCCTGATTACGCAATAGCGACGCGAACATAATAGATCGCGCCACTTTGCGAATTTGTAACGCCAATTTTCTCGCGCATCCGCTTGACACTGCGGATGCGGCCGGGGAGGATCACGGCCAAGAGCCGGGGCCTATCCCGGCCGATTATGCGCGGAGGGATCATGGGAAGGCTTGAGGGCAAGGTGGCGATCGTCACCGGCGGTTCGCAGGGCATGGGCGAAGCGACGGCGCGGCTGTTCGTGGAACGCGGCGCCAAGGTCGTCATCGGCGACATCCTGGCCGAAAAGGGCGAGGCGCTGGCGAAGGAACTGGGTGACGCCGCGGTCTTCGTGAAGATGGACGTCCGCAACGAGGCCGACTGGGCGAATGCGGTGAAGACCGCAGTCGATCGGTTCGGCAAGCTCACCACGCTCGTCAACAATGCCGCCGTCGTCCACTACACCGCGATCGAGCAGGTTTCGGCCGATGACATCGACAAGGTGCTGTCGATCAACATCAAGGGCGTGATCCTGGGCGTGAAGCATTGCGCGCCGGCGCTGACGGCGAGCGGCAATGGTTGCGTCGTCAACATCTCCTCGGTCGATGGCTTGCGCGGCTGCAACGGCTTGACCGTCTACACGGCGTCGAAGTGGGCGGTGCGTGGCCTTTCCAAGAGCCTGGCGTTCGAGCTCGGCCCGCGCGGCGTGCGCGTCAATTCGGTCCATCCGGGCGCGATCAACACCGAAATGGGCAACCCGACCGGCAAGGCCGGCGGCGCCGAGAATGAGGGCATGGAGCGCATGCCGCTGCAGCGGATCGCCGGGCCGGAGGAAGTGGCGCGCGTGACGGCGTTCGTCGTCAGCGACGAGGCGAGCTATGTCACCGGCGCCGAATATGCCGTCGATGGCGGCTGGTCCTCGGGCTATTTCCAGCCGGTGTTGCCGGGCGCGCCGGCGGGGCTCGGCGCGTGAGCCAAGCCATGCTTGAAGGCAAGATTGCGATCGTTACCGGTGCGGGGCAGGGCGTGGGGCGCGGTATCGCGCTCGCGCTCGCCCGCAATGGCGCGAAGGTGGCGCTGCTCGGCCGGACGCTTTCCAAGGTGGAAGCGACGGCCGAGGAGTGCGGCAACGGATCGCGCGGCTTCCATGTCGACATCAAGGACGGTGAGGCCATCAAGGCGGCTGTCGCGCAGGTGATCGAGGCGTTCGGCGGCGTCGACATCCTGGTCAACAATGCGCAGGAAGTGCCGCTCGGCACGCTGGAGAGCGTGACCGACGAAGCGTTCCTCGCTGGCTTCGAAAGCGGGCCGATCGCGACGATGCGGACGATGAAGGCGTGTCGCCCGTCGATGACGGCGCGCGGCGGCGGGGTGATCATCAACCTCACTTCGTCGGCCACGATCCGCTGGGACATGGCGGGCTATGGCCCCTATGCGGCGGTCAAGAAGGCGATCCAGGCGCTGACCCGCGCGGCGGCGGCCGAATGGGGGCCGGATGGCATCCGCGTGCTCAACATCGCCCCCCATGCCGACAGCCCCGGCCTCAAATCCTGGATTGCGGCGCGGCCGGCGGAAGCGGAAGCCTTTTTCAAGACGATCCCGCTGCGCCGGATCGGCGCTTGCGAGACCGACATTGGCGAGGCGGTGGCGGCTTTGTGCGGGCCAAGCTTCGCCTATCTGACGGGCGCGACCATCCCGCTCGACGGCGGACAGGCGAATTTCGACGGATAATAAGGATAAGCGGGCCATGCATATCGACCGCATCTCCGACATATTGGAAATCCAGGCGCTGCTGACCGATTATGTGTTCGCGCTGGACACGCGGGAGATCGACAAGCTCGACCATGTGTTCACCGCGGATGCGGTGTGCGACTATCGCGCGACGGGCGGCCGGCAGGGAGACTGGGCAGAGATCAAGCCCTGGCTGGTCGAGGCACTGGGCGGCTTCGGCCTCAGCCAGCATCTGATCGGCCTGCCGCAGATCCGCTTCGACAGCCAGGACAGCACGCGCGCGACTGCGAACACGATGCTGTTCAATCCGATGCACATGCTGCCGGAAAAAGGCGGGCAGATCTTCTTCATCGGCGCGACCTATCAGGACGAGCTGGTGCGCACCGCCAATGGCTGGCGGATCAAGAGCCGCACCGAAATCGCGCCTTGGGCCAAGGATGTGCCGGCCTCCGTGCCGAAAGGTGAATCATGACCGTCGATCCTTTCTCTCCGGTCCAGATCGGGCCGATCACGATCCGCAACCGCTTCATCCGTTCGGGCGCGAACGAGACGAAGAACAAGGACATGAACCCCACCAAGGCGCTGCTGGAATTCCACCGCACCTATGCCGAGCATGAGCTGGGGCTGACGACGCTGGCCTATATCGCGGTGTCCAAGGACGGGCGGACGCTCCCCAATCAGGGCACGATGAGCGACGAGAGCGTGCCGCATTATCGCGTGATCACCGATGCGATCCACGCCGCGGGTGGCAAGGCTTCGGCCCAGATCACCCATGGCGGCAGCTTCTGCCAGATCAGGGATCTTTCGACGCCGCGGGCGATGTCCTCGTCCGGCGGCATCGACAAGATGGGCTTCCTGATGGGGCGCTTCTTCCAGCGGGCGATGACGCGCGCCGACATGGACATGGTGCGCGAAGAGTTCGTGGCCGCCGCGCTCCGCTGCGAGCAGGCGGGGTTCGACGCGATCGAGCTCCACATGGGCCATGGCTATCTGCTCAACCAGTTCATCTCGCCGCTGAGCAATTTCCGGCGCGACGAATATGGCGGTTCGGCCGAGAACCGGGCGCGCTTCCCCGCGGAAGTGCTGGCGGCGGTGAAGGCGGCCGTCGGCAGCCGGTTAGCAATCCTGGCCAAGATCAATCTGGTCGATGGCGTGCCGAAGGGCGCGACGATCCAGGACACGATCGTCACCGCGCGGGCATTGCAGGCGGCGGGCGCGGACATGCTGGTGCTCTCCGCCGGGCGGAACATCGAATCCACCTGGAAGATGTTCGGCAGCTCGCTGCCTTATGACGAGATGGCGACGCTGCAGACCAGCATTGCCGGCAAGCTGCAATTCGCCATCCTGAAGATGAGCGTGCCCAAGCTGCCGCCTTTCCATGAGAATTATCTGATGGAAGATGCGCTGACCCTGAAGGCGGCGCTGGGGCCGGACCGGACGGTGAAGCTCTGCTATCTGGGCGGCGTGCAGTCACTGACATCGGCGAAGGCGGCGCTCGATGAGGGCTTCGAGGCGGTGGCGATCGCGCGCGCGCTGATCCACGATCCGACGCTCGTCTCGCAATGGAAGGCAGGGACGGCCGACAAGTCCGGCTGCACCGCCTGCAACCGCTGCGTCGTCGTGATGTACGGCCCGTCGGGCACCTATTGCCCGGAAGTGGGCAATGCGATCGATCCCAAACTCAATCAGATATATGCAGGAGAGCCGGAACATGCTGCTTAAGGACAAGGTGGTCATCGTCAGCGGCGTCGGGCCGGGCATGGGCCAGGCGCTCGCCCGCATCGCAGCGGCCGAAGGCGCGAAGGTCGCGCTCGGCGCGCGCAGCAAGGGATTGCTGGAAGAAGTTGCCGCCGACATCAATGCCAAGGGCGGCAAGGCGATCGCGGTGCCAACCGACATTTCCGATGCGAAGGCCTGCCAAAACATGGCAGCGGCGACGCTGGAAGCGTTCGGGACGATCGATGGCCTCGTCAACACCGCTTACATTCACGGCGCATGGCTGCCGGTCGATCAGGCGGACCCGGAAGATTATGCGCAGGTGTTCGACGTGAACTGCCTCGGCGCACTCCGCATGACGCAGGCTGTGCTGCCGACCTTCAAGGCGAAGAAGGACGGCGCGGTGATCAACGTATCGACCATGTCGACGGTTAACCCGTTCACCGGCGAGGGCGGCTATGCCACCGGCAAGGGCGGCCTCAATGTGCTCAGCCGCCACATGGCGCGCGATTTCGGCCAATATGGCATCCGCGTGAACCATACGCGGATGGGCTGGATCGGCGGCAAGCCGGTCTATGACTTCATCGATCGCGCGGTGGCCGACGGTGCCGATCGCGACACGCTGGTCGGCGAGATCACCGGCCGCATTCCGCTGGGCATCATCCCGCATGAGGATGACTGCGCGAAGGCGGTTTTGTTCTTCCTGTCGGATTATGCCCGCGTCGTCACCGGCGCGGTGCTCGACGTCAATGGCGGCCAATATATGGCTCCATAGCCGCAACAGGGCCTTATCGGGGGCTAGCCGCCGCGCGCGCGCGGGTGCAGCGTGGCGGCCAAGCTGTTGAAATCGGGAGTGCGTGTGATGAGCGAAGACAAGGTCATGTCAGGCGAGGCCTGGCGGGACTTCTGCCGCAGGCTGGAGAAGGCCGGCGATGTGGTGCTGGGCGCCGATGCGGCCAATACGCCGCTCGATCGCGCCGAGGGCTATCGCTATTTGACGCGCCTGCTGCGCGTGGCGCTGGAGATGAACCTGGAGTTCGCCGACCCGGATTTCCCCGGTTTCTATCAGGCGAGCCACCAGACGGCGAAGATCGGCGCCGACAATCCCGACAATCATTATCTGAACGCGACGATCACGTCCGATCGCAGCTACCGGATCAGCGGCAAGCGCGGCACCGTGCCGATCCTCACCTTCGGCACGAAGGCCAACCGCTATGCCATTGATGGCACGATGGCTTCGACCGGCGAGTTGGATGTCGAGGATATGCTGATCGAGCCCGACGGCAGCTTCGAACTGATCGTTTCGCGCGAGCGGCCGGGCAACGGCAACTGGCTGCCGATCGCCGCGGATTCGAGCATGGTGCTGGTCCGCCAGACCTTCGGCGATCGCGCGAAGGAAGAAGCGGTCGACATCAAGATCGAGACGCTGGATGGACCACCGACGCCCGAACCGCTGACGCCCGCGCGTCTGGAAGCGGCGTTGGGCCGCGTCGCCGGCTTTGTCGAAGGCACGGCCAAGACCTTCGCGATCTGGACCGAGAAGTTCCGCGCCGAGAATATGAACGCGCTCGACACCGTCGACCAGAGCCTGTTCATCAGGGGCGGCGGCGACCCGATGATCCATTATCTCCACGGCGCCTGGGAATTGGCGCCGGACGAGGCGCTGGTGATCGAGACGAGCGTGCCCGAATGCCGGGTGTGGAACTTCCAGCTCGACAATTACTGGATGGAATCGCTCGATTATCGCTTCCACCAGATCCACTATAACAACACGACGGCCAAGCTGAACCCGGACGGCACGGTAACGCTGGTGATTGCCGCGCGCGACCCCGGCTTCGGCAATTGGGTCGACACTGCCGGTCACGCCCATGGCACGATGCTGTGGCGCTGGACCGACGCCAAGGAAAAGCCCGTTCCCAATACGAAGGTGATCAAGCTGCCATGAGTGACCTCGAAGCCCGTATCGCTCGCCTTGAAGCGGAGAGCGACATCCGCAAGCTGAAGGCGCGCTACCTGAACGCGTGCGACGCCAAGGATGTCGATCAGATCCGCGGCTGCTTCACGCCTGACGCGGTGATCGACTTTCCGCCGTTGGGCGAGTTCGGGGTGGACGGGCTGATCGGCATCTTCACCGAAATGGCGGTGAAGACGCCAATCACCGACGTCCATCACGGCCATAATGGCGAGATCGACATTGACGGCGACACCGCGAGCGCGCGGTGGAACCTGGGTTATGTGAATTATGACCCGCGCGAGGGCAGCTTCCGCCTGCTCGCGAACTTCTATGCCGACCGTTATGTGAAGACCGCGGACGGCTGGCGGATCAGCTATTCCAAGGCGATCCAGCGCGCGATCGTGACGGGCAAGATCACCGAGGACGTCAAGGCGGAGTGGGTGCCGATTCCGGGCAAATAAGCCGATCGAGGCGGGTCGTCATATCCTCCATGAAGGCCCGTGTCGGTCGATCCATCGGCACGTCGTCTCGCACCAATATCCAGAGATCCGCGCCGAGGCTGTCCTCCACCGGCGCCACTGCGGCGAGGTGGGGCAGCCGATCGGCGATGAAGGTCCAGAGATAAGCGACGCCGACATCGAGCTCCACCGCGCGGCGTAGCGCGGGCCAGCTATCGACCAGCGCCGCGACGCCGACATCGTCACCCAGCGCGGCGTCCCAACGCCGCATCGCCGGCAGGCGCGACCAGCCCGAGCAGCGGACCCAGTCATAAGCGGCGGCAGGCCGCCCATCGCCGTGCCGAGCCAGATAGGCTCTTGAGGCATAGGGTGCCTGGCGCAGCGTGCCGATCCGGCGGCCGCGCAGATGATCGGGCCGGTGATCGGTGAGGCAGAGCCCGATGTCGCTCTTGCGCTGGACGACGCTTTCGGCGGGATCGGCGGTCGACTGGATGCTGACCTGCACCGGGCGATCCGCGGCCGCCGCAAAGGCCGCGATATCGGGCATCAATTCGGTTTCGAGTTCGGCCGCGACCGCGATGCGCAAGCGATCCATCGGCTGCGATGCCTCATCGCGCAGCTCGCCCGCGAGCCCCTCGGTCAGCCGCTCCATCGCGTCCGCAATCTCCAGTGCGCGTCGGCCGGCGGCGGTGGGGTGGTAGCCTTCGGCGCCTTGCTCGAACAGCCGCACGCCGAGTTGGCGTTCCAGCCGATCGAGTTTGCGGCCGACGGTCGTGCGGTCGATCCGAAGCCGTTTTGCCGCTGCCGAATAATTGCCGGCATGAACGGCGGCGAGGAAGACGCGAAGATTGTCCCAATCCATGGCCGACACTGTCGCAGACGGATCGGTCTGCGTCATGTGCAAAAATGCACAGCATGGTGGGCGAACTGCGGGCTTGAGCGTCATGCCCGGAAGGATAATCCTTGCCCGATATCATAATCGCGAAGGAGAGCGGCTGGTGGCCGGTGCGCAGGATTACAAGCTTGGGGCTTTCGCCTTTCCGCGGGGCTGGTTCATGCTCGGCGATGCGGCGACCTTGGAGGCGAAGCCGACGACCTTGCATTTCTTCGGCAAGGACATGGTGTTCTACCGCGGGCAGAGCGGCAAACCGCACCTCGTCCACGCCTATTGCCCGCACATGGGCGCCCATATCGGCAAGAACACGACCTCCTATGTCGTGCGCGACGGCGAACAGGTGCAGGGCGAATCGATCCGCTGCCCCTTCCATGGCTGGCGCTTCGGCGAGGACGGGAAGTGCGACGATATTCCCTATTCGCCCAACTTCATCCCCAAGGCGGCGTGCTTGAAAACCTATCCGGTGATCGAGCGCGCGGGCATCATCTGGATGTGGCACGACCCGGAGGGCGGCCAGCCGGATCATGACCTGCCGGCCTTCGCCGCGTGGGACAAGCAGGATGAAGGCTGGGTCCGCTGGGTGATCGACGATTACGGGACGCTGCCGATCCACCAGGTCGAGATCGTCGATAACATGGCGGATTACGGCCACTTCGTGCCGATCCACGGCAGCCTCGACATCCAATATTTCGACAATGTGTTCGATGGCCATAAGATCGTCCAGCGCTTCGACGCGGGCCACCGCACGCTGACCAGCGCGGAGGCGCCGGTGCTGTCGCTGGACACCTGGTATGAAGGACCGGGCATCCTGCAATCCGAAATGCACGGCGCCTTCCCGTCGCACATGGTGATCGCGCACACGCCGGTCGAGGACGGCACGGTGCGGCTGTGGCACGCGCTGATGGTGAAGCTGCCCAATGCCGATCCCAGCCCGGAGCAACTGGAGATGGCGCGCGCCTTCCAGATCGCCAGCCGCGATGCGCTGGGGCAGGACGTGGAGATCTGGGCCAACAAGGAAGCCTGCATCAACCCGATGCAGATCCCGGCGGACGGACCCTATGGCAAGGTGCGCCTGTGGTATCGCCAGTTCTACAATCCGCTGGCGGAGGCTGAAGCGACCCACAAGCGGATCAACGGCACGGTCGTCACCTTCGGCGAGAAAAGGCCCGATCCGATCGCGGCGTAAGCCAGGGCGACATAATTCCCCTCCCTGGAAGGGAGGGGTTAGGGGTGGGTGGCGGAGCCGATGGGCTCAATGCACGTCGGCGTAGCTTTGCGCTTTCCGAGAGAAGCTCGCTCACGCTCGCGACCCACCCCCAGCCCCTCCCTTTAAGGGAGGGGAGGAAGAAGGGCGATACCCGCTTTCCTTAGAGTCACCGCTTGAAACCCCGACGGCCGTTCACCGTCAGAATCCGCCCACTAGGCCTAGAACACCGGTTCTTCGTCCGGGCCGGGCGTGCGGCCGCCGTGGATGCCGCATTCCACCTTGTCCCAACCGCGCCAGCGGCCCGCGCGGGGATCTTCGCCCGGCTTGACGATGCTGGTGCAGGGCGCGCAGCCGATCGAGAGATAACCCTGTGCCTCCAGCGGGTGGCGGGGCAGATCATGGTCGTGGAAATAGGCTTCCAGCTGGTCCTTGGGCCAATCGGCCAACGGATTGATCTTCAGCCGGCCCTCGTCGATCTCGAAACGGGGGAGCGCGATGCGGGTGCCCGACTGGAAGCCCTTGCGGCCTGAAATCCAGGCGTCGAAGGGGGCAAGCGCGCGGCGCAGCGGCTCGACCTTGCGAATCTCGCAGCAGCCGTCGGGATCGTAGGACCAGCGCAGGCCCGTCTTGTCCTGGTCGGCAAGGATGCGCGGATCGGGGCGGAAGACGCGCAGATCGACGAAGCCGAGCCGTTCGGAAAGTTCATCCCGATAGGCAAGAGTTTCACCGAACATCTTCTGTGTGTTGACGAAAATGACCGGCGTTTCGGTGTCAATCTGCGAAACAAGATGCAGCAGCACCGCCGATTCCGCTCCGAAGGAGGAGACGATCGCGGTGCGGCCGGCCAGTTCGCCGGTCAGCAACTCGCGCAGCATCGCGGACGCATCGACACCGTCGAAGCGCGCGTTGAGGCGCGCCGCATCCTCGGCCGTGAAGGCCGGAGCGGTGTCGATCGTGTCGACGCTGCGCGCCGCATCAGCCATGGCGCAGCGCCCATACCGGCGAACGTCCGTCCGCCGCCTTCTGATAGACATGATCGTAACGGCCGAGCGCGCGTTCGAGCGCGGCAGGATCGACCGAAGCCTCCGGCGCGAAGCTGTCGAAGCCGCAGCGGCGCATCAGGGGAATCTGATCGACCAGCACGTCGCCGGCGGCGCGCAATTCGCCCTGGTAACCGGCTTCACGCAGGATGCGGGCGGCCGAATAGCCCCGCCCGTCGCGGAACTTGGGGAAGGCGATCTCGATCAGCGCAAGCTGGCCGAGCTGGGGGATGAGCTTGCGCGCATCCTCATCCGATTCCAGCCGCACGGCGGTGGCGTTGGTTTGCCCCAGGAAAGCGTCGAGCGTGACGGCCGGCTCCTCATGCTGGGCATCATCGCGGAAGCGCAGGAAATCACCCATAAATCGCCTCCTTGAAGGGGTCCAAGCCAACGCGGCGGTAGGTGTCGAGGAAGCGTTCGCCATCGGTGCGAAGCTCGCGATATTTCTCGACCGTGCGCTCGACCGCGTCGACGATGCCGTCCTCATCGAAGCCGGGGCCGGTGATGCGACCGAGGCTGGCATCTTCGGCGCCGGACCCGCCGAGCAGGAGCTGGTAATTCTCGGTGCCCTTACGGTCGACACCGAGGATGCCGATGTGGCCCGCATGGTGATGGCCACAGGCGTTGATGCAGCCTGAGATCTTGAGCTTGAGTTCGCCGAGGTCGCGCTGGCGATCGAGGCCGGCGAAGCGCTGGGCGATCTTCTGCGCGATCGGGATCGAGCGGGCGTTGGCGAGCGAGCAATAATCGAGGCCGGGGCAGGCAATGATATCGCTGATCAGGTCAAGATTGGGCGAGGCGAGGCCATCGGCGTCGAGCTGCTGCCAGATCGCGTAAAGATCGGCCTTCTTCACATGCGGCAGGACGATGTTCTGCGCGTGGGTGACGCGAAGCTCGTCGAAGCTGTAGCGTTCGGCGAGGTCGGCCATCAGGTCGATCTGCGCGGAAGACGCATCGCCAGGAATGCCGCCGACCGGCTTCAAGCTGATATTGACGATCGCATAGCCCGGTTGCTTGTGTGCCTTGACGTTCTGATCGACCCAGAGCGCGAAATCGGGGTCCGAACGATCGAGATCGTCGGACAGGCCGGTTTCGAACGCCGGGGGCGCGAAGAAGGCGGCGATGCGATCGAACTCGCCCGGGGGCGGATCGAGGCCGAGCGTCTTCACATGCGCCCATTCTTCCTCGACCTGGCGGGCATATTCTTCCGCGCCAAGCTCATGCACGAGGATCTTGATCCGCGCCTTGTAGATGTTGTCGCGCCGGCCGTAGCGATTGTAGACGCGCAGGCACGCCTCGACGTAGCTCAGCAGATCGTCGATCGGCACGAACTCGCGGATCACGGGCGCCACCATCGGGGTGCGGCCCATGCCGCCGCCGACGAAGATACGCGCGCCGACTTCGCCCGCATCGTTGCGGCGAAGCTGGATGCCGATGTCGTGGAGTTTGACCGCGGCGCGATCTTCCTCGGCGGCGACCACCGCGATCTTGAACTTGCGCGGCAGGTAACTGAATTCCGGGTGGAAGGTCGACCATTGGCGGAGCAACTCGGCCCAGGGGCGCGGGTCCGTCACCTCGTCGGCAGCGGCGCCGGCGAACTGATCGGACGAGATGTTGCGGATGCAGTTGCCGCTGGTCTGGATGGCGTGCATCTCGACCGAGGCAAGGTCCGCGAGGATATCGGGCGCGTCGTCCAGCTTGATCCAGTTATACTGGATGTTCTGGCGGGTGGTGAAGTGCCCGTAATCCTTGTCGTATTTGCGCGCGATATGGGCGAGCATCCGCATCTGGCGGCTGTCGAGCGTGCCATAGGGGATCGCAACGCGCAGCATGTAGGCGTGAAGCTGGAGATAGAGGCCGTTCATCAGCCGCAGTGGCTTGAACTGATCCTCGGTGATTTCGCCGGCGATGCGGCGCTGGACCTGATCGCGAAATTCCTCGACGCGGGCGTCGACGATCGCCTGGTCATATTGGTCGTATTTATACATCAGATCACCCAGCTTCCTGCCGCGGGATCGGCGGGCTTGATGTTGAGATCGAGCCGCACGGTGGGGCCGGCGGCGCGGATGCGGTCCTTGATATGGGCGGGGCGGGGGCCGTTGGGCGTTTCCTCGGCATCGATCACATAAGGCGCGTTGACGCGGCGGGCGGCGTCCTCGGCGGCGGCGATCGCCTCGCCATGATTATCGACATCGACCGCGTCGGCGACGTGGCGCGACCAATCGCTGCCCGTCCACCAGACGACATCGCCTGTCCCCAGATCATTGCCCGTCAGTATCTTCAAGAGAGCGCCTCCGCCTGCTTTGCCAATGCCTTGAGCCGGTTTTCGGCATCCGACAGCAATACCACTTCGCCAACGACGATGATCGCCGGGCTTAACACTTTCTCCCGCTCCACCATGCCGCCGAGATCGGCGAGCAGGGTGCGGAGCGCGCGGGAGCCTTCGAGCGTGCCGCGTTCGAGCACCGCCACCGGCATGTCCGGCGCGACGCCGTCCATCATCAGCTTGTCGGCGATCAGGCCGGCGCAGGCGACGCCCATGTAGATGACGAGGGTGCGGCCCTGGCCGGCAAGCCCCGCCCAATTCTGTTCGGTCAGACCCTTGCACTGGCCGGCGACGAAGCTGACCGCGCTCGACCAGTCGCGATGGGTGAGCGGCAGCATCGCATCCGCCGCGCAGCCGAGCGCGGCAGAGACGCCGGGAACGACCTCCACCTTGAGGCCGGCGGCGCGGACGGCTTCCACTTCCTCGCCACCGCGGCCGAAGACGAAGGGGTCGCCACCCTTCAAACGGACGACGATCGCGCCGGTCTTCACGTGGGCGATGATGAGGGCGTTGATCGCCTCCTGCGGCAGCGTGTGCCGCGCGCGCTGCTTGGCGACCGAGATGCGCTGCGCAGTCGCCGGCGCGAAATCGAGCACGCGCGGATCGATGAGGCCGTCATGTACGACGACATCGGCCTGCCGCAGCGCATCGACCGCACGCAGCGTGAGAAGGCCCGGATCGCCCGGGCCTGCGCCAACAAGGATGACGCGGCCGCGCGCGTCGGGATCGAGCAAGGATGACATGAGGCGGCAGATGAGCCTTCATGCCTCTCCGTGCAATGGAAGGATGCTTTTGCGGCGGTTAGGAAAGCTTTGTGCGGCCCGTGATCAGGCGTCGGAGCGCTGCGGAAAGACGAAGCGGTTATGGCCGACGAAGCTGGCCAGGGGCACGAGGATGGTGGTGGTCGCGACGGCCACTGCAGGCGGCAGGCCGAACGTCACCGTGAGCAGGAAAGGGGCGGCGAGCGAAAGGCCCACCCCGAACAGGTTGACCAGCACGAACCGGGGCAAGGCTTCGCTATGCGGGCGGCGCGAGGCGAAGGTGAGGTGGCGGTGGCCAGCGTAGGAGATGACCATGCCGACAAGATAGGCCGCGAAAGAGGCCGCGACGGCATGCAGGCCCAACCGCCCGAAGCCGAGGGCGAGGGCGATATAGGCCAGCGTCGAGGCCCCGCCGACCAGGCCGAAAGCACCGATCTTGCGACCGATCATGATCAGGCGACTTCGGCCGTCCGCGCGAAGATATGCGCGGGCGCCTGGCGGGCTTCGCCGGTGTCGCGCGCAACGATGTAGAGCGGACGCTGCTTCACCTCGCGATGGGTGCGGCCGACATAGACGCCGACGATACCCGTCATCAGCAGATTGATACCCGAGAGGAAGGAAATCAGCACCGCGAGCGAGGCCCAGCCGCTGACCAGCCCGACGCCCAGGATCGCCATCGCGACGACCCAGGCGCCGTAGAGCAGCGACCCGAGCGACACGATTGCGCCTGTCCACAACGCGAGCCGCAAGGGCACGTCGGAAAAACCGACGACGCCGTCGAACGCCAGCCGGACCATGCGGCCCAGCGAATATTTGGTGACGCCGGCCGCCCGCTCGTCCCGATCGAAATCGACGACGGTCTGGCGGTAGCCCATCCAGCCGAACATGCCGCGGACGAAGCGATCCTGTTCGGGCATCGCCCTGAAGGTTTCCAGCGCGCGGCGATCGATGAGGCGGAAATCGCCGACATCGGCCGGGATATCGACATTGGTGAGCGCGCGCAGGCCGCGATAGAACAGGCTGGCGGTCCATTTCTTGAAGCGCGTTTCGCCTGCGCGGCTGCGGCGGCGGGCGTGGACGATATCATAACCGTCGCGCCAGCGCTGGATCAGTTCGAGCACGACTTCGGGAGGGTCCTGAAGATCGGCGTCCATGACGATGACGGCGTCGCCGCCGGCCAGTTCCATGCCCGCGGTGATGGCGGCCTGATGCCCGAAATTGCGCGAGAGGGCGACGTAGCGATAGCGGGGGTCAACCTGGGCACGAGCGGCCAGCATCTCGCCAGAGGCGTCGCGGCTGCCATCGTCGACCATCAGGATTTCGACGTCGCCACCGATGACGCTCATCAGCGCATCGAGACGGATGAACAGTGCCGGGAGCACCGCCTCTTCATTGAACACCGGAATGACGAGGCTGATTTTCGGGCGCCTCAGAGGGGTCATCTGGTTCATCATCTTTCCCTCGCCAGGGTTGGCGTTCGGCAGGATGGCGGCAGGATGGTTAAGAGCTGGTTAGCGCTCGATCCGATAGAGGATGCCACGCTTGCCCTGCCATACCGGCACCAGGCCCGGATCCCGAGGCTGATCCGCCACCGGAAAATCGATCAGCCAGAGATAGTCGAACGCCGCGCGCGGGAGTTTGGCGACGACATGTTCCAGCGTGATACTGTCGGACTGGAGGCACCGTTTCGGCCGTCGCATCTGCGTCGGATCGAGCGCGAAGCCCTTGGCAGCCTCATAGGTGACGGTCAGCAGGCGACCGCCAGGCATCGGCCATTGCCCGTTGACGAAGGCTTCGCGGCGGACGATCGCCATCTGGCCGAGATGCTCCATTCGCGACATGCCCCAGGCATCGAGACATTCGACATTCACCATCGCGAAGACGCGCGAGCCCATCGGGATATGTTCCACCGCCGCCAGTTGGGGCTGATAGCCGCGATCGAGCTTCCAATAGGTCCATGTCTGCACGCCGAGCCGGACAGCGAAGAACAGCAGCCCGGCCAGCGCGATGCGCCGTCGCCATTTGGGGTCTTCGGATTGGGGCGCCAGCGCGAGCACGGCGACTGCGAGCATGTAGGCCGCCAGCCGCATATCGGCATAGGCAGCGCTCATGACGATGCCGGGCATCAACAGGAAGGCGATGAACAGGATGAGCGCGGCGAAACCGAGCCGGGGATCCATCCGGAGCCCGGCGCGGCGCAAGCCCAGCAAGACCAGCGCATAGAGGATGAAGGCGCTGAGCGTGTCGAACCCCCGCGACGTGTTCCGCAAGACGGAGATCAAATGGTAGAGCTTCACCGTCCAGCGCCAGAATTGGCCGGTTCCGCCCTCAGAGCGGTTGAACCACCAATCGGCCATCAGCAGCACGGGCGGGGCAAGCGGCAGGCAGGCCACCCCGCCGCGCCACACGGCTTGTGGCCAGCGCTGCCCTGCCTTGCGCGCAGTCATGATTTCAATCGCGGCGATGATGAGCCCGAACATGCCCCAGGCGACGCTGTGGGCGATGAACAGGATGAAGCTGATCGGCACGAACAGGATGGCGCGCAGGCGCAACTTCCCAAGACGACCCAGCCGGAGCCACAGGCCCACGCCCAGGAACATCAGCGCGATCGCCAGCGTGAAATTGAGGAAGCCGAACTGGAAGGGGTAAGCGTAAGCGAGCGGCAGCGCGAACAATGCGGTCGGCGGAACCCGGCCGTGGATTTCTCGCGCGGTGAACAGCATCCCCGCCACCGTGAGCGGGGGGATGGCGATGGTGATGAGCTTTACTGCCAGCTCGAGCCCGAAGACCCGGGATAGCGGCACGACCAGCAAATCAACGCCGAGATTGCCGACCAGCGCCCAATGATAATCGAAATAATGCGAAAGAAAGGGCGACCGATCGATATCCAGCGCGACCTTGTACCGGCCCATATGGCCCGGGAGATCGGAAAGCGGGGGAAGCGATGGCCAGAGCAGCGGCAAGGCCGCCGCGACCATGAAGATAAACAAGGCGGTGCGGCTGGACCACCATTCTCGATTGCTCGTACCGATCATGGCAGATGCGGTACGACAAGGTGGTTAACGATCCTTTAGCCAGACGCTGGCGGCATCAGCTTTCCCGCAACCCCGTGGCGATCGCCGCGCGGGGCTGATCCGCCTCGACTGAGGTGACCGGATAGGCGCAATAATCCGCAGCATAATAAGCGCTGGGGCGATGGTTGCCCGACAGGCCGACGCCGCCGAAGGGGGCGTTGGAGGGGGCGCCGTTCGTCGGCCGGTTCCAGTTGACGACGCCCGCGCGGACATTGCCCCAGAAGCGATCATAGAGATCGGGGCTGCCCGAAATGAGCGAGGCGGAAAGGCCGAAGCGCGTGTTGTTCGCCTCTGTGATGGCCGCGTCGAAATCCGGCACGCGGATGATCTGGAGGACGGGGCCGAAAATCTCCTCGTCCGGGCGGTTGGCGATGCCGGTGACGTCGATCAGCGCCGGCGACAGGAAGGGGAGTGCCGGATCGGGGCGGGCCATCTGCTTGATCGCGCGGCCGCCCTTCATCATCAGATCGAGGAAGCTCTGCTGCACCTGATCGGCGGTGGCATTGTCGATCACCGATCCCATGAAGGGCTGCGGATCGGCATGGGGATGATCGACGATGATGCGGTCGATCAGACGGCCGATCTCCTCGGTCAAAGCCTCATGCGCGCCATCCTTGACGATCAGCCGGCGCGCCGCGGTGCAGCGCTGGCCGGCGGACATATAGGCGGACTGGACCGCGATCACCGCGGCCGACTGGATATCGGGCGTGTCCCACACGACCAGCGGGTTGTTGCCGCCAAGCTCGAGCGCGAGGATCTTGTTGGGCGTCTCGGCGAACTGGCGATGGAGGGCCATGCCGGCCCGTGCCGAGCCGGTGAAGAGGAGGCCGTCGATGCCGGGTTCGGACGCAAGCGCGCGGCCTTCATCCGGCCCGCCGATCAGCAGGCGGATGACGCCTTCGGGAACGCCGGCGGCGTGGAAGCAATCGACCAGGAAGGCGCCAGTGGCGGGCGTCTTTTCCGACGGCTTGAACACGACCGCATTGCCCGCGAGCAAGGCGGGAACGATGTGCCCGTTGGGCAGGTGGGCAGGGAAGTTGAACGGCCCCAGCACGGCGAGCACGCCATGCGGCTTGTGGCGGACCGCGCTCTTGGCGCCCATCGCCCCTTCGAAACGGCGCTGGGCGGTGCGTTCCGAATAGGCCGTCACCGAAATATCGACCTTGTTGATGACGCTTTCGACCTCGGTGCGCGCTTCCCACAAGGGCTTACCGGTTTCGCGCGCGATCAGATCGGCGAACTGATCCAGCTTGCCGCGCACGACATTAGCGAAGCGGCGCAGCGTTTCGATGCGGACGGCCAGCGGCTGCGCGGCCCAGGCGGGCCAGGCGGCGCGGGCGAGCGCCACTTCGTGCGAGGCATTGCCGACAGCGCCCTGCCAAAGCACGGCACCGGTGGCGGGTTCGGTGGAAATGATTTCGGACACGGACATGGACGATGCGGTTCCGTAACAAGATGGCGGGACGAACGCCCGCACAGGATAAGGGAATACATGGCCGTCCCGGCGATATTTCGCAACTCACCAGACGCGCGAATTCAGCCCTTGTGGCAAGGGCCGAACCGCCGCGTGCGGCCGCCATGACGTCGGTCAGATCAGCGACTTGGCGTGCTTGAGCACCATGTTGCAGGCCTTGGTTTTCATCTTGGGCGGTACGCTGTCCAGCGAGAGCGGCGATTTGCCGCTGGTGGCGATGGTGCCCGCTTCACCCAATTTGTAATCGTCCGATTGCTTGACGTCGGGCTGCTTGGTGAGGCCGCCCAGCACAGATGTTGCGTCGGTGCCGCCGAGCAGCTTGTTCTTCATGCAATATTCCAGCACGCCAGCGGCGTTGCCCGTGCTCATCGAGGACAGATCGGGTGTTCCGCCGAGCATCCCCGCCGCGCCGCCGGATGCTCCGGGAATAGTCGGCATCTGGGCTTGCGCCGGAGCGACGCCGATGATCGAGAACAATGCCAGGGAAATGAGGGTGCGACGGTCCATGATT
The DNA here is from genome assembly GCF_042693015.1 of Sphingomonas sp. DBB INV C78. NCBI lineage: Bacteria > Pseudomonadati > Pseudomonadota > Alphaproteobacteria > Sphingomonadales > Sphingomonadaceae > Sphingomonas > Sphingomonas sp. DBB INV C78. The sequence goes on along the minus strand of NZ_CP170544.1, from coordinate 1,400,319 downwards.
GCCTCCGGTCCGGGCCTGGAGGGCCCGGGAGGCACAACTCGCGGGTGGAGTTAGCGTTCCCGCGGAAACCGAGCCGCGCTCCACTCCCTAAAAGGGAGGGGTTGGGGATGGGTGGCGAAGCCGATGGGTGCAATACCCGTCGGCGTAGCTTTCTGCCGGAACGAAGAAGCTCGCTCGCGCTCGCTACCCACCCCCTAATCCCCTCCCTGTGAGGGAGGGGAGACTAGGAAGCCATTGCCTCGCCCATGCGGCGGATCGCGGCGACCTTGGCTTCGAGCGCGCTCCAGTCGTCATCCTCGGCGATGCGGGACCAGATCGCTTCGACCTCCTCGATATGCATCGAGCAGGGATCGCGATCGGACCAATAGGGATGATCGGTCGTCGCGACCTTGGGGAAGGCGCCGAGCATCATGCCGAAGGCGGCGAAACTGTCGTGGCGGTAGGCTTCGTCCGCGGGCGAGGGACCGCGACGCTTGCCGCCGCGCCAATCGAAGAAGAAGCGATCGATGGTGACGTCGGTACTGTTGAGACCGCGCTCCATCGCTTCGAGCAAGGCCATGTCCGATTGTTCGTCGAGCGGGGCGATGCCGAGGCGCGCAAAGATGCCGTCGCGGAAGGCGGCCTCGTAGAGAGCCGGGAATGCCTCCAGCGGCGGCGTCAGCGCTTCGGCTTCGGCAAGCGGGCGCAGCGCCACCGCGAGCTGGACGACATCCCAGTGGATCGCCTGCGCCTGACGGCCGAAGGCGTAGAGGCCGTTTTCGTCGAAATAAGCGGCGGTGAAGCCGGGTTCCCAGCGCGGCGTGAAGCGCCACGGGCCGTAATCGAAGCTTTCGCCGGTGATATTGATATTGTCGCTGTTGAGCACGCCATGGACGAAGCCGGCGGCCATATAGGATGCGGCGAGCTTCGCCGTGCGATCGACGACGAGCGAGAGCAGGCGGATTTCCGGGTCATTGCCCGGCTGCTCGCCATAAAGCTCGGTCAGGCAATAATTGACCAGGCGGCGGATGGCGTCGGTCTCGCGAAAATAAGCGAGACGCTGGAAGGCGCCGATGCGGATATGGCTGTGGCTGAGGCGGACCAGCACCGAGGAGCGCGTGGGGGAGGGCTCGTCGCCGCGGTGCAACTGTTCGCCCGTCTCGATCAGCGAGAAGGTCTTGGAGGTGTTGACGCGAAGCGCCTCCAGCATCTCGGTCGCCAAGATCTCGCGCACGCCGCCCTTCAGGGTCAGCCGGCCGTCGCCGAAGCGGCTATAGGGCGTCTGCCCCGATCCCTTGGTGCCGAGATCGAGCAGGCGTTCGCCCGCATCGCGCATCTGCGCGAAGAGGAAGCCGCGGCCGTCGCCGATATCGGGATTGTAAACGCGGAACTGGTGGCCGTGATAGCGCAGCGCCAGCGGTTCGGGCAGATTGTCGGGCAAGGGCTGGAAGCGACCGAAATGCTTTATCCAGGCCGCATCGTCGAGATCGCCCAGGCCCACCGTGGCGGCCCACCGATCGTTGCGGAAGCGCAGCCGCGTTTCGGGGAAGTCGGCGGCCGCGACCGGATCGAAATAATCCGTCCCCAGTTGCAGGATAGCCGGATCGGGGCGGTAGGGTGATGCTTGCGGGCGCGTCGTCATGCGGCGATATGGGGGCGGCCACCACGGAGACGCAAGCATGGCGGAATATAGCGACGAATATTGGTGGTCGAAGGATGGCTTGCGGCTTCATTATCGCGACTATGCGGGTGGCAGCGACGGGCGACCGCCGATCCTCTGCATTCCCGGCCTGACGCGCAACGCGCGGGACTTTTCACCGGTGGCCGAACGGCTGGCGGGCGCGTGGCGGGTGATCGCGGTCGATCTGCGCGGGCGGGGCGACAGCGCTTACGCCAAGGACCCGATGACCTATGTGCCGCTGACCTATCTGCAGGATCTGGAAGCGCTGCTGGAGGAGTTGAAGGTCGGGCGCTTCGTGGTGTTCGGCACATCGCTGGGCGGGCTGCTGACGATGCTGTTGTCCGCCACGGGGCGTGACCGGATCGCGGGCGCTTTGCTCAACGATGTCGGCCCCGTTGTCGAGCCCGCGGGCCTTGCGCGCATCCGCACCTATGTCGGCAAGCAGGCGAACTGGCCGACCTGGCTGCACGCCGCACGCGCCATCCAGCAGACCAATTTCGCCGTCTATCCCGATTATGAGATCGAACAATGGCTGGCGATGGCGAAGCGGCTGTGCCGGCTGACGCCCGCGGGGCGGATCGTCTACGACTATGACATGAAGATTGCCGAGCCGCTGAAGCTGCCGGCGGGGGATGGGGCCATGGACATGTGGCCGGCCTTCGAAGCGCTGGGCGGGCGACCCGTCGGGCTGATCAGGGGCGAGCATAGCGATGTGCTGAGCGCTGCCACCGCGGCGGAGATGGCGCGGCGGGTGGACGGGCTCGATCTCATCACCGTGCCCGGCATCGGCCATGCGCCGGCGCTGGACGAGGATGCGAGCGTCGCGGCGATCGATCGCCTGCTGGAGCGCGTCGCGGGCTGAGCGGGAGCCTGGGCGGGCTCCGATCGTTTCCATCGCTGCGGGGGCAGGAAGGAGACGGGCCATGCCCCAGGGCGACAAGGACAAATATACCGACAAGCAGAAGCGCAAAGCCGAGCATATCGAGCAAGGATATGAGAAAAGCGGCGTATCCAAAAAGGAAGCCGAAAGCCGCGCCTGGGCGACGGTGAACAAGGAATCGGGCGGCGGAAACAAGTCCGGCTCCGGCCGCGGCAAGCCCGACACGCATGTGTCTTCGCGCAAGGGCGGGCGGAACGGCGGCCGCGCCTCCGCCAGCCGTCCCGCCGCAGACCGTTCGGCCGCGGCAAAGAAGGGCTGGGAGACGCGACGCCGGAAGGCGGGATGAACTGAGGTTCAGCCCACCCGGTTGGTGACGAGATCGTCCACTACCGACGGATCGGCCAGCGTCGAGGTGTCGCCTAGCGAGGAGATGTCGCCTTCCGCGATCTTGCGCAGGATGCGGCGCATGATCTTGCCTGAGCGGGTCTTGGGCAGGCCGGGTGCGAACTGGATCGCATCGGGCGTCGCGATCGGGCCGATTTCGGTGCGGACCCATTGCTTTAGCTCTGCGCGCAATTCCTCGCTGGCCTGGCAGTTCGCGTTGAGCGTCACATAAGCGTAGATGCCCTGGCCCTTGATGTCGTGCGGGAAGCCGACGACGGCGGCCTCGGCGACCTTGCTGTGCAGCACCAGCGCGCTTTCCACCTCGGCGGTGCCCATGCGGTGGCCGGAGACGTTGATGACATCGTCGACGCGCCCGGTGATCCAGTAATAACCGTCCTCGTCGCGCCGGCAGCCGTCGCCGGTGAAATATTTGCCCGGATAGGTGCTGAAATAGGTCTGGAAGAAGCGGGCATGATCGCCCCAGACAGTGCGCATCTGGCCGGGCCAGCTCCGCGCGATCACCAGATTGCCCTCGGTCGCGCCGTCGAGCAGCTTGCCATCGGCGTCGACCAATTGCGGTTCGATGCCGAAGAAGGGCTTGGTGGCGGAGCCGGGCTTGAGATCGATCGCGCCGGGCAGCGGGGCGATCATCGCCGCACCCGTCTCCGTCTGCCACCAGGTGTCGACGATCGGGCAGCGGCCTTCGCCGACGACTTCATGATACCAGCGCCATGCCTCCGGGTTGATCGGTTCGCCGACCGTTCCCAGCAGTTTCAGCGTCTTGCGGCTCGTCTTTGTGACGAACTCATCGCCTTCCTTCATCAGCGCGCGCAGCGCCGTGGGGGCGGTGTAGAGGATCTCGACCTCGTGCCGGTCGGCGACTTCCCAGATACGGCTGGCGGTCGGCCAGTTGGGGACGCCTTCATACATCAAGGTCGTCGCGCCGTTGGCGAGAGGGCCATAGACGATATAGCTGTGCCCCGTGACCCAGCCGATGTCCGCCGCGCACCAGTAGATCTGGCCGGGGCGGTAATCGAAAATCATCTCGTGCGTGAAGCTCGCCCACAACAGATAGCCGCCGGAAGTGTGGAGCACGCCCTTGGGTTTGCCTGTCGATCCGCTGGTGTAGAGGATGAACAGCGGGTCTTCCGCGCCCATCGGCTCGGGCGGGCAGGTGTCCGCCACTAGCGCCGCCATTTCATGGTGCCAGACGTCGCGGCCCGGCTCCATGTCCACGGCGCCGCCGGTCGCCTTCACGACGATCACCTTTTCGAGCGACGGGCAATGCGGCGCGGCCTTGTCGACATTGGCCTTGAGCGGCACCTTCCGGCCAGCCCGGCGGCCTTCATCGGCGGTGATGACGATCGTCGAATCGCAATCCTGGATGCGGCCGGCGAGTGCATCGGGCGAGAAGCCGCCGAACACCACCGAATGGACCGCACCGATGCGGGCGCAGGCGAGCAGGGCGAACGCTGCCTCCGGGATCATCGGCATGTAGATGGTGACGCGATCGCCCTTCTTGGCGCCGGCCGCCTTCAGCACATTGGCGAAACGGCAGACCTCGTTGTGCAACTCGGCATAGGTGATGCGGCGCGGTTCTTCCGAGGGCTCATCCGGCTCCCAGATGATCGCGAGCTGATCGGCGCGTTCCTTCAGATGGCGATCGATGCAGTTGGCCGAGACGTTGAGCTTGCCGTCCGCAAACCAGCTGATGTGGAAATCCTTCTCGTCGAAGGACCAGTCGCCGGCGATTTCGGGGCGCTTGATCCAGTCGAGCCGTTTGGCCTGTTCGAGCCAGAAGGTGCCGGGATCGGCGAGCGACCGGCCGTGGAGTTTGGCGTAGCCGGCGGCATCCACCTTCGCTTTCGCCTTCCACTCGGCGGGGACGGGATAGATCGCCGGATCGGTCACGCTGGCATTCTCCTGATCTCTGTGTGGCTGCTTCTTAGGCCGTGAAGGGGAGCGGTTGAAGCCGAATCATGCCCCTTCCGCCTCGTCCGTTTGGGCGGCGTAATGACGGGCGATCCAGGCGCAGGCCATCAACTGGAACTGGTGGAACAGCAGGATCGGCATCAGGATCAGGCCGACATCCGCCGGCGCGAACAGCACGCGCGCCATCGGCACGCCCTGGACGATCGATTTCTTGGTGCCGCAGAACATGATCGCAATCTCGTCCGCGCGCGAGAAGCCGAGCAGGCGGGCGATGCCGCGGGTGAAGAGGAGCGCGAAGGCCAGCAAGACGAGGCAGACGACGACGAGTATGCCCAGCACCGGCAGCGGCAGGCGGCTCCAGATGCCTTCGATGACGGCGGCCGAAAAGGCGCTGTAGACGGCGAGCAGGATGGCGCTGCGGTCGCTCAACGCGATCAGCGGTTTGTGGCGGGCGACCCAGCCGCCGATCCAGGGGCGGGCGAGATGGCCGGCCACGAAGGGCGCGAACAGCACGAGGAAGATGCGGCCGACGCCGGCGGTATCGACCGCACCGCCATGCGTATCGGCGAGCAGGCCGACCAGCGGCGGCGTGAGGAAAATGCCGAGCAGTTGCGATGCGGAGGATGCGGCGACGGCGGCAGCGACATTGCCCCGCGCGATCGAGGTGAAGGCGATCGCCGACTGCACCGTGCCGGGGAGTGCTGCCATGAACAGCATGCCCGTCCACAAGGGCGTCGGCAGCAGGCCGGGCGCCGCCCAGCGCGCCGCCAGCACCACTAGCGGGAACATGATGAAGGTAGAGCCGAGGATGACGAGGTGCAGACGCCAATGGGCCAGGGCCTCAATGATCGCCTCGCGCGGCAGCTTGGCGCCATGGAAGAAGAACAGCAGCACGATCGCGGCCGTGGCGAGAATGTCGACCACGCCCGCGAATCCACCGCTTGCGGGCACCAGGGTCGCCAACGCGACCGTGGCGAGCAGGGCGATGATGAAGGGATCGGGAATCAACCGGCGCAGCATCGGCGTGGGGCTTAGGCGACGGGGGCAGTGAATGCCAAGGCCGGAAACTGTTGGAGGTGGGCCAGATTTGCTTTCGGCGATTCAGCGCGGCCTTGGTTTCAGCGCATCCGCCAGTGAGGCTGTGCCGCTGCCGCGCCGCGCCGGTTGGGGCTGATCGGGGCCGGGGGACCAGGCGGTGAGGTGGATGATCTCGACCTCTTCGGTGACGCGGCCATCGGCGTCGGCCATGCCGGCGAAGGCATCGAACAGCGCGGCGAGGTGCGCGCGGGTCAGCGCAGGCGCGCGGCGGTCGCGCAGGATGTTGGTGGCGGCCATGCCGCGGAGATCGCCGATCAGCCGCAGTGGATCGCCATAACGAATCTGCGCATGATCGACATCGGCGACGGGCAAAGCGAAGCCGGCGCGCGACAGGAGATCGCCGGCGGCGCGCACGTCGATCTGCGGATGGATGCGCGCGGCGACGCCGCCGCTGGCCGCTTCGTCGGCGGCCATCAAGGCGGTGCGCAGCTTGGGGAGCGATCCCGCACCGAAGAAGGCGGCGAGGAACAGGCCGTCGGGGCGGAGGATGCGGCGGATCAACGCTAGCGCGCCGGGCAGATCGTTCACCATGTCCAGCCCCCCGGCCGAAACGACCAGATCGAAGCTGCCGTCGGCGAAGGGCATATGATCCTCGTCGCACTGCACGCCCTGGCCGGCGCGGGCGAAGGCGAACCCGGAATCGGCCGTGACCGTGCTGATGCCGCGCTGGCGGAGCGCGGCCGCAAGCGATCCGTCCGCGGTGCCGAGATCGAGCGCGCGGCCGAAGCTGCGCTTCACCGAATCCAGCCGGTCGACCAGATCCTCGACCATGCGATCGCGCAGGAAGGAATGGGCGGCAAAGCCCGTGGCCGCCCGATCACGACGCAGGCGGCGGACGCGGCGGTCGAAGATCTCGGCAAGGTCGGGCGGTTGGCTCATCGCGGGGGCTTGTGCGCCCGCGCGGCCGCTGGAACAAGAGGTGCATGAGGGGGCTCATGTCGATCGGTGGGAATGCCGCGTCGCGCATCATCGCGCTGGCGCTACCGCCGCGCTGCCCCGGCTGTGGCGCGATCACGCCCGACGACCATCGTTTCTGCCTCGATTGCTGGCAGAGCCTGGATTTTCTGGGCGAGGATGGCTGCGCGCGTTGCGGCGTCGCATTGCCCTTTGCGCCTGCCGGCACGATCTGCGCGGGCTGCATGGCCGATCCGCCAGCGCTGGATGGCGTGCGGGCGGCGGTCGTCTATGGGCCGGTCGCCCGCCATGTCATCATGCGCCTCAAATATGGCGGCCGGCCGGGGAATGCCGAGACCGTCGGCCGGCTGATGGAAAGGCTGGTGGGGGAAAGCGACGCGATCATCGTGCCGGTGCCGCTCCATCGCTGGCGGATCTGGCGACGCGGATATAATCAGTCGGCGCTGATCGCACGGGTTCTGGCGCGACGGCGTGGGCTGGCGCTGGGCGTCGCACTACTTGGGCGAACGCGGGCGACGCCGGTCCTGCGCGGGCTGGGGCGCAGCCAGCGGGCCAAGGCGGTGCGGGGCGCTTTCGCGGTCAAGCCGGCGCGCCGGCAGGACATCAAGGGGCACAATGTGTTGCTGGTCGACGATGTCCACACCACCGGCGCGACTGCCAATGCCTGCGCTCGCGCGCTGAAGGCAGCGGGTGCCAGGGAGGTGCGGCTGCTATGCTGGGCGCGGGTCGACCTCGATGGGGGTGGTGACGGGGGTGGCGATGTTGACAATTGACGCACCGCACCACAGGTCTTGGGGTAAATCGGAGTCCAGCAAGGGAAGGGCCCCAATGCCCAAGATCGAAATCTACACGAAGTTCCTGTGTCCTTATTGCACGCGCGCCAAGAAGCTGCTCGGCGACAAGGGCGTCACCTTCGAGGAATATGACATCACCATGGGCGGGCCGAAGCGCGCCGAGATGCTCCAGCGCGCCAATGGCGGCAGCACAGTGCCCCAGATCTTCATCAATGATCGGCATGTCGGCGGGTCCGACGATCTTGCCGCGCTCGAACGCGCGGGCAAGCTGGACGCGCTGCTCGCCGCCTGATGCGCGTCGCGCTGTTCCAGAGCTGCACGGGCATCGACCCGGAGGCGAACGCCGCGGCGATCGTCTCGGCGATCGATCAGGCCAAGGCGGGCGGCGCCGATATCTTGTTCACGCCCGAGATGAGCGGGCTCCTCGATCGCGACCGCACCCGCGCCGCCGACAATCTGGCCGATGAGGCGCATGATCGGGTGCTGGCTGCGGTGCGCGCGGCGGCGACCAAGGCCGGCATCTGGGTTCATCTCGGATCGCTGGCGCTGTCCGGCGAGCGGCGCGACGGCCGGCTGGTCAATCGCGGCCTGCTGATCGACGACGCCGGCACGATTCGCGCCCGATACGACAAGATCCACCTGTTCGACGTCGACCTGCCGAGCGGCGAGAGTTGGCGCGAGTCGGCCGCCTATGCGCCGGGCGGGCAGGCGGTGGTGGCCGGTACGCCCTGGGGGCGGATGGGCCTTTCCATCTGTTACGACCTGCGTTTTCCCGATCTTTTCCGCACACTGAGCGATGCCGGCGCGGTCATCCTGTCGGTGCCTGCCGCCTTTACCGTGCCCACGGGCCGCGCGCATTGGCATATACTGCTGCGCGCGCGTGCGATCGAGGCGGGCGCCTTCGTCATTGCCGCCGCCCAGGCCGGTGCCCATGCCGATGGGCGCGCGACCTATGGCCATTCGCTGGTGATCGACCCGTGGGGCGACGTGCTGCTCGACATGCAGGGCGAGAATGGCGTGGGGTTCGCCGATCTGGACATGAAGCGCGTCGCGGACGTTCGCTCGCGCATTCCGGTGCTCGCCCATCGCCGGCCGATTGCGCCAGCGACGCTTGCCTGACTAAAGGCAGCGCGACGCATCGACAGGAGAGATCATGGCAGAGGGTAAACCCACGCTCGCGGTTCTGGGCGGAACGGGCAAGGAAGGCAGTGGCTTGGCCGCGCGCTGGGCGGCCGCGGGCTATGAAGTCGTGATCGGCGGGCGCGATGCCGCCAAGGCCGAAGCCGCCGCTGCCGAACTGTCTGCCGAGATTCCTGGTGCGAAGATTCGCGGCCTCGATAATGCCGGCGCTGCCGCGGCGGGCGAGATCGTGGTGCTGGCGGTTCCCTATGCCGCGCAACAGGCGACGGCGCTGGGTGTCGCCGACGCACTCAAGGGCAAGATCCTGGTTGACGTGACCGTGCCGCTGGTGCCGCCCAAGGTGAACCGCGTGCAGCTTCCCGAGGGCGGATCGGCGGTCGTGGCGCTGCAAAAGGCGCTGGGCGAGGAGGTGCGGGTTGTCTCCGCCTTCCAGAACATCTCGGCGCACCATCTGCGCGATCTCGACCACGATCTCGACTGCGACGTGCTGGTGGCGGGCGACGATATCGACGCGCGCGAGCAGGTGATCGTGCTTGCCGAAGCGGCCAAGCTGCGCGGCTTCCATGCCGGCCCGCTGTGCAATTCGGTGGTGGCCGAAGCGCTGACGTCGGTGCTGATCTCGATCAACCAGCGCTACAAGGTGCCGTCTGCCGGTATCCGCATCACCGGCCTCCACGACTGATGGCAGAGGCCGCCCGCGAATTGCTGATCCGTGCGGTTCCGGGCGTGCCGCTGATCGCGGCCGGGGACGATCTGGCCGGGATCATCGCCGATGCGCTCGACGGCGCGGGGCTCGCCTTGCGCACGGGCGACGTGCTCGTGATCGCGCAGAAGATCGTATCAAAGGCCGAAGGGCGGCTGGTGCGGCTGGCCGAGGTGAGGCCCTCGGCTGAGGCGATCGAGCTGGCGCCCAAGGTCGACAAGGACCCACGGTTGGTCGAGCTGATCCTGTCCGAAACGGTGGAGGTGGTGCGGACCCGGCCCGGCGCGCTGATCGTGCGCGACAAACGCGGGCTGGTGCTGGCCAATGCCGGGATCGACCAGTCGAATGTCGACCATCAGGACGGCGAAGTTGCGCTGCTGCTGCCGGTCGATCCTGACGCGAGCGCGCAGCGGATCGCCGAAGGATTGGCCGAACTTACGGGCATCGAACCGGCCGTGGTGATCGTCGACAGCCTTGGCCGGGCGTGGCGGATGGGAACGGTTGGGACCGCGATCGGCGTGCATGGTTTGCCGGCATTGCTCGATCTGCGTGGGCAGGCCGATTTGCATGGGCGGTCGCTGCAAACTTCGGAGCTTGGGTTGGCCGACGAGATCGCTGCGGCAGGATCGTTGCTGATGGGGCAGGCGGATGAGGCTTGCCCGGTCGTGCTGATGCGGGGGCTGCCGGCAATGGCGCGCGGCGGCGCGGCGCGGGATCTGGTGCGGCCGGCGCATATGGATCTGTTCCGATGATCTTGGCTTTGGCAGGCGGCGTCGGTGGCGCGAAGCTGGCGGCCGGGCTGGCGGCGGTGCTGCCGCCGGAGGAACTGGCGATCGTCGTCAATACGGGTGACGATTTCGAGCATCTTGGGTTTGCGATCTCGCCCGATATCGACACGGTCACCTATACGCTGGCGGGGATCGCCAATCCCGAACTCGGCTGGGGTATCGCCGGCGAAAGCTGGGCGTTCATGGAGCAGCTTGGCCGAATGGGCGGCGAGACATGGTTCCGGCTCGGCGATCGCGACCTTGCGACCCATGTCGAGCGCACCCGACGGCTGCGCGGCGGCGAGAGCCTGACGACAGTGACGGCGGCGCTCGCTTCGGCCCATGGCATCGCCCACCGCATCGTGCCGATGGCCGACGATCCTGCGCCGACGATCGTCGATACTGATGAGGGCCGGCTCGCCTTTCAGGATTATTTCGTGCGGCGGCAATGCGCGCCCAGGGTGAAGGCGTTGCAGCTTGCGCCCGATGTCGGCCCGAGCGCTGCCTTCTCTGCCCTGATCGACGATCCGGCGCTGGAGGCAGTGGTGATCTGCCCGTCCAACCCCTGGCTCAGCGTCGATCCGATCCTGGCGTTGCGGGGCGTCCGTAGCCGCCTGCGGGCACGGGGCGTGGCGATCGTGGCGATATCGCCGATCATCGGCGGCAAGGCGGTGAAGGGGCCGGCGGCCAAGATCATGGCCGAACTGGGCGTTCCCGTCTCCTCGGCGGGCGTGGCGGCGCATTATGGCGATTTCATCGACGGGCTGGTGATCGACGTGACCGACCGTGAAGAAGCCATCAACGGGCCGCAATTGCTGGTGACAGAAACGCTGATGCGGTCCCCCGACGATCGCGCCCGGCTGGCGAGCGAGGTGATCGGCTGGGTGCGGCAGTGGAATTAGGCAGACGGAAACACCATTTCGGTGATGAAGGCGTGATGATGAAGCGGAGCATGATCCTGTCCGTGACGAAGCGGGGTGCGCGATGATCGTTTTCGATCTCGCCTGCGCTGGCCAGAACCATGTGTTCGAAGGCTGGTTCGGTTCGACCGACGATTATGAGGGGCAGCGCGCCAAGGGCTGGATCGTCTGTCCGATCTGCGGATCATCGGATGTTTCGAAAGCGGTGATGGCGCCGCGCGTCGCGGCCAAGGGCAATCAGCGCAGCGACGCCCGCCCGGTCGCGCTCGCCAATGACGGGCCGGACAAGATGCGCGAGATGATGCGCGTGCTGGCCGAGGCCCAGGCCAAGGCGCTCGAAGGGTCCGACTATGTCGGTTCGCGCTTTGCGGACGAGGCACGGGCGATGCACCTGGGCGAGACCGAACATCGCGCGATCCACGGGCAGGCAAGCGCCGACGAGGCCAAGGCGCTGATCGACGAGGGCGTTCCGGTGGCGCCGCTGCCGTTGCCGGTGCGGCCGCCCGGCACGGACAATTGACCGCGCCCGCGCGCTTCCCTAACCAGCAGCCAGCGCCCCGGTAGCTCAGCAGGACAGAGCAACGGTTTCCTAAACCGCAGGTCGGGAGTTCGAGTCTCTCCCGGGGCGCCAGACTTCCGTTTTTTCGATCGCATGCCCTGGGGCGGGACGTTACCCGTCGGGGACGACAGGATTCGCCAACGCGGCCCTTACCTGCCATGATGCAGGCCAAGGGGAAGCACGCCGGCAGGTGGCCCCGAGACCGGCCGCCGGCGCCTTCGCAGGAGGTTTGCAATGGCACATGACCGGGATTTCATCTGGCGTCGTTATCTTGAGGAATGCGCGGCCACGTCGGCGGCGAAGGGTAAGGATGCCCGGTCCTCGCACGAGCAGATCGCCAAAAGGTTCGAGGAGCAGATTCGCATCATGGGCACCGGTCGACCGCCCAATCTGGTGATCTGACGCGGTTTAGGCCCGTTCCGGCCAGACGCGCGCGCGATAGAAGGCGTAAGTTTCTGCGATCTCCGCTTCGTTGAGTCCGAAGCGATCGAGATCGTAGCGGTGCGTGGGCCGGCCGTCGCGCGCATTGCCGGCCATCCACGCCTGCATCGCCGCTTCGTCCTCCGGCGTCATCACCCGGCCGATGCGATCGAACACGCGGCGCGCCTGCGCCATCGGGTCCTTGACCGACTCATCGTAGCGGACATCAAGGAAGCGGGCGTCGATCGCCGGGTCTTCCCGCAGCGCATAGAGTTTGCGCAAGCCCGCCGCCCAGCGATCCTGCCAGTGACGGCCGATCGCGGCGAGATCGGCCTCATCCGAGCTCATCCGGTAGAGCGACGACACCATCGAGCAATAGGATGGCACGGACCGCACCGGATCGCGATGCGTCATCACGAAGGTCGCGTCCGGGAAGGCGGCGAGCGCGGCGGCGGTGGCGGTGACATGGTTGGGGGATTTCAGCACCCACACCTGATCGCGCCGGGCGGGATCCTGCCACTGCATATATTTGAGCCACAGGACGAGTTCCGCATAGGCCGGCGCCTGATCCGCCTGCTCGAGCCAGGCGGCGTAGCTCGGTATCCACAGGAAGGATTCGGCGGACGTGCCCATGAAGCTCTGATCGAGCACGGTCAGTTCCTCGTCCGGCTGATCGAGCGACATCGGGTGGATCGACATGAGATCGGGGATCGTCGCCAGCATATGATCGAAGATCTGCTTCGCTGCCGCGCGCCGATCGGACGGATCGCCGGGAACTTCGTCCGGAAAGGCCGCGGGATAATGGGTTTCGCACCAGCGCATCGCGGTGACGGCGGGGCTGGCATGGAGCAGGCGATGCAGCATCGTCGTGCCGGTGCGCGGCAGGCCGAGCAAAACGGCCGCGACCTTCAGGGGTTCGTCATGGATCTCGGGATGGCGGGCGAGCGCGTTGGTGATCCGCAGGCGGTTGGCGAGCGCCCCCACCAGCCGCGCCCGCTGGGTGACGGCGCCGGTTTCGGTGAGGCGGGCTTCTTCGTTGATCGAGGCGAGCTGGATGCGGAGCGGTTCGAGATACCAGTCGTCCTTGCCGAAATCCGAAAGGCCGGTCGCGGCGCGGGCCTCGGCCATCAAAGTCGCAATATCCGGCAAAGTCGCGGCCATCGGTGCCCTCTCGCTTGATTCGTTGGCGGGAGGGTAGGGCGGGCAAGCAGGCGCTCAAGCCAGGCTGCGCAACCGCCGCCCTTTCATCACACGATGTCCTTTCCGGTCACCAGTTTGGGGAGCGGGGAGGAGGGCATGTGCGTGCCGAGCGCACCCGCAAGGACCAGCCGGATCGCCTCGGCCCGCGATGGCCGTGGGTCGTCATGGCGATCGATCCACGCATCGAGTGCGGCGAGGTCTTCTGGATTCAGCGTGACGGGAATGGGGGCGGCTTCGCTCATGCGTCTCGATCCTTCCTTTGGGTCACATGCGTTCGATCAGCCGTTCGACGGTTCGGTGGCTCGCGTCCCGGTCGCTGGCGTCGGAGCCATATTTCTTTTCCAGCGCGTCGACGATCCGCTCCAGTTCCTGCTCGGTCAGATGCTCGATACCGATGAACTGGTTGCGGGCGCCTTCCAGTGCGCGGATCAGTTCGTCGAGCTTGGCCTGCATCGCTGCGGCGTCCCGATTCTGCGAATTCTGGATCAGGAACACCATCAGGAATGTGACGATGGTCGTCGATGTGTTGACGATGAGCTGCCACGTGTCGGAAAACTGGAACAGCGGGCCGGTCAACCCCCAGACGATAATGAAGGCCATAGCCAGCGCGAAGGCGAGCGGCTGCCCCGCAAAGGAGGCGATGCGCTTGGCCAGCGCGGTGAACAGACGATCCATATCGGGCGGGCCTTTCCTTATGGCGACGCCAATCGCCGCAAACTCAACGCTTCAGCCTAGTTGATCGTTTCCCTGCCGTCATGGCTGCCGCTATGGGATGCTTGACCGTGACACGGGCCGGCGGGCTAAATCAGCTTGCGTGAACCAAAGGCCGCGGCGTCGGTTCATCGTGGAGCAGGGTCACCTGGTCCAAGTGTAAAGCGAGTATTCGAAAGGGTGTGTATGGGGAGCAGCGGGGAAGATCGTCGGGCACGAAAGGGGCGGCTGGTGCGTGCGGCAATGCTGTTGCCGATCCTGTCCATCCTGTCCTTCCCGGCCGGTGCCCAGCGCGCCGCCGCGGTGGCGCCCAGTGTCGCGCCGATCATCACGCCGCCACCGGTGCCCCGCGCGCCCGTGCCGATCGCGGCACCCCCGGCCCCGGTGTGGCCGCAACTGACCGCCAAGCAGGCGGAACAACTCGCTGGGCTGCTGAAGCGCGATGCCGTGGCCCAGGGGCTGCGCGAAACCGAAGCCGATCTCAGCGCCGTTCGCGACAATGATGCGCTGGTCCGGGCGGCGCTCGATCATGCCCGCGCGGTGCATTCGGGTCGGCTCGACAAGCCCGATTTCCAGAAGAATTGGGGTCTGCGCCCCTTCTATGTCGATCCGCTTGCGGGCTTCACCGATGCGGTGAAGCGTGATCGGTTGGCGGATTGGGTCGCCAACCTGCCGCCGCCTTATGCCGGCTATGATGGGTTGCAGAAGGGCCTGGCCGATTATCGCAAGCTGGAAACTGCGGGCGGCTGGCCCACGGTTTCTGCCGGGCCGGACCTGAGCTTCGGCATGAGCGGCCCGCGCGTGGCCGAACTGCGCAAGCGCCTCGCGGTCGAGGACAAGCAGGTTTCGGCGCAGGGCGACAGGTTCGACAATGATCTGCTCGAAGCGGTCCGCCGGGCGCAGCGGCGCTATGGTCTGAACCCCAGCGGCCTCGTTTCGACCCAGACGCTCGCCGCGCTCAACGTGCCGGTGTCGGCGCGGGTCCGCCAGATCATGGCGAATATGGAGCGCTGGCGCTGGCTGCCGGCGGAACTGCCCAAGGATCGTGTGCAGGTGAATATCGCTGCCGCCGTGCTCACCGTATTCGATGGCGATGCGCCGGTCGCGTCGATGAAGGCAGTGACGGGGCGACCGGGCGACGAGACGCCGATGCTGGAATCGAACATCCACAGCGTCGTCCTCAATCCGCCCTGGAATGTGCCGACCTCGATCGCGACGGGCGAGCTGTGGCCCAAGGAGCGGAAGAATCCGGGCTATCTGAAGCGCAACAATTTCAAGGTGCTGGACGGCAAGCGGCTGCAACAGGCGGCAGGTCCGAGCAGCGCGTTGGGACGTTACAAGTTCGACTTCAACAACAACTTCTCGGTCTATCTGCATGACACGCCGACACAGGCGACCTTCTCCAGCTTCAGCCGGCTGGCGAGCCATGGCTGCGTGCGGCTGGAGAAACCGGCCGAACTCGCCAATCTGCTGCTGAACGACGATCCGGCCTGGAGCAGCGAGGAGATCGCGGCGACGGTGGCGCGCGGCAAGACGGTGCGGGCGCGGCTGCAGCAGCCGGTTGCGGTCTATCTGCTCTATTGGACGGCCTTCGCCAGCGCCAATGGCCAGATGAATTTCCGCGCCGATCCCTATAGCTGGGATAGCGTTCTGGCAGACAAGATCGCGGCGCGATCCGCCGCCCGGCAATCGCTCGCCGCACGTTGAAGAGGGGAAGGGGAATGGGAATGATGAAGATGGTGGTGCGTTCGGCGGCGGTGGCGACGCTGGTGCTGGTGGCTGCATGCTCCGGATCGTCGGACGAGGTCGCGCCGGAAGCCAATGTCGAGGAGAATGTCGTCAACGTCTCCGACGTGCCCGAATTGCCCGCCGACAATCAGGTCGCGCCCGAGCCCGTGGTCGAGACCAATACCGCAGACGCGACGCCGCCCGAAGCGCCGGTGCCGCCCGACGCCCAGATGCTTGACGATGCGGACGCGACCGGCATGACCGCGCGCGTGAACCGCGACGCTGCGGCCGAGAATGGCGCTGTAACGACCGAGGGCGAATAAGTAACCGAAGCGGCGGACCGCATCCCAAGTGTCGTCCGCCCGACTTTCAGGGTAAACCCCGATTGTCCGGGCCCTTGCGGGGGCCAATGATCCACTCGCCATGCGTCAGCGGCCATTGCTCGCGCTGACGCTCGCGGCGAGGGGAGACCATGGCGATGTCGAAGACCGTCTGGCGGATGATGGCGGCCACTGCGGCCGTCTGTGCTTTGGCACCGGGCGCGGCGGGGCAGGGGGCGCAGGCCGGACAGGCAACGCCCACCGCGACCACCACCGCCCCCAATGGCAAGACGATCGACGCGCGCGCCTGGCCGCGATCCTACGCCGTCGATGGCGTCGAATTCTCTATTTATCGGCCCCAGCTCGATTCCTGGACGGGCAATGTGCTGCAGGGCCGTTCGGTGATGGCGGTCAAGACCGGCGAGACTAAGGGGACGGACGGCAAGCCGATCGTTCAGCAGACCTATGGCGTGCTGTGGCTGACCGCGCGGACCGAAACCGACAAGGATGCGCGCGAGGTGGTGCTGGACGACCTGACCGTGCAGCGCATCAATTTCCCGACCGCCAAGGACAAGGAGGCGACCTATCTGGCGATCGCGAAGAAGGTGATGCCGACCACCGAACTGGTCGCCAGCCTCGACGCGATCGAGGCGCAGCTTGCGATCACCGACGCGCTTTCGGACACGCCGAGCGTCGCGGTGAACAACACGCCGCCGGAGATCATCATCTCGCTGCAGCCGGCGGCCCTGGTGCCGATCGATGGCGAGCCGGTGTGGCGGCCGACTGCCGTCAGCGGCGTCGAGCATGTGCTGAACAGCACGGCGATGATCCTGCGCTATCAGAACAAGGTCTATATCGGGCGCGCGGGCCGCTGGGCGACGGCGGCGTCGCTCAACGACACCTGGGCGCGGGCGACGAGCGTGCCAAAGCCCGTGACCGATGCGCTCAACAAGCTGCTGGCCGGCAGGGCCGCACCACAGGGCGGGATGGCGGAACCGGAAGCGACCAAGTTCGCGGCCATCTATGTGCGGACCAAGCCCGCCGAACTGATCGTCATCGACGGCGATCCGCAGTTCGACGATATCGAGGGCACGGGCCTCAGCTACGTCACCAACACGCCGGCCGACATCTTCCTCGACCAGAGCAACAATTGGTATGCTCTGGTCTCCGGCCGCTGGTTCAAAGCCCAGTCGACCAAGGGGCCGTGGACTTACGTGGCGCCCGACAAGTTGCCCGCGGGCTTTCAGAAAATCCCGAGCGATGGCCCCAAGGGCGCGGTGCTCGCGTCGATCGCGGGCACGCCGGAGGCCAAGGAATCGCTCGTCGCCAATTCGGTGCCGCAGACGGCCACGGTCAACAAGAAGGAAGCAAGCTTCAACGCGCAATATGACGGCGCACCCCAATTCGCGGCGATCGAGGGGACGGCGCTGAGTTCGGCACGGAACTCGCCGACCGCGATCATCAAGATCTCCGCCAACAGCTATATGGCGCTCGATCGCGGTGTCTGGTTCACGTCGACCACCGCCACCGGGCCATGGGCGGTCGCGACCGAGGTGCCGGCGGTGATCTACACCATCCCGGCCTCATCCCCGATCCATTACGTCACCTATGTGCGGATCTACGGATCAAAAGGGGACGAGGTCTATGTCGGCTACACGCCGGGCTATTATGGCACCGCGGTCAACAATGGCGTGGTAGTCTATGGCACCGGCTATACCTGCCAGGCCTGGACCGGGAGCGAATATTATAGCTGCCCGTCAACCTACGGCTATGGCGCCTCGCTGGAATATAGCGAGGTCGGCTGGTCGGTCGCCTATGGCTATGGCTGGTACGATCCCTGGTATTATCCCTATTGGGGTCCCTGGTATTATCCGGGCTATTATCCCGGATATTGGGGCGGCTACGCTTATGGTTATGGCAATGTCTATGGCCGCTGGGGATCGAGCGTGATCGCCGGCAGCGGCGCCGCCTGGGCCAATGCCTGGACCGGCAATTATGGCCGCGGCTATCGCGGCGGATATCATAACATGGCGACGGGCGGGCGCGGCTATGGCTATGCCGGGTGGAACTCGAACGTCTACACCGGCAACTCGGTCGCGGCGGCAGGCGGCATCCGTTACAATCCGCAGACCGGGCGCGTCGTCGCCGGGCGGGGCGGGGCAGCCGGCAACATCTATACCGGCAATGCGGTGGCAGGCGGCAGCCGCACCGCGGTCAACACCGATACGGGCCGGGTGACGAAGTCCGCCGGCGCGATCGGGCGGACGGACCAGGGCGCGGGCGCCGCCGGTGGCTTCAACACCACCGGTCAGGGCGGCGACGCCAAGGGCGCGGGTTATGTCCATTACGATCGCAATACCGGCGACATTTCCAAGGGCGGCGTCGTCGACGTCAACGGCAATGTCTATGCCGGCAAGGACGGCAATGTTTATCGCTACGACAAGGAAAGCGGCAGTTGGGAGTCGATGGGGCAAAGGCCGAGCGGTGAGGGCGAACCCAAGTCCGGGCCGCCCAAGCCTGACTCCACCGGCGATCGCGGCGACCGCGCATCCCGTGGGGATTCGGCAGTGGGTAGGGATGGCCCTCGGACGTCGGACTCCGCGAGCAATCGCGGCGGTGGAGATTCGGTGGTGGGCAGAGATGGCCCCCGCGCCCCGGAATCCTCGCTCAACAAGGAGCGTGCCGCACGCGATCGCGGGTTCGAGAGGGATTCCATGTCCGGTCGCGGCTTCGAGAATCCGGGCGCCAGCCGGCCATCCTATGATCGCGGTTCGTGGGGTGGTGGCTATTCGGGCCGGATGGGCGGCTTCCGCGGCGGCGGCTTCCGGGGCGGCGGGCGCCGCTTCTAGGCGTCCGTTGCTGCCAGTCCGCCGATCAGGAAGGCGACGACCTGGCGCGTGACGCTCGCGACTTCCAGCGGTACGCCGTCGCTGATGTGGCGCAGCGCAAGCTGCTTGATACCGCCGAAGAAGATGTCGCGGACAAGGCGCGGATCGAGTTTGCCCGACACCTTGCCTTCCTCGACCCCTTTGGCGAGCACGCGCAGGAAGACCGAGGAATAGACATGGTTCAGCCGGTTGCCGGCGGAGTCCGCATGGTCATCGAAATTGCGAATTTCGGCGATGAACAGCCGGGAAAGATCGGGATCGTCGGCGAAAGAGTGGACGTGGCGATCGACCAGCACGGTCAGCATGCCGCGGAAGTCCGTCTGCTCTGCAATAGCGCTTTCGGTGCCTTCGATCAGGTTGCGATAGACGCTGTCGATAACCTCGACCAGCAACCCCTTCTTGCCATCGAAATAATGGTAGATCAGTCCGTCGGACGTGCCGGCAATCTGGGCGATATCGTTGATCGCGCTCTGCTCATATCCCTTTTCGGCGAAGACCTGGCGTGCAGCGGCGATGATGGATGCGCGGCGATCCTGCAGCCGCTCTTCGGTAATTCGTGGCACGCAATTCTCTTCTTGGTTCGATCGGCGCGGACCATGAACGCGGTTCAGTATGGCGTCAACCGAAGCGGCGGGGCCAATCCGCTTGATCGCCGGCCATTTCCCTGAGACTTGGGCACAATATTTCGATCGAGGGAATTGAAGATATGCGCGTGCGCGTGGCGATCATGGCGGCAGCGGCTTCGCTGGCAATGGCGGGGCCGGTCTGGGCAAAGACGCCGAGTGCCGAGGCGCGTGCCTATCGCCAGGCGCATGAGGGGGCGATTGTCACCCAGCTTGTCGATCTTGCGCGCGTGCCGAGCGTCGCCGCCCAGCCTGCCGGATTGCACGAGGCGGCAAACATGCTGGCCGACCAGCTCAAGCGGCGCGGCTTTGTCACACGGCTGCTGCAAGGCGGGGAGGGGGCGCCGAAGGTGGTGTTCGGTCAGCTCGACACGCCGGGCGCGAAGCGGACCGTGACCTTCTACGCCCATTATGATGGGCAGCCGGTGACTCCATCGCAATGGGCGTCCGATCCGTTCGTGCCGGTGATGCGGTCGGGTCCGCTGTCCACCAAGCCCGTGGACGTCGACTGGAAGACCGCAAAGGCGCCGCTCGATCCGGAATGGCGCCTGTTCGGTCGTGGCGTCAGCGACGACAAGGCTTCGATTGTCGCCTTTCTGGCGGCGTTCGATGCGCTGAAGGCGGCGGGGCGCAAACCCAGCGTCAATATCCGGATATTCTGGGAGGGCGAGGAGGAAGCGGGCTCGCCCCATCTGGAGGCACTGCTCAAGGCGAATGCGCCACTGCTCGCGTCCGATCTGTGGCTGATCGGCGACGGGCCGGTGCATCAGTCACGCGGGCGGACGGTCTATTTCGGGGCGCGCGGCATGATCGGTTTCGACGCCATGATCTACGGCCCCGTGCGGCCGGTGCATGACGGCCATTATGGCAATTGGGTACCGAACCCGGCGGCGTTGGCGGCATCGCTGATAGCCGAGATGCGCGGCGAGGACGGCGCGATCCGCATCCCCGGCATTGCCGAAAAGGTGCGGCCGTTGACGGAGGGCGAGCGCGCCGCGGTCGCAGCGCTGCCGCCGGTCGAGGCGGGCCTGCGCAAGGAACTGGAGATCGGCCGCAGCGAAGCGAGCGACGGCCTGACCGCCAGCACCTTGCGGCCGGCGCTAAACATCCGCGGCATCCGATCCGGTCAGGTTGGGGCGGCGGCAAACAACGCCATTCCCGTCGATGCTGAAATCTCGATCGATTTTCGGCTGGTGCCGGACCTGACACCCGCCGACGTTCAGCGGAGCACCGAGGATTTCCTGACCGCGAAGGGCTGGACGATCGTTCGCGAGGCGCCCGACGCCGCGATGCGTCAGGCCCACCCGAAGATCATCAAGATCGAATGGGAGCCCGGCTATCCGGGGCTGCGAACCGACATGAACCTTCCGGTCTCGCGAGCGGTGCTGAAGGCGGTGGAGCGGTCGTCGGGCAAGCCGGCGCTCAGCTTGCCGATGATGGGCGGCAGCGTGCCCATCTATCTGTTCGAGGATGTGCTGAAGGCGCCGGTGATCGGCCTGCCGATCGTCAATCACGACAACAGCCAGCACGCGCCCAACGAAAATCTGCGGCTGCAGAATCTGTGGGACGGGATCGAGACCTATGCGGCGCTGATGGCCGATCTCGATTGGTAAGACGGCTTCAGAGGCCCGAATGCAGGCGAGCGAGCGCGATGCCGGCGAGGTTGTGCGAGCGTGCGACATGGCGGATGCGGACGCGGGCAAAGCCGGACGTGAGGCGCTGAAATTCGGCCAGATGGGCTGCACTGGTGCGCGTGCGGCATTTCGCGGCGCCCTTGGCCTGATTGATGACGGCGAGCGCGTCACCGACAAATTCCACGTCGCTGGCGCCGGAAGCGATGGCGATATGGGCGGCGTGGAGCAATGCGAGCCATTCGGCGTCATGGTTGCTGCCGTGGCCCGCATCCGTCTGCAGATGGGGGATGCCGCGCACCACGACTGCGGTTTCCATCGCGCCGGGATTGGGCCGGCAACCGCCATCGAAATAGAGTTTCAGCCGTTTGGAAGCCGTCATGCCGAACTCGTTTCGGCATCCATGTGAGCGCTCACGAGCCCGGACGGCGCTCGCTTTCCAATCCGAGCGCCCGCGGCAGGCGGCGCGCATGGACCCTGAAACAAGTTCAGGGTGACGGGAGGTGAGGAATCCGTGAGGTGAGGAGGCAACGGCATCAGCAGCGCGTCGCCAGCCAGATGACATTATGGGCGCTGGCCAGTCGAGCACGGGCGATCCGCGCCAGTTCCTCTTCCGAGCCACCGCCGGGAATAAGGGCCGTGTCGATCAGGATGCGCGGAACCATGCGCTCCCCTTACAGGCAAATGGTTTCTGCGCGGCCAAGAATATATTGGGTGTGCGGCGGCGCCATTTATCCGATGGGGCGTGCGAAAGGGCAGGGGCGAGAGGGCGTTTCTGCGCGGCGGGAGATTTGAGTGGTGAAGAGCGCCCATGTGTTGACCCTGTCCTGCGCGGACCGGCCGGGGCTTGTCGCGGCGGTGGCCGGGCTATTGGCGACGAATGGCGGCAACATATTGGAGTCGCAGCAGTTCGACGATCTAGAAACCGGTCGCTTCTTCATGCGCGTGGTGTTCGATCTGGGAGCGGCGAGCATCGATGCGGCGGAATTCCGGCAGCGTTTCGGCGAGGAGATCGCGGCGCCTTATGCGATGGACTGGCGGCTGCGCTGCATGAGCGAGCGGCAACGGGTGCTGCTGCTGGTATCGAAATTCGATCATTGCCTCGGCGATCTCATCTATCGAAATCGCATCGGCGAACTGCCGATGGAAATTGCCGGCGTCATATCCAACCATCCGCAGGATGTGCTGCAAGTGGCGCTGCCCGAAGGCGTGCCTTTCCATCACCTGCCGGTTTCCAGCGACACGCGCGCGGTGCAGGAGGCACAGATCAAGCGGATCGTCGAGGAGACGAAGACCGACCTGATCGTGCTCGCCCGCTACATGCAGATATTGTCGGACGATCTGGCGGCCTATCTCAGCGGCCGCTGCATCAACATCCATCACAGCTTCCTGCCGGGCTTCAAGGGCGCCAAGCCCTATCACCAGGCCCATGCGCGCGGCGTGAAGATGATCGGCGCGACCGCCCATTATGTGACCAGCGATCTCGATGAAGGGCCGATCATCGCGCAGGACGTTGAGCAGATCAGCCACGCCGACACGCCCGACGCGCTGGTGCGCAAGGGGCGCGACATTGAACGGCGGGTGCTGGCCCGCGCCGTCCAATATCATCTCGAGGATCGCGTGCTCGTCAACGGTGCGAAGACGGTTGTGTTTCGCGACTGAGATCAGCCGATCGCCACGCGGTCCAATCGTGGCGACAGCCAGTGGACCAGCAGCAGCGCGACCAGATAGGCGCTGCCGGCGACCGCGAACAACGGCGTATAGGTGCCGAAGCTGTCGAGGATGAAACCGGCATATTTGGCCATCAGCATGCCGCCGATCGCGCCCACCGTGCCGCCGATGCCGACGACGGAACCCACGGCGCCCCGCGGAAACAGGTCTGACGGCAGCGTGTAGAGATTGGCGGAAAATGCCTGGTGCGCGGCGGTCGCGATGCCGATCACCAGCACGGCGAGCCACAGGCTGTCGATATACTGCGCGAAGAAGATCGGCAGCACCGCGAGCGCGCAGACCAGCATCGTCGCCTTGCGGGCATAATTGACGCTGCGCCCCGCCTTCATCAGCCGCGACGACATCCAGCCGCCAAAGACGCTGCCGACGTCGGAAAGCAGGTAGATCGCCACCAGCGGCGGGCCAAAGCTGACGAGATCGAGGCCGTAACGCGTGCCGAGATAGCCGGGCAGCCAGAAGAGGAAGAACCACCAGATCGGATCGATGCAGAATTTGCCGAGCGCATAGGCCCAGGTTTCGCGAATGCCGATCAGCCGCTTCCACGCGATCGGTTCAACCGGATCGGCCGGGTCCTGCTCGATCCAGGCGACTTCGGCTGCCGTGACCTTCTTATGCTCGCGCGGGCGGCGATACATCGCCCACCAGACGACCAGCCAGACGATGCTGAACGCACCGGTCAGCACGAAGGCCATACGCCAGCCATAAGTGAGGGTGAGAAAGGGGACGAGCAAGGGCGTGATGATCGCGCCGACATTGGCGCCCGCGTTGAACACGCCGATCGCGAACGCGCGCTCTCGCGCCGGGAACCATTCGGTCACCGCCTTGATGCCGGCGGGGAAATTGCCGGCCTCGCCAATCCCGAGGCCGAAACGGACCGCGGCGAATTGCATCACCGAATGGACGCCGCCATGGGCGATATGCGCGGCCGTCCAGATGATGAAGGCGACGGCATAGCCCAGCCGCGCGCCCACCACATCGACGAAGCGGCCGAAGCCGATGTAACCGATCGCGTAAGCGGCCTGGAACCAGAAGATGACGTTGGCGAAGTCCGTCTCGTTCCAGCCGAGTTCGGCTGAAAGCGTCGGCTTCAGCACGCCGATCATCTGTCGATCGATATAATTGATGACAGTGGCGAAGAAGAGCAGGGCGACGATCGCCCAGCGATATCGTCCGACCCGTGCGGCGGCCCGCTCGACTGCGGCCGTGCCGCCGGCGTCCCCCTCCAACATGCTCATCCTCGCCCTCCAGCTTATTTTATGGCTTATTCCCGATCGCTTGTCGCGGCGCTGATCAGGCATTCCAGCCGATGATCGCTGCCGAAGAAAGTTTCGACCCGCGCGCCGGGCACGACGCGGTGGACGCCGGTGACGGCGCCCGACGAAATCCACTGGCCGGGCTTGGCCTGAATGCCGCGTTCGGCCAGCAGTTCGAACAGGAAGCGCGCGGCGCCGATCGGGCCGTCGGGCATGGCATCGGCGCTGGCTTCACCGGCCTCCACACCGTCGATCATCAGGCGCACCGGCCATGCGGCGAAATCGAGCGAGCGCCAGTCGGGGATCGCGGCGCCGACGACCAGGCCGTTATTGTTGCCGAAATCGGAAATGGTGACCGCGGGGCCGAGATCGTTGATCGCGCCCAGCGGCGAACTGGCGATCTCGATCCCGACATGAACGGCGTCGATCAGGGCGGCCGCCTCGTCGAGCGTGAAGCTGGTCTGCGCGGGATCAGGCGCGGTGCCGACACGCAGCAGATATTCCGCCTCCGCCGCGCCAAATCCGGCATCGAAGACAGCCATGGAAACCGGTTTCCCTTGGGCATCAAAAAAAATCGTGCCGTCGAAGATCGGCCCGGCCAGGCGGTTGGCGCCATATTGGCCGGCGAGCGGGGGCATGATGCGGCCGACCTTCCAGCCAAGAATATCGCGGCCATCCAGCGCAATCGCTTCATCCTGAATGCGATAGGCCTGATCGAGCGAGGTCGGGATCGCGCCGGGATAGCTTTCCAGCCCCCGCGCGGCGCGGCGCGCCGACACGAAGGCTTCGGCGATATGCCGCGACTCGTCCCGGACGGTCGTTTCGCTCACGTTGGCCTCTCCCTACTGGCTTCCCCGAAGCTCTATTGGAAACCGGTGTCATAGGCAAGATGGTTGCTGTGCGGGGGCGCTAAAGCGTCACGCCGCGCTTCCAGATCGCGATTTCCCGTTCGTCATTCCGTTCCGCGGCGGTGGGCTCACCTGAAGCGATGACGGCGAGGCGGGCGATCAGGTCCGTGGCCATGGCGTCGAGGCCGCGGGTGAGGGCGGGACCGGCGTCGAAATCGATCCAGTGTGCCTTGCGGTTCGCTAGATCGCTGTTCGACGCGATCTTGATCGTCGGGACCGGGAAACCGAGCGGGGTGCCGCGTCCGGTGGTGAACAGGATCGCGGTCGCGCCCGCGGCGGCCAGCGCGGTGGAGGATACCGCGTCATTGCCCGGCGCTTCGAGCAGGGTGAGGCCGGGCCGATGCGCATGGCCGCCATAATCGATCACGTCGGTGACGATCGCATGGCCCGCCTTCTGCACGGCGCCGAGCGATTTTTCCTCGAGCGTGGTGATGCCGCCGGCGATGTTGCCGGGCGACGGATTTTCCGAGACCGGCTCGCCATATGCGATGAAGTAGCGTTTGAAGCGGTCGACGAGGCCGAGAATAAAGTCGGCCACTTGGCCGTCGGCGGCGCGTGCGACCAGCAGATGTTCGGCGCCGAAAATCTCGGGTATTTCGGTCAGGATAGCGGTGCCGCCGCCGCGCGTCACGGCGTCGCTGACGCGGCCGACAAGCGGGTTGGCGGTAAGGCCGCTGAAGCCGTCCGATCCGCCGCATTTCACGCCGAGGACGATGTCGGCGAGCGGCAGGCTTTCGCGCTGCGCCTCTCCGGCAATCGCGACCAGTTCGTCGATGAGCGCCAGGCCCGCGGCGACCTCATCCTCGACGCCTTGGGCGGCGAGGGTGCGGATGTGGCCGCGGCGATCGGGCGGGATCAACTCGACAAGTTCGGCCATCTGGTTGGATTCGCAGCCCAGCCCAAGGATCAGCACGCCGCCGGCGTTGGGATTCTGCGCCAGCCCGGCCAGGATTGCGCGGGTGGCCTCGAGATCGGCGCCAAGCTGCGAGCAGCCGAAGGGGTGGGCGAAGGCATGGACGCCGTCGATCCGCCCGGCGTGGCGGTCGCGCGCGGTGGCGGCGATCTTCTCGGCGGTACGGGCGACGCAGCCGACTGTCGGCAGTATCCAGATCTCGTTGCGTGTCGCGACCCTCCCGTCCGGACGGCGATAGCCGAGGAAATGTGGCGCTGCCGCGGCCGTGCCAGCCTGGTCGCCTGCTACCGCACTTATTTCGGTTGCGGTGCCGCTTAGCGCGGTCGTGACATTATGGGTGTGGACATGCGCGCCGGACGCGATCGGCGCGAGGGCAATACCGATCGGAAAACCGAACTTCAGCACCGGTGCGCCGGCTTCGATCGGGGAGAGCGCGAACTTGTGGCCGCGGGCTATCGCTTCGATCGTACGGACCTGCTCGCCGTCGATCGTGACGATTTCATCCGCTGCGATGCCGCGCAGTGCGATGGCAACCGAATCACGCCTGTCGATGCGGATCGCCGCGGGAAGCTGCATCAGTTCGCTTTCGTAATGGAAACCGGTATCATAGCATGGGCGGGCCAAGCATTTTGTGCAAGCCGGGCATTGGCGGGCCCGGACTTCTGCGGTATGGCGGGGTTAATGAAGAAGAGCGCTCAGCCGACGATCAACGACGTCGCCCGCTTGGCCGGTGTCTCCAAGAAGACAGTCAGCCGCGTCATCAACCGATCGCCTTTGTTGAACGACGACACACGCAAGCGCGTGCTCGAGGTCATTGGCGATCTTGGTTATATTCCCAATCCGCAGGCGCGCGCGCTGGCGCTGCGCCGCAATTTCCTGATCGGCCTAGTCCACGACAATCCAAACGCCCAGATGGTGCTCAATGTCCAGCAGGGCATGCTGGAAGTGCTGCGTTACACCGAGTTCGAACTGATCGTCCGGCCGGTCGATCGCGGATCGCCGTCGATGCTCGAAGATGTGCGTCATTTCCTCGAACGGCAGCGCCCGTTCGGCGTGATGCTGCTGCCGCCGATTTCGGAAGATCCGTCGTTGGCCGCGCTC
This sequence comes from Sphingomonas sp. DBB INV C78, assembly GCF_042693015.1. Lineage (NCBI taxonomy): Bacteria > Pseudomonadati > Pseudomonadota > Alphaproteobacteria > Sphingomonadales > Sphingomonadaceae > Sphingomonas > Sphingomonas sp. DBB INV C78. The sequence goes on along the minus strand of NZ_CP170544.1, from coordinate 1,373,140 downwards.
TGTGACGAGATCGGCGTGCGCTATGTCCGCATGGGGTCCGCACCGCTGGACGGCGAAGATCATATGGTCGCGTCGAACGATCGCGAGGCGGTGCGCGACGCGACAAATTATCTGATCGAGGCTGGGCATCGGCGGATCGGCATGGTGGCGGGACCGCGGGGTTTCCGTTCGGCGCACGAACGGCAGACCGGGTTTGAGGAGGCGCTGAAGGGCGCCGGTATCACTCCCGATCGCGGCCTGGTGATTCATGGCGATTATACCTTTGCGTCCGGCATCAAGGCGGCCGAGCGGCTGCTCGATCTTTCGCCGCGGCCCACCGCCATCTTTGCGTCGAATGACGAGATGGCGGCCGGCGTGCTGCACGCGGCGCGGCAGCGCGGGCTGGAAGTGCCGCGCGACCTTTCGATCGTCGGCTTCGACGATACCGCGATCGCGAGCCACCTCTGGCCGCCGCTTACCACCGTGCGCTGGCCGATCCAGTCGATGGCGCGCTCCGCCGCGATCAAGCTGGTCGGCGGCGCGGATGGCGGCGTCGAGGAAAATGAAAGCGCGTCGCTGTTCCTGTCGACCTTGATCCGCCGCGCCTCAGTCGCACCACCGCCCGCCTGATCTTCGCTGCGCAGCATGAGCGAAAAATCAGACATGCCTTGTCTCTGCTTCTGACACCGGTTACCAATGTTTCGACTTCGGTTGCCGGTGGGAGAGGCGTATCTCCCTCGCCGCGGCCTGACGACATCACGGAGCCCGACATGTTCGACAAGACCTTCCACGCCACCCACCCGGACATGATGGACGGCGTCGACAACCAGCAATTGCGCGATCGCTATCTGGTTTCGGGGATGTTCGTGGCGGGCGAGGTGCGCCTAAATTATTCGCACAATGAGCGTTTCGTGATCGGTGGTGCGGTGCCCGTGGGCGCCGATGCGCTGCGTCTGCCCGACCAGATCGAGCCGGCGAGTGCTGCGGGCCACGCCTTCCTGGAACGGCGCGAGATGGGCGTGGTCAATATCGGTGCTCCGGGCAGCGTGACGGTGGATGGTCAGCGCTTCGATCTCGCCAACAAGGAAGCGCTTTACGTGCCGATGGGATCGAAGGAGGTGCTGTTCGCTGGCGATGGTGCGCGCTTCTACATGGCCTCGCTGCCCGCGCATAAAGTCTGCCCGATCAAGAAGATATCAATGGCGGAAGCCAATCCGCTGGCGCGCGGCGATCTCGCCAATTCCAACCAGCGGACGATCTACCAGCTAGTAATCCCCGGCGTGTGCGAAAGCGCGCAATTGCTGATGGGCCTGACGGTGCTGGAAACGGGCAGCGTCTGGAACACGATGCCGCCGCACCTCCATGATCGCCGGTCGGAAATCTATCTCTACTTCGATCTCGAAGGGAATGACCGGGTGTTCCATTATATGGGCGAGCCCGAGGGCATGCGGCACATCGTGATCGGCAATGAGGAGGCGGTGATCTCGCCCCCCTGGTCGATCCACATGGGTTCCGGCACCAAGAGCTATGCCTTCATCTGGGCGATGGGCGGCGAGAATCTCGATTATACGGACATGAACGTCCTCGATATCTGCCAGCTCAAGTAAGGCACCGGCATGGGCAACGCATTCGACCTTTCCGGCAAGGTGGCGATCGTCACCGGCGCCAATACCGGCATCGGGCAGGGCATCGCGATCGCGCTTGCCGAGGCCGGCGCGGATATTGCGGCGGTCGGCCGCAGCACCGCCGACGAGACGGTCGAGCGTGTCCGCGCGATGGGCCGGCGTGCGATCAACATCTCCGCCGATCTTGCGACGATCGAGCCGGTCGGCCGGATCGTCGAGGAGAGTGTCGCGGGGTTGGGCGGGGTCCATATCCTGGTCAACAATGCGGGGATCATCCGCCGCGCCGACAGCATCGACTTCACCGAGGCCGACTGGGACGCGGTGATCGACACCAATCTGAAATCGGCCTTCTTCCTGGCGCAGGCGGCGGCGCGGCGCATGATCGCGCAAGGGCACGGCAAGATCATCAACATCGCGTCGATGCTGAGCTTTCAGGGCGGCATCCGCGTACCGAGCTATACCGCGTCCAAGAGCGGTATCGCCGGTCTCACCAAGCTGATGGCAAACGAGTGGGCGGCGAAGGGTATCAATGTGAACGCGATCGCGCCCGGCTATATCGCGACCAACAATACCGAAGCGCTGCGCGACGACGAGAAGCGCAATGCCGAGATATTGGGCCGCATTCCGGCGGCACGCTGGGGCGATCCGGCCGATCTGGGCGGCGCGGCAGTGTTCCTTTCCTCATCGGCGGCGAATTATGTCCATGGGCATATTCTCGCGGTCGATGGCGGTTGGCTCGCGCGCTGAGGGAAGGGCAGGAATGACTGGCCGCACCGCATTCTTCGGCGAATTGCTGCTGCGGTTGACCGCGCCTGGGCGGGAACTGCTGCTGCAATCGGGGCGGCTCGACGTCCATGTCGGCGGGGCGGAGGCCAATGTCGCGGTCGGCCTGGCGCGGCTCGGCCATGCGACGCGGATGGTGAGCGTGGTGCCCGAAAATCCACTGGGCGATGTGGCTGTGACCTTTCTTCGCGGCCATGGCGTCGATTGCACGCATGTCGTGCGGGGCGAAGGGCGGATGGGGCTCTATTTCCTGACCCCCGGCGCGGGGCTGCGCGCGTCTGAGATCGTCTATGACCGGTCTTATTCGGCCTTTGCAATGGCCGATGTCGACCGCTTCGACTGGCCGGCGTTGCTGGAAGGATGCGATCGGCTGCACCTCTCCGGCATCACCCCGGCGTTGGGGCCGGTCATGGCCGAGGCAGCGATAAGAGCGGCGGAGGCGGCACGGGCGATGGGGCTTTCGGTCTCCTTCGACGGCAATTACCGCGCCCGGTTGTGGGAAGCATGGGATAGCGATCCTCGCGCCGTGCTCACCCGGCTGGTCGGGCTGGCGGACATATTGTTCGGCAATCATCGCGATATCGCGTTGCTGCTCGACAAGCCCTTTCATGGCGACGGGCCGGAGCGGCGGCGCGAGGCGGCGGAGGCGGCCTTTGCCGCTTTCCCGAACCTCAAGCTGATCGCATCGACCGCGCGGCAGGTGGTCGATGCCGACCATAACCGCATCGCCGCGCGCATCGACACGCCGGCGGGCGCGCACCAGACCGCGGAGGTGACGGTGACCGGCATCGTTGACCGGATCGGCGCCGGCGATGCCTTCGCGGCGGGCGTGCTGCACGGCCTGGCCGATAGCGGCGGCGACATGGACCAGGCGGTCCGCACCGGTCTGGCGCTCACCTGCCTCAAGCATTCGCTGCCCGGCGATGCGAGCCTGTTCGGCCGCGCGGACATCGACGCTTTCCTGAGCGGGGAGATGGACGTCCGCCGCTAAACCGGGGGGGCGCGACGGGAGGGCCAAGCCTTCTCGCCCGGATGCTGATAAACTGCGGCGCATGAAGAGGATGCGCTGGCTTCTGTGCCCGGCTTTTGCGCTATTGTTCGGCGCTGGTGCGGCCTGTGGCAAGCCGCCTGCCGTGCCGCCGACCAGGATGCCCGCGCTGCCGCCTGCCATAATCGACGATACGCTCGATATCGGCGGCGATGACATCAACGCGCGCAAGGTGCGCACGCGCATGGCCGTCGAGGTGCGGGTGAACGGCCAGGGACCGTATCGCTTCGTCGTGGACAGCGGCGCCGACAGTTCGGTCATCGGCCAACGCGTGGCTCGCGCCTTGCAGTTGCCGCCGGGCACTCCAGTCACCCTGAACGCGATGACCGGCACGAGCAGGGTCGATCGCGTGCTCGTGGATGAGCTGTTGATCGGGCAGAGTACGGTAAGGGGGCTGGAATTGCCTGTGCTGCAGGAGGTCGATCTGGGTGGCGACGGCATGATCGGCATCGATGCGCTGGTCGAGCAGCGCCTGATGATGGATTTCGAGAAACGGCTGATCAAGGCTGAGGACGCGCGGTTGCCGGCCCCCCGTTATGATGGGGAAATCGTCGTCACCGCGCGGCGACGGCGTGGGCAATTGATCCTGACCGAGGTCCGAGCGGCGGGCCTTCCGGTCGATGCCGTCGTCGACACGGGATCGGAGATCACGATCGGCAATCTGGCACTGCGGAACAAGCTCATCCGCGGAAACAAGGACAAGTTCAGGACGGTCGCGATAAGCGGTGTCACCGGCGTGACCATCAATCTCGAACTGGCCTATATCCGTGAGCTCAAACTGGGTTCGGTCACGCTGCGCCATGTGCCGATCGCCTTTGCCGATGTTCCACCCTTCACGGTGTTCGGCCTTGCCGACACGCCATCGCTGATGCTGGGGACCGACCTGCTGGAGACATTCCGCAAGGTCTCGCTCGATTTTCACAAGCGCAAGGTGCGCTTCCAGCTCAAGCGATGCGGATCGAGCGGAATCATCATCAACACGTCGCCTGCCACGTCGATCACGCGGCTCTCCTCGGGCGACAATGCGCAGGTATGCAGCCGTTAACGGTTCCTGATTTCATCATACCCATTGACCATACTATCAGTCTGCCAATAATCCGGACGCGAAGCAGCAGCGCGCCGGAGGCATATGAGCGAGTGGGACGTCATCGTTGTGGGATCGGGCGCCGGAGCGCTGACAAGTGCGATCCGTGCCCATGATCTCGGCCTGTCGGTGCTGGTGATCGAGAAATCCGACCGCTTCGGCGGCACCTCGGCCTTGTCGGGCGGCGGTATCTGGATCCCGATGAACCCGCAGATCGCGGGGTTGGGCGGCGAGGATAATTTTGCCGACGCATGGACCTATGTGACGACTGCGACCAGGGGCATGGTTTGCGAAAAGCGACTGCGCGCCTATCTCGAAACAGGGCCGAAGATGCTGGGCTGGCTGGCCGAGAAGACGCGGCTGACCTTCAAGGCCTTGCCCAAATATCCCGATTATTATCCTGATCTTGCCGGTTCACGGCCCGGCTATCGCACGATGGAGCCGAGCTTCTTCAACGCGGCCCGTTTGGGCGAGCATTTCGACGAGCTGCGCCCGCCGGCGATCGGCACGCTGCTGCTTGGTCGTGTATCGATGGGGCAGGCGGAGGCCGGTGTCCTCTTTGCCCGCGCGCCCGGCTGGATGGTGCTGACGGCGAAGCTGCTCGCGCGTTACTGGACCGACCTTCCGTCGCGCCTGCGCGGGCGTCGCGACCGGCGGCTGGCGCTGGGGCAGGCGCTGATGGGTGGGCTGCGCGCATCGCTTGCCGACCGCGACATTCCCTTGTGGCTTAATACGCCTTTCACCGGGCTAGTGATGGAGGAGGGGCGGGTTGCCGGTGTCATTGTTCAGCGGGACGGACGCAGCGAGCAATTGACCGCGCGCCGGGGCGTGATCCTTGCGGCGGGCGGGTTCGAGCGCAATCAGGCGATGCGCGAGCGTTATCTGCCCAAGCCCACGCAAGCGACGTGGACGGCCGCGGGGCCGAGCAACACGGGCGACGCGATCGAGGCGGGGATGGCCGCTGGCGCCGCGACCGAGTTCATGGACCGGGCATGGTGGTCGCCGACGGTGCCGATGCCGGGGCAGGACACCAGCTGGGCGGTGATGGTGGAGCGATGCGCGCCGGGCTGCGTGATCGTCAACGCGCAAGGCCGCCGCTTTGCCAATGAGGCGATGCCCTATCTGGAATTCGGCGAGGCCCAATATGCCGACGATGCGGCGGGCCATGGCGCCGTTCCGGCATGGATGGTGTTCGATGCGCGCTATCGCTGGAAATATGCCGCCGGCCCGCTGCTGCCCGCGCAGATATCCCCGGATCGCAAGCTTCCGAAGGAATGGGAGGGGAGTATCTATTTCAAGGCGGACAGCCTTGAGGCGCTTGCGGCCCGGATCGGCGTCGATGCGGCCGGCCTTGCCGCCACGGTGGAGCGCATGAACGGCTATGCGGCGACCGGCAAGGATCTGGAGTTCGACAAGGGCGGCAATGTCTATGATCGCTATTATGGGGATCCGACGAACCAGCCCAATCCCTGCCTTGGCGCTTTGACCAAGGCGCCATATTACGCGCTGAAGCTCAATCCCGGCGATATCGGCACCAAGGGCGGGTTGAAGGCGGACGAACATGCCCGCGTGCTTTCGACCAAGGGCGCCGTCATTCCGGGACTATACGCCATCGGCAATAGTTCTGCGGCGCTAATGGGACCTTCTTACCCCGGTCCCGGATCGACGCTCGGGCCGGCCATGGTGATGGGGTTCCTTGCGGCGGCGCATATCGCGAATGGCTCTGAGGGAGATGCGCGTGTTAGCCGAAGTGAATGGGAAAATTCGGCCGCTTGATGTCGGATAGCTGCGGGGTCCGACCTGAAGCTGCCTGACAGCAGCAATTCAGCAGATAAGGTGAATATCATCCGCCGTTGCGACGGCAGGTTCAATTAGCGCGCAGGCGCGCGGAAATCGACAGGCCCCCGTCGTCGGACGAGGGCCTGCCTGATCCCTCACACTATCTCGAGCGCGAAGGATGCCGTCTCGTGATAGTCATAGGCGTCGATGAACGATCCGCCATTATGGTGCTTTGCATCGACGTGGAGATGCACCGAGAAGGTGCAGCGCCGGTGGGCGTTGTTGCTGGGCGGGAACGGCCCGAGCAGGGTCGCGAAATCCATCGTGTTGGATTCTTCGACCGCCAGTTCGCCCTGATCCGCCGTGCCGGTTTCCAATATGCCCGACGGCCCGTTCAACCCGCGCTGCCATGTCAGCGTATAGCCGCGCATGAAGGAGTTGGTGTCGGTGGGACCGCCGCCGGTCGTCACGCCATCTTCATGATAGGCCCGGAAGCCGACCGAGAAGAGCGTGGTGCCCGGCCCGGACATGAACTGGCATTCGTCCGTGCTGGGGGCGTGGTTCTTGCGCAGATCGAAAATGTCGCCAACCACCGGCGTGTTGTTGACGTTGAAGATGTGCGCACAGTCCGCAAAGGGCACGTTGGCGGTGTCATCCGGCGCTTCCCAGCGGCGGAACTGGAACGCGGCGGCCGCTCCCGGATCCCCCGCGGGCGATCCGTTGGGCTTGATCCGCGCGCCGCCGGGGCCGAACAGCTCGATGATGAGCATGTAGCGGCCATCAGCGAAGTCCGTGGTGTTCCAGCTCTGGTGGAATTGGCCCGACAGCCAGTTCATGCCGTTGCTCCAATAGGGAACGGTGAACAGGCCCGCTTCGCCGCCGACATCCGCCGGATTGGCGGCAAGGCCGGTGGAGGTAGTCTTCACATCGCCGCCGATGAAGACGTAGCGGGACCAGGCGACGGGCGCGTCGAGCACGGTTGGCGTGCCCACCGGATCGCCCGCCGCATCGACCGCGACGACCTTGAGCCGGTAATAGACGACGGTCCCGTCCAGCGACGGCGAGAACCACAGACGGAGACCGAGGCCGCCGCCCCATGGGGCATCGGGGACACCGGCAAAGTCATAGAGGCCGGAGTCCGCGACGAGCGAGGCGACATTCGACAAGCCGGTCTGCACCGGGAAGTTGAAATGGTGGGTGCCGGCGCCGGTGACATGTTCTAGCATGACGAAAGGAATGCCCTCGCCCGGATCGGGCGGTTCCGGTCCGTCGCCGCAGGGCCGCGCCGCGGGATGCGAGGTGTGGAGATCGGCTTCCTCGCCCTCCGCGAAATAATCATGGCCGGCGACGCCGTCATAGACGGTGGTCCAGATACCGTTGATCTGTTGCTTCACGCGATAGGCGAAGGTGGTGAAGCAATGGTGATAGAAGGGCTCCAGCCGGCGCGGGCGCCAGTAGCAGAAATCGAATTCGCCGCCGGGCTGGATGAACACCTCGCCAACCTTGCGCACATTACAGTGGCAGATGAAAGCGCTGAGATAGGGGCGGTCGAGGACGAAGGATTCCACCTCGCTCGGATGCAGGCGGAGCAGCGCCTGATAATCATGATAGACGCGTTCCGAGACGGTGGTCTCTTCGAGCGGAAGCTTGTTCGGAGGGGGGAATGCCGTGCGGAGCGAACCGCGACGCAGCGCCGCCGAGTGGAGCGCGGCGCGCAGCGGTGCGCGGGTGGCGAGGCCCCGCAACGGTCCGGGATCGGGATCGGGCGGGTTCGGCCCGTCGATCGGCACGGGAATGCGTTCCAGCACGTCGCGCAGGCGATCGAGCAGATCATCATAGACGATATGATGGCAGCAGCAGTGCCGTTCATAGACCTCCACCTTGCCATCGCAGAGCGGCAGGCAGCGGAAGGGTAGGATGATGCTCTGCGCCGAGAGATCGCCGACGCGCTGGAGCGCTTGGCGGCGCTGGACGCCGAGCTTGGCGGTGGCGACGGTGGTAACGGCGAGATCATACCACCACGGCCGGCATTTGCGGACGCGGCCGCTGACGCAGATGATGTCGCGCAACAGCACCGACCAGCGATCTTCGGGGATGAAGAGGCCCCGTTCCAGCCAGTCCTGCGCCACCTGATCGGCGCGATAATGGATCAGTGTCGCGGGATCGATGCCCGCGGGATTTTCGACATCGGGGCCGATCGCGATCCGCGAGCCCTTCAGACGGCCGGGATCGACGCCCAGCAGGCCATTGTCGATCGTAGCGACCTTCTTGGTAGGCAGTCCGCCATCATCGATCAGGTAAAGCGCCGCTGCGGGCGCAGGCTCATTGTCACCAAGCCCGACGAAACGGACGGTGATCCCACTCTTGCTGGCCATGGTTCAGGCCTCCTCGCCTTGGGGTTGAAGGCGCGCGGAAGCAGGGCAGGGCAGCTCTATCGCCAGTCTCGACAGATTTCATGGCACGCGCACACCCACGATACTTCACGCACGATGCGGCCCTTGCGACGTGATTTCGGGAGTTGCCCCTGCATGAGTCGCGGGTTGAACTATGAAGGAAATGCAATTCTTCAGTAGTTTCCGTCGACCATCGTGACGTTTGACGCGACGAATGCGTCAGAGAGATATTGCGGATATATTGGTCGTATCGACGCTATATTTATGAAGAATTTCGAATGAGCGGCGGAGGTTGATGACGAAATCGTCGATCGCCGCTCGTGTCAAAATGGATAATGTGGAAGATGATCGCGCCGCAACGCGCCCGTCACATCGCGCCATAGCTTTGGTAGCTGGTGTGAAAATCATTGTCCCACACGAAGTTGGTGAAGGACATGCCGATCGTCGTGTCCAGCCCTTCGACATGATGCCACCAGCCTACCGGAATGAAGAGTGTGTCGCCGGGATGGATGTCGCAGGTGACGGTGGTCGGTCGCTGCGCGTCGGGCAGCGTCGCGAAGGCATCAGGGCCGGGCCACTGGCTGTAGCAGTGGAGATGGTTGAACATGCGCTGCGTTTCCCAGATCGGCACCAGGGTCACGCGCTTGGTGCCGGCGATCTGGACGAGGAAATTGTTGGTGAGATCGTGGTGGAAGGGCGTGATCGTGCCCTTCGGCCCCATCCAGAAGAAGCCGTCGCGGATCGTCGCGGGATCAAGGAAGCCGGGCATGTCACCGATTTCGTCCCACAAAGGTGAAAGTATCAGGCGATTGTGGCCGCCATTATTGGCGGTGACGTAATAATCGTTGCTGGGCTCGCCCGAGCGCAGCCGATCGAGCAGGCGGGCGAGCGGCATCCGCGTCTTGTGCTTGTCCGACCGGATCTCATAGTCGGGGTCGTTCTCGCGGCCGGTCTGCACCTCGATCTCGATATCGCGGAGCGTCTCAAAGCGATCGAGCGTCCAATTGCGCGCGGGCCAATGATCGATCAGCCCACGGATCACGACTGGGCGGCTGGCGGCATAATGATCGCGCAGGAAGGCATCCGGCTCGGGCCGGTCGATCACCGGCACTTCGCGCGGCAGCGCCATGGCGGCGAGGCGGGCCATGGAATCGAGCACCCAATCGCGCTTGGCTAGCCGCGCGGCGACGGTGTTGCCGGCCTGATAGTATGGACTGGTCGATGCGGCGCTGAGTTCGGCCGCGATCACCTCGGCCGGGGCGCCCAGTTCGGCGAGGCGCGTCGCGATCGGCTCCACCGCGGAGCCGAGCAGCAGGTTTTCGGCGATCCAGCGCTGCCATTCATCGTTGATCCGCGGCGTCGGCGCAGTGCCGACGAGCTGGCCGGGACGCTTGGCAGCACTACGCGCCGCCTGACGCTTCAATTTCCGCATTCAGAAAAGCTCCGTCATCATCGCCTTCCCCTGATAGGCGATGATGACGTTACAGTGACAGTCGGCAGGGGAGGCGGCGCCAATCAGAGCTTGATCGTTGCGCCGAGCGAGAAGGCCCGGCCCACATCATAGCGGTTGAGGTAGATCTTGTTGTCGCCCGACTGCTGATATTCCTGATATTTGGTGCCGGTCAGGTTGCGGGCCTCGAACTTGATCTCGAAGTTGGAGCCGAGGAAATCGACCTCCTGACGGGCGACGAAATCGAGGCGGAAGCCGGGCTTTTCGACGATATCCGGCTGGCGCAATTCGCCCTGGATCGGACCGCGGTTGGTGACGCGCTTGCTGGCATAGGTCAGCATGATGGTCTGCTGCGACAGGCCGTCGGTATCCTCGAAGCCGATCTGCAGGTTGGCGATATGATCGGACTGGCCGGTCAGCGGCGCGCCATCCTCGAACAGCACGTTCGCGGGGAGCGGGTTCTGCTGCGGACCGAACACCGTCTCGTCGCCGACCTTCAGCTTCGACTTGGTGTAGGTGTAGTTGCCGGCGATCAGCAGGCGGCGGCTGACCCAGAATTCGCCCTCGCCGAAGATACCGTCGAGCGGGAAATATTTCTGGATGTCGAATTCGGCACCATAGAGTTCAGCCTTCGGTGCGTTGGCGAAGCCGGTGCGCAGCGCGCCGCCGCCGGCGAAGAAGGCCACCGTCTCGATCGGATTGTCGATCTGCTTCCAGAAGCCGGCGACCGTCACGCGCTCCCCACGGCCGAAATAATATTCGTAGCGGGCTTCCGCGTTGATCAGCTCGCTGTCGACCAGCAACGGGTTGCCGGTGAACTGGCGATCGGATTCATAATCCTGGTAGATTTGCTCGGCCAGTTCGCGGAACTGCGGACGCGCGATCGTCTTCGACGCGGCCAGACGAAGCTGCATGTCCTCCGCGAAGTTCCAGGTCAGCGTGCCGCCGGGCAGGAAATAATCATTTTTGAGGTTGGTCTGAACGAGGCCAGGGCCGATCGGCAGCACGGTTTCCTTGGCGTCTTCATAACGGACGCCCGCGGTGGCCGAGAAGCCGCCGCCGAAATCCGCCTCGCCCTGGATGTAGCCGGCGTTGATTTCCAGCGTGGCATCATAGGCCGCAGCGCCCTCCGACGAGGAAACGTCGCGGAGCTGGATGTTGTAGGTGTAGATATTGTAATCGGACACCAGATAATCGGGCCGTTCCTGCGCCACCACGAGCGGCAGCGCGCCATCCGGCCGGAAATATTGATACTGGTAGCGCGACGAGGTGCGATCCGTCTTGGTGTAGGCGTAACCCGCCGTGACGCTTGCCTTCATCGCCGTCGGCAGCGTGTAGGTGAGATCGGCCGCGCCGGCATAGACGTCCTCGTTGAGGTCGCTGAAGGCGATGTCGGCGGACTGGCCGCCCGAGGTGAGGTTGTTCACATAATCGCCGGCAACCGCGCTGTAGGCGTAGTTGAAGCTGCGCTCATAAGGCGACTTGCGCTTCGAGTTGGCATAGGTGCCGCGGACGTCCAGGCCGAAATTGCCGAACTTGAACTCGCCGACAAGCTGGGTGTCGATGAGCTGCCGTTCGAACCAGTAGGTGTTCTGCTGGATCAGCGAGGCAGGCTCGCCCGCGACCGGATCGGAGACATTGCGATCGAAGCCGGCCGAGAGGCGTCCCTGCTTCAAGGTGTCGCGGATATAGAGGTTGGTCCAGCGGATCGCCTGGCCGTCGCCGAATTCATAGCCCAAACCGAGCAGACCGTTCAGCAGGATTCGGTTTTCGGTGATGACCGTCTGGAAATCGGACTGCGGGATGCCGGCGAGATCGGGGTCGAGCGAGCTCTGCTGCAGCACGTCGCGCGTGCGCCAGCTATTGTTGTAGGAGGCCGCCGCGATCAGGCCGAGCTGGCCGTCACCCACGTCCCACGCCTTGCCGCCCGACAGATCGACGCCGAAATTGGCGGGGATATTGTGGTTGCGCTGGAGCAAAGTGGTCGAGGCGTTGCTGAGGCTTGCCGTGATGTTCTGGAGCTCGGCCGCGGTGTAGTTGCCGCCATTGAGCGGCTTGTTGTTCTTGATCGCGCTCTTGATGCCGGCGGGCACGTCGCGGGTGCCATCGTCGAAGCCGGTCCAGTCCGTATCGGAGCCATAATAGGTGTAGCCGAGCTGGCCGGTCGTTTCGGTATCACCGCTGATGCTGACGCCCATTTCGAAGAAGGGCTTGGTCGGCACCGCCTTGGTGGTGAGGTTGATCACGCCGCCGCCGAATTCGCCGGGATAATTGGCGGAATAGCTCTTCTGCACGAGCGCCGAGGCCAAGGCGTTGGTCGGGAAGATGTCGAGCGGGACGACGCGCTTCAGCGGTTCCGGCGAAGGCAACGGGGAGCCGTTGAGGAGCGCGGCCGAATAGCGATCGCCAAGGCCGCGCACATAGACGAAGCCATTGCCGACCACGGAAAGGCCCGTCACGCGCTGGAGCGCGCCGGCGATGTCGCCTTCGCCGGTGCGGGCGATTTCCGCCGTCGACAGCACGGCGACGACTTCCGGCGTGGCGCGGATCGGTTCGGGGATATAGCGGCCGGTGACGACGATGTCGGGGCCGCTGCCGCCGCCGGGGATGGAGACGTCGACCTTCTCCTGATCGCCGCCGTCATCGGCCGGTGCAGGAGCATTGGTGGTGGCCGGAGCTTCCGGGGTCGTCTGCGCAAGCGCGGCCGGCGTGACCAGCGCCGTGGTGAGCAGGAGCATGCTCCCGATGGTGAGCGGCTTTTTCATATATCCCCCGGAATTCCCGATAATCAGTCGGGGGCGGCAACCGTGCGGCGCCGCCCCCTTTGTCAGAAGGTGCGCCGGCCTTAGAGCGCGGTGCAGGAGCGGCTGGTGCTGCCGAACGAGACGTAGCCCGCGTTGCAGGTCCAGCCGGCATACCAGGTGTCGGTCGCGTCGCGGACGGCGCCGATATAGCTGGTGTTGACCATGAAGGTGCCCAGCGTCGAGGCGTTGAACGCGGTGACTGCGGCTTCGTTGGCGCCGTTGATGAACACGCTCGTCAGCGTCGGCGTATAGGCCGAGTTGTTGTTGTTGGTGCCGCTGCCGAAGATCGTGGTGATATCCGTCAGGGCGACGTTGCCGTCGTCACGGAACGGCGCACCGCAAGCCATCACGACCGAGCGGAAGACCGGCGGGCCGGCTTCATCCTTGGCAGCGTCGGCCGGCTGGATCGTCGTGCCCGCCGTCGCGTCGATATCGAGGCAGTTGTTGCCGCCGGTGACGACGCCGTTGACCATCGTATAGTCCGTGCCGCCGCGCAGCAGCATGGTGTTCAGGCCCTGGACGGTCGAACGCTGGACGAAGGTGAAGTTGGCGAGACGCGTGTTCTGACGCGGCTGCGCATCTTCATTGCCGTTCGAGTCGGCTTCGATCATCGAATCGCCGTTGTTGGCGTCGCGCTGCACGCCGATCACGAACTGGATGAAGCCCTTGTAACCGAGATCGGTGTCGAGGCCGTCATCGTCCGCGCCGGTGATGACCAGATATTTCAGGTTCGGACGGCCGCCGAAGATTTCGATGCCGTCGTCCGAGCTGTTGTGAACCTGGATGTGATCGAGCGTGGTGCCCGAGCCGACGCCGCCGAGGGTAAGGCCCTGAAGCTCGTTGCCCGGTGCGATCGCGAAGCCCGAATAACGGATCTGGACGTAGCGGACGACGCCGCTGTTGTCGGTGGCCGTGGCGCCGCCATAGAGGCCGTTGGACGTGCCCTCGACGACGTTTTCGCAGCCGACCGAGCCGCCCGGAACCGCCGCGCTGCAATCGCTGATCGGCGCGCGGCCGAGCAGGATGACGCCGCCCCACAGGCCCTGGCTGCTGTCGGTGGCGGTGCCTTCGATGTTCGAGCGGGCGGTGAAGATGATCGGATCGGTCGCCGAACCTTCGGCGAAGAGCTGCGAACCGCGGTTCACGACCAGATAGTCATTGCCCGAAGAACCGAAGACGGTGACGCCCGGCTCGATCGTCAGGATGGCGGCTTGGCCGCCGGCCTTCGCGCCATCGCCACCGACATCGGTGCCGACATCGACGCGGCCGGAGAGCGAGTAGACGATGCCCGCGGTCTTGCGCAGGATCAGGTTGGACGAGATGCGGCCCTGAAGCGCGCAATTGCGCAGATTGTTGACGATGCCGACATTGGTGGTGCCGGTGGGGCAATCCGCCGGGGTGGGCGTCGGGGTCGGCGTCGGAGTCGGGGTGGGCGTCGGGGTCGGCGTGGGCGTCGGGGTCGGCGTGATGATCACGCCGTCACCCGGCGAGGCGACATCGTCCGCGCCGCACGCGACGAGCGAGAGCGCGCTCCCGAGAAGGAGGATATTCCGGAGATAGGTCATGGGTGCCCCTTTGTAATGGCCAGGTCGCCGGCGTCCCCGAGTCCTAAAAAACCTGACTCGTCAGTGCCGTTGCGAGGTCGCCCTAGAGGCATAAAATGATAGTAATATTACAGACGTTTTAGGATATTTGATGATTTTATACTGTCATATAACTGATATTTTACAGACATAAAATCGAAACATGTTTGAAATTTGAATGTAATCAAATTGTAATACGTAATTACATGTTGGAAGAGTCCATGCGTGCCTCGGCACGCTTGCCGTTGCGTTCATATTCGAAGACGACGGTCGACGAGATCGCGATTTCTCCGGCGAGCTTGTTGACCTCATCCTCGCTGGCGAAAGCGCGGCCGTTAATGCCGGTGACGACGTCGCCGGGCTTCAAGCCCGCCTTGGCGAAGGCGGGCATATCCACGCCGGGACGGATGGCGAAGCCGGTGATGCGACCATCGTCGCGCTTGCGGGCGGTGAGGCCGGTGCGGAAGGCGATCGTCTGGTCGGTGCTGCTCGCGGCCGTGCGCTTCGCGGGTGTCGGCCGCGCGAGGCTGGCGATCTCGGCGCCGGGAAAGGCGATGCGGACTTCGGAGCCGTTCGCAGAGAAAACAGCGGATTGCGGCTCGATGGCGGTGAGCTTCACGCCGGGAAGCACATCGCGGCCGACGGCAAAGCTGCCCTGACGGCCGCCGGGAAACTCGACGATCACCGCGCCAATATCGGCGGCGCCCATCACCCCGCGCAGGACGAGGCCGGAAATGTCGCCGGCTGGCTGGGCTTGTGGGGCGACGGGTGTCGGCGGGGGCGGTGGGGCCGGGGGCGCCATGATCGCGCTGTCCGGTGCGGGAGCCTCGGTGAGCGCGGCGGATTCGTCGGGCGCGGCGGGGCGCAGCAGCGCCACCAAGCCCGCGGACAAAACGATGCCGCCTGCCGCCGCGATGATCCATTCGCGCGCCGACCCATTCGGGCGACGACCGGCGATGGCGGGGAGGGCAGGCGAGCGCATCGCTACCGCTTATGGCGATGCGGTTACAATGGCGTGACAATTGGGAGGGGGTGAGCCCTTACTTTCCGCCTGCCGCAATGAATTCGTGGATGCGCTGCTCGAGCACCGGCAGCGGCACGCCGCCAAGCGCGAGGATCGCGTCGTGGAAGGGACGCTGGTCGAACTTCTCGCCGAGCTTGTCCTCGGCTTCCTTGCGCAGGCGCCGGATCGTCATTTCGCCGAGCTTGTAGGCGAGCGCCTGGCCCGGCCAGCTGATGTAGCGGTCGACTTCGGTCTCCACCTCATGTTCGGAAAGCGCGGTGTGGTCGCGCAGATAGGCGATCGCCTGATCGCGGCTCCAGCCCTTGGAATGGACGCCGGTATCGATCACTAGGCGCGCGGCGCGCCACATCTCGTAGGAAAGCTGGCCGAACTCCTCATAGGGCGTTTCGTAGATGCCGAGCTTGCCGCCGAGCCATTCGGTATAGAGGCCCCAGCCTTCGCCATAGCCCGAGAAATAGGTCTCCCGCCGGAAATCGGGGCGCTCGGGCGCTTCGAGCGCGAGGGCGGCCTGGAAGCTGTGGCCCGGCGCGCATTCGTGGAGGGTGAGGGCGGGGATGTTGTAGAGCGGCCGCGACGGCAGATCATAGGTGTTCATCCAGCACGCCTCGAGCCCGCCGCGGCCTGCCGTCCAGAAGGGGGCGATCGCATCGGGCACCGGCAGGATGGTGAAACGGTAACGGGGCAAGAGGCCGAAGGCGTCCTTGAGCTTGCCGTCCATCTTCTTGGCGACATAGGTCGAATAGCTGACCAGCTCGCGCGGGGTCTTGGCAGTGAATTGGGGATCGGTGCGCAGGAATTTCAGAAATTCGGGGAAGCTGCTCTTGAAGCCGGTTTTCGCCATCACCTTGCGCATTTCAGCGTCGATACGCGCGACTTCGGACAGGCCGATCGCGTGGATCTGCGCGGCGGTGAGATCGAGCGTCGTATATTCGCGGATTTGCGCAGCATAATAGGCCTTGCCGTCGGGCATCGCCTCGGCCGCTAACGTGGCCCGCGCCTTGGGCATATAGTCGTCGCGCATGAAGGCGAGCAGCTTGGTGTAGGCTGGGACCACCGCTTCGTTGAGCGCTGCCTCGCCCTGTTGGCGCAGCTCCTCGCGCGTCGCGGCCGGAATGGTGTCGGGTATCTGCGCGAAGGGGACCATGAAGGGGTTCTTCATGGGATCGGCGCCGATGAAGGAAGCGATCGAGGCGTCGCGGCCGGCGAGCGTCGCGCGCGGAACGCTGAAGCCGCGCTTCAGGCCGGCGCGCATATTGGCTTCATGCTCGGCGAAGTAACGCGGCACATCGCGCATGCGGGCGATGTAGCGGCGATATTCGTCTGCGGTACGGAAGCCGCGGCTGGGGGCGAGATGCGCCCAGAAGCTCGAATCGCTGTTGAAGGGCATTTCATAGCCCTTGAAGCGGACGTCGTTGGCCAGCGCCTCCACACTGGTGCGGAAGACGGCGTAGTTGGTGCGTTCCTCGGCAGAGAGCAAGGATGGTGAGAGGCCGTCGAGCTGCTTCAGGACGTTCGTCCAGTAAACCAGGCGCGCGGCCTGGGTGGCCGGATCGACCCGGGGAAGGTGATCGTCCGTGGCGTTCCAGCCGCTTTCGTCTTTCAGCATGGCGAACTGGTCCATCCGCCAGTCCCATTCGACCGTATATATAGCGCGGAGCCGGGCGTCGGCCTCGGCGCTCCGCGGCGGCGCCGGCACTGTTGCAAAAGCGGGGAGTGGCTGCAGGGAAAGCGTGGCAAGCCATGCAGCGAGCGCGACCGTGCGGATCATGCGGATAAGGCTCCGATAGAAGGACTGCGACGCTTTTAACGAAAAGCCCGGATGCTCCAAGGGGCGGCAGGACCGGCGCGGCCCCGCTGGCGATTCGCCGGTCCGGCGGCAACTTGCGATATTCTACAGGTAATCGGCCGCATTACTTGCGCCCGTCTTCAGGCGGGAAAGTTCCGCGATCCGTCTCTCCATAATACCGGCTCACCGACAATCGTCCTTAAGGCAAGGTGAACAGCCAAACTTTAACCACTCGTTATGACCTGGGCCGGCATTCACAGGCTTCCTGGCGAGTGGGGGCGCCGCCCGGATAGAGGTGATCAATAAAAATGGCACGAGTCGCATCCCAATCCGCTAAAAAGGCGGGCCGTGTAACTATCGGTTCTATATCAGCATTTGCCGTTATTGGCATTGCCTCCGCTGCTACTTTGACTTTGTCCGGCCTGACGGCATCGATTTCTCTGCCGTCACTTAAGCCGACAAGCTCGCCTGTCACGAAGGTTCCGACCGGGAACAATGGCAGCACCCAGCCGACCCCGCCGACGCCGACCGAGCCCGCACGGCCCGATCCTTCCGCGCTGGGCGTCAACCTGTCGTCGCCGAACTATTACATGCAGGACCGCGCGCTGATGAACCTGGCGCAGGGGGCCAGCTTTGGCAGCCAGCGTCCGGGTATCTCCGGCTGGCAGACCTTCAATCCCGCGCAACTCGATGCCAATGGCAACGTCATTTCGCTGCTGACCGGCGAATATGCCCATCTGATGCTTGTGCCGCCGGAAGGTGCGATGGGGGCCAGCGCGACGCGCATCCGCTGCACCTGGACCGGCAAGGGCACGCTGACGCCAGGCGGCTCGGTGAGCGGCATCGCGCGCTCCACCAACGCCTTCGAATTCGATTGGGCGCCGTCGGGCGCCGGCAAGGCCAAGACGGTTTGGGTGTCGATCACCCAGACGGACAAGGCTGATCCGATTCGCCAGATCGATTGTCGCGAGAAGGATGCGTCGGCAACGGCCCTGTTCTCGGCGCAGTATCTGCAGCAGTTGCAGGGCTACAAGATCCTGCGCTTCATGGATTGGCAGAACACCAACGCCAATGCGCCCGTGACCTGGGCGACGCGCGTGACGCCGCAGACGCTGAACCAGGCCGGCACGCTGGGTGTCTCGGTCGAATATATGGTGGCACTCGCCAACCAGACCGATACCGATGCCTGGTTCTCCATGCCGTGGAATGCGGACGAGGACTATATCCGCCGCTTCGCCACCTATGTCCGCGACAATCTCGAGCCGGGCCGCAAGGTCTATGTCGAGATGTCGAACGAGGTGTGGAACTGGGGCTTCAAGGTAACGCTGCAGGCGCGCGACGAAGGTCTCGCCATGGGCCTGTCGACGTCGCCCGGCGACGCCGCGATGTACCGTTACTCGCAGAAGACGTCGTGGATGCAGAAGATTTGGACTGACGTGTTCAAGGCGGACCGGTCGCGGCTGGTTCGCGTGGTTTCGAGCCAGAACGCCAATCCGTGGGTGGCCGAACAGATCCTGAAATATGGCGACACCGCCCAATATGTCGACGCGCTGGCGACGGCACCCTATTTCGGTGGCGGCACCTTCGGCGGCACGCGGGCGACGATCACCGACCTCAACAACATCTTCGCCTATCTGAACGCGGACGTCGACGCGACGATCGCCAAGGCGATCGAGAACAAGGCGGTCGCGACCCGGTATGGCAAGCGTTACATCACCTATGAAGGTGGTCAGCATGTCGTGCATTCGGGCAATGTCGCGCTCGTCACCGCCATCAATCGCGATCCGCGGATGTATGGTCTTTACAAGAAGTATCTGGCCGCGTGGCGGACCCAGGGCGCGGACGCGATGACCTTGTTCAACTCGACCGGCCCGATCAGCCAGTATGGTGCCTGGGGCATGCGCGAATATGCCGGCCAGCCGATGGCCGAGACGCCGAAGCGCCAGGCCGCGGCGGACTATCTCGCCAAGGCTTACTGATGGGGCCGCCCGATCGGGCGAATCCATGACCGAAACTCGATGGCGGCCGGGCGAAATCCCGGCCGCCTTTTTCTCATGCGCAAACGGCCGCCTTTATGCGGCGCTTGCCGGAAAAGCCGCGTGAGGCTAAAGGCCGCGCCTGCTCTTTCAAATCCTGAACACGAGACCTGACCCATGAAGATCAGCGGCGTCGATATCCGTCCCGGCAATATCATCGAATATGAAGGCGGCATCTGGCGTGCGGTCAAGATCCAGCACACCCAGCCCGGCAAGGGCGGCGCCTATATGCAGGTCGAGATGAAGAACCTGCGCGACGGCCGCAAGAACAATGTCCGCTTCCGCTCGGCCGAAACGGTGGAGCGCGTGCGTCTCGACACCAAGGATTTCCAGTTCCTGTTCGCGGATGGCGATACGCTGACCTTCATGGACAAGGAAACCTATGACCAGATCACGCTGCCGCGCGATCAGCTGGGGGATGCCGCCGCCTTCCTGCAGGACGGCATGGACGTGGTGATGGAGCTTTACGAGGAAGAGCCGATCAACGTGCAGCTTCCCGATACGGTTGAAGCGACGATCGTCGAGGCTGACGCGGTGGTGAAGGGCCAGACCGCTTCTTCCAGCTACAAGCCGGCGCTGCTCGACAATGGCGTGCGCGTGATGGTGCCGCCGCATATTTCGAGCGGCACGCGCATCGTCGTCGATGTCTACAGCCAGGAATATGTTCGCCGCGCGGACTGATATTTGCCTTCTTCGGTATCCGGAAGTGGGCGTCCGCATGAAGCGATCGCCCACTTCTTTGTTTATTGCACAGGAACCTTCCGGCAAGCTGGCGGGTGGAGATTGAAATGGTTGCCCATTCCGGCCTGATCACTGTCATGGAACGCGCCGCCCGCAAGGCCGGCCCGCGCCTGCGTCGCGACTTCAACGAAGTCCAGCAGCTTCAGGTGAGCCGCAAGGGCCCGGCCGACTTCGTGTCGATGGCCGACCAGCGCGCCGAACAGACGCTGTATGAGGAGCTGAAGAAGGCCCGGCCCGACTGGGGCTTCGTGATGGAGGAGCGCGGGCTGGTCGAGGGCGATCCCGACAAGCCGCGCTGGATCGTCGATCCCCTCGATGGCACCTCCAACTTCCTCCACGGCATTCCGCATTTCGCGATCTCGATCGCGGTCGAGGATCCGCGCGGGGCGGGCGGCAAGACCGAGATCACACACGGCCTGGTCTATCAGCCGCTGACCGACGAAAGCTTCTGGGCGGAAAAGGGGCGCGGCGCCTGGCTGCAGGATCGCCGGCTGCGCGTTTCGGCGCGGCGTGATCTGCTGGACGCATTGATCGCCACCGGCATTCCCTATGCCGGCCATGGCGACATGAAGCAGTGGAGCGCGATCTTTGCCGCGGTGGCGCCGGAAGTGGCCGGTGTCCGCCGCTTCGGCGCGGCGTCGCTGGATCTCGCCTGGGTGGCGGCCGGCCGTTTCGACGGCTTCTGGGAAAGCGATCTCGCCGTGTGGGATGTCGCTGCCGGCATGTTGATGGTGCGTGAGGCGGGCGGCTTCGTCACCGATTTCCGCGGCGGTGACCGCGCGATCGATCGCAGCGAATTCCTGGCCGCCAACGACACGCTCCATTCCAAGCTGCACAAGCTGGTGGGCGGCGCGCTGAAGGCTCCACGCTGAGATGCGGCGCAGGCTGATCGGGCCTGCGCTCCTGATATTGGGGGCCGTTTGCCTTGGCGCCATGGCGTCAGGTTCACGGGCTCCCTGGCCGGATTCGCCTGCCGAAGCGGCGGACCCCGCGCATTTTCCCGAAAGCGCGATGGTGCTGCGCGGCGCGATCGGCGACGCGATCGAGAAGGGCGACAAGCAGGCCGTTGCCAAGGGCGCAGCCACGCTGGCCGCGATGGGTAGCGGCTTGAGGCCGGAAAGCCGCGCCCGCATCGCGCCCTTCCTTGACCCCGAACAACGGGATGCCCTGTCGCGGCAGTTCGACGACAATGTCGATGCGGTGACCTTGAGCGTGCTGGAGGCCGAGATTCCGGCCGAGCATCGCATCGTCGAAGGCGTGGCGTGGGACGCCAAGACCCAACGCCTGTTCGCGAGCACGGTGATCGACGGGCGGCTGCTGGTGCGCGAGGGCAAGACCTGGCGGACGGTGCCGTTGCAAGGGCCGGTCGGTGGGCTGTTCGGCATGGCGGTGGATGCGCCGCGGCGTCTGCTATGGCTGACATCGGGGCTGGCCGAGCAGGTAGCGAAGCCGGAAAAGGCGTTTCGCGGGCTGATCGCAGTCGATCTCGACCGGCTGACGGTGGTTCGCCGCGTGCCGATTGCCACGGGATCTCCCGGCGACCTGGCGGTCGCGGCCGATGGCTCCGTCTATGTCAGCAATGGCGAGACGGGCGCAATCCATGTCTGCGCGCCGGGTTGCGACAAGGTTCAGGATCTGCTGCCGCCGGGCCGTTTCCGCAGCCCGCAGGGGCTGGCTTTCTCCAGGGACGGCAAGCTGCTCTACATCGCCGATTATGGCTATGGCATCGCCGTCTATGATCTACGGCGCAAGGCGCTGAGCAGGCTCGCCGCGGCCAAGCCGGCGATGCTGGACGGCGTGGATGGGCTGGTGCGCCACAAGAGCGATCTGATCGCCATCCAGAACGGCACCAATCCGCGGCGGATCATCAGGCTGCGGCTGGGATCGGACGGGCTCACCGTTCGTGCGATCGAGATTCTCGGGCGGTCGAATCCCGACTGGCCCGAACCGACCTTGGGCGTGATCGCGGGCGACAACCTGCTTTTCGTCGCCGACGGCCAGTGGGAGCGGTTCGGATTGAAGGGCGTCCCCATCGGCAATGCGCCGCCAAAGCCCACTCCCATCCGGGCGCTGCGCCTGCCGAATTGAGCGCGACGCTGCCGCGACGGAATTGCGAATCATTCTCAGGGCTTCGGAGCCTTGCTTCGCGAGTGCAGCGTGCCTAGAAGCCGGGCCGAAAGGCCGGATTCCGGCCGGTTTTGATTTTTGCCGCGATTTCCGCGCTGACGGTCGCTCCGTCGGATACGGAATCGCACAAGCGGAGATGAATGATGGCGTCGGTTGCCGCCGGATATCTGCCGATCCTGCTCTTCCTGGGCGTCGCGATCGTGCTTTCCGCCGCCTTCGTGTTCCTGCCGATCGTGGCAGCGAAATTCACGGGAGCGGACAAGCCCTATCCCGACAAGCTCACCGAATATGAGTGCGGGTTCCCCGCGTTCGAGGACAGCCGCGCCCAGTTCGACGTGCGCTTCTACCTCGTCGCGATCCTGTTCATCATCTTCGACCTCGAAGCAGCCTTCCTGTATCCGTGGGCGGTCTCGCTGGGCGCGATCGGTTTTGCCGGCTGGCTGGCGATGATGATCTTCCTCGCCGAACTGACTATCGGCTTCATTTATGCGTGGAAGAAGGGAGCGCTGGAATGGGAGTAGAGCTTTCGGCCCAGACCGGCGGCGCTGTGGTGAAGCAGCCCGATCAGGACTTCTTCGTCGATCTGCAGAGCCAGGTGAATGACAAGGGTTTCCTCGTCACCTCGACCGAGGAACTGTTCCAGTGGGCGCGTACGGGTTCGCTGTGGTGGATGACCTTCGGCCTTGCCTGCTGCGCGGTCGAGATGATCCACGTCAACATGCCGCGCTATGACATGGAGCGTTTCGGCGCCGCGCCGCGCGCGTCTCCGCGCCAGTCGGACGTGATGATCGTCGCGGGCACGCTCTGCAACAAGATGGCCCCGGCTCTGCGCAAGGTCTATGACCAGATGTCCGAGCCGAAATATGTCATCTCGATGGGCAGCTGCGCGAACGGCGGCGGCTATTATCATTACAGCTATTCGGTGGTGCGCGGCTGCGACCGGATCATCCCGGTCGACATCTATGTTCCCGGCTGCCCGCCGACCGCTGAAGCCTTGCTCTATGGCGTGATGCAGTTGCAGCGGAAGATCCGTCGCGAAGGGACGATCGAACGGTGAGCCTGTCCTTCCCGAAATATGCGTCCAACGCGGGCGTGGTCGATGCGGCGAAGGCCGCGCTCGGCGATCGCCTGGTCCATGCGCGCGAGGAAGTGGGCGAGATCGCGCTCCACGTCCGTGCGGAAACGCTGGTCGAGGCGATGATCATCCTGCGCGACGAGCTGGCCTATCAGCAGCTCATGGAGATCGCCGGGGTCGACTGGCCGGACCGCAATCCGCGGTTCGAGGTGGTCTATTGCCTGCTCAGCCTGACCAAGAACCACCGCCTGCGCGTGCATGTCGCCTGTGACGACGTGACGCCGGTGCCGAGCGTGACGGGCATCTGGCCGGTCGCCGGCTGGCTGGAGCGTGAGGTTTACGACATGTACGGCGTGCTGTTTGCCGGCAATTCGGACCTGCGCCGCATCCTGACCGACTATGGCTTCCGCGGTCATCCGCAGCGCAAGGATTTCCCGCTGACCGGCTTCGTCGAGCTGCGTTATTCGGAAGAGCATAAGCGCGTCGTCTATGAGCCGGTGAAGCTGGCGCAGGACTTCCGTAGCTTCGACTTCATGAGCCCGTGGGAAGGTGCGGAATATATCCTGCCCGGCGACGAGAAGGCGCAGCCCGAAGCCAAGGGCGCGCCGACGCCGCTGAAGGCCGATGAGGTCAAGAAGTGATGGCCACGACCTATGATGATCTGACCCCGGACACCGCCCAGACGGTCGGCGACCTGGAGATCCAGAACTACACGATCAACTTCGGCCCGCAGCATCCGGCCGCGCACGGCGTGCTGCGCCTGGTGCTGGAGATGGACGGCGAAATCGTCGAGCGCGCCGATCCGCATGTCGGCCTGCTCCATCGCGGCACCGAGAAGCTGATCGAATATAAGACCTATCTGCAGGCGCTGCCCTATTTCGACCGGCTGGACTATTGCTCGCCGCTCGGCATGGAGCACAGCTATGTGCTCGCGATCGAGAAGCTGCTGGGTCTCGAAGTGCCGGAACGCGCGCAATATCTGCGTGTGCTGTTCGCGGAGCTGACGCGCATCTGCAACCACATGCTGAACCTCGGTTCGCACGTCATGGACGTTGGCGCGATGACGCCGAACCTGTGGCTGTTCGAGATCCGCGAGGATTGCCTCGGCTTCTTCGAGCGCGCGTCCGGCGCCCGCATGCACGCGGCCTGGTTCCGCCCCGGTGGCGTCCATCAGGACGTGCCGCTGAAGCTGTTGACCGACATCGGCGACTGGCTCGACACGCGGCTGCCGACCCTGCTGGAAGATGCGATCAGCCTGGTCGCGGACAACCGCATCTTCAAGCAGCGCAACGTCGACATTGCCGTCGTTTCCAAGGAAGACGCGATCAAGTGGGGCTTTTCCGGCCCGATGATCCGCGGCTCGGGCATCCCCTGGGATATCCGCAAGAGCCAGCCTTACGACGCCTATGACAAGGTCGAATTCGACGTGCCGGTGGGCACGAAGGGCGACTGCTACGACCGGTTCATGGTGCGCGTGGAGGAGGTCCGCCAGTCGGCGCGGATCATGAAGCAGTGCCTCCAGCAGATGCCGGAAGGCCCGATCGCTTCGCTCGACCGCAAGGTGGTGCCGCCCAAGCGGGCTGAGATGAAGCAGTCGATGGAAGCGCTGATCCATCACTTCAAGCTCTATACCGAGGGCTTCCACGTCCCCGCGGGCGAAGTTTACGTCGCGACCGAAAGCCCCAAGGGCGAGTTCGGCGTCTATCTGGTCGCTGATGGCACCAACAAGCCCTATCGCTGCAAGATCCGGCCGACCGCGTTCAGCCATCTGCAGGCGATGGACTTCATGGCGAAGGGCCACATGCTCGCCGACATCACCGCCATCCTTGGCGCGATGGATATCGTGTTCGGGGAGTGCGACCGGTGAGCGACGTCGCAACCCTCCTTTCTGCGGACGAGCGTATCGCGATCGCGACCCGTATGATCGAGGTCTATAATGCTCAGGATGCCGACGCTTACGTGACGTACATGACCGATGATGCCTGCGAGGCGGGCTATCGCGGGGCGGTGTTGCGCGAGGGCAGGGAAGGCGTGCGGGCGGGGCTGAAGGCCATGTTCGCGCAATTCCCGCAGAACCGGGCGGACATCATCGGCAGCTGGTGCCTCGGCGAGACCGTGGTGCTGCACGAGAAGGTCGAACGCGCGCCCGATGGCGACAAGTTCGAGGTCATGTCTGTCTATTCGTTTGAGGGCGACAAGGTGTCGCGCGTGGAGTTCATCCGTTAATGGCTGACGCAGCCCATATCCCCGACGAAGCCGAGACCCGCGCCCGCTGGGGCGATTTCGCGTGGTCCGAGGTCAACGAGGCCAATGCCAAGGGCATCATCGCGCGCTATCCGCCGGGCCGCCAGCATTCGGCGATCATGCCGCTGCTCGATCTCGCCCAGCGCCAGGTGGGTGCGGAGACGGATACGCAGGGTTGGCTGCCCGTGCCGGTGATCGAGTTCGTCGCGAAGCAGATTTCGATGCCCTATATCCGGGCGTTCGAGGTCGCGACCTTCTACACCATGTACAATTTGGCGCCGGTCGGCCGCTATCATGTGCAGGTCTGCGGCACGACGCCGTGCATGCTGCGCGGATCGGACGATGTGCTCGACGCCTGTTACAAGAAGGGGTTGAAGAAGGGCCACACCACGCCCGACGGCCTGTTCACGCTGACCGAAGTCGAGTGCCTGGGCGCCTGCGCCAACGCGCCGATGGTGCAGATCAACGACGATAATTTCGAAGACCTGACCTTCGAGACGACGACGGCTGTGCTCGAAGCGCTGGCCCGTGGCGAGAGCCCCAAAGCGGGTCCGCAGATCGACCGGCAGACGAGCTGCCCCGAGGGCGGACCGACCTCGCTTCCGGAGATGGTGTCCGAAAACCACGATTACCGGGGGGAATGGGCATGACCGGCATCACGCCCCTGGCGGACAAGGACCGCATCTTCACCAACGTCTATGGCTTCCAGCCGTGGAACATCGACGCGGCGATGAAGCGCGGCGACTGGGACAACACCAAGAAGCTGCTCGAGATCGGCCAGGACGAGATCATCGAGCGGATCAAGGCGTCGGCCCTGCGCGGCCGCGGCGGCGCGGGCTTCCCGACCGGCATGAAGTGGAGCTTCATGCCCAAGGAGAGCAAGGACGGCCGCCCGAGCTTCCTGGTCATCAACGCCGACGAATCCGAGCCGGGTTCGTGCAAGGACCGCGAGATCATCCGCCACGATCCGCACAAGCTGATCGAAGGCGCGCTGATCGCCGGTTTCGCGATGCGTGCGCGTGCCGCCTACATCTATATCCGCGGCGAGTTCATTCGCGAGGCGGAGACTTTGTTCGCGGCCGTGGCCGAAGCGTATGCCAAGGGCTTCATCGGCAAGAATGCCTGCGGTTCGGGCTATGACTTCGACGTCTTCGTCCATCGCGGGGCAGGGGCCTATATCTGCGGCGAGGAAACTGCGCAGATCGAAAGCCTTGAGGGCAAGAAGGGCCAGCCGCGCCTGAAGCCGCCTTTCCCGGCGGGTGTCGGCCTCTATGGCTGCCCGACGACCGTGAACAATGTGGAATCGATCGCGGTTGCGCCGACGATCCTGCGGCGGGGTGCTGCCTGGTTCTCGTCCTTCGGGCGCGAGAACAACAAGGGCACCAAGCTGTTCCAGATCAGCGGCCATGTGAACAAGCCGTGCGTCGTCGAAGAAACGATGGGCATTAGCTTCCGTGAACTGATCGACCGGCACGCCGGCGGCATCCGTGGTGGCTGGGATAATCTGCTCGCCGTGATCCCGGGCGGTTCTTCGGTGCCGCTGGTGCCCGCTGCGCAGATCATGGACGCGCCGATGGATTTCGACGGCCTGCGCGATCTCAAGTCGGGCCTCGGCACGGCGGCGGTGATCGTGATGGACAAGTCCACCGACATCGTCCGCGCCATCAGCCGGATCAGCTATTTCTACAAGCATGAGAGCTGCGGCCAGTGCACGCCGTGCCGCGAAGGCACCGGCTGGATGTGGCGCGTGATGGAACGGCTGCGCCAGGGCAATGCCGAGCTTTCCGAGATCGACATGCTGGAAGAAGTGACGCGGCAGGTCGAAGGCCACACCATCTGCGCGCTCGGCGACGCGGCGGCCTGGCCGATCCAGGGCCTGATCCGCCATTTCCGCCCGGAAATCGAGCGGCGCATCTACGAAGCCAAGGGCGTCGCCCTTCCCGTGGCGGCGGAGTAAGAAAATGCCTAAGCTAACCGTCGACGGGATCGAGGTCGAAGTCCCCGCGGGCGCCACCGTGCTCCAGGCCTGTGAGGCTGCGGGCAAGGAGATTCCGCGCTTCTGTTATCATGAGCGGCTGTCGATCGCCGGCAATTGCCGCATGTGCCTGGTCGAAGTGAAGCCGGGGCCGCCCAAGCCGCAGGCTTCGTGCGCGCTGCCCGCCGCCGACAATCAGGAAGTCCGCACCGACAGCGCGATGGTCAAGAAGGCGCGGGAAGGGGTGATGGAGTTCCTCCTCATCAATCACCCGCTCGATTGCCCGATCTGCGACCAGGGCGGCGAATGCGACTTGCAGGACCAGTCGGTCGCTTATGGCCGCGGCCATTCCCGCTATGACGAGAACAAGCGGGCCGTGACCGAGAAATATATGGGCCCCATCGTCAAGACGGTGATGACCCGCTGCATCCAGTGCACGCGCTGCGTGCGCTTCGCCGAGGAAGTGGCCGGCGTCGAGGAAATCGGCGCGATCGGCCGTGGCGAGAATATGCAGATCACCTCCTATCTGGAGAAGGCGGTCACGTCCGAGCTTTCGGGCAATGTCGTCGATCTGTGCCCGGTGGGCGCGCTGACAGCCAAGCCTTACGCTTTCGAGGCGCGGCCGTGGGAGTTGAAGAAGACCGCGGGCATCGACGTGATGGACGCCGTGGGCACCAACATCCGCATCGACAGCCGCGGCCGGCAGGTGCTGCGCGCGTTGCCGCGGATCAATGACGACGTGAATGAGGAATGGGCGTCGGACAAGACGCGCCATGCGGTCGACGGCCTCGTCCGCAGCCGCCTCGACAAGCCTTATGTCCGCAAGGGCGGCAAATTGGTGCCCGTCACCTGGGGCGAGGCGTTCCAGGCGATTGCGGCGGTGAATGCGGGGGCAAGCGTCGCGGCGATCGCCGGTGATCTGGTCGACTGCGAAACCATGTATGCGGCGAAGACGCTGCTGACGGCGATGGGTTCGGACATTCTCGAGGGCCGACAGACCGGCCTCGATTATGACTGCACCAATCTGGCGGCGGTGAATTTCAACAGCACGATCGCCGGCATCGAGACGGCGGATGCGATCCTGATCGTCGGTTCGAACGTCCGCTGGGAAGCACCGCTGGTCAACACGCGCATCCGCAAGGCGGTGAAGGCCGGCGCGCCGGTGTTCGTGATCGGCCCCGAAATCGACCTGACCTATCCGGTGACGTGGCTCGGCAATGATCTGTCGTTGCTTGGCAATCTGCCGGCGGAAGTGACCGATGCCTTCACCAAGGCCCAGCGCCCGGCGCTGATCCTGGGTGGCGGCGGCCTGAAGGCCGGTGCGCAGGGCGCGACGCTCGCGCTGGTCGGCCCGCTCGGGCTGATCAAGGATGGCTGGAACGGTTATAACGTCCTCCACATGGCGGCTTCGCGCATGGGCGGGCTGATGCTGGGCTATGCGCAGGCGGGCGGCATCGCGGCGGTTGCCGCGAAGGCGCCGAAGCTCGTCTTCCTGCTGGGCGCTGACGAGCTGAGCGAAGATCGCTTCGCCGGCAGCTTCAAGGTCTATGTCGGCCATCATGGCGATCGCGGTGCGGCTCAGGCTGACGTGATCCTGCCGGCGGCCGCTTACACCGAGAAGAGCGGCACCTATGTGAACCTGGAAGGCCGGGTGCAGCGCGGCGATCGGGCGGTATTCCCGCCGGGCGATGCGCGCGAGGATTGGGCGATCTTGCGCGCCCTTTCCGACGTGCTGGGCCATACGCTGCCGTTCGACACGCTCGACGCGCTGCGCGCGGCGATGGCGGCGGACGTGCCGGCGCTGGGTGCGCTTGGTCTTGCCGCTTATGACTGGGCACCGCCGTCGCTCGACGCTGCGGCTGCGGGCGAGGTTGGCTATCCGATCGCCGACTTCTACCTGACCAACCCGATCGCGCGGGTGAGCGAGACGATGCAGCGCTGCTCGGCCGAACTGATCCACGGCCAGGATTTTGCGGAGGCCGCGGAATGAAGGCGGTTTTCCTTCCCACGCCGTTCTCAGGTGGCTCGATGAGCCGGGCACAGGATGCAAAGGGTGAGCGGAGCGTGTCTCGACTTCGCTCGACACGATCGGGCTTGTCGATGGCGGGCCTGAAAATGCCGGAGTGGATTTTGATGGGGGTCGGTGCGCGATGACCGCTTGGTTCCAGGGCGTCCTCGGCTACGGCTTCGGCTGGTTTGTCGCGACGCTGATCCTGATCCTGATGATCGCGCTGCCGCTGATGCTGGCTGTCGCCATGATCATCTATGCCGATCGCAAGATCTGGGCGGCGATGGCGCTGCGCCGCGGCCCCAACGTCGTCGGCCCGTTCGGCCTGCTCCAGTCCTTCGCGGATGGCCTGAAGGTGTTCCTGCAGGAAACCATCATCCCGTCGGCGGCGAACCGGGGCCTGTTCCTGCTCGCGCCGATAATCACCTTCACGATCGCGCTGATCGGCTGGGCGGTGATCCCGTTCGGGCCGGACATGGTGCTCGCCGACATCAATGTCGGCCTGCTCTACATCCTCGCGGCGTCGTCGCTGGGCGTCTATGGCGTGATCCTGGCGGGCTGGGCGTCCAACTCCAAATATCCCTTCTATTCCGCCATCCGCGCCGCTGCGCAGATGGTGAGCTATGAAGTGTCGATCGGCTTCGTGCTGATCTCGGTCGTGCTGTGGGCCGGGACGTTCAACCTTTCCGGCATCATCGATGCGCAGCGCGCCCACGTCTTCGGCTTCATCAACGGCTTCGGCTTCAACCCGCTGCTGTTTCCGATGGCGGTGGTGTTCCTGATCTCCGCCATGGCCGAAACCGCGCGCGCCCCGTTCGACCTGACCGAGGCCGAGAGCGAGATCGTCGCCGGTTACCAGACCGAATATTCGTCGATGGCGTTCGCGCTGTTCTGGCTCGGCGAATATGGCAATGTGCTCTTGATGTGCGCGCTCAACGCCGTGCTGTTCTGGGGCGGCTGGTTGCCCCCGATCGACTGGGCGCCGCTTTACGCCATCCCCGGCATCTTCTGGATGTTCGCGAAGATCCTGTTCTTCTTCTTCGTGTTCAGCTGGGTGAAGGCGACGGTGCCGCGCTACCGCTATGACCAGCTGATGCGGCTGGGCTGGAAGATCTTCCTGCCGCTGTCGCTGCTGTGGGTGTTCATCATCTCCGGGTGGCTGATGCTCACCCGCTATTCGGGCGTGCTGTCATGAGCCTCGCGCATTACGTCAAAACCTTCACCCTCTGGGAGTTCGTGAAGGCGCACTGGCTGACCTTGAAATATTTCTTCAAGCCCAAGGCGACGATCAACTACCCGTTCGAGAAGAACCCGCTGTCGCCCCGCTTCCGCGGCGAACATGCGCTGCGCCGTTATCCGAATGGCGAGGAGCGCTGCATCGCGTGCAAGCTGTGCGAGGCCGTGTGCCCGGCGCAGGCGATCACGATCGAGGCCGAACCGCGCGACGACGGCAGCCGCCGCACCACGCGCTACGACATCGACATGACGAAGTGCATCTATTGCGGCTTCTGTCAGGAAGCCTGCCCGGTGGACGCCATCGTCGAGGGGCCGAATTTTGAATATGCCACGGAGACGCGCGAGGAGCTGATCTACGACAAGGCGAAGCTGCTTTCGAACGGCGACCGGTGGGAAAGTGCCATCGCCGCCAACCTTGCCGCCGATGCTCCATACCGTTAATCCGCCGCACGAATCCTTGAGGGGCCGCGCAAAACCGTGATCCAGACGATCGCCTTTTATCTGTTCGCCATCATGGTGATCGCCGCCGGCGCGCTCACCGTGACGGCGCGCAACCCCGTGCACTCGGTGCTGTGGCTCATCCTCGCGTTCTTCAATGCGGCGGGCCTGATGGTGCTGGTGGGCGCCGAGTTCATCGCGATGCTGCTCGTCATCGTCTATGTCGGTGCGGTCGCGGTGCTGTTTCTGTTCGTCGTGATGATGCTGGACATCGATTTCGCCGAACTGCGCAGCGGCTTTTCCCGCTACTGGCCGTTCGGCGTGCTGCTGATCTTCGTGCTGCTGGCGGAAATCATCTTCGCAACCGCGGCGTGGAAGGCCGGTGGCATCGAAATGGCCCGTGCGGCCGCCCCGATCCCGGCCGAAGTGCCGAACATCGAGGCGCTCGGCACCGTCATCTACACGCGCTACCTCTACATCTTCGAAGCGGCCGGCCTTGTGCTCCTGGTGGCGATGATCGGCGCGATCGTGCTGACCCACCGCGCGCGTGGCGGCACTCGCCCGCAGAACGTGACCCAGCAGGTCAAGCGGCGTCCCGAGGACGCGGTGCGCAATATCAACCAGCCCATCGGGCAGGGGGTGGAGCTGTGATCGGCATCCAGCATTATCTGGTCGTTTCGGCGATCCTGTTCGTGATGGGGGTGTTCGGCATCTTCCTCAACCGGAAGAATGTCATCATCATCCTGATGGCGATCGAACTGATCCTGCTCAGCGTCAACATCAACCTGGTGGCCTTCTCGGCCTTCCTCGGCGATCTTGTCGGCCAGGTGTTCGCGATGTTCGTGCTGACGGTGGCCGCCGGCGAGGCGGCGATCGGGCTCGCGATCCTCGTCATCTATTTCCGTGGCCGCGGCACCATCGCGGTCGACGATATCAACCGGATGAAGGGGTGATCATTCGGTGATCAAGCTCATCGTATTCCTGCCGCTCTTGGCGGCTATCGTCGCGGGCCTCGGCAACCGCATGATCGGCAATGTCGCTGCGAAAGCGGTGACGACGGGTGCGCTGTTCGCGGCCTGTGCGCTTTCCTGGGTGATCTTCATCGGTTTCCTGGGCGGCCATTCGGTAGCCTATGTCGAACCGGTGCTGACCTTCATCCAGTCCGGCGACATGCTGGTCGATTGGGCGCTGCGCGTCGACACGCTGACGGCGGTGATGCTGGTGGTCGTGACCACGGTCTCCAGCCTCGTCCACCTGTATAGCTGGGGCTATATGGCCGAGGACGACAGCCAGCCGCGCTTCTTCGCTTATCTGTCGCTGTTCACCTTCGCGATGCTGATGCTGGTCACGGCCGACAGCCTGGTCCAGATGTTCTTCGGCTGGGAAGGCGTGGGCCTTGCGTCCTATCTGCTGATCGGTTTCTGGTATCACAAGCCGACCGCCAAGGCGGCCGCGATCAAGGCGTTCGTGGTCAACCGCGTCGGCGATTTCGGCTTCTCGCTCGGTATCTTCGGCACCTTCCTGGTGTTCGGCACCGTCTCGATCCCCGCGATCCTGGAAGCGGCGCCCGGCATGGCCGGTTCGACCATCGGCTTCCTCGGCTATCGCGTCGACACGATGACCTTGCTCTGCCTGCTGCTGTTCGTCGGCGCGATGGGCAAGTCGGCCCAGCTTGGCCTCCACACCTGGCTGCCCGACGCCATGGAAGGCCCGACCCCGGTGTCGGCGCTGATCCACGCGGCGACGATGGTGACGGCGGGCGTGTTCATGGTCTGCCGCCTGTCGCCGATGTTCGAAACGAGCCAGACGGCGCTGCATGTCGTGGCCATCGTCGGTGCGGCGACCTGCTTCTTCGCGGCGACCGTCGGCACCTGCCAGAACGACATCAAGCGCGTGATCGCTTATTCGACCTGTTCGCAGCTCGGCTACATGTTCTTCGCCGCGGGCATCGGCGCCTATGGCGCGGCGATGTTCCACCTGTTCACGCACGCCTTCTTCAAGGCGCTGCTGTTCCTGGGTGCGGGCTCGGTGATCCACGCGATGCACCATGAGCAGGACATGCGTTATTATGGCGGCCTGCGTAAGAAGATCCCCTTCACCTTCGCGGTGATGCTGATCGGCACGCTGGCGATCACCGGCCTCGGTATTCCGGGCGTGATCCTGGACATCCCGGCATTCGGCTTTGCGGGCTTCTTCTCGAAGGACGCGATTTTGGAGGCGACCTACGCTTCCGGCGGCAATGGCCCGATCATCTTCGGCGTCGGCATCATCGCCGCGATGCTCACCAGCTTCTATTCGTGGCGGCTGATGTTCCTGACCTTCTGGGGCAAGCCGCGCTGGGCGGAGTCCGAGCATATCCAGCACGCCGTGCACCATGAGCATGAGGATCGTTCGGAGCCGGACCATGGCCATGAACTCGATCACCATGCGCCGCTGCCGCATGACGGCACGGCGGGCTATCATCCGCATGAAAGCCCGCTGAACATGCTGATCCCGCTGGCGGTCCTCGCGACCGGTGCAGTGTTGGCAGGCCAGGTCTTCCACCACGCCTTTGTCGAGGTGGCTGGCGGTGTGCAGTTCTGGGGCGGCAGCATCGCGTTCAACGAGCATCTGATGCATGCGATGCATGAGGTGCCGGCGTGGGTGAAGTGGGGGCCGTTCACGGTGATGGCGATCGGTTTCCTGATCGCGCTGCGCGCCTATATCTTCGACACGACGATCCCGGCGCGCTTCACCGAGACTTTCCGCGTCCTCTACGACTTCGTCTACAACAAGTGGTATTTCGACCAGCTGTACGATTTCCTGTTCGTCCGCCCGGCCTTCGCGCTCGGTCGCTTCTTCTGGAAGCGCGGCGACGAAGGGACGATCGACCGCTTCGGCCCCGACGGCGTCGCGCATGTCGTGGTTGGCGGTGGCGCGCTCACCCGCCGGCTCCAGTCCGGCTACGTCTATACCTATGCGCTGGTGATGCTGCTGGGCCTTGCGGCCGCGGCGACCTGGGCGATGGCGGGCTGATAAGAATATGACCGGCTTTCCCATCCTTTCCCTGATGATCGCGCTGCCGGCAGTGGCCGCGATCGCCTGCCTGTTCCTGAGCGCGCAGGGCGCACGCTGGACGGCGCTGGCAACGACGCTCATCCTGTTCGTGCTCGGCATCGTCCTGTGGGTCGGTTACGATCCCGCCGGCGCGCAGTGGCAGTTCGTCGAACGGACGCAGGCCAATGTGTTCGGGCGCTTCTCTTGGGCGCTCGGCATCGACGGCATCGCGCTGACGCTGATCATGCTTTCCGTCTTCCTGATGCCGATCTGCATCGGCGCGTCGTGGGAAGCGATCGAGAAGCGCGTGCCCGAGTATATGGCCGCCTTCCTGCTGATGGAGGCGCTGATGATCGGCGTCTTCGCAGCGCAGGATCTGTTCCTGTTCTACATCTTCTTCGAAGCCGGCCTCATCCCGATGTATCTGATCATCGGCATCTGGGGCGGGGCGGACCGGATCTACGCCAGCTATAAATTCTTCCTCTACACGCTGCTCGGATCGGTGCTGATGCTGGTCGCGATGCTGTGGATGGCGCAGGAAGCGGGCACGACCGACATCCCGACCCTGATGGCGCATGACTTCCCGGTCCATGCCCAGACCTGGCTGTTTCTGGCCTTCTTCGCGAGCTTCGCGGTGAAGATGCCGATGTGGCCGGTCCACACCTG
The DNA here is from genome assembly GCF_042693015.1 of Sphingomonas sp. DBB INV C78. NCBI lineage: Bacteria > Pseudomonadati > Pseudomonadota > Alphaproteobacteria > Sphingomonadales > Sphingomonadaceae > Sphingomonas > Sphingomonas sp. DBB INV C78. The sequence goes on along the minus strand of NZ_CP170544.1, from coordinate 1,338,220 downwards.
GCTGCCGGACGCGCACGTGCAGGCGCCGACCGCAGGTTCGGTGATCCTGGCCGGCGTGCTGCTGAAGATGGGGGGCTACGGCTTCATTCGCTTCTCGCTGCCGATGTTCCCGCAGGCGTCCGCCGAACTGTTCTGGCTCGTCATGGGCCTCAGCATGGTGGCGGTGGTCTACACCTCGCTCGTTGCCCTGGTGCAGACCGACATGAAGAAGCTGATCGCCTATTCGTCGGTCGCGCACATGGCGTTCGTCACCATCGGCCTGTTCGCCTTCAACCGGCAGGGCCTGGAAGGCGCGATGCTGGTGATGCTGAGCCACGGCCTGGTTTCGGGCGCGCTCTTCCTGTGCGTCGGCGTGATCTATGATCGTCTGCACACTCGCGAGATCGCGCGTTATGGCGGGCTTTCGGACAATATGCCGAAATATGCCCTGCTGTTCATGCTGTTCACCATGGCCTCGGTTGGTCTGCCCGGCACGTCCGGCTTCGTCGGTGAGTTCCTGGCGCTGGTCGGCGGCTACAAGGCGAATAGCTGGGTGGCGTTCGTCGCGACGACGGGAATCATCCTCGGCGCGGCTTACATGCTCTATCTCTATGCGCGGGTTTGCTACGGCAAGCTCGACAAGCCCGATGTCGCTGCGATGCCGGATCTGTCGGCGCGCGAAATGGCGCTGTTGGCGCCGATCGCCGCGGCCGTGCTGTGGATGGGCGTCTATCCCGAAAGCTTTCTGAAGCCGATCCGCCGCGACATCGGCATGCTTGTCGCCCGTGTCGAACAATCGGGCTTCCAGGGCGATGCCCATGTCACCGCCGGTAAGCCTGTCATTCCTGCTGCCGCCGCGCACGAGGGGGCGCACCACTGATGTCGTTCATCCACTCCCTCTCGCTGACCCTGCCGGAGCTCATCCTCTCGGTCGGTTCGCTCGTGCTGCTGATGGTTGCGGCCTATGGCGGCGACAAGATGACCAAGGCGATAAGCTGGGCGGCGGCGGCATTGTTCGTCGCGGCGGCCTTCGCGCTGCTCGGCCCGGCCGGCCATGGCGGCGACGCCTTCGACGGCCTCTATCGTGCGGACGCCTTCGCGGCCTTCGCCAAGGTGCTGATCTACATCGCCGCGGCAGTGACGATGGTGATTGCCCCCGCATTCTTCGAGCGGAGCGGTTATGTCCGCGCCGAATATCCGATCCTGATCCTGCTCTCCGCCGTCGGCATGGGCATGATGGTTTCGGCGGCCGACCTGCTTACGCTCTATGTGGGCCTCGAGCTGCAGAGCCTTGCCGCTTATGTGCTGGCGAGCTTCATGCGCCGCGATACGCGCTCGGCCGAAGCGGGCCTCAAATATTTCGTTCTCGGCGCGCTCGCCTCGGGCATCCTGCTCTACGGCATCTCGCTGCTTTACGGCTTCACCGGCACGACCGCGTTCGCCGGCGTGGCGGAAGGCTTTGGCGACGGCCTGAGCATGGGCGAAATGTTCGGCCTGGTGTTCGTGCTGGCGGGCCTGGCGTTCAAGATCTCCGCCGTTCCGTTCCACATGTGGACGCCGGACGTCTATGAAGGCGCGCCGACCCCGGTAACGGCTTTCTTCGCCTCCGCCCCCAAGGTCGCGGCGATGGCGCTGCTGGTCCGCGTCGCAGTGGAAGCCATGGGCGGTGCTACCGATGCGTGGCGCCAGATCATCATCTTCTCGGCGCTCGCCTCCACCATCCTCGGCGGCGTCGCGGCGATCGGGCAGACTAATATCAAGCGGCTGCTCGCTTATTCGTCGATCAACAATGTCGGCTTCGCGCTGTTCGGCCTCGCCGCCGGCACGAAGGAGGGCGTGGCGGCTGTGATGACCTATATGGCGGTCTATGTCGCCATGACGGTCGGAAGCTTCCTCTGCGTGCTGCAGATGCGCGACGAAAGCGGCGAGCCGGTAGAGACGATCGCCAGCCTTTCCGGCCTGTCGCGCACGCGGCCGGCGCTGGCGGCGGCTTTCGCGATCTTCATGTTCTCGCTGGCTGGAATCCCGCCGCTCTTCGGCTTCTGGCCGAAATTCCTGGTGTTCGATGCGCTGGTCAGCGTCGGCCAGTGGCCGCTCGCCATGATCGGTATCGCCACCTCGGTGATCGGCGCCTTCTATTATCTGAAGATCGTCAAGACGATGTACTTCGATGATCCGGCGCCGGCCTATGCGCCGATGGAGAGCAAGGTCGAAGGCGGGCTGATCGCGATTTCGGCGCTGTTCGTCTCGCCGCTCGGCTACCTGGCCATTCCGGCGCTGGGCGCCGCGAGCATGGCGGCAGCACGGGCGCTGTTCTGATCCACACCATCCGTTCGGTAACGTCGACGGCGTCGACCAACGACGATGTCGCCGCCCTTGCCCGGGCGGGCGAGGCGGAAGGTTTCTGGCTGCGTGCCGAGACGCAGACGGGCGGGCGCGGGCGGCATGGCCGCGCCTGGCAATCTCCGCCCGGTAATCTCTTCGCCAGCACGATCATCCGTCAGCGCATCGGCGATCCGCCGCCGGCGACGTTGGCGATGGTGGCGGCGCTCGCGCTCCATCAGGTCGCCGCGGCCTATGGCGATGCGAGCCGCATAACGCTGAAATGGCCTAACGATCTGATGCTCGACGGCGCCAAGCTATCGGGCATCCTGCTCGAAGCCGTGGGCGATGCGATCGTCATCGGTTTCGGCGTCAACCTCGCCCATCGGCCCGAGGGGCTGGACCGCGCGACGGCCAGCTTCGCGGCTGCGGGGCTGGGCGCGCCGGACCCGGCAGCTTTCCTTGAGGATCTGGCCCAGGCCTTCACCTATTGGGTGGGCCGCTGGCGTGGTGAGGGGCTTTCGACAATCCGCCGTGAATGGCTGCTGCGTGCGCATGCGATTGGCACGCCGCTCAGAACCACCGGCGCCGACGGCCAAAGCGTCGAGGGGCTTTTTGAAGGTCTCGATGAAAATGGCGCGCTGCGGCTGCGATTGGCGGACGGCACCATCCATATCCTCCACGCGGGGGACGTTTTCCTGATATAGACGGCCGCGCCGCATGCGCTGCCCGACGCCGGCGATGCCGTGCGCCTTGAGTGATTGGATCCGATTTACGTGACGAAGCCCGGTAAAGAACTGCTTTTCCTCGCCCTTGGCGGATCGGCCGAGATTGGCATGAACGTCAATCTTTATGGCTGCGACGGCAAATGGGTCATGGTCGACCTCGGCCTCACCTTCGCCGACTCCGCGTCGCCGGGGATCGACCTGATCCTGCCGGACCTGGAATTCATCGAGGAGCGGGCGAAAGACCTGCTGGGCATCGTGCTGACCCACGGGCATGAGGACCATATCGGGGCGATCCCCTATCTCGCCGCCGATCTCGGCGTGCCGCTCTATGCGACGCCGTTCACTGCCGGGCTGATCCGCGGCAAGCTGGACGAGGAGGGGCTGGGCAACAAGGTCAAGCTCCACATCATCGATCAGGAAGGCAGCTTCCAGCTCGGCCCGTTCGGTTTCACTTACGTGCCGCTGGCCCATTCGATCCCCGAGGGCAATGCGGTGCTGATCGACACGCCCTATGGCCGGATATTCCATACCGGCGACTGGAAGCTGGACGACGAGCCTTTGCTGGGTACGCCAACGACGGCGGGCGAGCTGGAGGCGATCGGCGATAAGGGCGTGCTGGCGCTCGTCTGCGATTCGACCAATGTCTTCAATGAGGAAGCTTCGGGCTCCGAGGCTGCCGTGCGCGAAGGGCTGGACGGCGTGATCGCGGCGGCGCGGGGCAGGGTGCTCGTCACCACCTTCGCGTCCAATGCGGCGCGGGTGCAGACCTTGGGCCAAGTGGCACTCGATACCGGTCGCAAGCTCTGCGTCGCGGGGCGTTCGCTCGACCGCATCGTCAAGGTGGCGAAGGCCTGCGGCTATCTGAAGGATTTCCCGGAGACGATCGATTTCGACACGGCGATGCGGCTGCCACCGTCCGAGGTGATGATCATCGCCACTGGCGGGCAGGGCGAATCGCGGGCGGCGCTGGCGCGGATCGCGTTCGACAGCCACGCGATCAAGCTGTCGAAGGGCGATACCGTCGTCTTCTCGTCCAAGCAGATACCCGGCAACGAGATCGCGATCGGCCGCATTCAGAACAAGCTCGCGGAAATGGACGTGCTGATGGTCACCGACCGTCAGGCGCATGTCCACGTCTCCGGCCATCCGGGCCGACCCGAACTGGAACTGATGTATAAATGGATCCGGCCGGAGATCATCCTGCCGGTGCATGGCGAGATGCGGCACATGGCCGAACAGGCCCGCTTCGCGCGGTCCTGCGGCGTGCCGCGGAGCATCGTCCAGCAGAACGGCCAGGTGATCCGTCTCGCCCCGAACGGCCCAGAGCTGATCGGGCATGAGCGGACCGGCCGGCTGGTGCTCGACGGCGATGTGATCCTGCCCGCCGACGGCGCGACGATGAACGAACGTCGCAAGATCGCTCTGCATGGCGTGATTGCCGTGACCGTGGTGCTCGACCAGAAGGGCCAGGTGCGGGGCGAACCCGCGATCGCGCTGCAGGGCGTGCCGGTGGAGGAGGACCGCGAGGATTTCCTGGCGGAGGCGAGGGGGGCTGCGGCCGAAGCGGCGTCCAGCGGCGTCAAGGACGAAGCCAAGCTGCGCGAAGGCATCCGTCTGGCAGTACGGCGGCGCGCGACGCAATGGACCGGCAAGAAGCCGATCGTCGACGTTTCGATCATCCGTATCTGAAGAGGGCAAGGATGAAGTTCACATCTGCATTGGCGATCTATTCGCTATTCTGGGCGATGAGCTTCTTCTTCGTCCTGCCGTTCAGGCCGCGATCAAAGGGCGCCCCCGAGCCCCGCGTGCCCGGCCAGGCCGACAGCGCCCCGACGCGCTTCAGCTTCGCCAAGGCTTGTTTCTGGACGACGATCGTATCGGCGGTGCTGTTCGGGCTGTTCTACGCCAATTACCTTTACGGCTGGATCGGCACGCAGCAGCTTGATCTGTTCTCGACGCCCGATCGGCGCGTCTAAAAGAAAGCCCGACGCTCTATGGAGCGCCGGGCTTAAGGCATCCTGTGCTTCTTATTCGCTATCTTTTGTAACGGCGCTGGCCGTTCTTATCGATATAATATTTCCGGCCGTTGCGGTCGGTATAATATTTCTTGTCCTTGTCGAGCGCGCCGACGACGGCGCCGCCAGCAGCACCGATCAGGGCGCCTTCGCCCGTCGAAAGACCAGGGACAACAGCGCCGACCACGGCGCCGCCAGCGCCGCCGATCAATGCGCCCTTACCAATGTCCTTCACGTCGCCCGCCTGGGCCGGCGCGGCGAAGGCCAGCGCGACCGCCAGCACAGTACCGCCGGTCGTCAGGTGGAACTTCTTCATCGTCAGGCTCCTATTGCCAATGGCTTAGCAACGGATCGGGAGCCTGAACGGTTCCGCGGTTAGACCCAGCCTTCGAGCACTTGGTCGGGTGGGCGGTGCCCGTCCCACCAGGCGCGGATATTCGCGATCACCTTCTCGCCCATCGCCTGTCGGCCTTCGAACGTGGCCGATCCCATGTGCGGCAGCAGCACGACGTTAGACAGACCGAGCAGGCGCGGATCGACCGCGGGCTCATGTTCGAACACATCAAGGCCGGCGCCGGCGATGCGATCGTGCTCCAGCGCCGCGATCAACGCGGTTTCGTCGACGATCTCGCCGCGGGCGATGTTGATCAGATAGACATGGGGGCGGAGCAGCGCGAGCCGCCGGGCATCGAGCAGATGGTGCGTGGCGGGCGTGTGCGGGCAATTGACCGAGACGATGTCCACCGCGCGAAGCATATCGTCGAGCGCTTCGTGAAAGGTCGCGCCCAATTCCTCTTCGATCACGGCGGGGAGGCGATGGCGATTATGATAATGCACGGCGAGGCCGAAGCCGCGCGCGCGCCGTGCGATCGCCTGGCCGATCCGGCCCATGCCGATGATGCCGAGCGTCTTGCCGCCGATGCGGTGGCCGAGCATGCCCGTGGGGCTCCAGCCGGTCCACTGGCCCGAGCGGACGAGCTTCTCGCCCGCCGCCAGCCGACGCGGCACCGAAAGGATCAGCGCCATCACCATGTCGGCCGTGTCTTCGGTCAGCACGCCCGGCGTGTTGGTGACGATGATGTTGCGGGCACGGGCGGCTGCCAGATCGATATGATCGACGCCATTGCCGAAATTGGCGATCAGCTTCAGCCCTGGCCCGGCGGCGGCGATCAGGTCGGCGTCGATCTCATCGGTGACGGTGGGGACGAAGACGTCGCAATCCGCCATCGCCGCGATGAGCTGGGCGCGATCCATGGCTGCATCGGTGCGATTGAAGGTCACATCGTACAGATCGGCCATGCGGGCTTCCGTCTCGGGCAGCAAGCGACGCGTGACGGTGACCTTGGGGCGGGCGGGATCGACCATGGCCTCCGCTTGGCCCCGGTGGGCGTACTCGTCAAGCGTCGGTGCTTGATGGCGTGGCCGGCGACGCTAAAACAGGCATTCAAGGGACCGAATGGCGGGGGTGGCAATGCGTAAAATGAAGCGGATCGCGATTGCGGGGATGGCGGCGGTTGCGCTGTGGCCGACGACGGCCTTGTTCGCCCAGTCGAAGAAGGCGGTGCCCTATTGGGTATCCATTTCCGCGCGCGAGGCGCTGCTGCGCACCGGCCCCGGCACCAATTATCCGGCCACCTGGAAATATGTCCGTCCCGGCCTGCCGCTGCGTGTGGTGCAGGTTCATGAGGATTGGCGGCGGGTGGAAGACCCGGAAGGTGAGCGGGGCTGGGTGAAGTCCATCCTCCTTTCGGAACAACGGACCGCGATCGTCGTCGGCGGGGTCAGCCCCTTATATGCCAAGGCCGATGCCAATTCCCGCGTCGACTGGCGGGTCGCGCCAGGCGTTGTCGGCAAGATCGGCCACTGCGCCAGCGGCTGGTGCGAGTTCGACGTGAAGGGGCGCACCGGCCACATCGAGACTCGCCATCTGTGGGGCGTGGCCGAGGATGAAGCGGTCGAATGAGGCAAACCACGCTTCGAGTGTAAGGCGCTCGCCGGCGCCGGAACCACAATATTTCACTCTGCGAATCGTTTTGCGGCGGATTGTCACAAAAGGGCAGGCCGTTTCGCGCGTGGCGGCCCGCCAATTCGCATGGTCGATCGTCGCGGAGCTTGATCTGTAAAAATCAAATAAAATCAGGCGAATACCTTGGAAATACCGAAACGGTCTCGTTCGCATGCGCGCCCGATTGCAAAGTTGGAAATCGGCGCGAGAGCCAATTGTGTGTGTGTGTCATAAGCGTGTAACAATCTTCCCTATCATAAGAAGGTTTTGCATGGAGAGAATGATGCGCGCTTTGCTGCTGCTCCCGCTCATTGCGATGGCCACCCCAGCTCTGGCTGCCGATCGTCATGCCGCACGGATGGAAACAGGCTTCGAGGTTGGTGCCTTGGGCCTTTCGGCCATCGATCGCGGCGATTGGGCCACGGCGGAGCGTCAGTTGAACGCAATGCGCGGCGTTTCCGCCGACGATCCCGCCCGTCTGATCAATTTGGGCCGCGTCTATGCCGCCACGGGCCGCCCAGAAATGGCCGCCGCCGCGTGGCAGCAGGCGATCAATTCACCGCACCATTATCAGGTCGAACTCGGCGACGGCACGGTGTCCACGACCGACGCGGTGGCTCGCAAGGCGCTAGCACAATACAGCTTCGCCGCCCGCTGAGCGGCGATCCGTAAAAATTCATTGGGACGCGACGGCGCGCTGTAATAGGCGCGCCGTCATGATTCGCACGCTCATCGACGATTATTGCGGTGGCTGAGCTGTTGGCCGGCCAGACGATCTGGCCGTGGGCGCTCGCCGGCCTGCTGCTCGGGGCGATCTTCGGCAGTTTCCTCGCAACGCTCGTCATCCGCTGGCCGGAAGGGCGTTCGGTGCTTTCGGGCCGGTCAAGCTGCGATGGCTGCGGGCGTGTGCTCGGTCTCGTCGATCTGCTGCCGCTGGCGGGATACGCACTGCGCAAGGGGCGCTGTGCGACATGCGGCGCAAGAATCGATTTCCGTCATCCTGCGATCGAGATCGCCTGTGCTGGCATCGGCGCGATTTCCCTCAGCGTAGGGCCCGGCATCGAAGGGTTGCTCGGCGCAGCATTCGGCTGGCTGCTCGTTGCGCTGGCGGCGCTCGATGTCGAGCATTTCTGGCTGCCTAACCCGCTGGTCGCGCTACTCGCCCTGATGGGCTTGGCCGGTGGTATCGCGGAGGTCGGGGTCGATCTGCCGGCGCGATTGTTCGGCGGGTTGGCCGGCTTTCTTTCGCTGGCGATCATCGCGCTCAGCTATCGCCTGCTTAGGGGAAAGACCGGAATGGGCGGCGGCGATCCCAAGTTGCTAGGGGCGATCGGCCTGACGCTCGGCTGGCAGGCGCTGCCTCTCGTCATCCTCGGCGGGGCACTGACCGGCTTCCTCCTTCTCGGACTTCGCCATTTCCGCGGTGCCGCGGTTCGCCGCAATCAGGAGGTGCCGTTCGGCGCGTTGATGGCGCTGGTCGCATGGCCGCTGTGGCTCGTCGCGCCGCTGGGTTGACGAGGGCGGTCAGGAATCGTCAATCATCCTCGGTTATCCCGTGGTTAACACGGGGTCACGGACCTGTCATAAAGCGACTGTAGCGGGGCCGGGGGAACGGAATATTTGATGCAGCTTTCTTTCGACCGGCGGGCACAGCGGTTGTTACGCCGGTTGCCACGATACACGGCTTATACTGTTGCGGAGGTGGTGCTGATCGCGCTGCTGGCCATCCAGTCGGCGCGTCTGATCTATGCCGTGGTGACACCGGTCGATCCGGTGGGTGATTGGCGGGCCGAAGATCAATCCACGGCGCCGACCGCCCCTGCAACGATACTCGGCAGCTTTGATCCTTTCTTCCGGCTCAGCGATACACAGGGGCCGGTGGTGGTCACCCAGCTCAACATCACGCTGTTCGGCACACGTGCCGACCAGGCATCCGGCCGCGGATCGGCGATCGTCGGCTTGCCGGACGGCAGCCAGGCGAGCTTCGCCGTCGGGGAAGAGATCATGCCCGGCGTGACGCTGAAGGCGGTCGGTTTCGACAGCATCACCGTGCAGCGCGGATCATCCGAGGAAATGGTCTATCTGGACCAGTCGACGCCGGCGGACGGCGTTGCGCCGGTCAACCCCGCCGGGGCGCCGGGGCCTGGCCTTGCGGGCGTGCCGCCGGGGCTTCCCATGCCGGGTGGGCCGCCGCAGGCGTTGTCGCTGATGGATGAGACGCAGGCGACGCCAAGGCTTCAGAACGGCGCCGTCACCGGCGTGGTTCTGCAACCCAAGGGCGGGGGAGCCGCGTTTAAGGCCGCGGGGCTGCAGCCGGGCGACGTATTGATTTCGGTAGATGGCCAGCGCGTTGCGGATGCCGGCGCGGCCGGCCAGCTCCAATCCAAGCTGGCGCAGGGCGGTGAGACCGCCATAGAAGTGGAACGGGGCGGCCGCACGGTCTCCCTGCGGGTGAAGGCTGGTCAATGAAGCGTTTGATTCTGGTTTCTGCTCTGGCTCTTGCGCTTGCCGCCCCGGTTCCCGCGCAGCAGATGCTCAACCTTCGTGATGCCGATATCCGCGCATTCATCCAGGATGCAGCGCGCGTCACCGGCCGCACCTTCATCATCGACCCCCGCGTGCAGGGCAAGGTTTCGGTGGTGACCGATCGGCCGCTGTCGCGGGCGGAATATCTGGAAGTCTTCCTGTCGACCTTGCGCGCCAACGGCCTGGTCGCCGTGCCGACATCGGGCGGCAGCTTCCGCGTCCAACCGCTCGACACCGCAGCGGCGCAGCCGGGAAGTGTCGGCGCTCGGGGTGCTTCCAACAACAGCTTCGTGACCGAAGTCTTCCGTCTGCAGACGATCGACGCCGCATCGGCGATGGAGACGATCCGCCCGCTCGTCAGCCGCGAAGGATCGGTGACCGCGAACCGGACGGGCAATGCGGTGGTCGTTGCAGACTTCGCCGACAATATCCGCCGTATCCGCGATCTGCTGACCCGGATCGATCGGGATTCCTCCACGACCAGAGTGGTCGCGCTGCGCAACGCCGGCGCGCGCGAGATCGCACAATCGCTGCAGCAACTCGTGGGCGGCCGCGGCGGAGGCGAGGGTGCCGCTGCGACAGCCGGCCCCGGCGTTTCGGTGGTGGCGATCGACAGCTCCAATTCGATCGCGCTGCGGGGCGACCCTTCGACAGTCGCGCGGCTCAGCCAGATTGCCGAGGAGCTGGATCGCCGGGCGGCGAGCGGCAGCGAGATCCGGGTGATCTTCCTGCAGCATGCCGACGCCGGGCAATTGCTGCCCGTGCTGCAACAGATAGTGGGCCAGCCAGTAACGCCGGCGAGCTCCGGTTCGTCGCGATCCTCGTCACGCGGGATGAATGGCGGCAACGGGGGCAGCAACAACGGCGGCGGCAATGGCGGCGGGGGGGACGTCTCGGTTGCGCCGGCGCAGGCAAGTTCCGCCCCGGTCGGTCGCGGTCAGCCCGTGATCGCGCGCTTCGAGGGCGCGAACGCCATCGTCATCGCGGCGACCAGCGACATGCAGCGCACGCTGGGCGAGGTGATCCGCCAGCTCGATACGCGGCGCGAGCAGGTGCTGGTCGAGGCGATCATCGTCGAGATTTCCGACAATGCGGCGCGCAAGCTGGGCGTGCAGTTCCTGCTGGGCGGCGTCGAAGGCAGCGCCATTCCCTTCGCGGCGACCAATTATTCGAACACCGCACCCAATCTGCTGACGATCGCCGGCGCGGTGGCGGCGCAGAATAATGCCCCCAGCGTGACCACGGTGGCGCCGGACGGCACCAAGACCACCGTGCAAGGATCGAGCGACCTCGCCGATCAGCTTGCGCAGGCGGCGGTGAGCTCGATCCTGGGTGCCGGCGGCGGCTTCTTCGGCATCGGCGGCCAGACGGACAACGGCGTCGTATTCGGTGCGATCATCAACGCCGTCCAGAACGACACCGAGTCCAACATCCTGTCGACGCCGTCGGTGCTGACGCTCGACAATCAGGAAGCCAAGCTGCTGGTCGGTCAGGAAATTCCGGTCACCACCGGAGAATCCCTCAGCGACAATTTCGACAATGCCTTCCGCACCGTGCAGCGCCAGAATGTCGGTATCCAGCTTGAAGTGAAACCGCAGATCAACGCGGGCGGCGCGATCAAGCTGTTCCTGCGACAGGAGGTCAGCTCGGTCGCTGGGCCGGTATCAAACGACAATAGCGAGTTGATCCTCAACAAGCGCGAGATCGAGACCACCGTCACGGTCGACGATGGCGAGATCATTGCGCTTGGCGGGTTGCTGGACGACAATGAGCGCAAGACGATCGAACGGATTCCGCTGCTGAGCGATATTCCGGTGATAGGCGAGCTTTTCAAATCCCGATCGCGGTCGCGGGTGAAGACCAATCTGATGGTGTTCATCCGTCCGCGTATCCTCCGCAGCGTCGAGGACGCCCGCGCGCTGGCGACCCAGCGTTACGGCTATATCCGCGGCATGCAGGCGGCCCAGCAGCCGGAATATGAGCCGAGCATCGACGAGTTGGTGCGCGACTATATGGGCGCGACGCCGCCGATCCCCGCTTCGCCGGCGATCGGATCGAACATGCCCGCGCCGGAGCCGGGCACCGCGCCGCAGATCATCACGCCGTCGATGAAGTCTTCGTCAGAGGTCATCCGTCCAGTGCCGATGCCCGATTCCAAGAAGCAAAAGTTCAAGGAAGGCGAATGAAGATCGCGCGTGGCGAGGAGCCCGATGAGGCACCACCGCCGCCGATGCCGGCGCTGACCCCGGTCGCGATTCCCTACGGCTTTGCGCGGCGGTTCGGCGTGGCGCTGACCGGGGCGGCTGATGGGCCGCTGACGGTTGCGTTGAAGGATGGTGGCGATCCCCGCTCGCTGATCGAATTGCGGCGCTTCTTCGGCCGGCCCTTTGCTGTGCAGAAGGTGGCGGCGGACCGTTTCGACCGTATCCTTTCCGAAGCCTATGCCATGGATGGGCAGGCGGCGGCCGATGCGGCGGGATCGCTTGGCCTGGGCGACGAACTGGCGATGCTGGCGACCGACCTGCCGACCGCGGACGATCTGCTCGATTCCGCGGATGATGCACCCGCGATCCGGCTGATCAACGGCATCATCGCCGACGCTGCGCGGCAGGGTGTGTCGGACATCCATATCGAACCCTATGAGACGGGGCTGGTCGTCCGTATGCGCATCGATGGTGTGCTGCGCGAAACACTGCGCATGCCGCCGCATGTCGCGCCCGTGGTCGTCAGCCGCATCAAGGTGATGGCGCGCCTCGACATAGCCGAGCGGCGCGTGCCGCAGGACGGACGCATCGGCCTGACGCTCGGCGGCAAGCTGCTCGACGTCCGTGTCTCGACCTTGCCGAGCCGGGCGGGCGAACGCGTGGTGCTGCGTATTCTCGACAAGGAGAATGCGGGGATCGAGCTCGACGTGCTGGGCATGCCGCCGGCGATCCTCGATCTGTTCCGGGAGGCGATCACCGAGCCGAACGGCATTATTCTCGTCACCGGACCGACCGGTTCGGGCAAGACGACCTCGCTTTATGCGGGCTTGCGCCTGCTCAACGATGGCAGCCGCAATATCCTGACGGTGGAAGATCCGGTCGAATATGCGATCGAGGGGGTGGGCCAGACGCAGGTCAATTCCAAGGTGGGACTGACCTTCGCCGCGGGCTTGCGCGCGATCCTGCGTCAGGATCCGGATGTCGTGATGATCGGCGAAATTCGCGATCGCGAGACTGCGGAGATCGCGGTGCAGGCTTCGCTGACGGGGCATCTCGTGCTTTCCACCGTCCACACCAATGACGCGGTCGGTGCGATCACCCGGATGCGCGACATGAAGGTCGAGCCATTTCTGCTGGCATCTACCTTGCGCGCCGTGATCGCGCAGCGGCTGGTGCGGCGCCTGTGCCAGGTCTGCCGTCATGCCGTCCCCGCAAGCGACTCCGTGGCGGCGCTGATCGGCGTTGCGCCGGGCACCACTGTCTATGAGGCGCGCGGCTGCGAGGCGTGCAACCAGACCGGCTACAAGGGTCGGATCGGCGTCTATGAAGGCGTGCGGATCGACGATGTGGTTCGCGGCCTGATCAATGCGGGCGCTGACGAAACCGCCATTTCCGCGCATGCCTTCCGCCATTCGCAGACGCTGACCAGTGCGGCGCGCGCGCTGGTCGCCGGCGGCATGACGACGGCGGAGGAGGCGGTGCGCATCACCCGCCGCGAGATGGTCGATGCCTAGCTACGATTATGTGGCGCTGGATACCGGCGGCCGCGAACGGCGCGGCAGCGTCCGCGCCGAAACGCCGGTCGAAGGGCGCGCCAAGCTGGAGGCGCGGCGGCTCTATGTCGTCCGCATGGAACAGGGATCGGACTCCGCGCCGTCGCCGTCGCTGCTGTCGCGCGCCGGTACGACCGGGCTGAAGCGGCGGCTTTCGGCCAAGCAATTGACATTGTTCACGCGCCAGATCGCTACCCTGGCGCAGGTGTCACCATTGGAAGAAGCGCTGCGCACCATTGCCCGGCAGTCGGAGCAGCCGCATGTCCGCCGGGTGCTGGACGCCGTCCATTCCGGTGTGGTGGAGGGGCGCCGCCTGTCCGATTCGATGGGGCGGGAACCCAAGAGTTTTCCACCACTCTATCGGGCGATGGTTGCCGCAGGCGAAAGCTCGGGAACCTTGCCGACGATCCTCGATCGTCTGTCGGAATTGCTCGAACGGCAGGCCGTGGTGCGCGCCAAGGTGCTGACGGCCATGGCCTATCCGATCATCCTGGCGGTGGTCGCGGTGGGTGTCGTGTTTGCGCTGATGGTGTTCGTGGTGCCGCAGGTGGTGGCGCAGTTCGACAGCGTCGGCCAGGCGCTGCCGCTGCTGACCCGGATCGTTATCGCCATCTCCTCCTTCCTGCAGGGATGGTGGTGGGCGCTGCTGATCGGGCTGGCAGGGCTGGGCGCGATCGGGTGGCGGGCGATGAAGGAACCGCATATCCGGATGGCGGTGGACCGGTTTACGCTGCGCATACCTTTGATCGGGCGGCTGGTCCGCGATCTGCACGCGGCGCGGATGGCCCGGACGCTTTCGACCATGGTCGCCAGCCGCTTACCATTGCTGGAAGGCCTGACGCTCACGACGGGCACGATCCACAACCGTGCCTTGCGGGCGGCGTCGGCCGATATCGTCGAGGCCATTCGCGGGGGCGGCAGCCTTTCGGTGGCGCTGCGCCGGGCGGGAGTATTCCCGCCGCTGCTGGTCTATATGGCAGCGTCGGGCGAGGCGGCGGGCAAGCTCGATATCATGCTGGAGCGCGCCGCCGACTATCTGGAGCGCGAATTCGACGCCTTCACCAGCGCGGCCCTGTCGCTGCTGGAGCCGGCGATCATCGTGCTGATGGGCGGCATCGTCGCGATCATCGTTCTCGCCATTCTTCTGCCAATCTTGCAGCTCGACACGCTTGCGGGCGTATGAGGATATCCATGGAACATATTGAACAGAAACCCGAAAATATCCGCGGCAAGCGCAAGGACGAGGAGGGTTTCACGCTCGTTGAGCTGATGGTCGTGATCGTCATCATCGGCCTGCTGACCACCATCGTCGCGATCAACGTGTTGCCGAGCGGCGACAAGGCGCGCGTCGAAAAGGCGAAGGCGGATATTGCGCTGCTGGAACAGGCGATGGAGATGTACCGGCTCGATAACCTGACCTATCCGGCGACGGCCGACGGCATCCAGGCACTGGTTGCGCCGCCCGCGTCGCTGACGAGGCCGGAGCGCTATCGTCGCGGTGGCTATGTGAAGAAGCTGCCCGAGGATCCGTGGGGCAATCAGTATCAATATGCCTCGCCCGGCCAGCACGGCGCATTCGACATCTACAGCTATGGCGCCGACGGCCGCGAAGGCGGCGAGGCCGACGATGCCGATATCGGCAACTGGAAATAAGCCGGGGCGCGGAAAGGGATAGGCCGGTGAGGCGGTCCGCCGAGCAGCATATGCGGCGTTCCGCCGAACACGGCTTCACGCCCGTGAGGCGTTTCGCCGAACACGGCTTCACGCCCGTGAGGCGTTTCGCCGAACACGGCTTCACGCTTGTCGAACTGATGGTCGTGATCGCGATCATCGCCTTGCTGACGGGCGCGGTGGTGCTCGCCATGCCCGATCCGCGTGGCGACCTGCGCACCGAGGCCGAACGCTTCGCAGCGCGGGCGCGGGCGGCGCAGGATGCGGCGGTGATCGAGGCGCGGGAAATGGCGCTGTGGGTGTCCACCGACGGCTATGGCTTTGAGCAGCGCGATCGGCGGGGCTGGCGCCCGCTCAACGAAAAGCCGTTCGAGGATCGCGATTGGGAAAGCGGCCAGGCGATCGTCGGCGATGTCGGCCGGGCGCGGGTGATCTTCGACACGACCGGCTTTTCCGAGCCGCTGGACGTGACGCTGGTGCGGGATTCCGCGCGGATTACGGTTCATATCGAGGGCGATGGAACGATCAATGTCGGTTCCTGATCACCTCTCCGAACGTGGTTTTACGCTGATCGAGCTGATGGTCGCGCTCGCGGTGTTCAGCATCGCCGCGCTCGCGCTGCTGCGGCTGGAAGGAACCACGCTTGCCAGCACGGCTACGCTTGCCGATCGCACGATCGGGCAGATCGTCGCCCATAATCTGGCCGTGGAGGCGCTGACCGATCCGGTCGCTCCCAGCTTCGGCGATACCAAGGGGCAGGAAGAGAATGCCGGGCGCGTCTGGCAGTGGACGCGGCGTTCGATCCGCGCGACGCAGCTCAATCTGCAGCAGATCGATATCGCGGTCGTTGACGATCAAGGGCAGCCGGCCGGTGCCCTGACGGTATACAGGCCGATGCCATGACCGCGGATTTCACGCCCGTGAGGCGTTCCGCCGAACACGGCTTCACGCTTGTCGAGCTGATGATCTCGCTGCTGATCTTCGGCATGCTGGCGGCGGCAGGCGTGGGGCTGCTGGCGTTCAGCGTCCGCGCGCAGGAAGCGACGCAGGAACGGCTGGACGAAGTGGCGTCGATCCGCCGCGTGGGTGCCATCATGACGTCGGATCTCGCGCAGGCGAGCCAGCGAATGGTGCGCGACACCAGCGGCGTCCGCATGGTCGCTTTCACCGGAGAGGGCGGCGCGCCGGGCGGGGTGGCGCTCGGGTTCGTGCGGCGCGGGTGGAGCAATGGCGGGTCGGCGGCCCGCGCTTCGTTGCAGCGCGTGGAATATCGTCTGGTCGAGGATCGGCTGGAGCGGCAGACCTGGCCCATGCTGGATGGCGCCGAGCCCGTGCGGCCGGCAATCGTGATGCGCGGGATCACGGCGATGACGGTGCGCTATCGCCGCAAGGGGGAATGGCGCGATCGCTGGGATCCCGAGCGCCCCGATGCCATGCCCGATGCGGTGGAAGTCGTGCTCGATGTCGAGCGTCTGGGTTCGATCCGGCAGCTCTTCGTGGCCGGTACGGGGAACGGCCCATGAGGCGCCCGCCCGAAAAGGAACGTGGCGGTGCCCTGCTGACAGTGCTGCTGCTGGTCGCGATCATGTCCGCTCTGTCGGTCGTCGCGCTGGAACGGCTGCGCCTGTCGACCCGGCTTTCCGCCAATGGCGCTGCGGCGGACCAGGCGCGTGCCTATGCGATCGGCGCCGAGGCGATGGCGCTCGACAAGATCGCGGTGCTTTCAGGCCGGGACACCGGCATGACCACGCTGGCGGGCGGCTGGCACGGCCGGCCCTTTGCGGTGCCGTTGCCGGGCGGGATCGTGACGGCAACGCTGACGGACGGCGGCAACTGCTTCAACCTGAACAGCGTGGTGGAGGGGCTGGTCGCCGGGGATTATGCCCCGCGCGAGGTCGGCATCCGGCAATTCATCGCGCTTATGCGGGCGCTGGGCATCGAGCCTGCCGAGGCGCGCCGTGTGGCGGCATCGCTGGTCGACTGGATCGACGCGGACAGCGCGCCGAATCCCGATGGCGCGGAAGACGATTATTATATGCAGGCCGCCACGCCCTATCGCGCGGCCAACACGTTGCTGGGCGATGTCAGCGAACTGCGTGCCGTGGCTGGGGTTACGCCCGAAATCTACAAGCAGCTTCGCCCGTGGATCTGCGCGCTGCCGAATACCGAACTTTCACCGATCAACGTCAACACCCTCTCGCTGGATCAGGCTCCTCTCGTTGTCATGCTCATTCCCGATCAACTCGATATGCCGCGTGCCCGGCAGATATTGACCGAACGGCCCGCGGCCGGCTGGTCCAGCACCGTCGATTTCTGGAAGCTGCCGGCGCTGGAGGCGCTGACCCCCGACATGGAGGTGCAGAGCCAGACCCAGCTTCGCACGCGCTGGTTCAACCTCGCGCTTGACGTCGAAATCGGGGGCGCGCAGGTGAACGAGACGGCGTTGATCGACGGGGGGCTCGTGCCGGCACGGCTGGTTGCGAGGAAGTGGGGGAGCGACGAATGAGCGACGATCGCTACCTGCTGCTGTTTCCTGGTGACGAGGGCGAGCCGCTGGGCGGCTGGCTGCGGGTCGCAGATGGCCAAGTGGTGGCGCGCGGCCATGATGTTCCGGCGATCGGTGAAGGTGATGCAGACGAGCGCATCGTCGCCGTGGCGCCGGGCCCGGATGTCGCGGTCCACTGGGTCGATCTGCCAGATCTTTCGCAGGCTCAGGCCGTAGCGGCCGCCCGGTTGTTGGCCGCGGATGTGACGGCGGAACCGCTGGATCAACTGCATGTCGCGGTGGGGCCAGCCGCCGATGATGGCTGGCGGGCGATGGCCCTGGTTTCGGGCGCGCGGATGGCTTCGTGGGTGGCGGGCCTCCAGTCATTGGCGCTCGATCCGGATTCGGTGGTTCCGGAAACCTTGCTGATCCCGGCCAATGCGGCCCATGCACGGCGCTGGGCACGGGGCGACCTGCACCTGGTCCGCGGGGAACGCATGGCCTTTGCGGCCGAGGCCGGGGTGGCCGATGTTCTGGTCGAAGGGCCGTCGGTGGAGATCGACGACGCCGCGGTCGAAGCCGGCCTGGCCGAAGCGCTGGCCACCGTGCCGGTCGATCTGCGGCAGGGTTCCTTCGCCAAGCGGCGGCCATGGGCGATCGACTGGAAGCTGGTGCAGCGGCTCGCCTGGATGACGCTGGGGCTGTTCCTGCTCGCCATGGCGATCAACGCTGCCTTGATCCTGCGTTACACCGTCGCGGCCGACGCGCTGGAGAATGAGGTCGAACTGATCGCGCGCAAGGCCTTGCCGCGGGCCGAGCGGATCAACAATGCGCCAGCGCAGTTATCCGAACGGCTTGCGGAACTGCGCGGCGCGGGCAGGGGTTTTGGCGCGACGGCTGCGGCGCTTTTCGCGGCCGTGCGGGACACGGCGAACGTGGAACTGACAGCGCTTCGCTATGATCGCGACGGCAGCGTGCGGGCGACGGTGAGCGCAAGCTCGGCCGGGGACATCGCCGCGCTCCAGCAGCGTATCTCGGCACACGGCTTCACCGCCAATGCCGGCGACGCGCGATCCGGCGGCGGCCGGCAGATCGCCGAACTGACGGTGCGGGGACAGTGATGACCGTGATGGAACGCTTCCGCCCCTGGTGGTCCACCCGATCCCCGCGCGAACGCATATTGCTGTTGGTGATGGGCGGGCTGTTGGCGGTAACGCTGGGTTGGCTGCTGCTGGTCCGGCCGCTTGGCGATGCCCTGGCCGATGCGCGGTCGCGCCATGACCGCGCCATCGTTGCCCGCGCGCAGGCGGGCGCGCAGGTCGATGCCATCGCCGCGCTCGAAACGAGCGGGCCGAAAGCGCTGCCGGCCCCGATCGACGTCTATATCGGCCAGAAGGCGAGCGAGGCGGGCTTCACCGTGGCGCGCGTCGATCCGGTCAGCACGACGCAGGCGACCGTCGTGATCAATGTCGTGCGTCCGCAGGCCTTCTTTGCCTGGGTCGGCGATCTCGAGCGGCGCGATGGGCTGATCGTCGAGGGGTTGAACGCGACCACCAACAATGATGCGACGCTTTCGGTGGAAGCGACCTTCCGGGCGCGGACGAAATGATGCGGATCCGGTTGTCGATGCGCCGCGCGGTGCTGTTCCTGGCGCTGCTGCTGCTGGCATTGATGCTGCTGTTTCCGATGCGGATCATGGTCGGTGCGCTCGGCCTCGGCGATGCGGGCCTGTCCGCGCGCGAGGTGCGCGGCAGCGTCTGGTCCAGCGAGCTTCAGGAAGCGCGGTTCGGCGCGGCGGCGTTGGGCGATGTTCATGCCCGTCTCAATTTCTTTCCGCTGATCGCAGGGCGCGCGCGCGTCAATCTGACCCGCACCGAGGATGGCCCCGGCGCGCTGAACGGGGCTATCAGCGTCACGCGCCATACGCTCGGCATCGACGATGTGACGGTGCGCCTGCCCGCTGCGGCGACGTTCGCGCCATTGCCGGTGAACGCGATCGACCTCGGCGACGTCAGTGCGCGGTTCCGCCAGGGGGCCTGCGAGCGCGCGGACGGCCTGGTCCGTGCCGAACTGCAGGCGGACGTGCCGGGGCTTTCGCTGCCGGGCGGGATGAGCGGCAATGCGCGCTGCGACGGGGCGAAGCTGCTGCTGCCGCTGCAGAGCCAGAGCGGCATGGAGACGCTGGCGCTGCGTATCGATCGGGCCGGGGGCTATACCGCCGATTTCGTCATCCGCAGCTCCGATCCGGCGATCCAGCGGACGTTGCAGGCGAGCGGCTTCGCGCCTTCGCCTGACGGGCTGAAGCTCTCGGTGGCGGGGCAGTTGTGAGGGGCGGGCTGGCCGCCCTGGCGCTGGCGCTCGCCATGACGGGCTGCACCACCGACACCCCGAACCATCGACCTGCCCAGAAGACCTCGCGCGCGGCACCTGCGGCTCAGCCCGACGATGGGTTGCCGCTCGGCACTTTGCCGCGGCAGGATCTGGCTGCCGGGCAATGCGCTCTCTTCCTGTGGAAGGCGGGTAATGAGGCGCGGCTGGTGCTGATGGCGCGAACGGCCCCTGCGGTCGCACGGATCATGCTTGGCGGCCGACTGATGGACCTGGCCCGCACCAACGGCGTGGGCGAAAACCCCGACGGGCTGTTCGCGAACGCGGTTTACAGCGATGGCGCCACGACGGTGACGGTGGAAGCGACGCTCGAACGCCGTCCCAACCTGCAAGGCGGTGCGGTGGTGACGAACGGATCGCTGCGGCTGGACCAGGCCAGCGGCGAGAGCTTCGTGATGCCCGCCGCCGGCCTGCTCGCCTGCCGTTAGGCCTCCAGCGGCCGATCGCGGGTTTCGGGCACCAGGAAGATCGTCGTCAGCACGCTGATCGCGGTGAAGATCACCGGATACCAGAGGCCGGCATAGAGATCCCCCGTCATCGCCACGATCGCGAAGGCAGTGACGGGCAGGAAGCCGCCGACCCAGCCGGTGCCGACATGATAAGGCAGCGACATCGCGGTGTAGCGGACGCGTGCCGGGAACAGCTCGACCAGCATCGCCGCCATCGGCCCGTAGAGCGCGGTGGACGCAACGACCAGCAGCAGCAGGATCGCGGCGATGCCGGCGAAGTTCATCCGCGCGGGATCAGCCTTCAGCGGATAGCCGGCAGCCTTTAGCGCAGCCTGTATCATTTTGGTCTGTTCGGCCTTGAGCGTCTTGAGCTGGTCGGCCGACAGCGTGGCGCCATTGGCCGGGATGATCACGTCATTGCCGATACGGACTTCGGTCGTGGTGCCGGCGGGCAGATCGGCGCTGCGATAGGGAATGCCGCTCGATGCGAGTACGCTCTTGGCGATGTCGCACGCGCTGGAGAATTTGGCCGCACCGACGGGATCGAACTGGACCGAGCAGCTTGCCGGATCGGCTGCCACCACCACCGGCGTGCGGGCGCGGGCATCGACCAGCGCCGGATTGGTGAAGCCGGCCAGCGCGTGGAAAGCGGGGAAGAAGGCGATCAATCCCGCCAGCATGCCGGCCAGCATCACCGGCTTGCGGCCGATCCGGTCCGAAAGCCAGCCGAAGAAGACGTAGAACGGAGCCGAAACGAGCGTCATTGCCATCACGAAGATGTTCACCGTGGTTGGCGCCACCTGCAGCGATTTTTCAAAGAAGACCTGGATATAGAAGAAGTTGCAGTACCAGACGGCCCCTTGCGCACACATCACGCCGAAGAAGGCGAGGAAGACCAGACGGACATTGCTCCACTGGCCGAAGGCCTCGGACAGCGGCGCCTTCGATACCTCGCCCTCGGCCTGCATCTTCTGGAAGGTCGGACTTTCGGTGAGCTTGAGCCGCATCCAGATCGAGATGGCGAGCAGGCCCGCGGATACCAGGAAGGGCACGCGCCAGCCCCAGCTTGCGAACGCTTCCTCACCGATCGAGGTGCGCGTCACGAGCACGACCACCAGCGCCGCGATCAGGCCGAAGGCGGCCGACGCCTGGATCCAGCCGGTCGAATAACCGCGGCGACCCGGCGGCGAATGTTCCGCGACATAGATCGCGGCCCCACCATATTCGCCGCCCAATGCCATGCCCTGGAAGATGCGCATGAGGATCAGCAACGCCGGCCCCCAGATGCCGGCCTGGGCATAAGTCGGCAGCAGGCCGATCGCGAAGGTGGCGCCGCCCATCAGCGATACGGTGATCAGGAAGGCGCCCTTGCGGCCGAGCCGATCCCCCATCGTCCCGAAGATCAGCGCGCCGAGCGGGCGGAAAGCGAAGCCCGCTGCGAACAGGCCGAGCGCGGCGACAAATCCCGCAGTCTCGGTCAATCCCGCGAAGAAGACCTTAGCGATGACCGGAGCAAGCGCGCCGAAGATGAAGAAATCATACCATTCGAACGCGGTGCCGGCAGCGGACGCCACCACCACCCGCTGCATCGACGCCTTCTTGCCGGTCACTTCATGCATTCAGCCATCCCCACCGATCTTTTGCTCTCTCTGCGCAGGTCCGCGGCTCCATGCAAGGTGCCGGATCTATAGGGGATAGGCAGCCAAGCGCTGTGACCCACCGGCATCGAGCCAAAAAGTCGTTAGATCCTCATCATGGAGGATGGGGATCGCTTGACGATCGTCATGACAAGCTAAATCTTCATAATATTTATCAAAAATCCGTTGAGCCGAAATAAATATTCGGATCGCTTTCAAATAAATCAGAAAGGGTGGATATTGCGACTGTCCTGTTCAACGTAGCTTTGCATCAATCACTCGATATTGCGGGAGATGTTGCATGCGAAAGATCTGTTCGGCACTTCTAGTCGGCGCCGCAATCATGTCGGCACCCCTCCATGCCCAATCGAGCGCACCGCGTTCCATCGTGAGCATTTACCGCGCGGCCCCGGGGCAGCAGTTGGCGCTTCTGAAATGGATCGCGCGGCAGGACGAGATCGCCAAGGCGGCCGGGCAGCCGGCCTCGCAACTCTATATCCATCAGGACGGTGCGAGTTGGGACTATGTCTATATCCAGCCGGCACCAACCCCCGAGCAGGACAAAGCCTTCGATGCGGCGGCGAAGAAGATGGGCGTCGACCCCGGCCCGAAGATGGGCCTCGAACTGCGCCAATATATCGCCGAGCACAGCGACACGATCTCGGTCGGCCCAACGACCGCGGCGGATTATCTGAAGCAGGTCGGCAACTAAGTTCGATGGGAAGGGCGGTGTCCCGGCGCCGCCACTCCTCGATCGCAGATGGGCAAAATGGCGGATGGGGTGGGATTCGAACCCACGGTGAGCGTGAACCCACGGCGGTTTTCAAGACCGCTGCCTTAAACCACTCGGCCACCCATCCGGCGGCGCGCTTATCTCCGCGCGGGGGCGTTTGTGCAAGCGGGTGGATCATATTCTCGACAAAGGGGATTCACCATCGCGTCCGGCTGTGGCACGAAGGGACCATTAAGGGGTTCATTATGCGTGCTTCGTTACCGGTCCTGGCGATGATCGCCATGCTTGCCACCTTGCCAGCCGGCGCCTTGGCGCAGGAGGTTGCGGGCCCGGCCGCCAGTGCGGCGGCGGATGAAAATGCCGGTTTTCAGGCCTTTCTGCAGAGCATTCGCGGCCGCGCACTGGCCGCCGGCGTGCGGCCGGCGACGTTCGACAGCGCGATTGCCGGACTGACGTTCAACCCGCGCGTCGTCTCGCTCGATCGGGCGCAGCCGGGTGGCAATCCCAACGCGCCGGCCGCGTCGATCCCGCGCTTTGCCCCTTACAAGGCCAAGCATGTCGATGCCGATCGCATCAATCGCGGACGCAAGCGTTACCAGGATCTCCGCCCACGGTTGGAGAGGATCGAGCAGCGGACGGGCGTTCCCGAATCGATCATGATGGCGATCTATGGGCATGAGACCGGTTACGGCACTTATGTCGGCGATTTCGATCTGATCCGGTCGCTCGCCAGCCTCGCTTATGATGGTCGGCGGCGCGAATTGTTCACGGCGGAACTGATCGCGACGATGCAATTGCTGGATCGCGGCATTCCACGTTCCAAGCTCAAGGGAAGCTGGGCAGGGGCCACGGGCTATCCCCAATTCCTGCCGAGCATGTATCAGCGCCTCGCCGTCGATGGCGATGGCGACGGCCGCGTCGATATCTGGTCGAGTGAGACGGACGCGCTGGCGTCGATCGGCAATTATCTCGTCAATGCCGGGTGGAAGCCGAATGTGCCCTGGGGTGTGGCGGCGATCGTGCCGGCGAGCTTCGAACGCAGCGCCGTGCGGCCGCTGGCGAAATCGCCGCGCTGTCCGCGCGTGCATGATCGCCACAGCCGCTGGCTGACCATCCGCGAGTGGAAGGCGCTGGGCATCACGGTGACGGGCTGGCCCGCGCCGTCGGACAATGAACTCGCGACCCTGCTGGAGCCGGATGGCCCCGGCGCTACGGCCTATCTGCTGACGAACAATTATCGCGTCATCCTCGATTATAATTGCTCCAATTTCTACGCGCTGTCGGTGGGCCTGCTGGCCAATGAAGTGGCGCGCTGAAGCCGCCCTTCTGGCTGCGGCGGCCCTGCTGTCGGCCTGCGCCTCGACCCGGCCGATCAGCGACGGATCGGTCAAGATCGGCAAGCCCTACAAGGTCAATGGCCGCACCTATGTGCCGCGCGACGACCGTGATTATGACCAGACCGGCATGACATCCTGGTATGGGCCGGGCCATCACGGCCTGGCGACTGCCAATGGCGAGCGGTTCGATATGGACGCGCTGAGCGCCGCGCATCCGACCTTGCCGCTGCCATCCTATGTCGAGGTAACGGCGCTCAAGACGGGTAAGACGGCGCTGATCCGCGTCAATGATCGCGGCCCCTTTGCGTCGAATCGCATCATCGATCTGTCGCGCGGCTCTGCGCGGGCGCTGGGCGTGGAGCGGGACGGTGTTGCGAAGGTCCGCGTCCGGCGCGTCTATCCGTCCGAGGCCGAGCGGAACGCGCTGATGCGGGGGCGTGCGGTGCAGACCGCCGCGCGGCCGGTGCCGTCACCCGTGTCGGTTCAGCCCACTCCTGCTACGCCAGCACCGATTGTGGGCAATCGCTACATCCAGGTGGCTGCCTTTGGCGATGGTGATCGCGCCGACGCCACCGCCGCGCGTCTGCGCGATGTCGCATCATCCTCGGTCGCGCCAGGTGGTGATCTCTACCGCGTCCGGCTCGGCCCTTTCGTCGATGACGATGCCGCCTCAACGGCGCTGGCGGAGGTGCGCCGGCGCGGCTATCAGGATGCACATATCGTCTCCGCTTATCCGTGAATCGGATCATCCTTCGAAAGAGCACTGCCGGAATGACCGCGATGACCCGCCATCTTCTCCTCGCCGCCACCGCAACCGCCATCCTCGCCGTGCCGGCTCCCGCCGCGGCGCCGCCGTTCCAGACGGACGCTCCGGTGGCTTATATGAAGGATCTGTCGTCGGGCGCGGTGCTCTACGCCAAGGATGCCGATCGGCGGATGCCGCCGGCGTCGATGGCGAAGATGATGACGGTCTATGTCGCCTTCGATCTCATCAAGAAGGGCGAGTTGAAGCTCGACCAGATGATCACCGTGCGGCCGGAAACCTGGCGTCAGTGGCACGGGCCGTCGGCAGGGTCGACCATGTTCCTCTCGCCCGGCGAGCAGGTGAGCGTGCAGAATCTGCTCCACGGCATCGTCACGCTTTCCGGCAATGACGCCTGCGTCGTGCTGGCCGAAGGCATTGCCGGCACCGAACCTGCCTTCGTCGCGCTGATGAACCAGCGTGCCAAGGCGATTGGCCTCTCCAACTCCAACTTCGGCAATTCGAACGGCTGGCCGGACGCCGGTGTCACCTATGTGACGGCGCATGATCTGGGTGAGCTGGCCGCGCGGACGATCCAGGACTTCCCCGATCTCTACAAGGCCTTCTACAGCCAGAAGGAGTTCACCTGGGGCAAGACGCTGGGTTCCGGCGCGGACATCACCCAGCAGAACCGTGACCCATTGCTCGGCCGCGTCGCCGGTGCGGATGGCCTCAAGACCGGCCATACCGAGGAAGCCGGCTATGGCTTCACCGGATCGGCGGAACAGAATGGCCGCCGTCTGGTGATGGTCGTGGCCGGCCTCACCAGCTTCAACCAGCGCATCGAACAGTCGGTGGCGTTCATGGACTGGGGCTTCCGCGCGTGGAAGGCCGTGCCGCTGGTCGCCAAGGGCAAGAAGGTACAGGACGCCGAGGTTCAGCTTGGCGACGAGCGCAGCGTGGGCCTCGTCGCGCCGCGCGATCTCGCCGTCACCCTGCCGGCCGGCACCACCGGCAACATGAAGGTGACGGTGGTCTATAACGGACCGATCAAGGCCCCGATCAAGCAGGGCCAGCACATCGCCGATCTCGTCGTCCAGACGGGCGACACGCCGTCGCAGATGATGCCGCTCGTCGCCGAAAAGGCGGTGGAGGAAGCGGGCTTCTTCGATCGCATCGCCGCGGGCTTCCGCTGGCTGTTCGGTCTCGCCTGATCCGGGCTGGGGTGGCACGCGGTCGTTTCATCAGCCTCGAAGGCGGGGAAGGGGTAGGCAAGTCGACGCAGTTGCGGGCGTTGGCGGCGGCTCTCCGCGCGCGAGGCCATGACGTCATCGAGACACGCGAACCCGGCGGCAGCGCCGGGGCGGAGGCGATCCGTGCGCTGCTGTTGGATGGCGATGCCGGGCGCTGGACACCGGCGGCTGAAGCTTTGCTGTTTGCTGCCGCGCGCGCCGATCATGTCGCCAAGACGATCCTGCCTGCCGTGGAAGCGGGGACGTGGGTGTTGAGCGACCGCTTTCTCGATAGCTCGCTCGCTTATCAGGGTGGAGCGGACGGGATCGGGGAGGCCGTGATCCGCCAGCTTCATGCGGTGGGTAGCAATGGCTTCCTGCCCGATCGTACCTTGTTGCTGGCTCTGCCCGAGGCAGAGGCTGCGGCGCGGGCGGCGGCGCGGGATCGTGGCGGCGCGGATCGTTTCGGTGCGCGTGACGCCGCTTATCATGGTCGCGTTGCGGCCACCTTTGC
Source organism: Sphingomonas sp. DBB INV C78 (assembly GCF_042693015.1). NCBI lineage: Bacteria > Pseudomonadati > Pseudomonadota > Alphaproteobacteria > Sphingomonadales > Sphingomonadaceae > Sphingomonas > Sphingomonas sp. DBB INV C78. The sequence continues at coordinate 1,311,700 of NZ_CP170544.1, read as the reverse complement.
CGCCATCGCGGCGGCTGATCCCGATCGTTTCCGGGTCGTCGATGCCAGCGGCAACGCCGAAGAGGTGACGGCTCGCCTGCTGGCAGCGCTGGACGGGCTATGACGCCGATCGGTCATCGCGACCAGATCGCCGCCTTCCGCGAAGCGATGGCGCAGGGGCGGATGCACCACGGCTGGCTGCTCGCGGGGCCGCAGGGTGTCGGTAAGGCGATGTTCGCCGAGGCTGCGGCTGCGCGCTATTTGGCCGACGCCACCGATCGCCCGCCGACGGCGCCGGGCCTCGACGTGCCCGAGGATCATCCGACGACGAAGCTGATCGCCGCCGGCAGCCACCCCGATTATCGGCAACTGGCGCGACTGGCGCGGGACAAGACGGGCGATCTCGCGCGTAACATCACCATCGATCAGGTGCGTGGGCTGCAGCCCTTCTTCTCAGTCACGCCCAGCATGTCGGCGCGGCGTGTCGTCGTCATCGACGCGATCGACGATCTCGAGCGGCCGGCTGCCAACGCACTGCTGAAGAATCTGGAAGAACCGCCGACGGACACGCTGTTCCTGCTGGTCAGCCACGCGCCCGGCCGGTTGCTGCCCACGATCCGGTCGCGCTGCCGCCTGCTGCGCTTCGGCCCGCTGGCAGATGCCGAGATGGCAGTCGCGATGCGGCGGCTACTCCCCGACGCATCCCAGACGGAGATCGAGTCCCTGGTGGCGAGCGGCGGCGGTGCTCCCGGTCGCGCGCTCCGCTTTGCGGGTCTCGACATTGCCGGGCTGGACGCTGCCTTTGCCGCGCTGGCGCGCGAGGGCGACCCTTCGAATGCGGGGCGGATGGCGCTCGCCAAGGCGCTGTCGCTGAAGGCCGCGCAGCCACGCTATGAGGTGTTTCTCGAACGCCTTCCCACCTTCATCGCCGCGCAGGCAAAAGGGCGGAGCGGTGCAGCGCTGACGGCTGCGATTGCGTCTTGGGAAAAGGCCCGCGCGCTGGCCGAAAGCGCCGTGCGGCTCTCGCTCGACCCACAAACCACGGTTTTCGAACTGGCCGGCCTCGTCGCGGCGCTTGCTCCGGGAGCGGACCGCGCTAAAGCCTGAGCGCATGGCTCAACCATTCTACATCACCACCGCAATCTCCTATCCCAATGGCCGTCCGCATATCGGCCATGCCTATGAAGCGATCGCCGCCGATGCGATCGCCCGCTTCCGGCGGATGGAGGGGCGCGACGTTTTCTTCATGACGGGCACCGACGAGCATGGTCTGAAGATGGACCAAGCCGCCCGCGCCCGCGGTATCAGTCCGCGGGAGCTTGCTGATGAGATGTCGGGCTATTTCAAGGAAATGGTCTCGGTTCTCAACATCTCGAACGATCGTTTCATCCGCACCTCCGAACCCGCCCATTATGAGGCGAGCCAGGCGCTGTGGCGCGCGATGGTCGCCAAGGGCGACATCTATGCCGGCCGTTATGAAGGCTGGTATTCGGTGCGCGACGAGGCTTTCTATGACGAGAAAGAACTGGTTGCGGATGAAAGCGGCCAGAAATTCTCGCCGCAGGGCACGCCCGTTGAATGGACGGTCGAGGAAAGCTGGTTCTTCCGGCTGTCGGCTTATGCCGATCGCCTGATCGCGCTTTACGAGAGCAATCCCGATTTCATCCGCCCCGAGGGGCGCCGCAACGAGGTGATGAGCTTCGTGAAGGGCGGGCTTTCCGACCTGTCCATTTCGCGCACCAGCTTCGATTGGGGCGTGCCGGTGCCCGATGCGCCGGGGCATGTGATGTATGTCTGGGTCGACGCGCTGACCAACTATCTGACGGGTGTTGGATATCCAGAAGATACAGAGGCTTATCGGAAATTCTGGCCAGCCGATCTGCACATCATCGGCAAGGATATCGTCCGCTTCCACGCGGTCTACTGGCCGGCCTTCCTGATGTCGGCGGACCTGCCGCTGCCAAAACAGGTGTTCGGCCACGGCTTCCTGCTCAACCGGGGCGAGAAGATGTCGAAGTCGGTCGGCAATGTCGTCGATCCGATGGAGATGGCCGCCACCTATGGCGTCGATCAGCTCCGTTACTTCCTGCTGCGCGAAGTGAGCTTCGGCCAGGACGGCTCCTACAGCCATGATGCGATCGTCACGCGGTCCAATGCCGATCTCGCCAACGGCCTCGGCAATCTGGCCCAGCGCTGCCTGTCGATGATCGCCAAGAATTGCGGTGGCGTGGTGCCGGGCAAAAGCGCGCCGGCTGCCGTGCTGGACGCGGCCGACCTGCTGGCGCGGATCGAGGAGGCGATGGAAGGGCTGGTCATCCACCGCGCGCTGGAGATCATCTGGGAAGGCGTGGCCGAGGCCAATCGCTATTTCGCCGACAGCGCGCCCTGGGCGCTGCGCAAGACCGACCCCGAAGGCGCCGACGCCATCCTCCACGCGACCGCAGAGGCGATCCGCGTGCTGGCGACTCTCGTTCGCTGGGCGATACCGGAGAGCGCGGACAAGCTGCTCGATCAGCTCGCCCAGCCGGCGGATGCCCGCGACTTCGGGGCGCTTGGTACTCCCATCGCGGCGGGCACCGAATTGCCGGCACCGCAGGGCGTCTTCCCGCGTTGGGTTGAACAGGAAGGCTGATGTTCGTCGATAGCCACTGCCACCTGAATTACTCCGGCCTGGTCGAGGATCAGGCGGCAGTGCTCGGCCGTGCCCGCGGGGCCGGGGTGACGACGATGCTCAACATCTCGACCCGCGAACGCGAATGGGGCGAGATCATCGCGACGGCCGAACGCGAGCCCGACGTCTGGGCCTCGGTCGGCATCCACCCGCATGAGGCGGACGCGCATCCCGAGATCGACACCGCTGGCCTGGTCGCGCAGGCCGCCCATCCGCGGGTCATCGCGATCGGCGAAACCGGCCTCGATTATTATTACGACCATTCGGATCGCGACCGGCAACGCGCCAGCTTCCGTTCCCACATTGCCGCCTCGCGCGAGACGGGCCTGCCGCTGATCGTCCATACCCGCGATGCGGAGGAGGACACGGCGGAAATCCTGCGGGACGAGATGGGGCAGGGCGCTTATCCGGGCGTGATCCACTGCTTCACCGCCAGCGCGGATTTCGCCCGCATCGCGCTCGACCTCGGCCTCTATATTTCGATCTCGGGCATTGCGACGTTCAAGAATGCCAAGGACTTGCAGGCGACGGCTGCCACCATTCCTGCGGATCGACTGCTGATCGAGACCGACGCGCCGTTCCTGGCGCCCGTGCCCCATCGCGGCAAGACCTGCGAGCCGGCCTTTGTGGCGGACACCGCCCGCTTCCTCGCCGGGCTCCGCGGCGTCAGCGTCGAGGAACTGGGCGCAACGACCACCGCCAACTTCTTCAAGTTGTTCGGCAAAGCCCAACATTGGGCGAACGGGTGAGGGCGCGACTACTCGGCTGTGGCACTTCTTCGGGCGTTCCCCGTATCGGCAATGATTGGGGCGCCTGCGACCCGAGCGAACCCAAGAACCGGCGCCGCCGCGCCTCGATCCTGATCGAGACGGCGAGCACCCGCCTGCTGATCGACACCAGCCCGGACCTGCGCGAACAATTGCTCGATGCCGATGTGGTCGACGTTGATGCGGTGATCTGGACCCACGACCATGCCGATCATTGCCATGGCATCGACGATCTCCGCCAACTCTTCCATGCCCGCAATGCGCCGGTGGCGGCCTATGCGCGACCGTGGACATTGACCGCGCTTGCGGGGCGTTTCGCTTATGCTTTTGAAGGGAAGGAGGGTTATCCTCCGATCGTGACCGGACACGATCTGCCCGACCGTCTGACCATCGGCGATATCGCCATCACCTGTGTGGACCAACCCCACGGATCGATCACATCGGTTGGCTTTCGTTTCGAGCATGATGGCAAATCTATTGGATATGCTACTGATTTCAATGAAATAACTGAAAAGATGAGAGCAGCTTTCCGCGGACTCGACCTTTGGGTGGTCGACGCGCTGCGGCGCCGGCCGCATCCCACGCACCCGCATCTTGGCCAGACGCTCGGATGGATCGACCAGCTCGGCGTCCGCCGGGCAGTGCTGACGCATATGGACCAGTCCATGGATTATGCGGGGCTGATCGCGGAACTGCCGGCGCATATCGTGCCCGGGCATGACGGGATGGTGGTGGAGCCGTGAACAGCGATCAGGCGCTCCAGATGGTCGCCGCAGGCATGTGCCTGGTGCTGGTCCTGAGTTCGCTCATCGCGCGGCGCCAGCCATTGGGCTCGACCGTCAAGATGGCGCTGGCCTGGTTGGCGATCTTCATCGTCGCGCTGCTGCTTTACTCTTTCAAGGACGATGTCGGCGAGCGGCTGCGGATGGCGCTCTATCCCGAAGATGGCGTGACCAGAGGCGAAACCTTGCGCATTCCGATGGCCGATGACGGCCATTTCTGGGTGAACGCCGATGTGAACGGCGTGGAGACACGCTTTCTGGTCGATAGCGGCGCGACGACAACGGCTCTGTCGCTGAAGACCGCGCGTGCGGCCGGGATCGACCCCGCCGAGGACAGTTTCGGCACCCCGATCACCACCGCCAACGGCACGGTGATGGCGCGGCGCGTGCGGATCGATGAACTGCGCGTCGGGCCGATCCGCCGGTCCGACGTCGGCGCGACGACGGCGGCCGAGTTCGGCGACATGAACGTGCTCGGCATGAACTTCCTGAGTTCGCTCGATAGTTGGGGTGTCGAAGGGCGGACGCTCGTCCTCAAACCCTGAAGCTATCCGGCAGCACATCGTAGGAGGCGTCCGTCGGCCATTTCGCGCCGGATGCGAGGCCCGCCGCGGCGGCGCCCGGCTGGTGCGGCCGTTCGTGGCTCCAGTCGATCACGCGCGTGCGATGCGCGATGCGCCAGCCGGTCTCTGTCCGACGGAAGCGATCGAGATACCGGCCGCCGGCGATATAATCGCGTGCTTCACCGCTCTCCGGCCGGATGACATGGCTGTTGATCGCATAGGTTTCGCCGGTCGCTTCGTCGCCCTGGACGGCGAACAGGCGGTTGCCCATGAAATGATGGCTGATGATCGCCGGCATGGTTCGGCCAATGAAGGCGGCGAAATCGTCCGGATTGCCATGGAACATCGCGCCATGATCGTGAACGGCGTCGTCGGTGTAGAGGCTGCGGAGCAGGGCCAAGTCGCACCGGTCGACAGCGCGGGCATAAGCATCGATCAGGCGTGACAGCGCCATCTGGTCGGCGGTTTCGCGCAACAGCGCCAGATCATCGTTCATTGGAGCCCTCCCGGTCGGGGCGGACTTTGCCGAGGGAGCAAGCGACTGAAAAGAGGGCGCGTCAGCGGCGCGCCTGTTCCCGGCATTCGAGGAGATCCCACAGCCCGCGCTGCTGCAGGAACAATTGCCCGGCGCCAAAGGCGACGGCGCGTTCGAGGGCCGGCGGGATCTGCGCTGCGAAATCGGCGATCGCATCGGCGTCGGGCAGGTTGCAGCGCAAGGGCGGAGCGCCGAGGCGGTCCGCCGCGAGATCGAGGACGACGCGCACCACCTGCCAGTCGAGCAGCATGGCGAGCGCCGCGCCGGTCGCGCAGCCGGCGCGTTCGGAGGTGGCGAGCATTTCGAGCGCATGGCGCTGGGCGAGGACCGCAGCCTCGCATTCCGCCTGGCCCGGCGTGCTGGGAAGCGGCGGGGCGGCCACGGCCAGCCGGGTGATATAGGCGCGTTCCTCGGCAAAGGTCGCGGCGGCCGAGATCATCCACGCCGAAGCCTCGATCGGCGATCGTTCGATGGCGAGATCGATCAAGCCGGGCAGGCGCCCGTGCAGCAGGCAGAGATGGTGGATTACATCGGCCTGGTTGCGGATCGAATCGGCGCCGTCGAGCAGTTCGACCGAGCGGACATAGGGGTGGCTGACGCTGCCGTCGCTCGCCGCGCGGGCGAGCAGCGTGTCGGCAAGCCGGCTTCGTCCCGTGTCGATTGCTGGAAGGGCCATGTCATACTCCTGAAGCCGCGGAAGATCCGCGAACTCCGTCCTGACAGGCGATGTATAGCAAAGGGCGTAAAGGCGAGGTTTATGCCGCGTTAGCCATTCGGATAAGTAGGTTAACATGCCCCCGAAACGAAAACGCCCCGGCAGAGCCGGGGCGTTCGTGGTTCAGAGACAGGTTGAGACAGGAATCACTGGTCGAGGAAGCTCCGCATCTTGCGGCTGCGTGACGGATGTTTCAGCTTTCTCAATGCCTTGGCTTCGATCTGGCGGATACGTTCGCGGGTCACGCTAAACTGCTGGCCGACCTCTTCCAGCGTATGATCGGTGTTCATACCGATGCCGAAGCGCATGCGCAGCACGCGCTCCTCACGCGGGGTAAGGCTGGCGAGGACGCGGGTCACCGTCTCCTTGAGGTTCGCCTGGATCGCGGCGTCCACCGGGATGATCGCGTTCTTGTCCTCAATGAAGTCACCGAGATGGCTGTCCTCCTCGTCGCCGATCGGCGTTTCGAGGGAGATCGGCTCCTTGGCGATCTTCATCACCTTGCGCACCTTTTCGAGCGGCATCGAAAGCCGCTCGGCCAGTTCCTCCGGCGTCGGCTCGCGGCCGATCTCGTGCAGGATCTGGCGGCTGGTGCGGACCAGCTTGTTGATCGTCTCGATCATGTGGACCGGGATGCGGATCGTGCGGGCCTGATCGGCGATCGAGCGGGTAATCGCCTGCCGAATCCACCAGGTCGCATAGGTCGAGAACTTGTAGCCGCGGCGATATTCGAACTTATCGACCGCCTTCATCAGGCCGATATTGCCTTCCTGAATAAGATCAAGGAATTGCAGGCCGCGGTTGGTATATTTCTTGGCGATTGAGATCACGAGGCGGAGATTGGCTTCCACCATCTCCTTCTTGGCGATCCGCGCCTCGCGCTCGCCCTTCTGCACCATGTTGACGATGCGGCGGAATTCAGGAAGCGACATGCCGGTCGCCTGGCCGATCTCGGCGATCTCGCTGCGGATGCGCTCGACGGCGGAGGCTTCCGCTGCCGCATAGGCCGCCCACTTCTTGTCGAGACCGGCGACGCGGTCGAGCCAGCCTTCCTCGGTCTCGTGCCCGACATAGGCATCGAGGAACGCCTTGCGCGGCACCTTGTGGCGTTCGGCCAGGCGGAGCATCTGCCCGCCCAGCGCCATCAGGCGACGGTTGAACGAATAAAGCTGGTCGACGAGATATTCGATCTTCGCGCCGTGGAACTGGACGCTTTCCACCTCGGCGGTCAGGTCTTCGCGCAGGTTCTGATACTTGCGCTCCTCCGCCGCCGGCAGTTCGCCACCGGCGCCCATCGCCTCGAGCCGGGCGACCTGCATCTTGTGGAACTTGCGGTACAGGTCGGTGATGGTCGCGAACTTCTCCAGCGCCATCGGCTTGAGCTGTTCTTCCATCTGCGCGAGGCTGAGGGTGTTGTCCTCCTCCTCGTCATCGGACGGACGGGGCGCGCGGCGCTCCGTCATCGAATCCTCGTCCTCGTCGGCCGAAGCTTCCTCAGGCTCTTCCTCTTCCTTGAAGGACGGACCGGCGCTCTCTTCCGAGATTTCGCCATTCTCGTCCTCGGCGCCTTCCACCTGCTCGGCAGTCGGGCCCTTGGAGAGCATGGCATCGAGATCGAGGATCTCGCGAAGCTGCATCGTGCCTTCGTTGAGCGCGGTCGACCAGTCGATGATCGCGTTGAAGGTGATCGGGCTTTCGCACAGGCCGAGAATCATCGTGTCGCGGCCGGCCTCGATGCGCTTGGCGATGGCGATTTCGCCCTCGCGCGACAGAAGCTCCACCGCGCCCATCTCGCGCAGATACATGCGGACGGGATCGTCGGTGCGATCGACCGTTTCCTTCTTGGTGATCTGGGTGAGGACCGGGCCGCCATCGCCCTCGTCGACGCCGACGACCTCGTCGTCGGTCTGCTCCTCGGGCTGGTCGTCCTCGCTCTGCTCTTCATTCTCGATGACGTTGACGCCCATCTCGTTGAGCGCGGACATCACGTCCTCGATCTGGTCGGTCGACATTTCGCCGACCGCGCCGTTGAGCTCGTCAACGGTGATGTAGCCGCGCTTCTTGGCGCGGGCGACCAGCTTCTTCAGCGACGCCTCGTTGAGGTCGATCAGCGGCGCATCACTGTCGCCCCCGCCGCCAGCCGTCGTCGTATCACTGCCGTTCGTCTTCGCCATTCCGACCAACCTTAAAATTACAACGCGCCGTCTTCGCCCGCTGCGAGCATCGCCAGCGCCTGATCCGCCTCGTCCCGCGCCGCCCGGAGGCGACGCTGTTCCGCAAACCCGGCCTCGTCTGGCGAAGCCATCAGCCGCGCCGTTACCGCTGCCAGCGCCGAGTCGAGCTCGGGCCGTGCCGCCAGCGCCTCAATCACTGCCGCGAGATCGCGCCGCGCGCGCCCCGAATCGGCATTGCCGCGCAGGAAGGAAAAGGCAAGTCTGTTTGGCGCACGAAGCGCTTCCGTCGCTCCAGCCAGACCCACCTGAGCCAATATGGTTCCCAATGCGTCCGAATCAAGCATATCGCCACCAAAAGCGGCGTCGAGCATCGCGTCGCGCAGGCGGGCGAGCTCCGATTCGCTGAAACGCAGCGCTGAAATCGCCTCGGCCAGATCGGCGATCAGCTGGGGGTGGCGATACAATCCCGCAAGCACGGCGCGCCCGATCATCGGATCGAGCCCACCAGTGCGGATCGAGTGCGCCGCGGTCGATGGCGGCGGTTCGGGTGGTTTGCCGCGTTGAAAGAAGCCACGCCCACCACCGCCGCTGCGGGGCTGGAAGCGCTGGGCAGGGGCCGCACGCTCGTAAAGCGCATCGAAGCGCCGGCGGAAATCCGCGAGATATTGGCCGCGGACATCGCCATGGCGGATCGTCGCCGCGTGATCGGCGAGCCGCTTGCGCAGGCCCGCGCGTGCTTCCGGAGTATCGAGCGGGGCGACAGCAAGCTCATGCTTCCACAGCCGTTCGACGAGCGGTTCTGCGGCCTCCAGCACTTCTTCCATCGCCGACGCACCACCCGAGCGGACCAGATCATCGGGGTCCTGGCCGGCGGGCAGGGTCGCGAAGCGCAAGGTGCGCCCCGGTTCGATCATCGGCAGCGCGCGGAGTGCCGCGCGGATCGCGGCCTTCTGCCCCGCCGAATCGCCGTCAAAGCAGAGGATCGGCGTTTCGGCGAGCCGCCACAGCCGTTCGAGCTGCCCTTCGGTGAGCGCCGTGCCGAGCGGGGCGACCGCATCGCCGATGCCCGCCTGGGCGAGCGCGATCACGTCCATATAGCCTTCGACGACGATCACGCGCCCGCTCTTGCGCGTCGCCGCGGCCGCCTTGTCGAGGTTGAAGAGGGTGCGGCCCTTGTCGAACAGGGGTGATTCGGGAGAATTCAGATATTTGGGCTCGCCCGCGCCGATGATGCGGCCGCCAAAGGCGATCACCCGCCCCCGCGGATCGCGGATCGGGATCATCAGCCGGCCGCGGAACCGGTCGTAGGGCTCCTTCTCCTCGACCGAGATGAGGAGGCCCGCTTCGACCAATTTGTCGTCGCCGAAACGGGCGAGCGCGGCCTTCAGCTTGCCCCGCGAATCGGGGGAAAAGCCGAAGTCGAACGCATTGATCGTCGCCGCGCTGAGCCCCCGCTTCTGGAGATAGGCCCGCGCTTCGGCGCCGGCGATGCCGTGAAGCTGTTCGGTGAACCAGGTTGCGGCCTCCGCCATCGCCTCGTGCAGGCCCGATGCGCGCTCAGCCTTCTCGGCGGCGCGCGGATCGGCGGCGGGCACATCCATGCCGGCGGCGGCGGCGAGCTCCTTCACCGCGTCCATGAAGGGCAGGCCCTTATTATCGGTCAGGAAACGGATCGCATCGCCATGCGCACCGCAGCCGAAGCAATGGTAGAAGGCCTTGTCGTCGTTGACGTAGAAGCTTGGGCTCTTCTCGTTATGGAACGGGCAGCAGGCGCGAAATTCGCGGCCGGCGCGCTCCAGCTTCACCGATTTGCCGATCAGCGCCGACAGCAGGGTGCGCGAACGGAGTTCGTCGAGCCATTGAGGGGAGAGGCTCATACCGCTTCGCTCCCCTCCCGCATGCGGGAGGGGTTGGGGGTGGGGCGTTCTGCAAGAGCGTCGCTGATAATCGTCAAAACACCTTCGATCCGCTTTTCGATATCGGCATTGGTGAATCGTATCACGCGATAGCCGGCCGCTTCCAATGCTTCGGTTCTGCGCTCATCATGAGTGATCCGGCCGTCATGGCTGTGACCGTCCACCTCGACGACCAACCGGGCGGAGCGGCACAGGAAATCGCAGATATACGGACCGATCGGCATCTGCCGGCTGAACTTGTAACCGTCGAGCTGGCTGCGGGAGAGATGCTGCCAAAGCGCGCGCTCGGCAGGCGCGGCAGCGTTGCGCAGGTCGCGTGCCCGATTGGTCTGGCGCGGCTTGAATATCGGCATCCCCACCCCCGACCCCTCCCGCAAGCGGGAGGGGAGATTATGCGCCCGACATTCCCCTACCGCTTGCGGGAGGGGTTAGGGGTGGGGATTCGCGCCCCATTCGAGGAAAATCACCCCGCCAACGCCCCCTTCACCAGCCCGCTCGCCTTGCTCATGTCGAGCTGGCCGGCCAGCCGCTCCTTCACCGCGGCCATCACCTTGCCCATGTCCTTGACCGAGGTCGCGCCCAGTTCGGCGACGATCGCGGCGATGGCGGCCTTGGCTTCGTCCTCGTCCATCTGCGCGGGGAGGAAGCTTTCGATCACGGCGAGTTCGGCCTTTTCGGCATTCGCCAACTCAACCCGGCCGCCTTTTTCGAACATCTCGATCGATTCGCGGCGCTGCTTGCCCATCTTCTGCAGTACCTCCATCACGACGACATCGTCGTCGGACGATCCGGCACTGGTCCGCATTTCGATGTCGCGGTTCTTGATGGCGGCCTGGATCAGGCGGATTGCTGAGGTTTTTTCGGCGTCGCGCGCCTTCATCGCGGACACTAGGCCCGCCTTTATGTCGTCACGAATCATGGAGCCTCGGGAAGGTTTCCGGGAAAGCGATCAGCATAGCCTCGCTGGCAGAATTTTAATAGATTGACCCTGCCAAGCCACCCCCCTAGGAACCCCGCCGTTTACCCGCCGCCCAAGCATAAGGAGAGCCCACCAGTGGCCGAGACCGATCACGCGCGTCCACCAGAAGGAGCGACCGGCGTTTTGGTCCTTGCCGATGGTTCCGTGATCTGGGGCAAGGGCTTTGGCGCCGAAGGCGATAAGGTCGGCGAAGTGTGCTTCCACACCTCGATGACCGGCTATCAGGAAATCATGACCGATCCGTCCTTTGCCGGGCAGATCATCAACTTCGCCTTCCCGCATATCGGCAATGTCGGTGCGAACCATGAGGATGTGGAGGCGACCAACCCGCACGCGCTGGGGCTGATCGTCCGCGAGGATGTGACCGATCCGTCCAACTTCCGCGCCGCACTGCATTTCGATGCCTGGTTGAAGTCCAATGGCCGCATCGGTCTGTCGGGCGTCGACACCCGTGCGCTGACCCGCGCGATCCGCATCCAGGGCGCGCCCAACGGCGTCATCGCCCACAATGCCAAGGGCGAGTTCGACATTCCCGCTCTGCTTGCCAAGGCGAAGGCCTGGCCGGGGCTGGAGGGGATGGACCTCGCCAAGGAGGTGTCCTCCACCCAGAGCTATAAGTGGGATGATGGGCTGTGGACGCTGGGCGAGGGTTATGCGACCCACTCCGCGAACCCCGCAGGCCCGCATGTCGTGGCGATCGATTATGGCCTCAAGCGCAACATCCTGCGCAACCTGGTGGCCGCCGGTGCGCGGGTGACGGTGGTGCCGGCGACGGCGACCTTCGACGAGGTGATGGCGCACCAACCCGACGGCGTGTTCCTGTCGAACGGCCCCGGTGATCCCGCCGCGACCGGCGCCTATGCGGTGCCGGTGATCCAGGAACTGCTCAAGGTCGGCAAGCCGCTGTTCGGCATCTGCCTCGGCCACCAGCTCCTCGGCCTCGCGATCGGCGCCAAGACCTACAAGATGCACCAGGGCCATCGCGGCGCGAACCATCCGGTCAAGCGTTCGGATGACGGCCGGGTCGAGATCACCAGCATGAACCACGGCTTCGCGGTCGATGCCGATACGCTGCCGGCGAACGCGCGGACCACGCACGTCTCGCTGTTCGATGGATCGCTCGCCGGCCTCGAACTCACCGACAAGTCCGCGTTCAGCGTGCAATATCACCCCGAAGCCAGCCCCGGCCCGCAGGACAGCCATTATCTGTTCGAGAAGTTCGTGGCGGCGCTGGGGACGAAGGCGTGAACGCCTCTAGCCGCGATCGGGATACCGCCACCCTCAAGGCGTTGCACGAGCACGGCGATGCCGCTGTTATTATGCGGCCGGTTTTCATCTGGATATATGGCGAGGAGGCGGATCTTCGAAAGGTCGCATCCAGACTGGCTGCAACTTGGCAGGATGTAGAGCCGGAGCAAGCCAATTCGGGGTGGGTCATTCGCGCTCAACGTGAGCAAGAAGCAACGGAAGAGGCCATCTTCGCCATGTCCGACGAGATCAACGCCGCTATCGAAGACACCGACGCTGAATTCGATGGCTGGGAAACTTCTGTGGAACGCAGCAACTAATGCCCAAACGCACCGACATCTCCTCCATCCTCATCATCGGCGCGGGTCCGATCGTTATCGGCCAGGCGTGCGAGTTCGATTATTCGGGCACGCAGGCGTGCAAGGCGCTGCGCGAGGAAGGTTATCGCATCATCCTCGTCAACTCGAACCCCGCGACGATCATGACCGATCCGGACATGGCCGACGCGACCTATGTCGAGCCGATCACGCCCGCGGTCGTGGCGAAGATCATCGAGAAGGAGCGGCCCGACGCGGTGCTGCCGACGATGGGCGGGCAGACCGCGCTCAACACCGCGCTGGCGCTGTTCAACGACGGCACCTTGGAGAAATATGGCTGCATCATGATCGGCGCCGATGCCGATGCGATCGACAAGGCCGAGGATCGCCAGCGTTTCCGTGAGGCGATGGACAAGATCGGGCTGGAAAGCGCGCGTTCCGCCGTCGCGCACACGATGGAGGAGGCGCTCGCCGCGCTGGAGCATACTGGCCTGCCGGCGATCATCCGCCCGAGCTTCACCATGGGCGGCACTGGCGGCGGCATCGCTTATAATCGCGAGGAGTTCATCCAGATCGTCACGGGCGGTCTCGATGCCTCGCCGACCACCGAGGTGCTGATCGAGGAATCGCTGCTCGGCTGGAAGGAGTATGAGATGGAGGTCGTGCGCGACAAGCACGACAATGCCATCATCATCTGCTCGATCGAGAATGTCGATCCGATGGGCGTCCACACGGGCGATTCCATCACCGTCGCGCCGGCGCTGACGCTGACGGACAAGGAATATCAGATCATGCGCAACGCGAGCATCGCTTGCCTGCGCGAGATCGGGGTCGAGACGGGCGGATCGAACGTCCAGTTCGCGGTCAACCCGAAGGACGGCCGCCTGATCGTGATCGAGATGAACCCGCGTGTGTCGCGGTCGTCGGCGCTCGCCTCCAAGGCGACCGGCTTCCCGATCGCCAAGGTCGCGGCCAAGCTGGCGGTCGGCTACACGCTCGACGAGATCACCAACGACATCACCGGCGCGACGCCGGCGGCGTTCGAGCCGACGATCGACTATGTCGTCACCAAGATCCCGCGCTTCGCCTTCGAGAAGTTCAAGGGCGCCGAGCCTTTGCTGTCGACGGCGATGAAATCGGTCGGCGAGGTGATGGCGATCGGCCGCAACATCCACGAATCGATGCAGAAGGCGCTGCGCGGTCTCGAAACCGGTCTTGCCGGCTTCAACTTCATCGATGCGCTGGTGGGCGCGCCGCGTTCGGTGATCGAGGCGGAGCTAGCCCGCCCGACGCCCGATCGCCTGCTCGTCGCCGCCCAGGCGCTGCGCGAAGGCTTCACGGTGGAGGATATCCACCGCATCTCCAAATATGATCCCTGGTTCATCGAACGCATGGCCGAGATCGTCGCCGCCGAGAAGAAGGTCGCCGACGAAGGGCTGCCGCGCGATGCCGCGGGCCTGCGCAAGCTCAAGGCTATGGGCTTCTCCGACAAGCGCCTCGCTTATCTGGCGCTTCAGTCGGCGCATCTGCGCGGCATGGAAAGCGCGCACGCCCATGGTTCGGGCCTGGTCCATGATGTCGTGACCGCGATGACCGGCGGCGTGACCGAGAAGGAAGTCCGTGCGCTCCGCCACCGCCTCGGCGTCCGCCCCGTCTTCAAGCGGATCGACACCTGCGCCGCCGAGTTCGAGGCGAAGACGCCTTATATGTATTCGACCTATGAGGCGCCGAGCTTCGGGGTGCCTGAGTGCGAATCCAACCCGTCGGACCGCAAGAAGGTTGTCATCCTCGGCGGCGGCCCCAACCGCATCGGCCAGGGCATCGAGTTCGATTATTGCTGCGTCCACGCCTGCTTCGCGCTGAATGAGGTCGGCTACGAAACGATCATGGTCAACTGCAACCCGGAAACGGTGTCGACCGACTATGACACGTCCGATCGCCTCTATTTCGAGCCGCTGACCGCCGAGGACGTGCTGGAGATCCTGCATGTCGAGATGTCGAACGGCACGCTGGCCGGCGTGATCGTCCAGTTCGGCGGGCAGACCCCGCTCAAGCTGGCGCAGGAACTGGCTGATGCCGGCATTCCGATCCTCGGCACCAGCCCGGATGCGATCGACCTTGCCGAAGATCGCGAGCGTTTTGCCGATCTCGTCACCCGGCTCGGGCTCAAGCAGCCGCGCAACGGCCTCGCCCGCAGCCGGGAAGAAGCGCTGATCGTCGCCGAGCGCGTCGGCTATCCGGTGCTGATGCGCCCGTCCTATGTGCTGGGCGGCCGCGCGATGGAGATCGTCGAAAATCCCGCGCAGCTCGAAACCTACATCACCACCGCGGTGCAGGTGTCAGGCGATTCGCCGGTGCTGATCGACCAGTATCTGCGCGACGCGATCGAGGTAGACGTCGATGCGATCGGCGATGGCACGGACGTCGTCGTCACCGGCGTGATGCAGCATATCGAGGAAGCCGGCGTCCATTCGGGCGACAGCGCCTGTTCGCTGCCGCCCTACAGCCTGTCGGCAGAAATCGTCGCGGAAATCGAACGGCAGACCGACGCGCTGGCGCGCGCGCTCGAGGTTCTCGGCCTCATGAACGTCCAGTTCGCGGTCAAGGACGGTGAAGTCTATCTGATCGAGGTCAATCCACGCGCCAGCCGCACGGTGCCGTTCGTCGCCAAGGCGATCGGCGCGCCCATCGCCAAGATCGCCGCGCGCGTGATGGCGGGCGAGAAGCTCGCCGACCTGCCGAAGATCGATCGGAACATCAGCCATATCGCGGTGAAGGAAGCGGTGTTCCCCTTCGCGCGCTTCCCGGGTGTCGATCCGGTGCTTTCACCGGAAATGAAGTCTACCGGTGAAGTCATGGGAATCGATAAGGATTTTGAAACGGCCTTCTTCAAGGCGCAGTTGGGCGGCGGCACGTTGTTGCCGTCCGGTGGCACCTTGTTCGTTTCGGTGAAGGACAGCGACAAGCCGGCGATCGGCCCGGCGGTGGCCCAGTTGATCGAGCGCGGCTTCAAGGTCGTCGCGACCGGCGGCACCGCCACCTATCTCAAGGGCATCGGCCTGGATGTGGAGACGGTGAACAAGGTCCAGCAGGGCCGGCCGCACATCGTCGATCGCATCAAGGACAGCGGCGTCCAGCTCATCTTCAACACCACCGAAGGTTGGCAGTCGCTTCAGGACTCCCAGTCGATCCGCGGATCGGCGCTCACCGGCAAGGTGCCGTACTTCACCACGGCGGCTGCCAGCGTCGCCGCGGCGAAGGCGATTGCTGCGCTGCAAGAACGAGACCTTGAAGTAAGGCCGCTCCAATCATATTATTCCACTTCGCACGACTGATCCCCACATCATCGATGGACGTGCGGGCGGCGCCGGTTTGGACCGCCCGGGGACAAGAGTTTTACTGAAGGGGTTTTCGCTGATGGCGACCGTCGAGAAGCTGCCGATGCTGGCAGAAGGCTTTCGGATGCTGGAGGAGGAGGTCGCGCGCCTCAAACTCGAGCGGCCGCAGGTCATCGACGCGATTGAGGAAGCGCGCGCACACGGCGATCTTTCGGAAAATGCCGAATATCACGCCGCCAAGGAGCGTCAGGGCCAGATCGAGGCCATGATCAGCGACATTGAGGATCGCCTGAGCCGCGCCCAGGTGATCGATCCGACCACGCTTTCGGGCGACAAGATCGTGTTCGGCGCGACCGTGCATCTGTTCGACGAGGACGACAAGCCGGTGAAATATCAGATCGTGGGCCAGACCGAGGCGGACGCCAAGTCGGGCCGGATCTCTTACAACTCGCCGCTCGGCCGCGCCCTCATCGGCCGCAAGGTCGATGACGAGATCGAGGTGACGGTGCCGTCGGGCGATCGCTACTACGTGGTTTCCAAGATCGAGTTCATCTAAGGAGCCCCGGCGGATGCGCATGCCGCCAGCGCGCGCAACGCTGACCATCCTTGCCGTCACCATCGCCGCCTGGGCGATCGTGACGGCGACGGGTTATGACCAGATTGCGGGCTATGCCGGGGGCTTCATTCCCGCGCGCTTCTCAGGCGAGGCGGTGCCGCCGACGCTTGAGATGATGGTCCGCGGCATCGGTTTCGTGCCGAAATGGCTCACCCCGCTCACCGCGACCTTGCTGCATGGCGGCGCGCTCCACATCGCGTTCAACATGCTGATCATGGGTTTTTGCGGCCGCTTCGTCGAAGCCGCGATCGGCGCCCGCGGGATCATCATCCTTTACATCGCCGGCGCCTATGTCGCGGCACTTGGCCATTATCTCGCGGGGCCGACCGAGGCCTTTCCGATGATCGGCGCCAGCGGCGCGGTTTCGGCTGTGATCGGCGCTTATGCGCTGCTCTATGGCGAGAAGCGCCGCAATTTCGAAAATCGCCGGCTCAACCAAATCGCCAATGTCGCCTGGCTCGCCGGCGCCTGGGTGCTGCTGCAACTCATGGTCGGCTTTGCGGCCTGGGGGGGCACGGGTGGCGGCGGCATCGCGATTGCGGCCCATATCGGCGGCTTCTTCGCGGGGTTGGCGCTGGCCCAGCCACTGTTGCTGCTGCGCTACCGGCGGGCTTGATCCGGCCCATCTCCAATAACCCGTTGGTCCCGAGCGCAGTCGAGGGATCTGCCGCAAGCGTCACGACGACGTGTCTCGACTTCGCTCGACACGAACGGCTCAGGTTTTGTGCCGAGCTTAGCCCAGCGCCCGGCCGCCCTTGATCGTCCGCAGCACCTTGCCCTGAACCGGAAGGCCGTCGAACGGCGTATTGCCGGCCTTGGCCGCCATCCGGTCGGCATCGATCTTCCACGGCGCATCGGGATCTACGAGGATCAGGTCCGCCTCGTCGCCGATCGTGAGCGTGCCGCCGGGCAGGCCCAGCAGGCGCGCGGGGTTGGTCGACAGCAGTTCGAACAGCCGCGGCAGGCCGATCACGCCGTCGCGCACCAGGGTCAGCGACAAGGTGAGCAGCGTTTCGGCGCCGGCCATGCCGGGTTCGGCATCGATGAAGGGCAGGCGCTTGGCTTCGGGCCCTTGCGGGTCGTGCGCCGAACAGAGGATGTCGACCGTGCCGTCACGGACCGCCTCGATTGCAGCCAGCCGATCGCGTTCCTCACGCAACGGCGGGGAGAGGCGGGCGAAGGTGCGGAACAGGCCGATCGCGGTATCGGAAAGCAGCAGATGCGCCGGCGTGATGCCGCAGGTGACGCGCACGCCCCGCCCACGCGCCTTGCGGATCAGATCGAAGCCGGCGGCGGTTGTCACTTGGTGGAAGTGGATGCGCGCCCCGGTTTCTTCGGCGAGCATGAGATCGCGCGCGATTGCCATCGCCTCGGCAATGGCCGGTGCGGCGGACAGGCCCAGCCGCGTCGCGGTTTCGCCGGCGGTGGCGACGGCGCCAGCGGTGAGTGCAGCGTCCTCGGCATGGACGATCACGGCCATGTCGAGTGCGGCGGCGTAACCGAGCAGACGATACATCACGCCCGAATCGGCGACCGAGCGACGCCCGGTGGCGACGGCGCAGGCGCCGGCGGCCTGCATCAGCCCGATCTCGGCCAGTTCTTCGCCGGCAAGGCCGCGGGTTGCAGCGGCGATCGGGTGAATCCACACGTCGGGCTTGCCCGCGGCTGCGGCGCGCTGAACCAGCGCCGCATCGTCGAGCGGGGGCGACTGATCGGGCATCAAGGCGGCGCGCGTGATTCCGCCCGCCATGAAGGCTGGCAGATCGATCGCGAAGCTGCCGACATCGACGATGCCCGGTGCGATCAATGCACCCTTGGCGTCGATGATCTCGGCATCGCCGGCATCCATATCGCCAATGCTGGCTATCACGCGATCGCGGATCAGCACGCCGCCGCGCGTTTCCTGCCCGGCGGGGTCGACGATGCGGCCGTTGAGGATGGCGAGCGGTTTCAGTTCCATCCCGGCACTCCCCGGCGCGCGCGGGTCAGCACGTCAAGGCAGGCCATGCGCACGGCGACGCCCATCTCCACCTGTTCGGTAATGGCGGATCGATCGGGATCGTCTGCGACCGACGAGGCGATCTCGACCCCTCGATTCATCGGGCCGGGGTGCATCACCAGCGCATCGGGCGCCGCGCGCTGCAACCGTTCGGGTGTCAGCCCGTAGAGCGCGTGATATTCGCGTGGGCTCGGCACGAACCCTCCGGCCATGCGCTCGCGCTGGAGGCGGAGCATCATCACCACGTCCGCACCGTCGAGCCCGGCATCGAAATCGGTGAAGGCGGTGACGCCCATCCGCTCGATCGCGGGCGGCAGCAGCGTAGGCGGGCCGACGACGCGGACCTCGGCATTGAGCGCGGTCAGCGCCAGGATGTTGGAACGGGCGACTCGGCTGTGGAGCACGTCTCCGCAGATCGCGACGCGCAAGCCATCGATCCGGCCCTTGCGGCGGCGGATGGTGAGCGCGTCGAGCAGCGCCTGGGTCGGATGCTCGTGGCGGCCATCGCCGGCGTTCAGCACCGGGCAATCGACCTTGTCGGCGATCAACTGCACCGCGCCCGATGCTTCGTGGCGGATGACGATCACATCGGCGCGCATCGCGTTCAGCGTCACCGCCGTATCGATCAGGGTCTCGCCCTTCTTCACGCTCGATTGCGCGACCTGCATGTTCACCACGTCGGCGCCGAGGCGCTTGCCGGCGATCTCGAACGACAGCAGCGTGCGGGTCGAATTCTCGAAGAAGGCGTTGATCAGTGTCAGGCCGGCCAGCCGGTCATCATGCTTGGCCGCGGCCGCGCGATTCAGCGCGATCCACTGTTCGGCTTCATCGAGAAGAAAGGAGATTTCCCACGGTTGCAGGCCGTAGATGCCCGTCAGATGACGGTGCGGAAAGGGGTGCGGATCGCTTGGCATTCCCCGAGCGAATAGAGGGCCGCGCCCACAATCTCAAGCATGTCACTGCCCTTCGGTGGGCGGTTCCGGCTCGCGGGTGGCGGGGGGAAGTGGCGCGATCGTTACGCTTGGGCCTTCATTGGCCGGGGCCCCGCCATTGCCGGCAGGGTTGGCGGACACGGTGAGGCCATCGGGACCGACGGTCAGGCCGACATCCACGTCGCCGATCGTGCCTTCAAGATCGACGGCGATATTGTCGAAGACATCGGGTTCCGGCTCAGGCTCGCGCTCGACTCGGGGCGGGGCTGCGCCGTCGACCACGCGGCTCATGAAATCGCGCCAGATGCGCGCGGGCAGGCCGCCGCCGGCGATGCCGCCCAACGGGCTGTTATCGTCATTGCCGACCCAGACGGCGGCAACGAGATCGCCCGAAAAGCCGACGAAGATCGCGTCGCGATTGTCCTGCGTCGTGCCCGTCTTGCCGAATGCGTCGATCGCGAGCGTCGCCGAACGGCCGGTGCCTTCGCGCACTGCTGCGCCGAGCAGATCGAGCAGCATCGCCCGCATCTCGCCATCGAACTCGCGCGGACGATCCCAGAAGGCGTCGTACCAGCTCTTTTCCCCCTCCGGCAGCGGATGGGGTTTCACAGGATATTGGCCCGCGGCGATCGTCGCATAGGCCGATGTCAGCTCGACCAAAGTCACGCCCGAGGTGCCGAGCGCCAGCGTGGCATCGTCGACGGCGAGCGGGCTGGTGATGCCGAGATCGCGGGCGGCGCGGATCACCTTGTCCATCCCGACTTCGCGGGCGATGCGGACGGCGGCGACATTGCTCGATCGGGCGAATGCCTCGCGCAGCGTGATCTTGCCGCGATAGCGCCCGTCGCTGTTCTTCGGCGCCCAATCGCCGACGGTCAGCGGCTCATCCTCGACAAGCGTATCCGGCGTCATCCCTTCGCGCAGTGCCGCCAGATAGACGAACAGCTTGAAGGTGGAGCCGGGCTGCCGCCGCGCCTGGGTGGCGCGGTTGAACGGGCTGTCCGCATAATTCTTGCCGCCGACCATGGCGACGACGCTGCCGTCCGGCCGCATCGCCACCAGTGCGACCTGGGCCTTGCCGAGGCCTGCGCGACGGACGGCAGCCTCGGCGGCGCGCTGCATCCGGCTGTCGAGCGTGGTCTTCACCTCCTGCTCGGCATAGACGGCACCGGCAGTGTCGCGCGCGCCGGGCAAGGCCCAGTCGGCGAAATAGGTGCCGCTCGGCAGCGTCTTGATCGGCCGCAGGTTGAGCCGGGCGGGCTGGACGGTCTTCGCCTCCGCCTCGGTGATGAAACCGGCGTCGGCCATGGTGGCGACGACCAGCATCTGCCGTTCGCGCGCACCCTTCAGGTTCACGCTCGGCGCCAGGCGGGACGGCGCCTTGAGCAGGCCCGCCAGCATCGCGGCCTGGCCAACCGTCAGCTTCTCGGGCGGACGGTTGAAATAATGGAGCGCCGCGGCGCGCAGCCCATAGACGTTATCACCGAAATAGACGTTCGACAGATAGCGCTGGAGGATCTCGTCCTTGCTGAGCCGCGCTTCCAGCCAGAAGGCGATCAGCACCTCGCGCAGCTTGCGCGCGGCCGTGCGGTCGGAATCGAGGAAGGCGACCTTGGCGAGCTGCTGGGTGATCGTGCTGCCGCCTTCGCGCACGCCGCCGGCGACGGTATTCCGCCACGCGGCGCGGGCGATGCCGCGCGGATCGATCCCCCAATGGCTGTAGAAGCGGCGATCCTCGATCGCCATGAACGCCTGCGGCACATGTTTCGGCAGGTCGGCGATCACTACCGGTTTGTCGATGATCGCCCCCTTGCGGGCGATCGGCTTGCCGTCCGATGAAAGCAGCGTGATGCTGGGCGGCGCGATCGGTTTCAGCGAGCGCGACAGCGGCGCGGTGACCGCGAGCCAGGCGACGAGAGCCACGAACAGCAGCGCGCCCGCCTGGATCGCACGTTTCCAGAACTTCCAGCGTTTCCAGAAAGGCCGGGCCCTGCCGGCCAAATCCCGGGATTCCGCCGCGGAGTCGCGTCGGTCGTCCTCGGGATCGGTCCACTCAAAATCGTCTTGGTCGTCGTCGCGCATCATCGCCGGATCTTGCTGTCATAGCCAGCTAACACAGGCGATGATGCGCGTCGAGAGACCCGTTCCGTCATGCCAGCGAAGGCTGGCATCTCCCTGTTACGGAGCCGCGGCCAAAGCGGGAGATCCCAGCCTTCGCGGGGATGACGGCGATATTTGGGTGGTTGGATCAGGCCTTCCGCGCCGCGATCCGCTCTTTCACCCGCGCTTCGAGCACGGTGAGCGGCATGGCGCCGTCGAGCAGCACATCGTGGAACCAGGGCAGGCTGAACTTGTCGCCCAGTTCCGCCTCTGCACGCTTGCGCAATTCGACCCACTTGTTGTGGCCGACCTTGTAGCTGCAGGCCTGGCCCGGCCACACGCAATAACGCTCCACCTCGCGCTGCGAGCGCGGGCGCGGGAAGCCGGTGTTGGCGACCATATAGTCGGTCGCCTGTTCGCGGGTCCAACGCTTGGAGTGAATGCCGGTGTCGACCACCAGCCGCACGGCACGGAACAGCAGGGATTGCAGGCTGCCGGCGATGCCGAGCTTGTCGTCTCCATAGGCGCCAAGCTCCTCGGCCAGACCCTCGGCATAAAGCGCCCAGCCTTCGCCATAGGCAGAGAAGTAGCTCTGACGCCGCAAAATGGGGATGCCCTTGGTTTCCTGCGCGATGCTGCCCTGCAAGTGATGGCCCGGAACCGCTTCATGATAGGTCAGCGCCGGCAGGCCATATTTCGGCCAGTCATGTGTGTCCTTCAGGTTGATCCAGTAGATCGCGTCGCGCGATCCATCTAGCGCGGCAGGGTTGTAATAGCCGTTGGCGGCGCCATCCTGGATGAAGGGCGGCACCCGGCGAACCTCGATCGGCGCCTTGGGCAAGGTCGAGAAGGCCTTGGGCAGCAGTGCGCTCACCTTCTTGATATCGGCATTGAGGCTGGCGATCAGCGCGGCGCGCCCTGCATCCGTATTATCGTAAAGCTGCTTCGGATCGGCGTTGAGTGCGGTCAGCCGCTCGCCGACGGTGCCGGTCGTCATGCCCTCCGCCTTCAGGATCGTGTCGATCCGGGCGGTAAGGTCCGCCACCTGTTCCAGGCCGATCTGGTGGATCTCGTCGGGCGTCATCGTCGTGGTGGTCGCCACGTTCAGCGCCTCGACATAATAGTCCGATCCGCCGGGCACCTTCCACACGCCTGCGTCCGAGGTCGCCTTTGCGCGCAATTCCTTCACCAGCGCGATCTGTCGGTCGAGCGCCGGGAAGACTGAGGAACTGACGATCTTCTCCGCCTGCGCGGCCCAATCGCCGGATATGCCCTTCTCCTTGGTGCGGCGGACGAGCGATTCCACCAAAACCGTCTCGGCGGCCGGCTTGCCGCGGAGCGCGTTGAGCTGGGCCAGCGTCAGATCGAGCGAGAAATCGGGGGCGACGGCGCCGACCTTGGCATCCGCGCGCTGGCGGGCGCTGTCATTGTCGAGCGCGGTCGCGAAGCCCGCCAGTCGGGCGAGATAGGCATCTGCATCGGCCTTGGTTTCGATGCCGTGCTGCGAATCGAGGAAATCGGGGACGGCCGCGTAGGAGCCGGTCATCTGGCTCAGCGTGTAGGGCGACCAGATGCCGTCGACCGAACCGTAGGAATATTTGGTCAGCCCCTCGATGGGCTTGGCGAGCATATATTTGGTGACGTCATAATTGATCCGCCCCAGCGAGGAGAGGGCGGTGCGATCCACCTTGGCGAGCCGCGCGGCGCGATCCTTGAGGGTCACGAGTTGCTTGGCGCGGCCGGCGATCGAATTGTCGCCGAGCTTGCTCTTCAGCCCCGCGCGCTCGCCCTTGTCGAGGCCCGCGCTGGTGGCGGATTCGGGATTGTCTTCCAGCCCTTCGTAGAAAAAGGCATCGAGCAGCTTGGTCAGCTCCGCATCGGCATCCGTCTTGGCGAACAGCGGTGCGGGCAGGGCGGCAGCAATGGCGACAGCGCCGCTCGACGCCAAAAAGGCGCGGCGGTCCAAAGGCTTGGTCATGTTGTGGGCGACTCCGTGGTCATGAAGGCGCGAGCCTGCATGTTTCACGTCGCGGCGCCAAGTCGTTGGTCGGCTCAGCTCGTGCGTTCGTCGAAAGCAACCCGCAATGACTTGAAACCGTCAAGAAAGATCGACCGCGCCGGCGCCGGCTCTTCAAGCAGCCGCGGATTGTCGATCCGCCGCGCGATCTCGCTCAGCATCACCGTCAGGTTCATCTTCGCCTGCTGGATGCCCAGGCAATAATGCGGCCCAGCGCCAAAGGTGCGCATGTGGCGGCGCGCCAGATTGGGCGGGCGCGTGATGTCGAAACGGCCCGGATCCTCGAACAGTGCGGGATCGCGGTTGGGTGATCCCAGCAGGCAGACCACCTTGTCGCCGGCCTTGATCGGCTGGCCTGCCACCTCCTGATCGCAGCGCGCCGTGCGACGCAGATAGACGACCGGATTGCGGAAGCGCAGGATTTCCTCGACCGCGCCCGCCACCAGCTCCGGATCATTCTGCAGCAGCCGATATTGGTCGGGGTGGCGGATGAACTCGACCATCGCCCAGGCCAAAGTGTTGCGCGTCGTCTCGATCCCGCCGACGATCAGATTGTTGAACAGACGTCCGAATTCGCGGTCGGAGATGCGGTCGCCGTCGGCTTCCGCATTCAATATGTCCATCGTCGTGCTGTCGCGCGGATGGACGCGATGGTCGGCCGCCAGCCGTTCGCCGAACGCGATCAACTCCATCGAAGCGGCAAAGCCCGCTGCGCGATTTTCAGCGAAATCCGGGTCGTCGGCCAGCGCGAGCGTATTGGTGAGATCGATGACACGCGCGAAGTCCGCCTCGTCGACGCCCAGCACATGATACATCACGCGCATCGGCAACTGCATCGCGACCTCGGTCACGAACTCGCATTCGCCCTTGGGCACCACGGCATCGAGAATGCGGGTCGCGACGTCGCACATCATCGGCTCACGCGCCTTCAAGGCGGCCGATCGGAACGCATATTCGACCAGCCCGCGCCAGCGGCGGTGCCGGGGCGGGTCCATGAAGGTCAGGCTCTGCTGCTGCTCAGCCAGGGCCTCGGGCGGAAAATCCTCCAGCAATGGCCCCTGGCTGTTGGTGAACAGGTCGGGGCTTTGCAGGACATGATCGATATCGGCCTGCCGGAACAGCAGCCAGTGGCCGCCCGTCGCATAATCGTCCGGCTCCCACAGGATGCGGTGTTCGCTGCGCAGCGCGTCGATCTGGTCGCGCGGCGTGCCTTGGGCGAAATTGTCGAGATCGAGCAAAGTCCGGTGCGGGCAGTCCGCCATAATCCTCTCCCCGGCCGGATTTTCCGGCTCTTGAAGGGACGTGTATCGCATCCCGGCCGCGCGTCATCGTCCGACTGGACGGTGGCGCTTGCTTTTTGTCCCTATCGCCGGAGGATGCGGTGGCCGAGCATGGAGAGGAGCGGGCGATGATCAGGGAACATCGGGCGATGCCGCTGGCCGACGGGTTCGTCTTCCTCGAAGGGCCGCGCTGGCATGACGGTGCCTTGTGGGTGTCCGACATGTGGGGCCACGAAGTTCTGCGCGTGACCGAGGATGGCCGGCGCGAGACCATATGCGCCGTTCCCGGTCGCCCCTCCGGCCTGGGCTTCCTGCCCGATGGCACGCCGCTGGTCGTTTCGATGGAAGATCGGCGGGTCATGCGCATCGTCGATGGTGAACTCACGCTGCATGCCGATCTCACCGAACTGGCCGGGGGCGATTGCAATGAGATGATCGTCGACGGGGCGGGCCGCGCCTATGTCGGCAATTTCGGCTATGATCTCTTCGGCGGCGCGACGCCGGCCAAGGCCGATCTGCTGATCGTCGAACCTGACGGTCGCGCGCATGTCGCCGCCGCCGCGATGGAATTTCCCAACGGCATGACCCTGGTCGAGGAAGGGCGGATGCTGGTGGTCGCCGAAAGCTGGGCCGGCCGGCTGATCGCCTTCGATCGCCACGCTGACGGCAGCCTTTCCCACCGTCGCGTCTTTGCCGGGCTGGGCGAACGATCGCCCGACGGCATCTGCGTCGATGCGCGGGATGGCGTGTGGGTGGCGTGCTATGACACCAACGAATTCATCCGCGTCCGCGAAGGCGGGGCGATCACCGATCGGGTGCCGGTGGGCGACCGCCACGCGATCGCCTGCATGTTGGGCGGTGAGGATGGTCGCACCCTGTTCTGCTGCACCTTCGCCGGTGATTTCGGCGCGATGGGATCGGGCGCCCGCAATGCCGCGATCGAAACCGTGCGGGTCGACGTGCCAGCGCCGGGATTTTGAGGATCAATCCTCCCTGAGCTTGTCTCAGGGAGGATTTAAGAGGCCCGCGGCCCCGTCACGCCCGCGGGGCCTTGCGAAATATAACATTTGTAGACGCGCGCCTTGACGCGCCAGCCGTCGGCCGTGCGGACCAGATCGTCCTCATACTGTCCCCACATCGAATAAAGCTCGCCGGGATAGTCGCCCTGGCCGCGATGCTCGGCATAATAATGGACCTTGGCCTTCGCCGTGTCGCCATTCACCTGCACGCGAAAATTGCCGACATTATGGTGGGTCGGTCCGCAGTTCGAGTTGGGGCCGAGATTGGCGTGCATCGATGCGATCAGGCTCGCCCGGTTCGGGCTGATCACGCCGGGGCCGAGCGCCTGGGTATAATCGCCTGTCGCGTCCTCGACGAACACCTCGTGCATGTCGTCGAAGGTCTTGCTGTCGACGATCTCGCAATAGCGGATATAGACCTGCTCGATCGCATCCTTGTCGATAAGATATTGCAGCGACATCAATGAGTTCCTTATTCGGCGAGCGCGCGGGCGAGAGCGGCGAGGGCGGCCGCGTTGAAGGAACGGGAAACCTTCGCGTCCGGTGAGAAGCCGTTGAAGCCATGATAGGCACCCGGCACCACCAGCAGTTCGGTGGGCACGCCGGCGGCGATCAGGCGCTGCGCATAATCGATATTCTCGCCGATGAAGAGGTCTAGCGCGCCGCAGCCGATGAAGGCGGGCGGCAGGCCGGACAGATCCTGCGTCCGCGCCGGCACGGCATGGAGCGGCGGTTCGCCCGTGCCGGCGGGGTGGCCGAGCAGCGAAGTCCAGCCGAACGCATTGGATTGCGCGTTCCAGACGAAATCGCCGGCAAAGGGCAGCGGTGGCAAGGTCGATCCCGTGCGATCGTCGATCATCGGGTAGATGAGCTGCTGGTGGCAGATGCGATATTCACCACGGTCGCGCGCAACCTGCGCCAGTGAAGCGGTATGGCCGCCGCCCGCGCTTTCGCCGCCGATGGCGATGCGTTCATGGTCGACGCCGAGGCGATTGGCATTGGCATGGAGCCAGGCGAGCCCCGAGTAGCAATCCTCCACCGCGCCCGGCCAGCGAGTTTCCGGCGCGAGGCGATAATCGACCGACAGGATCACGCAGCCGAGCGCCGCGGCCGTTTCGCGGTTCGAAAGCTCGCCCATCGCCGCATCGCCCAGCACATAGCCGCCGCCATGGATGTGGAGATAGGCGCCGCTCGACCCCGACCGGTTGGGCGGAATGAAGAGATAGCAGGGAACGTCCGGCGAACCGTCATGCGATGGAATGACGATGCGCCCGACCGACACGTCCGCCGCGGCCCCCTGCGGTTTGGGCTGCTCCATGCCGATGCCCTGCGCCCGCATCACCGGCAGCAGTTCGTCCGACAGCGAGAAAGTGGGGAATACGGCCAGCCCGTCGCGGAGCTCGGGATCGACGAGATGCTGGCTGGCGGAATGCGTCTCGACGGTCATCGCGGGTCTCCGGTTCGGTTCTACAATCGGAAGACGCCGTAATGCGGCTCCTCGATCGGCGCGTTGAGCGCTGCGCTGATGGCTATCCCGAGCGCGTTCCGCGTGTCCACAGGATCGAGCAATCCATCGTCCCAAATTTCGGACGTGGCATAATAAGCGCTCTGTTCCTGTTTATAGCCTTCGATAACGGGATCGCGGATAGCATCGATCTGTTCGGTCGTCAGCGTCTCGCCATGGCGGGCGAGCTGACGAATCTTGATGTCTGTCAACACGTTGGCGGCCTGTTCCGCCCCCATCACCGATGTCTGGCCCTGCGGCCAGGTGAACATGAAACGGCTGTCGAAGGCGCGGCCGGACATGCCATAGACGCCGGCCCCGAACGCGCCGTTGCAGTTGACGGTGAATTTGGGGACGGACGCGCCCGACACCGCCATGATCATCTTGGCGCCGTCCTTGGAAATGCCGCGCCGTTCATATTCGCGGCCGACCATGAAGCCGGTGATATTCTGCAGGAAGATCAGGGGCGTGCGGTTCTTGTCGCAAAGCTGGATGAAGTGCGCGCCCTTCAACGCGCTGTCGTTGAACAGCACGCCGTTGTTGGCGAGGATGCCGACCTGATAGCCCCAGATCCGCGCGAAGCCGCAGACGAGCGTCTCGCCATAACGCGGCTGATATTCGTGGAAGCGGCTGCCATCGACGATCCGCGCGATCACCTCGCGCATGTCGAAGGTAGTCCGCGTGTCCTGCGGCAGGATGCCGTATAGCTCGTCCGGGTCGTGATGCGGCGGCTCGGGCTCGGCCCAGTCGATATTGGTCTTTTCCGGCCGGGTGAAGCGGCCAACGATCTCGCGGGCGATCGCGATGGCGTGATGTTCGGACGAGGCGGGATAGTCCGCCGTGCCCGACACGCTGGTATGCATGTCGGCGCCGCCCAGTTCCTCGACGCTCACTTCCTCGCCGGTCGCGGCCTTCACCAGCGGCGGCCCGCCCAGGAAGATCGCGCCGGTGCCGCGGACGATGACATTATAGTCGCTGAGCGCGGGGATATAGGCGCCGCCCGCGGTGCAATGCCCCATCACCACGGAGACCTGCGGCACGCCCATCTTCGACAGGATCGACTGGTTCCGGAAGATGCGGCCGGCATGGTAGCGATCAGCGAAAAATTGCGCCTGTAAGGGTAGGAAACCGCCCGCGGAATCGCAGAGATGCACGACTGGCAGGCGGTTCTCGATCGCGATATCGAGCGTCCGGACGATCTTCTTCACTGACAGCGGATACCAGGCGCCGCCCTTCACCGATGCGTCGTCGGCATGGATGATGACTTCACGACCGGAGACGATGCCGATGCCCGAAAGCTGGCCCGCGCCGGGCACGTCGCCGTCATAGGCCATGTTCGCGGCGAGGGTCGAAAGCTCCAGGAATGGCGTGCCGGGATCGAGCAAGGCTTCCAGCCGGTCGCGCAAGAACAATTTGCCCTGCCGTGCCAGCCGGTCGAGATCGCGCTGGGGCCGTTCCTGCCGCGCGGCGTGCTGCTTCTCGCGCAACTCCTCCGCCAGCCGCAGATTATGCTTGCGGTTGGCGAGATAGGTCGGGCTCATCTTGTCGAGCTTCGAATGGATGCGTCGCATCATGCCGCCAGCTCCAGGCTGACGAGCGCGGCGTCACGCTCGAAGGTCTGGCCGACGGCGACGTGGACCGCATCGACCACGCCGTCTCTTGGCGCCTTGATCGCCGTTTCCAGCTTCATGCTTTCGATGATCATCATCGTTTCACCGGCCGCGACCGCATCGCCTGCGGCCACCGCCACCTGGATCACCGATCCCGGCATGGGCGCGCGCGCGACATCGTCGGCGCTGCCGCCGGCTTCCTCCTCATAATGGGTGATCGCATCCTGCCAGACGAGTTCGTGCGTCTCGCCGTCGAGATGAACCCAGATATGATCGCCATCGATTGCGACGGTGACGCCAGCGACGTCGAAAGCGGCGCCCGGAAGCAAGGCAGCGGGATGCGCGATGCCGTCGATCAGGAAGAAGCCGGGCATCAGTTCCTCCACCCCCCGATGGCCGCATGAAGCGCCGGCACCTCGGCAGCCTCGCGCACCAGTTCGGGCACATGCTGCGCGGCGATCGCGACCAGCCGGGCCAGCAATCCGCCCTCGGGTGCCGGATCGGCGGCAAGTTCCGGCCGCTCGGCGATCAGCCCGGTGTGCATCTCGCCCGCGGCGACACCAGCATCAGCGATCAGCCGGCGGAGATAGGCGCTGTTCGTCTTTAGGCCGAGCAGCACGAGATCGCGCAGTGCCTTGTCCGCCTTGCCCAGTGCCTCGGCCCGGTCGGCGCCATGGACGATCAGTTTGCCGATCATCGGATCGAAGGCCGCCGAAACGCGTCCGCCCTCGCTCACCCCGGCGTCGAGCCGCGCACCTGATGGCGGCACCAGCTTCAGGACTGGCCCGGTGGTCGGCGCAAAATCACGGGCGGCATCCTCCGCATAGATGCGCAGTTCGATGGCATGTCCTTGGCGGGTCACCTGCTCCTGCGTGAACGGCAGCGGCAGGCCGGCTGCGACGCGAAGCTGCTGCTCGACCAGATCGAGCCCGGTAATCTCCTCCGTCACCGGATGTTCAACTTGAAGCCGCGTGTTCATTTCGAGGAAGTAGAATTCGCCGCGGCCGTAGATGAACTCGACCGTGCCGGCGTTCACATAGCCCGCGGCGCGGGCGATGCCGGCCGCTGCCTCGCAGATATTCGTGCGCTCCGCGTCGGACAACGCGGGGGAGGGCGCCTCCTCGACGATCTTCTGGAAACGGCGCTGCAACGAACATTCACGCTCGAACAGGTGGACGACATTGCCGTGCGCGTCGCCCAGCACCTGCACCTCGATGTGGCGCGGCCGTTCGACATAGCGTTCGACGAACAGGCGGCCGTCACCGAAATAGCGCTGCCCTTCGCTGCGGGCACGAACGATCTCCTCGTCCAGCAGCGCCAGATCGCGGACGATGCGCATCCCCTTGCCGCCGCCGCCGGCCGAAGGCTTGATCAGCAAGGGCGCGCCGACCGCCCGCGCACGCTCCACGAAGGTCGCGGGATCATCATCCTCGATGGCGGATGGCGCCACTGGAAAACCGCGCTCCGCCACGAAATTGCGGGCGCGAACCTTGTCGCCCATCAGTTCTATCGCATCGGGGTGCGGGCCGACGAACACGATCCCTGCGGCGGCAACAGCGCGCGCAAAGGCGGCATTTTCGGACAGGAAGCCATAGCCGGGATGGATCGCGCCCGCGCCCATATCCTGCGCGGCGGCGATGATCTGGGCGCTGTCGAGAAAGGCTGCGACCGGCGTCGGCCCATCGATCCAGCGCACATCTTCGGCGATCGCAAGTGCCGGTGCGCCCTCGTCGATGCGGTGCGCCACCAGCAGCGCGCGCAACCCCAGCGCCTTCACGGTGCGGAGGATCCGGGCGGCGATTTCCCCCCGGTTGGCGACCATCACCGAATCGAATGGAAAGGTCGTCATGCGGTGCGGACGATCCGATTAGCGCCTGTCATCACCCCTCCATCGCGCGCCCTGACAAGATTTTCCGGCGCTTCGTTGACACTACAGTGAATGGCGTTCATTTTGTCGTCAAGTGCCCTTGCGAACAGAGAGGGCCGGCAAGGGAGACGGACTTGAGCCTCGGAAATGCTTCGGGCGCCTTCGCGCTGACGGCCGAACAGCAGGAGATTCTCGACACGGCCGACGGCTTCGCGCGCGATCATTTCTGGCCGCTCCAGCAGAAGATGGATGATGAGGAGTGGTGGCCGCCGCAGGCGATGCCCGAACTCGGCCGGATGGGCTTTCTGGGCGTCACCGCGCCGTCGCGCTTCGGCGGTGCGGACAGCGACATGTTCACCGTCGGCCTGATCACGCAGGGGCTTGCACGCTGGAACCATTCGCTGGCGCTGAGCTACATCGCCCACGAAAATCTCTGCCTCAACAACATCGCCCGCAATGCTTCGGATGCGCTGAAGCAGCGCTATCTGCCGGGGCTGTGCGATGGTTCGGCGATCGGCGCCCTGGGCCTCACAGAACCCGGCGCCGGTTCCGATGCGATCGGATCGATGGCGACGACCGCGCGGCGTGAGGGCGACAAATATATCCTCAACGGGCGCAAGCTCTACATTACCAACGGACCCGTAGCCGATGTGCTGCTGGTCTATGCCAAGACCAACAAGGATCGCGGCAGCAAGGGCGTTTCAGCCTTCATTATCGAAAGGCATTTCAAGGGCTTCAAGGTCGCCCAAAAGCTCGACAAGATGGGCTTCCGCGGATCGACCACCGCTGAACTCGTGTTCGACGATTGCGAGGTGCCGGCCGAAAATCTGGTGGGAGAGGAGGATCGCGGCGTCGGCATCGTGATGAGCGGGCTCGATCTGGAACGCGCCGTTGTCGCCATGATCAACCTGGGCATGGCCGAACGCGCGCTCGATCTGGCGGTGGATTATGCCAAGACGCGCCAGCAGTTCGGCAAGCCGATCGCCGAATTCCAGATGGTGCAGGCCAAGATCGCCGAGATGTATGTCGGTGTCGAGACGATGAAGGCGCTCTGCTACCGCACGCTGGCCGCCTGCAACGAGGTAGGCGAAGACGGTGGCGGCCGTGGCGAGATCCACAAGCTCACCGCTGCGAACATCCTCTATGCCGCCGAAACCTGCACCAAGGTAATATCCGACTCGGTCCAGATCCACGGCGGCGTTGGCTATATGCGGGAAGCGGAGGTCAATCGGCTCTATCGCGCATCCAAGCTGCTGGAGATCGGGGCGGGCACCACCGAGATCCGCAAGATGATCATCGCCGGCGAATTGCTGCGTTAAGGCCCGGGAGGCGTATCATGAGCGCAGGCGCATCATGGGGGTAGGCGCATCACTGGCACGCGCGGCGCAGGTCCGCCCCCGCCATCCGGCGACCATCTGCGGGGATCGCACGCGGACCTGGGGCGAGGTGGGTGATCGGGTTTCGCGGATCGCGGGCGCGCTAAAGGCGATGGGCGTGGGCGACGGCGATCGTGTCGCCATGCTCGGCCTCAACAACGATCGTTATTTCGAGTTGTTTCTCGCGACACCCCATGCTGGCGGCGTGGTGGTGCCGTTCAACAGCCGGTGGAGCGAGGCCGAACTGGCCGACGGCATTGCCGATTCCGAGCCGCTGATTCTGGCCGCCGATGATGTGTTTCTACCGATGGCGCGCAGGCTCGCCGCTGGCCGCCCCGGCCTGAAACTGCTGGCAATCGGCGAGGAGCGGCCGGGCGACATTCCGCACCATGAGGATCTGATCGCGGCAGACCCGATCCCCGACACGGGCCGCACCGGCGACGATCTGTACGGCATCTTCTACACCGGCGGCACGACGGGGCGGTCCAAGGGCGTGATGCTCAGCCACCGTAACGTGCTGCGCGGCGCCAATATCGCCCATTGCGAGGGCTATTATCGCGACGATGCGACCTATCTGGTCGCGGCACCCTTCTTCCACGCGTCTGGAAGCTGGCCGATGATCGGCATTACCGCGAGCGCCGGCACCGCCGTCATCCTGCCGGGCTTCGATGCCGGCGCGGCATTGGCCGCGATCGAACGCTATCGCTGCACCGAATCGCTGCTGGTGCCGACGATGGTGCAGATGCTGATCGAGCATCCGAACTTCGCGACCACCGATATGTCGAGCTTTACGACCATCATCTACGGCGCGAGCCCGATTACCGAGGCTTTGCTCGATCGCGCACTCGTAGCATTGCCGCACGCCCGCTTCATCCAGGCCTATGGCATGACCGAGCTGTCGCCGCAGTGCGTGGCGCTGCCGCACGAATGCCTGTCAGGCGATTATCGCGCGCGGGGCGTCCATCGGGCCGGTGGGCGCGCCTGTTACGGCGTCGAGATGCGGATCGTCGACGAGGACGACAATGAAGTGCCACGCGGCCAGGTCGGCGAGATTTGCGCGCGTGGCGAAAGCGTGATGCTCGGCTATTGGCGCCGGCCGGAGGAGACCGCGGCGGCGCTCCGCGGTGGCTGGATGCACACCGGCGATGGCGGACGCATGGACGATGAAGGCTTCGTCTATGTGGTCGATCGGGTGAAGGACATGATCGTCTCGGGTGGCGAGAATGTCTATTCGATCGAGGTGGAAAGCGCGCTTTCGACGCATGCAGCCGTGCGGTCTTGCGTCGTCATCGGCGTGCCCCATGAAAAATGGATCGAACAGGTCCACGCCATCGTCATCCTGCATGACGGCGCCGCGGCCTGCGAGGCGGACCTGATCGCGCATGTCCGCGCCCGGCTCGCCGATTACAAGGCGCCGCGCTCGGTGGAATTCCGCACCGCGCCTTTCCCGCTGTCGCCGGCCAACAAGATTTTGAAGCGGGAGATTCGCGCGCCTTACTGGGCAGGGCGGGCGAGCAGCATCTGTTGAATGGAGTGACGATGACGGAGGTTTACGGCCGCAGCGACGAGGAACTGGCAACGATCCCGATCGCCCTCGCGCCCGGCCTGTTCGATGGCAAGGTCGTCGTGGTCTCGGGCGCTGGCAGCGGCATCGGCCGCGCGACGGCGCACTGGTTTGCTCGATTGGGTGCCAAGGTCGTGCTGTGCGGCCGCAAAATAGAGAAGCTGGAGGCGACCGCAGCCGCGCTCGCCCGCTATGGCGCCGAGACGATGGTGCATCCGCTCTCGATCCGCGATCCCGAAGCGGTGGCGGCCTTGTTCGATGCGGCGTGGGATCGCTTCGGCCGGGTCGATGTGCTGGTCAACAATGCCGGTGGTCAGTTCCCGCAGGCGGCGATCGATTTCGCGCCCAAGGGCTGGGCGGCGGTGATCGACACCAATCTCAACGGCACCTGGTATATGATGCAGGCCGCCGCGCGGAAATGGCGGGATGCCGGCTTGCCGGGATCGATCGTCAATGTCGCCACCGTCATCTGGCGCGGCATGCCCGGCGTCGCCCACACCTGTGCTGCGCGCGCGGGGGTGATCTATGGATCGAAGACGGTCGCGATCGAATGGGCGCCGCTCAACATCCGCGTGAACTGCGTGTCGCCCGGCATCATCGCGACCGAGGGCATGGCCGTCTATTCGGACGAGGCCCGCGCAGACATGCCCAACACCAACCTGCTGCGCCGCTTCGGGCAGGTGGAGGATGTCGCCAACGCCGTCTGCTATCTGGCAGGCGATGCGGGCGGGTTCATCACCGGCGAGGTGTTGACCGTCGATGGCGGCAACCAGATCTGGGGGGATCAATGGACGATCCCCAAGCCGGATTTCTTCCGCGTCTGATCCCAGATCAGCCCTGCGGCGTGGCGGCGACCGATTCGCGGCGCAGACGATGCTCGCGATAGGCGGTGTAGAGGCCGCTGCCCGCGATCAGCGCCGCGCCCGCGATCGTCGCCAGCGGCGGCGCGGTCGACCAGATCAGCCAGCCGAGCGCTATGGCGATCAGGATCTGCAGATAATCGAAGGGTGCGACCGTCCCCACCGGCGCCGCGCGGAGCGATGCGGTCATCAATATCTGCCCCGCCGCGCCCGACCCGGCGCCGATCAGCAGCAGGCCGAAGGTCGCGGCGTCATGCATCTGGCCCCAGATCGCGGTGCCGATCCCGCCTGCGACCGTGCAGCCGATGAAGAACCAGAAGACGATCGAACCGGTCGATTCGGTCGCGCCGAGCTGGCGCAGCGTGATCTGGACCCCCGTCGTGCCGAGCGCGCCGAGCAGCGCCACGACGATGCCGATCGCGGGCAGGCTCGCCGATCCGCCGGGGCGCGTGATCACCACCACGCCGATAAAGCCCACCACCACGGCAGTCCAGCGATGCGGGCCGACATGCTCGCGCAGCAGCATGGCCGAAAGGATGGTAGCGAAAATCGGCGCGGTGAAGCCGATCGTCGTCGCATCGGCCAGCGGCAGCATGATGAGGCCCGTGAAATTGAGGACAATGCTGGTAAGGCCGATCGCGGATCGCCAGACATGGGCCATCGGCCGTCGCGGGCGGATGGTGGCGAGGCCGGGGCCAGCGGCGATCCAGGCAAGGACGATCGGCAGGCCGAACAGCCCGCGATAGAAGACCATCTCGATCGCCTTGGCGCCGTTTTCGCCGGCCAGTTTCATCGCGGCCCACATGAAACCGAACATGATGACCGATGCGATCCGATACAGGATGCCGGCGATCGGCGTATCGGCGGGGGCAGGGCGGGCAGTCATCGGCCGGGCCTTAGGTGGCGGGTGGCCCAAGGGAAACAGATAAAAGCGGCCATACAGCATGATTTGTCACGCGCACGCCCGCTTCCCCCGCGCGGCGACCTGTTCTAATAGCACGCTCGAAACATGCATATCTTCGCCAATCCCAATCGGTTTCTTGGAATCGCCCGTCCGTTGACTCCCTGGCTGGCCTGGGGTGGCGCGCTGCTGGTTGCGATCGCCCTGATTTCCGGCCTGTTCCTGACGCCGCCCGAGCGACTTCAGGGCGAAAGTGTCCGCATTCTCTACGTCCACGTCCCCGCCGCCTGGCTGGGGATGGGGGGCTGGACGGGCATCGCCGTCGCCAGTCTGATGCAGCTTGTATGGCGGCATCCGCTGGCCGCCATCGCGGCGCGCGCGGTCGCCATGCCCGGCGCGCTGTTTACCGCCATCTGCCTCGCCACCGGTTCGATCTGGGGGCGGCCGACCTGGGGTACCTATTGGGTGTGGGACGGGCGGCTGACGTCGATGCTGGTGCTGCTCTTCCTCTACATCGCCTATATCGCGCTCGCCGGGGCGACTTCGGACAAGGGCGGCAACAGCCGCGTCGCGGCGATCTTCGGCGTCGTGGGGGCGATCAACATTCCGATCATCAAATATTCGGTCGACTGGTGGAACACCCTCCACCAGACCGCGAGCATTTCACTGACCAAGAACACGA
Organism: Sphingomonas sp. DBB INV C78; assembly: GCF_042693015.1. Taxonomy (NCBI): domain Bacteria; kingdom Pseudomonadati; phylum Pseudomonadota; class Alphaproteobacteria; order Sphingomonadales; family Sphingomonadaceae; genus Sphingomonas; species Sphingomonas sp. DBB INV C78. The sequence continues at coordinate 1,275,389 of NZ_CP170544.1, read as the reverse complement.
TCGACCCGTCGATCCTGTGGCCGCTGCCGATCGGCGTGATCGGATTTTCGATGCTGTTCGGCGCCATCGTGCTGATGCGGATGCGAACCTTGCTGGCCGAGGCGCGGATCGAGGCGCGGCTCAAGCGGATGGCGGAAGCATGAACCACTGGCCCTTCATCATCGCCGCCTACGCCATCACCGTGGCCGGGCTGGTCGGGCTGACCGTGGCGAGCTTCGCCGCGATGCGCCGTGCGGAGCGGGCTGCCGACGCGATCAGGAAGAAATCATGAAGGCGAAGCATCAGCGGCTGATCCTTGCGCTCGTCGCCGTCGGCGCAATCATCGGCGCGGCATTCCTGGCGATGTCCGCGCTCAAGGATACCGCCGCCCTGTTCCGCACGCCGAGCGAGGTCGCCAAGGGCGACGTCCCGGTCGGCAAGCCGCTGCGCCTGGCCGGCATGGTGGTGCCCGGTTCGATCAAGCGCGATCCCGACGGCGTCACGATCAATTTCGTGCTGACCGACGAGGGCGCGACCGCGCCCGTCACCTTCCGTGGCATCACGCCCGATCTGTTCAAGGAAGGGTCGGGCGCGGTGGCCGAAGGCAAATTGGGCGCAAACGGCGTGTTCGTGGCCGACAATATCCTGGCCAAGCATGACGAACGCTACATGCCGCCGCAGATGGAAAGCGCGATGAAATCCGCAAAGGACCAGTCCGCAAAGGATAAGGCCGCCGAGGCCCGCCCATGATCGCAGAGGCAGGGCTTGCCGCGCTGTGGCTGGCGGCCGCGCTCGCCGGTTTCCAGCTGCTGATGGCGGCCATGGGCCTGACGAAGGGCCGCGACGCGCTGATGAACGGGGTGCGGCCGGTGGCGGTGGTGCAGGGCGTGCTGACTGCGATCGCCTTCGTTTGTCTGATCGTCGTGTTCGTGCAGGTCGATCTCAGCGTGAAGCTTGTCATCGCCAACGATCATTCGGCAAAGCCCTTGCTCTATCGCTTTGCGGGCGCGTGGGGGAACCACGAAGGCTCGATGCTGATGTGGGTGACGATCCTCGCCGTCGCGGGTGCCGCCGTCGCCTTGTTCGAGCGTCGCCTGAACGAACGCACCCTGATCGCGACGCTCGCCGCACAGGCCTTCATCGGCCTCGGTTTCTATGCCTTCCTGCTCTTCGCCTCCAACCCGTTCGAACGGGTGTTTCCGGCGCCGGCGGAGGGTAATGGCCTCAATCCGCTGTTGCAGGACCCAGGCCTCGCCTTCCATCCACCGACGCTCTACCTCGGCTATGTCGGCCTTTCGGTCGCTTTCTCTTTCGCGGTCGGCGCTCTGGTGACGCGCGACGTCGGGCCGGCCTTTGCCCGCGCGATGCGGCCCTGGGTGCTCGCGGCCTGGATATTCCTGACGCTCGGCATCACTGCCGGCAGCTATTGGGCTTATTATGAGCTCGGCTGGGGCGGCTGGTGGTTCTGGGACCCCGTCGAAAACGCCTCGCTGATGCCGTGGCTCGCCGCCACTGCGCTTCTGCATTCGGTGACGGTGCTGGCGACCCGCGACGGGCTGCGCGCCTGGACGGTGATGCTGGCTGTTGTCGCCTTCTCGATGAGCATGGTGGGCACCTTCCTCGTCCGATCGGGCATCCTGACGTCGGTCCACGCGTTCGCGGTCGATCCGCAGCGCGGTGCGTTCATCCTCGGCCTGCTCATCATCTATATCGGCGGTGCGCTCACCTTGTTCGGGCTGCGTGTCGGCACGGTGAAGGAGGGTTCGCAGTTCGAGGCGGTGAGCCGTGAAGGCGCGCTCGTAGTCAACAATCTGCTGCTTTCGGCGATCCTGGGCGTGGTTCTGGTCGGCACGCTCTATCCCCTCATGGCTGAGGCGATGACCGGCGAAAAATTGTCGGTCGGCCCGCCTTATTTCAACTCGGCCGCCGGGCCGATCGCGTTGCTGCTGATCGTCTTCATGGCCGCCGGTCCGCTGCTGCGCTGGCGCCGGGATGATCTGAAGCCGCTGTTGATGCGCCTTGCTCTGCCGGCATTATTGACGGCGCTGGCATTGCTTGCCTTTTCGATCTTCGGCCCGCCGATCGGCATCTTCCCGCTGCTCGGCCTGATCCTAGCCGCCGGTGTAGCAGCAGCGAGCGTCGCGCCCTTGTGGAAGCGCAAGCTGCGCCGCACGCCCTTGTTCATCTGGGGCATGGTGATCGCGCATCTCGGCATCGCGGTCGCTCTGGTCGGTATGGCGTCTGAAACCGCCTTCACCAAGGAAACTTTGGTGGCCGCGCGGCCGGGCGAGACCCACACGGTCGGCCCCTGGTCGGTGCGTTTCGACGGTGTCGATCCCGTCGCCGGCCCGAACTGGACTGCGGTGCAGGCGACGCTGACGGCGACGCGCGGCAACTCCGCACCCAGGACGCTGACGACCGAAGCGCGCATGTTCTACGCCCCGCCCACCGAAACCAACGAGGCGTCGATCACCTCCGTCCTCGACGGGCAGCTCTATGTCGTGTTGGGCAATGCCGACGATCAGGGACGGTGGCAGCTCCGTTTGTGGTGGAAACCCTGGGTCACGTTGATCTGGCTGGGCGGCGGCCTCGTCGCGCTCGGCGGCGCGTTGTCGCTGATCGGCCGCGTCCTGCGCGAACGCCGCAGCCATCAGGCGGAGGCTTGGGCATGAACCTCCGCACCGTGCGCATCATTCTCTGGGTGCCGCTGATCCTGTTCCTGATCTTCGTCGCGACCTTCGCGACCGGCCTGATCAAGCCGGAAAGCAAGATCATTCCGTCGAAGATGGTGGGCAAGCCGCTGCCGCAATTCGCTTTGCCGTCGGGCGCGCCGGGGATGGAAGGCCTGAGCAGCGCCGATTTCGCCAAGGGCGAGCCACGGCTGCTGAATGTCTTTGCGAGTTGGTGCGTCCCCTGCGCGGCGGAAGCGCCGCAGCTTGAGCAACTGGCCGCGGCCGGCGTGAAGATCGAAGCCATCGCCATCCGCGATCGGCCGCAGGATGTCGCCGGTTTCCTGCAACGCTGGGGCAATCCCTATCAGCGGATCGGCAGCGACACGCAGAGCAGCGTCCAGATTGCCATGGGGTCGGCGGGCGTGCCCGAAACCTTCGTGGTCGATGGCAAGGGCATCATCCGTCACCAGCATATCGGCGAAATCCGGCCGGAGGATGTTCCCGCCATCCTTGCCGCGGTGAAGGCAGCGCAATGAGGCGGCTCGCCATCCTCGCCGCCTTGATGGTGGCCAGTCCCGCGATCGCGGATTCGGTGTTGCCGCCGGCCGAGCTTGCCTACACCCAGCTTCCCGACGCGAAGCAGGAGGAGAAGGCGACGGCGCTCATGAAGACGCTGCGCTGCCTCGTCTGCCAGGGCCAGTCGATCGCGGATTCGGATGCGGAGATGGCCGGCGACATGCGCGCTTTGGTGCGGAGCAAGATCGCCGCGGGCGAAAGCCCCGATCAGGTCCGCCACTGGCTGATCGAACGCTACGGCAATTGGGTGACTTATGATCCGCCGCTCGACCGGCTGACCTGGCCGCTCTGGGCGCTGCCGGCGCTGCTGATCCTGGTCGGCGCCTTTCTGGCGCGGGGACGGTTCAAGAGAAGGAAGCACTGATGGGCTGGGCGATCATCGCGGTGATGGCGCTCCTCGCCGTGGGCGCCTTGTGGAAATTCGGGCGGATGCCGCGCGGCACGCTGGAACTGCTCGGCGCTGCCATCTTCCTGGGGCTTGCCGGCTATGCCTGGCAGGGTAGTCCCACGCTCGCCGGCAGCCCGACCCCGCCCAAGGCGGCGGCGAAGCAGCCCGACACGGCGACGGCCGAGGAACGCGCCAAGATGTTCCCGGAGGTCGGCGGCGACGCCATGGTGCTAGAGGCGGCGCAGAACCTGCACGATCAGGGCCTCGACGCTTATGCCATCGCGACCTTGAAGGCGGGGCTGAACAAGAACCCCCGCAGTGCCGATCTGTGGGTCGGTCTCGGCAACGCGCTGGTCGTCTATGCCGATGGCCAGATGTCGCCCGCCGCCAAGCTCGCCTTTGATCGCGCCCAGCAGATCCAGCCCGATCATCCCGGCCCGCCCTTCTTCCTCGGCCTCGCCTTCGCGCAGGCCGGGCAAATCGATCAGGCGGAAGCGGTATGGCGCGGCCTGCTCGACCGCAGCCCCGCCGATGCCCCGTGGCGCGCCGATGTGGAACAGCGCCTCGCCCAGCTCGACATGATGCGCGCGCAGATGGGCGGGGCGTCGGGGCGGTAAATTATCTCGTCGCAATTTCGCCCGCCATTTAATCAATCACCACCGTCACCCTGAACATGTTTCAGGGTCCACTTCTCCACTTGCGACGACGGCGCTTGTGGTGCGGTGGATGCTGAAACAAGTTCAGCATGACGAGGTGATTTGAGTAACGACCGGGCGGTTTCAATCAGTTCAGCGGCAAATCCAGCGCTTCCGCGACCGCGGCGTGGCGGATCTTGCCGGCGGAGACGTTGAGGCCGTTGGCGAGGTGCGGATCGGCCGCCATGGCCGCTTCGGCGCCCATATTGGCGAGCCGTAACGCGAAGGGCAGGGTGGCGTTGTTGAGCGCGAAGGCCGAGGTGCGGGCAACCGCGCCCGGCATGTTGGCGACGCAATAATGGATGATGCCGTCCACCTCGAACACCGGGTCGTCATGCGTGGTGGCATGGCTGGTTTCGAAGCAGCCGCCCTGATCGATGGCGATGTCGACCAGCACCGAGCCACGCTTCATCGTCTTCAGCATGTCGCGGGTGACGAGCTTGGGCGCGGCGGCGCCGGGCACCAGGACGGCGCCGATGACGAGATGGGCGTTCTTCACCGCCGCCGCGATCGCTGCCTTGGAGGCATAGGCCGTCTTGATCTGGCTGGAGAAGAACATGTCGAGTTCGGCCAGGCGATCATTGTTGATGTCGTAGATGGTGACGTCGGCGCGCATGCCGACCGCCATCTGCGCCGCGTTCACGCCGGAAACGCCGCCGCCGAGGATCGCGACGCGCGCCGGCGCCACGCCGGGGACGCCGCCGAGCAGCACGCCGCGGCCGCCTTGCTCCTTTTCGAGATAATGGGCGCCCACCTGCACGGACATGCGGCCGGCGACTTCGGACATCGGCTTCAACAGCGGCAGTCCGCGATTGGCCGAGGTGACGGTTTCATAGGCGATGCAGGTCGCGCCCGACTTCATGAGGCCTTCGGCCTGGGGCTTGTCGGCCGCGAGATGGAGGTAGGTGAAGAGCAGGTGGCGCGGTTCGAGCAGCGCGATCTCGCTCGCCTGCGGCTCCTTCACCTTCACGATCATGTCGGACTGGGCGAACACCTCGGCGGGCGTCGCGACGATGCGGGCGCCGGCTTCGACATAATCCTGGTCGCTGAAATCGATGCCGCCACCGGCCTTGGTCTCGACGATCACCTCATGCCCGGCGGCGGTGAGCTCCGCCACGGACGGCGGCGTCAGGCCGACGCGATATTCGTGATTCTTGATTTCCTTGGGCACCCCGACGCGCATGACCGTCTCTCCATCGTGCATTGCGATGGACCGAGAATATAACTCGATATGGCCGGCAAATCCGTGCAAATATGGGGGTTCATATCCATATCTGACGCATGCTTTCCACATGAAGGCACCCAAAATCGGCGGATTGATGCAAGGAAGCGCGGATGGCCGCGCGGACCGAGTCGATCGGGGCATCATGAAGATGCTGGCGGCCGATGCGCGCACCTCGGTGAGCCGCATCGCCGAGCGGGTCGGGCTGTCGCAATCAGCCTGCACCCGGCGCATCCAGGCGATCGAGGCATCGGGGCGCATCACCGGCTACGGCGTCCGTTTCGGCCTGCGCCGCATGGGTTTCCGCGTCACCGCGCTCGTCGATATCCGCCTCAACACCCAGGCGGAGGAGGATCTGGCGGTGTTCGAACGCGCCGTCGCCAACATCATCGGCGTGGTGGAATGCAATCTGGTATCGGGCGCCAACGACTATCGGTTGAAGATCGTCTGCCGCGACCTTGACGATTATGAACGCATCCACCGGGAACATCTGGGCAAATTGCCCGCTGTGAGCATCATCAACAGCAGTTTCGTGTTAAGATCGATTCCGACGAGGAGCGAAGCGGATGCGTTGCTTGGCTGATCCGGTGGGGGCCGTTGCCCGGATGATTGCCGCGTGCTAGGGCGCCCGCCGATTGCGCACCGCGGGGGCAACGGGGTGGACATCGGTTCCATGGACAGAACAGGGTCCATCCTTCAATGAGCAGCGAAGCCGTTCAGCATCATGCAGGCCATGGGCACGCCCAGTCGGGCCTGCTGAAGCTTTCGCTCGGCGCGATCGGCGTCGTCTTCGGCGATATCGGCACCAGCCCGCTTTACGCCTTCCGCGAAACCTTCGCCGGGCATCATCCACTCACGCCTGACGAACTGCACATTCTCGGTGTGCTCAGCCTCATCTTCTGGTCGATGATGCTGGTGGTGACGATCAAATATGTCTCGATCATCATGCGCGCCGACAACAAGGGGGAGGGCGGCAGCCTCGCGCTCCTCGCGTTGATCAACCGCACCGCGCAGAACAAGCGCTGGACCAAGGGCATCATCCTGCTCGGTGTGTTCGCGACCGCCTTGTTCTTCGGCGATTGCATGATCACGCCGGCGATGTCGGTGCTGTCGGCGGTCGAAGGTCTGACGGTGGTCCAGAGCGGGTTCGAGCCGCTGGTGATGCCGATCTCGGTCGGTATCCTGATCGCGCTTTTCATGATCCAGGCGCATGGCACCGCCCGCGTCGGCATGTTGTTCGGCCCGATCATGGCGGTCTATTTCCTCGCGCTCGCGGTGCTCGGCCTGTTCCATATCGTTGCCGATCCCACGATCCTGCGCGCGCTCAACCCCTGGTATGCCGTCCAGTTCTTCCTGACCGACGGCTTCAAGGCCTTCCTGGCGCTGGGCAGCGTCGTGCTGGCGGTTACGGGCGCCGAGGCGCTCTATGCCGACATGGGCCATTTCGGCCGCAACCCGATCCGCGTTTCGTGGATGGTGTTCGTGCTGCCGGCGCTGATGCTCAACTATCTGGGGCAGGGCGCGATGATCCTGAGCCTCGACGCGGCGACCGCGGCCGAGGCGATCAAGAACCCCTTCTTCCTGCTCGCGCCCGATGAGTTCCGCCTGCCGCTGGTGCTGCTCGCCATGGCCGCCACGGTGATCGCCAGCCAGGCGGTCATCACGGGTGCCTTCTCGGTTACCCAGCAGGCGATCCAGCTCGGCTTCATCCCGCGCCTGCGCATCACCCACACCAGCGCCAGCACGGCGGGCCAGATCTACATCCCGGTCGTCAACTGGACGCTGATGGTGATGGTGATCCTGCTGGTGCTGACCTTCCAGACCTCGTCCAACCTCGCCGCGGCCTATGGCATCGCGGTCACGGGGGCGATGCTGGTCGATACCTGCCTGCTCGCCGTGGTGCTGTTCAGCCTGTGGCACTGGAACAAGCTGTGGGCCGGATTCCTGGTCGCGCTCTTCTTCATTGTCGACATCGCCTATTTCAGCGCGAACCTGACGAAGGTGCCCGATGGCGGCTGGTTCCCGCTGTTCATCGGCTTCGTCGCTTTCACCCTGCTCACCACCTGGGCACGCGGCCGCTTCCTGATGATCGAGCGGATGCGCGAAGCCGCAATGCCAGTGAAGGTGTTCGTAAAGTCAGCGGTAAGCTCCGCCACCCGCGTCCCCGGCACCGCCGTGTTCATGACCTCCACGCCAGAAGGCGTGCCGCACGCGCTGCTCCACAACCTCAAGCACAACAAGGTGCTGCACGAGCGCGTGATCCTGCTGACCGTGAAGATCGAGGACGTTCCCTTCGTCGAAGATGGCGGCCGCGTTAAGCTGGAGGATCTGGAGCAGGGCTTCTTCCGCGTCGTCCTGCGCTTCGGCTTCATGGAGGAGCCGGACGTGCCGACCGCGCTTGCGGCCACCACGGGCTGCGGCCCGCAGTTCAAGATGATGGACACCAGCTTCTTCCTGGCGCGCCAGACATTGCTGCCGTCGTCACGGCCGGGCATGGCGATCTGGCGCGAGAAACTGTTCGCCTGGATGCTCCGCAACGCCGAAAGCGCGATGGAATTCTTCAAGCTGCCCACCAACCGTGTCGTGGAACTCGGCAGCCAGGTGGAGATTTAACCCGCACCGAGCGTGCGGGAGCAGATCAGCATGGAAGATATCGCCGGGTGGGTCGCGCCGATCGCGACGATGATCGCGGCGATGATGACCGCCGCCAATCTCGGCCCCCGCGTCACCGGCTGGGGTTTCGTGGTCTTCTCCGTCGGATCGATCGCCTGGACAGTGGTGGCGTTGGCGACCGATCAGCAGAATTTGCTACTGACCAACCTGTTTCTTGCGCTCGTCAACATCGTCGGCATCTGGCGCTGGCTGGGACGTGAAGCGAGGCTGGAAGACGGCGCGGAAGCCGCGCAGCGGCGAAGCCGGCTTTCGTCACTGCCCGATCTGTTCCCGCTGAATGCGCTGGAAGGCCGGGCGATCGAAGGTCCGGAGGGCGAACGGATTGGCACCGCCGCTGGCGCAATGGCAGAGGCCGATAGCGGACGGATCTCCTATGTGGTCATTCGTACCGGCGGACTGGCAGGCGTTGGGGAGACCTTGCACGCCATGGGATGGGGCAAGCTCATCCCCACCGCGGATGGCTTCAAGACGACACTGACATTGGCGCAGCTGATCGACCTTCCGGCGATCGATCCGGCTGATTGGCCGGCACGGGCCGGCTAGGAATGCGACCGGCCGGCACCCTGCTGTTCCGGCGGGGAGCTCGCGCCGCGCAATGTTAAAGTCAGGTTTCGGAATGACGCCAAAACACGTTAAGTGAACGCATGCGAATCGAAGGTAACTATCGGGAAAAAGGGTATGCGACAGTCAGGGGTTTGATCCCTCCGGAAGTCGCTTCGATGCTCTTCAATCAGATTCAGCTCGACCTGTCTGCGTCGGGAAAATCTTTCGACGCCTTCGCCAAGTCGCATCCCCTGTCACGGCAGCAGACCGTCGACATCTCCGGTCATTTCTATCGGCCGCTGACGACTTTTTTGTGGGGGCTCACGCCGATTGTGAGCGAGCTTACAGGAGCCGACCTGCTGCCCAGCTACGACTATTTCCGTATCTATCAGAAAGGCGATATTTGCCGGGTCCATTCGGACCGCCCGTCCTGTGAGCACAGCATGTCGCTCACGCTCGTTTATGGCGATGGTTTGCCCTGGCCCCTGGAGGTCGGGTCCGTACCGGTGAAGGGTGAAGGGCCATGCTTCGACGGTTTCGGAGACGAGCCCTTTTCCGCGGTCGAAATGCAGCCCGGCGATGCCGTCCTGTATCGCGGGATCGATCTGCGCCACGGTCGAACGCAGCCCAATCCCAATCAGTGGTCCGCACATCTCTTCCTGTTTTGGGTGGAGCGGGGCGGCCCATTCGAGCAACATGCATTCGATGCGCAACGCCTGAGGTCGGAATTGAAGCGTGTCAGCAACCTGGATACCTGAAGGGGCGCGCAGATAGCCGTCATCCAAGTCTTTCCATGTAGGACTTTATCAGTTCTAAACTGACGGATGAAAGCACGCTCCCGTCATTTCCAGGCAACTCCGGCGCGGACCTGTGGCCCAATAGGCGCCTCATTGTCATCTTCGTGCCGCGTCATTGTCGCTTTAATGTCGCTCGGGTGTCGCGTTGCTGTCGCGCCGGTGGCGCGTTGCGGTCGCTTCGACGGTGCTTCGCAGGCGCAAGTCGCGCCAAATGCGCCCGCAACCCTCAACTTCCTCAACTTCGTCGTGCGGACGAGCAGCCAAGCTCCGCTATCGCATCCGATAGGCTGACAGGCTGGACAAACGCGCGCGCTTCCCTAAACCCCGCCGGCCGCATGTGCGGTTGAAGTCCAACTGGAGCGAGTAAAATGGCCTATCGGGTAGTCGTCGTCGGAGCCACCGGGAATGTCGGGCGCGAGATGCTCAACATTCTGGCCGAGCGCGAGTTTCCGATTAAAGAGATTGCCGCGGTGGCATCCTCCCGGTCGACCGGTGACGAGATCGACTTCGGCGAGACGGGCCAGAAACTCAAGGTCAAGAATCTCGAGCATTTCGATTTCGCGGGCTGGGATATGGCCCTGTTCGCTGTCGGATCGACCGCAACCAAGGAATATGCGCCCAAGGCCGCGGCCGCCGGCTGCGTGGTGATCGACAATTCGTCGCTCTACCGCATGGACCCGGACGTGCCTTTGATCGTGCCGGAAGTGAACCCGGACGCGATCGACGGCTACAAGGCGCGCAACATCATCGCCAATCCGAACTGCTCGACCGCGCAGATGGTCGTCGCGCTGAAGCCGCTGCACGATGCCGCGAAGATCAAGCGCGTCGTCGTCTCGACTTACCAGTCGGTGTCCGGCGCCGGCAAGGAAGGCATGGACGAGCTGTTCGAACAGTCGCGCAACATCTTCGTCGGCGATCCGGCCGAACCGAAGAAGTTCACCAAGCAGATCGCCTTCAACGTGATCCCGCACATCGATGTCTTCCTGGATGATGGTTACACCAAGGAAGAATGGAAGATGGTGGTCGAGACCAAGAAGATTCTCGATCCGAAGATCAAAGTGACGGCGACCTGCGTGCGCGTGCCGGTGTTCGTCGGCCACTCCGAATCCATCAATATCGAGATGGAGGAGGAGCTTTCGGCCGAGGACGCGCAGAAGATCCTGCGCGAGGCGCCGGGCGTGATGCTCGTCGATAAGCGCGAGAATGGCGGCTATGTGACGCCGATCGAATGCGTCGGCGATTTCGCCACCTTCGTCAGCCGCGTCCGCGAGGACCCGACCGTCGAAAACGGCCTGGCTTTGTGGTGCGTGTCCGACAATCTGCGCAAGGGCGCCGCGCTCAACGCCGTCCAGATCGCGGAGCTGCTCGGCCGCCGTCACCTCAAGAAGGGCTGAGGAAGCAAACTCAAGTGACCGGTTATCGCGCCGCATGGGCCGCGATGCCGGTCGCCCAGCGCTGGATGATGGCGCTGCTCGGGCTCGCCGTCATCCTCGCCAATATCGCGCAACCCTATCCCTCGGTCGCGCCGATCCACCATATCCCGACGGTGCTGCTGGTCACCGCGGCGCCGTTGCTCCTCCGGCGCTGGCCGCTGTCGAACCGCGCGGTCGCTTTCCTCTTGGCCTTCTGGCTGCTCCACACGCTGGGCGGGCGCTACACTTACTCGAACGTCCCCTATGACGATTGGGCGATAGCGCTGACCGGCAAGTCGATCAGCGACGCGTTCGGCTTCACCCGCAACCATTATGATCGGCTGGTCCATTTCGCCTTCGGTGTCACGGCGACACCCGTGATCGTCGAGACGCTGCGACGTCATGGCTTCTCATTGCGCGCGTCGCTCTACGTCGCCGTCGAATTCACCCTCGCCGTTGGGGCTGCGTACGAGATCTTCGAATGGTGGCTGACGCTTGTGATGGCCGGCACGGATGCTGATCTCTATAACGGCCAGCAGGGTGACATATGGGATGCGCAGAAGGACATGGCACTCGCCATGTTGGGTGCGCTCCTCATGATCCCGATCGAGATCCGGCGCGCGAGGCGAGCATGACGCAGACGATGACCGGCGGCTGCCAGTGCGGCCGCATCCGCTACGAAGCGGAAATCGACAATGACGAAGCCTATCTATGCCATTGCACCTTTTGCCGGCGGGCGACGGGAGGTGCTGCCGCCGCCTTCAAGAACCTGCCGCAAGCCAGGTTGAAATGGTCGCATGAGCCGGAATGGTATCGCTCCTCGCCGATCGGCAAGCGTCCCTTCTGCTCAAGCTGCGGCACCTCGCTGGGTTATGCCTATGTCGATGGCGAGAATATCGACCTCACCATCGGCTCGTTCGATGATCCCGGCTTCTTCCGCCCCACATCGAACTTCGCGGTGGATACCAAGCTGGCCGCGTGGGAGGATACCAGCCACCTGCCGGGATTGCGGGCGGACGAACATCAATCGCTCACGGATCGCTGGATCGCCGCGACGGGCAAGCTTCCCGATTGAAGTTCGCGGGGCTACAGGGCTCCCGAGATCATCAGACCGGGTGACGCATGACGGAAGTGAAGCAAGAGCGATTCCTGGCCGACGACGAGGTGGAACTTGCCTGGCACGAAATGGGCGAGGGTCGGCCGCTGGTCCTGATCCACGGCTATTTCTCCAACGCCTTCACCAACTGGGTCCGCTACGGCCATGCGAAGCTGATCGCCGACGCCGGCTTCCGCGTCATCATGCCCGATCTGCGCGGCCATGGCGAAAGCGGCAAACCCCACGAAACCTCCGCCTATCCGCCGGACGTGCTGGCGGCGGACGGGTTCGCTTTGGTCCGTCACCTCGGCCTCACCGATTATGATCTTGCCGGCTATTCCTTGGGCGGGCGCACCACCACGCGGATGCTGGTGAAGGGCGCGACACCGCGCCGCGCCGTGCTGTGCGGCATGGGGCTGGACGGCATCCTCGATACCGCCGGCCGCGGCACCTATTTCCGCCACGTCCTCACCAATCTCGGCAGTTTCGAGCGCGGATCGAACGAATGGCTGACCGAGGCCTTCCTGAAGACCACCAAGGGCGATCCGGTCGCGTTGCTCCATATCCTGCAGACCTTCGTCGATACCAGCCGCGAGGAACTGGCAGCGATCGGCCGGCCCGTCCTGGTCGTCACCGGCGCCGAGGATGACGATAACGGCTCCGGCGAGGCACTGGCCGATGCGATCCCGGGCGCCCGCTTCCAGTCGATCCCCGGAAACCATATGAGCGCGGTGTTGAAGCCCGAACTCGGCCAGGCGATCCGGGACTTCCTCGCCGCTTGACCGCGGCCGTGATCCGGGTTTCACCTGCACTCAATCAAAAATCAGGATTGAGGGGCTCCATCCGATGAAATCCACGTTCCGCGCGGCCGCTTCCGCTCTCGCGCTCGGCATGGTGGCGCTGTCCGCCGTCGCCATCGCTGCCAAGGATTCTGCGCCCAGCGCCGCGCAGGCCGATCGCTTCGTCGCGGAAGCGGAAAAGGAATTATATGATCTGTCGTTGCCGACCGCGCAGGTCGCCTGGGTCAACGCCACCTACATCACCGACGACACCGATGCGCTGAATACGCTGTTCGGCGCCAAGAATACCGAAGCGTCGGTGCGCCTGGCCAAGGAAGCGGCCAAATATGACAAGGTCGCGGGGTTGAAGCCGGATACCCGCCGCAAGCTCGATATTCTCCGCCAGGGCATCGTCCTACCCGCGCCGTCGACCGCCGGCGCCGCGACTGAACTCAACGCGCTCTCCACCCGGATGAGCTCCACCTACGGCAAAGGCCGCGGCACGTTCGACGGCAAGGAGATCAACGGCTCCGACATCGAGGAGAAGATGGGCACGGTCCGCAACCCGGCCCAGCTTAAGGAGATGTGGGCGAGCTGGCACGACAATGTCGGCAAGCCGATGAAGGGCGATTATGCCCGCATGGTCCAGATCGCCAACCAGGGCGCCAAGGAGCTCGGCTACAAGGATCTGGGCGCGATGTGGCGCTCCAACTATGACATGCCGCCGGAGGAGTTCGCCAAGCTCACCGACAAGCTTTGGCTGCAGGTGAAGCCGCTCTACGACCAGCTTCATTGCTACACGCGAACCAAGCTCAACGAGAAATATGGCGACAAGGTGCAGCCCAAGGCCGGCCCGATCCGCGCCGATCTGCTCGGCAATATGTGGGCGCAGGAATGGGGCAATATCTATGACGTGGTCGCGCCTCCGGGGGCGGGCGACATCGGCTACAGCACCACGGAGCTGTTGAAGGCCAAGGGCTATGATCCATTAAAGATGGTCAGGCAGGGCGAGGGTTTCTTCTCCTCGCTCGGCTTCGCGCCGATGCCGGAGAGCTTCTGGAAGCGTTCGCAGTTCGTGAAGCCCGCGGATCGCGAGGTGATTTGCCATGCGTCCGCCTGGGACGTCGACAATAAGGACGACCTGCGCATCAAGATGTGCATCAAGGTGAATGGCGAGGATTTCACCACCATCCACCACGAGCTTGGCCATAATTATTACCAGCGCGCCTATAACAAGCAGTCCTATCTCTATCTGAACGGTGCCAATGACGGCTTCCACGAAGCGATCGGTGATGCGATCGCGCTGTCGATGACACCCGAATATCTCGTCCAGATCGGCCTGCTAGATCCGGCGCAGGTGCCGTCCGCGGACAAGGACACCGGCCTGCTGCTGCGTCAGGCGATGGACAAGGTGGCGTTCCTGCCGTTCGGTCTGCTGGTCGACAAATGGCGCTGGAGCGTCTTCAACGGCACCATCAAGCCCGATCAGTATAATGATGCATGGACGGCACTCCGCCTGCAATATCAGGGCATCACGCCGCCAGTCGAGCGCGGTGCCGACGCCTTCGATCCGGGCGCCAAATATCATGTCCCGGCGAGCACGCCCTACACCCGTTATTTCCTCGCCCGTATCCTGCAGTTCCAGTTCTACAAGGCCGCGTGCGATCAGGCCGGATGGAAGGGGCCGCTCCACCGCTGCTCCTTCTACGGCAACAAGGAAGTCGGCGCGAAGCTCAACGCGATGCTCGAAATGGGCATGTCCAAGCCGTGGCCCGACGCACTCGAGGCGTTCACCGGCAGCCGCGAGATGGATGGCACCGCGATGATCGCCTATTTCCAGCCGCTGATGACGTGGCTGGAAGAGCAGAACAAGGGCAAGACCTGCGGCTGGTGATCGGCCTTTGAACCGGGAGGGCGGCGGGGCAGGGGCCTCGGCGCCCGCCTTGCCGGCATCGGCCCCGATCATCGTGACGGCCTTGTTCGGGGCTGCCGACGCCGCCTGGCTCGATGGCCTGCGCCGGACCCATTATCCGCCTGAACGGAACCAGGTGCCGGCGCACCTCACCTTGTTCCAGCATCTTGCTCCATCGCTTGTGGAGGAACTGGGACGGCGATTGACGGCGGAGACGCGGGGAGACCAAGCACCGGCCGCCCGGATCGCCGGCATCATCAAATTCCCAGAAGGAACGGCGCTCAGGGTCGAGTCGCCCCAGCTTGAGGCGATCCGCGACCGGTTGGCCGACGCCTTCGCTCCTTACCTCCGCCCGCCGGACGCGGCACCTTGGCGACCGCACGTCACCATCCAGAACCGCGTGGATCGCACGGTCGCAAAGGCGTTGCAGGTGCGGATGGCGGCCGATTTTCGTCCACGGCCCCTAGAGATCATCGGCCTTGCCTCATGGGCCTATCGTGGCGGGCCATGGCAGCCGATCGGCCGCCATTTGTTCAGTCGATCTGGCCGATCCCCTCGCAACTGAGATCGAAGGCGGCGAGACCGGCGTCGAGATAGGCGGCGAGCATCGGCATTTCGAACAGATCCTCGACCGGATTGGCTTCGTCGCCGGCGGCTTCCTCCAGCGCCTCGTCCCACTCGCTCGCCTCATATGTGCCGCGGCCGACCCACGCGAGCGCCAGAACCTCCGCGATCTCGTCCTCGGCCAGGTCCTCGAGGAGGGTGCGGACCTCCTCCTCGACCGCGACATTCGCCTCGTCCTCCAGCACTGCCATCGGATCGTCCGAGTCGGTGGGGTCTTCGCTATCGTCCTCGGTATCGTTCATCGGCACCTGGGCTTCGAGTTCCCGGGCGCGAACGATCAGCCGGCAGACCGTTTCCAGGGGAACCGACAACTCCATGACGACCTCCTTGCGACGCAATGAGCCGGGAACGAGGGGAGAGGCGGGCGGTTCCCCGTGGAAATCAGGCGACGAGCGATTTCAGCGGCACTTCCGTGTCTGCCAACTGGTCGAGCGTCGGAGAGAGGCCGCCGACCACCAGCGCGCGACCCTGGACATAATCCTTGGTCGCGTTGACGCAGTCGAGCGCGATCACCTTGCCCCCCTTCAGATAGACGATCGAGAAGCTTCGCGTCGCGGGGTCGCCGCGCGTCACGATCGCGTCATGGCCGGTCGAAAGACCCACCGTCTGCAGGCGGAGATCATATTGGTTCGACCAGAACCATGGCACGGCGTGATACTGCTCCTCGCCGCCCATGATCGCCTTGGCGACGATGGTCGCCTGATCATTGGCGTTCTGCACCGATTCGAGGCGGATATGGGCGCCGTCGGCGAAATGATTGTCATGCGCGGCGCAGTCGCCGATCGCGAAGATGTCGGGCAGGCTGGTGCGGCACTGGCCATCGACGTCCACGCCGTTGCCGCCCGCGGCGCCCGCCGCCAGCAGCGGCTCGACCGCGGGGATGATGCCGATGCCGACGATGATCATCTCGGCCGGCAGGACGGTGCCGTCCGCCAGCCGCACGCCGGTCGCGCGACCGTCCTTCTCCAGGATGCAGTCGACCGAAACGCCCAGCCGCACGTCGACACCATGGGCGCGATGCTCGGCCTCGTAGAAGCGGGAAAGCGGCTCACCGGCGACACGCGCCAGGACGCGGTCCAGCGCTTCGAGCACCGTCACCTGCTTGCCGAACTTGGCCAGCACCGCCGCCGCCTCCAGCCCGATATAGCCGCCGCCGATCACGACGACGCGGTTGGTCGCTTGGAGTTCGGTCATCATCTGGTCGACGTCGGCGCGGGTGCGCACCGCATGGACGCCTTTCACGCCATGGCCTTCGCAGGCCAGCCGACGCGGCGAGCCGCCCGTCGCCCAGATCAGCTTGCCATAGCCGATGCGCATCCCGTCGGTCAGCGTCACCTCATGCGCAGCCGGATCGACGGCATTGACGCGGCGGCTGAGCAGCAGATCCACATTGCGCTCGCTCCAGAAAGTCGCAGGGCGGATCAGGATGCGCTCGAACGCCTTCTCGCCCGAGAAATAGTCCTTGGAGAGCGGCGGGCGCTCATAAGGCGGCTCGGGTTCGTCGCCGAGCAGGGCGATGCTGCCCTCGAACTTCTGCTGGCGCAGCATCAGTGCTGCCTGGGCGCCGCCATGGCCGGCACCGACAATCAGAACGTCATAATGGTCCACGCTCATCCTCAACCCCGTCCCGTCGATTCTCGGGAAAGCCTGTATCGTGCGATGATGCGCGACGCCAGTTGACCCGTGCCGCGGGCCTGCCTATAGGCCCGCCACGCCCGGCGAACTTCGCTTCACCGGAGGCCCGATCTGGGGCGGAGTAGCTCAGCTGGTTAGAGCAGCGGAATCATAATCCGCGTGTCGGGGGTTCAAGTCCCTCCTCCGCTACCATTTCATTTTAATGACGATTGTATCTGATTATCGATACCTTCGTCCGCTTATTGCAGAACATCGCCTGCATATGATGTCTGCAAGCAAGTATTGGCATCTATTTTTCACGACCTCGTTGCCGAACTCCATTCATCGGATCTGTGCAACGGAATGTCGAATTGGCTTTGGATGTTGATATAACGGGTGCGTGCTAAGATCACGATTTAGAAAATTTTTGTTGCGTGATGCAGCGCGATCGGTGAATGATGCTTGTGCCCGGCGCCGGGGTGGTTTGCGGCGATATTTTCTAGGGAGGAAGATATGCGCTTACCGCGCCTACTAGGATTGCTGGCAGCGACCGCCTTGGTGGCGTCGCCGATCGCCGCTCAGGCTGCACCGAGCAGTGCAGCGAAGCTTTCGCTTGCGTCGGCCACCGGCCGCGCTGGCGCACCGATGCAGAATGTCAGCCGCGGCGAGGGCAATATGACCTGGCTGATCGTTGGCGGCGTCGTTGCCGCTGGCGTTCTGCTCTGGATCATCCTCGATGATGACGGCGGCGATGATGAGCCGGTGAGCAACTAAGAATTCGAGCCCCGGCCTCAACGCCGGGGCTTTTCTTTTGGAACGTCCGTCCATTTCGGTTGAGGCGTTTCATGATTCCACTTGGCGCCTTGGCTAGGGGAAGAGGCTGATCCGCTTCGCCCAGATAGAGCCTACGACGCGCTGCAATTTCACGTGCGGCTTCTGCGTCGGCAGGCACATGCCTCAGCGCGACCTAGCGTGGGATGATTTTCAGGCTTTCCTCCACGCACATCCCGACCTCCGGCATGTCGAATTGCAGGGGGAGGGCGAACCGCTGCTCCATCCCCGCTTCTTCGATATGGTGGCGGCATGTCGCGCGCGGGGCATTCTGGTCAGCCTGATCAGCAATGGCAGCCTGTTGAGCGACGAGATGATCGATCGCCTGCTTGCGGCGGACCTTCGATCGATCCACATCTCTCTTGAAAGCGCTGATCCGGCGCGCTTCCAGCAGATACGCGGCGGCAAGTTCGCCAAGGTCGAGGCCGGGCTGCGGGCTTTGGCGCTACGCCGCGACGAATTGGGTCTCGTTCATCCGAACATCGGCCTTGCTGTCACGGTCCTGCGCGATACGATCGACGATATTCACGCCATCTATCGTTTTTATCACCAACTCGGGCTGGATGGCGGGATCGCCGTCCAGCAATTGCAGGGTATGCCGGCCTATGCCCGCAGCTACGCTCCCACGATGGCTGCGCAGCAGCTTGGCGACGAGATGACACCGCGTTTCAACGCGATGCGCCAAGCGCTCGCTCAGGGCGCACCGGTGCGCACGGCCGAAGGCTTTTTCTACTTCGCTTTGTTCGCCGGCTTCGATCCGGCGCGGCAGACATGCCCCTGGCTAGAGCGGGGGGCGTATCTCGCCAGCGACGGCCGCGTCACGGGCTGCTGCTTCATGAAGGACGAGGCCTCGGCCTTCGGCCATATTCGCGCCGATTCACCCCAAAGCGTCGCGGCACGCCGACACGCACTCATCGCCGAGATGGAAGCTGGAAAGGTGCCCGCGGACTGTGCCGGCTGTCCCACCGGCCACGCTGTCGCGCGAGCACGGAGCCTCAGCCCCGCGCGGTAAGAGCCGCTTCAGCCTCCCCGGCCAGCGCCGCGATGATCTCCGTGACGGGCTCTTCCTTAGTCACCATGCCCACCGACTGCCCGGCCATCACCGAACCATTCTCGACATCGCCGTCGATTACGGCGCGGCGAAGGGCGCCCGCCCAATAATGTTCGATCTGCAGTTGTGCCTCGGCCATCTCGACCCGGCCCTCGTCGAGCGCCTGAGCGACTTCGCGCTGTTTGGCCGTGAACAATTCGGTCGATGAATTTTTGAGCGCGCGGACGGGGATTACGGGCAAGCGGGGGTCGATCTGCACGCTTGCAGTGGCATCGCGTGCCGATGCGCGGATGAATGCCTTCTTGAAGTTGGCATGCGCGATCGATTCGTTGGCGCAGACGAAACGGGTGCCGAGTTGGACACCGGCCGCACCCATTTCCAGATAGGCGGCGATCGCCTCGCCCCGGCCGATGCCGCCGGCAACGAACACCGGCACCTGTTCTGCCACGCTGGGCAGGATTTCCTGCGCCAGCACCGAGGTCGAAACCGGGCCGATATGGCCGCCCGCTTCCATGCCCTCGATCACCAGGGCGTCGACGCCGGAGCGGATCAACTTTTTCGCCAGCGAGAGCGCGGGCGCGAAGCAGACGACCTTGGCGCCGCCGGCCTTGATCTTCTCGATCGCGCCACCCGGCGGCAAGCCGCCGGCGAGCACGACATGGCCCACCTGATGCTTGCCGCAAACCTCGATCAGTTCCTGAAGATCAGGGTGCATGGTAATGAGATTAACGCCGAAAGGCTTCTTCGCGAGCGTCTTGGTGCCGGCTATCTCTGCGTCGAGCAGCGCTGGGGTCATCGCCCCGCACGCGATCACGCCGAACCCGCCCGCGTTGGAGATCGCCGCGACAAGGTGGCGTTCCGACACCCACGACATGGCACCCGCCATAATCGCATATTCGGTGCCCAGGAACGCAGCCCCGCGGGCCATCAGCGCGTTCAGGCGCGGCGTGGAAAGGCTCACGCGTCGGCTTCCTCTTCGGCGTCGAGCCCATAGGCCGTGTGCAGCACGCGCACGGCAAGCTCGGTATAATCATCCTCGATCAGCACGCTGACCTTGATCTCCGACGTGGTGATAGCCTGGATGTTGATGCCGCGATCGGCGAGCGCCTTGAACATCGTCGCCGCGACGCCGGCATGGCTGCGCATGCCCACGCCGACGACGGAGACCTTGCAGACGTTGGTTGCGTGCAGCACGCGCTCGAACCCGATCACCGGCTTCTGCTTTTCCAGCACGTCCAGCGCGCGGGTCAGTTCGGCCTTGGGCACCGTGAAGGTGACGTCGGTCGATCCCGTTTCGTGCGCGACGTTCTGCACGATCATGTCGACGTTGATGCTGGCGTCCGCCAGCGGCGTGAAGATGGTGGCGACTGCGCCGGGGCGGTCGGGCACGGCGACCAGGGTCACCTTCGCCTCATTCTTGTCGTGGGCGATGCCCGTGATGAGCTGACGTTCCATGCTTCCCTCTTCGATCTCGTCATCGCCGACGATCAGCGTCCCGCGATGCCCCTCAGTGTCGTGGCTGTCGTCGAAGGACGAGAGCACGCGCACGCGCACCTTCTCCTTCATCGCCAGGCCCACGGAACGCGTCTGCAGCACCTTGGCGCCGACGCTCGCCAGTTCCAGCATCTCCTCATAGGTGACGCGGCTGAGCTTGCGGGCGCGGGGCACGATGCGTGGGTCGGTGGTGTAGACACCGTCGACGTCGGTATAGATGTCGCAGCGGTCAGCTTTCATCGCCGCCGCCACTGCCACCGCCGAAGTGTCCGAACCGCCGCGGCCGAGTGTCGTCACCCGGTCGCCATCGGCCATACCCTGGAAACCGGGGATGACGGCGACTTCGCCGGTGGCGAGCGCCGCGTTGAGGCGTTCGGTGTCGATGTCGGCGATGCGGGCCGATGCGTGTGCGTCGGACGTGCGGATCGGCAACTGCCAGCCCAGCCAGCTGCGCGCATTTACGCCCATCGACTGGAGGACGATGGCGAGCAGGCCGCTCGTCACCTGTTCGCCGGACGCGACCACCACGTCATATTCGCGGGGATCGTAGAGCGGCGAGGCTTCGCGGCAGAAATTGACGAGGCGATCGGTCTCCCCCGCCATGGCCGAAACCACGACGGCAACCTGATTGCCGGCGTCCACCTCATGCTTCACGCGATTGGCGACATTGCGGATACGTTCGATGCCGGCCATCGACGTGCCACCGAACTTCATGACGATACGGGCCATGGGCAGGATTTCTAGCTCTATCAGGAACCGGCTTGGCGCGCGGTGTGGCGGCCTGATAGGGAGGTGAGGTGATGAACGCAAGCACACCCGACACGATCGACCCGGCCGAGGCGGCCCATTTCGGCGCAATGGCGGCCGATTGGTGGAACCCCAAGGGCTCCTCCGCGATGCTGCACAAGCTCAATCCAGTACGGTTGCGCTATATTCGCGATGCCGTGGACGCGCATTGGCCCGGTGATCCCACAAGCTTCAAGCCGCTGGCGGGAAGGCGTGTTCTGGATGTGGGATGCGGCGCTGGCCTGTTGACCGAACCGCTCGCTCGGCTGGGCGCGGCCGTGACCGCGATCGACGCCGCGCCGGAGAATATCGCCGTCGCGCGGAGCCACGCCGAAGGGCAGGGCCTCGCGATCGATTATCGTGTCGGCGGCGTCGAAACGCTGGCAGGCGAGAGCTTCGATCTCGTCATTTCGCTGGAAGTGGTCGAGCATGTCGCTGATCCGGCTGCCTTCATCGCCGGCCTCGCTGCCGCGCTGGCGCCGAGCGGGTTGATGATCCTTTCCACCCCCAACCGCACGCCGATGTCGCGCCTCGCCCTCATCACCGTCGGCGAGAGCGTCGGCGGCATCCCCAAGGGCACGCACGACTGGCACAAGTTCCTGACGCCGGACGAACTGAAGGCCTTGGTCCAAGGCGCCGGCCTGACGGTCTCGGATATTACCGGCCTGTCCTTCACCCCGCTCCAGGGCTTTCACCTGACCGACAACACCGCGATGGATTATCTGCTGGCCGCGCAAAAATAGGACGGAAGCGGCGCCGATGCATCATCGGCGACGCTTCCATGTTGGTGTGTGTCAGGCGAACTGGACCCTGATCGTGTGGCGCCGTCGCATCGATATGCCGATGGCCCCCATACCGACCAGCATCAGCGCCCAAGTGGCCGGCTCGGGTACCGGTGTTGCATTATCGAACCGGCCGAACAAACCATGCTCCTCATCGCCAATTCCCGCGGTGAAGAAGATGGATTTGGCAGCGTTGCTGCTCGATCCCGGTGCCAGCGCCCACAAATATGGAATGGTGATGGCGTTGCCGTCTGTTCCGAGCAGCGGACCCAGCGAGGACCCGTCCGTCAGGCTGAAAGCGTTGATCTGGCCGAACTCCTCGTTGAAATTGCCGACCAGCAGCGCGCCGGCCAGATCGCCGAAGCTGTCAGGCGCCACCGCCAATCCCCATGGCGACGCGAGCGGACCACCGTCGGTGAGCCTTCTCACGAATGTGCCGTCAAGGTTGAACTCGCTTACAAAACCGCTGCCGAGCTCCGCCTCGTCGCTTTCGGGGCCGGCGATTGCGTAGGTTACGAACAGCCGGTCGCCGATATTGGCAACATTGAAAGGCACCAACCCTTCCGGATTGTCTCCTGGATCGACGAAATTTCCCGCCAGCGTCGTCGGAACGAAGTTGCTGTCGAACACGTCGATCTGTCCGGTCGCGCCGTTGGCGGCATAAAGATGGCCGCTGCCGCCGATCGATCCGAGCGCAAGGCCGGTATAGATTGCGCTGCGTGCATTGGACGCGGCTGGCACCATAACTGTTGCCGCGGTCCCGCTGGATGGGTTCCAGCCCGCTATCGAACCGTCGAGATTGGCGAACAGGAACCGGGCGCTGCCGCCGGTTGGCAGGTCAAATCCACTGCCGCCGTTGAAGACCTGGCCGGTAGGTCCGGTAGGTCCCGTGGCGCTGCCGGGGATGGATACCACCAGCGAAAGCGGCTGACCCGTAGGCTGGTAGAGCGTAGATGTCGCGTCTCCTTGATTTGAAACCCAGAATGGGCCGTTTGGCGCCGCGGCCATGCCCCAGGGATTGATGAGGTGCGGATCGACGAAGCTCGCTGCGGTGAAACCCAGTCCGGTCAGAACCGACTGGTCATCAGTGGCGAGATTGATCTGCGTGAATTGCGCTGCCGATGCCGGCCCGATGGAAAGGCAAAGGGCCGTGCCAAGCGACAGCGCCACCAGCATATGCTGGCGTGACGCCTTGTTCATGGTGATCTCCTGCTACTTGCGGATGGGGCTGGGGTGGGTGTGGTTGCCGCCCCGAGATCAATCGCGCGCACGTCAGCCGCCGCGCGCAAAACCAAATATACGCGCGAAGGTTCCCTTGGCGGCGGGCGGGCAAAACGCCCTTTTTGGCCAAGTTATTGGGGCGGCTCGATTGCCGATTTCGGCTTTGCGCCAGCCCGTTGTTGGTGCGTGATCGACCGTGCTGTCAGGTGATCAGAAGTCGACCTTGTCATAATGCTCGGGCGGACTGACGATCTCCATCCGCTCGGACAAAAGCGGCCGGAAACTCGGCCGTGATTTCAGCGCCGCATACCATTCCTTGGTACGGTCATGTCCGCGCCAGTCGATGCCGCCCAGATAATCGGCGACCGACAGATGCGCCGCGGCGGTGAGGTCCGCCAGGCTCAGCACCGGGCCGCCGATCCAGCGGCGGTGGTCGAGCAGGTAATCGACATAATCGAGATGGCTGTTCGCCGCCTTCATCGCCTCGCGCAGTGCCTTGGCGTCTGGCGTCATGCGGTGGACGATGCGCTTCAGCATCCGCTCGTGCATCAGCGGTGCGACGACTTCGGAATACATGCGCTCATCGAACCAGGCGACCAGCCGGCGGATTTCCGCACGGTTGGCGGCGGTGCCGGGCAGCATCGAAGCCTTGTCGATGGTTTCCTCGAAATATTCGCAGATCGTCGACGAATCGATCAGGATCAGCCCCGCGGCGGAATCGGCCATCACCGGCGTCTGGCCGGCGGGATTCATGTCGACGAATTCGTCGCGCTGCATCCACGGCGATTCGCGGACAAGCTCGTAGCCGACCGCCTTCTCACCCAGGAGAAGCCGGACTTTGCGGGAGAAGGGGCAGAGGGGGAACTGGTACAATTGCCACATGATCGGCCCTTGTTACGGACGCGATGGCGCGGGCGGAAGATGCCAGTTGGCAATTAGAGTAAATAATTCGTCCATCTTCGGGTTTGGGGCCAAATCGTCACATCTGGCCATTTGTTCGATGCCCCTCATTCTCGGATTTCCCTGCCTTCGTTACTGTTTGCCGCGATGAAGGGCGAAATGCCCCCGGGGACGAGAGGAGCGGGCATGACGACGCGGGTGGGCTATATCGGCCTCGGGAATATCGGCTTGCCGATGGCCGAGTGGCTGCTCGCCCCCGGCCTCGATCTCACCGTCTATGACGTGGCGGATGCGGCCGTTGCGCCGTTCCGCGGCAGAGCTGGAATCGCCCCGTCGTTGGCCGATGTCGGCCGCGCGGCTGACCTGATTGGCGTCTGCGTGCGCGACGATGCCGATGTCCAGGAAGTGGTGACGGCGCTGCTCGAAACCATGACATCCGGGCTGATCGCCATTCACAGCACGGTGCGCCCGGCGACGATCGTCGAACTGGCCAAGGTCGCGGCTGACAAGGGCGTGGCCGTGATCGACGCGGCCGTCACCGGCGGGGCGGAAGGCGCGCGCAGCGGCCGGCTGACGGCCATGGTCGGCGGCGAGGCTGCGGCGATCGATCAGGCGCGACCGCTGTTGTCGGCCTATTGCTCCAACATCGTCCATGCCGGGCCGGTGGGGCAGGGCATGACGCTCAAGATCGTCAACAACCTCGTCACCTACATCGAACTGCTGGGTGCGGTGGAGGCATATCGGCTCGCGGCCGCGGCGGGGCTCGATCCGGCCAAGCTCAGCGAGGTGATGACCGACAATGGCAATCTAACGCCCGCAATGCGCGCTTATGTCGGCTTTCGCGGGACGATGAACTCCGATGTCTTTGCCGCGAGCCAGGCAGCATTGTCGACGCTGGCCGAAAAGGATCTGTCGCTGGCCGCTGCACTCGCGGCCGAGAGCGAAGTTTCCGCACCTTTGGGCGAGGCAACCGCCCGCCTGTTCCGCGAATCCGTAACGAGGATCTGAACCCGATGGCCCTATTCCCGACCTCGCAGCTTTATGTGGATGGCGTGCTTCGTGATGCCGAAGCCGGGCGGACCTATGACAATATCGGCCCCGCGACAGCGGCCAAGGTGGGGGAGGCGGCGGATGCCTCGGCCGCGGACATGGATCATGCGATCGCTGCCGCACGCCGCGCCTTCGATGAAAGCGACTGGTCAGCCAATCACGATAAACGACTGCAATTAATTGATAAATTTCGAGTTGCGCTGTTGGAATTGGCGGACGATCACCGCGCCCGCATCTCCGCCGAAACCGGCGCCACCATCGGCGTCACCCGCGGACCCGGTCTAAACCTGCCTATAAACTTCATGGAATGGACCATCGATCTCGCCCGCCGCTACGAATGGCAGCGCGACATCGGCGTCACCTCGACGATGGGCACGCCGACGCGGCGGCTGGTGCTGAAGGAAGCGGCCGGCGTGGTCGGTGCGATCACGCCCTGGAACATGCCCGTCCAGATCAACCTGGCGAAAGTCACGGCCGCGCTGGCCGCAGGCTGCACAATCGTCCTGAAGGCCGCGCCCGACACGCCCTGGGCCGCGACGCTGCTGGGCGAGGCCGCAGCGAAGGCAGGGTTGCCGGCGGGTGTCATCAACATCATCACCGGCGCCGACAAGGCCGGCCTTGGCGAGCAGCTCGTCGCCGATCCCCGCGTCGACATCATCTCCTTCACCGGATCGACCGCCACCGGCCGTCGCATCATGGAAGCCGCTTCCAAGACGTTGAAGCGGGTGTTCCTGGAGCTTGGCGGCAAGTCGGCCAATATCGTTCTCGACGACGCGATATTCCCCGACGCGCTCTATTCGTCACTCGCCGTCTGCTACCATGCCGGCCAGGGCTGCTCGCTCCCCACGCGCATCCTGCTGCCGCGCTCGCGCTATGAGGAGGCTGTCGCGACGATCGCCGCCATGTATGACGCGATGCCGTTCGGCGATCCCAATGCCGAGGACCAGATCCTTGGACCCGTGGCGTCGAAGGCGCAGTTCGATCGCGTGCTCGGCTATATCAAGCTTGGCAAAGAGGAGGGCGCTCGCGTCGTGGCGGGTGGCGCCGCGGCGGGCATCAATGGCGGTTATTATATCAAGCCCACCGTCTTCGTCGACGTCCGCAACGACATGCGGATTGCGCAGGAGGAGATATTCGGCCCCGTCCTCGTCGCAATCCCCTATGAGGACGATGAGGATGCCGTGCGGATCGCCAACGACTCGATCTATGGCCTGGGCGGCGCAGTCCAGTCGGCCGATCCGGCGCGGGCGCTCGCCGTGGCGAAGCGCATCCGTACCGGCACCGTGAACGTCAACGCCGCCAATATCTTCGCGGCAGATTCGCCCTTCGGCGGCTACAAGCAGAGCGGCATCGGCCGCGAGATGGGTGTCGAGGGCTTCGAGGAATATCTGCAGACCAAGACGATCGGGGTCGAGGCATGAGCGCGGCGGGCAAGGTCATCATCGTCACCGGCGCCGCCCGCAACATGGGCTTTCACACCGCGCTTGCCTTGGCGCGGCGCGGCGCGAAGGTCGCGATCTGGGGGCGGAGTGCCGATGCGCTGGCGGAGGCTGCGCAGGCCATCGGTAGGGAGGTTCTGCCGCTGGCGGTGGACATCACCGACGCCACAGCGATTGGTGCCGGCATGGCGCAGGTGGCGGAGCATTTCGGCGGCATCGACGGCATCGTCAACAATGCCGGGGTCGCCTATCCCAACCTCGTCGAAAATCTCGATATCGAGCAGTTGAACGAGCAGACCCGGATCAACTTCCTCGCCCCGATCATGACCTGCCGGGCGATCATCCCCTATCTGCGGGCGCGGGGCGGCGGGCGGATCGTCAACGTCTCCTCTGCGACGGTGCATCGCGAAGGCGCATTCAGCTTTCTCTCGATATACGGCGCGACCAAGGCCGGGCTCGAGCGCTTCACCGATGAACTCCGGCATGAGGTGCAGAAGGACGATATCGCCGTCACCACCTTCATCCCCGGCGATACCGGCACCGGTTTCGGCCAGGGCTGGGACGAAGCGGTCGTGGGTGCGGCTTATGCCGACTGGCTTGAACGCGGCCCGTATTGGAATGGCATGATGCAGGTGGAGGCGGTGGCCGAGCAGATCGCCCACTGCTTCGACCTGCCCGACAAGGCCGCGTTCGAATTCGTGATGATGCGTCCCGTCGGCCGCGAACCGAAGATTCTCGAAGGCGGCTGACCGCCTAGAGCTTGTTCAGCACCTCGTTCACAAACAGCGTCATGCTTTCCCACCCGCGTTCCGGCGCTATCCCGCCGGCCAGCGGGTGCAGGATCGGCCGATAGGGCCGGTCGAGCGCACGGGCGCGGGCAAGGCATTCTTCGGGCGTCAATATCTCGTAGGTGCCGGCGCTCCGCAGCGCCTCGATCGATCCGCTGCCGGCGTCATAGACCCGCTGCACGCCGGCCTTGGTCCAGCGCGCATATTGATCGACTTCCTTCAGGAAATAGGGGCCGAGCTCCGCCCACGCTTTGTCCGGGTCGCGATCCACGAACAGCATCGCCATGTCGGTGAATGTCTCGACGCGGGCGATTTTCCCCAGCTTCTCGCATTCGGCGACGTAGATCGCCTCGATTTCCGGCATCGGCTGGCCGGGAAGGAAAGGCAGCCCCCAGCGCGCCGCCCGCTTCGCCGCCGCAGGGCTCATACCGCCATAATAAAGCGGCGGATGCGGGCTGGTATAGGGCGGCGGCGATACGTGGATGGTCCGGCCTTCATGGTCGAAGGGCTCGCCGCTCCACGCCTTCAGCAACGTATCGATCAGCTTGTCGGTATCGGGCCCGCGCGTTTCGAAGTTGCGGCCCATCACATGATATTCGCTGGGCCGATAGCCCTGGCCCAGCACCATCAGGAAACGGCCCTTGCTCACCAGATCGAGCATAGCGATGTCTTCGGCCAACCGCATGGCATCATAAAGCGGGGCGAGCACCGCCGATCCGCGGATGATGATCTGCTCGGTCCGCGCCGCGATCATCCCGGCCAGAAGGAGGGGGGACGGCAGCCAGCCAATCTCCGCGTCGTGATGCTCCTCGACATTGACGACGGCAAAGCCGGCCTTGTCGGCATATTCCGTCATCGCGATCGCCGCGCGATAGCGATCCGCCTCGGCCGCGCGCGTATCGGCGCGGCCGCTCATGTTCAGCCGCAGGACCGGCTCGATCGTCGCCATTCAGGCCGCCGCGTTCAGGCGGCCATCCTGGTGACGCTTGCGCACTCTTCCGGCGCGCCCGGCCGCATCCGCTTGCGGAACGACTTGGGCGTTTCGCCGCAGGCGCGACGGAAGGCGACCGAGAAGCTGCTGGAACAGGTGAAGCCCAGCTTGAACGCGATGTCCTTGATCAGCAGATCAGTGTCGGCGAGCATGTTGGAGGCGCGATTGAAGCGCACCTGCTCGACATAGTCATAGATCGTCTGGCCGGTGGTCTGCTTGAACGCGCGGCTGAGATGCCGGCGGCTCAAACCCGTGAGCTTGGCGAGATCGCTGAGCGACGGCGTGCCGTTCTGCGTTTCGACATATTCGATGATCTGGCGGTGCGTGCGCCGTGCCAGGCCGCCGCGCTGGATCGTCGAACGCGGCTGCAGATCGTTCACATAGCGCGCGATTTCGACCATCAGCGACGTGCCGAGCGCTTCGGCCAGCACGCGCGAGGCGAAACCCGGCGCTTCGGCTTCATTGGCGAGCCGCGCCAGCGTGTCGGTGATCCGCGGGCTCTTCACGTCGAGGCAGCCGACCATCTCGTTGGGGTGGACCAGTTCGTCGAGTCCCGTGATGCGGGCATAGGCATCCTGGCTGAAGATGCAGCGCACTGCCTGAGTCGGGCCGCCTTCGGCACGAACCTGCAGCGGCACATTGGCGGGGATGACGAGCACCCGGCCGATATCCTCGAACCGCTTTTCGGCGCCTTCCATTAGGTAGCGACCGGACGAGAAGGATTGCTTGCGCTGACGCTGCATCGCGATCGTGTGATGCGGTTCGACATGAGCGAATTCCGCCGGCGATGGGTGAATCATGCTCACGATCTGGATCGTGCAATTGGGGGCGGAAATTGCCGCCTCCACATGGGCCGGGGACGATTGGATGTCCCCTTGCTGGGTTTCGATCAAATGCATGGCGCCTCTCTCCGTTACCCGATCTCCGTTTCCGCATTTTATCGTTTGGACCGTTCGGTCTCTTTGCTATGCGTGGTATGGTCATAGCATTGCTGCGCATCTGATAGAAAGAGGGAAGATGTGCGGTCGAGTTTTCGTCCGTTATGCGAAAATTGTCCCCTATTCATAACATCGATCGCTCGCCGCGGTCGGAGGGCGATGGGAGGATGAGGCGGATAACGGATCAGGAGAGAGCGGATGTCGGTTTGGTCCCACGCGGGCAAGAAAGTGCTGGTTGTCGGCTGTTATTCCGGCATCGGCCGCGCGACGGCGGTGGAACTCGTGCGGTTGGGCGCCGAGGTGCATGGCATGGACTGGAAGCCGGTCGATGGCATCGGCCTATCCGCGTTCAGCTTATGCGACTTGCGCGACCCCGGTTCGATCGACTCCGCGCTCGCGGAGGTGAAAGGGCCGATCGACGCGATCTATTATTGCTCCGGCCTCCCGCAGACGCACCCGGCGCTGGACGTGGTGAAGGTCAATTTCATCGGCGTCCGCTATTTCGTTGAAAAGGCGCGCCCGCTGGTGCGCGACAATGGCGCGATCGCGATCATCGCCTCGACCGCTGGCAATGGCTGGATCATGCGCGCCGATGTGGTGACGGAGTTCGTGACCACGGCGGACCATGCGGCCGCCGTCGCCTGGGCTGAACCTCGCCTGGCGGGGCTGGGCGATCCCTATTCCTTCTCCAAGGAGGCGGTGATCGTCTGGGCCATGCGGGAATCGGCGCGGATCACCGAAAATCGCGGCATTCGCCTTAACCTGCTCAGCCCTGGGCCGACGATCAGCGGCATGACCCCGGATTTCGACAGCTTCGCCGGCCCGAAGATCATTGATGTCTACACCCAGCCGCTCGGCCGCCGGTCTTCGCCGGAGGAGCAGGCCTATCCGCTGATCTTCCTCAATTCGGACGCGGCGACCTACATCAACGGCTGCAACTTCATCACCGACGCCGGTTTCACCGCTGGCATGGCGACCGGCCAGATCGCGCTCGATCAACTGCTGGCCGAGGCAGCGGCATGAGTGGCGGGGATCGCCGCGAGGCCGGCGAGGCCATGTTCGCCCGCGTTTATGGCCCCGTGGTGCCCATTCCGCCGCGGGAGAAGCGCGACGCCTTCATCGACAATACGATTGACCATCTGTTCGGGGAGATCTGGACCCGTGACACGCTCGCCATCCGCGATCGCCGCCTGATGATCCTGGGCGCGGTGCTGGCACTGGGCGAGACCGGCATCCAGGAGGTGCAGCTTCGCGCCGCGCTCGCCAATGGCGAACTGACGGCCGATCAGGCGCGGGAGATCTTGGTCTTCATGGTCAATTATGTCGGCTATCCGCGGGCATCCGGCTTTCAGCAGGTGCTCAACCGGGTGCTGGCGGAGCAGGCTTGAGGAGAAGGCGCATGGCGACGACCGAGCATATCTCCTTCTGCCGGATCTGCATGGGCAGTTGCGGAACGATCGTCACCCTCGACGAAAATCGCCGCATGGTCAGCATCCGCGCCGATCGCGAGGATCCGCAGACGCTCGGTTTCGCCTGTTTCAAGGGGCTACGCGCGGTGGAGGCGCACAACAATCCTGAGCGGATACTTCATCCGCTGAAGAAAATGCCCGATGGCAGCTTCGCGCGGATCGGTATCGAGCAGGCGCTGGACGAGATTGCCGAGAAGTTGAAAACGATTGTCGCCGAAAGCGGGCCGCTTTCGGTCGCCGGCTACAAGGGCGGCGGTGCCTTCTTCACCGCATCGGCGGTGATGATGTTGAACGACTGGCTGCGGGCGCTCGGATCGCCCAAATGCTACAGTTCGGTGACGATCGACCAGTCGGCCAAGATGGTCGCCGCGGGCCGGCTCGGCATCTGGCAGGCGGGCAAGATTCCCGCCCATCGCGCCGATCTGATGATGCTGGTCGGCACCAACCCGATGGTTTCGGTCAACCCGCCCTTCGACACGCGCAATCCGGTGAAGCGGATGAAAGCCGCGCGGGAGAGGGGCATGAAGCTGATCGTCATCGATCCGCGCCACACCGAGACCGCGTCCTTTGCCGATCTCGTCATCCAGCCTCTACCGGGTGAAGATCCCACGCTGATAGCCGGCATCCTCCATGTCGTGTTGGCGGAAAACTGGCACGATGCCGATTTCTGCGCGGCTAATGTCGCCGATCTCGAAGAATTGCGCGCCGCGCTCGCGCCGTTCGACCCGGCTTACGTCTCGGCCCGCGCCGATGTCCCGGAAGCACAGATCAGGGCCGCAGCACGAATGTTCGCAGTCGAAAGCCGTTCGGGCATCACCGGCAGTTCCACTGGGCCGGACATGGGCCCCCATTCCAACCTGGCCGAACATCTGCTGGAGACGCTGAACATCGTCTGCGGGCGAATGCAGCGCGCAGGCGATCGGGTAGACAATCCCGGCATGGTGCTGCCGCGCTATCCACGCCGCGCGCAGGCGATGCCGGCGCCGCGCTGGTGGGAGGATGGGCCGAAAAGCCGCATCCACGGCTATGGTGCCATGAACGACGAGATGATGACCGGCGTGATGGCCGACGAGATACTCGAACCCGGTGCCGATCGCGTTCGCGCGCTGATCGTCCACGGCGGCAATCCGGCCTCCTCAGTCCCCGATCAACGGCATGTCGTGGACGCGCTGCGCAAGCTAGACCTGCTCGTCTGCATCGAGCCAACCATGGGTGCGACGGCACGGCTGGCCGACTATGTCCTGCCGCCCTTCATGCAATATGAGCGGCCGGACCTGCCGATCTGGCCCTACGAATATATGCTGTACCCGGATCAGCCTTACATCCGTTACACGCCCGCCGTCGCCGCGCCGCCCGAAGGCGCCGAACTGGTCGAGGATGCCTATGTCTTCTGGGGCCTGGCGAAGCGGCTCGGCCTGCCTTTGACCTATCTGGGCGAGCTGCTCGATCTGACGCGGGCGCCCTCGACCGATGAGTTGCTGGCGATCGTCACCCGTAACGTTCCGGGCGGGTTCGACGCGCTGAGGGCCGAGGAACGCGGTCTCGTCGATGAAAGTGCCGAGCAATATGTCGAACCGGCCGAGGAAGGCTGGGAAGGGCGCTTCACCCTGATGCCGGACGATGTCCGCGCCGAAATCGGGACCGTCGCGGCCGAGGATTGGCAGGCGTTGGACCGCAGCCACCGTCTGGCCGTCCGGCGTCTTCGCGAGGTCTTCAATTCCGTCGGACGCGATCTGCCGACCACGCGCAAGCGGGTGCCCTACAATCTCGCTTTCGTGAACCCGGACGACATGGCCGCCATCGGCGCCGTCGATGGCGACGAGGTCGAGGTCGAGTCGGATCGTGGTGCGATCATGGCGGTGATCGAGGCTGACCCCACTCTGCGACGGCGCGTGGTTTCGATCGCGCATGGCTTTGGCGGCCTGCCGGACGAGGCGAGCAACGAGGGCTATTATCAGCAGGGCGTTTCGACCAACCTGCTGCTTGATGCCAGCCGGCGCGAGGCGATCAACGCCATGCCGCATATGACGGGTATTCCTATTTCGCTGCGCAAGGTGCGGCAGGTTCAAAGGGTGAGTGCATGATGGAGGGGAAGATCGCGACCAGTTGGGATTATGAAACCGACGTTCTGGTCGTGGGATCGGGGGCGGGCGCGCTGACTGCGGCGATCGTCGCGGCGGACAATCATGCCGACGTGCTGGTGATCGAAAAGGGCGAATTGTTCGGCGGCACCAGTGCCACGTCGGGCGGCGTGCTGTGGATACCCAACAGTCATCTCGCCAAGGCGGCGGGGCAGGAGGATACGCGCGAGGAAGCGATCCAATATATCTCGGCGCTCGCCGGTGAGGTCGATCCCAAGCGGATCGAGGCGTTCGTCGATACGGCGCCCGCCATGCTGCAATATGTCGAGCGCGAAGCCGACGTTCGCTACAATTCGATCCCCTACACCGATTATCATGCCGAATTGCCCGGCGGTAAGCTTGGCTGGCGCAGCCATGATCCGGTGCCGCTCGATGGCCGCCTGATCGGTGAGGATCTGAAATGGATGCGGCCGACCCACGCATCGGCCATGCTGTTCGGCAAGATTTCCTGGACCGCCGCCGAGGCCGCTCCGATGATCACGCGCTGGCCGGGTTGGATCAAGAGCCTGATCAAGGTGCTGTGGCGCTATTATTCGGACGTGGGTCAACGGCTTAAGTCGGATCGTTCGCGCTTCCTGACCGGCGGCAATGCGCTCGTCGCGCGGCTGAAGCTCGCCATGGATCGCCGTAAGGTGCCGCTGTGGCGGAAGGCTCCGTTCGAGGATCTGATCGTCGAGAATGGCCGGGTGATCGGTGCCGTCGTCAACAAGGACGGCCGTTCCCAGCGCGTCCATGCGCGCAAGGGCGTCATCCTTGCGGCGGGCGGGTTCGAGCGGAATGCCGAGCTTCGCGCCGCCAATCTCCGCCGCTCGCCTGATCCCGACGTGAGCGGCGGCCAGCCCAACAATACGGGCGACACGCTGGCGGCCGCCCAGAAGCTGGGCGCGGCGGTCGAGCGGCTGGATTCGGCCTGGTGGGCGCCGACGATCAAGGTTCCGGGCGAGGATCGCGCGCGGCCCTTGTTCTTCGAACGCTCGCTGCCGGGTTCGATCATCGTCAACCAGGCGGCCAAGCGCTTCACCAACGAGGCGGCTTCCTATCATATCTGCGGGCAGGAGATGTTCGAGAAGAACCTGCCCGGTGCGGAGACGACGCCGGCTTATGTGATCTTCGACGCCACTTTCCGGAAGAAATATCCGATGGGGCCGGTGATGCCGGTGTTCCCGGACTTCACGATGCGCGGCGAGGTGAAGGAGATCCTGACCAAGGCCGACAGCATCGCCGAACTGGCGGGCAAGCTGGGCTTGCCGGTCGACGCGCTGGTTGAGACCGTCGAGCGCTTCAACGCCAATGCGCGGCGCGGTGAGGATCCCGATTTCGGGCGCGGGCATCAACCTTATGACCGTTATTATGGCGACCCCAAGGTCCAGCCCAATCCCAACTTGTTGCCGCTGGAAAAGGCACCTTTCTATGCACTTCCGGTCAATCCCGGAGACATTGGTACAAATGGCGGGCTCGTGACAGACTGCGACGGCGCGGTGCTGAACCAGGCGGGCGAGCGCATTCCCGGCCTCTATGCGATCGGCAACACCGCGGCATCGGTGATGGGCCGTTCCTATCCGGGCGCAGGTGCCACGATCGGGCCCGCGATGACGTTCGGCTATGCCGCCGCCCGCGACGTGACGGGGGCGAACCAGCCGGCGGGCTGACCTACTTGGCGGCCTCGCGGAGCGCCCGGCGAAAGCCGGCTTCGTCGAGGCCGCCCCGCACCAGCACCGGGCCGATGAGATAGGCCGGCGTGCCCTGCAGGCCGAGCGCGAAAGCCTCCGTCGATACGCGGGCGAGCGCCGCGTCGATGCGTTTCGCATCGGTGGCGAGATCGGCCTCGATCCGCGCCCAATCGCCACCCGCCTGTTCGATCGCGGTGCGTAATTCCGCTTCGTCGAGACGACCGGAGCGCCGCATCAGCCGGTCGTGGACCGGCGCATAAAGGCCCTGTTTGTCCGCCGCGAGTGCCACTTTTGCAGCGCGCAGCGAACGAGGGCCGAGCACCGGCCATTCCTTGTTGAGGATACGGACATCCTTTCGGCCGGCTATCGCATCGGCCATGGCGCCATAGGATTGGCGGCAGATCGGGCAATCATAGTCGGTATAGACAATGATCGTGATCGCCGCGTCGGCGGGGCCGGTGCGTGGCGCATCGGGATCGGCCAATATGCTTTCGACGGTGGGTGTTTCGCCGACCTTCTCGCCGATCGGCCGGAAATACTGGAAAGTCAGCGCCGCGCCCGAACCGACAAGCAGGGCGGCGACGAACTGGAGCGTGTCGCGCCGCCGCCACGTCATGCCGATCGCCGCATTCCTCCGGCCGCGATCGCGGCATCGCTGGCGAGCTTGTCCGCGCGCTCATTGTCGGGGTGGCCGGCATGGCCCTTCACCCACACCCATTTGATCTGGTGCGGATCGGCCGCCGTGATCAGGCGCTGCCAGAGATCGGCATTCTTCACCGGTTTGCGATCGGCGGTCTTCCAGCCGTTGCGCAGCCAGCCCTTGATCCACTTGGTCAGCCCATCCATCACATAGCGGCTGTCGGTGTGGAGCGTGACGCGGCACGGGCGCTTCAGCGCCTCCAATCCCTGGATCGCCGCCATCAATTCCATGCGGTTGTTCGTGGTCAGCGGCTCGCCGCCGGAAAGATCGCGTTCCGTGCCCACCGCGCGCAGCACGACGCCCCAGCCGCCGGGGCCGGGATTGCCCTTGCAGGCGCCATCGGTGGCAATTTCTACATGCGTGATGTCATTCACAAACCAATCGTCTCCGGAAGGGCGTCGCGATAGAAGTCCAGGCGGCGCAGGAAGGCAAGGGGGTCCTTGCGCGTCACCAGCGCATCGGCCGGTGTATTGAGCCAATCCCAGGCGCGTGTCAGCAGGAAACGCAGGCAGGCGCCACGCGCCAGCGCCGGGAAGGCGGCGCGTTCGGCAGGCGAGAGACCGAAGCTCTCCTCATAGCCGGCGATCAGTGAGTGGGCACGAGCGGCATCGAAGCCGGTTCCGTCATTTTCGAAGCACCAGGCCGCGTGGGTGACGGCGACGTCCCAGGCACGCACCTCATAAGCGGCGAAATAGAAATCGATGATCCCGGAGATCTCGTCGCCCAGCATCAGCACATTGTCGGGAAACAGGTCCGCATGGATCACGCTGCGCGGCAGATCATGGGGCCAATTGTCGGATATGTAACGCAGCTCCTCATCGGCTCGCGCCTTGAGGCCGGGTGCAATCGCATCAAGATCGTCGCCACATCGCGCCGCAAGCTCCGCCCATCCTTCCGGCCCCAGCGCATTGGCGCGGCGACCGGAGAAATCCACGAGCGCGCCGTGCATCCGGCCGAGCGCCGCGCCCGCCGCGCGCGCCTGCGCCGGCGTGGGATGGCTGACCGAAACACCGTTCAGGAACTCGATCAGGCACGCGGGTCGTCCGCATACCGATTGCAACTGCACGCCGTCCTGGTCCTTGATCGTCCGCGGAACGGGCAGGCCCTTATCTGCCAGATGATCGAGCAGGGCGAAGAAGAAGGGCAGGTCGCCCGCGTCCACGCGCTTTTCGTAGAGCGTTAGGATGAAACGGTTTGCCGTCGTGTCGACCAGATAATTGCTGTTCTCCACGCCTTCGGCGATGCCCTTGGCGGAAACCAGCGTGCCCGCATCATAGCGCCCGAGCAGCGCGTCCATCTCCTCGGCGGGCACATGCGTGTAGACGGCCAAAATCTATCCCCCAGTCGAAGCGGCCGATCGGCCCGCGGGGCCTCTCTTCCCGGCGCCGGCGGAAAAGGCAATGCGAGGCCGGCTTGGGCCGGCGCAACATCGGCTATTCAGGCGGCGGCGAGGATGCGGGGAAGCTTGAACACCATGTTTTCGCGGGCAGTTTCCACCTGCTCCTCGGTCACGGTAAAGCGGGTCGCGATAAGGTCGACCACTTCACGGACGAGGATTTCGGGAGCGGAGGCACCCGCGGTGATGCCCAGCACCGATACGCCTTCGAGCCAATCGAAATCGATGTCGGTCGCACGCTGGATAAGCTGCGCCTTGACGCCGGCGCGCTCGCCCACCTCCGCCAGCCGCAGCGAGTTGGACGAATTGGGCGCGCCGATCACCAGCAACGCCTCGCACTGGGCCGCAATTTCCTTGACGGCAGCCTGGCGGTTGGAGGTCGCGTAGCAGATATCCTCGCCGCGCGGCGCCTGGATTGACGGGAAACGGCGCTGCAGCACGGCGATGGTGGCGGCGGTGTCGTCCACTGAAAGGGTCGTCTGCGTCAGGAAGGCAAGAGCTTGCGGGTCGGCCGGCTCGATCGCTTCGGCATCGGCAACGGTCTCGACCAGGGTCATGCGGCCTTCGGGCACCTGACCGAAGGTGCCGATCACCTCGGGATGCCCCTTATGGCCGATGAACAGGATATGGCGGCCATCCGCCACCAGCCGTTCGGCCTGGCGATGGACCTTGGAGACGAGCGGGCAGGTGGCGTCGACATATTCAAGGCCGCGCTCTTCCGCCTTGTGTGGCACCGCCTTGGGCACGCCATGGGCGGAAAAGACCACGGGAACGCCATCGGGCACCTCGTCCAGTTCCTCGACGAAGATCGCACCCTTCGCCTTCAGGCTATCGACCACATAGCGGTTGTGGACGATTTCATGCCGTACATAAACCGGTGCACCATATTTCTGGATCGCGAGTTCGACGATGCGGATCGCGCGGTCGACGCCGGCGCAGAAGCCGCGCGGCGCTGCGATCAGCAGGCGGAGCGGGGGAAAGGGAGCGGAAGCTTCGGCCATGTCGTGCGCTCTACGCGATTGCTTGCCTGCGCGGAAGGCGCTTCCTATGATCCGCGCCGGCCCGTTCGCGGCCAATCGCCGCCGGCCCATAGATTGCAGAGGATTGCCCCCTTGTTTCAACCCAAGACGATCGCCATCAGCCTCGTCGCGCTGGCGCTGGCCGGCTGCGCCAACGGAGCGGAATTTGACGAGACCGGCGGCATCAAGTCCGTTCGCTCTTCCTGCCCCGCCGTGGCGATTCCGGTGAATACCGGTGACGTGACCCTGTTCAACCCGCCGACGAGCCGCGATTCCCGCGCGATCGATGTGGTTGCCACGATCACTAACCTGCGCAACACCTGCGCCGAACAGGGCGATCGCATCGTCGCCGACGCGACCTTCGAGATCCAGGCCCGCCGCAGCGACACCAGCGGCGCGCGCGAGGTGGTGCTGCCTTATTTCGCCACCGTCACCCGCGGCGGCACCCAGATCGTTTCCAAGCAGATCAGCCGCGTTGTGCTGCGCTTTGCCGATGGCGAGGCGCGCGCGACGGCAGCCGGTGGCGGCAACGCCAATATCGCCATGTCTGCTGCCACGCTGCCGCCGGAGATCGAGCAGCAGATCCGTCGCAAGCGCAAGCCCGAGGATGCCGATGCGTCGATCGATCCGCTGGCCGATCCCGCGGTGCGCGCCGCCGTGCGTCAGTCGAGCTTCGAGTTGCTGATCGGTTTCCAGCTTACCCAGGACCAGCTTGCCTATAACGCCACGCGTTAAATTTGCCGCGATGCAGCGCGACCGGCGTTGACTCGGTCGGCGGCTGGGGCCAAGGCTCGATCAGCCGCCGAGGAGAGATTCTCGGACGATCGCGCGGGAGAGTGTGCGGGGTTCGTTGATAGCGAATCTCACACCGCCGAAGGAGCAACCGCCCCGGAATCTCTCAGGCCACGGGACCGCGTGATCGATAAGGCACTCTGGAAAGCGCTCTGGCTTCGGCTGGGGCCACCGAAGGGGTAACCCCGGACTTGTGTGATCCGGGGGAAAGCTCTCAGGTTCCGTGACAGAGGGGGCGACAGGTGCGAAGGCCATCGCGGCCGCTCGCCTTGTCGGCCTTGGCACGGGAGATCCTGATGAGCGACGAATCCACCGACGAAATCCCGCAGACGCTGCCGCTAGATGCCTGGCATCGCAATCGCGACGGCCGGATGGTTCCGTTCGCCGGCTACTGGATGCCCGTCCAGTATGAAGGGATCATGGCCGAGCATCTGTGGACCCGCCAGTCCGCCGGCCTGTTCGACGTCAGCCATATGGGTCAGTTGCTCGTTTCCGGCGAAAATGCCGACGAAGCGCTCGAAGCCTTGATGCCGGGCGACATCAAGGGCCTGGCCGAAGGGCGGATGCGCTATTCGCTGCTGCTGAACGACAGCGGCGGCGTGCTCGACGATCTCATGGTCACACGCACCAAGGGCGACCTCTATGTCGTCGTCAACGGCGCGACCAAATATGACGACATCGCCCATATGCACGAGCAACTGCCTGAGCATGTGACGCTCAACCATATGGACGAGCAGGCGCTGCTGGCGCTGCAGGGGCCGAAGGCAGTCGACGCGCTGTCGCGGCTGTCACCGGGTGTCGAGAAGCTGGTGTTCATGACCGCGGGCGCCTTCCGCTTGGGCGGCGTTTCCTGCTGGATCAGCCGTTCGGGCTATACCGGCGAGGATGGCTTCGAAATTTCGCTGCCGGCCTCGGCCGCTGAAGCGATCGCGACCCTGCTGTGCGAACAGCCCGAAGTGAAGCCGGTGGGCCTGGGCGCCCGCGACTCGCTGCGGCTTGAAGCGGGCTTGCCGCTCTACGGCCATGATCTGGACCCGGACACGACGCCGGTCTCGGCTGATCTCGGCTTCGCTATTCCCAAGCGAAGGCGGGAGGAAGGCGGCTTTCCGGGCTATGAGCGCATCTCGATCGAACGCGCCGAAGGCCCGGTGGTGAAGCGCGTCGGCCTGATCGTCGAAGGCCGCCAGCCGGTCCGCGAGGGCGGCACCGTGCTCGATGCGGAAGGCAGCGAAGTCGGCCGCGTCACCTCGGGCGGCTTCTCGCCCAGCCTGCAGGCGCCGATTGCGATGGCCTATGTGCCCGCATCGCTCGCCGAGGCCGGCAGCGCCGTCACCCTCCAGCAGCGGGGCAAGCTGTTCCAGGCGAAGGTCGCACCCATGCCCTTCGTCCCCCATAATTATGTGCGCAAGGGAGCCTGAGCCATGACGCTCTATTTCACCAAGGATCATGAGTGGATTTCGGTCGAGGGCGATACCGCCACGGTCGGCATCACCGATTATGCCCAGTCGCAGCTTGGCGACGTCGTGTTCGTCGAGGTCCCGCCCGCCGGCACGTCGG
Organism: Sphingomonas sp. DBB INV C78; assembly: GCF_042693015.1. NCBI lineage: Bacteria > Pseudomonadati > Pseudomonadota > Alphaproteobacteria > Sphingomonadales > Sphingomonadaceae > Sphingomonas > Sphingomonas sp. DBB INV C78. The sequence goes on along the minus strand of NZ_CP170544.1, from coordinate 1,235,392 downwards.
TCGAAAAGGGCAAGGAAGCCGCGGTCGTCGAATCGGTGAAGGCTGCATCGGACGTCTACGCGCCGGTTTCGGGTGAAGTGATCGAGGGTAATGCCGCGGTCGAAGCCGATCCCTCGCTCGTCAACACCGCGCCGGAAAGCGATGGCTGGTTCTTCAAGCTCAAGCTGACGAATACCGCCGAGTTGGACGGCCTGCTCGACGACGCCGGTTACAAGGCGTTCGTGGAGACGCTGTGAGCGTCAACCCCACCAGTCGCTGGGAAGCACGGGACTATGCGACGAACGCGGCTTTCGTGCCTGCGCTCGGCGCACCGGTCCTGGCGCTGCTCGATCCGCAGCCGGGCGAGAGGATTCTCGACCTTGGCTGTGGCGACGGTGTGCTGACCGAGAAGATCGCAGCGGCCGGCGCCAGCATATTGGGGATAGATGCAGCCGACACGATGGTCGCGGCCGCGTTGGCCCGCGGGCTCGACGCCCGTGTCGTGGACGGCCAGGCACTGGCCTTCGGGCCGGAGTTCGACGCCGTCTTCTCCAACGCCGCGCTCCACTGGATGCTCGATGGCGCGGCGGTCGCGGCGGGCGTGTTTCGCGCGCTCCAGCCCGGCGGCCGCTTCGTCGGCGAGATGGGTGGCCACGGCAACATCGCGAAGCTGCGCGCGGCGCTCTACGCCGAACTGCGCGAGCGCGGCTACGCGCTGCCGGATGGCGCGCCGCAATGGTATCCGACGCCGGAAGAGTTCTCGGCAGTCTATACCGCGGCCGGCTTTGTCGACATTGAAGCCCAGCTCATCCCCCGCCCGACGCCGCTTCCGGCCGGTGTCGCGGGCTGGCTGCGCACCTTCCGCGCCGGCTTCATGGACGCCGCCGACGTCCCCGATGCCGAACAGGCCGAAGTGGCCGAAGCCGTCGAGAAGCGGCTTGAACAAGATTTCCTGCAGCCCGACGGAAGCTGGGTTGCCGATTATGTCCGCCTGAGATTCAGCATGAGGAAAGCCTCGTAACATGCGCTATCTGCCTCTAACCGACGCCGATCGGAGCGCGATGCTCCGCACCATCGGCGCGCAGACCATTGACGACCTGTTCGTCGACGTTCCCGAAGCCGCCCGGCTTTCCGCGCCGATCGCGGGCCTGCCGGCCCACGCTTCCGAGATCGCGGTCGAACGCCAGCTCAAGGAACTGGCCGGGCGCAACCTCGCCGCTGGCGACGGCCCCTTCTTCCTCGGCTGCGGCGCCTATCGCCACCATGTCCCGGCGAGCGTCGATCATCTCATCCAGCGCGGCGAGTTCCTGACCGCCTACACGCCCTATCAGCCGGAAATCGCCCAAGGCACGCTACAGGTCTTGTTCGAGTTCCAGACGCAGGTCGCGCGCCTGCTCGGTTGCGACGTCGCCAACGCCTCGATGTATGACGGGTCTACCGCGTGCTGGGAGGCGATCGTCATGGCGCGCCGCATCACCAAGCGTGCCAAGGCGCTGATCTCGGGCGGCGTCCACCCGCATTATGTGTCGGTCTGCACGACGATGGCGAAGTTCACCGGCGACGTGCTGGAAACCGCCGTCCCCGAACTGACCGTTGGCGCGCCGGGCGATGACCTCGCCAAGCTGATCGCCGCCGTCGACAAGGAGACGAACTGCGTCGTCGTCCAGAACCCCAACATCCTCGGTCATGTCGCGGATTTGTCCGAGCTTGCCGCGCGCTGCCACGAAATGGGCGCACTGCTGATCGCCGTCGTGACCGAACCGGTCGCTTTGGGCGCGATCCGCTCGCCGGGCGAGATGGGTGCGGATATCGTCGTGGGCGAGGGCCAGGCGCTCGGTGTCGGCCTTCAGTTCGGCGGGCCTTATGTCGGCCTGTTCGCAACCCGCGACAAATATGTCCGCCAGATGCCGGGCCGGCTGTGCGGTGAGACCGTCGATGCCGAGGGCAAGCGCGGCTACGTGCTGACGCTTTCGACGCGCGAGCAGCATATCCGCCGCGAGAAGGCGACGTCGAACATCTGCACCAATTCGGGCCTTTGCGCGCTGGCTTTCTCGATCCACATGACCTTGCTCGGCGAACGCGGCCTGCGCGATCTCGCTGCGCTCAACCACGCCAAGGCGGTCGCCGCTGCCGAACGGCTGGCAAAGGTGCCCGGCGTCGAGCTGGTCAACGACGCCTTCTTCAACGAATTCACGCTGAAGCTGTCGAAGGAAGCCCGCCCCGTCGTCCGGGCGCTCGCCGATGACGGCATTTTGGGCGGCGTTTCGCTCGGCCGTCTCTATCCGGGCGTCGCCGCACTGGAGAACGGTCTCGTTGTTGCGGTCACCGAAACCACGACCGACGAGGATGTCGAAGAATTGGCCGATGCGATTGAGGAGGCGCTGCGATGAGCATCAACCAGAGCGGATGGCGCCCCGAAATGGCGTCGAGCGAAGCCGGCAGCAGCGTCGCGACCTTCACCGGCAACAAGGGCCTGATGCTGGAAGAGGCGCTGATCTTCGAGATCGGCGACACCGAACGCACCGGCGTCGACCTGCCGGAAGCGCCCAAGGTGGCGAGCCGCCTCGGCGGCCTCGAACGCAATCGCTCGTTCGGCCTGCCGGGCCTGGCCGAACCGGAAGCGGTGCGCCACTACACCCGCCTCAGCCGCCAGAATTATGCGATCGATCTCGGCCTCTTCCCGCTGGGAAGTTGCACGATGAAGCATAATCCGCGCCTCAACGAGAAGATGGCGCGGCTCCCCGGCTTCGCCGACATCCATCCGCTGCAGCCGGTGGATTCGGTGCAGGGCGCGCTGGAACTGATCCATCTCATCGGCGAATGGCTGGTCAAACTGACCGGCATGGCCGCGGTTTCGATGAGCCCCAAGGCGGGCGCGCATGGCGAACTGTGCGGCCTGCTCGCGATCCGTTCGGCGCTGGAAGCTCGCGGCGATGCCCGCAAGGTGATCCTGGTGCCCGAAAGCGCCCATGGCACCAACCCGGCGACGGCCGCCTTCTGCGGCTATGCGGTCGAGAATATCCCGGCGACGCCCGCGGGCCGCGTCGACCTCGAAGCGTTGAAGGCGCGGCTGGGGCCGGACGTGGCGGCGGTGATGATCACCAACCCTAATACCTGCGGCCTGTTCGAGCCGGATATGAAGAATATCTCGGATGCGGTCCACGCGGCGGGCGCCTTGGTCTATTGCGATGGCGCCAATTTCAACGCCATCGTCGGCCGGGTGCGGCCGGGCGATCTCGGTGTCGATGCGATGCACATCAACCTGCACAAGACCTTCTCCACCCCGCATGGCGGCGGCGGGCCGGGGTCGGGGCCGGTGGTGTTCTCCGATCTGCTCGCACCTTATGCCCCGCTGCCCTTCGTCGAGAAGCAGGGCGGCCATTATGTGTTGGTCGAGGAAGAGACGGCGGGCGAGCATCATGCGTCCTCCTTCGGCCGCATGGTCGCCTTCCACGGCCAGATGGGCATGTTCGTCCGTGCCGCGGCCTATATGTTGAGCCACGGCGCGGATGGTCTGAAGCAGGTGTCCGAAGATGCCGTGCTCAACGCCAACTATATCCTGCGCAGCCTGGAAGATGTGCTCGAGGCGCCGTTCGCGGCGTCCGGCCCTTGCATGCACGAGGCGCTCTTCTCGGACGATAATCTGCCCGAGGGTTTCTCGACGCTCGATATCGCCAAGGGACTGATCGATGAGGGCTTCCACCCGATGACGGTCTATTTCCCGCTCGTCATCCATGGCGCAATGCTGGTGGAGCCTACCGAGACCGAGAGCAAGGCGGCGCTCGACCAATTCATCGGCGCGCTGCGTTCGGTGGGTGAACGGGCCAAGGCCGGCGATCCCGCGCTCAAGGGCGCGCCGCATCTCGCCCCGCGCCGCCGGCTCGACGAGACGCTGGCCGCGCGCAAGCCGGTGCTGGTCTGGAAGGACGCAGAGGCCGCCGAAGCCGCCGAGTAAGGGAAGGGCGTGGCTGGTGGCGCCGGCCACGCTTTCCAAAGCGGAACAAGGCGAGCATCCTTGTCGTTGAGCCTGCGCTCGATGGCAGGGATGATCGATGAACCACTGGTCGATCGGATTGATGGTGAGCCTGGGCGCCGGCATCCTGTGCGGTGTCGCGGGCGGCTCATTCGCGGTGCGTGGCGCCACACCCGATTATATCCGCCTCGCCGAGGCACGATCCGACACGCTGGAGCCATGGCGCGGCCGTTACGTGCCGGAGCCGCGGGCGGTCGATGCTTCCGAATATGCGCCCCGCGCCCGTAGCGTCGCTTATGATCCGGTCGTGGCCGACTGCCAGGGCTGTTCGGAATATGAACTCGGCTATCGCTGGGCGGCGAGCGGAGCTGCAACCAGCACCGCGGATTGCGAAGCCTATAGCTGGTCCTATGAGCGGGGCTGCATCGCCTGGCTGCGCGAAGGCCGCGACCGCGGCACCTGACGCTTCGCAAGACGGATGGCTTGGGCTATCCGGGCGGCATGGCTGAGCTTCGTCCCTTCCACATCGCCTTTCCCGTCCACGATCTTGCAGCCGCGCGCGCCTTCTACGGCGGCATCCTCGGCTGTTCCGAGGGGCGGAGCGCGCCGGAGTGGATCGACTTCGATCTCTACGGCCACCAGATCGTCGCCCATCTCGATCCGACGATGCGCCGTGTGGAAACGAGCAACGCGGTCGACGGCCATGATGTGCCCGTGCCCCATTTCGGCGTGGTGTTGACGATGGCCGACTGGCAGGCGCTGGCCGCACGGGTGGAGGCGGCCGGCATCCCCTTCGGCATCGCCCCGCACATCCGCTTCAAGGGCGAAGCCGGTGAACAGGCAACGATGTTCTTCCGTGATCCTTCGGGCAATGCGCTCGAGTTCAAGGCCTTTGCGGATCTCGCACAACTCTTCGCGACCGCCTGAGCAATGGCGACCAGCCTGCATCCCCGCCTGCGCGTCTGGCGCGAGGAGGATTTCGCGGCTTATCGCGCACTCCATGCCGATCCGCAGGTGGCCTATTGGTTGGGCGGTGCGCTGACGACCGAGGAGGCGCGGTTGCGTTTCGATCGGATGCGGAGCCGGATGGCCGACAACGGATGGGGCATATGGGCGATCATCGGTGATGATAACGTGCCTGTGGGCGCGGCAGGATTGCAGCCTGTGCCCGAAATCCTACCCTTCGCGCCGGCCATCGAAGCGGCGTGGCGGCTTCGGAGCGATGCGCAGGGCAGGGGCTATGTCACCGAGACGATGGGTCCGGTGCTGGCCGATGGGTTCGCACGGCTCGGTGTCGACGAGATCCTCGCTTTCACCGCCACCTCCAACAGTCGATCGCGCGCGGTGATGGAACGGCTCGGCTTCCGGCACGACACGCCGGGCGACTTCGATCACCCGGCGCTGGCAGAAAGCCATCCGCTGCACCGGCATGTGCTCTACCGGCTGTCGCGGACGGCTTTGCTTTAGGAAGCAGGCTTTGCCGGTGCCGCCACCGGCACGGCAGGCGCCTTCGCGCTCACCCGCCAGATGACATTGCCGACATCGTCTGCCACCAGCAGCGCGCCCGTCCGGTCGGCGACAACGCCCACGGGGCGGCCGCGCGCCTGTTCCTTTTCATCGAGGAAGCCGGTTAGCACGTCGATCGGCTTGCCCGCGGGTTGGCCCTTGACGAAGGGAACGAAGATCACCTTGTAGCCGGAGAAAGGCCGACGGTTCCACGAGCCATGCTGGCCGATAAAAGCGCCGTCAGCGAATTGGGTGCCGAGCTTTGCGTCTTTGGCGAAGCTCAGGCCCAGCGATGCGGTGTGCGGCCCCAACGCATAATCGGGGCGGATCAGATACTGGCGCTGGTCGTCGTCGGGCTGCTCGACGCGCTTATCAATGTAACCGTGCCAGTAATAATAGGGCCAGCCATAGAAGCCGCCCAGCTCGACATGCGTCAGATAATCGGGCGCAAGGTCCGACCCGAGCATGTCGCGTTCGTTGACGACCGTCCAAAGCGCGTTGCTGGTGGGTTCCCACGCCATGCCGACCGGATTGCGCAGGCCATAAGCGAAGACGCGATGATCCTTGGTCTCGGCGTCGATCTCCCAGATCGCGGCGCGGCCTTTTTCGACGTCCAGTCCATTGTCGGCGATATTGGTCGCCGATCCCACCGCAACATAGAGCTTGGAGCCGTCAGCATTGGCGACGACGTTGCGGGTCCAGTGACCGGGCGGATCGAAGGGCAGGTCGACGATCTTTTCGGGCTTCGCATCGATCTTCGTCTGGCCCGGCTTGAATGGCACGCGCACCAGCGCATCGACATTGCCGATGTAGAGATGCTCGCCCGCCAGGGCCATGCCGAAGGGCGAATTGAGCCCGGAGATCAACACGCTGCGCTGTTCGGCCACGCCGTCGCCATCCGCATCGCGCAACAGGATGATACGGTTGGGCGAGGGGACGTCGGCCCCACCGCGGCCCATCAATTGCCGCATGACCCAGCCGCGAACGCCGCCAACCTTGCGCGGCGGGCTGTTGCTTTCCGCCACCAGCACGTCGCCATTGGCGAGCGGCAGCATCCAGCGCGGATGATCGAGCCCGGTTGCGAACGCCTGCACTGCCAGGCCGGCGGCCGGCACCGGCGCCTCGCCCGCCTTCCAGCCGACCGCCTTGGCGACCTTCATCGTCGGCAGCAGCGTCTTCTTGGGCTCGGCGATGGTGGGCTTGTCGCCCATCACCGCTTCGACGCTCAGGTCTGCATGTTCGTTGGTGAGCGCCGTCCAGCCGGCAAAGGCCGCACCGGCGAGCAGGATCGGGATCAGGATAAGGCGTTTTTTCATGACCCTAGTCTAGGCGATGAAAAAGCCGCCCGCTACTCCTCCTCGACGACAGCTTCGACCGGCGGATGCAATCGCAGGCGGGCGACGCGGCGCGCATCGCCGTCGGTCACTTCGAGCCGCCAGCCGCTCCCATGCTCGACGATCTCGCCGATCTGGGGGACATGGCCCGCCAGCACCGAGGCAAGCCCGCCGAGCGTGTCGACATCCTCCTCGATCTCCGCGAGGCGTGGGTCGATCGCTTCGGCTATGTCCTCCAACTCGGCGCGCGCATCGGCATCCCAGATGCCGTCGTCGAGCGGCACGAACAGCGCCTGCGTTTCCTCGTCATGCTCGTCGTCGATCTCGCCGACGATTTCCTCGACGATATCCTCGATGGTGACGAGGCCCTCGGTGCCCGAATATTCATCGAAGACGATCGCGAGATGCGTGCGCGTAGCGCGCATCTCCGCCAACAGATCGAGCACGCCCATCGATTCAGGCACATAGCGGGGCTGACGGATCAGGCTTTCGGTCGTCGCCGGCGGACTGGTGCCCGCAGCGAGGATCGCGAACACGTCTTTGACGTGGACCATGCCGACGATCTCGTCGAGATTTTCGCGATAGACGGGCAGGCGGCTATGGCCGGCCTCGGCAAAAGTCTGCACCAGATCGGCGAAGCTGATTGTCTCCGGCACGGCGATAATGTCCGCCCGCGGCACGCCCACATCGCCCGCGGTCCGCTCCCCGAAATGGAGGAGGTTGCGCAGCATCTGCCGCTCGATCGGCGTCAGATCGCCCTTGGATGGCGCCCCGCCTTCATGCTCCTCGATCGCTTCCTCGATCTGGTCGCGAAGCGTAGGCTCGCTATCTTCGCCGAATAACAGGGCCCGAAGGCCGCTCCACAATCGGCCGCTACTGTCGCCGCTACTGGAATCGTCGGGCATGATGTCGGTGTTTCGGTCCCCTTGGTGTGGGGACAAGATAGCCGCCGGATCGTTACCGAGTCGAGATGTATATCCCGGTCGGCGTCTCAGGCTTCTTCGACGGCATAGGGATCGGCAATGCCGAGCGATGCCAAGGCTGCCCGCTCGATCGCTTCCATCGCCTCGGCCTCGCCCTCGTCGATATGGTCGAAACCGAGCAGATGAAGCGTGCCGTGGACGACCAGATGGGTGGCGTGGATCTCGGTCGCGACCCCCTTTTCCTCGGCCTCGCGCACGCACACGCCATGAGCGAGGATGATGTCGCCCAGCAGCACCTCTCCATCGTCGCTATTGGAAAGGCCCTCGAGCAGGTCGGCCTGCACCATCGGGAAGGACAGCACGTTGGTCGGCTTGTCCTTGCCGCGATAGGCGGCGTTCAGTTCGCGCACCTCATCGTCTTCGGCATAGCGCACCGACACCTCGATCGTGACTGCGTCATCGACCAGCGGCCCGTTAGGGCTGTGGCGAAAAGCCGCGAGCACGGCGTGCTCGGCCAGCTTCTCCCAATCCACTTTCTCGGTCCAGGCAGGTTCAACCTGCACGGCAGTTTCGATCACCAGGGCATCCGATCAGTCATTCTTGCCCTCATAGGCCTCGACGATCCGGCCGACCACCGGGTGCCGCACGACATCGCTCGTGTCGAAGCGGACCGTGGCGATGCCTTGAATGCCTTCGAGCTTGGCGACGGCATCGGCAAGACCCGAACTTCCGGGCACCGGCAGGTCGACTTGCTTGGGATCGCCGCACACCACCATCCGGCTGTTCATGCCGAAGCGGGTGAGGAACATCTTCATCTGCGCGGGCGTGGTGTTCTGCGCCTCGTCGAGGATGATGAACGCTTCCGCCAAGGTGCGGCCGCGCATGAAGGCGAGCGGCGCGATCTCGATCTCGCCCGACGCGATCCGTCGCTCGACCTGCTCGGCCGGCAGCATATCATGCAGCGCGTCGTAGAGCGGGCGGAGATAAGGATCGACCTTCTCCTTCATGTCGCCGGGCAGGAAGCCGAGCTTCTCGCCAGCCTCCACCGCCGGGCGCGACAGAATCAGCCGGTCGACAGAACCATTGATCAATTGCTGCACCGCCTGCGCGACGGCCAGATAGGTCTTGCCGGTGCCCGCCGGGCCGAGGGCGAAGATGATGTCCGACGATCCCAGCGCCTCCATATAGCGGATCTGGGTGGCCGATCTCGGCACGATCGTCTTCTTGCGCGTGCGGATCATCACCGCCGGCGGCTGGCTGACGTCGGTGCGGATGATACCGTCGAGCGTGGGTTCGGCCGACATGGCGATCACCGCGTCGACCGCGCCGGCGTCGATATCCTGGCCCTGGACGATACGGTTGTAGAGGCCGGTCAGCACCTCGCGGGCGCGGGCCGCGGCCTGGGCCTCGCCCTCGATCTGCAAGCGATTGCCGCGCGCGGCGATATAGACGCCGAGGCGGTTTTCGATGGCGACGAGGTTCTGGTCATATTCGCCGAAAAGGCGGCCGAGGAGCTGCGGCTTGTCGAAAAGGATCTCGAGGCGGGCACGGTCGCCGGCCTGGGCGGGTACGGGCTTACGCGACATAAATCTCCCTGTGCGGTCCAGCCGACGCGGCGGGACTCGGCACGGATCAAGGTGGCGATTTCCACATGGATCGGCAATGGGCGATATGCGGCAATGCGCCGCTGCATCCGAACCGATGCAACGGCGCATCACCTGCGCGGGCAAGGCCGGCGAGGTAGCGTCGCTCGATGTGCCGACACCGCCTTTCGAACGCGATAGGGCACGTTGGGCTTGGGCGACGTCAATCGTGGAACGCCAGGCTCATATAGAATGCGTAGCGCCCCGTGGCGTCGCGATGTTCCAGCATCGGCCCGCCGGATGCCAGGATGCTCCACTTCTCGTTGAGGTCGTACACCATGCCGAGCCCCAGGCCCGTGCCCGGCTTGCCGCCAACCTCGTCGGCGGTTTCGTGGTAGATTTCGGCGCCCAGATTGAACTTGTCGGTCAGTTGCCGGGTGATCGCGTAGCCGACCAGCCAGCTATCCTTCGCATCCTTGTTCGGATTGATCGCATAGCCGCCGCCGCCGAACATGCTCCAGGCGCCGATATCCTTCTGCGCCCAAAGCGGAAAGAAAGCGCCGACCTTGCCGCTGCCCAGGCCGTGATGGGCCGTTGGCAGCGTCATCGTCGGGTAGAAGCTGATGTCGGGTACGACAGTGCCATCCTGCTGATGGATGAACATATATTTGGCGCCAAGTTCCACATCGCCAAGGCCGCTCCGCATTTGCCCATCTTCATGTTCGATGGCCACGGGCAGCACAGTCGTGACCTGAAGATCCTTCGCGGCCCCATAATTGATGTCGAAGCCGGTTTCGGCTTCGTAGCTGTGGCTGCGGAAGCGCGTCCCCTCGCCATAGGCGAAGACTTCCCACTTGCCGAGATCGGTCGGCTCGGGATCGTCGGTAACATATGGCGGCCCTGCCAGTGCCGGCGTCGCGACAAGGACAAGAGCGAAGGCAAAAGTGGCGCGCATGAGACTGCTCCTGCCGGAATCAGGGCCGGCTGTTCGCTGCGCCAGTGGCACGACCTATCGGTAGCGACAATCGCCGCCCAGCCTGCGAACCCGTTCGAGAAAGCAATTGGCCCGATCGAACGATCCGCAGCGATTTCAGGCCGCTGCGGACACCCTCGTCAGCGCGCCGACAAGGCTGTTCGGGCCAGAGGAGACGATTTCGACCTCCACCAGCGTGCCGATGTCGGGCCCATCCTCGACGATGACCGACTGGAGCCAGGGCGATTTGCCGATCCGCTGGCCGGGCCTCTTGCCGTTACGTTCGATCAGAACCTTCAGCGTCTTGCCGAGCGTCGCGCGGTTGAAGGCGTGCTGCTGCTCGTTGAGCAGGCCCTGCAGCCGCTGGAGCCGCTCGTCCATCACGGCCGCGGCGATCTGATCATCCATCACGGCCGCTGGCGTGCCGGGGCGCGGCGAATATTTGAAGGAGAAGGCCTGGGCATGTTCGACGCGGGCGATCAGCGCCAGCGTCGCAGCGAAATCTTCCTCGGTCTCGCCGGGGAAGCCGACGATGAAATCGCCGGAGACGGCGATGTCCGGCCGCGCCTCGCGCACGCGATCGATGACGCGCAGATAGCTGTCGACGCTGTGGCTGCGGTTCATCGCCTTGAGGATGCGGTCGCTGCCGGCCTGCACCGGCAGATGGAGGAAGGGCATCAGCGACGCAACTTCCTTGTGCGCGATGATAAGATCATCCCGCATGTCATTGGGATGACTGGTCGTATAGCGGATACGCTCCAGCCCCGGCAGCTTGTCCAGCGCGCGGATCAGTCCGCCCAGCCCCTGCGTGCGGCCGGCCTCGTCCTCGCCTTCCCAGGCGTTGACGTTCTGGCCAAGCAAAGTGATCTCCCGCGCGCCGGCGTCAATCAGCGCCTTCGCCTCATCGACCACCGCAGCCCACGGCCGCGATACCTCGGCGCCGCGCGTATAGGGCACCACGCAATAGGTGCAGAATTTGTCGCACCCTTCCTGAACGGTCAGGAAAGCGGTCGGCCCTTGGCGCCGCCGCGCGGGCAGCGCCTCAAACTTCGATTCCGCGGGCATGTCGGTATCGACCGCCTTGCCGGTTCGTGCGGCGCGGACGAGATCGGGCAGGCGGTGATAGGCCTGCGGCCCGACGACGATATCGACGCTGGGGGCACGGCGGGGAATCTCGGCACCTTCGGCCTGCGCGACGCAGCCGGCAACGGCGATCATCGGCGTCGTGCCGTCCTCGCGACGCAGGCGGCCAATGTCGGAATAGACCTTTTCCGCCGCCTTTTCACGGATGTGGCAGGTGTTGAGGACGACGAGATCGGCTTCGTCGGCGCCAGCAGCCGCGCTGAGCCCCTCGGATTCAAGCAATTCGGTCATGCGCGCGCCGTCATAGACGTTCATCTGGCAACCGAACGACTTGACGTGAAATGTCCTGGGGGCGGGCTTGTTCATGGCGCGGCGCTATAGAGCAACGTGCCGCTTTCCAAAAGTGCGGCCTCGATTTCGGCGCGTGCCTTCGCCGCAATCAGCTTGCGGCCGAGCGCGGGATCGATCGGATCGAGGAAGTGCAAGGTAACGGGAATGGGGCCGGGGGCGGAAAGCACACGGCGGGCATTGGCGCCGGCGCCCTCGCAATCGGTCCAGGCGATTTGGGTCGCGACCGCACCATAGTCGATCGCGACAGGCTGCACGACGACATGCGGCGGCGCGCGATCGAGCGAGGCGAAGAGCGAGGCGCGGAAAGGGAGCAGCGTGGCCCCGTCACCCGTCGTCCCTTCGGGGAACAAGGCCGCTGGCCTGCCCGATGCGAGTGCCGCGCCCAGCGCGTCGGCTTGGCCTTTCACCGCGGCGCGATCGGACCGACTGACGAAAATCGTCCCGCCAATTCGCGCAAGCCCACCGACGATCGGCCAGCGGCTGACATCATCCTTGGAAACGAAGGCTGCGCCGGTGGCACCGCCCAAAGCCAATATGTCGAGCCACGACATATGGTTGGCGGCATACAGCACATGATCGCGCACAGGATTGCCCGCGATCGTCACCCGTAGCCCGAAGGAACGCCCGGCCATCGCCAGAAAGCGGGGAACCCATGGCGATGGCGCCCGGCTTGTCAGGCGGTGGAGCCCATGGCCCGGCAAACTGCCAAGCAAGGCCGCGGTCGCCAGGGCGATGCGGCGTTGCATGCGGAAGGGCATGGGCAAGCTTGCGCGTCAGTGTGGACGGTCGATCGAGACGCCGTAAAGTTCCATCCGGTGATCGACCAAACGGAAGCCCAGCTTTGCAGCGATCTTACGCTGCAATTCCTCGAGTTCGGGATCGACGAACTCGATCACCCGCCCGGTCTCGACATCGATCAGATGGTCGTGATGCGTTTCCGCCGCCGCCTCGTAACGGGCGCGGCCGTCGCCGAAATCGTGGCGTTCGAGGATGCCGGCCTCCTCGAACAGCCGCACCGTCCGGTAGACGGTGGCGATCGAGATGCCCGGATCGATTGCCGACGCCCGGGCGTGCAGCGCCTCCACGTCGGGATGGTCCTCCGATTCCGAAAGCACGCGCGCGATCACGCGGCGCTGTTCGGTGATGCGAAGTCCTTTTTCAGCGCAGAGCGCCTCGACGTCGATCTTCCGCGTCATGATTCCTCTTGGATCTTCGTGGCGCCACAGTGCGGCGCGGTAGGTACAGGACTAGACATTTTTGCCGTGCGGGGAAAGGGCGCAGGCATTATCGCCGCAAGCAACATGGGCCCAAAACAAGATCGGCCGGGAAAGGCACTTTGCCCGTCCCGGCCGATCCTTGCCAAGGGGCGTCGTTATCAGCGCTTACGGCGCTTGGTGCCGAGGCCGATCTTCTTCGCGAGGCTGCGGCGCTGCTCCGCATAGTTGGGGGCAACCATCGGATAATCCGCTGGCAGATTCCACTTGGCGCGATACTGTTCCGGCGTCATCTGATAATGGGTCATCAGGTGGCGCTTGAGCATCTTGAGCTTCTTCCCGTCTTCCAGGCAGACGATATAGTCCGGCTTCACCGAAGCGCGGATCGAAACCGCCGGTTCCTGCTTGACCTCAGGCTCCGCGACTTCGCCGCCCAGGCCGGACAGCGCGTTGTGGACGTTCTGGATCAGGGCGGGAAGATCGGACACCGCGACGCTGTTGTTGCTCACATGGGCCGAGACGATATCGGCGGTAAGCGTGATCAGAGTCTCGGCGAGACCGTTCTCTTCGTTCATTTTGCGAGCCCTTGAATCGAGTTTAACTGGCCGATCGATTTGTGCCGGCCATTACATTTCCATGTAATAAGAACTTTGGGAATGCAACTCGTTTTCGATGAATAACATTCAGGTTTAATCGCTGCGCAATGCTCTGGTCAGGCTTAGGGCATCCAATAGAATGCCGTCGCGTCCCCGATAATAATTGCTGCGATGTCCGACCTGACGAAATCCGTTGCGATGATAGAGCGCAATGGCGTCATTTCCTTGTCGAACTTCCAGGTGAAGATGATGAACATCGCGTGAACCTGCAGTTTCTATCACACGATCGAGCAGGGCTTGGCCGATACCGCGCCTGCGGAAGCGCGGTGCTACGCCAATTAACAGTAGCTCAGCTTCGTCTAGGATCGCGCGGCAAAGCGCAAAGCCCGCGGGCTTGCCGTCTGCGGCCGCGAGGATCAACCACACGCCCGGCATGTCGAGTATGCCCAGGCATTGCTGTGTGTTCCACGCCTCGCCGAATGCAGCGTCGAACGCGGCGTCCATCAATTCCATGACCATGGCGATATCGAAGGCGCTCCCTTCGCGGAGCGTGACAGCGTCCTGGATCGGCGCGGTCGACATGCCGCCGTTCAGGCCGGCGGACGCGCATCGGGCGCGCGGCCGTAGATGGGGGTAGGGGGGCGGGCCGTCAGTTCCGCCGGCAGACTGACGAAGTTTGCGGCTCTCGCTTCGGCCACGCGGGCTTCACCCGATCCCCGGGCAGCGATCACCTGCTCCGCCGCGCTCCCGGCAATTACCGCTTCGGACAGCGTCTCGGCGGCAATTTCGAGTTTCAGGGATGCAACCTCGCTTGCGGGCCGCAGCGGCGCGGTCGCAAAGCGCTGGACGAACAGCTCGCCATGGCCGCCGCCAATCGCCACGGCCAGCGTTGCCGGCGGATCGGCGACATCGGCTGCGATCAGCGCCAATGAAGAGAAACCGGTGACAGGCACGCCCCATCCTAACCCGAGTGCGCGGGCCGCCGCCAGCCCGACGCGCACGCCGGTGAAGCTGCCCGGTCCGCAATCCACCCGGATCGCATCGGCGCGGCCGCCATCGGGAAGCTCGGCGATCATCGGGATCAGCCGCTCGGCATGGCCACGACCGACGACCTCATGGATCTCCGCCACTAGCACTCCGTCCTGCAGCAGCGCGACGGAGCAGGCTGCCGTGGCAGTCTCGATAACCAGTTCTGTTCCCGACTGCGCCAAGCTTCAGACGATCTTGTTGAAATCCTCGAACTCCGGCCGCGGCGATCGGCCGAAGATCGTTGCGGGATCGCCGTAGCCGAGCGTCGAGATGAAGTTGGATTTCACCTTGGTGCCCGCGAAGAAGGCCGCGTCCACGGCATCATTGTTGAAACCCGACATAGGGCCAGTATCGAGGCCCAGGGCACGCGCCGCCATGATGAAATAGCCGCCCTGGAGCGAGGAATTGCGGAACGCCGAAACCTCGGTCAGCTTGTCATTGCCCTTGAACCAGCTGCGCGCATCGGTGTGCGGAAACAGGCGGGGGAGATGCTCGTAAAATTCCAGGTCCATGCCGATAATCGCCGTCACCGGCGCGGCAAGGATCTTGGGGCCATTGGTGCCGGAAGCCAGCGCCGCCAGCTTTTCCTTGGATTCCTGGCTGACGCACCAGACGATCCGGGCGGGCAGCATATTGGCCGATGTCGGCCCCCATTTCATCAGATCCCAGATCGCGCGAAGCTGGTCTTCGCTGACCGGACGGTCCTGAAAACCGTTATAGCTGCGCGCGGTACGGAAGAGGAGGTCGAGGCCCTCCTCCGAAAGCATTTCGGCCATGAACTACTCTCTTGGTCTGGAAGGATCAGGCGGCGCGGACTTCGGTCACTTCCGGAACATAATGCTTCAGAAGCGTCTCGATACCCTGCTTCAGCGTGGCGGTGGAGGACGGGCAGCCAGAGCAGGCGCCGTGCATCGCCAGATAGACGGTGCCCCTGTCGAAGCCGCGATAGACGATATCGCCGCCGTCGCGCGCCACCGCCGGGCGGACGCGCGTCTCGATCAGATCCTTGATCTGCGCGACGATGTCCGCATCCTCGGGATTGTCGGCGAAGCTTTCGTCGTCAGGAATGTGGATGCCGGCCGCGGACCCGGCCGCGAACAGCGGCGCCCCGCTGGCGAAATGATCGAGCAGCACGCCCAGCACCTGCGGCTTCAGGTCGCGCCATTCAGTGCCGGGGCCTGCCGTTACCGAAACGAAGTCGCGGCCAAAGAACACGCCCGTCACGTCGCCCAGGCTGAACAGGGCGGCGGCGAGCGGTGACGCATCCGCCTCATCCGCATCGGCAAAGTCGCGCGTGCCGGCGGTCATCACCGCCTGGCCGGGCAGGAACTTCAGCGTGGCCGGATTCGGCGTCGTTTCGGTTTCGATCAGCATGATGCGCATTTGGGGCCGATGGGCACGCGGATCAAGGGCGAAAGCGGGTCAGCGCTTCTCCCGGCTCAGCCGCGTCATCAGGATTGCCGCGCGCTTGGCCTGTGTCACCATGCTCGGCAGGTCGACCGTTTCGCCCGGCGCGTGGTCGCCGGTGCTGTAGGGGCCGAGGCCGGCGAGGCCGTCGACATCCTTGGCGACGAAGCTGATATCGCCGGCGCCGCGCTTCAGCGGGTCGAGCTCGGGCATTTCAGCCAGGCCGAGATCGCGGTTGACGCCGTTGAGGCTCGCCAGGATCGCGCGGTTACCGGCGGTCGGCGCCATCGAGGGATAACCTTCGTCGAAAGTGATCTTCGCGTCGGTCAGCGGCGCGTGCTGGCTGACGATCGCCTCCATCTTCTGGCGGACGCGGGCGGTCTGATCGTCGGAAAGCGTGCGGAAATCCCCCATGGCGATGGCGACGGCGGGGATGATGTTGGTCTTGCCCGAAGCGGACACGCGGGCGCCGTCTGCCGCTGCCTCGGCAGTCGCACCGCCTGCGATCAACCCGACATTGAAGGTCAGGTTGGGCTCAGGCAATTCCTTGCGGAAGGCGGCGATGATCCGCGTCAGTTCATAGACGGCGCCGTCGCCATATTCACTGTTGAAGATCAGGCTGGAATGGCCCGTCTTGCCCGTCGCGGTGACCGTCCAGCTATTGGAGGAGCGCCGCGCGATCGATCCCATGTCGCGACCATTGTCCCGCACCAGCCCCTCGAAATCGAGCGCTACGTCCGCCCGCTTGCCGGCGGCGACCAGATCGGCGCGGGCGATCTCGATCGGGCTGCCCGACTCCTCCTCGTCGCCGGTCAGCACGATTTCGATATCGGCGGCCTTGAGCGTTCCGGCCGCCTGCATCGCCCTGAGCGCCGCGAGCATCACCACCATGCCGCCCTTGTCATCGCCCACGCCCGGCCCCTCGGCCTTGTCGCCCTTGCGGACGAAGGTCTGGAAGGGGGAATGCGGCTCGAACACGGTGTCGAGATGCCCGATCAGCAGCAGGCGCTTGCCCTTGCCGTCGCCCTTGTGCGTGGCGATGATGTGGCCGGCGCGCCCGGCAGCGGCCATCGGCACCCACTTCACCGTGAAGCCCGCGGCTTCGAGCTCGGTGCGCATCATCTGCCCGACTTGCTCGACGCCCTTCAGGTTCATGCTGCCCGAATTGACGTTCACCAGCTTCTCCAGCAGCGCGATCGACCGCTCCTGCTCGGCCTCGACGGTCGCAGCCATCCTGGTTTCGGCCGCCGAAAGGCGCGCGAAGGCGGGCGAGGGCAAGGCGGCAACGGCAAGCAGCAGGGCGCAACGCAGGGAAAGAGACGACATCGGGGCTTCCTGTGAGGTGGAGATTGCAAGCCTTACAGCGACAAAGCGGAACGGCAAGGCTGGCGATGCGACGCTAGGCCGCGTGAACAATCTTCGAAGGTGAACAACTGTCTGATTTCGGGGCGGCGGTTTTAAGCGCGGAAGGTCAGAAAAGTCGGGGGAAGCTGACATCCCCTCTTCGTCACCCCGGACTTGTTCCGGGGTCCACCGTCACGCGGGCGACGCGGCCAGAGGTTCCAACCCGAACGCTACAGCCAGATCATTCCATGAGGGATTGTCCCGTTCGATCAGGTTCCGTTTCCAGTCCCGCCGCCAGCGCTTGATCTGCTTCTCGCGCAGGATCGCAGCCTCCATCGTGCCTGCCGCCTCCCAATAGACCAGGCATTTTATGCCATATCGCTTGGTGAAGCCGTCAAACATGCCTTCACGATGCTGGGCGACATGGCGAAGGAGATCGAAGGTTACGCCGACATACAGCGTTCCGTTAACGGAGCTGGCGAGGATGTAGACGCAAGGCTGTCGCTCGATCATCGACATCAATGAGTGCCGCACGGTGGACCCCGGAACACGTCCGGGGTGACGAGGGGAGTTCGTATCGTCGACGGCGTCCGCTATGTCGCGTGTCCCGACAGGCAGCAATTGAGCGGAAAACTCCAACAGCGGCCACGGTCCAAATTTGCCCGCTCCCTAGGGTCATGAAAAGTCCCGCCCTTGCTTTGTGACAACGCTTAACCTATGTGCGGCGCAGCGTCGGTATATGGATTGCCATATATCCGGACTGGAGCAGCGTGATCTCCTGCCGCTTCCAAATGGCAGGCCGGCTCCCTCCCTCGAGACGCCCAAGCCCGAGGCTTCCCTATTCACGCGGGTCGTCATGAGAACCCGCTTGCCACTCGTGCGCGCCGATTGCGTCACGGGTGCTTGCTTGATTTGAAAGCAATATTTTGACCCAATTCACCGATCTTGGCCTGCCTGAGCCCATTTTGAAGGCGCTCGCCGCCAAGAATTATTCCACCCCCACGCCCATCCAGTTGCAGGCGATCCCGCCGCTGCTCGACGGGCGCGATCTGTGCGGCATCGCGCAGACCGGCACCGGCAAGACGGCCGCCTTCGCGCTGCCGTCGCTCGCCATTCTTGCCAGCAATCCCAAGCACCGTCCGCCGCAGGGCTGCCGGATGCTCGTGCTGTCGCCGACGCGCGAACTGGCCAGCCAGATCGCCCAGAGCTTTGTCGATTACGGCAAGTTCCTGCGCCTTTCGGTGATGACGGTGTTTGGCGGCGTGCCGATCAACCGCCAGATCCGGCAGCTCCATGCCGGTGTCGACATTCTCGTCGCGACGCCGGGGCGTCTGCTTGATCTGATCGACCAGCGCGCGCTGAGCCTCAAGAATGTCGAGATCTTCGTGCTCGACGAGGCCGATCAGATGCTCGACCTCGGCTTCATTCACGCGCTGAAGCGGATCGACCAGCTCCTGCCCAAGAAGCGGCAGAGCCTGTTCTTCTCGGCGACCATGCCGAAGGCGATTTCGGAGCTTGGCGATCGTTTCTTGAGCGATCCGGTGAAGGTGTCGGTCGCCCCGCAGTCGACGACGGCCGAGCGCGTCGAGCAGTTCGCGACCTTCGTCAATGCGGCGGAAAAGCAGGCGCTGTTGACGCTGCGCATCCGCAGCGAACCGATCGATCGCGCGCTCGTCTTCACCCGCACCAAGCATGGCGCCGATCGCGTCGTGAAACACCTCAAGGCCGCCGGTATCGGCTGCGAGGCGATCCACGGCAACAAGAGCCAGCCGCAGCGCGAACGCGCGCTGGGCATGTTCCGCACGGGCGAGATCAAGATCCTGGTCGCGACCGATATCGCCGCGCGCGGCATCGACGTCGGTGGCGTCAGCCACGTCTTCAATTTCGAGCTGCCGAACGTGTCGGAGCAATATGTTCACCGCATCGGCCGCACCGCGCGTGCGGGCGCAGCGGGCATCGCCATCGCCTTCGTCGCCGATGACGAGCGCCCTTACATGCGCTCGATCGAGAAGCTGACGCGGGTAAAGATGGAGATCCAGCCGCTGCCGGAAAACTTCATCGCCGAAAAGGCGAAGCTGCCCAAGCCGGCCGCGTCGGCGCCTTCGGACAACCGTGGCGGTAACCGCCAGCCGCGCCGTCATGATGGCGAGCGGACGGGCGAGGAGCGGCCCCGCCGCTTCCCGCCCAAGCGCTCCGGCAGCGTCGGTCGCCATGCCGGGGCGGTTCGTCGCACCGGCGGACGCTGATAAAGAAATCAGGGGCTTGCGAACTGGTTTCGCAGGCCCCATTTCTTTTGGCGGGAGGGCGTCTCCTGAAAGGAGGCCGCCAGATGTTGATCCGGGATGAGGTGTTGCAGGCCGCCGCCATGGCGCTGAGCGACGCGGCGCGCGGAGAAAATATCTATCTCCCCTTCGCCAAGGCCCGCCGCATGATCGAGCCCGCGCTCGAAGCGGCCGTCACCATCGCCCGCCAGCATGGCGGATCACCGCGGATGGAAAGCGTCCGTTCGCTGGTCCGCAACAAGGCGGATCATCACTGATCCTCAGAAGCCGCCGGCGATCCGCGACCAGCGCGTCGCGCTGACCCAGGTCCACGGTTTCAGCCATTCGGCATCGCCATCGGTCGAGAAGAAGACGACCAGCGCACGGCCGACGATATTCTCTTCCGGCACCATCCCGATCGCCCCGTTGAGCTGGACCGGATAGCGGCTGTCTGCCGATCGGTCGCGGTTGTCGCCCATCAGGAAATAATGGCCCGCTGGCACCACATAGGTCGCAGTGTCGTCCGCATAGGGAATATGACCAAGGTCGAGCACGTCGTAGCTGCGGCCGTTGGGCAGCGTTTCTCGATAGCGCGGATAGCGGCAGACGCTGCTGCCGTCGGCGACTTTGTCCTCGACGATGTTTAGCGACGGCTCCGGGCGGCAGGGGCTGTTTCCGGTGATCGGATCGATGAAATCGGCGACGCGCACCCGCGGCACCGGCGTCCCGTTGATAATGACCTGCCCGCCCTGAATCTGGATGATGTCACCCGGCAGGCCGATGACGCGCTTGATATAGTCGGTGCTGTTGTCCGCCGGCGTCTTGAACACCACCACGTCGCCGCGTTCTGGCCCACCGCCGAGGATGCGGCCGCTGATCGGCACCAATCCATAGGGGAAGCTGTAGCGCGAATAGCCATAAGGCCACTTCGCGACGAACAGATAATCGCCCACCAACAGGCGCGGCAGCATGGATTCCGACGGGATGTTGAACGGCGCCACGATCAGGCTGCGCAACAGCACTGCGAAGACCAGCAAGGTCACCAGGAAGCGGATGTTCTCGGCGAGACCGCCCTTGGATTTCTTCGGCATGGCGATCGCGTTGCTGGAATCGGAGGCTGGGTCGGGCATGTGCGGGGTGTGCTGCGCGGCCGCTTTCCGGTCAAGCGTTCAATCTTGGCATGGCTGCGGTGAAACGGGTGGCGGGGGCTCGGCGCAACCTGTATCGATTCACCATCAAGGGAGACTGGCTTCATGGTCGATACGACAACGGCTTGGCACGCAATCGAAGGCGCGGCGCGGCCGAAATTGGTCGATCTGTTCGCGGCGGAACCCGATCGCCTGTCGCGGCTGGTGATCGACGAGGCCGGCATCCATTTCGATTTTTCCAAGACCCATCTCGATGCGGCGCTGATCGAGCAGTTCGCGGAGCTGGCCGAAGCGGCAGGTTTCACAAAGGCGCGCGAGGCGCTGTTCGCAGGCGAGGCCGTCAACACGACCGAGGGGCGGGCGGCCGAACATAGCGCCGAGCGCGGGCAGGGCGCCCCCGACAGCGTGGCGCGCGCCCGCCATTTCCACGCCCGGATGCGCGCCCTACTCGACGCGATCGAAGCCGATGCGCTGGGGCCGATCCGGCACGTCCTGCATATCGGCATCGGCGGATCGGCGCTGGGCCCGGATCTGCTCGTCGATGCGCTGGGCCGCGAGGCCGGGCGCTATGATGTGGCGATCGTCTCCAATGTCGACGGCTCGGCGTTGGAGGAAGCGTTTCACCGCTTCGATCCCGCCGCGACGCTTTTGGTCGTCGCCTCCAAGACCTTCACCACCACCGAGACCATGCTCAACGCCCAGAGCGCGCTGACGTGGATGGCCGAAGGCGGCGTCGAGGATCCCTATGGCCAGGTGATCGCCCTTACAGCATCGCCTGACAAGGCGATCGAATGGGGTGTCGACGAAACCCGCGTGTTGCCCTTCTCCGAAAGCGTCGGCGGCCGCTATTCGCTCTGGTCGTCGATCGGCTTTCCCGCCGCTTTGGCGCTGGGCTGGGATGCGTTCGAGACCTTGCTCGAAGGCGCGGCGACGATGGACCGCCATTTCCGCCTCGCGCCGCTGGCACAGAACGCACCCGTGCTCGCCGCCTTCGTCGATCTTTATTACGCCGTCGTTCGCGGCGCCGAGACGCGCGGTGTCTTTGCCTATGACGAGCGGCTCCGCCTGCTGCCCTCCTATCTCCAGCAGCTTGAGATGGAATCGAACGGCAAGGGCGTGAAGCTCGATGGCTCGCCCGTCGGCCGACCGACCGCGCCGATCACCTGGGGCGGCGTCGGCACGGACGCGCAACATGCCGTGTTCCAGTTGCTCCATCAGGGCACCCACCTCGTTCCGGTCGAATTTGTCGCCGCGATCGAGGCTGGCGACCTGCTGGATGAGGCGCATCACCGTGCTTTGCTGGTCAACGCCTTCGCGCAAGGCGCCGCTTTGATGGCCGGCAAGCCGAGCGAGGATCCGGCGCGGGCCTATCCGGGTGATCGCCCCTCGACCACGATCCTGCTCGACCGGGTCGATCCGGCCCGGCTGGGTGCTCTGATCGCCTTCTACGAACATCGCGTATTCGCCAACGCCGCGATCCTCGGCATCAATCCGTTCGATCAGTTCGGGGTGGAATTGGGCAAGGAGATCGCGAAATCGATCGAGGCCGAGGGCACCGACCGTTTCGATCCGTCGACCAGGGCCTTGATCGCTCGCGCATTCGGTTAAGCACGCACGTTCGGCTAAATCGATTAGAGCGATAGTGAGAAGACATTGGCCTTGGCGCCGATGCATCCCTATCTGCGAGCCCGAAACGACCCAGCGGAGCATTTATGGCGAGCTACGACTATGACCTCTTCGTCATCGGCGCGGGATCGGGCGGCGTGCGCGCCTCCCGCGTGGCCGCCGCCCATGGTGCAAAGGTGGCAATAGCGGAGGAGTATCGCGTCGGCGGCACCTGCGTGATCCGCGGCTGCGTTCCCAAGAAACTGCTCGTCTATGGCGCGCATTTCGCGGAAGATTTGCAGGATGCCCGCCGCTTCGGCTGGGACGTTCCCGATTGCCGGTTCGATTGGCCGACCCTGCGTGACAATGTGCTGGCCGAGGTCGATCGGCTGAACGGCCTCTACGAAAACACGCTCAACAACAACAATGTCGAGATCGTTCGCGAACGCGCGACCGTCGCCGGCCCACATGAGGTGAAGCTTGCATCCGGCCGCACCGTGACCGCGGGCAAGATCCTGATCGCCACAGGCGCCTGGCCGACGGTGCCCGATTGCCCGGGTGCGGATCTCGGCATCACTTCCAACGAGGTTTTCCATCTCGAAAGCCTGCCGAAGCGGATCGTGATCGCCGGCGCGGGCTATATCGCCAATGAATTTGCCGGCATCTTCCACCAGTTCGGCAGCCATGTGACGTTGATCAACCGCTCCGACCAGATCTTGCGCGGCTATGACGAGCAGATCCGCGATCGCTTGCTGCAGATCTCGATGACCAAGGGCATCGAATTCCGCTTCAATGCTGCGTTTGAAAAGGTCGAGAAGGTCGCCGACGGTTCGCTGCTGGTCCACGTCACCGGTTGCGATCCGATCCCCGCCGATGTGCTGCTCTATGCGATCGGCCGCACGCCCCACACCAAGGGGCTCGGCCTCGAAACCGCCGGCATCGAGCTCAACGAGCGTGGCGCGATCAAGGTGGACGAGGATGGCCGCTCGAGTTGCGACAGCATCTTCGCGGTCGGCGATGTCACCGATCGCGTGCAATTGACCCCCGTCGCGATCCGCGAGGGGCAGGCTTTCGCCGACACGCAGTTCGGCAACAAGCCCAGCCGGGTCGATTATGGCTGTATCCCCTCCGCCGTGTTCAGTCATCCGCCGCTCGCCGGCGTGGGGCTGACGGAGTCGGAAGCGCGCAACCGCTTCGGCAATGTGAAGGTCTACACGTCCGATTTCCGGCCGATGAAGAATGTCCTGGCCAACCGCAACGAACGCGCGCTCTACAAGATGATCGTTCATTCGGAAAATGATCGCGTGCTCGGCCTGCACATGATCGGCCCCGATGCACCGGAAATCCTGCAGGCGGCCGCCATCGCGGTGAAGGCTGGCCTCACCAAGCAGGCATTCGACGATACAGTGGCCCTTCATCCGTCCATGTCCGAAGAACTGGTGCTGATGAAATAGCTCTGATCCCCTACTGCAAGCTATTGCACCTGCGTTTGCCGCTTGCTGGCGCAAGGTGCATTAGAGGTTCCGTAGGAGGAACCGAGGAAGGGTCGGGCAAGGATGGCGTTTCGGGCTGAAGCCGATATCTGGGCGGTCGTGCCGGTGAAGCGGCTAGATCAGGCCAAGGGGCGCCTTGCCGAGCTACTGGGCGCCGCCCGCCCGGATTTCGCGCTGGAGATGGCCTGCCATGTGATCGCGACGCTGGCGGACAGCGCCGCATTCGCCGGCGTGCTGGTCGTCACGTCGGATGCGGCCGTGGCTGGTGTGGCGCGGGATCTCGGCGCCGAGGTCGTCGACCAGACCGATTCCGGGCTCAACGCCGCCATGTCCGCGGGAATCGCTGCCGCACACGCAATGGGTGCTGGCCATGTGGCGCTCGTCCCGGCCGATCTGGCACTGGTTGATGTGACTTCGGTCGAAAAGGTGCTGGACTATTATCGGCGCGGTGCCGGCGTCCTGATCGTGCCCTGCGCGCGCGGCAACGGCACCAACATGATGGTCATGCCGACGGATACGGCGATCGAGCCGTCCTTCGGCCCCGGCAGCTTCACCCGCCACCGCGAAGCCGCCGACCAGGCCCGTATCCTTGTCGATGCCGCCATCGGTCGGGACATCGACGCTCCATTGGATTTCGCCATCGCTTCCGGCCAGCTTGCCGGTGAGCAAGGCGCGCTGGCCGCCATGTTCGCCGACTATGAGGCGGCGGCATTGCTCGCCTGCGATCCCGTTGAGTTGCAGGAGGCCGCGGCGGCCCTGCGCGACGCCGGCCATGGCGACATCGTCACGTATTCGCCCAAGGTGTTCCTGCCGCTCACGATGCTGTGCCGCGACGTCTGCCGTTATTGCACTTTCGCCAAGACGCCGCGCAAACTCGCCAGCCCCTACATGTCGGTCGACGAGGTTGTCGCGATTGCGGAACGCGGCGCGGCGATGGGCTGTCGCGAGGCGCTGTTCACGCTCGGCGAGAAACCGGAACTGCGCTACGCGGCCGCGCGCGAATGGCTGGATGCCAACGGCTTTGCCAGCACGCTCGATTATGTGGCGCACGTCGCCGCCGCGGTGCGCGACCGAACCGGCCTGCTGCCGCATATCAATGCCGGCTGCATGACCGATGAGGAGGTGGCGGCGCTGCGCTCGGTTTCGGCCTCGATGGGCCTTATGCTGGAAACCATCGCCGATCGCCTGGGTGAACCGGGTGGGCCGCACCATGGATCGCCCGACAAGGTGCCCGCAGTTCGGCTCTCCACGATCGAGGCTGCGGGGCGGCAGGCCGTGCCCTTCACCTCGGGCATCCTGATCGGCATCGGCGAAACCCGCGCCGAACGGATCGCGGCCATCGCCGCGCTGCGCGATCTCCATCGCCGCCATGGCCATTTGCAGGAAGTGATCGTCCAGAATTTCCTGCCGAAGCCCGGCACGAAGATGGCAGCCGCGCCGCCGGCCGACGCCGACGAGTTGCTGTGGACGATCGCCGTCACCCGGCTGATGCTGGGGCCGGAAATGAGCATTCAGGCGCCACCCAATCTGGCGCCCACAGAGCTGCCGCGTCTCATAGCGGCGGGAATCAACGATTGGGGCGGCGTCTCCCCGCTCACTCCAGATCATGTGAACCCGGAGGCTCCGTGGCCAGAGATCGACCTGTTGCGGGCGGCGACTGCGACCGCTGGCAAGGTACTGGCCGAACGCCTGACCATCTATCCCGCCTTTGCGCGCGATGCGGACCGCTGGCTCAACCCCGCGATGCGTCGTCCGGTGCTCGAACATAGCGATGCCGGCGGACTCGGACGCGAAGGCCATTGGCGCGCCGGCCGGTCCAGCGACATGGCACCAGTGCCACGCGGCGGCATCGTGACACGCGGGCATATCGCCGCCACGGTCGATGCCGTGCTGTCAGGGCAGGGGAGTGCCCTCGCCATCACCGACATTGCTGCGCTCTTCGATGCGCGTGGGGCTGACTATCACGTGGTCTGCGAGGCCGCGGATCATCTGCGCGCTAAGGTGATTGGCGATGTCGCGACCTACGTCGTCAATCGCAACATCAACTACACCAACATCTGCACCTATCGCTGCAATTTCTGCGCTTTCTCGAAGGGCAACCGCAAGGCCGCGGGCAACGAGGCTGCCTATCTGCTCGATATGGAAGAGATCGCGGCCCGCGTCATGGAGGCGCGCGATCGCGGCGGCACCGAGGTCTGCTTGCAGGGCGGTATCCACCCCAGCTTCACCGGTGAGACCTATCTGGAAATCCTGCGCGCGGTAAAACGTGTCGATCCGGCCATGCACGTCCATGCTTTCTCGCCGCTGGAAATCAGCCATGGCGCCAGCACGTTGGGCATGGCCTTGCCCGATTATCTGGCGCTGCTGCGTGACGAGGGGTTGGGCAGCCTGCCGGGAACGGCGGCGGAGATCTTGCACGATCCGGTGCGCGCCATTCTCTGCCCGGACAAGCTCAACACCGGCCAATGGCTGGAAGTCATCGAAACCGCGCACGAACAAGGCATTCGCACTACCGCGACGATCATGTTCGGCCATGTCGACACCTATCGGGATTGGGCGATCCATCTTGCAGCGCTGCGGGACCTTCAGGTGCGGACGGGTGGTTTAACCGAATTCGTGCCGCTGGCCTTCGTCGCCCATGAAGCGCCGATCTACCGTCGTGGCGGGGCACGGCCGGGGCCGACCGCGCGCGAGGCGGTGCTGATGCACGCCGTGTCGCGCCTCGTGCTCGGCTTCGACAATATTCAGGCGTCCTGGGTGAAGATGGGCCGCGAAGGGATGCGCGCCGCGCTCCGCGCCGGGGCCAATGATCTTGGCGGGACGCTGATGAACGAAAGCATCACCCGCGCGGCCGGCGCGACGCACGGCCAGGAAATGACGGCGGCCGATATGCGGGCAATGGCGGCCTCGCTTGGCCGGACGCCCGTCCGCAGGACCACACTCTATGGTCTTGCAGACGCTGCGGAAGACTGCATCGCCGCCGAATAGGCTGCTATTCGCTCGGCCGTGTCCAGATCCAGGTGCCCGTGGAAAGCGCGACGGCCGCGGGCAGCATCGACCATGGCCATTGCAGCAGAAGCAGGCCGCCGACCGCGCTTGCCCCGAGCATCGTCAGCGCCAGATATTTGGCGCGCAGGCTGATCGCGCCGCGCTCGCGCCAGCTCCGGATATGATGGCCAAAGTGGGGATGGTCCAGCAGCCTGGCTTCCCAGGCGGGATTGCTGCGGCCGAAGCAGAAGGCGGCGAGGATGTAGAAGGGCACGGTGGGCAGCAGCGGCAGGAAGATGCCGATCGTGCCCGTGGCGAAGGCGGCAGCGCCTGCCACCAGATACAGGTTTCGGCGGACCATGATCAGCTACGGCGCAGCATCGCGCCGATGCGGCTCGCCAGCATCGCCCCGCCAAAAGGTTTGGTGATTAGCGCCATGCCCTCGCTTAGAAATCCCTCGGGGCGGGCGGCGGCATCGGCATAGCCGGTCATGAACAATATCGGCAGTTCGGGCCGCAGCCGGCGCGCCTGTTCTGCGAGTTCCTGCCCATTCATCCCCGGCAGGCCGATATCGGTGATCAGCAGCGCTACCGCTTGGTCCGAACGCAGGATTTCCAGCCCCGGCGCACCGTCTTCCGCGGCGATCGAATGGTAGCCGAGCTCGTCGAGCAGTTCGACGATCAGCGCCCGCACCACGGGCTCGTCCTCGACCACAAGCACCGTTTCGCCCTTGCCGACCGCGGCCTCCGGCTGCGCCTCCTCCGTGGGAGTATCCGCCACCTCGCCGTCATGGCGGGGTAGGAACAGGGTCACCGTCGTGCCCAGCCCGGTTCCGCTATGGATCACCGCCTTGCCGCAGGACTGGCGGGCGAAACCGTAGATCATCGACAGGCCCAGCCCCGTTCCCTGGCCCGATGGCTTGGTGGTGAAGAATGGCTCGAACGCCCGCGCCATGACATCCGTATCCATGCCGCCGCCCGTATCCACCACCGATACTCGCACATAGTCGCCGGGAGCCAGATCCGGCGGCAACGCCCGGCGCTCGCCGTCTTCCGCGACATTGCCCGAGACGATCGTCAACGTCCCGCCCTCGGGCATCGCGTCGCGCCCGTTGATCGCGAGGTTGAGGAGTGCGCTTTCCAGTTGGTTGGGGTCGCAACGCGTGCCCCACAAATCGGGATCGAGCCGATAATCGAGCCTGATCCGCTCACCCAGCGTCTGTTCCAGCAGGCTCCGCATCGAATCGATCAGGCGGTTGGCGTCGGTCGCTCGCGGATCGAGTGGTTGCCTTCGCGCGAAGGCCAGCAGGCGGTGCGTCAGGGCCGACGCGCGATCCGCGGATTCGGCCGCGCCCTGAAGGAAGCGCTCCGCATCTGCCGCCCGGCCGTCCGCCAGCCGCCGTCGCACGATATCGAGAGATCCGGTAATACCCTGCAGCAGATTATTGAAATCATGCGCGATACCGCCGGTAAGTTGCCCCACGATCTCCATCTTCTGCGCCTGATGGAGGGCCGCTTCGGTTTCGGCGAGAACGCGCGCCGCCTCGCGTTCGGCAGTGATATCGCGCGCCACGCCATAGATCAGCCCGTCGATCAGAACCGATGTCCAGGACAGCATCCGATAGCTTCCGTCGCGCGCTTGGAGCCGGCATTCGAAGCGTCCGCTGCTCTCGCCCCGGCCGAGCCTTCCGACCTCGTCCAGGATGGTCTGTCGGTCATCTGCGTGGATGAAGTCGGCCGACGGCGTCGAGAGCAGTTCTTCCTCGTTCCAGCCCAGCGCGAGCGTCCAGGCCGGGTTCACCGCCAGCCAATGGCCGTTCCGGTCGGCGACGAGCAGCAGATCGCGCGAGACGTTCCAGATCCGGTCGCGCTCGCGCGTTCTGACCGCGACATTCTTCTCGAGCGCGGCATTGCGCTCCAGCAGCGCGTCGGCCTGTCCACGTTGGTCGTGAATGTCGGTATTGGTACCGATCCAGCGCACCACCTCGCCTTCGGAGTCGCGTGTCGGCAGCGCGCGGGCGAGGTGCCAGCGATATTGGCCCCTGGGGTCGAGCAGACGATAGGTATGCTCGAACGCGCCCTGATCGGTCAGTGCGACCTGCCAGGCGTCGAGCATCTCCTCGCTGTCTTCGGGATGGACCAGCGGCACCCATTCGCCATTCAGTTCCACGCCATGGGGAGAGCCCACGAAATCATAGACGCGCGAATTGAACCAGCTGAAATTGCCGTCCGCGTCCGCCATCCAGATATGGTGCGGCACGGCCTCCGCGAGCGTGCGGAACTGCTCCTCGCTCACCTGCAACGCACTTTCCGCCGCCTTGCGCTGCGTGCAGTCGATCGCCGTGCAGAGCACTCCCTCGATCACTTCCGCACCGCCAAGCGGCGCGTAATAGAGGTCGAACCACAGGGGCTCTGGCCTGCCGCTGCGCTCGATCATCAGGCACTGGTCGAGTGCCGCGATCGACTTACCCTCGAACACTTGGGCGAAGACCTCACTGCACCAGATACCCCACAATTCGGGCCACACTTCGCGCGCCGTCCGGCCGATCGCCTGCGGGTGCCGGTCGCCCAGTATCTCGGCATAGGCCTGGTTGTAGATCATGTGCTGGCGGGCGACGTCCCACACCACTGCCATCGGCATCGGTGAGGCGAGGATCACGTCCACTGTAGAGCGGAGGAGGGGAGGCCAGCCCGCCATCGGCCCAAGCTCTGTCGCAGCCCAATCCTTGGCGCGGACGAGCCCTGTTGTCTCGCTTTTATCCAGGCGACTGCCTTCAGGCGCTTTCACATCGCCCACCCCGGTCGCGGCCGACCACGTTTTACGCTGCCCCACATCCGTCTGCATAGTGATGCAGCGCGGCCATTTCGGCAATGACATTGATCAATCTGCAAGCATGACTATTTCGCGTCGGAAAGACGGAAAGGAAATATCGGTGGCCGAACAACTTGCGACATTAGCGGGCGGATGCTTCTGGTGTGTCGAAGCGGTTTTTGACGATGTTCTGGGCGTAAGCGCCGTCGAAAGCGGTTACATCGGCGGTCAGACCGCAAATCCCACCTACAAGCAGGTTTGCGGCGGGGACACGGGGCATGCCGAAGCGGTTCGCCTCCATTTCGATCCGGATATGATCAGCTACGGCGATCTGCTGGACATCTTCTTCCATGTCCATGATCCGACCCAGCTCAACCGTCAGGGCAATGACATCGGCACCCAATATCGCTCGGCGATCTTCCCGCATTCGCCCGAGCAGGAAGCCGAAGCCCGCGCCGCGATCGCCCGCGCGCAAGTAGAGCAGAACAAGCCCGTGGTCACGACGATCGAGCCGCTTGCTCCCTGGTATGTCGCCGAGGATTATCACCAGGAATATTTCGAGCGCGAAGGCTCCTCCAACCCCTATTGCATGGCAGTGGTGGCGCCCAAACTGCAGAAATTCCGCAAGAGCTACGCCGCGCGGCTCAAGAGGCAGGAGGCGTGAGCCCCATAAACGACGTCAAATGAGACCCCGACTTTCGCCGAAATGATGGCTATTTAGTCGGTGTGGGCATTAGTCCGTGTGGGTAAATTCCGATGGTGAACGCCCGTCGGTTTGGATCGCGAAACCGCGGCTATGTCGGGGGAAGCGTCGTTCTGTTCCTCCCCGAGCTTGTCTCGGCGAGGGGGACCATGCGCAGCATGGTGGAGGGGTAATTCCACCGTTGCGTCATGCCCTTCCACCGCCCTTCGGGCAGTCGCCCTCCCCAAGCAAGCTTGGGGAGGAATTTTATGTCGCCCCTGGAACGCTCCGTCATCAATCGCGCGGCGCGGCGGCGCGGTGGAGGCGATCGTTTATGGCGAGCCCGAGGCCCTCGTCCGGCACGGGCGCCACCGCGATCGCGGCGCGACCCGAAGCATCGGCCTCATGCAGCGCGGCGAACAGTCGAGCGGCCGCCTCGACCAGATCGCCCGAGGCGGAGAGCGTAGCATCACCCAAGATTGCGCCAAAGCCGATCAGCCATTCGCCGTCGCGACGCTCGGTCGCTTCGAGCCGCAGCGGTCGGCTCGGCGCATAATGGCTGGCGAGTTGGCCCGGCGCCTCGATCCGATCCGATCCCGACGCAATCACCGGCCGACCGGCGACCTCGGCAATCTCGTCCGGTGAAATCGGGCCGGGGCGCAGCAGGCGGATACCCTCGTCGCCCACGGCAATGATGGTAGATTCGATGCCCCGCGCCGTCGGGCCGGAATCGACGACCAGCGGGATACGACCGTTGAGCGAGGCGGCGACATGCGCCGCGGTGGTTGGGCTGATCGATCCGCTGGCATTGGCCGAGGGCGCGGCGAGGGGCCGATCGGCGGCTTCCAGCAGAGCCCGCATTGCAGGATGTGCCGGCATTCGCACCGCCACGGTCGGCAGACCCGCCGTCACCAGCGGCGCGACAGGCGATCCGGGGGCGAGCGGCAGCACCATCGTCAGCGGCCCCGGCCAAAAGGCATCGGCGAGCGCAAGGGCAACCGGGCTGAGTTCGGCCACTACCGCGGCGGCCTCCAGCGTCGATACATGCACGATCAACGGGTTAAAGCTCGGCCGTCCCTTGGCGGCGTAGATGCGCGCCACCGCCGAATCGGATGTGGCGTCGCCGGCGAGGCCGTAAACTGTTTCAGTGGCGATCGCGACCGGATCGCCGGCCCGGATCAGATCCGCCGCCCGCGCGATGGCGTCCGTGCCGTAGCGGCAGGTTTCGGTCTCGATCGGCGGGTTTTGCTGGCTCACGAGAGGGCGCTATAGCCGCCGGCGGAAACATACAAGCTACCGAGTGAGAGCGATGACCTACACGCCCGTCGTCAACGAGCAGCGCTTCCTGATGCAGCATGTCGTCGGCATCGACGAACTGGCCGCGCATGAAGCCTTCGCCGCCGCAAGCCCCGATCTGGTGGATGCCATCCTCGAAGGGGCAGGGGCCTTCGCCGCGGGCGAATTCGCGCCGTTGAACCGCACCGGCGATACGATCGGCGCCAAATGGACGGCCGATGGCGTGAAGATGCCCGAAGGTTTCCACGCCGCCTATCGCGCTTATGTCGAAGGCGGCTGGGGATCGCTCGCCGCCGAGCCGGAACATGGCGGGCAGGGGCTCCCCTTCGCCTTGGCGACCGCGGTTCTCGAAGATCTCGGCACCGCCAACATGGCCTTCTCGCTGATCATGATGCTGACCCCTGGCGCGGTCGAGGCGCTCACGACCCATGGTTCGGCGGAACAGCAGGAAGTCTGGCTGCCGAAGCTCATCACCGGCGAATGGAACGGGACGATGAATCTCACCGAGCCGCAAGCGGGATCGGACGTGGGCGCGCTCCGCACCCAGGCGACACCGGCGGGTGACGGAAGCTGGCGGGTCAAGGGCACGAAGATCTTCATCACCTTCGGCGATCATGATCTGACCGACAATATCGTCCATCTGGTGCTGGCCCGCACTCCAGACGCACCGCCAGGAACGCGCGGCATCTCTTTGTTTCTGGTTCCGAAATTTCGTCTGGATGGCACCGTTAACGATGTCCGCTGCGTATCCATCGAACATAAGCTCGGCATCCACGCCTCGCCCACCTGCGTCCTCTCGTTCGGCGATCAGGATGATTGCCATGGCTGGCTGATCGGCCCCGAACATGCCGGCATGCGGGCGATGTTCACGATGATGAACAATGCGCGCCTCAATGTCGGTCTGCAGGGCGTGTCGCTGGCCGAGCGGGCGACGCAAGCGGCGGTGGCTTATGCGCGCGAGCGGGTGCAGTCGGCGCGGGCAGGGGGCGCATCGCGCGATCCCGTCGCCATCATCGAGCATCCGGACGTCCGGCGGATGCTGCTCCGCATGAAGGCGCTGACGATGGCCGCCCGCGCGCTCATTTATTACGCCGCCGGGCAGGCCGATCGCGCCCGGCTCGGCGACGCTGCGGCGCAGGCGCGGCTCGATCTGCTGACGCCGCTCGCCAAGGCTTATGGCACCGACGTCGGCTGCGAGGTGTCCAGTCTCGGCGTGCAGGTCCATGGCGGCATGGGCTTTATCGAGGAAACCGGCGCCGCCCAGCATTTCCGCGATGCCCGCATCACGCCGATCTATGAAGGCACCAACGGCATTCAGGCCGCCGATCTGGTCGGCCGCAAGCTGGGGCTGGAAGGGGGCGGGGTGTTCGCCGCGCTGCTGGCGGACATTCGCACCGAGGCGGCCGCAGAGGCCCGGCTGATGGCGCTGGTCGATGCGGTGGAGCTGGTGTCGGCGCGTCTTGCGGGTGCCAATGCGGACGATCGCCTCGCGGGCAGCTATCCGCTGTTAACCATGCTGTCGGTCGTGGTCGGCGGTTGGCTGCTGGCGCGGCAGGCCAAGGCGGCCGAGGCGGCCGAGGCGGAAGAGGGGCTCGACCCGGATTTCCGCGCCATGAAGCTCGCCGCAGCCCGCTTCTATCTCGATCGGATCGTGCCCGAGGCGATCGGCCTAGCCGAAGGCGCCACGGCCGGGGCCGAGGCACTCTATGCGGTGGGAGTGGAGGCGTTCGCGGCCTGAGCCGCGTCCCGGCCCCAATCCGTCATCCCAGCGAGAAGAAGTCGACCGTAGGTCAACGCTGGGATCTCCCTCTCTTGTAGCGATTAACAGCGGAGAGAGATTCCAGCTTTCGCTGGAATGACGGGATAATGGGGTGTCTTAGCTGCCGAACACCCGATCGAAGATCGTATCGACATGCTTCAGGTGGTAGCCGAGATCGAACTTCTCCTCGAGCTCCTTCGCGGAAAGCTTCGCCGAAACCTCGGGATCGGCCTTGAGCAGTTCCAGTAGCGAGAGCTGGCCGTCCGATTCCCACACCTTCATCGCGTTCTTCTGGACGAGGCGGTAGGAATCCTCGCGGCTGATGCCCGCCTGGGTCAGCGCCAATAGCACGCGCTGCGAGTGAACAAGTCCGCCCATCTTGTTGAGATTCTTGTCCATCCGCTCCGGATAGACGAGCAGCTTGTCGATGACGCCAGTGAGGCGGGCGAGGGCGAAGTCGAGCGTGATGGTGGCATCCGGGCCGATATAACGCTCGACCGAGGAGTGGCTGATATCGCGTTCATGCCATAGCGCCACATTCTCCAGCGCCGGCGTCACATAGCCGCGGACCATGCGGGCGAGGCCGGTCAGGTTCTCGGTCAGCACCGGGTTGCGCTTGTGCGGCATGGCCGACGAGCCCTTCTGGCCGGGCGAGAAATATTCCTCCGCTTCCAGCACTTCGGTGCGCTGCAAATGGCGGATCTCGGTGGCAAGGCGCTCGATCGACGAGGCGATCACGCCCAGCGTCGCGAAATACATCGCGTGGCGGTCGCGCGGGATCACTTGGGTCGAGGTCGGTTCGACAGAAAGATTCATCTTTTCAGCGATATGCGCCTCGACCTTCGGATCGATATTCGCGAAGGTGCCGACTGCGCCGGAAATCGCGCAGGTGGCGATGTCGGCCCGTGCCGCTATCAGCCGGGTGCGGTTGCGGTCGAACTCGGCATAGGCTTGGGCGAGCTTGAGGCCGAATGTCACCGGCTCGGCATGGATGCCGTGGCTGCGGCCGATCGTCGCGGTCAGCTTATGTTCGTAAGCCCGGCGCTTCAGCACTTCGAGCAACTTGTCCATGTCGGCAAGCAGCAGGTCGGTCGCCTCGGCCAATTGCACCGCAAGGCAGGTGTCGAGCACGTCGGACGAGGTCATGCCCTGGTGCATGAACCGCGCTTCGTCGCCGACATTCTCGGCGACCCAGGTCAGGAAGGCGATCACGTCATGCTTGGTTACGGCTTCGATCGCGTCGATCGCGGCCACGTCGATGGTCGGGTTGGTTTTCCACCAGTCCCACAGCGCCTTGGCCGCGCTCTTGGGCACGACGCCGAGTTCGGCCAGCGCTTCGGTCGCATGGGCCTCGATCTCGAACCAGATGCGGAACTTGTTCTCGGGGGTCCAGATGGCGACCATTTCGGGCCGCGAATAGCGGGGGATCATGCCGGGCGTCCTGCGTTGGGGATTTCGTCGCGCGGTTAGCAGAGGCAGCGCGCGGCATCAAATCCGGCGATCCTTCTGCCGAGATTTCCGGCGGGGGAGCTTGTTTCCTCTGTCTCGACCCAGGATAGTCCCACCGCGGAAACCAATCTATATTTTACATAATGTATATTATCAGACTTTGATTTTCGAGAGGCTTGGCCTGATCGTCGAATGAACGACATGTCGGCGCGTGCGGTCGGGCGCATCGTTCCCAAGGGGCATCGTGCCGAGGCGCAGGTAAGCGAACACCAAGCTACTGTGCCCTCAAAACGGCTTTACGCCAACGACGTTTCCGCCCTCCATGTAGCGGCATACCATGACCTCATCACCGCCAGTGGCATCGGCGACGGCACAGCCGACGAGCCTTGTCGTGCTCCACACAAGCTGCGTGTAATGGCCCACATCTTCAAAGTCGCCGGTGATACTCGCATCGGGAACGGCGTGACCATTGAACGCCTTTTTCTCGTCGATCCACAGTTCGACCATATCTTCCGGGGTGTAGGAACCTTTGGTTCCTCGCCATAGATTCTCCCCCTCCACATCGATCGAATTGTCATGCTCCAGATCTGGCAGCATCGCGAGGTGGGCAGCCCATTTCGATGCGTTGGCCTCAAGCGCATCGCTCCAAATCAACTGATGCAACCCGAGCGAGGCGCGCTCCCCGTTGTGCACGGCGAGCACCCGCCCCTTGAAATCGGCGAGCCTCGTGTCCGGTGAAGCCGCCGACAAAGCGCTGCCCAACGAGCACGCGGCGCCCGCTGCCACAAACGCTCCTCTCAGCAATCGTGTTTTATCCATAGCTCGACCTCATCCAGTCCGGTCGCGACGGCCCTTCTTGAAATTTTCGAGGAGATATTGAGAGGTCCAGCCATTGCTGGCTCCAATCGGGTACCGGATCTTCCTGCGGCTCGCGAACATGAGCTGTCGTGAGAGCCCGTCCGCGAGCGCCGCGCCTGCAGCAATCTGATGCGGATTGAATATGCTGCGGATCGTCGATCGGATTTTGAGCAAGGAAGCGCGCTGTGTTTGCGTCAGGTCGTCCGGGACGATCCCGTAGGGAGTGCCTGCTTCGACAAAACTTCTCATCCGGGCAAAGGCATCAGGAGAGAAGTCAATCCACCGGCGATTTGCCACGATCTCGTGCGGATACAGAATGACCGCCGCAGCCCTGACGATGTTCCCGGTCAGGACAACGTCCGGCATCTTGAGCGTTGCCGCGATCTCCTGCGGTCGAGATGCCAGCGAGGTGAAAACAGCATCTGCATAATATTCCGCTGCGCGGGCCGGGAAATCGAACGTGCGCACGTCGGGCCACCGCGCCTTTACCGCCGCCGCCAGCGTCTTTGTCCCAAAAGGTACAGAGACGTCGAAATAGCGCCCCGCCCTTCCCGGATGGTCGAAAAAGCCGCCCCGGCTATTGCCGCCACCGATCTCCAGCTGGAAAACTTGGCCGCGTAGCCGAGGAGGGACGACCCAATCGAACTGAAGCCGTCCCTGCTCGCGCGCGCTGAGCAGGTGGAGATCGACGCCGGTTCGAAGGCGCAGCATATCGCCCAACTTCGCGACCAGCTGTCCGGCGAACGCATCAAGCCCGCTAGAGACCAGTACGATAATATCAGAGCGTGAGATCCCCCTTGCGAGTAGCACGTCGACGCGTGAAGCGATGATATCGGCGGTCGAAGCAACCGTCGTTTCATCAGCTCCAGGGACCAGCGGGGTTCTGATCGGCGCCGGTATGTCCGCGACACGGATCGGATCGAGGCGCTCATATCCGCTTAGCTGACCCGCATCAGCGAGCATTGTCTGGGAAAGTTTGTACTCCGACACGGTCAGCCCGTTGGTCGAGAAAGCGATCAGGCCGAAGCGTTTCACATCTGATGCTGCGGCCCAGTGGGATCGAGACAGCCATGCGCTCACGCCGCAAAAGGCGAGGTTTCGCATGATGTCTCGGCGATCCAGGAGCATGGCCCACCCCGGTGCGCATATGATACGCTCCTGCAACGATACAGCGCGCCGCCGGCTCCCGCAACGGCGCTGTGGCTGACCTCGCAATGGAATGAGGTTCAGTCACGCACCCAAAGCAGTTGCGAGCGCTGCCTGTAGCAGCGGCAAATCTCGGCAGCAGTCCCGTGCGGGAAATGACTGAAAGTGGGTAGACGTCGCCGCTGGCCGTCTATTCGGCAGCAACCTTCGTTTCGGGGGTCAGATGCCAAACGGGGGCGATATCGCTTTCGCGCAGCCGGGCGCTTTCCTCGTACATGCAATCACGTGTCATCGGAATGGCGTCGCGCCGCTTCACATACTGGATCTGCCAGTTGACCATGCCGCCGTGCCGGAAGGCCTGCTCCGCCCCGGCAAGATAGAACTCCCACATCCTGTAGAACCGCTCGTCGTACAGACCGACGATCCTTTCACGGTGCAACTGGGTGCGGCGATACCATTCCTCCAGCGTGTGCGAGTAGTGAAAGCGCATCGCCTCGACATCCATGATCTGCCAGCCGGCCTTCTCGCTTTCGGTCACCAGCTCGGAGAGAGCCGGAATATAGCCTCCCGGAAAAATATACTTCCGTGTCCAGGCGTCGGTCATGCCCGGCCCCTTCGCGCGTCCGCAGCAATGCGAGAACATGACGCCGTCAGGCTTGAGCAACCTATGGGCATGCTGAAAAAACACAGGATATTGCGGCTTGCCGACATGTTCGAGCAGCCCGACCGAGGTGATCCGGTCAAACGCTCCCTCGACATCGCGATAGTCCATCAGCTCGAACTTCACCCGATCGGCCACACCTTCGGCCCTGGCTCGTTCGCGGCAGAATTCGATCTGGTCCGGCGCCAGCGCCACGCCGAGCACATCGACGTCATAATGGCGGTGCAGATAGAGCGCGAGCCCACCCCAGCCGCAGCCGATATCGAGCACGCGCATGCCCGAGCTCTTCCCAGCCTCGAGGTTCAACTTGGCGGCGATATGAGCTTTCTTGTCGAGTTGTGCCTGCTCCAACCCATTCGCGGGATCGCGATGGTATCCCATCGTGTATTGCCGGTCCTCGTCGAGAAACAGCTCATACAGTTCGCGCGTGAGATTATAGGTGTGCTCGGCATTTCGGCGAGCGGAGCGACGATCATTGTAGCTGTCGAGACGCGCGGCAGCGCGGACAGCGAGCTTTCTCCAGGCTCCATGCGGTCCAAGATTTGCCCTTCCCTCTCCTTTGCCGTTTCCAGTGATGAAGAGCACGAGATCGCGGATATCGTGTGGCGGCTCAACGACCAGTCGACTGTCCATATAAGCCTCGCCGGCACCCACCCGTGGATCCTTGGCGATGTGGAAGCTGGCCCCCTTGTCGGTCAGATGAACGCGGATCGGATGATCGGACCCCGGCCCGTAGCGATATGCCTTGCCGTCATAATCAATAATTATCAGTTCGCCCGTGCGGACCACTTTCCTCAACATCTTGTCGAGCAGCCACATCGCCATTTCTCCCCAGGCTCCGAACCATGACCATGCACGCCACCATACAAGGAAGTTGAGTTTTATCGTGCGGAGCAAAGGGAACTGTCAACCAAAAGCATTATGCATATCCCGGGCGGCGATTTCTGCTTCTATCAACGAAGAGATGTTGATCAAATCCGATGAGATGCGACGGTGAATTGAATAGAACCCGTCTCAGCAAGAGCGATTTGGCAAATCTTGCAAATTCCAGCGGTCAACCGGGCCATGCCTTGCATTGAAACTATATGCGGCGTGGGTCCGTCGCCCAAGAACGGGTAAGAAACGGTTAACGCACGCAATTCTCGGGATGTAGACCAAGTAGTCCTAGGCAGATTTGAACCGTTCAGGCCGCCGCCGTCTGCTTGGGCCCAGCTGCCCCATTCAATCTGAACGGGCGACAGCTTTGGGGACTTGTCGAAGGCCGCCTCACTCGCTCACTCGAGCGGGTTCAACAGCGTTGTCAGCCGAGCGCGAAAATTGGTGTCAACCCAGCAACCGTTCGGCGGCAAATATGGCCTGCGCCTCGAAGGCGAACAAGGGATCGCTGCCTCTGCAATGACGCCTCCCCTCTGTTCGAATCTACCGCACCGGGACCAGCTGGAGATGCTGAAAATCGAAACTGAAATCGGCCAATGGAGAGAGCGCCTTCATTGTGACCGACGAGATGCGGCCGGCTTCGATTTTGAACTGGACCACGGCATCCTCGCCCACACCCGGGGCGAAGCGGGTGCGGAACGCATCTTTGCCCCAGGGTTCAAGCGCGCTCTTGAAGGCGGGCGTTCTGGTGAAGTCGATCGAAAGACCGTTCGCGGTGCGCATGACCACCACATCGCCATACCATGGGTCGCGGTAGCGGCCGGCATAAACGTCAAGCGCGAGGCTGGGGCCGCCGGGCGGTGGCGTCCGCAGTGCGGCGCCCATTTCCTTCAACGCTTCGCCTTGCTCCTGCGCGACATCCTTTGCACGTGCCGCGACCCAGTCAAAAGCGGGGGCGCCGAGCAAATGATCCAGGATCGCATTGCGCAAGGCGCGGGCGGTCCGCTCCTCGACATTGGAATAGACTGCGACACCAAAGCCACGGTCGGGCAGCAGCGCATGTTCGGTGGCCTGCCCGGTCAGCCCGCCCGAATGCGAAATGAGGCGCTGGCCTCGATAATCATGGACGCCCCATCCCAATGCGTAGGCACCGAGCACCGACCGGCCCGGGTTCGACAGGTCGGGTCCTTTGCCGTTGCCATTGAGCAAGGTGCGCGGAGTCCACATGGCGTCGGCCTGGGCTTCACTGAACAACCGCTTTCCGTTTGAGAGGCGGCCGCGATCGAGCTGGAACTGCAGCCAGGCAGCGGCGTCGTACGCGCTGGCGTTGATTCCTCCGGCAGCGCCAATCTTGTCCTGTTCATCCGGCGCGACCCGTTGCATCGGCCCCATGCCGCGCAATGGCGGGCCAAGTCGCGCGTGGCGTCCCGCGACATTAGCGGTACGGATGCGCGACAAGACGGGGACGCTATCGGCCATGCCGAGAGGCCTCAGGATACGCGCCGCGATGAAATCTTGCCAGCTCATGCCCGAGGCGCGCGCGATCACCTCGCCAGCGACAATATAGAGGACATTGTCATACGCGTAGCGGGTGCGAAAACCCGTTTCGAGCGGCAGGTAACGCAGACCATGCACGATATCCGCGATCGAATGGGTGGTTTCCGGAAATTGCATCAGGTCGCCCGCGCCGAGCGGCAGACCACTGCTGTGGACCAGCAGATCCCGCACCGTCATCATCGCCGTGACCGCCGGATCGCTCATGGCGAATTCGGGGATATAGCGCGTGACCGGCGCTTCCCATTCGACCTTGCCGTCATCAACCAGCATGGCGAGCGCCGTGGCGGTGAAGGCCTTGCTGTTCGAAGCGATGGCGAACAGCGTGTGCTCGTCGACCTTATCGGTCTTGCCTAAGGTGCGAATACCATAGCCGCGCGCGATCGGTGGCTTACTGGGGCGGAGGATGGTGATGCCGAAGCCGGGGACATCGAAGCTATTCATGAAATGTCCGACCAGCGGGTCTAGCCAGGAAGCATCGTCATAGATGTCGGCAGCGATGGCGGGAAGAGCGAAAGATGCGATAGCTCCTGCGCTGGTGAATTTTAGTATTTCACGTCGATCGATCGTCTGAGCCATATCTTCCCCCTCATGATCAAATGCGGGTGTAATGGGATAGGATGGTCCTGTCATTGGAGATATTGGGCAATGCCGATTGGAGCGGACTTTATTGGATGGCGTCGCCGACGCAGGCTTGAACGACCGGAATGGCGGCGACAACTGCCAACCCTCATATCGTTGCCTTGCTGGCCCAATGGCAACGCTGGACATTGCGCCCTCGGGGCTCCAAGCGAAGAGCATGCAGGACAGCCTGAATGCACAGTCCGTGGTAGACGGGGATAGTGATGCAATTCGCGAGATACTCGCGGATGTATGTCGTCTTACCGACATGGGTTTCGCCGCCGTCGCGCGGGTCACCGAAGACCGATGGATCGCTTGCCAGGTGCTCGACAAAATCGAATTCGGGCTGACTCCCGGCGGCGAGTTGCAAATCGCCACCACCATTTGCAGTGAGATCCGCGGAAACGGACTCGCTGTCGTGTTCGACGACGCGACGATCGATTTGGAATGGCGCACCCATCCCGTCCCTATCCTCTATGGATTCAAGAGCTACGCCTCTTTCCCGATCCTCCTGTCGAACGGCGAATTCTATGGCACGCTTTGCGCCATCGACCCTGCACGCCGGAAAGTGAGCACGCCGGAAGTCGTGGCGACGTTGCGCGACTTTGCTGATCGAGTAGCCCAAATTCTCGAGCGCCGAATGGCAACGCGACCCGCCGGCCGATTGCTCTCTACAGATGATCGATCCGCAGGCTGATGCGACAGCATCGCGATGCAACGCTCGCCAATCGCCTGCATTTTCTCAACACCTTGGAAATCGGACCGCAAGAAAGGCATTCTGGTCAGGTCCGCGCTTGCGTCTGACCGACGGCGCGAGCCCTGACACGCTCGCCCTATGCCCTCGCCGGGAAAAGCGGACTCAATTGTCTGTCGATCAACTCCCCCGCAATTCGGATCGATAGCGGTCGAAACAGCGCGCACCGCATGGATGTCGGCTATGGCGGTGGCCCCCGCCCCCGCTGCATTCCCTAGACCGTGCTATCGGGCCTTACCGCTATGCAATCGCCCCGACGAGCTCACCGGGTGCAACACGTTCCGCATCGCGATGCTGGAATGAATCCGCACCACGCCCGGCAGGCGGGAGAGGATTTCCTTATGTATCGCCTCATAAGCAGCGGCGCTGGGTGCGGAGGCGCGCAGGATATAGTCGGCGTCTCCCGTCATCAGGAAGCACTCCTGAATCTCGGGATGTGAGCGGACGGCGGCCTCGAAGCGGTTAAGGTAGGCTTCGGTCTGTCGTTCCAGCGTGATCCGGACGATGGCGATGATGCCTTCATCCGCGGCGCCGGCGACGATGGCGGTATAGCCGCGGATGACGCCGCTCGCCTCGAGATTGTTTATTCGACGCAGGCACGCCGACGGCGACAGCCCGACCTGCTGCGCCAATTCGCTGTTGGGCATGCGGCCGTTGAGACGCAGCAACCGGATGATGTTGCGATCGATGGCGTCAAGTGACACAATCATTCTCCATTTGATACGCATATTATTGCACTGAAGGAGAATTTTTGAAATCTCCTATCAACAAAATGCCATTTCTTCGAACGATGATGGCCTAGCCTCCAGTCCCGGAGGGTTTAGAGCGATGTTCGACGATGACGGCTCTGCGATTGCGGGAGGGCGGCTGCGGATAGACCTGCGGGCGCTGGTGGAAAATTACAGTACGCTCGCCGCGCGCGTGGCGCCCGCGCACCTTGCCGCCGTGGTGAAAGCCAACGCTTACGGGCTGAGCGCTGCGCGGGTCGCGCCAGAGTTGTTCGAAGCTGGTTGCCGGAATTTCTTCGTCGCGCATTTCGTCGAGGCGCTTGAACTGCGTCCCTGCCTGCCCGACGCTGCGACGATCTGGGTGCTCAACGGATTGATGCCCGGCAGTGAAACGGCCTGCGCGCGTAGCGATATTGTCCCCGTCCTCAATTCGCTGGACCAAGCTCGCCGATGGCAGGAAATCGCCCGATCTTTGGGGCGCTCTCTGCGTGCGGCTCTGCAGGTGGATACCGGCATGTCAAGGCTGGGGCTCGCACCACAAGAAGCTATCGGACTTGCCGCCGACGCGCGCTTCGGATCAGACGTGTCGCTGGAACTCATCATGAGCCATCTCGCCTGCGCCGACACACCCGATCATCCGGCGA
This sequence comes from Sphingomonas sp. DBB INV C78, assembly GCF_042693015.1. Classification (NCBI taxonomy): domain Bacteria; kingdom Pseudomonadati; phylum Pseudomonadota; class Alphaproteobacteria; order Sphingomonadales; family Sphingomonadaceae; genus Sphingomonas; species Sphingomonas sp. DBB INV C78. The sequence continues at coordinate 1,192,763 of NZ_CP170544.1, read as the reverse complement.
ATGCGGCGCAACTCGCCCGTTTCGAGGCACTGGCAAAGCATTTTCCGAACGTACCCCGATCGCTGGCAAATTCCGGCGGCGCATTCCTCACGGCAGGCTTCCATTTCGATCTCGCCCGTACCGGCGTCGCACTCTATGGCGGCGCGCCCGATGACGCGGCGGAGAACCCGATACGTCCCGTGGTGACCCTGGAGGCCCGTGTGATCCAGCTGCGCAATATTCCTGCGGGTAGCGGGGTCGGCTATGGCCTCAGCTTTAGCGCGGAACGCCCGTCCCGGGTCGCTACTATCGGCGTCGGCTATGCCGATGGGCTGCCCCGTTCGCTGGGCAATCGGGGCGCGGCCTGGTTCAACGGTCATCGGCTGCCGATCGCGGGGCGCGTGTCCATGGACAGCATTACCCTCGACGTCACGGAACTGGCGGAAGGCGAACTCGCCCCCGGTGACTGGATAGAACTGATCGGCCCCAATCAATCGATCGACACGCTCGCGCGTGACGCAGGTACAATTTCCTATGAGATCCTGACGAGCCTCGGTGCGCGCTATCATCGCAGCTATTGCGAGACCGTCGGAGCCTCCGAAGCGAGGGCTGCATGAAGATTGTAATTCTCGGCGGTGGCGTCATCGGCGTCACATCGGCCTGGTATCTCGCAAAGGCCGGGCATGAGGTTGTCGTCATCGACAGACAGGCCGGACCGGCGCTTGAGACCAGCTTCGCCAATGCCGGCGAAGTCTCACCGGGCTACGCGTCTCCCTGGGCAGCGCCGGGTATTCCGCAAAAGGCGATCAAGTGGCTGCTCATGGAACATGCCCCGCTGATCCTGCGTCCGCAGATCGACCGCGAGATGCTTGGCTGGCTGTTCGCTATGCTCCGCAACTGCACGAGCGCGCGCTATGCCGTGAACAAGGGCCGCATGGTCCGCCTCGCCGAATTCAGCCGCGACCGGCTGATCGACCTGCGCGCGGAAACCGGCATCGCCTATGACGAGCGGATGCAGGGCACGCTTCAGCTGTTCCGCACCCAAAAGCAGCTCGACGGCATCGCCAAGGATGTCGAGGTGCTCCGCGCCGGCGGCGTGCCGTTCGAGATACTCGATGCGGCCGGCTGCGTTGCTGTCGAACCGGGCCTCGCCAGCGTCCAGCACAAATTGACCGGCGGCCTGCGTCTGCCCAATGACGAGACCGGCGATTGTTTCAAGTTTACCAATGCCCTTGCCGGGCTGGCGGGCTCCAAGGGCGTTGCCTTCCATTATGGCGTGAACATCGAGGCGATCGAGACCGCAGGAGGCAAAGTGATTGGTGTGCGGACCGACCGCGGCCACTTTGTCGCCGACGCCTATGTCGTGGCGCTTGGCAGCCATTCGGCGCGGCTGGTGCGACCGTTGGGTATGGGGCTCCCAGTCTATCCCGTGAAGGGCTATTCGATAACCGTCCCCATCATCGATGCGGCGCGCGCGCCCGTCTCAACGCTGATGGACGAGACCTTCAAGATTGCGATCACGCGGCTGGGTGATCGCATCCGCGTCGGCGGCATGGCCGAGATCTCCGGCTACAATAATATCCTGCCCGAACGCCGCCGCGCGACGCTCGCTTATTCGGTGGGAGACCTGTTTCCCGGCGCCGGCGACATTGCGGCGGCGAGCTACTGGTCCGGTCTGCGGCCGATGACACCCGATGGAACGCCGGTCATCGGACCGACTGCGCTTCCCAATCTCTTTCTCAACACCGGCCATGGAACGCTTGGCTGGACGATGGCATGCGGCTCCGGACATGTGCTCGCCGACATCGTCAGCGGCAAGGCGCCGGCGATCGACACCGATGATCTTTCGATCGCGCGCTATGGCAGAGCCTGAACTCCCAACCCGAAAGGAAATAAAGATGACCATCCGCCGCCTTGAAGCTGGCCCCCGCATGAGCCAGGCCGTCATTCACGGCAACACCGTCTATCTCGCCGGTCAGGTCGGCGCGCCGGGCGAAAGCGTGACCATTCAAACCCGGGCGGTGCTCCGCGAGATCGACGATCTGTTGGCCGAGGCCGGCACCGACAAGTCGAAGATTCTTTCTGCCACCATCTGGCTCGCTGATATGGCCACATTTGGCGAGATGAACGCGGTGTGGGACGCGTGGGTCGATCCGGCCAATGCACCGGCACGGGCGACCGGAGAGTCGAAACTGGCGACGCCCGATTACAAGGTCGAGATCATCGTCATCGCGGCGCTCGACTGACGTCTTCGGTCGGATTGCATGTCGGAGGATGGCGGGAGGCTTCCGCCTCCACAAGCACGGCATCGTTGATCGAGAGTCCTGGCCACGATCGATCAAACCGATGCGCAGGGCTCCATAGCGCCACCGCCGCCAGCGCTTTGATCCGCGCGTCGGTGGTGGCATGGAGGTTTCTTGAAGCGTTGCGCTCCCAAGCAATTGGCTTGAGAGTCTCATTTCAAAGTGGCGCTAACAGATTTGTCGCGATCCAACCAAACTCGACCAAAACAGGTGCTTGTCCCATGCTCGATCGTCTCGTCGCCATCATGGAACGCCTCCGCGATCCCGAAACCGGCTGCCCCTGGGATCGGGTACAGACCTTCGAGACGATCGCCCCTTACACGATCGAGGAAGCCTATGAAGTGGCCGATGCCTGCGCCCGCGAGGACATGGCATCGCTCAAGGACGAACTCGGCGATCTCCAGTTGCAGGTCGTCTATCACGCCCGCATGGCCGAGGAACGCGGCGCCTTCGCAATTGATGACGTTATCGCCGCGATCTGTGACAAGATGATCCGCCGCCATCCCCACGTCTTCGGCGACAGCGCTTCCCCCGGCTGGGAGACGATCAAGGCCGAGGAAAGAAAGGTTAACAGCGATGGATCGGCGCTCGCCGGCGTCGCGCTCGGCCTGCCCGCCTTGCTCCGCGCCGAAAAGCTTCAAAAGCGCGCCGCCCGCACCGGCTTCGACTGGCCGGATACCGACGGCCCCCGCGCCAAGATCATCGAAGAACTGGAAGAGGTGCAGACCGCGCCCGACGCTGAAGCACTGACCGAGGAATTCGGCGACCTGCTCTTCGCGGTGGTCAATTGGGCGCGCCATCACGGCGTCGATGCCGAGGCCGCACTGCGCTCAGCCAACGCCAAGTTCGAACGCCGCTTCCGCGCCATGGAGGCGATCGCTGGCGCCGGGTTCGAAAGCCTCGATCTCGAGGGTAAGGATGCGCTGTGGGATCAAGCCAAGGCGGCTGAGCGCGGCGGGATCAGCGCGCCTGGAAGCGCGCCCAGTCGGGCTCGCTCAGCTTGACCTCAATCGCCAGCCTGTCGTCCTGCAATTCCTGCGACAGCACCTCGCCATGCGCATGCAGCCAGGCGATCGCGCTGCCGTCGGCTGGGTCGACAAGCAGGCTGTAACGGCGACTTCCTGCGGTCAGCCGTGATGCGATCGTGCGGGCGAGACTATCGACGCCCGCCCCGGAAAGCGCCGAAATAGCGACGACATCTTCGCGACGGGCAGCCTCCGCCTGCACGCGCTCGACCTCTTCCGGCGGCAGTGCATCGATCTTGTTCCAGGCTTCGAAGACGGGGACGCCCCCTTCCCCGCCATTGATACCGATCTCCTCCAGCACCGCCGCGACATCCGCCGCCTGCGCTTCGCTGTCGGGATGCGAGATATCGCGGACATGGATGATGAAGTCCGCTGCCGTCACCTCTTCCAGCGTAGCGCGGAAGGCCGCGACAAGCTGGGTCGGCAGATCGGACACGAAACCCACCGTGTCGGACAAAATGGCCTTGTCGATGCCGGGCAGCGAGATCTGTCGCATCGTCGGGTCGAGCGTCGCGAACAGCAGATCCTCCGCCATCACGGTTGCGCCGGTCATCCGGTTGAAGAGCGTCGATTTGCCGGCGTTGGTATAGCCGACCAGCGCTATGATCGGCCAAGGCGCGCGCTGGCGCCGCGCGCGGTGGAGACCGCGGGTGCGCGTGACATGCTCCAGTTCGCGCCGCAGCTTCGCCATCCGGTCGCGGATCAGGCGACGGTCGGCCTCGATCTGGGTTTCACCGGGGCCGCCGAGGAAGCCGAAGCCGCCGCGCTGGCGCTCAAGGTGGGTCCAGCTCCGCACCAGCCGTCCCGCCTGGTAATCAAGGTGCGCAAGTTCGACCTGCAACCGCCCCTCGGCCGTCGCGGCGCGCTCGCCAAAAATCTCAAGGATCAGGCCGGTACGGTCGATCACCTTGGCGTCGAGCGCCTTTTCCAGATTACGTTGTTGGATAGGCGTCAATGCGCCATCGATGATCACCAGTTCTGCATCGGCCATGCGCCGTGCAGTGGCGATCGCCTCCACCTGGCCCGAACCGAACAATGTCGCCGGCTTCGGATCACGCAGGCGGAACGCCAGCTTTTCGATGACATCGACACCGATGGCGGCGGCAAGCCCTGCGGCTTCTTCCAGCCGAGCATCGGCGTCACGCCCCGTGCCTCCGCCGCGATCGGGCAGAGCCACGATCGCCTTGGCGCCGCGGCTCAGCCCGTCGTCTTCATCGCGATTGAATACGCTCAATCTTCATCCGCATCATTGTCGACACCGCTCAGATTGAGCGGATTTGCAGGCTGCACTGTCGAGATGGCGTGCTTATATACCAACTGGCTCATGCCGTCGCGACGCAGCAGCATGCAGAACAGGTCGTAGGCCGCGATTTCGCCCTGCAGCATCACGCCATTGACCAGGAACATGGTGACCGGTTCGCGAGTCTTTCGCACCGCGCTCAGGAAAATCTCCTGAAGCAGCGTCGCCTTGCGCTCCTCGGCGAACGTCTTGTCGATCTCCGAAAGATCGAGCGGATGGGCCGGCATCACGGTCGAGATCGCGTGCTTGTAGATCAGCTGCGACTGACCGTCGCGGCGGAGCAGCACGGAAAAATTGTCGAACCAGGTAATGATGCCCTGCAGCTTCACGCCCTTCACCAGGAACATGGTGACAGGGGTTTTCGACTTGCGCAGCGTGTTGAGGAAGATGTCCTGAAGGTTATTGACCTTGTCGGCCATAAGTCCGGTCTCCGGATTCGTGGCGGGACATTACCCGCGTGAGCGCCTTGGCCGGCGTCGTGCTCGCCCGCCGATCGCGGGCTTAGAGAGACTTACCGCAGGTGCGAAGAGAGGTCCATGCCTCTCTTGCCGTCATTCCTCCCCATCTTTGGGATCGGCCAGGCCCAATGTCTTCAATTTGCGATGGAGCGCTGATCGCTCCATGCCGATGAAGGTGGCCGTGCGGGAGATATTGCCCGAGAAGCGTCGAATCTGGACACGCAGATATTCCCGCTCGAACGTCTCGCGGGCTTCCCGGAGCGGCGTTCCCATGATCGACTTGGCCGCATTGCCCGGTACGATCCGTTCCTGATCGCTCAGCACTTCGGGCGGCAGCATATCGACATCAATCACCCGCAGCCGATCGCCGGGCGCGAGAATGATGGTCCGTTCGACGACATTGCGAAGCTGGCGGACATTGCCCGGCCATTCATAGGTCTGGAGCGCCGCCACCGCCTCCGGCGACACCGCGGGCGTCGTCACGCGGCGCTCCGATGCGAAGCGCGCAACGAAATGGTCGACCAGCGCCGGAATATCCTCGCGCCGCTCGGAGAGCGCCGGCAGATGTACCGGCACGACGTTCAGCCGGTAATAGAGATCCTCGCGGAACCGTCCTTCGGCGATCTCGACCGCCAGATCGCGTGCGGAGGCCGAAACCACGCGAACATCGACCTTCACCGTCCGGGTGCCACCGATCCGCGAAAAGCTCTGATCGGTGAGCACGCGCAGGATTCGGCCCTGGGTGGTCATCGGCATGTCAGCGATCTCGTCGAGAAACAGCGTACCGCCATGGGCCTGTTCCAACAGGCCGGGACGGACAAGTTCGCCGCCCTCCTCCACCCCGAAAAGCTCTTCTTCGACACGCTCCGGCGTCATGCGGGCCGCAGACACGACGATGAAGGGAGCCGATGTGCGGGGACTCCACATATGCAGCAGCCGTGCCGCAACCTCTTTGCCCACGCCCGCAGGACCGCTGATCAGCACCCTGCTTCCCGTCGGTGCCACGCGCTTCAGCGTTGCGCGGATGGTGTTGATCGCCGCCGAATTGCCCGTGAGTTCGTCCTCCTGCCCGATCTGCGCCTTGAGTGACGCGACTTCGCGGCGCAGGCGTTCGGTTTCGGTGGCGCGGGCAACGAGCAGCAGCAGGCGCTCTGCCTCGAACGGCTTTTCGATGAAATCGGTGGCACCGCGGCGGACGGCGGCGACGGCGGTGTCGATATTGCCATGGCCGGAAATGACGAGCACCGGAATGGAAGGATCGCGACGCTTGATTTCCTCAAGCAGATCCAGCCCATCGAGGCGCGAACCCTGCAACCACACGTCCAGCAGCACCAGCGAAGGGCGCCGCTCGGTCAGCGCCGCAAGCGCGCTGTCGCTGTCGGCGGCCGTCCGCGCCTCATACCCCTCATCCTCGAGCACGCCGGCGACCAGTTCGCGAATGTCCTGCTCATCGTCGACGATCAATACGTCCAGGCTCATTTATCCATCACTTTTCTGGCGGGTCAGGGCAGGAAGCGCCGCCGCGTCACGGTCGGCAGGTTCGACATCATTGGCATGGTCGAGCGGCAACAGGATCGCCAAGTCGAAGCCGAGGACAACCACCGTGCCCCCACCTTCACGATCCGAAAATGTAATTGTTCCAAAATGTTCCTCGACGATCTTGCGAACAATCGCGAGACCGAGACCGGTCCCCCGCGCGCGCGTCGTCATATAGGGTTCGGTGATCCTTTCGCGTTCTGGCGGCAGGCCGATGCCATCGTCGGCGACGCTGATCGAAAGCCGCCCGCCGTCTTCCGAGATGGCCATCACGATCGCCCCGGGCGTGCCCTCCCCCTTCGCGTCGATCGCTTCGACGGCATTCTTGACGATGTTGGTCAGCGCCTGCCCCAACTGGCGTCGATCGCAGACCATGATCAAGGCATGATCCGGCGCGTCGAGCGTGAAGCGGATCGCAGGATGCGCCACCTCATGCAGGAAGAGCGCCTGACGCGCGATATCGACGACGGAGTCGGACCGGAAGATCGGCTTCGGCATCCGCGCGAAAGACGAGAATTCGTCGACCATCCGGCGAAGGTCGCCGACCTGCCGGACGATCGTACCCGTCAATCGCTCGAACACGGCCTTATCGGACTGGACTTCCTGGCCATAACGGCGCTGGAGCCGCTCGGCCGCGAGTTGGATCGGCGTCAGCGGGTTTTTGATCTCATGCGCGATACGCCGCGCGACATCCGACCAGGCGGCGCGGCGCTGATCGAGCAATTGCTGTGTGATGTCATCGAAGGTCAGCACCTGCCCATTGTCGGTACGCACCAGCTTGACGGCGAGCGTCCGGGGTTCGCCGCCGCTGGCGAACTGGATCACGGCCTCGCGGTCCTTACCGTCCAGCAGATCCCCGAATTCGGGCGCAACATCCGAAATCGGCCGGCCCACCGGGCTTTGCTCGCCGGTCTTGAGGAGTTCGGCGGCGGAGAGGTTGACCAGGCGAATGATCCCCTCGCCGTCGACCGAGATCACCCCGGCGCTAACGCCCGACAGCACAGCTTCGGTGAGTGCGCGTCGGTTGTCGAGCAATTGGTTGGCGGAAACCAGCGCACCCGTCTGCTCCTCGAGCTTTCGCGTCATGCGATTGAACGCGGCGGCGAGCGTGCCGATTTCATCATGCGATCGTGGCAATGTCACCCGAGCAGAAAGATCGCCCGCCGCCACCTGCCGCGCCGCGCCGACCAGATCGGCAACTGGCCGCACAAGTCGATCCGCCACCTTCAGGGCGATAAAGATCGCCGTTGCGACAATGAGCAGCGAGACGACGAGAAGCGCCGCATTGAACTGGAGTTGCAGCGACCGCGACCGAGCGAGCAACGAGGCATAGTCGCCCCGCGCGCTTCTCGCCCGCGCCACCGACTGCAGCACCGTGGGATCGACGCCGCGCGAGGCATAGAGATAGACCTCCGCCTCCGGATCCAGACGCACCACGGTCTCCACACGATCGCCAGCATCGGTGACGACACGAGCGCGCCCCTGCCGCAGTTCGGCAATGGAGGCCGCGGGCAAACGAAGTTCGAGCGGTCGATCGTCGAGATTGGCCCCTGCGATCAGCCGTCGAGTGCCATCGGCGCCGATGGTCACGACTGCGGCTTCCGATAGATTTCGCGCCGATACCTGCCATGCCAGGCCTTCGGCAAAGCGGGGTGAATCGATTCCGAATTCGGTGGCATAGCCATTCACGTCGCCGCCCATGGCGACGACGTCCGCGACGATGCGCTGCTTGTTCTCCTCGACATAGGCCTGGGCCACGCTGTCGGCATTTTCGAGAACCGTACGCGCGCGATCGGAAAACCAGAATTCGACGCCATATTGGAACAATAGCGATGCGAAGATCACGACCAGCAGTGTCGGAACGCTGGCGATCACTGAAAATACGGCGACCAGACGGACATGCAGGCGGCCATTGCCGCCAACCGGGGAGCGTGCGGCCCTGCCCTTCGCAATCCGACGCGCCAGCAGCACCAGCAACGCCATCACCGGTACCAGATTGGCAACCAACAGCAGTGCCACCAGCGGCGGCGTCAGCAATCGCGCCGGCGTCCCTCCACCCGTGATGATGAAATAGCTGACGGTGGCGATCGCGATGGCGGCGGCCAGTGTCGCCATCTCGATGAACGGCATCAGCCGGCGGCGCGTCAGCAGGCCGGCGCGCCTTATCCAGGCGGAACCTTCGTTGCGAGTTGGAACCGACGACGCTGGCATCGTGGCATCACTACCACGATCGCGTTGCATTCAAAACACAGTTACGACATTTGCAATCGCTGGGCCGCCGCTATCCCATTTTCCGTAAATCGGAGGGGTCGATCCCACGCTCGGTGAGCTTTTTGCGCAACGTATTACGGTTAATTCCGAGAAGCTTCGCCGCTTTGAGCTGGTTGCCCTTCACCGCCGCCAGTGCCAGCGTCAACAGCGGTCGTTCCACTTCCGCCATGACCCGATCGAACAGTCCGTCGGGCGGAAGGTCGCGGCCGAAGGTTGCAAAATAGCGGGCCACATGATGCTCGACAGCGTCCGCCAGGCCGCCCGCCGTGGCGATCGCCGGAGCCAATCCATCCATGGTGTCACCGCCGAACTGCTGATCGATAGCGGCGGCGGTGATCCACTCGTCGCGGCTAAGGGCGGCCAGACGGCGCATCAGATTCTCGAGCTCACGGACATTGCCGGGCCAATTGTGCTGCCCGAGTCGTTCTACGGCGGCGCCATCAAGGCGCTTGCGCGGCAGGCCATCGGCGACGGCGCGATCGAGGAAATGATTGGCCAATTCGCCAATATCCTCGATCCGCTGGCGCAGCGGCGGCAGGCGGACCGGGACCACGTTCAGCCGGTAATAAAGGTCTTCGCGAAAGGCATTGTCGGCGATCAGCCGCGGCAGATCCTTATGGGTAGCGGCAATGATGCGGACATCGGTGCGGATCGATCGGGCGCTGCCGACGGGATTGATTTCGCCGGTCTGGAGCACGCGCAGCAGCCGCGTCTGCGCCTCGAATGGCATGTCGCCGATCTCGTCGAGGAAAAGCGTGCCGCCCTGGGCCTGCTCGAAACGTCCCGCCGTTCGCGCCGCCGCGCCGGTAAAAGCACCCCGTTCATGGCCGAACAATTCGCTTTCGATCAGTTCACGCGGGATGGCCGCCATGTTGATCGCGACGAAAGGCTTGCCTGCGCGGGAGCCGAGATCGTGGATCGCGCGCGCAACCAGTTCCTTGCCGGTGCCCGATTCGCCGAGAATCAGCACGGTAAGATCATTTGCCACCACCCGCGCGATGGTCCGATACACCTCCTGCATCGGCGCCGATCGACCGATCAGCGGGAGATCCTCACCTTTCCCGGCCTCAGCTGTGTCACGCCCCGCCGCCGCGCGTGCGGCAAGCGCATCGCTGACAGCTCGCGCGAGCTCTCCGAGATCGAACGGCTTCGGCAGATATTCGAAGGCACCCTGTTCAGTCGCACGGACGGCGGTGGTCAGCGTATTCTGAGCCGACAGCACAATCACAGGCATGCCCGGATTGGCTTCCAGCATCTCGGGCACGAGATCGAGACCGTTGCCATCGGGCAGCACGACGTCGGTCACCAGCACCTGCGGCATGAAATCGCGCATCTTGCGGCGCTGCTCGGCGACGGTCGCCGCGGTTTCGACATTATGGCCTTCGCGACGCAGCGCTTCGCGCACGACAGTGCGAATCGCAGCGTCATCGTCGACGACGAGGATGCGGCCGACGGTCATGATTGCCCCGCGCGCGGCAGCAGCAAGCGAAATACCGTTTTCGGCGGCGTGCCCTCGCGCGAATATTCGATCATCCCCCCCTGGTCGGCGACCAGCTTGGCGACCAGAGCAAGCCCGAGGCCTCCCCCCGATGGCTTGCTGGTCACGAAAGGCTCGAACATATGATCGGCAATCTCCTCCGGCGCGCCCGGCCCTTCATCGATCACACAAACCTCGATCGGCAGTGAGCGTTTGCCGTCGCCGCCGCGCAGCCGCACTGAAACGCCATGACGATAGGCCGTTCGTAAGGTGATAACATTCCCTTTGTTTTTCATGGCTTCAGCGGCATTTTTAACCAGGTTTATAAGAATTTGCACCAGCGAGTCGCGGTGACCGAGGACGGGCGGCAGCGAAGGATCATAATCCTCGCGAATCGTGAAATCGCTGGCAAAGCCTTGTACGGCCAGCTCGCGGGCGTGGCCCAGCAAGGCGTGGATGTTCTGCGGGGCCAGAACAATCTGCCGCGTATCGGTAAAGCCTTCCATGCGATCGATCAGCGCGGCGACGCGATCTACCTCGTCGCGGATCAGACGCGTCAGATCGCGCGCGCCCTCATCCACCGAGGTTTCAAGAAGCTGGGCAGCCCCTCTGATCCCTGAAAGCGGATTCTTGATCTCGTGGGCGAGCATCGCTGCCGCACCGATTGCGGACAGGGCTCCGCCCTCGCGGTCACCGCGTCGGCCGATCAGATGAGCGGGAGGAAGCCCGTGGATGGTCAACACCCGCCACCCAACACGATCCGGCATCGGCCCAACCATCAGGTCAATGCGCTGATGCCGATCCGGCGGAAGAACCACCTCCAGGTCGTAGGCGGCAAAGGGCGCATCGGCGGGCATCGATGTCAGCGGATGGCCTATCAACGCTTCGATCTCGCGGCCGATGATCGCGCCACGGCCAAGGTTCAACAGCGTTTCGCCGGCGCCGTTGACATCGCGCACGATCCCCTGCCCATCGATCACCAGCATTGGCGTTGGCAGTGCCGCGATCTGTTCCGCAGGATCGGGTTTGACGGCGGTCGGCTGTTCGGCGGCGCGACGGCCGAACCGGATCAAGCCGCTGCCCGGCAGAGCCATGGCGCGTAAAACTCTTCGAGCATCGCCAACACGGTGGCGGCTTCGGGTTCCTGGTTCACGCGATTGCGGAACTCGGCCGATCCGGGCAGCCCCTTGGTGTACCAGCCGATATGCTTGCGGGCCATGTTGACACCGGTAAACTCGCCATAATGATCGAGCATGTCACGATAATGCTTTGTGATAACGCGATATTGTTCGTCGATGGAAGGATCGGACACGCGTTGTCCCGTCTCCAGCCAGCGCATTACCTGGTGGAGCAGCCACGGCCTGCCATAAGCGCCGCGGCCGATCATGATGCCGTCCGCGCCTGACTGTTCGAGCGCCTTGTCGGCATCCTCAATCGAGCAGATGTCGCCATTGGCGATCACCGGGATCGAAACGGCGTCCTTCACCTTGCGGATGAAGGCCCAGTCCGCCGATCCCTTGTACATCTGGCAGCGGGTGCGGCCGTGGACCGTGATCATCTTGATACCGACATCCTCGGCGATCCGGGCCAGTTCGGGCGCATTGAGGCTGTTATGATCCCAGCCCATCCGCATCTTGAGCGTCACCGGCACCTTCACCGCGCCGGCCACGGCCTTGACGATCGCAATCGCCAGATCAGGCACGCGCATCAGCGCAGAGCCGGCATCGCCGTTGACGACCTTGCGGACGGGGCAACCCATATTGATGTCGATGATTGCGGCACCGCGATCTTCCGAGAGCTTGGCGGCCTCGGCCATCTCCACCGGGGTGCAGCCGACGAGCTGCATCGACACCGGCTCCTCGATCGGATCCCAAGCGGCCTTCTGCACCGACTGACGCGTCTCGCGGATCGCCGCCTGGCTGGCGATCATCTCGGTGACGTTGAGCCCCGAACCATATTCGCGAACGACCTTGCGGAAGGGTAGATCGCTGACACCCGTCATCGGCGCCAGGATCACCGGCGTGGCGATAGTGACGTCACCGATCTGGATGGGGTTGAGCCGCGACATTCTGCAATCTGCCTAAAAAACCGGCAGTCGCCCTACTAGCAAAGACGCTGGCGGGCAAGGCCGCGCTCGGCTAACGGGCCGCCATGACCGGAGGCACGCATATCGTCGCGCTGATCGTCGCCGCCGGCAAAGGCGAGCGCGCGGGCGGGGATTTACCCAAGCAATATCGTATGATCGGCGGACAATCGGTGCTGGCTCACGCGGTTGATGCCTTCCTTCGCCATCCGGTGATCGATGAAGTTCAAGTCGTGATTGGTGCCGGCCAGGACGAACTCTATCGCACCGCCATCGGCGATCGTCCGCTTCAAAAGCCAGTGATCGGCGGTGCCACGCGGCGCGAATCGGTGCAGCGCGGGCTCGGCGCGATCGCCAAGGCGAGTCACGTGCTGATCCACGACGCAGCCCGCCCTTTCGTGTCCGGCGTGGTGATCGATCGCCTCGTGGCGGCGCTCGACGATCGTCCTGGCGCGATCCCCGCTCTGCCAGTGGCGGACACACTGGCTCGCGCCGGGGATGCGTTGGGCGATGTCGTGCCTCGCGACGGCCTTGTCAGAGTGCAGACACCACAGGCTTTCCGCTTCGATGCGATCCTTGCTGCCCACAATGTCTGGCCGGAGGGGCAGGACGCCACCGATGACGCCCAAATCGCCCGCGCGGCCGGGCATGCGGTGGCGATCGTCGCGGGCGATCCAGCGCTCGACAAGATCACTTTCGGGGAGGACGTCATGACGGCGGAAGACCGCCTCGCGGCGCGGATGATCTCGCGCACCGGCCTCGGCTTCGACGTCCACGCTTTTTCCGACGGCGCGGAACTGTGGCTGGGCGGCCTGCGCATCGATCATCCACGCGGGCTTGCCGGGCATAGCGACGCCGATGTCGCGCTCCACGCCATCACCGATGCGCTGCTCGGCGCGGTCGGCGATGGCGACATCGGCAGCCATTTTCCGCCGTCCGATGCGCAATGGCGCGGTGCCGCCTCCAGCCGCTTCGTCGATCATGCGCGGGATCTGATCGCGGCGCGCGGCGGCATCATCGATCATGTCGACCTGACGATCATCTGCGAGGCCCCCAAGATCGGCCCGCATCGGGACAGCATCCGCGCACGCGTGGCCGGCCTGTTGCGAGTGCCCGAAGCCAGGGTTAGCATCAAGGCGACGACGACCGAACGGCTCGGTTTCACCGGCCGTGGTGAGGGCATCGCCGCGCAGGCCGTCGCGACGGTGCGGGTGCCGGCAGATCTATGAATTTCAAGGCTGAAAGGATCGACGTGCGGACCACCCTCGCCACGCTGACACTGATGCTCGCCATCGCCGGCGCCACTCCGGCGCTCGCCGAGAAGGTGACGCGGCAACCGGCCCCGGCCAAACCCGGCACGCCCGGCACCTGCATCACGCGCCCGCAGCTTGAGGCGTTGATCACCTATGCCTTGCCCGCGCTGATCGATGGCGTCGCCGACAAATGCTCCGCGACGCTTGCCCCCGATTCCTTCCTCACGCGTTCGGGCCCTGGGCTGGCGCAACGCTATCGCGCCGAAAGTGATCGGCATTGGCCTATGGCGCGCAGCGCCGTCGCCTCCATGGCTGGTGAGGAATTGGGCCGACTTGGCGAAGCCACGCAGAAGACGATGGTGTCGACGCTCGTCGGTGCCGCGATCTCCGAGGCGATCAAGCCGAAGGACTGCCCGGCCGTAAACGAAGCCGTGGAACTGCTGAGCCCCCTGCCGGCCGACAATCTCGGCCGCCTGACCGCGATGCTCGCGATTCTGGGCTCCAAGGACGATAAGCCGGGCGAAAGCCCCTTTCCCATCTGCCCCGCGCCGGGAGCCCCCTGATATGGTCGATACGACCCTCCCTGCCGAGCTTGTCGAGGCAGCCCGACGCGTGATCGACGCGAACCGCGCCGCCGGCAAGACGGTCGCGGTGGCAGAAAGCTGTACCGGCGGCCTGGTATCGGCAGCGCTGACGGAAATTCCGGGTTCTTCGGACGTGTTCCTCGCCGGCTTCGTCACTTATTCCAACGAGGCCAAGCTGGGCGTGCTGGGCGTTAGCCTGGATGTGCTGGAAACCTTTGGCGCGGTGTCCATCGCCGTCGCCTGGGCGATGGCGCGCGGCGCTCTGGAGCGCGCCAATGCCGACACCGCCGTTGCCATTACCGGCATTGCCGGCCCGGATGGTGGTAGTGAGAAGAAGCCCGTGGGCACCGTCGTCTTCGCGCGCGCCGAAAAGGGCGGCGATGCGAAGGATGTGACCGCCGACGCCCACGAATTCGGCGATCTCGGCCGCGGCGGCATCCGCCTTCAGGCGGCGCTGGTTGCGCTCGAACTGCTGATGCCGGATGCAGCCGTCCCGTAAAGCTGGGCGGCCCGTTCCTCGAAAGCGTTGATCATCTTGCGGAGCGCACGATCGAACACCTGCCCCGCCAGCATCTCGAAGATGGCCGATCGGAAGGCGAAATCGACCGAAAAATCGACGAACGTACCGCCCTGCCCATCTGGCCGGAACGTCCAGTCGTTGTGGAGATATTTGAGCGGCCCATCCACATATTCGACGCGGATGGAATCCGGCCGCTTCTTGTGGACAAGCGACGTGAAATTCTCGCGCAAGCCTTTGAAGCCCACAACCAGATCCGCGACCATTTCGGTATCGCTGTCGGAGCGCACCCGAACCGCCGCGACCCAAGGCAGGAAATCGCGATAGCGCGGCACATCGGCGACCAGCTCGAAAAGCTGCTCCGATGTGTAGAGCAGGTGACGCGTCTCGCTATGCTTTGGCAAGCTGGGCCTCGCGGGCAGCGCGGAGCTTCGCGAAATCATCGCCGGCATGATAGCTCGACCGCGTCAGCGGGCTCGCTGCGACCAGCAGGAAGCCCTTGGCGCGCGCGATCGCGGCATAAGCCTGGAAGGTCTGCGGCGTCACGAACTCCGCCACCTTCGCATGGCGCGGCGTGGGTTGCAGATATTGACCGCAGGTCAGGAAATCGATCCCGGCCGAACGCATGTCGTCCATCACCTGGTGGATTTCCATCCGCTCCTCGCCCAGGCCCACCATCACGCCGGATTTGGTGAAGATGGACGGATCGAGCCGCTTCACCGTTTCCAGCAGGCGCAGCGATGCATAATAACGCGCGCCCGGCCGGATCGTCGGATAGAGCCTGGGCACAGTCTCGAGGTTATGGTTGTAGACGTCGGGCCGCGCGGCGACGATCGACTCGATCGCTGCATCCGCCTTGTTGCGGAAATCCGGCGTCAGGATTTCGATCGTCGTATTCGGCGTAGTGCGGCGCAGCGCTTCGATCACCTTTACGAACTGCGAAGCACCGCCGTCGGGAAGATCGTCGCGATCGACCGAGGTGATGACGATATGTTCGAGGCCGAGCTCGGCAGCAGCATCGGCGACATGCTGCGGCTCCGTCGCATCCACCGCGCGGGGCATGCCGGTCTTCACATTGCAAAAGGCGCAGGCACGCGTGCATGTATCGCCGAGAATCATTACGGTGGCGTGCTTTTTCGTCCAGCACTCGCCGATATTCGGGCAGGCGGCTTCCTCGCACACGGTAGCGAGATTCAGACGCCGCATAAGCTGGCGCGTCTCCGAAAATGCCTCGCCCACAGGCGCGCGAACGCGGATCCAGTCAGGCTTGCGGGCACGGGGCGAAGCGGCGGAAGCGAGCGGCTCAGTCATGCGTCGCCAGATAGCGATGCTTGGCCGGACTTGCCAGCCCTCACGTCTGGACGCTACGGCGCAGGCATGAGCGACTTTCAGAACATGATCGAGGGCTATCGCCGCTTCAAGGCGGGTGAATGGTCCCGCGAACGCGAACGCTGGGCGCAGCTTGCCGAAGGCCAGAGCCCCAAGGTGCTGGTCATCGCCTGTTCGGACAGCCGGGTCGATCCGACCCGAATCTTCGATACCTCACCCGGCGAGATGTTCGTCGTTCGTAACGTCGCCAATCTGGTCCCGCCGATGGAAATCGGCGGTGGCCATCATGGCGTTTCGGCTGCTTTGGAGTTCGCGGTCACGCAGCTCGAAGTCTCTGAAATCGTGGTGATGGGCCATGGCGCCTGCGGCGGTTGTTCGGCATCCCTCAGCCAGCGCTTCAAGGATATGCGTCCCGGCGAGGGCGGGTTCATTTCCGACTGGATCGATCTGCTGCGTCCCGCCCGCGATGCGGTGGTGGCCGAACATGGCGCGGAAGGCCCAGCAGCCCACCGCGCGATGGAGGAAGCCGCCGTCAAGGTGAGCCTCGCCAATCTCCGCACCTTTCCCTGCATCCGGTCGCGCGAACGCGAAGGCCGTCTGCGGCTCCACGGCGCCTATTTCGCCATAGCCGATGGCGTACTTCACATCATGGATGCCGAAACCGGGCAGTTTCGGCCGGCCTGAACCCTTCGGAACGGCGACGGCCGCGAATCGTTCTTTTCTCCTGCCATCCGCGGTCGAGCGGGATGGAAGGAGAGAAAGAATGTACGGAAAAGTTTCACTTATCGGGCTCGCCGCGATGCTAGCGCTGCCCGCTGCGGCGCAGGTCGCCACCACCCCTTCCCCGCCGTCGACAGATCCTGCGCGCGAGCTTCCTTATGACCGGGGCTATGACAAGCAGACGCCCAAGCATGACGCAGTGGACGCCGTCGAGAAGCCGGTCACGGAGCAATTGAACACCGGCGCAGCGGTCGAGGCGTCCGGCAATCGTGCGGCGACGGAAACGGTCAATGCCACCAACGAGGCGCAATATGAGGCGGACATGGCCGCGTATCGCGCGTCGGTGCAGAGCAAGGCACAGGTCGCGGCGGCCGACGAGGCGCGCTATGAGACACAACAGCGGGCCTATGCCGATGCGATGGCGGTTTGGCGCGAACAGAAACGCGCCTGTGATCGCGGGGTGATGAAGGCTTGCAAAAAGCCCACGCCCAACCCTGCCGAATTCTATTGAGCCGCTTCAGCCTGCCAGAATGACGGCACGATCCGAAGGGTTTCCTCGGATCGTGCCGCATCGAATGGTCAGCGGGTCAGCTTCTTGTAAGCAAGCGCGGTCGGACGATCCGCCGCGTCGCCCAGACGGCGGCGCTTATCTTCTTCATAGGCTTCGAAATTGCCCTCGAACCATTCGACATGGCTGTTGCCTTCGAAGGCGAGGATGTGCGTCGCCAGACGATCCAAGAAGAAGCGATCGTGGCTGATCACCACGGCGCAGCCCGCGAAATTTTCGATCGCCTCTTCCAGCGCGCCCAGCGTTTCGACGTCGAGATCGTTGGTCGGTTCGTCGAGCAGCAGCACGTTGCCGCCGCGCTTCAGCATCTTGGCGATGTTGACGCGGTTGCGCTCACCGCCCGAAAGCTTGCCGACATTCTTCTGCTGGTCCGCGCCCTTGAAATTGAACGCGCCGACATAGGCACGGGTCGACTGGTCGTGCCCGTTGATCTTCATGTAATCGAGCCCGTCCGAGATTTCCTCCCAGACGTTCTTTTTGGGATCGAGGTGATCGCGGCTCTGGTCGACATAGCCGAGGCGCACAGTGGACCCCAGGTCGATCGTGCCGGTATCCGGCTTTTCCTGGCCGATGATCAGCTTGAACAAGGTGGACTTGCCGGCGCCGTTAGGGCCGATCACGCCGACGATGCCGCCCGCGGGCAGCGTGAATGAGAGATTCTCGAACAGCAATTTGTCGCCATAGGCCTTCGAGATATTGTCGACCTCGATCACCTTGCCGCCGAGGCGCTCGGGCACCTGGATGACGATCTGGGCCTTGCCGGGCGTGCGGTTCTTCTGCTGCTCGACGAGCTGCTCGAACTTGGCGATACGCGCCTTGGATTTGGTCTGGCGCGCCTTGGCGCCCTGCCGAATCCATTCGAGCTCGTTCTTGATCGCGGTCTGGCGGCCCGATTCCTCGCGCTCCTCCTGCTCGAGGCGCTTCGACTTCTTTTCGAGATAGGTCGAGTAATTGCCCTCGTACGGGAAATATTTGCCGCGATCGATCTCGAGGATCCAGCCCACCACGTTATCCAGGAAATAACGATCGTGGGTGATCATCAGCACCGCGCCGGCATATTCCTTGAGGTGATTTTCCAGCCATTCGACGCTCTCGGCATCAAGGTGGTTGGTCGGTTCGTCGAGCAGCAGGATCGAGGGCTTCTGGATCAGCAGCCGGGTAAGCGCGATGCGGCGCTTTTCACCGCCCGACAGGTTCGCGACCGGCCAATCCGACGGCGGGCAGCGCAACGCTTCCATCGCGACTTCGAGCTGGTTGTCGAGCGTCCAGCCATCGACCGCATCGATCTTGGCCTGGAGATCGCCCATTTCCTCCATCAGCGCGTCGAAATCGGTGTCCTCTTGTGGGTCGCCCATTTCGGCCGAAATCGCGTTGAAGCGGTCAACCAGGTCGGCCGTCTCGCGCGCGCCTTCCTTGACGTTCTCCAGCACGGTCTTGGTCGGATCGAGCTGAGGCTCCTGCTCAAGATAGCCGACGGTGATATATTCGCCAGGCCACGCCTCGCCGGTGAAATCCTTGTCGACGCCAGCCATGATCTTCATCAGGGTCGACTTGCCGGCGCCGTTGGGGCCGACGATGCCGATCTTGGCGCCCTGATAGAATTGCAGGTTGATGTTGCTCAGCACCGGCTTGGGGGCGCCGGGGAAGGTCTTGGTCATGTCCTTCATGACGAACGCGTATTGGGCGGCCACTGGGAGGTCTCCGGATATTCGGTCAAAGCTGCTGAAAAATTCCCGCCGCACCTAGCCGAGCGGCGGCCGCTTGGCAAACCGGCTCGGGCGTTGGGGCGTTGTCGGAAAAGTTTACATTCAGATGGGATGAGCTCGCCCATAATCAAGCAGTTGCGCCGCTGGCACAGGATTTGCTCGATCCAATTCGTCCTTTTCGGACCGCGGCAGCGCGCGGCCTGTTGATCGCATATCGGCAGGATCGCAGCACGCCCGACGGGGTCCCGGCTCTTGGGGGCGAGCCGGGGCCCCTATTGTTTTACGGCCCCCATTCCGTCACTTGGCAGTATCAACGGATCGCCAAGGAGCAACCCCACTTATGCGCCTGCCCGTCGCATTGCTTGCCGCCACATTTTTAGCATCCCAGGCCTCGGCCCAATCGGTCGACGTCGCCGCGCTGCGCGATGCGGCGCTGAAGGATGAAATGGCCTGGGACATCACGGAGGGGTTGACGACCGAGGTCGGCCAGCGCCTGGCCGGCACCGAGGCCGAGGCGCGCGCCCGCACATGGGCGATCGCGAAGCTGAAGGCGATGGGCTTCTCCAACCCGCGCATCGAACCGTTCGACATGCCCGTCTGGGTGCGTGGCGAAGAAACGGCCGAAATCGTCGCGCCCTTCCCGCAGAAGCTGGTGCTGGCAGCGCTCGGCAATAGCGGCGCCACGCCGGCCGAAGGCATCACCGCGGAAATCATCGGCTTTTCCTCTCTCTCCGAGCTCGAGGCGACCGACAGCGCCAAGGTTCGCGGCAAGATCGTCTTCGTCGATCATGCCATGGGCACCACGCAGGATGGGTCGAGCTATGGCGCGTTCGGCGGTGCCCGCCGCAAGGGACCGTCGATCGCCAGCAAGAAGGGCGCGCTTGCCATCGTCATCCGCTCGATCGGCACCGACTTCCACCGCAATCCGCATACCGGCGTGCAGCAATGGTCGGACGGCGCGACGCCCATTCCTGCCGCCGCGCTCACCCTGCCTGATGCGGAGCAGCTCAAGCGCATCCTCGCCCGCGGCAAGCCGGTGAGGATGAAGCTCGTGCTCACCCCGCGCAATATCGGCACCCGCCAGTCGGGCAATGTCATGGCAGAAGTGCCTGGCCGTGATCCGAAGGCCGGCATCGTCCTGGTCGGATGCCATCTCGATAGCTGGGATCTCGGTACGGGCGCGATCGACGATGCCGCGGGCTGTGGCATCGTCGCAGCCGCGGCGAAGCGGGTGATGGACGCCGGCAAGCCGCTGCGTACGATTCGCGTCGTCTGGTTCGGCGCGGAAGAGGTCGGAATCCTTGGCGGTGCGGCCTATCGCGACGCTCATAAGGGCGAAAATCACGCCGTTCTTGCCGAATCCGATTTCGGCGCCGACCGCGTCTATCGGTTCGATACTTACGTGAACCAATCGGCCAAGCCGGTCGTGGGCCGACTGGCCGAGGTGCTGGCCCCGATCGGCATCGCCAAGGGCAATAACGAGGCGCGCGGCGGCTCCGACATCGGGCCGCTGGCGGCAACCGGCGTACCTGTGATCGCGCTCCGCCAGGACGGCACGCGCTATTTCGATCTGCACCACACACCCGATGACACGCTCGACAAAGTGGATCGCAGCCAACTCGCGCAGAACGTCGCCGCCTGGACTGCGATGATAGCCACAGTGGCAAATGTAGAGAGTGAACTTGGGCCTGTTGGGCCGCCGCGGGACGATTGATCCTACGAAAATCACTTGTGCGAAGCAGTTCCAATCGGCAGAACTGCTTAACCCTCGCTGAATTTTGGCGTTGACGCTGACGGGGGCGACGCTAATGGGGGCCGCTGGGACGGCGTTCGGGCCGGCCCCTGATAAGAACTATGGGAGCTGCTCGAATGAAGAAGCTTAGCTTTGTTCTCGCTGCCGCCGGCCTGATGACCCTGGCCGCGTGCAACAACTCGGCGACGGAAACGGCCGTCGAGAATGCGGCTGACAATGCCGTCGAGACGATTGAAGCCACCGCGGACAACGCGACGGCCGCCGTCGAGGCGACTGCCGACAACGCGACCTCGGCTGTCGACAACGCGGTGGATAACGCTGCCGCCGCCGTCGATAACGCGACGAACGCGATGTAATTCGCTTATGCGCTCGGTTTTCCGGGCGTATGCGAAAGTGGCGGGCGCTCCTTTTGGGGCGCCCGTTTTCTTTTGAACCACTTGCGCAGGACCCGAGCTGCGGCAAATCTGCCGGAATGAAGCCGATTCACCTGCTCGCATCCGCGGCCCTGGCCGCTCTTCCCGCCAATCTCGTCGCTGCCCCATTCGTCCCCGCGGACATTGCCCGCGACGAAGAGATCGCAGCACCGGCTTTCTCCCCAGACGGCCAATGGATCGCCTACAGCCTGGAAACGGCCGATCCGAAGCATGATGAGGCAAACACGGACATCTGGGTCACGCCCTGGCGAGGCGGGCCGGCCAAGCGCCTGACGCGCACGCCCGATATCAGCGAAAGCCGCCCCACCTTCACCCATGATGGCAAACGCATCGCTTTCCTCAGCGATCGCGGCAAGGACCAGGAGACACAACTCTGGGTGATGCCCGCAGGCGGCGGTTCGCCGCGTCAGCTGACGCGAATCGCCGGCGGGATCAGCGACTACAGCCTCTCGCCCGATGGCCGGAGCGTGGCCGTCGTCGCCGAAATCGGCGGCCGTGTCGGCGCCAAGGATGATCCGACGCCGCCGCCGATCGTCATCACTCGCTTCCAGTTCAAGGAGGACGGGCGCGACCGGCTCGACGCCCGCCGCACCCATCTTTTCCGGATCGACATCGCCAGCCGCAAGACCATCCAGCTTACCAGTGGCGATTTCGACCATTGGCTGCCGAGCTGGTCTCCGGACGGACGATCGATCGCCTTCGTTTCCCGCCGCGACAAGGATGCCGATCGCGGCTTCAATTACGACGTCTTCGTCCTGGCGGCCGAAGGCGGCGAACCACGACGGATGGGCGCTTTCTCCGGCGCCGATCAAAACCCGGATTGGGAGGCCGGTCGCCCCGAATGGTCGCTTGATTCCCGCCGGCTTGCCTGGGTTCGCGCCGGCGATGACAAATGGCTCTGGTATACGCCCCACCAGCTAGCAATCGGCGACGTCGCGACCGGGACTGTCACGCTGCCAGCCGATATCGATCGCTGGACCTACAAGCCACGCTGGACGGCGAACGGCCAGATCGTCGCGCTGATCGAACTCGATCGCGATACCTTGCCGGCCAGAATCGATCCGGTGAGCGGCCAGATCAGCTATCTCGTGCAGGGACCGCGCTTCGCCAGCGATTTTACGCTGGGGCCGGATGGCAAGATCGCCCTGCTCGACGGAGATGTGCGGACGCCCGCGGCGTTGCGCACCTCGGATGGAAGAACGCTGACCAGCCACAACGCCTGGCTCACCGATCGTACGCTGGGCGAAAGCCGCGACGTGAGTTGGTCGAGCGGCGGCACGACTATCCATGGCATATTGACGCTGCCAACCGGCTATCGCACCGGCCAGCTTTATCCGTTGATCGTCCGCCTGCATGGCGGCCCGGTCTATCAGTTCAGCCACGAATTCATGGCCGACTGGCAGGTCTATGCGGCAGCGGGTTATGCCGTTCTCGCGGTCAATCCAAGGGGTTCGTCCGGCCGCGGCTTCGAATTCGCGAACCCAATCTTCGCCGATTGGGGCAATGTCGACGTCGCCGACGTCAAGGCCGGCATCGACCATATGATCGCGAGTGGGATTGCCGATCCCAAGCGCATCGGCGTCGGCGGCTGGAGCTACGGCGGCATCCTGACCAACTATATGATCGCCAGCGATCCCCGCATCCGCGCGGCGGTGAGTGGCGCGGGCATCGCCAACATCTTCGGCGGCTACGGCGCGGACCAGTATAGCCGCGATTATGAGCTGGAACTGGGCACGCCCTGGGCCAATCCGGACGTATACGCCCGCGTCAGCTTTCCCTTCCTCCACGCCGACCGGATCAGGACGCCCACCCTGTTCCTTTGCGCGGAAAAGGATGTGAACGTCCCCTGTCTCGGCGGCGAGCAGATGTTCCAGGCGCTCAGATCACGCAATGTGCCTACCGAACTGGTGATCTATCCCGGCGAAAATCACGGACTGACGGTGCCGAGCTACCGCGTCGACCGGATGCAGCGGCATCTCGACTGGTATGCCCGTCATCTCGGGCCTAGCGCACCAATTCCCCGCCCTTAATGACATGCTGTACCTTTTCGAGCAGGCGGATGTTGGCGATCGGGTCGCCCTCGACCGCGATCATGTCGGCGAAGCGGCCAGGCGTGATCGCGCCGACATCCTTTTCCTTGCGGATCAGCCGGGCGGATTCGATCGTCGCCGACTGGATCGCCTGCATCGGCGTCATGCCGTTGGCGACCATATAAGCGAACTGCCGGGCGTTGAGCCCGTGCGGATAGACCCCTGAGTCGGTGCCGAAGGCAATTTTCGCACCGGCAGCGACGGCCTTGCGAAAGCCCACCCGCTGCTCGTCGGTGGTTTCCCGGTTCTTGCGCAATATGTCCGCGGGCCAGCCCTCCTTGGTGCCCATCTCCTCGATATAATCGCCGTTATAGACGTCCATGACGAGCCAGACGCCCTTCTGCTTGGCAAGCGCGATGCCTTCGTCATCGATCAGCGAGGCGTGCTCGATCGAACGGACGCCCGCACGGATCGCGGTCTTGATGCCCTCCGCGCCGTGGGCGTGGGCGGTGGCATAGCCGCCGTTGCGGGCGGCTTCCTCCACCGCCGCACGGATCTCCGCCTCGCTCATCTCCAGCGCGCCCGGCTCGGTGCCCTGCGCCAACACCGCGCCGGTGGCGATCAGCTTCAGGAAATCCGCGCCGTGCTGGAAGATGTAACGCGCTTTCTCGCGCACCTCGTCCGGGTTGCGGGCGACGCCGCGGCGCATGTCCTCCGGCACCTGCACGTCGGGTGCAAAGCCCGTCACTTCGCCGCCGCCGCCAGGGACGGTGATATAGGCACCCGCCACCGTCATCCGCGGGCCTTCGACGATCTCCTTGTCGATCGCATCGCGCAGCGCGACATCGCCGAAGGCGCGGAACACGCCGACATCGCGCACGGTCGTGAAGCCGGCGCGTAGCGTATCGCGGGCGTTCTTGCTCGATAGCAAGGCTGTCTCCGCCACCGAATGCAGCAGCGGTTCGGCGAAATTGTTGGTCTGGCCGAAGTCGGCGAGATGAGTGTGCATGTCCATCAGGCCCGGCAGCACCGTATAACGGGACCAGTCCGTCACCATGCCGTCGGCAGGAGCGTTCTTATAGGGCTCGACCGCGGTGACACGACCATCGACGATGCGAATGAGCTGATCGTTCAATACCTTGCCCTGCACCGTATCGACCAGCTTGCCCGCGCGGACATAGCTTGTCTCGGCAAGCGCGCCCGTCGGCGCCAGCAAAAGCAACAAAGCGATGACGCGCAAGCGGATGGTCATTTCTGGGTCCCTTGTTATACATCCGAATAACAAGCGATGATGTGCCATCGCTGGGTCGCCAACGAAAGGACAATTGATGCGGCTTGGATTGTTTGCCTCCACCCTTCTCCTCGCAGCCACGGCCATGCCCGCCGTCGCCGCCCCCGCTGCGCAGGGAGAGGCGGCCCAGAATAGCGCGGCGCTCGATATTCTCGTCAAGTCGATCGGCTACCGCACCGTCGCCGGCCAGGGCCAGGTGCCGGCCTATGCCGAATATCTGGCGGGCGTCCTGAAGGCTGCGGGCTTCCCGGCTGAGGACATCACGATCCAGCGCCGGGGCGAGACCGCCACGCTGGTCGCGCGCTATCGCGGCACGGGCAAGGGCAAGCCGATCATTCTTTCCGGCCATATGGATGTGGTCGAGGCCAAGCGCTCCGATTGGGAACGCGATCCCTTCGTTGCGGTTGTCGAGAACGGCTATGTCTATGGCCGCGGCTCGATGGACAACAAGGCCGGCGTCACCGTGATGGTGCAGACGCTCGCGCGGCTGAAGCAGGAAGGCTTCCGCCCCGGCCGCGACATCATCCTCGCGCTTTCAGGCGACGAGGAAACCGGCATGGAGACCACTGCCGCGCTCGCCAAGGAACTGGCCGGCGCCGAACTCCTGATCAACAGCGATGCCGGCGGCGCGCTCCTCGATGAGGCGACCGGCAAGCCGCAGGTCTATGGTATCCAGGCCGGTGAGAAGACCTATGCGGACTTCCGCATCGCCTTCACCAATCCCGGCGGCCATTCGAGCCGGCCGTCGAAGAGCAATGCCATCTACGATCTCGCCAAGGCGATCGATGCCATCGCGGCCTATGATTTCCCGGCGCAGATGAACGAACTGACCCGCGCTTCCTTCACTGCCGCTTCACTCAAGACGCCGGGAGCCACGGGTGACGCGATGAAGCAGTTTGTCGCCAACCCTGCCGACACCAAGGCGGCAGCGACGCTCTCCGCCGATCCCGAGTGGATCGGCTGGGTGCGCACTACCTGCGTCGCGACAATGCTGCAGGGCGGCCACGCGCTGAATGCGCTGCCTCAATCCGCTGGCGTGGAAGTGAACTGCCGTATCTTCCCCGGCGTCGAGGTCGAGACGGTGCGTGCAAAGCTCGCCGAACTCGCCGGCCTCAATGCGACGATCACCGTGCTCGGCCATCCGCGGTCCAGCGATGCCTCGCCGCTTCGGCCTGACGTCATGGCGGCAACACGCAAGGCGATCGACGCTCGCTCGCCCGGCGTGCCGATCGTCCCGCATATGTCAGCGGGCGCCACCGACAGCCTCTATTTCCGGGCCGAAGGCGTGCCGAGTTACGGCCTCGGCGTTACCTACATGAAACCGAGCGACGATTTCTCGCACGGCCTCAACGAACGCGTGACGGTGGAATCGATCACCGGCGGCCTGAAGCAGTGGTATGTGCTACTGAAGGAACTTGCGAAGTAAGCAGCCATGCAGCGATCCTCCCCCTCGTGGGGAGGATCCTTACAGAAGCGCGTCCAGCCAACGCTCGGCCATCTCCGCCGCTTCGTCTGCAGTGAAGGCGTCGGGCGCGAGACACAGTTCCAGCCACAGCCCGTCGACCAAAGCGGTGATCGCAACCGCCTTCATCCGCCGATCGGCCGGGGCCACGCCATTTTCGGCGAGCAGTCCTTCGATGCCGTCGCGATAGCCGCTGTAGATGTCGCCATGGAGGGTAGCGATGCCGGGATCGCTTTTCACCAGGCTCCAGAAGGCGATCCAGGTGGCGAGCAACGCCGGGTCCGCGATCGGCGGACGGAAGCTGGCGACGACATAGGCCGACAGCCGCGTGCGGGGCCCCTCCCCAGCCTCCTCCACCGCGGCAGCGAGCGCAGTCGCGACGCGTTCGCCAACGGCCTGATAGGTGGCACCAATCAGATCGTCGATGCCCTCGAAATAATGGCGGAGCAGTCCGGGGGAGACTCCCGCCTCCGCGCAGATCGCGCGCACCGTCGCGCCGGCCACGCCGTCCACCGCCAACCGGGCGGCACAGGCATCGATCAGGCTCTGGCGACGGGAGTCCGCTTCCTCGCGGGTGAAAGTGGCGCGCGTCATTGCCTCTGCCATAATGCAAGGCCGCTTGCGGCGATACCCCGCTTGTTATACATTCGTAAAACAACAAGGGATCGCGACATGGCTACCGCATATAAGACGACCGCCCCGTCGGCCGCCGCCGGCGACGACAATCTCAGCCTGCCGGCATGGCTCTATAATGACCCGGAATTTTTCGCGGTCGAAATGGAACGTGTGATCCGGCCTTCCTGGCAGGTCGTCTGCCATGTCAGCGATGTGCCCAATCCGGGCGACTATCACGTCCTCGATTATATCGGCGAAAGCGTGATCGTGATTCGCGGCGACGATGGCGAGATCCGCGCCTTCGCCAATGTCTGCCGCCACCGCGCCTCGCGCCTCGTCGATGGGCCCAGCGGCTGCGCGAAGAAGCTCGTCTGCCCCTATCACGCCTGGACCTACGACAATGACGGTCGCCTGACCGGCGTGCCGATGAAGAGCGACTATCGCGGGCTCGATCAAGGTGCCCACGGCCTCGCCCCTGTGGATATCGATCTCTGGCGCGGCTTCATCTTCGTGCGGCTGGCGGGCGATGGCCCGCGCGTCGCCGAGATGATGGGAGACTATGACGCCGAATGCGCACCCTATCGTTTCGAGGACATGCGCGCGATTGGCCGCGTCACGCTGCGCCCCCGCACCGTGAACTGGAAGAATATCGCCGACAATTATTCGGACGGCCTCCACATTCCGGTCGCCCATCCGGGGCTTACCCGCCTGTTCGGCCGCGACGGCTATCGCATCGAGGCCGCTCCCCATGTCGACAAGATGTGGGGCGTGGTGGTCGATCGTCTCTCGTCCAACCCGTCCGAGCGCGCTTACCAGACCATGCTTCCCAAGGTGGATCATCTGCCTGACGAGAACCAGCGGCTGTGGCTTTATTACAAGCTGTGGCCGAACTTCGCGTTCGAGATCTATCCCGACCAGATCGATTTCATGCAGTTCCTGCCGCTGACGCCGACCACGTCGCTGATCCGCGAGATCAGCTATCGCCTGCCCGATGACAACCGCCGCGAGATGCGCGCCGCACAATATCTCAACTGGCGGATCAACCGGCAGGTCAACAGGGAGGACACGCAGATCATCGAGCGCGTCCAGCAAGGCATGGCATCGCCCAGCTACACCGTCGGCCCGCTTGGCGAGAGCGAAGTCTGCCTCGCCAGCTTCGCCCGCAAGCTCCGCCATCTGATCCCGGAGGCGAGCCTCCCCGAACCGCCGGCTGCGGGCTGGAGCCGGAAGGACGCAGCATGACCCAACGTTACGACGCAATCATCATCGGCGGCGGCCATAACGGCCTGGTCTGCGCCTTCTACCTCGCCCGCGCCGGCCTGAAGGTCCGTGTGCTGGAACGCCGCCATATCGTCGGCGGCGCCGCGGTTACCGAGGAATTCCACCCCGGCTTCCGCAATTCCACCGCCAGCTACACCGTCAGCCTGCTCCGGCCCAAGGTGATCGCCGACATGCGGCTCCACGATCACGGCTATCGCGTGATCGAACGGACGATCAGCAACTTCTTCCCACATGAAGACGGCTATCTGAAGCTCGGCGGCGGCATGGAGCGGACGCAAGCCGAATTCGCGCGCTTCTCCAAGAAGGACGCCGAAACCTTCCCGGCTTATGAGGAAGCGCTGGAAGGCGTGGCCGAAGTGCTGCGCGATCTCGCGCTCAAGACCCCGCCCAACGCCGGCGGCGGCATCCATGCGTTGCTCGCCGCCGCGACGCAGGGCCGCCGGCTTGCCAGCCTGACGGTCGAACAGCAGCGCAACGTGATGGACCTGTTCGCCAAGAGCGCGCGCAGCTTCCTCGATAGCTGGTTTGAGAATGAATATGTGAAGGCCGCCTTCGGCTTCGACACCGTGGTCGGCAATTATGCGAGCCCCGATACGCCGGGCTCCGCCTATGTCCTGCTCCATCACGTCTTTGGGGAGGTGAACGGCAAGAAGGGCGCGTGGGGCCATTCCGTCGGCGGCATGGGCGCGATCACCCAGGCGATGGCGGCCGCCTGCACCCAACTCGGCGTTGAGATCAGCCTGGAGGCGCCCGTCGCCAAGTTGCTCGTCGATGGCGGCAAGGTTTCCGGCGTGCGGCTGGAAAGCGGTGAGGAGATCGTCGCGCCGATCGTCGCGGCCAATGTCGGCCCTGCTTTGCTCTATCGCCAGCTTGTCGATCGTTCGGATATGCCGCAGGAATTTGCGCGGCGGATGGACCATTACAAGGCCGGCTCCGGCACCTTCCGCATGAACGTGGCGCTCTCGGAATTGCCCGATTTCACCGTATTGCCGGGCAAGGAGAAGGCCGAGCATCATAGCTGCGGCATCATCATCGCGCCGACGCTCGATTATATGGATCAGGCGTTCACCGATGCGCGGGCCTTTGGTTGGTCCAAGCAGCCGATCGTCGAAATGAAGATTCCCTCGACCGTGGACGACAGCCTTGCGCCTCCGGGGCAGCATGTCGCCAGCCTGTTCTGCCAGCAGTTCGCGCCCGTGCTGCCCGACGGCCGCAACTGGGATGATGAGCGCGAGGCGGCGGCCGACCTCATCATCGATACGGTCAATCAGCATGCCCCCAACTTCAAGGCATCGGTGATTGCCCGGCAGATCCACTCGCCGGTCGATCTGGAGCGCAAGTTCGGGCTGATCGGCGGCGACATCATGCATGGCCATATGTCGCTCGATCAGCTTTGGGCCGCGCGGCCGATGCTGGGCCATGGCGATTATCGCGGGCCGATCAAGGGGCTCTACATGTGCGGCGCCGGCACCCATCCGGGCGGTGGCGTCACCGGCGCGCCCGGCCACAATGCCGCGCACGAAATCCTCGCCGATCGGTCGGTGATCGGGCGGCTGTTCAGGCGGGCGTGACGGCCCGGCGGCGATTGACGATCAGATAGATTGGGAGCCCGGCGAGCAGCAGCACGCCGCCCCATTTGATCGCTTCCTGGCCGCAGCCATAGAGCGTCCACAGCGCGAAGATGGCAGCCAGCGGGGCGATGATCTTGATCAGCCGATCCTGCGGCAACAGCTTGAGCGCGGCGATCGCCGACGCGAAGTAAGCGATCAGGCCCGCGGCGATCGACACCAGGGCGATAAACGCGAACAGGTCCGACATCGACCGGCTGTAATTCATCAGCGTCACCACCGTCAGCAACGTGCTTGAAACGAGATGCGCGCGCGCTGGGGTGCCGCGCTTGCTGCTCTTGCCGAGCCAGGCCGGAAAGACGCCGCCACGGGCCATGGCCCAGGGCATTTCGCCCTGCACCAGGATGAAGCCGTTGAGCGTGCCGAAGGCGCTGATCGCGGCGAACAGCGCGATCACGTCGGCCGCATTGCCGCCGAAGCGCAGGCCGACAAATTCCGCGATGGGTGCAGGGGATTTGGCCGCCACGTCCGCCGGCATCAGCAAGGTCACGGCCGAGCAGACGAGGATATAGACCAGCCCGGTGAACGCCGTTCCCCACAGCGTCGCGCGGGGGATGACATTGCCGGCATCCTCTACCTGATCGGCCGGAACGGTGGCGGATTCGAGACCGAGAAAACCCCAGAAGGTGAGTGCGGCGGTGGCTGCAACCGCGCTGATACCGATCTGTTCGGGATGCCAGGGCGCAACGGCGGCCGTCCCGTCGCTCGACAGGATCATCAGCGCGACGATCACCACTGCCACCATCGGCACAAGTTTCAGGATCGTCGTCACCACCTGCACGCGGCCAGCAGCGGCCACACCCCAGATGTTGATGCCGGTAACACCCCAAACTAGGGCAACCGCCATCAGCGCGGGCAAGCCGGGCGTGGCTCCGATCTGCGGCACCAACAGCCCGATGCTGCTGACGACCGCGACGGCGATCGCGCCATTGCCGGCCCACAGCATCACCCAATAGCTCCAGGCGACGACGAAGCCGATTGTCGGCCCGAAGGCGGCGTCCGCATAGGCATAGGGACCGCCCGCCCGTGGCATCGCCGCCGACAGCCGGGCAAAGACGAAAGCGAGGCAGAGCGCACCGGCGATGGTGACGAACCAGCCGAACAGTGCGTTCCAGCCATAAGGCGCCAGGCTCGCCGGCAGCAGGAACACGCCCGAGCCGATCAGATTGCCGACGACGAGCGCCAGGCACATCCAGAAACCAAGCGCGCGGGAGGATGGGCGTGTCGTCATGCGCCCATCCCTAGCCCGCTTTCCGTCGAGACTGTCAGAACTTTGTGCCGACCTTCAGGCCGATCGTCCGCGGCTGCGTCGGGTAGGTATAGATCTTGCCGCCGATCGTGGTCAGGCCATCGGGGTCACCGCAGACGAATTCGCCGCACTGGATGGTCTTGCCGACCGCGCCATTCACGTCGAACAGGTTGCGGACGAAGGCTTCCACCGAGAACCGCTTGCTGTTCGCGCCAAAGCTGAAATCGACCGTCGTATAGTCCGGCAGATCGCCGACGATCGGACGGACGGCGGTGCGCAGATCGGTTGTGCGCTTGCCTTCATAGACCGCACCGGCCTGGAAATAGGCATTCCAGTCGCCGCTGACCGGGAAGTCGTAGCGCGCGACGATATTGCCCTTGAACTTGGCGGTGATCGGCAGTCGCGTGCCGGCCGGCGCCAGCAGTTCGTTCGGATCGCCAATGCCGTCAGGATCGCCGTCCGGGCCGGTGATGTCGGGGCCGGGGATCGAACAATCGAAGGCAAGGTTGGCGAACTTGCAGAAATCCTCGGTTATCTTGGCATCGTTATACGATCCGCCCGCGCTGATCGTCAGGCCGTCGATCAGCTTCAAGGCCAGGTCGAACTCGGCGCCGCGAATGCGGGCGTTGCCGGCGTTGCGGATTTCGGTGAGGCCGTTGGCGCCGAGGAAGCTCAGCTGAATGTCCGTCCAGTCGAGCTGATACACCGCCAGGTTGAAGCGCACCTTCCGATCGAACAAAGTCGATTTCAGGCCGATTTCATAATTGTCGATGAAGTCGGGCTGATAGGGCGGCAGCGTACCGCGACGGTTGATGCCGCCGGGGCGGAAACCGCGGGAAACCGTACCATAGACCAGAACATCGTCGTTGAACTTGTAGGTGACGTTGATCCGGTGCGTGAAATCGGTGTCCTTGGTGCCCTTGTCGAGATTGGTGCAGGGCGAACCCGATACGACGGGCGGGCCGAAACAGGCTGCTTCGCCTGTGCGGGAACTATAGCCCGCCGCATAGCCGAAGAATCCGACCAGATCATTGTCGTAGCGGAAAACGCGCGCGCCGAGCGTGACGGTCAGCTTGTCGGTCACGTCCGCGGCAATCTCGCCAAAGATCGCATAGTCGCGATCGGTGCGAAGCTGCTTGGTCAGCCAGATATTGCTGTCGGTCCCGCTGACGGTGATCGAATCGGCAATATTGTCGATGATATAATTCTGTTCGATATTATGCTTCTGGATCTGATAGAACAGACCACCGATAAACCGGACGCGATTTTCCGCCGGCGAAGAAAAGCGCAATTCGTGGCTTTGCTTGGTAAAGGCGTCCGTCGAAACAATATACTGGTTCGGGTTCACCAGATTACCGTCATTGTCGACGAAATAGGCGCCGTACCCGGATAGCGCATCATAGAAATAGGCGTAGTCGGAATAATCCGACTGACCGTCGACGGTGCGCTTCAGATAGGATCCGGCATAGGTCATATCCCAGCTGCCGATCTTGCCTTCAAGGGTCAGTGAGGCCTGGTACCAGCGGTCATTGAACCGCTCGGGGTTGAACTGCTGGACCTGCAACTGCTTGAGGCCCGACTCTTCGGCGAAGAAGCCGTGGCTGACCTGCTTCTGGCCCATGATCTGGGGGGTGACCGTCCAATTCTCGTCGAGATCGATCTTCAGCGCGGCGCGGCCGCCATAGGTTTCGACGTCGTTATAATCCTTCTCGACGAACTCATCATTGTTCATCGTGATGCCCGATGACGGGAAGGTCAGCGATCCTGGGATATTGTCGATGAAGCCCGCATCCTTCTTGTACCAGCCGACGACGCGGATGGCCGCATTGTCGCTGATCGGGGCGTTGATGAAGCCTTCGCCGATATAGCCTTCGCCGCCATGGGCGACAGTGTTCACTTCGAGATCGGCGCCGCCGTAGAAGGATCCGGTTTCGGGCTTGTTGGTGATGATGCGGATCGTGCCCGCCTCGCTCGATGCGCCATAGAGCGTGCCCTGGGGCCCGGCCAGCGCCTCGACGCGGGCGATATCATAGATATGGATGTCGAGCGCGCCCTGGATCGTCGTGATCGGCTGCTCGTCGAGATAGGTGCCGACCGACGGCAGCGATGCCGAGTGGTTGGCGATTTCGCCCGAGGCGACACCGCGGAAATAGACGTTCGATCCGCCCGGACCGGTGGTCTGATAGGAAAGACTCGGCAGGTAACGGGCATAGTCGTCGAAATCGGTGACCTGCAGCTGTTCCAGCTTCTCGGTGCCGAACGCAGTGATGGCGATCGGCACGTCCTGAAGATTCTCGACACGCTTCTGGGCGGTCACGACGATCTCGTCGAGCGCCGCCGGCGCGGCCGCCTGTTGCGCCATTGCCGCAGGGGAAAGCATGGTCGACGCGAGCAGTGCGGTGCCTGCCGGTACGCCCTTCACAAAGATATGATTCAGCCGCGAAACGCCGATGGCCATCGTCTCTAACCCCCAATGCTTGAGCCGACTATGTGCTGCTTTAAGCGCAGCTTTATGGGGGGAAGCTCCATCTTTAATCGACGGTCGTCAATCACCCTTTGTTGCAGGGCAGCAACAGTCAGATGACAATCTGGGGATAAGTATCCGCAAGCCCGCCCAACGCCGCCCGCAACGGGCCGAGATGCCGGTCGAACGCCTGCCATTGTTCGACGCCGGAACGGAAGATGGGCTGCCGCACCTGCTCCGAACTCGCGGTGCGGACGGCGCGATCGGTCTCATGAAAATGCAAGCAAGCGGGATCGAACGGAACGCCGATATGGTCCAGCAACCGCCGCACTTCGGCCTCGGTGTCGTCGACCATGGTCTCATAATGGACGCGGTGCACCCGCCCCGGCAGCGCGGCGTCGATCGCCGCCATCAGCCGCACATAATCCCGATAATATCGGCCCATGTCGTCGAGTGAGTAGCTGAAGGCCTGGCCGCGGGCGAAATGCTGCTTGAAGTTCGAAAAACAGCAGCCGAGCGGATGACGCCGCGCATCAATGATCTTCGCATTGGGCAGGATGAGGTGGATCAGCCCCGCATGCAGCCAGTTGTTCGGCATCTTATCGATGAAATAGGGCCGGTCGGTCTTGCGGTGGATGCGGGTGCGTTCGAGATATTCCTCGCCCAGCGCCGCGAGTGCTGCGGCATCCAGATCGGCAAGTATTTCCGGGTAGCGCCCCTCGCTCGATCGGATCTTATCGCCACCGATACGGCGCGCCATGCTGATGATATCGGGAAGTTCCTGCGTGCCCTCGATCAGCGGGTGGCTGGCCAGGATCTGCTCGATCAAGGTCGATCCCGCGCGCGGCATGCCGAGCACGAAGATCGGGTCGGGCGCAGTGCATCCCTGCCCTGCCCTCGCCGCGAAGAAGTTCGGCGTGAACATCGCAATGCACCGATCCACCGAAAGGCTCGTTGCATCGACATCATAATCGAGCTGCTCGCGCCGCAGCCGATTGCCCTCCGCATAATAAGTGAAGGCCTGGTCGGCGTCGCCGGCATCCTCATGCGCCTTGCCGAGCGCGAAGTGGAGGTGGAGGCGATCGTCCACCGCCAGTGCTTCGGTTTGCGCCGCTGCCTCCATCGCCGCGACATCAGCCGCATCGAAGCGCACCGTCTTCAGATTGGCGAGGCTCCACCATACCTCGCCCAAGGTCGGCGCCAGTGCGAGACTGCGACGATAAGCCGCAATGCTGTCGGCCTGGCGCCCCACCGTCTTCAACGAATGGCCGTAGCTCATCCAGATCTTCGGCTCGTCGGGGCGGGCCGCCAGCACAGCCTCAAAGTGGATCAAGGCATCGGCATAATCTCCGATGCGGCCAAGTGCCGCGCCCTTGAGATTGCGATAGGCGGGATTGTCGGGCTCAGCGACAAGCAGATGATCGAGCTCCGCAATCGCCTCGACCGGCTTGTTCTGGCGGTAGAGCACGGTTGCCAGGTTGAAGCGCGCCGCGGTGAATCCGGGCGCCAGCTCCACCGCTCGGCGGAGCAGGTTTTCGGCGTCGCCATAGCGGCCGATCCGCCCCGCCAGTTCGGCCAGCATTCTGATGGCGGCAACGTCGGTGGGGAATTGCTTGAGATGCGGCTTGAGGATGCGTTCGGCGACACCCAACCGATTATCGCACAGCGCCTCGGCCGCCTCGCGCAGCCGCGGGTCGTTGATCGACGACCGAATGTGCTGCGCATAGGCCGCATCCGCAGCCTCATTGTCGCCCGTCAGGATATATTGGTCGCCCAGCGTCCGCCAGGCATCCGCCGAACCACGATCGTGGACGACCACGCGGCGCAGAACCGCAATCGCGTCCTCGCTACGACCCAGTGAGGCCAGCGCACGCCCAAGCAGCGTCAACGCCTTGGGATGCTCCGGCACCACTTCCAAGATCGCTTCCGCCTGTTCGGCCGCCAGCGACGGGTTGGAGCGCAGCAGCTCGCGGCCATGGGCGAGTGCATCCCCCAGCTTCGCCGTCGATTGCACTGCGCTCGCCATACCCGGTCAGCCCCTCATCCCGTCCAAGGCATGAGTTGTGGCGGGAAAGATGTCGGGCTTCAAGCGGCGCTCAGGGGAGTTTCGCCTTGGGAAAGCCCTGCCAGCAGGCGTCATAATCCTGCTGGAGCGTGTCCAGCTCCATCGCATGGGCCGTGGGCGCGAAGGGCCAGCGGCTTTCGAACATGAAGGCCATCGTGCCGTCGATCTTGTGCGGCGCAAGCACTGCCTCGCTCGCCGCAGCCCAGCTCGCAACGTCAGGCCCGTGGCTCGACATCAGATTGTGGATGCTAAACGCGCCCGGCGCGAAACCTTCGGCCTTGGCGTCATAGGCACCGTGGATCAGGCCCATGCACTCGCTCATCACGTTGCGGTGGAACCAGGGCGGGCGGAACGTATCCTCCGCCACCATCCAGCGCGGCGGGAAGATCACGAAGTCGCAATTGGCTGTGCCGGGCGTGTCGGACGGCGCCGTCACGACCGTGAAGATCGACGGATCGGGATGATCGAAACTGACCGTGCCGATCGTATTGAAGTTCGCCAGATCATATTTCCAGGGCGCGAGATTGCCGTGCCAGGCGACCACGTCGAGCGGCGAATGATCGAGCGTCGTCATCCACAATCGCCCACGATATTTCTGGATCAGTTCGAACGGCTCGTCGCGATCCTCGAACCAGGCCTGCGGCGTCAGGAAATCGCGTGGATTGGCAAGGCCGTTCGAGCCGATCGGCCCGAGATCGGGGAGGCAGAAGCCGGCCCCATGATTTTCGCCGACATAGCCGCGCGCCGCGCCATCCGGCAGTTCGGCCCGAAAGCGCACGCCCCGCGGGACAAGGCCGATCTCGCCCGGCGCCAGATCCAGCATGCCAAGCTCGGTCAGCAGTCTCAGCCGCCCCTGCTGCGGCACGAACAGCATCTCCGCATCGGCATTGAAGAAGGCCCGCGCGGCCATGTCGCGATCGGCACGATAGAGATGGACCGTCACGCCATCCATGCCCGCCGGATCGCGATTTGCCGCCATGGTCGTCATGCCGTCGATCAGGTCAGCGCCGACACCGTCGACCGGCAATGGCGACCAGCGGAGCCGATTGGGTGCCAGCGGCGCGTCCCAGCCGTCGATGGTGAAGGCGCGCGCGCCCGTGTAAGGCCGATAGGCGCCATGCTCCCCGCTCGGCCGCAGCCGATACAGCCAACTCCGCCGGTTTTCTGCCCGCGGCGCGGTGAAGGCCGTGCCCGAAAGCTGCTCGGCATAAAGCCCAAAGGCGGGCCGCTGCGGCGAATTGCGCCCGTCCGGCAACGCACCGGCCACGGCTTCGGTGCTGAAATGATTGCCGAAGCCAGGCTGGTAGCTGGCCGTCACCACTGCACCGGCACGCTCAACCTGCTTAAGCATCCATTCCTCCACGTCGGCCGCGCTCGTCAGGCCTCGACCTGCCCAGGGATCACACCGCGGCGGATCTGGTCGAGTTCCAGGCTTTCGAACAGCGCCTTGAAATTGCCCTCGCCGAAGCCATCATTGCCCTTGCGCTGGATGATCTCGAAGAAGATCGGCCCCACCATATTTTCAGTGAAGATCTGCAGCAGCAGGCCGCCGCCCGTCTCCGGCGCGCCGTCGATCAGGATGCGGCGCTTGCGCATCTCCTCGACATCATGGCCGTGGCCCGGCAGGCGCTTGTCGATCATGTCGAAATAGGTATCGGGGCTGTCCTGGAAGCGAATGCCGTTGGCGCGCAGCCGATCGACCGTCGCGAAGATGTCGTCGGTGGCGAGCGCGAGGTGCTGGATGCCCTCGCCCTTATATTCCTTCAGGAATTCCTCGATCTGGCTGTGCTCGTCCTGGCTTTCGTTGAGCGGGATGCGGATCTTGTCGTCGGGCGCGGTCATCGCCTTCGAGAAGAGGCCGGTCGCCTTGCCCTCGATGTCGAAATAGCGGATCTCGCGGAAGTTGAAGATACGCTCGTAGAATTCGGCCCAATGCGCCATGCGGCCGCGATTGACGTTGTGGGTCAGGTGGTCGAGCGTATGCAGCCCGACCGAGCGCTCATCGCGCTTGGCGCCCGGCACCGGCTTGAAATCCACGTCATAGATTTCCTGCGCACCATAGCGATCGACGAGATAGAGGTTCGATCCGCCGATCCCTTCGATCGCCGGGATGTTGAGTTCCATCGGCCCGACGGGCCCCACAACCGGCTTCGCGCCGCGCTTCACCGCTTCCTCGAACGCTTGGGCGGCATCATGGACGCGGAACGCCATGGCATTGGCCGACGGGCCATGCGCCTCGCGGAAATCGGCGACCTGGCCGATAGCATCCATGTTAAGCAGAAAGTTGATGTCGCCTTGCGCATAGCGCCGGACATTCTTGGAGCGGTGATCGGCCAGATGGGTGAAGCCCATCGCCGTGAACAGGGCCGCTAGCGCTTGCGGATCGGGGCCGGTGAACTCGACGAATTCGAACCCGTCGAGACCCAGCGGATTGTCATGCGCGTCGGCCATATCACTCACTCCTGAAACCAGACCAATATCGTATCAGTTGAAACTATGCACCACAAGCTTCGGCGGCGGCTTCCACCCGGCGAAGCAGGCTTTCCAGCGCACCGCGTTCCCACTCGGCAAAGCCTGCCAGCAACCGCGCTTCCAGCGCCAGCGCCTCGGGCGCAACGGTCTCGTAAAGCGTGCGGCCTTCCGGCGTCAGCATCAGGCGGTGCGATCGCTGATCGCTGTCGTCGGCGGAACGCGCGATCAGCCCCCTATCCTCCAGTGCCTTGGCGGCTCGACTCACCGTCACCTTGTCCAGTTTGGCACGTGAAACGATACCGCGCGGGGCAAGCGGAGCGCCTTCGCCGAGGATTGCGA
Source organism: Sphingomonas sp. DBB INV C78 (assembly GCF_042693015.1). Taxonomy (NCBI): domain Bacteria; kingdom Pseudomonadati; phylum Pseudomonadota; class Alphaproteobacteria; order Sphingomonadales; family Sphingomonadaceae; genus Sphingomonas; species Sphingomonas sp. DBB INV C78. The sequence goes on along the minus strand of NZ_CP170544.1, from coordinate 1,154,571 downwards.
CCACCCGCCATTCCGGGATGCTGATGCCGAAACGGCGCTGATACAGCGTGGCGATAACCGCACTCGCCGCATTCGCCGCCACCGACAGACGATAGGGTATGAAGCTGTCGAGCTGGAGCGGTTGCGCGGCCATGAACCCATCATGCCTCAATCATCTTATAGTTTCAATTGAAACATTATCAGGGTTAAGCGGCCCTAGCCCTTCGACACGGGCGCAACCCGGCTGTATCTTGTTGGCGATTCGGGAAAACATGCAGGGTCGCGCCGCATCGCAACGGATCATCGCCGCAACCCGCGGTCCGACTAATCCGTAAATGGCGTAACAGGCGCACAAGCGCGCCCTGAAGCGATCCGGAGGCCCGATGGGCTGGGGTGGGGAGACGGAATTGCGCAGCTTTCTTGGGATTCGTTCGGTCCTCGGCGCGGGGGCGGCGCTGGTTGCGCTCGCCTCCCCGGCACTCGCGGCGCCCGGTGGCCGGCCCAGCCTGCAGGACAGCTTCCGCCTGGGCGGCCAGCAGGGCGCGTTGTGTCAGATCCAGTCGACTGCAGTCGATCCTGCCATCGTCGGCATGTTCGATCGCGCTTACGCCATTGTCTGCCGCGATGCCGCGACCCCCATCGGCCGCATCTATGCGCTGCGCACCAACGAGGGCGATCCTGCCGCCCGCCTCCAGAAGATCCGTGCGGAACGCAGCACCTGCGGGGCGGCGACGGGCCAGGCGACACTCGACGATGTCGGCGCGGTTTCGGTCAGCGATTGCAAGCTCAAGGACAATGATGTCGAATATCGCGTCTATTCGGCGCCGCGCGCCAAGACGCTCTACGTCGCCGAGGGCCTCACCGGCTATGACAGCGCGCTGACGCTGGGTCTGCGCACCATCGCGACCGACCGGATGATCGAAGGCACGGTCGACGTCGCCACTACCGCCGTTTCCGATCCCGCGGCCTTCGCCCGCGTCCAGGCCGGCACGCTCGATCTCGAAAGCGCGTTGGCGGAAGGCTATCGCCGAAACAATAGCGGCTCCTATGCCGAGGCCGCGGAGTTCTTCGACGCGCTCCTCCAGCGGGCCGAAGGCGGCAAGATCAGCCAGGCCGCGCTCGGCGAATATGTCATCAATCGCGCGCTTCAAAAATCCAACCTCGGCGAATTTGCCGAGGCCGATGCGCTGTTCGATCAGGCCGCCAAGATTCCGACGTCCGATCCGGTCCAGCTTCGTCTGCGCCGTAATTTCATGGCGATGCATCTGATCAACCAGCGCAAGCTCGCCGAGGCCACGGCCGAACTCGAACGCCCGCTAGCTCCGGTCGGTCGCGCGCTCACCGTCGCGGCGCCGGGCGAGATCGACGTCGACGCAGCCGCCGAGCTCAACAGCGGCGTACCGCTGGTGCGGCAATTGGGCGGCACCGAGGCCACCACGCTTACCCTCGCGGAAAAGGCTGCGATCCTCGACGCCCAGGCACTGCAACTGCGCGGCACGGTGCTGCGCCTGCAGGGACAGCCCGGCCTCGCGCGCGAAGCGTTCACCACCACGCTTGCGCAATTGATGGCGATCCGCGAGGGACGCGTCACCTCGATCACCCGCCTCCGCGCCCAGACGATGGCGGAGCTGTCCGCCGTGGCCGAAGCCGCCGGCAATTATGGCGAGGCAGAAGCCTTGCTGCGCGACGGGCTTGGCCTGTTGCGCGCGGAATATCCCCGCTCGATCGCCGTCTCCGCGTCCGAAGCGCGGCTAGCCGCTTATCATACGCGTCGCGGACAGAATGACACCGCACTCGGTCTCTATCGCGACGTCATCAACTCCGTCACCGAAAATGGCGGCACGACGTCGGGCTTCGAAAATCTGCTCGGTCCCTATTTCGCGCTGCTCGCGGGCCTGATCCCCAAGCAGCCAGCGTTGGTCGAAGATTTCTTCCTCGCGAGTGAAACCCTCGTCCGCCCCGGCGTTGCCGACACGCAAGCCATTCTCGCCCGCGAATTGAGCGGTGGCAGCGACGATGCCTCCCGCCTGTTCCGCCAATCGGTGACGCTGACCCGCGATATCGAGCGGGCCCGAGTCGAATATGCCCGCCTGGCCTCGCTTGCGGCGCCGACGCCCGACGATCAGGCGCGGATGGCGACGGTGCAGGAAAGTCTGCGCGCGCTGGAGGCCGATCAGGTCGCGACCCAGGCGAAGCTTGGACAATATCCGCGCTATCGGGCGGTTTCGACGCAGGCCATGGCGCTCGGCGAGTTGCAGAAGGCACTGCGGCCCGGTGAGGCCTATCTGAAGCTCGTGCTCGTCGGTAATGCACTCTACGGCATCTGGGCAACGCCGACCGAGGCTACGGCCTATCGCGCCGGGGTGAGCGCCAGCGATCTCGACCGCAAGGTCGATCGGCTGCGCAACACCATCTCGGTTGAGGAGAATGGCGAGCGGCTGACCTACCCGTTCGATCTGAAGCTGGCCCGCGAACTCTATGTCGAGTTGATGTCCCCGATTGGCGATCGCCTCACCGGCGTGAACCATCTGGTCTTCGAGCCAGCGGGCGCGATGCTGCGGCTGCCGCCCTCGCTGCTGGTGACCGAGCAGGCCGGGGTCGATGCCTATTATGCGCGGCTGAAGAAGCCCAAGGCCGACGATTTCGATTTCCGCGATGTCGCCTGGCTGGCGCGCAGGGCGGAAATCAGCACCGCGGTCTCCCCTCGTGCATTCCGCGACGTGCGCGCCGCTGCCCCGTCGGCTGCGAAGCATGAATTTCTTGGGCTCGGCCAGAATGCTCCGGTCAATCCGTTCGTCCAACTGACGTCCAGCCGCAGTGTCTCGGCCGAAGGCGCGGTCAATTGCGATTGGCCGCTCGAAGCGTGGAATGCGCCGATCAAGGCCACCGAGCTCAAGACAGCGGAATCGATCATCGGCGGCGGCGAGTCGGCGGTCATTACCGGCGCGGCCTTTTCCGACACCGCGGTGCTCGCGAAGCCCGATCTCAACCAGTATCGCATCCTCCATTTCGCGACGCACGGCTTGGTCACCGCGCCGCGCCCGGAATGTCCGGCACGCCCGGCTTTGCTCACCTCCTTTGGCGGGGAGCAGTCCGATGGCCTGCTGACGTTCAAGGAAATCTACGATCTGCGGCTCGATGCCGATCTCGTGATCCTTTCGGCCTGCGACACCGCCGGCAAGGCGACCGTGGCAGCCACGCGGGAGGCGGGCGTCACCAGCGGCGGCGGCAATGCGCTCGACGGGCTGGTGCGCGCCTTCATCGGCGCCGGCGGCCGATCGGTTCTGGCGAGCCACTGGCCCGCGCCCGACGATTTCCAGGCGACCGAACGGTTGATCGCTGGCCTTTACGAGGCCAAACCCGGCACCTCGATCGCCGGCGCGCTCAAGACTGGCCAGTTGATGCTGATGGCGGATGCCGCGACATCGCACCCATATTATTGGGCGGATTTCGTCATCATCGGCGACGGCGCCCAGCCCGTCCTCAAACCGCGCTGACGGCATGGCCACCGGGGGGGATCTGGCCGCGGCGGGCGCGACCGAACGGCTGACGCGATCGGCGTCCGGCCTGTTCACGCGGCTGCGCCAGAGCCTGCGCAAGATCGGCCCTTGGCGACTGGCCGTTACCTTCCTGATCCTCGGGTTGGCGCTGTTCATCGCACGCTATAGCTGGGAAAAGGTGCCGCTTGCCTCCGACATTGAGCGGATGCTTTACGACGTGCGCGCCACATCGTCGGCGCCGCGCACGGAGCAGGATGATCGCATCGTCATGGTCGTGTTCAACGATCAGACGCTGATCGAAACCGGCCGCCGATCGCCGCTCGATCGTGCGACGCTCGCAAAGGCGCTGGCCAAGCTCGATACGCTCGGCGCCAAGGCGATCGGCATCGATATCCTGATCGACCAGGCTACGCCCGAGGACAATCAACTCGTCGATGCGTTCAGGGCGCTCAAGACGCCGACCTATCTCGCGCTGGTGTCCGCCGAAACCAATCCCGATTTCGTGGAATATGGTCAGGAGGAATTTCTCCGCGCCTTCCAGCAATCGATCGCCGGTGGCGCCGTCAAACCGGCTAGCGTGCTGTTCGAATCTGATCTGTCGGACAATGTGATCCGCGGCTGGCCCAACCAGCCGGCCAGCCTGCCGCCGCTGCTCGCCAATGCGCTGACACCCGTCCACCCCGAGTTCCGCCAATATACCGGCGCGATCCGCTTCCGTTATCCGGTCGATCCCGAACGGCCCGTCTTCGCCAAGCTGCCGATCCAGCTCTTCACCGGCGATTTTCCGGCCGAGGCGCTGCGCGATCAGATCGCCGGGCGCTATGTTCTGATCGGTGGTGACATATTCGATGTCGACCAGTTCGAAACACCGGCCACACGCGTCATCGGCGGCACCACGATCGGGCTGGAGGTCCACGCCCATATGCTCGCCCAATTGCTCGATGGCGCGATGTTCAAGGGCGTGCCGTCCTGGATGCTGTGGGCGGCCGCGATCCTGGTGGTCGCCGCGGGATCGCTGACCGCGATGCTCGACGTGCGGCCCTGGCTGCTGGCGCTGATCCTCGCCATCCAGATCGCGATCATCCTGCTCATTCCCTACTGGGCGCAGGCGCAGGATGTGGACACCCAGCATCTGCCGGTCTTCGGCTGGATTGCCGGCTGGTTCCTTGCCTTTGCCGCCGTCGGCACCGCGGCGCGCGCGGTCGGATCGGAGCAGCGGCGTTTCGCCCAGTCGGCGCTCGGCAAATATCTGCCGCGCGACGTCGCCAACCAGATCATGCGCGATCCCGATCAGCTGGCGCTGCATGGCGAAAAGCGCGAGATCTATGCCCTGTTCACCGATCTCGAAGGCTTCACCAAGCTCAGCCACGCGATTGCGCCGGAAATGGTCGCCTTCCTGCTCAACCGCTATCTCGATGTGTTGAGCGAGACGGTGCTGCGCCATGGCGGGACGATCGACAAGTTCGTCGGCGATGCCGTCGTCGCTTTCTGGGGCGCGCCGATCAGCCGGCCCGACGACCCCGATCGCGCAGTCGCTGCCGCGCTCGCCATGTATGAGGTGGGCGAGGAGTTTCGCCGTTCCGCCCCCGAAGGCGTGCCGCCGATCGGCTGCACGCGCGTCGGCCTGCATTTCGGCGAGGCGATCGTCGGCAATTTCGGTGGCGAGGGCCGCATCCAATATACCGCGCTCGGCGACAGCATGAACACCGCCGCGCGGCTGGAAAGCGCCAACAAGCAGTTGAAAACCACGGTGCTTGTCAGCGAAACCGTGGCGAAGCGATCGAAATTTTCGCACTTTCGTCCGATGGGGCGCGTCGCGGTACGCGGCCGATCGACCCCCTTCTCCGTATATGAACCAGTGCCGCATCTCTCCGAAGATGATGTGGCGCAACTCGCTGCGCTGGTCGCACGGTTCGATGAAGGAGATGAGCGTGCGATCGATGAGTTGGAAAGATATGCGTCAGACCATCCGGAGGATGCGGCAATCGCCAATCTGGTGTACCGTCTGCGTGAGGTGGGACCGGGAGGTAACTTTGTCTTGGACTGATTTTATCAAGCCATCAGCGGCGGTTGCGGCGCTGGTGATAGCGACTTGCGGTGTCGGTGCATCGGCGGCCACTCTGGTCGTCCGGTCCAGCGGCCCGTCTGCCAAGGCCTATCCGGCGGGCAAGCAACTGGCCGATAACGGCCAGATCGCGCTGAAAGCTGGCGACCAGGTCGTCATTCTCGACAGCAAGGGCACGCGCACGCTCAAGGGGCCGGGCACGTTCAGCCCGACGGTCTCGTCCAACCAGGCGAGCGACTCGCGCGAGACCTTCGCCCAGGTTTCCAGCCGACGGGCTCGCCCGGGGGCGACGCGCGGCATTCCGCCGCAGGCCACCGCCGTCGCGCCGGCCTCCACGGATGCGGCGCGCAGCCCCAACATCTGGTTCGTCGATGTCGAGCGCTCGGCAACCGTATGCGTAGCCGATCCGGCGGCGGTGACGCTGTGGCGTCCCGAAGGCGGGGCGGCGGGAACCGCGACGCTCACCAACGTCGGCACCGGCAAGGCTGGAACCGTGCAATGGACGCAGGGCCAATCCAAGGCCCCGTGGCCCGCGTCGCTGCCGGTTTCCGAAGGTGCTCGCTACAAAGTTAGCTGGGCCGGACAGGCGGCGCCGACCGAGTTGCGCTTTGCGCTGCTGGGCGCCGAGACCGCTGGTCTTGAGGACATGGCGTCGAAGCTGATCACCAAGGGCTGCACCGCCCAGCTCGATATGCTGATCGAAATGGTCGCGATCCCGGACTCGCCGGCCAGCTAATCGCGGTTTTACGGCCCGGTCGCGCTTGAAATGGCGGGGCCGGGCTGGTAGCCAAAATATTGTACGGGATGGGGGAAATCCCCGGCCGCGGCATGCCTCGGGCGTGGCTTGCCGATATGCACAGGCCGGGTGATCCCGTCTTCGTGCTGAGCCATGACGGCAGCATGCCGCTTCGAATTGACCCGGCTTTTTCGGCATCGTCGAAGGGACGGTTCGGGCGGCGTTTCTGCCGGCCGGGGGATAACCCTCGGCATTGTCAGGATGCGCAAGGGGAGCGCGGATGAAGGCCTTGGGCGGATCTACAGGATCGCTTCTCGTTCTGGCACTGCTCGCTACGGCAGCGCCGGCCTCCGCACAGGTGCGGGCTGGCCCGACGCGGGAGGAGATCACACGCCCGCCGGTGGCGCCCGTGCCCGCCGCACCCTCGCGGCTGACGGTCGAGGGCGGGGTCGAACGGGCCCCCTGCCCGCTCGCCGACGAGAAGTTCAAGGACATCACCGTCCAGGTATCGGAGGTCCACTTCGACAATCTGCGCGTCGTGGCGCCGGGAACGCTGCGGCCCGCTTATGAGGCCTATCTCGGCAAGACCGTGCCGATCGCCACCGTCTGCGAGATTCGCGATGCGTCCGCGACGATCCTGCGGCGCGCCGGCTACCTCGCCGCCGTGCAGGTGCCACCCCAGCGCATCGAAAATGGCGTCATCCATTTCGATGTGCTGATGGCGAAACTGGTCGCGGTCCAGGTCCGGGGTGACGCCGGCAAGGCCGAAAAGCTGATCGCCGGCTACCTCAACGAGATCAAGGGGCGCGAAGCCTTCAACGAGAAGGAGGCCGAACGCTATCTCCTCCTCGCGCGCGACCTGCCCGGCTTCGACGTCCGGCTGATGCTCCGCCCCGCCGGCACCGCTCCCGGCGAGGTGATCGGCGAGGTTTCGGTCGAGAAGATTCCCTTCGTCATCGACGCCAGCGTCCAGAATTTCGGATCGCATGATGTCGGCCGCTGGGGCGGCCAGTTGCGCGGCGAATTCTACGACCTCCTCGGCCAGGGCGATCGCGCGACCCTGGGTTTCTACGCGACGCCCCAGATCGACGAGCAGCGCGTGCTCCAGCTCGGCTATGATCTGCGCATCGGCAGCGAAGGGCTGACGCTCGGCGGCCGCTTCACTTATGCCTGGTCCGAACCCGATCTCGGCGACGATGTTAATGGCCGCATCAAGTCCGAAACCATGGTTGCCGGGCTGGAGCTCGGCTATCCGCTTGTCCGCCGGCAGGATAGCAATCTGCGCGCGGCGCTGGGCTTCGAACTGATCGACCAGGACGTCCGCTTTGGTAACGATAGCGGCTTCCTGCCGCTGACCCGCGATCGGCTGCGCGTGCTTTACGGGCGGCTCGATTTCGACATGATCGATCCGCAAAGCCTGATGAGCGTCGGCGGTTTCAGCATCGGCGAGCCCCGCTGGCGTTTCGCCGGCTCGCTGGAAGTCCGCTTCGGTCTCGACATGTTCGGCGCGTCCGAGGGGTGCGGCGGACCTCCTTATCTCTCCTGCTTCCTGAATGGTGCCACCCCGCCCAGCCGTATCGAAGGCGATCCCACCGCGTCGCTGGCGCGCTACACGATGGTCGGCGAATTCCGGCCGGTGCCGAACATCACCTTCTCCTTGTCGCCACGGGCTCAGTTCACCAACAGCGCGCTCCTCAGTTACGAGGAATTCTCGGCCGGCAATTATACCGTCGGCCGCGGCTATGATCCGGGCGCGCTGATCGGCGACACCGGCGTCGGTTTCCAGGCCGAGCTCCGCTACGGCCGGATGGCGCCCAATGCGCGGGACGATCTCACGTTCCAGCCTTTCGTCTTCTTCGACAAGGCGTGGATCTGGAACCGTGATCAACCGACCGCGCCGTTCGTGGCCGATCCGCAGGAATTGTCCTCGGCGGGCGGCGGCGTCCGGCTGGTTTACGGCGATCGCGGGCGGCTCGATGTGACGCTCGCCAAGGGGCTGGAGAAGATCCCGACGGCCACTTCGGCGGGCATTGCGCTGCACAAGCCCGACGCTCGCCTCCTCATATCGCTGACGACGCGGCTTTACCCCTGGCTCCAGTGATCATCTGCTGAAGCCATAGACGTAACAGAGTTCGAAAGTTCGAGAGGTTGATTATGTCCGGTACGGTTTTGCATCCGCAAGCACACCGCAGGCAGTCGCGCCTCCCGCTGCTTTCGTCCTGCGCGCTGGGCACGGTGATGGCGGCGCTCGGCCATCAGCCAGCCGTGGCGCAATCCTTTCAGGGCAGCGTCATCGGCACGCCGACCGGCGCGACGGTTTCCACCGCGCCGGGGCAGACGATCGTCACGGTCAACGCGCCCAACGCCATCGTCAACTGGCGGCCTACGGACACCGGCGGCGGCACAGCCCCCATCCAGTTCCAGCCGGTCGATACCACCGCCACCTTCGAAAGCACGGGTGGCAATTACACCGTGCTCAACCGCATTCTGCCCGGCGGCGCCGCGGCCGGCAGGTCTGTGTTGCTGAATGGCGGTATCGAAAGCTTTGTCGGCAGCCGCGATGGCGGCCCGCGCGGCGGCGCGGTGTGGTTCTACAGCCCGAATGGCCTCATCATCGGATCGCAGGCGTCGATCGACGTCGGCAGCCTGCTTCTCACGACGCGCGATCTTTCCGACGCCGATTTCCTGGATGGCAACGGCATCTATAATTTCGGCGCGACCGATAACAGCCGCTCCACGATCAACATTCAGGCCGGCGCGACGATCAACGCCCTGCACGATGCCGATCTTGCGACCAGTTCCTACGTGGCTCTCGTCGCGCCGCGCATCGTCCAGGGCGGTGACGTCCGCGTCGATGGCTCCGCCGCTTATGTCGCGGCCGAGCAGGCGAGCATCACGATCAACGGCAGCCTGTTCGACATTCAAGTGCAGAGCGGCAGCGACGCATCGGCCGGCGATGACGTCACCCTCGATCACACCGGCTCGACCGGAGGTGTGGCATCGACCGGAGCCAGCGATCCGCAGGCGATCTACATGGTCGCCATCCCGAAAAATGTGGCGATCACCATGCTGGTGGGCGGCAATGTCGGCTATGATGCCGGTTCTGCCGGGATCGACAACGGCGTGGTCGTGCTGTCCGCCGGCCAGAATGTCGGCCAGACCACCGGCATCACCGCAGGGCCGGCGAGCGGTGTCGGCGCGAACTTCACCGTCACCGCCCAGCAGCTTTCGTCCGACACCACCATCGTCGCCCGCACCAATGCGCTCGTCGATGTGGCGGACCTGTCTTCGGGCACCGATCTTGTCGCGGGCAATCTCGTCATCCAGGGCGGTGCGAGTTCCACGCTGCAGATCCGCGACGGGGCGTCGGCGCAGTTCATCGTCCCCGATACCGACTTGGACGGCTTCGGCCTCATCGTCCGAACCTCGAATACCGACGACAGCAGCGTGCGCATCCGCGGAACGGCCGCGGTCCAGCTCGGGACGAACGCATCGCTGGAAACAGATCGCGGGCTGAACATCTCCGCCCGCGTCGACGATAATGGCATTGCGCGGGGCGGCTTCGCCAATCTGACCGCGGGCACCGGCTCCTCGATCCTGGTGGATAACGGCCTGTTCATCGACGCCGCCGGTTCCAGCCAGCAGGCCGATGCATTTGGCGGCAATGTCCAGGTGCAATTGACCGGCGCGACGCTCACCGCCGGCTCGCTCTTCGTCGATGCGTCCGGCGGGGCAGGCTTCGGCCCGAATGGCGCGAACGCTACGGGCGGCACCGTCACGGTCTCCGTCAACAATTCGACGATCAGTGCCGTCAACGGCATCGTGATCGACGCCGGAGGCTTCGGCGGCGGCGCATTTGATGGCGGCGTGGGCGGTATCGGCCGGGGCGGCAGCGCCAACCTGACCGTCAGCGGTGCGGCGAGCTCTATCAGTTCGCTCGCCAATCTGGAGATCAGGGCGGCCGGCTTCGGCGGCGGGGATGCCACCGACGGGTCGGGCAACGGCATAGCCGGCGGCGACGGTTTCGGCGGATCGGCAAGCTTCATCCAGCAGGACGGCTCGGTCTCTGTCGACACGCTCGTGGTCGACGCCGCCGGTCGCGGCGGCAACGGGGTGGATTCGGAAGATCTGGCGGTCCGTGGCGGCGCCGCAGGGCAAGGCGTCGGCGGCACCGCGACCCTTACCACCACCGGCGGATCGCTGGCGGCAGACACGTTCGACATCCTCGCGTTCGGCGAAGGCGGCGATGGCGGTGCCGGCGTCGAGGCTGGCGAAGTCGGCTATGGCACCGGCACCAGCCCGGACGGCGGCGATGCAGGTGCGGCAACCGGCGGCACGGCGATCGCCTCGATCGGCAGCACGCTGAATGGCGTTGTCCTCAACGTCAACGCGAACGCCATCGCCGGCCAGGCAGGTTCGTCTGACTTCGGCGACGTCGGCAATGGCGCAGACGCCTTTGCAGGCGGTGCGGCGGGCGCTGGCGGCGCGACCCTGGCCTTCACCGGCAGCACGACGACGACGCTGACCGCAACCAACGTCACCGCCAGCGCCGTCGGCAGCGGCGGGCTGCGCGGTGGCACGGCATTGGGCGGCGATGCGGTGATTTCGCGCGCTGGCACCGGCGTCGCCCGCCTCGGCACGACCAGCTTCGACGTTTCAGCGACCGGTGGCAGTGCATCGCTTGATGGCGCGCAGGCAGGTGACGCTTCGGCCGGTGAAGGTTCGATCCTGGTCAGCGGCGGTCTGCTCGAGTTGGATACGCTCGATTTTCAGGTGGATGCTGTCGGCGGGTCGACCTTCTTTGGCGGCGCTGGCGGGATCGGCGGCGACGCCACCGGCGGCATTGCCACGATCGACGTCGCCGGCGGCTCCTTCACGCTTGCGACCAGCCTTGCCGTCCAGGCCGACGGCCAGGGCGGCGGCGGCGTCACTGCCGGCTTCGGCCGCGGCGGGCGCGTCGATTTCGCGGTCGGGCCGGGCGGCTTCTTCTCGCTCAACGATGCCAGCGATCTTCTTCTCACGGCATCGGGCACCGGCGGCAACGGATCGGGCAGCCAGATCGCCCGCCCCGCCGAAATCGGCGGTGATGGCTTTGGCGGCACGGTTACCTTCCAGGTCGCGTCCGCCAGCATCGACATCACCGATGATCTGCGCTTCGACGCATCGGGCATCGGCGGCTCGACGACGGGCACCGGCGGCAATGCGACCGGCGGCACCATCACGGCGTCCGTGGTCGGCGGCGGATCGGTGACGGTCGATGGCGAACTGGTCGTCAATGCCGTGGCGATCGGCGGCAATGCAGTGATCGGCGGTTCGGCCGATGCGGGCGATATCGACCTGTCGGTTTCCAGCAATGGCATCTTCCAGGTCGCCGATTTGACGACCATCCGCGCGAGCGGCTCCGGCGGCCTCGGCGCCTATGATGGGGATGGCGGCGCGGGCAGCGGCGGCAGCTTCGCGATCACCGTGGCAAGCGGCTCGACCGGCAGCTCGATTGCCCTCGATGGCGGCCTGGATGTGGCGGCAAGCGGCTTTGGCGGCGGATCGCAGCAGCAAGGCTTCAGCGGCACCGGCAATGGCGGCCAGGGCGGTCTCGGCACAGGCGGATCGATCAGTCTGCGCAATGCCGGCGGCTCGCTCTCGGTCACGGATGTTACCACCCTGCGCGCTGAGGGTTTTGGCGGCGACACCCGCGATATCGGCGATGCCGGCGCGGGTGCCGGCGGCTCGATACTCGTCGATGCTGCCGCCGGCACGTCGGATCTCGACAGTCTCCTCCTCAGCGTATCCGGGTCAGGCGGTGTGGCCGGCGAATTCGGCTATGGCACGGGCGGAAATGGCGGAACGGGCACGGGCGGCAGCGCGGTCATAACCGTCGGCACCGGCAGTCTCGGCACGACCGGGATCACCCTTGCCGCCGGCGGATTCGGCGGAGACGGCGGCAGCGGCGATCTGGACGGCACGCTCGGCCTGATCAATGGCGGCCGGGGTGGCGATGGAACGGGCGGCACCGCCAGCATCACCATTGCCAGCGGCACCTTGACCAGCGGCAGCGTCAACCTCTCGGTCGATGGCGATGCAGGCAATGGCGGCAATGGCTTCAGCGGCGCGACCGCCGGTGTCGGCGGTGTCGGCACGGCCGGCGGCTTTGGCGGCGGTCCTGGCGGCGCGACGCTGGCGATCACCGGCGGCGGATCGTTCGAATCGAGCGATCTCTTCCTCAGCGCCTTGGGATCGGGCGGCGGCGGCGGCTTTTCCGATGTTATCCAGCCGGATCTGCCCAGCGGTGCCGATGGCGGCGCGGCGTTTGGCGGCCTTGCCCGCATCACCGTTTCGGATGGCAGCCTCACCACCACCTTTACGACGCTGGACGCCCGCGCCTTCGGTGGCAATGCCGATTTCGGATCGTCCACAACTCCGCCGGCGATCGGCGGATCGGCTACCGGCGGCACTGCGGAACTGCTGGTCGGCGCCGCCGGCAGCGCAAGTTTCGACAGCCTGTCAGCGACATCCTTCGCCAGCGCCGGGGGCTTCTTCTTCACGCGCATCGGCAACGCACAGGGCGGCACGTCCCGAGTTTCGATCGACGGCGGCACGCTTGTCGTCACCAGCTTCCTGGATTTGAATGCTGGAGCGGAAGGGGAACGCGGTATCGGCCTTGGCCCCACGATCGCCGGCGGCACCGCGATATTTGAAGCGTTGAACGGCGCGACCGTCGATTATAGCGGCAACCTGCGGATCGACGCTTCGGCGACAATCTTCTCCGGTGAAGGCGGCTTCTTCCAGGCGCTTTCGGGTGACGACATTGGCATACTCGGCGTCGGCGACGGCACGGCGGTGGGCGGCACCGCCACCATGACGCTGGATGGCGTCAGCCTCGATCTGGGTGGAGACCTCACCCTCGATGCCAGCGGCTCGGCCCAGGCGCCGGGGGCTTCGGCGCAGGGCGGCACGGCGACATTGGTCGTCCGCAATGGCGGCGCGCTCACGGTGGGCGGTGATACCGAACTCGACGCCTCCGGCTTCGGCGCGGATGGGGATAGCGGCGGCAGCGGTATTGGCGGCACCGTCACGCTGCGCGCGGACGCCGGCACGATCGCGGCGGGACAGATATTCCTCGATGCCAGCGGCACGGGCGGTTCCTCGTTCGTTGCCGCGCCCGGCGGTTCGGCCAGTGGTGGCGCAATCCTGATCGACATCGCCTCTTCGGCCACCCAGGCCGGATCGATCAGCGCCGGCAGTCTCAATGCGTCGGCTGGGGCAGAGGGCGGATCGGGCGATATCGATACGTTCGCCGACACTTCGAGCACCAGCGGCGGCGACGCCACCGGCGGCTCGATCACCGTCACGGCCGCCGGCGCGCTGACGGTTACGGACGGCATCATTCTCGACGCAGCGGGCAACGGCGGCGCGGCTTTTGCCGGCGGCGTCGGCGGCACCGGCACGGGCGGCACGATCGCCATCACGACGAGCGTCAGCGGGGCCGGCGTCGGCAACATCAGCGCCGCCGCGATCGATCTCGCTGCGTCCGGCACCGGCGGCGTCGCGATCGATCCGAGCGAATTTACCGAATCCGACCTCGATCTCACCGCGGCCAGCGGCGGCACCGGTATCGGCGGCGGAGTCACGCTCACGCTTGGCGGCGGCTCGATCACCGGCGCCATCAATGCGTCGATCAGCGGCACCGGCCAGGACGGTGCGGCATCGCTGGATGGCCAGGGCGGCGCCGGTGGTAGCGCGACCGGCGGTTCCTTCGCGCTCATTCGCAGCGGCGGAACGCTTGCAGGCGGCTATACGGCGGATATCGGCGCGACAGCCGGCAATGGCGGCGTCGGGCGTCTTGGCGGCGCGGGGGGCGCCGGCGGCAGCGCCGTGGGCGGCTCCTTCAATTTCAGCCTGATCGGCGACGGGCAGAGCTTCACCCTCGCCGATCCGCTCAACCTTATCCTTGCAGCCGTGGGCGGCGCGGGTGGCGACGCCATCGACGGCACTGTAGCCGGCGGCGCGGGTGGCGCCGGCGGCTCCGCAACCGGCGGCAACCTGATCCTGGCGGTCAGTGGCGATGGCGCAAGCCTGACGCTGGCCGGCCTCAGCCTTGATGCCACCGCAACCGGCGGCGTCGGCGGCAATGGCGGCGGCGGAACGCAGGGCGGCGCCGGTGGCGCTGGCGGTCTCGCGACAGGCGGTACAGCCCTGCTCTCGGCCGATCTGGGAACGCTCACCATTGCTGATGGCGGCCGTGGTACGACCATCGATGTCAGCGCGACCGGCGGCCTTGGCGGCACTGGCGGCAGCGCTACCGATGGTTCGGGCAGCGTCGGCGGCACGGGCGGCAATGCGCTCGCCGGCAATATCGACGTTCGCGCGACCGGCGGCAGCATCGTGGCCGACACGCTGGCCCTTACATCGGTCGGCCGTGGCGGCGATGGCGGCGTCGGCGGCACCGGCGGCGCGTCGGGCACCGGCGGAGCCGGCGCGGGCGGCAGGATCAGGCTGGCGACGCTCGACGACAGCGATACCGGCGCCACGGGTTCGATCACCGCCGGCTTCACCAATCTGGTCGCGTCGAGCATCGCCGGCAGCGGCGCCCTCCCCGGCCAGGAGACGGCCGGCCGCATCGAAATCTACCAGCAGAGTGCCGCTGCAAGCGGCTTCATCCAGTTCGCCTCGCTCAATGCGACCGCTCAAGGCACGTCGCTCGACAGCGCGGTTTCGGCGATCGACCTGCTTGCGGATGGCGGCACGATCCGCGTGACCGACTCTGCCTTCCTTGATGCCGGCGGCTATGTCTTCCTGCGCGCCAACGGCGCGGGTGTGATCGTGGGCGATCTGCTTGCCGTATCCTCCGATCAGTTCATCGTCGGCAGCCACAGCCAGCCAAGCGGATCGGGCGATACGATCCGCGCGCGCCAGGCCTTCTTCTCCGCCGTTACCGATGTCGATCTTGGCAACGGCACGACGGTCCGTGCCGGCGATATCACCGCCTCCGCCGGCCGCAATATCGTGCTGGCAACGGCCATTGCAGATAATGACATCGATCTCTCCGCCGCCGGCGCCATCACCGCCACGACGTTGCGGGCGGGTGACGATATCATCGTCAATGGCGGCAGCATCGCGATCGGATCGGCCACCACGACCGGTCTCGGCGTCGATGACGAAACCGGCTATGGCGGCGATGGGCTCGGCAATGTCTACCTCACCGCCACCGACGGTATCCTGTTCGACGCGAGTGCCGGCGATGGCGTGGATGTCGACGCCTTCGGCCAACTCCTGTTGTCGAGCGGCGGCGATACCGCTTTCGGCGAGCTGGTCTCGGCCGACGCAGGCATGGATATCATTGCCCAGGGCCGTATCGACGGCGCGGCAGCGTCGCTCGTCACCGGTGGCGCGGCGCGCTTCTATGTCGGCGATGGGAATCTCACCCTCACCAGCCTTGACGCGGGCAGCCTCGCGACGCTTGATGCCGAGGGCGGCGAGATCGTCGGCAACGGGCTCGCCCTTGCCGGGGCGGTCACCATCACCGATCTGCTCAGGCTGCGGAACGGCGACATCCTCGTGTCAGCCGATCAGGGCATCACCATCGGGCGGGCAGAGGCGCAATCGGGCGCAGCGCTGACGCTCGCTTCCGCCAACGGCACCGTTTCGCTGACGTCCAACGGCGCGATCGGCGGCGGCCTGCTCGAAGCCATCTCGATCACGGGCACCTCGATCTCGACGGGTGATCTCGCCGCGGCGGACAGTATCGCTATCACGGCAACGGCAAGCGATTATACCGCCGGCAGCCTGACGACCGCCACGGGTGACATCACCGTGCAGGCCGCGGGCCTCGTCACCCTCGATACCGTCAGGGCGGGCGGCGACGTGTCGCTCACCTCCACCAACGGCCTGGTGGCCGTGACCACCGATCTTTCGGCGGGTGGCCAGATCGATGCCATCGGCACGTCCGTCACGCTCGTGTCGCTTGGCGGCCTCAATATCGATACGCTGCGGGCGACCGATGGCGATATTCTCGTCCAGGCGGGCGGCGCGATTGCGCTGGGTGATCCGCAGGCGACCGGCAACATCACCATCACCAACGGCGTGGGGATGGAGGGTGATCCCGACGCAGCCCTGACGATCACCGCCAATTCGCTGAATGCCGGCGGCAATGTGCTGGTGAGCGGCCAGGGCGACATCGCCGTGCAGAGCGCCAATGCCGGCGGCGATGTCGTGCTGAGCACCGCGTCTGCCGCCTCGCTCGACAGCGGCACCGCGGGACGCGATCTCGTGATCAACGTCCAGACTGCGATCGCCGCGGGTGATCTCGTCGCGGGCCGGGATCTCGAACTCGTCACCCGGCTTGCGGGCGGCGACACGCGCATCCTGCCGCGCAGCATCACGCTCGCCTCGGGCCGGGCCGGCGACGACATCATCCTGGCGGGCTTCGGTCAGGTCGAGGCGGGCACGCTCGTCACCACGGGCACCGGCGAGGATGCCGGCGGGCTGCAATATGGCAATCCAGTCGGCAGCAGCGTCTACATCATCTCCGAAATGGGCACCGCAATCCAGGTCGTGAATGCCGCGGACAATATCGAATATTTCAACACCGCGGAGACCCGCGACGGCTTCATGGTGTCCGACGGCAGCGGCGGCATCACCGTCGGCCGCCAGACGGCGGGTGGCAATATCCGCGCGCTCAACACGCATAGCGGCATCGACTTCCAGGACGTGATCGCAGGCGGCACCATCTCGCTCGATGCCGGCCAGTCGCAGGCCGCCGACGTCCGCCTCGTCACCGCGCAGGCGGGCCAGTCGATCGGCGTCACCGCCCGCGGCCTGGTGACGCTTGGTGGCGATATCGCCGCGCCAGATATCAGCGTCGCGTCGCACGACATCACGCTTTTCTCCGGTGAAGGGGGCACGCGTATCGGCATTGATACCGACACGATCACGCTCACCAATATCGGCCCGCGGCGCAGCCAGATCGGCGGGGCTGCGGCCGGCGATGCCTGGTCGCTCTCCAATGACGAATTCGGCCGGCTGAGCGCGCACACGATCACGCTGGCCGCCGATACCAGCGACATCACTGTCGGGCAGCTCGATATCATCGGGTCCGCCGGTCAGGACACCGCCACACGGCGCCGCAACCTGACCGGCAGTGATCTCGTCATCCGCTCGGAAGGCGTCGTGCTGGTGAACGGCGCCGTATCACTGATCGGCGCCGGCGCCGACGACCGACTGACCCTCAGCGCGGGCAACCGCGTGATGGTGGATACCGCCGGCGGCTCCGTCAGTCTGACCGGCCAGGGCGGCGCCCTTGGCGGCACACTGATATTCGATGCCGGCACCATCTTCGTCGGCACCACGCAGGCCTGGGCGGACATACAGGGCATGAGCGATATCAATGCCAAGGACGAGCGGCTGGGCAATTCGGACGGCATCAACAATCCCGAAGGCTTCATTCGCGCCAATGGCCTGGAATTCCGGGCCAGCAACGGTGTCTATATCCAGAATACCGGCACGGATCGGAATCCTTCGGGCGAACGCGCCGGCTTCACCGCGGGCTCGGGCGGCGTCACCATCGTCAGCAAGGGCGATGGCGCCCCGATCGAGATCGTCATCAACGGTCGCCAGCTTCTGGCCGACGGCAGCTTCGCCAGCGGTGCCGATCTTATCCCGCTGCTTATCCTGCGTGGCGAAGGCGACGCGACGATGGCCAGCTTCAACCCGCGCTCCACGGCCAATGGCTGTCTGATCGTTGGTTTCAGCTGTCGCTTCGATCTGCCCGAACGCATCGGCATCCCGCAGCAGGACATCATCACCGCACTCGATCCGGAGGAGGATTTCGACGGCGAGACCGGGCTTGTCCGCGCGATCAACCAGCCGGTCATCCAGTTTGCCGAGGCCACCGGCCTTTCCAGCGAGCCGGTGATCGAGGAGCCGGTGACCGGATCGGGCAATGAGGATCTGTGGACAGGCGGCGGCGCCGATGGCGGCACCGAGATCCAGCAGCAGGTCACCGGCACGCGCAAGGATGACGAGGATGAGGGCGCCGACGACGCCTCGACCGTCAACCAGCAGGTCACCGGCACCCGCAATGAAAATCTGGACGAACAGGTGACCGGCACGCGCAACGAGGCGCAGGACGATGAAGAGCAGCCGAAGCCGCAATGACGCGGGATTGGCGGAGGGGCGATCGATAGGTTAGGAGCGCCCTTCCCCCTTCACGGGCTCAAGCTTTCCGGGTGATCCGTTCGATGTCGCATTCCGCCCCCGCCGGCCAGCCGCTGGTCCTGTTCAACAGCGTGACGCGCGCGACCGAGACGTTCGCGCCGATCGATCCGGCGATGGCGAAAATCTATTCGTGCGGGCCGACCGTCTATAATTTCGCCCATCTCGGCAATCTGCGGGCCTATGTGTTCACCGATACGCTGCGTCGAGTGATTAACTGGAAGGGCTGGAACGCCACCCATGTCATCAACATCACCGATGTCGGCCATCTGACCTCCGATGCCGATGAAGGTGACGACAAGATGGAACTGGCGGCGAAGGCCGCGGCCCGGACGATCTGGGAAGTCGCCGCTTTCTATACCGACGCCTTCAAGAACGACATCGCCCGGCTCGGCATCCTTTCGCCGACGATCTGGAGCGTCGCCACCGATCATATCCAGGACATGATCGCCTTCGGCCGCCGCATCGACGATGCGGGCGCGACCTATGAGCTCGACTCGGGCCTCTATTTCGACGTCACCAAGGTGCCCGATTATGGCCACTTGGCCGGCGCACGACCGGATGAGGTGGTGGGCCGCATCGAAACGGTGGAAGGCAAGCGCAACTCGGCCGATTTCGCGATCTGGCGCAAGTCGCCGGACGACAGCACCCGCCAGATGGAATGGGCATCCCCCTGGGGCGTCGGCGCGCCGGGCTGGCATCTCGAATGCTCGGTGATGAGCATGAAATATCTCGGCGAGCAGTTCGACATCCACACCGGCGGCATCGACCATCGCGAGATCCATCATTGCAATGAGATCGCCCAGAATCAGGCTTTCACCGGAACCTCAAAGACCGGCGCCAACATCTGGATGCACAATAATTTTCTGGTCGATCGCGGCGGCAAGATGTCGAAGTCCAAGGGCGGCTTCGCGACCCTGCAATCGCTGGTCGATCGCGGCGTCCATCCCCTCGCCTACCGCCTGCTCTGCCTGTCGGCGCATTACCGCTCGGAACTGGAATTCTCGCCTGAAAATCTGGGCGCGGCGCTCACCCGGCTAAAACGCCTGCTGATCTCGGTTGCGCAGCTTCGCGACAAAGCCGGCGAACTGCCGTGGGCGCGCGTCGTGACCGATGCGGCGATGACCAAGGGCGCTTCGCTCGCTTATCAGCGCAGCGTGATCGAGGATGGCCTGCCCCCCGACGCGACCGCGCTCGTCGCCCGCTTTGACGAGGCGATCTCCGCCGATCTGATGATCCCCCAGGCGCTGCCGATCCTTGAGGAAGCAGTGGCGAAGAAGGCCTGGTCGGCGGACGTCCGCCTGCGCCTCGTCGCAACCTTCGATCTCGTCCTCGGCCTCGGTCTGCTGACGCTCGCGCGGGAAGATCTGCGCGTTCGGCCCGCCGATATCGCGATCGAGGATGCCGATATCGAGGTCCAGCTCGCCGATCGCCAGGCCGCGCGCGCGGAGAAGGATTTTGCCAAGTCCGATGCCATCCGCGACGCGCTGGCGACACAGGGTGTCGAACTGATGGATGGCGATCCGCTGCGCTGGGAATGGCGGGTCTCGCTAAGCTAGTTTCGCCTATGCCGCGGCCCGCAAATGCCGTAGCAAGTGCAACGAAAACATAAATGGTCGCGTATATTAGTCCGGAATTCGGAGGTTAGCGGCACAAGGCCGTCGCCTCCAGTTGGGGGAATGCGACATGGCTACGAAGGCGTCCGATCTTTTCATCCAATGCCTGGAAGAGGAAGGCGTCGAATATATCTTCGGCGTTCCGGGCGAAGAAAATCTCGACATGCTGGACAGCCTCAGCCGATCCAAGAAGATCAAGCTGATCCTGACGAGGCATGAGCAAGGCGCGGGCTTCATGGCCGCCACCTATGGCCGTCACACCGGCAAGACCGGCGTCTGCATGGCGACGCTCGGGCCGGGCGCGACCAATTTTGTCACCGCCGCGGCCTATGCTCAGCTTGGCGGCATGCCGATCCTGATGGTGACCGGGCAGAAGCCGATCAAGAAATCCAAGCAGGGCCGGTTCCAGATCCTCGACGTCGTGTCGATGATGAGCCCGATCACCAAATATACCCATCAGCTCGCCAGCGCCGACAATATCCCGAGCCGCATCCGCGAGGCGATCCGCCTCGCCGAAGAGGAGAAACCCGGTGCCACCCATCTCGAATTCCCCGAGGATGTCGCCGACGAGCATACCGACAGCAAGCCGCTGAAGCCGAGCCTCGCCCGCCGCCCCTCCGCCGAGCCGAAGGCGGTGCGTGCCGCGGTCGAGAAGATCGAAAAGGCCAAGGCGCCGATCCTCGTCATCGGCGCGGGCGCCAACCGCAAGCTCACCGGTCGCATGCTCCTCCAGTTCATCGAAAAGACCGGCATTCCCTTCCTCACCACCCAACTCGGCAAGGGCGTGATCGACGAGAACCACCCGCTATTCCTGGGCTGCGCGGCGCTATCGGCGGGCGATTTCGTCCATCGTGCGGTCGAGGCCGCGGACCTCATCGTCAATGTCGGCCATGACGTGATCGAAAAGCCGCCTTTCTTCATGCAGAATGGCGGAACGCAAGTGATCCACGTCTCGACCCGCTCGGCCGAGGTCGATCCCGTCTACTTCCCGCAGATCGAGGTGATCGGCGACATCGCCAACGCCTTCTGGCAGATGAAGAATGACATCGTGCCGTCGGGCAACTGGAACTTCGATGCGATGCTCAAGGCGCGCAAGGCGGAGCTCGACCATACCCATTCGATCGAGAACGATGCCCGCTTCCCGATCTTCCCGCCTTTCCTGGTGAAACAGATCCGCGATGCGATGCCGGCGGACGGCATCATCTGCCTCGACAATGGCGTCTACAAGATCTGGTTCGCCCGCAATTATTGCGCGCGCCAGCCCAACACCGTGCTGCTCGACAATGCGCTCGCCACGATGGGTGCAGGCCTGCCGTCTGCCATGGCATCGGCGATGGTCTATCCCGATCGCAAGGTGATGGCGATCTGCGGCGACGGCGGCTTCATGATGAACAGCCAGGAGATGGAAACCGCGGTCCGCTTGGGCCTCAACATCACCGTGCTGATCCTCAACGACGGCAGCTACGGCATGATCCGCTGGAAGCAGGCGAATATGGGCTTCGAGGATTGGGGCCTCACCTACGGCAACCCCGATTTCGTGAAATATGCCGAAGCCTATGGCGCCAAGGGCCACCGCGTCGAAAGCGCAGACCATCTGCCGAAACTGCTCAAGGAATGCCTCGACACGCCCGGCGTCCACCTGATCGATTGCCCGGTGGATTATTCGGAGAACGATCAGATCCTGAACAAGGACATCAAGGAACTGAGCAAGAAGTTCTGATTGCGAGGCGCGTGATGCAGTTGAAGCCGACCTACCCGCTCTACCTCGCCAACGAGGCGCAGCAGCCCAACACCGACCTTGCCGTGACCGACAAGTTCACCGGCGAGGTCGCAACCCGTGTGGCGTTGGCCGATGCCAAGACGATCGAAGCAGGCATTGCGGCTGCCACCGCAGCGACCGAGCCGATGGCGCAGATGGCGTCCTATGAGCGGCAGGCAGTGCTCCAGCATTGCGTCGATCGCTTCAAGGAGCGGGCCGACGAACTGGCTTTCGCGCTCTGCATAGAGGCTGGCAAGCCGATCAAGGACAGCCGCGGCGAGGTCGGCCGTCTGATCGACACCTTCCGCATCGCCGCCGAGGAAAGCGTGCGGATGACCGGCGAGGTCCAGCCGCTCGACATTTCGCCCCGCGCGCGGGGCTATCAGGGCATCTGGAAGCGCGTGCCGATCGGCCCCTGCTCCTTCATCTCGCCCTTCAACTTCCCGCTCAACCTGGCCGCGCACAAGGTGGCGCCTGCCATCGCGGTCGGCTGCCCCTTCGTGATGAAGCCGGCGAGCCGCACGCCGCTTGGCGCGATCATCATGGGCGAGGTGCTGGCGGAGACCAATCTCCCCAAGGGCGCTTTCTCGGTGCTCCCGGCAAGTCGCGACGGCGCGGACCTGTTCACCACCGACGATCGCCTGAAACTGCTCTCCTTCACCGGATCGCCCGACGTGGGCTGGGATCTGAAGGCGCGCGCCGGCAAGAAGAAGGTGGTGCTGGAACTCGGCGGCAATGCCGCGGTCATCATTGATGCCGACGCCGACCTCGACGATGCGGTGGATCGCACCGTGTTCGGTGCCTTCTACCAGTCCGGCCAGTCGTGCATCGGCGTCCAGCGCATCCTTGTCCACGACAAGGTCTATGAGGCGTTCCGCGACAAGTTAGTGGCAAAGACAAAGACCTTGATCGCCGGCAACCCGCATGACGAGGATACCTTCGTCGGCCCGATGATCGACGTGAAGGAAGCGACCCGGCTCGATAACTGGATTCAGGAAGCCACCGCCAAGGGCGCGACCCTGCTGTGCGGCGGCAAGCGCGATGGCGCGATGCTCGAAGCGACTTTGCTCGAAGGCGTGGCGCGCGAAACCAAGCTCAATGTGGAGGAAGCCTTCGGCCCCGTCGCCTTCCTGATCCGCTTCTCCGAGTGGGAAGAGGCCGTCCACATCGTCAACGACAGCAAGTTCGGGCTGCAAGCCGGTGTTTTCACGCGCGATATCTTCAAGGTGCTCGATGCGTGGGATCGGCTCGATGTCGGCGGCGTAGTCGTCAACGATGTGCCGAGCTATCGCGTCGACAATATGCCTTATGGCGGCGTCAAGGATTCCGGGCTGGGCCGCGAAGGGATTCGCTTCGCGATGGAGGACATGACCGAGATCCGCAATCTGGTGATCCGTCGCCGCGCGCCCTGATCTGCGGCCAAGTGCTATCATTGTCGAAGGAAATCGCAGATTTGTCGCATTGGCGACTTGCCTAGATTGGCAATAACGAACATAAATACGGGCAAATAATAAAGGTCGCGTCACAAGGGGTAGAACAGCGATCCGGCCAGGAGGCCGGCGAGGGAGCGCCATGTCAGGGGGAACGTTGGCGGGCAGATCTGCTTGGCTGGTGAGCACGCTTGGGCTTGCTGCACTGGTTGTAGCGGTATTTGCCCTGCTCGTGCTGGGGATCGGCGGAGCCGGCGTCAGTGCGCCCGCAGTGGCATCCACCTCATCGCGATCGAGCGCGGCCATGCATCTTGGCGTGGCGTCCTGTTCGGGCTCCACCTGCCACGGCCGCAGCGAGAATGACGGCACCGTCGTCCGCCAGGACGAACTCATGCGCTGGCAGGAAGAATCCTCCCCCTCGGGCGCGCACAGCCGCGCCTATCGCATCCTTTCCGAACCGCGCAGCCAGGCGATCGCGCAGCGGCTCGGCCTCGGCTCGGCGACGAGCGCCCCGATGTGCCTCGGCTGCCATGCCGATCCCGCCGCTGCCGGCCAGACCGGCCCGCGCTTCCAGATCGGCGACGGCGTCGGCTGTGAAGCCTGCCATGGCGGCTCGTCCAACTGGATTTCGAGCCATTATGCCGTCGGCGCGACCCATCAGGGCAATGTCGCGGCTGGCCTCTATCCGCTGACCAACCCACGCGCGCGCGCCGAAAAATGCCTCGATTGCCATTTCGGCAGCGACCGCCCCGGCCAGTTCGTCAATCACCGCATCATGGCCGCCGGCCACCCGCGCGTGTCGTTCGAGCTCGACCTCTTCTCGACGCTCCAGCAGCATCATGACGAAGACGCCGATTATGTCCGCCGCAAGGGCAAGGTCAGCAATGTCCGGATGTGGGCGGTCGGCCAGGCCGCGGCGCTCCAGCGCGCGCTGTCGCTCTATTCCAACGCCAAGATCGGCCAGGACGGCATCTTCCCCGAATTCTATTTCTTCGATTGCCACACCTGCCATCGCCAGATTTCGGACGAGGCGAATTTCCGCGCGACCTGGACGCCCAATCCGGGCCGCCCGATCCCGTCCGGCATGCCCGCCTTCAACGACGAGAACATGATCATGCTGAGCGCCGCGGCGCGGGCGGCAGCGCCCTCGCTCGCCGGCCGGCTCGATGCCGAGAGCCGCGCCTTCCACGCCGCGCTCGCCACCGATCGCGCCTCGGCCATCCGCGCCGCCGCGAAACTCCGCGCCACCGCCGAGGCACTGGCCAACAGCTTCGCCGGCACCGAATTCACCCGCGCGCAGACCTTCGCGATCGTCGATGCGGTCACCTCCAATGCGATCGCCGCGCGCTACACCGATTATGAAGGCAGCGTGCAGGCGGTGATGGCGACGGACACGTTGCTCAACGCGCTCGTCAATTCCGGCCAGGTGGGTGCGGGCTCGGCCACCGCCATCCGCGGCGACATCAACCGCGCTTATGCGGCGGTGCGCGATCCCAATGCTTACCGTCCCCTCGAATTCCGCGCCGCGCTTGGCCGGGCTGCCGGTGCGATAAGGGCCCTTCGCTGATGCTTCGTAGCCGTGTAACCGCGTTCCTCGGCGGCGCCTCGCTGCTCGTTTCCGCCTGTGGCGGCGGCGGTGGCAGCAGCACGCCCACCCCGACACCTACCCCCACGCCGACGCCCACCCCGACGACAAATTATGACGTGCCGGCGCAGGAAGCGCTGACGACGGCCGACGTCGAAGGGATATTGGCGCGCGCGATCGAGGAAGCCGCGGCGCGCGGCAAGCCGGCTGTGATCTCGGTCGTCGATCGCGTCGGCAATGTGCTCGCGGTCTATTCCATGGCCGGCGCACCGACGAGCCTCCAGATCAAATCCCCGCCCGGCGGCCGCACCGTCGCGCAGACCGATGTCGAGGACCGCACCTTCGCCAATGCCATCGCGGCGGGCGCGATCGCCAAGGCCGTCACCGGCGCCTATCTCTCGTCGGGTGGCAATGCCTTTTCGACCCGCACGGCCAGCGACATCGTTCAGGAGCATTTCCCGGTCTCGCCGGCGACGATCGGGCTGGAAAGCGGCCCGCTGTTTGGCGTGCAGTTCAGCCAGCTTCCCTGTTCCGATTTCTCGTCGCGCTTCACCGGTGCTGCCGGCGCGAATGCGATGATCGGGCCGAAGCGGTCGCCGCTGGGCCTCGCCGCCGATCCCGGCGGCATTCCGCTCTACAAGAATGGCGTGCTGGTGGGCGGCATCGGCGTCATGTCCGACAGTCTCTACAGCTATGATCCCAACTATCAGGATATCGACGCCGACCCGGACGAATTCATCGCGCTGGCGGCAAGCACCGGCTTCGCCCCGCCCGCGACGCTACTCAGCGGTCGCTTCACCCGGATCAGCGTCGACGGCACGCTCCTGAAATTCTCGGACGCGCTGGCGGCAGGGCTGCAGTTCACCGGCACCGCCCGCTCCTTCGCGTCGCTCAACGTCCCCGCCATCGGATCGCTGACCGCGGTGACTGGCTACACCAACGGCACGATCATCGCCGGCACGCCCTATGGCGCGGAAGCGTCGGGCATCCGCAAGTCGACGACGAGCGAGTTCAGCAACCCCGACGCCTTCGTCTTCACCGATGGCGCCGGTGGATTACGCTATCCGATCAAGGCCGCCACCGATGCCGGCGACGTCGCCCAGCCGCTCACCGCGGCCGAGGTGCGCGCGGTGCTGGAAGAAGCCTTCCAGATCATGACGCGCGCCCGCGCCCAGATCCGCAAGCCCGATGACAGCCGCGCCCAGGTCTCGCTCTCGGTAGTCGATACGCGCGGTTCGATCCTCGGCATCGTCCGCTCGCCGGATGCGCCGATCTTCGGTTCGGACGTGTCGGTGCAGAAGGCCCGCACCGCCGCCTTCTTCTCCAATGCGCAGGCCGGCGCCGATCTGCTGGCCGAACCCGGCCCGATCTCGCCGGCGGTAGCGCCCAACGTCACCGATGTCCGCTCCTATGTCGGCGCCGCGCGGACCTTCCTCAATGATCCGACCGCGCTGACGGGCAAGTCCGCCATCTCCGCGCGCTGGTTCGGCCTCCTTACCCGCCCCTATTTCCCGGATGGAGAGGTCGCCAAGCCGAACGGCCCCTTCTCGCAGCCGATCGGCAATTACAGCCCCTTCTCAACCGGCTTGCAGACGGCGTTGATCTTCACCAATCTCGCCCAGCATGTCCTGTTCGTGACGGGTCAGTCGGGCACCGACACCGCCCAGCGCTGCACCTTCCTGCCCGATCACGGGCCCAGCCAGAACCGGTTGCAGAACGGCATCCAGATCTTCCCCGGCGGCGTGCCGATCTACCGCGGCAATGTGCTGGTCGGCGCGGTCGGCATTTCGGGCGACGGTATCGACCAGGACGACATGATCTCGTTCCTGGGCACGCATAATGCCGGCCTGCGGGTCGGCGGCATCGGCAACGCGCTGCCCGCCGCACGCGCCAGCGCCATACCCTTCCCGTCCACCGGCGGCGGCTTCCTGCCTTATGTCCAGTGCCCGTTCGCACCTTTCCTGGGCAGCCAGGACCAGAATGTCTGCCAGGGGAAATAGCCGGTGGTGCTGATCTCCGCCTCGCTCGTTCAGTTTGCCGCGGTGATGGCCGGTGCCAACCCGCCGACGCTGCCGCCTGTCGATGCGTCGGGCGGGGACAATGGCCCGGCGGAGGTCAAGCAGACCGAGCCCGTGCTCGAACTGACCCAGGCGATGGTGGAAACGGCGCCCGGCGCGGACGCGCCCGCGCCGGTGGCGGAAGATCCGTCGGCCCCGACGCCGGAAGCTGCTGCCACGGAACCGCCGCCCACCGATGCCGCCAAGCCCGAGACTTTGGTGCTGACGCCGCAGGACAAGGCGGCGCTCGATGCGCAGGCCGGCATCAATGCCGAAGACGCGCTGATCGACGGTCGCCGCCGCCCCGGCATCCAGGAAAAGCTGCCCGAAGCGATCGTCCAGGAAAATGAAGGCGCGGTCCGCCCACCGCCGCCGGAAGCCTTTCCGGTCGATCAGTTCCCCGTTCCCGATCGCTGGCGGCTTGTGCAGGCGCTCTGCCCAGACAAGAATTTTCCTGGTGTTCAAGTTACTTGTAAGTCGATCTTCGACCCATATAATCAGAATTTCCTGAAGGGCGATCGTCCTATCGACTTGAAGTCGAAGCCCAAATGGCTGCCGATCACCGGCGATGACTGGTTCTTCGTGGTCAACGGCATTTCGGACACGGTGGTCGAGCCGCGCTCCTTCCCGCAGCCGATCAACCGCCAACTCAACGATCATCCGAACAATAATGACGTGTTCGGTCGCACCGAGAGCATCGTCGCGTCGCAGACCTTCATTTTCGGCGCATCGCTCGTCAAGGGCTCGACCGCTTACAAGCCGCCGAACGTCGAATATCGGGCGATTTTCGCTTACAATATCAACTATGTGAATGTCGGCGAGCGCCGCGTCCTCAACGTCAAGCCGTCGAAGAAGAGCGATCGTCTCGATTCCTTCCTGGGCGTCCAGGAACTCTTCATCGACTATCACTTCCGCAACG
Source organism: Sphingomonas sp. DBB INV C78 (assembly GCF_042693015.1). Taxonomy (NCBI): domain Bacteria; kingdom Pseudomonadati; phylum Pseudomonadota; class Alphaproteobacteria; order Sphingomonadales; family Sphingomonadaceae; genus Sphingomonas; species Sphingomonas sp. DBB INV C78. The sequence continues at coordinate 1,126,715 of NZ_CP170544.1, read as the reverse complement.
TATCGGACCGGTTCGATTTCGATTCCGTCCGCGTCGGCGTGCAGCCCTTCAACTTCGATTTTCGCGGCTTCCTGTTCCAGGACAACCAGCTCGGTGTCCGCTTCTTCGGCAACCGCGATAATAACCGCTTCCAATATAATATCGGCGCAATCTGGCGGCTGGAGAAAGACACAAATTCCGGCCTGAACAGCCTGATCGATTCGCCGCGCCAGGATTATATCTTCTACGCCAATGCCTTCCGGCAGGATTTCCCCCTGCCCGGCATCACCAGCCAGGTCAGCGCGACGCTCAACATCAATCGCGAAGACGAGCTGGAGATCGACGATAACGGCTTCCCGGTGCGCCCGGCCCTGCTCGGCACGCTTCGCCCCCGCCATTATGATGTCAGCTATCTCGGCTATTCGGCCGATGGGCGCATCGGCCGCATCAACGTCTCGGCCTCGCTCTATGGCGCGCTCGGCGAGGATCGGAACAGCATCTTCACCGACAAGCCAGCGGACATCCGTGCCTTCTTCGGCGCGGCAGAGCTTAGCTATGATTATGATTGGATGCGCTTCCGCCTGTCCGGTCTCTACGCCTCGGGCGATGGCGATCCTTATGACAATAAGGAAACCGGCTTCGACGCGATCTTCGAAAATCCGCTCTTTGCCGGCGCGGACACCAGCTACTGGATTCGCCAGACCATTCCCTTCGCGGGTGGCGGCCGCGTCATCGGCATCCAGGGGCGCAACGGCATCCTCAATTCGCTGCGCTCGTCCAAGGAACAGGGCCAGTCGAATTTCAACAATCCGGGCACGATGCTGCTCGGCGTCGGCGGCGATTTCGATCTGACCCCGCAATTCCGCGTCTCGGCCAACGTCAACCATCTCTGGTTCGAGAATACCGCGACACTGCGCGCGCTGCGCATCGAAGGCAGCATCCCGAAAGAGATCGGGTTCGATTATTCACTGGCCGCGATCTGGCGCCCGGCAGCGGTGCAGAATGCGGTGTTCCGCCTGTCGGGCGCAATCCTCGATCCGGGCAAGGGCTTTTCCGATCTCGTCACCAACAATCAGGGCGACAACCGTTATTATTCCGTCCTGTTCAACGCGATTTTGACATTCTGATGGGCATGGGGGCGAACATCCTGACGCGCGCGTCAAACCGCATGGGCCTGAACCGCATCGGCCTGGGGGCACTCGCGCTCGCCGCGGCCGTCGGCCTCTTCGGCGCCGCCCAGGGCCTCGCCTCTGAAGGCGAAAAGCCCCGCAACATCAAATATGCCTTCACGCCCCCGGCCCCGCAGAACCAGGGCTGGCCGGAAGCGGACAGCAAGAGCGCGGGCTGCGTCTCCTGCCACACCGCCAGCGATCAGAAGACGATGCACCGCTCGCCCGCCGTCGTGCTCGGCTGCGTCGATTGCCATGGCGGCGATGCGACGGTGATGGGCAATGCGGCGCTGCCGCACAATGCGCCCGAGTATGTCGCCGCGCGCGACAAGGCGCACGTCCTGCCCCGTTATCCGGAGAGCTGGCACTGGCCCTCCTCGGCCAATCCCAAGCGCAGCTACACGCTCCTCAACCGCGAAGCGCCGGAATATGTGCGCTTCGTCAACCCGTCCGACTATCGCGTCGCGCGTGAGGCGTGCGGCGCCTGCCACATGGAAGTCATTGAGGCGGCCGAACGCTCGCTGATGGCGACGGGCGCGATGCTGTGGGGCGGCGGCGCCTATAATAACGGCATCGTCCCCTACAAGAATTACATGTTTGGGGAGGCTTATACGCGCGACGGCCAGCCCGCGCAGATCAAGTCGCCCGGCTCGCCCCCCGGCACCGTGACGGAGGCCGAGGCCAAGCGCGGCGCGATCGCCACCATGTATCCGCTGCCGACCTGGCACGTCATCCCGCCGGGCGACATCTTCCGCGTGTTCGAACGCGGCGGCCGCAATATCGGCACGCAATTCCCGGAAATCGGCCTGCCCAATATCGGCGGCACCATCCAGCGGCTCGAGGAGCCCGGCCGCCCCGATCTTCGCCAGTCGAACCGCGGCCCCGGCACGGGTCTGCGCGTGGCGATCCCGGTGCTCAACATCCACAAGACGCGTCTCAACGATCCGTTCATGTGGTTCATGGGCACCAACGATCAGCCGGGCGATTATCGCAACTCGGGCTGCGCGGGCTGCCACGTGGTCTATGCCAATGATCGCGAGCCGCGCCACAGCCTGACCTGGGCGAAATATGGCCGCGACGGCCAGACCGCGACGGTCGATCCGACGATCGCCAACAAGCTCGAGCCCGAGCATGGCGATGACGGCCATGGCGGCGGTCATGGCGATGCCAAGGCGGCCGAACATGGCGAGGACCACAGCGCGCTCAAGACCAAGGCGAACAAGGGCGGCGGCGCGGACAGCGTGCCGCATCCGATCGGCACCGGTGCCAAGGAGAAGGGTCACCCCATCCAGCACGCCTTCACACGCGCGATCCCGACGGCGCAGTGCATGAACTGCCACATGCACCAGCCCAACATCTTCCTGAACTCCTATCTCGGCTACACGATGTGGGACTATGAGTCCGACGCGCCCCTGATGTGGCCGAACCCGGAAAACCCGCTGCCGCCTCCGCACGGCAAGCCCGCCGACTATTACAAGAAGCAGAAATATCCGACCGCGGCCGAGGTTCACGCGGTGCTCGATCGCAACCCGGAGGGCGCGTCTCCCCGCGGCCTGTGGGCGGACGTCGATTTCCTCCGCAACGTCTATGACAATGTGAATTTGCGGGCGAAGGACACCCAGTTCGCCGATTATCACGGCCATGGCTGGAACTTCCGCGCCATCTTCAAGCGCGATCGCGAAGGCAATCTGCTCGACGCCTCCGGTAACATCGTCAAGTCGGACGATCCGGAGAAATTCCGCCTCTACCGCAAGAATGCGGGCGGCCAGTTCGTCGACGAACATGGCAATGTCGTCGATCCGTCCGATCCGGATCTCGATCTCAAGGCCAAGAAGCTCTTCGCCGATGTCGGCGAACAGCCCGGCAAGGCGATCCACATGATGGATATCCACGCCGAAAAGGGCCTGCAGTGCGCCGATTGCCACTTCGCGCAGGACAGCCACGGCAACGGCCTGATCTATGGCGAGGTCGCCAACGCGATCGAAATCGGCTGCAAGGATTGCCACGGCACCGCCGACGCCTATCCGACCCTGCTCACCTCTGGCCCCGCCGCGCGGCCGGGCGGCAATAATCTGTCGCTGCTCCGCAATTGGGATGGCAAGCGCCGCTTCGAGTGGGTGGAGAAAGGCGGCCAGCGCGTCCTCATCCAGCGCTCGATCGTCGATCCCAAGCTCGAATGGGAAGTCAGCCTCGTCAAGGATGCGGTGACCGAGGGCAATCCGCATTTCAACCTGAAGGCCGCGCGCGCCAAGCTGATGTCGAAGGAAGGTGCCGAAACCGGCAAATATGCTTTCGGCCCCGGCGTCGCGATGGAGGATCGCGCGCACAAGGACCCGGACATGGCCTGCTTCACGTGCCACCTGTCCTGGACGACATCGTGCGGTGGCTGCCATTTGCCGATCGAGGCGAACTGGAAGACCAGCAGCCACAAATATGATGGCATCGAGACGCGCAACTTCGCTACCTACAACCCGCAGGTCGCGCGCGACGAGATGTTCCAGCTCGGCCGCCACCAGACCACCAAGGGCAACCAGATCGCGCCGGTCCGGTCGACCTCCGCGCTGGTGCTGTCGTCGACCAACATCAATCGCGAGCGGATCTATATCCAGCAGCCGCCGATCTCGGCGATCGGCTTCTCGTCCCAGGCCTTCGCCCCGCACTTCCCGCACACCGTGCGCAAGAATGAGACGAAGACCTGCACCGACTGCCATTTGTCGGCCGCGAACGACAATAATGCGATCATGACGCAGACGCTGCTGCTCGGCACCAACTTCGTCAATTTCGTCGGCATGAACGCATGGACGGGCCTCGAAGGCGGCTTCCAGGCGATCCGCGTGACGGAGTGGGACGAGCCGCAGGCGGTGATCGGCTCCTACCTCCACAAATATGCCTATCCCGATTACTGGAAGGCGCATCAGGATCATGGCCGCGAACTGATCGAATGGCGCCGCGGCAAGCGCTTCGACAAGAAATTGTCGGGCGAGACCCACGCCATGGAGGAGTTCGCCAACACCCACCAGGGCACCTCGGATGGCGTCCGCTGCCTCCAGCTCCGCGGCGAATATATGTTCGTGGCACAGGGCAAGGGCGGGTTCGAGGCCTATGACGTCGCCTCGATCGCCAACAAGGGCTTCTCCGAACGGATCATCCGCGCGCCGGTCTCGCCGCTCGGCCAGGATCTCCAGATCAAGTCGCCCAATGCCACCTGCATGGCGATCCCGACGATGCAGGCGATCGCGCCGACCCGGAACACCGAGGAGCTGCGCAAGCTCAACCAGGAACAGCCCTTCCACCCGATCTATCACTATGCCTTCGTGACGGATGCGGTGGAGGGCCTGATCGTCGTCAATGTCGACACGCTGGCCGATGGCGAGCCGCGCAACAACTTCTTCAAGCGCGATGCGGTGTGGAACGAGAATGGGGTGCTGAAGGGCGCCCGCCACATCACGCTCGGCGGCCATTACGCTTATATCACCGCCGATGCCGGCCTGGTCGTGGTCAATATCGACGATCCGCTGAACCCGAAGCTTTCGGCGGTGCTACCGGTGCGCGACGCCCGCGCGTCCGCCATCCAGTTCCGCTACCTCTGGGTGTCGAGCGCGGACGGCGTGCTGCTGTTCGATGTCACCAACCTCGCCTTGCCCCGGCCGATCCCGGAAGCAACGGTGCCGCTCGCCAACCCGCAGCGCATCTATCTGGCCCGCACCTATGCCTATGTCGCGGCCAAGCAGGACGGGCTCGTCATCCTCGACATCAAGAACCCGGAAAAGCCAGCGATCTTCCAGAAGGTCACTTTCGCCGGCACCGCGCACGAACTGAACGATGCTGAGGATGTCGTGGTCGGCACCACCAACGCCTCGCTCTTCGCTTATGTCGCGGACGGGCGGAACGGCATGAAGGTGCTGCAACTCACCTCGCCGGCGAGCCAGCCCAATTTCTACGGCTTCTCGCCCGCGCCGGTGCCGGAACTGATCGCCTGGGCCAAGACCAATTCGCCCGCGCTCGCCATGTCGAAGGGCCTCGATCGCGACCGCGCTGTCGATGAAAGCGGTGGCCAGATGGCCATCTTCGGCCGCTTGGGCTCGCGCCCGTTCACCCGGCCGGAGATGGAGCGGCTGTTCCTCAACCGGAAGGGCTTCCCCTACAAGGTCGTCGACACGCCGTCCTTCACCGATTGGCTGCCGGTGCGACGGGCGGCGCGCTAACTAAATCGAGACGGCGGGAGCAGGTTTGCTCTCGCCCCGCTCCCTCAGCGCCTAGGCCGCATCCTCGTCCGCCTCGACGATCCTTGCGTGGGCGAGGCTGTCTCCCTGCGTATGGATCAAAGCGACGCGCTTCAATCGCTTGTGGCGGAATGGCGCCTCGTCGCTGTCCAGCGATGGGTCCGCAATCATGATCAGCGCATCGAACGCGCTGCGGGCGCTGCGCAATTCGTTCAGGATCGACAGCAGTTCGCGCGACGTGATCTTCGTCCCGCCCTCACTGTCGGGCGACTGCTTCTCGATGATCCGGTGGAGCGCCTCGACGATCGCCAGGGTCGGGTGCAGTTTCTCGATCGACGAAGTGACGGGATGGGATCGCGTGCCGGCCAGCGCCAGGAAGGGATCGATCGCCCCCGGCCCAAAGGCCCGCTCGACATTGGCGAGCGTCACGGCATCCATATTGGTCGCCCGGTTGCGGGCATTCTTGACCGTCCCGGCCGAACAGGAGATCCGCTCCGCCAATTGGCTGTCGCTCAAGCCATGGGTCTGCTGGATTCGCCGGACGATCAGTGAAACCGCCTCCCGATAGGCGCTGTTGGATACCGGCGATCTGGCGCTGTCTCGCATGCCACCCTCCGCAAAGGCCCTCGCCGTCAAGGCATGACGGCAGGTCGAGCGCCGCGCAAGACTTTGCGCGATGATCCGGACATCCGGCAAAGACCTTATCCCGCCCTGGCAGCTATTGCGCCGGGCACTATGGATCTTGATCGCCGCCGCTTTCTGTTCGCATCGTCCGCGCTCCTCGCGGGCGCAGTCGACACCGCCTGTGAGTCCGCCTCGATGCTGGCGCAGACCGCAATGCCGGCAACGCCTCCTGTGGTGAAGCTTCCCGCCGGCCTTGCCCCGGATCTGCTGGCTCAGGCCCGCGCCGCGATGGATCGGCACAGCGAAATCCGCAACCGCAATCGCCTGGCGCTGGTCGATTTCAACGCCGCCTCTTCGGCACCGCGCTTCCACCTTGTCGATCTGATCAGCGGAAAGACCGACTCCTATCTGGTCGCCCATGGCAGCGGATCGGACCCCGATCATAGCGGCTGGCTCGAACGCTTTTCGAACCAGCCCGGATCGAACGCGTCATCCTCCGGCGCGTTCGTGACAAGCTCTTATTATGTCGGAAAGCACGGCCCGTCGCAGCGCCTGATCGGCCTCGACCCCACCAACAACAACGCCCTTTCCCGTGCGATCGTCGTTCATGGCGCATGGTATGCGGAACCGGGCATCGCCACGGCACGCGGCAAATTGGGTCGAAGCCAGGGCTGTTTCGCCGTCGGCGACAGCGTCAAGACCGAAGTCATGGCCAAGCTGGGCGAGAACACGCTGATTTACGCCAGCAAGCTCAGCTGAATTAGGCGGCATGAACGAATTCGGGTAGCGACTGCCGGGGCTGCATCCGCATAATCTGCCGAATTCCTGCCTGTCGGGACGCAACGGCTTTGCAGACATCCATCCCCGTTTCCGTCATCCCGGACTTGTTCCGGGGTAAGTCCGGGGTGACGAAAAGGTCGTGTCCGCCTTCCCCGGCTAAGCCGAGGTTAGACGCTCCGGCACGGCCTCCCGAAACCCGACGGTCGATCACCATCGAAATTCCCACCCCGCCTAGAAAAAACTCAAGGAACCCGCCCCGGCTGGCGGGACGGGCTCCTTCCAAAGTCAGGCCTAGGAACCCTTCTTCGCGGCCATCGCCGCATGATGCTCGGCCTGCGAGATCGTGCCGTCCTTGTCGGCGTCGGCCTTTGCAAACCAGGCTGATTTCTTGGCCATATATTCGTCCGCGGAAATCTGGCCATCGCCATTGGTGTCGGCCGATTTCCACTTGGCCGCATGATCGCCGGCTTCGGCGGCCGAAATCTGGCCGTTGCCGTCCTTGTCCATCTTGGTCCAATCGGCCTTGGCCGAGGCATCGAATTCGGCCTTGCTGACCTTGCCGTCGCCATTGGCGTCGGCGGTATTCGCGTCACCAGCCAGAGCCGGAACGGCCATGGTCAGGGCGGCGCAGGCAAGGATCGCTGCATATTTCATGTGTCTCTCCTGTCGATAGATTGGTCGCAGGCCGCGCATTTCCCTGCGCGATTTTCCACACGACCCCGCATCAACCAGCGGAGAGCGCAAAATATCCTATAATTCGTGTCGGCGAACGCGAAATCGCCTGCCGGCGCCGATCACTCCACGGTGACGGACTTGGCGAGGTTCCGCGGCTGATCGACATCCGTGCCCTTCGCGACCGCGACATGATAGGCCAGCAACTGCACCGGCACGGCATAGACGAGTGGGGCGATCAACGGATGGACCAGCGGCATCTCGATCGTCGCGACAGTGCCCTCGCCCGCCGCCGCGATGCCCGCCGCGTCGGAAATCAGCACCACCTTGCCGCCGCGCGCCTGCACCTCCTGCATGTTCGACACGGTCTTGTCGAACAGCGGCCCTGAAGGCGCGATCACGATCACCGGCACATGCTCGTCGATCAAGGCGATCGGCCCATGCTTCATCTCGCCCGCCGCATAACCTTCGGCGTGAATGTAACTGATTTCCTTGAGTTTTAGCGCGCCTTCCAGTGCCATCGGATAATCCGGCCCGCGACCGAGATAGAGCACGTCGCGCGCCTTGGCGATCAGCGGCGCCAGCGCCTCGATATCCTGGTCATGGGCGAGTGCCGCGTTCATCGCCGCCGGTGCCTCGGCAAGATGGCGGACGATCTCCTGCTCGTCTTCCTTGTTCATCCGCCCCTTGGCGCGGGCGAAATTGGCGGCCAGCGCGGCCAGCACCGCCAACTGGCAAGTGAAGGCCTTGGTCGAAGCCACGCCGATCTCCGGCCCGGCATGGGTGGGCAGCAGCAGGTCCGCCTCGCGCGCCATCGAACTCGTCGGCACATTGACGACAACGGCAATCTTCTGCCCGGCAGATCGGGCGTGTCGCAGCGCCGCAAGCGTGTCCGCCGTCTCCCCGGACTGGCTAATGAACAGGGCCAGCCCGCCTTCCTCCAGCACCGGCTCGCGATAACGGAATTCGGATGCGACATCGAGATCGACCGGAACCCGCGCAAACTGCTCGAACCAGTATTTTGCGACCATGCCAGCGTAAAAGCTCGTCCCGCAGGCGACGATCGTGACGCGGCGGATCTGGGCGAAATCGAATTCGGGGATCGGCAGCGCCACTTCGCCGGCCAGCGGGCGGAGGTAGGAGCCCAGCGTCTGCGCCACCACCACCGGCTGCTCAAAGATCTCCTTCTGCATGAAATGGCGGTGATTGCCCTTGTCGATCAGCGCCCCGGTCAAGCCGGAAAGCGTCGCCTCGCGCTTTACCACCTCGTTGTCACGGTCATGGATCGTCACGGCGTCGCGAGTCAGCACCGCCCAGTCGCCCTCTTCCAGATAGGCGATCTTCTGGGTGAGCGGCGCCAGCGCGAGCGCATCCGACCCCAAATAGGTCTCACCCTCGCCATAGCCGACAACCAGAGGCGCACCGAGCCGGGCGCCGATCAGAAGGTCGGGGTGGCTGCGGAACAGGAAGGCAAGCGCGAACGCGCCATGCAGACGCGGCAACACCACCTTCACGGCTTCCTCGGGGCTCACGCCGCGCTGGAGCTCGCGGTCGACCAGATGGGCCACCACCTCGGTATCGGTCTGGCTGGCGAAGGTGCGTCCCTCCGCTATCAGTTCGTCGCGCAAAGGCTTGAAATTCTCGATGATACCGTTGTGGACCAGCGTCACCTCGCCGACGATGTGCGGATGCGCATTGTCCTCGGTCGGCGCGCCATGCGTCGCCCAACGGGTGTGGGCGATGCCGACGGTTCCAGTGAGCGGCGTCGCCGCCAGCTTCTTCGCCAGATTGTCCAGCTTGCCCTCGGCACGCTGTCGATCGAGCACGCCATCATGCACCGTCGCGATGCCGGAAGAGTCATAGCCGCGATACTCCAGCCGCCTCAGCCCGGCCAGCAGCCGGTCCGCCACATCTTCACGCCCGATGATACCGATGATGCCGCACATAGATGCTCGCTCGTCCCCGCATTCTTGATTGTAACCAGGCGCGGCGTCAGCCGGCCTTCTTCTTCGCCATGGCCGCGCGGAACCTTGCCGCCCAGCCCGGCTTCACCTCCTGCGCCCCGCGCGCCACGCCCAGCGCATCGGCGGGCACGTCGCGCGTCACCACCGATCCCGCGCCGATGATCGCGCCGTCGCCGATCGCCACCGGAGCCACCAGCGCGCTGTTCGATCCGATGAACGCGCCGGCGCCGATCTTCGTCGGATATTTGAAATATCCGTCATAATTGCAGGTGATCGTGCCCGCACCGATATTGGCGCCCTCGCCAACCTCGGCATCGCCCAGATAGGTAAGGTGGTTGGCCTTTGCACCCTTGCCGAGCTTCGCCTTCTTCATCTCGACGAAATTGCCGACCTTGGCCTTTTCACCCACGTCAGCACCAGGGCGCAGCCGGGCATAAGGTCCGATCTCCGCGCCCTCGCCCACGGTCGCACCCTCGATATGGGAAAAGCCGTGGATGCTGACGCGATCGCCGATCGTGACGCCGGGACCGAAGAAAACCTGCGGTTCTACAACCACATCACGGCCGATCTTCGTATCATGGCTGAACCACACCGTCTCCGGCGCAATCAGCGTGGCGCCATCGGCCATCGCCAGTGCACGCCGCCGCTGCTGCCATTCGGCCTCAACCGCAGCCAGTTCGGCGCGACTGTTGACGCCGGCGACTTCCCAGGCCTCGGCCTCGATCACCGCCGAACGCCGCCTGTCGGCCAACGCCAGCATCACCACGTCGGGCAAATAATATTCTCCCGCTGCATTGTCGTTGCCGACGCGCGCGAGCAGTGCCCACAGATCCTTGGCGCGAACCGCCATCAGGCCGGAATTGCAGAGCGTTACCGCCCGTTCCTCGGGCGTCGCATCCTTATATTCCACCATCTTGGCGATCACGCCGTCGTCCGCGATGATCCGGCCATAAGCCAGCGGATCGGCGGGGCGGAAACCCAGCACCACGCATGCCGGCGCATCGGCCGCATCGAGCCGGTCGAGCATCCGCGCCATCGTCTCGGGCCGCACCAGCGGAACATCGCCGTAGAGCACGAGAACGTCACCGTCGAAATCCAACAGCGCCGGCTCGGCCTGTTGGACTGCATGGCCGGTGCCGAGTTGCGGCTCCTGCACCACCACCGCGATTTCAGTCTCGACCTGGCTCTCGACCTGCTCCCGCCCTGCACCGACGACAACCACCTTCGCCACCGGCCCCAACGCATCCACCGAAGCCAGCAAATGGCTCAGCATCGGCCGCCCCGCGATCGGGTGGAGCACCTTGTGAAGATCGGATTTCATCCGCGTCCCCTTGCCGGCGGCAAGGATCACGGCAGCGAACGGGCGGGATGACGCGCGGGCAGTGTCGATCATGGCCGCTCCCTGCCACAGCATGCTTGCCAACGCCATAAGCCTCAGGCGAAAGGGATCGCATGACCGATTTTCCCTTCGCCGTCGTCGCCTTCGATCTCGATGGCACGCTTGCCGACACCGCGCCGGATCTCACCTCCGCGCTTAACCACGCGCTAGGCCAACTCGGCCGCCCGCCGATCGCGGCGGAAGAGGTGCGCCACATGGTCGGCCACGGCGCCCGCGCGCTGCTGCGCAAGGGGCTGGCTGCTACCGGCGACGTCAGCGAGGATCTGATCGAGCAGGGTTTCCCTATCTTCCTCGAATATTATGAAGCGCATATCGCCGATCACACCCGCCCCTTCGAAGGGCTGGAGGCAGCGCTGGACCAACTCGCCGCACGCGGGGTGAAGCTCGCCGTCTGCACCAACAAACTCGAAGGGCTGAGCCGCGAACTGATCGACACGCTCGGCTGGAACCACCGTTTCGTTTCGCTCGTCGGGGGCGACACGCTCCCGGTCCGCAAGCCTGATCCGGCTCCCTTGTTCGAGGCGATCGCCCGCGCCGGCGGCGGCCGCGCTGCCTTTGTCGGCGATTCGATCACCGACACCGATACAGCGCGCGCGGCCGGCATCCCCTGCGTCGCCGTGACCTTCGGTTTCTCGGATCGCCCCGCTAATCAGCTTGGCGCGGACGCGCTGATCGACCATTTTGATGATCTGATACCGGCACTTGAGCGCCTCGGCGGTTAAAGCGCAGCAATCTTAATTCACTGAATGGCACGTGTAACAAACCCGCCATAGGATGCGGACATGCCTGCACCTGCACCGATCCGCATTCTCTTTTCCCTTCTCGCTGCCGGTGCCGGATTCGGCCTGGCCTGGGCGCTTGGCGCCGGGGGTGAGCCTGCCGGGCTGACGGCCGCCATTGCTGCGCTGGGCGCATGGTTCGCCTGGCACACCTCCACTCCTGAAAGCACCCGTCAGCCGGAGCCGGAGGAGACGCCGCAACCCAGCCTCGAAGAGGTGATGGAGGCGATCGACGATCCCATGCTGCTGGTCAGTGGCCAGATCGTCACGATCGCCAACAGCGCTGCCCGTCTGATCCTCGGCGATCATATCGTCGGCGAAGACGTCCGCCTTGCCATCCGTCATCCCGCTGCCACCGATCGCCTGACACTGCGGGGTGCCGAGACCGACGCCGTCGATGAAGCACCGGTCGAACTGATCGGCCTCGGCGAGCGCGAACGGCGCTGGGAACTCGTCGTCCACCCCATCTGGGGCCGCGGGTTACTGGTCCGCCTCGCCGACCGCACCGGTACCCACGCCGCGGAAAAGATGCGCGTCGATTTCGTCGCCAATGCCAGCCACGAACTCCGCACCCCGCTCGCCACCCTGCTAGGCTTCATCGAGACGCTGGAGGACGGAAAGGCGGCCGAGGATGCCGCCACCCGCGGCCGCTTCCTAAAGATCATGTTTGGCGAGGCCAAGCGGATGCAGCGGCTGGTCGAGGATCTGATGTCGCTGTCGCGGATCGAGGCGGAGAAATATTCGCTGCCGCAGACGCCGATCACTCTCACGCCTTTGATCGCCGAAGTACGCGGCGCGCTCCACAATGGCATCCAGCCCGATGAGGAGCGCGTGATCGTCGAGGTCGCTGCAGATGTCCCGCCTATTGCCGGCGATCGGGCGCAGATCTCGCAACTTCTCCACAACATCATCGGCAACGCCCTGAAATATGGTCGCGCCGGTTCGCCGGTCCGCGTCTCGGTCAAGCCGGCATCCGGCAACATGGTCCGTGTGTCGGTGCGCGACGAGGGCGAAGGCATACCTACCGAACATATCCCGCGACTCACCGAACGATTCTATCGAGTCGATCCTGGTCGCAGCCGCGCGCTTGGCGGCACCGGACTCGGCCTCGCCATCGTGAAACATATCGTCGAGCGTCATCGCGGCCGCCTGGAAATCCACAGCGAAGTTGGCCGTGGCACCGTCGTCAGCGTGCTTCTGCCTGCTGCAACCGCTCCCGCGCCAGGGGGCGTGTCATCAAAGAGTCACGCAAGTGTCACAGAGGGCACGCCGAACCGCACTAGCGCGCAAATCGACCCGGCTTGATGCCGGCTTCGAGGGAGGACGAATTGGCCAGAGTTCATTTCATGATCGGGATCGCCGCACTGGCGCTCGCCGGTTGCCAGAATCAGGGTGATACGGGCGGTGACGCCGGCGGCGCCGCGCGCGACCAGATCCGCGCCGTGGGCTCGTCGACGGTCTATCCGTTCACGACCGCCGTCGCTGAACAGTTCCCCCGCAAGTTCCCGTCCTTCAAGGCACCGATCGTCGAATCGACTGGCACCGGCGCGGGCCTGAAGCAGTTCTGCGAAGGCGTCGGCGCGCAATTTCCGGACGTCGCCAATGCCTCGCGCCGGATCAAGAAGTCCGAGCTTGAGGATTGCACGAAGAACGGGGTGACCGAGATCGTCGAGATCCAGGTCGGCATCGACGGCATCGCGTTGGGCGAAAGCAAGGCGGGCGCTGAAATGGCGCTGACCGAAGAGGATATCTACAAGGCGCTCGCCGCCAATCCCTATGGCAAGCCCAACACCGCCAAGACCTGGAAGGATGTGAACCCGGCATTGCCCGCGATCGCGATCAAGGTGTTCGGCCCGCCGCCGACCAGCGGCACGCGCGATGCCTTCGCCGAACTCATCCTCGACAAGGGCTGCAACGCCAATGCCGAGATGAAGGCGCTCAAGGACAGCGACAAGGACAAGCACAAGGAATTGTGCACCAAGGTCCGTGAAGACGGCGCCTATGTCGAATCGGGCGAGAACGACAATCTGATCGTGCAGAAGCTCGTCGCGAATCCGGATGCGCTCGGCATCTTCGGTTACAGCTTCCTCGAGGAAAATCTCGACAAGGTCCGCGGCGTCAAGCTGCAGGGTGTCGAGCCGACCTATGAGACGATCGCCAGCTACGAATATCCGGGCGCCCGCCCGCTCTACATCTACGTGAAGAGCGCGCATCTGAAGGCGATCCCGGGCCTCAAGGAATTCGTCGGCGAATATGCAAGCGCCTGGAACCCCGACGGCTATCTGAAGCGCCGCGGCCTCATCTCCGCGCCGGACGATGTCCGCGCGAAGAATCTCGAGATCGCGACGAAGCTGACGCCGATGGACCCGGCCTCGGTCAACTAAGCTCAACTCCGCTCCGGTTTCGGCCGGGGCGGCCCTTGTCACGATAGGGAAGGCCGCGCCTTGTCCACCCTTGCCATCCTGTTCCTGGTGTTGGGCCTCGGCCTCGTCGCGTGGTTTACCGCGCGTGCGAAGGCGGCGGGCTTCCAGCCGGTCAACGGGATCCGGCCGCACAGCCGGCCCAATCATCATGGCTGGTATGTCGCCCTCTGGGCGCTCGCACCGGCGCTGATCTTCATCGCGACCTGGAGCAATATCGCGCCGGGCCTGACCATGCGCGCGGCAATCGAAAGCCCGGCGGGCGCGGAACTGCCGCCGCCCGGCATGGAGCGCGCGGCGATCCTGTCCGAACTGCGCGGGCTTGCCGTCGGGCGCGTTCAGGGTGGCTTCTATCCGCAGGCGCAGGAGATGCTGCCCACCTACAAGGCCGCGCAGACCCGCTATGGCCTTGCCGGGGCCGCGCTCGCGGTGATCCTCGCGCTGGCCGGTGGGGCCTATGCCTTCACGCGGCTGCGCCCCGATTTCCGCGCCCGCACCCGCGTCGAACGCGTGGTGATGATCGGTCTGTTGGTCGCCTCGCTGATCGCGATCCTGACGACGATCGGCATCATCGCCTCGCTCCTGTTCGAAACCATGCGCTTCTTCGCCAAGGTGTCGCCGGTCGAATTCCTGTTCGGCACCACCTGGAGCCCGCAGACCGCGATGCGCGCGGATCAGGTCGGTTCGTCGGGTGCCTTCGGGGCGATCCCGCTCTTCTGGGGCACGATCTTCATCGGCGCGATCATCGCCATGATCGTCGCGATCCCGCTCGGGCTGATGAGCGCGATCTATCTCACCCAATATGCCGCGCCCAAGGTGCGTGCCTGGATGAAGCCGATCCTGGAGGTGCTCGCCGGCGTTCCCACCGTCGTCTACGGCTATTTCGCCGCGCTGACGGTGGCCCCCGCGATCCGCGATTTCGCCGCCTTCGTCGGCATCCCCGGCGCGTCATCGGAATCGGCGCTGGCCGCCGGTCTCGTCATGGGCATCATGATCATCCCCTTCGTCTCCTCGATGGCGGACGATTCGATCGCGGCCGTGCCGCAGGCGATGCGCGACGGCAGCCTGGCGATGGGCGCCACGACCTCCGAGACGATCCGCAAGGTGCTGGTCCCCGCCGCTCTCCCCGGCGTCGTCGGCGGCGTGCTGCTCGCCGTCAGCCGCGCGATCGGCGAAACCATGATCGTGGTGATGGCCGCCGGCCTTGCCGCCAACCTCACCGCCAATCCCTTCGCCAGCGTGACGACGGTGACGACCCAGATCGTCCAGTTGCTGACGGGCGACCAGGAATTCGACAGCCCGAAGACGCTTGCCGCCTTCGCGCTCGGCCTCGTCCTGTTCATCGTCACGCTGCTGCTTAACATCGTCGCACTGCGCGTCGTGAAGAAATATCGGGAAGCCTATGAATAGCCCCCTGCCCGCGACCGCGTCGCCGCGCGTGCCGACCGACTGGAAGGGCGCCGTGATGCAGAATCGCATCCGCCGTCGCTACGCCGCGGAACGCCGCTTCAAGCTGCTCGGCCTGTTCTCGATCCTGCTGTCGGCCGCCTTCCTCGCCTTCCTGCTGATCGTCATGGTCGGCAATGGCGCGCGCGGCTTTACCCAGACAGAGATCAAGCTGCCGATCGACTTCCCCAAGTCGTCGCTGATGCTCGACCCTGCCGCCCTCAAGGGCTTCGGCGCCGATAATGCACTCGCGGGTGCCGATATCGAAGGCGCGGTCGCCGGCGCGGCGGATGCGGCCTTCGGAGAGGGCGGTTCGCGCCTGCTCTCCGATGGCGCCTGGCTCACCGTGCGCAACGCAATCAAGGAAAAGCCCGAACTGCTCAGCGGCAAGGGCGATTTCTGGGTGCCCGCCGCCACTTCGATCGACCTCGCCGCCAAGGGCGATGCCACACCGGAGGCCGAGGCCGCGTACCAGAAGCTTAAGACAGCCGATGCGGTCAAGACGAGCATCAACCTCACCTTCCTGACCGCGGCCGACTCCACCGATCCGACGCTGGTCGGCATCTGGGGCGCACTCAAGGGATCGCTGGTGACGATGTTCGTCACGATCCTGATCGCCTTCCCGATCGGCGTCCTGTCCGCGCTCTATCTTGAGGAATATGCGCCGAGGAACGCCTGGACGGACCTGATCGAGGTTTCGATCAACAATCTCGCCGCGGTGCCGTCGATCATCTTCGGTCTGCTCGGCCTGGCTGTGTTCCTGAACTTCATGCACCTGCCGCGCTCGGCTCCTTTGGTCGGCGGCCTGACTCTGGCGCTGATGACGATGCCCGTCATCGTCATCGCCGGCCGCAACGCGATCAAGGCCGTTCCGCCGTCGATCCGTGATGCTGCGCTGGGCATCGGGGCGAGCCGCGTCCAGGTCGTGTTCCACCACGTCCTGCCGCTCGCTCTGCCCGGCATCCTTACCGGTACGATCATCGGCATGGCCCGCGCGCTGGGTGAAACCGCGCCGCTGCTGATGATCGGCATGCGCGCCTTCCTCGCTTCGCCGCCCGGCGGCATCACCGATCCGGCGACGGTGCTGCCGGTCCAGATCTTCCTCTGGTCGGACGAAGTCAGCCGCGGTTTCGTGGAAAAGACCTCCGCCGCCATCATTGTCCTGCTGGTGTTCCTGCTCGCCATGAACGGGCTCGCCATCTATCTCCGCAATCGCTTCGAAAGACGCTGGTAATGAACGATCATTCTCTCAACGAGATCGCTGCGCATCAGCACGTGGCGGATGGCGAGACGCTGAAGATGACGGCGCGCGACGTCAACGTCTTCTATGGCGCCAAACAAGCCATCAAGAACGTGTCGATCGACGTCACGCAGGAAAATGTGACTGCCTTCATCGGCCCGTCGGGCTGCGGCAAGTCCACCTTCCTGCGCACCTTGAACCGCATGAACGACACGGTTTCGTCGGCGCGGGTGGAAGGCGAGATCACGCTGGATGGTGAGAATATCTATGCGCCGTCGATGGACGTGGTGCAGCTCCGCGCCAGGGTCGGCATGGTGTTCCAGAAGCCCAACCCTTTCCCCAAGTCGATCTATGAAAATGTCGCTTACGGCCCCCGTATCCACGGGCTCGCCACGGCCAAGGCCGACATGGACCTGGTCGTGGAAAAATCCCTGAAGCGCGCCGGCCTGTGGGACGAGGTGAAGGACCGCCTTACCGACAGCGGCACCGCGCTTTCAGGTGGCCAGCAGCAGCGCCTCTGTATCGCTCGCGCCATCGCGGTCGATCCGGAAGTGATTCTGATGGATGAACCCTGCTCGGCGCTCGATCCGATCGCCACCGCCAAGATCGAGGAACTGATCCACGAACTGCGCGGCCGCTACGCGATCGTCATAGTCACCCACAACATGCAGCAGGCGGCCCGCGTGTCGCAACGCACCGCCTTTTTCCATCTCGGCACGCTCGTCGAATATGGCGACACGTCCGAGATCTTCACCAATCCCCGCGAAACGCGGACCAAGGATTACATCACCGGCCGTTACGGCTGAGGAGAGGCAGGCACATGGCCACTACCGGGCATACCGTTAAGGCATTCGACGAGGATCTCGGCCAGCTCCGCGCATTGGTCGCGGAAATGGGCGGCCGCGCCGAGGCTGCACTTGCTGGCTCGATCCAGGCGCTCGTGCGGCGCGACCTCGACGCCGCTGCGAAAATCGTCGAGGACGACAAGAAGATCGATACGCTCGAAGCCGAGATCGAACGCCAGGCGATCCGCCTCATCGCGCTGCGGGCGCCTATGGCGGACGATCTGCGCGACGTTCTCGCCGCGATGAAAATCTCGGGCGTGATCGAACGGATGGGCGATTATGCGAAGAATATCGCAAAGCGCGTCCCCGTCCTCAGCGACACGAAGGGGATCGAGCCGATCTCCATCCTGCCGGCGATGGCACGCTCGGTATCGGACATGGTTCATGCCGTGCTCGACGCTTTCGCGCGGCGCGATCCGGAAGGTGCGCTGCACGTCGCCGAAAGCGATCGCACGGTGGATGATTTCTACAACAGCATCTTCCGCGCGCTGCTCACGCACATGATGGAAAATCCGCACACCATCACCGCGTCCACGCACCTGCTGTTCATCGCGAAGAATCTCGAACGCATCGGCGATCACGCCACCAACGTCGCCGAGATGGTTTATTACGCCGCGACCGGCCAGCAGATGGCGGAACGCGCCAGGGGCGGCGACCCTCTCGCCGCCGAGGAGGAGTGATAAGCATGGCCCGTGCCCGCCTGCTGCTGGTCGAGGACGATGCCGCCCTCGCCGAATTGCTCGTCTGGCATTTCGAGCGTGAGGAGTTCGAGGTCGAACATACACCCGATGGCGAGGAAGCTTTGCTGCTCGCCCAGGAAAGCCCGCCCGATCTGGTGCTGCTCGACTGGATGATCGAAGGCCTGTCCGGCATCGAGGTCTGCCGTCGCCTGCGCCGTCTGCCCGATACCGCCAATGTGCCGATCATCATGCTCACCGCCCGCGGCGAGGAAGAGGATCGGGTCCGCGGTCTCGAAACGGGCGCCGATGACTATGTCACCAAGCCCTTTTCTCCGCGCGAGCTGGTCGCCCGCGTGGGTGCGGTGCTGCGCCGTGTCCGCCCGGCGCTCGCTGGTGAACGGCTGAACTATTCGGACATCGAGATGGACACAGTGAGCCACAAGGTCCGCCGCGACGGCGCGACCGTGCCGCTGGGGCCGACCGAGTTCCGCCTCCTCAAGCATTTCCTTGAGCATCCGGGCCGCGTCTTCTCGCGTGAGCGGCTGCTGGATTCGGTCTGGGGCCGCGACAGCGACATCGAGCCGCGCACGGTCGACGTCCACATCCGCCGCCTGCGCAAGGCGATCAACGATGGCGGTCGCCCCGACATCATCCGCACCGTCCGCTCCGCCGGTTACGCGCTGGACATGGAAGGGGCGCTCTGATCGCACTTCGCGTAGTCATATCATAACGCTGCTACGCATATCATCGACAGCCAGCTTCTCCTCATGCTAGCCCTCGGCTCAAAGGCATAAGGAGAGCTGGCATGAAGGCGACACCGGAACAGGTCCGCAAGGGGCTGGAAAATTATATTCGCGCCTGGGCGACCAAGGATAAGCAACTCCTCCTCGATACCTTCGCCGAAGATGGCGTGCTGGAAGATCCGGTCGGTACGCCCCCCTTCTCCGGCCACGCCAATATCGGCCGCTTCTGGGACTTCGCCTGGTCGGATAGCAGCCGCAAGGTGACGCCGGTGCTGGAGGAGATCCGCGCCTGCGGCGATCAGGGCATACTGCGCTTCACCATGCAGGTCCGCGTGCCCGATCAGAATGCCGGGCTCGACCTTTCCATCATCGAGCACGCCCAGTTCAATTCCGAAGGCAAGCTCTGCCATCTGCGTGCATTTTGGGACGAGAATTCCGTAGGACAGCCCGAAGGCATGGCCCTGTTCGCGCCCAATGTCGACGAAGCCTATCAGAGCTGACCGCCCCCTTCCCTTCACGTCAACCTTCGATTAGTTGACGTTCACGTAAGGCACGGGAGAGAGCGGAATGACCATCAGTTTTGAAGGGCGGGTTGCGATTGTCACGGGCGCCGGCGGCGGCATCGGCCGCGGCTATGCGCTGGAATTGGCGAAGCGCGGCACCAAGGTGGTCGTGAACGATCTCGGCGGTGCGCGCGACGGGACGGGGACGTCGGATTCGGCGCAGAAGGTCGTCGAGGAGATCCTCGCCGCTGGCGGAACCGCCATGGCCAATGGCGGCAGCGTCACCGATTCCGCCCAGATGGAGGAAATGGTCGCCAAGGCGAAGGAAGCCTGGGGCGGCGTCCATATCCTCATCAACAATGCCGGCATCCTGCGCGACAAGAGCTTCACGAAGATGACGATGGACGAGTTCCGCTTCGTCGTCGAAGTGCATCTCAACGGCTCGGCGGTGGTCACCAAGGCCGTCTGGGATATGATGCGCGAGCAGAATTACGGGCGCATCCTGATGACGGCGTCGTCGACCGGGCTTTACGGCAATTTCGGTCAGTCGAATTACGGCGCGGCCAAGCTGGGCCTCGCCGGGCTCACCAAGACGCTGCATCTTGAAGGCGCGAAATATAATGTCCGCGTCAACACCATCGCACCGGCGGCCGCGACGCGGATGACCGAGGACATCCTGCCGCCCGATTTCCTCTCGGTCTTCGCGCCGGAAAAGATCGCTCCAGCGGCGCTTTACCTTGTGTCGGAGGATGCGCCCTCCAACATGATCGTCAGCGCGGGCGGCGGCGTCGTCCAGGCCGCTTATATCACGCTAACCCAGGGTGCGGTGCTGTCGCCCGATCAGCAGACGCCCGAAGGCGTCGCCGCGGCGTGGGACAAGATCATCGATCGCACCGGCGAGATCGTTCCGCAGAATGGCCTCGAACAGTCGATGCTGATCGCGTCTCGCCTTCAGAACGGCTGAACCGCCTTACCGTATTGCATCACTAATACACGAGTGCTACCTTCCTGCCTGGGAGGTAGCCTGTATGTATACCGACACTGACATTGACGGCGCGGTAGAGCGGGGGATCTTCACCCCCGCCGCCGCGACCGCGTTCCGCACCTATGTCTCCGGCCAGCGCCATACCTCGCTGGTTGATGAGGAGCATTTCCGGCTCATCACGGGTTTCAACGACATCTTCGTCACCATCGCGGCGGTGCTGCTGCTGGCGGCGGTGGCGTGGATCGGCCATGCGATCCCCTTCGTCCGGGCGATCGAGGGGCCGAGCCTGCTGAGCGGCTTGTTCGTGGCGATCGCGGCCTGGGGGCTGGCCGAATTCTTCACCCGCAAGCGGCGCATGGCGTTGCCCAGCATCGTCCTGCTGCTCGCTTTTGCCGGCGGCGTCTTCGTCACGATGATCGCGGCCGTGGGCAACGGAAATCACGAGGGCTTCGATCGCGGCGTAGCGCTGATGCTGTCGCTGGTGACCGCCGTGACCGCCGCCGCCACCTGGCTGCACTGGCGCCGATTCCACGTGCCCATCACCGTTGCGGCCGGCACGCTCGCGCTCGTCGGCCTCGCGATCGGGCTCCTGCTCGCCGCGATACCTGTAATGGGCGACTGGCTCTATGCCGTGCTTCTGATGACCGGCATCGCCGTCTTCGCCTTCGCGATGCGGTGGGACATGAGCGATCCGACCCGCACCACCCGCCGCTCCGACGTCGCCTTCTGGCTGCACCTGCTGGCAGCGCCGCTGATCGTCCATCCGATCTTCGCGTTGCTAGGCCTGCTCGATGGCGGCGCAAATGTTGGAGAAGCAGCGGTCGTCCTCGCCCTCTATGTGATGATGGGCCTGGTCGCGATCGCGGTCGACCGCCGCGCGCTGCTCGTCTCCGCTTTGGCCTATGTCCTCTATGCGTTGAGCACATTGTTCCGGGAGTTCGGCGCAGTCAGTCTGAACCTGGCACTCACCGCGCTGGTGATCGGCTCGGCCCTGCTGCTGCTCTCCGCCTTCTGGCACAGCGTCAGAATCCGGGTGCTGGCGATGCTGCCGGTGGATCTGCGGCATCGGCTGCCCAATTCGGATCAGGGGCTCGCCGCCTCAACCTGACGCACAACCAGAACGGATTTCACTGGGGCGGGCCTGATGGTCCGCCCTCTTTCTATTCGCTGACCAGTTTCAGCAGCCGCCGCTCGATCGGTGCCAGCAACGGCACGAGTTCATGGCCGCGTTTCAGCACCGCACCATGCTCCCCGATCAGCGCCCACATGCCCTGGCGCTGGCGCAGCGCCGGGCGCTTCTCAATGCAATATTCGGGGCGTTCGGCCGCCCGACGAAAAGCCGAGAAGGACGCCGCCTCGCGTTCGAGCGCGATGGCATAATCCCGCCAATGCCCTGCCGCGACCATGCGACCGTAAAGGTCCAGGATGCGCGTCAATTCATGCCGATCAAAGCCAATCTGCGTCGGGCGCGTGACGATGGCAGGGAACGGCGTGACGACGCTCATCAGG
This sequence comes from Sphingomonas sp. DBB INV C78, assembly GCF_042693015.1. Taxonomy (NCBI): domain Bacteria; kingdom Pseudomonadati; phylum Pseudomonadota; class Alphaproteobacteria; order Sphingomonadales; family Sphingomonadaceae; genus Sphingomonas; species Sphingomonas sp. DBB INV C78. The sequence goes on along the minus strand of NZ_CP170544.1, from coordinate 1,104,755 downwards.
CGCAGTCGCGCTCCTCGTCGCCGCTCTTGGTGCCGCGCTGTTCGATGAGTTCCGCAAGCTTGGCGCGCAACGATTCCACCTCGCACTTGAGCAGTTCAAGCTGTTGGGTCGCCGGATCGAACCGTTCCGAGCATTGCGTGCCATAAGGCAGGAAGCTCTTCTGATAATCGGCCGCCTCTACCAAAGTGGGCCGCGCGGGGATTCCGACCATCGACGCGCCCTCGGGCACATCCTTCGTCACCACCGCATTGGCGCCGATGCGCGATCTCCGTCCGACGACGATCGGCCCCAGCACCTGCGCGCCCGATCCGATGATCGCATCATCCTCGATGGTCGGGTGGCGCTTGCCGGGGACGCCGTTGGCGGGGTTGGTCCCACCCAGCGTGACACACTGGTACATGGTGACATTATCGCCGATGATCGCCGTCTCGCCGATCACGCTGAAGCCATGATCTATGAAGAAATTGCGGCCGATCTCCGCGCCGGGATGGATGTCGATCGCGGTCAGGAAGCGGGAGATATGGTTCACCGCCCGCGCGAGGAAATAGAGCTCGCCCTTGAACAGCCAATGCGCGATGCGATGGAAACCCACCGCCCAAACGCCCGGATAGAGCAGGATTTCCCAACGCGTCCGGGGCGCGGGGTCGCGCGCCTTGATCGAGTCGAGATATCCGACAAGCGCGTCGAACATGCATTATCCCCAGGTCGGTCTTATCTGTTTGTCGGCCGAATGTAAGCCGCCGACCCGGGGATTTCCAGTAGGGGCGTCAAACTGCCGTGGCGTGGACCGTCGCGACAGCTTTCAGGATCGCACCGACACGCGCCGCGGTCTGGATCACGTCGGTCGCAACGCCGTGGCCGCGCAGCACCTTTTCGTGGCTGTCGATGCACATGCCGCAGCCGTTCATCGCGCTAACCGCCAGGCTGAACAGTTCGAAATCATCCTTCTCGATGCCGGGTGATCCGATCACGTTCATGCGCAGCTTCGCGGGCAGCGTGCTATATTCCTTGTTCGAAGCGAGGTGGACGAAGCGGTAATAGACGTTGTTCATCGCCATCACGGCAGCGGAAGCACGGGCGGCATTCGCCGCTTCGGGCGAAAGCTTGCCCTCGGCCTCGGCTTCGGTCGCATCGACGAGCGGCTTGTAGCCCGTGCCATGGGCGCAGGCGAGCAGCAGGCCATATTTGCGCTGGTCGGAAAGCGTCTGGTCATTCAACAGCGATCCGACGTTCAGCCGGATGTCCTTGGCATAATCGGGCAGCGTATCGGCAAAGGCCTTCAGCGACATGAAAAGCTCCTGATCTGGTCAAACAAAAGGGCGCGGAGGATTTGACCCTCCGCGCCCCATGTGCCGCACATCATGCGGCGTGGCGGGTGGAGGCTCAGGCCGCCGGCTTGAGGACTTCTTCGCCTGCCTTCCAGTTGCAGGGGCAGAGTTCGTCGGTCTGCAGTGCGTCCAGCACGCGGATCGCCTCGGCCGGGTTACGACCCTGGTTGAGGCCGTTGACCGTCACGTGCTGGATCACATTGTGCGGATCGACGATGAAGGTGGCGCGTAGCGCAACACCGGCGTCCTGGTGGACGATGCCGAGCGCATCCGCGAGTTCCTTCTTGTTGTCCGCGATCCACGGGAAATCGCAGTTCGCCAGACGCTCGTCCGACTTGCGCCACGCGAAGTGGACGAAATCGGTGTCGGTCGACGCGCCGATCAACACTGCATCGCGATCGGCGAAATCCTTCACGAGGTCACCATAGCCGATGATCTCGGTCGGGCAGATGAAGGTGAAGTCCTTCGGCCAGAAGAACACGACCTTCCACTTTCCGTCCGTCTTCGACAGGTCGATCGTTTCACCGGCCGGAAGCGCGGAAACACCCTGCTGAACCGGAACTGTGATGCCGGGGAACTGATCGCCAACGGTAAGCGCCATAAAACACTCCTTCGAGAGGTGGTTGGAAACTGACGAGGGCCATATGAGGGGATGGCATAAAAAGAGCAAATAGATTATTTGCCGTTCATTGATCGATTGAGGCGATGAATGAGCACCTATCTTCCAACACTCAAGCAGCTTCAATATCTCGTGGCCCTGCGCGACCATGGCCATTTCGGTCGGGCGGCGGAGGCCTGCTTCGTTACCCAGTCCACCCTGTCGGCGGGCCTGCGCGAACTGGAATCGCTGATCGGCATCATGCTGGTCGAACGCACCCGGCGCGTCGTCCGCTTTACCCCGCTTGGATTACGGATTGCGGACAAGGCGCAGCGCGTGCTTCGCGAGGCGGAGGAACTTGCCGATCTCGCCCGCGCGGCGGGCAAGCCGTTGTCGGGCGAACTGCGCATGGGGGTGATCCCCACCATCGCTCCCTTCCTGCTACCGCGAATCCTGCCCCGACTGCGCACCGAATGGCCCGATCTCAAGCTCTATCTGCGCGAGGAAACGACAAGCGCCGCCTGCGATTCGCTTCACCGCGGCCATGTCGACTGCGTGCTGCTCGCCCTCCCTTATCATTGCGGTGACATCGAATATGAGGATCTATTCGACGACCGGCTCTTCGTCGCCTTCCCGGCCGGCGAGGCGCCCAGCGCCAATGGTGATGTCGAAGCGAATGTAATCGACGAACGTCGCCTGCTGCTGCTCGAAGATGGGCATTGCCTGAAGGATCATGCTCTCGCCGCCTGCAATCGCCCAGAATTGCGGGCGGAGGCGGCGATGCTCGGCACATCGCTCCACACCCTCGTCCAGATGGTCGACAACGGGTTGGGCGTCACTCTGCTGCCGGAAATGGCGATCGAGTCCGGTATTCTCGACAATACCAACATCGTCGCCCGCCCGCTCGATGCGGAGAATCCCGCCCGTCGGATCGCCATGGTCTGGCGCAAGGGATCACCGCGCGAAAAGGAATTCCGCCTGCTCGCTGCCGCGCTCTCAAAGAGCCACAGCGACTGACGATTTCATCGCGGATGCAACGATCCTGACGGGCGCTGCGTAACTCCCACAGCCGCGAACGCGCTTTGCGGCTTCTAGGGAGAGAATTTCATGACAAGCCAGTTCCGCCGCGGCGCCATCGCAGCCGCCATGTTCGTCATGGTCGGCGGCCTTTCCGCTGCCAATGCCAAGACGGACTATCCGATGGTCGGCGGCGCCGCCATGTATCCGACCAAGGATATCGTCGATAACGCCGTCAATTCCAAGGACCACACGACGCTGGTTGCCGCCGTCAAGGCCGCGGGCCTGGTCGATACGCTGAAGGGCACCGGCCCCTTCACCGTCTTCGCGCCCACCAACGCCGCGTTCGGCAAGCTTCCCACCGGCACCGTCGACACGCTGGTCAAGCCCGAGAACAAGGATCAATTGACGTCGATCCTGACCTACCATGTCGTGCCCGGCCGCATGACCGCCAAGGATATCGCCGCCGCCATTGCCGCCGGCGGTGGCAAAGCCGAACTCACGACCGTCCAGGGCGAGAAGCTGTGGGCGAGCATGATGGGTAAAACGATCATGCTGACCGACGCCAAGGGCGGCACGGCCCATGTGACTCAGGGTGATGTGATGCAGTCGAACGGCGTGATCCACGTCGTCGATACGGTGCTGATGCCCTGAGCCCGCGGGGCGGCGGCTGTCCCCTTGCCGCCGCCCCGGAATATCCTGTTTCCGTAGCGTAGCTTATCCCAATAGTCATTTATTGCGATTGACTTGCAATAGCGTCAATGCTTTCCTCCGACTCCCTGACGCCGGGAGAGGAACGCATGGCCCACAATCTCGTCGACCCGACCGAACTGCTGCCCCACGCCGCGCCTGCCACAGAAAGTGCGCGATTGCTGCTTTTCACGATGCGGCGCGTGGCGGCGCATGGCCTCGACGATGCGCATGCCGCGCATGCCATGCTCTGCGCCTTCGGCATGAGCTTCCGTCGCCCGCTGGTGCTGCTGCGGGCGTTGATGGCGGAGGCTTCGCGGGTTTCCAGTCGGCGCATCCTTGTCGCCCCCTGCTGCTGCCCGCGTATGACGGATGCAGAGGCAAACCTGATCGGCGCGGTCGCCATCGCGCGCCGCGACGCGCATGGCGCTCATGCGATGTTGAACGGCATCCTCGGCGTGAACGACTGCCTCGGCGCGCTGAGCAGCGCCCAGGCGCTCGGCCAGGCATTTGAGGATCTGGGAAAGCCGTTGGCCGAACTGGCCTGACCCATCAGGCTCTCAATTCTTGAAGAGTGCGCTCGGCCCAGTCGTACATATCGGCCTCTGCCGCGCGGCGCGCCCGATCGAGTCGGCGCATCCGCTCCTCCACCTCGGTCAGCACGTCACGCGCTCGTTCTTTGGCGCCCAGGGAAATCAGCAGAGCTGCATAACGGCAGCGCGCCTCTTCGCCGGGGAAGCGCGTGACGATATCCTCATAGATGGCCAGCGCTTCCGCGTTGCGCCCCAGATGCTCCAACGCACGAGCGCGGAGCAGCGCAGTCCGATCGGCATCGCCGATCGTCGAAGGAGCCGGAAGCTTTTCGATAATGGCGAGCGTGCCCTTAGCGTCACCCGCTTCGAACAAGGCGCGTGCCAGCTTCGCTTCGGTCCGGTGATCAGCCGGAAAGCGATCGAGCGCCTCGCGATAGATGGAAATCGCCTCGTTCCAGCGTTCGAGCCCGGCGAGCGCATCGCCCACGCGGATGCGCGCATCCACCGTATCCGCTAACTCGAGACGATCGCGCGCGACACGCAATTCACGTTCGGGATCGATCGCATGAACCGCAGCCGCCCTGGCGGCGCGCACATGGCGATTGCCCATCATCGCCGGTGCGACTTCCATCAGGAAATAGGCCAGGCCGCCCGCCAGCGGCAGCATCATGATCGCCATGATCCAGGCCTTGTTGCGGCCCCGCTTCACGACATGGGCAATACACAGAATTTGAACGAGAAGAATGAAAGCGAAATAGATCATCCAGCCTCCCCCGAAGCCTCCGTCCCCGCAGTGCCGATCGACTGATCGATGAGCCCCGCCCGCATCATCATCCAGAAAAGCAGGATACCGGGCAATGCCAGAAGCGTGGTGAGCAGGTAGAAGTCGACATAACCCATAACTTCCACCATCCAGCCGGCGCCATATTCGGGATTGCCCGTCAGCAGCCGCCCGACGATGCTCGCCGCCGCGGAGATCAGCGCATATTGCGCGGCCGTGAAACGGAGGTCGGTCAGCGCCGAGAAATAGGCGACAACGCAGACGCCGCCGACGCCGCTCGCGAAATTCTCGAAGCCGATCGCCCCTGCCATGCCGATGTTGGAGTGTCCGGCCGATGCAAGCAGCGCGAAGCTGAAGTTGGAAACGCCCATCAGGATCAGACTGACCAGCACCGATCGCTTGAGCCCCAACCGTGCGTAGAGCAAGCCGCCGACGAATATCCCCACCATCAGCGCCCAGAAGCCCACGCCGATATCGTAGATCGCGATCTCATCATTGCTGTAGCCGAGATCGTTGAACAGCAGGCGGAGCGTAAGGTTGGCCAGCGTATCGCCGATCTTGTGGATCAGAATGAATAGCAGGACGAGCCAGGCACCCGCACGCTGGAAGAATTCCACGAATGGCCCGATGATCGCCTGACCCAGCGCACCGATGGATTTGCGTTCGGCAACTTCGCGATGGCGCTCCGGCTCGCCATACAGCAGCGCCACAATCATCGCGGGCAGTGCGAAGACGGCGCAGACAATATAGGCGACGGACCAGCCCATGCGAGCCGCCACCACAAGCGCAAGGGCGCCCGCCGCCGCAGATCCGATCCGCCATCCATATTGCGACATACCGGCGCCTACGCCGAGCTGGCGGGGTTGGAGTTGCTCGATACGATAGGCGTCGATCACGATGTCGTAGGTGGCGCCGGCCACGCCCACCAAAATGGCGGCCATGGCGGTTGCGAAGATGTCGGCCGCGGGATCGACCAACGCCAGGTTGATAATGGACGCGATCACCAGTGAACCCGCGAACAGCATCCACGAAACTCGCTGCCCCAGCCGACCGATCAAAGGCAGTGGCACACCCTCGACAATCCACGCCCACAGGAATTTGAAATTATAGGCCAGGAAGACCAGTGCGAACGTCGTCACGCTCTTCTTGTCGATGCCATCCTGCGCAAGTCGCGTTGTCAGCGTCGCGCCGATCATCGCGTAGGGAAAGCCGGACGACATGCCGAGAAACAACGCCGCCAGTGGCGCGCGTTCGAAATAAGGTTGCATGGAAGCGAGCAGGCCGGGCCGCGGCGAAATGGTATTGGTCATCGCGCGGACAATAACGCCACATCCGTCCGCGCAAAGCGGATTCAGGCGTCCGCGCCGTAGAGCGTCAATCCCGCCGGCACGCGCTTGCGCTTCGCACCCTGCAGCCGTCCTTCCACCGCCTCGATCGCGGCGCGCAGGCTACGGTGCGAATGGGGTTTGGCGAGGCAGGCAACCGCCAGGTCACCAACGTCGAGGGGTGGCGTGCCGGTGACGATCAGGACGGGGATGCCCTGCGTGGTCGCAGCCCGGGCGACATCCAGGCCATTGCCGCCCCCCGAAAGCTTGATGTCGGTCAGCACGAGATCGACCGGTTCACGCCGCAGCACGGCCATTGCGTCGGCGACGCTATCGACGGTCGCGACCACGGTGTAGCCAGCCTCGACCAGAAAATGCTCATTGTCGAACGCAACCAACGGCTCATCCTCGACGAGCAGCAACCGTCTTATCGTCCGATCCCGCTTGCCGAAGAGCATCGCGCCCATTCTCCCTGTCGAATGACAATAATGACGCAGGATGGCGGTGCGTTCCATCGGGAGTCGCACGCATGGCTTGACCGCGTCACACTTTCCGTCAACGAGTGGCCGCTTTACCTCACCTGGACTACCTGGAGATAATGGTGGCCAAACGCCTCACCCTGTTCATTCTCATCGCCATGGTCGCCGGCATCGTTGTCGGCCTCGCTATCAACGCGATGGTGCCGGATAAGGCCCAGGTCGCCACCATCACCGGCTATTTTTCGATCGTGACGGATGTTTTTCTCCGCCTGATCAAGATGATCATCGCGCCCCTCGTCTTCTCCACGCTGGTCGCGGGCATCGCCCATATGGGTGACACCGCCGCGCTCGGGCGTGTTGGCGCGCGCACGATCGCCTGGTTCCTGTGCGCCAGCCTCGTCTCGCTCACGCTAGGCCTGATTCTCGTCAACATCTTCCAGCCTGGCGCCGGCCTCGCTCTGCCGCTGCCGGACGTCACGGCTGCCAGCGGCGTCGAGAAGGGCGCCTTCACGCTCAAGGATTTCATCACCCACTTGGTGCCGAAGTCGATCTTCGAGGCGATGGCGACCAACGAGATCCTGCAGATCGTCGTCTTCTCGGTCTTCACCGGCGTCGCGATCACCGCGATCGGTGAGAAAGCGGCGCCGCTCGTCCGCGGCATCGAGGCGCTCGTCCAGGTGATGCTGCAGATCACCGATTATGTGATGCGCTTCGCCCCCTTCGCCGTCTTCGCTGCGGTGACGAGTGCGCTCGCCAAGGAAGGCGCGTCGATCCTCATCACCTTCGGCTATTTCATGGGCGGCTTCTATATCGCGCTCATCCTGCTCTGGTCGCTGCTGTTGCTGGCCGCCTTCGCGATCGCCGGTGGCCGCGCGAAGCTGCTATTCCAATATATCCGCGATCCGATCCTGCTCGCTTTCTCCACCGCCTCGTCCGAAGCCGCTTTCCCGCGGACGCTGGAGGCGCTGGACCGCTTCGGCGTGCCGCGGCGTATCGCCAGCTTCGTCCTGCCGCTGGGCTATTCGTTCAACCTCGACGGCACGATGATGTATTGCACCTTCGCGACGATGTTCATTGCGCAGGCCTATGGCATCGATCTGTCGATCGGGCAGCAGGTGACGATGCTGCTGCTGCTGATGGTGACGTCGAAGGGCGTGGCCGGCGTGCCGCGCGCCAGCCTGGTGGTCATAGCGTCCACGCTGGCCTTCTTCGACATTCCCGAAGCCGGGCTGCTGCTGATCCTCGCCGTCGACCATTTCCTCGATATGGGCCGATCCGCCACCAACGTCGTAGGCAACGCGGTGGCGAGCGTCGTCGTCGCCAAATGGGAGGGCGCGATCGAGATGATCGAATCGCCGATCATCGAGCCGGCGAAGGCGCCGAGCCATACGCCGCATCACGGCACGCAAGGGCTGGAGATCGATCCGGACGCCAATCGCTGACGGCAATGCTGGCTTGAAAGCGCGAACGGGGTTAGGGGGACGCGATGCGATCTCCCCGCCCTCCTCGCGACACCGGCCGTCCCGGCCGCCCCGCCCGCGCCAAGAGCCCGTCGGCATCGGCGCGTGACGCCCGGCGCGCCGCCGACCATGCGTTGCTTACCGGCAAGCCCGTGAGCAAGGCTGGAGGCAAGCCCACAGGCAAACCCCGAAACGAAGCCGCGCCGACCGAGCGTGCTGAGCGCCCGTCCCGTGATGGGCAACCCATTCGTGCCAAACGGCCGCACCAAGACGCGCGCCCCGCTCGCAACGAACGTACGACCAAGGTCGAGCGCCCTGCTCGGCCGGCCCGTGACGAACGACAGAACCGGGATGAGCGTCCCGCACGCGTCGAACGGCCGCGCCGGGGTGCCGGCCGACTAGGCCCGGCGCCCGCACGGGCCATGATCAAGCCGACCGTTCCCGTTGCGCCCGGCGAAGGTGAGCGCTTGGCCAAATTGCTCGCGCGCGCCGGCATCGCCTCGCGTCGCGAGATCGAGCGGATGGTGGCCGAAGGCCGCATCGCGATCGGTGGCGAGGTGATCGAGACCCCCGCGACGATCCTCAAGTCGCTGGCAGGCGTCACCGTCGACGGCAAGCCGGTCGCTCCTCCCGAACATGCGCGCCTTTTCCGCTTTCACAAGCCGACTGGACTGCTGACGGCCGAGCGCGATCCCAAAGGGCGCCCGACGATTTACGATCGCCTCCCGCGTGACCTGCCGCGCGTCGTGCCCGTTGGCCGACTCGACCTCAATACCGAGGGGCTTTTGCTGCTCACCACCGACGGTGGCCTCAAACGTCAATTGGAACTGCCCGCCACTGGCGTCGAGCGCACCTATCGCGCCCGTGTCTTCGGCGAAATCACGCAGGCCATGCTCGAGGATCTGATCGAGGGGATCGAGATCGAAGGTGTGCGTTACGGATCGATCGACGCCAATCTCGAACGGCGCACCGGCCGCAACGCCTGGGTTGAAATGAAGCTGCGCGAGGGCAAGAATCGTGAGGTTCGTCGCGTTCTCGAACATCTGGGGCTTCAAGTCAGCCGGCTGATCCGCACCAGCTACGGCCCGTTCCGGCTGGGCGATCTTGCCCCCGGCGACGTCGCGGAAGTGCTCCAGCACGATCTTGTCGCCTTCCGCAAGACGCTGAAATAGTCATGCGGATCATCGCGGGAAAATGGCGTGGCCGCCCGATCTCGGCACCGGCGGGGGATTCGACCCGGCCGACGAGCGATCGCACGCGCGAAGCCCTGTTCTCCATGCTGGCGAGCCGGCTGGGCAGCTTCGAAGGGCTGCGTGTTGCGGATCTGTTCGCAGGCTCCGGCGCGCTGGGGCTGGAAGCACTGTCACGTGGCGCCGCTTATGCCACCTTTGTCGAACAGGACCGCAAGGCGAGCGACGTGCTGCGCGCCAATGCCGCAAAGCTCGGCGCGACCGTCGATGTGCGTACCCAGGCCGTCGCGACGCTCGGCGCTGTCACCCAGCCCTTCGATCTGCTGATGTTCGATCCGCCCTATGGCAGCGGCGGCGCCGGTGCGCTGCTCGAACGCCTTAGCAGGCTTGGATGGGCGGCGCCGGGGGCCTGGGCCAGCGTCGAAACGGAGCGGGATGAAGACGTCTCCGCCCGCGGCTGGACTGTGGATGCGGAACGTACCCACGGCAAGGCCAAGCTCAGTCTGCTGCGGCGCGACGCAGCGGAATAAGCCCGATCAGGCTGACCAGCGCCGCGGCCGCCAGATAGAGGCCGACCGGCACCAACCCATGCCGTTCCGACAGGCCCTGCGCCAGCGCGGGGGTCAGCCCACCGCCGATGATACCGCCGACATTGAAGGCCATCGACGCGCCGGTATAGCGCACGCGCGCCGGGAACAAACCGGGCAGCCAGCCGCCGAGCGGGCCGTAGACGAAGCCCATCACCCACAAAGCGAGCGCCAGAAAGGCACCGACCAGCCACAGATTGCCGCTGCCGAACAGCGGCGCCATCAGCAGGCCCGTCGCCACGGTCGCAACGCACCCGCCCATCAACACCCGCCGCGCATCATAGAGATCGGCCAGCCAGGCCGCGGCGACAATCCCGCCCGCCATGAACAGGATCGCAACAAGCTGCACGCCGAGAAATGTCTCGCGGCTATAGCCAAGCGTCGTCGTGCCATAACCCAGCGCGAAGGCTGTCGTGAGATAGAAGATGGCGAAGCAGGCCACGGCCGCGAGCGTGCCGCCGATCGTTTCGACGGCGTGATTGCGGAACAGCTCAGCGATCGGCACGCGCGGTGGCGGCGCTTCCTTCAGCGATGCGGCAAAAGCCGGCGTCTCGGTAAGCTTCAACCGAATCCACAGGCCGAGCGCCACCAGCGCGGCGCTGGCGATGAAGGGGATACGCCAGCCCCAATCTTTGAACTGCTCGGGCGTCAGCGTCAGGCCGAGCAGAAGGAACAGGCCGTTAGCAGCTATGAAACCGACCGGAGCGCCAAGCTGCGGCGCCATGCCGAAGCGCGCGCGCCAGCCTGGCGGCGCATTCTCCACCGCCAGCAGCGCCGCCCCACCCCACTCCCCGCCAAGGCCGAAGCCCTGACCGAACCGCAGCAGGCACAGCAAAGCCGGCGCGACCCAGCCGATCATCTGATAGGTCGGCAGGAAGGCGATCGCGGTCGTCGAACCACCCATGATCAGCAGCGATGCGACGAGCGTCGACTTTCGCCCCACACGATCGCCGAAATGGCCGAACGCCACGGCGCCCACAGGCCGCGCGACGAAAGCGACGGCAAGGCTCGCCAGCGACAGCAATTGCTGGATGCCGGGATCGGAGGCTGGAAAGAAGAGCGGACCAAACACCAGCGCCGCGGCCGTCGCGTAGATGTAGAAATCGTAGAACTCGACCGCCGTGCCGATTAGGCTCGCCCCCAGCACTCGCCGCGCCGAGGGTGTATTCACCAGCATTCCCGTCATTCGGCCCATCCCGTCTTAAGCGGGCGGGGATTGGGCCTTGATCGGGATGGCGTCAAGCCATGGTCAACGCACCGGTGGAACGCCGGCAACGGCCCGATAGACGAAGCCGCCCAGCAGGCCACCTATGATCGGCGCCACCCAGAAGACCCATAGCTGGTGGAGCGCGAGGCCGCCCACCAGCAATGCCGGGCCGGTGCTACGCGCAGGGTTCACCGACGTATTGGTCACCGGAATGCTGATCAGGTGGATCAGGGTCAGTGCCAGGCCGATGGCAATCGGCGCGAAACCGGCCGGCGCCCGCGTGTCCGTCGAACCCATGATAACAAACAGGAAGCCGAAAGTCAGCACGATCTCGATGACAATGCCCGCCCCCAGCGTGTAATGGCCGGGCGAGTGTTCGCCGACGCCGTTCACGGCAAGCCCGGTCGGCCCGAGTTCGAATCCCGGTGCGCCGCTGGCGATATGCAGCAGGATGAAGGCTGCGATCACCGCACCCACCACCTGAGCAACGATATAAGGCAGGATGTCCTTGGCCGGAAAACGCCCGCCCGCCCACAGTCCGATCGTGACAGCCGGATTGAAGTGGCCGCCGGAAATATGCCCCACCGCATAGGCCATGGTGAGCACGGTAAGACCGAAGGCCAAACTTACGCCGAGCAGGCCGATGCCCACTTCAGGAAAGGCGGCTGCAAGAACCGCGCTGCCGCAGCCCCCGAATACCAGCCAGAAAGTGCCGATCAGTTCCGCCACAAGTCGTTGAGTCAAAGGCATCTCGACCCCCATTTGCCGTCCTGGGTGAGCGGGAGGCTATCATTGTTCACCGGCCGCACCATCGGGAAATACCCGCACTAGCCATTGCCCCGGCGCACGCCGTTCCCTAACTGTTCACGGGTGAATCAGCCCATCATGACACCCGCTTCCGAGCCTCCCTATCTGCGCGGCCTCAACCCTCCGCAGCGCGATGCCGTGCTGACGACCGAAGGTCCCGTGCTTGTGCTCGCCGGCGCAGGCACAGGAAAGACCGCCGCGCTGACTGCGAGACTGGCGCATCTTGTCGCGACCCGTCTGGCCTGGCCGTCGGAAATTCTGGCCGTCACCTTCACCAATAAGGCCGCACGCGAGATGAAGGAGCGCGTAGGCCGCATGCTGGGTGATGCGGTGGAGGGGATGCCCTGGCTCGGCACCTTCCATGCAATCGGCGCGAAGATGCTCCGCCGCCATGCCGAACTGGTCGGCCTGCAATCCAATTTCACCATCCTCGATACCGACGATCAGCTTCGCCTGATGAAGCAGCTCATCACCGCCGCCGATCTCGACGAGAAACGCTGGACGGCGCGGATGCTCGGCGGGTTCATCGATCGCTGGAAGAATCGCGGCTGGACGCCGGCGGACCTGGACGCCGGCGAGAACGAGCTGTTTGCCAACGGCCGCGGGCAGGAACTCTATCGCGCCTACCAGGACCGGCTGCGCGCCGTGAACGCCTGCGATTTCGGTGATCTTCTGTTGCACATGCTGGTGATCCTGAAGACGCACCGCGACGTGCTGGAGCATTATCAGCAGCGCTTCCGCTACATCATGGTGGACGAATATCAGGATACCAACAGCGCCCAATATCTCTGGCTTCGCCTACTCGCGCAGACACGCAAGAATATCTGCTGCGTCGGTGATGACGACCAGTCGATCTATTCCTGGCGCGGCGCGGAGGTTGCCAACATCCTGCGCTTCGAGAAGGATTTTCCCGGAGCCAAGATCGTCCGGCTCGAGCAGAATTACCGCTCGACGCCGCATATCCTGGCCGCTGCCGGCGGCGTCATCGCGCATAATGGCGGTCGCCTCGGCAAGGAATTGTGGACCGAGGTGGACGAGGGCGAGAAGGTCCGCGTGATCGGCGTGTGGGACGGGCCCGAGGAAGCCCGCCGCGTCGGCGACGAGATCGAGGCGTTTCAGCGCGGCGGCGGCAGGCTGGAGGACACCGCGATCCTCGTCCGCGCCCAGTTCCAGACCCGCGAGTTCGAAGATCGCTTCATTGCGATCGGCCTGCCCTATCGCATCGTCGGCGGCTTCCGCTTTTACGAGCGCGCGGAAATCCGTGACGCGCTCGCTTATCTGCGCGTCATCCATCAACCCGCCGACGACCTTGCCTTCGAACGCATCGTCAACACGCCCAAGCGCGGCCTGGGTGACAAGGCGGTCGCCAAGATTCACCAGCTTGCGCGCGCGGAAGGCATCCCGCTGACGCTGGCCGCCGCGCGCATTCTCGATACGGACGAGATGACGCCACAGGCACGACGTGCGCTCGGCAATCTGATCGGCGACATCGCCCGTTGGCGCGACCGGCTGAACGATCTGCCGCATGCCGAACTGGCGCGGCTGATGCTCGATGAATCCGGCTACACCGCGATGCTTCAGGCGGAGCGGACGACCGAAGCCTCCGGCAGGCTCGAAAATCTGGCCGAACTGGCCCGGGCGATGGAGGAATATGAGACCCTCCCCGCCTTCCTGGAGCATGTCAGCCTCGTCATGGACAATGACGCCGACCGGGAAACCGAAAAGGTGACGGTCATGACGATCCACGCCGCCAAGGGTCTGGAATTCGACACCGTCTTCCTGCCCGGTTGGGAGGAGGGGGTGTTCCCCTCCCAGCGCGCACTCGATGAAGGCGGCATCGCCAGCCTGGAGGAAGAGCGCCGCCTTGCCTATGTCGCGATCACACGCGCACGCCGATTGGCGACGATCATCCACGCCGCCAATCGCCGCATCTACGGCCAATGGACCTCATCCATCCCGTCCCGTTTCGTGGCCGAACTGCCGCCCGAGCATATCGAAAGCGAGACGACGATGAGCGGCGGCGAGAGCCTGTGGCGGGCGCAATGGTCCGAACAGAGCGATCCGTTTCATCACGTCGGGCGCGGCATGGGTCGTGGCCCCGGCTGGCAGCGCGCGGCGGCTTCGGGCTACGATCTCACGCCCAAGCGGGTTGTCGAAGTGCGCGCCTCAGCCGCCACCTATGCCGCCAAGCCGCGATCCGACATCAGCGTCGGCCAGCGCGTGTTCCACACGAAGTTCGGCTATGGCGCGATTGCAGAGATCGAAGGCAACAAGCTGGAGATCGATTTCGAGCTGTCCGGCCGCAAGCGCGTGCTGGACAGCTTCATCACCCCGGCCTGAGCGGCCTCATTCGGGGTTGGACTCTCCGAAATCCGCGGTGAAGGCCGCGTCCACGGGAACGGCAAGGCCGTTGATGCCTGCAGCGCGACGGCTGGCCAGGAACAGCGCCACCTCGGCAATATGCTGCGGATGGAGATCGCCACGATAGGGTGGCGCTTCCAGCGTATCGGGATCGACCAGCGGCGTGGCTTCGGTGACGCCCACCATTGGAGTCAGCACGCTGCCGGGGCAGACCGCATTCACGCGCAGGCCATGGCGGGCATAGGGCGCCGCCAGCGACTTCACGATGCCAAGCAGGCCATGCTTGGCGGTCGAATAGCCAATCGCGGGCGGCAGGCCGAGGAGACCGGCCAGCGAGGCCGTCACCACCGCCGCCCCTCCCGGCCGCAGCACCGGCATCGCCGCCTTTAGCCCAAGGAATGTGCCGCGGAGATTGACCGCTAGCATCCGATCGAACGAAGCCGTCTGATATTCCTCGAACTCGGCCCAATTATCGAGAATGCCGGCGTTGAGGAATGCCGCATCGAGACCGCCGAAGCGGTCACGGCAGGTCGAGAACAAGACCTGATTGGCTTCATCCGACGCGATGTCGACCGCCACGGCGGCGGCCTTGCCACCGGCGGCGATGATGGCGCCCGCGACGCGCTCGGCACCGGCGATGTTGAGATCCGCCACGACGACGGTCGCACCTTCCTGTGCGAAGCGCAGCGCCGCCGCTTCGCCGATGCCCGATGCGCCGCCCGTCACCAGTGCCGTCTTGCCGCCGAACATGCGCCCTCCTTTTCATCGTCAATTGGTTCGCCGCCACCCTGCCCGGCCCGTCCTTTTGGAACATGGTCCAAATGGACGATGCCCGCCACCGCGCCCGGTCCCATCATCCTCGACAAAGCCCATGTGGAGAGAGGAACGAGTCGAATGAAATTCTCGATCATTTACGAAGCGCAGATGGCGGACCCCTCGCGCGAGTCCGAGCGTCGCTGCTTCGAGGAGATCGTCGAGCAGGTGTTGCTTGCCGAGGAAATGGGCTTCGACAATGTCTGGGCGGTCGAACACACCGCGCTCACCCAATATGCCCATATGTCGGCGCCGGAGACCTTCCTCGCCTACATCGCCGGCCGCACCACGCGGATCGGCATCGGCCATGGCGTCGTCTGCCTGCCGCCGGCGATGAACCATCCGGTGAAGGTTGCGGAGCGTATCGCCACCCTCGACATCCTGTCCGGCGGCCGCGTCCATTTCGGCATGGGCAAGGGCGGCACCCAGCAGGAAGCGGGCACCTTCGGCTATGACCTCGCCGAGTTGCAGCCGATGATCGACGAGAGCATGTACCTCATCCCGAAGATCCTGAAGGACGGTCATGTCGAGCATGACGGCACCTACATCAAGATCCCGTCGCGTCCGATCCACCCGAGCCCGGTTCAGGATCCGCACCCGCCGATCTATTATGCCTGCACGCGTGAATCGACGCTTCAGTTGGCCGGTGACCGCGGCATCGGCGCGCTCGTCCTCGGCTTCTCGGGCCCCGATGAAATCGCCCGCAAGAATGCGATCTACCGCGAGCATTTCAAGAACCGTAAAGCCGAGGATCAGGTCGGTTTCCGTCCCAACGAGCATCTTGCCGCCTTCTGCGCCGCCTGCGTGCTCGACGATCGTGACGAGGCGCGCCGCATCGGCCTCAAGGGCCAGCGTTTCTTCGCTGAAGCCATCTCTTATTGGTATCAGGGTGGCCCGAAGCCGACCGCGCATATCGAGTCCGCTGAGGATAATGAGGTGGCGCTGGGCCAGGCCCGCGAACATGTCGTCGCCTATATTTCCGAAGAAAAGATCGTCGACGGCGCCGACGCAATGACCAGCAACTACACCGTCGCGCAGGACGCCTATGGCAATGCCGACGATTGCATCCGCTATGTGACGCGGCTGGAGGAAGCCGGTGCCGACGAGGTGCTGTTCCTCTTCCAGATGGGCACCGTGCCGCATGCCGCGATCCTGGAGACGATCCGCAACATCGGCCAGAAGGTGATCCCGCACTTCCGCGCCAAGGCGGCGGAACGCGAAGCCATCGCAGCCGAGTAAGCTTCTTCGACCCTCCCTCCTCACGGAGGGAGGGTCGAAATACCGCTTATCTACATCAATTGACATTTAGCGACGCAAAGTGAGTGCATGACGTTCTCGTCATGTTGATCAACAGTCGCTGGAAGGCATAGCCCTGTCCCTGCAAAGACGGCGCAAAGCCGCTGACTTTCAGGGGAGGTTACCATGACGATCCGCACGCGCGCCTTGCGCGCCGCTTTCTTGATCTCCGTTTCCGGCACCGCCTTCACCATTCCCGCGACCGCTCAGGCACAGGATAGTGCCGTCGCCGAAGACAGCACGGACATCGTCGTCACCGCCCGCAAGCGCGAGGAAAAGCTGCAGGACGTGCCGATCGCCGTCACCGCGGTGAACCAGGCCGGGCTCGACTCACGCGGATTCGATGCCGTGACGGACGTTCAGGAAATCGCCCCCAACCTCAATTTCACGCCGGGCCAGGGCGGCAATAGCGGTGGCATCGCCGCCTTCATCCGTGGCGTCGGCGAGAATGATTTCATCATCACCGCGGACCCCGCCGTCGGTCTCTATATCGACGGCGTCTATGTCGCCCGCACCTTCGGCGCGACGACCGAACTGCTCGGCATCGACCGCATCGAAATCCTGCGCGGACCGCAGGGCACATTGTTCGGAAAGAACACCATCGGCGGCGCGATCAGCGTCGTCAGCCGCATCCCAGACGGCACCAACGTACTGCAGGCCGATCTCCGCTACGGCTCCTACAACACCGTTCGCGCCCGCGCGAATGTCGAGGCGCCGCTTTCCGATGGCCTCTCGATCGGCGTGTCCGCGCTCGGCGAGTGGGGCGAAGGCTGGCAGAAGATTCCGTCGGGCGACAATCTCAGCAACAAGAATGTCGTCGCCGGTCGGGTGACGCTGCATTACGATGCCTCGCCCTTCGACGCCGTGCTCACCGTCGATGGCCTGCGCCGCCGCCAGAATGCGCGCGCGCACTCGATGCTGAGCTTCACGCCGACCTTCTTCTCGGGCCTCCAGTCCGCTTTCCTGGCGCCCTGCTGCACCGCGCCGGACCGCATTGACCGCACGGACAGCACGCCGGAGCTCAACCACGACAACACCGACGCCGCCAATGTCGGCCTGACCCTGTCCTATGACGTCGGCGAAGGCACCATCAAGTCGATCAGCGCCTATCGCTGGGTCGAGGCCCTGTTCGGCCGCGACGGCGACGCATCGTCGACCATCAACTACGCCGGCGACATTCACGACGAAAAGGCCGAACAGTTCAGCCAGGAACTGCAATATGTCACGCCGCTATTCGGCGACCGCGCCAACCTGTTGGTCGGTGCCTATTATTTCCGCGAAAAGACACGCGACAACACGACGCTGTACGTCGCCGACGGTCTCTATCCGGCGCTGATCGCCGCGGGCTTCGATCCCGCGTTGGCGACTGCGCTCGATTTCAACATCGATTTCCGCAACCGGCAGAAGACGACCAATTATGCCGCCTTCGCGAACCTGACCTTCGATCTCACCGACGCGCTCAACCTCGAGCTGGGTGGCCGCTACACCTATGAGAAGAAGACCTTTACCCAATCGGCGACCCGCATCTACAGCCAGCAGCCACTGATCCCAGGCTTCAACCCCTACACCCTGTCGGACAATTGGGATGCGTTCACGCCGCGTGCATCGCTGTCCTACAAGTTCACGCCCGACATTCTGACCTATGCCTCCTTCTCGCGGGGCTTCCGCAGCGGCGGTTTCAACGGGCGGCCGACCGTGGCGGCAGAGATCGGCTCCTATGATCCTGAATTCCTGAACGCCTACGAAGTCGGCCTGAAGACCAGCTTCGACGGCCTGGTGACGATCAACGTCGCCGCGTTCCGCAACGACTATAAGGATCAGCAGTTGCTGGTCTCCAGCGTCGGCGCGGGCGGCATTCCGGTCGTGACCATCCAGAACGCCGGCAAGTCGCGCATCCAGGGCCTTGAGGTGGAATTCGACGCGCGCGTCTCGCCGCAGTTCCGCGTCAGTGGTTCGATCGGCCTGCTTGACGCCAAATATCTCGAATATGAATCGGGTGGCATCGACCTCACCTTCCGTGAGCCCAAGCAGGCGCCGGAAATGACAGGTAGCCTCAGCCTCGTCTACACCGCGCCGATCACCGACGAACTCGACGCCGTTTTCCGCGCGGATGGAACGTATCGCAGCAAGACCTTCATCGACGTCGAAAATTCGCCACTCCGCTCACCCGATTATGCTTTGCTCAACCTGAGCGCCGAGTTCGACCTGCCTTGGCGGGGCACCTCGGTTCGCTTCGCGGTCGACAATGTGACCGACAAGCAGGTGCTGGTGGCAGGCTATGACGGCTCCGGCGCCTTCGGCTTCATGGAGGGCTTCTTCAACGATCCCCGGCGCTATTCGGTCACGCTGGCGATCCGACGCTAGAAACGAGGGGCATATGGACAGGCGGCACTTCATCGGATCCTTGGGAACGCTGGGTGCCGCCGCACTGGCACCCGCGACGGTCGGGGCCCAGACGGCGCCCGCAGCGCTGCAGACGCAATCGCGGGTCGCCTTCGGCGAACTCATCGCCCTCCTCCAGCAGCTCGACCATGATTATCTGAGCCCAGCACGTCGCATCGCCGGCGTGACCGACATTTCGGACGGGCACCGCCAGATCCTCCACCACCTCCATGTCGCCTTATCGCTGATTGCGGAGGCCGATCCGGACCGGCCGGCATTCCGCCGCACCGCCGATATGGTGACCAAATTCCTCGGCGATAATCCCGACGCACTCTATTACACCGCCTTCATCGACCCGGCCCGCACCTACCGGATCAGCGGCAATGTGGGCGGCGCAGACTTCACCTCGTTCAGTTTCGAACGTGCGGGCGTCGATGGCGTACCGTCGAAGGGCGTAGCGCTGGTCGTCGACGATCGCGCCATGAAGATTTCGCGCGACGGCGACTTCGAATTCCTCGTCGGCCCCGATCAGAAGTTCAAGCTAGAGCCCGGCGTCGGGATGATCCAGACGCGCCATTTCTTCGAACGCGCAAAACCCATTTGCGCAGACCCCGTAAAGCAGATCCCGCTCCGCATCGAAGCGGTGGAACCTGCCTCACCGCGCCCAGCACCCGACGACGCCTGGATCGCAGCGTCGATCCGTCGCGTCATCACCTTCCTGCGCGAAACCACGATCGGCATGCCGATGATGCAGCCTGACAAGATCCCCGCCTGGGTCTCGATCATTCCCAACCGCTTCAATCCGGCCCAGATTCCGGCGGGCGACATCGGCTTCGCCAATCGCAGTTCGGCCTATTCCATGGCGCCTTATGCGCTTGCGCCCGATCAAGCCTTGGTGATCGAGGGACGCTTCCCCAAATGCCGCTTCGCCAATGTCGTGCTGTGGAACCGTTTCCTGCAGACCTACGACTACGAAACCCACACCATTTCGCGGAACGGCAAGTCGACGAAATTGCTGCCTGATGGGCGCTTCCGCATGGTGCTGGCGCATCGCGATCCGGGCGTGCCGAACTGGATCGACACGCAGGGGCGGCCGACCGGCATGGTCTATTGGCGTTTCGTGCTGCCCGAGGAGACGGTAGCGCCACTCGAAGCGCGGGTGCTGCCGTTTGCCGATCTCAAGGCACTCGGCTGAAAGCGCTCAGGCTCCGCGTTTGATCAATCGGAAGAAGCCATAGGATGGATCGGCCGGCCCCGGCTTGCCGATCTTGGCGCCCTCCAGGAAGGGATGTTCCAGGTCGATGATCGACGGCGAATGGATATTGGCCCAGTCGGCCACGATCGCGCGGTGCAGGAATTTCCAGCGCCCGTCACGCTTGGCATATTTGTCGAAGTAGCGGCCGCCCACCAGCACATCCATCGGCCCGTCCGGCGTCTTGGCGCGGTGGAGCGCGAGCAGATAGACCTCGCCTTCCGCATAATCGCCGTCAATCGCGAGGTTGATGGTCGTCACATTATGGTGGAGGATTTCCATCGGTGCCTGGATTTCCGGCAGCTTGTCGATGAACTCCATCGCGGGCCCGCAGAACATCGCGCCATGATCGTCGATCGCATCCTCATGATAGAGGGTGCGCAGCTTCTCATGGTCGTGCCGGTCGGACGCCTGGCAGTAGACGGTGATGAGCTGGCGGATCTCCTCGCGGTCCAGCAATTCCTGCAGGCGGGCTTCCCGGTCGCTCATATCGTCCTCGTCAAATGAAAACCCCTCCCTGGATAATCCAGGAAGGGGCTTGTCGTCCTTAGAACTTGATGCCGGCAGTGATGCCGAAGGTCCGCGGATCGGGGTAGTAGGCGACCGTCAGGCCGCCGAAGCTCGGTCCGAAGTCGATGAAGTTCTGCGGGTTGTTCTCCTTGAACAGGTTCTTCACCCACAACGAGAATTGCGCTTCCACGCCACCCAACGGCACTTCCGAAACCACGCCGCGCAGGTTGACGATCGTGCGGCCCGGCGACTGCGTCGTCTTCGCCGTCTGGTCCGAAGGATTCGGCACATCGATGGCGAACGGATAGGTGTAATATTTGGAAACGTAGCTCAGGTCGCTGATCAGGTTGAACCGACCCCAATCACCTTCAACGACACGCCAATCCATACCCAGCGAAGCCGAATATTTCGGTGTGTGCGGGAAAGCGCGGTTGTCGGCGACGTCCTGGCCGCCATCGAGATAGCTCTTATACTTGGCGTCGAGCAGCGCGAACGAGCCGTTGACCGTGAACCAGTCGGCCGGGCGTGCCAGCCACTCAAGCTCGAGACCGCGGATACGCGCAGCAGCCGCATTGAACACGACCGAGCCAGCAGCACCGGAACCCCGGAATACCGAAAGCTGGATGTCCTTGTGATCATCCCAGAAGGCGGCAAGGTTGAGCTGCAACTTGTTGTCGAGAAGGCGCGACTTGAAGCCGATCTCGTAGCTGTCCACCTTCTCCGGCTTATACGGGTTGCAAAGCTCAACCGCACCGGAGGGGCACTCCGCCGTCGCCGGAAGCACCACGTTGGTTTCGCCGTTGAAACCGCCCGACTTGAAGCCCTTGGCATAGCGCGCATAGACGTTGATGCGATCGGTGATCTCATAACGCAGCGTCGCCGCCGGGCTGACATCATTATATTTCGCGTCGGGCACGTCGCCATAGCCAACGTCGATCTGGGTGGCTTCAGCCGGCGTGCCGGGCTGGGCAACCAGAAGGCGCATGATGTCCTTCTTCTCATGCGTGTAGCGGATGCCGCCCGTCAGGATCAGCTTTTCGGTGATCTTGAAATCAGCCTGCGCATAAGCCGCATAGGCTTCCGTATGCGAACCATAATCGGATTCGAACGTGCTCGCCCCGAAGAAGAAGGACTGCGGTCCGAGTGTCTCGGCCTTGTCCTTGAAGTAGTAGAGACCGGCGACATAATTCAGGCGATCGTCGAACGCCGTGCCGGTGACCTGCAATTCCTGGCTGAACGAATGATAATCGGTGTCGCGGCCCGTGACGGCCACTGGCAGCGGCGATCCATCGAGATCGAGCAGATCGTTGAAGTCGAGCGTGCGATAGGCGGTGATCGACTTCAGTTCGGCGTTGCCTAGGTCCAGAGCGATGGTCAGCGCGTGGCCCATCGTCTTCGTGCGCTCGAACACGTCGGTGTCGAGCGTCGCCGTGCTCTGGCGATCCTTGTTGGCGTAGAGGAACAGCGGAATGCCGGAATAATTGGCCGAATTCGGGTCGAAGATGTCGCCCGGCTGGCCATTCTGGTTGACGCTGTAGAGCTGCGCATAGTCGGGGCGTTGATCGAACTTGCTGTAATCGAAGGCATAATCGATCGTCAGATTGTCGCTCGGCTGGGCACGGACCTGCACCATGAAGCTCTTGTTATCGAGATCATTGGTGTCCTTGAGCGGCGGATTGGTGCCGATGAAATCGGGCACCACCTTGATGAAGCCGTCGCGCTTCTGGATCTGGCCGGAAACCTTGGCCGAGAAGATCCCCATCTGCGGCAGATCGAGGATGGCCTTGGCCTTCCAATAATCATAGTCGCCATAGGTGATCTCCGCGGAACCGCCGAGCTCACCCGACGGCTTCTGCGTGACGAGATTGACGGCGCCCGCCAGCGTGTTGCGACCGTAGAGCGTGCCCTGCGGGCCACGCAGAACCTCGACGCGCTCCAGATCGGCAATATCGAAAATCGAGCCCTGCGCCTTGGCGATATAGACGCCGTCGACATAGAGGCCGACCGCCGGCTCCCAGGTGATCGCGGGGTTGATCGTCACCGAGCCACGGATCGCGATCTGGGTGATCGTCTTGTTGGACGGCGCGCGCTCGATCTTCATGTTCGGCGCGATCGTGCCGAGTTGGTCGATCGAGGTGATGCCGCGCGATTCGAGATATTCGGAGCTCACCGCGGAAATCGCGATCGGCACTTCCTGAACATTTTCGGCGCGCTTCTGCGCCGTGACGACGATGTCCGCGATGCCGCCGGTGTCGGCCGGTGCTTCGGCAGCAGCATCCTGCGCCAGCGCGGGCGCCGAGCCGATCATCAGCGACAGCGCGAGCAGGCTCGCGCCGCGATTCAAACGGGTGATTTGCACTTGGTCTTCCTCCGGGGCAGTCGTTCAGGCCGTCGTTGCGGCACTCAGATTGGCGGCGTGGTCATGACGACCACGTCCGCAGAAACGGTCAATTGCATCGCCATCGGCGCGGCCGAAGGCGGCAATGTCATCGGGCAGCAGGCCATCGAGCGCCGCGATCGCGCGCTGCGATGCCGGGCGGGCAAGGCCGGCGTCGAACCAACGCCGCAGCGCCGGGAACTGTGACCAGTTCCCTTTGTCCTGGAACAGCGGAAAGATGCTGTCCGCCGTGCGGATCCACGGCAAAGTCGCGACATCGGCCAGCCCATAATCCTCGCCGGCGATATTCGCGCTCTCGGCCAGCCGCCGCTCGAGCACGCCAAGGATACGCGCAGCCTCGCTCTGATAGCGACGCACGCCATATTCCCGCTCGCCTTCAGGCGCGTAACGGAAGAAATGGACATATTGGCCGAACATCGGGCCGACGGAAGCCGTCTGCAGCATCAGCCAAGACATCGCACGCGACCGCAGATGGGCATCGGTCGGCATCATCTTGCCCGATGTTTCTGACAGATAGAGCAACGCCGCCGCGCTCTCGAATACCGCGAACGGCTCCGCACCGCGATGATCGATCAGCACCGGCACCTTGTTATTCGGGCTCATCGCCAGAAAGGCGGGATCGAACTGCTGGCCGGCGAACACGTCGACATGCCGCAGGCGATAGTCGAAGCCGCATTCTTCCAGCATCAACACCAGCTTGAGCACATTCGGGCTGCTCATGCCGAGAACTTCAAACATCACGCGGCCTTCCGCGCGGCATAAAGCGCCTCGGCCCGCGCCTTGAGCGCGATCGCCGTGTCATCGAAGGCGCGCTTCACCCAGTCACCGCAGAAGCGCATAACATGCGTGCCGACCTCGCCGAAAAACGCATCCGTGCTCAGATAGGCACAGCGGTCTTCACCCAGTTTCTCGATGATCTGGTCACGGCGTGCCGGATAGGGCCAGATCTCCATATAGGGGAGTTCCCAGGAGATCATGCGCTCGGGCTCAATCGCGCAGATATATTCCACATTCTCCACGACCTGGCCGGGCATGGTGTAGCTGGCGAGCTTCATGTTCACGGCAGCGCCCATTTCGAGCTTGCTGTCGCATTCGATGCAAAATGGGTTCCACGCCTTGTAATTGGTGAAATCGGTCAGAACTTCCCAGACGACGCGCGCGGGTGCATCGATCTCGATACGCTCCGATCGCACGATATTCGCGGGATCGAGGGCCATGCCGTCGGTCTGGGCCATATCCGTCTCCTGATAGATATTGGCCCTTCTTGTTCGCCATGGCGTGGGGCCTCACCTGCCCTCTGGCAGCGAAACCCCGGTCTCGTCAATGCCCATATTACGCAAACTGACGTTGCATAATACGAAATATGTCAGCTTGCGGATCGACTGTTGCCGATTTGCCATGCGGAACGTCTGCGGCGAAATCAGGATTTCGGCGTGAACCGCGCGACCAGATCATAGTTCGAGCCGGGGAATATCTGCCGGACATGGGTGACGTCCATATCCTCCTTCCAGGTCCGCCGCTCGATCGCGAGGCAGGCGGTGTGCGGCGGCACATCGAGCAGGCCCGATACATGCGCATCTGCGTTGATGGCGGCGATGCGATGCTCCGCTTCGGTCCAAGGCACCGCATCGAGCAGCCAGGTGCCGGGCGGGATTTGGCTGAAATCGACATCGACTGCAGCGGGCGCGGCCGCCAGCCCGATCAATCGCTCCTCCAGCGCGAACGGTCGATCGTCGGCGAGATGCAGGCATTCCAGCACCAGCAAATGGCCGTCTCGCGCCAGTTGCCCCTCGATCGGGCTGTGGTCCAAGGCTTTCCGACATTTGCGCGACAGCAGGCGGAGGCCGTAACGCTGCCCTCGCGCCTCCACCTCTGCGCGAATGTCCGGCACCGCCAGCACCGGCGCATGAACCCTCGGTTCGGCCACAAACGACCCGCCGCGACGACGACGCACGATCAGGCCGGCGTCGACCAGCGCCGCGATTGCCTTGTTCACCGTCATCCGCGCGCAGCCGAACTCGGCCATCAGTTCATGTTCGAACGGGATACGGTGCCCCGGCGGCCACGCGCCCGAAAGTATGCGTTGCTCGATATGCTCGCGGATTCGTCGGTTGAGTGTCGTCATGCGGTGAGCAGTCGTTGCATCACCGCAATATAACGCGCGGTTACCACGTCGCGGTGATGATGAACGCCGCCCGTCACCAACCGTCGCCCACCTAGCCACACGCCATCAATGAGACGTCGGCCCGCGGCAAAGATGAAGCTGTCTAGAATCGCGTCACCGGTGCGGCCCACAAGCGCCGGATGATCGGCATCGAGCGTGATCCAGTCCGCCGGCAGGTCAACCACCAGGCCCGCTTCCGCCCCCAGCGCGCGTGTCCCACCTGCCAGTGCCTCAACGAACAGCGTCCGTCCGACCGAGCCGTCGACCTCCGCCAGCAGGTTGCGGCCGCGATGGTGGAGCCGCTGCCCATATTCCAGCAGCCGCAACTCGTCGGCGAGGTCGATCGCCACATTGGAATCCGTCCCGGCACCCCATGCACCGCCGGCCTTGCGATAATCGACCGCCGGAAACAGGCCATCGCCAAGATCTGCCTCGGTAACAGGGCACAATCCCGCCACTGCGCCCGATGCGGCAAGACGAGCGCTCTCCTCGGCCGTCATGTGCGTCGCATGGACGAGGCACCAACTCGCATCGACGGGCGCATGATCGAACAGCCACTCGACCGGACGTTGCCCGCTCCAGGCGACACAATCCTCAACCTCGCGCACCTGTTCGGCGATGTGGATGTGGATCGGATGGGCATCCGCCAGCGGCAACACCGCCGCCAGCGCATCGGACGTCACGGCGCGAAGGCTGTGCGGCGCGATCCCGACGATCGCGCCAGTCAGCGGTGCCATCGCCCTGCGGCTCGCCTCGATCAGACGGGTATAGCTGTCGGGATTGGTCAGGAAACGCGTCTGCCCCTCGCCCGCCGGCACACCGCCGAAGCCGCCTTGGGCATAGAAGACCGGCAAAAGGGTGAGGCCGATGCCTGCGGTCTGCGATGCGGCGCCGATACGCACCGCCATTTCCGCGGGATCGACGAAGGCGTGACCGCCAATATCGTGGTGCAGATAATGGAACTCGCCGACCCGGCCATATCCGGCTTCGACCATCTCGACATAAGCCAGCGCCGCGATGGCCTCGACATCATCCGGCGTCAGCTTGGCGACAAAGCGATACATCCATTCGCGCCATGTCCAGAAGCTGTCCGCACCCGGCCCGCGCAGGCCGGTCAGCCCCGCCATCGCGCGCTGGAAGGCATGGCTGTGCAGATTGCCCATTGCCGGCAGGCCAATCGCGATTCGCTCGTCGCTCGGCTCAGGCGCGACGCCGATATGGACCGCCGAGATCGTCCCGTCGGCCACGCTCACGCGCACGTCCGAATGCCAGCCCTGCGGCAGCAGGGCAGTTGCGAAATGGAAGGCGGTGCTTTCGACCACTGGACAGGCTCCCTCGTTCACGAATATGTATAGACATTATTGAGGACAGACGGAAGGAGGCGAATGTGACGCTGTGCGATCGCATCTGGCGCAATGCTCGCCTTGCCACTCTTGCGTCCGGCAACTCCGGCCTCGGCGAGGTGGAGGACGGACTGATCGCGGCCCGCGACGGCATGATCGTCTATGCCGGCCCGGCCTCCCAAGCGCCCACACTCGACGCCGCGGAGGTCATCGATTGCGAAGGCCGCTGGATCACCCCCGGTCTGATCGATTGCCACACCCACCTCGTTTACGGCGGCGATCGCGCGCATGAGTTCGAGCTCCGACTTGCTGGCGCTTCCTACGAGGAGATCGCCCGCGCCGGCGGCGGCATCATCTCGACCATGAAGGCGACCCGCGCCGCCAGCGAGGCCGAATTGGTCGCTGCCACCCTTCCCCGTCTCGACGCGCTCATTGGCGAGGGCGTCACCACGGTCGAGATCAAGTCGGGCTATGGCCTGTCGCTGGTGCATGAGGCGAAACAGCTTCGTGCCGCCCGCGCGCTTGGCGACCAGCGACCTATATCCGTCCGCACCACTTTCCTCGGCGCGCACGCCTTGCCGCCCGAATTTTCCGGCGACCCCGACGCCTATATCGCCGAAATTGCCGACAGGTTGATCCCCGCCTTTGCGGCGGAAGGGCTGGCCGACGCCGTGGACGCTTTCTGCGAAGGAATCGGCTTCACGCCCGATCAGGTCCGCCGCGTGTTCGAGGCCGCCCGTGCGCAGGGCCTGCCGATCAAGCTCCACGCCGAACAGCTTTCCAACCTTCACGGTGCAGCGCTCGCAGCCAGTTTCGGTGCCCTTTCCGCCGATCATCTCGAATTTCTGGACGAAGCCGGCGTCGCGGCGATGGCGAAATTCGGCACGGTTGCCGTGCTACTACCGGGCGCCTTCTACTTCGTCCGTGAGACAAAGCTGCCGCCGATCGAGGCATTACGCGCTGCTGGCGTTCCGATCGCACTCGCCACCGACTGCAACCCCGGCACCTCGCCCCTCACCTCGCCGCTGCTGGTGATGAATATGGCGGCAACCTTGTTCCGGCTGACCGTGCCCGAATGCATCGCCGGCATAACGCGGGAAGCCGCCCGCGCGCTTGGCCTGCTCGATCGCATCGGCACGCTCGAAGCCGGCAAGGCCTGCGATCTTGCGATCTGGGACGTGGAACGCCCCGCCGAACTGGTTTATCGCATGGGGTTCAACCCGCTCCATGCCCGTATCTGGAGTGGTCGATGACCGAAATCATTCTCAAGGCCGGCGAAGCGACGCTGGCCGACTGGCGCGCCATCTATCACGGCGCGAGCGCGCGGCTGGACACTTCGACCGCGCCCGCCATCGCGGCCAGCGCCGCGGCGATCGAACGGATCCTGGCCCACGGCGCCCCGGTCTACGGCATCAACACCGGTTTCGGGAAGCTCGCCAGCGTCCGCATCGAGGCGGAGGATCTCGCCACGCTTCAGCGCAATATCGTGCTGAGCCACGCCGCCGGCGTCGGCGAGCCGATGCCCGTGCCGATCGCGCGACTGATGATCGCGTTGAAACTCGCAAGCTTCGCCCATGGCGCATCGGGCGTGCGGCCTGAGACGGTGGCGATGCTGGAGGCAATGCTGGCGAAGGGGCTGACGCCGCTCATCCCCTGCCAGGGTTCGGTCGGCGCCAGCGGCGACCTCGCCCCGCTTTCGCATATGGCCGCGGCGATGATCGGCGTGGGCGAAATCTATGTTGGCGGCAAAGTATTGCGCGCATCCGACGCCTTGACGTCAGCCGGTCTCGTGCCCCTTACGCTCGGCCCCAAGGAAGGGCTGGCGCTGCTCAACGGCACGCAATTCTCCAACGCCAATGCGCTCGCCGGGCTGTTCGAGACGGAAAACCTGTTCCGTTCCGCCCTCATCACCGGTGCGCTTTCCACCGAAGCGGCCAAGGGATCGGACGCGCCCTTCGATGCCCGCATCCACCAGCTCCGCCGTCACGCCGGCCAGATCGAGGTGGGGGAGGCGTTGCGCGAACTGATGGCCGGCTCCGCCATCCGCGCCTCGCACCTCGAAGGCGATGCGCGCGTGCAGGATCCCTATTGCCTGCGCTGCCAGCCGCAGGTGATGGGCGCGGCGCTCGATCTGCTGCGTCAAGCCGGCCAAACGCTCGCCACCGAAGCCAATGGCGTGTCGGATAACCCGCTGATCTTCGCCGATACCGACGAGGCGCTTTCCGGCGGCAATTTCCACGCCGAGCCGGTCGCCTTCGCCGCCGACATGATAGCGCTCGCCATCTGTGAGATCGGGTCGATTGCCGAGCGCCGCATCGCCATGTTGGTCGACCCTGCACTGTCCGGCCTGCCCGCTTTTCTGACGCCGCATCCGGGGCTCAATTCGGGCTTTATGATCCCGCAGGTGACGGCCGCTGCGCTCGTCTCCGAAAACAAGCAGCGCGCTTATCCGGCGAGCGTCGATTCGATCCCGACCTCGGCCAATCAGGAAGATCATGTGTCGATGGCCGCGCATGGTGCTCGGCGGCTGCTGGCGATGGCGGAAAATGCCCGTGCGGTGATCGGCATCGAATATCTGGCGGCCGCGCAGGGTTGTGATTTCCACGCGCCGCTCACCTCCAGCACCACGCTCGAATCCGCCCGCGCGCTGCTGCGCGGCGTGGTGCCGACCCTGGGCGAGGACCGCCATTTCCATCCCGACATCGCCGCTGCCACCGCATTGGTCGCGGACGGCAAGGTCGCCGCCCTCGCCGATCTACCGGGCATCGCATGAGCGACTGGCTGGAAATCCACCGCGGCACCGCGCCGCTGATCGTCAGCTTCCCGCATACGGGAACTGATATCCCGGCGGATATCGAAGCGACGCTCGCCGATGCGTGGCTGGCCCGCAAGGATGCCGATTGGTGGATCCACAAGCTCTACGCCTTCGCGCGCGATCTCGGCGCGACGACGATCCGCACGCCCTTCTCGCGCACCGTGATCGACGTGAACCGCGATCCTTCGGGCGTGTCGCTCTATCCCGGTCAGGCGACCACCGGGCTTTCCCCAGTCGAAACCTTCGACGGCGAACCACTTTATTCTGGGGCCGCGCCGGACGAGGCGGAGATCGCGCGGAGGCGCAGCCTCTATTTCGATCCCTACCACGCGGCGATCCGCGCGGAGATCGAGCGGCTGCGCGGGCTGCATCCCGCCATCACTCTCTACGACGCCCATTCGATCCGCAGCCACGTGCCGCGCCTGTTCGACGGTGAGCTGCCGCAGTTCAATATCGGCGATAATGGCGGCACAACCTGCGGTCCGGCCCTGACCGCCGCTATCGAAGCCGCCTGCGACGCCTCTCCCTTCAGCCGCGTCACCAACGGCCGTTTCCGGGGTGGCTGGATCACCCGCCATTATGGGCAGCCGGAAAAGGGCGTGCACGCGATCCAGATGGAGCTCGCCTGCCGCGGCTATATCGACGAACCGGCTGAACCCTTCACCCCCGCCAACTGGCCGACACCCTTTGACGCCGCCCTCGCCGAGCCGCTCCGCCACGTCCTCAAAACCGTGCTCACGGCCGCCATTGCCTTCGCCAAGGAACAAGCATGACCCGCATCGACAATAGCCGCGTCATCCGCCCCGCCACCGGCACGGAACTGTCCGCCAAGAGCTGGCTCACCGAGGCCGCGCTGCGGATGCTGATGAACAATCTCCACCCCGACGTGGCGGAACGACCCGAGGAGCTGGTCGTCTATGGCGGCATCGGCCGTGCCGCGCGCGATTGGGAAAGCTATGACCGGATCGTCGAGACGCTGAAGCGGCTGGAGGACGATCAGACCCTCCTCGTCCAGTCGGGCAAGCCGGTCGGCGTGTTCCGCACCCACGCCGATGCGCCGCGCGTGCTGCTCGCCAATTCGAACCTCGTGCCGCATTGGGCGACGTGGGAGCATTTCCACGAGCTCGATCGCAAAGGCCTCGCCATGTACGGCCAGATGACCGCCGGATCGTGGATCTATATTGGCAGCCAGGGCATCGTTCAGGGAACCTACGAAACCATCGTCGAGATGGGCCGCCAACACCACGGTGGATCGCTAACGGGCAAGTGGCTGCTCACCGCGGGCCTCGGCGGCATGGGCGGCGCGCAGCCGCTGGCTGCGGTGATGGCCGGCGCATCCTGCCTCGCCGTGGAATGCCAGCCCTCGCGGATCGAGATGCGGTTGCGCACCGGTTATCTCGATCATGCCGCGACGACCATCGAAGAAGCGATGGCGATCATCGACAAGGCTTGTGCCGAGAAGAAGGCCGTCTCGGTCGGCCTGCTGGGCAATGCTGCCGAGATCCTGCCCGAACTTTACGCCCGCGGTATCCGCCCCGATCTGCTGACCGATCAGACCTCCGCCCATGATCCGGTCAACGGCTACCTCCCCGTCGGCTGGACGCTGGAGCAGTGGGCCGAGGGTCGCGAGCGCGATCCCACCGGGGTTGCGGCGGCGGCCAAGCAGTCGATGGCCACCCATGTCCGCGCCATGCTCGATTTCCAGGCGGCCGGTGTGCCAACGGTCGATTATGGCAACAATATCCGCCAGATGGCGCTGGAGGCCGGCGTCGCTAACGCCTTCGACTTCCCCGGCTTCGTGCCCGCCTACATCCGCCCGCTCTTCTGCCGCGGCATCGGTCCCTTCCGCTGGGCAGCGCTCTCGGGCGACCCCGAGGACATCTACAAGACCGACGCCAAGGTGAAGGAGCTGCTGCCGGATAACGCGCACCTCCATAACTGGCTCGACATGGCGCGCGAGCGCATCCACTTCCAGGGCCTGCCAGCGCGGATCTGCTGGGTGGGCCTGGGCGATCGCCACCGGCTTGGCCTCGCCTTCAACGAGATGGTGGCTAAGGGCGAACTCAAGGCGCCTGTCGTCATCGGCCGCGACCATCTCGACAGCGGATCGGTCGCCAGCCCCAATCGCGAGACCGAGGCGATGGCCGACGGATCGGATGCGGTGTCGGACTGGCCATTGCTTAACGCGCTTCTTAACACCGCCTCCGGCGCGACCTGGGTGTCGCTCCACCATGGCGGCGGCGTCGGTATGGGCTTTTCGCAGCATGCCGGCATGGTGATCGTCGCCGACGGCAGTGAAGCTGCGGCGAAGCGGCTCGAACGCGTGCTGTGGAACGATCCGGCAACCGGCGTGATGCGCCACGCCGACGCGGGTTACGAGATCGCCAAGGACTGCGCCCGCGAAAAGGGGCTCGACCTGCCCGGCATCCTTTGAACGCCGGTGGCGCTACTTCCTGAGCGCCACCAGAGCAAGCAGCAGCCAGCCCGCGATCATCCCCAGCCCACCCAGCGGCGTCACTGCGCCCAGCCAGCGCGGGGCGCCGAACGCCATCGCGTAAAGCGTGCCCGAAAAGATCAGTGCGCCGAGCAGCATCAGCAGCGCAGGCCCCCGTCCCCTCGGCAGCGTCAGCGCCGCGATGGCGGCGGCGGCATGGACAAGCTGGTAGGTCGCCCCGGTCCGCAGCCATTCGGCCGCTTTGCCCTCCGCCCCGTGCGCGCCGAACGCGCCCGCGGTCACCGCAACCGCGCCGGAAAGCCCCGCCAGCGCCGCCACTCGCCCAACCCGCTTCATTTCTGTTCCAGTCCTTCCATGGGATTGCCCGGCCGAAACATCATGTCCCTAGCCGTGCGGAGATCGCCGGACTTGCTCTGCAGCTCCAGCCGGATCGTGTCCCGCTCGCGATATTCATGCTCGATACGGTCGACATCTTCGGGCGAGGCGCCCACCGCCTCCAGCGCCTTGCGCCCCATCAGCACCGCGGATTCGAACATTTCGCGCACCGATCCGGCGATATCGAGGCCATCAAGACGCATCAGCGATTGACGATCATAAGCGCGGACAAGGATCGCCGCCTGCGGGAAGGCCGCCATGACCTGTTCGAGCATATCCTTGCCAAGCGTGCGATCGTCGATGCAGAAGATGATCGCGCTCGCTTTCTCAGCGCCCGCCTGCCGCAGCAGATCGAGGCGGAGGCCGTCGCCATAATAGACCTTCATGCCGAAATCGACGCCGCGCTCGATCGTCGAGGGCGCATTATCGATCAGCGTCACATCGACGCCCTTCGCCATGAGCATCTGCGCGACCGTCTGGCCGAAACGCCCATAGCCGACAAGGATTGCCTCTCCCTCTGGGCCCGCGGACGGCCCTTCCAGATCGGTGCGCTCGACCGATTTCTCCTCGGTGAAACGCCGCGAAAGCTTCATCAGGAACGGCGTGCTCGCCATGGACAGCGTCACCACCGCGCCGAACAGGCTTGCGGCCTCCGGCGCGACGAGTTGCGCCTCCGCCGCTTGGGCGAACAGCACGAAGCCGAACTCGCCGCCCTGACTCAGCAATAGGCCGAGCGCGAAGGCTTTGCGTGTCGAGAGGCCAAACAGCCGCGCGAGGCCGAATATGACGCCGGTCTTGATGATCACCACCGCGGCCGCAAGCGATAGCACGAACACGGGCCGCGTCATGACCGCGTTCAGATCGAGCAACATGCCGACAGCCAGGAAAAACAGGCCGAGCAGGATGGTGCGGAACGGCTCGATATCTGCTTCCAGCTCGTGCCGGTAAGGCGAATCCGCCAGCATCATGCCGGCGATGAACGCACCCAGCGCGGTCGACAGGTGGAGCGCCTCCATCACCGCCGCGGAGGTGATGACGGTGAACAGACCGGCGGCGACGAACAACTCGCGTTCGCCGAGATTGCCGATCAGGCGGAATAGCGGATTGATGATGAAGCGCCCCGCCAGCACCAGCCCGACGATCGCGGCGACCGTGTAGATCGCGAGCAGCCAGCCCGGCGGCGCGGAGGGGTCCGCGGGTGCGCGGGAAAGTGCTGCGATGATCGTGATCAGCGGCACGATCGACAGATCCTGGAACAGCAGGATCGAGAAGCTCTTTTCCCCGAACGGCGTGTTAAGGCGACCTGCCGACCGCAGCATCGGCAGCACCTGCGCGGTCGAGGACAAAGCCAGCGGCAGGCCGAGCGCGATCGCGGCGGCCGGGGAAAATTCCGTCGCAACGGCTAGGAAAGCGGCCACTGCGACGCCGCACAGAACGACCTGGGCAAGCCCCAGTCCGAAGATATCCCGTCGCAGGCGGATCAACCGGGCGGGATTGAGGTCCATGCCGACGATGAACAGCAGCAGCACGATGCCCAGTTCGGCGATGCCGAGCTTGCTTTCGGCGTCGCCGACCAGACCCAGCCCCTGCGGCCCAATCAGCGCGCCCGCGACGAGATAGCCGAGCACCGCGCCCAGCCCTAGGCGGCGGAAGACGAGGACGAGGACGAGCGCCGCGCCGAGGAGAATCACGCCATCCTTCAGCAGCAATGTGGTGACATGCTCCTCGTTCACGCCACCGCCTCCGAAGCGCGGGCGGCGGCCTCCGCCACGGCTTCGAAGGCGAGCCGGATCGATGCGTGTCGCGCCTTGTGCGGGCGCGCCGGCGCGAAAATGCCGAGTCCCGGCCAGTCGCCGGGATCGTCCCGTTCTCCTGCCAGGAAGGCCGTCAGCGCATCGCGGGCATTCGCGAGTTCGTCGACGCTGCGGCCGATGGCATGCCCACCCATCAAGGCGGCGGATGCCTGGCCGAGCGCGCAGGCGCGCACTTCCTGGCCCAGAGCAGCGACCCTGCCTTCTGGGTCCATGCTGACGTCGACGGTGATACGGCTGCCGCAGACGGGAGAGCGCCGTTCCGCGCTCGCCTGTGGCTGATCGAGCCGTTGCTGGTGGGGGATGGCCGTCGCCAGCCGGAGGATTTCGGTATTGTAGAGCGCGCCGGACATGGCCCCCATTTAGGCGGCGATGACGCCCGGCAACACCCCCTTAATCACCGGATTTCTTTTCTGCGGCCTTGGCCCGCATCTCGACGAAATCGACGATAGCGCGGCTGCTGGCGTTGAGCAGCGGGAAAGTTCGCGATGCGCGCAGCCATTCGGGCCGCTCCGCCGACGCGCCATACCAGACATCGCTCGCAAGGTTCACGGCCAGGAACAGCAAGGCCGACAGAATCAGGCCCTTGATGCCGCCGAATCCGAAACCTAGCGCGCGATCCACCGGCCCGAGCACCGATTGGCGCATCTGCCGCCCCATCCTGACCGCGAGCAGCTTGCCGGCCACGAACACCAGGATGAAGATCAGCGCGAAGGCCAGCACCGCTGCGCCCATATGCGTTCCCACCGGCCCTTCGAGCACCGCCGTCACCGGACCATGACCGATCTTCACCGCCAGGATCGCGGCCACCCAGGCGAACAGCGAGAGCATTTCCGCCGTGAAGCCGCGAAAGGCGCCCAGCACGGCCCCGCCCCCCATCAGCAGCAGGACGACAATATCGAGCGCAGTCAGATTCATGACGGGCTTGCTAAAGGACAATGAGGGTTGGGGAAACAGGCTCTTTGATACTTGTGCGGTGAGTTGTGGAGAAGCACCCGCAATCGGCCGAAGTTGAGGAAGTTGAGGGTTACCAGCGCATTTTTCCACTTCCTCGCAAAATGGCGATCCCACGATGGGAAGGAGCTGAGAACGGCGAAAATCCGCGCCCTTCGCATGATTATACGGATTTGAGGCGCTGTAGGACAGCGTGAGGCGAACGCCACAGGCGCGCGACACTGACGCGACGGCATCGGAACGGGAAGCGACCGCCACGCGACGATAAGGCGACGGTAGCGCGCCAGTGAAGCAACAATGCCGCCTCGACCACAAAACCGTCATGCCAGCGTAGGCTGGCATCCATGGCTTTCTCCATCTGCGTTACCGTTTGCCGTGATAGCCATGGACCCCAGCGTAGACCTACGGTCGACTTCGTCTCGCTGGGGTGACGGTTTAGGGAGGTAAGCGAACGGAGCGCTATGCGCTGTTCCGCTGGCTGGTGCCCTACCCCCGCCCCAACATGTGATCGACCAGCGCGCCGAGCGTCGTGAACGCCGATAGCCGCAATTGATCCGCCTCCACGCCGCGCGGGACAAGGCCGCGTTCGAAGCCGAGCTTGGCGGCCTCCTTCAGGCGGAGATTGCCGTGGGCGACGGGGCGGACCTCACCAGACAATGCGACTTCGCCGAAGATGACGGCATCGGGCGCCACGGGCCGCTCGGCGAGCGCGGAGATGAGCGCGGCGGCGACGGCAAGGTCCGCCGCAGGATCGGACAGGCGATAACCGCCCGATACGTTGAGATAGACTTCCGCGGTCGAGAAGCTGAGGCCGCAGCGTGCCTCCAGCACCGCGAGGATCATCGCCAGTCGCCCGGAATCCCAGCCTACCACCGCACGGCGTGGCGTCGCCCCGCTCTGCAGGCGGACGACGAGCGCCTGGATCTCGACCAGCACGGGCCGCGTGCCTTCCATCGCCGGGAAGACGGTGGCGCCGGCAATTTCCTCGCCGCGATGGGTGAGAAACAGGGCGCTCGGATTGGCAACCTCGTCCAGCCCCTTTTCCGCCATCGAGAAGACGCCGATCTCGTCAGTGCCGCCGAAGCGGTTCTTGATGGCGCGGAGGATGCGATATTGGTGGCTGCGCTCGCCTTCGAAGGCGAGCACGGTATCGACCATATGTTCGAGCACGCGGGGGCCGGCGATCGTGCCGTCCTTGGTGACATGGCCCACAAGGATCAACGCGGTGCCGCGTTCCTTGGCGAAGCGGATCAATTCCTGCGCCGACGCGCGGACCTGGCTGACGGTGCCGGGCGCGCCTTCGATCAGGTCCGAATGCATCGTCTGGATCGAATCGATCACCAGCAAAGCCGGCGGCGCGCCTTGCGACAGGGTCGTCAGGATGTCGCGAACCGAGGTCGCAGAAGCGAGTTGGACGGGCGCGTTGCCCAACCCCAGCCGGCGGGCGCGCAACCGCACCTGATCGGTCGCTTCCTCGCCGGAAATATAGGCCACGTCGCGGCCGGCCAGCGCCAGCTTCGCCGCGGCCTGAAGCAGCAGGGTCGATTTGCCGATGCCCGGATCACCGCCGATCAGCGTGGCGGAACCGGATACCAGTCCGCCGCCCAGCGCCCGATCGAATTCGGCAATGCCGGTCGCCATCCTCGGCGGCAGCGCGACTTCCGTATCCAGCCCGACCAGTTCGATGGAACGGCCACCGCCGCGCAGATCATGCTTGGCGGAAAAGACCGTGATGTTCGACAGTTCCTCGGCAAGCGTGTTCCACTCTCCGCAATCGACGCATTGGCCCTGCCACTTGCTGGTGGCACTGCCACAGGCCTGACAGACATAGCGTTTTTGCGGTTTGGCCATGGGGCTCCGATCCTGAACAGATCGGGAACATAGCGATGAGCACGAGCGAGGGCAATGGCCCCTTTCCCGTCATGCTGAACTTGTTTCAGCATCCACCGCGTCACAAACGAGGACTTCGCAAGCGGTAGGGTGGACCCTGAAACAAGTTCAGGGTGACGGAGTGGACTTGGTCAGTCGACGAACATCAGCGCCGGCGTTTCCACCAGCCGCTTGATCGCCTGGACGAAGCTCGCTGCGTCCCAGCCATCGACGACGCGATGATCGCAGGAGATGGAGAAGTTCATCAGCTTGGCGACCGCGATCTCGCCATCGCGGATCACCGGGCGTTCGACCACCTTGTTGGGGCCGAGGATAGCCACTTCGGGCCGGTTGATGACCGGCGTCGTCGCGATACCGCCCAACGGCCCGAGTGAGGTGAGCGTCAGCGTCGAGCCCGAAAGCTCCTCCGATTTCGCCTTGCCGGTGCGGGCGGCCTCCGCCAGCCGGCGGATTTCAGTCGCAAGCTGCCAAATGTTGCGGCTTTCGGCATCGCGAATCACCGGCACCATCAGCCCCGCATCGGTTTGCGTCGCGATGCCGAGATGGACGGAGCCGTAGCGCGTCACCACGCCCGCTTCGTCATCATAGCGCGCGTTGATCATCGGAAATTCGGGCAGCGCCTTGCAGATCGCGACGATCAGCAGCGGCAGCATGGTGAGCTTCGGCCGGTCCCCGCGCGTCGCGTTCAGGTCGCCACGCAGATCCTCCAGCTTGGTGACGTCGAACTCCTCGACATAGGTGAAGTGCGGGATGTGGCGCTTGGACGCGGCCATATTCTCGGCGATGCGACGGCGCATACCGATGACCTTGATCGCCTCGTCCGCACGCTTGCCCGCGGCCGGGCGATAGGACTGGTTGTAGCTGAGGAAGGCATCGAGATCGGCATGGCGCACGCGATCGCCCTGCGCGGGCTTCACCTGCGCGAGGTCGACGCCGAGAGCCCTGGCGCGTTCGCGGACGGCGGGGGATGCGAGGACGCGACCTTCTCCCCTCCCTGAAAGGGAGGGGTCGGGGGTGGGTTGTGAGCGTAGCGAACTTTCTTCGGTCGCCGCGGGACCGTCGCTTGCAGCGACGGAACCCACCCCCAGCCCCTCCCTGTCAGGGAGGGGCACGGGCTCCGGCTTCACCACCTGCGCCGCCTCATTGGGCGCGACTTCGACCACCGGCTCCTCAGCCGCATCGTCGCCTTCCGTCGCAAAGACGGCCAGCGCCGATCCGATCGGGATCATGTCGCCAACGGCACCGGCGATCTCCAGAACCTTGCCGGCGACAGGCGCGGTCATCTCGACAGTTGCCTTGTCGGTCATCATGTCGGCAAGCGGCTGGTCCTCCTCGACCACATCGCCCACCGCCACATGCCAGGCGACGATCTCCGCCTCGGCAATGCCTTCGCCGATGTCCGGCAGCTTGAACGTGAAGCGTCCCATCATCCTCAATCCTGCATGACGCGCTTGAGCGCTTCGCCGAGCCGCACCGGCCCCGGAAAATAAGCCCATTCGAGCGAATGGGGATATGGAGTGTCCCAACCGGTGACGCGCTGGATCGGCGCTTCCAGATGATGGAAGCAATGTTCCTGCACGATCGCGGAAAGTTCCGCGCCGAAGCCCGACGTCTTGGTCGCCTCATGGACGATGATGCAGCGGCCGGTCTTCTTCACCGATGCCGCGATCGTCTCCATGTCGAGCGGAACCAGCGTGCGCAGGTCGATCAGCTCGGCGTCGATCCCTTGGTTCTCGATCACCGCGGCGGCGACATGGACCATCGTGCCATAAGCGAGCACCGTCACGTCCTCGCCCGGCCGGACGATCGCGGCCTTGCCCAGCGGCACCTTGTAATAGCCCTGCGGAACCGCGCTGGTCGGATGCTTGGACCAGGGCGTCACCGGGCGATCATAATGGCCGTCGAACGGGCCATTATAGATGCGCTTCGGCTCGAAGAAGATGACTGGATCATTGTCCTCGATCGCGGAGATCAGCAGGCCCTTGGCGTCATAGGGGTTGGACGGGATCACCGTCTTCAGCCCGGCGACATGGGTGAAGATACCCTCGGGCGATTGCGAGTGCGTCTGCCCGCCGAAGATGCCGCCGCCGAAGGGCGAACGCACCGTGATCGGCGCGGTATATTCGCCCGCGGAACGATAGCGCAGACGCGCCGCCTCCGAGACGATTTGGTCCAACGCCGGATAGATGTAATCGGCGAACTGGATCTCCGGCACCGGGCGGAGGCCATAGGTACACATGCCGACAGCGACGCCGATGATGCCGCATTCGGTGATCGGCGTATCGAACACGCGGGTCTTGCCGTGCTTGGCCTGCAGCCCTTCGGTCGCCTTGAAGACGCCGCCGAAATAGCCGACGTCCTCGCCCAGCACGACGATGTCCTGGTCGCGACCCATCATCACGTCCAGCGCGCTATTGATCGCCTGGATCATGTTCATGGTCTTGGTTTCGGTGGCGTCGCTCATATGCCGGCCGCCTTCCGCTCGGCGGTCATCTGCTCGAGCTGTTCCTTCAGGTGCCAGGGCATTTCCTCGAACACATCCTCGAACATGCTGTCGAAAGGCTGCTTGAGGCCGTCATGCAGGATGCCGAGCTTCTCGGCCTCCTTCTGCGCGGCCCGAACTTCCTCGGCGACTTCCTTGTCCATCGCGGCGTGGCGCTCCTCGTCCCAGGCGCCGATCGCGATCAGGTGCTGCTTCAACCGCGCGACGGGATCGCCCAGCGGCCATTTCACATTCTCTTCGGCCGACCGGTATTTGGTCGGGTCGTCGGAGGTGGAATGCCCCTCGGCGCGATAGGTGAAATGCTCGATCAGGGTCGGGCCATAATTGCTACGCGCCCGCTCCGCCGCCCATTCTGTCGCGGCATAGACCGCGAGGATATCGTTACCGTCGACGCGAAGGCCAGCGATGCCGTAGCCGATCGCGCGGGCCGCAAACGTCGTCGCTTCGGCCCCGGCAAAGCCCGAAAAGGACGAGATCGCCCACTGGTTGTTGATGACGTTCAGCAACACCGGCGCGCGATAGACGGAGGCGAAGGTGCAGGCCGAATGGAAGTCGCCCTCGGCCGTCGATCCTTCACCACACCAGGCGGCGGCGATGCGGGTGTCGCCCTTGGCCGCGCTTGCCATCGCAAAGCCCACCGCCTGCGGATATTGGGTGGCGAGATTGCCGGAGATCGAGAAGAAGCTGGCGCCCTTCGCCGAATACATGATCGGCATCTGCCGGCCCTTCAGCCGATCGCCCTTGTTCGAATAGACCTGGTTCATCATGTCGATGATCGGCCAATCCCGCGCGATCAGGATGCCCTGCTGGCGATAGCTGGGGAAAACCATATCATCACGGTCAAGGGCGTAAGCCGCGCCGATCGCGGTCGCCTCCTCGCCGGTGCATTTCATGTAGAAGCTGGTCTTGCCCTGGCGCTGGGCGCGATACATGCGGTCGTCAAAGGCCCGCGTCAGCGCCATATGGCGGAGCATCCGGATTAGCCGTTCGGGCGCGAGCTTCGGGTCCCACGGGCCGACGGCCCTGCCCTCCTCGTCCAGCACGCGGACCAGCGTATAGGCATGGCCCGCCATCGCCGTCGGGTCGGCATCGATCTCCGGCCGCGCGACCGATCCGGCCGCCGGAATATCGAAATCACCGAAATCAACTGCATCACCCGGCCGGTATTTCGGCTCGGGCACATGCAGGCTCAGGGGCCGCAAATTGGGCCGCCCGTTTTCGCTGCTCATCCTCGTCCCATCCTTCGTCCGGACTCGGCGCCAGGAAGCGCGCGCCGGCATGGTCCCCTTGCTTCGCCGCGCCGTCAACGCCGCGGACGAATATTATCAGGATGTGTAATATAATTTCTCGGACGCTGACAAGTCCCCAGAGCCGGACGGCCGCAAAAAGAAGCGTTATGGCGCCTCAGTCGCGCGTTGGAATATGGCAGACAGCCTCAAGCCCGCCGCCCGCGCGGTTGCGCAAGGCGAGCGTGCCGCCATGTTCCTGCACGATCGAACGCGCGATCGTCAGCCCCAACCCGATTCCCCCGGTTTCGCGGTTGCGCGAAGGATCTCCCCGCTCGAACGGCTGAAACAGGCGCTCGATCTGATCGTCGGGCAGACCGGGGCCATGGTCCGCGATCGTGACCACGGCATCGCGCCCGTCGCGCACCGCCGACAGCTCGACGCGACCGCCATAGGCCACGCCATTGTCGATCAGGTTCTGGAACAATCGGGCCAGCGCCAGCCTGTCGCCGCGGACGCGGAGTGGATCGATCTGTCCGACGGTCACGGGGCGGCCCATATCGACCTCTTCCCGTGCCAGCCCTGCGATCAGCGCGCCCAGATCGACATCCGTCGCCTCGTGGCTGCTGGTCGATCCGCGAACGAAGCCGATGGTCGCCGCGATCATCGCGCGCATCTGTTCGATATCCGCCTGCACCTTGTCGCGAACTTCATCCGGCGCGCCTTCGATACGGAAGGCGATGCGGGCCAGCGGTGTCCTGAGATCATGGGCGATCGCGCCGATCATGGCCGTCCGTTCGGCGACATAGGCGGCGATCCGCTCCTGCATCAGGTTGAGCGCATGGGCGGTCTGGCGCAGCTCGGCGGGCCCCTCTTCGGCGACCTGGGGTGCCAGCGGATCGCGTCCCATCCGTTCGGCGGCATCGGCGAAGCTGCGGATGGGGCGCGTCAACCGCCGCGCAAACCACCAAGCGAGGGGAACGAGTGCAAGTGCCGAAAGCGCGAACCACAGCAGCATCCGTTTCTGCCAGCCCGCGATGAGCGGGCGGGGCGGAGTCTTGACGACGCGCCAACCGTCCGCCGTCTCGATGCCGGCAATC
Source organism: Sphingomonas sp. DBB INV C78 (assembly GCF_042693015.1). Taxonomy (NCBI): domain Bacteria; kingdom Pseudomonadati; phylum Pseudomonadota; class Alphaproteobacteria; order Sphingomonadales; family Sphingomonadaceae; genus Sphingomonas; species Sphingomonas sp. DBB INV C78. The sequence continues at coordinate 1,063,105 of NZ_CP170544.1, read as the reverse complement.
ACGGTATTGAAGAAGATCGGTTCACCGCGTCGCAGCGGAACGAGCCGGTGGTTATGCCGCCGTCGATCGTCGCCAAAGGCGGCACGTTGATCGGGTTCGAAATACAGGCGCACTTGTTCTACCGGCTGGCCGACGCGCTCTGCCAGCCGACGGGTGAAGGCCGGATCGCTGGTCATACCTTCGCCCGGCGCTGGCGCTTCTCTGGCCTGCCGCACAAGCAAAGCCCGCTCGCGTTGGCCGCGCTCACCACGGCCGCCCACCAGAGCATCGGCAACGTCGCCCAGGCGGTTGAAGTCCGGCCGTGGCGGGTCCATCACCGCGAACATCGCGATCGTCACAAGCTGCGACGCAGCAAGGCTGGCGAGGACCAGCAGCAATGTCTGCCAGAAGATCGGCAGTCCCCGCGGCACGCCGAGCTTCATTCGTCGCTGACCTTGAGCGTGAACATATAGCCTTCGTTGCGGATGGTGCGGATCGGGTCGTCCGGCCCCAATTTCTTGCGCAACCGGCTGATGGTGACGTCGATCGCGCGATCGAACACGTCGCTGTCGATGCCCTTGCCATGTTCGATAAGCTGGTCGCGGCTCAGCACCCGCTGTGGCCGATCGAGAAAGGCGTTGAGGGTGCGGAACTCCGCGTCTGTCAGCGGCGCGGATGAATGGCCACGCCGGCCGACGCTGCGTTCGACCAGATCGAGTGTCCAGTCGCCGAAGCGGCGCACCGGCCCCGTCGCGGCGCCCGATTGCTCGGCCCGGCGGCGCAGCACCGCGCGGACACGGGCCAGCAACTCGCGCGGATTGCAGGGCTTGGGCAGATAATCGTCCGCGCCGACCTCCAGCCCGATGATCCGGTCGGTATCCTCACCCATGGCCGAAAGCATGATGACGCCGGGGCCGCCGGGTTTGCGGAGACGCCGCAGGATCGAAAGTCCGTCCTCGCCCGGCATCATCAGATCCAGCACGACGAGATCGAAGCGCCGCTCGGCCATCAGCGCGTCCATATCCTGCCCGTTGGCGGCACTGGCGACATCCATGCCGTTCGCGCTCAGGAAGTCCGCGACGAGCGTGCGAAGCTCGGCATCGTCGTCGACGACGATGATGCGGGGCGCCGTTTCGGTCATCTTGGTTGCTCCTCCGGCGGCGGCACGACCATACAATTGACGGCCGCGGCCTGCCTCGGCGTCATCGGCAAATCTGCCAGCGTCGGCGTTCCGCCCTTGGCGATTTCCGTGAAACGCTCGCTGGCGGCCGCCCGAAACTCAGCGAGGGTCACTCCGCGATTGAAGTCCGTATCGGCGGCAACCACGGGTTGCGGAATATTGGTGAAGGACCAGCGGCCCGCACCGATCGGCTCGCCATAGGCCGGCGCATCCTTCAGCTTCTTGATCGCCTTCCGGTCCATCGTCTTACGCTCGTAAAGACGGATTTCCGGCGCGATATCGCGTTCATAGCGGATCACCTCGCCGGGGATGATCTCGCCATCCTTGTCCTCGTCCAGCACCGCGAAGAAGCGGTCGGCATCGGCCACCACCTCCGCCTGCGTCAGCCGCCCGTCATGATCCTTGTCCGCCTGGGCGAACCAGCGATCGACCGGATAGGGATCATCCGGCCCGGCGCGAAACGGCTCCCCCATGGGCGAGATGAAGAGTTGCGGTCCCTTGGGCGGACAAGGCGGCAGCTTAGGCTTCGCAACCGCCGGCATGACGATCACCATCAATGCGGCCGCTGCCGCCACGCCTGCCGTCCGCTTTTTCGTCATTCATGCCTCAACGCGTCGATCGGATTGAGCGATGCCGCCCGTCGCGCCGGGAAATAGCCGAAAATCACGCCGATCGCCGCCGAAAAGGCGAAGGCCAGCAGGTTGATCTGCGGATCGAAGAGGAAGGGCACCTGCAGTACGGGCGCAAGCACGAGCGTCGCCGCCAATGCCAGCAACAGACCGATCACCCCGCCCAGGCAGGCCAGCGCGACGGCTTCCACCAGGAACTGCATCAGCACCTCTCGCCCGACCGCACCGATAGCAAGGCGGATGCCGATCTCGCGTGTGCGCTCCGTAACGGACACCAGCATGATGTTCATGATGCCGATCCCACCGACGAGCAGGCTTACCGCGGCAACTGATCCAAGCAGCCCGGTCATGATCGAACTGGTGCTTTGCAGACTTTCGGAAATCTGCGCCGTATCGAAGATGTTGAAATCGTCCTGCTTGGCGCCGGTGATGTTGCGGCGTTCGCGCAAAAGCTGCGAAATCGAACTCTGCACTGCTGCCGAATCATAGGCATCGTCGACCGAAACCATGATGTTGCGGACGTCGCGGTTGCCGGTGAAGCGGCGCTGCACCGTCTTGATCGGCATGATCACGACATCGTCCTGGTCGTTGCCGAAACCGCCCTGCCCGCGCGTCGTCAGCGTGCCGATCACCTCGCACGACACATCCTTGATGCGGAAGCGCTGGCCGATCGCATCCTCGCCACGGAACAGGTTCTGCACCACCGTATTGCCGAGGATGCAGACAGCCTTGCCCGCCTGCTCCTCGGCCGGCGTGAAAATGCGGCCCTCGTTCAAATTCCATTGCTGGGCGGTGAAATAGTCGCTGGTCGTGCCGTTCACCGTGGTCGACCAGTTGGCCGCATTGCGGATGGCGACGCCGGAGGACTGGGCCTGCGGCGCAATGGCGCGGACGCCCGCGATCTGGGTGCGGATCGCCTCGACATCCTGTTCCTTGAAATCGGGCGGTTGCGGCCCACCGCCGCCACGGCCGAAGCCCTGGCCGGGACGGATCTGGAGGATGTTGGCGCCGAGGCTGGAGATGCTTTCCTGCACCGCCGCCGACGCACCATTGCCCAGCGTCACCATCGTCACCACCGACATGACGCCGATGACAATGCCGAGGATAGTGAGGAAGGATCGCAGCAGATGGCGGCGGATCTCGCGCACCGCCAGCGTGATCGAGGTGCCGAGCAGCCGCAGCGGCCCACGGGACCGCTGGCGAAGTTCGGTCGCAGCGCCTGTGATGTCAGATGTGTGCAGGTTCACGCCACCGCCCTTTCGTCGATCCGCTCGACCAGGCCGTCCTTGAAGTGGACGATGGTGCGGGCAAAGGCCGCCATGTCAGGCTCGTGCGTCACCATCAGCACCGTGATCCCGCTCGATCGGTTGAGATCGCTCAACAATTCCATGATCTCGATCGAGCGTTCGCTGTCGAGATTGCCGGTCGGCTCATCGGCCAGCAGCACATCCGGATGCGTGACGATGGCGCGGGCGATCGCCACGCGCTGCTGCTGCCCGCCTGAAAGCTCGGCCGGGGTATGATCCCACCAGTCCGCGAGGCCGACCTTGTCGAGCGCGGCCATGCCCAGCGCGTGCCGCTCCTTCTTGTCCTCACCGCGATAGAGCAAAGGCAGCTCGACATTTTCGAGCGCCGTCGTCCGCGCGAGCAGGTTGAAGCCCTGGAACACGAAGCCGAGATAGCGTCGCCGCAACAGTGCGCGCTGGTCGCGACCAAGCTGCTCGACATGATGGCCGCGGAACAGAAACTCGCCGCTCGTCGGCACATCCAGGCAGCCGAGGATGTTCATCGTCGTCGACTTGCCAGATCCCGATGCCCCCATCACTGCGACGAAATCGCCGGCATTGACCTCCATGTCGACGCCCTTCAGCGCTTGGAACGCAGTCGGGCCGTTGCCGAACGTCTTGGTGACGTTGCGGAGCTGGATCAGCGGTTCACTCGCCATTTGCGCCGCCTGCCGCTTCGCGGGCCGCCCGCCGTTCGGCCCGGCGCTGTTCGCGTTCTTCAGGGGACATGGATTCCCACTGCGCGCGGCGCTCCGCCCGCTCCTCGGCCGTCATCGATGCTTCGCGTTCAGCGCGGCGTGCGGCACGATCGCCGTCGGCGGCATTGGCGGGCGCAACCTGTGCCGCAGGTGCGGCAGGGGCCGCCCGCGGAACATTGCCGGTGCCGGCGGGAACTGCGGTCGCAGCCGCCGGGGCTGCCGCATTGGTCGGCTGCGCCTCATTGCCGCTGCGATCGCCGCCGCGGTCGCGCCCTTCGCCACGATTGCCCCGCTCCCCGCGCTTCTCGTTGGTCTGGCCGGCGGCGAGCTGGCCGGTGATGACCTCCATACCCTGCTTGACGTCGGCGCCCGTTACCTCGGTCTCGCTGCCATTGGTGTCGCCCACCGTCACGCGGATCGGCTTCGGCTTGCCGTCCTCGCCGACGATATAGACGGTCTGCTGGCTGCCACGGCCGATCGAAACCTCGCGATTGGCGCGGTTGCCACGCCGGGGCGGCGACGGCGCGAAGACGCTGCTCAGTCCACCGCGCTGGCCGCTGCCGCCCGATGCGCGATCGGGGGAGAAGCGGAGCGCGGCGTTGGGGACGAGCAATACGCCCTGCTTCTCGGTCGTCACGATATCGGCCGTCGCGGTCATGCCGGGACGCAGCAGTTCCTGGTCGTTGGATACGGTCAGCCGCGCAACATAAGCGACGACGCTGCTGGCGCTCGACGTGCTGGACGAACTCGACGACGACGAAGACGAGGTCGCGCCATTCGCGCCCAGATCGACGCGTTCGATCGTCGCCGGGAAGGTGCGCCCGGGGAAGGCATCGACCTGGAAGCGGGCACTCTGACCCTGCTTCACTTGGCCGACATCGGCCTCGTCCACCTTAACCTCCAGCCGCATCTGGCGGAGATCCTCAGCGATCTGGAACAGCACCGGCGCGTTGAGCGAGGCGGCGACCGTCTGGCCCGGCTCGATCTGGCGCGACAGCACCACGCCGTTGACCGGTGAAACGATCAAGGCCTTGGAATATTGCGTCTGATCGGACGAAAGTTGCGCGCGCGCCTGTGCGACCTGCGCCTCAGCGGTGCGGACGCCCGCGATCGCGCGAGCATTGGCCGCCCGTGCAGTGTCGAGCTCGGTGGCCGACGGCACCTTGCCGCCCGACAGGCGATAGACTTCCTGGAAGCGGGTGAGATTAGCACGACTTTCCTGCGCGGTCGCCTGCGCCTGCATCACGCTCGCCTGCGCCGACGCCAGCGATGCCTTGCTCTGGTTGACGGAATCCTGAAGCCGCGAGGTATCGAGGCGCGCGAGCACCTGGCCCTTGGTCACGCGATCATTATTGTCGACGAAGACCTCGGTGACGGTGCCTGACAATTCCGAGCCCACGTCGACCTGATTGGTGGGTTGCAGGTTGCCGGTAGCGGATACCGTGACGGTCAGGTTGCCCCGCCGCACCGTCTCCGTCGCATAGTTCACGGCGGTGCCGCCGCTGGTGAACAGCCGCCAGACGATCCACAGGACGATCAGCGCCGCGACGCCGATGGCGCCCCATTTCAGATATTTCGCCCGCTGCGACGGCGGCTCGATGCCGAGGAACTCGTCGATGTCATTGGGAGCGGCGGTGGTCGGCTGGTCCATCATGGCCTCATCGAAAGGGCGGTTGCGGGCATCGGCGCGGCTTCCCAGCCACCACCCAGCGCCTTGTAGAGTTGCACGGTCGCAGTCGCCCGATTGGCGCGCGCCTGCGCACGATTGTCCTGCGTGACGAGCAGGCTGCGTTGGGATTCGAGCAATGCCTGGAAGTCGATCAGCCCGGCGCGATACTGGCTTTGGGCAAGCGTGACGGCGTTCTGCGACGCTTCGGCCGCAGCGATCACCTCACGCTCGCGCCGCTCGGCGGAGGTGAGCGTCGTCAGCGCATTCTCCACTTCCTCGAGCGCGGTCAGCACGGTCTGGCGATAGGTGGCGAAAGCCGCATCGGTCGATGCGCGCTGCCCCTCGATCTGGGCGCGGATCTGCCCGCCGTTGAAGATCGGCGCGGTGATGCCGGCGACCAGATTGCCGACCATCGCATCGGGCAGCGCCGACAGGGACGTATCCGATCCGCTGAACGATCCGCTCAGCCGTAGCGCGGGATAGAGTTGCGCCGTCGCCACGCCGATCCGCGCCGTTTCCGCGGCCAGCGTGCGCTCGGCCGCGGCAATATCGGGGCGACGCTGGACGATCTCGGCCGGAATGGCCGCGCCGACAGCCTGCGGCGGCAGCGGCACAGGCTGCTTGGCCTGCATCAGTTCATTCACTGCGCCGGGCGCCTCGCCCAGCAGCACCGCGATGCGGTTGACCGCACTCGCATAGTTGGTCTCGATATTCGGGATCGTCGCGGCCGTATTGGCGCGAAGCTGCTTGGCCTGCTCCAGATCGAGCGAACTCACCAGCCCCGCCTGCACCCGCCATCCGACGATCTGCAGCGTCTCGTCCTGAGAAGCGAGGTTCTGGCGCGCGATGTCGAGCTGCTGCTGCGCGAGCCGCGCCGTCAGATAGTTGAGTCCCACTTCCGCCGCGACGCTCACCTGCGTGAAGTGCAGGTTCGCTTCGCTGCTTTCCATATTGGCGCGATCGGCCTCGATCGAGCGGCGGATGCCGCCGAAAATATCGGCTTCCCAGGATGCGTCGAAGCTGGCGCGGTAAATCTTGGTGTCGCCGCCGCGCGAAACGGCCTGGCCGGTCGTCGGATCGATGAAGACCGATCCTTCATTGCCGATGCTCTGCGAAACCGATCCGCTGGCGCTCACCTGCGGCAGCGCCGAACCCTGCGACTGGCGCAGCGACGCGCGCGCCTGCCGCAGCCGGGCGCCCGCCGCATCGATGTCGAGATTGGCGGCCAGCGAACGCTCGACAAGCTGGGTCAGTACCGGATCGTCGAAGCTCGTCCACCAGCGCGCCAGATCCACCTCCGCGCCCGGCCGATCGGCGACGAAGCGTTCGGGCACCTTGAGCGTGGCGGTCGACGGGGGACGATAATCGGGGCCGACGGTGCAGGCGGACAACAGCGCCAGCACCGTCACGGCCCCCATCGGCCGGCAATAGGATCGCATGGTCATGATCTTCCCACTGATCGCCCTTCTTTGCGGGCATGTTTCAGCATTGAAACCCAATGTCTGCCGATGGCGGGCCGAGCCGCCTTCCGATTGCGTCCGTTACTCATGTTCCTCGGTTGCTTCGTCCGCCAGCCCATGCGCCCAGGGTGCGCGAAGGAAACGCTTGGCAAGGAAATCGATCAGCGCGGTGACACGCGCGGGCCGCAACGATCCCGGTGGCGTCACCACATGCAGCGCGGCCAGCCGCCCCGACCAGCCCGGCAGCAACTCCACCAGCTTGCCCGATCTCAGTTCGTTCCAGATCAGAAATTCGGGCTGCTGGGCCATGCCGATACCTGCCAGGAGCGTCGGCATGATCACGTCGCCGTTATTCACCATCACGCGGCCATTCACCCGCACCGTCACGTCGCCTTCGAGCGGATGGCTGAACTGCCACAGGCTCGGATTGGCGAGGTGCGAATAGAGGATGCCGTGATGCTGTTCGAGGTCGCGGGGGTGCTGCGGCATTCCGTACCGCTTGATATAGGCCGGTGACGCGACCAGCGGCAGGCGGACAGCGCACAAACGCCGCGCCCGCAGTGAGGAATCGGCGAGCACGCCGATCCTGAGGGAAACGTCGATCCCCTGCGCCACCAGATCGATATGCTCGTCGCTCAGCCGTACATCGATCGAAACCTCAGGATATTTCTCCAGAAATTCGGGAAGAATCGATCCGAGATGCTTGATTCCGAACGACATCGGCGCGGCTAGCTTGATCAGCCCGCGGGGTGCCGCGGACCGCTCCGAAATCTCCTCCTCTATCGCCTCGCCCTCGGCCAGGATGCGCGCCGCGCGTCCCAGCGCACCCCGGCCGCTTTCGCTCAGCGACAGTCGCCGCGACGTGCGGTGGAACAATTGCGTACCCAGCCGCAACTCCAGCCGCTGCACCGCCTTGGACACGGTTGCCTTGGATAGATTGAGGTCGGTCGCCGCCGCGGAGAAGGAGCCGAGATCGGCCACCTTGGCGAAGATCGCCCAGGCCTCGAAGTCGGGCAGATAGGCCATGACGAATCCTCAATTCAAAATTCTGAAACGATGCGTTTCGATCATCGCGATTTTCGCAATGATGAAAAGCTCTATGTTCGGTCGGGACAGGGCCGCACCCCGCGACCCACACCAAATGTGATCCCAGGGAGGCTTTTATGGCTAAGGTACTGGTTCTCTATTATTCCACCTACGGCCACATGGAAGTGATGGCGAACGCGATTGCCGCCGGCGCGCGCGAAACCGGCGCCCATGTCGACGTCAAGCGCGTGCCGGAAACGGTCGCCGAAGAGCGCGCCCGCGCCAACCATTTCAAATATGATCAGGACGCCCCGATCGCGACGGTCGAGGATCTTGCCGAATATGATGCGATCATCATCGGCTCCCCCACCCGCTTCGGCCGCATGTCCTCCCAGATGGCAGCCTTCCTCGATCAGGCAGGCGGTCTGTGGGCATCCGGCAAGCTCAACGGCAAGGTCGGTGCGGCCTTCACGTCGACCGGCAGCCAGCATGGCGGCCAGGAAACCACGCTTTTCTCGATCATCACCAACCTGCTTCACTTCGGCCTGGTGGTCGTCGGCCTGCCCTACAGCTTCCAGGGCCAGATGAAGATCGACGAAGTGACCGGCGGCGCGCCCTATGGCGCCACCACGATCGCCGGTGGTGACGGTTCGCGCCAACCGAGCGAGAACGAGCTCGACGGCGCCCGCTTCCAGGGCCGTCATGTCGCGGAAGTCGCCAACAAGCTGTTCGGCTGAGAAGCCGGATCGCGGGCCTGCGCCACTCCCCTCCCCCCATGCGCAGGCCCGCCCCCTTTCCTTCGATGGAGCATGCCATGAACGCGATGACACGGATGGCAGCGGGTTCGGGCAGCCTCGCGCTCGACAGGCTAGAATGGCAGGCACTCGCCATCGGCCTGCGCGAAGCCGAGGCGTGTGGTTGCGGCGGCGTTGCCCCGCCCTCGCGCCTCTCGCGACTCTGGACCTTCCTCACTGGCCGCGAAGCGATCCGCCCGCTGGCCGATCCTCGGCTCGAAACGCTGCGCCGCTTCGTCTGCCGCCTCCACTGGAATTCGCCCGACACCGAAGCGATCGGCCGGGAACTGGTGGCCATGGGTTATAGCCGCAACCAGGTGACAGCCATTGCCGCGCTCGACGGCAGAATTAACATAGATTTATCAAATGCTTGACTGCAACAAAGCTGTAGTTTCAGAGTCATTGCGCTTTCGCCGAGCTGACGGCCAACCGTAGCATTAAGCCATTATTAACCCTCGTTTATTCGGTTCAAACGAGGAGCAACAAGATGAAGAGGGCTTTGATGATGGCTGCCACGCTGGCGGCGACGGCGGTTGCGGCACCGGCTTATGCGTCAACCGTGATCGATTTCGACAATTTCGGCACCTATGCAGGCGGCGCCTATCATGAGGACGGCTTCGTTCTCTCGGGCAATTTCTGCAACAGCACCACCGGCAAGTGCCTCAACGCAGTCGCTCCGGGCAGCAGCATCGATAGCGACGGTGTTTCGGTGCAGAAGGCGAGCGGAGCCGCCACCACCTTCACCATGCAGCGCGAAGACGGCGCCGCCTTCCAGTTCGGATCGCTGGAGTTCGGCAAGCTCAGCACCGCCGGCAGCACCTATTCGTCGACCTATCAGTTCTTCTTCACGCTGGCCGACGCCGACCAGACGGTCGTGACCAAATATTTCACTTTCCTGCACAGCAACCCGACCCCGATCACCGCCCATCTGGCGACCTTCGACGGCTTGGGCGACATCCTGAAATTCACCTTCCGCAACCAGAGCACGGCGGGCCAGTTCGACAATATCACGCTGCTGCCGGCGACCGCCGCGGCGGTGCCCGAGCCCGCCACCTGGGCGATGATGATCAGCGGCTTCGGCCTGGTGGGTGGCGCCATGCGCCGCCGCGCCAAGGTGCAGCCGCTCCACGCATAAGCCGCACACCATCGACAAGGGGGCGGCGGGTGCGAATCCGCCGCCCTTTTCATTGGGCAGAAGCCGGTTCAATTGCGCTAGGATAAGCAAGCGCGTCGCAATGGAGCAAAGCATGACCGACCTGCCCGATATCGAACATGTCATCCTGCCGCCGGTCCGCGACCTCGGCGACGGCTTCCAGGTCCGCCGTGCGCTGCCGTCCGCCAAAAAAAGGATCGTGGGATCGATGGTCTTCTTCGATCAGATGGGGCCGGCGACTTTCAACGCCGGTGACGGCCTGGACGTGCGGCCCCATCCGCATATCGGCCTGTCGACCGTCACCTATCTGTTCGACGGCGAGATTCTTCATCGCGACAGTCTCGACTCGGTCCAGCATATCCGCCCCGGCGCGGTGAACTGGATGACCGCGGGTAGCGGCATCGTCCATTCCGAACGCACGGGTGATGAGGTACGCACGTCGGGGGGCTCGCTCTACGGCATCCAAACGTGGGTGGCGCTGCCGAAGGCGCTGGAGGAAACCAGCCCAGCCTTCTCGCACCATCCCGCCGACACCATTCCGCAAATCGACGGGGACGGCCTGACGATGCGCCTGATTGCCGGTGCCACCGAAGGTATCCGATCGCCCGTGCCGGCGCTGACCGACATGGTCTATGGCGATCTGCAGATGCAGGACGGGGCACGCTATTCCTTCCCCACTGAGCATATCGAACGCGCGGTCTATATCGTTTCAGGCAGCATCTCTGTTGCCGGGCAGGACGGCCGCTTCGAGGAACATCAACTCGTAATCTTCCGCCCCGATGCCGAGATCGTCGTCACCGCCCATGGCCCCACCCGACTGATGATCGTCGGCGGCGAGCCCTTCCCGGAAAAGCGCTACATCTACTGGAACTTCGTCTCGTCCGATCCCGACCGGATCGAGCAGGCCAAGGCCGACTGGCGCGAACGGCGCTTCGCCGACGTGCCGGGCGAGACCGAGTTCATCCCCCTGCCGCCGGAACCGGAAGCGCGCGTGCGCTATCCATAATCAGCCACTCAATCCTTGGCCTCTTCCGCGCGCACCTTTCCCCGCTCGCGCAGAGTCTCCATGTCGCGGTCGAGAAAGAAGTTGAGCGCGGTTCGAATCGCGGCGATCGCCGCCAGCTTGCCGATATCGTCCCAGCTTGGCGCCAGCGTCGTCTCGACGATGTCGGCGGCAAGCTGGAAGGTCAGGCCAGCGACCAGCCACCGCCCGAAGGCAAGCCATACGGGGCGCAACTCGTCTTCGTGCGCCTTGAACAGCAGGAGCCGGCAAAGGCCGATCGCGCCCTGGACCGATCCGATGGCGATGGCGCCAATCGCGAGGATATTGACCCCGAGCGCGATATATTCCGCCAGCGCATGTGCGATTTCCGCCACATCCCATCCTCTTGCCCAGGGGAGGAAAGGTGGAGGCGGCTTTAACGCCTGCCAATCAGGACAATTGCTGAGGCGAACTACATCTCACCGCGTTCGCGGCGGATCTTGTACCACTTCTGCACATTGGAATTGTGCTGTTCGAGCGTGTCGGCGAACACGTGGCCGCCCTTACCGTCGGCCACGAAATAGAGCGCCTTGCTCTGCGCCGGATCGAGCACTGCCTCAATCGACGCGCGGCCGGGATTGGCGATCGGCCCCGCAGGCAGGCCAGCAATCGCATAGGTGTTGTAGCCGTTAACAGCGCGCAGTTCCGACTGGCGGATGCGGCGGCCGAGCGGCTTGCCCTTGGTGATCGGATAGATCGTCGTCGGGTCTGCCTGCAACCGCATGCCGATCCTGAGGCGGTTCGAATAGACCGCCGCCACCGTCCGCCGTTCGGATGCAACCGCGGTTTCCTTTTCGACGATCGAGGCAAGGATGATCGCCTCGCGCGGGCTCTTGACGACCGTGGTCGGCTTGCGCGCCTTCCACGCCTCCGCCAGCGCCTCGTCCATCGCCGCCTGCATCCGCTTCAGCACCGCCGCGCGCGTCTCGCCGCGCTGGAAGGCATAGCTGTCGGGCAGCACCGATCCCTCGGCCGGGACGGCAACCTCGCCCGTCAGAAGGTCTTCCTTCATCAGCCGTTCGCGCACGAGGATCGACGGCATGCCTTCGGGGACCGTCACGAAGCGCTGCTTGACCTTGCCCTCCTGGAGCATCTCCAGGATCTGCGCGCCCGTGGCATGGGCCGGCACTTCGAACTCGCCGGTCTTGATCGGCGCGTCGGATCCGAACAGCTTGGCGAAGCGCAGGAATGTAGAGGCGGAACGGATCGCGCCCTTTTCCTCCAGCGCCTTTGCGGCGGCGGTAAGGCTCGATCCTTCGGCGATCGTCACCGCGACCGGCTTTTCGGCCGGGCCACGAATGCCCCAGTCATACCAGAAATAGCCCGCCGTCCCGATCGCGACGGCGAGAACGATCAGGAAAAGGCAGCCGATCCGACCGCCGCCGGAGGAACGCTTGCGCTTGCGGGCCATGCCCTTTTCCTCCGGCGATCTTGGGTCAGACGGCGCGCATCACCAGCGACGCATTGGTGCCGCCGAAGCCGAACGAATTGTTCAGCACCGCCTTCACCGACCGCTTCTTGGCGACATGCGGCACCAGGTCGACGCCCTCGCAGCTCTCGCTCGGATTATCGAGGTTGAGCGTCGGCGGCACGATCTGGTCGCGCAGCGCGAGGATGCAGAAGATCGATTCGACCGCGCCGGCGCCGCCCAGCAGGTGGCCGATCGCGGACTTGGTCGACGACATCGACAGACCGTTGATCGAATTGCCAAACAGGCGGCGAACCGCACCCAGTTCCAGCTCGTCGCCGAGCGGGGTCGAGGTGCCGTGGGCGTTGATATAGTCGATGTCCGACAGCGCCAGGCCAGACTTCCGCATCGCCATTTCCATCGAACGGAACGCGCCCGAGCCCTCGGGATGCGGCGCCGTCACATGATAGGCATCGCCCGACAGGCCGTAGCCGATCACTTCGGCATAGATCTTGGCACCGCGCTTCTTGGCCCGCTCATATTCCTCGAGCACGACCACGCCGGCGCCCTCGCCCATGACGAAGCCGTCGCGATCCTTGTCATAGGGGCGCGAAGCCTTTTCCGGCGTGGCGTTGAAGTTGGTCGATAGTGCCCGCGCCTGCGCGAAACCGGCGATACCGATCGGGCAGACCGTGCTTTCCGATCCGCCGGCCAGCATGACATCGGCATCGTCCATCGCGATCATGCGCGCGGCATCGCCGATCGAATGCGCGCCCGTCGAGCAAGCGGTGACGACCGCGTGGTTCGGGCCCATCAGGCCATATTTGATGCTGACCTGGCCCGAGATCAGGTTGATCAGGCGGCCATGGACGAAGTGCGGCGAAACGCGGCGCGGCCCTTTTTCATAGAGCACGATCGATTCGCTCTCGATGCCCGGCAGGCCACCGATTCCCGAGCCGATCGAGCAGCCTGCGCGGAAGCGTTCTTCCTCGCTCATGTCGGTAAGGCCGGCATCTTCGAGCGCCTGGCCGGCGGCGTCGATGCCGTAGACGATGAAGGGATCGACCTGGCGCTGGACCTTATGGTCCACCCGCTTGCCCGGATCGAAGCCATAGGCATGGTCGGCGGGCTTCACCTCGCACGCGATCGTGCAGGGAAATTCGCTGGCGTCGAAACGGGTGATCTGCCCCGCGCCCGATTTGGACGCGATGATATTCGCCCATGCCGTTTCGACATCCGCGCCCAGCGGCGTCACGAGCCCCAGTCCGGTCACCACCACGCGCCGCATGGCATCCTCCACAAAAACGTCAGAAAAACGAAGCGGCTCCGCGCCCCCTTGTGTCAATACCCGGGGTCGGGGAGCCGCTGCTTGTCTCGGCCTAGCCGGATCGATCCGGCCGGTTCCGCTGGCTCAGCCCAGCCGGGCCTCAGCCCTTGTTCGCGTCGATGTAGCTGATCGCGTCCTTGACGGTGGCGATCTTCTCGGCCGCATCGTCGGGGATCTCGACACCGAACTCTTCTTCGAACGCCATCACCAGCTCAACGATGTCGAGGCTGTCGGCGCCCAGATCGTCGATGAAGCTCGCTTCTTCGTTCACCTTGTCGGCTTCGACGCCGAGATGCTCGACGACGATCTTCTTCACGCGCTCGGCGGTCTCGCTCATATTCCCAACCTTCCTTAGGGTCTGTTTGCCGCTGCCTAACCGGGCGGCTGCAAGCTTGCAAGCTTGCTTTGTTCACATTCAGATCATCGCCATGCCACCATTGACGTGCAAAGTCTGTCCGGTGACGTATCCGGCCTCCTTGCTGGCAAGGTAAACCACAGCCGCGGCGACATCGCCACCTTCGCCCAGCTTGCCCGCCGGGATCTTGCCGAGCAGGGCTTCTTTCTGCGCATCGGGCAGCACTTCGGTCATGGCGGAAGCGATGAAACCGGGCGCAACGCAATTTACCGTGATGTTGCGGCTGGCAAGTTCCTGCGCCAGCGCCTTGGACATGCCGACCAACCCCGCCTTCGACGCAGCATAGTTCGCCTGGCCCGGATTGCCGGTCTGTCCCACGACCGACGTGATGGAGATAACACGGCCGAAGCGCGCCTTCATCATCGGCTTGGCCGCGGCGCGGATCAGTCGGAACGCGGCTTCCAGATTGACGCGGATCACCTGATCCCATTCCTCATCCTTCATCCGCATGGCGAGATTGTCGCGCGTCACGCCGGCATTGTTGACGAGGATGTCGAGCTTGCCGCCCAGTGCCTCGACTGCGCTGGGCACCAGCCCGTCGACAGCTGCCGCGTCCGAAAGATTGCAGGGCAGTGCGACATGATCGCCGCCCAGCTCCGCGCGAAACGCCTCCAGCTTCTCGACATTGGACCCGGAAACCGCGAGCCGGGCGCCTTGCGCCGCAAGCGCCTTGGCAATCGACGAGCCGATCCCACCCGAAGCGCCGGTCACCAGCGCAGTCATGCCTGTCAGGTCGAACATGTTCTTTTCTCCGTTCTCAGATCGACTTCAGCAGCGCTTCGATATCGTCCATCGATATCACGCTCGTCGCAGTGGCGTCCGGTGCGATGCGCTTGACCATGGGGCCGACGACCTTGCCGCCAAATTCCACGAAATCATGCACGCCGGCGTCGAACATCGCCGCGACGCTCTCGCGCCAGCGCACGGTGCCGGTCACCTGCTCCACCAGCAGCTTGCGAATCGTGTCGGGGTCGGCGACCGGCGCGGCGGTGACATTGGCATAGACGGGCACCAGCGGCGCACGCAGATCGGCCGCGGCGAGCGCCTCAGCCATCGCATCGGCGGCGGGCTGCATCAGCGGACAGTGGAAGGGCGCGGACACCGGCAGCAACACGCCGCGCTTGATGCCATGCTCCTTCACCAGCGCCACCGCGCGATCGATCGCGCCCTTGTGGCCGGAAATCACGACCTGGCTGGGATCATTGTCATTGGCGACGGTGCAGACTTCGCCCTCGGCCGCCACATCCGCCAGTGCGCGTGCCTTTTCGACATCGGCGCCGAGCAAGGCCGCCATCGCGCCCTCACCCACCGGCACCGCCGCCTGCATGGCCTGGCCGCGCAGCTTGAGCAGCTTCGCGGTGGTCGCAAGGTCCAGCGCCTCGGCCGCACAAAGCGCCGTATATTCGCCAAGCGAGTGGCCGGCGACGAAATCGGCCTTGTCGGCCAGCCGTATGCCACCTTCCCGCTCCAGCACGCGCAGCGTCGCGATGGCATTGGCCATGATCGCCGGCTGGGCATTTTCGGTAAGCAGCAGATCGCCTTCGGGCCCTTCGGCCATCAGGCGGAAGAGGTGCTGGCCCAGCGCCTCGTCGATCTCCTGGAACACCTCGCGCGCCACCGCGCTGGCTTCGGCGAGCGCCTGGCCCATCCCGACAGCCTGGCTGCCCTGCCCCGGAAAGATGAATGCGCGCATAGCGTGCCCCCTGTTCTGCTATATTCTCGATGCCGCCGCGTTAGAAACTGCGCCGCTCCCATGCAAGGCCGGACGACATATCTGCATGGTTCGTCGCATCGCCATGCCCTTCATTATCAGTGCCATGCATTTGCCATCCACATCTGTTAGAAGCCTCCTGGCGGGGGCGCAGTGGGAGAGTCTGATGGCCAGCTACCGCCTGTTCCTGTGGTCCAGAACGGAAAACCGGCTCCGCGAGAGCGATCTTGCCGCCGAACCCGGCGCAGACGGTGCGGAGCTGCTCGAAGCCTTCGATCATGTCGGCCGCTGCGCGCTCCACGCATCGGGCAGCGAATTGCCGGAACTCGATAACCTGCCCGTGTTGAGCAAGACGGCCCGCGCCCGCCAGCATCTCCGCGCCGCCCGGCGGCTGCTGGAGGATCTCGGCGAATATGTGCTGGCGGCCCGCACCGCGGTCCCGCTCGCGGAACTCAACCGCCGCGGCTCGGACGACGGCGATCGCGACCAGCCCCGCTTGCTCCCGCATCTGCCAGCCTGACCTCGGCACCCGGATATACCGGCTCCGCCCCCGCTGACTTGCGTTTCCGGCCGATCTGCGTCATAGGCGCGCCAACGATGCGGGCGGAGGCTTGTCCTTCCGCCCTTGTTGTTTTCAAGAAAGCCGGAGGGGCGGTCGCGATGGGCGCGGTCGTCAGCGATCGGCAGAAACTGAAGGACACGCGACATGCCTCTGTACGAGCATGTGTTTCTCGCGCGTCAGGACCTCGCTCAGGCGCAGGTCGACGCGTTGGCGGAAACCGCCACCAAGATCATCGAAGAAGGCCAGGGCAAGGTCGTGAAGACCGAGACCTGGGGCCTGCGTGGTCTCGCTTATCGCATCGCGAAGAATCGCAAGGCGCACTATGTCATGCTCGAATTCGACGCGCCTGCGCCCGTCGTCGCCGAGCTGGAGCGCCAGACCGCGATCAACGAAGACGTCATCCGCTACATGACCATCAAGGTCGATGGCCATGAAGCCGGCCCGTCGGCGATGATGCGCCGCAACGAGCGTTCGGAGCGCGACGGCCGCCGTGGCGACCGTGGTGATCGTCCGCGCGGCGACCGCGAAGACCGTCCCCGTCGCGACCGCGACGATCGTGACGCGGCCTAAGGGAGAATAGACACATGGCACGCCCCTTTTTCCGCCGTCGCAAGAGCTGCCCCTTCTCCGCGAAGGACGCTCCCCGGATCGACTATAAGGATGTCCGTCTGCTCCAGGGCTTCGTGTCCGAGCGTGGCAAGATCGTCCCGAGCCGCATCACTGCGGTTTCCGCCAAGAAGCAGCGCGAACTCGCCAAGGCGATCAAGCGCGCCCGTCACATCGGGCTTCTCCCCTACATCGTGAAGTAAGGAGCTCCGAACATGGAAGTCATCCTGCTCGAGCGCGTCGAGAAGCTGGGCGCAATTGGCGATGTCGTCACCGTCAAGAACGGTTACGCCCGCAATTTCCTGCTTCCGCGCAAGAAGGCGCTCCGCGCCAACGAAGCGAACAAGAAGGTGTTCGAGGCGAACAAGGAACGCCTGATCACCGAGAACGCCAAGCGTCGTGAAGGCGCCGAGGCCGATGCGAAGGGCGTCGACGGCAAGACCGTCCAGCTCATCCGCCAGGCTTCGAACGTCGGCCACCTCTATGGCTCGGTCGCCGCGCGTGACCTCGCCGAGGCCCTGGAAGCCGATGGCGTCAAGATCGCCAAGAGCCAGATCGTGCTCGATCGTCCGATCAAGACGATCGGTCTGCACGAAGTGAAGATCGCGCTCCACCCGGAAGTGTCGATCACGATCAAGGTGAACGTCGCCCGCAGCCCCGAAGAAGCGGAGCTGCAGGAACAGGGCGTCGACGTCATGGCCTCGATGTTCGAGCGTGACGCCGCCGGCTTCACCGAAGATTATGATCCCAATGCCGAGCCGGGCGAAATCGCCACCGACGAGGCTCCGGCCGAGGAAGAAGCGGAGGGCTGAGCCTTCCGCTTCGGCACCGACCGATAGAAAAAGGGCCGTCCGGAGCGATCCGGGCGGCCCTTTTCTTTAGCTTTACGATCTGAGCCGTAAACGCCCGAAGGCTCAGTAGCCCATCAACTTCAGCACTTCCGCGCGCGACCGTTCGTCATCGCGGAACACGCCCATCATCCGGCTAGTGGTCATCACCACGCCTGGCGTCTGCACGCCGCGCGCCGTCATGCACGCGTGGGTCGCCTCGATCACCACGGCCACGCCATGCGGCTGCAGATTGTCCCAAATGCAGTCCGCCACTTCCGCCGTCAGCCGTTCCTGCACCTGCAATCGACGCGCGAACCCGTGGAGCACGCGGGCGAGCTTGGAGATCCCGACCACCCGGTCCTTCGGCAGATAGGCGATCGCCGCCTTGCCGATGATCGGTGCCATATGATGTTCGCAGTGCGACTGGAACGGGATGTCCTTCAGCAGAACGATCTCGTCATAACCGCCCACTTCCTCGAAAGTGCGGCTGAGATGCTGGGCGGGATCATCGCCATAGCCGGCGCAATATTCCTTCCAGGCGCGCGCAACGCGCTTCGGCGTATCGATCAACCCTTCGCGCGAAGGATCGTCACCGGCCCAGCGGAGCAACGTGCGGATGGCGTCTTCGACATCGTCGGGCACCGCGATCTTCGCGGGGGGTTCCATCATCTCGCCCATGGCGACTCCTATCCTCGCTTCGCTATCCTTGCGGACGCGCCTTGCGGATAGCGCCTAGACAGGCAGGCTGCGCTTGCCAAGCTTTGCGAAACGGTCCTTCCGCCCCGAAGCCATAGAAAAAGACGCAAAGTGAAAAGCTTTCACTCCGAAGCCGCCATAGCCTGTTCGCAACGAAACGCGCTCAGCCGCCGGTGGAAGTCACACGAAACCACCTTCGGGGAGGAGCGGCAATTGCTATGACTCAGCGCTCAACCGGGGCTCGCAGCGAATCAGTCGATTCGCGCAACCTGCAGCGTTTCGGCAGGCATTACGCGGGCAAGATCGGTGCTGATGCGGCGTGCGCCCGCCTGGTTGCCACCCACGGCGCGGATCAGTTCGGGGCAGCCGACGACGATGGTCTGAAGTCCACCCGCTTCGGCGCGAACGCGCGCCAAGCCGTCTTCGTTTTGCAACATTTGCTTGGAAATTGAGCCGGTTGCGGCCGGCTCCCCGAGACGATCTGCAACGACATGGCGGACAGCGATGGCGTCGACGCCATTTTCGACAAGGAGGCGATAACCCTGATCCTGCGCTGATGCAGGCGCCGCAAGCGATGCCGCCGCGGCACAAATCAACAGTCCACCGATCGAAGCAATGCGCATCCCGTAACCCTCTCTCCACACCCATTGACGCTTTGCGCTCTTTTGGGTTCCTGGAACCTGCACCGAAGGCAGGGGGTGACGCAAGCCCGCACGACAAGCTAGGATCGCCGCCGTGATGAATGTCGCCGCGATCGCCCCAGATGAAGCCATGGCGTTGGAACACGCGACCGCGGCTCCGATGCTGGCCCAGGTGGAGCGCTGGGCGGCGATCAACAGCGGCTCGCGCAACCTTGCCGGCCTTGCCGCCATGGCCGGCGAACTGGCAAATGCCTTCGCGACGCTTCCGGGCGATCTTTATCTCCTCGATCCCACCCCTGTCGACGCCGTTGCGCCGGATGGCGCCCGCGTCGATCTCGCCCACGGCCGCAACCTGCATCTCAAGGTGCGGCCGGAAGCGCCGGTGCAGGTGCTGCTCACCGGCCACATGGATACGGTGTTTGGCGTGGATCATCCCTTCCAGGGGCTGAATTGGATCGATGCCGGCACGCTCAACGGCCCCGGCGTCGCCGACATGAAAGGCGGCATCGCGGTCATGCTTGCCGCCCTTGCCGCCATCGAAGCGAGCCCGCTGTGCCGGCGCCTCGGCTATGAGGTCGTCCTCAACAGTGACGAGGAAGTCGGCTCTCCCGGCTCCGCAGCCCTGATCGCCCAGGCCGCGCGCGGCAAGGTCGCCGCCCTTACCTACGAACCCTCCGCTTTGCCCGATGGCACGCTTGCCGGCGCGCGGCCGGGCAGTGGCAATTTCTCGATCATCGTCACCGGCCGCGCCGCCCATGCCGGGCGCAACCCGGAAGACGGCCGCAACGCCCTCGTCGCCGCGGCCGATCTCGCGCTCCGCCTCGCCCGCACCGCCGGTCCCGGCCTGTCGGTCAATCCGGCGAAGATCGACGGCGGCGGCCCCAACAATGTCGTGCCCGATCATGCCGTGCTCCGCGTCAACATGCGACCGATGACGCCGGAGGATGAGATCCGCGGCCGCGCCGCGCTTGATGCCGCGGTCGAGGAGGTGGCAGCACTCCATGACGTCAGCATCCATGTCCATGGCGGGTTCGGCCGTCCGCCCAAGCCGATGGATGCCGCGGCCGAGCGCCTCTACATATTGGTCAAGAATTGCGGCGCCGAACTTGGCCTGCCGATTGGATGGCGAGCCACAGGCGGCGTGTGCGACGGAAATAATATCGCTGCCTGCGGGGTGCCCGTGGTCGACACCATGGGCGTCCGCGGCGGCGCAATACATTCGGGGGAGGAATATCTGATCGTCGAGTCCTTGGGCGAACGCGCCCGCCTGTCCGCACTCGTGCTGCTTCGTCTCGCCGCCCGGGGCCGGCCATGAGCTTCGTCATCCGGCCATCGCGCCCCTCCGACATCGATTCGCTCTATGACATGGCGAAGCTCACCGGCGGCGGCTTCACCAACCTTCCGGCGGATCGCCCGTCACTGACCGACAAGCTGGCCCGCTCCGCCGAAGCCTTCGGCAAGACGGAGGAAAGCGGCGGCGACGATCTCTACGTTCTGATCCTGGAGGATGTATCGACCGGCAAGGTCGCGGGCACCGCCCAGATCTTCTCGCAGGTCGGGCAGCGCTGGCCCTTCTACAGCTACCGCCTCGGCGTGCTCAGCCAGACGTCCAAGGAGCTCGACCGCACCTTCCGCGCCGAGATGCTGACGCTCACGACCGACTATGAAGGCTATTCGGAAGTCGGCGGCCTCTTCCTCCACCCGCGCGAGCGCGCCGGCGGCCTCGGCCTGCTGCTCGCCCGCAGCCGCTATCTCTTCATCCGTCAGCATCGCGCCCGCTTCGGCAATCGCGTGCTTGCCGAGCTGCGCGGCGTCATCGACGAAGCCGGGGGATCGCCCTTCTGGGACGGACTCGCGGGCAAATTCTTCGGCATGAATTTTCAGGAGGCCGACGCCTTCAACGCGGTCCACGGCAACCAGTTCATCGCCGATCTGATGCCCAAGCACCCGATCTACACCGCCATGCTGCCCGAAACCGCGCGATCGGTGATCGGCCTGCCCCATCCCAGCGGGCGCGCGGCGATGCGGATGCTGGAAAATGAAGGGTTCCGCTACGAAGGCTATATCGACATCTTCGATGGCGGGCCGACCATGGCGGCTTCGATCGACGACATCCATGCGATCCGCGACGCCGCCGATGCGACAGTTGTAGGCACCAACGCGCAGGAGGGGCTGAACGTGCTGGCCGCCACCGGCCGCCTCGCCGATTTCCGTGCCTGCTACGCGCTCGCCGATGTGGATACGGACGGCAAGGCCGGCGTCGACCGCGCCGCCGCCGATCTGCTCGGCGTCAATCCGGGTGACACCATCACCTTCGTCGCACGCTGAACGGGCCGGATATGCAACTGACCGAAATCAACTTCGACGGCATCGTCGGCCCCACCCACAATTATGCCGGCCTCAGCCTGGGCAACCTCGCCGCCACCAGCAATGCCGGCCAGACCTCGCAGCCGCGTGCGGCAGCACTTCAGGGCATCGCCAAGATGCGCGCCAATATCGCGCTGGGGCTGCGGCAGGGCGTGTTCCTGCCCCACCGCCGCCCGGACGGCGCCTGGCTGGAGACCCTCGGGACGCGCGCCGAGGATGCCGACGCGGCGCTGCTCGCCAACGCCTTGTCCGCATCGCCGATGTGGGCGGCCAACGCCGCTACCGTCTCGCCCGCGCCGGACACGGCGGACGCGCGCTGCCATCTGACGGTCGCCAACCTCGTCACCATGCCGCATCGCAGCCATGAGTGGCAGGGAACGCTTGCCCAGCTTCGCCTCGCGTTCCACAGCGAAACCCATTTCGTGGTGCATGGCCCCATCCCCGCCCCCTTTGGCGACGAGGGCGCCGCCAATCACATGCGGCTTGCCGCCGGCCACCGTTCGCCGGGGATCGAGATCTTCGTCTATGGTGAGAAAGGCGGCCCCTTCCCCGCCCGCCAGCATGTCGAGGCGAGCCGCGCGGTCGCCCGCCGCCACCAGCTCGATCCCGGCCGCGTGCTGTTCGTCGCCCAGTCGGAAGAAGCGATCGCCGCCGGCGCCTTCCACAATGACGTGGTTGCGGTCGCCGACGGCCGCGTGCTCTTCGCCCACGAACAGGCCTTTGCCGACAAGGACCGCTTCTACGCCGATCTCCGCCGCGTGATGCCAGACGTCGAGATCGTCGAGGTTCCCGCCAATCGCGTCAGCCTGGCCGACGCCATCCGCTCCTACCTTTTCAACGCCCAGCTTGTGACTCTGCCGACGGGCGAAAGCGCGCTGATCCTGCCGACCGAGGCGCGGGAAACGCCCGCCGTCTGGACCTGGCTCAACGAGATGGTGGCGGGCAACGGGCCGATCCGCCGGATCGAGTTGGTCGACGTGCGCGAATCCATGTCGAACGGCGGAGGCCCAGCCTGCCTGCGCCTCCGCGTCGTCGCCGATCCCGCGACGATCGACCCGCGCTTCCTGGTCGACGACGCGAAACTCGATGCGATCGCTGCCGTCATCGCGCAGCACTGGCCCGATACCATCGCCCCCTCCGACCTCGCCTCGCCGGAGTTGTGGAAGCAGGCGGCCGAAGCGCGCGCCGCACTGCTCGAAACGCTGGGATTGGGTGAACTGATCTGACTTCTCCCTCTCCCGCTCTCGCTCTCGCGGGAACTTCGGGTCGGTCATGCCCCCGGCATGACCTGAACAGCACGGGGTGCTGTTCACCCGATGTTGGTCGGGGTGAGAGTCTTCTTCTTGAATCCGGCACACCGTTCTTGAACGCGGCACCCAGCCTCGACAGGAAGAAAGAAGACCCTCATCCAAACCTTCTCCTGCGAAAGCGGGAGAAGACTTCAGAAGGCATACCCATGTCCGATCTCCAAACCCTGCTCGATGAGCGCGCCATCTACCGTCAACTCTGCCGTTTCGCGGAGGCGATGGATCGGCGGCAATGGCAGTGGCTGGATGATGTGATGCTGGCGGATGCGCAGGCGGATTACGGCATCGGCCGCCGCTTCGGCCGCGCCGCGATTGTCTCCGAGATGCGGAGTTTCCTCGATGATTGCGGGCCGACACAGCATCTGCTCGCCAATGTTGTCATCGACGTGGCGGGCGATCGTGCGACGAGCAGCGCCTATGTCGCGGACATGCATGTCGGCACAGGCGATCGCGCCCACCTGACCTTCCGCACGCTCGGCGACTATCAGGATCGCTGGGTCCGCACCCAAGCCGGCTGGCGGATCGAGGAGCGGATCAAGCACAACCGCGCCCATGTCGGCGACATGGCAGTGCTGGGATCGGGGCCGGACTGAGCCCATCTCTCCTTCCATCGTCATGCTGAACTTGTTTCAGCATCCACCCTGCCACCAGCAAAGGCTTCGCAAGTGGAGGAGTAGACCCTGAAACAAGTTCAGGGTGACGGAGAGAAAATTCGCAGGACACTCCAGCTTGGCTTCGTCCAGTCCTTGGCTTACGGCACCGGTCTTCGACGAAGGACCAGCCCTTGCCCGTTCAGACGAAGATTTGCGGCCTTTCGACGCCTGAAACGCTGGGCGCGGCGATCCGCGGCGGCGCGAGCCATGTCGGCTTCGTCTTCTTCGCCAAGAGCCCGCGCAATCTCGATTTCGACAAGGCGGCCGCGCTGGCGGCGCTCGTCCCCGCCCATGTCCGCAAGGTCGGCGTGGTGGTGAATGCCGACGACGCCTTCCTCGATCGCGCCATCACCGTCGGCAAGCTCGACGCACTCCAGCTTCACGGTTCCGAACCACCCGAGCGTGCCGCCGCCCTGAAGGCACGCCACGGCATAGAGGTCTGGAAGGCCATCCCGGTCAAGACGCGCGCCGATCTCGCCGCCGCCGCTCGCTATCGGGCTGCCGTCGATCGTATCCTTTATGACGCCAAGACGCCCGATTCGGCCGATCTACCCGGCGGCATGGGGCTGCGCTTCGACTGGAAATTGCTCGACGGTTTCGCCCACCCGCTCCCCTGGGCCTTGTCCGGCGGGCTCGACGCGCGCAATCTGGCCGAAGCCGTCCGCATCACCGGCGCCCCGCTTGTCGACACATCCTCCGGCGTCGAGAGCAGTCCGGGCGTCAAGGATGTGGACAAGATCGCCGCCTTCCTCCAATCGGCATCGCAGCTATGACCGCAGCCCCGACCCTTCCCAACTCGCTCCGCACGCAGCCCGATGCGCGCGGCCATTTCGGCCAGTTCGGCGGACGCTATGTCGCCGAAACCCTGATGCCACTGATCCTCGATCTTGAGCGCGAATATCGCGCGGCCAAGGCGGACCCCACCTTCCAGGCCGAATTCGACGATCTGATGAAGCATTATGTCGGCCGTCCGAGCCCGCTTTATTTCGCGCCGCGCCTGACCGAGCATCTCGGCGGCGCGAAGATCTACCTCAAGCGCGAGGAACTGAACCACACCGGCGCGCACAAGATCAACAACTGCATCGGCCAGATCCTGCTTGCCAAGCGTATGGGAAAGACGCGGATCATCGCCGAGACGGGCGCAGGCCAGCACGGCGTTGCCACCGCAACGGTCGCAGCGCGCTTCGGCCTGCCCTGCACGATCTTCATGGGCGCGGTCGACGTCGCCCGCCAGCAGCCCAACGTGTTCCGCATGAAGCTGCTGGGGGCGGAGGTCCACGCCGTCACGTCGGGCGCGCAGACCTTGAAGGACGCGATGAACGAGGCGCTGCGCGATTGGGTCGCCACCGTCGACAACACCTTCTACATCATCGGCACCGCGGCGGGTCCGCATCCTTATCCTGAGCTTGTTCGCGATTTTCAGTCGATCATCGGCAACGAAACCCGCGAGCAGATCATGGAGGCTGAGGGCCGCCTGCCCGACACGATCATCGCGCCCGTGGGTGGCGGATCGAACGCGATCGGCATCTTCCATCCCTTCCTCGACGATGCAGAGGTTAAGCTCATCGGTGTGGAGGCAGCCGGCGAAGGGCTGGAAACGACCAAGCATGCCGCCAGCATTGCCGGCGGCGTGCCCGGCGTGCTCCACGGCAACCGCACCTTCCTGCTCCAGGATGAAGACGGCCAGATCACCGAGGCGCACTCGATTTCCGCGGGCCTCGATTACCCCGGCATCGGCCCCGAACATAGCTGGCTGCACGAAATCGGCCGAGTGACGTACGAACCCTGCACCGATGCCGAGGCGCTGGCCTCCTTCCAGACGCTCTGCAAGCTCGAAGGCATCATCCCCGCGCTCGAATCCGCCCACGCGCTCGCCGTTGCCGAGCGGATCGCGCCAACCATGGGCAAGGACCAGATCCTCGTCGTCAATGTCAGCGGCCGGGGGGACAAGGACATCTTCACCGTCGCCAAGGAACTGGGGGTGGAGCTGTGAGCCGCCTCACCGCCACTTTCGCCGCCTGCGCCGCGCAGGGCCGCGCCGCGCTCGTCACCTTCGTCACCGGCGGTGATCCGACGCCGGCTGCCACGGCCGCGATCCTCGATGCGCTGGTCGCCGGCGGTGCCGACGTGATCGAACTCGGCATGCCCTTCACCGATCCGATGGCCGATGGCCCCGCGATCCAGCGCGCCAATCTGCGCTCGCTGGGCGCCGGCACGACGACAGCCGACATCGTCGCCATCGCCCGCGATTTCCGGGGCCGTCATCCGAACGTGCCCTTGGTGCTGATGGGCTATGCCAATCCGATGGTCCGCCGCGGGCCGGAATGGTTCGCACAAGCCGCCGCCGAGGCCGGCGTCGACGGCGTGATCTGCGTCGACATTCCGAGCGAGGAGGATGACGCACTCGGGCCGGCGCTGCGTGCGGTGGGCATCGACCTGATCCGTCTCGCCACGCCAACCACCGATGCCGCGCGGCTGCCCGCCGTGCTCGAAGGCGCATCGGGTTTCCTTTATTATGTCTCGGTCGCGGGCATCACTGGCCAGCAGCAGGCCGCGCAGGCGAGCATCGAGGCGGCCGTCGCCAAGCTCAAGGGCGCCACGAAACTGCCGATCGCCGTCGGCTTCGGCGTGCGCACGCCCGAGCAGGCAGCCGCCGTCGCGCGCGTCGCGGATGGCGTCGTCGTCGGCTCGGCGATCGTCGAGGCGGTGGGCGCCGCGGCTGCGGATGGCCGTGCGGCGGAAGTAGACGTAATCAATATTATCAAAGATTTGAGCGCCGCAGTTCATAATGCGCGGCAGGAGCAGGCAGCATGAGCTGGATCGATCGCGTCCGCAAATCCATCCCCTTCATCGCCAAGCGCGAGACGCCGGACAATCTGTGGCACAAATGCCCCGGCTGCGGGCAGATGGTGTTCCTCAAGGAATATGAGGAAAACCAGTCGGTCTGCCCGAAATGCGATCATCATGGCCGCATCGGCCCCGACGCGCGTTTCAACTCGCTGTTCGATGGCGGCATGTATACTTTGCTGCCCGCGCCGACGGTGCGGGAAGACCCGCTGAAATTCCGTGATTCCAAGCGCTATACCGATCGCATCAAGGCCGCCCGCTCGGCGACCGGCGAGCAGGACGCGCTGGTCAACGCCAAGGGCCAGATCGAGGGCAAGCGCGCCGTCGTCGGCGTGCAGGATTTCGCCTTCATGGGCGGATCGATGGGCATGGGCGTGGGTGCCGCCTTCGTCGCTGGCGCCGAGGCCGCGATCGCCGATCGCTGTCCCTACATCATCTTCACCGCCGCGGGCGGCGCGCGGATGCAGGAAGGCATCCTGTCGCTGATGCAGATGCCCAAGACCACCGTTGCGATCGAGATGCTGCGCGAGGCCGGCCTGCCCTATATCGTCGTCCTCACCGACCCGACGACCGGCGGCGTCACCGCATCCTATGCGATGCTGGGCGATATCCAGATCGCCGAGCCGGGCGCGCTCATCGGCTTTGCCGGCCAGCGCGTCATCGAACAGACCATCCGCGAGAAGCTGCCCCCCGGCTTCCAGCGCGCCGAATATCTGCTCGAACATGGCATGATCGACATGGTCACTCACCGCCACAAGTTGCGCGAGACGCTGGCGACTTTGATCGACTATCTGGTGCCGGTGGCAGCCTGATCGCATTTGCCCTCTCCCGCCAAACGGGAGAGGAAGAAGGAACCCAATGGCCGATCATGCCGTCTCGACGGATCCGGAGGTCCAGCGCCAGCTCGATCGGCTGGACAAGCTGTCGCCGGGCCGCGACGTGTTGGGGCTGGAGCGGATCACCACCCTGCTCGATCGGCTGGGCAATCCGCAGCATGATCTGCCGCCCGTCTTCCATGTCGCCGGCACCAACGGCAAGGGATCGACCTGCGCCTTCCTGCGCGCCGCGATCGAGGCGGCAGGCCATTCCGTCCACGTTTATACCAGCCCACATCTCGTCCGTTTCAACGAGCGTATCCGCGTCGCCAGCCAGTTGATCGAGGATGCGGTGCTGGCCTCCCTGCTCGCCGAAGTGCTCGATGTCGCGGACGGCATAGAGCCCAGCTTCTTCGAGGTGACGACCGCGGCTGCCTTCCTCGCCTTCGCTCGCACGCCGGCGGATGCCTGCATCATCGAAGTGGGCCTGGGCGGCCGGCTCGACGCCACCAATGTCATCGAAAAGCCGGCAGTCTGCGGCATCGCCCAGCTCGGTATCGATCATCAGGCATTCCTGGGCGACCGGATCGAGGACATCGCCGCCGAAAAGGCGGGCATCGCAAAGCCCGGCGTAACCGTCGTCACCCAGCATTATCCCGCGCCCGTCGCCAATCGTATCGGCGAAGTGATCCGTGGCAGCCTGGGCCATTGGTTGCCCAAAGGCAGCGAATGGGATTCGGTCAGCTACCAGAACCGCATCCATTACAAGGATAATATCGGCAAGCTCGACCTGCCCTTGCCACGCCTGCCCGGTAGCCACCAGGCGATGAACGCCGCACTGGCGATCGCCATGCTCCGCCATCAGGATGCGATCCCCGTGCCGACATCCGCGCTGCGGGCGGCGATGGGCTGGGCGGAATGGCCCGCGCGCCTGCAGCATCTCACCAACGGTGCCCTCGTCGATCGCCTGCCCGCCGGTTCCGAACTCTGGCTCGACGGCGGTCACAACCCCGCCGCAGCGCGCGTAATCGCCGATTTCTTCCGCGGCCGCGTGCCGGCGGGCCGCCCCTTCCACGTCATCCTCGGCATGCTGGAAAACAAGGACCCGATGGGCTTCCTGAAACCCTTCAGTGGCCGCACAGCCACCTTCCACGCCGTTCCCGTCCCCGGCCATCCCCATCACCAGCCGGCCGCTTTGGCCGCGGCCGCGCGATCCGCGGGCCTCGGCGCGATGACCGCGAGCGATCCGGTCGATGCCTTGTCCTGGATCGCCCGCCACGCCGACCGCGCCAATCCGCCGGTCGTGCTGATCGCCGGCTCGCTCTACCTCGCCGGCACCGTGCTCGCAGCCAACGGCACCCTGCCAAGTTAAGCCGCGAATTCCTCGCGGATGACGCGACGGAGCAGTTTGCCGGTTTCGTTATAGGGCAAAGCTTCGACGAAACGGATCGCCTGCGGCACGCGGCTCGATCGCAACCGGCCGCGCACCAGCGCCTGCAATTCCTCCACGCTCACCTCCGCGCCCACCGCGATCACGACCGCCGCGGCGACGCCCTCACCCCATTCGGCGTCAGGCATGGCGACGACCGCACATTCCGCCACCGCCGGATGGCCGCCAAGCACATCCTCGATCTCGCCGGGGGAGATATTCTCGCCGCCGCGGACGATCACATCGTCGGCGCGGCCGTCGAGGAAGAGATAGCCTTCCTCGTCCACCCAGCCGCGGTCGCGGGTGGGGAACCAGCCTTGCGCATCGGTCTGGCTGCCCAGCCCATGATATTCGCCCGCCACCTGATCGCCGCGCACGAACACCAGCCCCGCCTCACCGGGGCTGACGGGTCGTCCATCCTCATCACGGATCACCAACTCGATCGCCGGCAGCGCCCGCCCGACCGAACCAAGCCGCCGCCGCACTGCGGGATCGTCGGAAGCGACAGCCGCGCGATGCGCCGCGGGGTCGAGCAGGCAGATCGTGCTGCTCGTCTCCGTCAGGCCGTAGGCGTTGGTGAAATCCACGTCCGGGAACAGCGCCATCGCCCGCTCGATCACCGCAAGCGGCATCTTGCCCCCGCCATAGGCAAGCGCACGCAGCGCCGGCAGCGCCGCCGCACCATCGCCCGCATCCAGATGCTCGACGATACGCTGCAGCATCGTCGGCACCAGGAAGGCATTGGATATGCCGTGCCGCCGCGCGAGATCGAGCCAGGCGCCGGGCTCGAAATTGGGCAATTGCACCATCCGCCGCCCGGCATAGACCGAGCTCAAAACCGCCGAGATGCCCGCAATATGATAGGGCGGCACGGTCACGATCGCGGCGTCGCCCTCGTCCGCGCCCATGAACTCGACCGAACCCAATATGTAGGCGAGCAGATTATCGTGCCGCAGGATTGCCGCCTTGGGGACGCCGGTGGTGCCGCTGGTGAACAGCTCGACCGCGATGCCGCGATCCTCATCGGGCGCGACCAGATCCTCGCCGCCGCCAGCCTGCGCCCTCGCCAGAAAATCGGCCGGCGTGATGCGGCTGATACCTGCAGGTGCCTCACCGCTCTCACAGATCAGCAGGGCCGGGCTGACGCGTTCGAGCAAAGCCGCGATCTCGGGCGCGGTCAGCCGGTAGTTGATCGGCACATAGGGAATGCCCGCCAGCGCTGCGCCGAACAGAGCGACCGGCGCCGCAAGCCCGTTGATGTCGAGGAAAGCAAGCCGCAACGCCCCGCTCGCCTGCGCCAACGCAGCAGCCCCGCGTGCAGCGACCAGCAGTTCGCCATAAGTGAGGCTCGCATCGCCCGAAACCACGGCCACGCGATCGCCCATGGCGTCCGCCGCCATTTCCAGCATCATGAAGATGTTCATCGGTCGATCCCCACCGAAATCTCAGTCGCCGAAATCAATCCGACGAAGGCAGCGCCTTGGCCTGCTTGATGCCGATCTCGCGGCCGGCGACGGTGATCGTCCCCTCACCACCCTTGGTGCAGAGAAACTCCATCGTCTCGTCCGCGTCGGTGTAGCGCTTGCCGGTCAGCGATCCACCCGCCAGCGCCGGATCGATGGTTGCGCCGTCGCTGCTTTCATCGCTCACCAGCACGGCCGCGCCGCCGATGCGGATGTCGAGCGGATCGGCAGGCACGCGCAGCACCATGATCTGCGTGTCGCAGACCGCGCTCTTGAGCTTCATCCCCGCCTTGAACTGCCTCTCCATCCTCGCCTCTCACTCAAACTGAATCGGATTCAGTGTAGGCGCGGCAGCGACGGGGTCAAGGGGGCTTCAGGCGCCCCTAGAGGTCGCCCCGCGGCTCCCGCGGCAGGCCCAGCCCGCGCTCAGCGATGATGTTGCGCTGGATCTGGCTGGACCCGGCATAGATCGTGTCCGAACGGCTCATCAAATGGGCGTGGACCAGCCCCTCATAGCGATAATCCTCGCCACCGATCTCGCCCGCAATCCCCAGCACATCCATCGCCAGATCGCCGAGATCGCGGTGCCAGCGCGACCAATAGAGCTTGGACGTCAGCGCCGCATCCTCAAGCTGCTGGCTGCCCGCATCGCTCAACATCCGGAGCGCGTTGAAGCGCATGATCGAAAGCCCGATCCAGGCGTCCGCAATGCGCTGGCGGAGCAAAGGATCGCCACCGCGGCCATTGGCCTTCGCCGCCGCGATCAACTGGTCCATCTCGGTCTGGAAATGCATCTGCTGGACGAGCGTCGAAACGCCGCGCTCGAAGCCCAGCAGCCCCATCGCCACGGCCCAGCCATCTCCCGGCCGGCCGATCATATCGGCATCGGCCGCCACTGCGCCGTCGAAGAACACCTCGGCAAACTCACTCTCGCCGGTCATCTGGCGGATCGGTCGCACCGTCACGCCCGGCTGGTCCATCGGCATCAGCAGAAAGGACAGGCCCTTCGGCCCCTTGCTCCCCTCCTCGCTCCGCGCGACGACGAAGATCCAGTCGGCGATCGACCCCATCGAGGTCCAGATCTTCTGGCCATCGACGATCCATTTGTCGCCATCCTTGCGGGCACGCGTGCGGACATTGGCAAGGTCCGAACCGGCATTGGGCTCCGAATAGCCTTGGCACCAGATCGCCTCGCCATTGGCAATCCCCGGCAGATGCCGCGCCTTCTGCTCGTCACTGCCATAAGCGATGATGGTCGGGCCGGCGAGTTCGATACCGATATGGCCGATCCGTGACGGCGCATGGGCGCGGGCATATTCCTCGGCAAACACCACCTGTTCGGCGATCGAGGCGTCCCGGCCGCCATGTTCGCTCGGCCAGCCGATACAGGAAAGCTTCGCGCGGCCCAGTTCCTGTTCCCAGGCGCGGCGCTCAGCGATCGCATCGACATGGTTGTTCAGACCGCGCAGCGCCTTGAACGGCCCGCTCAGTTTTTCTTCCAGCCAGGTCCGCGTCTCTTCCCGGAAATTTTCAAGCGAAACCGCCATCAAACGCCTCTCGATACCGATGCCATTTTGCTCGAGCGATGCGGCATCCCATACGCCTTGTCAAATCCCGACCACGCTATGCGTAGCACATCTTGCCCATCATTCCGCAAAGCGATGCTTGACCGGTGGGAACACCAGATCCCTACACTGCTTTTCCGCCAATGTTGCCGGAGGCGCGGTCTCGCCTTCCGGAATGGCGCGAGCGAAGGTGAAAGTGGCCAGCAACGGGGGCTTCTTCTCGTCGAATATGTCCTCGGGATAGGCATGGACGTCCGCAACCACGTCGATCGCGGCGGGCGGATAAAGCGATCCCGCTATCCCCCACCCCGATTTCGGCTCGCCCGCGGTAAGCCCGAACGTGCCGCTGGACGGGGAGTTGAAATAGCCCGATCCGTCGCTCAGCCCCTTGCCGCCGATGGCGTAGAGGAAGGACACATCTTCATCGGCCTCGAACCAGAGCTTCACGCCCCGCGTCTGTTCGTCCTCGGCGCCCTCCAACGTCTCGACCATCCAGGCGCAGAAGCGCGTGGCGTGCGCGGGCATCGCTGCGAAAAGGATCGGTATCAGCAACAGACCGAAGGTTCGCATGGCCCCCTCTCCGCGCGATCAATTATGCGGGATGTTGTAGAAGTCGCTGATCCCGGTCAGCAGGAATTGCATGCCGATGCTGATGAGCAGGAAGCCGAAGATCCGCGTCATCGCGTCGATACCCGCGGCCCCCATGAAGCGCATCATCGCGCCCGCGGCCCGAAGCACGAGGTAGGAGAAGACCAGGGTCAGCGCCATGCCGACGACGACCCCGGCAAAGACCACCTGCCACTCCTGCGGAAAATGGCTGCGGATCTGCGCGGCCGAGCTCAACACCACGGAGATCGATCCTGGGCCCGCCAGGCTCGGCATGGCGATCGGCGTGAAGGCTACATCCTCATCCTGCGCCGCCAGTTCCGATCCCGGTGCCGCCACCGGTGGCGGGCTGGGGAACAGCATGCGGAAGCCGATGGTCGAAATGATCAGCCCGCCCGCCACGCGGATACCGGGAACCGAGATGCCGAAAAACTGGACGATCGCCGATCCCAGCAGCAGGAAGGTGACGAGGATTCCGAAGGCATAGATGCAGCCCATGATGGCCTGCTGCTTGCGCCGCCTGTCGTCCATCCGCGTCGTCAGCGACACGAACAGGGGCGCCGTGCTGAACGGGTTCATAATGGGGAGAAGCGAGCCGATCGTCAGCGCGATCGCATCAAGAAAGATTTCGATGGCTTCCTCCTGTTACAGCGAGGGCATCGGGACCATCATCTTATGTTCTGGGGCTTGCAAATATCATCGCGGCAAGGCCGGGCCAATCAGGCAAAACCCCCATTCCTCTTGCATCCTTGCCCCGGCGCAGGCCGCGTCCGATTTCAGAAGTTGCGGTCGGCTGATTCGATTACGAAAAATCCAAGGCTTGTGGTTGTCGTGGCTCATGAAGCCGATGACAGCTTCCGCGACCATTTATCGAAAAGCGGACTGTCGGGACGCGCCGACTTAGCGGACATAAACCCTTGCGTTTTCCTCTCTGCCGCTTCCATCCTGATCAACGACAATGCGATAAGGCGAGGGGGCACGTCGATGGCGATTTGCGCTCTGACGAACGGGGGGTGTTAGTGAAGCTCGCGATTAGGTTGCTAGCGATTGCGATTTCAATTCAATCCGCTCGACCCGCGTTCGCGGAAATATCTGCGGAATCATCTCTAGCCCCTTTAGAAGCAATAAAAGACTGTCCCGAATGTCCCGCGATGGTCCGATTGCCACCAATGACCTACGCAAATGGAACCAAACATTCTTTTTATGCCGCCCGCACAGAATTGACTTGGCGAGAATATTTGCTTTCCGCTCAAGATGGCACGTGCAAAGCGCCCTACGCCGACTATCCGAAACGGCTACACGATGTAACCGATGCAAAATTGGCGGATAATCATCCTGTTACTGGCGTTCCGATTGCTGCGATCAATTGCTACGTCGGCTGGCTAAAACAAAAAACAGGGAAGATATACCGCCTACCCACTAGCGATGAATGGGAATTTCTCGCTAGGGCGGGCGCTCAAACGCAATATCCTTGGGGCACTGAATTGGGAAACAACAATGCCATTGTAGAAAAGCATTTTGATCGCATCCGATTTCGAGCCCCAAACTGGTCGGTCAATGACCCGCGTATGTCGGTATGGTCTGGCTTGGTCTACCCCGTTGCTCAGTTGCCGCCTAATGCGTGGGGACTTTACGACGTGGTTGGCAATATAAGCGAAGCTACGACTGAGCGCGTGCCTGCCACTGAAGGATGCCTTAAGCGCGCCCCGAGACTAGGCCTGAGTCCTGCGGACTGTGAACTCGTCGTGGCGCGAGGGGGGGACACATGGGTGCTCAAGTCCGACGCAAATCCATTTGAATATCGCGTCAAATGGCTGGCCGCCTCGCCGACATTCGGCTACCGGCTCGTTCGCGATTAGCCCGGCGAGGAGTGCCCGCTTCCCCCCGACTTTTCGGTCGTTGCCATGGCTGTGGGGGCACCCCGATTCCGGACAGGCAGGAATTAGGCGGGCGGAGGCCAGCCCGGTATGGCCCAAAGGTCGGGGTTAGCGGACGTTAGCCTCTCTTCCTCCCCTCCCTGGAAGGGAGGGGCTGGGGTGGGTTGCGAGCGACAGCGAGCTTCTTCCAGCGAGGCGTAAAGCTCCGCCGACGGGCATCGAGCCCATCGGCTCCGCTACCCACCCCTAACCCCTCCCTTCCAGGGAGGGGAATTAGGTCCGCAATGTCGGCGTGTCCTGACAGTCAGGAATTCGGCAGAAAATGTGGATAACCGCCGTTGCCGCGGCCAGTTGAATTTCCTCACAAGTCTCGCCCTATCGGCAGACGGCAGCCCCATCCACCGCCATACTCTCCCCGCTGACGAAGCTCGCCGCGTCGGAGCAGAGCCACACCGCCGCCGCCGCAATCTCTTCCGGGCGGCCCATGCGGCCCATCGGCACGGTCGAATCCATCAGCTTCTGTCGTTCGGGATCGCCGCCGATCGACTTTTCCATCATCGGCGTCAGCGTCGATCCGGGGCAAACGGCGTTCACGCGGATGCCGCGCGTCGCATATTCCTTGGCCGCCACCTTGGTCAGCCCCAGCACGCCATGCTTCGATGCGGTGTAATGCGGCATCCCCGGCGCCGCGATGAAGCCCGCGCCGGACGAGATGTTGCAGATCGCGCCGCCGCCCTGTTTCAGCATGATCCGCGCCTCATGCTGCATGCACAGGAACACGCCCGTCAGATTGACGGCGATCACGCGATGCCATTCGTCGAGGGGAAAATCCTCGAACGCGCCCCAATTGCCGCTGACGCCCGCAGCATTGACTGCGCAGTCGATGCGGCCGAAGCGGGCTAGCGAAAGGTCGAACAGTTCGGCGACGGTCGCCGGGTCGGAGAGATCGCCACCGAAGGCGAGGCCCCTCTCCCCCAGCTTCGCCGCGGCTGCTTCCGCTGCTTCGCCGGAAATATCCGCGACGATCACATTCGCGCCCGCCGCGCCGAATTGCTCGACGCAGGCCAGGCCGATGCCGCTCGCGCCGCCCGTCACCAGCGCCGTCTTGCCCGCGAAGGTCATCAGATCGACCGCGACACGACCAGCTT
The DNA here is from genome assembly GCF_042693015.1 of Sphingomonas sp. DBB INV C78. NCBI lineage: Bacteria > Pseudomonadati > Pseudomonadota > Alphaproteobacteria > Sphingomonadales > Sphingomonadaceae > Sphingomonas > Sphingomonas sp. DBB INV C78. The sequence continues at coordinate 1,027,916 of NZ_CP170544.1, read as the reverse complement.
CATGATCTCGCTGGTGCCGCCATAGATGCGCTGGACGCGGGCATCCCGCCACAGCCGCGCGATAGGATATTCGTTCATGTAACCGGCGCCGCCATGGAGCTGCAGGCAGGCGTCGACCACCTCCCACTGCATCTCGGTGTGCCAGAGCTTGCTCGCCGCGCCCTCATATTGGTCGAGTTCGCCGGCGACATGGCGCTTCAACGCCCAGTCGAGATGTGCCCAGCCCACCTGCAGCTTGGTCTTGATGTCGGCGAGGACGAACTTGGTGTTCTGCTGATCGAAGATCGTCTTGCCGAACGCCTCGCGTTCCTTGACATATTTGACCGCCTCGTCGAACGCGCGCTGCGCCGCCGCCTGCGCGCCGATCGCGACCGACAGCCGCTCCTGCGGCAACTGGTTCATCAGATAGACAAAGCCTTGCCCCTCCGCGCCGATGCAGTTGGTGATTGGCACGCGGACATCCTCGAAGAACATTTCCGACGTGTCCGCGCTATGCTGGCCGATCTTGTCGAGGTTGCGCCCGCGCTTGAAGCCTTCACGGTCGGCTTCCACCAGGATCAGGCTGATGCCCTTGGCACCGATCGTCGGATCGGTCTTGGCGACGACGATGATGAAATCGGCGTTCTGGCCGTTGGTGATGTAGGTCTTGCTGCCGTTGATGACATAATGGTTGCCATCCCTGCGCGCCGTGGTGCGCACGCCCTGCAGGTCGGAACCCGCACCCGGCTCGGTCATCGCGATCGCGGCGATCGCCTCGCCCGACACCATCTTGGGCAGCCACGCCTGCTTCAGTTCCTCGGACGCATAATCGACGAGGTAATCAGCGGCGATGTCGGTGTGGAGCGGCAGGCCGGCGGTCGACCCTGAATACCACAATTCCTCGTCGACGATCGCGGCATAGCCGAAATCGAGGCCCAGCCCGCCATAGGCTTCGGGCACCTGTGGGCAGAGCAGCCCCGCCTCCCCGCATTTCAGCCAGAAATCGCGGTCGACGATCCCGTCCGCTTCCCAGCGATCGAGATTGGGGGTCAGTTCGCGCTCGAACAGCTTGCGCACCGTCTCGCGGAACTGCTCATGCTCGTCAGTATAGGCCGTGCGCCCGGCGACAGTCAGCATCCCATCCACTCCTGCTTTTCCACGCTGGACTGAATTGGATTCATTTTGCTGTCAATGCAGCGCGGCCATATATTTGGGATCGAAGCCGACAAGCTCCGCCGCCCGACCCTCGCGCACCTTGTTCGCCCAGTCGGGATCAGCGAGCAGCGCGCGGCCAACCGCGACCAGATCGAACTCGCCCGCATCCAGCCGCCGCTCAACCTCGTCGAGCGCGCCCGGCGCGAGTGTAGCGAACAAAGGCGCCTTGGCCGGCACGTCGAGACCGACGGTGCCCACCGCAATCGTCGGCAAACCGCTGATTTTCTTGACCCAGCCGGCGAAGCTCAGCTCCGAACCCTCAAACTCCCGCCGGCTGAACCGCGCACCGGAACAATGGAAGATGTCGATTCCAGCCTCAGCCAGGGGCTCAACCAGCAGCCCGAGTTCCGCTGGGCTATTCGCCAGCCGGATCGACCCATCGGGCGACTTGTCCTGCGAAATGCGGATCAGGATCGGGAAGTCCGGCCCCACCCCGGCACGCATCGCCTTCACCACCTCAAGGCCGAAGCGCGCGCGCTCTTTCAAGCTGGGGCCGTTCCAGCCGTCGCTGCGCAGGTTCGTCGCGTCCCACAAGAACTGGTCGATCAGATAGCCATGCGCGCCGTGGATCTCCACCGCGTCGCAGCCCAGCGCCTTCGCGTTGGCCGCGCCCTCGGCATAAGCCGCGATGGTATCGGCGATCGCGGCATCGGTCATTGGTTCGGCCACCGTCGTTCCTGGCCACGGCATGCCCGAAGGGCTGTCGATCGGCGCGTCGGGCAATTCCTTGGTGGTATCATCGCTCCGCGCGCCGACATGCCAGAGCTGCGGCGCGAACCGCGCGCCCGTGGGCTTCACGCCGTCGACGACGTGGCTCCAGCCAGCCAGCGCCTCATCCCCGAAGAAATTGGGGACCGACTTGTGCGTGCGTGATCCGTTGCGGCGGATGCCGACACCTTCGGACAGGATCAGCCCGACCCCGCCTTCGCCCCGCCGCCGATAATAAGCCGCGACATCCTCGCCCGGTATGCCGCCCGGCGAATGCTTGCGCGTCATCGGCGCCATGACGATGCGGTTGCGCGTCTTGAGCTTGGGGTGATCGAACGGCCGGAACAGCGGGGAATCGCTCACTCCGCGGCCTCCACCAAAGCGGCCGAACCGGCGGTCGCCGCCTGCCGTCCTGCCTGCCGGCCAAAGAAGGTGCAGTCGGCCAGGCTCATGCCCGAGCTGTAACCATGCCCCCAGCGCGGCAGGCCCGAAGTGGCACGGCCGGCGGCAAACAGCCCTGGCACTGCCTTGCCCGCGCTGTCCAGCACCTCGCCCGTGGGCAGCGTGCTCAGGCCGCCGAGCGTGAAGAAAGAGAAATAGCTGTCCCGGAAATTGAGCTCGAGCGCCACGAACGGCCCTTCGTTCAACACCTTCAGCCATTGCGGATGCTTGTGGAAAAGCGGGTCCTGCCCTTCGGTCGCATAACGGTTGAAGGTGTGGACGGTGTGGGCCAGCGTGCCTTCCGGCATCCCCAACTCGCTCTCCACTTCCTCCCAGGTCTCGCCCACTGCCGCGATTTCGATGCGGGCCAGGTCGATCGGCCGCTCGAAGATCGCATTGTCGGCGAGCAGGAAGACGCGATCGCCCGGCTGGTCGATCATCGTCCGGCTGACGCGGCCGTGATAGCTGTCCTCGTTGATGAAGCGCTGGCCGCGCTCGTTGACGAAGATGCCGTAGACCAGCGACGGCGGCATGATCCACGGGCAGGTCGTGAAGAATTCGTCCATATGGATCGCATCGCCGCCCGCGCCCATCCCCATCAGGATGCCCGATCCATTGTCATTCTCGCCGATCGGATCGGAGAGGCGCAGCGCCTGCGGTGCATAGCGGCGCAGCATGTCCTGGTTCATGCAGAAGCCGCCGGTGCAGAGCACGACGCCCTTGGTCACGCGAACGAACAGCGGCTTGTTGTCGATCTTCACGACTAACCCGGTGATCGTGCCGGACCGATCCGCGATCAAAGACAGCACACGCGCATCGCAGCGCACATCGACGCCCAGTTCGCGCGCCTTGGCCTCCAGCGTATCGACCAGCCGGCGCCCGCCGCCCCAGCCCATATGCTGGATCACATGGCCTCGCGGCGCGGGCTTTGCCTGCTCGCTGAACGGCCAGGCTTCCTCGCTGCCCGACCAGATCAAGGTGTCGTCGGTCGTCGGCTCGATGATCTTGCCCGGAACGAAGGTGCCTTTGTAGGGCACGCCCTGATCCTTGAGCCACTGGAAGTGGTTCAGGCTTTCGCGCGCGTAGAGCGAAACCTTGGCGGCATCCGCGGCCGGGCCGCCCGCCGCCATCAGATAGGCTTCGAGCGCTTCTGCGCTATCCTCGAACCCCGCCGCCTGCTGCGCATCGGTGCCGCCGCCGACATAGATTTCGCCACCTGAAAGCGCCGAAGCGCCGCCGCTGCCCGATCCCATCTCGAAAATCGTCGTCCGCGCGCCAGCGGCCGCCGCCTCGATCGCGGCGCTAGCGCCGCTGGCCCCGAACCCGACCACCGCAACGTCGGTTTCCATGTCCCAATGGGCCACGTCCTCATGGGCGAACGGACGGGCGGTGGTGAAGTCGGTCATGTAAGCAATCCTCCCGGGCCCGTGCCTTTTGGCCTCGGGCGATCATCTTCAAGCGGCGTCGCGGGCCTTGATCATGTCGAGGGCAACGTCGACGATCATGTCTTCCTGCCCGCCGACCATCTTGCGACGGCCGAGCTCGACGAGGATCGCGCGGGTATCGAGGCCGTAATCGGCTGCGGCCTTCTCGGCATGACGCAGGAAGGACGAGTAGACCCCGGCATAGCCCAGCGCGAGCGTCTCGCGATCGACGCGGACCGGGCGGTCCTGCAGCGGGCGCACCAGATCCTCGGCGGCGTCCATCAGCTTCATCACGTCGCAGCCATGGTTCCAGCCCTTGCGGTCGACCGCGGCAATGAACACTTCGAGCGGCGCATTGCCCGCGCCCGCGCCCATGCCGGCGAGGCTGGCATCGATGCGGATGCCGCCTTCCTGCACCGCGACGATTGAATTGGCGACGCCCAGAGACAGATTGTGGTGCGCGTGCATGCCGCGCTGCGTCTCGGGCTTGAGCACCCGGTCATAAGCCTGGAAGCGCGCCCGCACACCATCCATGTCGAGTGCGCCGCCACTGTCCGTCACATAGACGCACTGCACGCCATAGCTTTCCATCAGCAGCGCCTGTTGGGCGAGCTGCTCCGGCTCGATCATGTGGCTCATCATCAGGAAGCCCGACACGTCCATGCCGAGATCGCGGGCGATGCCGATATGCTGCTTGGAAACGTCGGCCTCGGTGCAATGCGTCGCGACGCGCACCGAACGGACACCGAGATCATAAGCGCGCTTGAGTTCCTCGACCGTGCCGACACCCGGCAGGATCAGCGTCGTCAGCACCGACTTGGTCAGTACCTCGGCCACGGCCTCCAGCCATTCCCAGTCGGTGTGCGCGCCGAACCCATAGTTGAAGCTCGCGCCCGAAAGGCCGTCGCCATGGGCGACCTCGATCGCGTCGACGCCCGCTTCGTCCAGCGCCTTGGCGATCGAACGGACATGATCGAGACCATACATATGGCGGATCGCGTGCATGCCGTCGCGCAGCGTCACGTCCTGGATATAGAGCTTGGTGGTGGTGGGATCGAAGGTCATTGTCTGTCTTCCCGACAAATATTCTAACTCGTCATCCCAGCGTAGGCTGGGATCTCAGGCGAATTTGCCGCGCGCCTGCCGCACGAGATCCCAGCTTTCGCTGGGATGACGCACTGGCTTACGCCGCCGCCCGCCGATCGAGCAGCTTGCGCGCCATCAGCTCACCGGTCGCCTTGGCGGCGGCGGTCATGATGTCGAGATTGCCCGAATAGCTCGGCAGATAATCGCCGGCGCCCTCGACCTCGAGGAAGATCGAGGTCTTGATGCCGGTGAATTCGCCGCGGCCGGGGATCTTCAGCTTGTTGTTGTCGCCATAGCGCTCGAACTGCACTTCCTGCTTCAGGCGATAGCCCGGCACATATTCCTGCACCTTGGCGACCATCGCCTTCACCGAGGCGCGGATCGTCTCTTCATCCGCACCTTCCGACAGCGTGAACACCGTGTCGCGCATGATCATCGGCGGTTCGGCGGGGTTGAGGATGATGATCGCCTTGCCCTTCTCGGCGCCGCCCACCTTCTCGATCGCGTTCGCGGTCGTGCGGGTGAATTCGTCGATATTGGCGCGGGTGCCGGGGCCGGCCGAGCGCGACGAGACGGAAGCGACGATCTCGGCATAATGGACCTTCGCCACCTGGCTGACCGCCGCGACCATCGGGATCGTCGCCTGTCCACCGCACGTCACCATGTTGACGTTACCCTGGTCGAGATGCTCTTCCATGTTGACCGGCGGGATCGTGAACGGGCCGATCGCGGCCGGGGTCAGATCGACCACCAGCTTGCCGTCGGCACGCAGAGCGGCATCATGCACCTTGTGGGCATAGGCCGAGGTCGCGTCGAAGACGATGCCGATCTCGGGATAGACCGCCATCGCCTTCAGGCCGTCCAAACCCTCATGCGTGGTCGCAACGCCGCGTTCGCGCGCCATCGCCAGGCCTTCGGACTTCTCGTCGATGCCGACGACCGCCACCAGCTCCATATTCTGCGGATATTTGATCATCTTGATCATCAGATCGGTGCCGATATTGCCCGAACCGATGATTGCCGCCTTGACCTTGGTCACGCCTTCACTCCTCATACGAACCGGGCGACGCAGCGCCCGATCCCATGTAGTTCCATCTCGAAAACATCGCCCGCGACGGCCGGTGCCAGCGGCACGAGGCTGCCCGACAGGATCACGTCGCCGGCATTGAGCGTCACGCCGTGCGCGCCGAGCGTATTCGCCAGCCACGCCACCGCTTGCGCCGGCGAACCCTGCACCGCCGATCCATAGCCTTCGGACAGCGGCTCGCCATTCTTGGTGACGGTGACATGCAGCGCCGGCAGGTCATGATCCCGCGGATCGGCGCGCGCATCCCCAAGAACGAACACGCCGCAGGACGCATTGTCAGCCACCGTATCGACGATGCCGATCTTCCAGTCCTGGATGCGGCTGTCGACGATCTCGAAGCAGGGCGCGATGCTCTCGGTCGCGGCCAGCACGTCCTCGGCGGTGACGCCGGGGCCGTTGAGATCGGACTTCAGGATGAAGGCGATCTCGGCCTCGGCGCGCGGCTGGATCAGCCCTGTCGCCGCGATGTCGATATCACCTTCCACCCACATCCGGTCGGTCAGGAAACCGAAATCAGGCTGATGGACGCCCAGCATGTCCTGCACGGCCTTGCTGGTGACGCCGATCTTCTTGCCGACCACTTTCTCGCCATCGGCCTGCCGCCGGGCGAGCGCATCGAGCGAGATCGCATAAGCGTCATCGATCGTGAGCGTTGCGTCGCGCGCGATCAGCGGCACAACCGTCCGCCGTTCGCGCAACGCCGCGTAAAGTTCCTGTCCGTATTGCTCAGCCTTGCTCAAATTCCGACCCTCTTCAGCCGCCCGTCCCGGCGGCCGGATCGTGGCGCGGCCGCCGTCGCGATGATTATGCTCCGCCCTTACAGGAAGAAGAAGCTCGGCCCTTCACCCAACAGCCCATTGGTGAGATCGGGGCCCATATTGTTGGGGTCGTTCGCAACGTGCGCACGCGCCGCGTTGAGGTCGAGCCAAGGCTGAACAATCGGGCTCGAATTATAGATCGCCCGGCCGCCCAACAGCGGCATCAGATCGTCGACCAGATCGGCGCAGCGCCGTACGACGCTTGACGACTGGAAGCGATAGAGCGTGCGCTTGTCCATCGGGATCGGCTCGCCCTTTTCGGCAATCGCAATCAGATCGTCGAAGTTGCGGCGCAGGACGAGCTCCATCTCGTCGAGCTGGGCAAAAGCCTTGGCGATCGCGTTCAGCAGCACCGGATCGCTCTTGGATGACTTGCCGGTGTTGGTCGACACGCGATCCTTGGTGATCTGCACCGCCGCGTCGATGCCCGCACGCGTACCGCCAAGCGCCGCCGATGAAACCAGCCGCAGAAACACCTGCGCCCAGGGCAAGCGATAGAGCGGGCCGTCATTCTCGACCTGGCCGGGGTTGGTGCACATGAAGCCGTCGACCGACTTGTGGGTGCGATGTTCCGGCACGAAGGCGCGATCGACCACGATGTCGTGGCTGCCCGTGCCCTGCAGGCCGAACACGTCCCAAGTGCGTTCGATTGTGTAATCGGTACGCGGCACCAGGAAAGTGCGCATGTCGGGCGCACCCCCCGCCTCCGCCGGCGGGATCAGCGCGCCAAGCAACACCCACTGGCAATGTTCGCTGCCCGAGGAGAAACCCCAGCGGCCGGACAGATAGAAGCCGCCCTCGGCGCGCTCCACCTTGCCCACCGGCTGATAGGAGGAGGAAACCAGGATGCTGTCATCCTCGCCCCACACGTCCACCTGCGCCTGGTTGTGGAATAGCGCCAGCTCATAAGGATGGCCGCCGACGACGCCATATACCCAGCCGGTCGACATGCAGCCCTGCGCCAGCAGCTTCTGCACCTCGAAAAAGACATTGGGGTGCATTTCATAGCCGCCCCAGCGCTTCGGCTGTAGCACACGGAAGAAGCCCGCCTCCTGCATTTCGGCGATCGTCTCGTCGGGTATTTTCCAGTCCGCCGTCGCCTGCCGGGCGCGCGCCTTGAGCGCTGGAATCATCGCGCGGGCGCGTTCGATCAGCTCCTCGGGTGTCGGAATCACAGCGGAGCCTTTCGATTTCAGTGCGGTGGCCATTCAACTCTCCAAAAGCACCCGTCGGGAGAAGCAGGCGTCCGCCAGCGGGTTTCAGCTTATTCGTAGCGAAACTAGCAGCGATTTACGCAAGTCGTCAATACGACCAGCTTTTGATTCGCTCCACTGGCGAACGGAATGGCGCGGACGCACATATTGCGCAACAAGCCCATGAGTTTCGCAGGCTTCCGGCCACGGCTCCGCGCCGATCCGGCCCCTGTCGCCGCCCCATCGCAGTTGCGGAACGATCCGGGCGACCGTCCATGCAAATCGGGCCATGATTCCATATGCGCAAAGATTCGCTCTTTACGTTACGCATCCTCTATGTTGTGTGACGCCCCGAAAAGCGGAAACATCAAGGAGATTGAGGCATGGCTGACAAGGTCGCGGTCGTCACCGGCGCGAGTCGGGGTGCTGGCGCAGGTATCGCACGGGCGCTGGGTGCCGCTGGCTACAAGGTCTATGTCACCGGCCGCACCACCAAGGATGGAACGGCCGAATTCCCCGGCACGATCCACAGCGTCGTGAAGGAGATCGAGGCCGCCGGCGGCAAGGCCGTCGCGGTCGCCGTCGATCACGCCAAGGACGATCAGGTCGAAGCTCTGTTCAAGCAGGTCGAGGCCGACGAAGGCCGTCTCGACATCCTCGTCAACAATGTCGCGCACATCCATGACGAACTGATCACGCCCGGCGGCTATTGGGAACGGCCGCTCGGCCTGGTCGACATCCTCAATGTCGGGCTGCGCTCGCAATATGTCGCGAGCTTCTACGCGACCCCGCTGATGATCAAGACGGGCGGCGCGCTGATCGTCTTCACCTCCTCCTTCGGCAGCGTCTGCTACATGCACGGGCCGGCCTATGGCGCGCAAAAGGCCGGCGTCGACAAGTTCGCCGCGGACATGGGCGTGGACCTGAAGGACGAGGATGTCGCCGCGGTCGCGGTCTGGATGGGCCCGCTCGTCACCGAACGCACCCGCCGCGCCGCCGACGAGCGCCCGGACCAGTATACCGAGTTCCTGAAGATCGGCGAAAGCCCCGAATTCACCGGCAAGGTGATCGCCGGTATCCATCAGGATCCAAAGCGCATGGAGCTTTCCGGCCAGACGCTGATCGTCGCCGAACAGGCGCAGGTCTATGGCATCGAGGACAATGGCAAGACCCCGCCCTCCTATCGCGAGATGCTCGGCGAGCCGCGCATCCCACATCCGGCGATCGTCCGCTGATAAATCCTCCCCGAGCTTGCTCGGGGAGGGGGACCGCTCGCAGAGCGGTGGAGGGGCATTGCCACGCTGCCTCCTCCCCCGCTAAGCGGCGAAAATGGCGCGGGCGAAACGGACAAAAAAGCGAACATCGACAGGGCAGAGCTGGCCACGGCGCATCTGGCGCTGGATGTGGCGCGGCGCGGTCGCGTTCGTCACCATCTCCTTGCTGTGGGTTTTGATCTACAAGTTCGTGCCGCCGCCCGTCACCTTCACGATGATCGGCAATGCGATCGGCGGCAACGGCATCACGAAGGACTGGATGAGCCTCGACCGCATGGACCCGGACATGGCCCGCGCCGCGATCGGCGGCGAGGACTGGAATTTCTGTTCGCACCACGGCTTCGACTTCAAGGCCATCCAGCAGGCCATGAAAGAAAATTCCGATGGCGGCCGCATCCGCGGCGGCTCCACGATCAGCCAGCAGACCGCCAAGAACGCCTTCCTCTGGCAAGGCGGCGGCTATTTCCGCAAAGGGCTGGAAGCCTGGTTCACCGTCCTGATCGAGCTGATCTGGGGCAAGGAGCGGATCATGGAGGTCTATCTCAACGTGGCCGAGACCGGCATCGGCACCTATGGCGCGAACGCGGGGGCGCAGCGCTATTTCAAGCATGACGCCTCGAAGCTGTCCGCCACCGAGGCCGCCCGCATCGCCGCCGTTCTGCCCCTCCCCAAGAAGCGCGAGGCGATCTCCCCCGCCGGCTTCACCCGCCGCCACGGCAACAAGATCGCCGGCCGTATCGGCGTGGTGCAGCGGAGCGGGCTGGATCGCTGTTTGCGGTAAACGCCTCAACCGTCATCCCAGCTTTCGCTCGGATGACGCCAGTTAACTCAAAATCTCCGCCACCCAAGCCGGCACCAATTCCCCCGCCGGCCCGATCCGCGTCTCGTGGAAGAAATGGCTTCCGGCCGAAGGATCGAGGTTCAGCTCCAGCGTCCGCGCGCCATAATGCCGCGCCGTCTGGACGAACCCTGCCGCGGGATAGACCGCGCCCGACGTGCCGATCGAAACGAACAGGTCCGCATCCTCCAGCGCCGTCTCGATCCGCTCCATCTGGTAGGGCATCTCGCCGAAGAAAACGATGTCGGGCCGCAGCCCGCCCGATGACGCGCATTCCGGGCAGGTGGGTCCGTCGATCAGCGTCGCTTCCCACGCCGATCGCCCGCCGCAACGCCGGCAGAGCGCCGATTTCAGTTCGCCATGCATGTGGAGCATGCGACTGGCCCCTGCCCGCTCATGCAGGTCGTCGACATTCTGCGTGACGATCAGCAATTCGCCCGGCCATTCCGCGTCGAGCTTCGCCAGCGCGCGATGCGCGGCATTGGGCTCGACGGTCGCCAGCGCGGCGCGGCGCGCATCATAAAAGGTCTGCACCAGCACCGGATCGCGCGCGAGCGCCTGCGGCGTGCAGATGTCCTCCACCCGATGCCCCTCCCACAGCCCGTCAGGCCCACGAAAGGTAGCCAGCCCGCTCTCGGCGGAAATGCCGGCGCCGGTGAGGATGACGATATTCTCGATTTCGCGCATGCCGGCCGTCCCTCGCTTTGTCGACGGCACCGCAATAGAAGCCGGGCCATGTCCAGGTCCACACCCGCCACGACCGCGCTCACCAAGGCCGGCATCGCCTTCGAGCTTCACACTTACGATTATGATCCAGACGCCGCGAAGGTCGGCCTTCAGGCGGCGGAGGCGCTCGGTGAACCGGCCGACCGCGTGTTCAAGACGCTGATCGCCCTGCTCGACGGCAAGCCCGTCTGCGTGATCGCGCCGTCCGACAGCGAGGTCAGCATGAAGAAGCTCGCGTCCGCACTCGGCGGCAAAGCGGCGAAGATGATGCCGCCCGCCGATGCGGAACGGATCACCGGCTACAAGGTCGGCGGCGTCAGCCCCTTCGGCCAGCGCCGCAAGCTTCCCACCGCGATCGACGAAAGCGCGCTGAGCCAGCTTTATATCTTCGTCAATGGCGGCCAGCGCGGATTGCAGATCCGCTTGTCTCCCGATGACGCCCGCATAACGGCCGCAGCGGTGGTGGCGTCTCTCACGGCGTGAAAGCGGTTACGGACCAAAAATGCCGGCGAGTTCGCGCAGACATTCAATTCCCACGGACAATCTCGATTTTCCGGCAGATTCGATAACGGCCTTTCGCCGGCACGAACCTCGCGGAATCTTGCCCCTGACGCAGCCTCCTCGTTTGCAACCAGGCCCTCCACTCCCCACCTGCTTCAAAGTTGTGCAAAGGAGCGGAGGATCGTCGACATGTCGTCAATCGCGCCTTCCGAAAACTGGACGCAGGCCCCCGATTCAAAACGCCTTCTGGAGACGCTCTCGGTCGCGGTCTATGTCACCGACGAGCAGGGGCGACTGACAGGCTATAATGGAGCGGCCGTTCGCTTATGGGGGCGTGCGCCCTCTCTGTTCATCCGCGACTGGTGGACATCGTGGCGACTGTTTCGTCTCGACGGCACGGACCTGCCTTTCGAACTTTGCCCCATGGCCCTTGCGATCCGTGAAGGTCGTTCGATTCGCGGCGAGGAGGCGATCATGGAGCGCGCTGACGGCTCGCGTGTGCCTTTTCTCGCCTTCGTCGAGCTATTTCATCAGTCGGACGGGACTGTGGGCGGCGCGGTCAACACGCTCGTGGATCTGACGGAGGCGCGACAATCGGCCTTGGCCCTCCGGGAGCGAGACGAACATTATCGTCACGTGGTCGACCTCAATCCGCAATTGCTTTGGGTATCGGACGCCAGAGGGAGTGTGATCGATGTGGGCGGACGATGGCTGGCCGCGACGGGCCTCGATCGATCCCAGGCGCTGGGCGATGGCTGGCTCAGCATTTGCCACCCGGACGATGTTCCACGTATCAGCGAGGTGCGACAGCGCGCGTTTGCTGCAGGCAAGCCGTTCGATGCCGAGTATCGGGTCCGGACCGCCAAGGGCGAATATCATTGGGTCCACTCGCGTGCATTTCCGCGTCGCGACAGCCATGGCGCAATCATCTGCTGGTACGGCACCACTGAGGACATCGACACGCGAGTGCGCGCCGAACTGAAGCGCAATCAGCTCGCGATCGAGATACGCCATGCGACCCGTGTCAACGCGATGGGCCAGATAGCCGGCATGCTCGCCCACGAACTTTCCCAGCCGCTCGCGGCGGCCGCCAACTATGTCGACGGCTGCGAGCGCCTGGTCTCGGCGGGTGCGAAGGCGGCATCCGACAATATATTCCAGGGTTTGCACCAGGCCAGACGGCAGATCGACCATGCCGCCGACATTGTCAGCCGCCTGCGTCTGTTCATGCGCAATCAGGCGCCAAAGGAGCAGCCGACAAGACTGAACCAGGCAGTCGCCGACGCCGTCCAGCTGGCGACCGTCGGCAATGCAAATCGAATGGGAATCTCCCTCGCACTCGACCTCGATCCGCGTGATCCTGTCGTCTGCGTCGATGCGGTCGAAATCCAGCAGGTCGTCTTCAATCTCGTCCGCAATGCTATCGAAGCCATGGAAGACCAGCCCATGCGGCATTTGCATGTCGCAACCCTGATGCAGCAAGATGCGGCGCAGATCATGATCCGTGACACGGGGCCCGGCTCCGCCATGGGGCTGGACGAGATGTTCGAGCCGTTCCTCACGACCAAGCCGACCGGGCTCGGCCTTGGCCTTGCCATCTGCCGGCGGATCGTCGAGCGCTATAGAGGTCGTATCTGGGCAGAAGCCAACGGAGATCGCGGCATCACGATGCGGGCGAGCCTCCCGCTCGTGGACGCAGAATGAGGGGACAGCCCGTTCGGGACGATCTTACCAGATAAAAAAATACCCCGCGGCTTCGGTCCGCCCCGGCAGGCGGGTCGCAATGTCTGCCGGGGCGGATCGGAGGCCACTGGCGGGGTCAGGTAAGCCCGGGGGTCAGGCGCGTGCGCCAGCCTTCTGAAAATGCTCTACGGTCGCAAGTAAGGGATCCGACCAATGCGCAATCAGGTCCTGGCTGGTCTTGTGAATAAGGTCGCCGGCCGTCGACAGGCTTGTCGCCAGCACCGCGGCATAGGCGCTGAACAGGCTCTGCTGCGAGGCGAGAAACTGCTCTGGCGTCCTGGCCTCTAGCGCGCGGCCGACGCCTTCTACCGTGCTTTCGAAAAGCTTCCGGGAATCCTCGGCGGTTTTCTGGACGAGCACTTGGGCGCTTCGGGTCGCAACTCCGCCAGCCGCCAAAGCCACTTTGGCGTTTTTCTGAAGAAGCGTGCCGGCTTCGGCAAAGGCCCGCGAGTTGCGATCGAATTGCGCGGAGAGAAGTGCAGCCCCATTCGGTGATGCTGGCGCGGTTGCGGCGACATCTTTGGCCGGGGGCGCAGGCGGAATGTCGCTGGCAAGATTTGTCATTGGGTCAATCCTCTTTCTGGTTCGAAGAGCGCATCGGCCTGGCCGGGCACCGGCCCGGACGCCGGCAAGGGATGATGATCAAACAATCGGCACGAAACGGCGCCTGCTGGCGTCCCGCCAGCGTTGCGTCGAGATCGCTGCCGGCTGCGCGAAGAGCTCGCCCGCGGCCGTAATCCTGTGGCCGTAGACAGCTTCCGCCGCGCAGCGGAGGGAGACCGGATATTTCCGGATATCCCCCTGATCGGGGTTGGACATCGGACTCTCCTGAAGTCGTGATCGTTGTGAAACGGCCGCCGGACCGTTCAGTACATGTGCTGGCCGCCGTTGATCGACAGCGTCGATCCCGTGATGAAGCCGGCCCGTTCGGTGCACAGGAATGACACGCCGTCCGCGATCTCCTCGGCGCGGCCCAAACGGCCGACCGGAATGCGCGAAACAATTTTCGCGAGCACGTCAGACGGCACCGCGGCGACCATGTCGGTATCGCAATATCCTGGCGCCACGGCATTGACCGTGATGCCGAACCGGGCGCCTTCCTGGGCGAGTGCCTTGGTCAGACCATGGATGCCTGATTTGGCCGCCGCATAGTTGCTCTGGCCGTACTGCCCAGCCTGGCCATTGACCGAGCCGATATTGACGATGCGGCCGAAGCTGCGCTGCTTCATGCCCTCGAACACGGCCTTGGCCATATTGAAGCAACCGCCCAGATTGGTCTCGATAACACGGCGCCATTGCTCATAGGCAAGCTTCAGCAGGGTGCCGTCCTGGGTGATGCCGGCGTTGTTGACGAGCACATCGACTGGTCCAACCTGCTCTTCGACCTTGCGGACACCTTCGAGGCAGGCCTCATGGTCCGCCACATCCCATCGGAATACCTTGATCCCCGTCCGCTCTGCGAACTCATCGGCATTGGCGTCGTTGCCATTGTAGGTGGCCGCGACGGCCATGCCCATTTGCTGAAGCTTGCACGAGATCGCCTGGCCAATGCCACGCGTTCCACCAGTCACTACCGCTACACGCGTCATTCAGTACTCCCCACAGATGGACTGAAACGTCGTCGTCGCCGGCGCATTCTGGACTTGCGCCTGCTCTCACGATGCTAAGGAGCGACCGCATTCAGCGATACTTAGGGCTGGCCCTTACGTTGCAATGCACTATTTCTATTAAACGAGCGACTTAGCTCCGTCGCCGTTTGAGCCATCAGGCCGACGCGCAACATTTCCGAAAGCGTTGACGCGCCGAGCTTGGCCATGATTCGGGCCCGGTGGACTTCTACCGTCCGCGGGGAGATTTGAAGATCGATCGCGATCTGCTTGCCAAGCTTTCCGGCAAGGAGCTCGTCGAACACTTCCCGTTCGCGCTGTGTCAAGGCTTCGACACGAAGGGTGGCAGATGCTGCCTCCCGCCTGAGGTGGGACTGCCGGCCCGCATCATCGAGCGCGTGTCGGACGGCGCTCGCTATGGCACCACGGGCAAATGGCTTCTCGATAAAGTCCTTCGCGCCAAGCTGCATGGCCTTCACCGCCAGCGAAACGTCTCCCCGCCCCGTGACGACGACTGCTGCCAGGTGATGGCCACGCGCAGCAATTCCCTGGAGCACTTCAAGGCCCGACATGCCCGGAAGGTTGACATCGATAATTGCGCAGCCTTCGGCTTCGGGGGGCACGCCACCAAAAAAGGCCTCGCCGGTTTCGTAGCCGGTGACATCATAGCCGTGCGACTGGAGCTGAAATATCAGCGAGGCGCGCAAATCGAGTTCGTCCTCGACAACATATATCCTCTGGTCGGATCTTCCGCGCACGCGCCGAACCTCCCGCTGAAGACAACATACCAAATCGGACGGGCACCGTCTCGCTTCGGATCGTTCAAATCATGCGCGAGATGAATTTTCAGGGCGATTGTGCACAATTATCCGCGACCTAGGTTAGGTGCGGTGCGTCATAACGGACGACATCCCTCTTGCCGCCAAGGATACTCACAGCCGCAATGGATTGATCGTGCACGACCATCGCACCGACGACACGCCCCGCATTCTCTCACATTCTTATTGACCATTTAAGGCATATTTGGTCATATAGAAAAAAGGGGAGGATTAGATGCCTGGACCGGACATGCGCCGCTTGAAGGCGCGGTACGCACACTTTCTTCTGCCCTGCCTCGCTCTGGGGCCGGCGGTCGCTCAGGCGCAGGAAGGCGAATTGAGCGAGATCATCGTCACAGCCGAGCGCAAGGCCGAAAGTCTACAGGACGCGCCGATCTCGATCATCGCCCTCGACAGCACGGCACTCGCCAAAATCGGCGCGACAGGCCTGTCGGACATCACCAATTCCGTCCCCAATCTGCAGCAGATCACGTGGGGCGTCGGCAACACGACGCTTCGCTTCTACATCCGTGGCGTCGGCCAGACGGACAACCAGCTGCTCGCCGATTCCGCGGTCGGCGTATATGTGGACGGCGTCTACATCGCCCGCACTTCGGGCCTTGCCACCAACATTCCGGATATCGATCGCATCGAAGTGCTGCGCGGCCCTCAAGGCGCACTCTATGGCCGCAACACGACCGGCGGTGCGATCAACATCATCACCAAGCGGCCCAATGATGAATTGTCGGCGCTGCAGACTCTGCGGCTCGGAAACTACGGCTATGTGAAATCCACGACCGTCGTGAACCTGCCTTTGGCTGAAGGCCTCGCGGTCCGGGGATCGTTCCTGTTCGACAAGCGCGATGGCACGACCACGAATGCCGGCGTCGGCAACGACTTCAATGAGCGAAACAACAAGGCCGCGCGTTTCGATGCCCGCTGGCAACCCACGTCCACGCTGACTGCTGACTATGCCTATGACTATTCGAAATATCGCTCGACGGCGGATCTCTATTATATCGACGTCGTCAGCCCCGGCTTTGCCGGCATCCTTCCGGAACAGAAGCATCGGGTCAGCGTCGCCCAGCTTCCGTCGCCGGTGCAGGACAGCCATACCAAGAGCCAGGGACATGCGCTGACCTTGACGCTCGACACAGACGTCGGCACGCTGAAATCGATTTCCGCCTATCGCAAGCTCAATTTTCAGGCCTATCAGGACTATTCTGGAAACTCGTTCCTGAATATCTTCCGGAACCTCGACCTTCGCAGCAAACAGAAGCAGTTCACGCAGGAAGTCAATCTTGTCGGCGAGACGAAGGACGGAGCTTTCAGCTATGTGGCCGGGCTATATTACTTTCGCGAGACCGGCGAGGAATTCGCAGTCGACGAAATCGGCCTCATAAACCTGCTGTCACCGCGTCACATCGGAGCGCGCAACACGGCGTATGCCGGCTATGCGACGCTCGGCTGGCGCCCGAATGGCACCTCTCCCTTCTCGATTACGGTTGGGGGGCGCTATACCAAAGACAAGCGCGAAGCGGACAATCACATCGTTCCCGAGGTTTCCAGCAGCTACAGCAAATTTACGCCGTCGATCGTCGTCGATTATCAGATCGCCGAGAACGCCTCGGTCTACGGCAAGATCGCGACCGGCTACAACGCTGGCGGATACAATATGCGCGCGGCCGATTTCACGAGTCCGTTCGGCCCAGAATCGCTGACATCCTATGAACTGGGCCTCAAATCCGAACTGTTCAATCGAAGGCTGCGGGTCAACGCCGCTGTTTTCTATTCGGATTACAAGGATATCCAGTTCACCATAACCGTTCCCGATCAACCCGATCCGGCCTTCACCCAAACGCTGAACGCTGGCAAATCGGCGATCTATGGCGCCGAACTGGACGTCAACCTGTTGATTACCGACGATTTGATCGCGTCATTCTCCTACGGCTATCTCGGATCGGATTATAAGCAGGTCCCGCTGGGCGACAGTACCGATCTCTACCACGCCGCCAACGCGCCTAAACATTCCCTGCGCACTTCGCTCGACTGGAAATTGCTGCACCTCGACGATGGCGAGGTGAGTCTATTCATGGACTACACCTGGCAGGACAAGACTCACACCAGTCCACGCGACGCCTTTCCAGGGGTTGATCTCATCCCCGCTTACGATCTCGCCAACGCGCAAATCCGGTTCGATCGGGACATCGGCGCGAAAAGCAAGATCAGCTTTTCGCTGTGGATGAAGAACATCTTCGATCAGGAATATTACGTGGATTCGCTGAACATCTTTCAGGCGCTCCACGCCTACAGCATGGTCCGCTACGGCGATCCGCGTACTGCGGGCATCGAATTCGAGTTCCGCTTCTGAAAGGCAGATAATGACTGGGGTCACGGGAAACGGCAGGCTCGCGGGCAAGGTCGCGCTCGTTACCGGCGCTGCGCAAGGCACGGGCGCCGGCATCGCCGAACGCTTCGTGGAAGAAGGCGCCAAGGTCGTTTTGGGCGATATATTGGTCGATAAGGGCGAGGCACTGGCCGCGAAGCTTGGGCCGTCCGCCCGATTTGTCCGCCTCGACGTGTCGAATGAAGCGGACTGGGAGGCGGCCGTTCTGGCAGCGCGGGAAGCGTTTGGCGACGTTTCGATCCTGATCAACAATGCCGCCGTGCTGGTAATGGCTTCGATCGAGAATACGCCGCTTGCCGACTATGAAAGGGCGGTTCGGATAAACCAGATCGGCCCATTCCTGGGCATCCGCACGGTAGCGCCGATCATGAAGGCGGCAGGCGGCGGATCGATCGTCAATATAGGCTCGACCGATGGCGTATTTCCGGGCGACCAAGGCCTCATCGCTTATGCTGCGACCAAATGGGCGCTGCGCGGCATGACCAAGGTCGCCGCGGTGGAGTTGGGTCGATACGGCATCCGCGTGAATGTCGTAAATCCCGATGCGGGCAACCCGATGATCGGGCGCCCCTTCCTCCCGCCCGAGGTGAGCGACGCGGATCTGATCAAGCTTGGCGACGCCATGGCCTATCGCATCCTCAAGCGCCTCCATCCCGAGCGCAAGCGGATCGATGAGGTGGTGGCGATGGTGCTGCTGCTGGCATCAGACGAAGGCTCGGGCTGCACCGGCGGCGATTACGCGGTGGACGGCGGCTATAGCGCTGGCACCGTCGGACTCGCCGATTTTCTCAGCCTGTCAGATTGAGGGCGGGTCAGCAGGCCCGGATGCGGGGTCAAGCAGACCGCGCAGCATCAACTGCAACGCTGCCTCCATGCGCTTGGCATCATATTCGACGCCATCATTCTGGATCATTTCCTCCAGATACAGGCTCTGGATGTCGTGAATGATCCGCGACGTCAGGAACGGATCGATATCGCGCCTGAAGACGCCCTGGGTGATCCCCCGCTGCAGCACATTGGCGAACCGGCCGCGCCAGTCGCGGACGATGCGGGGCAGACTTTGCAGGCGCTCCTGGATCGCCCGGTCCTGCTTGTCCATCAGCACCCGCAGCATCGGCGAATGTGTCGCGAACTCGAATGAGCCGCGGAACATGCTCGCCAGTTCCAGCGCCGGATCGTCCTGATATTGCGCAGCCTGATGCTCGGCGAAGCCGGTCCAGGTGACAAGGGTCTGTTCGATCACCGCATCGTACAGCCCGTCCTTGTGACCGAAGAAGGCGAACACCAGGCCCTTCGAAACGCCCGCCTCCTCGGCGATGAGGTCGACGGAGGTCTTGCGGAAGCCGCTGGTGCCGAACGCCTTGTTCGCGGCTGCAAGGATACGGCGACGGCGCTCCATCGACTGGAGCTGGCGCCTGTTCTGCACTGAAGATGGTTCCGGGGTTCTGGTCTTCATGTGTCGCCAGCAACTCCATCGAGACGGCAGGTCAAGCGATCCAAAGCAATCGCCCCACGAACGTCGTTCGCCCGCCATTGGCCACCCGTCCGGTCCGTGTCAATCGTCGGCCAACCCGTTCCGACCAGTTCGCCGACCACCATAACCCTTCCAGTGTCTCCAACGTGATATTCATTGACCATATATGCATTTTATAGTCAATTAGAGTAAATGAAGGGGCGAGTGGTGCATCATACCGACGAAGATTATCGCCACCTCGCAGTGGTGCAGGCACATCTTTCACTTCTCGCTGCGGTCACGCGCGATCCCTCCCGGACGGACGAGCTCGCGGCCCTGCTGGCGGAGGATTTCACCTGGCAGACCCCTTCGATCGATCCCGCCCGCGGCCAGACGAGAGATCGCGCGTCCTATCTCGCCCTGTTCGCCAACCCCGCCCTGGTGCCTGCGGCGGAACGTCTCGTCGAACTGGAAGTGGAACTCCTCGCCGTTACGGTCCAGGGCAAGCGCGTTGCTGGCGAAACCCTGTCATCCGGTCGGCGAGGCGACGGGATTGCCTACGGCAACCGCTACCACCAGCTCTGGCTGTTCGACGATAATGGCCAGATCGCGGAATATCGCATCTATGCGGACACCCTTCAGGTCGCCGCGCTTCACACCGCCGGCCACGAGCTTGTCGCCCGTCGCTTGATCGACGGACTGGCGTGCGGCTCCGCCGACCGGGTTGTCGATATTCTGGGTGCCGGGCTGCGTTGGCAAATCCACCGGCCCTCGGGCGAGGTGGAGATATTTGACCGGACCGCCGCTTTGTCCCGCATCACCCACGAGCCACTGATAAGCCTCGCACCGATCAGGGACACGATCCTCTCCCAGGGCGAGACAATGGTGGTCGAGACCGCCCTTCCCTCGGGGCAGCTTCACCTCTTCTTTCTGACCTTCGAAGCCGGCCTGATCGCCGTCGTCCGCGAATATCAGCTCCAGACCACGGGTAGGGCCGTTTGATGCCTGATCATCAGACGGACGTCCTGGTCATCGGGTCGGGCGCCGGCGGCCTAACCGCCGCCCTCGCGGCGGCACAGGCCGGCCTTAAGGTGATCGTCGCCGAAAAGAGCGCTTGGTGGGGCGGTGCCTCGGCAACATCGGGCGGCTTCATCTGGATCCCCGCAAGCCCGATGGCCGCGGCAGCAGGTTCCGACGATAGTGTCGAGGAAGCCTTCGTCTATATCCGCGCACTGACCGACCCTGACGTGCCAGACGCCAATATCCGCGCCTTTCTCGATAACGGACGCGAGATGTTGGCCTGGCTGCACGGTTCCACCGAGGTGCGCTGCCGCTCGCTCCAATATGCCGATTATCGGCCGGGCAGTCCCGGCGCGAGGCTGGGCTTCCGCACGCACGATATCCTACCGATGGACGGCCGGCGGCTGGGTGCCGAACTGAATAGGATGCGCCCCTCAGCTCCTGCCGCTCTGCTATTCAACCGCCTCGCCTTCACGATGGAGGAGGTCCACCCATTACTGCATCGCACGCCGGGTTGGCCGCTGGTCCTGGCGAGGGTGCTCGCCCGCTATTATCTCGATATCGGTCAGCGGCTGCGTTCGCCCCGCAATCGTTTTCTCGCCGCAGGCAATGCGCTCCTCGGACGCCTCAGATTGTCGATGGCGCCGGATGAAGTACCTATCTGGTTGAACTCCCCTCTCGTAAAATTACTCGCCGATGCGGAAGGCACTGTCATGGGCGCGGTGCTGCGGCGCGATGGACAGGATGTCGAAATCCGCGCCCGTGCGGTCATCCTGGCCAGCGGCGGTTTCGAGGCAAATGCAGATCTCCGTCGGCAGCATCTTCCCGGCGCGTGGGAAACGACCGCCAGCGGTTCGATCGAAAGCAATTCCGGCGATGCTCTTACCATAGCCGCGGCGGTGGGGGCGGCGACGCGCAATCTGGATTCGGCCTGGTGGGGCCCGATGCTGAAGCTTCCCGACGAACGCCGCGCACGCCTGCTCACCTTCGAACGTGCTCTACCCGGCAGCATCATCGTCAACCAGGCCGGCCGGCGTTACATGAACGAAGCGCTGGCCTATGATCTCGCCGGCAAGGCGATGATCGACGCAGATACCCCGCGGGCGCGCACGACCCCTTCTTACTTCCTGTTCGATGAGCGCTATCGGCA
Organism: Sphingomonas sp. DBB INV C78; assembly: GCF_042693015.1. Lineage (NCBI taxonomy): Bacteria > Pseudomonadati > Pseudomonadota > Alphaproteobacteria > Sphingomonadales > Sphingomonadaceae > Sphingomonas > Sphingomonas sp. DBB INV C78. The sequence goes on along the minus strand of NZ_CP170544.1, from coordinate 1,006,428 downwards.
AAAATATCCGATCGGCCCGATCAATCCGGGCATTCCGTTATGGATGCATCAGAAAGGCGCGCGACAGATGCTGATCCGCGGCAGCACCTGGCAGCAAATTGCGCGGGCAGCGGATCTTCCGCCGGGTGAGCTCGAAGATACCATCACCCGCTTCAACACCTCCGCCCGTAATGGCGCAGACCCTGAATTCGGCCGTGGAGATAGCGCCTATGATCGCTTTTACGGTGACCCCAAAGTGACGCCCAATCCCACTCTGGCGCCGCTCGATCGGCCCCCTTTCTATGCCGTGCCGATCGTTCCGGGCGATATCGGCACCAATGGCGGGCTTGTTACCGATGCAGATGCGCGGGTGCTCGACAGTTCCGGGGAGCCGATCCGCGGCCTCTATGCCACAGGAAATGTCACGGCCAGCGTGATGGGCCATTCCTACCCCGGCGCCGGCGCGACGCTCGGCCCGGCGATGACCTTCGGCTATATCGCGGCCCGCCACATAGCGAGATCGAATGGAGATCCGATATGACCTTGCGTGTGGTTCATTGCGGCACGGGCAATGTCGGCATCGAAGGGCTGCGCGGCGTTCTCCATCATCCCGATCTGACATTGGTGGGGCAGTTCGCCCGCTCTCCGGAAAAGATCGGGCGCGATGCCGGTGAGATCGCAGGGGGCACTCCGGTCGGCATCGTCGCCACCGACGACTGGGAGGAACTGCTCGCACTCGACGCCGACTGCCTCTGCTATTGCGGCAACAGCATCGGCCGGGAAATGGATGCGATCCTGGACATATGCCGCTTTCTGGAGCGCGGCACCAATGTCGTGACCATCGCCAATTTCCCCCTCGCCTTCCCGCCCGCGGTTCCCGAAAAATATCGGGCACCGATCGAGGCGGCATGCAGCAAGGGCGGCTCCAGCGTGCTCTTCACCGGTATCGATCCCGGCTGGGCCACCACCGATCTTGCGATCAACGCGCTGGCATGTGCGGATCGCGTCGATTGCGTGAGGGTAATGGAACTCGGCTGGTGGGGCGATTACACAGCCGAATATCTCTGCCGCGAATATTTTGGGTTTGGGCAGCCGCCTGGCTATCAGCCGCTCCTCGTCACCGGCGGTTTCATCCAGGAAATGTGGGCGCCGACGCTGCTTCATATCGCATCTCACCTCGATGTTCCGGTGGAAAGCTGGGTGACGCTTTACGAAACGGATTCGCTCGATCACGATATCGAAACCGGCTTCGGCACGGTTTCCGCTGGAACGGCGGCCGCAGTGCATTTCGAACTACAGGCGATCTCGGGCGGCAAGCCCATCGCGATCGTCGAGCATGTCGATCTCGTCGGCCGCGGCGCCGGCAAAAAATGGGCAGCCCCATTCGGCCCCAAGGAACTCGCCTACCGCATCGAGATCGAAGGCGACCCCAGCTATTCGCTGGAACTGAATTTCGACTATCCGGCGAGCGGAAAGGTGTCCGCCATGCCAGCGGTCAACGCGATCCCAGCCCTCTGCGCGGCCAGGCCCGGATTATTGTCTGCCTTTGACATTCCCCGCTATTGGAGCCGCAATATCCGGCGCGGCTAAAGGCTGGACAGTTCAAGACCAAGGTGGACGGATGGCAGCACGCCCGTTCGTTTCCGGCTCGGCCCCACTTTTCCCGGCGATCAACGCGCGTTCGGTGGCGTCTTGTATGGCTGGCGAAGCGCTACGAAGGCACGGACGAACTTGTCGACCGCCGCCTGCGATTCCTTGAGCCGGCCCTGCGGGAATTCGACGCGGCCGCGCACGCTCCAATAACCGCGGTCGAAGGTCCAAAGGCCGATGCCCACCTTCTGCCCTGCGTCCTCCGCATTGAACATGCCCATATAGCCATCGACACCCTTGCCCGGTCGTTCATAGGGGCCGGCAGAAACCTCCTCCACATTGGCGAGGTCTTTCAGCACCAGCGGCTTGGCGATGATGAAATGCTCCATGGCGGTCATGCCGACGATGTGGACGATCGCGATGCGGATCGTCACCGGCGAGCCATCGTCCAATGCGCCACGATAAGCGACGCCGACATATTCGCCCGAACCATCGAACGCCGCCTGCCCGGTCCGTTCGAATCCACCCAGTTTCTTAGGGAAGCGGGTACCGCTCTCTACATGCACCAGAGTCCGCCCGTCCGGCGCCGTCGTGAAGGCGCTGGGCACCGGCGCGGGGGCCGATTGCGCCGCCACGTTCAGCATCAGCAAGGGGGCCAGGCAGAGGGGCAGTAGGCGCATCACTCATCTCCCGCTACGAACAATCGGACGTCTAGCAGCCGTCGGCCCGAACGGAAATGCTTCCTTCACAACCAGCCAGGCGCCTCATGCCCCGCCCCCCGCGGCGTCGCGCCCAGCGGATAATCAGCCCCTTCGATAACGGCGGGATTGCCCTCCGCCCACAAGGCGGTGCCGGTGCGCAGCGTGATACGCCAGCCATCCGCTGTGCGGACAAGATCGTCATCATACCAGCCGCCGATCATCAGGCCGGTCGGTGCCGGCGCCAATGCGTTGCGGACATGGTTCGCCATGAAATAGCAGCGCGAATGCGCGCGATCGCCCTCCACCGCAATCGCCGGCAGGCTGAGATGGTGGAGCGTCGCGTCCAGTTTCGGCAGCGCGTCCCGGCCCACGGCGATGTAGGAATCGACCGTCAGTTCCGGCAATCCCGCCAGCCGGATCGCGGCATCGGGTGTAAAACAGTCTCTTAACAGGTCCGGCGTCCGCGTATCGATCGCGATCACATAGCGCGCCAGGATCTGCTGGATTGCAACGACGTCCTCTGCGGTGCCAGCCATGTCTCTCTCCCTCGTTTCCCGGCGAGCCTATGGGCCGCTCCGGCCCTCGACAAGGAAAGTGCATGGGTAAGCTTGCACTTATGGCGCTTCTCGTGCGTTCTGGCCCGGTGACCGAAGCCGTGACCGAACCCATATCCGCCAGCCGGGCCCTGCCGCGCTCCGCCGTCCTCGTCGTCAACGCGAAGTCCCGTAAGGGCCGCAAGCTGTTCCGCCGCGCGGTACAGGGGTTGCGCGCGGCCGGGGTGGAGATCATCGCCGCCCACGCGATCCGCAAGCCGAAGCTGCTCGCCCCCACCATCAAGCAGGCCGTCGAATCGGGCGCGCCGATGGTGATCGTCGGCGGCGGCGATGGATCGCTCTCCTCATCGGTCGACTATTTCGTCGGCAATGATTGCGTCTTCGCGCTGCTGCCGCTCGGCACCGCCAACAGCTTTGCGCGCACGATGGGCGTGCCCCTCGATCTGGAAGGCGCGATCGAGGTGATCGCGACGGGTCAGCGCCGCCGCATCGATCTCGGCATGATCGATGGCGATTATTTCGCCAATTGCGCGGCGATCGGCATTTCGCCGCTGATCGCGGAGACCGTGCCGCACGGCTTCAAGGCGTGGGCTGGCCGCGTCGGCTATCTCAGCTGGGCGATGCTGATGATGTTCCGCTTCAAGCCCTTCAAGCTAACGGTGGGCGAAGGCGATACGGCGGAGACGATCGACGCGCTCGAAGTCCGGATCGCCAATGGGCCCTATCATGGCGGCACCGAACTGGTGGACGACGCCGCGGTGGATAGCGGCGAGATCGTCGTCCAGGCCGTCGTCGGCCGCGCGATCCCCTATCTCGGCTGGAGCTGGCTCACCAGCATACTCCGCCTCCCCGCCCGCCGCCACACAACCCGCGAATTCCACGGCAAGGCGCTCCGCGTCGTCACCGATCCGCCTTTGGCCATTTCGATCGACGGCGAGGTATTGGCGAAGACGCCGGTAATGGCTCGAGTGGCTCAGGGCGTGATCGAGGTGGCAGCGCCGGCTTCCTAACTCTCCATCCGCAGTTTGTGTCGAGCGAAGTCGAGACACGGCCCCAAGCGTGGTCTCAACGTGTCTCGACTACGCTCGACACAAACGGGAATGGAAGTGGACGCCTCAATCCAGATTCGGCCGCAGCCAGCGTTCCGCCGTTTCCAGATCCACTCCGCGCCGCACGGCATATTCCTCAAGCTGGTCGCGGCCCACGCGCGCCACGCCGAAATACTGGCTGTCGGGATGGCCGAAATAGAAGCCGGAGACCGCCGCGGTCGGCAGCATCGCGAAGCTTTCGGTCAGCGTGATGCCGGTATTGTCGGTCGCCTTTAGCAGATCGAACAGCATCGGCTTTTCGCTATGGTCCGGGCAGGCCGGATAGCCGGGCGCCGGGCGGATACCGCGATATTGCTCGCGGATCAGCGCTTCGTTGGTCAGTTGCTCGCCCTCGGCATAGCCCCACAGCTCGGTCCGCACATGCTGATGCAGGCGCTCGGCAAAGGCTTCCGCCAGGCGATCGGCCAGCGCCTTCAGCAGGATGTCGCGATAATCGTCATGATCCGCCTTGAAGCGGGCGAGATGTTCCTCGATCCCGTGCCCCGCCGTCACCGCGAAGCCGCCGATCCAGTCGCCGGCAGGATCGATGAAATCGGCCAGGCACATATTGGCGCGGCCTTCGCGCTTGGCGATCTGCTGACGAAGGAAGGGCATTCGCACCTCCGCTCCGTCGACCTCGATCACCACGTCATCGCCCTCGCGCCGGCACGGCCACAGCGCGGCGACACCCTTCGCGGTCAGCCATTTCTCGGCAATGATCGTGTCGAGCATGGCATTCGCGTCGGCGAACAGGCTGCGAGCGCTTTCGCCCACCACCTTGTCATCCAGGATCGCCGGATAATTGCCCGCCAGTTCCCAGGCGCGGAAGAAAGGCGTCCAGTCGATATAGTCGCGCAGATCCTCAAGCGACCAATCGGGGAACACATGGACGCCGGGCTTCTTCGGTGCCGGCGCTTTCTGGGCATAGTCGGTCGGGAAAGCATTGGCGCGCGCCACCTCCAGCGTCACCAATTCGCTCTGGCCCTTGCCTTCGCGCGCCTTCCGAACCGCATCATAGTCCGCCGCCGTCTTCTCCACGAAAGCGTCGCGCTGGGTGTCCGACATCAAGGTGGAAGCCACGCCAACGGCACGGCTCGCGTCCAGCACATGCACCACCGGCCCCTCATAGGCCGGCGCGATGCGAAGCGCGGTGTGAACTTTTGAGGTCGTCGCCCCGCCGATCAGCAGCGGCATTTCCATGCCGGCACGCTGCATCTCGGCCGCCACCGTCACCATCTCGTCAAGCGAGGGCGTGATCAGGCCCGACAGGCCGATAATGTCGGCGTCATTCTCGTTGGCGGCCTTCAGGATTTCCATCCAGGGCACCATCACCCCGAGATCGATCACCTCATAGCCGTTGCACTGGAGCACGACGCCGACAATGTTCTTGCCGATATCGTGGACGTCGCCCTTCACCGTCGCCATGACGATCCGGCCCTTGGCACGCGCCCCGGCCTCTTTCTGCGCCTCGATGAAGGGCAGCAGATGCGCCACCGCCTTCTTCATCACGCGGGCCGATTTCACCACCTGAGGCAGGAACATCTTGCCCGAACCGAACAGATCGCCGACGACGTTCATGCCGTCCATCAACGGCCCTTCGATCACCTCGATCGGCCGCGCGAACATCTGGCGCGCTTCCTCAGTATCGTCGACCACATAGGCGTCGATGCCCTTGACCAGCGCATGTTCGAGCCGTTTGACGACGTCCCAGCCACGCCATTCCTCGGCCGCCTTTTCGGCCGCCGCGTCCTTGCCCTTATATTTCTCGGCGATCGTGATCAGCTTTTCGGTCGCGTCGGGATGGCGGTTGAGGATCACATCCTCGCACGCTTCGCGCAGTTCCGGGTCGATCGTGTCATAGACGTCGAGCTGGCCGGCATTGACGATGCCCATGTCCATGCCCGCGGGAATGGCGTGAAACAGGAATATGGAATGCATGGCGCGCCGCACCGGCTCATTGCCGCGGAACGAAAAGCTCAGGTTGGAAAGCCCGCCGGAAATATGGACATGCGGGCAGCGTTTGCGGATCTCGCGCGTCGCCTCGATGAAGTCGACGCCGTAATTGTTATGCTCCTCGATCCCCGTCGCCACCGCGAAGATATTGGGATCGAAGATGATATCTTCGGGCGGAAAGCCGATGCCGACCAACAACTTGTAGGCGCGCTCGCAGATTTCGATCTTGCGCGCCTGCGTGTCGGCCTGGCCCACCTCGTCGAACGCCATGACGACGACCGCAGCGCCATAGGCCATCACCTTGCGGGCGTGCTTCAGAAACTCTTCCTCGCCCTCCTTCATGCTGATCGAATTGACGATCGGCTTGCCGGAAACGCATTTCAGCCCCGCCTCGATCACGCTCCACTTGGAGCTGTCGACCATGATCGGCACGCGGGCGATATCGGGCTCGGCAGCAATCAGCTTCAGGAAGGTGGTCATCGCCACCTCCGCGTCGAGCAACCCTTCGTCCATGTTGACGTCGATGATCTGCGCGCCGTTCTCGACCTGCTGGCGCGCAACCTCGACCGCCTTAGTATAGTCGCCCGCCATGATCAGCTTCTTGAACGCCGCTGAACCCGTGACGTTGGTGCGCTCGCCGATATTGACGAAGGTGGCGCTGGCGGGCGCGGGTGTCTCGTCGGGGGTGATCGCTGCGGTTGCCACTATCTTCTTTCTTTCTCGTCACCCTGAACCTGTTTCAGGGTCCACCGTGCAGCGGGAGAGGTCGTGCCGGTGGATGAGTGGATGCTGAAACAAGTTCAGCATGACGTTGATTCTGGGACTACGCCGCCAGCACCATCGGTTCCAGCCCGGCCAGCATCGTCCGCACCGGCGGATTGGCCAGAGCGCGCGGCGTCGCGCCATGCACCGCGTGCCGCATCGCCGCGATATGGCCCGGCGTCGTGCCGCAGCAGCCGCCGACCACGTTGATCAGACCGGTATCCGCCCATTCGCGAATGAAGCCGCCGGTCGTGTCCGGCTCCTCATCATATTGGCCGAGATCGTTGGGCAGGCCTGCGTTCGGATAGACCATCACCAGCGTATCGGCGAGGCTGGAGAGCGCCGCGACATGCGGACGAAGCTGCGGCGCACCGAAGGAGCAGTTGAGCCCGATCGTCAGCGGCCTGGCATGGCGCACCGCCGCCCAGAACGCCTCGATCGAATGGCCGGAAAGGTTGCGGCCGGACATATCCGTCACGGTGAAGCTGATCATCAGCGGCACTTCCACCCCGCGCGCATCGCCTGCCTCGATCGCGGCCATGATGCCGGCCTTGGCGTTCAGCGTGTCGAAGATCGTCTCGATCAGGATGAAATCGACCCCGCCATCCAGCAGCGCATCGATCTGGTCGCGATAGACGTGCTTCAGTTCGTCGAACTCGATCGCACGATAGCCCGGATCGTTCACGTCCGGGGACAGCGACAGGGTCTTGTTGGTCGGGCCGATCGCGCCCGCCACGAAGCGCGGACGCCCGTCCTTGGCTTCGGCAGCGCGAGCGGCGTCGCGCGCGATCTGGGCGGCCGCGACGTTCATGTCGCGCACCAGATGTTCGGCGCCATAATCCGCCTGGCTGATCGTGTTGGCGTTGAAGGTGTTGGTCGAAACCATGTCCGACCCCGCGTCCAGATAAGCCTCGGTGATCTCGGCAATGACATGCGGCCGCGTGAGCGCCAGCAGGTCGTTATTGCCCTTCTGGTCGAAGCCCAGCTCGAGCCCGCCGCGATAATCCTCCTCGGTCAGACGATAGCCCTGGATCATCGTACCGAAGGCGCCATCGGTCAGCAGAATGCGCTTGGCGGCTTCTGCGCGGAAACGGTCGGCGGCGGTCATGCGGCCTTCTCCTGGGATTTGCTGGCGGGCCTGAGGCCCAGCAGATGGCAGATCGCGTAGCTCAGCTCGGCGCGATTCAGCGTGTAGAAATGGAAGTGGCGCACGCCACCGGCATAAAGCTTGCGGCACATCTCGGCCGCGATCGTCGCGGCGATGAGCTGGCGGGCGGCCGGATGATCGTCCAGCCCCTCGAACAACCGGTCCATCCATGGCGGGATGGCGGCGCCGCACATGGCCGCGAACTTGCGCGTCTGGGCGACGTTGGAAACCGGCAGGATGCCCGGCACGATCTCCGCATCGATGCCTGCCGCCTCTGCGGCGTCGCGGAAACGGAAAAAGGCCTCGGGCGAGAAGAAGAACTGGCTGATCGCCCGGTTCGCACCGGCGTCGATCTTGCGCTTGAGGTTGTCGAGGTCCGCCGTCACGTCGGTCGAATCCGGGTGGCATTCGGGGTAAGCGGCGACCGAAATCTCGAACGGCGCGACCGATTTCAGCCCCGCCACCAGCGCGGCCGCATTCTCGAAGCCCTGCGGGTGCGCCACGAAACTCTCGCCCATCCGCGGCGGATCACCCCGAAGTGCCACGATGTGCCGCACGCCCGCCGCCCAATATTCGCGGGCGACGTCCAATATCTCCTCACGGCTCGCATCGACGCAGGTGAGGTGCGCAGCAGCCGGAATGCTGGTCTCGCGGGTGATGCGGGCGACGGTCGCGTGCGTGCGCTCGCGCGTCGATCCGCCGGCGCCATAGGTGACGGAAACGAAACGCGGCCCAAGCGGCGCCAGCGTTTCGATCGCGCTCCACAGCGTCTCTTCCATCTTCTCCGTCTTGGGCGGGAAGAATTCGAAGCTCACCTGGCAGTCGCCGGCAAGGTCGGCGAACAGCGGCGCATCGAGCGCGCGACGGGCCTCCTCCATCTGGGCGAGTGAAACGCTCATGCCGCAATATCCTCATGGTCCTCGGCGGAGGCGCGGCGCCCCAGCCATAATTTCACGGTCAGTTCGCCACCGTCGAGCGGCTCGACGGCCTCCATGTCGAGGCCCGCTGCCGCGAACCATCCCGCCATCTGCTCATCGTCGAAGCCCAGGCGGACATGCGCGTCGCGCGTGCGAAGATCTTCCCTCTCGTGGCGATCGAAATCGACGATCAGCAACCGGCCGCCATTGCCCAGCAGTCGCCCAGCCTCGGCAATCGCCGCCGCCGGCTGGTGCGCATAATGCAGCACCTGATGGATGATCACGGTATCCGCCGATCCGCTGGGGAGCGGCAGCGCATACATATCGCCCTGACGCAACTCCGCCCGGTCGAGCCCCGCTTCGGCCAGTTTCGCGCGGGCCATGCGCAACATTTCCGGGCTGCGATCGACACCGAGCGCGCTGGTTGCACTCGTGCCCACCAACTCGATCATACGCCCGGTGCCTGTGCCGATATCCACCAGGCGACCGATTGGCGCCGTGCCCAGCACGCGCTGAATAGCGATCTCGACCGCACTCTCGGCCACGTGCAGCGAACGGATGGCATCCCATTCCACGGCATGGGCGGCGAAATATTCTTCGGCCGCCGCGGCGCGGTCGGCACGCACCGCTGCCAGCCGGGCGATATCGGCCACCGCCCAATGATCCCCCGGCTCGTCGGCGGCCCATGCGTCGACCGCAGCCAGCAGCGGCGCAACGCGCCTCTCATCGCCCAGGGTCAGGAAAACCCAGCTTCCCTCCTTGCGGCGATCGGCCAAACCGGCATCGGCAAGGATCTTCACATGGCGCGAAACGCGGGGCTGGCTCTGGCCGAGCACCTGTGCCAATTCGCCGACCGAAAGCTCCATTGCGCGCAGCAAGGCAATGATCCGCAACCGCGTCGGATCCGCCAAGGCGCGGAAGGTATCGAGCATCCGTCTCATAAGGAATAAGGATATAAAGATATCTTTATATCCGTCAAGCAACTTGTTCCCCCGCCGCCCCTATGGCAGGCGCTCCTCAAGGGCGGAGAATCGTTGCAAGAGGCCGTTTCCATGCGTGTTTTCGTTACTGTCGCCGCTGCTGCGCTGCTCGCCGGCTGCGCCACCACGCAAAGCGCTGATCCAGAGGCTCAACGCGATCCGCTGGAAGGTTTCAACCGCGCCGCCTGGGGCTTCAACGATGCGATCGATACCGTCGCGCTGAAGCCGGCGTCGGTCGTCTACCGCACCGTCACTCCGCGCGCGGCGCGGCGCGGCATCCTCAATCTGTTCGACAATCTTACCGAGCCATGGTCGTTCATCAACAATCTGCTGCAGGGCAAGCCCGATCGCGCGATGAACAGCCTTGGCCGTTTCGTGATCAACACCACGATCGGCGTCGGCGGCCTCGCCGATCACGCCAGCGATCTCGGCCTCAGGCCGACGCGTGAGGATTTCGGCCAGACACTTGCCGTCTGGGGCGTGAAGGACAGCGCCTATCTCGTCCTGCCGCTGGTCGGCCCCTCCACCGTGCGCGACGGCGTCGGCGTCGGCGTCAACTTTCTCGCCGATCCGGTTGATATGTGCCTGCGCCGCTGCACTGACCTCACCTTTTGGGAACGGCAGATCCCGCGCGCCGTAAACCTCGCCAGCCAGCGCGCCTATCTGACCGATTCCGGCGCGGATACCTTGCTCAAGACCAGTCTTGATCCCTATGCGGCCGCCCGATCGGCCTTTTTCCAGCGGCGCGCCGCGGAAATCGCGGATCAGGAAGAATCGATGGAAGGCGGCAGCGACGCCGATGTCGATGCCGCGATCAAGGATCTGGAAGCCGAGGTTCCGGTCGAGACGCCGGACGATGCCGTGCAACCGCCGGAGGCAGCTTCTCCGGAAACGCCCACGCCCCAGCCGGAAACTCAACCCGAGCCGCAGCCGGACGGCGCCGAAACGGCCCAGCCGGAAACTGCGCCGAAATGATGAGTCTACCGGAATAAGAGAGATTGCGTGCCCCATTGGAACTCGATAAAGGATGCGTCGCTGGTTTCGGGGGAAACACGCCTGATCGTTGATTAAGCGGCATCCACGCATCCATCAGCTATTGCCACCTGGAGGGTTTAGCCCATGAAGAAGATCGTTGTTCTCTCGCTCGCCGCCGTTGCTTCGCTCGGTCTCGCCGCCTGCTCGAAGGAAGAGGCCGCTGTTGCGAACGACACGGAAGTCACCAACGCTGTCGACGCCAATGCGACCGTCGAAGAAGCCGTTGCTGACGTGAATGCGACTGCGGACAACGCCGTGGCCGACATCAACGCCACCGTTGAGAACGCCACCAACGCTGTCGAGAACGCCACCAACGCTCAGTAATGGCGTTTTTCGCGCGCCGTCCGCGGCGCGCGATGGCACATCGAGATCAGGGGCCGTATTCCTTCGGGGATGCGGCCCCTTTTCTTTGGGCATCAGCCGGAGCTAGATTCCGCGCAGTTCCAGGCTTCGGAGCAGGCGCATGTCGGGATTGGTTCGACCATCAACCTTGATCGCAGCGGCGCTGGCGCTTGCCGCGTGCAGCTCATCCACTTCGCCCACACCGGCCGTGGACAATCTGACGCAGGCTACTCCGCCTGAAATCGAAGACGTATCGTCGGACGGCCTCACCCTCTCGCCGAACAGCATTCACGACCGCGAGAGCATGGGCGCCATCAACAACAATGGCGAAGACGGCCGCTAGATCCTGATCCTCGCCGCACGCAAAAAGGGCCGGGAATCACTCCCCGGCCCTTCTTGTCTTGGTGATGGAAGCCCGGACTTAGAAGTCCATGCCGCCCATGCCACCCATACCGCCCATGCCACCGGGCATGCCGCCCATGGCCGGCTTGTCTTCGGGCACGTCCGAGATCGCCGCTTCGGTGGTGATCAGGAGACCGGCCACCGAGGCCGCATCCTGAAGCGCGGTGCGGACGACCTTGGTCGGATCGATCACGCCGGCCGCAACCAGGTTCTCATACACGTCGGTCGACGCGTTGAAGCCCTTGGTCTCGTCATTCTCGCGCAGCAGGTTGCCCGAAACGACCGCGCCATCATGGCCCGCATTCTGGGCGATCTGGCGGACCGGGGCAGTGATCGCCTTGCGGACGATGTCGATGCCACGGGTCTGGTCCTCGTTCGCACCAGTCACGCCCTCGAGCGCCTTGGTGGCGTAGAGGAGAGCCGTGCCGCCGCCGGGAACGATGCCTTCTTCGACAGCCGCGCGGGTGGCATGCAGGGCATCGTCCACGCGATCCTTGCGCTCCTTGACCTCAACCTCGGTCGCACCGCCGACCTTGATGACGGCAACGCCGCCAGCAAGCTTGGCCAGACGCTCCTGGAGTTTTTCGCGATCATAGTCGGACGTGGTGTTCTCGATCTGCTTGCGGATCGCTTCGACGCGGCCCTTGATCGCATCGGCATCACCGGCGCCATCGACGATGGTGGTGTTGTCCTTGTCGATCGTGACGCGCTTGGCAGTGCCCAGCATGCCGACGGTAACGGTCTCGAGCTTGATGCCGAGATCTTCCGAGATCAGCTCGCCCTTGGTCAGGATCGCGATGTCCTCGAGCATCGCCTTGCGGCGATCGCCGAAGCCCGGCGCCTTGACGGCCGCGACCTTCAGGCCGCCGCGCAGCTTGTTGACGACGAGCGTGGCGAGAGCTTCACCCTCGATGTCCTCGGCGATGATCAGGAGCGGGCGGCCCGACTGCACAACCGCTTCCAAGATCGGAAGCATCGCCTGCAGGTTCGACAGCTTCTTCTCGTGGATCAGGATGTACGGGTCGTTCAATTCGACCTGCATCTTTTCCGGGTTGGTGATGAAGTAGGGCGACAGATAGCCGCGGTCGAACTGCATGCCTTCGACGACGTCGAGCTCGAAATCGAGACCCTTCGCTTCCTCGACGGTGATCACGCCTTCCTTGCCGACCTTTTCCATGGCTTCGGCGATCTTCTCGCCGACTTCACGGTCACCGTTGGCGGAGATGATGCCGACCTGGGCGATCTCGCTCGTGCCGGCAACCGGCTTCGAACGCGACTTCAGGTTCTCGACCACCTTGGTCACGGCGATGTCGATGCCGCGCTTGAGGTCCATCGGGTTCATGCCGGCCGCGACCGACTTCATGCCCTCACGAACGATCGCCTGGGCGAGAACGGTCGCAGTGGTGGTGCCGTCGCCAGCGACGTCGTTGGTCTTCGAGGCCACTTCGCGCACCATCTGGGCGCCCATGTTCTCGAACTTGTCCTTGAGTTCGATCTCCTTGGCGACGGTCACGCCGTCCTTGGTGATCCGCGGAGCGCCGAACGACTTGTCGATGACGACGTTGCGGCCCTTCGGGCCCAGGGTCACCTTCACCGCGTCGGCGAGGATGTCGACACCGCGCAGGATGCGCTCGCGGGCGTCACGCGAAAACTTGACGTCTTTCGCTGCCATGATCTGTGTTCCTCTAATCTAATTGAATCTGGAAAAGGTCAGTCGAACTATCTTCAGCCAACGATGCCGAGGATGTCCGATTCCTTCATGATCAGCAGGTCTTCACCGTTGATCTTGACCTCGGTGCCGGACCACTTGCCGAACAGGATGCGATCGCCGGCCTTGACGTCCAGCGGGGTCACCTTGCCATCTTCCGACTTCGCGCCGGCGCCGGCGGCGACGACTTCGCCTTCCTGCGGCTTTTCCTTGGCGGTGTCGGGGATGATGATGCCGCCGGCCGTCTTTTCTTCGGCCTCGACACGACGAACCAGCACGCGATCGTGCAGCGGACGGAAACTCATTGCGCGTCACCCTTTCAGGTCTGGCGCCCACGGAACCCGCCTCCCTGAGGTCGGTCGAATCCGCGGTGCGCGGTGGGAACGAATGATCTGTTAGCACTCACGCGTGGTGAGTGCCAGCCGCCATATGGGGCAGCCATTTCCACCGTCAAGCACGACCGGGGAGATTTTTTCCACCGCCATTCCGCCACCTGTGTCCGGCTTGCGGCAATCGCCCCTTTCAAGCGGGCAACGAACAGGATAGCCCCTGCATGTTTCAGCTTGGGGACGATGATGCGGTTGCTGCGCGGCTTCTGGAAGATTCTTGTTGGAGTCAAGGACGCGCTCGTCCTGATCTTCATGCTGCTTTTCTTCGGCGGCCTATATGCACTCATGTCTGTCACGCCCAAGCCGGTAACGGCGGGCAGCGGCGCACTGGTGATCGATCTCGACGGGCGACTGGTGGAACAACCCGCCCAGCCCGGCACGCTCGATGCGCTCACCGGCGGCGGGCCGGAATCACGGGAATACCGCCTCCGCGATGTGATCCGCGCACTCCATGCCGCCGCGAAGGATTCGTCGGTGAAGGCCGTCGTCCTCGATCTCAACAATTTCTCCGGCGGCGGACAGGCGACGCTGGCCGCCGCCGCCAAGGCGCTCGACAAGGTGCGCGCCGCCAACAAGCCGGTGCTGGCCTATGCCACCGGCTATAGCGATGACAGCTACCAGCTCGCCGCCCATGCCAGCGAGGTGTGGGTCGATCCGTTTGGCGCGGTGCTCCTCACCGGCCCAGGCGGGTCAAACCTCTATTACAAGGGGCTGCTGGACAAGATCGGCGTCGAGACCAAGGTCTATCGGGTCGGTGAGTTCAAGTCGGCGGTCGAACCCTATACCCGCACCGATCAGTCGCCGGAGGCGCGCGCCGCCAATCAGGCGCTTGTCGATGCGCTGTGGGCGACCTGGCAGGCCGATGTCATCCGCGCCCGCCCCCGTGCGCGCCTGGCCGCCTATATCGCCGCACCTGAACAGGCGATCGCAAGTGCTGGCGGCGATATCGCCACGGCCGCGCTCAAAGCGGGGCTGGTCGACAAGGTCGGCGACAGCGTCGCGTTCGGCAAGCGCGTGGCGCAGCTTGCGGGCGATGCCGATGATCGGGAAGCCGGCGACTATAAGGCGATCCCGCTCGATAGCTGGCTCGCTGCCAATCCCGAGGCATCGTCCGGCCAGATCGGCGTACTGACGATCGCGGGCGAGATCGTCGATGGCGAGGCCGCGCCCGGCCGCGCTGGCGGCGACACCATCGCCAAGCTGCTGCTGGACGAACTTGCCAAGGATCGCATCAAGGCGCTCGTCGTCCGCGTCGACTCGCCCGGCGGCTCGGTTACCGCGTCGGAGCGGATCCGCGAAGCGATCATGGAGGCGAAGCGGAAGAAGCTGCCGGTCGTCGTCTCGATGGGCACCTATGCCGCATCGGGCGGCTATTGGGTCTCTACCCCCGCCGACGTCATCTTCGCCGAGCCCGCCACTGTCACCGGATCGATCGGCGTGTTCGGGCTGCTGCCCAATTTCTCGGGCACGCTCGCGAAGGTCGGGCTGACGTCCGATGGCGTGAAGACGACGCCGCTCTCCGGCGAGCCCGATCTGATGCGCGGCACCTCGCCCGAATTCGATCGGCTGATGCAGGCTGGCATCGACAATATCTACCGCCGATTCACCGGCCTGGTCGCGCAGTCCCGCAAGCTGCCCGTCGCGCGGGTGAACGAGATCGGCCAGGGCCGCGTCTGGGCCGGCAGCACCGCGCTCGGCCTGCGCCTCGTCGACAAGACCGGCGGCCTGGAAGACGCCATCGCCGAAGCCGCCCGTCGCGCGAAGGTCGCGCCGGAGGATGCCCGCCCGCTGTTCATCGAACGCAACGCCAGCTTCCTGAGCTGGCTGCTCGCCGGCATGGTCCAGGGCGAAGAAGCCGCCGAGCCGCGCGACGTCTACACCCGCGTCGCCCGCGCGCCGGAACGGCAGATGCTACGCGCGTTCCACGATCTCAAGGCGATGGCCGAAGGCCCGGTGATCCAGGTCCGCTGCCTCGAATGCCCGCTGGGCGACGCCCCCTCCCCGCGCACGCGATCGGGCTTCGTCGAACTGTTGCTGGCCCGCCTCGGCTTCTGATGGGCGATCTTCGCCTTCGCGCCGTCACGCCCGACGACGCGGAGGCGATTGCGGCGATCTACGCTTACTACGTCACCGATACCGCCATCACCTTCGAGGAGGAGGCACCGGACGCCACGGAGTTTCGCCAACGAATCGCGGCCGTGACGACGCGCTTCCCCTGGCTCGTGGCGGAACGAGACGGCGCGATCCTTGGCTATGCCTATGCCGATCTGTTCCGCACCCGCGCCGCCTATCGCTGGGCGGCGGAAACCACCGTCTATCTCGCACGGGGCGCAGAAAGGCAGGGCATCGGCCGCGCGCTCTATCTACCTTTGCTCGATGCTATCCGGACACAGGGCTATGTGACGGCCATCGGCGCCGTCACCCTCCCCAACCCGGGGAGCGCGGCGCTACACGAGGCGCTCGGCTTCCGCCGGATCGGCACGTATCACGGTGTGGGCTACAAGCTCGACCGCTGGCACGATGTCGGTCTCTGGCAATGTGACCTGACCCCGCGGCCTGCTATGCCCAAGGAGCCGATCGCACAGGTTTGATGCCTTTGCCTTTCGCCGGCTTACCGCCTTCCCTCCACATAATCGTTCAGCACCTCGTGGAAGCGGCGGACGCGGCCTTCCTGGCCGCTGAGATAGGGATCGGAATAGCCGCGCGAGTGGAAGCCCTGTTGCTGCGCCACCGCGACGGAGAGATCCTGGTCGATGAAGTCGCCGAGATGGTGGCCACCGGAGCTTTCGCCATAGGTGGAAACTTCATGCTCCGCCTCCTCATAAGGCCGCATTCCATAGACGGTCGCCACCTCGTCGCGGCCGGCGATCCGCGGCACGAAATACCAGTAGTCGAAGGTGCACCATTCGGGGTCGCTCGCCAGCGGCTCGGTTCGGAAGAAATGGACACCGTCGGGGGTGCCGGTGATCGTCACGTTCGGGAAGATGGTGTGGTGGAAATAGTCCGTCAGTTCATCGTCCGCGAGACGATCGAGATAGGCCATGCCGCGATCCGCCGCGCCTTGCCGCTTGGCCGCCTGCAGCGCCAGCCGGCCATCGCGGGCGCGGCCTTCATAAGCGGCGGGATCGAGCCCCCATTCCTCCAGCATCATCTCCCACACCGGCTCCACCATGTTGGGAAAGTCGGCGCGCATAGAAGGCTGACCGCGCTCGATCATGCGGTTGTGGCCGTTGGGAAACATGTCGAAGACGGTGTTCTTGTAATCCTCGTCGATCATCTGCCGCATCTGCGGATGGACCGTCGGCAGGTGATAGCTCTCGTTGAAATTGTCGGGCGAGAATTTCCAGTTGGTGTTGACCTTCACCGTCCGCCAGACGACGCGGACGAGATCGTCGAGGCCGCGGCCCGCCAGCAGATCCGGGATGGGATGGAGATAGTCCAGCAGCGGCTTGGCTTCCGGGTCCATCGAATACCAGACGAAGCCGCCCCAGACGGCGCAGGGCACTTCCTTCAGCTTCAGCTTGCCGCAGGGTGAGCCTTGCGGAAAATCGTCCGGGTCCTGCGCGTCGAGCAGCACGCCATCCAGCCCCCAGAGCCAGCCATGATAGGAGCAGGCGAGGCCGCGAGCGACGCCGCCCGCCTCGCCCCAGACCAGCCGGTTCCCGCGGTGCTGGCAGCTATTGTAGAAGGCGCGGACCGATCCGTCCTGCTGGCGGACCATGACCACCGATTCCTTCAGGAAATTGTGGACGATGAAATCACCCGGCTCCTCAAGCTGGACCATCCGGCCGCCGATGTGCCAGACGCGCGTCCACATTTTCTGCCATTCGGCATCGGCCCATTCAGGCGAGAAATAGCGTTCCGCGGTGATCGGATCGCCGCGTAGCTCGATCACGCCGCATTCGGGCACGGTGGGATATGAGGCGGCTTCCGGCGGCGTGGTCTGCAGCATGGCTCTCTCCGTCTCGCCGGCTATCGCGGCGCTCCGACAAGCTTAATCGTCCCAACCGGATCGACGAACAACTCCACAAATCACCAGCTTTTCAGCCGTCGAGTTACATGACATTTGTCATAAAAAGAGATAGCCCGACGGAGAGACGCGATGAATGCACCCGAACGCCTGCATACCCCCGACCTCAGGCCCGGCGACGCCCGCTGCCCCGGCGCGCCCACCGTTCAGGAGGTACTGCGCGCCGATCCTGACGCCGATCGGCAGCCGCCATCCTATCGCATCGATTCCTACCGCTTTCTCGGCGACGCCGACATTCCGTTCGAGCGCTATACCGATCCCGCCTTCTTCAAGGCCGAGATGGACCTGATGTGGCCGCGGGTGTGGCAATGGGCGTGCCGAGAGGAGCATATCCCCGAAGCGGGCGACTTCTACGTCTATGATATCGGCCCATGGTCTCTGGTCATCACCCGCACCGAAAGCGGGGAGATCAAAGCCTATTACAATGCTTGCCTGCACCGTGGCACCAAGCTGAAACCCTCCTTCACCCAAGGGTGGAGCCCCAAGCTCGCCTGCCCCTTCCACGGCTGGACCTGGGATCTCGACGGCAAGCTGATCGAACTGCCCTGTTCCTGGGATTTCCCTCATGTCGATCACGACAAGGCGCGACTGCCGGAAGCCCGAGTCGGCACCTGGGGCGGCTTCGTGTTCGTCTGCATGGACGATGATGCGCCGTCGCTGGAGGAGTATCTTGCACCCCTGCCCGATCATGCCGCCCATGCCGAGCTCGCCGACCGTTATGTCTCGCTCCACATCCAGAAGGAGCTGCCGTGCAACTGGAAGGTGGCGTCAGAGGCGTTCCTCGAATCCTATCACACCCATGTCACCCACCCGCAGCTTCAGAACGGCACGGGCGACACCAACACGCAATATGACACGTTCAGCCCGCACATTAACCGGCTGGTGAGCCTGGCGGGCGTCGCCAGCCCCTATAGCGGCGGCAGCGTATCCGAGGAGGAGATATTGGAGACGATGGTGCTGGGCGATCGCAGCTCGCTCAGCGAGCCGCTGACGGTGCCCGAGGGCGGATCGGCCCGCAGCGTGATGGCCGATTATTTCAAGGCAGCGATCAAGGCGGGCGGCAAGGATCTCGACGATCGCAGCACCGCCGAGATCATTGATACGGTCGGCTATTTCGCCTTTCCGAACGGGCACTTCTTCTTGGCCCCGTCCTTCCCGATCATCTACCGTTTCCGGCCGTTGGGGATGGATCATACCCGCGCGCTGTTCGATCTGATGCTGCTCGCACCGATCCCGCCGGGCGGCAGGCCCGATCCCTATGAGCCGGTGCGGATCGGCGTCGAGGACAGCTATGGCAGCGTGCCCGGCGTCGATGCGTCGCTGGGTCAGATCTACGATCAGGATACCGGCAATATGGGCTGGATGCAGGAAGGCATGGGCGCCGCCAAGAAGCGCAGCGCCACCTTCGCCAATTATCAGGAATCGCGCATCCGCCACATCCACCAGACGATCGACATGTATCTCGGCCTCGCAACAGGATGACGAAGCGAGATCAACGCGCTAACTGATCGGCGATGCCAAGGATCGTCGACCATGAAGCCCGTCGTCGCGATGTCGCGCGGATCGCCGCGCGGCTGATCGCGGCCGCGGGCCTCGACGGCGTGACGGTGCGGGATATCGCCCGCGAGGCCGGGTTCAGCACCGCGGTCGTCTCGCATTATTTCCAGAACAAGCGCGAATTGCTGCTGTTCGTCTATCGCAATGCGATGCTGGAAACGGTGGTCCGCGTCCGCAAGCGGCGCGACCGCGGCAACGATATCCAGAAATGCCTGGAGGCGATCCTGCCGCTCGATCGCAGCCGGCGCGACAATTGGAAGGTCTGGTTTGCCTTCTGGGGCATGGCGCTGGAAGACGCGCATTTCATGGCCGAGCAGTTGCAGCGCGGGCGCGAGGCGCGGCAACTGATCTACGAACTGCTGGAAACCGCCTCCAACGTCCCTGCCCGTTCGCCCGAGGAGCGCGACATGCAGGCGCGGCGGCTGCTCGCGACCGTCACCGGGCTTTCGAGCCAGTCGACCTATGACCCGGTCGACTGGCCCCGCGCGCGGCTGTGCGCGCTGCTGGCGGCGGAGATCGCCGCGCTCGGCTGAAAGGCCTGCGTCAGAATTCGACCTTCACCGACGCGCCATATTCGCGCGGGGGCGCATAGTTGGTGAGGCCGAGCGTCCCCGGAGAGTCGAACACGCTGGCGATGTAGCGGTTGTCGAGCAGGTTGC
Source organism: Sphingomonas sp. DBB INV C78 (assembly GCF_042693015.1). Lineage (NCBI taxonomy): Bacteria > Pseudomonadati > Pseudomonadota > Alphaproteobacteria > Sphingomonadales > Sphingomonadaceae > Sphingomonas > Sphingomonas sp. DBB INV C78. The sequence goes on along the minus strand of NZ_CP170544.1, from coordinate 986,635 downwards.
GAGCCCAGAGACCGACCGTGAAGGTCTCGCCGGTCGGCATCCAATCGAGGTTGGCGTTGACGAGATGGGTCGGCTGCACCCGTGCGCGTGGCGTATCGACGATCGACGTCAGCAGCTTTTCGGACGTGTAGCTGTAGAGGACGTTCGCGCGAACCGATCCCTGGCCGACATCGAACTCATAGGTCGCGCCCGCGGCGGCCGCCCATTTCGGCGCGTTCTGAAGCCGCTCGCCATCAAGATCGAGGGTCGAACCGTCGGGCTGCGAATAAGGGAAATTCTTATATTTCGCATCGAGATAGGCGACCGATCCGGTAAGCGTCAGCCCATCGACCGGCAGCGCCGTCACATCCAGTTCGAAGCCCTTGATGCGGGAGCTTGCGGCATTGAGGATGGTGTTGCCCTGCACCAGGCTGGCGCCCGATCCGACGAAATAGATCTGGGCCAACTGCATGTCGCGATAATTGGTGTAGAAGACCGCGAGATTGGTGCGTAGCCGGCGATCGAGGAAGTCCGCCTTTGCGCCGACTTCGAACGTGTCGACCTCTTCCGGATCATAGGGGCCAAGATCCTGAGGGATGCCGATGCGGCCGGTGAAGCCGCCCGACTTGAAGCCGCGCGCCCAATAGCCATAGATCATTGCGCCGGGCGCCACCTCATAATCGAGGCCGATCTTCCAGCCGACATTGTCCCAGCTCTTGGAATCGCGCGGCGGCGCGACATTGCCGATCAGGATGTTGGGCGTGCCATCGGGCGCAGTGCCATCGAAGGTGGTGACGCCACCCGGCGCCAGCGTGGTCAACGTCGACGCCTCCATCGTCGTCTTTTCATGGGTGTAGCGGATGCCGGCCTGAAGACGGAGGCTGTCAGTCAGGTCGATATAGCTCTGGACGAACAGCGACCCCGACCAGTTATCCTGATCCTGCAGATTCTTCTGGAACAAGCCCGGCAGGCCCTTGGTCACTGTATCGGTGGCCAGATCATAGGTGACGCCGCCCGCGAAATCGATCCGAAGATCCTGATAATGCTTGTAATGATCCTTGAGGTAGAAGCCGCCGACGATGACGTTGATGGAATCGGAGAAGTCGATCGACGTCCGCAATTCCTGGCTGAACTGCCAGCCCTTCGTCCCGCGGCGCGTATCGATCAGGAAGACGGGCGTGCCGTCCTGATCGGTAAATTCGAACAGCTTGAAATCCTTGTAGGCGGTGATCGACGTGATGTCGCCGATGCCGGTGTTCGCCCAGTTGATCGTGAGGCCGGCGCGGAAGGTATCCATGTCGCTCTTGTCGGGAACGCTGTCGTTGGCGGACAGATATTTGTCCGGCGCGTCGCAGCGCGTGCCCGGAGGCAAGCAGGGCGATTCATACATGTTGCGGAAGCCCGCGGGCACAAACTCCGCCTCACCCGGAATATCGCCCGCCACCACGATCGGCGATCCGTTGCGAGCCATGACATATTCGGTCATCAGCGTCGCATCGAGATCATCGGTCGGCGCGAATTTGAGCGCGGCGCGGAACTGCGTCACATCGCGCTTGCCCATGTCGGAGCCGTCGACGACATTCGTCACCCAGCCATCGCGCTGATCATGGTTGAAGACGAAGCGGCCGGCGAGTGTATCGCTGAACGGCGTGTTGACCGCGCCACCGATCGTGAGATGGTTCCAATTGCCGTAGCTGGCGTCGAACTTGCCCGCAAACTTGGTCAGATCGGGCTGGACGGTGACGACGTTGACGACGCCACCGGTCGTGTTCGCGCCAAACAAGGTGCCCTGCGGGCCGCGGAGAATTTCGACGCGATCAATGTCGTAAACGTCGAGCAGCGCACCCATCGAGAAATATTGCGGCACGCCATCATAGACGATCGACACGGTGTTGCCGGCATAAGGGTCCGGCTCGATGATGCCGATGCCACGGATCGTGAAAACGGCCGTGTTCGGCGTATTGGAAAAATTGTTGATCTGGATGTTGGGCGTGACGCCCTGCAAGCCTTGCAACGTCGCGATATGCGCGTCGGCGATGGCCTGGCCGGTCACGGCGCTGACGGCGATCGGGACGGTCTGGAGATTTTCGGACTTCTTCTGCGCGGTGACGATGATGTCCTCCAGGCCGCCTTGGCTTTGCTCGGCACTCGCGGTCTGCGGTGGGGCGGCGGGCTCCGGCGGAGGCGTTTCCTGCGCGTGAAGCGGGCCGATGGCGGCAAGACCTGCCAGCCAGCTTGAAGCCAACATACGCGTCGACAATCGCGAAATGCGAGACATCTCTCCACCTCCCCAGCGACCGAGCCACCCGGTCAATTCGATCCGGCAGACTCGCCAGATCGGTTGGAACGACTGCCCTTTGGACAGTTCTTTTTCTTACGACTGTCACATTACGGACGGAGGGGATCGAGACGCACCTGTTACTTTGCGTAGTCCCCTTTTCCGCTAGGGAAGACGTGCCTCGCGGGCATCGTGGTCCGCCGATCACAAGCGTCGGAAATGGACGGACAACCAGCCCATTTGGCTATCCGGCCAGGATCAGCGAACGATGACGGGCTCTCCGCTCCAGGGGGTGATCGGCGCGCCGCCGCGGGCACGATAGGCTTCGGGCAGTTCCTCCACCATGTCCCATGTCGCGCCGAGCCGGCCGAAACCGACACAGAAGGCGACCCAGCACCCGAGTTCGACGATCTGACCCTCGTCGAAATGCTCGCGCAGCCGATCATGCACGCCATCGTCGATCGACAGATGGTCGGTTGCGAAGCGATCGGCATAATCGAGCGCGGCCCGTTCGGCGGGCGTGAGATCGGGCGCGTCGGCCGGGCGCTCCAGCGAGCAGACCAAGGCCTCGTCCACTCCGTCCGCCACGGCATCGCGATAGCGGATCGCCAGGCAGCTCCGGCACTGATTGTGCCAGGCGATGCGCAGGCGGACGAGCTCGATCAGCCGTTCGGGCAAGGACCGATCCTGCTTGATGCCGGCGCCCAGCGCGATGATGCCATTTGCGATCGCGGGGCGGTGCGCGAACATCCGCATCGTCCCCTGCTCCAGCGGCGTCGCCTGATCGGCGGCGAAGGTCTCGCGCAGCTCGGCGTCCCATTGATCGACGCCGAGCTTGGCGATCCGGCTCACCGGCGGCCCTCGATATAGTCGTTGAGCACCTCGTGGAAGAAACGGACGCGGGTTTCCTGGCCGGTCAGATAGGCGTCGCGATAGCCGCGCGAATGCATACCGCGCTGCTGGCCTTCGGCGAGCATCATGTCCTGATAGACGATCTGCCCCTCGATCTCCGGCACGCCGCGACCATTGTCGAAGGCGCGATGCTCGAACTCGGCTTCGCGCATGGGGCGCGGGCCGGCCATGATCGATTCCACCTCGGTCTGCCCCGCCACCGGGAACGCCATGCACCACAGATCGAAGGTGCATTTGTTGGGATCGTCCGGGTGCGGCTCGGTGCGGAAGAAGATGAGATTATCGGGCAGGAACGAGATGGTGACATTGGGAAAGATCACCGTGTGCGGGCTGTCCGTGATCTCCTCATCATCCATATGCTCGTAATGGAGGTAGCCCCGTTCCTGCCACAGCCGACGCTTGGCGGCCTTGAGATCGAGCCAGCCCTGCATCGCCCGGGTTTCGTAATCGGGGTAGGAATCGGGATCGATATCCCACTGCCGCAGGATGAAATCGAACGGGTGCGGCACGCCTTCGGGCAGGCGATCGGATAGCGAAGGCCGCATCGGCTGCACCGTCCGGCCATGGCCGCCCGGATACATTTCATGCCGCGCGGTATCGACATCCTGATCGATCCATGGCGGCACCTGCGGATGCGCGGTGCGGGTGTGGTAGCTCTCGCTGAAATTGTCGGTCGCGAACTTCCAGTTGGTGTTGAGGTCGATCTTCATCCAGAAGACGCGGACCGCGGTATCCATCGGGTAATTCTTGTAGATTTCGGGCATCGGCGCGAGGAAATCGGCCAGCGACGGCGCATCCTCGCTCATCGTGTACCAGACGAAACCGCCCCACGTATCGCAGCGCAACTCACGAAGCTTCAATTTGCCGCAAGGGTTGCCCTGGGGGAAATCATGCGGGTCTTGCGCGTCCTTCAAGACGCCGTCCTTGCCCCACAGCCAGCCATGGTAGGGGCATTGGAAGCCCCGCATCACGCTGGCGCTGTCCCACACCAGCCGCTGCCCGCGATGGCCGCAGACATTGTAGAAGGCCTTGATCGATCCATCCTCCTGCCGGACGCAGAAGACGGATTCGTGCATGAAATCATGGACGATATAGTCGCCGGGCTCCTCCAGCTCGGCGGTGCGGCCAGCAACGTGCCAGATCCGCGTCCACATATGATCCCATTCCTTCCGGGCGAAGTCCTGCGACCAGTAACGGTCGCCGGTGATGGGATCGCCGCGCAGATTGGCGGCATCGCGGCCATCAAGCGTGAGGGGATGGGGAATGGGGGTGGTCACGGGCATGGCCTCCGAACGCGAAACGGCAGGATCGGGGCTATCCTGATCCTGCCGCCTGCCCTTCGAAACTGGCGCATTCGCCAGCCTCGCAACGTAACGAATTTCAGGCCGCCTCGACTGCCGGCCCGGCAGCCTGCGCCACTTCCGCGGTATCGAAATAATAAGGCGTGATGCCGCTGATCTTGTCGCCGCGCAGATGGAACACCTCGGCCACCTTCATCGCCAGCCGCTGCCCCGTATGGCGGGACGTGGCGTTGATGGTGAGCAGGCCGATCGCATTGTCGGCCGAGGTGACGATATCGTGCATCTCAATCGACGGATCAGCCCAGAACGCGAACACCTTGGTGTAAAGCCTCTGCAGCGCATCCTTGCCTGCGTAGGTGCCGCCAAAGGGCAGGCTGTTCGCCTCGACGATCTTGAAATCGTCGGTGAGCTGCGCCTCCACCTCATCCCACTTGCCCGCAGCGGTGAGCGCGTAGAGATTTTCGATGCGTTGCCGGGTATCCATGCGCTTCTCCAATCAGAATTTGGTGCTGACCTGCAGCATCACCGTGCGCGGCAGGCTGCCGAAGCCGAGCTGATCGGCATGCAGCCCCGGGGGCGAACCCGCCGGCGGCGTCGACGGACCATCGACCACGCCGGTCACGTAGAACTGGTTAGTCAGATTCTTGCCGATCAGCGCCACCTGCCACTTTTCGTCCTCAGAACCGAAGCGGATGCTGGCGTCGAACGTCGCATAGCTGCCCTGCTTCGAATCCGGGTTGTTGAAGGCAGAGGCGAGATAGGAGTCGCTGTAGCGGACATCCGCCGAGAGGCCGAGCTTGTAGCCGTCGCCGATCAGCGTGTCGTAACCGACGCCGAAATTGCCGGTCCATTCAGGTGCGACCGACAGCGGCGCGCCTGAAAGATCCTGGCGGGTGAAGGTGCCGGTGGGATCGGTGACGACGATGTTGCAGCCCTCCGCCGCGCTCTGGCCCGCATAGCAAGGCGCCGCCGGGAAGCTGGTGTAGCGGGCGCGGTTATAGTTGATCGAGCCGTGGACGTTCAGGCCGTCCAGCGCGTGCGGCGCATATTCGAACTCCAGCTCCACACCCTTGGTCCGTGCATCGGCCGTGAGCGTCTGGAAGGCGAAGATTGGCGAGTTGAAGAAGTCGACCTGAAGATCGCTATATTTGTAGGTGTAGGCGGTCAGGTTCAGGCGCAGCTGGCGATCGAGCAGGGTTGTCTTGACGCCGACTTCGAAACCGCGCGCCTTTTCCGGATCGAAGGTGAGATCTTCGACCGGCGAGGCCGAGAATTTCGAGTTGATGCCGCCGTTGGAGAAGCCGCCCGACTTGTAGGCGGTCTTGTAGGCGCCATAGACGAGAATATCGTCCATCGGCTTCCAGGTGATCGTGGCTTCCGGCGACCAGTTGTTGAAGGTCTGGTTGGCCGTCACCTCGCCAAGCCCGTCCGGATCGTTCTGATCGCGGAAGATGCTCTGGACCGCGATGTTGTTGTACGGCTGGGTGAAGAAGCTGTCCTTGGTTTCATGCGTGTAACGCACGCCCGCCCCGACTTCGAGCGTGGGCACGACCTTCCACGTCACCTGGCCGAACCCGGCCAGCGTCTCGCCATCGGTGAAGCTGGTCTTGGTCGTCGCGAGATAGCGATAGGAGTCGGCAACCCGGCTGTCCTCGATATTCGCGAACATGATATATTGTTCGAACTTGCGCTTGGTCTTCTGGTAAAGGCCGCCGACCATCAGGTTGATCGGGCCGTCGAAGGTGGTGAGCGCGCGAAGTTCGCTTGAAAAGGCGTCGAACGACGAGTTCTCGGTCGCCCAGGTCCCGGCCGCGCTCGACTGGAAATCGCAGGCGCAGGCCCAGCGATTGTTGTTCCAGTTATAGTTGGTGACGGACGTTATCGTCACATCATCCATCTCGTAATTGATCGTGCCCGTCGCGCCCCAGGACCGATAGAGATTGTAGAGATCGCCATCGGACTTCGAGAAGGGGAAGGTCGCGGCAATATCGGTCGGGATATTGTTCTGGTGGGTGACGAAATCCTTTTTGCACTCGAAACCGTTGAGCTGCGATGATCCCGTCGGGCAGGCATAAGCGACGTAATTCCACGAGGAATTGTTGACGCTGTTGCGATCGACGGACGCCTTCAAGGTCGCGGTGAGGCCGTCGACCGGCGCTTCCCACTTCAGCGTGACGCGGCCGATGAACTCCTCCTCGCCCGGAGCATCGCGCGCGGCGGGTGTTGCGACATGCGGCGTGACGGCGCCGGTCGCGATGTCCAGGGTCGAATACGTGACCGGATCGGCGACATTCTTGTAATAGCCGCCATACATCTTCGATGCGCGTACCGCGACGCGCACGCCCAGCGTGTCGGTCAGCGGGCCGGAGGCGATGCCTTCAAGCTGGATCTGCTCCGCATTGAATTCATACGACGCCCGCGCGCGATATTCGATTTCGTCGGTCGGATCGGCGGTCGTCAGCGAAATCACGCCGGCTGTGGCGTTCTTGCCGAAGAACAGCGCCTGCGGCCCCTTCAATATCTCGACCCGGCCAAGATCGAAAAAGCCTTCGTTGATGATGCGCCCTTGGCCGTAATAGACGCCGTCCACGACGATCGCGACCGACTGTTCGATGCCGATCGACGTCGAGGACGAACCGATGCCGCGCATCGTGAGCTGGGCGCCCGAGCCGTTCGAGGCGCGGCCGACGGTGAAGTTCGGCGTGCGCGCTGCGACTTTCTCGAGGCTGGTGAGATCCTGTTCCTGGATCGTCTTGGCCGAGATCGCCGTCACGGCAACCGGAATGTCCTGCACGCTTTCCTGGCGCTTGCGGGCGGTGACGACGATATCCTCAAGCCCACCCGTAGTGGGCGCTTCCGCGGTGGCGGGCGCGGCAGCCGGCGGCGGGGCCGCGGCCGGATCGGCAGGTGGTGTCTCCTGCGCCGCAGCGGGGTTGGCCCCTGCCAGCGCAAGAGCGATCACGCTGCTCGCGCCGAACCAGAGCGGAGAGACCTTACCATGATGCATTAGATTGCCCTTCTCCCTGTATCCGCGGCGTCTATCGGCGCACGGATCATCCAGCCTGAGGTCGCCCCTCTTCTTTCAACATGCGTGGAGGCTGTCCTTTGCCGTTCAATGCGCCCACGGTCCGATCGCGTCACCCTGTCGAATCCAGCAGGTGTGAAGTGGCCGGCCGAGCGGGAAAACAGCGTCGAGATAGAACGCCGCCGCCGGGCGCCGCTGCGAAGAGGATGGATAGATGGGCAGAAGGCTTGAGGGGCGGACCGCCCTGGTTTCGGGCGCATTGCGAGGCATCGGCCGCGCGATCGCGGAATGCCTGGCGGCCGACGGCGCCACGACGATCATAACCGATCTGGATAATGAGGACAGCGCGGACGCGACCCAGGCGACCGCCACTATCGAGAATGCCAGCTATATCCGCCTGGACGCGACCAGCGAGGGCGATTGGCAGGCCGCGCGGGACCGCGTCGCAGCGCAGTTCGGCCGGCTCGACATATTGGTCAACAATGTCGGCGCCGACCTGACCGGCAAGGTGCAGGATCTGGCGCTGGAAGACTGGCGCCGGCTGATGACGCTGAATGTCGACACCGTCTTCCTCGGCACCAAAACCTTCCAACCGCTGCTGGCGAAAAGCGGGGCCACGACGCCTTATGGGTCGAGCATCATCAACATCAGCTCGATCATGGGGTTGGTGGGGATGAGCGAGGTTTCCGCCTACAACGCGTCCAAGGGCGCGGTGCGGTTGCTGACCAAATCGAACGCGCTCGAATTCGCGGACGACGGCGTGCCGATCCGCGTCAACAGCGTGCATCCGGGCTTCGTCGAGACGCCGTTGCTGCACAAGGGCATGGCCCGCTGGGCCGAGCGGGACGGCACGGTCACCGCGCAGCAATTGATCGATGGCATGGCCCAGACGACGCCGATTAAGCGGCTGGCCCAGCCGGTCGAAATCGGCAAGGTCGTCGCCTTCCTGGCGAGCGACGATGCGAGTTACATGACGGGCAGCGAGGTCGTCGTCGACGGCGGCTGGACCGCACGCTGAGAGGGAAACAGGCATGTCCATCTTCGATCTTTCGGGCACTGTCGCCCTCGTCACCGGCGCGACCGGCGGCATCGGCAGCGCAACCGTGAAGGCGCTGGCCGATGCGGGCGCCAAGGTGATCGCATCCGATATTGCTGCGGAGGCGATGGTTGCCGGCGCGGCACAATATAAGCGGCTCGACGTGACTGACGAGGGCCAGTGGACCGACCTGATCGCCGGCATCGCCGCGGAACATGGCCGGCTCGATATCCTCGTCAACAATGCCGGCATCTCCGTCACCAACAGCATTGCCGAAACCAGCCTTGCCGAATGGCGCAAGTGCCAGGCGGTCAATGTGGAGGGGCTGTTCCTCGGCACCAAGATCGCCGCCGATCTGCTGCGGCAGAGTGGTGGAGCCCGCAAGGGCGGCTCGTCGGTCGTCAACCTTTCGTCGGTCGGCGGCCTCAATGGATCGGCCTATATGGCGGCCTATTGCGCCAGCAAGGGCGCGGTGCGGCTGTTCACCAAGAGCGCGGCCGTCGAATATGCCATGCTGGGCTGGCCGATCCGGGTGAACTCGGTCCATCCGGGCGGCATCGACACCGGGATGATGGACACGATCTACGCCCGCTATGTGGAAGCGGGGCTGTTCCCCGACGACAAGACGGCGCGGGCGACAGTTTCGGCCGGCCATGCAATGGGCCGGATGGGCGAGCCGGACGAGATCGCCAGCGGCATCGTCTATCTCTGCACGCCGGCCGCAAGCTTCATGACCGGATCGGAACTGGTGATCGACGGCGGCATGACCGCGCAATAGGACGAGGACAAAAGAACATGACGCAAAGGCTCGCAGGCAAGGTCGGGCTCGTCACCGGCGGCACCAACGGCATTGGCGAGGCGGCCGTGCGCGGCTTTGTTGCGCAAGGTGCGAAGGTCGTCTTCACCGGCAACAATCAGCAGGCCGGTGACCGGATTGCTGCCGAAACCGGCGCAACATTCGTGCAACATGCGGTGCAGGATGTGGACGGATGGGCGCGGGTTTCGGCTGCCATCCGCGACACTTATGGCCGGCTCGACATCGCCTTTGCCAATGCCGGCACGAATAGCGGCGACAGCGATATCGAAACCGTGACGATCGACGGCTGGCGCAACATCGTCGACATCAACCTGACGGGTTCGATGTTGACCTGCCAGAATGCGATCGCGCTGATGAAGGCCAATCCTGAAGGGTCAAGCGGGTCGATCATCATCAACAGCTCGATCAACGGCATCCTCGCGCTGGCCGGCGACGTGACCTATTCGACAACCAAGGGCGCGCTAAGATTGCTCGCCAAGTCGGTCGCGGTGCATTGCGCCAAGGCGGGGCTCAACATCCGCTGCAACACGATCCATCCCGGCGTCATCGAAACGCCGCTGATCCTGGGTGCGATCGCCGGCGCCCCCGATCCTGCGGCGGCGCGGACGATGCTGGAGAATGTGGCGCCGATGGGCCGGCTCGGCCGCACCGAGGAGGTGATCGCGCTGGTCACTTATCTCGCGTCCGACGATGCCAAGTTCGTGACCGGGGCCGAGATGGTGATCGACGGCGGTTCGACCGCGGGGTTGCCGGGGGTTTAACAACAACTCGTCGCCCCAGCGTAGGCTGGGGCCCATGGCTCTCTCCATTTTCGATGCCATCGCGGGCTGAGAGAGCCATGGATCCCGGCCTGCGCCGGGATGATGTGCTTTTTTGGGGGCTGGTGTTTCGAGACAAACAGGCCCGATCAGACCGCCATCTTCTGCGACGACGACACCTCGTGAATGGTCACATCGTTGCGGAACTTGCCGTCGAAATCGGCGAGCAGCTTGGCGATCGACGGCAGCGAAAGATGCTTTTCGAGCGCCGCCTGATCGCGCCAGCCCTCCATGGCCATGATGGTGCCGTTCGCTTCATCCTCCATCGCCATATGGTAGAAGATGCAGCCGTCCTCGGCGCGGGAGGGTTCGCATAGCGACTTCAGCCGCGAATAGAGCGCAGGCAGGGTTTCCTGATCGGTGAAGATCTGGCCAGTGATGACGATCATGGTCGGTCCTTGTGCAATTGGTCGGAATGTCGGGCAGCAGAGCCCGATCAGGTCTGGTGGACGATGTTGAAGATGCGGCTCTGCAGGAACCATTTGCCGTCGCGCTTGACGAGCTTGTCGCGATAACAGGCGCGCGCGCGCTTGTCCTTGAGCGTGCCGGGCTCCTCATAGACTTCGGAAAACCAGGTCCGCGCTTCGGCCTTGTCGCCGTCGACCTTGATCGAGCCGATCGTAACGAGAAAGCTCAGCTTCGGATAAGCGGGCATGGACTGCGCCCACATGTCGACGATGGCCTTCTTGCCCTCGACGATGCCGATTTCGGGATAGTGGGAGAGATCCCAATAGCTGTCTTCGACCCACAGGGAGGCCCAGGTTTCCTGATCGTAGCAATTGACCGCGTCGGCATAGGTTTCGATCACCTCGCGGATGGCGACGCGATCTTCCAGCGGTCCGGTGAAATTGACGGTCATGCGCCTCTCCGGTTGTCCTATCTGGTTCGAGGCTAGGCCGTTCGCGGCGGCGGCGGACCTGCCGAAAAGGCGAGGTCAGCGATATTCGTCGCGCAGCAGCCGGCGGAGGATCTTGCCCGAGGGATTGCGCGGCAGCGTGTCGCGGAAATCGACCGACTTGGGCGCCTTGTAAGCGGCGATCCGCTCCCGCGCCCAGGCGATCAAATCTGCGGGATCGGGCTGCTCGCCATCTACCGGCACCACGATCGCCTTCACAGCCTCGCCCCACTTCGGATCGGGCACGCCGATCACGGCAACGTCGCTCACCTGCGGGTGGCTGTAGAGCGCATTCTCCACCTCGGCCGGATAGACATTCTCGCCGCCGGTGATGATCATGTCCTTCATCCGGTCGGCCAGGTAGATATAACCGTCCGCATCCATGCTGCCGGCGTCGCCGGTGCGCAGCCACCCTTCCGCGTCGATCGTCTCCGCGGTCGCGGCGTCATTGTTGAAATAGCCGGCCATGTTGGCGGTGGAGCGCGCGGCGATCTCGCCCACCTCCCCGCGCGGCACTTCATTGCCCTCGGCATCGACGATCTTCACCTCGACACCGGGCAGCGGCCGGCCGACGCCGCGCATCCGGGCATTGCCGGCGGGGTCATGATCCTCGGGCGGCAAGCCGACGATGGTGCCGGCGGTCTCCGTCATCCCGTACATCTGCGCAAAGCCGCAGCCGAACACCGCGATCGCCTGGCGCAGCAGATCGAGCGGGATCGCCGATCCGCCGTAACAGATATATTTGAGGAAGCTGAAATCAGTGCCCGCCGCAGCGGGATGATCGCAGACGATGCGCATCGCCGTCGGCACCATCATGATCTTGGTGATGCGATAGCGGGTGATGAGATCGAGCACCTGATGCGGATCGAATTCCCGCACCACCACGCCCTTCGCGCCATGCTGCAGGGTCCACAGACCCCAGCCCGCCCCGCTGATGTGGAAATTGGGCATGGCGATCAGGCTGACATCGTCCGGCCCCCAGCGGTTCCATTCCGCCACCTCCTCCGGCGAGCGCCCCGTGCGCAGCGAAAGCAGGCTGCGGTTGGTGAGCATCGCGCCCTTGGGATGGCCGGTCGTGCCCGATGTGTAGAGCTGGAGCACCGGATCGTCATAACCGGCGTCGCGATGCGGATCGCTGTCGGACTGAGCGTCGCGCCATGCGGCGAACTCGTCCGAGCTCAGGACGCGATAGCCCTGCCCCTCATCCAGCCGATCGAGGAAATCGGCGTCGCTCAGCACGAATTTCGGCGTGCAATTACCGATCACATAGGCAACCTCCGGCGGAGCGAGCCGCCAGTTGACCGGCACCAGCACCAGCCCCGCCTTGGCCGCGCCGATCCAATATTCGAAATAATGGTCGCTATTCTTGCCGAGGAAGGCGACGCGGTCGCCCTGCTGCAGCCCGGCCGCGATCAGGCCATTGGCGATCTGGTTGGTGTGGCGGTCGAAGTCGCGATAATTGGTCTCGCGCCCTTCGAAGATCAAAGCCGTCGCTTGAGCGCGCTCGGCCGCCTGCTTGCGGACCATATCGGCCAGAACCGGCTGCTCCATGACGTGCCCCAAGCGCTCCTCTCCAGTCTTCTTGGCAACGGGATAATGGAGCGCGTGCCTCCCCGCCCCTGTCAATTCCCATAAGTCGGGCCGCCACTGACGGAAACGCCAGTGCAGATTGCCGCGCCCAGGCTTAAATTGCCGTCCACGAAACGAAGAGGAGGACGCCATGGATCTCGGGCTCAAGGGCAGGAAGGCCATATTGGTCGGCGCGAGCCATGGCATCGGCCTCGCGACTGCAAAGGTGCTGGCGGGTGAAGGCTGCGACATCGCGCTCTGCTCGCGCTCCCAGGAAAGCGTCGATGCGGCCGTCGCGGCCGTGGGCCAGGCGGGCGGCAAGGTCGTCGGCGGCGCGGTCGACGTGATGGACGGGCCGGCGCATAGCGCGTGGATCGCCCAGGCGGCCGATCAGCTTGGCGGCTGCGACATCTTCATCCCCTTCACATCCACCAATACCGGCGTCGATGACGAAGCCGGCTGGCGCGCGGTGTTCGAGGCCGATTTGCTGCCGCTCCAGCGCGGCGTGCAGGCGGCGCTGCCTTTTCTCCAGAAATCGGACGCCGCATCGATCGTGACGATCTCCTCGACTGCGGCGCTGGAGGAATTCATGGGGCCGGGCGCCTATAATGCGCTGAAGGCCGCGGTCATCAACTACACCGCTGCGCTGGCCCAGAAGCACGCGCCCCAGGGCATCCGCGCCAACTGCATCTCGCCCGGCCCGATCGAGATGGAAGGCCGCGCCTGGGACCAGATCAAGGGCGCGATGCCCGATTTCTACAAGGGCATCCTCGCCCAGATCCCGACTGGACGGATGGGCAGCGGCGAGGAGGTCGCGCGCGCCATCGCCTTTGTCGCATCGCCCGCCTGCCGCTTCATGACCGGCGCGAACCTGCTGATCGACGGCGGCTTCACCAAGGGCGTGCAATACTGATGGCTGCGGACCAGCCCAAGCGCATCAACTGCGTGCTGATCGCAGGCGGGCTCTACCACGACTTCGATTTCGCACGGCTGGAGCTGCTAAAGCTGCTCGGCGAGGACCAGCGCGTCCGCACCCGCGTGTTCGAGGATTATTCAAATATCGAGGCGATCCGCGCCGCGGATTTCCTGATCACCTACACCTGCGACGTCACCCCGCCGCTCGACGTGCAGGAGGCGTTGCGGGATTGGGTGAAGGGCGGCGGCCGCTGGTACGCGCTTCACGGCACCAATTCGGTGCTGCGACTGTTCGACAACGGCCTCTATGGCAGTCCGCGCTGGGCGCCCTTGTTCATGGAGACGCTGGGCAGCCAGTTCATCGCCCACCCGCCGATCGCCCCCTACCCCGTCACCGTCGCCGATCCGGATCATCCGCTGACGCAAGGTATCGAGCCGTTCGAGACAACCGACGAACTTTACCTGATGGAGCGCCACGGCGACCTCCATGTCCTCCTCAAGACCGAATTCGGCGGCGCCGCCACCGGCTTCGACGAACATGAGTGGGAACATGACAGCCATCCCGTCCTCTACATCAAGAAGCAGGGCGAAGGCGCCGTCCTCTACAACACGCTCGGCCATTGCCGCGGCCATTATGACATGCAGCCCGCGCTCGACTGGTGGCCGAGCGTTGACCGCTGCGCGTGGGATCTGCCGGTGTTCTACGAATTGCTGCGACGGGGTATCTCGTGGGCAAAGGAGCCGGCGGCCTAGGAGCTCGAAGTCTCCCCTGTTATCCCCGATAGCTCGGCAGCCCCAGTCCCCGCGCGATTGCCGCAGCCCTCAACGCAAAGCCCGCAACCGCACCGACGCCCGCCGCTATCGGCAGCCCGACGCCCAGCAGCATCAGCCCGACGAACAGCCCAGCCGCCAGCGCGGCCGCGGTCACATAGATTTCCGGGCGCAGCAGGATCGAGGGCTCGCCGGCCAGCACGTCGCGGATGATGCCGCCGCAGCAGCCCGTCACCACCCCCATCATCGCCGCCTGCAAGGGTGGCACGCCGAACGCCAGCGCCTTGGACGCGCCATAGACGGCATAGGCCGCCAGCCCCACCGCATCGAACCAGTCGAGCGCGCGCGGCCGCCACCAGCGCACCGGCGTCAGCCATACGGCGGTCGCCATGATCAGGCAGACGGCGAGCGCGCGATTGTCCTGCATCCAGAAGACCGGCGCGCCGATCAACAGGTCGCGCAGCGTTCCTCCGCCCGTCCCCGTAATCACCGCGAAGAAGGCGAAGGTGACAAGCGTCTGCTGCGCCCGCGCCGCCGCCAGCGCACCCGATGCCGCGAACACCGCGATGCCGGCCAGATCAAGCCATTCCGGGGCCTGGGCAAGGATGGGCGTGTTGATCGGCATTGCGGCTCCGTTGGGTGACGCCGCATGCGGCCTTGGCAGTCCCTAGCCCAACACAGCCAAACTCGTCATGCTGAACTTGTTTCAGCATCCACCGTGCTACATGCGACGCAGCGCGAGAGGAAAGGTGGACCCTGAAACAAGTTCAGGGTGACGTAAAAAAAGGGCCGCCAACCTGTTGGTCGACGGCCCCTTTTGGAATGTCCTGTCGGATCAGTAGCGATAATGATCCGGTTTGAACGGGCCTTCGGCGGAAACGCCGATATAAGCGGCCTGCTTCGGCGTCAGCTTGGAAAGCTTCACGCCCAGCTTGTCGAGGTGGAGCGCCGCCACCTTCTCGTCGAGATGCTTCGGCAGCACATAGACGTCGTTCTTGTAGGTTTCGGACTTCGTCCACAGCTCGATCTGCGCCAGCACCTGGTTGGTGAAGCTGGACGACATCACGAAGCTCGGGTGGCCGGTCGCGCAGCCCAGGTTGACCAGGCGGCCCTTGGCGAGGACGATGATCTTCTTGCCGTCGGCGAACTGCACTTCGTCCACCTGCGGCTTGATCTCGGTCCACTTCATGTTGCTGAGGCCGGCAATCTCGATCTCGCTGTCGAAGTGGCCGATGTTGCACACGATCGCCATGTTCTTCATCGCGCGCATGTGATCGACGGTGATGACGGCTTCGTTGCCGGTCGCGGTGACGAAAATGTCGGCGCGGGTGGCCGCTTCTTCCATCGTCACGACTTCATAGCCTTCCATCGCCGCCTGCAGCGCGCAGATCGGATCGATTTCGGTCACAAGCACGCGCGCGCCGCCGTTGCGGAGCGAAGCGGCCGAACCCTTGCCGACATCGCCGAAGCCGGCGACGACCGCGACCTTGCCGGCCAGCATCACGTCCGTGGCGCGGCGGATCGCGTCGACCAGCGATTCCTTGCAGCCATAGAGGTTGTCGAACTTCGACTTGGTGACGCTGTCGTTGACGTTGATCGCCGGGAAGGGAAGCTTGCCCTTTTTGGCGAGCTCGTAGAGGCGATGGACGCCGGTGGTGGTCTCTTCCGACACGCCCTTGATCGCCTTGACCGTCTCGGTCAGGTAGCCCGGACGCTCGGCCAGGAAGCGCTTCAGGGTCGCGACGAAGATTTCCTCTTCCTCATTGCCGGGCGTGAACAGTTCCTCGCCCGCCTCGACGCGCGCGCCCCACAGCGCGAACATGGTGGCGTCGCCGCCATCGTCGAGGATCAGGTTACAGGTCGTATCACCCCAATCGAAGATGCGGATGACATAATCCCAATATTCCTCCAGCGTCTCGCCCTTCACGGCGAAGACGGGGATGCCGGCGGCGGCGATCGCGGCGGCGGCGTGATCCTGGGTGGAGAAGATGTTGCACGAAGCCCAGCGGATTTCAGCGCCGAGCTCGATCAGCGTCTCGATCAGCACCGCGGTCTGGATCGTCATGTGCAGCGAACCGGTGATCCGTGCGCCCTTCAGCGGCTTGGCCGTGCCGAATTCCTCGCGCAGCGCCATGAGGCCGGGCATCTCGGTCTCGGCGATCTCAATCTCCTTGCGGCCGAACGCGGCGAGCGAGATATCGTGGACCAGATAATCGGTGAAGCTTTCGGCAGGCAGGGTCGCCACGTCGGTTCTCCTTGGGGGACACGTAAAGGCCGCGCGAAAAGGCCACGCGACGGATTGCCGGCGCGTTTACCCGCGACCGGCTCCCAAGGCAATTCCAAATATAAAGATTTCTTTATGTCCCGTATTCGGATCGCTTCAGCGCGCCGCCACCTTGACTGCGCCGGTGGGGCAGACTCCACCCGGAAGCGGCGGTGTCAGCTTGTTGCGGTCGGCAACCGCGAGCAGTGCCGGCACCGATCCGCCCGACGTCGTCGCCTCGCGCGCCAGCATCGCCACCTGCCCGCAATTTTCCGTGACCACCGGCACGCGGGCATATTGCCCTGCCACTGCGTCGAGGAAGCTGTCCAGCCGGGCACGCCCCTGTTCCGGGCCGTAAGCGGTGAAGAAGCGCGCCTTCAACCGCTGGTTGGTGGCGGAAACCGCACCGCGATTGGCAGCCGCATAAGCCTCATACGCCTGAGCGCCGACAAGCCCCGCTGCCACGCAGCGCTGCGACAAATCGGTCAGCAGGATATCGAGGTCGCGCACCTTGGCCGCGGCCGTATCCTCCCGGCTCCAGCAAGCAGGCGCGGCATGGCCCGGCATGGGCGACACCACGGCCAGCACGGCGGACAGAAAGACGATCTTGCGCATCACGGGCATCCTTGCAGACTCACCCCGTAACGATCCTCCTCCGAAGTGGGTAAGCAGCCGGTGAAGCGATGCGGTTAACCCGCCGCTAGCCTTCAGGCGTGGCCGATTTCCGGGGCGAGCAATCGCACATCGACACCGGCCGAGGCAAAGGTCGCGGCCCAGCGCTGGTCCACCGGCGTATCGAACAGCAGCGACTCGGTGCCGTGCGTCGCGAACCAGGCGTTGCCGGTCATCTCCTCGTCAAGTTGGCCGGGCGCCCAGCCGGCATAGCCCAGCGCTACCAGCCAGCGCGAAGGCCCCTTCCCCTCGGCGATGGCGCGCAGCACGTCCAGCGTGGATGTCAGTCCCCAGCTGTCGCCGACATGCAGCGTGTCCTGCCCGCTCCAATCCAGACCGTGGAGCACGAAGCCGCGTTGCGGCTCCACCGGTCCGCCCATATGGATCGGCGCGTCTGGCGCGAGGCCCGGCTCGATTTCGAGCTGTTCGAGAAGCTTGTGCAGCCGGATTCGCGGCATCAGCTTGCCGATGCCGATGCCCAGGGCGCCTTCCTCATCATGCGCGCACATTGCGATGACGGCGTGGGCGAAGCGGGGATCGCCCATGCCGGGCAAGGCGAGCAGCAACTGGCCGCTGAGATAGACGGGATCATCCATCCCCTCATCATAGATGGCGGCGATGGAAGGTCCACCGTCCCCGCGTCGATCCGGCGCATCTTCCGCACCGATGGCGCGCTTGTGCCACACTCCACCCGACCGCGCTTCAAACTGCCATCGCACTCGCGTAGAGGGTTGCGACTCTCAGGCCAGAAAAGGATGCCCATATGACGATCAAGGCAGGCGACACGCTTCCCGAGACCACCTTCACCAAGCCGACCGAAAGCGGGCCTGAGGCGGTTACGAGCAGCGATTTCTTCAAGGGCCGCAAGGTCGCCCTCTTCTCCGTGCCGGGTGCGTTCACGCCCACCTGCTCGGCCAAGCACCTCCCCGGCTTCATCGAGAAGGCCGCCGAGCTCAAGGCCAAGGGCGTCGACGAGATCGCCTGCACCGCCGTCAACGATGCGTTCGTGATGGGTGCGTGGAGCAAGAATGCCGGCGCGGGCGAAACCGTGACGATGCTGGCGGACGGCAATGGCGAATTCGCCAATGCGATCGGCCTCACCATGGACGGCAGCAAGTTCGGCCTCGGCACCCGCGGCCAGCGCTTCTCGATGATCGTCGACAACGGCGTCGTCACCGAACTCAACGTCGAAGCGCCGGGCGAATTCAAGGTCAGCACTGCGGAGCATATGCTCGGCCAACTCTAACATCCCCGACCTCCGTTCGTGTCGAGCGAAGTCGAGACACGCAGACGCGCCGGCTGCGGCACGTACCTCGACTTCGCTCGGCACGAACGGAAGGGTTGATTGGCCAGAACGGAGAAGCCCACATCGCCACCAATGCGAGCCTCGCCATCGTCGACCAGCTCGACGCCCTTTATTCATCCTCGGTCGAAGCGTTGCGTGCCGCGCTCGGCCGCTACATCGCGAACGGCGAACGGCCGGATGCGGCCGCCCGCGCGGCTGGCGCATTCGCTTACCCCGAACTGCATCTTCATTATGACGGCGGCTCGGCACACCATCCGATGCGCGCCTTCGGCCGGCTCACTGCCGCCGGCCATTATGCCGTCAGCGTCACCCAGCCGCGCATGTTCCGCGAATATCTCGCCGAACAGATCGACCTCCTCGTCGCCGATTTCGGCGCGCGGGTGGAGGTTTCTCGCGGCCGGCAGGAAATCCCCTACCCTTATGTCCTCGATGCGGGCCACGACGTCGATCTGACCGGCGCGGCAGCGACCGAGCTTGCCCGCATCTTCCCGTCCAACGAACTGGTCCATATCGGCGACGAGGTGGCGGACGGTCTGTGGCAGGCCGACATTGGCGGCGCGCGGCCGCTGGCTTTGTTCGATGCGCCGCGGGTCGATTTCTCGATCGCGCGCCTGCGCCACTATACCGGCACGCCGACCGCGCATGTCCAGAACTACATCCTGTTCACGAACTATCATCGCTATGTCGATGAATTCGTTCGCTGGGCCTGCACCCAGCTGAGCGAGGACGGCCCGTATCGCCGCTTGAGCTGCGCTGGCGGGCTGGAACTGACCGCGGCCAATGCCGATCCTGATCGCGCGATCGCCGATAGCGCCTGGCGCAAGCACCAGATGCCAGCCTATCACCTCGTCGGCCCGAACCGCTCCGGCATCACCTTGGTCAATATCGGCGTCGGCCCGTCGAATGCGAAGACGATCACCGATCACCTAGCGGTGATGCGGCCGGAAGCATGGCTGATGATCGGCCATTGCGGCGGCCTGCGCCCCAGCCAGCGGATCGGCGATTATGTTCTCGCCCACGCTTATCTGCGCGACGATCATGTGCTCGATGATGTGCTGCCACCCGAAATCCCGATCCCGGCCATCGCCGAGGTTCAGGTAGCGCTGAGCGCCGCCGCCGAGCAGGTCTCGGGCGAGCCGGCGGAACAGCTCAAGCGGCGCCTACGCACCGGAACCGTCGTCACCACCGACGATCGCAACTGGGAACTGCGCTACACCCGCTCCGCGCTCCGCTTCAACCAGAGCCGCGCCGTCGCGATCGACATGGAGTCGGCCACCCTCGCCGCTCAGGGCTATCGCTTCCGCGTCCCCTACGGCACGCTGCTGTGCGTCTCGGACAAGCCGATCCACGGCGAGATCAAGCTGCCCGGCCAGGCCAACCGTTTCTATGAACGCGCGATCAGCGAACATCTCCGCATCGGCATCGCCGCCATCGACGAACTCCGCCGCACCGGCGAGCGGCTCCACAGCCGCAAGCTCCGCGCCTTCAACGAGCCGCCGTTCCGGTAAAACCCACTTGGCTGCCGTTCTCGACCGCCGCCTTCCGCCCATGGCGCCACCAGGATCGCGCAGCCGTGGCGCCGCTTATCCCCCCGATCAACGCCATCATCGGCGTCGCGCCGTATCGCGACAGGGCGATGATCGCCAACGGCAGCAGGAAACCGATCACAGCCCCGCTCCAGCGATAGGCTGCCTCGCTTTCCCGGCCCGCCCTCCGCAACAGCAAGGCGACGGGGATGGCCAGCAACAGCATCGAAAACAGCGCGAAGGCCAGGCTGCCCGCCAATATGATGAGCACGGCCCCTCCGGCCATCTTCACGGCATTCTCGGCAGGCGACGAAGACAGGATGCTTATCGGCAGGAATAACGCCGGCAAAATCGCCGCGGTCAGCGCCCACACCAGCGTCGCGCGCAGGAAAGCCTTGAGCATGCGTCGATGGTGCACCGACGCGAGGTGGACGGCAATAGCCCCACACGCATCGTCAATGTCGCAGGAACAGGCTCACCGACAGCACGTGGTTCACGCGCTGCTGGCCGCCGCGCTGGTTGATGAGCTGATTCAGATAGCCAAGCTCGATCGTCGACGCTCCTCGCAACCCGATCTCCGCGCCTGCAAACACCCGCAATTGATCGAAGCCGCTCTTGGCGCCCCAGTCGGTACTGTTGAGCGCGACGAAGCCTTCGGCATAACCCAGCGCCGCGGTTTTACCGCCGGCGGCCAGCGGCACTTCCAGCCGCGCCATCTCGCGCAACCGCCAGCCCATATCGTCGCCATCCGATCGCCAGCGTTGCTCCAGCCGCGTGCGGCTGGAAAACTCACCGCCCCAGGGCCGCGCCACGATCCAGCTCAGTTGCTGGAAGCTACGATGCTCGCGAATGTCGGCACCGTCATCGACCGGTGAAATCACCCGCGCATAGCCCTGATAGGCGGTGAGATTCGGGGCGAGCTTCCACCCCACCGCGGGGCGCAGCAACAACTGGTCCAGCCCGTCCGCCCGATCCCCCAGGCGCGGCTGGATCTCCGCAAAATAGACGAGCTTGCCGCTAATCGACCCCTGCGCCGTCAGGTTTACCCAGAGCTGTGCATCATGATTGGTGCGCGCCGCGGCGGGCATGGCGCCAAGGCAGAGGATCGACGCGGCGAGCATCGCCAGCGGCATTTTCAACATCACGGAAACGGAACACCTGTCGAAGCAATATGGAGATGCCGCTGCTATCCCGTCCGAATGTCTGCTCCATCGCCGGACGGCATCGAACTATTGCCGCCCTCGCCGTTCGGTGCGAGATCAGGTTGATGACCGCCATCGCCTATCTCTGTGCAGCGATTGCCGAAATCGCCGGATGCTTCGCCTTCTGGGCGTGGCTGCGGCTCGATAAATCGCCATGGTGGATCGCGCCGGGCATCGCCTCGCTCTGTCTGTTCGCCTACCTGCTCACCCTGGTCGATGCCGAACATGCCGGTCGCGCTTATGCAGCCTATGGCGCCGTCTATATCGCGGCGGCCATCGGCTGGCTGTGGGTCGTCGAAAGCGCGAAGCCCGATCGCTGGGATCTGATCGGCGCCGCGATCTGCCTGCTCGGGTCGGCGGTTATCCTATGGGGGCCCCGGCCCGCATGATACCAGATGCCGCCTCCATTCCCGTAGAACTGGAATGCAAAGTCGAACGCACCAGAATCTGAAGATCAGCCGGAGTTGACGTCATGACGCTTCCTACCCGCCGCATCGGCCCGCTCACCGTCTCCGCGATCGGCCTCGGGTGCATGAACCTGAGCCACGCTTATGGCCGCATGCCCAGCGAGGAGGACAGCGCCCGTCTCCTCAACCACGCGCTCGATCTCGGCATCACCTTCCTCGACACCGCCGCGCTCTACGGCCATGGCGGCAATGAACGGCTGATCGGCAAGCATGTGATGCACCGCCGCCGCGAATTCACCCTCGCCAGCAAATGCGTGCTCGACATGTTCAACGGCCAGCGCGGGCTGGATGGCCGGCCGGAGGCGATTGCCAGCACGCTCGATCAGGCGCTCGGCCGGCTCGGCACGGACCATATCGATCTTTATTATCTCCACCGGCTCGATCGGAACGTCCCCGTGGAGGATTCGGTCGGCGCGCTGGTCCGCGCCAAGGAAGCCGGCAAGATCGGCGCGATCGGCCTGTCGGAAATGTCCGCCGCCACCATCCGCCGCGCGCACGCCGTCCACCCGATCGCCGCGATCCAGACCGAATATTCGCCCTGGGTCCGCAACCCGGAAGTGGCGGTGCTCGACGCCTGCCGCGAACTCGGCATCGGCTTCGTCGCCTTCTCGCCGGTCGCGCGGGGTTTCCTGGCCGACGCGATCAGCAGCGACCGTTATGAGCAGGACGATATCCGCGCCGTCATGCCGCGCTTCGTCGAACCGCAACTTTCGCACAATCTGAAACTGCTCGATCGCTTTCGCGAGCTTGCCGCCGCCGCCGGCTGCACGCCGGCCCAGCTTTCGCTCGGCTGGGTGCTGGCGCAGGGCGGCGACGTGGTCCCCATCCCTGGCACCCGCAGCATCGCCCATCTCGAGGAGGATGTCGCCGCGGCGCATATCCGCCTCGACGACGAGATCATCGCGCAGGTCGACGCGATCTTCACACCCGGTGCGGTCGCCGGCCCGCGTTACTCGCCCGCAATGCAGGCGATGATCGACACCGAATTGCTGCCGGAAGAGCTGGAGACGGCCTAAAAAGGCGCGGACAGGACGGCCAGCACGATCGCCGCGACCCCCGTTCCCAAAGCGGCACGGGGCCAGCGCGAAAGCAACAGGAGCAGCACGATGCCGGCAAGGCTCAGCATGCCCGCCCACGCCACCCAGCCCTGATAGGGCCCGAAATGCCGCACCGCCCGCCAGGCGGCGACGCCCAGGATCACCACGGCCGCCACCCGCAGCACCGTCGCTGCCGGCAGACCGGACATGGCGACATTCCGGCGCAAGCGGGGCGTCGACAAGGCCCAGCAGGCCAGCCCGGCGTAGGAGATCAGTGCCGGCTCAAGCTGCATCGGCCATCTCCCGCAGGCCCGCGACCGGAGCGTCGCTGCGCCTCTGCGCGCGCGCCGCCTTCGCCGTCTTCACCGCCACGCGCCACGCCGCAAAAGCGAGCAAAGCCCCCGTCGCTAGCATGGCGATGTCGAAGGCGACGAACAAACTGTCCCCCTTGGTGATCGAGGCGAACAGCCCGCGATCGGTGGTGAGCGCATTAACCAGCGGGATTGCGAAGAAAGCCGCCGCGGACAAGCCCAGCGTCTCGATCCAGGCCCGCCGTATCGGCCGCAGGCAGGCGAGCGCCGCCAGCCCGAACCACACCCAGAACATCGCGCTCACCTCCAAGTCGCTCCGCCCCGGCATCGCGGCGGGCAGCAGCCGGTTGGCGAGCAGGAAGGCGGCCATGCCCGCCGGCAGGCAGGCGACCGCCCCGACATTCAGCCGCTCGACGAGCCTGATACCGAAGAAGGGCGCAGCATTGGGCCGCTTGCGCTTCACCGTCCACAGCACCAGCCCGGTCCCCACCATCGCCGTGCCGGCCAGCCCCAGCAGGAAATAGGTCCAGCGCAGCACCGGCCGGGCGAATTCGCCCATGTGCAGGCCAAGCATCACCGATGCGGTCTCGATCGCCGGGCCCTGCGGCGGCGATGCCGAAAGCTGGCGGCCGTCCACACCCGAATAAGTGATCGATCCACCCCGCGCGCCGAGCGTGTCGCGGCCGCTGCGGATCAGCTTGATCGTCGCATTCGTATCATTGGGATTGCGGATGACGACGGTCGCTGGCGGCGTCCCGCCCCATATCCGCGTGGCATCCGCAATGATGGGCGCGACCGCCACCAGCACCGCCGCCCGCCCCGAAGCCTTCACGTCCGGCGCCTCGCCATAGGCCGCGGCATCGAAGGTCGCCGGATCCTTGTAGGTCGCGTTGATCGGCCACGGCATATACATGAACATCAGTGTGATCAGGCCGGTGTAGGTGATCATCGCGTGGAACGGCAGGGCGATCACCGCCGTCACATTATGCGCGTCGAGCCAGCTCCTCTGCCCCTTGCTCCAGCGCAGGGTGAAGAAATCGACGGAGATGCGCTTGTGGGTGATCACGCCCGAGATGATCGCGGCGAGCATCGCGATCGCGCACAGCCCCGCAAGCCAGCGCCCCCAGGGGTGCGGCAATTGGAGCTGGAAATGGAAGCGGTAGAAATGCTCGCCTCCCTTCGTCTCGCGCGCTTCCAGTCTCTCTCCGGTCTCCGGGTTCAGCCGCAATTCCGGGCGGCGCGGCTTGGGTGTCGCCTTGGGATCGGGATTGGGCCGTTCGCGGATGAAGATCCGCGTCGCTGCGGTGCGATCGTCGGGCAGATAGATGAACCATTGCTCGGCATCAGGCGCGACCTTCTGCAGATGATCGACCGCCACCTTCGCCGCCGTCGCTGCCGGCACGCGTGGCAGATCAAGCTCGGGCTGCATCCAGCGCGTGATCTCCGGCCGGAAATAGCTCGCCGTGCCGGTCAGGAACATCGCGAACAATATCCAGCCGGCCAGCAGGCCCAGCCAGCCGTGGATCCAGGCCATAGACTGGCGCAGGCTCGGCACTTCGGGCGTCATGCCGCGGTCCCGAGCAGCCAGGTGCTTCCGCCCGCCAGGATCGCCACGCCCCAGATCACCGCCATCACCCGCAGCAGGCGACGTTCGTGGAACGCCCACAGCAGCAGCCCGGCATAGATCAGGAAGGACAGGATCATCGCCCAGACCACCGCCTCGGGACGGCTGATCGGCGCCAGCCGCGCGGCCAGCGCAGCCATGCCCGCTACCGCCGCATAGCCGCCGACGAATGCCGTCACGACACGCGCCGTCATCACGCCATGTCTCGTCCCTCGCACGCTCGCCATATGCCCCTTTCACGCAGACTCGGCCGCTAAGTCCCTTGCCCTAATCACTTTGCCCGACTAATCGCAACTGCGAATCTATCGCATTAGCAAAAGGGGCACAATCATCATGCGTTTCTCCGCCGTTCTCCGGCGCCGCCATCATGCGGCCTTGTTCGGTCTTTCGCCACTGGCGCTGGCCGCAGCGGCGGCGATGATCGCGGCCCCGGCTTATGCCGAAGATGCAGTGGCGGAAGCGGCGGAAGCCGAGAATGCGGCCGACACCATCCTCGTCACCGGCGTCCGCGAAGAGGGTGTCGCCTCGGGCACCAAGACCGGCACGCCGCTGATCGAAACCCCGCAGGCGATCACCGTCATCGACGGACGGGAACTGGAGCGCCGCAACGCCATCTCGCTCAACCAGGCGGTCGGCTATGTCGCCGGCATCTCCGCCAACCAGCGCGGCGGCACGGTTTCGCGTTATGACCAGATGTTCCTGCGCGGCTTCGCGCCCGGCCTGTATCTCGATGGCATGCGCCTGATCGCCGGCCCCTATTCGACCCCGCAGACCGATTTCAACCGCATCGACCAGATCGATATCCTCAAGGGCCCGGCCTCGGTGCTCTACGGTAACGGCACGCCCGGCGGCCTCATCAACCTCACCAGCAAGATGCCGGAGGCCGAGGCGTTCGGCCGGTTCGAGGGGCAGATAGGCAATTATAACAGCCTGCGTGCCGTGGGCGACGTCAACCAGCCGCTCGATGCGGACGGCAAGTGGCGCGCGCGCGTGGTGGGCGGCTGGCAGAAGGCCGACGGCTTCACCAAGATGGCGGAGGCCGAGCGCTATCATGTCAGCCCGTCGCTCGCCTTCGTGCCGGACGAGAAGACCAGCATAACCCTGATCGCCTCCTACCAGCACTCGCCCTCGGGCGGCGGCTATTCGGGCGTGTCGGCCTATGGCTCGGTCCTGCCCAACCCCAACGGGCCGGTCGCCTATAATATCAACACCGGCGATCCCGCTTATGAGGTCTATGACCACAAGCAGAAGTCGATCGCCGCGATCGTTCGCCACGAATTCAACGATCACCTGGCCTTCCGCTCGAACTTCCGATTCCAGAACAACAAGCTGACCTACCGCCAGCTTTATGTGGCGGGCTTCCGCACCACCGGCACTGGCCTCAACATCAACAGCGATTTCTCGACGATCATCCGCGGCGGCGGCGGCGCGGACGAGGATTTCGACACGCTGACGATGGACAACAGCTTGAACGCGAAGTTCGAAACCTGGGGCATCGAGCATGACGTGCTCGTCGGCCTCGATTACCTCAACATCACCGGCGAGAATGTCCAGCAGTTCAACACGGGTCAGACCGCCAATCCGCTGACCAGCGTCCCCAATCTCAACCTCTACAACCCGGTCTATGGCGGCCAGATGCCGAGCATGGACCTCACCGTCCTGTCGCCCGCTTATGTCAACACCTACACCAAGCGTGATCAGATCGGCCTCTACATCCAGGATCAGATCAAGATCGGCCGCCTCGCGCTGATCGCCAGCGGCCGCTGGGACTGGTATGATCAGAACACGCTCAACAAGAAGAACAATGCGGTGACGCCGCTGTCGCAGAGCGCCTTCACGATGCGCCTCGGCGCGCTCTACGAGTTCGAATTCGGCCTGTCGCCTTATGTCAGCTATTCGGAATCGTTCGAGCCGCAGGCCGGCGCCGATTATCTCGGCACCCCCTTCGATCCCACCACCGGCAAGATGTTCGAAGGCGGCCTCAAATATCAGCCGCGCGGGCTGAACGCGATCTTCACCCTCGCCGCTTATGAGTTGAAGCGGCAGAAGGTGCCCGTCGGCGATCCGCTGGCCGGGACCGCCGGCCGCCCCAGCAATGCGCAGGTCCAGATCGGCGAAACCCGCGTCCGCGGCGTCGAGCTGGAGGGCCGTGGTGAAGTCAGCCCCGGCTTCGATGTGATCTTCGCCGGCACCTACACCGATGCGGTGATCACCCAGGGCACGCCCGCCGTCCCCGCCGCCGCGTCGACGCTGACGCGGCTCGGCACCACCGGCATCCCGTCGACCACCGGCA
Source organism: Sphingomonas sp. DBB INV C78 (assembly GCF_042693015.1). Lineage (NCBI taxonomy): Bacteria > Pseudomonadati > Pseudomonadota > Alphaproteobacteria > Sphingomonadales > Sphingomonadaceae > Sphingomonas > Sphingomonas sp. DBB INV C78. Next base: position 959,618 of record NZ_CP170544.1, on the reverse strand, counting down.
CCAAGGCGCTGGGCGTGCCGGAATGGCAGGCATCGGCCTTCCTTTCCTATGATTTCGGCAAGGGCGGCGCGGGCGAACAGCCGCTGGGCGGCCTCAGCCTCGGCGGCGGCTTCCGCTATGTCGACGGCTCCTGGGGCACGACGAGCTACAAGGTCGTCAACAGCGTCACCACCTTCGAATCCTTCAAGACCAAGGGCTTCACCCTGTTCGATGCAGTGATCGGCTATGATCTCGGCTTCGCCAGCCCTTCGTTGCAGGGTCTCAGCGTCGCGTTGAACGCGCAGAACCTGTTCAACAAGAAGCACATATCGGCCTGCCCCTTCACCAACAGCTGCTATTTCGGCGCGCTCCGCACCGTGGTGGGGTCCGTTCGCTACAAGTGGTGATCTAGTCTGCTTTGTCGGAGAGAACGGACGTCACTTCAGAGCCCTCTCCCGCCTTCGCGGGAGAGGGTTGGGTGAGGGGCTTCTTCTCGGTTCGGGGTTGAACGAAGAAGAAGACCCTCATCCCCCACCGCCTGCGGCGGCGGGCCCCTCCTTCTCCCGCGAAGGCGGGAGAAGGCAGTTTTGTCGCTTGTCCTGACAGTCCGCACTCAAGCCCGAAAACCGCAATAACGGCCACAAACCGGATTTGCCCCCGCAGCCTAATCCAAACCGACTAGGCACGGCCCGCAGCCAGCGCGCATAACTCTCCGATAAATGGAGAGGTGAATGACGACGCCGGAAAATCGCGCGCTGTTCCTGAAGATGCTCGATGCGCTCGGGCAGAAGGATTTCGATACGTTCCAGGCGTGCCTGGCCGACGACGTGTTGCTCGAATGGCCTTTCCCGGTGATGGAAGGCTTCCCGTCCGAGGCGCGCGGCGCCAAATGGTTCCGCGACAGCCTGGAAGCGAGCTGGGTCGATTTCGCGCCTTATGCCTATCGCATCGTCGCAGTGCACGACATGGCCGATCCGAACGCGCTGGTAGCCGAATATACATCGCACAGCACTTACCTGCCGACCGGCGCGCCCTATGAGAACGCCTATGTCAGCGTCGTCGAGTTCACCGATGGCCGCATCAGCCGCTGGCGTGAATATCTGAACCCGCAGGTGATCGCCCGCACGCTGACGCCCGGCGCGGCCTGGACCGAGGATCGCGGGCCGGTCGCGGCCTGATCCCGCCCGCCCCACAGAAGGCCAGCCCGAAACCGGGCCGCACAAGAGGAAGATACCCCAAGATGGCGCAGAGTTTCGCGCACCTGCTGAAGCCGGGCCGCATCGGCGCGATGGAGCTTCGCAACCGCATCTTCATGACGCCGATGGGCTCGAACCTCGCGGACGAGGACGGCGTCACCGGCGATCGGCTGCGGGCTTATTATGTCGAGCGCGCCAAGGGCGGCACCGCACTCATCACCATGGGCTCGGTCTCGATCGGCTACCCGGAAGGATCGGGCAACTGGCGCAACGAGGCGATCGCCGACGATCGCCACATCCCCGGCATTCGCGCACTCGCCGATGAACTACACTCCCATGGCGCGAAGCTCGCCGTCCAGCTCCAACATGCCGGCCTGGTTGCGATGAACGACATGCGCGACGGCCGCCCGCTCTGGACCCCCTCCGAACCGCTGATCGGCAAGGACAGCGGCGACATGATGGATGGCTTTCTGGAGGAGGAATATCGCATCTTCACCGCGCCGATGGCGGCGATGGGGGAGATCCGCTACCGCGTGATGACGGCTCAGGACATCGAGGAACTGGTCCAGATGTTCGCGTCCGCCGCCGTCCGTGCGGTTTCCGCGGGCGTCGACGCGATCGAGCTTCATGCCGGCCACGGCTATCTCATCTCCTCCTTCCTCAATCCGCTGATCAACCGCCGCACCGATGATTATGGCGGCTCGATCGAGAACCGCGCGCGCCTGCTGTGCGACATCATCCGCGGCGTGAAAAAGGCAGTGGGCTCCAATGTGCCGGTCTGGCCGCGGCTCGACAGCCAGCATTTCCTGATCGACGGCGGCGTCACCGTGGAAGACGCGATCGTCACCGCGCGCCTCGCGGCCGAGGCCGGTGCGGACGCGATTCACGTCACCGCAGACGGGCATCCGGGGCGTGGCGCGACCTATTCCACCGGCCATGCGACCGACAATCGCAACGCCTTCGTCCCCGCCGCCGCCCGCATCCGCGCCGCCGCCGGCGTGCCCGTGATCTGTCCGGGCCGGATCGAGCCCGCCGATGCCGATCGCTTCATTGCGGACGGCAAGCTCGATTTCGTGACGATGGGCCGCAAGCTGCTCGCCGATCCGCACCTTCCGGCCAAGCTCGCTGCGGGCAAGCCGGAAAGCGTGCGGCCCTGCATCTATTGCTACACCTGCATCAGCCAAATCTTCTTCAGCCGGCCGGTGAAATGCGCGGTCAATGCGGAGACCGGCTTCGAACGCGAACGCGCGCTGACGTCCGTCGAAAAGCCCAAGCATGTCGCCGTCGTCGGCGGCGGCCCCGCCGGCATGGAAACCGCCCGCCGCCTCGCGAAGAAGGGCCATCGCGTCACCCTGTTGGAAATGTCCAACCGCCTCGGCGGCACCGCCCGCTTCGCCTCGATCGCCTACGCCCCCAACCAGGGCATCGTCGATTGGCTGAAGCATGAACTGGCCGGATCGGGCGTCGCCATCCGCCTTGGCACGCGCGCCACGCCGGAACTCCTCCGATCGCTCAACATCGACGAAGTGGTAGTCGCAACCGGCGCGAAACGGGCGATGCCCCCGATCCCCGGCGCCGACCTCCCCCACGTCTTTTCCGGCGACGACATGCGCCGCCTGATGCTCGGCCTCGATCTCGATACGCTGACCGACAAGACCGACTGGACGACCCGCACCGCAATGAAGCTCGGCGCGCTTACCGGCCTCACCGCGCGCCCCGCCTTCATCCGCGCCGCCAGCGAATATTGGATGCCGTTCGGCGGACGGGTCGCGATCATCGGGGGCGAACTGGTCGGCCTCGAACTCGCCGAATTCCTGGCGAAGCGCGGCCGCAAGGTGACGGTGCTCGATGATGCCGCCAAGTTCGGCGCCGGCCTCCAGGTCGTCCGCCGCTGGCGCGTGCTCGATGAGATCCGCGAACTCGGCGTGACACTGCTGCCCGAGGCGCATGACGTCGAAATCCTCGAAGGCCAGGTGCGCTACACCAACCCCAACGGCCAGCAGCGCACCATCGCCGCCGATCAGGTAATCGTCGCCAAGGGCGCGACCGGCGACGAGAGCCTCGCCGACGAACTCCGCGCCGCCGGCTTCACCGTCCACACCGCCGGCGATTGCACCGGCGTCGGCTATATCGAAGGCGCGATGCACGACGCCGCCGAACTTGCAGGAAGGATCTGAAATGGGAGGAAGGCTCGACGGCCGCGTGGCGATCGTCACCGGCGCGGCATCGGGGATCGGGCGGGCGACCGCCCAGCGGCTGGCGCGCGAAGGGGCACGCCTCGTCCTCGCCGATCTCAACCGCGACGGCCTTGCCGCCGTTGCGGCGGAAACCGGCGGGGACATCTTCGCTTTCGATGCCGGCGACGCGCAATCCTGCCGGGATCTGGTGGCGCAAGCGGTTGCCGCAGCCGGCCGCATCGACATCCTCGCCAACATCGCCGGCATCATGGATTGGGGTCCGATGGCCGATTTCGGCGATGATCGCTGGGAACGGATGCTGCGCATCAACCTGTCGGGCGTATGGCACCTCAGCCGCGCAGCACTCCCGCACCTCGTCGAGACCAAGGGCGTCATCGTCAACATGAGCTCGGCCGCCGGCCTTGTCGGCATTCCCTATACGACCGCTTATTGCGCGTCGAAGGCAGGCGTCGTCGCGCTCACCAAGTCGCTTGCGATCGAGTTCGCCGCGGCCGGCGTCCGCATCAACGCGATCTGCCCGACGGGCGTTAAGACGGCGATGCACGGCGCTGTCGCTCTGCCCGAAGGCGTCGATATGGATCTGGTGATGCGCAACTCGCCCAAGCTTGGCGACCTTTGCGAGCCGGAGGATATTGCCGCCGCCGTCGCCTTCCTCGCGTCGGACGATGCGCGCAAGATCACCGGCATTGCGCTGCCCGTCGACGCCGGCCAGACTGCGGGATGACCATGCACGGCATCAGCTTCGATTTCACTGGCCGTCGCGTGCTGGTGACAGGCGCCACCAGCGGCATCGGCGCGGCGATCGCGCGAGCCTTCGCCGATGCGGGGGCCGAGGTCATCTCGACCGGCACAAAAGCATCAGCCGCCGATTATGATGCACCGCCGCCGGGCGAATATCGCCAGTTCCTGCTCGGCAACGCCGCCAGCACCGATGCGCTCGCCGCCTCGCTCGATCGGCTCGACATCCTCGTCAACAATGCCGGCGCGACCAGCCACCCGGAGGATTTCGGCGAAGCGGTGGACGTGAATCTCAAGGGTGTCCATCGCCTCACCACCGCGGTCGCACCGCTGCTGGAGGCGAGCAGCCATCCCGGCGGCGGCGCGGTCGTCTCGATCATTTCGATGATGGCGGTGTTCGGCAATTCGATCTTCCCCGGCTACAGCGCCGCCAAGGCCGGCCTCGTCCTGATGACCAAGTCGCTCGCCCAGGGCTGGGGCCAGCGCAGCATCCGCATCAACGCCGTCGCCCCCGGACCGGTGCGCACGCCGATGACGATCCGCTACGCCGACGACCCGGCTTACGGCCCCGCCACGGCCCAGCGCATGGCGCTCAACCGCTGGGGCGAGCCGGAGGATATTGCCGGCCCGGTCCTGTTCCTCGCGAGCTCCGCGGCCGCCTTCATCACCGGCGAATGCCTGGTCGCAAGCGGCGGCTATATGATCGCCGAGGCATGAGCAGCCACCCGCTCCGTTTCCTGACCGCGCTGGCTGGGCCGGCCCTGGTGTCGCTGATCCCGATGGCGGTCGCTCCGGCACTGCCGGCGATGGCGGCGGAGTTTGCCCACGGCCATGACGGCGCATTGTTCGCGCAGATGATCATGACAATGCCGGCGATCATGCTGATCCTCGGCGCGCCGCTGGCGAGCCTCGCCTGCGAGCGGATCGGCATCCGGACGACGTTCCTGACTGCCGCGGCCCTGTTCGCCATCTCGGGCGGAGCAGGGTTGCTGGTCGAGGGCTTCCCGGCGCTTGCCGCCTCACGCCTCGCACTGGGCCTTGCGGGCGGCGCGATCCAGACCTGCACACTGGCGCTGGTCGGCCGCTGGTATGACGAGGATCAACGCCACGCCGTGCTCGGCTGGATGGTGAGCCTCGCTTCGGCCGTCGCCATCGGCGGATTGGTGGTGGGCGGCTGGCTGGTCGATGTCGCGGGCTGGCGCGGTCCCTTCGCACTCTATCTGCTCGGCCTGATCCTCCTCTTGCTCGGCGCGGTCGTGGTCGAACGCCATGCGCCCGGCGAGCGGGTCGCAGAAGAAGGCGGCTTCCGGCCGTTATTACCGCTCTGGCCCTTCTATCTCGCGATCCTCGGCCTCACCCTCGCCATGTTCATGCCCGGCATCCAGGGGCCGTTCCTGATCGCCGAACGCGGCTCCAGCAGCGCGACGCTGGCCGGTATCATCGTCGCCGCGAGCCCGATCGGGGCGGTGCTCTCTTCGGCCGGTTTCGCCACGATCCGGCGCCACCTTTCCGAACGCGCCGTGCTCGGATTGACGGCGCTGCTGCTCGGCGGCGGCTGCCTGGTCGCGGCGACGGCGGGCAGCACCGCCGGGATCGTCGCGGGCTTCTTCATCACCGGGCTCGGCGCAGGGATGGTGGAGCCCAATATCGGTTCGATCATCCTCGGCCGCAGCCCGCACGCCCTTCACGCCCGCGCATCGAGCCTGATGATCAGCGCGATGTTCCTCGGCCAGTTCCTCAATCCGCTCGCGGCCGATCCGCTGCGCACCGGCTTCGGCACCGCCGGCGCTTTCCTTGGGATTGGCGGGGCGACGGTGGCCGCGGGACTGGCCTTGGTCCTGCTCGCCAGGCGACGCCCGCTTCCCGCCTAGCCTGCCAGCGGTTTCGCCCCATTGGCCCGCGTCGGCTTGATCGTGCCGAAGTCGCGGCCATGGCGGGAAAGATCGCCGACGATGTCGTTGCCCATCGTCCGTTCGACGATCCGCCAGCGGCCGTCGCGTTTCTCCAGCCGGTCGAGATAATCACCGCCGATCACGGGCGCCAGCGGACCGTCCTCGGCCTGCTGGAAGACCATCACATAGGATGAAACCCGCGCCCGATCCTCGCCCTCCGGCACGATCATCACATTGGCGAGCATGTGTCGCGTGCGCGGCGTGCCATCGGGATAGGTGATAACCCAGTTGCGGAATGCGGCGGCCACCGCGGCCGGATCGCGATCCGCCATCACCGCGCCGCCGCTATAGACGATCGCATCGCCCAGCAATTCGCCCACCGCATCGAAATCCCCGGCATCAAGCGCGAAAGGATAGCTGAACAGGACATTCTGGATGGCGAAATAGTCGTCGGCTTGCATCACCGTCTCCCGGCCCGATTGCGGCTTCTGCATATCATCCTAGAGTGGCCCGCGGAGACGCCAAGCGATGAACCGAGCCACGAACGATATTGAGGACTTTTCCCGCCTGGTGCGGGCGCTCTACGCGTCGCTCGTGGCCGAACAGCCATGGCATGGCTTCCTCACCGAATTGCGCGACCAGTTGAACGCCCAGTTCGCGACGCTGATCGTATCCCGCGCCGCCAGCTTCGCCCCGAGCCTGATGGTCACGCCGCTGGGCAAGGCCCAGGACATTGCGGACTATTGCGACCATATGTTCCGCATCGACCCCTTCACCGATCTGCCCGAAGGCAAGGTGGTGTCGCAGTTCGAGCATCTGACCGAGAAGGGTTTCAAGCAATCCGCCTTCTACCGCGACTATCTCCAGTTCGAGGACACATCGCACATCCTCGGCTTCGACCTGCGCACCGGCGGCTTCGTGACGGCGATCCGGGTGACGCGGACCAGCGGCGGCGAACCTTATACGGCAGAGGAACGGACGCGGTGCGAGCGGATCATCCCGCATATCCGCCAGGCCATGGACATCTACCAGCGGCTCGAAACCTCGCGCTCCGAACATCAGGTCTATTCGGGCGCGGTCGAGCAGTTCGCGCTCGGCGCGGTGATCCTGGACGAGCATAACAACATCATCCGCTGCAACCCGATCGCCGAGGCCATATTGGAGGAAGCCGACGGCATCGGCCGCGCCGGCCGCCGGCTGACCCTGGACAATGCCGCTGCCGATGCCGATTTCCGCGCCTTCCTGAAGGATGCACGGGCCGCATCCGGCCATGTCTTCCGGATCGAGCGACCGTCGGGCCGCCGCGACATCGGCATCGTCGCCCGGACAATCGCGACACCCGATTATCTCCACGCCGGCAGCGCGCCCGCGCTTGCCCTTTATCTCGGCGATCCCGAGCGGCAGATGCAGGTCAACGCCGAAGCGCTCCGTGAACTGTTCAACCTGACGCCGACCGAGGCGGCGATCTCGGCCTGCGTCGCCAACGGCCTGTCGGTGCAGGAAAGCGCCGAGCGGCTCGGCATCGCCAGCAACACGGTGCGCGCGCATCTGCGCTCGATCTTCGCCAAGACCGGCGTCGCGCGCCAGTCGCAGCTCGTCCACCTCGTCCACACCAGCTTGCCGGAGCTTGCCGCGCGGCGTTGAACGGCCCATCCGCGGCCTGGATCGCCTCACGAGGAGAGGCCCGAAGGCCCCTCCCCGATCGGACACCGGAGGAGTCGAGTTTGCGTCACGATTCCCGGTGCGGCGACAGATATATAAGCAGGCGAAGCTAATGCAACTGACTCGCATTACCTTAATCCATGTTCGGATACGTTATGCCCGACGCCGCCTAATCCATTTCGACTAGTTGATATGAAGGTGTCGGCCCTGTCCCGTCCCCCGCACACTCCCCGTCCGAGAACGACCCGCACCGACAAGTGGGCGATCCGAGGGGAGATGACTGATGAGGAAGCTGCGTCCGTTCCTGCTTGGCTGTGCTGCCCTGGCCGCATTGCACCCGCTGCCGCTGGCGGCACAGGAAGCCACCCCGACCGCGTCTGAAAGCGGGCTTGGCGATATCGTCGTCACCGCGCGCCGCGTGGAGGAAAATCTGCAGAACGTGCCGGTCGCGGTCACCGGCTTCAATGCAGAGATGCTTAGCAACCTCAACATCGCCAATTTCGGCGATCTCGGCGCGACCGTGCCCAATCTCGACGTCCAGCGTCAGTTCGGTTCGGCCTCCGCCCCGCAATTCTATCTGCGTGGCGTTTCCACTGGATCGCTGAAGTTCGAAACCGACGCCGGCATCGGCCTCTATATCGACGGCGTCTATCTCGGCCGCCCGGCGGGCACCGCGTTCGACCTTGCCGATATCGAGCGGGTGGAAGTGCTGCGCGGTCCGCAGGGAACGCTGTTTGGCCGCAACGCGACGGGCGGCGCGATCAACTTCATCACCGCAGCACCCCGCGGCGAGCTAAGGGTGAAGGCCGAAGGCACCATCGGCAATTATGATCGCTACAAGGGCCGCGTGTCCGTCGACTTGCCGGCCTGGGGCCCGCTCTCAGTGCGGTTGAGCTATCTGCACGACGAAAATAGCGGCTATGTGAAGAATCTGACGCCGGGCCGCACCTTCACCTTCACCGAACCGTTCGGCACGGTGAAGTCCGCCAAGGATTTCGGCCGCGAGAATACCGATGCCGTCTCGGTCGCCGCCCGCCTCGATTTCGATGCGCTGAAGATCGACTACAAATTCGACTATACCGACAAGACCAGCACCCAGCTCGGCCAGCAGCTTCTCGGCTTCGATCCGAGCTTCGCGGGCACCGCGCCCTTCTTCTACAGCGATCCCAGCATCGTCGTCGGCCCGTCGACCAAGCGGCAGAAGGCGCTGGCGCTCGATTTCACGACGCCGTCGCATCTGAAGATTCAGGGCCACAGCCTGACCGCCGCTTATGACTTCAACGACCAGATCACGCTGAAGAGCATCACCGCCTATCGCAAGCTGGACGAGTTCGTCGGCGGCAACGATATCGACGGCGGCGCGCTCGTCGTCGGCGGCCTGCCCTTCACCCCGATCTCGTCCATCCAGGATCGCCATCAGGACCAGTGGAGCGAGGAACTCCAGCTTCTCGGCAATATGGGCCAGTTCGAATGGGTGGTCGGCGGCTTCTGGTTCAAGGAAAAGGGCAATGACGACAATCCCGTCTTCATCGGCACCCTGTTCCCGCCCGTCACGCTGGAGCCGAGCCGCGGGCCGGGCACCGGCACCACCGTCAACATCTTCGGCGTGCCGAGCGACTATCTGGCCGGGTCCGACGCATCGGTGCGCAACAAGTCGCTTGCCGGCTATGCCCACCTGACCTGGCGGAGCGACGCCTTCGAGCTGGCCGGCGGCATCCGCTACACCAAGGACAAGCGCCGTGAGGAGTTGCGCGCGGCCGGCCTCATCCCCTTCGTCACCCCGGCCGAGACGTTCAACGCATCGAGCGACCATTGGGATTTCGACGCGACCGCGACCTATATCGTCAACCCGGACGTGCGCTTCTACGCACGATTTGCGACTGGCTATCTGTCAGGCGGCGTGCTGGGCGGGGTCGAGTTCAAGCCCGAGACGGTGAAAAGCTATGAAGTCGGCTTCAAGGGCGACCTGATCGACAACACGCTCCGCATCAACGCGGCGCTGTTCCACACCGATCGCAAGAATGTGCAGACCCTGGCCTTCAACGCGGCGTCGGGCACCTTCATCCTGTCCGCACCCAAGGCGGAGGAGAATGGCTTCGAACTGGAAGTGATCGCCGTGCCGACCGAAGGGCTGACCTTCAACACTTCCTTCGGCTATCTCGACGCCAAGCTTGCCGACAATCCCACCTTGGGTCCGGTCAATTCGCTCGCGCCCAAATATACGCTGAACGTGGGCGGCCAATATGATGCGCCGCATTTCTCCAACGACAGCTATCTCTCCTTCCGCGTCGACGGCGCCTTCAAGGACAAGCGCCTGAGCGATCCCGTGCAGAACAGCGCCACCGCGCAACTGACGACTTTGCCGTCGCGCTTCGACATCAATGCGCGGCTGTCGCTGGTCGACATGCCGATCGGGGGCACCAAGGCCAAGGTGAGTGCCTGGGTGCAGAACCTGACCGACAATCAGAAGCTGGAATTTGCCCGCAACCTCAGCACGAGCGTGATCGGCGTGTTCCAGGTGCCGCGCACCTACGGGCTCGACGTCGGCTTCGAGTTCTGAGGCGCGGGTGATGGTGATGCGGGGCATGGTGGCGGCCTTCACACTGGCCGCCGCCGTGCCGGCCGCGGCGCAATCCGTGACGATCGACACGGGCCGATTGCAGGGGAGCGCACAAGACGGCGTCACCGCTTTTCTTGGCATCCCCTATGCGGCAGCACCCGTCGGCGCGTTGCGCTGGCGGGCACCCCAGCGGCCCGCGCGATGGGCCGGCGTGCGCGATGCGATGCGGCCGGGGCCGAGCTGCCCGCAGGTTCTCTCCTCCCCCACCCAATTGTCGCCGCTGGGCGAAACATCCGAAGACTGCCTGTTCCTGAACGTCACCGCACCCGCCGCACGCGGCACGAAGCGGCCGGTGATGGTTTGGGTCCATGGCGGCGGTTTCATCGCGGGATCGGGCAGCGAGGCGCATTTCGACGGGCGGGCGCTCGCGCGGCGCGGGGTGATCCTCGTCACCGTCAACTACCGCCTCGGCCGGCTCGGTTTCTTCGCGCACCCGGCGCTGGAGGCCGAACAGAAAGGCGAAGCACGCGGCAATTACGGCCTGATGGATCAGATCGCAGCGCTTCAATGGGTCAAGCGGAACATCGCCGCCTTCGGGGGCGATCCGAATAATGTCACGCTGTTCGGCCAGTCCGCCGGCGGCATATCCACGCTGATGCTGACGGCCAACCGGCAGGCGCGTGGCCTGTTCCACAAGGCGATCATCCTGTCCGGCACGACGCTGCAACCGCCGCGCGACATCGCCGTCGATCGCCCCGACAAACCCGCCGCGCTGACGCTCGGCAAGGCATGGGCGCGCCGGATCACGGGCGAAGCCAACCCGACCGCCGCCACGCTACGCGCCCTGCCCGTGGAGAAGATCGCCCCGCCTGCCCCCGCCATGGCGGACGTGATGGAATTGCTGGCGGCCGCCAGCCCGATGATGGACGGCCAGCTGATCGTCGAAAGCCCCTGGACGACGCTGACGCGCGATGGCGTGCGGGTGCCGCTGATTGTCGGCAGCACCAGCCGCGACACTTTGGTCTGGAGCTTCGCCGACGGCAAGGCACAGACATTCCCCTTCTGGTCGCCCCCGCCGAACCAAATTCCCGCCAACATCACAGATCGCGCCGGCTTTGCCGCCGACCTGCTGTTCGGCGCGGGCGCGTTCCGTCTGGCCGAACTGGCCGCACGCGGCCGCGGAGCCTGGCTCTATCACTTCGACACCGTGCCCGCCCCCTTGCGGGCCACGATCGACGGCAGCCCGCACGGCACCGAACTTTTCTACGCCTTCGGCACGCTCGATCGCTTTCCCTACCACCCCGAACAGATCGACGCGGACGACCGCAAAGTTTCGGACGCGATGCTCGATTTTTTCACCGCCTTCGCGAAATCGGGAAAGCCCGCCTCACCTGCAATATGGCCAACCTTCACGGGCAACGCGCCCCGCTACATGCACTTCACGCCGCCGGAAGTCCGCGCCGTGCCGGTGTCGGACGCGGCCGCGCTTCGATCGATCGTCCAGGCGTCAAACCCATAGACCCGCGCAAAGCGATCCCGCAGGATCGGCGTCCGAATTCTGCGTGGGACGAGATGGGCAAGGTTCAAACACTTCGCGCCGCGAACAGGGTGGCGATGCCGTGGAAGAATGGCGGCGGCGTCACCCATGAGGTCGCCATCTTCCCGAACGGTGCGGGCCTCAACGATTTCCAGTGGCGGCTGAGCATGGCCGAGGTGCGCGAGCCCGGCCCCTTCTCCGCCTTTGCCGGGATCGATCGGGTGCTGGCCGTGCTGGAGGGACGGCTGCGCCTGTCCGGCGAATCGGTGGGCACGGTTGAATTGACGGCCGCGACCGCGCCCCTCGCCTTCCCCGGTGACGCCACGATCCAGGGTGAGCCGCTCGACGGCCCGGTGCTCGATCTCAACGCCATGACTCGACGAAACGAGTGGCGCACAGAAATGATCGTGTTGGAGCCCGGCGAACATGCGGTAGCGGCATCCCGCGCGATCCTCGTCGCGACGGCGCCGATACAATGCGCGGCAGACGGCCGATCCCAACCGCTCGAACGGCTGGATTGCTTGCTGCTGGAGGATGTCGAACGGCTGCAATGGAGCGCCGGCACGGCCATCCTCGTCCGCTTCCTGCCGATCCCACTTGCGTTGGCGCCAGCCAAACCCTAGGGAAACCGCCGTCGGGGAGTGGCGCAGGCTGGTAGCGCACCTGGTTTGGGACCAGGGGGTCGCAGGTTCGAATCCTGTCTCCCCGACCACTTAACCCTTATCGGCGCCCGCTTTGTGGCCATATCGCGCAATATGGCCCATGACATGCTTGTTGTGCATGTGGGCCGGCCATAGCCTGCGGCATGATCCCTGCCGGAGGGTGCGATGGCGCAAAGCGAAGCGAAATCCTTCTGCCGTATCTGCGTGGGGCTGTGCGGCATGATCGTGACCACCGACGAGGACGGTCACATCACCGAGATGCGCGGCGACCGCGATGACAGCCAGACCTTGGGCTTCGCCTGCTTCAAGGGGTTGCAGGCGGCCGAAAGCCACAACAGCCCCGATCGCATCCTGCACCCGCTGAAACGCATGCCCGACGGCAGTTTCGTGCGGATCGGCACCGAACAGGCGCTGGACGAGATCGCCGCCAAGATCGCCGAGATCCATGGCCAATATGGCGGCGATGCGATCGGCGGCTACAAGGGTGGCGGCAGCTTCTTCACGTCGTCGGCGTCCTTCCTGATGCGGGATTTCTTCAACCTGCTCGGATCGAAGAAGGTCTTTTCCCCCAACACGATCGACCAGTCGGCCAAATATGTATCGGTCGGCCGGATTGGCGCGTGGCCGGCGGGCCGGGTGCCGTTCGACCAGAGCGACGTCTTCATGATCGTCGGCGGCAATCCCTTGGTTTCGGTCGCCTCCCCCGGCTTCGACACGCGCAACCCGGTGAAGCGGCTGAAGGAAGCCAAAGCGCGCGGGATGAAGCTGATCATCATCGATCCCCGCCGCAGCGAGACCGCCAAATTTGCCGATCTGCTGCTGCAACCGCTGCCGGGTGAGGATGTGAGCGTGCTGGCCGGCCTCATTCGCATCATCCTGAGCCAGGGGTGGGAGGACAAGGCGTTCGTTGCCGAGCATGTCGGCGATATCGAAAAGCTGCGCGCGGCGGTGGAGCCGTTCACGCCCGATTATGTGGCAGCACGCGCCGATGTGCCGGCCGACAAGCTGTTCGAAGTCGCGGACATGTTCGCACGGCAATGCCGGCGCGGGCCGGTGACGAGTTGCACGGGTTCCAACATGGCGCCCCATTCCAACCTGGCCGAGCATCTGGTCGAGACGCTGAACATCGTCTGCGGGCGCTATCTCCGCGCGGGCGAGCGGATCGGCAATCCCGGCGTGCTGACCCAGCGCTTCCCGCGCAAGGCGCAGGTGATCCCCGCGGCGCGGCCGTGGGAGGATACACCCAGGAGCCGCATCGGCGGCTTCGGCATGATCGACGACGAGATGATGACCGGTATCATGGCGGACGAGATGCTGGAGCCGGGGCCGGGCAAGATCCGCGTCTTCATCAACCAGGGCGGCAATCCGGCCTCGGCCGTGCCCGATCAGCGCAAGGTGGTGCGCGCGTTCCGATCGCTCGATCTGCTCGTCAGTATCGAGCCGTTCATGACCAACACGGCCCTGCTCTCCCACTACATATTCCCGCCTTACATGCAGTATGAGCGCGCCGATCTGCCGCTCTATTCGTTCGAGACGATGACCTATCCGACCGAGCCCTATGTCCGCTACACGCCCGCGGTGGCGGCGCCGCCCGCGAATGCGGAACTGAGCCACGAGATCGATCTTTTCTGGGGGCTCGCCAAGCGACTCGGCCTCGCGCTCGATCATTGGGGCGTGCCGATCGACATGGATCGTCCGCCGCAGATGGACGATTTCCTGTCGATCATCGCGCGCCATTCGCCGATCAGTCTCGACGAGATCAAGCGCCATCCCGGCGGCCTCGTCGTCGATATGGAACCGCAATTTGTGGAGCCAGCCGATCCCGACAATCAGGCGCGCTTCACGCTGATGCCCGATGACGTGTTCGCCGAAATGGCGGAGGTGGCCGGCGAGCGTATCGGCCTGCAGGGCAAAGCGGTGACGGGTGACGCCTTCACGCACCGCCTGGCCGTGCGGCGCACGCGTGAGTTGTTCAATTCCATGTATCGCTATCTGCCGGGCACGCGGAAACGTCTGCCCTATAACCGCGCCTTCATGAATCCGGACGAGATGGCCGAGCTTTCGATCGCCGCAGATGACTGGATCGAACTCGCGTCCGACACCGGCGCGATCCGCGCCATGGCGGCGGCCGACCCCGATCTCCGTCCCGGTGTCATCTCGATCAGCCACGGTTTCGGCGGCCTGCCCGACGAGGTGGATTATCGGAACGGCGGGGTTTCCCCCAACCTGCTGATCTCCACCGATCGCGATCTCCAGACGATCAACGCGATGCCCCGCATGTCGGCGATCCCGCTCGCCATCCGCCGCGTGAACAGCGAGCAGATGGACGTGGCGGAGGCGGGATAAAGAAAGCCGTGAAGGCGTTGTCGGTCCATGGCCATCCGCTTCGCATCGGCATTCTGCCTGCTCCTCGCATGGTCTGCGCCCGCATCGGCCGATATGATCTGGATCGGCGCCTATCAGCATGATGTCCGCCTGTCGCAGGAGAAGTTCGAGAGCGGGCAGGATCTGAAGGCCGGCTGGATCGGCAACCCGATCAAGGCGCTGCGGGGCATCGGCCGGCCGGCACCGCATGTCATCATCTCCACGAACCTTGATGGCGGCACCGATTATATCGCGGCCGGGCTCAACTGGACCTTCGGCTCCAAACTCTATGTCCGCCCCGGCATCGGCATCGCGGTGAACAATGGGCCGCGCAGGGCCTATCGCAACGGCCGCCGGGTCGATCTCGGCTCACCCGTCACCTTCGAACCCGAACTGGCTTTGGGTTGGCGCATCAGTGATCGCATCGCCACCGAGGCATCCTGGATCCATCTGAGCCACGCGACATTGTTCAGCGAGCAGAATCGCGGACTGGATTCGGTCGGCCTGCGCCTGCTGCTGAAGCTGCCGTGACCGTCCGGCTTGCGGCAAGGAGGCCGCGTGCTAACCTTCCCCCATAAGCGGGGAGGAAGACCGATGTTGCCCGGTTTGATGCAGACCGCACCGCTGCAGATCAGCCAGATCCTGAGCTTCGCAAGCACCGCGCACGGCGGCCGCGCCATCGTATCGCGCGCCGTCGACGAGCCGATCTGGCGCTATGACTGGGCCGGCTGCGAAGCCCGGTCCCGCCAGCTTGCCAATATGCTGCGCAGCATGGGCGTAGCCGCGGGCGATCGCGTCACCTCGCTCGCCTGGAACACGCACCGCCATCTCGAACTGTTCTTCGCCGTGCCCGGCATGGGCGCCGTGCTGCACACCGCCAACCCGCGGCTCAGCGACGAACAGATCGCCTACACCATCAACCATGCCGGCAGCCGCGTGCTGCTGTTCGAAAAGAGCTTTGTCGACCTGATCGACCGGCTACGCCCCCACCTGACGAACATCGAGCATTTCGTGCTGCTGACCAGCGCCGACAATCTGGCGACCACGTCCTTCGAAGCGGCCGGCTATGAAGCCCTGATCGCCGTCGAACCCGCGACGTTCGACTGGCCCGTGTTCGACGAGAACAGCGCCGCCTTCCTTTGCTACACGTCGGGCACGACGGGCGATCCCAAGGGCGCGCTCTACAGCCACCGTTCGGTCGTGCTGCACGCCATGGCGGGCGGACTGAACGGCGCGCTGGGGCTTTCGGCCTTCGATGTCGTGATGCCCTGCTCCTCGCTCTACCACGCGACCGCCTGGGGCCTGCCCTTCATCGCCGCGATCAATGGCTGCAAGCTGGTGCTGCCCGCCGATCGCATGGACGCGGCCGGGCTGGACGAACTGATCCGGGATGAGGGCGTCACCTGCTCTGGCGGCGTGCCGACGATCTGGACGATGTATCTCGCTCATCTGGAACGCACTGGCGGCAATACGGGTGCGCTCCGGACGCTCACCATCGGCGGATCGGCGGTGCCGCGGGCGATGGCCGAGAGCTTCCAGCAGCGCCACGGCGTCGCCGTCCGCCAGCTTTGGGGCATGACCGAAACCAGCCCGATCGGCGTCGTCGCCACCCCTACCCCGCTGCTGGCCGCGGAGGGCGACGAGGCGATGGACGAGGTGATCTGGACCCGCCAGGGCCGGATGCAGTTCGGCATCGAGCTCCGCATCGTCGATGAGGACGGCAAGCCGCTGCCGCACGACGGCGAAACCTCCGGCAACCTCATGGTCCGCGGTCCCTGGGTGATCGCGCGTTATTTCCGCCATGAGGAACCGGCCACCGACGCCGACGGCTGGTTCGACACCGGCGACATCGCGACGATCGACCGCTTCGGCTTCATGCGGATCACCGATCGCGCCAAGGATGTCATCAAGTCCGGCGGCGAATGGATCAGTTCGATCGACCTCGAGAATATCGCCTCAGCCTGCCCCGGTGTGCGGATCGCCGCGGTGGTCGGCCTCTACCACCCGAAATGGGAGGAGCGCCCGCTCCTCCTCATCGAGCCGCATGAAGGCGAGGTCGTCACGCCCGAGCAGATCCTCGCCTTCCTCGAACCGCGGATCCTGCGCTGGTGGATGCCCGACGCGGTGGTGATCGCTCCCGTGCCACTCACCGCCACGGGCAAGATCGACAAGAAACTGATCCGCGACCGTTATCGCGATCATCTCACCTAGAGCCGTTCGACGATCGTCACATTGGCGACGCCACCGCCTTCGCACATCGTCTGAAGACCATAGCGCCCGCCCCGCGCCTTGAGCGCGTGGAGCAAAGTCGACATCAGCTTCGTGCCGGTCGCGCCGAGCGGATGGCCCAGCGCGATCGCACCGCCATTGACGT
Organism: Sphingomonas sp. DBB INV C78; assembly: GCF_042693015.1. Lineage (NCBI taxonomy): Bacteria > Pseudomonadati > Pseudomonadota > Alphaproteobacteria > Sphingomonadales > Sphingomonadaceae > Sphingomonas > Sphingomonas sp. DBB INV C78. Next base: position 942,456 of record NZ_CP170544.1, on the reverse strand, counting down.
TGAGCTTCGCCGGGTCCGCGCCGATCGCCTGCAACCACGCCATCGGAATCGAGGCGAAGGCCTCGTTCACCTCGAACAGGTCGATGTCATCGAGCTTGATGCCCGAACGCTGCAACGCCCTGCGCGTCGCGGGGATCGGCTCTTCCAGCATGATGACGGGATCGCCGGCGGTGACCGTGAGATTCACGATCCGCGCGATCGGCTTCAGGTTGAAGCGCTTGATCGCTTCCTCGCTTGCCACCAGCACGCCGCTCGCGCCGTCGGTCATCTGGCTGGCATTGGCCGCGGTGATGGTGCCGCCTTCGGTCAGCGTCTTGACCGCCGCCATGCTCTCGGCCGACGCGTCGTAGCGCACGCCATCGTCCTGGTCGAAGATGCCGTCGGGCGTGGCGACCGGCACGATCTCGGCCTTGAACGCGCCCGACTGGATCGCGGCCGCCGCCTTGCGATGGCTTTCGAGCGCGAAGGCGTCCATCGCCTCCCGGGTGAAGCCATATTTGGTGGCGATCGCCTGCGCCCCGTGGAACTGGCTGAATTCCTTGACGCCATAACGCTGCTGTACGCTGCTCGACCAGGGCCCGTCGCCGATGCCGGCCTGGGCGTGCAGCGTGAAGTTGGAGCCCATCGGCACCCGCGTCATGCTCTCTGCGCCCGCCGCGATCACCAGATCCTGCGTGCCGGACATCACCGCCTGCGCCGCGAATTGCAGCGCCTGCTGCGACGATCCGCACTGGCGATCGATCGTCACCGCCGGCACGCTGTCCGGCAATTTGGAGGCGAGCACGATATTGCGGCCAAAGGCGAAAGCCTGCTCGCCCGCCTGGCTGACGCAGCCGACGATGACGTCATCGATCGCCGCCGGATCGACGCCGGTGCGCTCGACCAGCGCATTCAGCACCGTCGCGCCGAGATCGGCGGGGTGGACGCCCACCAGCCCGCCCTTTCGGGCGCGACCACCGGCCGTGCGGACAGCTTCGACGATATAGGCTTCGGCCATTACGAGACACTCCTTGGCGCGGCGCGATGCGGACCGCGCCGTGGAAAGGGCTCCCTTGGCAGCTCAGTGCGGGCTTGGCGATAAACGATTCTGCGAGTTGTGCGCAGATTCGCGCGTCACCGGCCCCGCCGCTTCACCAGCCTGAGCGTCGGCCAATCGCCGCGGACGATGCTGTCGGCGAGGCGCAGGCCCTGCCGACGATAGGCCGCAGCAACGCGATCGGCCTGCGTGTCGAGCAGGCCGGCAAGGATCAGCGATCCGCCCGGCAGCAGCGCCGCGGAGAAGATCGGCGCCAACTCGATCAGCGGACCAGCAAGAATATTGGCGATGATCAGGTCATAGGGCGCTCGCGCGCGCAGCCGGTTGTGCGCAAGCCCCGGCGCGGTAATCAATTCGACCTTGCCAAGCCCCCGGCCGGCCATGCCCTGCGCCCAGGGAATGTCGTTCACATCCGCATTCTCGGCGGTCACCTCGATCGAGACGGGATCGATATCCGATGCCGCGATCCGCGCGCCGGGCCATACCGATCGCGCCGCGAAGGCGAGCAGGCCGGTGCCGGTGCCGACATCGACGATATCGGTGAAGCGGCGGCCGTTGCGCTTGAGCCGATCGATCATCAGCAGGCAACCGGTGGTCGTCTCATGGTGGCCGGTGCCGAAGGCGCGCCCGGCTTCGATGGTAAAGACCGTCGCATCCACTGGCGGCGTTTCGGCCGACGCGGGCGTGCGGACATAGAAGCGGCCGGCCCGGATCGGCTCCAGCCCCGCCTGCGACAGCGTCACCCAATCCTGTTCAGCGATATGCTCGATCACCGGCTCGATCCCGGCCGCGCTCGGCACTAGGGCGCGGACAGCCTCGATCACATCGCGATCAGGCGCAGCCTCGAAATAAACGTCGAGTTGCCAGTCGTCGGGCCGGGTGGGATCGGGCTCGCTGGTCATGATCGTCGGCGGGGGATCGAAAAGCGCCAATTGCGGCACTTCATCCGCCAGCATCTCGGCCTCGGCCTTGGTGCAGGGCAAGGTCAGCTTCCAGCTGCCTTCACGGGCCGCGTCGAAGGGAAAGCCGGTGATGCCGTCGCCCTTCGGCTCGTTGCCGCGCGAATGCGCCTTGCGCCGGGGTGCGGCGCCTTTCCTAGCGGACATAGCTCGCTCCATTGATGTCGATCACGGCACCCGTCATCGATGCGGGAGCCTCCAGTGCCAGAAAGCGTACGGCGGTGGCCACCTCTTCGGGCATGGCCACGCGGCCCAGCGGAATATCTGCCAGCAGCTTGTCGCCGCCGCGGCTCGCCAGATAATCGTCCACGGCGCCCGTCATCGTGAAGCCGGGGCACACTGCGAAGGAGAGGATGTTCTGCGCGGCATAGCCCCGCGCGATCGTCTTGGTCGTTGCGAGCAAGCCGGCCTTGGATGCGGCATAATGCCAATGATCGGGGCTGTCGCCGCGATGGGCGGCGCGGCTCGCGATATTGACGATCCGGCCGGGCGCGGCGCGATCCTGCCAGTGGCGCACAGCAAGGCGGCACAACTCCACCGATGCGAGGAGATTGACCTGCAGCGTGCGGTCCCAGGCGGCACTCCACTCGGCATCCGGCAGGCCGATCGGCGCGGCCTCGAAGATGCCGGCATTGTTGATCAGCACGTCGATGCGGCCGTCGAGCCGATCGAGCGCCTCTTTCCAAAAGATCGAAGGCGCAGCCGGATCGGCGAAATCGGCTGCCAGCAGATCAGCGGCGGATGCGCGGGTCGCCTGGCCGACAACGCGGACCTCGGCTTCCTGATTCAGGCGCTCCCGGATCGCGCCGCCGATGCCGCGGCTCGCGCCGGTAAGAAGGATATGTAGTGCCATGACCCCGCCGATAGGCGGACAGGCCGAGTCTGGAAAGGGTCGAGAGGCTGGTTGATATTCTGCGCGGTCAGGCCGCGTGGATCAGGTTGATGAACTCTCCGGCCGCGCGCGACAGGCTGGACATCCGCGCATCGGCCGCCTTCAGGCCGGATTCGAGATGGTCGATCCGCTGCGCCACGGCTTCGGTATCGACATGGATCAGCGCCATGGTCCGCGCCGACGTCTCCGCGGCCAGCGCGGTCTCGTCCACGGCGGCGGTGATCGAAGTGACCGTCTGCGCCTGCACTTCCATGACCGTCTGGATGCGGCGGGCCGAAGATTGCACTTCGCCCACCGTGTCGCGAATCGAGCCGTTAGCATTCAGTGTCTGGGTGGTCGCCGCCTGGATCGCGGCGATCTTGGCCGCGATGTCGTCGGTTGCGCGCGCCGTTTGCGACGCAAGGCTCTTCACTTCCTGCGCGACCACGGCGAAGCCGCGACCGGCGTCGCCGGCCCGCGCGGCCTCGATCGTCGCGTTGAGCGCCAGCAGGTTGGTCTGCCCGGCGATGTCGCGGATCAGGCCCAGGATCGATTCGATCGCCTTGGCATGATCGGACAAGGCCTGCGTCACTGTCACCGCTTCGGCGGATTGCGCCGCAGCGCGGGTGGCGACCGCAGCCGCCACTTCCACTTCGCTGCGCGCTTCCTCGATCGCGCGGATCAGGCCAGCGGCGGTGTGCGCGGCTTCGCGCATCGCGGTGGCTGATTGTTCGGCCGCAGAAGCGACCTCGGAAGCCTTGCCCAGCATATCGCGTGCGGCGTGGGCAGCATCCGACGCGCCGACGCGCAGCCGTTCACCCTCGGCCGAAGCCTGTTCGACCTCCGAACCGATCCGGCTGCGGAACAAGGCAGCGCCCGCATTGCGTTGCTCGGTGCGATCATGATCGCGGATGGCGGTCACCGTTGCCGTCATGACTTCAGCTTCGAGGACCGACAGCCGCATGATCGCGTCAGCAAGGCGCGCAAAGCGGGCGCGGTCTTCGCCGGCCACCTCGAAAAGTATCTGGTTCGTCCGGCGATGCGCGGCGGACAGCGCCGCCAGCACATTCGTCAGCGCTATGCCGCTCGAGTGGGCGAGCCAGGCGTGATCGCGCGCCATATCCACCCACGCCTGATCGGTCGGTGCTGCATATTTGGCACGGGTATAAGCAAGGCTGCCCGCCATGGCACGCCGCACCTTGTCCGCCGGCCAATGAACCGCCGCGCTGGTCGACTGGATATAATGATCCCAGAAAACCTTGGCGATCTCGCGCTCGCGCCCCTTGATCAGCGCCCACAGCTCCGCTCCGTCCTGCGCCAGCGTGCCATCGCGATCGAAGTCGGGAAGGCGATCGGCCAGCGGCACCGCGGCTTCGCGTGCGGCCGTGGATTTTACGCCGAAGGGGTTGGGAAACGCGTTCATGGTGGGCCTCAGGCAGCGAAGCGCGACACGAACTCGCTGGTAGCGACCTCGAGATCGGAGAGCCGGGCATCGACGGTCTGGAAGCCGGTTTCGAGCCGATCGATCTCGCCCGCCACGGCCACGGTATCCGAACGGATCGCCGCGATCGTGCTGGACATCGAATCCGCCGCGAGCGCGGTCTCGTCGACGGCTGCGGTGATCGAGGTGACGGTCTGCGCCTGAGTTTCCATCGCCTGCTGGATGCGGCGCGCCGAGGTTTGGACTTCGCCGACCGTATCGCGAATCGATCCATTGGCCTGCAAAGTCTGGTTGGTCGCCACCTGGATCGCCGAAATCTTGGCGGCGATATCGTCGGTGGCCCGCGCCGTCTGCGATGCCAGGCTCTTCACCTCCTGCGCGACGACCGCGAAGCCGCGACCCGCGTCGCCGGCGCGAGCGGCCTCGATCGTGGCGTTGAGTGCCAGCAGGTTGGTCTGCCCGGCAATGTCGCGGATCAGTCCGAGGATCGATTCGATCGCCTTGGCGTGGTCGGATAGCGCCTCGGTCACAATCACCGCTTCGGCCGACTGGGCGGCGGCGCGGGTGGCGACCGCAGCCGCCGATTCGACCTCTCCGCGCGCTTCCTCGATCGCACGGATCAGGCCAGCGGCCGTATGTGCCGCCTCACGCATCGCCGTGGCCGACTGTTCGGCCGCCGCCGCGACCTCCGAAGCCTTGCCAAGCATACCGCGCGCGGCCGACGAGGTGTGCACCGTCTTGCTCTTGAGATCGCGGGCATTGGCGACCGTATCTTCCAGAATCGTGACGACGGTGCCCTTGAACCGGCTGCTCGCATCGGCGCGCTGAAGCAGTGCCGCACTGCGTTCGAGATGCGTGACCTGGGCCAGGATCACCTCCAGTTCGACGCAGGTCATCCGATGCATGATATAGACGGCGCGACGCCGCTCCTCACGATCCTCGATACCATGGCGAAACTTGTCGGCAGCAATTTCGGCGAAGGCCATCAAGCCTTCGATCACCCGCGGCAGCTCGATATTCAGATGATAGATTTCGCGCGCCGGCTGGGCGGCGTGACGGACCCACTCCCGGTCCACCGGCATCGTATATTTCTGGGTGATATATTCGACGAAGCGGTCCGTGCCGCCACTGCCGCCGAATTCGCCTTCCCCATATTCCTTGGCTGCTTCCAGCAACATCGGCTGGGCCTTCGCCCAGAGAAAACGAAGATCGCCTTCGAGCCGGCCGTCCCGATTATAGGCGGCGAGCCGCTGTGCGGCGTCCTCATCCGACATAGGAATATGGACCTCAGCGGGTGTCTGCTGCGAAAAATAGCCGCTCACCGTCTTCTCCCCTGCACGCAACGCGCGATTTTCAGGGCCTATTTACGCGCCAGTTGGTAAATGCAGGGTTATTCGGCCATCCGAATCTCGCCCAAGGTTGCATGACGATGCGGTTCGGTTAAAGGGACGGCGCATATCGATTAGGGGGACTTCCATGTCTCGTAATGCCGCACGCCCGCTTTCTCCGCATCTCACGATCTGGCGGTGGGGTCCGCACATGCTGGTCTCGATCCTGCATCGTGCGACGGGCACCGCACTCGCTTTGGGTGCGGGAATTCTGTTCACATGGTGGCTGGCTGCCGCTGCCAGTGGGCCGGAATATTATGAGTCCTTCCGCTATTATGCGGTGGAAGCGGCCGACGGCGACACGTTGGGCGGCATCGTCAACCTGCTCGCCAAGCTGGTTGCGATCGGCCTGACCTGGAGCTTCTTCCAGCATCTTTTCTCCGGCCTTCGCCACTTCGTGCTCGATACGGGCGCAGGTTATGAGCTGAAGACCAACCGCACCGGCGCCATCCTGACGATCGTCGGATCGGTCGCCGTCACCGCCCTGATCTGGGCCTATATCTGTTTCGTGAGGGGCTGATGGGAACGGGAACCGGCATCGGCCGCGTCCGCGGCTATGGATCCGCAAAGCACGGGTCGCTTCACTGGTGGCATCAGCGGCTGACGGCTGCGGGCAACCTCATCCTCGCACTTTGGTTCGTCGTGTCGATCTTCCGCCTGCCGGTGCTCGACTATGCGACCGTCACGGCATGGATCTCGTCGCCGTTCGTTGCAGTCGCGCTTGTGCTGCTGACGGTCTCGGTCTTCTGGCACCTGCGCATCGGTCTGCAGGTCTTCATCGAGGATTATGTGCATGACGACGGTTTCCGCGTCGCCGCACTCCTCGCGCTCAATTTCTATGCGGTCGGTGCGGCCGCGCTCGCGATCTTCTCGATCCTGAAGATCGCGTTCCACGGAGTTCAGGGCTGATGTCCGAAGCCTATAAGATCATCGACCATGTGTACGACACCGTGGTCGTCGGCGCCGGCGGCTCGGGCCTGCGCGCGACCATGGGTGCGGCGGAAGCCGGCCTGAAGACCGCGTGCATCACCAAGGTCTTCCCGACCCGCAGCCACACGGTCGCAGCCCAGGGCGGCATCGCCGCTTCGCTCGGCAACAATAGCCCGGATCACTGGACCTGGCATATGTACGACACCGTCAAGGGGTCGGACTGGCTGGGTGACCAGGACGCGATCGAATATATGGTTCGCGAGGCGCCGGCGGCGGTTTACGAGCTGGAACATGCCGGCGTGCCGTTCAGCCGCAACGACAATGGTACGATCTACCAGCGCCCGTTCGGCGGCCATATGCAGAATATGGGCGCCGGCCCGCCCGTGCAGCGCACCTGCGCCGCCGCGGACCGCACCGGCCACGCCATGCTTCACGCGCTCTACCAGCAGAGCCTGAAATATGATGCGGACTTCTTCATCGAATATTTCGCGATCGACCTGATCATGGAAAACGGCGAATGCCGTGGCGTGATCGCGCTCTGCATGGAAGACGGCAGCATCCACCGCTTCCGCAGCCAGGCCGTGGTGCTGGCGACCGGCGGCTATGGCCGCTCCTATTTCTCAGCAACGTCGGCCCACACCTGCACGGGTGACGGCGGCGGCATGGTGCTGCGCGCCGGCCTGCCGCTCCAGGATCTGGAGTTCGTCCAGTTCCACCCGACCGGCATCTACGGCGCCGGCGTTCTCATCACCGAGGGCGCGCGCGGCGAAGGCGGCTACCTCACCAATTCCGAGGGCGAGCGCTTCATGGAGCGCTATGCTCCATCGGCGAAGGACCTCGCCTCGCGCGACGTCGTCAGCCGTTCGATGGCGATGGAAATCCGCGAAGGCCGCGGCGTCGGCCCGAACAAGGATTACATCTACCTGCACCTCGATCATATCGATCCGAAGGTGCTGGCCGAACGCCTGCCGGGCATCACCGAAAGCGGCAAGATCTTCGCCGGCGTCGATCTGACGCGCCAGCCGCTGCCGGTCTGCCCGACGGTCCATTACAATATGGGCGGCATCCCCTGTAACTATCATGGCCAGGTGGTGACGAAGGTCGGCGACGATCCCGAAGTGATCGTGCCCGGCCTCTATGCGGTCGGCGAAGCGGCCTGCGTGTCGGTCCATGGCGCGAACCGCTTGGGCTCCAACTCGCTGATCGACCTTGTCGTGTTCGGCCGCGCGACCGGCCTGCACCTCAAGGAAACGCTGAAGCCGAATGCGGCGCAGAAGGAACTGCCGAAGGATTCGGCCGATCTCGCGCTCGGCCGCGTCGACAAGTATCGCAACGCCGCCGGCGGCTCGTCGACGGCGGAAATCCGCCTCGATATGCAGCAGACCATGCAGAAGCACGCCGCGGTGTTCCGCGACAGCGCGCTCCTGGCCGAAGGCGTCGAGCAGATGCAGACGGTCAACAAACGCCTGCAGGATGTCGGCCTCACCGATCGCTCGCTGATCTGGAACACCGATCTGATCGAGACGCTGGAGCTCGACAATCTGATGTCGCAGGCCGTCTGCACCATGGAGAGCGCGAACAACCGCAAGGAATCGCGCGGCGCCCACGCGCATGAGGACTTCCCCGATCGCGACGACGCGAACTGGATGAAGCACACCATCTCCTGGTTCGAAGGCTGGGGCGGCACCGGCGGCAAGGTCACGCTCGATTACCGTCCGGTGCACGATTACACGCTCACCGACGAGGCCGAATATATCAAGCCCAAGGCGCGGGTTTACTGAGGACCGATCATGGCTGAATTCTCGCTTCCCAAGAACAGCAAGATCAAGTCAGGCGGCAAGGTCCACAAGGCCCCGTCGGACGCCAAGAACGTCAAGACCTTCAAGGTCTATCGTTACGATCCGGATTCGGGTGAAAACCCGCATTACGACAAGTTCGAGATCGATCTCGACAATTGCGGGCCGATGGTGCTCGACGCGCTGCTCAAGATGAAGAATGAGCAGGACGCGTCGCTCACCTTCCGCCGCTCGTGCCGCGAAGGCATTTGCGGCTCCTGCTCGATGAACATGAACGGCTCGAACGGCCTCGCCTGCACGACCGCGATCGAGGACTGCAAGGGCGAGGTGCGCATCACCCCGCTGCCGCACATGGACGTCATCAAGGATCTGGTGCCGGACTTCACGCACTTCTACGCGCAATATGCGTCGATCCAGCCCTGGCTGAAGACCGTCACCCCAGCGCCCTCGGGCAAGGAGCGCCTGCAGTCGCCGGAAGACCGCGCGAAGCTCGACGGCCTCTACGAGTGCATCCTGTGCGCCTGCTGCTCGACCTCGTGCCCGAGCTACTGGTGGAACAGCGACAAGTTCCTCGGACCAGCGATCCTGCTCCAGGCCTATCGCTGGCTGGCGGACAGCCGTGACGAGTTCACCGGCGAGCGGCTCGACGAGCTGGAAGATCCCTTCCGCCTGTATCGCTGCCACACCATCATGAACTGCGCGAATGTGTGCCCCAAGGGTCTCTCCCCGGCGCGCGCGATCGCGGAGATCAAGAAGATGGAAGTCGAGCGCCAGATCTAAGCGCCGGCGACCGTGGAGCCCGTCTTCTCCAGCACTCCAGACCCGGATTTTCCGGGCTGGAACCGCTGGGAACTGCATGACAGCGGCCGCTTCCTCGATACGCTCGGCCGCGTGCTGGTTCGCGTCGAGCCCGAAGGCAAGGCGCGGGTGCGGATGTTCCCGGAACGCCAGCATTCCAACATGCTCGATGCCGTGCATGGCGGCGCTTTGCTCGGCTTCATCGACATCGCTCTGTTCGCCGGTGCCGAAACCTGCGGCGCCGCGGCGGCCGGCAACGGCGTCACGCTCGACTGCAACACCCAGTTCCTGAGCCCCGGTTCGCTGGCCGAGCCGCTCGATGCCGTGGTCGAGGTGCTGCGCGAGACCGGCCGGCTGATCTTCGTCCGCGGTCTCGTCGAACAAAGCCACGGTACGGTCGCCGCCTTTTCCGCCACGCTCCGCAAGGCCGGCAAAAGATGAGCACGGTCAAGGACCGCTACGCCGATCTGCTCGCGACCGGCCAGCTCCGCCCCGATCCCGATCAGGCCCGCACCGTCGAGCGACTCCACACGCTGGCGGAAGAACTGTCGGTCCAGCCCGAAAAGGGCAGCGTGCTGTGGCGGATGCTGCGAAAAGCGCCGCCCCCGCCGCGCGGGCTCTACATGTGGGGCGGGGTCGGACGCGGCAAGTCCATGCTGATGGACCTGTTCTTTGATTGCGTGGCGGTCAGCCACAAGCGCCGCGTCCATTTCCACGAATTCATGATCGAGGTGCATGATCGCCTGCGCGTCGAGCGCGCGAAGGAAAAAGGCGATCCCATCGCCCCCGTCGTGGCCGCGCTCGCCGAGGAAGCTAAGCTGCTCGCCTTCGACGAGATGGTAATCAACAATACGGCCGACGCGATGATCATGAGCCGGCTGTTCACCGGTTTGATCGACGTGGGCGTCGTGGTCGTCACCACCTCCAACCGGCCGCCGAAGGATCTCTACAAGGACGGCCTCAACCGCGAGCATTTCCTGCCCTTCATCGCGCTGATCGAAGCGCGGCTGGACGTCATCACGCTCGACGGCCCCGTCGATTATCGCCTGGAACGCCTGGGCGGCGCGCCGACCTGGTATGTGCCCAACGGCCCGGCGGCGACCGAGGCGGTGCGCGCCGCCTTCTTCCGTATGACCGATTTCCCGCCCGAGGATTCGATCCATGTGCCGAGCGCGGAACTCGCCATCCATGGCGGCCGATCGATGCATGTGCCGAAAAGCCTGAAGGGCGTCGGCGTCTTCTCCTTCAAGCGGCTATGCAGCGAGGCCCGCGGCGCGCCCGATTATCTGGCGATCGCGCGCAATTATCACACCGTCATCATCGTCGGCATTCCCGTGCTGGGGCCGGAAAAGCGCAACGAGGCCGCCCGCTTCAAGACGCTGATCGACGCGCTCTACGAACATAAGGTCAAGCTGATCGCCACCGCCGACGCGGAACCGGCCAACCTCTACCCCGCCGGCGACGGCGCGTTCGAATTCGAACGGACGGTGAGCCGCCTGATGGAGATGCAGTCACGCGACTATCTCGCCATGGGCCACGGCGCGGATTAGGGCGCGTTCAGACCTGAATGATTGTCGGGTCCCGACAGGCGGCACTTTTGAGAAGGCGCCGCTATCGGCCGTGATCTGCATATCCCCACGCATCTGAGACACAAACGGAAAGGGCGACCGGATCACCGGCCGCCCCTCGCTGTTCCCGCCGGCGGATGCCGTCAGGAATTGATATATTTCATCAGCGTGTTCTGGAACTGGCGGAGCTGGATCTCCTGATAATTGGCGAGCTGGATTTCGCCCGTCTTCGACGCCTTCAACCCTTCCTGCACGAAGGGCAGGTTTTCCATATCCTGTTCGAACACGTCGCCCAGCACGCCCAGTTCGGGCGCCTCGGTCCACTTCTGCTCCTTGGTCAGGAAGTGCATCGGCACGCCCTTGGGCATCGGCTCGCCAGGCGGCACGCGGGTCAGGATGCGGACTTCCATCAGCGCATGGTCCTGGTCGGGCCAGGGCCGCCAGCGGTAGACGATGTTGGGCTGGAAACCCGCCCACGGGCTGAAATTGGGGAACACGTCGTAGAGGATCGCGTCCATCATCTCGCTGTCCGACGCGAAGCTCACGTCATGGCCGAACGCCTTGGTGGTCGCGGCGCGGAGGCTTTCGCCCAGGGCCGCACGGGCCGTCAGGCCATCGGGCACGCGGACGTTGAAGCCGCCGGCGTCGTCCCCCTCGCCCGGCTCATAATTGTCCGTCGAACGGCCATTATATTTGACGAACTCGTCGACGATCCACTGCTGCGCCCTTCCCTCGGGATCGAGGTGGGGTGACATCACGCCGAATGGCGTCACCGTCAGATTCACATTATCGCCATAGATATTGTAGAGCGAGTTGCAGTCGCCGGTGAAGGGCAGGAGCTGCGGGTGGGTGATCACCGTGTGCCAGCTCTCCATGAAGGCTTCCATCACCGCCTTCCAATTGGCCGGCACGACCTTGCCGACCCACACCGCGGTCACGCATTCCTCATGCTTCCAGCGTTTGAAATGTTCGGGAAGCGGCGCCAGATATTCCTCGAGGCTCGGCCCCTCGGCGCTTTCGCGGATGAACACATAGCCGCCCCAGCGGCCAACCTGCGCTTCGGGCAGGCGCATCTTCTCGTCGGACAGATGCTTGAAATCCCAGCGACAGGGCATGCCCTTCAGCGATCCGTCATTGTTCCAGGTGAAGCCGTGGAACGGGCATTGCAGCTCAGCGGTCCAGCCATCCTCGGTCTTCAGCTTGCGGCCGCGATGGAGGCAGACATTGTAGAAGGCGCGGACCGAAAGATCGGGCTGGCGCACCAGCAGGAACGACCGGCCGACATTTTCATAGACGACATAGTCGCCGGCCTCGGGAAAATCCTCCTCGCGCGCGGCGAACTGCCACACGCGCGGCCACATCTTCTGCTTTTCCAGCTCGAAGAAGGCGGGGTCGGTGTAACGCGCCGCCGGGATCGGGTCCGACCCCAGATTTTCGTACACATCCTCGTACAGGAACTCAGGCACCGGATTGGTATCGGCCAAGGCCATGTCCCGGAAGGAAATTCCCGGGCAGCGGGGCAATGGTTCGCCTTTGATCGCGGGATCGCGGTCGGCCATAGAGTGATTCTCCTCTTCCTTGCCGACAGGTTAGCTCGATCGCCGGGGCCTTGGACCTATGGATTGCGTCAGGCCGTCCGCCAGCGGAGCGGCAGGCTTTCCATCGTGCCGACAATCCCGCCATGCATCCGCGGCGGGCCATCCCCGGCATATTCGAAAGCGGGTATGCGCGCGAACCAGGCGTCGAGCGAGATGAGGATTTCGGTCCGCGCCAGATGCGCGCCGGGACAGCGGTGCGGGCCGTTGCCGAAGGTGGAATGGGCGATATCGCGCCGGCTGAAGTCCAGATCCATCGGGCAGGCATTGGCCGCGGGATCGAGGCCGTGCGCCATGGTCGGCATCGCCACCACATCGTCGGCACGGATGGTGACGCCATCGACATGGATATCCTCGAGCGCCAGCCGCGCGATCGACACCATGGGAAAGCGGCGGATGATCTCCTCCACCATGCCGGTGCGGTTGTCGGCCGTGGCGATCCGCGCCTGATCCGCCGGGTTGAGCGCCAGATGATACCACACGAAGCCGAGCAGATTGACCACCGTATCGAGCCCAGCAATCAGCACCTGCATCGCCAGCATGATGGCGCTTTCCTCCGACATCGGCGCGCCATCCACCTCGCCTGCCATCAGGTCCGACAGCAGATCATCGCCCGGCGATGTGCGGCGGGCACGGACGATCGGAACCATATATTCGCCCAGCAGCAGGGTGGCCTCTTCGAATGACAGGTCCGGATCGGGCCGCACGATCGCGTCGCACCAGCGCTTCAGCTCGTCCTTGTCGTCGTCCGGCAGATCGACCAGCGCCATGAAGATCCGGATCGGGAAGATGCTGCTATATTCGGCGATGAAGTCGCAATGGCCGCGTTCCGCAAATGCGTCGATCAGCTCGACCGCCGCCCCTTCGATCTGCTGGTGCATCCGCCTGACGGTGCGGGGCGACAATGCGTTGTTGAGCAGCCGCCGGTAAGGGGTGTGCTCTGGTGCGTCGAGCGTCGTCGGGATCAACTTGTGCAGTTCCGCCGTCGCACGCGGCACGAACAGGATGCGGTTGGACAGCCGCTCGGGCGAGGCAAAGAATTCGCTCAGCAGCGCGCCGTCGGTGACGATCCAGTGCCCACCATTGCGATCGGTCCATTTCAGCTTGTGCGGGCTCGATGCCACCAGCCCGTGCCAGCTTTCGTGGAAGCCGCCCTCCAGCCCCGGCGGCGCATTGACGTCGAAATCGACCACGCGATCGGCGGGAACATGGGCAGGGCGGAGCATCGTCGCCAATGGCCGCACTCCTATTGCGCGGTCATGCCGCCATCGACGGTGAACTCGGCCCCGGTGATATATTTGGCGTCGTCCGAAGCCAGGAACGCCACCATCGCGCCGATATCCTCCGGCTGGCCAAGATGGCCCATCGGGATCGCATTTTCGATGATGTCGAACTGTTCCTTGTTGTCGGCGATCGCCACCTTCTGCATGTCCGTCCAGATCGAACCCGGATGGACCGAATTGACCCGGATGCCTTCGCGCGCGGCCTCCAGTGCGATCGCCTTGGTCATCAGCCGCACGCCGCCCTTGCTCGCCGCATAGGCCGCGGTGCCCGGCACGCCGACCAGCCCGGCGATGGATGAAAGGTTGACGATCGAACCCCCGCCGCCTTGCTTGCGCATCTGATCAAGCCCCGCCTTGCAGCCGAGATAGACGCTGTCGAGATTGACGCGGAGTTGCCGGTCCCAATCGGCCTTGGTCATCTCGCTCATCATCTTGAGCACGGCGATGCCGGCATTGTTGACCAATATGTCGATCCGCCCGAACGCGCTCACCACCGCATCGATCGTCGCGGCCCAGGCGGCCTCGTCGGTCACGTCCTGGCCCATCGCCTGCGCTTCATGGCCGGCGGCACGCAGATCGGCGGCGCGGGCCTCCACGCCTTCCGCATTCAGGTCGGTCAGGAACAGCCGTGCGCCCTGCCCGGCCATCTTGAGCGCGGCGGCGAAGCCCAGCCCCTCGGCAGATGCCGCCCCCGTAACCAGCGCCACCTTGCCCTTGAGGTCGATCATCATCCGCTCGCTCCTGACATCTTTCATGGTGGCGAAAAGAACCGGTCGCCCGCCTTGCGGCAACTGGCGCTAGTCAGAGGAAATCCGTCTCGGCCCGCAGACCTATGAACATACCGAGTTTCTGGGCAGGCCGGCGGCGCGTATTGATCGGCGGAAGCGCGCACGAGGGCAATGGGAGAGTAGAGGCATGGGCTATCACGAGACGATCGGCAACGAGGCCGCCAGCCTGCTGGAATTTGTCGAGACGGGCACGACCGATAGCGCCGAAGCGCCGATGGAAGTCCCCGCCTCCGCCTATCTCGACCCGGCCTATTTCGCCGCCGAGATGGAACATATCTTCCACAAGCTGCCTATCCTGGCCGGCCTGTCGGCGGAAATCCCCAATCCGGGCGACTACAAGGCGTTCGATCTGATGGGGAAGCCGCTTCTCCTCACCCGCAAGAAGACCGGCGAAGTCGCGGCGATGCTCAACGTCTGCACGCATCGCGGGATGATCGTGGCGCCCGAAGGCCATGGCAATGCCAACCGCTTTTCCTGCCCCTATCATGCCTGGACCTTCGCCAATGACGGCAAGCTGCTCGCGGTTTCCGACGCGCAGAAATTCGGCACGATCTGCAAGGAGGATCGCGGGCTTACCCGGCTTCCCTGCGTCGAGGCCGGCGGCATCATCTGGGTGGTTCTGACGCCCGGCGCCGAAATCGACATCGAGAAGCATCTCGGCAGCATGCTGGCCGATCTCGATGCCTATGATCTCGGCAAATGGCATTATTGCGGATCGCGCCAGATCAAGGGTGCGAACTGGAAGATCGCCTATGACGGCTATCTCGAAGGCTATCATTTCGCCGCCGCGCACCCGGAAACGATCCACCCGCGCACGATGAACAATATCATGCACTTCACCGCACAAGGCCCGCATATGCGGGTCGGCTTCCCGCAGGTCGGAATCAAGGAGTCGCTGGGCGCCGTGCCGCGCGAATTGTGGGGCGAAAACGAAAATCACGGCTATGATTTCGTCCGCACCATCTTCCCCAATGTCAGCATCTTCTTCGCGCCGGAAATCACCCAGGTTGCGCAACTGATGCCGGGGCCGACGCCGGAGGAGAACACCACCAACCTGCTCTTCATCCGCCGCGAACCGCCGAAGGATGCGGAGGATCAGGCCGCGATCGAAGGCATGATGAACTGGCTGCGCGACGTGGTCGATAAGGAGGATTATGGCGTCGGCCTGAAGGTGCAGAAAGGCCTGTCCTCAGGCGCGATCAAGTCCGTCGTCTTCGGCAAGAATGAGCGCGGCAACCAGTATTTCCACAAATATGTCGATTATTTCGTGAACCAGGATCCCGACGGGAAGCCGCCCGTTCTGTGATCCGCCATCCGATCCGGCAGGTGGCCTATCTGGTGAATGATGTGCGGGCGTCCGCGCTCGCCCATCATCGCCTGTTCGGCTCCGGCCCCTATTTCGTCGCCGACAATATCCCGCTGCGCACCTGCCTGCACCGCGGGCGGCCGGCCCCGCTCGATCACACATCGGCTTACGGCCAGTGGGGCGACCTGATGATCGAGTTCGTCCAGCAGAACAACGAAGGCCCCTCGGCCTTTCGCGACCTCTACGCACCCGGTGAGGAAGGCTTCCACCATGTCGCGCTGATCGTCGACGATCTGGCGGAAACGCGCGCGCAATTCGCCGCCGATGGGCTGGCGGAAGCGCTCTACGCCGAAATGAATGACGGCTTCGCCTTCGTGATGGTGGATGGCGTCGCGCGCTACGGCCAGATGATCGAGCTCTACGAAGGGCGCCCCGCCCTCACGGGCTTCTACGCCATGGTCCGCGATGCCGCCGCCGGCTTCGACGGCAGCGATCCGGTGCGGACGATCCGGCTCGGTTGACGATCTGCCATTGACCAAAAAAACCACGTCGCCCCAGCGAAGGCTGGGGCCCATGGCTCTCTCCACTCGCGATGGTGTCTCGGGTTGTGAGAGCCATGGATCCCTGCCTCCGCAGGGATGACGTCGATCTTTTGGTCGGTCGAACGCTCCTCGCCTACAGCTTGAACCGCGCCCCGAAATAGAATTGCCGGCCAGTATGGTGATAGGTGCTCAACCGGTCCGCCGCGCTGTCGATATACTGGTCGACATATTCGTCGGTCAGGTTGATCACCTCGGCCGTCAGCGAGACATTCTCGGTCACCTTCAGCGATGCCGACAGATCGACATTGATGCTGCCATGCGTACCTTCGACATCGTTGAAGGTGGGCTGGCCGGCATTGGGGTTGAAGTTGGGCCCATTGCCGGGCGACACGCCGTTGCGGCCCGGCACCATCGTCAGGAAACCGCTGCGATAGGACACCGATCCGCGCAGCATGAAGCGCGAGTCCTCATAATAAAGCGTGCCGTTGGCGCTGTGCTTGGACAGGTTCACCAGCGGCTGCACGATCACCGGCGCGCCGGCGGCCGTCGACAGCGGATATTCGATGTTCGACTTCACATAGGTGTAATTCGCCTGCAGACCGATATTGCTGAGCGGGCCGGGCAAGAAGTTGAATAGCGTCTGGAAACCGAATTCGACACCCTTCACCGTGCCGCCATCGCTGTTGATCGGTTGGGTGACGGTGAAGAGGTCGGTCGGCTGCACCGTAGTGCCGTCGAGCAGCGAAGGCGGCAAACCGAGTTCGTTGAACGGAATCTGCTGTGTCGTATTCGCGACGAAGCTGCTGATATCCTTGTAGAACAACGCAACCGACAGCACCGAACTGCGCGCGAAATACCATTCGGCCGAGACGTCATAATCCCAGGCGCGGGTCGGGCCGATATCGGGATTGCCTCGCGTGAAGGTGCGGTTGCCACCCGAGATCGAGAAGGCCCCGCCCGGCGTCAGCTGGTTGAGGTTGGGGCGCGACATCACCTTGGCAATCCCGGCGCGCAGGATCAGTTCATCGGTGATCTCCAGGCCCACATTCGCGGACGGCAGCCAGTCGTCATAGGTCTTGTTGGCGATGATCTGCTGCGGGTTGGCGGCGCCACCGACATAGCCGGTCGAACTTTGCTTGGTTTCGACATAGCGGAGGCCGGCATCGGCCTTCAGCGGCATTCCGCCGATCTCGCCATTATAGACCGCCTGCAGATAGCCGCCCAAGTCGCGCTCGCTCACCGTCGTCCAATTGCCCTGGGCGCTGTTATTGTTGATGCCCGTCAGCGTGTAGATGCCGCTGTTGGAATAGATGCCAAGCTCATCGGCGAAGGCATCGATGTTCGGCACCACGAAGGTCCGCACCGTGCCGCCCATCGGCGTGCCGGGGCTGAACGAATAAAGATCGGACAGCCCGGCAAGCTGGCCCGGCGCGAGCGTCGGCACATTGGTCTCGCTGGTCCGGCGATATTCGCGCGACGCGTAATTATATTTCTTGTAGTCGAAGCCACCCTTCAACCGGATAGTTTCGCTCGCCTCGAACTCCAGCTCGGCGCGGCCGATCTTGAACTCATTGTCTACGAACTGCGGGCGCAGGCGGATTTCGGAGAGCGTGAAGGCATTGGGATCCTGCACGTTCAGATTGCCATAGCCGAAGGTCGGGTTGCGGCCGTTCGAGAAATCGTAGCTGTAACCCTGGACGTTGTTGGCATCGAGCGTGACGGTCGTCTGGATCGGGTTGTCGAACGCCGACTTGGAATAGCCGCCCAGCGCGCGGAGTTGGACGCGCTCGCCGAAATCCTGGCGCAGCGACAACGTATATTGCTGGAACTCGGTCTCCAGCTTGTCGAAGCGCGATTCCACGCGGATATCGACATTGTTGAACGTGCCCGAAACCAGGCTGTTGGTATCATCGACGACCGCGCCCGGCAGGATCACCGTCTGCGGCTTGCCGGTGCCCGAACGGCTGAACGACAGTGCCTCCAGATATTGTTCCGCGCGGTCCGATTTGAAATCGGCATAGAGCGCGTCGAAGGTGAGCAAGGTGCTGTCGGTCGGCTCGAACTGGATCGATCCGGTCAGGCCCAGGCGCTTAGTCTTGTAGCGATAGCTGTCATAGCGCGGGATGCGCGGGTGGAAGAAGGCGGTGCCCGCGGTGGCGCCGGTCGGCAGCGTCGATGTCGGCGCAAAGCCGCCATTGTCGCTGCTGCGCTCCCAGCGGACGGTGCTCGGCCCCTCTTCCAGGATGCCGCGCTCGCTATAGGCGGCGGACACCAGGATGCCGAGGCGGCCGTCCATCAGCTTGGTCGAAAACAGCGCCGAAAGCTTGGGGTCGATCGCATTGGAAAGATCGTTGAGGCCTACCTGCGCCGACGCCGCGACCGTCATGTCGTCGCTATAATCGAACGGGCGAGAGGTCTCGAGATCGACGGTCGCGCCAAGCGACCCTTCCTCGACATCGGCCGACGCGGTCTTGCGCACGGTGATAGAGTTGAACAGCTCCGACGCGAAGACGTTGAAGTCGAACGCGCGGCCGCGATTCGCGCCGCCCGACGCGTCCGAGCCGCCGGTCGTCGACAGGCCTTCCATGCCGTTGATGCGGACGCGGGTGAAGACGGGGCCGAGGCCGCGGACGGTGATGTTGCGGCCCTCGCCCTGGTCGCGCGTGATGGCGACGCCGGGAATGCGCTGGATCGACTCGGCGAGGTTATTGTCCGGAAAATCGGCAATGTCCTCGGCCTTGATGACGTCGACGACGCCGATCGCCTCGCGCTTCACATTGAGCGCGGAATCGAGCGACGCGCGATAGCCGGTGACGACGATATCCTGTTCGACCGCAGCGGTCGGGGTCGCGGTCGCGGGTGCTTCCGCCGTCTGCGCCTGCGCGCTGCCAACCGCCAGTACCGCCAGCGATACGGCGCCCAGATATTGCCCCGCCTTGCGCTTCATGCCCCCTTCGATCCTCCGCATCTCCATCTCCCTTTAGCGCCTCCGCCGCGCGGGCGGGACAGTTTCGTTTACCGGTTATGACACCGGTTGCATTCCTTGATGCAAAGCGACGAATCCCGTCGTTTTGCATCTCAAGATTGGGGGATTTGCTGGTCAGGTCGGCGCAATGCGGCCCGCTCCATCTCCCCTGCCGCCGTATTTCCTACGGTCTGCACCGCTGTTTACGCACTAAGTAACCGGTGTCATAGAGACATTGAGACCAAGCCGCACTCGTGTCAAGAAGGCTTGGCGGAGGGGATATATGCGTCTGCTTTCGATTCTGATCGCGCTTGCCGTTTCGGCCACACCCGCCTTTGCGGCCGGTTCCCCGCCTTTTCCGGGCGCGGTCGGCTGGGCGGCGGACGGCACCATCGGCGGCCGCGGCGGCCGCATCATCCGGGTGACGACGCTCGCGGCGGACGGCCCCGGCAGCTTCCGCGCGGCGCTCGCTGCAAAGGGACCGCGCATCATCGTGTTCGAGGTCGGCGGCGTGATCGATCTCGGCCGCACGACGATCGATCTGACCGAACCCTATGTCACGATCGCCGGCCAGACGGCCCCCTCCCCCGGCATCACCCTGATTCGCGGCGGGATCGACGTGAAGACGCATGACGTGATCGTCCGTCACATCCGCATCCGCCCCGGCGTCGACGGCCAGGCCAGGATGAGCGGCTGGGAAGTGGACGCGCTCTCCACCGTCGGCGCCCATAATGTCATCGTCGATCATTGCACGATGACCTGGGCACTCGACGAAAATCTCTCCGCCTCCGGCCCGCGCTTCAAGGGTTCGACGCCGGAGGAATGGCGCCGCAACACCTCCCACGACGTCACCTTCTCCTACAATCTATTGGCGGAGGGGCTGGCCAATGCTAGCCACCCCAAGGGCGAGCATAGCAAGGGGTCGCTGATCCACGACAATGCGACCAACATCCTGATCTACCGCAATATCTACGCCCATAATGTCGAGCGCGCGCCGCTGCTGAAGGGCGGCGTCCATGCCGCGGTGGTCAATAATCTGATCTACGATCCCGGCCGGCGCGCGGTGCATTACAATCTGATGGCGCTCGAATGGGCGGGCCAGCCCTATCAGGACGGCGAGCTTTCCGCCGTCGGCAATGTCATGCGCGGCGGCCCGTCCACCGAGGACGGCCTGCCCTTCCTGATGCTCGGCGGCGACGGTGATCTGCGCTATCACGGCCGCGACAATATCGCGGTCGATAAGCATGGCGTGTCCCTGCCGATGTTCGGCCGTTATGGCGAGACCCGCGCGAAGCTGATCGAGGTCGCCACGCCACCCACCTGGCCCGCCGGCCTCGACGTTCTACCCGCGCGCGATGTCGAAACCCATGTGCTTGCCAATGCCGGCGCGCGGCCATGGGACCGCGACGATCACGACATCCGCGTCCTTTTCTTCGTCGCCGAGGGCCGCGGCGAGATCATCGATGACGAACGCCAAGTCGGCGGTTACCCCCACCCCGCCGCAACCCGCGCGCCCTTTGTCGAGGCCGACTGGGATCTCGCGACGATGGAGCCGAAATCGGGCCTCTATCCCGGCCAGAAGGGGCCGATCCAGGAAAGCCTGTCCGCGCGCGACCGCGCCATGCGCAGCCCGGAGAAGCGCCAATGATCGCCCTCGCCTCACTCCTGCTGGCAACCGCCGCACCTCCGGCGGTGATCATCGACGAAACCAAAGTCGTCCGGCAGGAGCCGCCGCCCCACGGCGCGATCGGCATGAGCACCGCCTATCGCATCAGCGACGTCGTGCCGCAACGGCTGATGGAGTTCCGCAAGCGCGTGCTCCACCCCGGCGCCGCGATCGGCGAACATGTCATCGCCCATGACGAGGTTTATTACGTCCTCTCCGGCGAGGGCGAGGTCATGTCCGACGGCCGCAAGGCCGCACTCAAGCCCGGCATGGCCGCTTACCTCTATGACGGCGCCAATGTCGGCATCCGTCAATCGGGCAAGGAGCCGCTCGTCCTGATCATTTCCTATCCGCTGGCGAAGCGCACCGGCAATTAGAAGAATTATCGGGCTATAATCCTAGTTTAACCGCTGGATACGGATCTTTTCCAGATCAATCCCTCGCAGAGGCAACGGGATATTCGGTAATAACCCCCATCCGGCATCCTGAATTATCTCTCCGCTAATCAGTAGAGTTACCGATGCCGTTACGGAGCCTTATCAAATAGACATGGCTTGGCGATTGTACCTCCAATTAGGAGCATCACATGCAAGTCAAGCATGGCCTTGCGGCCCTTGCCGTAGCACTCATGGTCTCGACATCGGCCTTCGCCGAAGAGGTGAAGAAGGAAGCCGTGATCGTCTCGATCGGCGATAGCGGCATCAGCGCCCGATCCAAGGAAGGGCCGCTCAACGTCGTTCTCACCCCCGATACCAAGATCAGCGAGACCAGCGGTCTCGTCCAGAAGAAGACCCGCGACGTCAAAAGCCTGATCCCCGGCCTGATCTTCACGGCCAAGGGCGAATTGCAGGGCGACACCATCACCGCCAGGGAAATCGAGTTCAAGGATCGCGATTGGCGCTCCGCCGTGGCCACCAAGGCCGGCACGACCGCTGAATTCGCCGAACTGCGCCAGGCGATCATCGACGGCCAGGAATATGCGATCCGCGAAGAGGCGACCGTCTATTTCGCCACCGGCAGCTCGACCGTTGGCGCCCAGTATAAGGAACAACTCAAGGCGCTGGCGCAGAAGGCCCCAGGCTACGGCAATTATCGCATCTCGATCCTCGGCTTCGCGGATTCGCGCGGTGATGCCGAGGCGAATGAGCGCCTCAGCCTCAAGCGCGCCGGTGCGGTCAGCAATTATCTGCGCCAGACCGGCCTGATCCAGCCCGGCCGTGTCCTCTCGCCTTCCGCGATGGGTGAAGGCACGACGGCCCCAGGCGAGGCCGCTCCGGCCAGCGACGATCAGGCCCGCCGTGTGGTGGTCCGCATCGTCACGCCGAAGGGCCAGCTCTCCAAATAGGTCTCTCCGCTCCGATTACCCTTATCGGGGCCTGCCGGGTCGGTGCCGCAAGGCGTCGGCCCGGCTCTTTATCTGGGAAACGGACGCACGCTCAGGTCAGCGGAGGATAATCCACGGGCAGCCCCGCGGTATCACTTTCCGACCAGAAGTAATTATAAACCGGGCGAACCACGTCGTTGACGATCTCGCTCACCGCGCGGCGGCTCTGGTCGAAGGCGGCATTGGTCAGCGACACCGCCGCTGCATCCGAATTGGCGATCGCGATCCGGCCGAAGCGCTTGCGCCCCACCACCCATGGCGCGTCCGTCCGGTGCGTCCAGTCGGGATCGAACAAGGTGTTGGTGCCGCCGGCATAGCCATGCGCCCAGCGGCAGACGGTGATGCCGGCAATGTCCCGCCGCGAATCGAACCCCGCCGGCCCCAGCACGCGATCGAGCTGCGATCGGACATTCTTCTCGAACGTATTGAAGCTGATCGTCTCCAGCCGCGCACGCCCGGCCCGCCACTGATCGCGCGGCGGCAATCCCGATCCCGGCTCGCCCAGCACATGGTTGGCAAGCTCCATCAGCACGATGACGGGTTCGTTCGGCCCCGTCGCCTTGCGATAAGCGCCACCGACCGCCGATTGCTCCCATTGCTGGATCGAAAGGAAGAACATGCCGGGGCAGGCGATGGAATCCACGCCCAATTTGTAGAAGGCCGCCGAATTGCGGAACGCCACCCAGGTCTGCACCAGCGGCTTGCGCACCGCCATGCGCAGGCCCGCTTTCTGCTCCTCGGGCAGTTCGGGCACGAGATGGGGGATGATCGCATTGAAGCATGCCAGCACCACCGCGCGCGATCGCACCTTGTGCGCCCGCCCGTCGCGGACATAGCTGACCTCCACCTCCCGCGCGCTTTCGGGCGTGCCCAGATGCTTCACGTTGGTGACCATGCTGGACAGGCGCAGCCGGACGTCATTGGCAGGCAGATCGAGCTTGTCATAGGCCATCGGCGCGCGGATCGAATCCTCCATCGTCGCGCCGGGCAGCGTGCCGGGGATCAGCCAGCGCACCAGCAGCCGCGCGACGCTGGCATTGCCATCGGGAAACTGCACCCATTTGCCCGGCTTGTTCGTCAGGGTGGAACGATTGTGGGGCGGGCGCTCGCCCAGACCGGCAAAGCCGCTCTCGCCGCGTCGCCACGCATAGAATGCGCTCATCGTATCGATGCTCGCCGCCTGGCTGCTCTCCATCGGATAGTTCATGCGGGACGCGAGATCGATCGCGTCGGGGTGGATGCCCGCCACATCCTTCAGATAGGCCGCATAGGATATGCTGCTCAGCCGGCGCGCTTTCTCCTGCGCCGAAAGCCCGGCCAGGTGGTCGGTCTTGTCGGTCTGGAGCTTCGCAAAGCCCGCCTTCGCCCCGTCCGACAAGGGCGCCGTCGCAAGGTCCGCGCGCCACTGTTCGGCCGATCTGTCGGTGGAGATATCGGCGACCAGATGATCCCTGCCATAATGCTCTTTGGCCAGGAACATGCCGGTCGGCGCCCTTTTCCCGCCGGGCAACTGGATGGCGGGCTTGTCGGCCTCCGCATAGGTGTTGAAACGATTCACATCGACGCCGATATCCTGCAGCAACTGCATGGATTCCGGGGAATATGTCTTGGGGCCAGCCAGGGCGATGGTGCCCCCCGGCGCCAGCACCTGCCAGCCCCCGACATCGAACTCCACACGCCGGGCATGGCCACCGAAATCGTCGCTGCCTTCCAGCACCAGCACCTTCGCACCGGGAATCTGCTTGCGGTAGAAATAGGCCGCCGAAAGCCCCGACATGCCCGATCCCACGACGACGAGATCATAGACCTCGCTTGTGTCCACCACCGGCCCCGCGACCTGCCCGTCACGCACGGCATGCCCCGCCGCCATGGCATTGTTGTCGAAGCCCCGCAGTCCCTGAAGCGCCGGCGGATAGTCCGCAGCCGCAGCCTTTTCCGCGGCAAGGGCCGGCCCCGAAACCGCCGCCCCGATCGCCGCGCCACCGATGGTCAGCGCCACGCCGTCGAGAAAGTCCCGACGCGTAATGTCATTCCTTCCGCCAGTTTCGCGGTCCTGCTCGGGCATGTTTGCTCGCTCGCCAATATGGGATCATCTGCCAGCCGAACTGGCGCGCCAAGCAAACACCACATCACGCGTCGGGAAGACGCTAACGAATTACCCGCCCGCGATGCAAGAAACGCCATCGGCGGCATTCGTATTGAATCGAGAAACTTCGCGTTGGATCGCGTGGACAATTCCGGGAGGACAATGCCCACTCTCGGGCAACAGGATGGCGGACGCGAGTGTCCGGGATGTCGGGGAAACGGAGGCCAGCGTCTCTTCCTCCCCACCCAGCAAGGGAGGGGAGCCAATTGTCCGCTCTGTCGTCGCATCCCGACAGGCAGCTTGTGGGCAACGCGCAGCCCTCCCGAACCCCACCACCGGTTCATCATCGGAATTCGCCCACCCCGCCTAAGGCGTTGAAATAGGCTCCGGCCCATCGGTGCCGCTCATCACCGCCAACCTCGTGCCGGTCGTGGCGCCATTCACACGAGATTGCGTCACCAGCACCGTCGCACCAGGGGCCAGCACCGTTCGGATCGCGGCCATGAACCCATGTGGAGCTTCGACGCGGGCCATGACGGCGCTGTCGAGCACCCGGCCCACTTCACCGGCATGGCCGGGCACGCCGACATAGATCCAGCTTTCGCCGCCCTGGGCGTTGCGGGTCAATGTCAGCACATGGGTGGCAAAGTCCTGATCGGGAATGGTGATCCGCGCCCGGCCGATCTCGATCCCGTTGCGCAGCACGATGGCACGCTGATCCGATTTCGAAAGGATCACCGAAACCGGCCCCGCGGGGGACGCCTCCGGGGTCCAGCGATAGCTTTCATTTGGCGACAATGGCTTGCTTCGGCCATCCGCCTTGGCGACGGACGATGCCGCCAGCACCCCGGCGTCCTGCACATGCACCGCCGATCCGGCGCTGCCGGCGACGACCACTGTGCCGCCAAGGTCGGTCACCCCGAACAGCAGCTTGGCAAAGGCGTAAGGCAGGTGAACGCAGCCATGGCTCTCCGGGTATCCGGGCAGTCCCCCCGCGTGGAGCGCGACGCCGTCCCATGTCAGCCGCTGCTGAAACGGCATCGCCGCATTGTTATATTTGCTCGAATGGTGCGCGGCATCCTTCTGAAGGATCGTGAAAACGCCGTCAGGCGTCTCATGCCCCGCTTTGCCGGAAGACACCGTCGAAACACCGATCCGCACGCCGTTGCGATAGACGGTGGCAAGCTGCCGCGACAGATCGACATAGACCAGCATCGGCCCGGCCGGCGCGACTTCCGGCGCCCATACCCAATCGCCGGGCTTCAGCGCGTCGGCCTTCTGCACAAGCTCGACCGCCGAGCTGACTTTCGATCCCTGCGCTGCTGCCATTCCCGGCATGGCGGCCGCGGCCAGAAGCAGCAGCCCGCCCGTCCAACGCGCCTTCATCCCCACATGCGCCTCCCACTGGTCATCGCGGCGATTTTTCCGCATGGCGATCCTTCCGTCCAGAGCGCCGCCCAATTTTTGGGATTCAAATCCGACAAATGGGTGAGGACAATCTCGGAAGCGGCAGAAGCGCACCTCAAGCCGCGAGGCGCACACCCAACACTTCGCTCATCTCCACGGCGCGCTTCTCACGTGCGCTGATTTCGGCGGCGACGCCCATCGCCACCGCGCGCAGGCCGTCCTCAGCCGTCACTTCCACCGGCCCCTCGCCTTTGACCGCGCGGGCGAAGGCGAGATGCTGGTGCCAGGTCGCGCCGAAATGCTCGCCCGCCGCCAGCGCGGCCGCTTCCACGTCGACATGCTCGCGCACCGCCTGCTTGGCGTTGCCATAGCCGACGCGCGGGCTGAAGATGATGTCGCCCGGCGGCACCATCAGGTCGATCCGCGCCGTGTCACCAGTCGCGCTGATCTCCTCCTGATGCTCGGCGCCGTCCGCGAACATGCAGAGATCGAGCATCGCGCGGACACCATTGTCGAAATCGACCACGGTATAGCTGTTATCGATGATGTCGGGCCGTTGCCCCTCGATCCGCTCGTCGGCATGGTTCACGTCCACCCCGCCCGAACAGAAGACC
This sequence comes from Sphingomonas sp. DBB INV C78, assembly GCF_042693015.1. Lineage (NCBI taxonomy): Bacteria > Pseudomonadati > Pseudomonadota > Alphaproteobacteria > Sphingomonadales > Sphingomonadaceae > Sphingomonas > Sphingomonas sp. DBB INV C78. Next base: position 916,033 of record NZ_CP170544.1, on the reverse strand, counting down.
CGCACCGGCTCGGCGCGGATGATGTGGCGCATCAGATCGAAGAAATGGCAGCATTTCTCCACCATCGTCCCGCCGGTGTTGCGCGACAGGCGGTTCCACTGGCCCACCTTGTCCAAGAAGGGGAAGCGATGCTCGCGGATCGCCAGCATCACCAGCCGCCCTGCCCGGCCCTCATGCACCTGCGCGATGAAGCGCCGGGCGGGCGGCATGTAGCGATACTCCATGCCTGTCCAGAACGGCGCGGGATGGCGGCGGGCGCGGTCGACGATCCAGGCGGCATCGGCCACCGTCGTCGCGATCGGCTTCTCGCACAGGATCGGCAGGCCGCGCGCGAACAGCGGCTCCAGCACTTCACGATGCGTATGGTTGGGGCTTGCGACGATCACCGCGTCCACGTCCGCCGCAGCGGCGAAGCTCTCGGCATCGGTGAAGTGCGCGGCATCGCGGCAACCGGCGGCGATTAGCGATGCCGGCTCAGGATCGGCGATCGCGGTGATGCGGGCGCCGGGCAGCAATTGGATGTTGCGGATATGCTCCTGCCCCATCAGCCCCGTGCCGATCACGCCATATCGCAAGCCCGTCATCAATCGCCCTCGCCGGAAAAACCCGCCCATCCAGCGAAATCCAACAGACTGCAAGCCCTGGTTGACGAAGGTAGTGTTCAGTGCCCCTCGAACGCCACCAGAGTGCCCACCGCCACGCCTTCGTCGGCGATCCGTGCAGCACCGCCCAGATCGGGCAGATCGATTACGAACGCCGCCGCCGTCACTTCCGCGCCCGCCTTCCTCAGCAGCCGGATCGCTGCCAAGGCGGTGCCACCGGTGGCGAGCAGATCATCGACCAGCAGCACCCGGCAACCCGGAACCAAGGCATCCTCATGCATCTCGATCCGGTCCTCGCCATATTCCAGCGCATAGTCGATGCCGACGGTCCGCCCCGGTAGTTTGCCGTCCTTGCGGATCAGGACAAGCCCGACGCCCAGTCTGTGTGCAACAGCCGCCCCGAAAATAAAGCCCCGCGCCTCGATCCCCGCCACCATGTCGAACGGCCCGTCATGCAGCGCCGACAGCCGCTCGATCGTCGCCGCCAGCCCCTCGGCGTCGAGCAGCAACGTAGTGATGTCGCGGAACTGGATGCCGGGCTTGGGAAAGTCCGGGATCGTGCGGATCAGCGCGGCGAGATCAGCGTTGTCGGTCATGCGAAGATCCTGGGTGCAAGGGTTGCCAGCCGTTCCCGTGCCGCATCCGGCCAGGCGTCCCGCGCGGTGATGATCGCAGCGTCCAGCGCATGATTACACCCCTTGGGGCACGTCTCCGGCGCCGCGCCGCCCGCCGCCACCTCGGCTACCAGCGCCTGCGCATTGGCGGCATTCTGCCCGAGCACCCGGATCACCTCGGCCACATCGACCGCGCCTTTGTGCCAGGCGTCGAAGTCCGTGACCATCGCGATATTGACGTAGCAAAGCTCCGCCTCCCGCGCGAGCCGCGCCTCGGGCAACCCTGTCATCCCCACCACGTCCATTGCCTGCGCGCGGTAGAGCCTGGATTCGGCGCGCGTCGAAAATTGCGGCCCTTCCATCACCAGCATCGTGCCGCCGACCCGATGCGGCAGGCCAAGCGTGGTCAGCGCCTCCGCAACCCGGCTCGCCAGTCGCCCGCAGGCGGGATCGGCAAAGGCGACATGCGCCACCACGCCCTCGCCAAAGAAGCTGCGGCCGGCGCGGATCGTGCGGTCGACATATTGGTCGACGATCACGAAGGTGCCGGGCGGCAATTCCTCGCGATAGGAGCCGACGGCGGAGACCGCGATCACCTCGGAGCAGCCGAGCGCCTTCAGTGCGGCGATATTCGCCCGCGCGGGTATCTCGTCCGGCGCCAGCACATGGCCGCGGCCGTGGCGCGGCAGGAAGGCGATTTCGCGTCCGCCAAGCGTGCCGACCAGTATCTCGTCTGAAGGTTTGCCCCAGGGCGTTTCCACCGGCGTCCAAACGGCATCGGCGAGAGCGGCCATCCGATAGAGGCCACTCCCGCCGATAATGCCAAGGCGGCCTGAACCGCCTTCCCTGATCCGGGGCGACCGGCCCGAAGACACGGCCGCCCCCGTCATTGTCAGTGCTTCATGCCCGACCAGACGTTGCGGTAGGCCATGAACGCCAGCCCGGTTGCGATGATCAGGAAGATCACCACAGCAACGCCGGTACGGTGGCGGCTCTCCAGCTTCGGTTCGGCCGTCCACACCAGGAACGCGGACACATCCTTGGCCATCTGGTCAACCGACGCATTGGTGCCGTCGGCGTAGGTCACCTGTCCGTCGGCCACCAGCGGCGGCGGCATCGCGATGTTCAGGTTCGCGAAGTACGGGTTGTAGTGCAGGCCAGTGCCGGTCTTGGCGTCCGGGAACTCCTGGAGGAGCTTCGCCGGCTGATTCTGGTAACCGGTCAGCAGCGAATAGACATAGGCGGCGCCGTCATGGCGAGCCTTGGTCATCAGCGACAGATCCGGCGGATTGGCGTTGTTGTTCGCCGCGCGAGACGCAACCTCGTTCGGATAGGGATTCGGGAACTTGTCGGCGGCTTCCGCCTTGCGCGTCGCGGCTTCACCCGTGTCCGGGTTCACCGAAGGCACTTCGATCGCCCACTGCTTGGCAATCGCCTTCACTTCCGGCTCGCTGAAACCGAGATCGTGGAGATCGCGGAACGAGACGAAGTGCAGCGAGTGGCAGGCCGCGCAGACTTCCTTGTAGACTTGGAAGCCACGCTGGAGCTGCTGACGGTCGAACTTGCCGAGCGGGCCATTGCTGGCCAGTTCGAGCTTCTTCGGGTGGAGGTGGAACTCATGCTCGACAGTCGGGGCGGGCGGCTCCTTGATGAAGTTCACCGCGCCCGTGATGAGCGAGAAGAGCAGGACGAATACGAAACCCAGCCCGACGAGGGCACCGATGGGACGGACCATTATCAGTTACCCCCTTATTCCGCAGCCACGGGCTGCGCGCCGGCGACTTCGCCATGCTTGGCCAGCACCGCCTCGGTGATCGAACCCGGCAGCGGCAGCGGCCGCTCGATGCGCGAGATGATCGGCAGGATGATCAGGAAGTGGGCGAAGTAGTAAGCCGCGGCCAGCTGCGAGATCATCACATAGGGCTCTTCCGCCGGCGCGCCGCCGCAATAGCCCAGGATGAGCACGTCGATGCACAGAATCCAGAAGAACATCTTGAACGTCGGGCGGTAGTTGCCCGAGCGAACCGGCGACTTGTCAAGCCACGGCAGGAAGAACAGGAGCAGGATCGACGCAAACATCGCGATGACACCCCACAGCTTCGCCGGCAGGATGAAGTCCACCGTAAACGCACGCAGGATCGCGTAGAACGGCCAGAAATACCATTCCGGAACGATGTGCGCCGGCGTCGAGAGCGGGTTCGCCGGGATGTAGTTGTCCGCGTGGCCGAGATAGTTCGGCGCGAAGAACAGCATGAGGGCGAACAGGATCAGGAACACGCCGAGCCCGAAGCCGTCCTTGGCCGTGTAATACGGGTGGAACGGAACGGTATCCTGCGGACCCTTCACGTCCACACCCGTCGGGTTCGACGAACCGGGGATGTGCAGCGCCCAGATGTGCAGGATGATCACGGCCGCGATCACGAACGGCAGCAGATAGTGCAGTGAGAAGAAGCGGTTCAGCGCGGCATTGTCGGGGGCGAAGCCACCAAGCAGCCAGGTCTGGATCGGCTCGCCGACCAGCGGGATCGCGCCGAACAGGCCGGTGATCACCTTCGCACCCCAGAAGCTCATCTGGCCCCAGGGAAGCACGTAACCCATGAAGGCGGTCGCCATCATGAGGAGGAAGATGACGAGGCCGAGCAGCCACACCATTTCGCGCGGCGCCTTGTACGATCCGTAGAAGAGGCCGCGGAAGATGTGGAGATAGACGACGATGAAGAAGAAGCTCGCGCCGTTGGCGTGCGCATAGCGCAGCATCCAGCCCGAATTCACGTCGCGCATGATATGTTCGACCGACGCGAAGGCGATGTCGCCGTTCGCCGCATAGTGCATGGCGAGCACGATGCCGGTGATGATCTGGATGGCGAGCGCCGCACCCGCGAGCACGCCGAAATTCCAGAAATAATTCAGGTTGCGCGGCACCGGATAGCCGGCACCCACCGCGTTATAGACCAGACGCGGCAACGGAAGCCGTTCGTCGATCCACTGCATCGCCGGATGCTTCGGCGCATAATGATTAGCCCAGGGAAAGCTCATCTCAGTTCACCTCAGCCGATCTGCACGACGGTGTCGGATTTGAAGGCGTAATCCGGAACCTGGAGGTTCTTGGGCGCAGGGCCCTTACGGATACGGGCGGCGGTGTCGTAGTGCGAACCGTGGCAGGGGCAGAAATAGCCGCCGAATTCACCGCGGTTTTCGCCCTCGCCAGCGCCCAGCGGCACACAGCCGAGGTGGGTGCAAACGCCCATGGTAATGAGCCACTGCTCCTTACCTTCCTTGGTCCGCTCGGCCAGCGTCTGCGGATCGCGCAGCGTATCGGCCGGCACGGCATTCGCCTCGCCGATCTCCTTGGCCGTCAAATGACGGATGAAGAGAGGCTGCTTGCGGAAAATCGTCTTGATCGCCTGACCTTCGGCGATCTTGGACACGTCGACCTCGATCGAGGCCAGCGCCAGCACGTCGGCCGAAGGATTCATCTGGTTGACCAGCGGCAGAACCACTGCAACCGCGCCCACGCCAGCAAAGCTGACGGCAGCGATATTGATGAAATCACGGCGTCGAACGCCCTCGCCCTCAGGCGCGTCTGATGGTTGTACTTGCTCGAGCGTCGCCATTCCGGAACCCTTGCGCTGCCACGAAATAAGCGCCCGCAAGGCGACCACCTGTTGGCGAGCACCCCGCATAGACGCGACCGCCTGTTATTCCCCCGGGCGGTTGGCGCGCTGATAGACTCGCACCCAGCCATTGCCAACAGCAATTTACGCAGTCTTGCGGCGACGCGACATAATCGCATAGCGGGAACCATGCGGATCGCGCTTTTCCAGCCGGACATAGCCGGCAATGTCGGCACCATTTTAAGGCTTGCCGCCTGCTTTGGCGTCCCCGTCGACGTCATCGAGCCGTGCGGCTTTCCTTTTTCCGATCGCAGCCTGAAGCGCGCCGGCATGGATTATGCTGCAGGCGCGGAGCTGCGGCGCCATGCCGATTGGGACGCCTTCCGCGCGGCGACGAACGGACGCCTGGTGCTGCTCACCACACGGGCGGAGACACGGTTGCCCGACGCTCATTTTGCGGAAGACGATATTTTGTTGCTGGGTTCCGAAAGCACCGGCGCGCCCGATTTCGTTCATGATGCGGCGGATCTGACCGTCAGGATTCCGCTGCGGCACGGTTTCCGATCCTTGAATGTGGCGGTCGCGACTGGCATCGCGCTCGCCGAAGCCATGCGTCAGACGGGGAGCTTACCGGAATGATCGAACTCGATGCCGAACAGGCCGCCGCACGCGTCTGGTTCGAATCGCTGCGGGACCGCATCTGCGCGGAATTCGAAGCGATCGAGCGCGAGGCAGGCAGCGACGCATCGTTCGAATATACTGCCTGGAATCGCGACGATGATCCCGAAGCCAAGGGCGGCGGGGGCGTGCGCGGCGTCATCAAGGGCAAGGTATTCGAGAAAGCCGGCGTCAACGTCTCCACGGTCGGCGGGGAATTCTCGCCCGAATTCGCCTCCACGATCCATGGCGCTGCCGAAAACCCCAGCTTCTTCGCGACCGGCATCAGCCTGGTGGCGCACATGGCCAATCCGCATGTGCCCGCGGTCCACATGAACACGCGCTTCCTTGTGACCAGCAAGCGCTGGTTCGGCGGCGGCGCGGATCTCAATCCGCCGCTCCCGGTGGAGCAGGATACGGCCGATTTCCACGCCCGGATGAAGGCCGCCTGCGATCCGCACGACGCATCCTATTATCCGCGCTTCAAGGAATGGGCGGACGATTATTTCTATATCCCCCACCGCAAGGTCCATCGCGGGGTCGGCGGCATCTTCTACGATCATCTCGAAGGCGATTTCGACGCCAACTTCGCCTTCACCCGCGATGTTGGCGAGGCGTTCCTGGATATCTTCCCCAAGATCGTCCGGCGGCGCATGAACGACGCGATCAGCGATGCCGATCGGGATCAGATGCTCGGCTTTCGTGGCCGTTATGCCGAGTTCAATCTCGTCTATGACCGCGGCACTTTGTTCGGCCTCAAGACCGGCGGCAATATCGACGCGATCCTGATGAGCCTGCCCCCGGTCGCCACCTGGGCCTGACGCCCATGTCGCTCGATCCCGTCCCGCCGGGCCAGCTCGCCGCGATCGTCACCTCGCTGGAAATGCTGGCGAGGCCGCGGCCTGCCCCGATGCCCATGTCGGCGCTGCGGCTCTCGCGCTGGCAGGCACCGGCGGTGCAGGCCTACCGCACCCTGTTCCGCCGCATCGGCGAACCCTGGCTCTGGTTCTCGCGGCTGGCGATGAGCGATGCCGACCTCACAGCGATCATCCACGATCCCGCGGTCGAGATATTCGCTGTCGTTGATGCCCAGGGAATCGAGGTCGGCCTTCTCGAGCTCGATTTCCGCAGCGCAGGCCAGTGCGAGCTCGCCTTCTTCGGCCTGATCCCCCAACTCACCGGCAAGGGCCATGGCCGCTGGCTGATGGCCCACGCCCTCGCGCTGGGCTGGCGCAAGGGCGTGACGCGAATGTGGGTCCACACCTGCACGCTCGATCATCACGGCGCGCTCGGTTTCTATCGCAAGGCCGGCTTCACGCCTTTCGCCCGGGCGGTCGAGATATTCGCCGACCCCCGGCTGGCCGGGCTGCTGCCGCGGGATGCCGCGCCGCAGATCCCCTTATTCGATCCCGCCTGAGGCGCCCTGCCCGGCAAGCTGCCGATAGATCATTGTCAGCGTGGCGGCGAAGTATATGGAAAGCGTGGCGTTCACCGCGCCAGTGAGCAAAGCGAGCAAGAGCTTGCCAATGGGCTCGAAGCCCAGCAGCCTGCCACCACCTACCAGCACGGCGCCACCCGCCAGCGACACCGCGCCGCTGATGATCAGCAGCGAGGCCCCGAACAGCAGCATCACGCCCGCCAGCTTGCCGACATGCCCCCGTGTCACGGCAAAGCTGCGCTTCAGCGCCGCGATCACCCCGGTCGGCTCGCGCATCACGACGACGTTCAGCAGCAGCAGCCGGACGCTGAAGTAGAAAACGGCGGCGACCAGGACCAGCATATAGAGCTGCAAGGCGGGAGACACGGGCCCGACCGCCGGCCCGCCGGGGGTAGGAATGGTCCGCACCACCGGCAAAAGCGCGATCGCTGCCACAAATGCCGGCAGCAGATTCGCTCCCAGCGCCACCGGCAGCCTGCGCATCGCCGCGGTCAGCGCCTCGCCGACCGAAACTCCGCCGCCCATGGCGAGACGCACGGTCGCCAGCGATCCGACCAATGTGAACAGACCGATGATCGCCATCGACAATAGCCAAAGGTTCGATGTCGCAGCTTCTGCGGCGTTTTGCGGCAGCGCCAGTTCCGCCAGCGCGCCCGGCACGACCATCAGCGTCAGGCCAATGGGAATCAACAACGCGGCCTCCCGCGCGACGAAGCGGCGGGCCTCGTCCCAGGCGGTGGTGATCGATAAGGCCATGAATGCTCCCGGTTCGGCGTGGCTGCCGCTGGCCCGTCTACAAGGGCGGAGCCCACCCGCGCAATCGCCGCCTTGATCCTCCAGCGCTTCCGCCCCAATTGGAGCGGATGAACAGCTCCGATCCTTCCGTTGAGTGGCAGGTTTCTCCGGGCCTCACGCCCTATCCCCTGGCGCTTGAGGAAATGCAGGCCCGCGCCGCTGCGATTGCTGCGGGCGAAGCAGGCGAGCAGATCTGGCTCGTCGAACATCCGCCGCTCTACACCGCCGGCACCAGCGCCGATCCGGCCGAGTTGCTGACCGAAGATCGCTTCCCGGTCTTTCGCGCCGGCCGCGGTGGCCGTTACACCTATCACGGGCCGGGCCAGCGTACCGGTTATGTCATGATCAACCTCGGTGCGCGCGGCCGTGACGTCCGCCGCTTCGTCCATCTGCTCGAGGGCTGGCTGATCGACACGCTGGCCGATTTCGACATTGCCGCGCGCCGCGCCGAGGGTCGTATCGGCATCTGGGTCGACGATCGGGACGGGCGCGAGGCAAAGATCGGCGCGATCGGCGTCCGCGTTACCAAATGGGTCACATTCCACGGCTTCGCCATGAACATCGCGCCCGATCTCACGCATTTCGGCGGCATCGTGCCCTGCGGCATCGCCGAATATCCGGTCACCAGCTTCGCCGCGCTCGGCAAGCCGGTCGCGATGGCTGATTTCGATGCCGCGCTTCAGCGTCGCCTTCCCGCCTTCCTCGACGCGCTTCCCCTTCCCTGCTGCAACGCTTGAGGCATGCCTGCTTTGCCGATACTGTCCGCCGGGATTTGGATAGCAAGGCCAATTAGCTGCGCCAGATCAACCTACTAGGGAGCCAATGATGCGTGACACCTTTTCGAAGCTGCTGACCGGGGCGATGGTTGCTGGCGCGGCGCTGCTCGTCTCCGCCTGCGGGGGCGACAAGCCGGCGGCTGATACCAATACGACGGAACTCAATGCTGCCGAACCGTCGATGGAAGGATCGGTGAACGACGTCACGGCGGTCGATGCGGCGGGCGCGAGCGACAATTTGGTCATGGACAATGGCGTCACCGCCGACAACGCGACCACGGACAATGCTGCTGCCAACGCTACCAACGCGATGTAATTTCGCGCCGACGAAGGCTTTTGCGGCAAGGCCGTCCGGAAACGGGCGGCCTTTTCCATGTCGTCAGGCCACGGCAACGCGCGTGTCGACCGAGTCCCAGGTGCAACAGCCCGCCGCAAAACCGATCTTGGCCCTTTATCTCCGGGACGCATTAATGTTTAACAGCCGCCAAATGCGGAGGGTCTGATGTTCAAACGCGTCGGGTGGCTGGGTGCCGCCGTGATGGCGACTATGGGGATGGTGCAGGCGGTGCCTGCATCGGCAACCTATCTCTATTGGGTGAAGCCAACCTTCACCGGAGAGCCTGTGCGGGGTGATGAGCCCGGCATCGGTGTTGTCATCCCCAATGCCAGTCCCAAGGAATTGCAGGCGCATCTCTTGTGGAACATGCGGGCCGGCCTGAACGTCGCGGCGTTGCAGTGCCAGTTCTCGCCATCGCTGATGACGGTGCGCAATTACAACGACATATTGCGCCATCATGATCGCGAATTGAACGAAGCCTACAACACGATGGGCGCCTATTTCAAACGCACTGCCGGCAAGACCTGGCAGAAGACGTTCGATCAATACACCACCAAGACCTATAACGGCTTTTCCACGCTCCACGCCCAGCTGAGCTTCTGCGAGACGGCGGCGATGATCGGCCGCGACGCCATTGGCCGGCGCAAGGGCGATCTGCACCTGACCGCCGAAACCAAGATGCGCGAATTCCGCAACAGCCTGGTGCCGACGTCGGACGGCCTGTTCGCGACGCGCCAGCAGCTCATGCCGCGCACACTCGTCAGTCTTGCCCCGCAATGCTGGGACAAGAAGGGCCGTTATGTGGAGAAGAAGTGCGGCTGAAGAGCGATTTCAAACTGGGCGGTAACCCCCAGTGGCTCCGAAATCGCGACAACAAAGCTGCTTCAGCGCACGCCGATCAGCTTGTGCGCCTGAACCGATAGCCGCCAGCGTGGATGGGCCAGAACGAAGGCGATCGTGGCTGCGGTCGTCTCCGCGATATCGAGTCCATCCATCGGCGACACGAGGAAATGGTCGAACGCCCATTCCGCCATCGCCTTATGGTCGTTGCCTGGCTGCGGCCACACCAGTTTCAGCTCATTCCCCGATCGCTGGACGATCTCCGTCCCGGCCTTGGGGCTGACGCAGATCCAGTCGATCCCCGCGGGCGCCGCGATCGTGCCGTTGGTCTCGACCGCAATCTCGAAGCCGCGCTCGTGCAACGCGGCGATCAGTGCCTCATCGACCTGCAGCAAAGGTTCCCCGCCCGTCATCACCACAAAGGGAATGGCACCGGCGCTGTCCAGCGGCTCGGCCGCCCACAATTCCTGCACCTTGTCGGCCAGCGCCGCTGCCGTCCGGTAACGACCGCCATGGTCGCCATCCATGCCGACGAAATCGGTGTCGCAGAACTGGCAGTCGGCGCTCGCCCGATCCTGCTCGCGCCCGCTCCACAGGTTGCAGCCCGAAAAGCGCAGGAACACGGCGCGCCGCCCCGCCTGCCGGCCTTCGCCTTGCAACGTCAGGAAGATTTCCTTGACCGCGTAGCTCATGGCGCGGCGGCGTAGGTGGTCGGATCGGGAATGCCGGCCTCCTCATATCCCTTGCGGCGCAGCCGGCAGCTATCGCACAGGCCGCAATGCAAGCCTCCCGGCGCGGGATCGTAGCAGGACCAGCTCTGCCCCGCGTCCAGCCCCAGCCGCTCGGCCTCCAGCGCAATGTCGGCCTTGGTCATGTGCAGCAACGGGCTGTGGATCGTGAAACGCTTGCCCTCGACGCCGGCCTTGGTGGCGAGGTCCGCCAGTTCCTGGAACTTCTCCACGAACTCCGGCCGGCAATCGGGATAGCCCGAATAATCGAGCGCGTTGACGCCCAGGAAGATGTCATGGGCGCCGCACGCTTCCGCCCAGCCCAGCGCCAGCGACAGGAAGATCGTGTTGCGTGCCGGCACATAGGTGACGGGGATCTCGTCGCCGACACCCGTCTTCGGCACGTCGATCGCGTCGGTCAGCGCAGACCCGCCGAACAGCGACAGATCGAGCGGCAGGATGATGTGGCGCGCCGCATCGAGCGCCGCCGCGATCCGCCGCGCCGCCGCCAGTTCGACCAGATGACGCTGGTTATAATTGATCGTCAACGCATTGATCGCGAAGCCCCGCTCGCGCGCAATACCCGCCGACACCATGGAATCGAGCCCGCCCGACAGCAGTACCACCGCGCCCGGCTTGTCCTGGCCCATATCGTCTTCCTCGTCTCTTCGCGGGCGCCACCGGCATTGCACACGCATCCCGCGAAGGTGCGGGGTCGGCCTGGCCCGGATAAATGGATCAGGCGCGATCTAGCGGATTTTGTGCAGATGCGAAAGCACGCTCCCAAAAGGACGGGCCGCCCTTTTGGGAGCGGCCCAGTTGGGCCCTCGCGGGCCTCTAGGGAGGGAATGTGCCAGACACCGACACATCGGCATCATATAGCGCAGTCGCGGTAAACTCTGGCTTAACGGGGCAGATTGGCTCTGTTCAGGCTCGCGCTCTTCGTCGGGCAATCGCCCATGCGGCGCGCGTCGGCCGTGAAGGCGAAGGGAGCGTTGGCGGCGATTCCCTGCGTGTCTAGGGTCACCGAGCGCGGCGTTACCATCTTCACTGTCGTCCGCCCCCAGCCGGCGCCGGGGCAGCTATAGTGCACCGTCGCGCTCGATTTCTGATTGGCGATGACAAGCCGGCTGCAGGCCGTGCCCGCATGCCGCACCTGAACCAGCGCGCCGGTGTCAGGCCCGACGCAGATCTTGCGCGGCGCTTCACCCTCGGCCTGCAGCTGCCACAGGCCCGGCTCAAGGGCGCTGGCAACGGCCAGTTGCGTCGGCTGGGCATGGGCAACACAACCCACGCCACCCGCCAAGGCGAATGCAAGCATACGCAACAAGAACTTCCGGTCAAACATTGTAGTTAACCTCAAATCCCACCGCGGCGGCTGATAAACTTTAAGCCCCGTTCAGTTGTGATCTTCTAACGATTTCACGTTAACGGTTATACAACGGTCAGGTCTTCACGACGACCCTTGTGAGGCCCTGATTACGCCCCTTTGGTCGAAGGGTCTGTGAGCTTCGTCACTTCGTCGCGCGATTCTTCACTTTCGTCAGGATGCAAAATCCGCAAGCGCGAAGCTGTAACGGCGCGAACAGAATTCGCAGTCGACGTGGATCATGCCATCCGAATCGGCCATCTCCGCCCGTTCTTCCGCCGGGAAGCGGGCGATCACCGAACGGATGTGATCGGCGTTGCAACGGCAATTGCGTGAAAGCTTGATCAGCGGAAGAACGCGGACCTCGTCCTCCTCATGGAACAGCCGCCAGGCGATCTGGTCGAGCGGCAATTCGGGATCGAGCAGTTCCTCGTCGCGGATCGTGTTGGCAAGCGCCGCGACATGCTCCCAGGCCTCGCGATCCTCGCGGACATGGAGGCGCACATTGCCCTCCTCGCCCTCGGCCAGATACTGAACGAGGATGCCGCCGGCGATATGGCCGCCCTCGCCATTGTCGGCAGTCGCCAGCCGGACGAGGCTCGGTAGCTGATCGGACTGGTTGAAATAATTCTCCGCCGCCGCCGCCAGCGAGCCGCCTTCCAGCGGCACGATCCCCTGATAACGCTCGCCGGTCGCCGCCTGATCGAAGGTGATGGCAAGATAGCCGCGCCCAAACAGTGCGAACAGCGACGGATCGGTCGGCATCTCCGCCAGCCGATCGGCATCGTGGCGGACATAGCCGCGCATCTCGCCGCCCTTGTAATCGCAGACGAGCAGATCGACGACGCCGCCTTCGGTCTGCGCCTGGATGGTGAGCTGGCCGCCGGCATCCTTGAGCGTGGTTCCCAGCAGCGCGGTCAGGGTCAGGGCTTCAGCGAGTAGCCTGCCGATCACCGGCGGATAGCCGTGCGCCGCAAGCACGCCGTCCAGCGCCGGACCCAGCCGTACGACACGGCCGCGGGCATGGCGTTTGGGGATGGTGAAGCCAAGTGCCTGATCGACGTGGCCGATGACGAGCGCTTCGCCCTTTCCGTTACCGTTGGTAGCCATAAAACTCCGCCGTCACCCTGAACTTGTTTCAGGGTCCACTTGATCATCCGCACTGTCCGTGCGGAGGCACGGTGGATGCTGAAACAAGTTCAGCATGACGAACGATTATTTCAAGGGTGGTGATTCAGCCGATCAGGCCGAAGCACCACAGCAAAACCGACTTCTGGGCATGCAGGCGGTTCTCCGCCTCATCCCAGATTGCCGAGTTCGGGCCGTCGAGCACCTCGTCGGTCGCTTCCTCGCCGCGATGCGCGGGCAGGCAATGCAGGAACGCCGCATCGGGCTTGGCGTGCGCCATCAGCGCCGCATTCACCTGATAGGGCGTCATCGCCGCCAATTTCTCCTCGGCATGGTCCTGGCCCATCGAAATCCAGGTGTCGGTGACGACGACATCGGCATCCTGCACCGCAGCCAACGGATCGCGCAGGATCGGCACCGTCATGCCGCGCTTCAGCGCCGCGTCCAGCACCTCCATCGACGGTTCGTAGCCCGCCGGGCAGCCGACCCGCACGTCGAAGCCCAGCAGGCTGCCCGCCTCGATGATCGAATGCAGCACATTATTGCCATCGCCCAGCCACGCCCAGCGCGTGCCCGCCAGCGCCTTGCGGCGCTCGATCACGGTCAGCATGTCCGCCATGATCTGGCAGGGATGGCTATGATCGGTCAGGCCGTTGATGACCGGGACGGTCGCATGTTCAGCCATCTCGATCAGCTTGGAATGATCGTCGGTGCGGATCATGATCGCGTCGACCATGCGGGAAAGCACGCGCGCCGTGTCCGCCACCGTCTCGCCACGACCGAGTTGCATCGATCCGCCATCCATCACGATGGTCGTGCCACCCAACTGACGCATGGCCATGTCGAACGAGACGCGCGTGCGTGTGGAGTTCTTCTCGAAGATCATCGCCAGCGTGCGGCCGGCCAGCGGAGCATCGGCATCCGCCTTGCCCTTCGGCCATTCGGCCCGCGCCGTCTTCCGGTCGATCGCATCGTTCAGCATCGCCGCGATCGCGTCCCCGCCGGCATCGGCGAGGTCGAGGAAGTGCCGGCTCACGCGGCGGCCGGCGGAGTGTAGCTCCGCGCGCCTTCCGAAAGCTTCTGGATGCATTCGGCGATATGCTCCTCGCCGATCACCAGCGGCGGCAGCACACGGAACACATTCTCGCCCGCGGCCACCGTCAGCAGCCCGTGATTGTCGCGCAAATGCGCCACGAAATCGCGGCTCACCGCCGCCTCCTTCATCTTGATGCCGAGCATCAGGCCCTTGCCGCGGATCTCCTCGAACAGGTGATCATGGTTCGGGATCAGTTGCTCGAAGGCGGCGCGCAGGCGCTCACCCATATTGTTGACATGCTCGAGGAAAGCCGGTTCCAGCATCACGTCGAGGATCGCCTGTCCGGCCGCCATCGCCAGCGGATTGCCGCCATAGGTGGAACCGTGCGTACCGATCACCATGCCCTTGGCTGCTTCCTCTGTTGCCAGGCACGCGCCGAGCGGGAAGCCGCCGCCGATGCCCTTCGCCGCGGTCAGGATGTCGGGGGTGATGCCGTAATGCTCGTAAGCCCACATCTTGCCAGTGCGGCCGTAACCGCACTGGATCTCGTCGAGGATCAGCAGCAAGCCATGCTCGTCGCACGCCTTGCGCAAGCCCTGGATGAACTCGGGCGTGCCCGCGGTCATGCCGCCCTCGCCCTGCACGGTCTCGACCAGGAAACCGGCGGTCTCATCGTCGATCAGCGCCAGCGCGCCCTCAAGATCGTTGAACTTCGCATAGTCGAAGCCCGGCAGCAGCGGCTCGAAACCGTCGCGCATCTTGCCCTGATCGGTCGCGCTGATCGCGCCCAGCGAACGGCCGTGGAAGGCGTTCTTGAAGGTGATCAGCTTGTGCCGCCGCGGGTTGCCGTTGACATAGTGATAACGGCGGGCGGTCTTGATCGCACACTCGATCGCTTCGACGCCCGAATTGGTGAAGAACACCGTGTCGGCAAAGCTGTTGTCGACGATACGCTGCGCCAGCGCCTCACCCTGCGGGCTACCGTAGAGGTTGGAGACGTGCATCAGCGTCGCCGCCTGATCCTGGATCGCCTTGGTCAGATGCGGATGGCCATGGCCGAGCGCGTTGACCGCGATGCCCGCCGCGAAATCCAGATAGCGTTCGCCGCGCTCGCCGATCAGATAGCAGCCCTCGCCTCGCACCGGCCGCACGCCGCACCGCGGGTACACTGGCATGAGTGGGGTGATGGCCATCTGAACTGCTCCTTCAACGAAAAAGTTCGGGAAAACTCCGGAAACGCAAAAAGGCGGCCCAGTTCGGCCGCCTTGTTCGAAGCGCGCTTTTATCGTTGGAACGGGGACGGGACAACCCCCGTCGCGGGCAGGTCAGTTCTTGAGCTTCCAGCCCTTCGTCAGCGCGACGTAACAGATCGCGCCGAGCACTATGTTCACGCCGAGCAGCACCAGCGCGCCCGCGGCAATCGGCGAATCGGCGATGCCGATGAAGCCGTAGCGGAAGCCTGAAATGACATAGAAGAACGGGTTGGCGTGGCTGATCGTCTGGAAGGTCGGCGCCAGCGCATCCACCGAATAGAAGGTCCCCGAAAGCAGCGAGAGCGGTTGGACGACGAAATTCGTCACCGCCGCCGCATGGTCGAACTTTTCCGCCCAGATCGACGTCAGGACGCCCAGGAACGAAAGTAGTGCCGATCCCATCAGCCCGAACCACACGACCGCCCAGAAATGCTGCGGGATCACCTCGACACCGGGCCAGAAGCACATCGCCAGCCATACGGCGAGCCCGACCAGCACGGCGCGCGTCATCGACGCCGCGACCAGCGCGAACAGCACTTCGCCCGAAGAAAGCGGCGGCATCAGATAGTCGACGATCGTGCCCTGGATCTTGCCGACCAGCAGCGAGAAGCTGGAATTGGCGAAGGCATTCTGCATCATGCCCATCACGATCAGGCCGGGCGCGATGAAATTGGCGAAGTGAATACCCATCACCATGCGCCCGCCGCCGCCCAGCGCGACGGTGAAGATCACGAGGAAAAGCAACGTCGTAATGGCCGGCGCCCAGATCGTCTGGAGCTGGACCTTGAAGAAACGCCGCACCTCCTTCACATAGAGCGCGCGCAATCCTCCCCAATTGACGAACGGGATTACCGGCACGCCGGGGTTGGCGCGCACCAAGTTTTCGGGCTGGTCGGTCATGGCACAAGCGACTATCGACTGGCACGCCCGCCCGCAAGCGCGGGAAAAGTTTAAGGACGACGAATGGCCTGGACGGACGAACGGATCGAACAGCTTAGGCGGCTCTGGGAAGCGGGCAACACCGCGAGCCAGATCGCCGAGGAACTCGGCGGGGTCAGCCGCAATGCGGTGATCGGCAAGGCGCATCGCCTGGGTCTGCAGTCGCGCCCGTCGCCGGTGCGCGGCGGTGACAGCAGCAACAGCAATAGCGAGTCGACGCCGAAGCAGGCAGCGCCCCGTCCGGAGCCCGTCGCCGCGACGCCAGCCCCGCCGCCGCCCGCTCCGGCCCCCGCGCCTGCTGCGGCCAAGCCCGCCGCGCCGGCACCGGTGGCGACGCCCGCGCCGGCTGCTCCTGCCACAAGCGCGCCTCAGCAGGTCTTCCGCTCGATCGGCCCCGGCGGCTTCCAGCGCCAGTCCCCCGGCGAGCAGCAGCCTCCCTCGACGCCCGCACCGCCGCGCCGGCTGGTGCCCGCGAAGCCGTCTGCCGATATGGCGGGCAAGACGAGCCTGCTCGAACTGAGCGACAAGATCTGCAAGTGGCCGATCGGCCATCCCGGCGAGCCGGATTTCCATTTCTGTGGGCAGCCGATCAATCCGGGCTTCCCTTACTGCCTGAATCATTGTTCGGTCGCCTATCAGGCGCAATTGCCGCGCCGCGACCGTCGCCCGCCGCCGCCGCTGCCTTATGGCGGCCCCCGCGTCCGCTAAGCTTCCCGGCCTGGGGGCGCCGAGGCGTCCTCAGGCTTGAAGGTCGTACTGCTTGAACAGGTCGTAGAGCGTCGGCCGGCTGATGCCGAGCAGCTTCGCCGCATTCGACACATTGCCCTCCGTCCGCGCCAGTGCCTGACGGATCGCGCGGCGGTCGGCGAGTTCGCGCGCCGCCTTCAGGTTGATGAGTTCCGCCCCGTCCGCCACCGATCCGAGATCGAGATCGGCCGCGGTCAGCATCTTGCCTTCAGCCATGATGACCGCCCGCTTCATGCGGTTCTCAAGCTCGCGGACATTGCCTGGCCAGGGCCAGCTATTGAGCACAGCCAGCGCATCCGGCGCGAAACCGCGGACCTGCGGGTTCATTTCCTTGGCGAAGCGCGTCAGAAAATGCTTGGCGAGCAAAGTCGCATCGCCATGCCGTTCCGCGAGCGTCGGGATGTTCACGACAATCTCAGCCAGCCGGTAATAAAGATCCTCGCGGAAACTTCCCGCCGCGATCATAGCCGGCAGATCCTGGTGCGTGGCGCAGACGATGCGCGTGTCGACCGGAATGGCGCGTCGGCTGCCGATCCGCTCGATCACGCGCTCCTGCAGGAAGCGCAGTAACTTCACCTGCAATGGCAGCGGGATGTCACCCACCTCGTCGAGGAACAAAGTGCCGCCCTCGGCCATCTCGATCTTGCCTTCGGTCGTCTTGACCGCGCCGGTAAACGCCCCCTTCTCGTAGCCAAACAATTCGGCCTCGAGCAGGTTTTCCGGGATCGCCGCGCAGTTGATCGCGACGAACGCGCCCTTCGCCCGCCCACTTGCATTGTGGACGCCCCGCGCGAGCAATTCCTTGCCCGTCCCACTCGCACCCAGCAGCATCACCGATACATTGGCGTTGGCGACGCGTTCGATCGTGCGGGCGACCTTCAGCATTTCCGGGGCGCCGGTGATCATGCCGCCCAGCACGGTGGCGCCGCCCGTTTCGGCCGTCGCCAGCCGCGCATTCTCCTTCTCGATCGCATGGAGGTGGAAGGCCCGCGCGACGATCAGGCCGAGCGTGTCGATATCGACCGGTTTTTGGTAGAAATCATAGGCTCCGGACGCGATGGCTCGCAGCGCGCTTTCGCGGGCGCCATGACCGGACGCGACGATCACCTTGGTATCGGGCTTCAGCCGCAGGATCTCCTCAAGCGTCGCGAAGCCCTCGGTCACGCCATCGGGATCTGGCGGCAGGCCCAGATCGAGCGTCACCACCGCCGGCTCGGTCGCGCGCAAGGCGTCGATCGCCCCGGCACGGTCGCTCGCGACGATGACGTCATAATCCTCATAGGCCCAGCGCAATTGACGCTGCAGCCCTTCGTCGTCCTCGACGATCAGGAGTTTCGGCTTTTCGGACATTTGGCTCATGATGGGTCCAACGCATTAACGAATCGCTCAGCATCCGCGGTGATCTGCGTCACTGGCAGCACGATTGAAAAACGGGTGCCGGATCCTTCACGACTTTCCACCTCCAATCGCCCTCCCATGGCCGAGATCAGGCTGCGGGCCTCGAACGCCCCGATTCCGAACCCACCGGCCTTGGTGGAGGCGAAAGGTCTATAGAGCCGCGTGCGGATGAACTCGGCGGACATGCCCTCGCCCCGATCGACCACGGTGATCACGGCCTCCAATCCGCGCCTTTCAATATGAACCCACACTGGCTCGCCCTGTGGGCTGACGTCGATGGCATTCTGGACGATATGGCCCAACGCCTGTTCCAGGCGGGGCGGGTCGGCCGCGGCGATGATGTCGCCCGCTCCCTCCACCCGGACGATGTGCTGCTGCGCCCGGCCGCTGGCGACCGCCTCGGCGATCGGCTTCAATGCAACCGGCCGCGGCTCGGCAGCCCGGCCGGTATGATGCTGCGACAGGCGGGCGAGCAGATCGTTCATCTTCGCCGTCGAGTTTCGCAGCGTGGCAATCATGTCCGCGCGAAAATCGGGATTGTCGGCATGACGCTCGGCATTGCGGGTAAGCAGGCTCAACTGGCTCACCAGATTCTTGATGTCATGCATGATGAAGGCGAATCGGCGATTGAACTCGTCGAACCGCCGCGCCTCGTTCAACGCCTCCTGCCCGCGCGCCTCGGCCAGGTAACTCGCGACTTGCCGCCCCGCGACACGCAGCAGATCGAAATCCTCCCAATCGAGCCCCCGGTCGACCCGCGGCCGCGCCAGCAGGACAAGACCGACCAGTTGGTCGAAGTGGATCAGCGGCACGCCGGCCCACGCCCTTTGCTGCGCCAATAT
The DNA here is from genome assembly GCF_042693015.1 of Sphingomonas sp. DBB INV C78. Taxonomy (NCBI): domain Bacteria; kingdom Pseudomonadati; phylum Pseudomonadota; class Alphaproteobacteria; order Sphingomonadales; family Sphingomonadaceae; genus Sphingomonas; species Sphingomonas sp. DBB INV C78. The sequence goes on along the minus strand of NZ_CP170544.1, from coordinate 896,920 downwards.
CCACTCAGGCGTCACGCTGGTCTCGTCCGCATCGCCGTTGCGGATCGTATCGAATTCCAGGATGCGGCCCGTGGCCTGCACGGCCCGCACGAATGCGGAATCCGCGGCCACGGCCGGCACTTCTGCAGCCGGCCAATTCCATTGCGCTGCAAGCGCAAGTCCGGCGCCGCCGTCCGGCACCAGCAGCAGCCCGCCAGGCGCCTCCATGATATCGGCGATCGCCTGGATCACGCGCACGTCGAGCGGATCGGCCCCCTCATCCGGTCGCCCGATCGTGTCGGTGAAACGCATCCACTCGACGCGATAGTCATAGCGGTGCTGAAACAGATGCTTGGCGACCTTCACCTTCAGCCACGCGCTGATCCGCCCTGCCGGAAGGAACACCAGCGCCGCGATCGACATGCCGAACACCGCCGTCACCTGCGCGAGCTGCGCATAATCGCCGCCGATCAGTTCGATGGCGCGTGCGACGATCACCATCGCGATCAGGTAGAAACCGATCGCCATCAGCGACAGCGATTGGAAGGTGACCGTACGCGAAATCCGCATCTTCCACCGCGTATTGCGGCGGCTCGCCAGCGCGAAGAGCGGCGCCAGCAGCAGCATGATGACGCCGCGGCCGGCGTAGAGCGAGATCGGCCAGCCATGGCCGAGATAGGCCACGGTGTAGAGATTGAGGTCGTAGGTCCACATCGATGCCAGCGCGATCATCGGCAGGCGAATGCCCCAGCGCGCATCCGGCGTGGCAGCCGTGTAGAGATTGTGGACCAGCACCAATGCGCCAACCGCAAAGGTCATTCGCAACAGCAGGATGGCGAAGAACAAGGCCTCGACGGCATCGGGATCATGGCTGGTGAACCGATTCGCCAGGAAATCGACGCCGACCTGGGCCAAGCCCACTCCGGCCAACACGCCATATAGGGCAGTGATCGTGGAACGGTTGGCAACGCCGGCACCCTGCCGCAAAAGCCCGAACATGAAACCCAACCATGCCAGGTTCCGCGCCGTCTCGCCGATACGTGCGGCCAGATCGCCCGGTCCGGCGAACACCACCGCCGTTGCCCAGCCGGCGGTCATCGCAAAGGCCAGGGTCAGCGTCCGGCGCTGCATGCCCCCGCGGGGGCCTTGCACCTGCCACAGTGCCAAGGCCGCAAACAACACTGCGGCCACGACATGGCTCCAGACGCCGATCGCGTCAGTCATTATTCGATCTGCTCCCCCGAGCTGTATGTTCCATGTGGCTCAGATCTCGGGCCAAAGAAAGGCGAAGCTACGGCCAAATTCGGCTGAGCATCGTTCGGCACGGCGTTTGACAGCTAAACCCATGAAGTTGCACAATCCCATCAAAAAATTGATGATCGTAAAATTTTTCGACGGGCAGGTGTCGCCCAAATTGACAAAAAAATGCTGAAACCTTGTCATCGATTGCGGATTTAATGGGCATCTCGCGACTTGCCATGCAATCACATGGATAAGCTACCATCATCGCCACGGATTTACGGAGGCCCATGACCACGCCCCGGAACAAGATAACGCCCGTCATCCTTTCCGGTGGCAGCGGCACCCGGCTCTGGCCGATGTCACGCACCATGCGCCCCAAGCAGCTTCTGAGCCTCATCGCCGATCAGACGATGCTGCAGTTGACCGCGTCCCGGACGATCGACACGTCGCGCTTTGCCGCACCGATGATCGTCGCCAACACCGCGCACGCCGACGAGATCGAGCAGCAACTCGGCGAAATCGGCGCGGAGCCGGCCGCCGTCATCCTCGAGCCTGTTGGCCGCAATACCGCACCAGCCATCGCGCTCGCGGCGATCGCCGCCCCGGCCGATGCCATCCTTCTGGTGATGCCCAGCGATCATGTCATCCTCAACGTCGCCGCCTTTCATGCCGCGATCGATGCCGCACTGCCGCTGGTCGAACAGGGTTGGCTCGCGACCTTCGGCATCACGCCCGACGCCCCCGAAACCGGCTATGGCTATATCCACACCGGTGCCGAGATCGCGCCCGGCGTCCACAAGGTCGACAAGTTCGTCGAAAAGCCGGATCTCGCGACGGCCGAGGCATATCTCGCCGAAGGACATTATGTCTGGAATGGCGGCATCTTCCTGTTCCGGGCAGACGCCTATCTCGCCGCGCTCGAAAAATACGCACCTGCCATGGCCGCAGCGACGCGGACGTCCATGGCAGGCTCCGTCCATGACGGCGCACGGGTTCATCCCGAAGCGGAGGCTTTCACCGCCTCTCCCGCGGATTCGATCGATTATGCGGTGATGGAGAAGGATGATCGTGTCGCGGTCGTTCCGGTCGAAATGGGTTGGTCGGACATCGGCAGCTGGGACGCGCTCCATTCCATCATCGGCCCCGATGCCGCCGGTAATTGCCATCAGGGCGACGTTATCGCACTCGACACCACCAACTGCCTGATCCGGTCCGATGGCCCGCTTATAGCCACCGTGGGGGTCAGCGACCTCATTGTCGTCGCCACGGGGGATGCCGTGCTGGTCCTGCCGCGCGGTGCCAGTCAGGATGTCCGGCGGATCGTCGATGAACTCAAGCGCACGGGTCATGTCACGCTCGACCGGCTGACCTGATCGGGCGGACCGGCCCGCCCTCGCTTGTCTCGCTTTAACTGTCCGTGTCGAAATGTTACTTTGGCGCGGTGACCTTCTGGTTGCTCTTCGCATTCGATGCGGTACTGGCCGCCGTGCTGTTGCTGTTCTTCTTTGTGGGGATCACCGACAATTCGGTTTCCGGCTCCAATATCGGCCTTTGGCTGGCGATGCTGGCCGGGGCGGCTTGCATCCTCGGCGGCGGCTGGTGGCTGCGCGCCCGCGCCCATGGGCCGGCAGCAACCGGCCTTCTGCTGGTACCTGCTCTCCCGGGCCTCATCTATTTCGGCTTCGTGCTGATGATGGTGGTGATGCAGCCTAGCTGGCGCTGATCGCCCTCAATCTCCAGCGAAGGTGAAGGGGGTAAGCCCGCGCTCGCGATCGTTCAGCAACAGCACGCGGCCGATCGGCGGCTCCGCACGCTGCGGGCAGTCCGCACGCGCACAGCGGCGGCAGCCCAACCCTACCGGCGTCGCGTCGTCGCCGTTGAGATCGAGCCCGCGCGCGTGGGCGATCGGCGCAGCATTTTCTGCCGCCACGCCCAGCCCGATCGCAAATTCCGCTCGTATCCCGCCAGGCGAACGGACCTGCGAACGCACCGTCCGCGCCATCGTGAACCAGCGGCTGCCATCCTCCAGCGCCACCAATTGTCGCACGATCTCGCCCGGTCGGTCGAAAGCTTGGTGTACCTGCCACAAGGGGCAGCGCTCGGGGCCGGTTGCCAGCGCTGAGGCGGAGGCGCCCGCATAGCGTTTCGACGCCTGTCCGGCGCGGTCGATCCGCACCATGAAGAATGGCAGCCCCCGCGCGCCGACACGCTGCAGCGTCGTCAGGCGGTGGGCCACCATCTCGAACCCCGCATTGAAGCGCCGCTGCAGCAGTTCGAGATCATAGCCGGTCGCCTCGCAGGCGCGCAGGAAGCGGCCATAGGGCATCATCAGGGCCGCAGCGAAATAGGACGTCACTGTCCGCCTGAACAACCGCTCCGCGGTCCGTTCGCCAAAGGCTGCCCCGGCGACCAGCGCATCGATCTCTCCCCGCGCTTCGAGCTGGGCGAGCTGGAAGGCCGCCTGAAAGGTGCGCGAAGCCGGGTCCAGCATCTCGGATAGCTGCACCTGCCGGGCATGGAGGTCGAGCCGCCGCAGCCGATCGGGCATCGTCTCCACCGGCAGTATCCGGATCGTAAGCTGGTGCTTCACGCGCAGGCGCTCGGCGATGGCGCCATAAAGATCGGCAGCGCCCAGCCGCAATTCGTCGGCCAGCGTTTCGGCCGCCGCATCCAGGTCAGGATAGTGATTGCGCCAGCGCTCCGTCTCGCGGCGAACCGCTGCGGTGGCGCCGTCCTCTTCGCTGCTCGCAGTCGCAGCCCCTTCCCGCAGCCGATCGAAAGCGCGCGCAAAGGCTTCGGCCCCGCCGGGTGCTGCTGCCAGCCATTCGTCGACCTCCGCGCGATCGACGCCGATATCGGCAAAGATCGGGTCGGCCAGCCGTCGGCGAATGGCCTCTGCGCCACCACCCGGCCCATCGGCCGCCAGCATCCGCGGGTCCATGTCGAAACGATCGCCCAGCTTCAGCATTAGCGCCGCCGTCAGCGGCCGCTGATTGCGCTCGATCAGGTTGAGATAGCTCGCTGAAATGTCGAGTGCGTCTGCCATGGCCAGTTGGGTCAGCCCGGCGACGCGCCGCAGCCGCCGCACCGCATGCCCCGCAAATATCTTTCGTTCGGCCATTTCGACCTCATTGTAAATATTCATACTATTTTACAACATAAACTGCCTCTTCGTCCACATCCTGACATCATTATCACGTCAGCCGGCATCCCAATCCTCCCCTCTAGATGGCAGATTATCTCCATCACCGGCGACGGTGCTGAAAATATCGACTTGTAAAGGGATGGACAGAATGGCCGACTTCACCGACCTTGTCACCGCACCGAGAGGGCGCTTCGACGGCATCCGACGGACCTATACGGTCGCCGATGTGGAACGGCTTCGCGGGTCGGTCACGATCGAGCACAGCCTTGCCCGCAAGGGCGCGCTGAAGCTGTGGGAGTTGCTGCAGTCCGAACCTTACATCAACGCGCTTGGCGCGCTTTCCGGCAACCAGGCGATGCAGATGGTCCGTGCCGGGCTGAAGGCGATCTACCTATCGGGCTGGCAGGTCGCCGCCGACGCCAACACGGCCGGCGCCATGTATCCGGACCAGTCACTCTACCCGGCCAATGCAGGGCCGGAACTCGCCCGCCGTATCAACCGCACCCTCCAGCGGGCCGACCAGATCGAGCATAGCGAAGGCGGTGCGAAGCGCGACTGGTTCGCGCCGATCGTCGCCGATGCCGAGGCCGGCTTCGGCGGCCCGCTCAACTGCTTCGAGATCATGAAGGCCTATATCGAGGCGGGCGCCGCCGGCGTTCATTTCGAGGACCAGCTCGCGTCGGAGAAGAAGTGCGGCCATCTCGGCGGCAAGGTGTTGATCCCCACCCAGGCGCATATCCGCAACCTCAACGCGGCCCGGCTCGCAGCGGACGTCTGCGGCGTGCCGACCGTGCTGGTCGCCCGCACCGATGCCGAGAGCGCGAAGCTGATCACCTCCGACATCGACGAGCGTGATCATGAATTCTTGACCGGCGAGCGGACACCCGAAGGTTTCTTCCGCCTGAAGGATGGTACGGGCGTCGATCATTGCATCAAGCGCGGCATCGCCTTTGCCGAACATGCCGATCTCTTGTGGTGGGAAACAAGCCACCCGAACCTGGAGGATGCCAAGCGGTTCGCCGAGGCTGTGCAGAAAGCGCACCCGGGCAAGATGATGGCGTACAACTGCTCGCCCAGCTTCAACTGGGAAGCCAAGCTCGACAAGGAGACGATCGCGAAGTTTCAGCGCGAGCTGGGGGCGATGGGCTACAAGTTCCAGTTCGTGACGCTGGCGGGCTTCCACCAGCTCAACCACGGCATGTTCGAGCTGGCGCGGGGCTACAAGGATCGCGGCATGGCGGCCTATTCGGAGCTGCAACAGGCCGAGTTCCGGTCGGAGAAGGACGGCTACACCGCCACCCGCCACCAGCGTGAGGTCGGCACCGGCTATTTCGATCTGGTCGCGGAAGCCGTGTCAGGCGGCCAGGCGTCCACCACCGCGCTCGCCGAATCCACCGAAGCCGATCAGTTCGCCGTCGCGGCTGAATGAAAGAGGAAGGAGAGAATGATGACCGAACCCACACGGGCCCGCCCCGTCTTCTCGACGGAAGATTTCCAGCTCCTGAAGCAGGCTGTCGCCCACTATCTGCGCGAGGTTCAGGACAAGCCTGAATCGACCAAATACAGCAATCTCTATCACCGCCTCGGCCGTTTCGGCTGAAGCCGTCGACGATTTTCCCTGGAGAGGAGAAGGCGCCCGCCGGGGATCAGCCCGGCGGGTGTTCCATATTCAGCGTCGCCAATGGCCCTTGATCCAGCCCGCGAGCCGCTTCACCTGATCGGTGTCGAGTTTCACCGCCTCGCCCAGCGCCGGCACCTTCGGCCAACCGGCGTCGGCGATCGTCAGCCCCTCGGCGCTGCGGCTTCCCGCATAGCGCGGGATGACATGATAATGGACATGAGGGTCGACCATCATCAGCATGAGATAATTGATCTTCTCATAGGAAACGGCCCGGCTCAGCGCCGCTTCGATATGCGCCGAAACCATGCCCAGTTCGGCATAGGCCTCCGCCGGCAGCGATCCGAACGCCTTGGCCTCGCTGGTCGAGGCGAGCACCAGGCTGCCGAGCGTCGGTTGGTCGGGACGCAGCAGCACCATCCAATGGCGATAGTCCGCGATCAGGGTCGCCGGATAGCCGAAGCGCAGGATGGTGTCGTTCATGCTAGCCATGAAGCTATCTCCCGGCCTCGCGCCCGCGCAACCATCGCCTGGACGAGTTGGACGCCATGAACGACGAACGAGATCACCGTCCACCACGCGACCACGATCAGGCCGATATCGGGCCGCTGGAACAGCATGGCGACGAACAGGATCACCATGTTCGGGTTGCGGCGCGCGGTGATCAGCCGGAACTGCGAGTCGACCTTGCGCCAGACATGGATGTGCATGCCGTAAAGCCGCATGAACGCACCCTCGACGAAACGCTGGAGGATATAAACGCCAACGATCACGGCGAGCAGCAGCCATAATTCTCCCTGCGGCAGCGGCCGTCCATAGGCCGTCAGCCCGACGCCCCAGGCCCACCACCAGAAGGGCGGATGCACCAGATCGATGCCATGGTCGAAGATATTGCCCCACCAGGAGGATGTGATGGTGCAGCGGGCGAGCTTGCCGTCCACCGTATCGAGCACCATGAACACCAGGCCCATCGCCATGCCCAACCAGTAATGGCCGTGCCAGAAGGCGATGGTGGCCGCGACGCAGAGCGCGGCGCCGATCCCCGTCACCATATTGGGCGTCATGCCGATCCGCGCGGCGATCCGCGTCAGCACCAGCGCCCATTCGGGCCAGAGATATTTGGTGAGGAGGTCGGTCACGCCCTTGTATGCGCCGAAATAGCTCGCGCGTTCGGCCGCCTTCACCGTGTCTGGCCGGAGCGGCATGGCGAAGGGCCGCTCGCGCTTGCGCAGTGCCTCGTTGACGATCTCCGCCCCGTCTTCATAGGCGGTGACGGCGAGCGTGCCCCTCACGCCAAACGGCGTGCCCGTCGCCATGGCCTGCGCCACCGCTTCACGCTCGGCGGCGTTGCGCACATGCGCGATCACCGGCACCCCGCCGATCGTCAGCACCGCGCCAGGATTGGCGGCATGATGGCGCAGCCAGGGCGGATCGAACACGAAACCGCGGTTCACCATCAGGGCCGGGCTGTCGCCTACAGCCTCGCCGAACGGCAGCTTCGCCGCAGCCGCCATGCGCCGCGTGCGTTCGTCGATGCTCATTCCCCAGATACGGGTGGGGTTTTCGCCGACGAGGATGATCGTCGGAACATGTTCGGGCAAGGGCCGGATCCTGTGCGGCTGATGGAATGCGCCCTAAATATCCTATCCTTGCGTCTGCGCAACGGCAGCGATCCATGCTTCGCAAGCTTGCCCGATCGTTCTATGGCGCTGGACACCGATGACCGAACCTGCCCCCCTTCGCAGCGGATCGCTGCGCGCAATCCTCCTCAACACCGGCTGGATGCTGGGCGGCAAGGGCTTCGGCGCAGTGCTGAGCCTGATCTACATCGCCATCGTCACCCGTTCGCTGGGGCTGGAGGGGTTCGGCCAGTTCGCGCTGGCGCTCGGCGTCGGCCAGGCGACCGCCACCTTCGTCACCTTCCAGAGCTGGCAGATCATCGTCCGCTACGGCATGCCGTTGCTGCATGACCACCGCACCGACGCGCTCGCCCGGCTGGTCCGCTTCACCATCACGCTCGACGTGGCGGCGGCGCTTGCAGGCGTTGCGCTCGCGACCCTGGGCACGCTCCTCCTCGCCAATCATTTCGGCTGGACGCAGAGCTTCGCCTGGCAGGCGATCGGCACCAGCGCCGTGCTCGTCCTGTCGACGCACTGGACGCCGGTCGGCGTGCTCCGCCTCCATGATCGCTTTGCCACAGCCGCCGCCTGTGACTCGGTAACGGCGATCGTACGCTGCGGCGGCGCCATCGCCGTATGGCTGATCCACCCAAGCGTAATCGCCTATCTGGCGGTCTGGGCCGCCGCCGAAGCCCTGACCGCGCTCGCTTACTGGATCGCCGCGCACAAGGTTCAGCCCTTCCGCTGGCCCAGGGCGAAGTGGCACGAAATGCTCGCTGAAAATCCCGGCATCGGCCGCTATTCCGTCGTCACCAACCTCTCCTCCTCGCTGGGCGTGGGCGGCAAGGAATTGGCCGCGCTCATCATCGGCCTCGTCATCACTCCAGCGGCTGCCGGCAGCTTCCGCCTTGCGCAGCAGTTGGCACAAGGCCTCGCCAAGCTGTCCCAGATCCTCGCCCGCGCCATCTTTCCGGAACTTGTCCGCAGTGGAACTGCCGCCGGCGAGGATGAATTCGATGCGCTTCTCGCCCGCACGCTACGGCTGACCGCGATTGGCGGCGGTATCGTCTTCGCTCTGCTGCTACTGATCGGCCGCCCCGTCATCGGCCTGATCGCCGGCCCCGAATTTCACGGCGCCTATCCGGTGCTGCTCGCGCTCGGAACCGCCGCCGCGGTCGATTTCGCCGCGGTGGGCTTTGAGCCGGCGCTCGTCGCCATGGGCCGCGCCGATCTGTCGCTCAAGCTCCGTATCATCTCGACGATCATCCTGATCGTGCTGATCGCCATCCTGCCCGTCTATTTCGGGGTGATCGGCGCGGGCGTCGGCGTGCTCATCGCCTCGATCATTTCCATCTGCCTGCTCTGGCGCGCGCTTCGCATCCATCGTCGGCGGCCCGAGCCGAATGCGGGACCGACCGAGTCCGCCGGAGTCCCCGGTCCATAGTCCTGAAAGCCGTTGAGGCGCATAATCCGGCCATTCGGGTGGAGGAGCGTCTTATGCGGAAATCGGGGGAATGGATCACGGGCTGGCGACTGCTGACGCCGATGGCGCTGGTCGTGGCCGCGGCTTGCGTTGCCCCGACCGCCCAACCCGTTGCTCCGATCGCCCGTGCTCCTGCCCCGCTGCCGCCTGCGCCACCGGCGCCGCCACCCGTTATCCGCGCACCCGCATCGCTCGAAACACGCATAGCCGAGCTTGGCCGCAATTTCTCCGGCAGCGTCGGCATCGCCGTGCAGGACGTCTCCAGCGGCTGGACGGTCGGCTACAACGCCGCCCGGCCGATGCCCCAACAAAGCGTGAGCAAGCTGTGGGTGAGCATGGCGGTGCTCGATGCGGTCGATCGCGGCACCATCCGCTTGAGCGAGCCGGTCGTCGTTCGCCGCGAGAATCTGACGGTCTTCCACCAGCCGGTCCGCGCGATGATGGGCAAGGAAGGCTTTTCGACCACTTATGGTGAGCTGATGCGGATCGCGCTCACGCAGAGCGACAACACCTGCAACGATATGCTGTTGCGCCGTGCGGGTGGCCCCGATGCGATCCGCGCGATGATTCTCGACAAGCGGCTCGGTCGCATCGCCTTCGGCCCCGGCGAAACCCTGCTCCAGAGCGGCATCGCCGGCATGGAGTGGCGTCCCGAATATTCGTCCGGCAATGGCTTCCAGATCGCGCGTGCCGCTCTGCCCTATGCACAGCGCCAGGCCGCGATGGATCGCTATCTCGCCGACCCGATGGATGGCGCCTCGGCAGAGGCGATCGCGGCGGCCTTGGCCCGCCTCCAGCGTGGCGAGTTGCTGTCACCGGCCTCGACCAGCCTGCTTCTCGGTACGATGCGCGACAGCCGCACCGGCCCGCAGCGGCTGCGTGGCGGCCTGGCCCCTGGCTGGACGCTCGCGCACAAGACGGGCACCGGTCAGGATCTCGGCGGTATGGTCGCCGGCTATAACGACGTCGGGGTCATCACGTCGCCCAATGGCCGCAGCTACGCGATCGCGGTGATGATCGGCAGCACGCGTCAATCTATCCCGGTCCGTCAGCGGCTGATGAACGATGTGGTTCGCGCCGTGGTGGCCGCCGACGCCTGGGCGCCGCGACAGCCTACGATCGCCGCATTCTGATCGTCAGCCGCCGTGAATGATCGGGGCGAGCCGGGAAATCAGCTCGACTTCGCGGTTGACCTCCAGCTTGGCGAAGATCGCCTTGATCTGTGCGCGCACGGTATCGAGCGAAACCCCGCGCGCCGCGGCAATCGTCTCACGGCCCTCCGCATCCAGCAGCCGAAGCGCCACATCCGCCTCGGCCTGCGACAGGCCATAGGCCGCCATCAGCGCGTCAACCATGTTTTCGGATCGCGGCTTACGGCCCTTCACTACCACCAGCACGCGCGCACCTGCGCCGAACGTCCAGGCATTGGTCGGCAGCCGCGCGATCTCCGCCAGCAGTGGCATTTCTCCCGGCGCGCCGCGTAGCATCACCGTGGATGATGGCGGTGGCGGTTGATCGGGCGGGACGGTCGCTACGCGGTTGATGGCGCGGCGCAATTTGCCGCTTTCGTCTTCGATCGAGGCAAGCAGCACACCACCCGATAGCTTCAGCCGTCGTTGCGACAGCAACCTGTCCGCCGATGGCGTGTGCGAAACCACCTTGCCGGCGCCGTCGCACAGGAAAGCCGCCACGCCCATCGTCTCGAAAGCGCCCGCCACCAGCTTTGCGCCCTGCTGCTCCAGTGCGACCTGCAGCCGCACCGCAGCGCGCACATGGGGTACGATGCGGGCAAAGGCTGCGCGATCCTCCTCGCTGGTGGTGCCGTCTCGCGCCGTGCGCAGCACCGCGAGGCCGACCATGCCATCCGCGCCCTGCCCGATCACCGCCTGGCAACCGTGTGGAATGTCGTGGGTCGCGCTGAAATCGGCATAGATGCTGGATTTCAGGTGGGGGCGAACCGCGTCATAATGCTTCTCGAAGACGACCTCGTCGCTCGGGAAGCGCGCCGCGGCCGCGACTCGCGGGTTGATTGCGGGATTACCGCCGTCGATCGCCACGAATTCGGCCAGTGCATCGTCGGGAAAGCCCGTGACCCAGTTGAACGGGATGGCTGCCGGTCCGCCGATGCCGACAAGCTGCCCGCGTGCGGATCGCGTGGCGTCCGCCAGCGACTGCAAGGCAGGAAGCCAGTTCGACGGCTCCAGCGCCGCCGCGCCGAACCGGTCGATCGCCTCCAGGCTGATTTGATCGCGCCCCCTCATCGTCCCCATCAGAACCGTGCCCGGCCAGCTGGCCGGGGTCCCCTCACGTCCGATCATTATTACGTTGGTCGCCCGCATTGCGTTGCAATGCAATCCGAATTGGAGATGATTTTGAAATTTCTACCGCGATTGGGGGATGCGTGGTCCGGGCGGCTGCGCCATCGGCAGCGATGCGACCCTACTGGCGGCGACGGGGCATACCGTCGCCGCCTCTTTGCTGCCTATCGTTCGTATGCCTTCGGCAAGGCGCCTTCGGTCGCCTGGCGATAGCGGTCGCGCAGCTTGTCCTGACGGGTGCGCAGTGGCTGCTCGACCCCGTCGATCCATACCGACAGAGCCGCCGTCGACAGTTCCAGCGGGTCGCCGTCCCAGATCACGACGTCGGCACGCCGGCCCGGCTGCAGCGATCCGATCTCGCCGCCCAGCCCCAGCGCCTCCGCCGGCTTCGACGAGATCGTGGCGAAGGCCGCGCCCCAATCGAGCCCGGCTGCTCCCGGAATCTTGCCGAGCGCCACCAGATTGCCGGCATATTGCTTGATCAGCCGGGCCTGCCGCGCCTCGTCGTCGTTGATCATGCCGATGCCGACGGGCACGCCGGCATTCTTGAGCCGGCCGATGTTCGACTGCGTAGCCGCCAGCGATTCGAACGAGGCCGGCAGATCCGCGAGCGCCGAAGCCAGCACCGGCACGCCCGATGCCCGCACCTGCTCCGCGACCGTCCACGCCTCGGTCGCGCCGACCAGGACCATCTTGAGCGACGGGAACTCCTTCTTCAGCTCCAGCGCCTGCAGGATGTCGATCCCGCGCTCGACATGGACGAGCAACGGCATCTGGCCGTTGACCACCGGCACCAAAGCCGCCGCATCGAGCCGGGTGAGCAGCGCATCGTCACCACGCCTCCCGGCCGCATAATCCCGCGCCTCGGCCAGCGCGTTGCGGAACGCCGCATAGGCCGCTGGACGACTGCCGCCCGCCTGCGCTGCGCCGCTTTCGCCGAACTCGACGAACTGGAACGCCTTGGCCTTCTGGACGGCGTTCATGTCGGCGCCGAGATCGATGATCGCCCCCTGCCCCGCGAAGATCGACCCCGCACTCTCTGGCGCCACCACGGCGCGGGTGATCCCCTCCGCCCGGTTGAGAATGATCGCCGATGTCCGCGGGTTGACCGCCGGCGCGACATCAAGCGCGGCGTTGAACGGCGACTTGCCGGCCGAACTGTCGTTGGTCTGGCTGACCCCGTCGACCTCGACGATGCCCATCCGGGTGAAGCCGGCGACGAGGCCCGGCGTCACCCATTTTCCCTCGGCATCGATCACCCGCGACGCACTGGCGGGCGGAGCCATGCGCCCCGCCGCGACGATGCGGCCGTCCCGCATGACGACCGTGCCATTGTCGATCGGCGCGGAACCGTCACCGATGACGAGCTTGGCGTTGGTGATCGCCACCGTCTCGGCGGCGGCGGGCGCGGCGATCAGCGCCGCTGCGGCGAGCAGGAGCGCCTTCACTTCACATCTCCTTCGCCGGGCTGGCCCAGCTCGAAATCGGATACCGGCCGACGCTTGGGATCGAGCGCGTCATACAACAGCGCCCCGTCGATCCACACCTTCTCGGGCCGCGTGTATACGCTGAGCGGATTGCCGTTCCACAGCACGACATCGGCCATCTTGCCGGGCTTCAGGCTCCCGGTCTTGTCGGCGATGCCCATCGCCTTGGCCGGGTTGATCGCCAGCCAGGTCCAGGCCACCTCGTCGGGGATATCGATGCCAATGCGGCGGCCGTCCGCCAGCGCCTTGGCGGCCTCCTGGTTCAGCCGCTGGATGCCGTTGGCGTCGTCCGAATGGACGATCGCGCAGGTGCCCTGGCTGTGGACCAGCGGGATATTCTCGGTGACGGCGTCATAGGACTCCATCTTGAAGCCCCACCAGTCCGCCCACATCGCCGAGCAGATGCCTTCCTTCTTCAACAGGTCGGCGATCTTGTAGCTTTCGACCGCATGGTGGAAGGCCGCGACCTTGTATCCGAACTCATGGGCCATATCGATCACATTGGCCATCTCGTCGGCGCGATAGCAGTGGTTCTGGACGAGGATTTCGCCCTTGAGCACGCCCACCAGCGTCTCCATGGCGAGATCGCGCGAGGGCACCTCGCCGCCGTCCTTTTCATATTTGTCCCACTTGCGGCGATAGTCCTGCGCCTTGGCCCAGGTCTGCCGGTCGACCGCCATATTGCCCATACGCGTGCCCGGCGCCTGGTTGCGGCCGCCATAGACGCGCTTGGGGTTCTCGCCGCACGCCATCTTCAGGCCATAAGGCGCGCCGGGAAACTTCATCCCCTGCATCGTCCGCGCATAGACATTCTTCAGCGTCACCGATCGGCCACCGAACAGGTTCGCCGACCCCGGCAGAATCTGCAGCGTCGTGACCCCACCATTGGTGAGCGCGCGGCTGAACCCCGGGTCCTGCGGCCAGATGCTGTGCTCGGCCCACACCTGCGGAGTCACGGGCGATGTCACTTCATTGCCGTCCGAATTCGCGGCCACACCCGGCGAGGGATAGTCGCCGAGATGGCTGTGAATATCGATCACACCCGGCGTCACCCACTTGCCGGTGCCGTCGATCACGGTCGCGCCCTGCGGCGCCTCGACCGTCTGGCCGACGCCCACGATCTTGCCGTCGGCGAACAGCACCTGTCCCTTGTCGATCCGTCCGCCCTCGCCATCATAGATGGTGACGTTGGTGACGAGCGTCGGCACCCCCGGATAGGCGCGATAGGTCGAAGGGAACGGGTCCTTCGACGGCAATTCCCGCGGCGCGCTGGATGAAGATGCGGTGCGCGGCTTGCTTTCGGCGGCCGTGCAGGCCGCCGTCGCCAATCCCGCCATCAACGCGATGGCGAACCTCTTATTGAACACCGTGCATCCACTTCTTGATGACTGGGGAAAGGAGGACCAGCAGGATGCCGATCCCGATCGAGACCAGCCCGATCGTCCAGAACACGCCGACATAGGTGTCGAGGCTGACCTTGAGGTTGGTCACCTGCCCGCCCACGGTCTCGACGCTGGCCACCTGTGCGACCATGCCGGCGACATATTGCGCCACCGAGATCGACAGGAACCACAGCCCCATCATCATGCCGACGATGCGAACGATGGAAAGCTTGGTGATCATGCTGAGGCCCACCGGCGAAATGCACAGCTCCGCCATCGAGTGGATCAGGTAGAGCAAGGCCAGCCACCAGATCGTGACCTTGAAGTCAGCGCCCACATAATTCGCACCCCAGACAAGCGCGAGAAAGCCGAGGCCGACACCGGCCAGAGCGACGCCGAACTTCACCGGAATGGAAGGTTCGAAACCCCGCTTCGCCAGCGCCGTCCACATGATGCTGAAAAATGGCGCCAGCGCGACGATGAAGAAGGCATTGAAGAACTGCGTCTGTCCCGCCGTCATCGTGAACAGCCCGAACACGGAAAGATCGGTGTTACGGTTCGCGAACAGGGTCAGCGATGATCCGGCCTGCTCGAACAACGTCCAGAACACAACGTTGAAGATGATCAGCACGCAGGCCGCAAGCATCATCTGGAACTCGACCTTGGTGCCCACGCGAGCGGACCAGATCAGGATCAGCGGCACGGCGATGATGAAGGTGCCGAACAGCAGCTTGCCCATCAGCGGCAGCGCCAACAGATATCCGACGATACCGGAACCCTCCTGCGCGGCCGGCGCATTCATCAGGTTCACGAACAGGAACCAGACCACCGGCACAGCCAGGATCGACAGCGCATAGATCATCAGCGAGCGGTCCTTGCCCGAACGCTGCGGCGGCTCGCCATATCCGGCGAGGCGGCCACCATCGAACTGGATCAGCGACCAGGAGAAAAGCATGCCAAGCGCGGCGAGGCCGAAGCCCGCCCACCAGCCGACGGCGACCGCCAGCCAAGGGCAAAGGAGCTGCGAAAACAGCGATCCGAGATTGATGCCCATGTAGAAGATCGTGAAACCGGCATCCCGCCTGCGATCGCCCACCGCATAGAGCGTGCCGACCATCGTCGAGATGTTGGGCTTGAAGAAGCCATTGCCCACCGCGACCATGCTGAGTGCGATCAGCATCACCATCGTGTAGAAATGGCTGCGCTCGCCGCCGGCCTCGAACTTGCCCTTGTCGACGGTGCGGGCGACGGACCCGTCCGGCGCGGTCAGGGTGACGGTGCCGTCCTCATTGCCCTTGATCGCCAGGCGTTTGTCGCCATCGATCACATATTGCTGCTTGGCCTCGGTCGATTTGTCGACCTGCACTTCGTATCGCGTGCCGTCGATGACGGCGTAGGGTTTCGCGGTCTGGCCACCGAAGCAAAGCGTGAAATAGCCCAGCGACATCAGGATCGCGCCGAACTTCACCGATCGCTTAGAACCCAGATAGCGATCCGCCAGCAACCCGCCGACCAGCGGCGTCAGATAGACGAGCGCGGTGAAGCCGCCATAGAGGCCGGTCGTCGTCGAATCGCTGAACAGGAAATGCTCGGCCAGATAGAGCGTCAGCAGCGCCCGCATGCCGTAGAAGCCGAACCGCTCCCACATTTCGGTGGTGAAAAGCCGTGCCAACTGGCGCGGGTGGCCGAACCATGTCGGACCGGCAGATGCCGAACTCAGCTCCGGAGTCGCATCGGCTGCGGGTTGAACCATCAAGGTCACTTTCAAATATGTGGTGGTGGGCGCTGGAGGCCCGACCCGGATGGGCCGCCAGACTAGCGCCGATATTTCCGCTGTGAAGAAGATTGTTGCGCGACGATGACGCTGTTACCGCAACACGCCATGTTCAACGACGCCTCCTCCCCCATCGCCCTTCTCGCCTCGCGCCGCTCGGGCAAGCCCCGCGACATGGTCGCGCCCGGCCCCGATTCGGCTGAGCTTCGCCAGATATTGGAGGTGGCCACCCGTACGCCGGACCATGGCAAGCTCGCCCCGTGGCGCTTCGTGGTCGTGGCAGCCGAGCAGCGCGAAGCCTTCCGCGAGGTGCTGCGCCGTGCCTATCTCGACGGCAAGCCCGAGGCCGGACGGCTGGAGCTGGAAGCGATCGACCAGTTCGCCCTTCAGGCCCCCACCCTGATCGTCGCGCTGTCGAAGCCCGCGCATGCCAGCCACATCCCTTTGTGGGAACAGGAGCTTTCGGTCGGCGCGGCGTGCATGAACCTGCTCGCGGCCACCCATGCGCTCGGTTTCGTCGGCGGCTGGCTTACCGGCTGGGCGGCTTATTCCGATGCCGTGCGCGATGCTTTCGGCGCCAAGGACGAGCGGATTGCGGGCTTCATCTTCATCGGCTCGCCGTCGCGGCCGCTGGAGGAACGCCCCCGCCCGGAATACGAAGCGGTCGTTTCGGATTGGCAACCAGACTTTGCTTGACGCGCGGTGCTGTATTATTACAGCATAACGCCTATGACTCAGGAAGCCCGCCCCGTCTATCTCCGCCTGCGCGATCATATCGCGGCCGCGATTCTCGACGGCACCTATGCCGATGGCGATCCGCTGCCTTCGGTCCGCGCTTTCGCCGCGGCCCATGGCGCCAACCCGCTCACCGTCGCGAAGGCCTATCAGAGCTTTCAGGATGACGGGCTGGTCACGGTACGGCGTGGGGTCGGCATGTTCGTCGCGGAAGGCGCCACCCGGCGGCTGCTGAAGGCGGAACGCGACACGTTCATCAGCGAGGAATGGCCCCGCATCGCCGAGCGCATCCGCCGCCTCGATCTCGATCCTCGGGAATTGCTCGAAAACGTCTGAACCGTGCTTCATCACCAGAAATGAAAGAGGTTCCGGCCTCCGCTGGAATGACGAAGTTGGTGAGAAGCGGCGCGCCCCTGCCCGCGCCTCAAACCATCTGCCGCGATCGATTGTCCCGGCGGCGGATCGAAAAGCCGACCACGGCGAACCCCACCAGCATCATTGCCCAACCGGTCGGCTCGGGCACGGCAAAGGCCGTCAGGCTCGATAGAGTGCGATCGGTAAGCCCCAGCAGCGTCAGCGCGCCGGTCGCCAGATCGACCTTGTAGAGGCTTTCATCCTCCAGCGCGAAGGCTTCGCCGTCGAAGCTGATCTCGAAGCTGCTTTCGGCCAGATCGACACCGATCGAGCCGACCGTCGTCAATATCCCGCTATTATTGGCCTGCTTCACCAGCAGGTCGTTCAGCGTGTCGATGCCGTAAAGCTGGGTCGTCGTGCCCGGCTCGCCCAGGCTGGACGGCGTATAGGCCGATCCCGTCACGCCCGGAATCGCGCCGAAATTCGGATCGACGACGGCATAGGAAAGGTCGGTCGCGGCAAGCTGGATCTGGCCGGTATGCGGGTTCAGCACATAATTATGGCCGGTGTCGGTCACCACCCGGATGCGATCGATCGTCGGGTTGAAATCGAAGCCGAAGCTGTTGCCGCTCAGCGCCAGCGGCCCGGGGCTGATGGTGGTGGCGACTCCGGTCAGATGATCGATCTGAACGAGTTGCAGATCGTCCGTCAGGCCGTAGAGCTGGTTGGTCAGCGGGCGGACGTCGATCGCTTCCAGGCCGCCCGTCAAGCCGCTGATCGGCACCACGCTCAGCGTCGTGGCCGGGTCCGCACTGTCGAAGCTGATGAGATTCTTGTCGTTATCGACGCCATAAAGCACCGTCGCATGCGCCGATCCGAAGAAAATCGGCGCAGCCATCATGATGGCCAGCAACTGCTTCACGAAACGCCCCCTCCAATCACCCAAACAACGGAGATTGCAGTCCTTGGGTGCGACCCCTTTCGACTCCAGCGACTCTGGCTATTTTCTACCAGAACGCCCGTGTCTTGTCCCCCGATACGCTGGGCTTGTGCGGGAACGTCCCGTAATGGGCCACTTCCTTTGGGCGACCGATCCGGTCCCGAATATGTCGCGCGGCCAATTTCGGGCTTCCGTCGCGCGCAATCAGGCGGCATGGGCTGCCGCGATCACGAAAGGGAAACATTCATGCTCATCGCATTGCTGCCCGGCGACGGTATCGGCCCCGAAGTCACCGAACAGGCCGTCCGCGTTCTGCGTGCCGTCACCGGCGACCTGCTGACCTTCCAGGAAGCCCCCGTGGGCGGCGCGGCCTACAAGGCGGCGGGCCATCCGCTGCCGCCGGCGACGCTGGAACTCGCGCGCAAGGCCGATGCGATCCTGTTCGGCGCGGTGGGCGATCCCGATTGCGATGCGCTGGAACGGCATCTGCGCCCGGAACAGGCGATCCTCGGCCTGCGCAAGGAACTCGGCCTGTTTGCCAATCTTCGCCCGGCCAAGCTGTTCCCGGAACTGGCCGATGCCTCCGCGCTGCGGCCGGAAGTCGCCGCCGCAATCGATCTCGTCATCGTCCGCGAAACCAATGGCGACGTCTATTTCGGCGAGAAGGGCCATCGCAAAACCGCCGATGGCCTGCGCGAAGGCTATGACGTCATGTCCTACAACGAGGCCGAAGTGGCCCGCATCGCCCGCGTCGGCTTCGAAACCGCGCGCGCCCGCCGCGGCAAGCTCTGCTCGGTCGACAAGGCCAATGTGCTGGAAACCTCGCAGCTCTGGCGCGACGTGGTGATCGAGATTTCGGCCGACTATCCCGATGTGGAATTGAGCCACATGTATGTAGACAACGCCGCGATGCAGCTGGTCCGTAATCCGGGTCAGTTCGATGTCATCGTCACCGGCAATCTCTTCGGGGATATCCTTTCAGATCAAGCCTCTATGTGCGCCGGATCGATCGGCATGCTGCCGTCCGCCACGCTCAACAGTCTAAACCTGGGTCTGTACGAACCGATCCACGGCTCCGCGCCCGATATCGCCGGCCAGGGCAAGGCCAACCCGCTCGCGACGATCCTCTCCGCCGCGATGATGCTGCGCTATTCGCTCGGCCAGCCGGCCGAAGCCGATCGCATCGAGGCCGCCGTCGCTCAGGCGCTTGCCGGCGGTGCCCGCTCGCCCGACCTCGGCGGCGCCATGTCCACATCCCAAATGGGCGACGCGGTGCTGGTGGCGCTTTAAGCGCCGCCGCCCTCACTCACTTAGCGAGTTCGCGTTCGATGGCGGAACTGACCTCCGGACTCTCCGGGGTCATTTCCGGCGTGAAACGAGCGACCACATTGCCGTCACGCGCGATCAGAAACTTCTCGAAGTTCCATAGGATATCCGTGGGGTTTTCCCGCTTGAAGCCATAGCGTGAAAGCTTCTCCTCGAATCCTTCCCCACTCGTTTCGGCATCGGGCTTGGCCGCGATCAATTCCTTGTAGAGCGGATGCCGGTCCGGCCCGTTGACGACGATCTTGGCGAACATCGGGAAATCGACGCCGAAGGTCGCCGCGCAGAATTCCGCGATCTCGTCATTGGTGCCCGGCTCCTGCGCGCCGAAATCATTGGCGGGGAATCCCAGCACCGCGAATCCCTGATCCTTATATTTTTCGTAGGCCGTCTCGAGGCCCGCATATTGCGGCGTCAGGCCGCATTTCGACGCGACATTGACGACGAGCAGCACCTTTCCCGCATGATCGCCCAGCGAGGCATCGACGCCCGTAATCGTCTTCAACGGAATATCTTGAATCTTCGCCATAATGTCCTTCTCCCGGTCTCGAAGAACAAGATATTCGAGGTGGCGCACCATGCAAGCCCGGCACTCGTGGATTGACGGACATTGCCTGCCCGTCGCAAAGCGGGCGCCATGAAGAAGCTTACCGGACAGGACCGTTCCATCACCTCGCGCTGGCGCCCGGCCACCCAGGCCGTTCGCGGCGGCACCGCGCGCTCGCATTATGGCGAAACCAGCGAGGCGCTCTTTCTGACGTCGGGCTATGCCTATGATTGCGCTGGCGACGCGGCGGCCCGGTTCGCCGGCGAACAACAGGGCATGACCTATTCGCGCCTGCAGAACCCGACGGTCGAGATGCTCGAACAGCGCATCGCCCTTCTGGAAGGCGCCGAGGCCTGCCGCGCGATGGCCAGCGGCATGGCGGCGATGACGGCCGCCCTTCTCTGCCAGCTCAGTGCCGGCGATCATATCGTTGCGGGCCGGGCCGCCTTCGGTTCCTGCCGCTGGCTGACCGATACGCTGCTGCCGCGCTTCGGCGTCACCAGCACGATCATCGACGCGCGCGACAATGATGCGTGGAAGGCGGCGATTCGCCCGAATACCAAGCTCTTCTTCTTCGAGACCCCCGCCAACCCGACGCTCGACATCGTCGATCTCGAGGCGGTGTGTCGCATCGGCAAGGACGCCGGCGTTACCACTGTCGTCGACAATGCCTTCGCCACGCCGCTGCTGCAGCGGCCGATGGATTATGGCGCGGATATCGTCGCTTATTCGGCCACCAAGATGATGGACGGCCAGGGCCGCGTGCTGGCGGGCGCCGTATGCGGCACGCATGAATTCATCGAGAACACCCTGCTCGCCTTCACCCGCAACACCGGGCCGACGCTCTCGCCGTTCAATGCCTGGGTCGTTCTGAAGGGCCTGGAAACGCTCGATCTCCGCATCCGCCGCCAGAGCGAGAATGCGCTCAAGGTCGCGAGCTTCCTCGAGAGACGGGTTCCTCGCACGCTCTATCCAGGCCTCGCCAGCCATCCGCAGTACGATCTGGCAATGAAACAGATGGGTGCGGGCGGCACGATCATCGCGCTTTATCTGGACGGTGGCCGCCCGCAGGCGCACGGCCTGCTCGACGCGCTCGAGCTCGTCGATATCTCGAACAATATCGGCGACTCCCGTTCGCTGATGACCCACCCCTGCTCCACCACCCACGCCGGCCTGACCGCCGAGGTGCGCGCGGAGATGGGTGTCGAGGAAGGCATGCTGCGTCTCAGCGTCGGCCTGGAAGATCCGCAGGACGTGATCGACGATCTCGATCGGGCGCTACGGACCGTGGGGCTCTGATGGCCTTCGACGCGCTCTTCCGCTACAGCGCGACAACGCGCGAAGTGGTAGTGCGCGTCTCGGTCAGCTTCCTGCCGGAACAGTCCGAACCCGCCAGGGGCCGCTGGTTCTGGACCTACCATATCCGCATCGAGAACCACGGCACGGCCGCCATTCAGCTCCTCCATCGCCACTGGACGATTGTCGACGGCCGCGGCGGGAAGCATGAGGTGCAGGGCGAAGGCGTCGTCGGCGAACAGCCAGTGATCGAAGCTGGCCGTAGCTATGACTATGTATCCGGTTGCCCTCTCCACACTCCTACGGGCGCCATGGAGGGCAGTTATCGGATGGTCGGCGAAGATGGGTCGAGCTTCGATGTCCGAATTCCACGCTTCCAATTGATCGGGCCGGCAGTAACGCAATGAAGAGAACGCATCTCCCCTTGAATGGCTTGCGGGTACTAGACGCCGCTGCCCGTCACCTGTCCTTCACCCGCGCGGCGGACGAACTGGCAGTGACACCCGCCGCCGTCGGCCAGCAGATTCGCGCGTTGGAAGATACGCTGGGTGTCGTGCTGTTCCGCCGTACCGCTAAGGGGCTCGAACTCACGCCCGAAGGCGCCGCCGGCCTCGAAGCGTTGCGCGCCGGCTTCCTGCAGTTCGAGGAAGCGGTGCGCGCGATGCAGGCCGGCCAATCCTCCAAGACGCTGACGATAGCGGCCCCGCGCGATCTGACCGCAAAATGGCTGAGCGCCCATCTATCCGCTTACGGGCGCACGGACCCGGACCTTCGCTTCGTCGTCGTTGCGGCGGATGATGAATTGGACTTCACTCAAGCCAATCTCGATCTAGCGATTAGGCTGACGGAAGGCCCGGGCGAGCATGAAGGCGCGGCGTTGCCCGCTTCCGGCTTTGTCACCGTGGGCATCGAAGGCGGCGGTGAAAACCGCATAGGGTGGCCCGGATGCCCGCAGAGCGAAGCATCCCCCGTGATGTTGACGGTGGCCGATGCCGGACTGGCGATAGACGCAGCTGCAGCCGGTTTCGGACGCGCTTGCGTTCCGGCTCTGCTCGCCGCTTCCGACATAGCGAGCGGAAGAGTTCGCTCCTATGGAGAGCAGTTGGCGGGCGTAGGTTATTGGCTGCTCGCGCCACTCCCGCAATGGCGTCAGAAAAAGGTCAAGTCCCTGGTCGCGGCGCTGCTTCAATAACGATAAAGGAGCGCCAGTTTCCCGGCGCTCCTTCAAACCAGCTTAGAATGCGCCGTACGTGCGGCGACCGAAGTTTCGATCCCTATCATCGTCGCGGTCGCGCCAGCCAACCGCGTCGCCGCGCTCCTCGTCCTTCCAGGCCTGCTGGGCCTGTTCGGCTGTGCGATTGAGAGTCACACGGCCATCTTCGACGCTGCTGATCCAGCCGCACGGGATGGAATGATGGCGCCCGCCAGCTTCCGCATCGCTCTTCGTCAGAATGATACGGTCACCACGAACCTTATCCACCGTGCCGACATGACTGCCGTCGGAGCCGACAACATCCTGATGTTCGCTGGCACGATTTAACGCATCACGCTGACCGAGGCGCTGTGTCCGCCAGCTGCCGAATTCGCGGTCGAAATGCGACTGGTTCTCGTTCCGATAGTCGGCATAATCGCGATCGAGCGCGTCGATCTGGCGGCGACGCCACGCCTGATACGGATCATGGCCCCACGTAGCGCGATCCTGGCCAGCACCTAAGCCCCAATTGCCGGTGGCGCCGGCCCCGCGCCCAGCTCCGTAATCGGGGTTGGACCAGCCGGCACGGCCGACGCCATAAGCGATGCCCGGCCGATATTCCCGTTCATATTCCGCTTGCGCGTAGCGCTCATCAAGGCGACGGCGGCGTTCTGCCTCCTCGTCCCCGAACCACGAACGAACCTCGTCGCCGGCGCGATCGAAGAAGCCCCGATCGTCATAGTCATAGTCGGCGGGCTGCCTGTTCTCATAACCGTAGCGGCGGTCGGAACCGGCACGATACCGACCGTCATCGTAATTGCGGTTGCGGTTTTCGCGATAGCCATAATCGGCGTCACGACCGTAGCGGCGGTCGCTGCGTTCATAACCCATCGATATCTCCTGCGTCTGGATCGGCGGCGCCGTCATGCGCCGCACGCAGAAGAAAAAGGGCAGAACGGTCACTATGGTTCCGTCAAAGCCGCCCCAGCACTTGGCACTTCGCGACGAACCGTCTGTCGCAAGCGAAATGTTTGCGAAAAAGCACGCACGGGCCGTTGCATCGCCCGAAACCTGTCGCTAAAGGGGCCGCCTCGGGCGAGGGGCTGTAGCTCAGATGGGAGAGCGCTGCAATCGCACTGCAGAGGTCAGGGGTTCGATTCCCCTCAGCTCCACCAGCCCCGATGACATTGATATTCCCGGCAATTTTCTCGTCCGCTGAACGCAGGAACTGCGCATCATTGCCGAGTGCAATATGCTCAGGACCGTAATATTTGACATAATCTGTGACGGCGCGCCGTCACAGCCGCCCCCAGCGCTCCGTAATCCGCACATTGGAGGACGAGATCGACCGGGCGCTCCGTGCGCGCGTCACCAATCCATGCTGGCAAAACATCTCGCCAAAAAAGCTGCTTTCGAACCGGCTCGGCGAGTTGGCGTTGCCAGTGCAGCAGGCCCGGTCGGTGCGGTGGTGCGGCCGGTACGAATTCATCCTGCGCCGGCTGCTGATCCCGCTGCAGAACACCGCGCAGCGGCTGGGTCTGGTCGCGTGACCGACGCGACCGAACCGTCCGGGGCGGCTGCCATGATGGCTGCCACTTCGATACCGTTGGTTGCGCTTGCGGGTCGCTGCTCGGCACGCCCTGCACGCGAGTAATCATGTCGAACTTGGATTGTGATCTTCGAAGATGCTGCGGCAGCGCGCCTTCAATCTGGCTTCCCAAAACGCGAGCGCCGATCCCCGCCCCGGATCCTCATTTTGAACTGACGGCGGCTTTCAGGCGAGGCCCGTTGCAACGACCGCCATGTCTGCGAGCGCGGTCCGTTGCTCCAATCAGGAGGGCATCGTCCCGGGGCGAAGGTAGGCGAATAGGTGGGCAACATAGTCCGCCTTACCGAGATCAACGCCCTCGGCGCGCAGAATGGCGTAGGCGATCATTACGTGGAAGTAAAACTGAGGCAGCGCCCAGTCGCGCGCATACTGCTCCGCCGTGAAGTCGAAGACCATGCCGGAGGGCAAAGCATGGGCAATTGGCGTCGCAGGATCGACGTCGAACGCCTCGGAGGCGACCGCCTCCACGACCGCTATCGTTTCGTCGATCCGCGCGCGGGCGTCGGTCATCGAGCCGGGGAATTCGATCGCGGTTCTCCCCTCATTCAGCAGCGCTTCCAGTGACGCCGGGAACTCCTGACCTTTCAATCGGAATACACCCTCTTGGGCCTGCACGCAGGCGAAGCGAATCTGGGTAGCTAACGGGAACATGTCAGGAGCGAGGCGAGCGGTCAGGAGCGCCTCCGATCCGCCGTCGGGTCTCTGCGCCTCTGCCTTGCCGAGCCACGCAGAGAGTGCCTTCAGCATCTGCAAGTAGGTTGGCTCGAGGACATTAGGCAGTGTCACGATGACTCCTTTCCGCGCGAATTGAACACTTTGAATCAGAAATCGTGTAACCGAGGTTGTCCGTGAGCGCCACGGATTGGAAGCCGCCTCATCCGACTTGCATTGCTTGACGCATGGTGAGGGCGGCTTGAATGGCGACGGCAAATGGCCCCACGGGACACGGCGCCGGCGTCCAAATTCGAGCTAGCTGTAAACGACAGCATTTAATCGGTTGCGAGTATCCATCCGGATTGGAAGGTCGTTCGACCGTCCCAATGACATAAAAGTCGGCGGGCTCCAGTGCGCGCCGTCCCACGCCGGCTCTCGACTAATTGCCGTCCGCGTCAACCATAAACACCATGGGCTTGCCCCGTGATGCGGGCTCCCACCCAGCCCGTAATGCGGCGCGAATTCCGCGAGAAACGGTAGCGTCGCTGACTTGGAGACGGCCCCGTTTCAGTCCCTTCATCAAGCGTTTCGGCGGCGGAAATTCCAGTAACGCTGCGCGCTGTGTGTCTTTCTGCCGCAAGGCAATTGTCATGCCCTTCCAGCCTTCGGACTCGCCCCACTGTGGTTCACTCCGGAGTTCCCACTCATATTGGAGCCCGTCCACGTCGACGATACCGGCAAGCCTATGGATGTTAGTCATATCGATACGCTTAGCATGCTTATGGCCGCGAACGCGCTCAGCAAAGAACGATGTTTATCCTGAAGTGGCTTACGACCGGCGCGGCCTCCCATGTGAGCGCCAGCATTCTGTTCCTTTCGACAACAACCCAACAATGACCCGCTTCAGCCTTCACTCAACTCCAACGCACCAAAAGGGTTCTCTCGCGCAGCGTGTGGCTTGCCGGTCGCTCTGGGTGGAAGCGGGCGCCGTCGGTCGTCGACCATCCAAGGAACTGCCGCTGGCCTCCGCCGTTCCTAGGCGTTCGACAACAACCAGCACGTGGAGGCGATCATGGGCAAAGGACTGATCTTATGGCTGCTGGGCGTCCCGGGAATCATCATCGTGCTCTTGTTGCTGTTCCGCGTGATTTGAACCCCGGCGCCCGCGTCCAGTTCCTGACCACGGCACCACTGCCGTCGACCTCGTCCCGCGCTGACCGGGGCGGACCGGACAAGGGGCAGTCTGCTCTCGCTCAACCTGTCCCGTCTTAACACCGATCAGAATTTTCCTCGCGACCAATGTCTGTCTGGCGCGTTTTTATCGCACCAATCTGGAGACCCTCAATGCAGTTCAAAATAATCGTCGCGACGCTTGCCGTCGCGCTGGGGAGCACTTCGGCCTTCGCCCAGTCGGCCCCGGTTGCGCAATCCGACGCGCCGGCCAATTCTGCGCTCAAGGATGCCGATGTCGAGACGGCGGCTGTCGCCGCGAGCGGCGCCAATTCCTTCACTGAAGAACAGGCCCGCGATCGCATCGCGAAGGGTGGCTTCACCGACATCTCCGGGCTCACAAAGGACGATAATGGTCTTTGGCAGGGCATGGCGAAGAAGCATGGCAAGAGCGTCCATATCGCCCTCGATTACAAGGGCAATATCGTAACGAAGTGAATGCTTTGCGTTCGGCAGGAGCCATTACCATGACGAAGACACTCACAAAGCTGTACGACAATTATTCGGATGCGGCGGGCGCAGTCGGAGAACTCGAACGCATCGGCGTGCCGCGCGATGACATCAGCATCGTTGCGCACCAGTCCGGCCATTCGGAAGCAGCCGAAGATGCCGGCAAGGGCGCAGGCGCCGGTGCCGTGATTGGCGGTGTTGGTGGTCTGCTGGCGGGACTTGGCGTGCTCGCCATCCCTGGTCTCGGTCCGGTCGTTGCGGCCGGCTGGCTCGCCGCTACCGCGGTCGGGGCCGGCGGTGGCGCGATCGTCGGCGGTGCGATCGGCGGCGTGGTCGGCGCAATGCAAAAGGAAGGCGTCAGTGAAGACGATGCCCATGTCTATGCTGAAGGCGTGCGCCGTGGCGGCACCCTGGTCAGCGCCAAAGTGAGCAATGATCTTGCGCCCCAGGCCGAGGCGATCCTCGATCGTTACCGCGCCGTCGATCCGACCGAGCGCGGGAGGTTCTACCGCGATGTGGGCTGGTCGCGGTTTGACGAAACTGCCGCGCCTTACACGCCGGAACAGATTGCCGAGGAAAGGGATCGTCTGCGGCGGACCGATCGGGTCCTGTAAATTCTAGAGAGCCCCCCGGGAGCAGCGCGTCGGAACGGCGCGCTGCTCTTTTTGTTGAGCCAGGCTGGATGATCGCCCGTTAAACGTGGCGATACGGATCAAACAAGACGGCTCCGGGGGTCGCCTCACCCGCAAAGTGCTCGACAATCAAACTGGCGGCCAGGCTCGCAAAGCTGATGCCGTTGCCGCCAAATCCGTATGCCAGCCAGATGCGTTCGGCATTATGCGCCCGTCCGATCGCCGGAAGACCGTCTGGTGAACCCCCGAAGGTCGCCGCCCAGGCACAGTCGGCCTCGAGGCGATCAAGCCCCAGCAGGGCTGCACCCTTGGCCTCCAGCAAACCGCTTTTGGCGGACAGAATGGCATCGCGCGTCTCCGGAGCGAATTGATCTTCATCTTCGCCACCGACGATGATCCGGCCATCCGCGGTCGCGCGCGCATAGAGATAGGGGCTCGCCGCCTCCCAAATCAGGGCATTCTCCCGCCAGGCCGGTGCGGTGCCCGGAGCAGTCGCAATCGCGAAACTCGACGCGAGGCTGAACGCAGCCGGCAAATACCAGCGTGCCGCTTCATAGCCGGTGGCCAGGATCAGCCGCCTCGCATTGATCGTGCCGTCCGTGGTGGTCAGCCGTACCGAGCCCGCCTCTTCAGCGATACGCGTCACGTCGATGGGGAAGCTCAGCGAAGCCCCATGGTTCCGCGCACGGTGGAGCAGTGCCAGAGTCAGCGCGACCGGATCGACCCCGAAACTGTTTTCGGAAAGCAGGCCCGCGCGCTCCGGCAGATCGAAGCGGCGCGCAAGCATCTCCGACGCTAGGAAAGAGGAAGGCAAGCCGGCTGCCCGGCGGATCCGTCCCTCGGCCTCCAATCCGGCTTCGTCGAGCAGCGATCCGGCGAGATACAGCTCCGGCCGCGCACGCCAGCTGCAGTCGATCCCTTGCCCTTCAATAAGCTCGGCAAGATCGCAGACTGCGCGATGAACTCTGCGCCAGGCCTGCGCCGCCTTGTCCGATCCGATGCGCTGCGACAGCATGGACAGCGGCACGTCAACTGCCCACATTACCAGCGCAGTCGAGGCAGCCGTTGCGCCGAGGGCCGGCGGGCGACGATCGAGCAAGGCAACGCGATGTCCGTCGCGGCTCAGTCTTTCCGCCACCATGGCGCCCATGATACCGGCGCCGACGATGGCGACATCGACTGTGGATGGCAGCGGATCCGCCTTGACCTTATCATGTGCGGCATCCCGCCAGCACGGGCGACCGCCGCGCAGGTCCAGCCGTTCGGTCAGATCCATGGGCTTGCCTTGTCAGCCGTGGAGGAAAGCGCGCGCGAGGAAACAGCCTACCGGCGGGCGACACACGAATCGTTCAAGCGAGCATCCGCACTTCAGGCTCTCGGGCAAAGAAGCGCCTGCCCGCCGCGGCAATGAAATCCTTGCCAAGACCCGTAACGCCATCGGAGGCTTCGACACCCGCCTTGGAGAGCAATGCCTTGGCGCCGTCACTCGCCCCGATGGCCTTGAGATGCCCGAAGGCATCCATCACGAACTGCACGGCCGCCGCATCCTTCGCCAGCGCCGCGGCACCGTCCGCCGACAGCACCAGCGCGATGGCGTCAACGATGACCGATGGCGTGCCGGCAAGCTGACCGTCGGCGGCGAGCAATGTGCCGTCGTTGAGCTTCGCGCCGCCAACCTTGGGCGAAATCAGCACGGGCTTGCCCTTCGCCGCCTCCACTGCCTTGCGGACGGCCGCCACCTCGGCCCCGTCCGACCCATCGGCATAGAGGATGCCGACGGCGCGGCCTTCCAGCGTCTCGCGCTGGCGTGGTCCCTCAATGATCCTGAGAGCCGGCGATGGATCGAAGTCGCGCGGCGCGGCGGCCGCCAGTGACGCCTTGGGCACGGGCATAGCAAGCCCCTCCGCCACGCGCTTGGCAAGGCCAGCATCCACATTGACCAGGTTCGACAGCATTCGGGTGCGGACATGGACGAGGCCGACCTTCGAGAGTTCGAAGACAAGGGCCGATGCCAGATGCGCCTGCTCGGCCTCATGAAGCGACCGGAAGAACAAGCGCGCCTGGCTGTAATGATCGGCAAAGCTTTCGCTCCGCAGCCGTACCTTATTCGCGCCGATCTCACCGACGCTGTCCGCCCCATCGAACGACGAAAAGCCGGTTGCTGGACATTCGCGCGGGCCGGTCACCTCGCCTGCCTCATTGAGGCTGTTGGGCTCGTAATTGGCGCGGCCTTTGGGCTGCAGCATCTGCATCATGCCATCGCGCTGGAAGTTCATGACGGGGCATTTGGCCGCATTGATTGGGATCTGGTGGAAATTGGCCGTACCAAGCCTGCTCTTCTGCGTGTCGAGATAGGAGAATAGCCGCCCTTGCAGCAGGGGATCGTTGGTGAAATCCAGCCCTGGCACGATGTTGGCCGGACAATAGGCAACCTGCTCGGTCTCCGCGAAGAAGTTATCCGGCCAGCGATCGAGGACCATGCGGCCGACGATGCGGACGGGCAGCACTTCTTCTGGAATGATCTTGGTGGGGTCGAGCACGTCGAATTCAAATTTCTCCGCGAACGCCTCGTCGAACAATTGCAGGCCCAGTTCCCACTCGGGGAAATCGCCCCTGTCGATCCGTTCAAAAAGATCACGGCGATGGAAATCCGGATCGGCGCCTGCGATCTTCACCGCCTCGTCCCAGATCGTCGACTGGACGCCCAATTTCGGCTTCCAGTGGAACTTCACGAAGGTCGAATTGCCCTCGGCATTGATCATCCGGAAAGTGTGGACGCCAAACCCCTCGATCATCGCAAGCGACCTCGGAATGGTGCGATCGGACATAGCCCACATGATCATGTGGGTGGATTCGGGCATTAGCGAGATGAAATCCCAGAAGGTGTCGTGGGCTGATGCAGCCTGCGGATAACCGCGATCCGCCTCCATCTTGACCGAATGCACGAGGTCGGGAAACTTGATGGCATCCTGAATGAAGAAGACGGGGATATTGTTGCCGACCAGATCCCAATTGCCCTCCTTCGTGTAGAATTTGACGGCAAAGCCGCGGACGTCACGTGGCGTATCGACCGAACCCGCGCCACCTGCGACCGTCGAGAAGCGCGTGAACAACGGCGTCTTCTCACCCGCGCGCTGGAAGATGTCGGCTTTGGTGATGTCCGACAGCGACTCATAAAGCTCGAAATACCCGTGCGCCGCCGAGCCCCGTGCATGGACGATCCGCTCGGGAATGCGCTCATGGTCGAAGTGGAAGATCTTTTCGCGCAGCGCGAAATCCTCGAGCAGCACCGGGCCACGTGCACCCACCTTGAGCTGGTTCTGGTTGTCGGAGACGCGAATGCCCTGATTGGTCGTGAGATGGTCTTCGCCGTCATGCGGGCCTTTGGCGGGAACATGTTGATGGGTCTCGCCGCCCTCGCCGCGGTCGGTGGTGAAGGTCGATTTGTCGGCCATTTCGGATCTCCTCAGCGCTTGGCGTTTGATCGTTTCAGTCTCTTTTGATTGGCGGTCACGGTCTTGTGGACGGGTGCCAGCGCCCGTCCGGCTGAAACAGAAGCTTCAGTCGCAAGCTTTCCCGAGCGACGGATGACGCGCTTCACGACCCGTGGCTTCGGTCTCGCGCCAGCCATCGCGATCGCGCCCAGATCCTGCATCTGCGCAAAGGCGTCGGCCTGAAGGCGCCAGAACTGCATGGTCCAGGCGAGACCGGCGCGGGAGAAGGCATCCATCTTCTCGGGCACGAAGCGCCCGAGTTCTGCGAAGTCAGTCTCCATGGGATTGCGGATCGCCGTATCGAGGGTCCGGCTGCGGCTTGCCAGCACGGATTGCGTTGCAGCGAGGGTCTCGCCAAGGCGCATCGCGGTCGACCAGACATTCAGGCCGATCGCGAAATAATCGGAAGCTAACAACATGGTGCGACAACGGATCAACCAGCCGATCGTTGCCGGTCAGTCCAAATGATTACAGATCCTGTCGCGGCCCCGTGACAGTGTTGACATCATTCTCAAGAGAGGCGGCAAACGTCGACGAACTTGCAGGGGCCAATGGGTCCTTTGCCTAGGTTAAGAATGGACGCTTGAAGCTCATCGGACTGTCCAATCGCTCGCACAACTCGCGGCAGCATTCCCGCAAAATGGCCCATAACTAGAATCCTTACCACACGCGGTCGGAGTTCCGGCGCCTGCGCTATCGTCTGAGCGGTCGCCATTGCGCGACGTCGTTGCGGATGGTGGTCGCTGCCACGCCGCCTTCCCCCATGGCGTGGCTGATCTGGTCGAGCCCGAGCACGACATCGCCCGCCGCATAGAGACCTGGAATGTCGGTACGCTGGTGGGCGTCGACCAAGAGACAACCTTCCGGGCTCAACGAAGCGCCGACTTGTCCGGCGAGTTCGGAACGAATGTCGGAGCCGAGGGCGGGATAGAGGCAGTCAAAGCGCTGCGCTCCCTCTGCCAGACGAAGTTCGATGCCACGATCCACGATCCGCATTGAAACGCACTGCTCGCGCAGCGTGATATCGGCGGCGGCCAACGCATCGCGGTCTTCAGCGTCGATATCATGGCCTCCGTCAGGTGCAACGAGCGTCACATCGGCCGTGAAGCTCCTGAGGAAGATCGCCTCATCGCATCCTCTCCGTCCCGTCCCGAACACGGCGACCTTCCTGTCGGTCACTTCATAGCCGTCGCAAATCGGGCAATAGCGGATGAGACCCGCGGCAAGTGCTTCGCCATGCCAGCCTGGCTCGATAAAGCTCGGCCGGCGGTTGACGACGCCCGTCGCCAGAAGAACGGTCCTTGCGCGCCACGAGCCCTCCTTCGAACGCGCAATGAAGCATTGGCCTTCGGCGGCCAGGGAATGGATCATCTCATGTTGGATGGCGACGCCATAGTTTCTGGCTTGCTGGCGCATGCGCGACAGCAGTTCGCTCCCGGCGATCCCGTCCGGAAACCCTGCATGGTTGCGGGTAAGCGGGATGAGCGCTGCGCGACTATGGCCAGCGTCAACAAGCACTGTGTCAAGATGGAAGCGAGCGAGATAGATCGCCGCGGTCAGCCCAGCCGGCCCGCCACCGACGATCAGGCAATCGAATGTGGCTTCGGGCTCCGCATTCATCGGGCGATGCTGCACTTCAACGATTTGGCGCGATCAGAATGAAGTTGTTGTCGACGTGGATGCGCAACAAAACGATGCAGGCCGTCGCGATCATGCAGAAATGGTGAGAACTGGATTGCGGTCATGCGCTGGTCGCTCCACCCGATTCACGCGAATGCCATTAACGACCCCATCGCGAAAAGGACCCACAGCTCTCTCGATAGTCTACGTTACTTTTTCGATCGCAAAGGTGCCTCAGCCCGCGACGGTTGACGCCTCCTGAAGCCACCGCCAAGCAGTCATTCGTGACCACCCCCGTCTCCCTTCAAGAAGCCCGGCGGATCGCGCTCGCCGCGCAGGGCTTTGGTACCCGTCACCCCGAACAGCCGTCGATCACGCATCTGCGTCGAGCAGTCGATCACTTGGGACTCCTTCAGATCGATAGCGTCAACGTGTTGGCCCGCGCACACTACCTTCCCGCTTTCTCGCGCCTCGGCAGCTATGATCGAACGCTGCTCGAACGGGATGCCTGGGGCTCGCGGCAACATCGGCGCCTGTTCGAATATTGGGCGCATGAAGCCTCGCTTCTACCGCTCGATCTCCATCCGCTGCTGCGCTGGAGGATGGCCCGGGCCGAGCGGGGCGAAATCGGTTATCAAGCCTTGAAGCGCTTTGCGACCGAGCGTCGCCATGAGGCGCAAGCGGTACTCGACCGGATCATCGCCGAGGGGCCGATGGCGGCCGCCGATTTCGAGAATGGATCGAGCAGAAGCGGTTGGTGGGAATGGAGCCACACCAAGCACGCCCTCGAATGGCTGTTCTGGTCAGGCCAGATCACCACCGCCACACGTCGCGGCAGCTTTGCGCGGATCTATGATCTGCCCGAACGCGTGCTGCCGAAGGCCGTGCTCGATCTCCCCACGCCGGATGCCGCAGGCGCGCAACGTGCTCTGATCGAACGCAGCGCCCGAGCGCTTGGCATCGCGACGGCAGCCGACCTGCGCGATTACTATCGCCTCAAGCCGGAAGAAGGCGATCGTGCGATCGTTGAACTGTCGGAGGCGGGCACGCTCATCCCGGTGCGGATTGAAGGCTGGAGCCAGAGAGCCTGGATGCACCGCGAAGCCCGCACGCCGCGCCGCGTGAATTGTGCGGCACTGCTCGCCCCATTTGACCCCCTGATCTGGGAGCGCAGTCGGACCGAACGACTATTTGGATTTCGCTACCGCATCGAAATCTATGTGCCGCAGGGCAAGCGCATCCATGGTTATTACGTCTTGCCCTTCTTGATGGATGAGGCGCTCGTGGCTCGCGTCGATCTTAAGGCTGACCGCCAGGCAGGTGTGCTGCTTGCACACCGCATCACCCTTGAACCGAACGCTCCCGCCGATACTTCGGAACGGCTCAGGATCGAACTCGATCGGATGGCATCCTGGCTTGGACTCGCAAGCGTCCGGATTGGTGCGACGGTTCGGTGTGCCCGGCTCGGGCTCAACGAGACGCCATCTATCTGACGCGCTGCGATACCACGGCATCCACTACACCTTGATCCAATAGCCAGCCTGCGGATGAATCGGCCAATGCCGAGGCAATCTCTATGTTTGCCAGTGCGGCGGCGCGGTCGGAGGCATAGCAATTTCTGGATCGGCGGTACGAAGAAGTGGCCGGCAACGCGCGCCAGGCTCGTGGCATGCTGACATGACATGGCCGCGACATTGCCGAGATCGTCGGTTGCGGCACGCACGACATCGCCGATCAAGTATCCATCCGGCTCGAAATCCCGCATTTCCGCCTCATCTGAGCATTTTGGGGTGACTCCCGTCGTCACCGGACATAGGATGGGGTCGGCTTTTTTTTCGGCGTTTGAGGTACGCCATGGATCTGCCGCTAGTTCTCGCCGGACCGATCTTGCGCCGGGTCGACGCGGGCCTGGTGGCGGTGTGGATGGCCTTCAGCGCCCCGGCCGACCTTGAGTTGCGGGTATGGGAAGGTCGGGTGGCCCAGGACACCACCAACCCGGTTTTCGTCAGCAGCGACGATCCTCCCGATCCCTCAGCCCCCCCGCCCCGCCCCGGCGCCGAAGCCATCCGGATGGGCGAGCACCTGTATATCGGCATGGTCACAGCGCGGATTCCGCCGGCCTCGGGCAAGAGCTTCCTGCCCGACCGGCTCTATTCCTATGACGTGCTGGTCACCGCCGAGGGAGAGACCCGCGGTCTCGGTGAACTGGGCATGCTTGAGACCCGACTCGTGAGCGGTGTCGAGGTGCCGCCGCTCGGATATGCCGATCGGATGCTACCCAGTTTTGCGCTGCCGCCGTCCGAGCTCGACCATCTGCGCATCGCTTATGGGTCGTGTCGGCGCCCCTCCTACGATGACGGCGACGCGCTTGCGTGGATCGATGAGCTGCTGGAGTCGAGCGTCGGCGATCCGCGCGGGCGCATCCATCAGCTCTTTCTCGGCGGTGACCAGATTTATGCTGACGATGTCGCCCGGCTGATGATGCCGCGCGTTATCGAGCTGGGCGTGGACCTGATTGGCCGGGACGGTGCCACCGGCCCACCGATCGAGCGGATCAAGGTCGACCAGGTGCAACGGCTACGGGTTCCCGCGCAGCCGCCCGACCCCGTCACCCCCAACGGATCCTATCGCAACGAATTGGAGGACGAGACCGCCGAGGATGGCGACCTCCCTGCCGGCGGCGAGCATTTTCCGCCCGGATACCGCCTCAAACTGACGCAGCGCAGCGCCCAGTTCACCAGTATCGACGGGGACAACCATCTGATCTCATTCGGCGAGTTCGCAGCGCTCTATCTGATGGTCTGGAGCCCGGCCTGCTGGGGTGAAGAGGTTGCCGGCGCAACCGTGCAGATGGGGGACGATAAGACTACCGCCAAACCGCTGCGCTGGCTCGACGAACTGACCGACGCGCAGCGGATCATCTACACGGATTTCACTTACCCGACCCGCATCCCCGAGCACCTGTCGCTTCCACCCGTTCCGAAGAAACCCGAGGAGATGACGGAGGAAGAGAAGAAAGCGGACGCGAAGCAGCATCGCTCCCGTCGCCGCAGCCATCAGGTCCATCGCGACTTCCTGCTCGGCCTCGGCCGCGTCCAGCGGGTGCTGGCCAATGTGCCCACCTACATGATCTTCGACGACCATGATTTGACCGACGACTTTTTCCTCAGCCCGCTCTGGCGGCACCGCGTGCTGGGCACGGCGCTCGGCCAGGTCATCCTGACCAACGGAATGCTCGCTTATGCGCTGTTCCAGGATTGGGGCAACGATCCACGGCGTTATGATCAGGCGACCGATGCCGCTCACCCCGATCTCGGCGGCCAGCTTCCCGGTGACCTTTTGGTCCGGGCGCCGAACTACTTCGCTGCCGGCCAGAAAGTCGGCCCCGACCCCGGAACCTTTACCAACCTGGCGAGGATGTTCGGACATCAACTCGACAACCCAGCCGATCCGGACGGTCGTTTCCGCGCCGTGCGGCCGGCGCTGACATGGCACTTCAGCATCGATGGGCCGAAGCATCAGGTGGTCGCGTTCGACAATCGCACCCGCCGATCCTACGCGTCCGAGGTGGGGCCGCCCGGCAACGTGTCGCCGGACGCACTCGTCGACCAGTTGCCGCTGCCGCCGCTCGCGGCGGGCCGCGAGGTTCTGATCGTCATCGCGCCGCTTCAGGTGATCGGACCGGGCGTGCTCGACGAAATCGTGTCGCCAGCCATCTACCGCATCTTCGACATGGCCCACTCAGGCAAGCTCGCCGACGATAAGGTGAGCGGTTCGCGTCAGATGCCCGGCACCAACCCCGACGCGCTGGAGACCTGGGCGCTCGAGCCGCTTGCCTTCGAACATCTCCTCAAGCGCCTCGCCGAATTCCAGCGCGTCGTATTGCTGTCCGGGGACGTCCACAATTCAACCGGCAATGTGATGAGCTATTGGCGTGGCGACGCTGCGCGACCGGCGCGTATCGCCCAGTTCACATCCAGCGGCTTCAAGAATGTGATGCCGGTTTACCTGCGCGCGCTCGATCGCAGCGCGATGCTGCTGCAGGGCCTGTTGCGATCGCGGCTTGGCGTCGAGCGCTTCGGCTGGGATCGCCCCGCCGACAATCTCGTGCTGCTGCCCGAGGGTCGGAGCGAGGATGATCTGGTCGCGTCCACGCGGTCCAGACTGTTGCGCAGTCCAGTGCTGCTGCCCGCCCATGGCTGGATCGACGACAACGAGCCCGGGACGCCCGTAAGGCCGGAGCTTACGACAAGGCTCAACCCAGCCGTGCCGCCCGACTGGCGTTGGCAGGTGACGCCGCTGCTCGACGAGCGACCTGATAGCGAGCGGCCGACGCCGATCCGGGCGCGATTGATCGACGACGCGGCCGTCGAGGCTCAACTGGCTGACCCCGGTCAGGTGTTTGCGGCGCTCCAAACGGTTGCGGCCCGCCACCAATCGGCGCTCGATCGGATGCGCAACACCCGCCAGATGATGTTCCGCTCGAACTTCGGCATTTGCCGCTTCACGACCGATCCGGAAGACACGAACCCACAGCGCGCAATCAACGCCGTCCATGAGGTCTACACGCAGGCGAAAGACCCCGAGACCCAGGTGCCGATACTGGCTCCGTATATGGTGCAAGTCGCGCCACTGGGGCCGGTCGACGAGCCGCCGCCCGAGCGCTTGCGGGTCGCCGCCATCGAACCCGTGCCGATCCCGGCACCGCCGCAGCCATGAGCGAGCGCTCGATCCTCCAGCGGCTGGCCGGGCTAATCGCGGATTTCGCGTCCGACATATCCGACCTTGGCATTCCCGAAGTGCGAGCAGCGGTGCTGGCCGACCTGGGGGGTAAGCCCGGCACGAGCGGCAACGTCGAGCTGCCGCCGACGGCACTCAGCGCGGTCCTTCACTATCGCGACGCGTTGGATCCGGACGCGCAGGCCGAGGCCGAAGCCATCGGTAACATCGCCATCCTGCTCGGCGCGATCATCGACCAGATCGAGGCCTGGGACGCCGACTGGCCGGCGCGCGGCGATGCGTTTATCTATGCCCTGTTCGACCTGCTGGCGAGCAACTATGCCCGCAGAACCTGGCCCAAATTGTTCCTCATCCTGCAGGCGATCGCCTCGGCTATCGAACTGACCGAGACGCACGGCCCCGGTGAACGAGCGCACGCACGCTTCGTCAACGCCTTCATGACGATCTTCGCGTTCGTTTGGAATCCGGGACGGACGCTCGACGATCTCGACGACACAACCGAGGGCGCCAGCGGCGGCACGCTGGAGACGGCCCGCGACAAATCCTTCCTCGTCGTCGACGGGGCGATGCGGGGCCTCCTCGCTACGCTCGCGGTCATAGACCAGATCAAGGACGAGTTTAGCGACAATATCCTCGGCGACGTCATCGTCGGTTGGGATGCGAGCGCGCTCGATGTCGATTCCCGGGCACGACCGACTGCGGCCGATCTGGTTGCCAGCCGGATGGTTTCGGCGGTGATCCACCGCGGCGATGCCGATGATGAGGAACAGCTGCGCGTCAGCTGGTTATACCTTCCCCGCCGCCTCGGCGTTCCGCCCCGGCCGCATCAGCTGTTCCTGACGCTCGGCGGCGAGCTGACGATCGATCAGGTGATCAACCCGGATCGCGCCCAAGGCGACCCCGCATGGCATTTCCGCGCCGATATCCGCAGCGATACCGGCGCGTCCTGGCTGATCTCGGGCACGGACTCGAAAGTCAGCGCGACGGCGGAAACCTCGCAGGTCTCGGTAGGCTGGACCGCCATGCCCAACGAAGCGGGCATATCCTACACGATTCATTCCTGGCCACGGAGCCTCGGCGTCCGCCTTGAGCTGGGGTCGATTGCTACCGCACTGACCTTGTCGGGTGCAGGGGCGCGGATACTGTTCCGCACCGATCGTTCGGCGATCGTCATCGACGGGGAAAGCAGGGACTCGTTCGTCCGCAAGCTGCTGGGCGGGCGCCCCATCCGCTACGCCTTCTCCTTCGCGCTCGGTTATGATTCCCAGCTCGGCTTCATCCATGAAGTGCACAAGCCGTCGAGCACCGACGCGACGGGCGCCGAGCCACCCTTCGATTCCTCCGGTCCCGCCGGTCCGTCGGACCTCGACATGACCCTGCCGCTGGGCGGCGGCGGCGTGCTCGGTATCAACGTCCACGAAATCGTGTTGAGGCTGGCCTATCGCAAGGCCACGGCGCCAGAGACTGGCCGGGCGGTTGCCGCCGGCGTCCTGATCTCGTTCAGCACGACGCTGGGGCCGGTCTATCTGCGCGTCGATCGGCTCGGGCTCGCCGCGACCGTCGATACGATGACCCCGTCGTCCGACCGCAACCTGTGCCTTGTCCAAGCCGGAGTCGACGCCGCCGCGCCGCTCGGAATTGCGATACAGGTCGATACCGGGCCGATCAGCGGCGGCGGTACGATCCAGCACGACCCGGCAAGCGGCGACTATGTCGGCGCGCTGGTGCTGCGCCTCGGAAAGCGGATCACGCTGACCTGCGTGGGGCTCGCGTCGACGAAGGACCGGAACGGTACCGCGGAATCCTCGCTGATCCTGATCGGCACGGTCGAGCATCTCGATCTGCGGGCCGGTTTCGTGACGTTCGACGGCTTCGGCCTGATCTATGCCGCCGATCGGCGGATCGACGAGATCGCCGTTCGGGCAGCGCTGCCGACCGGCCAGCTCCGCCACATTCTCTTCCCCGCCGATCCGGTGAAGCACCTGCCCGAACTGGTAAGCACGCTGCGGACCTTCTTCCCCGTGCAGGCCGGCGTGCACAGTTACGGCATCCTGGTGAAGCTGCTCTTCGGCGCCGGCCACCCGCTGATCCGCGCCGACCTGGCCCTACTACTCGAACGCGACTCTGTTGCCGACCGCTCGCGGCTGATCGTGTTGGGGCGGATTTCGTCGGCCCTGCCGCAGGACAAGGACGCGATCCTGCGCCTCAACCTTGACGCGATCGGCGTATTCGATCTCGATTCCGGCGAAATGGCGGTCGACGCCGTGCTGTATGAATCCCGCTTGTGCGGCCGCTTCGTGCTCACCGGGGCTGCGGCCTTCCGGCGCACGCCGGGCGAAGGTTTCGCGCTGGCGGTCGGCGGCTTCAATCCCCGGTTCCAGCCGCCGACGGGCTTCCCGATCGTGCCGCGCGTGACGATCGCGCTGACGGCGGGCGACAATCCGAAGCTGATCGTCCAGGCCTATTTCGCGCTTACGTCCAACACCGTCCAATTTGGTGCCCGCGCTTCCCTCTATGCGGCCGCCTACGGCTTCAGCATCGAAGGCTATGTCGGCTTCGACGTGCTCATCCAGTTGTGGCCGCCCCATTTCATCGCCGAGTTCCAGGCGGGCGTGCAGCTCAAGCGCGGCAGCCACAACCTGTTCAAGGTCGACGTCCGCGGTATGCTTGAAGGGCCCGTGCCGCTGCGACTGGCGGGCAAGGCGACCTTCGGCATCCTGTGGTGGGACTATACCGTCGGCTTCGACCGCACGTTGATCGGCGGCTCGCAAAGCGTCGCGACCGAAACGCTCGACGTGCTGACCGAACTCGTGACCCGATTGTCCAACCCGACCAGCTGGCGCGCCGAGCCGTTGCCGGCAGCTGCCCAGATTGTCAGCGTGCGCACAGGCACCGCCGGCGGACCTTCACTCCTGCTGCATCCGCTGGGCCGGCTGGAAGTGCGGCAAGGGGTGGTGCCATTCAATCTCGACCGCGACATCGACCGTGTCGGCGCCTTCGTTCCCGCCAACGACACGCGCCGCTTCGCCATCACCTCCGCCACCGTCGGCGGATCGGGCGTGGGAACCGAGCCCGTGTTCGACGACTTCCCGGACGGCCAGTTCTTTGACCTTTCAGACGCCGAACGGCTCGCCGCGCCCGACTTTGTGCTGCGGGAAGCCGGCGTGGCCTTCGGTCTCGATCAATATCGCACCGATACCACTACGGCTGTGCCATCGCCCGTGGCCTATACCGAAATCACCGTCGGCGACGACGGCGTGCCGGTGGTGGCCCCCGATCCCCAGCCGCCGCCGCTCGACATATTCGACATGGGCTTCCGGATCGGCGCGGCGGCACGTGCCGAGATCCGCACCGGCCGGGCCGAACGCTATGCCGAGGCCGTGCTGGCCGACGCGCCACGGGTCGATGCGCAGCGGAGGCGGGCATGAGCGATCCTGCGCTTATCTTCCTCCCCTGGGTTGATCGCGGCGGCACCGTCGAGCAACCGCCGGACCAGCGGGACACGCATCCCGCCAGCCGGCTCTCCGCGATCGCCGAGGTGATGATCAACAAGACCGCGCCGGCCAGCATCGCGGTGCAGTTGATGGGGCCGGGCGACGTTACCGGGCTGATCCCGCAACAAGTGATCCGCACGGAGCCGGCACCCGGCACGCGCACCTTCGAATCCAATTATCTGGCCGCGATCGAATTCGACGAGCCGGCGCTGCCCTGGCTGTTCACGCCTGCTTCGGCGAGCGACGCGCGGCTGCGACCCTGGCTCTGCCTCATCGTCGTGAAAGTCGGCCCTGGCATCC
Organism: Sphingomonas sp. DBB INV C78; assembly: GCF_042693015.1. Lineage (NCBI taxonomy): Bacteria > Pseudomonadati > Pseudomonadota > Alphaproteobacteria > Sphingomonadales > Sphingomonadaceae > Sphingomonas > Sphingomonas sp. DBB INV C78. The sequence goes on along the minus strand of NZ_CP170544.1, from coordinate 856,263 downwards.
GGCTGGACGTTCCCACGACCGGCTCATTGCCGGTGGTGCGTATCGGGACGCCGGCTTTGCCCGAGAATGAGCTGCCCGACCTGGCCGACTCCTGGGCCTGGGCGCACGGCCAGGTCGCGCCCCAGGCTCCGGCCAGTTCCGCGGCCATCATCGACACGCTCGGCCGCGATCCGGCGCGCAACCTTTCGCGGCTCATCTGTGGGCGGCTTCTTGCCGAGCAGACGGAATATCTGGCGTGCGTGGTGCCGACGTTCGAGGCCGGTCGGCGGGCCGGGCTCGGGCTCGATCCAGAGGGCGCGGAGGGGCCAGCCTGGACGCTTGCGCCGAGCATGCAGCCGATCGAGCTGCCGGTATATTTCCACTGGCGCTTTGCAACCGGCCCGACCGGTGATTTCCAGTCGCTGGCGCTGGCAATCCGCGGTCGGCCGCCGGAAGAGGGGTTCGGCTCACGCCCGATCGACCTGTCGAACGCGGGCCTCGGCCTGTCCGGCACCGACGACGCTCACGTCCGGCTCGGCGGTGCGCTGCGTCCGCTCGACATCGCGCCGGCCGCCTGGAGCGACCCGGCACTTCAGCCCCGCTTCGGCGATGCTCTAACCGAAATCCTCAACACCCCCGATCACGCCCCGGCCGCGGCACCGCTGCTAGCGCCGCCGCGCTACGGTGCCGCGTATCGGATACAGGTCACGCTCGGGCCAGCCAACTCGACCAGTTGGTATGAGCAACTGAACACCAATCCCGCCAACCGCATTGCCGCCGCGCTCGGCGTCCAGATCGTCCAGAGGGATCAGGAGGCGCTCGTCGCCTCGGCCTGGGATCAGGCCGCAGACATGCGTGTCGCAACCACGTTGGGGCGACTGGCCGATGTCGGCGTCGCCGTCGCTCAACGGATTTTCACGCGGCACCTCCAACCGCTGGCGCCGGAATCGGGTATATTCGTGATCGCGCCGTTGCTGCGCCGCCTGCGGCTCGACGCCACCGCGGATGGAGCCACCGGTGCCGGGCTCCTGCCCGACGGCGCACTGACGGCCGATGTCTTCAGCTCCACGATCCGCCGGGTCGCCAGGGTGCGCGGACCGGCCGTGCGCCGCGCGGTCCGACGAACGTCTGGCTTTCCTAGCCTCAAGCTCGCGACCCGCATGACGGCGGTCGCGAGAGCCACTGGCGCTCGCCTAGATGTGGGCTCTCTGGCCACTTTCCAGTTGCTCGGTGGCGCAACCCCAGCGTCGCTCACGGGCGCCTGGGCAAGCATCCGCCCAGAAGCTTTTGCGGATGTCCCGCCTCGACCGGGCTTCGGCATCAGCCCGCTGAAGCTTCCGGACAGCGGCTCGACCGGCGGCATCTTCAATCCCATCCGGCCGGACACCGCGACCCGGAGCGATGCAGAGCTTGCGCGGGCCCGTCCCCGCCCACTTCCCGGCGATCCACCCGATATTCCCGACTTGCCCGATCCGCCCACGCCGACGCCGCATCCCCCGCCGCGTCGCGACAGTGTCCAGGCGGCAGCTTTCCGAGCGCTCGCGCCCCGCCACCTGACCAGATTTCTCCCATCGATCAATCCCGACAACCCGACCGGTTCGACCGTCGATCTCGGCGCCGCGTTCGGCCAGATCATGGCAATGGCAGCTCCCCGCGAGACTTTCAGGGTTGCGCTCGGCCGAATGCTGGTCGCTCCCGAACCGACGGACGATCTGCCTGGGACGGCAGGCAATCCCGAGCCCGCGCCTACCATCCCCACCAATCTCAGCCCGCGCTTCGCCGCGCCGATGGCGAACGCGCTGGCGGAATTGGGCCAGGAATGGCTCTTGCCCGGACTGGAAGGCGTGCCCGCCAACACGGCGATGGCGCTGGTGACGAACTCCTCGTTCGTGCAGGCCTTCATGATCGGCCTCAATCACGAGTTCGGCCGCGAGCTGCTATGGCGCGAGTTCCCGGCCCCGCTCAACGCCACTTTCTTTCAGCGCTTCTGGGACAGCGCCATCGACCCGACGACGCCGGTCGACCTCGAACCGCTGGCAGCGCGTGGCGACCGCTCGCTCGATGAAGATGCGACGCCCGGTGACCAGTTCGTGCTGCTGCTCCGCTCCGAACTGTTGCGCCGTTTTCCCGATGCGACGGTCACTGCCGTGCGCGGCGGCGAATCCCGCCTGCCCATGTTCACCGGCGCCATGGTTCCGGACGTGCGCTATTTCGGTTTTGCGATCCCCGAGGGCGAGGCCGCCCAATGGTCGGTGGTCATCGCCGAGCAGCCCAGCGCTCCGCGTTTCGGCTTCGAGGTTGGTGAGGTGCCCCAGGGCGTGAGCCACGCACCCGCTCCTGATCCGACGTCTGCGGCCCTGGCGCATCGACTTCGCCAACTCCCGGCGCGAATTACGACCCCCGTGTCCGTACTTTTGCGGAAGCCGACGGCATGAGCGAGGCGCTGATCGATCTCGGCCCGCTGATCGCGGATGGCGGCTCGGCCAACCCGGCCTCGGCAGCGACGCTGGGCGGTGGCAATCACCCTCTCCTGCTATTGCCGGTGCGGCTTGAAACCCGCTTCGTGGACACCGCAGGCGGTGCCACCGAATTGCTGGTGCGCATTTACCCTGACCAGGTGCATGTCGACGCTCACGATCCCCGGCTGACATCCAGTGAAGTCGCGGCAGGACAGGAGTTCTGGCTCGCTGACTGGCGCAGCGGGAACGATGCCGAGCGACGTAAACGGGCCTGGCGGGCGCTGGCCGAACGCCTCGATCCAGGGCGTGCAGCCTGGGTGGTCCGGGCAACGCAACCCGAAAATGCCGCCGCCCGATCGGATCAGCCTGTGGCCGACGGCGATCCGCCGGCGGTCGCCCCCGTCTTCGGCGCCAATGAGATAGCGGAGCGCCCGGCCACGCCCGTGGCGCGCCTGCTGCCGAGCGCGTGGACGGCCACCGCCTATGCTGGTGGGCAGAACATTGCCATCGCCACTGGTCGGCCGATCGCCTTCGACCCCGCCGTCGGGCCGGACCTCGACGCGCCGCTCGTCCATCCTGCCAGCGAAGACGACGAGAATAGCGAGGTAGCGGCGGTCGACGAGGGCATGAACTGGCTCGTCGACTTTGCTGCGGCCGAGGCAATCGGCATGGCACTCCGCTTGCCGGTATCGGAGCCGGTCGATCTGTTGTTGGTCTCGGGTGTTCGTGGCGACGCACCGGACGCCGGCGCCGAGCGTCTGGCTGGGCTCCTCGATGCCCAGCGTTTTACCGCCGGGCTCGGCTTCATCGCCCCCGGAACGCCGACGAACAACGCCGCCGACACCCCCGCCGGATGGTCGAGCGCGGAGGTCGGAAAACTCGGCGTGATTACCAAGGACGACGGCGCCGTGGTTGCCCAGCCGGAAACCACAGCCGCCCGCACCGCACTCGCCTTCGGCATCGGTGCTGATCCGGTGATCGGATTGCCGGGCAGCGAGTGGAATGACGGAGAAGCACTGGCATCCGCCACGTCCCGGGCGATGTGGCCTGCCACCTGGGGCTATTGGCTGACGCAGTTCGTCGGCATCGGCGCGGGCGGCTTGAGCGGCGATGATTGCGACTGGATCCGCGATCATGCCGGACGTTTCGTCCGCCCCGGCGGCCCCCTGCCATCGGTCCGTGTCGGCCGTCAGCCTTACGGGATCCTGCCCGTTACCGCACTGACCCGCTACCGCGGCGATCCGCGCGAAACCCGTTTGAGCGCAATCATATCCGGGTTGATTGCAACCGGCTGGCGCCCTGCCCTCGGCAAAGTCGCCCGGCTTGGACGCGACGACCCTGCCAATGATCTGGTCGAGATACTGCGAAGCGACGCAGTGTCGAACGGAGTGACGATGCGCCGCGCCTTTGGCGCGACATTCGCCGCTAATGCGTTCAACTTCCTGCAACAGCCAGTGCCGGTGGATGACTGGCGCGCTTTGGCGGCACGGACCCGAGCGCTCACCCAGGCGGCAGGCGTGCCGGCCGAAATTGCCGCTGCGCTGACGCTCCATGACCCCACCGAATGGCCGGTTAACTTGCCCGTGATCGGCGACGATCACGCCAACACGCTCACAAATCTGTTCGCTGCCGACGTCGACACGCTCGCCGCAAATATGGACGCGCGCCCGGCGTCATTGCTGGCGGCATTGATCCGTCAGGGTTGGCTGCGCGAACACGCCGTCGCCGCGGCCAGGCTGATCGGCGATCCGGCCATGGTTTCGGCTCGCGACGAGGAGTTTTACGGCTTCTATGCCGGTCCGCTGGGTTGGGCGGCCCAGCGCGAGCAAAATGTCGGCGGATCGACCGTCCGCGAGCGGCTGGCTTCGGGAGCCGATCCGGCGGGGGCGGACATGGCGGCGTTCCGCACGGCTACGCTCGCTCTAGCCGCGGCGAGTGCAGAACAGCTTGGCCCAGAAGTGGCCGGCACGCTCGACGCGGCGTCTCATCGGATAGACGCCTGGGCAACCTCGCTGGCGACACGCCGTCTCGCGGAACTGCGCGTTGCGGCTCCGACCGGATTGATGGTTGGCGGATATGGCTGGGTCGAGGGGCTGACCCGCGAGATCACCGAGCCAGTCACCGGCGCGGTCACCGGCGAACCGGATGCGCTGCGGCTGGCTACCGACGACCCGGGCTTCCTCCACGCCCCGTCGATCCAACAGGCCCAGGTCGCGGCGCTGTTGCGCAACGTCCATCTCGCCCATGGCGGCGGCGACGATGACCCGTTCGCGATTACCATTACGTCTCAGCGCGTTCGACTGGCGCAACGCATCTTCGATGGCGTCCGCGCTGGCCGCAAGCTCGGCGCGGTGCTCGGCTATCTCGTCGAACGCGACCTGCACGAGCAGGGGCTCGACGCTGCGGTCGATAACGCCCGCGAGGTCGCGCCGCTTCCCGGACAGGAGATGCTCCCGATCCCCGCGCGCCGGCTCGACGGCCTCGCCCTGCACAAGCTGTGGGCCGACAGCGAAGACCATGCCGTCGATCACCTCGTCGCGGGCAGCGCCGATCCGGCCTTGCGCAAGAAGGCAGCCGGCGTGCTGCGCCGGCTCGGCGTCGCGATCGACGCCGCCGCCGACCTGCTCCAGGCGGAGCAGATGCACCAGTTTGCTCGGGGCAATCTCACCGCGGCGGTGAACACCCTCGGCGACATAGATCGGGGACTTACCCCGCCTCCCGATCTCGATTTCATCCGCACGCCCCGAAGCGGCGTCACCGTCACGCACCGCGTTGTCATCCTCATGACCGCAGACGGCCTTCCGCCTGAAGGATGGGCCGAAGCGACCGCCTCACCGCGGGCCGAAGCCGAGCCGGCGCTCGACACGTGGCTCGCGCGCTGCCTCGGCCCGGCTTCTGCCTACAATCTCGGCCTGGTGGATCGCGATGGCGCGACGCATTCGGTGCCGCTTGCGGACCTTCGGCTGACTGCCTCGGATTTCGTGCGTCTTGCCGCCGGCGGCGATGCCGGTCTGGCGGAATTGGCGGCGAGAGGCGTGCGTGCGACGTCTGTTCCTGACCGGTTCGAGCGCCCCAAATTGCTTGCCGAGAGCGACCTGGTGGACTTGCTCGAACTGGGCCGGTCGCTGGGCCTGCTGGTCGCCGCTGCCAGATCGCTCGATGGTTCGAAACTCCAACCACCCCATGCCGATCCGCTTCCGGGAATCGATCTCGATGAGCTGCTCGCTCGGACATCGCGGGCCGAACAGCTTGTCCGATCTAGCCTTGCAACTCTCGACGCTGCATTGGCCGGCACAGACGCCAGCGCCATCGACATTGCGCTTGCCGGCAGTTGGGCGTTCGCATTGGGCGATCCCGCGATCCCGGCGGTTCGCAATGAGGAGTCACTGCGGGCGGCAGCCGTTCGGGCACGCCAGGCTCTGGAGATTCGTCTGAGCGGTGTCGACACATCGCTTTCGCCCGCCGACGGGGCCAACAAGCTGATCCAGCGCATCCAGGCTCTGCTCGGGCCAGGCACTGTCGTGTTGCCGCGCTTCCTCCCGCCCGATGCCGCCGATCTCGTCGCCTCGCGGAACGACCCCGCGTTGGCGGGCGATGATCCGCTGTTTGCCGAAACCTGGCTGACGCGAGTGGAGCGGGTGCGCGAACCCCTGATGCGTCTCGGAATCGCGCTGCGGGAGGCGGAAGCGATGGGCGGCGCATCATTGGCGCTGGACCTCGCCCAGGTTCCGCATCGCCCAGGCGCAGCATGGAACGGGCGCCCAGCACCGGCCTATGTGGATGGCGCCGCATCACTGGTGCTGCTGGGCGGCAATCTGATCGATCCCGCCCGGCGGCTTGCCGGTCTTCTCATTGACGAGTTTACCGAGATCGTACCGTCGCCGACCGAAAGCACCGGCGTGGCATTCCGTTACGAGCCGCCGCCGGCGATGGCAGCGCAGGCGATGCTGCTGGCAGTGCCCTCGGTCATCGGCGAGCCGTGGACGGTGGGCAGCCTCAACCAGGTCCTGCTCGAAACGCTCGAACTGGCGCGGGTCAGGGCGCTCGATCCCGAGGATCTCGATCTCGTCCGCCAGTTCCTGCCGGCGACGATGCTGGCTTTCAATACCGAGGGTGACGTTCCGTCGATCAACCCCAACGCGCTGAGCGGAGGATAGGATGGCGTCGATCACCACATTTTCCCGCCTCGAACCACAATCCCGCTCCGGTGGTCTGGAAGTCGGGGCATCGGCGCAGGTGTACGATCCGCTGTGGATGCTGGCCCGGCAATGGCAGGTCGGCGAGTTTGCGGGTCACGACGGCGGCAATCCGATCGTCGCCCGCTGGCGCGGTGTCGCAGCGCCGCCGACGCGCTTTGTTGCCGGGCCCATACCGCCCAACACGATGCTGGGCGCACTGCGCTTTGCGACAGACAGCGCACCGCTGGAGTCGGTCATCGAGCGCGTCACCGTGCCCTTGGAACCCGCGACCGACGGTCCTGCCGGCCTGCGTCTGGCAATCGATGCAGGCCGCCACTTCCTTGCACTCCTCGCGCGGCAAAAGACAGCGCAGGACTATCGCGCCGATTTCCGGGCGCGCTACGCCCTTGAACCCCTGCCCGACGCGCAACTGGCGACGCTCGACCCCGCCACCGCTGCTTATGCCAGGCTGCATTCGGGTCGCAGCATCGACGGTCGCCGCCTGCTTGCCGAACTTGCCGGCCGTGACGTGCCCCGGCTCGACCGCACCATCGACCCGACGGACGTCGCCGAAGTGGCACGCGCAGCCGCGGCGTGGTTGGTCTGGCTGGAGACACTGTTCGACTATGCCGATCCCGAAGCCACATGCTGGCAGCCGGCGAGATTCGAATATACCGCCTCCATGGCTGGTCGCCGCTCGGCCGACACATTCGGCGAGACCACGCTGACTGCGCCCCGCTACGATCACGACGCCATCGACTGGTACGAATTCGACGTGAACGGTGCAGTGAACCTCGGGACCGGCGCTGCCGAAGCAGGGGCGATGGTCACCCGAACCGTCGTCCCGGTTCCGGTAACGGCCCCCGGCCTCCCAGCCCCGCGTTTCTGGGAGTTCGAGGACGGGCGCCTCAACATCGCCGCCATCAAACCTGCGAGTACGGATCTGGCGCAGGTGCTGCTCGTCGAGACGCTGGGCGGTTTCGGCAATGACTGGTTCGTGATCGGCGTCGATCTGCCGGTCGGCCGGCTGGTCGAAGCGAGGTCGCTGACAATCATCGACACGTTCGGCACAGCGACGCTGCTGAAACCCGCTGGCGCCAATGGTTCGAGCCGCTGGGGGCTTTTCCGTCACGCGATGCCCGTCGACGGCGATGAGGCCGAAGGGGTGCCGATCAGCAACCTGTTGTATCTTGCGCCGCGTCTCGACCAGTCACTGATCGGGCCCGTGGTCGAGCAGATCACCCTTGCCCGCGATGAGCAGGCCAACATCGCCTGGGCCATCGAGCAGATTCTGGAAACGCCATTGCAGGTGGGCATCCCGCTTTCAGACACGCGGCCGCCCGATTCGCGCGGCGATCCGCAAGCGCTGCCCCAATACAAGCTTTTCAATCGGCCACCGCCGCATTGGATTCCCCTACTTCCGGTTCGGACCGGACCCGCCGCACAGGTCATGCTCGCCCGCGGCTCGATCAGTGACCAAGCCGGCGGCGGCCACCTCGTCGGCAGCATGACCGCAATGCTGGTCGGCGGCAGCGACGGCGCGCTGTTGATCCCAGAGGAAGAAGTGCCCGACGACGGCCTCGTGGTGCAACGCCACTATCAGGCGGCACGCTGGATCGATGGCTCGCTCCACATATGGGCGGCCAACCGGACCCGGCCGGCCGGTTCCTTGTCGTCGGCGGGGCTCCGGTTCGACACGATCATCGGCTGACGCGGCGCTTCGCGCGCACATAGCGTCGCATTTACCGTGATAGAGCCGGCCTCGGAACGCCGTCTTCGGCTTCGGTCATGATGATGACGTCACCGCACGAAATCGATCTTCCTTTACCACTCGCGACGGCATCACTCGCAGCCACCCGCCACTTCCGATCACTACGACGGTTGGCAATTCACATGATGTTGCATCATGATGGTTTAATATGTAACATCATATTGAACCATATTAATTGCGGTGGCTACGGACGGGTTATGAATCAGCACGATGCGGTTCCTGATTGGGCTTCTGGCAGAGTTTTTGACTATCCGCGCGGCTGGTTCGTGGTGGCAACGCCCGAGAGCATTCCTGCTAGTGAAGCCGTCGCCCTGCCCTTTTTCGGACGCACGCTTGTGGCCTTCCGGGGGGCGGACGGGGACGTTGCTATATTGGATTCGGTTTGCCCCCACATGGGCGCAAGCCTCGCAATAGGGGGAGTGGTGGAAGAGGGCGAGGTACGTTGCCCCTTCCACCATTGGCGCTTCGGGCCCGACGGACGCTGCAGCCATATCCCTTATTCCAAGCTGATCCCGCCCCAGGCGAAGGTCCATTCGTATCCCGTGCGCGAGCAGAACGGTCTGGTATTGCTGTGGTTCGATCCGGAGCACGGCGCGCCCGATTATGAAATCCCCGATCTGGACGATTATTACGACCAGCAATGGGTACCCTGGGCGATCGTCCGGCGCGACATCCGCACCGTGCCGCTGGAGATCGTCGACAATATCGCCGACAGCGCCCATCTGGGGCCGGTCCACCAATCCTGGCCGCGAGTCTTCGAGGTCGAATTCGACGGCCACCGGGCGATCCAGACGCAGTTCGCCAGTCATGAGACGCTGACCGACATTCCCGGTGGGGAAATGAAGACGGTCGCGACCTATCACGGCCCGTCTTATCTGCTGACCAGTATCGAGGGGCGTTACCGATCCTGGATGCTGCTCGCGCATACTCCGATCGACCAGAGCCATGTCGCCGTCTGGTACGGCCTGATGATCCGTTCGGACGATGGCGTCACGCCCGAATTCCAGGAGATCGCGCGGGAATATGCCGCCGCCGGCCAGGTCTCCGCTTATCAGGACGTCGACATCTGGGAGAATAAATCGCTGTCCGAGCGGCCGGCGCTGTGCCGCGACGACGGGCCGATCCTGGATGCACGCCGCTGGTACACGCAGTTCCTGAAGCCGCGCGCGCGGGCGGAAACTTCGGAAATCACGCAATGACATGAACCTTATGGCGGATCGGGGCCGAAGACGCGCGACCGCTTCAACCGGGGAGGATTTTGGCGATGAAGGGCAGTTGCTTTGGCTTGCGCGGTTTAGGCCGCAATATTCTGATGGCGGGATTGTCGACGACGGCGCTTTCCACGCATTCTTTGGCACAGGACGCCCCGCCGTCCGGCGCGGAGACGGCATCCGAAAGTGGTGGCCTTACCGATATCGTCGTCACAGCGCAGCGGCGTGAGCAGCGTCTGCAGGATGTGCCTGTCGCGATCACCGCATTCGATGCTGGTGCGCTCGAAACCCGCAACGTCACCACGCTCGTCGATCTCGAAGGCCTGGCGCCCAACACCAAATTCACCACCGGCGGCGGCTACGTCGCCTCGACGGTCATCTCGATCCGTGGCGGCTACTCGCCCAATCCGGTGCCCTACAACGAGCCGCCGTCAGGCATGTATGTTGACGGCGTCTATATCGGCAAGTCCAATGGCCAGCTCTTCGCCATTGCCGACCTGGAAAGCGTGGAGGTGCTGCGCGGGCCGCAAGGCACGCTGTTCGGCCGAAATGCCCTGTCCGGCGCCTTCAACATCGTGACCAAGAAGCCGACCGGCGAATGGGGCGGCTATGTGAAGGCGGGCTTTGGCAATTTCGAGCAGCGCAGCCTGCGCGTCAGTCTCGATCTGCCGCGCTTCGGTGATTTCAGCGTCAAGCTGTCGGGGCTGATCGACCGGCACGAAGGCTATATCCAGAATGCCGCGACGCCGTCCGACGCGCCCAGCGTCATCCCGGCGCGCGCCACCACCAATGATCGGCTGGACGCCACAAACGACAAGGCGGGACGGATCGCCGTCCGTTACCAGCCCACCACCAACTTCACGATGGATTATGCTTTCGACTATAGCCGCACGCGCGCTGTGCCGCGCTTCTCTCAGCTCCTGAATGTCGATCAGGGCAGCATATTCGACCAGAATTCGCCCATCTATGCCGGCATTCCGCTGGATGATTTCGTGCTCGGGCTCAAGCGTTCCGGCCGCGGCTTTTCGAACGGATCGGTCAATAATGAGGATCTGTACGAGCGCGTGAAGGTGTCGGGCCACAGCCTCACGGCAACGCTCGACCTCGAGAACGTCACGCTGAAGTCGATTACCGCCTATCGCGAAATGGACTGGACGGCGTCGATGGACCTCGACGGATCGCCCTATCCGATCGCGTCGATCATCCAGACCTTCGACTATCATGCTTTTTCGCAGGAACTGCAGGCCATCGGCAAGATCGGCGATCGGCTGAACTATACGGCCGGTCTGTTCTTCTTCGACGATGGCGGCCCCAGCGAGAACCCGCAACAATTCTTCGGCGACGCCTTCTACACGGACTCGCGCTACAGCACGTCATCGACGGCCTATGCCGTCTACAGCCAGGTGGATTGGGTGCCGCCCATTCTTGACGACAAGCTAACGCTGACAGGTGGCATCCGCTTCAGTTGGGAGAAGAAGGGCACCAAGCGCTATCTCGCCACGGTCGATTCCGCGACCGGCAATCCGGTGGGCCCGCCCGCCATTCCCGAGACCAAAGCGTCGTCGCGCTTCAAGGGCGTCACCCCCACGATCATCGCCAAATATGACGTCAGCGACGATCTGAACGTCTATGCCAAATATGCGCAAGGGTATCGGAGCGGTGGCTTCTCCGGAGATGCGACGACGCTTCAGGATACCGTGACGCCGTTCAAGTCGGAGAAGCTCTATTCCTATGAGATCGGTCTGAAGGGCCGCTTCTTCGACGGGCGGCTGTCCATCAATGCGGACTATTTCTGGAACCAGCATCGCCGCATGCAACTGTTGGTGTTTACCGGCTTCCAGGCCGGAACCGCGGCGACCGCGATCCGCAACGCCGGCAGCGCGGACATCCATGGCCTGGAGGTCGAGGTTCAGGCCCTGCCCGTGGACTGGCTGCGCCTGTCGGGTTCGATCGGCACCCTCGACGGCAAATATAACAGCTTCATCGAAAATGGCGTCGACGTGAAGGACGATCGGGTCCTGCCCTCGACACCGAAGCTCACAGGCAGCGCGAGTGGTGACATCCGCTTCTTCCAGAGCGATCGATACGGCGAGTTGCATCTGGTGGTCGATTACACCCACCAGGATTACAATTATAACACGCCCACCATCAGCCCGTTCTTCGCCAATGACGCGCAGAATATCGTCGACGCCAACCTGCGGCTGACCAACATCCCTGCGGGCAGCGGCACGATCGAGATGGGGTTGTGGGCGCGCAACCTGTTCAACACCTTCCACCGCACCTGGTCGATCGATTTCGGCGATAGCTTCGGCGGCCTGGCCGTCGGCTATTACAACCCGCCGCGCACCTATGGCTTCGACATGACCTATCGGTTCTAAGCGATTTCCCCTCCTTCCTCGCAAGAGGAGGGAGGGTCAGCCTGTCGTGGCGCGCAGCACCTCCACCCGCGCCTTCAGGGCCAGCGCCACGGAATCGAAACCACGCTGCACATAATCGCCATGGTTCACATAGTCGGCGACGCCATCGCCGAACCAGCGGTCGGTGCTGTGGTAGGCGCAGCGATCAGGGCCAAGTGGCGTGACGATCTGTTCGCGCAGGGCATAATCGGGAATGCCCCAGGCCAGCAGCTTCGGCGGCTCGAACGTCCTCAGATATTCGTCAAACTCGAACAGTTCGTCCGATCCGTTGGAATCGGGCACGGTCAATCGCACCGCGCCACCAATGGCGAAATCCGTGACGACCTTGCGGGTGAACGGATTCCATTCGGGATAACGTGGGACGTCCGTCAGCACGTCCCAGACGAAATCGGCCGGCGCGTCGATCTCAACCGTGATGGACTGGATGAAGGGGTCCATGTCGCTCATGCTGCGGCTCCAGAAACCGGCTGCGCCGCGAAGCCGAAGCGCTCGCGGTAGAAAGCGAAATCGCGCTCGATATCGGTGCGGGTGAAGCCGAAGCGGTCGGCGCGATACTGATGGGGCGGTCGCTTGTCGCGGGCATTGTCGGCCACGACATCCGCAAGAGCCGCTTCAACCTCGGGCGTCATCACCTCGCCGAGATGCGTCATGATGCGACGCACCTGCCCATCCATGTCGCGGGTGAGTTCGCGATACTGAATGTCGATGAAACGCTGTTCACCGATGGCGTCGCGATGCCGGATATAACTTTCCAGCAATCGCCGCAGCTTGGCATACCAGTGCGCGCCGATCGCGACAGGATCGACGCGATCGGAGGCGATGCCGTACAGCGTCGTCTCCATGCTGCAGTATGAGGGCAGCGTCTCCACGGGATCCCGATGCTGCATGATGATCCGCGCCTCTGGAAAGAGCGTCGTCACCTCGCGGAGCGCGCTCAGATGGCCCGGCGATTTCAGGATCCAGCGTTTGCCGCGTCGCTCGGCCGCCTGCCATTGCAGACATTTGAGCGCCGTCACGAGTTCCCGATAGGATGGTGTCTTGTCGGCCGCTTCCACATAAGCGGAGAAGCCGGGCAGATAATGCATCCCCTCCCAGCCCGAGAAGAGGAAGGATTGATCCATCAGCAGCAGTTCCTCATCGGGCTGATCGAGTTCGATGGGCGTGATGGAGGTCAGCTCCGGCGCACCGCGCAGCCATGCCTGCATGATCTCATTGGCGGCAGCGCGACGACCCGTGCGGCCGCCATCTCGGCCATCGGGATGGGGGAAGGGATATTGCAGTTCCCACCACAAAATCCCGGTGAAAGGCGGCATGGTGCCCAGCAACCGATGAAGTAGCGTGCTGCCGGTGCGCGGCAGACCGACGATGAAGGCCGCGACATCGACCTTCTCATCCTCGATCTCGGGATGGCGCCGGATCAATTCCCGAAGCTGGAGCCGGTTGGAGAGCGCACCGACCAATTGGCCGGCCAGCGCCTCGCGCCCGGACGGGCTCAGCTTCGCCTCATCATCCAGCCCGGCGAGCAAGTGGTGAAGCGGTTCGAGAAACCATGTGTCACCAAGCGCGTGGAGGCCAGTGCGATCACGGGCGGCGGCGATCAGCGCGTCGGCTGTGGGCAGGCGTTCCATCGTCAGGCCACCGCGTCGTAGATCGGCCCGCCGAACAGCGCCCGGTGCGATTCCGGCTTGTTGCCGTCAATATCCTCGACGCCATATTTCGCCGCGAGTTCCGCGGTCCAGTAACTGCCGCCCGAAAGCGCAAGCCGATCCGGATCGCGCCAGATTGCATCGATCAGCCGCCCCGCGAATTCGGGCGTCTCCGCCTTGGAAGGGCCGCCGAGCGTCTCAAAGACGTCAGGGTGCTTCGCATAATGATCGCGCGTCCGCTGGGTCAGGATCAGCCCGTGCCAGAAAGCGAGCACGGTGACGGGATGGGGCTTCAACTCGTGCGCCATGTCGAAGGCAAGCTTGTCCTGCCCGATCTTGCCGATGCCGTAAGGCAGCGTATGGAGATAGGCGTTGCCGCCGGGCGAGGAGGTGTTGACGATCAGCCCGCCGCCGCCGCGGATCATCATCCGCACCGCAAACCAGCTCGCGACATAGGAACTGCGCAGCCCGACATCGATCATCTGTTCCCAGGCATCGAGCGGCCGTTCCCAAAAGGGACCGGGCTCGGCCGCCTCCTCACGCATCCCGAAGGCATTGTTCACCAGGATGTCGATCCGGCCCTGTTCGGCCTCGACGCGATCGAACAGGGCCTTGGTCTGTGCGTCGTCGCGATGATCGCAGCCGACGGCGATCCCCTTGCCACCCCGCGCCGTCACCTCTTCGGCGGTGGCCTGGACCGTGCCCGGCCAGGCGGTCGAGTTCGAGGCGCCATCGCTGCGGCCGGTGACGTAAACCGTGTCACCCAGCGGGCCCAGCGCCAGGGCAATACCCCTGCCCAACCCCCGGCTGGCGCCGGTGACGACCACGATCCTGCCTGCCATCCGCCTCTCCCAATTCTTCTGTTTGTCGATCAGCCGCCGCCTTCGGCGAGCACGAGAAATTCATGAATGAGAGCCGCCATCGCCGCGATCATCACGCCTCGCTCGATCGGCCAGTTGCGGATGCTCATCGCGTAGGAGAATTGGTCGACCTGGAGCAGCAACAGCAGCGCGCGGGCCCGCGGCACCGCGCCTTCGTCGCCGAGCCCCGGCACCCGCGCGGCCATCACCGCCAGCAGATCATTATGATAGTCGAGCACCCTCTGCTGGGCGCGGACCTCGATCGCATCCACTTCGCGCAGGACGCCGATCAGCACGCGGTTCACCTCGAGCAGATCGACATAGGCGGTGACCCAGGCGACGACGTCGGCCAGCCCCGGCCGTGGGATGGCGAGCAGTTCCCGCCAACGATCCTGCACTTCGGGAATCAGTTCCGAAAACAGCGCCTGCGCCACGGCATATTTATCGTCGAAATGGCGGTAGAAGGAGGTGCGGCTGACCTCGGCTTCCTCGACGATCATATCGACCGATGTCGTGGCGTAGCCATTGTCTGCGAAGACGGCATGTGCGGACGCGAGCAGCTTCTGCCGCGTCGCCTCCTTCTGGCGGCGCTGCAGATCTCCCTGCCGATTGCGACGCGGGCGAGCGGACTTTTCCACGGGATCAGTTGGCGGCGACGCGACGGGCATAGGGTAGGGACCTCCTGTGTCGATGAAGCCGGGTCTTAGCATCGACTGGCGGGCCTGAGCATATTTCTGCCACGGATGCGGCGCGTCTGATCAACATGGCGGCCACGCTATGATGTTACATATTGACCTGTCAATAAGTGCCACGTTAAGCCCTCTCCTCGATAGGCGCCGCGACAGACGGTAGCGAGTATCGGAGGGATAGATGGCGGCACGTTTCTCGCATCGCGGCATCTGCGTGGCCGATATCGACGCATCGGTCCGGTTCTACCGCGATGCCTTGGGTTTCGAGGCGCAGGAAGATCATCCCCGTCTTGAGGGGGCATGGCTGGACGCCGGCACCGATATCAGCGGCGCAGCGCTCCGCGCGCAGATGCTGCGGAACGCGGCCGGCATCACCATCGAGTTGCTTTATTTCCATGCCCCCGCAGCCACAGGCCGACGCACCCGCCGCGCGCTCAACCAGTTCGGCCTCACCCATTTCGCGGTCAATGTCGACGATATGGACGCCGCGATCGAGCGCATCGTCGCGGCCGGCGGACAGGTGCATCCGGCAACCCGCGTCTATTACGACGTCAACGATGCGGAGATCGTCTATACGAACGATACGGATGGCGTGCGTATCGAGTTGGTTCACTCTCCCCGCCTCACCGCCGGCTTTTCGCATTCGGGTATCTGCGTTGCCGATCCCGCACAGGCAGCGCGCTTCTACGCCGTACTCGGCTTCCTGCCAGCCGACAATGTCGTGCTGCTCGATCACACCGCCTGGCTCGCGCCGCTGACCGAGGCGGAGGATGCGCGGATTCGCGCCACCGTCGTGCGGGATGATCAGGGCAATGCCATCGAACTGATGAGCTTCGCCACACCCGACAGTTTCGGCAGCCGCGAGCGCCGGCCGCTCAACCAATATGGCCTGACCCACCATGCCTTCTGGGTCGATGATATCGACGCAGCGGCGGCAGCACTGGTGGAGGCCGGCGGGCGGGTCTTTCCGTCGACGCGCAGCCGATATGGGGATTGCGAGATGTTGCACCTTGCCGATGTTGACGGCGTTCGCGTCGAATTGATGCAGCAGCTCTGAGGGGGATAGCGGATATGGCCGACAAGGATCTGGCAGCCGAGGTCGCGGAACTCCGCGCGGAGATCCGCAGGCTCGCCGACATCGAGCAGATACGCGATCTGCAATACGGCTATTGGCGCGCGATCGACCTGAAACAGCCCGAAGCCCTGCGTGATCTGTTCGCGCCAGGCGAAATCCTGATCGAGTTCGAGGACATGCCCGTGTGGCGGGATCGCGATGCGTTCGTCCAGTTCTTCATCGATCTCGGCATGGACCCCAACCGCCAGGAAAATCATTTCGGCCTGAGCCCGGCCATCCGCATCGAGGGGCCGGACGATGCCTCGGGCACATGGCGGCTGCACATGTTCGCCTATAATTTCGACAGCCGCATCACCATCCGCATCTCGGGCCTATATGACGCGCGCTATGTCCGTCGCGATGGCCGGTGGTGGATCAGCCAGCTCGTCTTCCGCCGCCATTCCCTGTTTAGCGAACAGGTCGGTGCTGACGGAGCGGTGACCGCACCGGGCTTCGGCAATGTGGCATCGGATGCCGCAGCCCATCTTTTCGGCGAAGCGAAGGATTGAGGTTCATGCTGCTCAAGGACAAGGTCGTCATCGTTTCGGGAATTGGCCCCGGCCTCGGCCAGGCGCTGGCGACGCTGGCCGCACAGGAAGGAGCAAGGCTGGTCATCAGCGCGCGCACGCCCGCCAAGCTGGACACGGCCGAGGCGGAAGTCGCCGCGCTCGGGCTCGACACCGAAGTGCTGAAG
This sequence comes from Sphingomonas sp. DBB INV C78, assembly GCF_042693015.1. Classification (NCBI taxonomy): domain Bacteria; kingdom Pseudomonadati; phylum Pseudomonadota; class Alphaproteobacteria; order Sphingomonadales; family Sphingomonadaceae; genus Sphingomonas; species Sphingomonas sp. DBB INV C78. Next base: position 839,245 of record NZ_CP170544.1, on the reverse strand, counting down.
GTGCCGTGCGACATTTCCGTGGCCGCGGAGTGCGAGGCGCTGGTGGCCGCTACGATCGCCCGCTTCGGCCGCGTCGATTGCCTGATCAACTCGGCCTATACGGCCGGCAAGCTCACCCTGATGGAGGATAGCGACCTCGAGGATTGGCGTCATACGCTCGACACCAATCTGTTCGGATCGCTCGCCCTATGCCTGGCCGTGTTTCCGGCGATGAAGGCGCAAGGCGGTGGGGCGATCGTCAACGTCAACACGCAGGTGACGCGCAAGCCCCTGCTCTGTCAGGGCGGCTATGGCGCGTCCAAGGCGGCGCTCGCGCACACCACTGCCCAGCTCGCGCTCGAATGGGGCCAATATGGCATCCGCGTGAACTCGACGTTCATGGGCTGGATGTGGGGCTCATCGGTCGAAGCCTATATCGCGGGCCTCGCAGCCGAGGGCGGGCCGTCCGTCGAAGAACAGAAAGCCGAGGTCGCAAAAAATGTCGCGCTGCGCGTTATCCCGCCCGATCGCGAATGCGCCAAGGGCGTCATCATGCTGCTGTCGGACTATGCATCGATGGTGACCGGAGCGAGCCTCGACATCAACGGCGGCGAGTTCCTGCCGATCTAGGACCGACGTTCGCGCTCGGCTGCCGCCGGCTGAGAGGTTGAAGCGAAAGCCCTCAGTGTCCGCAAGTGAACAGTCACAATGTCCGATACCGGACAATACTCTCTTTCCCATCGGCCTGAATCCGCGCTTTCCGGCTGGCACGATGCTTGCTCCGCTCGTGCACATCTTTGTGGCGAACCGCGAGTCCACGGATTCTGCACGGCCCCGCGCCGCCTGAAGTCGAAGAAGGGGAACGGGCCCATGTGGCGCAACTATCTCACCGTCGGCATTCGCTCGCTGGGGAAGAGCCGCGCTTATGCGCTCATCAACATACTCGGCCTCGCGATCGGCATGGCGGCCTGCCTCATGATCCTCCTCTTCGTCCGTTACGAGTTGCGCTACGATCATTGGCTGCCCGGCGCGGAGAATGCTTACCAGTTCCAGGCCTGGTATAAGAGCGACATCACCGGCGACGACACGGGCGAACTCCAGATGACGGCCTATGTCTCGGGCAAGGCGCTTAAGAAGGATTTCCCGCAGGTCGAAAAGGAGGTCTACGTCCTCGGCAGCCAGCCGGTGTTCGTCAAGGACGGCCAGGTCTCCTCCACCGAAAACCTCTTTTATGTCGATGGCGACCTGTTGGACGTGCTGCATCTGCCGATGGCGAAGGGAGATCCCCGCACGCTCGACAAGGTGGGCGGCGCGGTGATCACCGAGTCCGAAGCCATCAAGCGTTACGGAACCGATGACGTCATCGGCAAAACGATGACGCTGATCAGCAAGGGCGTGAAGCGCGACTACCGCATCGGCGGCGTGCTCCGCGACATTCCGAAGAATTCGCACCTCAAGATCAACATGATCGTGCGGATCGATATGGTCGCCTTCTTTGCCCAGGAACCCGATTTCCTGACCTGCTGGGGCTGCCAATCAGGCTGGGTCTATCTTCGCCTTAAGCCCGGCACAGATCCCGCGGCGATCGAAGCTCAGCTAAAGGCGTGGGAAAAGCGCAACACTCCGGATCAGAATGCCGGCGAAGCCCGCTACAATGCCGGCGATGATCAGGACTGGCGTGTCGTCAATGTCCGTGACGTGCATCTCGGCAAGGCACAGGGCGGCGCAATGACGCCGGGCAATGACCGGCGGACGATATCCACCTTCGCGGTGATCGCGCTTTTGATCCTCGGGATGGCCTGCGTCAATTTCACCAATCTCGCGACCGCGAGGGCCAGCCAGCGCGCCCGTGAAGTGGCGCTGCGCAAGGTGCTGGGCGCAAGCCGCAAGCAGTTGATCTTCCAGTTCATCGGGGAATCCGTGCTGGTTGCAGCTATTGCGATGCTGCTTGCCCTTGCGTTGGTCGAGCTTCTGATCGGTCCCTTCTCGACCTTCCTCAAAGCCGATCTGTCCGTGACCTATTTCGGTGCGGATGGCATCATTCTTCCGGTCATTGCCCTGGTGCTGTTCGTCGGCGTGCTCGGCGGGCTTTACCCGGCCTTCTTCCTCTCCCGCTTCCAGCCGGCCGAAGTGCTCAAGGCGAACCGTTCGGCTGCCGAAACTCCCGGGTCGGGGCGATTGCGCAACATTCTCGTGGTCGGCCAATTCGCCGTCTCGATCGGGCTGATCATCTGCACCGGCGTAATCTATGCGCAGACGATCTTCGCCCGGACGGTCGATCCGGGATATAAGCGGGATCATATCCTGCAGGTCGACAATCTGTCGCGCTACCAGCTTCTCCAGCAGGGCGAGATGATCGCCGACCAGGTCCGTCGCGTTGATGGCGTGATCTCGGTCGGACGCACCGACATCGGCGTCGCGACGACGAATAACAGCAACACCAATGTCATGGTGCCGGGCAATCCGAAGCCCGTGCAGATCGGCCAGTACCGGATCGATGCGGGCTTCTTCGATGCGATGGGAATAGAATTGCTCGCCGGCCGCAGCTTCGATCGCAAGCGGCCGATGGACGATTCAACCCTGCCTTTCCCGGAAGACAAGGAAGCGGAGCGGCTGTTTGCCGCGCGTGGCACCAACATCGTCGTGAATGAGCTGGCCACCAGGCGAATGGGCTTCAAGCATCCGGCCGATGCGATCGGCAAGACCGTTCGCCTCGCTTATGTGGCCGAGGAATTCGGGCTGGTGCCGGCAACGATTATCGGCGTGGTCAAGGACGCGCGCTTCCGCTCGATCCGCACTCCGCTCGAGCCGATCATGTTCTTCAACGTCCTTGCGTCACCGAGCACCATGGTCGTCCGCTACCGCGGCGATCCCGCGGCTGTATCAGCCGGAGTGGAGCGGGTGTGGAAGTCGATCACGACCGAAGTCCCTTATGAAGCGAAATTCAGCGAGGATATCGTCAAGGACCTATATGAGGCCGAGGAGGCCCGCGCGGCGACGTTCGGTGCTTTTGCGGTGCTTGCGGTCATCGTTGGCTGCCTCGGCCTGTTCGGGCTCGCCACCTTCACCGCCGAACGCCGCACCAAGGAAATCGGCATCCGCAAGGTGCTGGGCGCTCGCACCCGCGACATCGTCCAGTTGCTAGTCTGGCAGTTCAGCCGGCCCGTGCTGATCGCCAATTTGATCGCTTGGCCGATCGCATGGTGGCTGATGCGCGATTGGCTGAATGGATTCGACAGTCGCATCGCGCTCGGGCCGACGCCTTTCCTGCTCGCCGGCCTGCTCGCACTGCTGATCGCGGTCGCGACGATCGGCAGCCATGCCTATCGCGTCGCGCGGGCGAACCCGGTCCACGCGCTCCGGTACGAATAGGGCGGTTTGCGACGGTCTGTCGATTGGCAGGCGCTTGGGCCGGCTTCACAATTTGGGCCACGTTCCGGCTCGAGAACATTGCCGTCCTTGTTTGCTCAGAGGCATCGTCACGCAAGACGCTGCATCGACTGAGGACAGTACATGGCCAAGCTCATCGTCGCCGGATCGACCGGAGTGACGGGAAATGCGATGATGCGGCATTTCTCCCGGCTGCCCGAGTGGGAAGTCGTATCGGTTGCCCGCCGCTCGCCGGCGTTAGCCTTCGACGGCGTGAACCACATCAACGTCGATCTCTCGGACGAGGGCGCGTGTCATGAAGCTTTCGGCGCGATGTCGGATGCCACCCATCTGATCTACGCGGCGGTCAACGAGAATGATCGCGACATCATCGCCGGCTGGGCTGATGAAGCACAGATCGAAAAAAATGTGCAAATGCTGGCCAACATCGTCGAGCCGCTCACACAATCAGCATCTGGCTTCCAGCAGGCCGTGCTCGTCCACGGGCTCAAGGCATATGGGTCGCATCTGCCACATATCACGACGCAGCTGCCCTTTAAGGAGAGCGATGCCTCTTACCGCGACCTCAACTTCTATCATCGCCAGCAGGAATATATCGTCGATCGACAGCTCGGCACTGAATGGTCGTGGACGATCCTGCGTCCCGGCGGGACGATTGGTGTTGCGATCGGCGGCAACATGAACTGGTCGCTGGTACTTGCCGTCTTGGCCGCCTTGTGCGCGGAAGCCGGGGAGCCTCTACCCATGCCGGCTGGCAACAGCGGCATTTTCGAGATGACGGATTCTGATCTTATCGCTTCGGCGAGCGAATGGGCGTTCGCAACGCCAGGGGCGCGGAACCAAGTCTTCAACGTGACGAACGGCGATGTCTTTGCCCTTCACGATATTTTCCCGATCCTGGCCGACAGCTTCGGCATCGCGCTCACCGAACCTCGCCACGTCGACATTGCCGGCGAACTCACGCGGCTCGCCCATCATTGGCCGACCGTCGTAGACAGATTTGGCCTAGTCGCACCCCGCAGCCTGGATGTCCTGCTCGGTGCCACGCCGCAAATTGTGTCTGCGTGGGGCGAAAGCATGCCGCCCGAACGCAAGCTGATGTCCGGACTTACGAGCACTATCAAGCTTCGTCACGCCGGCTTCGAAAACTGTGCCGACTCCGCCGATACGATCCGCAAATATGTCGACCGTTATCGGGAACTTCGTATCCTGCCCTAGTCGCAGACCAATCACGACAGTCATCCATTCCGACGTCGACCGCACCCCGGCGGCGGCAAAGATATATCGAAGGCTGCGCCCCCCTTTCACCGATTACAAGCATATCTTTTAAAATTCAGCGCAATAGCACAGCTCGGCACGCGCCATACCCAGGTCGTGCATCACATAGTTATTTGTGATTTTTGTCACATACATAACCTTTGTATTGAATTTATTTCATGAATCGTAATTTCCAAGAATTGTGAAAGATAAATCGCTCGATTTATTCGAGTAGCAATGCGTAGCGCACCGCGCATCCGCCCACTGTTTAAAAAATTAAGCGGAGATGACCTTCCTATGGAGTGAGTCCAATGGAACGATCCAGCAACAATCATCTCGAAGGCATTGGTGATCTTGTCGTATGGGCGCCCGTCAGGACCGGCTTCGTGGAGGCTTTCGAGTCCGCCACCTTTGAAACGCGGCTCCGTCTGACGCTTGAGGCGCTCTTCAAGATGCGATCGACGGCGCGCGAATATCTGAAGATCAAGCCGTTCGCCGATGCGGCCGAACGCATCCAGTCACTCCTCGACTTCCGCATCGCGATCGTTTCTACGCCGCCTGGTCATACGCTTCTGCTGACCGCGACGTTCGATCGGCCATGGGAACCGTATATCCGTTTGATCTGGGATCCTCTCGGCTCGTTCCTGGATCTCATTTTCTGCAATTGTGAAGGCTATGTCGGTGCTGTCGACAGCGGCTTTCAGGCCTATGCGGATTGGGTCAACAATCATCAGATCGAGAGCAAATTCTTTTATGCTGCAACCGGCCTTACCGTGGCCGACTTCGCCTATCTGGCTAAAGCGGAACAGCTTCAGCGCGAAGCATCCGACGCCGAGGCCAAGCTCGTCCAACTGATGGCCGATGATCCAAACGTCGTCGCCAAGGCATTTCGGACGAGCGTCACGCATTCCGCGGACATAAAAGCGCAGTTCGAATATAATGATGTCGCGCTCGAGGCCCTGGTGGCGATCTACAAGCTGGCGGACTTCTATCCGCCCGACCGCTTGACGGGCGACGGCCGATTTCTGCTGCGCGCAGCCCAAGATCTGCTCGGAGGATGGGATCCTACGGTCCTGTCGGCTGCCACGCAGGCACGCTTTGCGGATCAGATCGGCTGGTGGACCACCCGCCTCACTCCCCGCAATCCCGTCCGCTATGACGCGCCGCGACTGGAAAGGACTCAGGTCCAGGCAGGGATCCTGTCGAGCTATGACCTGGAGGCGGCGCCGGTCACCCACGGCTGCCTGCTCCTCATGCGCATCAGCGAGGATCATCTAGCCCGAAAATTCATTCGCGACCTGCCGATCAGCTATGGAGAGAGCGGCCTCGAAGACGACATCATCCACAATATCGCCTTTAGCTATGAAGGCCTTCGCCATCTAAATATCTCTGATGCCGATCTTGCCGCGTTTCCTCGAGAATTCAAGGAAGGCATGGCAGATCGCGCTGGACGAATTGGGGATATGTTCGCCAATCATCCGCGCCGCTGGCAATTGCCCGGTCGCTGGCATCCCAAGGGTTCTACTGCGACCATAGCTCCCCCCGTCGACCTTTCTGAAGTCGATTTCATTATCCAATTGCGGACGCGCGCACCCGCCTACGAGGGATATGATATTGGCGATGCGGCCCACCCGCTCCACCAAGTGATTAACGAGCTTACCGGAAAGGCCGCGGCTTCCGGTGTCAGTCTCCTCGCCGTCGAAGGCATGCGTAAGGCGTCGCTCGATCCGGCCGGAAGAACCGATCATTTCGGTTTCGTCGATGGTCTCAGCCAGCCCGATCCGGTCGAAAACTTCAAGGCAGCTTCATCCGCCGAAGCCGCCTACACAGACGAAGTTCCGTTGGGCGAACTGCTTTGCGGCTATGCCAACGAGCGCGGCGATCCCGCTCCGGCGCCGGACACCTATCTCGACAATGGCAGTTTCCTAGTCGTCCGGAAGCTGCGCCAAGACTGGAAGGGTTTGAAAAAATTTGCGGCCGATTGGGCCGTGAAAACGCCGGGTGCCACGCCGGAAGACCTGCTCAATCGCATGATTGGCCGCGACGAACACGGCAAACCTCTCGTCTCGCCCGCATCGAGCGACAATCTATTCGATTATTCCGCGGATCCCGGGGGCAAGAAATGCCCCCTGCAGGCGCATATCCGGCGCGCCCATCCGCGCACCCGATCCTTTGGTCGCGGCATGCCCCGGATCGCTCGGCGTGGATTGTCTTATGGACCCGCGAACGGGGATCCGGCCGAGGCGGAGCGGGGCATCATCTTCATGGCTTATAATGCGAGCATCGCCGAGCAGTTCGAAGTGATCCAGCGCTGGATCAACGGCGGCAACAGCACCGGCGTCGCGAGTTGCCAAGGCGATCCGCTGATCGGCACGGCCCGCCCCGGGGATAGAAGAACCTTTCGCTTCATGTTGAACGACAAGGTGGAACGCGTCGACATTCCCCAGCCCTTCGTGTCGCTCTTGTGGGGCCTGTACCTCTTCGCGCCATCGCGGGCGGCGCTTGCAAGTCTCTCCACGCAAACCCGCTCCCGCGCGCCGACCGTGGAACAGAGGGGCCAGGAGATCATCGACGAGATTTCGGCGCTTCCCGAAGAAGAAGCCCTGCTCCGGTGGAAGATATGCCTTCAGGATATGGATTCAAAGGATCCCAGCGAACGCGCCGACTCCTTTGCGATCTGGGCCACTATCCGCAACAATTATGGCGGCATTCTCGACACATCTTACGGCGTTCTTGTCGGCAGCAAACAGCTCGTCATGCAAGTCTTCGGAGACGACGAGAATTATACGGTTGCGGGCCATGTTCCTCGCATGGAAGCGTCGTTCGGGCGGATATATGTCGGGCTCGATAGCGGCCCCCAATATGATCGAGAGGCCGACGACACCAACAGGATCCTTGGCCAGCGCACGGAGGCCGATGTGTTCCAGGTGGCCAGAGCCGCCGCCGACGCCATATTGGAAACCTGGCTGACGGCCTTCGAGAGCCTGAACACGCAATTGGGCTTGTCCGAGCCCGGAGGAAAGATCGATCTGAAACGGGATTTCATTACGCCCGTACTGGCCGCCGTTTCGCGTCATTATTTCGGCATCCCCGACGGGCTCCCTTCAAATCCGGCCGCTGCCGATCCCGATGCCGACAATTCCCATTTCGATCCCGGCGGGTGGGACTGGCGCCCCGTCACCGGCCGCAAGCCTCGGTGCCCCGGCGATTTTATGGCCCCGTCGCGGAGCATCTTCTACCCCCATCCAGAAAGAGCGGTGGCGGAATATGGCCAGTCCCAAGGCAAGCGCCAGCATGATGCCGCGGTTGCCTTGTTCCAACAGCAGCACAAGGATAGCGCCATGGCGCCGATCACGAAAGCGATCGCCGCTGCCTTCACGAATTCTGCTGGCGAGGTCGACTTCAACCAGGTCGCGCTCAACGTCATCGGTGCGATGACGGGCTTCCTGCCGCCAACCGACGGCAATCTGCGCGGCGCTCTCTATGAGTGGATCAAAGATGAGCGGTTGTGGCGCATCCAGCAGGATCTTCTGACTGCGAAAGGCGAACCTTATGATCGCGCCAAAGCGGCACTTTTCAAACCTCTCGTGCAGTCGATGCAGCGGCGTCCGGCACCCGATCTACTATGGCGCCTGGCAAAAAAAGATCATCGACTGGCGGGTCTCGACATCGCCAAGGACCGAATGGTCGTCATCGGCGTGGTCTCCGCGACTATGAGTGATCAGGAAGCGGGCGTCGTCGATCCATCGCCGATCTTCGGGGGCACGCGCGTGCCTCAAGGTTCGCCGACCCACGCTTGCCCCGCTTATGGCTTTGCCATGGGCGTAATGCTGGGCCTGCTTAGCGCGTTGCTGGAAAAAGGACGTATCCAGGCGCTGCCGGCGCCATTCGTCATCAGGATAAGCCGGTAGAGCGGAGCACGCCGGCCAGGCGGTCCGCCTTGGCCGTGTGGAGTGGCATATCCATGCGGACCAGTTCCGTCGCGGCCGCTTCAAGGGCCGATGTTGCGCCAGCGCGGTTGCCGGCATGGACTGCCAGTTCAGCCTGACATAGCTGGATTTTGGCCAAATCATGGCCTGAGTGGCGGAAGGCGGCTGATGCGAGGGCGCGACGGATATAACGATCGGCCGCCTGCCAGTTGCCAGCCGCCGCGGCTGCGCGTGCCATGGCCCGACAGGCCATGGCTTCGCCCAGCCGATCCCATTTGCGCACGCGCATCATGGCACGCGCTGCATAGTGTTTCGCCTTGGCGCTCTCCCCCGTCTCGACCATCGCGGTCGCAAGCCATCCATAGTTCATCGAGGTAAACTGGCCGCGATCGCTGGCACCCAGCCACTCGGTGGCATCGATCAGCACCTGCAAGGCAAGCGGATTCCGATCCAGCGACCATTGAGCAAAGCCCGCCAGCGCACGGCTCATCATGTAGGCGTAGCGGGCTTTGACGCGTGCTGCGACCATTTCGGCCTGATGCGCAAATTCCAGCGCCTCCTCCATGCGGCCTTGCCAGACGCAAATGGCGCTGCGACGCGACAGGACGGATGATCGCACCTCATGATCACGTCCCGAGACATGCGCATCGGCTTCCACGTAACAGCGATGTGCACCATCGAAGTCGCCCATATCGGCCAGGATGAATCCTTTGCAGGCAAGCGAATACACCAGCGTCACCGGAGCATGAGCCTCGTCCATCTGATGACGCTTGGCTTCGATGGTTTCTTCTAGAAGCGGCAAGGCCGCGTCATAATCGCATGCCGCGGCAAGCGAACGTCCCAGGATGGCTTTGATATTGTTGTCAAAATTCGCAGTGATCGTCGTCTCTTTGCTCCAGGTGAGAGCGAGATCGGAATGGGCAATGGCGGCCCGGGGTTCGCCGAGCGCATAATATAGGCACCCCAGCCAGTAATTTGCCCATGCCGCACCCACGCGATCCTTTCGCGACATGGCCGACTCCCTGGCCCGCAGAAATACCGCGAGTTGTTGCCGGGAAGGATCGAACCTGCTTGCCAGGCCATAGCTTCGCAGGAGCTGCGTTGTTCGATCGAGGACCGAGGACGAAATAGGCAACTTGTCGAGGCAATCGAGTGCCGCCCGGTATTGCGCTTGCGCGCGATCGAGCGCGGAGACTGCTGCCGCCCGGTCGCCAGCGAGCTCAGCAAAGTCTGCGCCCTGCTCGAAATCTCCGCCTGCCTGGTAATGATAGGCAAGCGGGGCATATTGGTCTTCTATGCCATGTGCCGCACCGAATGCCGCCAGATGGCCAGCGATCTTCAAGTGAAGCTCGGTTCGTTCGCGGCGGCCTACGGCTTCATAGATCACATCCCGCGTTATGCCATGTTTGAACCGCAATATCCCAGGCATATCGCTCTCATGGATGAAGTCATGTCCGGAGAGACTATCGACGATCAGATCGCCGGCAGTATGTCCGGTGAGTTTTTCCAGAAGCCAGGATGGCACCATATTGCCGATGACGGCCGCCATCCGCACGAGTTGCGCCTGCTCGGCGGGAAGGCGCGCGCACCGCGCCTGGATAAGACTTTCGAGCCAGGCTGGACCTCCCGGTCGGGCGCGTCCGCGCTCGTCATAAGCCAGCGAGTGACAAAGCTCCTCTACAAACAAGGGAATGCCACCGGATCGGTCCACTATGCGCGCAATGACGAAGGGATCGGTTGCGGGCGACAAAGCGCGTACTGCTGCACCGACTTCTTCAGGCGTGAAGGGTTCGAGACGCAGCGTGGCCGTGGGCATTTCGTTTCGATCGGCGAGCGGGTGTGCCCGCTCGCTCAAGAGGATCAAAAGGCCGGATAGATTGGCGGCGTGGAGAGCGCTTAACATTTCGCGCGATGCTTCGTCCGCCGATTGCCAATCGTCGATGAACAGAATGATGGGGCTCCGCTCGGTCAGCCGGCGAAAAAGGGTGACGGCCGCAGAGAGGCGCTTGTCCTCGGTCGGATTCCAGGCAGTGCCAGCTTCACGGCGTGCCGGGCCAAGCGATAGGAGCCGGGCAACATCGGGCCAGAGATCCGCCAGGCGCGCGTCGATCGCCAGCAGATTCTTCCTTGCCGCGGCGACAAGACGGATCTTGGTCTCCGAAGCCCGCATCCCCAGGATCGACCGCAAAATCTGCAGGAAAGGCTGAAGCGGCTCAGCACCCAGATAAGCCTCGCAATAGCCCCGATGGACGGTCACGCCGGCGCTCGTCGCAGTATCGATGAAGTAGTGGGCCAAACGCGTCTTGCCGACGCCCGGCGCACCGATGATCCGTAAGAGACCGCCTTTCCCTTCGGCGAGATCGTCGAGTGCACAAGCCAGCTTCTCACGCTCCACAGTGCGGCCGATGAAGGGAGTCAGGCGGTTTGAAAAGCAGAAGTCGGATGGATCGCGTCGGATGATCCGGTAGGTGGCTACTGGCATCGCCTTGCCCTTGAGGCGCATAAGACGCCGCGGACCGGTCCGGAAATGCATCAGGTGCGGTCCCAGCGTTTCTTCGGAAACAAGTATCTCGCTGCCATTGGCCTTGGAGGCGAGCCTTGACGCCACATTCGTGGCGTCGCCGAGCATTTCGAATCGACCTCGGACGATGTCGCCCGGATTCAGGAGCACCAGGCCGCTATGAATGCCGATATGCAGCTTCACGGCGCCCTGCCCGAGTTCGGGCCCGCCAATTTCGCGCATGGCATCCCGAAGCTCTAGCGCGGCCTCGGTTGCCCGCCGGCCATCATCTTCATGGGGATCGGGATGCCCGAAGAGCACAGCCGCTCCATCGCCATCGATCCGCACGAGCATACCTCCGTGCCTCGGAATGACTCGATCAAGCACCTGACGGACTTTGCCGAGTAACTCTGCGAAATCCTCGGCATCCATACCCGCGGCGATACCGGTTGAATTCGCGATGTCGGCGAATAGCACGGTCATGTAGCGGCGCTGGGCGACATCAGGAGAGGCGAACGGTGCTTCGTCAGCGGAGTGGAAACTCGGCTCGTGCGACATCAGCGGACCCCCTATCGACATCGTCACTGTCAGGTCGCGTGCACAGCTAGGCCCTGGCATCATAGCAGCACTTACACGCCAATGTGAGCGCAATACTTGAGCCCGTGGTCAATTTGATTGTTCGATGGTCACGGGATATCATGGTCGAAGGGCGATGGGGGCATCCATCATGAACCTGCTAAACGGCTATGCGTCGGCCTTTAAACCGCTTCCCGAAGCACTTCGCGTAGAATTGGATCCTCATCTTACCCAGGTACGGGCCCGCGCGGGTCAGACGATTCTTGCGCTCGGCGCGTCTTCCACGAGCGTCTATCTCGTTCTTGAGGGCCGGGTTCAGGTCGCCATCTATTCGCTCGGTGGCCGGGAGATCATCCTGCGCAACCTTTCTGTCGGCGCGATGTTCGGCGAATTGGCGGCAATAGATGAACGCCCGCGTTCCGCATCCATCGTCGCGCTCGATCCCAGCGTGCTGGCGAGTATACCGGGGGCAATCTTCCGCAAATGCGTCAGTGCTTCGCCTGACGCCGCCTTATGGATGATGCAGCGCCTCTCGAGCCAGGTGCGTGATCTCACCGACAAGATCCTGGAGCGCAATGCGCTGCGCGTCACCGGGCGCCTGCACTGCGAGTTGCTGCGATTGTGTGGCTCAAACCACTCGGGTCGCGAGCATGTCGAAATATCGGGGTTTCCCACGCACGCTGAACTTGCCTCACGCATAGGCACAAATCGCGAGGCTGTTTCTCGGGAAATGAGCTATCTGCAGCAACAAGGAGTTGCCAGCAAACGGTCGGAAAAGACGATGGTGATCGATCTGTCCGCCCTTACGGCGCTCGCACAGCAAAGCGCCGGCGACTTTGCGGCACATATCCTGGCATCTGCAATCGATCAGGCCAAGTCAGACTGAGCGCGACATCTTTTAGGGGGGATGGCGACCGTCAGGCACCATCCCCCTAGCGAGCACTTGCTGCTTCACAGGACAGGCAGTGCCGACGCGACCTGGATCTTCTGTGCGCGTTCGACAGCGGCCAGGACCTGCGGCCGGGCAAGTTCAAGAGCGTGCCGGCGGCAGGAGGTTTCGCGATGATCGGGTGCCATTACACATACCCGGCGCGCCGCGCGACTAATACGCCGATCGAGCGTCGCGCGACCTTCCGCAGTGCTCAGATTAAGGTCGGCATAAGAGACACGCGCCGTCGCAAACTGTTCTTCGACAGGTCGGATAGATGCCGTCGACGGAGTGGTGACGAGTAGGATCGCCCCTATCGCGCCCAGTGAAGGAACGCGGACAAGTAGAAGTGGCTTCAGCATGTGATCCTCCAATATTTGCTCCCGCCCGCAATCCGCCGCGACGGCGCTACAGCTGGCAGGACCGATCCCTTCTCGCGATCGGTATGCGGAATTTGGAGATTTGCGGTGTCAGCGTCCGTGCGGCCGGCCACGGCGGGGCGGTGACATTTATCACGCAGACCGGCGTGATCCGGACCATTGCTATGAGCCTCGATCGCCAGCAGCTCAAGACGGCCTCTGTTTCGCCTTCATTATCCCGGCTGGTTCATCGTCGGATCGATCATCGCGCCGGACGAGTACGGAGCTAAAGTTCATCAAAGTCTACTAAAACAATTATTATATTTGCACAGAAATATCAAATTTTATCGATGCTTAGGCGAAATCCTGTGCGATTTAGCAATCTATTGTCACGGGCTAGATACATAACAGACAATCGGTCCCTTCAAGTTCGCCCCGCACGTCGAGCCGTGATCGTGGGCACTCCGGCATCCTGAAAAGCCAAATCGCCTCCGCCCTCGGTTTCGACCCAAATTTGTCTACTGATTTAAGAGAATTTGAGGGGCGATATGAAAAGATTGAATGCGCGGCCGCTGCTCGTGGTTTCGATGATGGGAATAGCCTGGTTGCCGCTGCCAACCTATGGCGCGGAAAGTGTCGAGCCGGCGCTGGAGTCAGGCGGACATGGCGAAATCCTAGTCACCGCGCGGCGGCGTCAGGAGGCTGCGCAGGACGTGCCGTTGGCGATCTCGGTGCTCGATTCCCGCGCCATTGAGGGGACGGGTAGCTTCAATGTCGCCCGCATCACCCAGCTTCAACCTTCGCTGCAATTCTATTCGACCAATCCGCGCAACTCGGCCGCCAATATCCGTGGCTTGGGCGCGCCGTTCGGACTGACCAACGACGGCATCGAACAGGGCGTCGGCGTCTATATCGATCAGGTCTATAACAGCCGCATCGCCGCCGCGACGTTCGACTTCCTGGACGTGGAGCAGGTGGAAGTGCTGCGCGGCCCACAGGGCACACTCTACGGCAAGAATACGACTGCCGGCGCCATCAACATCACCACGCGCGCGCCCAGTTTCGATTTCGAGGGCCGCGCCGAGGTGACGGTTGGCAATCTGGAATTTGTCCAAGCCAAGGCGTCGGTTTCGGGGCCGCTGGTGGAGGACAAGCTCGCGGTGCGCCTTGCAGCTTCGAAGGGCAGCCGACGCGGAACGATCTACAATGTCGTCACCGATCGCTGGGTGAATGAGCAGGACAATCTCGGCCTGCGCGGAGCGCTGCTGTGGCGCGCCACAGATAGCCTCGATCTCACCCTATCGGCCGATTATAATCGCCAGGACCCGGAATGTTGCGCGCAGATCTATGTCCGCACTGGCGCGACGCAGCGGCCGCTGAGCCGCCAGTTCGCAGGGCTCGCTGCCGCCTTCGGCTATGCTCCACCCAGCACCAATGCGTTCGATCGGCTGACCGATCTCGATTCCGCGCTGGATGCCTATCAGGAGATTGGCGGCGCATCGCTGCGCGCCGAATGGGATTTCGGCCCCGGCACGCTCACGTCCGTCTCCGCCTGGCGTTTCTGGAACTGGGGCCCATCCAATGACCGCGACTTCACCGGCCTGCCGATTACGACGGTTTCGGCTAACCCGTCCAAGCAGGACCAATATTCGCAGGAGTTCCGCTATGCGGTGACCGGCGATCGGCTGGATTATGTGGTTGGCCTGTTCGCCTATCACCAGCGCCAGCACACGACCGGCGCGCAGGAGCAGGGGCCGGCGGCCAGCCGCTGGCTGCTCAACCCCACCAGCGCCAATGCCAACAATCCTGCGGTGCTCGAAGGGCTGCGGTCTGAAAACGACATCCTGCTCAAGACGACAAGCCTTGCCGCCTTCGGCCAGTTGAGTTGGCGTGTCACTGACCGGATCAAGGTGCAGCCGGGCTTGCGCGTCAATTATGACAAGAAATCGGGTAGTTACGAAGCTGTCGTTCGCACCGGCAACGGCGAGCTGCTGGTCTGCAACCCGCCGCCGACGAGCAGCGTGACGCGCGATCAATGCGCGACACTGCCGCCGCAAAGCTATTCGCCCAAGTTCAGCGACTGGAACATCTCGGGCGACCTCACGGTGTCCTACGAGATTTCGGACGATGTGCTGGGCTATGCGACCTATGCCAAGAGCTTCAAATCGGGTGGCATCAACCTGGCCGGCCTGCCCCTGGATGCAAGCAATAATCCGATCCTGAGCGCCCAGACGGTCAAGCCGGAGGACGTCAATCATTTCGAGATCGGTCTCAAGACCCAGTTCTGGGACAGCCGTGCGACCTTCAACCTCGCCGGCTTCTGGACCGAGATCAGCGATTATCAGGCGACCGTCACCAACGGCCAACTTGGCGTACTGCGCGGCTATCTGGCCAATGCCGACAAGGTGCGTGTGCGCGGTATCGAGGCGGATTTCAGCGTGCGGCCGAATGAGCGCCTGTCGCTCTATGCGAGCAGCGCCTTCACCGATCACGAATATGTGCAGTTCGTCGACGCCCCCTGCCCGCCTGAGCTTGCCGGCGGCACCACCGCGCAACCGGGCCAGACGCCAAGCGCGCCGGGAACGCCCGGCGGCATCAGCCCAGCCAATTGCGACATCTCCGGCCAGTGGTTGCCCGGCATCTCAAAATGGGCCTTTTCCTACGGCATCGAATATCGCCTGCCCGTGGAATTGCTCGGCAATGACGGAGAGGCCTATGCGGCGTTCGACGGCAATTACCGGTCGAAATTCTCGTCCAACCCGTCGCGTTCGGCCTATACCGACATTGCCGGCTATTCGGTCGCCAATTTCCGGTTCGGCTTCCGCAAGGATGATCGCTGGGATGCGTCCTTCTGGGTTCGCAACGCCTTCGATGAGAAGTATTACGAGATCCTGGCCACCCAGTCGGGCAGCACCGGCCTGGTCGTGGGGCAGCCGGCCGATCCCAGGACCTATGGGCTGACGATCAGAACTCAGTTCTGATCGGGGCGATCGTCCGAACGCAGATTGGCATTGCCTGCCCGATGTCCGGAGACATGGTGCAGATGCACGTCCTGCTGCGGGTACGGCAGGCCGATCTGATGTTCGCGGAACAGAACCCATAGTCGATTGAGGATGTCGGACTGGACATTGCCGACACCCTGTTCGGGATCGAGAATCCAGACCATGATGTCATGTTCCAGGCCCCGCTCCCCGAAGGAGAGCAGCCAGACACTGGGTTCGGGCACCGGCAACACGCGACGCGACTCCTTCGCCGCCTGGATCATCAGCTTCTGCGCGAGCTTCAGGTCACTGTCGTAAGAGATGGTGACAGGGATGTGGATGCGAACGTCGCGGCTGGAGAAGGACCAGTTTTCGACCGCCTGGGTCATCAACTGCTCGTTCGGGATCAGATGCTCCTTGCCGTCGCGCGTGATGACCGACACGGCGCGGACCCCGATCTTGTTGATCGCGCCAAAAGTATCGCCGACGGCGACGACATCGCCCGGCTTCACCGATTTGTCCATCAGCAGGATCAGGCCAGCGATCAGGTTGCCGAACGTCTTCTGCAGGCCGAAGCCGACGGCCAGGCCAAGGGCGCCGGAAAAGACGGTGAGCGTCGTGAGGTCGATGCCGAGCACGTCGATGCCGAGCAGGATCGCGAGCAGCACCACGGCGAGGCTGCCGAGCTTCTGGACCAGTGCGCGCTGCGAAAGATCGAGCGCGGTGAGGCTGCCGACGGCGTGGGTGAGTATCTGATTTCCGATCCGGGTGGCCGCGTACAATATCGCTGCGACGAGCAGGAAATTGACGAGGCTCAGAAGCGATATGCGCCGCGTGCCGACATTGAGCGCGGTCGCATCAAGGCTGGCGTCGAGCGGCGCGAGGCCGCCGAACACGCCGGTCACGACGAGGACGAACAAGGCGAGGCCCAAGAGGACGCAGGTCCAGACCGGCAGGCCCGAAAGGCGCAGCAGGTTGCCGAGCAGCATTGCGAGCGCGGCGCCGAGGCCGGTCGCGACGACGATCGTCGCCGAGGTCTGGAACGGGAGCAGCGAGAGCGGGACGATGAGGAACAGGGCGGCGGTTGCGTAGCGGAGCAGGCGGGGCAAGCGGCGGCCGATCGCTGCGCCGCGTTCGCCGGGCCAGGCCCTAGCCCATTTGCGGCAGACGGGGCCGCCCCAGCGGGCTGCGAGGTGACCGGCCAGTGCCGCCAGGGCGACGAGGATCGCGGCGATGACGATCTGGCCCAGTGGCGAGGTCCAGCCGATTGCCAGGAGCCAATCGCGAAGATCTGTCATCAATGGCGACCCGATCAAGTTCAGTGTCTGGTTTATACTGAAAAAGGGGGCGCTGGTAACAACTTGTTCGTTTCGGAAGGCATGTAGGAAATATCGGAACAAATGTTGGAAATTCCCGGCCGCATGCCCTGCGGCCGGGGGACATCATTCAGAAGCGGTAGCCGACCGTACCCATCACGTTGCGCGGTGCGCCCATGAAGCAATCGCCGCGGGCCAGGCAGGAGGCGTAATATTTGTTGTTAAGCAGGTTCGTGGCGTTGATCGCGAAGCGCCAGTTCTGCCAGTTCACTTCCGCCAGCGCGTCGACCGTGGTGTAGGACGGCGTGACGACAGTGTAGAGTTCGCCCGCGGGAATGGCGGGATTGAGGCCATAGGGATCGATCGCGCCGGTCGACTTGCGCTTGCCGGCATAGACGACACCCGCACCCAGGCGCAGTTGGGCATCGTCGACCAGCCCGAAGGTCTTGGTTGACCAAACGGAAGCGGTGTGGCGCGGCATATATTCGAGGCTGCTGTTCACCTCCGACTTGACCTGGTTGTAGCCGTAATTGAGCAGCAGCTCGAAATCGCCGGGCAGCGTGTGGCTTGCCTCGAACTCGATCCCCTTGGTCGTCAATTCGCCTGACTGGGCGATGACGTTGCCCGGCAGATAGAGAACGCGGTTCCGCTCCTTGATGTGGAAGGCGGTGACGGTGACCAGCGTGTTACGCTCCGGCTGCCACTTCACGCCCGTTTCGAACTGCTTGCCGGTTTGCGGCTTCAGGCCATCGCCGTTGCTGTCGCTGCCCGCGAGCGGCAGGAAGCTTTCGGTATAGCTGAAGAAAGGCGAGAAGCCGGCGCCCAATTCGCCGATGATGCCGGCGCGGAAGGTGGTGGCATTATCCTTGTTGCCCGCCGAGGACGTCACGCGGTCGCGGCGGGCGCCCAGCACCACCGAAACGCGATCCCAGAGGCGAATCTGGTCCTGCACATAGATGCCGAGCTGCTTCTGGCTGTCATAGGTGAAGGGGCCGCTGGGGTCGTAGGTCAGCAGGGCATCATAATCGATGTCGTACAGATCGATCACCTCGAAGCCGAAGACGCCGCGCTTGCCGACCTTATTCCAGCTATAATCGATACCAACCAGCAGCTTATGTTCGATATCGCTGCCGGTGTTGAAGTTGAACTGCAGGTTATTGTCGGTCGAGAAGACGTTCATCTTCGCGTCGCTGGCGTCCGCGTAGAGGCCAATGGTCCGGCCGTCCGTGCCGTAAACCGAATAGGGATCGGTGGGGTAGGTGTAGCTGTCGGCATAATGGGTCTTATATTCAAGGTCGCTGTCGATATAGCGGGCCTTGAGGCTCAGCCGGATATTGTCCGAGAAGCGATGGGTGATGGAGCCGCCGCCCTGGAGCGACCGGCCGGCATAGCGATCCCAGCCCGGCTTGCCGACGAAGGTATATTGGTCAAGCTGCCCTGTCGGATTGGCGGGATTGGGCCGGAAGGTGCCGACGATCGGCAGGAACTGCGAGGTCGAGCCGGTGTCATCCTCCTGATAGAGGCCGACCAGCACGACGTCCGTGTCAGGCGTTGGCTGCCAACGGATCGAAGGCGCGAACATCACCCGGTCATCGGGCACATGATCGACATAGGTGTCGGCATCGCGCACGCGGCCCACGGCGCGGATCGCGAACGTATCCGACACGGCGTAATTGACGTCGCCCAGCAATTCCTTGCGGTCGTAGCTGCCATAGACGGCGTTGAATTCGCCGCGCGTCTCGAAATCGGGGGTCTTGGAAACGAGGTTGACGAGGCCGCCGATCGAACCCTGGCCGAACAGCACAGACGCCGGGCCGCGCACGATTTCGACGCGCGAGAAATTATAGGGGTCCGCCGTGATGCTGGCATAATAGCTGAAGATGTCGCGCATGCCGTCACGGAACTGCAGCGCATCAATGCCGCGCACGTTGAACCCGTCGACGCGGGTGTCGCGGCCATAGGGGTTGGCAAGGACGTTCGCGGCATATTTCACCGTGTCGCTGATGCTGATCGCGCCCTGCGAGAGATATTGTTCGGACGTGATCACCGTGATCGGCTGGGGCAGTTCGATGAGCGGCGTTTCGGTCTTGGTGCCGGCATTCGCGCCGGTGACGATGATCTCGTCGCTGCTGACGTCCACCGCATCGGCGGCTTCCGCCACCTCGGCCGCCGCGATCTGCGGCCATAGGATGAGGGCCGCTCCGGCCAATGCGATTGTCTTCTTCACGAATTCCCCCTCGATCGTCCAATATCACTGTCGGCGCGGCGCATAGAGCTATTGCATTCTATTCGCAATAGCGAATGGGCAACCGGGATGCACCCGTCCCAATTCCGGCGCCGATGGACGAAGGGCAAGCGAACGGGAGACATTAGTTCAGCCGCTCGATGCTTGCGCACGGGCATTATTGCTAATAACGACTCGCAACAGCACTGGTCCGGCACATCGCCCATCGACCAGCAGGAGGACGATGTCGCCGAGCGCTCGCAAATGGCTGCGGATATTCTTTGCCGGACCGGGTGCCGTGATCATCGCCATGGTGATCATGGCGGGTTCTACATTATGGTTGCCGCGCGGCGCGGCGGGCATCGATAATCTGGTGCTGCCCTTGGTGCTGGTTCCGCTGATCTGGGCCGGGCTGTTCTTTCACGCCTGTCTGGATTCGAAACTGGCCCGTGTCGCGATCGTGGCGATCGGCCTGCTGGCGATCCATGGCGGGCTGGTGGCACACAAGTTCATGACCAAGGCACCGCCTGCTGCGGAGGAGCACCAATGATCCATCTGCCGAAGGAAGAAACCAAGCTGATGGTCGCCGTCCACGGCTGGTCGGGCATCCTGCTCGGCCTGCTGCTCTATGCGGTGGTGCTGACCGGCATGACGGCCGTGTTCGCAGAGGAGATCGGCGCCTGGTCCGCCGGGCATGTCGAGAAACAGTCGGCATTCGAGCGGCCGATAGACAAAATCGTTCGCGATCTCGGCGCGCGGACGCCCGCGAAATATCATGAGGGCGCCGACATCTTCGAGATTGGCGACCATAATCTCGGCGTCTTCTTCCATCGGCACGAGACCGACCCCGACGGCACCTTCGTCAGCCGTGGCGTCTATTATCAGATGGACAAGGAAGGCCGCATCGCGAGCGAGCAGCATGGCACCGGCGAAGAGATTTTCGGCCCGCGCAACGATGACGCGCTGAGCCATTTCCTGGTCGACACCCATGTCCGCCTGCACGTCCCCGATCCCTGGGGATTGCTGCTGACCGGCATATTGGGCCTGGCGATGCTGGTCGCCGCCATTTCCGGCCTGCTGATCCACCGCCATCTGTTCAAGGATATCTTCACGCTGCGGCGGAAGGCCAATCCCGTGCTGGTCGATCGCGACCGGCATAGCGTGGCCGGCACCTGGAGCCTGCCCTTCGCGTTCATCCTCGCCTTTACCGGCAGCTTCTTCTCCTTTTTCGGCACCATCGGCGTGCCGACCGTCGCGATGGCCGCTTTCGGCGGCGACGTGGCGGCGCTGAACGACGCGGTGTTCGGCAATCCGGCCAAACCCGACACGCGGCCGGTGGCGGTCGGCAATCTCGACCGGATCGCGGCGGATTCCATCCAGCGGACGGGCGAGGCGCCAATCTTCGTCGCGATCGAGAATTTCGGCCGGGCGGATTCCCAGATCAGCAGCTTCCACAACCCTAAGGCCGGCGACATCGAGCCGATCACCCTGCTCTACAAGGGCGCGACGGGCGAGTTCGAGCGCACCAAGCCTTCGATCGGCACCAGGCCATCGGCCGGCGGCACGCTGGCGGCGATCATGTCGCCGCTCCATTTCGGCAATTTCGCGGGCATGCTTTCCAAGGCGATCTGGTTCGGGCTGGGTTTCGCGATGTGCTATGTCACGCTGACCGGGCTACGGCTGTGGCTGGCGCGCCGGCGTGAAGGCAGCCGATCGCTGGAATGGCTGGAGCGGACGGTGAGCGTGATCGGCTTCGGCCTGCCCTTCGCCTTGCTCGTCTGCGCCGCCGCCTTCTTCATCGCCATGCCGCAGGGCAGCGCGGTGTTCTGGACGCCGACCGCCTTCCTGATCGCATCCGCCGTGGCGATCGTCGCGGGCATATTGCTACCGTCGCGTGTGGCGCTGGATCATGCGTTGCAGATCGGCATGGGCGCGGTGATGATTGCGCTCCCCGCCCTGCGGCTGGTGATGGGCGGTCCCGGCTGGGCGCAGGCGCTCGGCGCCGGCCAGCCCATCATCGTCGCGCTCGACATCGCCTTCGTGCTGGCCGGCGGCTGGATGATCTGGCGGTTGTTGGCCGCCCGCACCCAGCGCGAAGACACCCCTCCCTCTTTGTTGCAGCCGGCCGAATGACCGCCTTGACCCTTGCCGCGATCGCCTTTTCGACGATCATCATCGTCCTGTTGTGCAGCGGCGACCCCAAGCGCCGGCGCAGCGCACGGCTTGACGGCGCCGGCCAATCCACGGGCACACGCCGCCTGCTGGTGGCTTTGCTCTGCCTGCCGGGGCTGGGGTTCGCGCTGATCGGCGATGCCGCCGCCTTCCTGATGTGGCTGGGCGCCTGCGCGGCAATCGGCTGGCTGGTCGCGATGTGGTTCAGCCGTGTTGGGACAGCGTAGACAGTTCCGATCGCGACCTTCGGGTTTGAGCCGATGCCGTTTTCTCCGTCACCCCGGGCTTGACCCGGGGTCTCGCTTCTTCTGATCTTTTGTCACGGTGCCCGATGCGGCGGTGGCGATACCGCTGTAAGCCTCTCGGCTCAAGCTCCCGTAAAAGCGGGACCCCGGGTCAAGCCCGGGGTGACGAGAAGAGTTGGTGAAGTCCAGCGCCGGAACGGGAACAAGCTTCAGCCGCTGACGGGCCGGCGCAGCATCCAGATGCGGCGTTCCACCGTGAAGGGAATGCCCAACGCCTTGCAGAAATCGTCGATCGTCCAGAGGACGTCGGGGTGGGTGCGGGCGCAATCGTCCCCACACAGGATGCCGCCGGGCTTCACCCGCGGATACCAATGGGTGACATCGGCGTGGAAGCCGGGATTGTGGTGCAGCCCGTCGAGGAAGACGAGATCGAGGCTGTCGAGCGGCCAGGCCCCGAAATCCTGGGGGCTGTGCCCGCGGATCGCGGTGATGTTGGGGCAATCGCTCGTATAGAAATCGAAATTCTCGCGCGTGCCCCAATTGCCCTGGAAGCGCGTGCTCTTGCCGAAATCATCGTCGGACGCCTCCCCCGCTTCGGATTTGGAGGGCGGCGAGAAGGGATGCTCGACCGGGTCCCAGATATCGACGCAGGTGACGGAGACCGTCGGATCGACCGATTTCGACCAGCACCAGGAGGATCGCCCGCAGAACGGCCCGACCTCCAGCATGGCGCCACCCGGCGGGATCGTGCGCGCCAGCCGTTCGAGTATCTTGAGTTCGGGCTCCGGCATCCAACCGGGTATGTCGAGATTATAGGGCATCGCGTTCAGACCGGATGGGTGGCGTAGAAGTCATTGGGCCAGCGGAAATTGGTGTGGGTGAAGGTGATGCTGAAATCGAGCGCCGTCACCTGATGCCACCAGCCGAGCGGGATGAAGAGGGTGTCGCCCGGCTCCATCACCACCTGATGCACCTGCAGCCCTGAAAGCTTGGGGAAGCGTGCGACGATGTCCGGTTCGGCCAGGTCGCGGATCTGGCTGTAGACATGATAATCATTGTAGAGCCGCGGCGTTTCCTGCGGCGGGACCAGCAGGATGCGTTTGCGGCCGACGATCTGGAACAGCAGATTGTTGGTGAGATCATGGTGCAGCGGGGTGAAGGTGCCCGCCGAGCCGATCCAGGGCATGCCGTAGGGCGCGTGCGCCTCTCGGTTTAGCAATTTATCCATGAAGCCGAGATCGGCCTTCAGCGGCTCCAGCGCCGCCTCGTTCGACGCGCTGTTATAGGCGGTCAGATATAGATCATTGCCGTGGTCGGCCCGCGTGATCCGATCGATGAACTGGTCGAAGGGCATGCGGATGCGATGATCCGCCATGTTGCGTTCGAAATCCGGGTCGGCGCCGCGGTTGGACTGCACCTCGATCTCGCGGCTGCCGATGAGCTGTTTCAGATAATCGGGAGTCCAGCGATCGAGCGCGGGCCAGTCGGTGAGTTCGCTGTCGAGTATGACCGGCTGGTTCGCGGCATAATGCTCGGCGAGGAAGCTTTCGGCCGTGATGTCCGCCTTGCGCTCGATCACGCGCGGGGCGAGCGCGCGGAGTTGCTCCATGCTCGCCAATATCCATGCGAGCTTGGCGGCCTCGCGACTGTCCGCCGGTGGCGCGGGCGCGGCTTCATGTTGCACCGGGCAGGCGGGGGCGGCGCGCGCCTCGCGATGGAAGCCGGCGGCACCATCGAATTCGGCGAGGCGGAGCTTGGACTGGTGATCGGGAGCACCCGGCGTCCCATCCGCCCGCGCGCCGCGATAATAGAATTTCTGCCATTTATCGCTGGGATTGTCGGGCGGATTGCGCCCCATTTCGACATGGAAGGCGTCGCGCGAGCGGCTCCATTGCTCGAACTGCTGCTTGAGCTCCTCGTCGCCCTCGATCGGCAGGATGCGCGGGGTGACGGCTTCGAGCAGGCGGCGCTCTACGGGGAAGAAGAAGCAGAAGGGTTCGTTCTCCTCGAACCGGACGACATGGTTGGGCCGGGTGAAGCGCCAGTTCATCGTGAAGCTGTAGGGTGACCAGTCGGTCTCGATCACCCCGCCCAGCGGGGCGACGCCATCCTTGGCGTGATTGGGCGAACCGCCGACCCAGAGATTATAACCCTCCGGCGTCCGCAACAGGCCTTCGATATGGAAGGTGAAGGTGCCCTGCCCGAACAGCGACACCGGCGCGACATGGGCGGGCGTGCCGGGGTCCGGGCGGACCTCCACGTCCGCGACGCCATTGCCGCCCTTCCAGACCGCCTCGAACCCGCAGGGGCTCAATATCTCCCACCCGTGCGCATTGGCGATGTTGAGCGGCAGGCAACGGTAAGCGAAGCGTTCGGGCGTGCCATCCATCCATTCGCGCCGCGAGGATGCCGCCCGAATGCGCGGCTGCCAGCCCTGATAGACATAGCATCTGAGGTCCATGAGGAGGCAGCCTATCGCCCTCGCCTGCCAAATCCTAGCCGCACCTGCCGCAAGTCACAGATGACCCCAGATTTCCGACGGGCATAGTTCGCGCAACGATAGAGGGAGGATGGCGTGGGAACGCTCAAGGACAAGGTCGCCATCGTCACCGGCGCCGGCCGCGGCATAGGCCGCGCGATCGCGCACGCTTATGGCCGCGAAGGCGCGAAGGTGGTGGTCGCATCGCGCACGCCGGCGACGGTCGAGAAGGTCGCGCAGGAAATCCGCGATGCGGGCGGCGAGGCGATCGGCGTCGCCTGCGATGTCGGCAAGCGCGAGGATGTGATGGCCTGCGTCCAGAAGGCCGTCGACACCTATGGCACCGTCCATATCCTGGTGAACAACGCGCAGGGCTTCGGCACCGAGGCCAATCCCCAGCCCTCCACCGTCTTCGTCGCCTGCGAGGATACGGACGAGGCGGAGTGGGAATATACGCTGCGCACCGGCCCGACCGCGAGCCTGTGGTTTATGAAGGCGGTGTTCCCGCACATGAAGGCGCAGCAATACGGCAAGATCATCAACTTCGCCTCCTCCTCCGGCCAGATCGGGTTCGAGGGCAACACCTGCTACAACGCCGCCAAGGAGGCGATCCGCGCATTGAGCCGCACCGCGGCGCGCGAGTGGGGCCAGCACGGCATCAACGTCAACATCATCAACCCCGCGCTCGACACCCGCGCCTTCGACGCGTGGCGCGCGGCGCGGCCCGATTTCGTCGAGGCGCTGAAGGAGAAGATCCCGATGCGGCGACTGGGCGATCCCGATCGCGACGCCGGGCCGCTGGCGGTTTTCCTGGCAGGACCGGGATCGGATTATATGACCGGCAGCACCTTTATGCTCGAAGGCGGGATGCACACATTACCGTGAACGCGCCCGTCAACCGCCGCTGGCAGGTCGCCCGGCCTGCCGATGAAGGCGCCGCCAACGCCGCGGGCCTCGCGCTGACGGCGGACATGTTCGCGAAGGGCGAAGCCGAGCCGCCCGAACCCGGCCCCGGCGAACTGCTGATCCGGTCGGTCTATTTCTCGCCCGATCCGATGAACCATGCCTGGGTGCGGGGCATGCCCGGCAAGTTCGATCCGATCGCAGTGGGCGATGCGATGAAGGGCGGCCTTGCGGGGCGCGTGGTCGCGTCCAACCATCCCGACTGGAAGGTGGGCGACGGCGTCACCGGCTTCCTCGACTGGCAGGATTACAACGTCTCTGGCGGCACCGACCATATGGGCGCGCCGCTGCAACGCGTGCCGGCCGATGTGGCGCTGGCAAGCGGGCTTGGCGTGCTCGGCATGACCGGCTTCTGCGCCTGGTTCGGGCTGACCGAACTCGGCAAGCCCAAGCCCGGCGATACGGTGCTGGTTTCCGGCGCATCGGGGGCGATCGGTTCGATCGCTGGGCAGATTGCGCGGCTGGCGGGCACGCGTGTCATCGGCATTGCCCGTGGCGAGGCGAAATGCGCGCTGGTGAAGGGCCTCGGCTTCGACGCGGTGATCGACGCGAGCGGGGGCGATCTCGCCGCGCAGATCGGCGATCATGCGCCGCGGGGCGTCAACCTCTATTTCGACAATGTCGGCGGGCCGATGCTCGATGCAGCCCTGCTCAACCTCGCCCATGGTGCGCGGATCGTGATCTGCGGGGCGACCGCGCATTATGGCGGACCGACCGCGATCACCAACCATCTGATGCTGGCGATGCGCGGCGCGAGCATGGCGGGCTTCTTCTACTTCGATCACATCGCCCGCTGGGCCGAGGCGCGCGAACGGCTGCGCGGCTGGCTGGTCGACGGGTCGATCCGCGAGGCGCTGGACATAGCGGAGGGCTTCGACGCCGTGCCGCAAGCGGCGCTGGGCCAGTTCGCGGGCGGCAATATGGGGCGAAAGCTCGTGCGCATCGCCGATGATCCCTTCGGCTGAAAGGACGAACAAGATGACGGAAACCCGCCGGATGTTTCAGGAAGCCTATTTCGTCGCCAGCATCGACGAGGCCGCGCAATCATGGGCCGATGCTTACGGAGCAGGCCCCTTCTTCATGGTGCGTCACCATGAGACGGAGGAATTCTCCTACCGCGGCACGCCGGTCGAGGCCGATGTCTCCTACGCCTTCGGCTATCTGGGCGAGACGATGATCCAGTTCATCGAGCAGCATGACGACAAGCCGTCGATCTACCGGGACATGTATGCCGCGGGCGAAACGGGCTTCCACCATATCGCCTATCTCGTCTCCGATTTCGCCGCGGAACGGCAGCGTTGGCTCGATCTAGGCTATCAACTCGCCACGGAATTGTTCGCCGATGGCGTCAATGCGGCCTATTTCGATACGCGCGAACTGAATGGCGGCTTCACCGAGATCCACGGCGATCCGCCGCACATCATGGGCCTGTTCGGCGTCTGGAAACGCACCCACGACGCCCGCGACGACAGCACGCCGGCGACGATCGAGATCGGCGAAATGCGGACCTACGAGACGGCGCCGATGATGCCGTTTGTGGAGGTGGGCTGAGGCATTCCGGTTTGGCCCGAGGGGCATCTGGATATTGTCGTCATCCCAGCTTTCGCTGCCAAAAGAAGGGGGCGCCCCTTCGCCGTCACCCCCGCCAGGCCAGCGCATGCTCCGGCGATAGCCCGTCCCCGAAGTTCATCGGGCCGCCCCGATCATCCGCAGTCCGTTCGATCCGGTCGTAGAGGTTGAGGACATAAGTGAGGCCGGTCAGGCGCCATTCTCCGTTGCGCTGTTCGGCCCCGAAGAGGTAGCGGCCCCAGAAGATGTCGTCGATGCCCGGCGCGGGTGCGTCGGTGCGGCAGACCGTCACCGAGCCGGCGTCGATGCGGGCGCGGTCTCCGGCGAGCATGATGGTCGGCATCGCGAACATATGGAGACGGCGGGCATAGCCCTCCTCCAGTTCGGCGACGAAGCCGCGGAAGGCAGCCAGATCACCCTTGAACATACCGAAATCGAACTGCGCGTCGGGCCAGAACAGGGCGTCCAGCCGGCCCCAGTCCAGCCAGTCGATCAGATTGGCATAGTCGGCGACAAGCTCGCCGAGCCGGGCCTTCGCCAGCAAAGCGGTGATCGCGGCATCGGCCATCGTCAGGCGCCCTTCCAGCCGGCGAGCGTCGAAACGCTATCGTCCAGCCGCACCAGCGTCTTGCCGGTCGTCTCGCCCGACATCAGGCGGATGAAGGCCTGGGGCGTGCTTTCGAGTCCGGTCGAGACATTTTCGGTCGCGATCAACTCGCCCGAGCGCACCCAGCCGGCCAGCGCATCCTCCGCCTCATGCACCATATCCGCTGCCTCGAAGGCGAGGAAGCCGCGCATGGTGATGCGGTGGACAAGCACCTGCCAGATGTTGCGCAGCCGATAGGGATCGGTCTGGTGGTTATAATTGGCGATCATCCCGCACACCGGTATGCGCCCGAACGCCTTCATCCGCGGCAGCACGGTATCGAGCGTCACGCCGCCGACATTGTCGAAGTAGAGGTCGATGCCATCGGGGAAATGCTTGCGGATCTCGGCATCGAAATCGGCGCAGTCGCGATAGTTGATGGCACCGTGGAAGCCGAGCGTATCGGTGACGATCCTCGCTTTCTCGTCCGAGCTGACGGTGCCGACCACGCGGCAGCCCGAAAGCCTGGCGACCTGCCCCGCAACGCTGCCGACCGCGCCGGCCGCGGCGCTGATAAGCACCTCATCGCCCGACCGCATCTCGCCATAGCGCTTGAGGCCGACATAAGCGGTGATGCCCGACCAGCCGACCGCGCCCATATAGGCGGTGAGCGGCAGATCATCCTCGACCCGCACATTCTCGAACCCGACGCTGCCGGGGTTGAGGACCGAATATTCCTCCCAGCCGATGAAGCCGCGGCCATAATCGCCCTCGCGGAAATCGGGATTGCGCGATTTCACCACGCGGCCGAGCACCATCGTCGGGATCAGCCCACCGATCGCCACCGGCGGCATATAGCTTTCGACATCGTCGAGCATGCCGCGCACCGCCGGGTCGATCGCGAAGACCCGGTTTTCGAGCAGCACCTGCCCGTCCTCCAGCTCCGCGACCGGATTTTCCTCGATGCGGAAATTCTCGGGGTCGGGCACGCCATCGGGGCGCGATGCGAGCACGATGCGGCGGTTGATCATGGCGGTCCTCTCCAAATTCGGGAGGGACGCTAACAGCCGTTCGTCCGCGCGGATGACTGGCAGTTTGGAGAGGTGAAGGGCGAACGCGGCTGCGACCGCCAAACCCTCAATAGCTCAACTTGGGATACCAGTCCGTTCCGCGACCTTCCGGCGTGAAATCGAGGATATTCCACAGCGGGGCGATGTCGATCGGTCCGCGCGGATCCTGCCCCGGATCGGCGGCCGCGGCCGGCATCTCGCCTGCATAAAACAAGCGGATCGTGTCGCCGTCCCGGCGATAGACGGTAAAGGCGGGGTCTTCAAAACCCTGGTCGTTCAGCAGCCCGAGATCATGGGCATAATCGTCGCCGATGGTCTGGACGAAATCGAGATCGCGCCAGCCGCGTTCGGCGGCAAACGCTTTCTGCCTGTCCACCGGGCTGCGCCCGAGGATTTTCAACGCCGCGCGCTGCTTGATGTCTTTGGCATTGCCATCGACGCCGCCAAGCCAGTTGGTGCACATCGGGCATGGCCGTTCACGTTGCGGGCCGAACATCCAGAAATAGGTGATGAGCGTATCATGATCGCCGAACAGATCGGCGAGGCCGACATCCTCGCCCTTCTCGTCACGGAAGCGATAATCCTTGTCGATCACCGGCCCCGGCGGCAGCGCCTGGCGCTGTTCGGCAAGACGCGTCAGGTGGCGACGGACCTCTATCTCCTCGGCCATCAGCGCCCGGCGGGCGGCGGCATATTCCGCGCTTTCACCCGGAAAGACGGATTCGCGTAGCGCGGCCAGTTCCTCCGCGGGCTTCAAGGGGGTCGCGGTCATTTATCTCTCCGGCTGTCGACGGACATGCGTCCGACAACCGGGGATCAACTCTTCGGTTCCGCAAAAGCCGTCAGTTGAGCGGTTTCACCGGCAGATGCTCGGCGCCGGGCGCGGCATCGGGGACGGCGACTTCGATCCAGCCTTCGGCATCTTCGCGGAAGGGGAAGAGCATCAGCGGCTTGTAACCCGCCCCGCCCAGGCATTCGCCGGTATCGAGCTTGAAGCGTGCGCCGTGGAGCGGGCACATCACCGATCCCCGCCGCACCCGGCCTTCCGGCGCGAGCGCGGAGGCGGCGTGCGTGCAGCGGTTGATCATGACATGGAGCTTGCCTTCTTCCCGGCAGACGAACAGCGGCCAGCGGTTGACGACGAAAGGCAGCATCGCCTTTTCCTCGACCTCATCCACCTTGACCACGCGATGAAAAGTCTCGCTCATCCCCGGAACCGCCCGCCTCTCCGCCATTCTTGTCGTCTCCGACGCTGAAGCCTTGCGCGCCGGGCCACAATTGATGCTTGTCATAGCTGCCACAGACCGGCGGCAGACGCCATGGTCCCGGCCCGGAGGAGGACCCGAATGGCCGAGACGAACCGTTACTGGCAGCTTGCCGCGCACCCCGAAGGCACCGACTTCGCATCGGCGATCAAGCTGGTCGAGGAGGCGATGCCCGAGCCCGGCGACCGCCAGATCCTCATCCGCAACCTGTGGCTCTCGCTCGACGCCGGCACGCGGATGTGGATGACCGCGCGAGAGGACAGCTACATGGCCCCCACCCCGCTCGGCAGCAAGGTGATCGGCTTCGTGCTCGGCCGCGTCGTCGCGTCGCGCCACCCGGATTATGCGCCGGGCGATCTCGTGCGCGCTTATGGCCAATGGGCGGACCATTCGGTGCTGATCCCCGATCTCGGCGACATCTGGAAACTCGAGACGATCGCCGACATGCGCCAGCATTTCGCGGTGCTCGGGCCGAACGGCTGGACGGCCTATGTCGGCCTCAACGAATATGGCCGGGTGCGGCCGGGCGAGACAGTGCTGGTGTCGGCCGCCGCAGGCGCGACCGGCCTGCTCGCGGCGCAGTTTGCGCGGGAGATGGGTTGTCGCGTGATCGGCATCGCCGGCGGGGCGGAGAAATGCGCGATGCTGACGGGGCGCTACGGGCTCGCGGCGGCGATCGACTATAAGGCGGAGGATGTGGCGGCACGGCTGGCCGCCATCGCGCCCGCTGGCGTCGACTGCTATTTCGATTGCGTCGGCGGGCCGATGCTCGACGATGTGCTGCCCAACATGGCGATGAACGGCCGCGTGGCGGTGTGCGGGCTGATCTCAACCTATGACCAGGCGGAACGATCCGGCCCCAAGACCTTCGATCTCGTGCTGATGAAGCGGCTGACGATCGCCGGCTTCTTCTCGCCCGATTTCTATTTCCGGGGCGAAGAGATCAACCGGTTGACGCGGCCCTGGCTGGATGCGGGCCGCGTGGGGATGGAGTTCGACGTGACCGACGGCCTGGAAAACACGCTCACGGCTTATGGCAAGCTGTTCAGCGGCGGCAATGTCGGCAAGACGATGGTGCGGCTGGCCGAATAGGACTAATCCCGACCGCCCCTCCATACTAATCTGGATCAAATTTCGCAGCAAATACACTCGCGATCAGGGCTTTTCCTGATGGCGGCAAGGCCGGCCGAGGCCCAGCATCTTCCGATGGCGGCAACGTCATGACGAAAGAGGTGAAACAGGCTGTCGATGAGCTGGCGATGAATATCCGGGTGCCTTCAACCCCGCGGCGCATCCTGATCGCGGACCGGCAGGAAATCCTGCGTAAGGGTGTGCGCACGCTGATCGGCGGGCGGGGGGATTGGCAGATAATCGCGGACACATCGGACGGCGAAGCTGCGTTCGAGTTCGCGCTGGCCTATAGCGCCGACATCGTCATCACCGATTATGCGCTGCCTGGCATCAATGGCCTGGAGCTCACCCACCGGTTGAGGGAGCATCTGCCCGATATCGAGATACTCTTCTACACGCTGGACGAGCGCAATTATCTGATGTTCCAGGCCTTGCGGGCGGGTGCGCGCGGCTATCTGCTAAAATCGGAGCCTGAAGGCCATCTGGTCGACGCCGTCGAGGCGCTGGCCGCGCACCGGCCCTATCTCTCGCCCAGCGTATCGCAGACCATGCTCGATTGCTGGATGAGCGCGCAGAGCGGGGCGCAGGAACGCAACCGCCTGGAACTGAGCAGCCGCGAGCGGCAGATCGTCCAGATGATCGCCGAGGGGCGTCAGAACAAGGAAATCGCCAGCCTGTTGAGCATCAGCAGCAAGACGGTGGAAACCCATCGCGCCATCTGCATGCGCAAGCTGGGCATATCCTCGACGTCGGACATCGTCCGCTACGCGATCCGCAGCAATCTCATCCAGGCTTGATCGGGTCGGTAGGCTTCCGGCCGCCGAGGGGGGGATTGGCGACCGGAAGCACCGGGGGTCACCAGGCTCGCGGCGCTGGTGGTAAAGCATTATCCACAGGAATGGCCTCGCAATCAAATGTCGAATCGTTGCGAAGCGAAAAATATTAACTGACACCAATGAAAATAATGACATCTGCCGGCCGCCAAGGCAGCAGCAGTCAATAAGCTTGGGATATCAGTCAGCTCCCGAAGTGAGCGAATATCACTTTTACTTGAAAACAAACAAAACTGTCTGCGATTTTCTTGTGAAGATGCCGATTTCCTTTACGGAATCCGGATATTTTGGCCCGCTCCCGAAACGATGATGCGGAGCTGCATAAACATGCGGTGCGCGGAAAAACGGACGGACCGCGTTCCGCTCACAGCATGGATTCATGCTCTTCGACGAAGAAATGGCGGTGCATCATGCGATCGAACACGCGCTCTTCATCCTCGGCGATCTCCGCGGCGATCGTGGGCGTGGCGAGATAGGCCATGGTCGCGTCGAAGGTCGCGCGATCGGCGAACCATATCTCCATGATCACGTCATGATCGGGCTCGTCCGCCTCGCCGGTGATCGGATTGGGCATGGGCTGGACGTAGCGCCGCATATAGCGCAGCGCCCTTCCCTTCAGATATTTCTCGCCGATGCGCCGGTGGTTGCGTTCATAATAATCGATGAATTCGGCCCTGCTCATGCCCGGACGGCGTTTGAGCAGGGTGACGAACTTCAGCATCAGTGCCGGCTTGCCGAAAGTTGGACATAACGGCGCAATTCCCAATCGCTGTCGCCGAGCAGCGAAGCCAGCAGCAGCACGCGCTTGAACGCCTGCCCCACCATCAGTTCCTCAGTCGTGCCGATACCGCCGTGGAGCTGGATCGCATCCTCGCCCAGTTCGATGGCGCGAGCGGCGATGAAGGCCTTGGCGCCGGCCACGGCCTCCGCATGTCCGGGATCGGACGGCGCGATCGCCGCGGCGCGATAGAGGTGCGAGCGGCTGAGCTCCAACCGCGAATAATTGTCGGCCATGCGATGCTGGATCGCCTGAAACTGGCCGATCGCCTGGCCGAACTGGTTGCGCGTCTTCACATAATCGAGCGTCGCATCGAACATCATGTTCATCAGCCCGACCAGTTCCGCGCTGATCGCCAGCCGGGTATCGTCGAGCGCGCGTTCGAGCGTGCGGAGATCGCCAGGCAACGGCTCGGCCGCGACCTGGCGGAAGACGAGGTCGCTCGCGGCGGAGCCGTCGGCCATCCGATAATCCCGCCGTTCCAGCCCGTCGGCATCGGCGGCGACCAGATAGAGGCCGACGACACCCTTTTCCGACCGTGCCGAGACGATGAAGGCATCCGCGAACGGACCGCCGAGCACCATCTGCTTGCCGCCGTCGATCCGCGCCTTGCCGCCGTTCGCGGCCACCCGCGTCGCGACCGACAGTTCGTTGAAGCGGGC
Source organism: Sphingomonas sp. DBB INV C78 (assembly GCF_042693015.1). Classification (NCBI taxonomy): domain Bacteria; kingdom Pseudomonadati; phylum Pseudomonadota; class Alphaproteobacteria; order Sphingomonadales; family Sphingomonadaceae; genus Sphingomonas; species Sphingomonas sp. DBB INV C78. The sequence goes on along the minus strand of NZ_CP170544.1, from coordinate 806,053 downwards.
ATTATGTTCGGCATGGGCGAGCGCCACGAAGCCGCTGCCATCGATCAGCCGCGGCAGCCATTCCGCCTTCTGCTCGTCCGATCCGGCGCGCGCGAGCACTCCGCCGGCCAGCACGATCACCGGCAGCACCGGTTCGGTCATGGCGCTGCGGCCCACAGCCTCCATCACGGTGATCAGCGTATCGCTGCCGCCACCGAGGCCGCCAAGTTCCTCTGCAAAGGGAAAAGCGAGCAGGCCGGTTTCGGCCATGAGCTGCCAGCCTTCGGCCGAAAATCCCCGCGCTTCCTCCACATAACGCAATCGCTTGACCGCGTCGTAGCGATCGCCGGCATATCTATCTATCAGGTCGCGGAGCAGCCTCTGCTCTTCGCTCAGGTCAAAGTTCAAGCGTCCTTCCCCCAGGCTGGGCTGGCCAGACAGGCACGGCCCCCGAGTTTCTGATCCGGAGATAAGCCCGTCGCGACGGGGCGGGTGCCTGCCCTTTCCGATAGTTTGCCCCGGAGGCTCGACACGAAACCTGTGATTAGTCGTAGGTTCCGGTCTATTGTCGCCCCCCGGCCCTGCGAGTATCGTCAGGTTTGGAGAGGACAGGCGACGCAATGATCGCCTGCGAAGATCGGGGTCACGCGATGGAACAGCAGACCGACTTCGTGCCGCGCAACAGCATTGGCACTACCGAAATTCAGAATGCGGCGGATATCCGCCTGGCGGCCGAGGCGCTGCGCGACATCGCCCGCGATTTCGGCAACTTCCGGGTGGCCGCCTGCGACAATATCGCATCTAAGATGCCGATGCATGATGCTGACGGCAATGTGCTCGCCTTCGATATCTTCGGCTGGCCGGAATCGAAGGAGCAATGGTGGAAGAAGCCGCTTCTGGCGCTGACTTCACCGCTGCCGATCGCCTGCCGCTATGAGGCCGATCCCTTCTGGGCCAATGCCGACGGCATCCACACCCGCGGGCCCAACCCGCTGCTGGAATCGATCGACCTCAGCCATTTCGCCGACATGGTGAATGCGCGCGCGGTGATCACCGTGCCGATTCACCTGCCTTTCGGCCAGATCGGCGCAGTCAGCTTCTCGCCGATCGACGACACGCGCACCGATCTGTCGCGCGAGTTCGAAACCTATGTCGATCAGCTCGAATATCATTCGCGCCGTTTCATCACCGGCTATTCGCGGGTGATGAGCCGCCGGCCGTGGATCCCCAAGGATTGCCGCCTGTCCAAGCGCGAGGTGGAATGCCTGCGCTGGGCCGCCGTCGGCAAGACGGACGTGGAGATCGCGATGATCATCCGGCGGAGCTGCGCCACGGTGCGCTTCCACATCCATAACGCCGCGACCAAGCTGGAGGCGGTGAACCGCAGCCAGACGGTGTTCAAGGCGACGCAGCTCGGCTTCCTGGGCAGCGTTGCGGTGATGCCGACGGAATCCGACATGGGGCTTATCCACCACGCCTGACGGCGCTCTTCGGGTCGAAAATCAAAGCTACCGTCACCCCGCAATTTGCGGGGTGACTTGCGTTGGGCGCTGCGCATCACAGGGTTTCGACCGGCAACCTATGCTTTCTTACAGAAGAATAAGCCGGGGCCTTTTCCCATAGTCGATGACATCAAGTTCATCCTCGTGGAGCAATCCCATTTCCGATCATCTCGCCATCGCCGACGGCCTGTTCACCGAAGAGGACGCCCCCTGCCTGATCGGCGGGCGCGACCGGGCGACGAGGAAGATCACTTTCCCCTGCCCCGACGATATCGAGCGGTTCGAACCGGTGAAGCTGCCGCGGCAGGGCAAGATCTGGTCGTGGACGGTGCAGCGCTTCCGGCCCAAATCCCCGCCCTATATCGGGCCTGAGGAGTTTAAGCCCTTCGCGGTCGGCTATGTCGAGTTGCCCGGTGCCGTGATCGTCGAGGCGCGGCTCGCCAATATCGCTTTCGATGAACTCAAGATCGGGCTGCCGGTGGAAACGGTGCTGATCCCCTTCGCCAGCGATGCGGCGGGCAAGGCGCTGATCACCTACGCCTTCCAGCCTGTGGGAGGTGCATGATGGGCGACGTGTTCATCGTCGGCGCGGGCATCCACCCCTTTGGACGCACGGACGGTCGGAGCGGCCTGCAGCAAGGTGCTTTTGCCGTCCGTCAGGCGCTGTCCGACGTCGGGCTCGACTGGAGCGACGTGCAGTTCGGCTATGGAGGCTCCGATGCTTCCGGCAACGCCGACACGATCGTCAACGAATTGGGGCTGACCGGCCTGCAGTTCATCAACGTCAAGAATGGCTGCGCGACCGGGGGGTCCGCACTGTTCGGCGCGTTCAGCGGCATCGCTTCGGGCCAGTTCGATCTGGGCGTCGCGATCGGTTTCGACAAGCATCCGCGCGGCGCCTTCAATGCGCTGCCGTCCGAATACAGCCTGCCCGAATGGTATGGCGAAACCGGGCTGATGCTGACGACGCAATTCTTCGCGATGAAGATCAACCGTTACATGGAAGCGCATGGAATCAGCCGCACGTCGCTGGGCCGTGTCGCCGAAAAGGCCTTCATCAACGGCGCTTCGGCGGAGCATGCCTGGCGGCGCGATCCGGTGGAGATCGAGACGATCCTGGGCAGCCAGATGGTGAGCGATCCGCTGACCAAGTTCATGTTCTGCTCGCCTGCAGAAGGCGGCGTCGCCCTGATCCTCGCCAGCGAGAAGAAGGCGCGCGAATTGGGCCGCGATCAGATCCGCATCAAGGCCGCTTGCGTGCGCAGCCGGCCGCCCGGTTCGTTCGAGGTCTTCTCGCCGAGCCTCGACATCGAACGCGGCGTATCGCCGACCGTGATCGCCTCGCGCGCGGCGTTCGAAACCGCCGGCATCGGGCCGCAAGACATTGATGTCGCGCAGATCCAAGACACGGAGTCCGGCGCCGAAATCATGCACATGGCCGAAAACGGCTTCTGCAAGGATGGCGAGCAGGAGGAATGGCTGGCCGAAGGCTGGAGCCGGGTGAACGGCAAGCTGCCGATCAACACCGATGGCGGTTGCCTGGCCTGCGGCGAGCCGATCGGCGCATCCGGCCTGCGCCAGGTCTATGAGAATGTCGTCCAGCTTCGCGGCGCCGGCGGCGGGCGGCAGGCGCAGAACGATCCCAAAACCGCTTATACCCATGTCTATGGCGCGCCCGGCGTGTCCGGCGTGACCATCCTGGAGCGCTGACGGCCGTGGAACTCGCTTTCTCCCCCGAAGACGAAGCCTTCCGCCAGGAAGTCCGCGCGTTCCTCGACGAGCATCTGCCCGAACATCTGCGCGCGGGTATGCGCGCAACGCCATCTGTATTCGTCGAGCCCGATATCGGCGGCGAATGGCAGCGCATCCTCAACCACAAAGGCTGGCTGGCTTATAACTGGCCCAAGGAGTGCGGCGGCACTGGCTGGACGCCTGTGCAGCGCTACATCTTCGAGAAGGAATGCGCGCTCGCTGATGCACCCGGCCTGCCGGTGCTGGGCCTGAAGCTGCTCGGTCCGGTCATCTGCCGCTTCGGCACCGAAAAGCAGAAGCGCGAAATTCTGCCGCGCATCCTCAATTGCGACGATTATTGGTGCCAGGGCTTCTCCGAGCCGGGATCTGGATCGGATCTTGCCAGCCTGAAGACCCGCGCCGAGAACCGCGGCGACCATTATGTCATCAACGGCCGCAAGCTGTGGACGACGCACGCCCACCATGCGACGCACATGTTCTGCCTCGCGCGCACCGATCCGGCAGCAAAGCCGCAGCGCGGCATCAGCTTCATCCTGATCGACATGCGCCAGCCGGGCATCGAGGTGCGGCCGATCCGCGGTCTTGCCGGCGACCATGAGGTCAACGAGGTTTTCATCGACGATGCGATCGCGCCGATCGAAAATCTCGTCGGCGAGGAAGGCAGCGGCTGGACCATCGCCAAGTTCCTGCTGGAAAATGAGCGCGGCGGCGCCTGCCATGCGCCGAAGCTGCTCTCTGACCTCGCCAAGCTGCGCAAGGAAGCGGCGCGCGAACCCGACGGCATGGGCGGCACGATGGCGCAGGACGGCGCCTTCATGGCGGACCTCGCCCGCACCGAACTGGAGGCGCAGGCGCTAGAGATGACCGAACTGCGCATCCTTGCCGAGATCGCCAAGGGCCTGCCGCCCGGACCGCAGACATCGCTAACCAAATTGGTTGCATCCGATCTGCGCCAGGCCGTCGACGGATTGGCGGTGCGACTGTTCGGTTATGCCGGCCTGATGCTGGAGGGCCAGCGGCCGCTATACGGCAATGAAAGCCCGGAACCGCTCTACGGCAAGGCGGCTCAGCTTGCCGCGCCGCGCTATCTCAACAGCCGCGCCTGGTCCATCTTCGGAGGAACCAATGAGGTTCAGCGTGGCATCATCGCCAAGACCGTGCTGGGCCTGTAGCCTGACGCCAAAGAACACGCTGGAGAGGAAAGCGACATGCAACTCAGCCGGGAAGCCCTGCTTCAGGCCTATCGCCAGATGAAGACGATCCGCGCGTTCGAGGATCGGCTGCACGACGAGATCCAGACCGGCGAGATCGCCGGCTTCACCCACCTTTATGCGGGCCAAGAAGCCTGCGCCGTCGGGGTGTGCGAGAATCTCGGGCCGAAGGACTTCATCATCTCCACCCATCGCGGCCATGGCCATTGCATCGCCAAGGGCTGCGACGTGATCGGCATGATGAAGGAGATCTACGGCAGCCGCGAAGGCCTGTGCAAAGGCCGGGGCGGATCGATGCACATTGCCGATGTTGAGGTCGGCATGCTCGGCGCGAACGGCATCGTCGGCGCGGGCGCGCCGCTCGCGGTGGGCGCCGGCATCACCGCCAAGAGCAACGGCACCGTCTCGATCGCCTTTTCGGGCGACGGCGCGTGCAACCAGGGGACGACCTTCGAGGCGATGAACCTGGCGGTGGTGCTCAAGCTGCCGGTGATCTTCGTGTTCGAGAACAACCATTATTCCGAGCATACCGGCGTCGCTTATGCGGTCGGCGCGGAGAATATGGCGGTGCGCGCCCGCGCCTTCGGGATGCGCGCGGAAATGGCCGACGGCATCGATTTCTTCACCGTCCATGACGCGATGCGCGAGCTGATCGAATATTGCAAAGCCGGCAACGGCCCCGCCGCGATCGAACTCGATACCGAGCGCTTCTACGGCCATTTCGAAGGCGATCCGCAGCGTTATCGCGGGCCCGGCGAGCTCGATCGCATCCGCGAGGAACGCGACAGCCTGAAGGTGTTCCGCAAGAAGGTGACGGAAGCGGGCCTGCTGGAACATGCCGACATCGACCAGGTCGATGAAGAGGTGATGGCGCTGATCGACCGCGCCGTCGAGGAGGCCAAGGCTGGCGAACGGCCCGGGCCAGAGCACGTCGTCGAAGACGTTTACATCAGCTATTGAGCGGGGGACCGACGACCATGGCAACCAAGATGATCCGCGAAGTCATCGTCGAGACGATCGACGCGGAAATGGCGCGCGACCCCGATGTCATCATGCTCGGCGAGGATATTGTCGGCGGCAACGGATCGGCCGGCGGGCCGGAAGCGATCGGCGGTATCTGGAGCACCTCAACCGGCCTGTGGGGCAAATATGGCCCGGACCGGGTGATCGACACGCCCATTTCGGAAAGCGCCATCATCGGCGCCGCCGCAGGTGCGTCGCTGAGCGGCAAGCGCGCCATCGCCGAGATTATGTTCGCCGACTTCATCGGCGTCTGCCTGGACCAGATCTGGAACCAGGTCGCGAAGTTCCGTTACATGTTCGGCGGCAAATCGCGCTGCCCGGTAACGATCCGCATGGTCTATGGCGCGGGCTTCAACGCCGCTGCGCAGCACAGCCAGTCGATCCACGCGATGGTGACGGCGATGCCCGGGCTGAAGGTGGTGATGCCCTCCACTCCCGCCGACGCCAAGGGGCTGCTGACCGCCGCGATCCGTGACGATGATCCGGTGATCTTCCTCGAGCACAAGGCGCTCTACGCCACCCGCGGCGATGTGCCCGACGGCGAATATATCCTGCCCTTCGGGCATGCCCGGCAGGTGACGCAGGGCGACGACGTCACCGTCCTCGCCACCGGCCTGATGGTCGGCTTCGCTGAGCGCGCGGCCAAAAATCTCGCCGAGGAAGGCATCGGCTGCGACCTCATCGACCTGCGCACCACCAGCCCGCTGGACGAGGAGGCGATCCTCGACAGCGTGGAACGGACCGGCCGGCTGATGATCGTCGACGAAAGCCCGCCCCGCTGCGGCCTCGCCACCGATCTCGCTGCGCTCGTCGCCAGCAAGGCCTTCGCTTCGTTGCGTGCGCCGATCGAGCTGGTCACCGCGCCGCACAGCCCGATCCCCTTCGCCCGCGAGCTTGAATCCGCCTACCTCCCCTCCAGCGACAAGATCGAGGCCGCTGCGCTTCGGCTCATGTCCTACCGGCGGGGATAGAAAAGATGGCCAAGCTCCGCGCTTTCACCATGCCCAAATGGGGCATCGAGATGACCGAAGGGGTCGTCGCCGAATGGATGGTCGAGGAAGGCAAGCCCTTCGCCAAGGGCGACCTCCTCGCGCTGATCGAGACCGACAAGATCACCAACGAGGTGCAGGCCGAATATGACGGCGTGTTCCCGCGGCTGGTGGCGGTGACGGGCGAGACCTATCCGGTCGGCGAACTGATCGCAGTCGTCGCCGATCCGGGCGACGCGCCCGGCGCGGCCGAGGTTGACGCTTTCGTGGCGGACTTCAAGCCGGCAGGCACGGCAACTGCGGCCCGTGCTGGCGGTAGTGCCAAGGCACCCGCCAAGCCCAAAACAGAGGAAGCCCCTGCGGCCCCTGCTCCGGCCGCCAAGGCGATCACCATCCCGGCCGATGCCAATATCAGCCCGATGGCCCGCACGCTGGCGGAAGAGCGCGGCATCGACATCAGCGGCATCAAGGGATCGGGCCGCGAGGGCCGGATCACCTATCAGGACGTTGCCCAGGCCGGCCTGCCGCCGGTCGAGGTCGGCGGCGAGCCGGTGGACATCACGGCCACCGCCAACCAGCTCGACAGCATCTATGCCAGCCCGCTCGCCCGACGGCTGGCGGTGCAGCATAAAATCGAACTGAAGGGCCTATCGGGCACCGGCCCGCGCGGCCGCATCTGCAAGGCGGACGTGCTTTCGCAGGTGAAGGCGCCAGAGCCTGTTGCAGCACCAGCGGCCGCTGCGGCTCCTCCGTCCAGCTTTGCGCGGCCGGCAGCGGGCACCAGTGAGATCGTCAAGATGTCGCCGATGCGCAAGGCGATCGCCAAGGCGCTCAGCCATTCCAAGTCGACGATCCCGCATTTCTACCTGCGCAGCCGCGTGCGGATCGATGCGCTGCTGGGCCTGCGCGCCCAGGCCAAGGCCGCGACTGGCGAGGCGCCGAGCGTCAACGACTATATCGTCCGCGCCTGCGCGCTGGCGCTGGCCCGGCACCCGGACTGCAATATCCAGGTGCATGGCGACGAGATCCACCGCTTCGGCAGTGCCGACATCGCGGTGGCGGTCGCGACCGACAAGGGCCTGATCACGCCGATCGTGAAGGGCGCCGATACGCTTTCCGTCGCCGCCATATCGCGCGAGATCAAGGCGCTGGCGGAGCGGGCGCGCGCGGGCAAGCTGCAGCCGGAGGACTATCAGGGCGGCAGCTTTTCGGTCTCCAATCTCGGCATGTTCGGGCTCGACCAGTTCGATGCGATCATCAACCCGCCGCAGGGCGCGATCCTCGCGGTCGGTGCTGGCACGCGTCAACCGATCGAGATCGGCAATGCGCTGGCCTTCGCCACGATCGTCGAACTGTCGCTTTCCTGCGACCATCGTGCGATCGACGGCGCGGTCGGCGCCGAATTCATGCGGACGCTGAAGGGGCTGATCGAGGAACCGGCGCTGCTGATCGGATGAGCGACCTTCTGCTCCTTGCGTCCGGCGACGGCGCGCCCGAAGCGCTTGGCGAAGCCCTGCGCGCGGCGAGCGACGGACTGCCGGGCGTGGAGCGGGAATTGGCCGTGCTGATGCCCGCCGATGCGCTCCCCGCGCTCGCCCATGCTGCGACCGCCGATCCGGCATTGCCCCACGCGATCCTGACGCTGCGGGGTGACGCGGCGGCCGCCGCGATGCGCATAGTGGTCGAGCAGGTGGGCGACCGGATCGATCCGGTGCGCAGCACGGTGCTCGCCACCACGCGCCACGCCATCCTGCCCGGCGTGGACGCGATCCGGCTGTTCTTCGGGTTGCGACGGCTGGAACGGCTGAGCCAGGCCGAGTTTCAGGACTATTGGCTCAATCGTCATGCCGATTTCGGGCGACGGCTGATCCCGCCTTATACCTATCATCAGCTCCACGCCGATCCGCAGGCGACAGGCGAGGTCGCGGCCGCAACCGGCCTCCCTGCCTCCACGTTCGACGGCGTGGTGGAGGTGCATTTCCCCGATGTGCCGGCGCTCGTCGCGCAGCTTTCTCGACCTGATGTTGCGCAAGACGCGCTCGCCGACGAACGCAATTTCATCGACCATGCGCGGTCGATCTTCTGGGCCTATCGGACGATCCTGTAACCCCGCTTCAGGGGATGCGTGTCACCTGGATATGAACGGCCTGCCAGCGGCCATCGACGCGGCGGAAGGTATCGGCAAAACGGAAGCGGCTGGAAAAGGCCTTGCCGCCGGACACGCCTCTCAGCGTCGTCTCCGCACTGACGACCGCACCGTCCGCACCGAGCGCGATGATCTGGCGATCGACCAAGGTGATCGGCTCATAACGGTCGCCGGGCGTCGTCCATCCCGCGATGAACTCCTTCTTGCCCTGGCGCCGCCCCGATCCGTCGATGAACACGAGATCGTCGGCGATCATGCGATCGAGCGCGGCCCCGTCCTGCGCGAGCTGTGCGCGATCGAAGGCATCGGCGAAGGCAGTGATCGCCGCGACCGCCGCGGGGTCGGCCCGCGCGGGAAGCGAGGATGTCACTGCGACTAGGGCGAGCATGGCAAGGGCGAGTCTCGGCACGATGATCTCCCGGTTTGCGCGCCACTTATACTCACTCCCCTCCCTGGAAGGGAGGGGTCGGGGTGGGTAGCGAAGCCGGCGGGCTCGATGCCCGCTGGCGAAGCTTGGTGTCGCACGCGGAGAAGCTCGCTGACGCTCGCAACCCACCCCCAGCCCCTCCCTTCCAGGGAGGGGAGAAAGAAGCAGGCCGTTTCGGCTGTGAAAAGAGAAGCAATTGCCGATTGGCCGAAGCGTTGATGCGCGCGCCAGAGGACGCGATCGGGCAATATCATCGGCAGGAGGCCGAAGATGGACGATCGAGCAGCCCTGAGGGACGTGACCGACGAGGAAATCGCCACCTTCTGGCGCGACGGCGTGGTCTGCCTGCGCGCGATCATGCCACCTGCCTGGCTGGAGGTGCTGGCGGAAGGCGTCGAGCGCTATCTGGCATCGGATGCCGCGTTCAGCCTCTCAGCCTTTGGCGCGGAACGGCCGGAGACGGGCAAGCGGAAACCGAAGGCGCATTTCTACGGCGGCACCGATCATTGGAAGGTCGACGAGGCCTGCCGCCGCTTCGCCTGCGAATCCCCTTTGCCCGCCATTGCCGGGCAATTGCTGCGGGCGTCGCGCATCAATCTCTATGAAGACAGCATATTGGTGAAGGAGCCGGGGGCGATCGAGAAGACCGCCTTCCATCAGGATCTTTCCTATTTCCATGTCGAAGGCAGCCAGATCTGCACGACATGGGTGCCGCTCGATCCGGTGAAGCGCGAAACCGGCGCCTTGCAGTTCGTCCGCGGCAGCCATCTGTCGCGCAAGCTGTTCCGTCCCAATTTCTTCGTGTCGACCGACGCGATGCCCGATACGGAGGGCGAGATCGTCCCCGATCTCCATGCCGATCGCCGCGACGCCGAGATATTATGCTTCGACACCGAGCCCGGCGACATCACCATCCATCATGCCCGGACCTTACACGGGGCCGACGGCAACCATTCGGCGACGATGCGCAGGCGGGCGATGTCCGTCCGCTATTGCGGCGACGATGCCCGCTACAAACTCCGTCGCGGCGCCCCGCGCAAGCCGCACCATGAAGAGGTGGCGGAAGGCGCGGTGCTCGATCATGCGGATTGTCCGGTGGTGTGGATGGCGTAGGTGACGCCGGTAACTAACTGCCGCTCAAATGTCGGCCATCGAGGGAAAGGGGATCAAGATCCTCCCCAAGCTTGTCTTGGGGAGGGGGACCACCCGGAAGGGTGGTGGAGGGGTAGTCGCGACGGTGGAATTGCCCCTCCACCATGCTACGCATGGTCCCCCTCCCCGAGACAAGCTCGGGGAGGATTGGAGCGCCCGCCTCCCCCACATAATCGTCATGCCAGCGGAGGCTGGCATCCATGGCTCTATCCACATACGACGGCTTTTGCCGCGATAGCCATGGACCCCAGCCTCCGCTGGGGTGACGATTCAATGGGTCGTGAGTGTGAAACTACTTGCGCAGCCCTACGCCCCTTCCAGAAACGCACGGCTGCGTTCCAGCACAACCTTCGCCCGCTCGTTGAGATCAGGATAATCGTCCCGTAGCGGCTTGGACCGTTGCTCGATCGCGAAAGGCAAGGTCGCGGGCAGCGCCGCCGCGAGGCCACGCAGGGGCAGGCCGCCTTCGCCGAGGAACATCCGTCCGTCGATGGCTTCCTCCAGGATGGCCGCATCATCCCTGGGGTCCGGCCCCTGCTCCGGCGCGTCGCAGAATTGCGCGTAACTCAGCCAGCGTGACGGCAGCGCGGCGATGTCCTCCAGCGTGCCGCCCGATCGCGCCCAGTGGAGCGCATCGACGAGCAGGCCCGCGGCCGGCAGGTCCAGTTCCTGCAGCAGCGCGCTTGCCGCGTTGATCGTCTTGACCTCGGTGAACAGCCCGAATTCCAGATTGACGCGGATGCCGGCGCGGTGGCCGAGATCGATCAACCGGCCGAGCTTGTCGCGCGTGGCGGAGCGATCGGGATCGCTGGAGACGCACAGCACATTGCGCGCGCCCAACTCTGCCCCGATCTCGACAATACGGTCATGATCCGGGTTGTGCGGGCCGGGCTTGATCCAGACGACCTCGACATCGAGCAGCTTCAGGCCTGCGTCACGCAGCGCCGCCTTAACGTCGCGCGTCGTCTGGATGGTCCAGTCGTCGGGTTCGATCCACATGCCGCCAAAGTCGAACCCCGCGCGCGCAGCCGCCTCGACGAGCTGGAGCGGGGTCGCTTCCGGCATGATGCCCGACGCCATGGCGATGGCGTGGCGTTTGGCCATGGTTCAGGCCGCGGCGGAGGTCGACATGGCCCGCGCTACTGACGCCTCGATCTCCTCCTTGTTGGGATTTCGGCGCAGCGTGAGGCCGCCATTCACCTGCAGGTTCTGGCCGGTCATGAAGCATTCGTCGCTGGCGAGGAAGACGCAGCCGGCGGCAATATCGTCCTTGGTGCCGATGCGGCCCAACGGATAGCCGGTGGCGAAGGCGTCCATCACGCCGGGAACCGATCCCGCCTCCGCCGTCATCGGCGTCTCGGTCACACCCGGCGAAATCGAATTCAGGCGGATGCCCTGCGGCCCGAATTCATTGGCGAGCGCGCGGATCAGATGATCGGTGCCCGCCTTCGTCGCCATATAGGCATAGTGATCGTGGAACAGGATCGTCGCCGTGGCGGAACTGATCTGAATGATCGACGCGCCCTTGCCCATCCGCGGGATCAGGGCCTGGAAAAGCTGGAACGGCCCGCGAAGCTGGAGCGCATACATGCGATCCATCTCCTCCTCGGTCGTTTCCAGGAAGGGTTTAAGCAGCCCCCAGCCGGTCGCGTTGACGGCAATATCGAGGCCACCCAGCCCCGCGTCCGCGGCGGCCACCATCGCGTCAATGCTGGCCCGCTCGCCCATGTCGCCTTCGACGGCGACGCCGCCGATTTCGGCCGCGAGCGTTTCGAGCACATCGCGATGCCGCCCCGCGACCGCGACCTTCGCGCCCTCAGCAGCGAAGCGGCGGGCGATGACCTGGCCCATATTGTCGCGGCCGGCAGCGCCGACGACGAGGGCGCGTTTGCCTTGTAACCGTCCCATAAACCCCTCCCCCTTCAGGCGAATTCGCTCGCCAACGGCACGCGGCGGAGCGCCTGGCCGGCGGTGATGTCGATACGCTGGCCGGTGACAAAAGCCTCGTCGCTGGCGAGCCACAAGGCGACCTGGGCGACATCCTCCACGGTCGGAAAGCGGCCGAGCGGCATTTCCTTGATGAACGCCCGCGTCACCGCCTCGACGCCGAAATGGCCCTCGGTCATCGCGGTCTTGGTGAAGCCGGGGACGATGCTGTTGACGCGGATGTTGCGCTCGCCAAGTTCGTTGGCGGCGACCCGCACCGCCACGTCCGCGCCGCCCTTGGCGCCGGCATAGGCCGCATAGCCCGGCGCCTGCGCCAGCACGGTGAGCGAGGAGGTGGTGACGATCGACCCGCCGTGCTTCATCGCCAGCGCCATCTGCTTCATGAACAGCACGGTGCCGACGAAATGGACGTCGCTCGATGCCCGCAAGCCTTCGGGCGTGGATTCCAGGATGCTCTCGCCGATGTCGATGCCGGCATAGTTCACCGCCGCATCCAGCCGGCCATAGGTGTCGAGCGCCGTCTTCGCGAGCGCGGCGAGATCCTCCTCCTTCGTGATGTCGCAGGCGACACCCACCGCGCCAAGCTTCGCGGCGACCCCTTCCACCGCCTCCTTGCGGCGCGCGGCGAGCACGAGTTTCGCGCCTTCCGCCGCAAAAAGCCTCGCCGTTGCTGCACCCATGCTGCGCTCATCCGAAGCGCCCAATATCACCGCGACCTTGCCGTCGAGCCGTCCCATATTATGTCCTCTCCCCGCGGTTCAGGCGGTCAATATTCCTCCATGCGGAGGATGGTGAACTTGCGTGAGGAAAAGCCCCATGTGCCGTTCCGCTTGCGATATTCGTCTTCATAGGTGCCGTAGACGCGCATCTTCTTGCCGTCGGCAGTCTCCGCCACCTCGCTGCTGTAGGATCGGCCCTCGGCGCGTTCTCCGTCGATCGCGACGCTGCCTTGCGAGACGTACATGACGACGAAGGGAAAGCCCTCCATCGCCTGCTTCCATGCGGCGACGATCGCATCCCGGCCCTTCACCGGTTCCGGATCGAACAGCACCCATTGGGCGTCCTCGTCCCACGATCCGCCCCACAGATCGACGTCGCGGCGGTTCACCCCGTCGGCATAGCGGGCGAGCGCGTCATTGATGGCGACGCGGTCCTCCCACTCGCTCATTCGATCTCACCATGGATGCCGCAGGCATCGTTCAGCAACTCGTGGAAACGCTGGATGCGCTTTTCCTGGCCGGAGATGATCCCGCCCTTATAGCCCATGCTGTGCAGCCCCTGCTGCTGGCCGACCGCGACGGACATATCCTGATCCGCGACGTAGCCGAGCGTCGCTTCGCCGTAGATCACGGTCTCGCGCTCGGCATGGGCGAAGGGACGCATCCCCACCGGCGTCACCACCTCGGTCCGGTCCTTCATCGGTGGCATCAGATACCAGTGATCGAAGATGCACTTTTCCGGGTCGGTCGGGTGCGGTTCCGACCGGAGGATCTGGAAGCCGTCCGGGCTCATCGTGATCGTCGTGTTGGGCCAGAGCGTGTAGTGATAATAATCGGTGAGCTGGCTGTCGGTCATCGTCTCGAAATGATGGCAGCCGCGCTCCGGCCCCAGCCGGCGCTTGGCCTGCTGGATGGCGGGGCGCGCCTCGGTCACCCGTCCTTCGAAATCAGCGGGGTCGAGGCCCCAGTTGCGCAGCTCATCCTCGACCAGCGGCTGCATCGCATCCGGATAATCGAGCCGTTTCGACGGGTGCGATCCCTTCTGCACCATGCGGTTATGCCCGCTCGGATACATTTCGAAGCTGGTGTCGGTATATTCGTCGTCGATGAAGCTCGCGAGCTCGGGGTGGAGCGTCGGCAGATGATAGCTCTCGTTGAAATTGTCGCGGATGATCTTCCAGTTGCACGGCACGATGCAGCGCACGTCTAGCACCTTGGTCATCGTTTCCATGCGATAGCCGGCAAGCTGTTCGGGCAGCGGCGCCAGCCATTCGTGGAGCGGCTGGGCGGTGAGGTTCATGTTGAACCACACGAACGGCCCCCAGGTGTCGCAAGCAATCTCGGTCAGGTGGGCCTTGCCGCAGGGGTTGCCGTTCGGGAAATCCTCGGCATCCTGCGCGAAGACGAGCGTGCCGTCCTTGCCATATTGCCAGCCATGGTAGGAGCAGGTGATCCGCTCGCTCGATCCCACGTCGGACCAGAGCAGCCGGTTGCCGCGATGGACGCAGGCGTTGAAGAAGGCGCGGATCGATCCGTCGTCCTGACGGATCATGAAGACGCTGTCGCGGCCGATATTATGGGTGATCCAGTCACCCGGTTCCTCGAGATCGGCGAGCAGGCCGCCGATGTGCCAGATCTTGGTGAAGACGTGCTTCCACTCCGCCTTCGCCCATTCCGGCGAATAATAACGTTCGCCGGTGATCCGGTCGCCGCGGACGGGCGGATCATAGGCTTCCAGCGTGCGGCCGAGAAAATGTTCCTTCGTCACCGGGGACGCTCCTCCTGCTTCCCGTTTGCCGGGAGTCGATCGATCCTGGACAACTCTACAAGCCGCCCAAATCCGGCAAACTCGGCTTTCTGCTAGTGCGCCTGTGGGAAGTGGCAGGCGGCCCTGCCCGCTTGCTCCGCTAGCCTGTCCGCCAAGGGAGAAAGCGGATGGGATTGCTGGACGGCAAGGTGGCGCTGGTGACGGGCGCCGCGCAGGGACTGGGCGAAGCGGACGCACGCGCACTGGCCGCGGAAGGCGCCCGCGTCGTGCTGACCGACGTGAAGGCGGAGCTTGGCGAGCAGGTCGCCGCCAGCATTCCCGGCGCGATCTTCATCCAGCATGATGTCAGCAGCGATGATGGCTGGCGCGATGTGATCGCCCGTGTCGATCGAGAGTTCGGGCGGCTCGACGTGCTGGTCAACAATGCCGGCTTGGTCCGCTTCGCCTCGATCGAGGATTGCAGCTTCGCCGACTGGCAACTCCATATGCGGGTGATGGCCGACGGCACCTTCTTGGGTTGCCACCACGCCATCCCGCTGATGGCACGATCGGGCGACGGCGGATCAATCATCAACATGTCGTCGGTCGCGGCGATCAAGGGCGTGGGCGTGATCCCGGCCTATACCGCGGCCAAGGGCGCGATCCTGTCGATCACGCGCTCGATCGCGGTCCATTGCCAGGAAAAGGGCTATGGCATCCGCTGCAATGCGCTGGTGCCGGGAGCGCACGACACGCCGATGACGGCCTCCGCGATCGCCCAGCTACCGCCCGAAGAAGCGGGCCTCGCCCAGATCCAGGGACAAGGTCAGGGCAAGCCCGAGGACGTGGCAAACCTCGTCGTCTTCCTTGCCTCCGACAAAGGCAAGCAGATCAACGGCACCCATATCGTCATCGACAATGGCGAAACGATGGGGTGACCATGAGGCGGGTGTGACGGCCCCACCCTGACGATGCCCCTTGCCAGAGCCCCTTCGCACGGCCTTTATCGCGTCAGCGCGGGGGAGGGTCCGGCCATGCGAATGGGACAGGCGTGCTGTGCATCATTGGCGCTGCTCGCGCCCGATCTCGCCGAGGCAGAGTCCGCCGCTCAGCCGCCCCTCGCCGACATCATCGTCACCGGCGAACGCGTGTCGCGGACGATTGCCGAAACCGCATCGAGCGTCGCTGTCGTCACCGGCGAAGATATCGACGCGATGGCAGCGCCTGACCGGATCGATCAGTTGCTGGCGCGTATTCCCAATCTCCAGCAGGGATCGGGCACCGAGGGCGTGGCGATACGGGGGCAGGATTCGACTGGAGTTCTGCGTGAGCTTTCCGCCTTCCTGGGCGGCACGCGGCCACGCGTGACGCTGCAGGTCGATGGCCGCGCGCTCGGCTATTACGAATATGTCTTCGGCGCCAATTCGATCTGGGATGCAGATCAGGTCGAAGTGTATCGCAGCCCGCAAACGACGACGCAGGGCCGCAATTCGATAGCCGGCGCGATCTTCATCAACACCGCCGATCCCACCTATCGATGGGAAGGCCGCGCCCGGGCGCTCGCCGGCAATTATGGAACGCTGCAAGGATCGGCGGTTGTATCCGGCCCGATCGTGGCGGACGAACTGGCCATACGCCTGTCCGGCGACATCCGCCGCGCGCGCAATTCGAGCGAGATGGCGGATGCGATAGTCGGCGCCAGCCTTGACCATGACGATGCCGGCATCGGTCGCGTGAAGCTGCTTGCCGAGCCGTCGGCGCTTCCCGGCCTGCGCATCCAGGCATTCTATGTCCACGCCGAATCGCAGGCGCCGCAGTTCGAAGGCGTGACCGCGCCGTTCCGCGACAGAGAGATGCCCGCGCCGGAACGCACCAACGGCGTCTATCGCATCCGATCGGACTCGCTGACCGGCCTGATCGATTATCGATTGGCCGCCGGCCTCACCTCGCGGGCCACCCTGTCCTGGGGCGATGTGCTGAGCAAACGGTTCGGCCTGCCAGGGCTAGGCCGCACACAGGTGGACTCGCAGGACTTCTCGGCCGAAGGCGTGCTCGACTGGCGCCCGGACGACGCGCCTGTCGAAGCGACCGGCGGCGTGCATTGGCTGAACGTGCGCCAGCGTCAGTCGATCGATGTCACCGGCCTCGGCCTGGGTCTCGGCGACTTCACCGATCGACAGACCAGCCTCGGTTTCTTTGGCGAAGCAAGCTGGCGGCCCGCATCCGCGATCAAGATCATCGCCGGGCTCCGCTACCAGCGCGACCGGCAGGATCGTGACGGGCAATTGCGTGCGCCCGGCTCACCCGTCCTGCTCGATTACGACCGGACGTTCAGCGCCTGGCTTCCGAAAATATCGATCGCCTGGGACGTGATGGACGGCGAGACGATCGGCATCATGGCGCAGCGCGCCTATAATCCCGGCGGCACGACCATCAATCTCAGGACCGCCGCGCAGGACGAATTCGTCGCAGAACGGCTGTGGAATTACGAATTCTTCGCGCGCGGCAGCTTCGATGGCGGTCGGGGCACGATCACCGCCAACATCTTCTACAACGACATTCGCGACGCCCAGCGTACCCAGAATGTCCGCTTCGTGCCGCCAGACAACATCCCGATCATCACCCAGGAAACCGCCAACGCGCCACGCGCCGAAAGCTATGGGGCCGAGCTTGAACTGAACTGGCGCGCGGCCCGCCGCTTCTCGATTGGCGCGGGCGTCGGCCTGCTTCAGACACGGATCAAGCAAACCCAGCTTCCCGATGATCCGATCCTCGGGCGGGAATTTCAGCGCGCACCCAACTTCACCGCGGCCGCGTCGGCCGAATGGTGGCCGATGGATGGACTCAGCCTGTCAACGCAAGCGCGGCTCAACAGTGGATATTTCAGCGACGATGCCAACACGACCGCACGGCATATCGCCGGCGCGACGATCGTCGATGCCCGCGCCGCCTATAGCTGGGGGCGGATCACGCTTTTCGGCTATGCCCGCAACCTGTTCGACAATTTCTACCTTACCTATCTTTTCACGCCGTCCTTCGGCACCGCAGGCGATCCGCGGGAGGTCGGCATCGGGCTGGAGGCCCGCTTCTAGGCAGGCTGCTTCAGATAATCGGGCATGATTCCTCGCTTGCGCCAATAATCGGCGAGGCCCATCGCCTCCATCAGCCCTGCGAAACGCGGATCCCGCTGCATCGGTGCGGCAACCGGCACGAACAGCATGTTCGTCTTCCGCCGGCGCTGATCGTTGACGACGGGCTGACCGGGCCGCCACTGCATGGCCGCGAGAATGGGTCCGCGTTCGAGATAATAGGCTTCTGCAAGATGAAACGCTTGATCCAGATCGCCGAGGATATTGAGCAGCATCATCCCGTTGATCACGGCCGCGGGTGATTTGCTGGCCTGCGCAAGGATCTGCTGCGCGGCATCGGCTCTCACGGCTTGTCCGCCGGCCGCAGCCGCCCGCACGGATGCGGCGAGCGTCGCAACCATTGTCGGCGGCAGCGGCGGCCGCGCAGTGGTGTCCTGGATATGGGCCAGCGCCCGATCCAGCCGGCCGGTGCAGGCAAGCAGCCAGAGCTTGCCGAACCAGACGCCGGGATGCCGCGGCCACAATTCCATGGCCCGGTTGGCGACCCGATCCGCCTCCTCAACCCGGCCCAATATCCAAGAAGCATAGATCAGACGAAATTGAAGCCCCGCATCGAGCGGCTCGTTGCGGCTGAACGCAATGCGATCGGACGATCCTTCTCGCCACCGGCCCACTGCATTCAGCAGGAACGCCCGCGCATCGCGCATCGCGACATGGCCCGGATCGATCGCCAGCACCGCATCAAACTTGCGTTCGGCAGCCAGCCAGTCGCCATAATAAGGCACCAACAACGCCATCGCGGCATGCGCGTCCGCATTGCGCGGATCTCGACCAAGCGACTGGCGCACCGCATTCTCGATGGCCGCGCCGCTCCTCACCGGATCGGGCGGCGCGCTATGTTCCTGCGCACGGGCACGCGCGAGCGCGAGCTTGCCCCAAAGCGCCCCGTCATCACCACGCAGCCGGACCGCCTTGTCGAGCAATGCGATCGCCTGGCTGTCTCCTTCTGGCGTTGCCAGGCGGAGCGCCTGCTGGCTCTGCGCTGCCAGAATATCGGCCTCGCCGGATGCGGCGTTCTGGCGATACCACCACAGGCCGCCGCTTATTCCTGCCGCCGCCAAACCGGCCGCCATGATCGTCCGACGTGACAGCGCAGGTCCGCCGTCCGCCGGCAATACGGATGGGCCGTGCGCTTCCCCGTCCACCATCAGTCGATAGCCGATGCGGGGGATCGTCTCGATCCCGAAGCCAGCGGAGGTCTCGCGCGCGATCCGGCGCACTTCCGCGATTGCCCGGCTGATCGAATCGTCCCCGACGATCCGCCGATCCCAGCAGGTCCGCACCAGATCGTCGCGTGTCAGCACCGCGCCCCCCGCATCGGCGAGCGCGAGCAGAACCTGCATGACGCGCGGCTCTGCCATTGCGCTGCCGCCAGGCCCATCCACCGTCCTGACCGAGGGGCGCACGGTAGCTGCGCCGAGGGTGAAATCCCCGCGCCGGGCGAGCGGCACGGCGCCGTCAGGCACGCCATTGCCGCCATTGCCGTCCGCCATCGGCGAAACATCGGACAAAGATCGGTGCGCCATCATTCACGTTTCCCATCCGCCGATGAATGGTTGGCGGATCGCGAACGCCGCGATTGCAGCGGAGAATATCAACATTCGCGGGCCGCGTAACTGCCCCCGTGATCGCGGCGTCGCGCGCTTCGCCGGCGGCTTGACCGGCCGCCCCCGGAGATCGGGTTACAGGAGGAGAAAACCCATGAAGATCAGATATCTCGGCGCGCTGCTTGCCGGATTGTTGCCGATGTCCGGGCTCCACGCGCAGATCGCCCAGGTCGATTATGCGACGCTGACCGGCACCGAATTCATATCCTTCGATAATGTCGTGTCCGGCGCTGCGCCGGGGACGAACTATGAAGGGGTGATGCTGATCGACGGCGTTTCCTTCGGCGAACGCTTCGCCGGGCAGACGCTGACGCCGTTGGGCAATTTCGATCAGCTTGGCGGCACGCCGACCGCCAGCCTGACCCTGCTCGCCGGCGACGTCGGCCGCAATCTTACCTTCTTCGACAGTCCGGCCGGAAAAGTTCTCAGCGGCAACGGCCCGACCGGCTTTCCCGATTTCGACGCGATCGGCGAAGGCGCGGTTTCGCTGATGTTCGTCAACGACCAGTCGGAATTCGGCTTCCGCCTCGCGGGCGGGCATGGCGGAAATGCCAATGTCAGCTTCTTCCGCGGCGACGGCAGCCTGATCGACACGATCATCCTGAGCAGCCTGCCGCTCACCTCAACCTATGGTTTCACGCGCGATGGCGGACTCAGGGATATTCGCGGCATTTCCATCTGGAACGATGATTTCACGGGCATCGGCCTCACCGGTTTCCGCCACGATGTCGCAGTTCCCGAACCCGAAACCTGGGCGCTGATGCTGATCGGCTTCGGCGCGATCGGCTATGCCACACGCAAGCGCAGAGTGGGGGAATGGACCGCCCTGTCCCGTCTCCGGGCCTAGCCCCCGGCAGGGATGCCTTCAGCAGCGGAAGATCAGCTTCAGGATGTTGCGAACGAAGTGTTCGTCGACCGGCTCCAGCAGCATGTTGGACCGATATTGCACCGCGCCGACCAGCACATGGATAAGGTCTTCCACCGGCAGATCATCGCGCAGCAGGCCGCGTTCGCGAAGCAGTTCCATCATTTCGCGAAGCGGCTTGCGGCGGTCATAATGGTGCGCCTGCGTCAGCTTGCGTAGCGCCTCATCCTCATACATCGCGGCCGATACCGAGATGCTGACCGCGCTGGCGCGGCGTTCGCTGACGATTGCAGCGAAGGCCAGCCCCATCTGCTCGAACGCGGCCACCAGCTCCGCATCGCTGAGCTGACCGAAGCTCTGCCGCACGTCCAGCGGACCGGTATCGACCCGCATCACATGGTCCAGCGCCGCCAGCAGCAATTCTTCGCGATTGCTCCAGCGCCGGTAGATGGCCGGCCGCGTCGTGCCCGCCGTGCGCGCCACCGCATCGAACGAAAAGCCGCGATAGCCCTGGCGCGCCAGTACGGCGCAGGCCGCCTCCAGAATAGCCTCGTCGAGATCGCTGCTCATCGGGCGACCGCGGGTCGCGGGTTCGGTGCCTTCATCCTGCATCGTCATTCTCTTAGCCGCCACACGCCTTTCACAAAACTGTCTCGGCTTTCCAATACAGCCCCGCATCGGAATTAATAACGATACATTGTTGTATTGCAATTGTGACGGTTTGGTGAAAGGATCTTCCGTGTCGCTGTTGAATATTCGGGTTTCCCATCTTGCACTCGCTTTCCTCTCATCGACGCTTCTGGTCTCGCCCGCACATGCGGAGCCCGACGCGGCGGCGGCCGACGCGCCAGGCGACGTGATCGTCGTCACCGCCCAAAAGCGCGAGCAATCGATCATCGACGTGCCGCTCAGCCTGTCGGCCTTCGACGAGAAGACGCTCGACAATATCGGCGCGGATACGCTGGAGGATGTCAGCCTCTACACGCCCGGTTTCGAGGTGCGCGAACAGAGCGTCGGCGCGCCCGGCTTCGTCATCCGGGGCATCACCTCCGACGGGATCGGCGAACAGCGCGTCTCCATCTATCTCGACGGCGTATCCACCTCCTCGGTCGCGGCATCGAGCTTCGAGCTTTACGATGTCGAACGGATCGAGATCGCCAAGGGACCGCAGTCGACGCTGTTCGGCCGCGGCGCGCTGATCGGTGGCGTCAACATCATCCAGAACAAGGCCGACGATGATTTCCTGCTCAGGGCGACCGCGGGCTTCGGCGATTATGGCTATCGCCTGGCCGAAGGCGTCGCCAACGCGCCGCTGATCGACGATGTCCTCTCCATCCGAGTCGCCATGCGGGCGCGCAAGCGCGACGGCTATATCGAGGATCTGGCCGGCGGCACCGACTATAACGCCATGGAAACGCTCGCTTATCGCGGTGCGGTGCGTTTCCAGCCCACGGCCGGCCTCCGCTTCGACCTGATCTATAATCGCGAGGAAAATACGCCGGACGGCGGCACCGGCTTCAAATCCAACACCTTCCTGCCGCGCGATCCGGTCAGCGGCGAAGTGCTGGGCGATCTCAAGCCCGACAGCGGTGTCGTCCTCCGCGGCTTCGGCGGCCTTGCCGGCGATCGCCTCTTCATCAATCGCCACATCGACGATTATACCCTGCTCGGCGGCTGGGAATTGAGTGACAAGCTGACACTCAACTCGATCACCAGCTATCGCAAATATCGCAACACCGAATCCTTCGATCCCGATGGCACGTCGATGCCGATCATCGCCGGCGTCGGCGAGAGCTGGGGCGACCAGACCACGCAGGAACTGCGCCTCACCTATGACGATGGGGGCGCGTTCAGCGGCGTCGTCGGCGCCTCCTATGTCGATCTCGCCAATAATGACCGCTACATCTTCCAGTTCGATGAACGCGGCGCGGCGCTGCTCCTGTCGGGCAATCTGCTGCGGACCGCGCCGATGGGGCTGACGCAGGCCGAGATCATCGCGGCACTCGGCCCGTTGGGGGCGGTGCTGAAGCCCGTCCACCGCGACGATTCCACCTTCGGATCGCAGCAGGAAACGGTCGATCTCTATGCCGACGGCACGTGGAAGGCGACCGATCGGCTGTCACTGACGGCGGGCCTACGCTGGACGCATGACGACAAGACCGCAACCGTCGTCGGCACACTGCCGACCGGGCCAAGCCGGCTGACCGGCGGCGGCATCTTCTTCCAGCCGACGCCGAATGGCGAAACCCTGTCGACCAGCGACACTTTCAGCGGCTTCAGCTGGCGCCTCGTCGCGGGGTATGAGCTGGCGGATCAGGTCAACGCCTATCTTTCCTATAATCGCGGCCGCCGCTCGCCCGCGCTCAACATCTCGGCGACGGCCGGCGCATCCACCGCGCCTGCGGAGATCGTCGACTCCTATGAGTTGGGCGTGAAGGGCGCGGCGCTGGACGGCCTGCTCAGCTTCGACGCGTCGATCTATTATTACGACTATCGCAACTTCCAGACCGTGAAGACGATCGACGGCACGCTGACGACGGTGAATGCCGGCAAGGCGGAATCCTATGGCTTCGAAGGACAGGTGCAGGCGAAGCCTACGACCTGGGCCACGCTCTTCGCCAATTACAGCTACAATCACGCCCGGCTCACCAGCGGCGATTATGACGGCAACCGCTTCCGCAACGCGCCCGATCACACCTTCTCACTGGGCGCCTTCCTGAGCGCGCCGGTTGGCGGGACGGAGATCTATTTCAATCCCGCCTATAGCTGGCAGTCGAAGTTCTTCTTCGACGACGACAATGACAAGAGTGCGCTGCAGCCAGCCGACTTCGCGGTCGACGAGTTCCAGAAGGGCTATGGTCTGCTCAACCTCCGGCTCGGCGTCCGCCAGGCCGATGATCAGCGCTGGGCCGTCGAACTCGCGCTCAAGAATGCGCTCAATGAAGATTATGTCATCGACGCCGGCAATACCGGCGATAATTTCGGCATCCCGAGTTTCATTGCGGGGCAGCCGCGGATGTTCAGCGTCGAATTCAAGTTCAAGCTTTGAGGTCTCAGGAGGGAATGAAACAGATGGCATTTAGCACCCGATTCACACGTCGCGCATGGCTTGGAACGGCACTCGCTCTCACGCTGACGGCTATGCCTGCATTCGCGAAGGAGGCGGCGCCGGACACCAGCTTCACCATCGCGGTCCTGCCCGACACCCAGAATTATATGGATTACACCCACCAGAAGGCCGAGAATTTCCCGTTCGATGCGAACGAGATGTTCTTCGCCCAGATGCAATATGTGGCGGACAATCTGGAAAGCGCGGGCGGCGACATCGCCTTCGTCACTTCGCTGGGCGACGTGTGGCAGCATCAGACGTTGGATATGGACCCTGGCCATGCCGCGCGCGGCTTCAAGTCGGTCGCCAATCCCGTCTTCGGCGCGCATTTCGCGCCTACGCCAAAGGTGCTCTCGGTCGAGATGCCCGCGGCGAAGAAGGGGTTCGAGATGATCGCCGGCAAGGTGCCCTTCTCGGTCGTGCCCGGCAATCATGATTATGACGCGATGTGGACCGACGCCAACCATCCGCCGGCCGCCAAGATCGACCCCAGGGATCTGACGACGATCGGCATGTTGCATCCCGGCGGGCTCAACAATTTCCGCTCGGTGTTCGGCGCGGACACGGCCTTCTTCAAGGACAAGCCGTGGTATGTCGCCAGCCATGATGGCGGCGCGGACAGCGCGCAGATCTTCGAGGCCGGCGGCTATCGCTTCCTCCATATCGGCCTGCAGTTCGATCCGCCCAACGCCTCGCTGGAATGGGCGGCGTCGGTGATCGCGAAATATCCCGGCCTGCCGACGATCGTCTCCACGCATGATTATATGGACCAGAAGGGCGCACGCGTTTCCAATCCCGTCATCGACGGCCACGCCGTCGATCCGCAGGACAACAACCCGGAAATGGTCTGGCAGAAGTTCATCAGCCAGCATGACCAGATCTTCCTTCTGCTCTGCGGGCATGAGCATGGCCAGGCCTTCCGCACGGACAAGAACAAGTTCGGTAACCCGGTCTATCAGGTGCTGTCCGACTATCAGGATCGCGGCCAGACCGCGATCGAGGCCGGTGTGAAGTCGGCATGGCCGGTGGGTATCGGCGATGGCTGGATGCGGCTGATGAAGTTCGATCTAGGCGCGGAAAAGCCGGCGATCCGCGTCAGCACCTATTCCACGCACTACAAGAAACTGAGCGCCGATACGCCGGATTATGCCAAATGGTATCGCCCGCACGAGCAGCCGGAAATGACCGACGCGCAATTCCGTGCCGCCGACGACTTCGTCATCGAACTCGCCGATTTCCACAAGCGCTTCAAATCGGCCGCCGCGGCTCGTCGCTGAGGCGTCAATACCTGCCGGACGCCTTGATCAGGCGGCCGGCAGGCGAAAGGCGTATCAGACCGGAATGGCGTGGCCGCTTTGCTCGGGATCGGGCTCCCGCGTCTGCTTTGCCCATTCCTTGTTCATTCCCAAGGCCGCCAGGGTGCAAGCCGCACCCGAAAGCAGATAGGCGCCGATCGACCAAAGCCCAAAGTTGCTGGCCAAGGCGAGCGCCACCAGCGGGGCAAAGCCCGCGCCGATCAGCCATGCCGAATTGGCGACGATCGCGGCCCCGGTATAGCGATATTCCGAGGGGAAATTCCCGTTTACCGCCCCGGAGGATTGGCCGAAAGCGAGCCCCAACAACACGAAGCCGCCAAGCATATAGAGGATTTCGCCAAAGCTGCCCGCATTCAGCAATTGCGGCGCGAAGCCGCTATAGGCGCCGATCAGCACCGCCGAGACGCCGAGGACCGCGCGACGGCCGACCCGATCCGCGATCAGCCCCGAGGCGAGCATCGCGAGTATGCCAACCGCAGCGCCGACGATCTCGATCACCAGGAAACGCACGGGCACGTCCGTGCCGTTCAACGTGACCCACGACAGCGGGAACACCGTGACCAGATGAAACAATGCGAAGCTTGCCAGCGGCGCGAACGCGCCCAGCACGATCGTGCGCCATTGGCTGAACAGGGTGGCGAACGGCGGCGATGGCTGGAGCTCGCGATTTTCGAACAGGCGCTCGAACTCAGGCGTCGCCACCAGACGGAGACGCGCGAAAAGCGCCACGACGTTGATCGCGAACGCGACGAAGAAGGGATAGCGCCATGCCCAGGACAGGAAATCCTCTGCCGAAAGCGTCGCGAGGAAGAAGGCGAACAAGGCCGCCGCGACAATCAAGCCCAGCGGGGCGCCGAGTTGCGGGATCATCGCATACCAGCCGCGCCGGCTATGCGGCACGTTCAGCGACAGCAGCGACGGCAGGCCGTCCCACGCCCCGCCCAGCGCCACGCCCTGGCCGATGCGGAACAAGGCGAGCAGCCAGATCGCCAGTGGCCCGACCTGATCATAAGCAGGCAGGAAGGCCATCGCCATGGTCGAGCCGCCGAGCAGGAACAGCGCGATGGTGAGCTTCACCCCGCGACCATAAGCAAGGTCGACAGCGATGAAGATCAGGGTGCCGAGCGGGCGGGCGAGAAATGCCAGCGCAAACACGGCGAAGGAATAGAGCGTCGCCGTCACCGGATCGGCGAAGGAGAAGATCAGCTTCGGAAACACCAGGACCGAAGCGATCGCATAGACGAAGAAATCGAAGAATTCGCTCGTCCGGCCGATGATCACGCCGATGGCGATTTCCCCCGGCGCGATACGGTGGCCACGTGCATTGATGACACGCGCGTCGCGTTCCAGTGGAGTCGATGTCGATGCGGCGGTGGGTGCACTCATGCGCAGGGCTCCAGCAGCACTTTGATTTTCAGGATATTGCGTTTGAAGCCCCGTTGCATCAGAAAAGCGTCAGGCGGGGGCATGAAAGATCGTCCAATGTCGGCGCGGGGCGCGCCGGAACAGGCGGAGAGCCATGCAGGCAAGCAAGTCGACGTCCACGACATGCAGAATCCTCGCGCTGCTTTCGCTCGCGACCCTGCTGTCGGCCTGCAATCGTGCGGTCCTCGATCCCGCCGGCGACGTCGCCCTGCAACAGCGCGATATCATCTATATCTCAACCGGCCTGATGCTCCTGATCATCGTGCCGGTGATGGCGCTGATCATCGTCTTCGCCTGGCATTATCGGGCGGGGAACAAGGACGCGACATACGATCCCGAATTCGATCATTCGACGGCGCTCGAACTCGTCATCTGGTCGGCGCCGCTGCTCATCATCATCTGCCTGGGCGCGTTGACCTGGTGGAGCACCCATCTGCTCGACCCCTTTCGTCCGCTCAACCGCATTTCCGCAACGAAGCCCATCGATCCCGAGGTGAAGCCGCTGACGATCCAGGTGGTGTCGCTCGACTGGAAATGGCTGTTCATCTATCCCGAACAACAGATGGCGACGGTGAACGAGCTGGTCCTGCCGGTCGATCGCCCCGTCCGGTTCGATCTCACCTCCACCAACATGATGAACACCTTCTACGCGCCCACCATGGCCGGGATGATCTATGTCATGCCGGGGATGCGCAGCACGCTTCACGGCGTGCTCAACCGCCGGGGCAGCTTCGAGGGCATGTCGGCCAATTATAGCGGAGCCGGCTTTTCCGACATGCGCTTCAAGCTCCACGGCGTCGACCAGGCGGGTTTCGACGGATGGGTCGCGAAGGTGAAGGGGCAAGGCAAACCGCTCGACACGAACGCCTTCCTCGCGCTCGAGCAGCCGAGCGAGAAGGTGCCGATCATCTATTTCGCCAGCGTGCAGAACGATCTTTTCGATCGGGTCTATAATCGCTGCGTGCGGCCGGGCACGCCCTGCATGACCGATATCATGCGTCGCGACCAGGCCGCAGGCGGAGGCCATCGGCACGATCCGCGGGCCGGCTCGGGCATGCCTTCGGGACACGGCACACCGCCCCCCGCGGGCGCGGATACCGAAGGCGCGATCTTCAAGGAAGGCGAGGAAAAGGGCGTCGGCCCGAACATCACCAAGCCGAGGCCACCCAACGCCCGCGACAACATGGATCCGCCCGCGCACGACAATCACATATCCTTCCATCTGCCTGTCGTCGGGCGGGCGCCAGCTCGCCATGGCACCGCCTGAATCGACGGAGCGATCATGTTCGACGAACATCTCACCAAGGCGATCTTCGGCCGGCTAGGCTGGGAATCCTTCCCGGTGCACGAGCCGATCCTGCTGGTGACGTTCATCGTCGTCGTCCTGCTCGGCCTGGGGATCGTCGCTGCGGTCACCAAATATCGCCTATGGGGCTGGCTGTGGCACGACTGGCTGACGAGCGTCGACCACAAGAAGATCGGAATCATGTATATGATTCTGGGCATCATCATGCTGCTGCGCGGCTTTGCCGACGCGCTGATGATGCGCGCCCAGCAGGCGATCGCCTTTGCAGGCAGCGAAGGATATCTGCCGCCGCACCATTATGACCAGATCTTCTCCGCGCACGGGACGATCATGATCTTCTTCGTCGCGATCCCGCTGGTCGTGGGGCTGATCAACTATGTCATGCCGCTGCAGATCGGCGCGCGCGACGTGGCCTTCCCCTTCCTCAACAATCTGAGCTTCTGGCTGACGGTGGCGGGCGCGGTGCTGGTGATGATCTCGCTCTTCGTCGGCGAATTCTCGCGCGGCGGCTGGCTCAATTATGTGCCGGTGACGAACCTCCAGAACAGCCCTGATACCGGGCCGGATTATTATCTGTGGGCGCTGCAGATAGCCGCCGTCGGCACCACCCTGTCCGCGATCAACATGGTGACGACGATCATCAAGATGCGCGCGCCGGGCATGACCATGATGAAGATGCCCGTCTTCTGTTGGACCGCGCTCTGTTCGAACGTGCTGGCGATCGCGATCTTCCCGGTGCTGACCGGCGCCTTCGCGCTGCTGATGCTCGATCGCTACGTGGCGACCAATTTCTTCACGAACGATCTCGGCGGCAATCCGATGATGTATTGGAACCTCGTGTGGATCTGGGGCCACCCCGAGGTTTATGTGCTCGTCCTTCCGGTGTTCGGCATCTATTCGGAGATCACCTCCACCTTCACCGGCAAGCGGTTGTTTGGCTATTCGTCGATGGTCTACGCGACGGTGGTCATCACCATCCTGAGCTATCTCGTCTGGCTGCACCATTTCTTTACGATGGGTTCCGGCGCCAGCGTCAACAGCTTCTTCGGCATCGCAACGATGGTGATCTCGATTCCGACGGGCGCGAAGATCTTCAACTGGCTGTTCACCATGTATCGCGGCCGCATCCGTTTCGAGCTGCCGATGATGTGGGTGGTGGCCTTCATGCTCACCTTCGTGGTCGGCGGCATGACGGGTGTGCTGCTCGCGGTGCCCCCCGCCGATTTCGTGCTGCACAACTCGCTGTTCCTGGTCGCGCACTTCCACAACGTCATCATCGGCGGCGTGGTGTTCGGGCTGTTCGCCGGGATGGATTACTGGTTTCCGAAGGCGTTCGGCTTCCGGCTCGATCGCTTCTGGGGCAAGGTGACCTTCTGGGGCTGGGTGATCGGCTACTGGGTCGCCTGGACGCCGATCTACATCGTCGGGCTGATGGGAACGACGCGGCGCGTGAACCATTTCGACGATCCGACGCTGCAGCCCTGGTTCGTGGTCGCGGCGATCGGC
The DNA here is from genome assembly GCF_042693015.1 of Sphingomonas sp. DBB INV C78. Lineage (NCBI taxonomy): Bacteria > Pseudomonadati > Pseudomonadota > Alphaproteobacteria > Sphingomonadales > Sphingomonadaceae > Sphingomonas > Sphingomonas sp. DBB INV C78. The sequence goes on along the minus strand of NZ_CP170544.1, from coordinate 777,176 downwards.
GCGCTGATCATCCTGGTCGGCATCCTCGCCTTCGTCATCCAGATCGCCGTGAGCATCAAGAATCGCGATCAACTCCGCGACACCACTGGCGATCCCTGGCATGGCCGCACGCTCGAATGGTCGACATCGTCGCCGCCGCCCGAATATAATTTCGCGCACACGCCGGTCGTGCACGATCTCGACGCCTGGTACGACATGAAGGCGCGTGGCGCGGAACGCCCGGTGGCCGGTTTCGCGCCGATCCACATGCCCCGCAATACCGGCGCGGGCGTGATCCTGTCGGCCTTCGCGCTGGCGCTCGGCTTCGGGATGGTCTGGTATATCTGGTGGCTCGCCGCGATCTCGGCGATCGCTCTGCTCGTCTATGCGATCTACCACACCTTCAACTATAACCGCGATTACCACATCCCGGCGGATGTGGTGGCGCGAACAGAGGACGCGCGCACCCGCCTGCTCGCGGCGGGTGCCTGATCATGGCCTCGGACATCGTGAACGAACAAGCGACGAGCGACCCGACCTTCTATCTGGTCGAAGAGGAGCATCACCACGAGCCCGGTGGTGCCACGATGCTGGGCTTCTGGATCTACCTGATGAGCGACGCGCTGATCTTCGCGACGCTCTTCGCCACCTTTGGCGTGCTGAGCACCAGCTATGCGGGTGGGCCTGCGCCAAGGGATATCTTCGAACTGCCGCTAGTGGCGGTGAACACTGGCCTGCTGCTGGTATCATCGATCACCTACGGCTTCGCGATGATCGCGATGCAGGAAGGCAAGCTGCGCGGCGTGCAGTTGTGGCTGGTGATCACCGGCCTTCTCGGCGCCGGTTTCGTCGGCATCGAGCTCTACGAATTCGCGAACCTGATCGCAGAGGGCGCGACGCCCCAGCGCAGCGCTTTCCTCTCCGCTTTCTTCACCCTCGTTTCCACCCACGGCCTGCACGTCACCTTCGGCATCATCTGGCTGTGCGTGATGCTCGTGCAGCTCGGACAGCGCGGGCTGCACCCGGAAAATCAGCGCCGGCTCTTCTGCCTCAGCATGTTCTGGCATTTCCTCGATGTCGTCTGGATCGGCGTCTTCACCTTTGTCTACCTACTGGGGGTTCTGCGATGACCGACGTCACCCACGGTCAGGCCGCGCACGACGAGGGCCATCTGCACCCGCATCTTTCGCGCCGCGGCTATCTGATCGGCTTTCTGCTATCGGTTGTGCTGACGGTCGTGCCCTTCTGGCTGGTGATGACCGGCAGGCTCGACGCCCAGGCGACCACGGTCATCATCATCGCTCTGGCCGTCGTCCAGATCTTCGTCCACACGGTCTGCTTCCTCCACGTCAATGCGCGGAGCGAAGGCGGCTGGACGCTGATGGCCTATATGTTCACCGCCGTGATGATACTCATCGTGATCGCGGGGTCGCTGTGGATCATGTACCATCTCAACACCAACATGATGCCCATGACGGAGGCGGGAAACCCGCCCTGAACGGCCGCGCCAAATGGGCGATGCTGCTGGCAATCGCCCTGTTCGCCACCGCGACCTTCCTCGCGCTCGGCGTCTGGCAGATCGAGCGGCGCTCATGGAAACTCGACCTGATCGCCCGGGTGAAGGAACGGGTCCACGCGCCGCCTGCGCCTCCGCCCGCGTTTGCCCCATGGACAGAGGCCGAGGCGCGACAACAGGAATATCGCCACGTCGCGCTCACCGGGACATTCCGTCACGATCGCGAGACATTGGTCCAGGCGCTGACCCTGCGCGGCGCCGGCTTCTGGGTGCTGACGCCCTTGCAGACCGCGAACGGCCTCGTCCTCGTCAATCGCGGCTTCGTTCCCCCCGACAAGCGCGATCCGGCCACCAGAAAAGCTGCCCAGGCATCAGGGCAGGTCCGCGTCACCGGATTGCTGCGGTTGAGCGAACCGGGCGGCGGCTTTCTGCGCGTAAATGATCCAACCGCGAACCGCTGGTATTCGCGCGACGTGGCGGCGATCGCTGGCGCCCGGCATCTTCCCGCCGTGGCGCCCTATTTCGTCGATGCCGACGCGGCGCCCAATCCCGGCGGCTATCCGGTCGGCGGGCTGACCGTGGTCAAGTTCTACAATCAGCACCTCTCCTACGCGCTGACCTGGTTCACCATGGCCATATTAAGCGCGGCGGCATCCTTGTTGGTGCTGACGCGGGGGCGGGATCGATGATTGTCAGGGTAGCCGGACACCCAGGCTCAGGATCGCACCGGTCGAAGCGTCGCGGACATCGTGCATGACGCCCAGCCACACATTGGCAATGGCGGTCGCCAGCGCATAGCCCGCGGTCAATGTGAAACGGCGCTCGCCGGATAGTGGCACGTCGACATTGGCGAAACGCAGCGTCTGCGTGGTGACGTCATAGCCCGATCCAAAGGTTAGGTGGGCGGTGCCGCTTTCGATCATCAGCGGCTGCGCAACGCCAAGGCTGAGCGCCCCGCCAAGCGCCGGGCGCGTCGCCTGGACGCCGAAGCGGTTGCCGATCAGCGGCGTGGCATCGGTAATCAGCGAAGCGCGGTCGATCTTGAGCTGGGTCGCGCCCACCGAGGCATAGCCTTCCACGCTCCACTCGCCGAGTTCAAGCCGATGATGCGCTTCGATCACGGCCGTCGTGGCGCCGCGCCCGAGCTTGAGCGCACCGCTGGACCGAGCGCCCAGCACCGCCGCCTCCTCATCGATCAGGCTGACCCGCAGCTCCGTCGCACCCCGCACCAGCGATGCGGTGATGGCGCTGGCTGTTACGCCATCCATGCCGCCATTCGAGAAAGTGAAGCCCACCCGGCCCACCGCCATCGCTCGATCGAAGCCGGCGCTGGCGTCGATCTGCGGCGCATAAGCGAGCACGGCGTTGGATACCGGCGCTAGACCCATGATGTCACGCTGCAGCGAGTCCTGAGCGTTATAGGCCGCGTGAAACGTGGTGCGTCCGGCTCGGAACGCCACTTCCCCCGTCGTCATCGCCGAACGCCGGTTTCCTTCGGGATCGACAGGGCTGCTGGTATAGCCGAAGCTACCGCTCAGCGGACCGGCACTGATCGCCGCCTGGCCGCCCCCGGCAAGGCTGCGGATCCGCCGGCGCAACCAGCGCGCATCCCGGCTATCGGGCTTGACCACCATCCCCGACAGCGACGCCGCATAATCGCGGCCGTAAGCATCGAGCAACGTCACATCAGTCAGCGCCGTCTGGATCAGCGTCGGATCGATCGCTTCGGGCACCATCATCGCCGCATCGCCAAGCGATGTCTGCGTGATCCCGTTCGAAAGGGTGGGGTTGACCGGTGACAGCGCGGCGCGGAAATCGACGAGGCCATGTCCGTAGATGGCATCGACTCCGGGTGCACCCAGGTCTTGCGCGGTCGTCAGGATGATGTCGCCGGCCAGCTGGCCGGTGAGTTGAGGCCATTTCGAAAGGATGTCGGCGGCGAGCGCACTCACGACGGGCGCGGCCGAGCTGGTGCCTGAGAACGGAGCGGCCTGGCCGTCGACGCCGGTCGTGATGTTGGAACCGGGCGCGACGACGAAGCGATCCGCGGCACTGCCCGCCCGGTTCGAATAATCGGCGATGGTGGGCGTCCCGCCGCTGCCGATCGCCCCGACAATGATCCAGCTCGCGCGATTGGCGGCCGTCAGATTGGGCGCCTCGGTGGGCTCGGGCTCTCCGTCATTGCCCGCGCTGTTGACCAGCAGGCCGCCGGTGCCGGCATAACGCTCCGCCGCCGCCGCGAATTCCGGAAAGTCCCCGCCGGCAAGCGATCGGTTGACGACCTTGATGCCCCGCGCCGCGGCGAAATCCAGCGCTTCGATATTGTTCCCCCCGTCGAACAGCTCGCTGCCGTCCGTGTCGACATCAGTGATGCGCAGCACCGCGATCCGCGCCTTGGGTGCGAAGCCGACGGTGCCCGCCCCGTCATATTTGCCGGCGATGACGGTCGCCACCTGCGTGCCATGATCGGATTCGCTGTCGCCGATCGCATTGCGGCGCTGGCCGGTGGCCAGCCGTTGCCCGAAGTCCCGCGAATTGGCGGTATCGATCTGGCCGGCAAGGTCCGTGGTGGCAACCGCACCGTCATCCATCACGCCCACGGTGACGCCCTGCCCCTGCCAGCCGGACGTGAAGATATAGGCGCCATTCACCGCGGCCGCGCTCGCATCGAAATAGCGCATCTCGCGGGTATCGGTGGGCGTCGGGGTCGGAGCTGGCGTCGGGGTCGGTGTCGGCGTGCCGATCGTCCCGCCGTTCGATCCCGCACTATTGACGCCCCCGCCGCCCCCACAGGCGCTCAGCGACGCGGCGAGGATGAGAGCTGAACCGGTACGAAGAGGGTGAATCATGCGGGCTCCTTCGTCCCGCAGATGGATTTTCTTAGTTAACGACCCGCTAACGATGCGACGAGCATCCGCCGAAGCTGGTCGAAGCCAGCCATACGCCACCCTTTGGCGTTGCACGCGCCATCCGCGGCCGATCAATCGGCGACGATCACCAAGTCACGCAACAACGCCCCGGAACAATGCGCCATCAACCGGCGACGGTCAGACGAATTCGTTCAGTTCGGGGGTCATCGCGTGCTGGAGCGGCAAAGCCGTACCGCAGAAGGCACATTCCGCGCTCTTCCGTCCGACGAACCAATGCATCTTCCCGCATCCCGGGCAGTGATTCACTTCATTCGCACGATAGACGAGCCGATAACCGACATTTTCGAGTTCTGTCCGAGAGAAATGCTTCGTCATGGACGTTCTCCGATGCTGCCGCGTGTAGTTGCTCCCCCTGATGAGCAAGTTCCGCGACGCCGCGGAACGGCTCGTCGACGATATAGCACCTATTATCGACTAAACCGATTGCATTGGCGGCATGGCAACGCTTGTCGCGCGGCCTGTTGCGAAAAGGCCACGCCCCTTCGCAATGGACAGTCGAGGGGCGGCCCACTAGCCAAGGGCCATCACCGATAAGGAAAATCAGATGGATCGCCGTTCCTTCATGTCCAGCGCAGGCGCGCTTGCCCTTTCCGCCACGCTTCCGGGCACCGCCTTGGCCCAGACGGCCGGCGCCGCGGATGCCCGGCTGAAGACACTGCTGGACAAGATTTTTTACGCCCGCATTGATGACAGCCCGGAACAGGCGACGCGGCTCGGCCTCGACACCGGCGAGCGCGCTGTCCTGCGCTCCAGGCTCGACGATGAATCCGCCGCCGGCCGCGCCCGCCGGGCCGCTCGCGCCAAAAGCGAGCTTGCCGCGATCAAGGCCATCGACCGGTCGAAGCTCGGCAGCGCGGCCGCCGTCGATTATGATGTCGTCCGCTATCAGCTCGAACGCGACATCGGCGCGACCGACCGTTTCCAGTACGGCCAGTCCGCCGGCCGGCTCGCGCCTTATGTGCTGAGCCAGCTTACCGGTGCCTATCGCGATGTCCCCGATTTCCTGGATTCGCAGCACCGCGTCGCCAACCAGGCCGATGCCGAAGCCTATCTCGCCCGTGTGACCGCGCTCGCCAAGTCGATCGACGACAATACGACGCAGCAGCGCGAGGATGCGGCCAAGGGCGTATTCGCGCCGGACTATATCCTCGATACGACGCTGAAATTGCTGTCGTCGCTGCGCGATCAGCCGGCGGCGCAGACGGTGCTGGTCAGTTCCTTCGCGGGCAAGCTCAAGGGCGCGAGCCTGCCCGCCGATCTCGCCGCCAAGGCCGAGGACATCGTGGCGAAGCAGGTCTTCCCCGCGCTCGATCGCCAGCGCGCGCTCGTCACTGAGCTTCGCGCCAAGGCGACGCATGATGCGGGCTGCTGGCGCCTGCCCGATGGCGACGCTTATTATGCGGCCGCCGCCGAAGCCGCGACCACCACCAAGCTCAGCGGCGACGAAATCCACAAGCTCGGGCTCGAGCAGGTCGCCGAGATCAGCAGCCAGATCGACGCGATCCTCAAGACGCAGGGGATGAGCCAAGGCACCGTCGGCGAACGGATGGTCGAGCTCAACAAGCGCCCCGACCAACTTTTCGCCAACACCGACGAAGGACGCGGGCAACTCCTCGATCTGCTCAACACCCAGATCAAGGCGATGTATGCGCGCCTGCCCGAAGCTTTCTCCACCCTGCCCAAGGCCCCGGTCGAGGTGCGCCGCGTGCCCCCCACCATCCAGGCGGGCGCACCGGGCGGCTATTATCAGAACGCCCCGCTCGATGGCTCGCGCCCGGCCATCTATTTCATCAACCTGCGCGACACCTTCGATCGGCCGAAGTTCGGCCTAGCCACGCTGTCCCACCATGAAGCGGTGCCCGGCCACCATCTCCAGGTGACGCTCGCGCTCGAATCCGCGGAAATCCCGCTCATCCGCCGCCGCGGCTTCTTCAGCGGCTATAGCGAAGGCTGGGCGCTCTATTCGGAGCAGCTTGCCGACGAGATGGGCATGTATGAGGGTGCCCCCTTGGGCCGCGTCGGCTACCTCCAGTCGCTGCTGTTCCGCGCGACGCGGTTGGTCGTCGATTCCGGTATGCATGTGAAGCGCTGGAGCCGCGAGAAGGCGACCGATTATCTCATCGCCACCACCGGCATCGCCCGCGGCCGCAGCCAGGGCGAAATCGACCGTTACACCGTCTGGCCCGGCCAGGCGTGCAGCTACAAGATCGGCCACACCGTCTGGAACCGCCTGCGCGAAGAGACCAAAGCGAAGCAGGGCGCGAATTTCGATCTGAAGCACTTCCACGATGTGCTGCTGCTCGGCGCGATGCCGCTCACCGTGCTCGAACAGATCGTGCGGTCGCGGGCATAGTTTTTACGTACGCGTAAAATCTCCTCGTCACCCCGAACAAGTCCGGGGTGACGATGGAGAGCGTCCAGGAGCAACCCCCGTCCCAAAGCGGGAACCGCGCTCTCGCCCGCCATCCCAAAGCGCCGCTTCCCAAAGGCCGGCCGATCTATATACTGTCCTCATAGAGTTGGTCGGTTTCCCGCGTGCCGGGTTGAACCATTTAAGGCTCCACCTCGGCATCCCGGGCGCCCAAGCCACGGACGGGATCGAGGATGGTTGTGGCAATCGTCATTGCCCTGCTGGTGCTGGGCTCGATCATTTTCCACTTGGCAAGTCCATGGTGGCAGACCCCGCTTGCGTCCAACTGGGGCTCGATCGACACCGCACTCAACGTCACGCTGTGGATCTGCGCTGCCGCATTCGTCACGCTCAACCTGTTCATGGCCTGGTCGATCTATCGCTATCGCCATCGGCCCGGCCACACCGCCCATTATGAGCCCGAAAACACCCGGCTCGAAAAGCGGCTGACCTTCTGGACCGGCATAGGCATCGCCGGGATGCTCGCGCCCGGACTGGTCGCCTGGCACGAATATGTCACGGTGCCCGCCAACGCCGCGGTGGTCGAGGCGACCGGCCAGCAATGGCAATGGGGTTTCCGCTTCCCCGGCAAGGATGGCGTGCTCGGCACCACCAATGTGCGGCACATGAGCCCCGAAAACCCTTTTGGGCTCAGCCCGCGCGATCCGCACGGGCGTGACGACATATTGATCGAATCTCCGGACCTGCGGCTCCCGATCGACCGGCCCGTAAAGATGGTGCTGCGGTCAAAGGACGTGCTCCACGATTTCTACGTGCCGCAATTCCGCGCGAAGATGGATCTCGTCCCCGGCATCGTCACCTATTTCTGGGTCACGCCCACCAAGATCGGCACTTACGAGATCCTCTGTGCGGAGCTGTGCGGCACCGGCCATCACATGATGCGCGGCACCGTGACGGTGGTGAGTGGGCGCGAGTTCGACAGTTGGCTGGCCGAACAGCCGACCTACTCGCAGTTGCTGGCGCAAGCGCGGACCGACGAGACCCGTCTGGCTCAGGCTGACCCGACCGGCAGGGTAGCGAAGGGAGTTCGTTGATGGCAACCGTTACCCTCGCCGACGATCTCACGCCGCTCCACCATCCGAAGACATGGATCGGCAAATATGTCTGGAGCCTCGATCACAAGGTCATCGCCGTCCAATATTCGCTGACCGCGATCGCAATCGGCCTTGTCGCGCTCGTCCTCTCCGGCCTGATGCGCCTCCAACTCGGTTTCCCCGATACCTTCCACTTCATCCAGCCGGAGCAATATCTCCAATATGTGACCATGCACGGCATGATCATGGTGGTGTATCTGCTGACGGCGCTGCTGCTCGGTGGGTTCGGCAACTACCTGATCCCGCTGATGGTGGGCGCGCGGGACATGGTGTTCCCGTTCGTCAACATGCTGAGCTACTGGGTCTATCTGCTCGCCGTTCTGGTGCTGGTATCGAGCTTCTTCGTCCCCGGAGGGCCCACCGGAGCGGGCTGGACGCTCTATCCGCCGCAAACGATCCTGGAGGGCACGCCCGGCCACCAATATGGCATCATCCTGATGCTGGTGAGCCTCGCTTTGTTCATCGTCGGCTTCACCATGGGCGGCCTCAATTATGTGACGACCGTCCTCCAGGCGCGATGCAAGGGCATGACGATGATGCGGATGCCCTGTTCTGTCTGGGGCATCTTCATCGCCTCGATCATGGCCCTGCTCGCCTTCCCGGCTTTGTTCGTCGCCGCGATCATGATGCTGCTCGATCGCATCGTCGGCACCAGCTTCTTCATGCCGGCGGTCCTCTCGATGGGGAAGGAACTCGGCTATCAGGGCGGCAGCCCGATCCTGTTCCAGCATCTCTTCTGGTTCTTCGGCCATCCCGAAGTCTATATCGTCGCGCTGCCCGCCTTCGGCATCGTCTCCGATCTGATCAGCATCCACGCGCGCAAGAATCTGTTCGGCTACCGGATGATGGTCTGGGCGATCGTCATCATTGGCGCGCTCAGCTTCTTCGTCTGGGCGCACCATATGTATGTGTCGGGGATGAACCCCTATTTCGGTTATTTCTTCGCGACATCAACGCTGATCATCGCCATCCCGACCGCGATCAAGGTCTATAACTGGCTGCTGACGCTCTATCGCGGCGACATCCATTTGCGCGTGCCTATGCTGTTCGCGATCGGCTTCCTCTTCACCTTCATCCATGGCGGGCTGACCGGCCTGTTCCTAGGCAATGTCAGCGTCGATGTGCCCTTGAGCGACACCTTCTTCGTCGTCGGCCATTTCCACATGGTGATGGGCGTCTCCCCAATCCTGGTGATCTTCGGCGCGATCTACCACTGGTATCCGCTGATCACCGGCCGGATGTGGAACGAGAAGCTCGGCAAGCTCCATTTCTGGATCACGATCCTCGGCGTCTATTCGATCTTCCTGCCGATGCACTATCTGGGCTTCCTCGGCGTCCCGCGGCGCTATTATGCGCTGGGCGAGACTGCCTTCATCCCGCAGTCCGCGCACACCGCGAATGAATCCATCACGATCGCCGCTTTGATCGTCGCAGTCGCGCAGATCATCTTCTTCGTGAACATGTTCTGGAGCCTGTTCCGCGGGCCGAAGTCCGAACGCAATCCCTGGGGCGCCGCGTCGCTCGAATGGCAGACGCCGGATATGCCGCCCGGCCACGGCAATTGGGGGCCGCGCCTGCCGGTCGTCTATCGCTGGGCCTATGATTATAGCGTGCCCGGCGCACCGCGCGATTTCATCCCGCAGAACGAGCCGCCTGCCGAAGGCGAGCGGCGGCACCCGACATGAGCCTGATCGCCACCCTAACCGAAAAATCCTGGGAGACGCCCGGCCTCGATGCGGCCGCCATCGCGCGGGATGATCGCGAAGGGCCGTTCGATCCCGGCATCTTCATCGGCGTGTTCCTGTGCGTGGTCGCGGTCATATTCCTGCTCGTCACCTCGGCCTATTTCATGCGGATGGGCGTCCACGGCCCGATCGGCCACGGCGCGGGCGATTGGGGTGCGATCACCGAACCGCCCTTGCTCTGGGTCAACACCGCGGTCCTGATCGTGAGCAGCCTCGCTTTCCACGCCGCACAGACGGGCGCGCACCGCAACCGCTCGTTCCTGCTCCGCTTCGGCCTGCTCGCCGGCGGTGCGCTCGGTATCCTGTTTCTCGTCGGCCAGGTGACATTGTGGCGGCAACTGGCGGAATCCGGTTATTTCCTCGCGCTCCACAGCGGCATCTGCACCGTTAGCGGCGATCCGCTGACCGCGCCCGCCAACCAGTTCCTCAGCGGCAATCCCGCGATCGCCTTTCTTTACCTCATCACCGGGCTGCACGGTGTGCATATCATCGGCGGGCTGGTCGCGTGGGGTGTTACCGCCCAGCGTGCCTTTGCCGCTGCCGTACCCATGGCGGTCGAACGCAGCGTCACGCTCTGCGCCCGCTACTGGCATTTCCTGCTGCTCGTGTGGCTAGCCATGTTCGGATTGATGCTGATGACCTGACCGGCGGAGGCTGGGGACAATGTCGCAAACCGTATTGACCAAAACCGATCCTGCCGATCCCGTGCCGCCGTCGCTGCGCGAGCTGGGGGCGGATTGGGCCGCCGATCAGGAGGTGTTCAAGGCCGTCCACTGGGGAAAGGCCATGATGTGGATCTTCCTCCTGTCGGACACCTTCATCTTCTCCTGCTTCCTCACCTCCTACATGACGATGCGGTCTTCGGTGACGGTGCCCTGGCCGAACCCGAGTGAGGTGTTCGCCCTCACCATCTTCGGCCACCATATCCCGTTGATCCTGATCGCGATCATGACCTTCGTGCTGATCTCGTCGAGCGGCACGATGGCGATGGCGGTCAACTTCGGATACCGCCGCAACCGCAAGGTGACCGCGCTTCTGATGCTGGCGACCGCCCTGCTCGGCGCCACCTTCGTCGGCATGCAGGCCTTCGAATGGACGAAGCTGATCTTCGAGGAAGGCGTGCGCCCCTGGGGTAACCCGATGGGCGCGGCGCAGTTCGGCGCATCTTTCTTCATGATCACCGGCTTCCACGGTCTCCACGTCTCGGCGGGGGTGATCATGCTGCTGATCGTCGCGTCGAAGGTGGCGCGCGGCCATTATGACCGGCGCGGCGACTATTCGGCGGTCGAGATCGCCGGCCTTTACTGGCACTTCGTCGATCTCGTCTGGGTCTTCATCTTCGCATTCTTCTATCTGTGGTGAGAGGGCGGCCATGAACCACGCAACGCATCACGATCATGACGAAACGCTCCCGCCGGCCACCAACGAGCCTGGGCAGCAGCATCCGTTGGGCGTCTATTTCAAGGTCTGGGGCTATCTATTCGTCCTGAGCGCGATGTCCTATGCGGTCGATTATTTCCAGGTCCAGGGCATCATGCGCTGGGTGCTGATCATCACCTTCATGCTGCTGAAAGCCGGGCTGATCGTCGCGATCTTCATGCACATGGCGTGGGAAAGGCTGGCTTTGGTCTATGCCATCCTCGTCCCGCCCTTGTGCCTCGCGACGCTGGTGGGGCTGATGCTGATCGAGTCCAACTACACCTTCTGGACCCGCGTCCTGTTCCTCGATTTCGGGGGCTGAGGCGATGAACCGCTGGAAATGGACCAATGTCATCGCCGCCGTCGCGCTGGCCGTCGCCACCGCCGGCGGCGCGACGATGTTCGCCAAGCGGCTGTTCCAGCCCATCTATCCGGGCGATCCGGCCTATGCGCCCGCGGATGTTGGCGATCCGGTCGATCTCGCCGATCTTCAGCGCGGCTGGCCGCAGGGGCTCGATACCCGTGCGGCCAAGGCGCGGCTCGCCGGTTACATGACGAATGTCGAGCGCGGCACTGTCGTCATGCCCGCCATGTCGGGGGCAGCAACACCCGCCGCCCCGCCGCCCGATCTCGGCACGCTGCTGGCCTCGGCCAATGTCGACAAGGGCAAGGGCAGCGCAAAGGTCTGTCTCACCTGCCACACCTTCGAAGCCGGCGGCCCCAACCGCACCGGCCCGAACCTGTGGGCCGTGGTCGGCCGTGATATCGGCTCGCACGCGGGCTTTGCCTATTCCGCGGCCGTCGCCGGCAAACCCGGCGCCTGGACCTATGAGGAACTGGACAAATATCTGACCGCCCCGGCGCGCGAGATACCCGGCAACAAGATGGCCTTCGCCGGCATCCGCAACCCCGCCGACCGCGCCAGCCTGATCGCCTACCTCGCCAGCCTCAGCCCCAAGCCCCTGCCCTATCCGCCGCCCAAACCGGTCGTTGCCGCGGCGCCGGCCAAGACGGCAGCGCCTTAAGCTGGAATGACTTCGACGGCCAAAGCCGTCATCGCTGGCTGGCCCGTAAGCGGATCGACACGACGGGCGGTCACCAATGTCGCCGTGTTTGTCGCCGGCCAGCCGTGCGCAAGTGCAACCCCGCCAATCGGCATCGACCGATCATGCTCGGCTCTCGCCAGAAGTGACCCATCGTCTGATTTCAGGGTCGCAAGCTGGCCGTCGGCAATTCCGAGATTTGCGGCATCCGCCGGGTTGATGTGAATGGTCGGGCGTTCACGACTTTTTGCCGATGGAACGTAGCCGGTCGAATTGACGCGCCCGATCTGCCGCCCGCTCAGCAAGTGCAAACCCGCGGCGGCGGGCGGCCGACCAATCAGATCGCGCAACCGCGCCAGGAAAGCCGGTGACGCAATCCGCCAGCGATTGTCCGCCAGCAGCCCGTGTCGCACCCATTCGGGCCGTCGCGCATGAGCGATGCCTTCCGGTCCCGCAGCTTGCAGAGCAGCGAAATCGCCATGCCCCGCCTCCACCAACAACCGCATGGCATCCTCGTCCGTCAACTCGGATGCGTTCCTGCCTCCGAAGATGCTCGTGCCCATCCTCTCGCCAAGTTCCGCAAGCACGCGCCACGATGCTTTTCGCGATCCGACGGGCGGGACCACCGCGGGCGCCAGCATCGTGTGGCTTTCGACAAGCACGTCGGCGCGCTCCAATTGCCCCGCGACCGGCAGGACGTGCGTGGCAAGTTTCCCCAGCGGCGTATCCAGAATATCCAGCACGATCAGCGCGTCGAGCTTGCCCAGCATCGCGATGGTGCGCTCCGGATCGGGCAGCGCCGTCAAGGGGTTGCCGCCAAGCACGATCAGGCATCGAATGCGGCCGGCAGCGATCTCGTCTGCTATGGCAACGGACGGAAATTCACCGAACACGCGCCGCAAGTCCGGCCGGCTTTTCGGGCCGTCGGCCACCGCGTCCGAATGGGCTTGTGCAGGCGGGCGGCGATCGAGCGCATTGAGCCAAAGCGGGTCGAACATCATCCCGCCGGCGCTGTCGAGCGAACCGGTGACGGCAAGGATCGCCCATCTCAGCCATTCGACGAGCAGCGCGTTGGCCCCCAGCGTGATCCCGGTGCCGGCGACGATGGCAAATTGCCGCGCATCCCCCGCCTTTTCGACCAAATCGCAGATCGTGTTCGGCGTCAGACCCGTCTCGTCCACCACCCGGTCAAGCGTCACCTCCTGGGTGGCGTCTTGCAGCGCGCGAACATCATCCGCCGTCACGCCCGGGGGCGTCTCGCGTCCGTCGCGCAGCAATTCGCGCAGCAGCCACGCCAGCAGCCAGGCGTCGCTGGCTGGCCTGATCGACAGATGCCGATCCGCTGCCTTGGCCGTCCGCGTAACTTTCGGGTCCACCACCCACAGTGCGCCACCGGCCGCCTGGAAGCTGCGGATCCGGTCGGCCGGGTTCGGCAGCATCGTCACATAGCCATGTGAAACCAATGGGTTGAAACCCAGGAACAGGGCAAATCGGCAGGTCCGATTTTCGGGCGTCCAGACAGGCAACAGATCCGGCCAGCCCGTCACCGTTTCGGCGGCCACCAGCGCCGGCGCCACGTCCACCGTCGCAGCCGAATAGAATTGGATGCCCGGCATTTGCGCGACGAGATCCGCACGCGCCTTCATGCCCAGGCTGTCGAGCACGTGGCCCGTCCCCTGATAGATCGCGATCGACTCCTCGCCGCCTATGGCCAGAGCGTCCCGCAATTTCGCGCCGGCATCGTCGAGCACGGCGCGCCACGCCGACGGCAAGCCGTGAAGTCGCGGATGCAGCAAGCGACCATCCTGGTGATGGAATGCCGGCAGCGACGCACCCTTTGGACAGATATAACCGCTCGATCGAGGATCGAGGGGATCGCCGCGAACGCGGAGAATTTCGTCGCCGACCGCCTCGACAACGATACCGCAAACCGCCGAGCAACATCGGCAATGCGTTCGCACCGATCGAACCGCAGAATTGCCCGCTACAATGCTGTCTTGCGCCATGCGATGCCTTTTTCGTCCAACTGGCATATAACATGACAAGCCGACATGGCGAACCGATAGAATGTCGCGAGGCTTTTGCCGGGCGGAGGTCGCAACTCAGACCAGTGAAGCAGGCTCCGCCGCCGTCTCCCGTATGATCGTGGCGAGATCGCCGCGCCCCACCGCCTCGCCTATCAGCAGCAAGGTGGGATCATCGTCGCTCACCGTCTCCACCAGAAAGGCGAGCGCATCCAGCCGCCCGCGGATCAGCCGCTCGCTGGGCAGCGACACATCGACCGCGACCATCACCGGCGTATCGGCAGCCCGTCCCGCCGCGATCAATCGGCCGGCAATCTCGCCCGCCGCCGCCCGGCCCATATAGACGGCCAGGGTCGCATCGGGTGCGGCCAGCGCCTGCCAGTCGAGATCGAGTGCTTCCCCGGCGCGCGCGTGGGCCGTCACAAGCGTCAGCCGCCGCGCCATGCCGCGCAGCGTGAGCGAGGCGAGCCCGCTGGCCGCTGCCGCGCTCGCCGCCGTCACGCCGGGGCAGATGCGCACCGTCATGCCATGCGCTTCCAGATGCTCGATCTCCTCGGTCGAGCGGCCGAACACCGAGGGATCGCCGCCCTTCAGCCGCACCACTCTCTTGCCCGCCTGCGCGGCCGCGAGCAGCAAATCGTTGATCGTCTCCTGCGCCTTGGAATGGCGGCCCGATCGCTTGCCGACGCTCACCTGCTCCACGCCCGCCGGGATCAGATCGATGATGCCCGGTCCAACCAGTGCGTCGTAGAAGACGATGTCGGCGCTCGCGATCAGCCGCTCGGCCTTGCGCGTCAGCAGATCGGGATCGCCCGGCCCCGCGCCCACCAGCCAGACCGTTCCCGGCGCGAATTCCTCAGCCATGTGCGGCCTCCTTACGAGTTTCGGCGATCAGGCGTGCGATTGCGGGGCGGCACGAGCCGCAATTGGTGCCCGCGCCGAGTGCCGCCCCGACTGCGCCGACATCCACCAGATCCTGCGCCGCGATGGCCGACACGATCGTCTTCATGCCGACATCGAAACAGACGCAGACGATCGCGCCCCGATCCGCCTGCGCACCCGGCGCGCGGCCGGCGAGCACCGCCGGCCCCTGCGGCTGATCGAGCTGGCCGATCAGCCAGTCGCGGGACGGCAGTTCCCCCGATCGCGTCAAGAACAGCACCGCGACCAGCCGGCCATCGCGCAGCACGGCAACGCGCCGCGTGCCGCGCGCTGGATCGGACGCCTCGATCCGCTCACCTTTTGGCAGGCAACGCTCGACACTAGAGGGATCGCCCTGCCCGCCCAATTCCCACAGCGCGCCGCCGGCCACCGTTACGCGCGTCGCCCACAGTGCCGCCGGCTGGGCTTCCGCCTCGCCCCGCACGATCAGGAAACCGCGCCAGTCGAGTGCGACGGGCTCGATCCGCGCCGGGGTCGACTTGAAACCGGGCTGGCCCGAATGCGGATCGACCAGCGCCCGGGCGAGCCGTCCCGTGCGGCCGCCGGTCGATTGCTGGTCGGTCCAGTGGATCGGCGTGAATATCTCGCCGCGTCGCTGGCCCTCGCTGATCGTCACGCGGAACAGGCTCTCCCCCTGCGGCGTCGCCACCCTCGCGATCGCGCCGTCCGCCAGCCCGATCGTGCCCGCATCCGCCGGATGGACCTCGACCAAAGGTTCCTCGCGATGGCGGGCAAGCTTTGGCGACAGTCCGGTTCGCGTCATCGTGTGCCACTGGTCACGGTAACGCCCGGTGTTGAGCGTCAAAGGCCAGTCGCGCAGCGGATCGGCGAGCGGCATCTGCTTCACCGGCACCAGCCGGGCGCGGCCCTCCGGCGTCGGGAAACGGCCGTCGGCAAAGGCTTCGCCGCCCCAGCGGAACGGCGCCATCGCATCATAGGCGTCATTGCCGATTGCGGCGTGCGCGCGCAGGTCGAACAGCCGCGCTCCGTCATTCTGATAGGCCGAAAGGCGCGCATGTTCGCGCCAGATGTCCGCCGGGCGATCAAAGGCAAAGGCGGTGGGCCATCCCATGCGCCGGCCCACTTCCTTGACGATCCACCAGTCGGGCTTCGCTTCGCCCGGCAGCGGCAGGAAACCGCGCTGGCGGCTGATCGTGCGATCCGAATTGGTGACCGTGCCGTCCTTCTCGCCCCACGCCGCGGCCGGCAGGCGGACATGGGCGTCGACCGAGCTGTCGGTCTGTTCGATCACGTCGGAGACGACAAGGAACGGGATTTTCGCCAGCGCATCGCGCACGCGGCCCGCATCGGGCAGCGAGACGGCGGGGTTGGTCGCCATGATCCACAGCGCCTTGATCCGCCCCTCCTCGACCGCGCGAAACAGATCGACCGCCTTCAGGCCCGGCTTCGTCGCCATCCGCTCCGCCGCCCAGAACCGGCCAACGCGCGCGACATTCTCGTCCGCGAAATCCATATGCGCCGCCAATGTCGAGGCAAGCCCACCCACCTCTCGCCCGCCCATCGCATTGGGCTGGCCGGTGATCGAGAAAGGCGCCGCGCCCGGCTTGCCGATCCGGCCCGTGGCGAGGTGGACGTTGACGATCGCATTCACCTGATCGGTGCCGCGGATCGACTGGTTTATCCCTTGGCTGAACAGCGTGACCGTGCGCGGATTGTGCGCAAACAGATCGAAAAAGCGCTGCACATCGGCCGCCGGAAGGTCGCAGGTCTTCGCCACCGACCAGAGGTCCGAGCCCGTGTCGAGCTGGCTCCAGAAATCCTCCGGCATCGCCACGCTCGCATCGACGAAGGCCTCGTCGATCACCCCCTCGCGCCGGCAATGCGTCAGCAGCCCGTTCATCAGCGCGACGTCGCTGCCGGGCCGCAGCGGCAGATGCAGGTCGGCATCCTCGCACGTCTCGGTGCGGCGCGGATCGATGACGACCAGCTTCGTGCCCCGCGCCGCCCGCGCCGCCTGGATGCGCTGATAGACGATCGGGTGGCACCAGGCGGCGTTCGATCCGACGAGCACGATCAGGTCGGCCTGGTCGAGATCGTCATAGCTCGCCGGCACCACATCCTCGCCGAACGCGCGGATATGGCCGGCAACCGCGCTCGACATGCACAGCCTTGAATTGGTGTCGATATTGCCCGAGCCGATGAACCCCTTCATCAGCTTGTTGGCGACGTAATAATCCTCGGTCAGCAACTGGCCCGAGACGTAGAAGGCGACGCTGTCCGGCCCGTGCCGCGCGATCGTGTCGCGAAAGCGTCTGGCGACAAGATCGAGCGCCTTGTCCCAGTTCGCGCGCTTCGCCCCGATCATCGGGTGGAGCAACCGTCCCTCCAATCCCACCGTCTCGCCGAGATGCGTCCCCTTCGAACAGAGCTTGCCGCGATTGGCAGGATGATCGCCGTCGCCGCGGATCTCGACCGATCGCTCGCCGGTGCGCGTCGCGAGGATGCCGCAGCCGACGCCGCAATAAGCGCAGGTGGTGCGGGTCGCTGCCACTACGCCGCCTGCGCCAGCGTCGAGGCGCGGCAGATCAGCACGCGGCCCGCATCCACCTTCACCGGCACCGTCGGCGTGCAGCCCTTGTCCTCGCCCTGCGCCTCGCCGGTCTTGAGCGAGATCGCCCAATTATGCAGCGGGCAGCTTACCGAATGGCCGTGGATGATGCCCTGGCTGAGCGGCCCGTGTTTATGCGGGCAGCGATTGACGAGCGCGAACACCTGATCGTCGCCGGTGCGGAACACCGCGATCTCGGGCCCGCCCGCGACGGGAACGGTGCGCGATCCACGCAGGGGAATCTGATCGATCGGCCCGATGTCGAGCCAGTCTCCGGTGAACATGGGCATCACTCCGCTGCCATCATTGCAAGGGGCCGCACTTCGCCGAGATGCGCGTGCAACTGCCGGTCCGCACCCTCGGCGCGCTCGGCCCACGGGTCCTTCTGGCAAAAGCTTTGCGAGAACAGGAACCGCGCGGTCAGCGCCTCGCGGCGAACGTCGTCCTCCGCGATCCGCTCGCGGATATATTCCACGCCCACCCGCTCGATCCACGGCGCGGTCCGCTCCAGATAGCGCGCTTCCTCGCGGTAGAGCTGGATGAAGGCGGCGCAATAATCCATCGCCTGCTGCTCGGTCTCGACCTTGCAGAGCAGGTCCGTGGCGCGAACCTTGATGCCGCCATTGCCGCCGACGTGGAGCTCATAACCACTGTCGACGCACACCACGCCGAAGTCCTTGATCGTCGCTTCCGCGCAGTTTCGCGGGCATCCCGAAACGGCGATCTTGAACTTGTGCGGCATCCACGAGCCCCAGGTCATCCGCTCGATCTGGACACCCAGCCCGGTCGAATCCTGCGTGCCGAAACGACACCATTCGGAGCCCACACAGGTCTTCACCGTGCGCAGCGACTTGCCATAGGCATGGCCCGAAACCATGCCCGCCGCGTTGAGATCGGCCCACACCGCGGGCAGATCTTCCTTCTTGATCCCAAAGATGTCGAGCCGCTGGCCGCCCGTCACCTTCACCATCGGCGCGTTGAATTTCTCGACGACATCGGCGATCGCGCGCAGTTCGCGAGGGTTGGTGAGCCCGCCCCACATCCGCGGCACGACCGAATAAGTGCCGTCCTTCTGGATGTTGGCGTGCATCCGTTCATTGACGAAACGGCTCTGCTGGTCATCGACATAATCGCCGGGCCATGCGCACAGCAGATAATAATTGAGCGCGGGCCGGCAGGACGAGCAGCCGTCCGGGGTCGACCAACTCAGCCGCTGCATCACCTCGGGGATCGACTTCATCGCCTGCGCCACGATCTCGCGGCGGACATCGTCATGGGTGAAGCTGGTGCATTTGCACATCGTCTTCGGCCCGGCCTGCACCGCGTCGCCCAGCGTGACCGCGAGCAGATTCTCGACCAGCCCGGTGCAGGAGCCGCAGCTTGCCGATGCCTTGCAGCCGGCACGCACGGCATCGAGGCTGCACGCCCCCTTTTCGATGCAGGCGACCACCTGCCCCTTGGACACGCCGTTGCAGCCGCAGATTTCCGCATCGTCGGAAAGCGCCGCAACGGCCGCCTTAGGGTCCGTCGCGCCCCCTCCTTGGGCGAAGGCCTGGCCGAAGATCAGATTGTCGCGGATGCCGGAAACATCCTCGCTTTTCTTCATCAGGTCGAAATACCAGTTGCCGTCGGCGGTATCGCCATAGAGCACCGCACCGACCACGCGGTCGTCCTTCACGATCACGCGGCGATACTGGCCGCGCGCCGCATCGCGCATCACGATATCTTCTGCGCCGTCACCGCCGGAAAAGTCGCCGGCGGAAAAGACGTCGATGCCCGAAACCTTGAGCTTGGTGGAGGTAACCGACCCCTCATAGCCGGTCGGCCCGGTCGTCAGCCCATCGGCGAGCGCCCGGCACATCTCCCACAAAGGTGCGACCAGACCGTAGCAAAGCCCGCGATGCTCGACGCATTCGCCCACCGCCAGCACGTCCGCGTCAGACGTCACCATATGATCGTCGACCTGGATGCCGCGTCCCACCGCAAGGCCCGACGCCTGCGCCAGCCGCGTGTTGGGGCGGATACCCACCGCCATCACCACCAGGCTCGCCGGGATCTCGCGTCCGTCCTTCAGCCGCACGCCCTCGACCTTGCCGTCGCCATAGATTTCGGCCGTGTCCGCGCCGGTCAGGATCGTCTGGCCACGCGCCTCCAGCGCATTCTTCAGCAGCCAGCCCGCCGCCTCGTCGAGCTGACGTTCCATCAACGTCGACATAAGATGGATCACCGTCACGCCCATGCCACGGAGCGTCAGCCCGTGCGCCGCTTCCAGCCCCAGCAGGCCGCCGCCGATGACGACGGCATGGCCGCCATTCTCGGCCGCGCGCAGCATGGTGCCGACATCATCCATGTCGCGGAAGGTGACGACGCCCGGCAAATCCTTGCCCGGCACCGGAATCACGAACGGATCGGAACCCGTGGCGATCAGCAATTTGTCATAGGCGATGGTGCGGCCCGACGCGCTCGTCACCGTCTTCGCCTGCCGGTCGATCGCCGTTACTGCATCGCCGGCGACCAGCTCGATGCCGTTGCCGGCATACCAGGCCTCGTCATTGATGACGATGTCGTCGAAGCTCTTCTCGCCCGCCAGCAGCGGCGAAAGCATGATGCGGTTGTAATTCACCCGCGGTTCCGCGCCGAAGATGGTGATGCGGAAACGGCTGGCATCACGCGCCAGCACCTCCTCCACCGCGCGGCACCCGGCCATGCCGTTGCCGATCACCACCAGATGCGGCTTGCGCGGCGTCGCGGCGGGGACGGCTGCCCCTTCGTCCGCCTGTTCCAGCTTGCCCGTAAACTCCATCGCCCCATCTCCGAACACGAAAAAAGCCGCCTTCAACCTGCCCCGGATGGGGTGGTCGAAGGCGGCTTTGCCTCTTGGCGCTGCCGGTGTTGGGCCGGCCGCTACCCTGATCCCCGTCTATGGGGTTCCGGGCCTATTTTGCGCGGACATCCTTGCCCGCTGGATCAAAAGATGCGTGATTCTCCACGCATCTGCAAGTGTGTTTTGTGCACTGCGGAAAATTCCCTGTTCTTGAGTCCTGCTCAGCCGATCGCCATCAACGTCGCATTGCCGCCCGCGGCCGCGGTGTTGGTGCTGATCACTTTCTCTTCCAGCAGCAGATCGAGATTGTAGCCCGATCGGCTGGAGAAGAGGTCCGCGGCCGTCGCGCCCTGAACGATGACGATACGGCCTTCGCGTTCGGCCACGGCTGCATTGACCGCGATCAACGCGTCGGCGTCGCCTTCGAACAATACGCCGCCGAGATCGGGCTCGGTCGCCCAGGAGGCGCTGCGGTGGACGCGCTTGGCAAGTGGGGGCGGCAACCCGTCCAGCACCGGCAGCGCGGGATGGCCGGCCTCGACCACGGCGTCATTGCCGGTGGCGAACACGGCGCCGAGCTGGATCAGCAGGCCGGTGGTCGACGACGCCAGCAGGGCGACGCGCCCGCGCGGCTCCAGCCGGTAGAGGTTGCGTTCACCCACTGGCCCCGGCAGTTCGGACACCGCACCCAGGGGAATGCCGACCGCCTGGCCCTTGCAGGCGAACAAAGCCTCGCCATGGCCCGCATCGCGCAGCCAATCGACATAGGTGTGGAAGGGCGCGAGCTGGGCCGCATCGGCAACCAGCGCCGGCTTGTCCTCCGACGGGCGCACGGCCAGCAGCCGTGGCACATAGAGCGGACCGCCAGCCTTGGGGCCGGTGCCCGAAAGCCCCTGCCCGCCGAACGGCTGCACGCCGACGACCGCGCCGATGATGTTGCGGTTCACATAGACGTTGCCGGCATGGCTGCGATCGGACAGGCGCGCGATCGTTTCGTCGATGCGCGAGTGGATGCCGAAGGTGAGCCCGTAGCCGGTAGCGTTGACCGCATCGATCACCGCCTCGCGATCCTCCCGCGCATAACGCAGCACATGGAGGACGGGGCCGAACACCTCCTGTTCGACATCGGAGATCGCGTCGATCTCGATCATCGTCGGCGGGACGAAGGTGCCGTGGCGCGCCTCATCGGGCATGGGGAGCGCGCGGACATTGTGGCCCTTGGCGGCCATCGCCTCGATATGGCTGGCGATCCGCTCGCGCGCTTCGGCGGTGATGACGGGGCCGACATCGACCGAGAGACGATCGGGATTGCCGACGCTGAGCTCGTTCATCGCGCCCCACAGCATTTCCAGCGTGCGATCCGCAACATCGTCCTGAATGCAGAGGATGCGCAGCGCCGAGCAGCGCTGGCCGGCGCTGTCGAAGGCCGAGGCGATGACATCGCCCACCACCTGTTCGGCAAGCGCGGAGCTGTCGACGATCATCGCGTTCATGCCGCCGGTTTCGGCGATCAGCGGGATCGCATGGCCTTCCGGCGTCACCCGCTTGGCGACGGTGCGCTGGATGATGCGGGCCACCTCGGTCGATCCCGTGAAGACGACGCCGCGCACGCGGGCATCGCCGGTGAGGAGGCCGCCGACCTCGCCAGCACCGGTGACGAGTTGGAGCGCATCGGCAGGAACGCCGGCTTCATGCAGCAGGCGCACGGCTTCGGCAGCGATCAGCGGAGTTTCCTCGGCCGGCTTGGCGAGCACGGTGTTGCCGGCGGCCAGCGCCGCAGCGACCTGGCCGGTGAAGATGGCGAGCGGGAAATTCCACGGGCTGATGCAGGCAACGGGACCGAGCGGGCGATGCGTGTCCGACGCGTAATTCTGCGCGGCATCGGCATAATAACGCAGGAAATCGACCGCTTCGCGGACCTCGGAAATGGCGTTGGGCAGCGACTTGCCGGCTTCGCGGACGATGAGGCCGAGGAGCACGGGCATCCGCGCCTCCATCAGGTCCGCCGCGCGGCGCAGGCAGGCGGAACGCTCCGCCGCCGGGGTCGCGCCCCATACCGCCTGTTCACGGGCGGCGCGGGCGAGGCTCGCCTCGACCATGACGGGCGTGCAGTCCCAGACGGTGCCGACCACATCGCGCTGGTCGGCGGGGTTGTAGACCGGGCGCTCGATGCCGCCGGCGTCCGCGGGTTCGGCCCGCCAGCCGATCGCCGCACTCGTCAGCAACGCAGCCGACAGCGAGGCGAGGCGCTGTTCGTTGGCGAGATCGAGCCCGGCCGAATTGGGCCGCGACGCGCCGTAAAGATCGCGGGGCGACCGGATCGCCGGGTGCGAGGAGCCGAGCGGCTCGATCTTGCGCGCGGCATCGACCGGATCGGCGATCAGGCTCTCGATCGGAATATCCGCATTGCCGATCTGGTTGACGAAGGAACTGTTGGCGCCGTTTTCGAGCAGGCGGCGGACGAGATAAGCCAGCAAGGTCTCATGCGTGCCGACAGGCGCATAGATGCGGCACGGACGGCCCAGCTTGGCCGACCCGACGACCTCTTCATAGAGCGGTTCGCCCATGCCGTGCAGGCACTGGAATTCGTACTGGCCGGCATAATAATTGCCGCCGGCCATCGCCATGACGCTCGCCAGCGTGCGGGCATTGTGCGTCGCGAATTGCGGGAAGACCGCGTCGGGCGCCGCCAGCAGCTTGCGCGCGCAGGCGAGGTATGACACGTCGGTGTGAATCTTGCGGGTGAAGACCGGGAAGTCCTCCAGCCCGTCCACCTGGGCGCGCTTGATCTCGCTATCCCAATAGGCGCCCTTGACCAGACGGATCATCAGCCGGTGGCCGGTACGGCGCGCCAGATCGATGACATGATCGATCACATAGGGACAGCGCTTGGAATAAGCCTGGATGACGAAGCCGATGCCGTTCCAGCCCTTGAGCTCCGGCGCGGCACACAGCCCTTCGAGCAGGTCGAGCGAGATTTCGAGGCGATCGGCCTCCTCCGCGTCGATATTGACGGCGATGTCATAGCTGCGGGCGAGGATGACCAGCGCCTTCAGCTTGGGGAAGAGTTCCGCCACCATCCGCTCATGCTGGGCGCGCGCATAACGCGGGTGGAGCGCCGACAGCTTCACCGAGATGCCGGGGCCTTCGTAGATGCCACGACCGCCGGAGGCCTTGCCGATCGCGTGGATGGCGCGTTCATAATCCGCATAATAACGCGCAGCATCAGTCGCGGTGGTCGCGGCTTCGCCCAGCATGTCATAGGAATAACGGAAGCCCTTGGCCTCCATCGTGCGGGCGTTGGCGAGCGCTTCCCCGATATCTTGGCCGGTGACGAACTGTTCGCCCATCATCCGCATCGCCATGTCGACGCCCTTGCGGATCACCGGCTCGCCGCCGCGGCCGATCAGCTTGGTGAGCGCCGAGGACAGGCTCTTTTCGCTGGCGGTGGAGGTGAGCTTGCCGGTGACGACCAGACCCCAGGTGGCGGCATTGACGAACAAGGACGGGCTGCGGCCGACATGCGATTGCCAATCACCGGTCGAAATCTTGTCGCGGATCAGCGCATCGCGGGTGGCGCGATCGGGGATACGGAGCAAAGCCTCGGCCAGGCACATCAGCGCCACGCCTTCCTGGCTGGACAGCGAATATTCCTGGATCAGCCCTTCGACGCCGCCGCCCTGCCCCTTTTCGCGGAGCGCGGTGACGAGCTGGGCGGCGGTGGCATCCGCCACCTTCTTCTGCTCCGGCGTCAGCGTCGCTTCGGCAAGCAGATAGGGCAGGCATTCGCGTTCGGGCAGGCGATAAGCGGAGGTGATGCGGGCACGCAGCGCACCTTGCGGCTGCACATTCTGGGCAAAATGGATGAAGGGTGCGGGCGGCGCTTCGGCATTCGGCGTGAAATGAACCTCGCCATCATCGACGATCAGGCTTTCATCGGCGATCGACCGATCGCCCCGCTCGATCGCCTCGATCGCGCCGATCAGCGATTTCTTGGCGAGCCAGTGCGGCGTGCGCCCAATCTCCCCAGCGGCATCCTTCAATCGCTGGCGAAGATCCTCGCTCACCTTCACACCGATCGTCGAGTCCGCCATGGGTTGCACCTATTTCACTATCTGGTTTCACCTTGAAAGTAGCACAACGATTTAGACGGTGAAACCCCCGCCCGCAGCCGGTTCCCCGTCCATTTGAATATTGTCGCCGCGACTCGCACGCGCGATGCTGCGGCAAAATACAACGGAGTAGGGGATGACCACGAATCCATATGCGGCAAAGCCGTGGCTGAAGCTGTTCGCCGACGGGCAACCGCATGATCTGAAGGCAAGCTTTCCCGACATGCTGACGGCGTTCCGCGCGACGGTTGCCGCGGCGGGAAACCGACCGGCGATCCGTTACGAAGGCTGGACAATCAGTTGGGCCGATCTCGACGCCAGCAGCGAGAAGCTGGCGGCCTGGGCGCGCGACCGTGGTGTGGCGCAGGGCGACCGCGTCGCCATCATCCTGCAGAATGTGCCGGCCTTCGCGATCGCGGCCGTCGCCGCCTGGAAGCTGGGCGCCATCCCCGTCCCCGGCAATCCGATGTATCGCGCAGCCGAGATCGCGCGCCAGTTCGCCGACAGCCGGCCCACCCTGCTCATCTGCCATGACGATCATGAAGCGACGGTGCGCGAGGCGCTGGCGATCGTCGGTGACGACCGGCCGGTGCTGACGACGCCCACTCGCGGGACGGGCGGAACGATCGAGGCCGCGATTGCCGAGGGTGGCGCGGCGCTGCCGGCTGTTGCCATTTCCCCGGATGATCTCGGGCTGATGCTTTACACGTCGGGCACCACCGGCGCACCCAAGGCGGCGATGATCACGCACGCCAGCCTGGCATGGAACAGCGAGGCGATGGGCACCTGGTTCGAGGCCGACGGCGACAGCCGCCTGCTGTGCATCGCCCCCTTCTTCCACATCACCGGTTTCGCCGCGCAACTGACGCTGGCGATCGTTCGGCGATCGACGATGATCCTGTTCGGGCGCTTCGATCCCGCTTTGACGATCGACGTGATCCGCTGCGAGCGGCCGACCTGGACGGTGGGCGCGATCACCGCCTTCAACGCGCTCGCCAGCCTGCCCGACGTGACGTCGGCCGATTTTGCGAGCTTCCACCGCGTGGATTCGGGCGGGGCGCCGATCGCGCCGGCACTGCGCGAGACGATCGCCGAACGCATCGGCCACAAGCTCTACGCCGCTTATGGCATGACCGAGACGGCATCGGTGACGCATAGCTGCCCGCCGGGGCGCGCGGTTCCGGTCGACGCCGCGAGCGGCGCCTTTTCGGTCGGCATCCCCTATATCGGCACCGAGGCGATGGTGGCGGACGAGGCCGGCAACCCCGTGCCGGTGGGCGAAGTCGGCGAAATCTGGATGCGCGGGCCGCAGGTGATGACCGGTTACTGGCAGAAGCCCGACGAAACCGCCGCGACGCTGCATGAAGGCTGGATGCGATCGGGCGATGTCGGCTTCATGGATGCGGATGGCTGGTTCTATCTCGTCGATCGCAAGAAGGACTGCATCATCGCCTCCGGCTTCAAGGTCTGGCCGCGCGAGGTGGAGGATGCGCTGCACGCCCATCCGGCAGTGCGCGAGGCGGCGGTCGTCGGCGCGCCCTGCGTTTATCGGGGCGAGACGGTGATCGCGCATGTCTCGCTGCGCGTGGGCGCGACGGCGGACGAGGCCGGCCTGATCGCGCACTGCCGCGAGCAGCTTGCCGCCTATAAGGTGCCGCGGTCCATCCGCATCGCCGACGAACTGCCCAAGACCGCGACGGGCAAGATCCAGCGCAACGTGATCCGCGAAGTGGAGGCACAGGAAGCCACGGCATCGACATGAGGCGATTTGGGCGTTAGCCCTAAGTGCATGGGACCGGCCCGCTATTCTCGCGCGGCGATCGCGCTGCACTGGGCGATTGCGCTTGCGATCGCCTTCCAGATCATCCTTGGCTGGCGGCTGGAGACGCTGACCGCGGCGACGGGGCAGTTCCACGCCTTCCAGCTCCACAAGTCGGTGGGCATCACCATCCTGCTGCTCAGCCTGGCGCGGGTGGGCGTGCGGTTCTGGAAACCGCGCCCCCCGGCGGAAGCGGATAAGGGGTGGGCGAAAACGGCGGCGGGGGCGGTCCATTTCCTGCTCTACGCCTTCATGATCCTGGCGCCGCTTTCGGGCTGGGTGCTGGTCTCCACATCCAAGATCCAGGTGCCGACCCTGCTCTATGGCGTGGTGCCCTGGCCGCATATTCCGGGGCTGGACGGGGCGATGCGCGGCAACATCCACGAGGCGGCGGAAGCCACGCACAGCGCACTCGTCTGGATCGCCATCAGCCTGTTCGTGCTCCATGTCGGCGGCGCGCTGCGCCATCAATGGCTGCTGAAACAGCGGATGATCGAACGGATGCTGCCGGTCGGCCCGCAAACGCGGTTCGGCTTTTTCGGCAGCCTGTTCATTTATGGGACCGCGCTTTTCATCCTGTGGCTGGCCATGGCCTTCGCCTGGTTCGTGCCGGTGACCGGATCGCCCCCCGCGACCGCCACGCCCGCAGCGGCGCCGGCGGCGATCGAGGCACCGCTGGCGGCTGAACCTGCCGAGACGGCGGTGGAGGCGAATGTCACCGAGACGGCCGACAACGCCACTGCGGCCGCCGAGGAAGAAAAGGATGTGAAGGCGGCCGAGTGGAGGGTTTCGTCCGGCGGCCATCTGGGCTTTACCGCGAGCTTCACCGGATCGCCGGTCTTCGGCACCTTCAAGCGGTGGGACGCCGATATCCGCTTCGACCCCGAAGCGCTCGACAAGTCCGACATCCGCGTGTCGATCGACATGGCATCGGCCGACACCGAGGACGCGTCGCGCGACGAGACGCTGAAGGGCGGCGATTTCTTCGCGGTGACGGAGCATGCGCGGGCGACCTTCCGATCGACCAAGGTGACGGCACGCGGCCCCGGCCGTTACCGCGCTTCGGGCACGCTGACCCTGAAGGGCGTCAGCCGGCCGGCAGTGATCGACTTCACGCTCAAGATCAATGGCGACCGCGCCGACGTGACGGGCAGCGGGGCGATCGAACGCAATGATTTCGGTGTTGGCACCGGCGAATGGCAGGCGACCGATCGCATCGCCGGCCGCGTCACGATCGACTTCCGTTTCGCCGCTATACGAAAGGATTAGTTGCCGGCGGCGGCCCCGCACCCAATGTGCCGCACTCCAAAGCTTCGGGAGCGGATAGCATGATCGACCTGCATTACTGGCCCACCCCCAACGGCCACAAGATCACCCTTTTCCTCGAAGAGACGGGCCTGCCCTATCGCATCGTGCCGGTGAATATCGGCAAGGGCGAGCAGTTCGATCCAGACTTCCTGAAAATCGCGCCCAACAACCGCATGCCGGCGATCGTCGACCATGAGCCGGCCGACGGCAGCGCGCCCGTCTCGATCTTCGAATCCGGCGCGATTCTGCTCTATCTCGCGGAGAAGACGGGCAGGTTCATTCCCGGCGACGTGCATGGCCGCGTCGAAGTGCTGCAATGGCTGTTCTGGCAGATGGGCGGCCTAGGGCCGATGGCCGGCCAGAACCATCATTTCAGCCGCTATGCGCCCGAGACGATCCCCTATGCGATCGACCGCTATGTGAAGGAAACCAACCGGCTCTATGGCGTGCTGAACAAGCGCCTCGCCGACCGCGAATTCGTGGCCGGCGACTATTCTATCGCCGACATGGCGGCCTATCCCTGGACCGTCATGCACGAAGCGCAAAAGCAGGATCTGAACGACTTTCCGCACCTGAAACGCTGGTTCGAGGCGATCGCGGCGCGGCCGGCGACGGTTAAAGCCTATGCGCTGGCGGAGCAGTTCCAGTCCTCCGGCATCCAGACCGAGGAGCAGAGGCGAATCCTGTTCGGCCAGACAGCGGCGTCGCTGGACCAGGGCGCGCCGGCAGCGGCCAAAGCCTAAAAAAAATTCCGGGCGCGGGCGGGTCGAGGTTGCCGTTACGGATCAGCCTCGCTCCCGCCCCGGCCCGACTTTCGCCAGCGCGATCATGCGGCGATCGGGCCGCAAGATGAACCGCACTCCACTGGACGAGAAGGCCGGTTGCGGTAAGAAACAGGGCATGACCCTGCCCGCCATCTTCGATCGGCTCTCGCTGCCGGCCATCGCATCGCCCATGTTCATCGTCTCCGGCGTCGATCTTGTGATCGCACAGTGCAAGGCGGGGATCGTCGGTTCCTTCCCGGCGCTCAACGCGCGGCCGCAGAGCGAGCTGGACGAATGGCTCCACCGCATCACCGAGGAACTGGCGGCGTGGGACCGGGACCATCCCGAAAGCCCGTCGGCACCGTTCGCGGTCAACCAGATCGTCCACAAATCCAACGCGCGGCTAGAAGAGGATGTCGCAACCTGCGCCAAGTGGAAGGTGCCGATCGTCATCACCTCACTCGGCGCTCGTGAGGATCTGAACCATGCGGTGCATGGCTGGGGCGGCATCACGCTGCATGACATCATCGACGATCGCTTTGCGCGGAAGGCCGTGGAAAAGGGTGCGGACGGGCTGATCGCGGTCGCTTCGGGCGCGGGCGGCCATGCCGGGCGGCTTTCGCCCTTCGCGCTGATCCAGGAAATCCGCGACTGGTTCGCCGGCCCGCTGATCCTTTCGGGCGCGATCGCCAGCGGCCGCGCGATCCTGGCGGCGCAGGCGATGGGCGCGGATCTCGCTTATATCGGATCGGCCTTCATCGCATCGACCGAGGGCGTCGCGACTGACGCATACAAGGAAGCAATCGTCGCGGGGCGGGCGGACGACATCGTCTATTCGGATCTCTTCACGGGGGTTCACGGCAATTATCTGCGCGGATCGATCCTTGCGGCGGGGCTCGACCCCGAGAATCTGCCCAAGGGCGATATCAAGTCGATGGATTTCGGCGCGTCGATCACCGCCAAGGCCTGGCGCGACATCTGGGGCTGCGGCCAGGGAATCGGCGCGGTCCACGAGATCCTGCCGGCGGGCGAGCGGATCGCCAGGCTGAAGGCGGAATATGCCGCTGCCAAGGCGGAGTTGGACGCGAAGTTTCGATAGCCTCACCCACCCCGGCGAATGAGCGCCGAGGGCCTACCGCTTCGCCCGGAACGCCCAGGAATAATTCCCGGTACTGCATTCGCCCGCGATCGTCCGGCTATCGGGCAGCAGATCGCCCTCGCAATTGCCGCGCTCTTTCTCGCTGACGAAGGTATAGCGCAGCTTGCGGCCTTCGATGCGGCCCTGTCCGCCACCGATCACCACGCCGTCCTTCGACTGGACATAGGTGATCTCCGCCCCCTGCTGCTGGACGGCATAGTCATAGCCGTCGGTATCGCGCCAGCGGCCGGAAACATCAGTCACCTCCTGCCGCGCCTGGTTCGCGCCGTCGATCTGGCTGGCGATGTCATCGAGCGCCGCCGTGCTGGCGTCGAGCGCCCGTTCCTGCGCCTTGCCGAGTTGCTCGGCCGATTGCGTCGGTGGGGGCACCGTCGCCACCTGCGCGGCTGTCGCCGCCTCGCTGGGCGTCGTGCCGCCCTGCCTGCCGATCACCTTGTCCCAGTTGCCGAACAGCGCCGCGGCGATCGCGCCGACCAGGCCGATGACCGCCACGATGATCTGGGTCGTGTGTGCGCCTCGATCCTCCGCCATCCACGCGCCTTCCGATACCGGTCCTGCAAGCATGATGCTGCCGCCATTCTAGCACAGGTGGAACGCCGCGACACGCGCCCACGCGGCGGCAATTGCGGCGAAGCGCAAACAGGCGTAACCTCGGCCCCTACAAGCGAAAACGGGTCGATCGCATCCTTCCACCCAAGGAGTGCATGATGGCGATAACCGTGGCCGATCTGCTCAAGATGGAGCAGAAGCAACTCGACGACCTGTTTTCCGCGCATGAGGCCGGGCCGATCCCGGATGGCGAGGCGCGCGGCACCGCAATCATCGCGCCGGGCACGTCCTTCAGTGACGAAATCGCCAAGTTCGTCAGCATCTTCGCCTGGCAAGGCAAGGTGTTCGATGGCGAACATGGTTTCCTGCGCAACAACATCCTGCCCTTCGGCCTCAAGGCGATCGTCGCCAAGGTCTACAAGGATGCAAGCTGGCTCGATCAGAAGGAGTGCATCGTCCTCGATTATTCGGAGACATCACTCGTCGCGCAGTGGATCAGGGATGAGATCAGGATGATCGAACCCAAGCTCTATCTGGGCAAGGTTTACTGGAACAAGACCCGGCTGATCGATTTCGCGCTCGAATTCTGACGCGCCATGACGCCGCAGGACGAGTTCATGATCGTCGCGCCGCTCAAGGCCGGCGCCGCCGATCCTGTCCGCGCCCTGCTGGCGACGATGGTGAAGCAGCCGGGCTTCGCCGATCCCCAAAATCCGTTGATCCCCTTCGTGCGGTTCGAAACGATCCATGTCGCACGGCTACTGGTGCTCGACGATCCCACGCTCGGCGATCGCGATGCCTATCCCGACAACGCGATCGATGTTGGACCATCTCTCGCCCTCCTCGGCTATTGCGACGGCTCCGCGGACAAGCTGCTCGATCGGCTGGCGGCGGAGGCGGAAACCGGGCTTCGCGCCATCTTCACGCATTGCGAAGGCTTTGACGGCGCCGCCGACCTCCGCGGCTGGATGGCCCGCCACCGGATCCGCCCGGCCATCGCCTATATCAATTGGGTGGGCCGCACCGTGCACCAGGTGCGCGAGGAAGCCGCCCTCCACGCGATGCTCCAGCAAGAGATCGGCGACATGCCCGTGGCCCCCCCACAGGCCGTGGCGAGCGAGTTGCGCGATGCCGTCCGCCGCCGCGCCCCTACCCTCACCCGCGCGCCTCACACGCCGATCGGCTGGCGGGTCCGCAATTTCCTCCATCTGCTCAGTCTGCCCGTGGCGGTGCTATTGCTCTGGCCGCTACTGCTCCTCGCCACGCCCTTCATCGCGATAAAGCTGCGCCGGCGCGAGAAGCGCGATCCGATCCGCTGCCCGCGCCCCACGCCCGATCGCCTCGCCATGCTCTCGCGCTACGAGGATCATGACGTCACGAATCCGTTCAGCGCGATCGGCTCGATCAAGCCTGGCCGCTTCCGTCGCTGGCTGACGATCGTCATCCTGTGGGCGATCAACTGGACGACGCACCACATCTACACGCGCGGCCGCCTCGCCCGCGTCGGCACCATCCATTTCGCCCGCTGGGTCTTCCTCGACGACAAGAGCCGCCTGTTCTTCGCCAGCAATTATGACGGCAGCCTCGAAGCCTATATGGACGATTTCATCAACAAGGTGGCGTTCGGGCTCAACCTCGTCTTCTCCAACGGCATCGGCTATCCCAAGACGGACTGGCTGATCATCGGCGGCGCGCGGCGCGAACAGGATTTCAAGGCATTCCTGCGCCACCACCAGATGCCGACGGACGTCTGGTACAAGGCCTATCCCGGCCTCACCACCCACGATCTGGCCCGCAACTCGCGGCTGCGCGACGGCTTCGAGCAGGGCTTCGCCGATGCCGATGCCGCGCGGCGCTGGCTGGCGGAGATCTAGCCATGCTGAAGGCGACACCCGGCCCCGTTCGCGACACCGTCGACATCCAGGCGCTGGTCCGCTCCGGCTTCGGGCCGCTCGGCGGCGCATGCTTCCTGCTGCTCAATGTCACCGACAAGGCGGCGGCCCGCGCCTGGCTCGGTGCAACACGCCCCACCAGCATCGCCGATCTCGATGGCGGCCACGTCGCCCGCATCATCCAGATCGCGATCAGCGCCTCCGGCCTCGCCGCGCTCGGCGTCGATGTGGATGCCGCCCATGGCTTCGCGCCGGAATATCTGCAAGGCATGACGGGTGATCCCGGCCGCTCGCAGCGCCTTGGGGATCAGGGCGCCAACGCGCCCACTCATTGGCGCTGGGGCGCTGCCGGCGAGCCCCATCTGCTCGTCGCCCTCTATGCCGAACAGGACGATCTTCCCGCCTTTCGTGCGGAAGTGGAGGCCGCACTCGCACCCGGCTTCACCATCGTCACTCCGCTCGAAACCGGCGGCACGCCGGGCCGCGAACCGTTCGGCTTCGTCGACGGTGTCTCGCAACCCACGCTCGATTGGGAAGGCAATCGCAAACCCGGCACCAGCGCGGATCAGGATTTCACCAATTTCATCGCGTCGGGCGAAGTGCTGCTCGGTTATCCCGACGAATATGGGCTGGTGCCCGATCGGCCGATCCTCGGCGACGACGATCTCGGCCTCAACGGCACCTATCTCGTGCTGCGCAGCCTGGCGCAGGATGTGGACGGCTTCTGGAACTGGACGAAGGCGGCCGCGGGCGAGGCCGGATCGCAGGCGCTGGCCGAGGCTATGGTCGGGCGGCGGATCGACGGCCGCCCGCTCGACGGCCTGCCGGAAGTGGACGTGCCCGGCATCAACCAGAAACAGCTCAATGGCTTCACTTATGATCGCGATGGCGACGGCCATATCTGCCCGTTTGGCGGCCATATCCGCCGCGCCAACCCGCGCACCGGCGATCTGCCCGGCGGGCGGCGCGGCATCATCAACGCTTTGCTCGGCACGCTCGGTTTCAAGGGCAGCGCGCGCGACGACGCGATCGCCTCCACCCGCTTCCACCGCATCCTCCGCCGCGGCCGCGCCTATGGCGATCCGGGCGGCGAACAGGGCCTGCACTTCATCTGCCTCAATGCCAGCCTCGGCCGGCAGTTCGAATTCGTCCAGGGCGCCTGGCTCGCCAACGCCAAGTTCGCTGGCCTAGCGGACGAAGCCGATCCGATTGTCGGCAGCCGCGAACCGCTCCCCGCCGGCGGCGCGACCGACCACTTCACCCGCCCCAACGCCGAAGGCCCCTGCGCCCGCTTCGCGGGTCTACCCCGCTTCGTCACCGTTACCGGCGGCGGCTATTTCCTGCTGCCGGGGCTGAATGCGCTTAAGCTTATCGCGCGGGCAAAGCAGGGCTAACCGAACACCTCATCCCCGGTCGGCTCGACATGCTCCACGCCGTTCACCCGTTGCCGGAACACCGCCAGATCATGATACATCCGCCGCCGCGCGCGGCTCTGGTTGCCGAGCGGGCGGTGCTCGGCGATGCAGTGCCAGGGGTTGAAGCGCAGGTTGCGGCAGAAAGCGAACTGCGCCTCGCTGGCAAAAATCTGCTTCGGTATCTTGATCGTCGCGACCGGGATCGGCGGGGATAGCTTCTCCGACCACAGCACCCCGGCATGTTCGATCGGCATCCGGTGCGAATCGGTCTGCAACTGCACCACCATCTCGATCTCGACATCGGTCTCGTTCAGCGTCCGCACCATATTGTCGCGGAGGTAGTTTTCCGCCGGGCGGAACGGCAGGCCGTGGATCTTGCGATAGACCTCGGTCTTGGGCCGGAACGCATATTTCATCGCCTGCCCCTCCCCCAGCAAATAGGGCACGCAGCTATAGAAATAGGCACCGAGCGGGTTGCTCTGAGTCTCGTTCCACAGCCCCTGCATGATGAAATCCAGCAAGTGCGGATCGCGCGGGTTGAGGAAATACCAGATCGGCAGATGCTGCCGGCTCCATTCCTGCAGCTTGGCATTTTCGCGCGTCGTCGGCGTCACGAAGGTCGGCGTGCAGACCGCGGTGAAATCCTGGGTGAAGCGCTCCTCGTCCATCAGCTTGGGGCCTTCCACCCCCATCAGCTTCACGCTGATGCTGACGAAGCCGACATCGTTGATATCGGGTTCGACATGCGGGCCCGGCCCGGAAAAGCGCACCCACGCCTTGAAGCTGCGCGGTTCGGCGAACACGCCCTTGCGCAGATGTTCCGGCAGATTGTCATGAACCACCAACTCCGCGCGGACGAGGCCGTGCGTCTTGGTGTTGCCGCCCCGCTCCATGCCCCCCGGCGGGAAATCCTGTTCCAGATGCACGCGGATCGCGTCGATCATCCCTTGCAGGCTCGCTTCCTCGTCGGGGTCGATCCGCTCCTCGGCGATCGCAAGCCCCTCCTCGCGCCGCTGGATATTGATCCCCCATTGCGCGATCGCCGCGACCGGCTTGCGGAACACGGCGTTCACAGCCGGCCGGAAAAAGGGTTCGAAGCGCCGCTCGAGATGGAGGCCGCTTTCGAGCAGGCGGTGCAGCCAACGCAGCTTCATGTCCCACCCTCCGCAGCATCGGCAAGGATCATGTCGGCCGCTTTCTCCGCAGCCATGTAGATGGCGCTGGCGATGAAGAAGCCTGGAATGCGCGGGAATATCGACGCGTCCACCACACGGAGCCCCGGCACGCCATGCACGCGCAACCGGCTGTCGAGCACGCCGTCCTCTGCCACCGGCCCCATCGCGCAGGTGCAGCTTGCGTGATGCCCCCAGGCATTGTCGCGCACCCATTGCTCCAGCGCTGGGCCGGTGACGTCCGCGCCCGGCACCATCTCCGCGACGACCACGCCCTCGGCCGCCAGCGGCGCCACCGCCGCCCGCGCCGCCTCCACGCCGGCGACCACAGCGCGCAGATCGGCGCCTTTATCGTCAGTCCCTTCCTCGAAATAATGGAAGCAGATTTCGGGCGGATCGCATGGGTTCCGCGACCGCAGCGTCACCCGCCCCGCGCAATTGGCTGTCCGCGCCTTCAGGATCGACCAGCTCAGCACATCCTTCACCTGCGCAAGCTTCTGAGAATAGCCGCTATAATAGCCGTCGAAATGGCCCATCAGCGCCATCAGGAACAGGTCCGCTTCGGGCAATGCCGGGTCCGACTTGCGCGTCACCGCCAGCGCCGCGCCGTTAGAGATATACATGCCGCTGCGCTGTTTACTCCACGCCGCCGCCACCGGATCGTCCGCCGCGAACCGGGCATCCGCCAGCGACTCCCACGGCCGCGCCATCCGGGAAAGCACGCACACCTCGTAACGGTCCTGTAGATTGCGGCCGACACCAGGCAGATCCACGCGCACGGCTATGTCATGGCGCCGCAATTCCTCGGCGGGGCCGATGCCCGACAGCATCAGCAGTTGCGGTGTGTTGAACGCACCACCCGCGACGATCACCTCGTGCCGGGCGATGATATGGCATGCCGCGCCCTCCTTCGCAGACGGATCGCAGGACGCACCGTAAAGCCGCGCACCCTTTAGATAATCGACACCGATGACTCGCCCGTCGGCATTGAAGCGTAGCCCCGTCGCCAGCGCATCGAGTTCGACGCTCAGCTTGGTCCGCCCCGCCACATCGAGCAGCCGGTCGCGCGTCCCGTATCGGCAATGCCGGTCGGTCGCGAGCGGCACATAACAGATGCCCTCGCTGCCATTGGTCCGCCGGTCATTCGCGTCGGCCGCCCCGATCAGCCGCCGCAGGAAAGGCAGCACTTGCCGCCGGATCGCGCGGGTCGAGACAAAGGCGCCATATTTGACCGTCCGCATCAGCGCCCGATCGGAGAAGGCCCGCCGCGGGATAGCCCGCTCGACCGGCAGCCAGCCGGCCCAGCCATGGCCGGTGCGATCGATCCCGAACCGCGCCACCCATTTCCACACCGGTCGATGCCGGCACGCCTCCAGCTTGCGCCAATAATGCCCCATCGCCGCGGCCGACCAGCCGGCGTCGCCCGTCGCCGCAGCAATCCCGTCCCAGTCGGACGGCTGCGGCGCGACAAGGATCATGGCGTTATGGGCCGTGCAGCCGCCCAGCGTTCCCGCGCGCGGATAGAGCAAACCTTGCTCCCCGCGCTTGGTATCCCGCACCGCCTTCTGCCCGTCGGCATAATGTTCGACCCGATAATTCCACGCCATCGCCGGATTTTCGGATGCGAACGGATGGAAGGCGGGGATGTCATAGTCGCAAGGAAAGCGCTCGCCGCCTGCGCCGCGTGGGTCTCCGCCGGCTTCCAGCACCACCACATCCATGCCCGCCTCGGCCAGCCGCGCTGCCACCGTGCCGCCGCCCGCCCCCGATCCGATCACCACATAATCGCAGATGATGGGCCCGCGGCAGGGCGCGCCATCCTCCATCACAGGGTCTTGAGGAAGGCGATCAACGCACGCTTGTCATCGTCGCTCAGCACCGGTTCTGGTCCCCAGGCGCGCTCCTCCTGCGTCAGCGTCGCGACATTGTTGAACTCCGCCGTCCCAAAATAATGGCCGCGATTGACCACGAAATCGGGGCATTTGTTCAGCGCCATCAACGGTTCGCGCAGATTGGCGAAATAGCCGCGCAGCCGCAAATCGCTCTCGCCCGTCGGCACTCTGATCAGCGACGCCTTCAGCTTGGCGAGAAGCGTGATGAGCTGGCCATAATGCTTCGCCACCGCCGCCGGGTCCTTGCTTTCCGCCAGCGGTTTCAGATTCGCCAGCAGGTTGACCGGCATGCCCTTGGGGATCGGGCCGATGACGATATCGCCATTCTCGTTGATCAGCGATTTCAGCGCCCTTTCCTCGGCACCTTCCAGCTTACCCGGAAGATCGGGGACGAAACCCTTGGGAATGAACAGGTAACTGCGCCGCGTCGTCCGATCGATCACGCCGCCCACGGCCGCGCCCAGTTCGGGATCGAATTCGCGCGGTTTCAGCAGCAGCATCTGCTGGATCGCGTCGTCGAACGCTGCAAGTCTGCCCGCCACCGACGGATCCTGATTGAACAGGCCGACGCTGTTGTTGAGCAGGAACGGCGCGGTCGACCAGGCCGAGATCAAGGACGGCGGCCGCGTATAGCCCCGTCCGCCACCCGGCATCTGGTAATAGACCGGCTTCGCCGTGAACGGATCGCGCAGCGAAATATGGCCCACACTCGGCAGTGTCTTGTAGGATTCGGACGAGAAATTATCCCAGATATTGCCGCGCAGCGCGTTGGTAGCGAGCGGGCTGCACGCGTTGGTGCGCAGTAGGGTCAGCGGAATGCGCTTCTCGCTCGACAGATAATTGTTGGTCAGAAAATCCGGCTGCGCCACGATCGCGCGCATCTGTTCCTTGAAGTTGGTCGTCTGCGTCCAGCGCCACCAGCGGCCGAAGCAGCCGAGATAATTTGGTCCGTTGCACTCGGCGATGCTCACCTCGGGCGGTGGGATCGGCGTCTTGCTCGAATGGCAGCGCGCGCAAGTGTCGGCAAAGACCTGGCGTCCCCGCTCCAGCACCGCCGGCGGCGCCGCGACCAGTGCCGCGCCGCCCGGCGCGTCGGCCAGCCGATCGGGCCGGCCTGCCTTCAGGAAGAACAGGGCCGTTGCCGGCGTGCCGGCCTCGGTCGCGCGCCAATAAGGCGAATGCGCCTGCGCGACCGAAATCTCCATGGGCGAGATCGGCTTGCCGCCCGCGACCGCGTTGAAGTGACGCAGCCATTCCTCGCTGAACAGGCCGATATTCAGATAGACGCGGTTGAGCGCGCCCAGTGCGCCGACCGAATCCGATCCGTCCTTCAGCACCCGCGGCGTGAAGCTTGTGTCCGGCGCCTTGAAGAAGGCGGTCATCGGCCCGTCGGAGAAATAGTCGTTGAACTGCTTGTTCTTCAGGCCGCCGCCCGACAGCACTTCCTTGCCGGTATGCTTGGCGATCTCCAGCCGGGCACCCAGGCTGTAGATCGCGTTCATCGTCCGCGGATTGTTGATATTGTCCGTGGAAACCAGCGACGTATCCATCGCCCCGGGCCGGAACGTCTTCACCCACTGATACATGAAATTGCGCTCGTTCGGCTGCCAGAAGAACAGCCGGTCGACCCACATATATTGGGCGCCCACTGTCGAGCTGAGATTGGCCCATTGCGGCCGTGCGGGGTCGGCCGGCGGGTTCACCGGGCTCGGCCCGACATGGCAGAAACCGCAGGACATGCCGACGCGATAGGGCCGCACCAGCTTGGGATCATTGTAATAGGTGGGGTCGGTGTAGAAGCGCTTCGCGTCCCACTTCTTCGCCGCGTCCGCATTGAATTCGGGATTGGTGAACAGCCGCAGCCCGACGATGCCCGTCGGCCAGCCATAATAGGAACCGACGGGAAACACGCTCCCGTCGGGCAGCTTCTCGCCGCGCGCACCCAGCTTCACGCCGGGATATTTCGTCTCGTCGGCAAAGGGATCGGCCGGACAGGCCGGATCGCGCACGTCCAGCCACAGGCCGAACCGCTTGGGGTCTGGTCCGGTGGGTTCGCCGAAACAGGGCTCGTTGATCAGCCCCAGATCCTTCCAGCGGGCATCGCGCCGCGCGACACCGCCCGCCGGCATCGGCGCGATAATCTTGAGCAGGTCGAAGCCGCCATAAGTGGGCCTCGTCATATAGTCCCAGAAACGATCGTTCCCGCCGGACCAGACGAGCCACATGTTGCGCCCCTTCACCTCCTCGGGCGAAAGCGCGATGGCGCCGTCCATATCCTTGAAATAATCCTCGCCGGCGTGGCGGAAATGGCTCTCGTCGAGGCCGGCGACGGCCGCCTCGTCCTCAACCTTTTCCCCGCATCCAGACAGGATCAGCAGCAGCGCCGCAATCGACGACAGGCGAGTCAGCATCGGTCCAGTCACGGCCCTGCCCCCTCTCATTCGGTCGAGCCGTCCTGCGGGGCATGGTTATTCGCGACGCACGGGGACGCACCAACCTGGAAGGCACAACATCCGCGAAGAACAGCGGATCGTCAAGTGGATAGAGATAGAGTAACGTCGACCAATGTCGCTGGATGCGTTACATTAGCAGCGTCAGTGTAAGGGGGGTGCCGGCGTGAAGGACGGTGACGCCTATTCATCGCTGGGGGCCGATGAAGCGGAACTCATCCGCCATCGACGCGCGGCGCTCGGGCTCGATACTGCCGATGCACCGCCGCTTTGCGGGCTCGCACTTTCGGGCGGCGGCATCCGCAGCGCCACCTTCGCGCTCGGGCTGATCCAGGGCATGGCGCGCACCGGCTGGCTGGCGCGCGTGGACATCCTCTCCACCGTCTCCGGCGGCGGCTATACCGGCGCTTTCCTGCGCAGCCTGTTCATCCCTCAGCGCCTGCGCTTCGCCCCGCCGAGCCAGGCACGGAACGTCGCGGATGGGCCCGATTTCCGCGAACGCCATGATTGGGCGATGCGCGTGCTGGCGGCCCCCGCGGGGCGCAAGCGCCTCTATGGCGATCTTGCCGATGCCGACGCGAACACCTTCCTCACCGCACGGACGAAGGGTGAAAGCCAAGACGAAAATGGCGTGGCCACCACCGCCAATCCCTTATGGTGGCTCAGGGAACATGGCCGCTATCTCACGCCCAATGGCGGCGGCGACTATATCTTCGCCTTCGGCTATCTCGTCCGCGCCTGGGTGGCGATGCAATATGTCGCGGTCGCACCGCTGCTGGCGATCTTCCTGTTTTTCAAACTGTTGAACGCCTTTGTTTATGTCGAGGTGCAAACGCATTTCACGCGGCTCGACATGGCGATCCGCGCTGTCGTCGCGCCGTTCGGGCAGATGTGGTTCAAGTTCAGCCCGCTGATGCTGCTTTCGCTGGCGACGATATTCTTCGTCCTCGCGCCCGTCTCCACCAGTTTCTGGATGACGGCCACCTCCACGCAATGGCAGCGCAGCCCCGTCAAGGCGCGGATAGCGGCAGCCATGCTGGTGCTGGCCGCATTGTTCGCGGCTTTGCTGCCCTTCGTGGAAACGCTCGACACAGCGATCGGCGATTATGCCTGGGCCGGCCCCTATTTCACCTTCGTCCAGGTCGTCGCCGTCATCATCCTGGTCTTCGCCTACAAACATGCCGGCCCGCCCAAGCAGGAAATCTTCAATTCCGAGGTTCGCCGCCTGCTGACCGAATGGCAGGCGATGGTATTGAAAATCATCTTCTTCCTTGTCGCCCTGGGCATCGTCGACAGCCTTGCGCTCAGCATCGTCCACGCCATGCGCGAAACCGCGGGCACCGGCGTCATCCGCATCGGCGGACTTGCGGCACTCGTGCCGATCATCGTCTGGATCGTCCACAAGCTGCAGGCCATCCTGCCGCGCTTCGTGAAGCTCCACCGCGAGGCATCAATGTTCTCTCGCGCGCTTCCCGGCCTGCTGCTCGCCTGCGGCGTCCTCGCTTACGGCATCATCGGCGTGCTGTGCGCGGCTGCCGCCTATCTGATCGTGTGGGACGGCGTGCCGTTCCGGCAGGACAGCCAGCCTTTGTTCGCATCCGCCACCGCCCTGTTCGTGATCGTCACCCTGCTCACCCTGGTCGTCGGCTTTTCGGTGCGCTTCCTCAACCTCTCGTCGCTCCACTACATCTATGCCGGGCGGCTGACGCGGGCCTATCTGGGCGCGACCAACGCGCGCCGCCTCGCCGAATTCGGCCAGACCAGTGACAAACGCTCGCC
This sequence comes from Sphingomonas sp. DBB INV C78, assembly GCF_042693015.1. Classification (NCBI taxonomy): domain Bacteria; kingdom Pseudomonadati; phylum Pseudomonadota; class Alphaproteobacteria; order Sphingomonadales; family Sphingomonadaceae; genus Sphingomonas; species Sphingomonas sp. DBB INV C78. The sequence continues at coordinate 736,349 of NZ_CP170544.1, read as the reverse complement.
CGCCAATGTCCGCGAATATGACGAGGCGGACGCGGTGGCACTGTCCACCTACCACCACAAGGCGATCCTCGCGCCCGTCCACCTCATCAACACGACCGCGAACGAGACCCGCCAGGCCAATTCGCAGCTCGTCCAGCGCGACCGCAAGGGCAATAATCTCTGCGTCGGGCCGGGCGGGATCAGCCTGGGCGATGAACAGCGCAACCGCTCCGAACTGGCGGCACAACGGGCGGAAAATCTGTCGATCGGCAAATGGATCGCCATATCGGGCGCCGCGGCGTCGAGCGCGATGGGCCAGGCGACCTCGCTCGGCACCGCCATGCTCCTGACCTTCGCCAATGTCCGGCTGGGCTATTGGTGGTATGCGCCGGAACTCGCCGGCCGGCTGGATATCGATCAGGTCCATGGCAATATGGCGCGCCATCGCGCCGGCAAGCGGCGGCGGCGCGGCGAGGTGTGGCGGCTGCGCGACCTCTTCGAAACGCAAAGCTATCTGCTGAACGAGGCAGCTGCCGAATTTTCGCGGGTCAACCGCCGCCGGCTCAACCTTTCGGACGGCGGCCATTTCGAAAATTGCGGCGCCTATGAACTGGTGCGCCGGCGCCTGCCGATCATCATCCTCAGCGATGCGGCCGCCGACCCCAATTATGATTTCGAGGATTTCAGCAATCTCGCCCGCAAGGCACGCATCGATCTTGGCGCCGAGATACGCTGCCTCGATCGTACCGAGCTTGCCGGCCTGCCCGGCGGCATCGCCGATCTGTGCGGCCTACCGGAAGATTTCCGCAAGGATCAGGCCAGCGATCAGCGCTGCGCCCTGCTCTGCCGCATTACCTATGTCGATGGCTCGCCGCCCAGCCTGATGGTCGTCATCAAGCCACGCGTGCCGCATAACGCCCCGCCCGACATCGCCGCCTATCACCGCACCTGCTCGCGCTTCCCGCAGGAACCCACGGTCGACCAGTTCTTCGGCGAGGCGCAGTGGGAAAGCTATCGCATGCTGGGCGAGGTGATCTCGGAACGCATCTTCGGCCCAAGCGGCGTGGATCAGTTGATGGCGCTCGTCCGAAGCTGGCAGTCCCCGCCCGTCGCACCGTAAGTCGTTTCCGTCGCGCGGGCTTTCTGATGGGCCGGCGATGCCGTATATTCACCGGCATCGGTCGCCAATCGCCGCCAGATCAACAGGATCGGCGAACGGACAGCAAGTAACTCCTGAAACGGGGGGCGTCTGTCATGAAGACCGTAGCGAACATTGCCCGCATCAAGCGCACCCTTGCCGGAGGCGTCGCGATTGCCGCAGCGCTGCTGCTCTCGGCCTGCGCGAGCAATCCGATCACGGCGCCACCCGGCCTCAGCTGCGGGTCACTGCTGCCGCTGAAGGAACAGGTCACGCCGGCCAATGCCCAAGCCGCCGCCCTGCTCGACGATGTGATCGCGGCAAAGCGGGCGGCAGCGCCCGGCCAGCCCGTCACCATCTCGATCCTGGCGATGAGCGGCGGCGGCAAATATGGCGCCTTCGGTGCCGGCTTCCTCGCCGGCTGGTCGGATGCCGAGCGCCGCCAGCAGCTCGTCCCGATCCGCCGCGAGGAGATCGACATCGTCACCGGCATCAGCACCGGATCGCTGTTGGCGAGCTATGCGGCGGTCGGCAATCTTTCGCCCGCACAAGGCGGGTCGGACGAGATGCGCCGTCAGGCGGATGCCGATGCGAAGGCCGCCTATGAGGTTTCCGACCGCGATCTCTTCCGCAAGCAGGGCTTGATCGCCGCCGTCACCTCCAACGGCCTCGCCGATCCCACCGGGCTGCTCGACACCCGCATTTCGCAGATGGTCGAAAAATATAGCCCGCTCGTCGCCCGCCTGCCCGCCGATCACAAGGTCTTGGTCGGCGCCGCCAACCTCACCAACGGCAAATTCTACGTCGCCGACATGCGCGAAGTGGCCAACAAAGGCGCGGCCGCCAACGCCTGCTACAGCGAATGGCTGCTCGCCTCCTCGGCAGTGCCGGCACAATTCCCGCCGCGCTACATCGACGATCATGGTTATGTCGACGGCGGGGTCCGCTTCGGCACCTTCCTCGGCAACAATGTCCAGCGCGTCGTGCGCCGCACCCGCACGCCCGGCGACCCGATCGACACTGTCGACGTCAAGATCAACCTGATCGCCTTGTTCAACAATCCGCTCACCGCCAACAACCCGGCGAAGGACCCCGCAGCGGCGCTCGCGTGCGACCAGTCGACGCTGGAAACCGCGCATCAGCTCTGCCCCGACCGCAGCAATGATCTGCTAGATATCGTCACGCGCTCCGCCGGCGACATCATGACCCACCAGCTTTTCCTGGATTCGCTCTACCGCCTGCAACGTGAGTTGGAGGCCGCTGGCGTGCTCGGCATCAGCAAGTTCATCTACGCCGCGCCCGAACGCATCGCCGGCGAACAATGCCGGGCCGTTACCGGCGACACCTTCGACCGCGGCTATATGGATTGCCTCTACAAGCTCGGTTTCAAGACGGCCGGCGACGTCTCGCTCTGGCAGGATTTTGACGAGGTGCCCAAGAGCGCCCGTGCCCTGCCCCGGCGCGGCAACTGATCGAGGGAGAGGTCCGATGCCGACGCCCGAACCCTTCGCCGTCACCCGCACCGATCCCGCTTATGTCGTGGTCGAGATCTTCGCGGGCGACAACAACCTCGCCAATTTCGTCACCCGCGATCTCCAGGAAACCTTGCAGGGGCTGGGCGACGACGGCGCGATGCTGGCGCTGGTCGACCATGCCTCGCGGCCGACCGAGATATTGGAGATCAGCGGCAGTCACGCCCGCCAGCTCCTGCTACCGGGGGAGATCAACACCGGCGATGCCGCCACCCTCACCGATTTCCTCGCCCGCGCGCTCGTCACCTATCCAGCGTCGATCCCGCTTGCGATCGGCTTCTGGGATCATGGCAGCGGCGTCGTCGACGAACAGGACCCGGACGAGGCAATCGTCACCCTCGGCATAGGGACAGAACCGAGACCGCCCAAGGATCGCCGCCTGCGTCCCTCGGGCCGCCTCTTCGGCCCCGCGATCGAGGCCGATATCGGCGCGGAGGCGATGCTGCATGACGATACCGATCTCGGCGTCCTCACCACGCGGGAGGCGGGGTCGGTCGTCACCACCGCGCTGCGCCGGGCGGCACGCGGGCCGGTCGCCGCGATCTTCTCCGACACCTGCCTCAACGGCATGGTGGAGGTGCTGCACGAACTGGCGCCCGCGGCCGATTGCATAATCGGTTCCGAAGCGCTCGAACCCGGCGACGGCTGGGATTATACCCGCTTCCTGCGCCTGCTGCGGGCACCCTATGACGCCGCGGCCTGGGGCAAGGCGGCGGTCGATGCCTATGGCGAATGCTATCGCACCCGCACCGACGATCATCCCTGCACGATGGGCGCCTTCCGTTCGACCAACGCGATGGTTCCCGCTTTCAAGGCTTTGGTCGCCGCAGCCAGCGCCGCCGGCAAGCCCGCGTTCGACATTCTCAACCAGGCGCGCAGTGCCACCACCGCCTTCGACCGGCGCGACGTCTACGACCTGATCGAATTTGCCGGCCATGTCCGCGCCGCCGCAACCGGCCCGCTCGCCGATGCCGCGCAGCAACTGGAAAGCGCCGCCACGGCCGCCCGCATCGGCAATGTCGCGATGGGGCCCACCGTGACGCGGGCGCAGGGTCTGTCCTTCTGGTTCCCGCGGTCGACCTCCTCCTTCCAGGCCGATCGCACCACCTACGCACGGCTCGCCTTCGATCGCGATACCGGCTGGACGCAATTGTTGGATCAGCATCTGTAGGGAGCGGGATGGTTCCAATGTTGAATCCCCCTTTCCGTTCGTGTCGAGCGAAGTCGAGACACCCTTCGAGCGAAAGGCGAGAAGCCCTCGGCTGCGCTCGGGCGCTCCCTCGACTTCGCTCGGGACAAACGGGTCAAATTATCAAACTCTAGGAGAGCGATAATGGCACGTAAGCCCGGCCCGAAGGCATCGACACCAAAGCCGGCCAAGGCTGCGAAAGCCACCAAAGCCGTCAAGGCCGCCACACCGGCCTTCGTCTCGACCGCGCTCGAAACCGCTTCCACCGCGCCGCGCGCGATCGGCGGCAAGACGGCGCGGACCATCGTCTACATCCACGGCATCGCTAACAAGCCGCCCGCAGACGTGCTCAAATGCCAATGGGACAAGGCCCTGTTCGGCAACGAGCTCGGCGACCGCAGCCGCATGGCCTATTGGGTCAACCGCGAATATTATCCGGTCCCGCTCAAGGAAACCTGCGCCGACGCCGATCAAGTCCGCATGGACGATGACGAGGCATCGACCCGCGCGATCATGGCGCTCGCCAGCGGCGAGGAAGGCAGCGAGCCCCGCGCGATCCAGCACGAAATCGACGCGCTCAGCAAAAGTGACGATCAGCGCCGCATATTGGAATCGATCGCCGCCAAGATGGAGGCGAAGCAGGATCCGGCCGCCGCGGCCGTCCTCGCCGCCGATGTCCAGGTCAAGATACTCCCCGGCTTCCTCCGCAACATGCTGGTCGGTAAGCTGACCCGCGCGCTGCTGCGCGACGTCAATGATTTCCTGTTCGTGCCCGAACGGCGCGCCGCGATGGAAAATTCGCTGCTCGATCGCCTCAAGAGCGGCGGCGGCCCATTCGTCGTCGTCGCGCACAGCCAGGGCACGATGGTCGCCTATAATCTGCTCCGCCGGCTCGACCCGGCTGAATATGATATTCCCCTGTTCGTCACGATCGGATCGCCGCTCGGGCTGGCCGAGGTGCAGGACCAGCTTCGCAAATGGACCGGCCAGGCCAAGCCGCCATTCCCTCCCTGCGTGAAGCGCTGGGTGAATGTCGCCGAGCAGTTCGATCCCGTCGCCTTCGATTCCGACATTTCCGATGAATTTCAGGGGAAGATCGAGAATTATCGCGGCTTCCGTCTCAATCCCGATTGGCTCCGCCACCCCCATTCCGGCACCGGCTATCTCAGGACGAAGCAGGTGCGGCAGCCTATCTATGAAACGGTCGGCAACGCCTTCGGCCAGGCCATCGCGCCTTTCGTGCTCGCCAAGGATCTCGTCAGCGACATCGAGCGCGGCCAGGCGGAGGAACGCCACCCGGTGCTGATCCAGCTCGTCAACGAAGACAGCAGCGATGTCACCAATCTCGATGCCTCGGCCGAAGCGATCACCAACAAGCTCAACGATCTGATCCGCACCCAGGGCGGCGACCCGGCCATCGCGGAGATCGATCGCCTGCGTCGCTTCCTGTCCGCCAGGCTCACCCGCAGCGAGGCCGAGGTGCTGCGCACGCTCTACAAGGAGCTTTCGATCAAGACGATCTGGCGCAACGGCACCAAGCAGGCGCTGATCGTGGATTCGACAAACACGATCCAGGCTCGCCCCGCCAATCTCGGCTATGGCGCCGACGGGCATGAAATCGCCTGGGCCGTGCTCGATACCGGCATCCGCGGCGATCATCCGCACTTCATCGATCCTGCGACCAAGCGACCCATCATTGTCGAGCAATATGATTGCATGGAGGTCGGGCCACCGCGGCGGCTCGTGCCCGGCGATGCGGACTTCGCCACGCTCGACGGCCACGGCCACGGCACGCATGTCGCCGGCATCATCGGCGGCGCGGCCAAGGTGCTCTACAAGGGCGCGTCCACCGCCTTCCGCGGCATGGCGCCGGTCTGCCGGCTCTACGGTTTCAAGGTGCTGGGCGATGACGGGCGGGGCAGCGACGCCGCAATCATCAAGGCGCTCGATATGATCGCCCAGATCAACGAACGCGCCGGCCGCCTCGTCATCGCGGGCGTCAATCTCAGCCTTGGCGGCGCCTTCGATCCCGCCGTCTATGGCTGCGGCCACACCCCGCTCTGCCAGGAAATCAAGCGGCTGTGGCGCCAGGGCGTGCTCTCCATCCTCGCCGCCGGCAATGAAGGCTATGCCGTGCTCCGCAGCGATTCCGGCGCGATCCAGGCGAATATGGACCTGTCGATCGGCGACCCCGCCAATCTCGAGGAGGCGATCGCGGTCGGATCGGTCCACAAGACCAATCCGCACACCTACGGCATCTCCTATTTCTCCTCGCGCGGCCCGACCGCCGATGGCCGCGTCAAACCCGACGTGGTGGCGCCCGGCGAACGCATCATCTCCGCCCGCCACGACTGGACATCGGGCGGCGGCGACGTGCCGCCGCTGGAGGATCTCTATGTGGAAATGAGCGGCACCAGCATGGCCGCCCCCCATGTCTCGGGCCTGCTCGCATCCTTCCTGTCGCAGCGACGGGAATTCATCGGCGAGCCGGATCGGGTGAAGCGCATCCTGCTCAACGGCTGCGTCGACCTCGCCCGCGATCGCTACATGCAGGGCGCTGGCCTGCCCAACCTCATCAAGATGCTCGCTCTCGAATAAGCGATGTTACCTTCTCCCGCTTTCGCGGGAGAAGGAGGGACCCGCCGCGACAGCGGCGGGAGGATGAGGGTCTTCTGCCTTACTTCGCCTTCAGCTTGCTCAGCGCGGCGTTGACCGCCACCAGCTTCTCGGGCGTGATCTGGCCGCCGGACATCGGCGCCATGTCCTCAAGGCTCATGCTCTTGAACATCGCGAACATCTCATGAGCCGTCAGGCCCGGCAGTTCCTGGTCGATGACGGCCTTGGCGGCGGGATCGGCGACCAGCGTCTCGATCGGCGTCTTGGTGCTGTAGCCGCCAGCTATGGCAGCCGCAGCCGGCGCGTCGGCGGCCAGCGCGGGGCCGGCCTGCATCATCACCGGCAGAATGGCGAGCATGGCGATGCGATGAAACTTCATTCCTCTTCCCCTTTCGGCGCCATCCTCGCGGCGCGTTGTCGGCATCGGGGTTGAAGCCTGAAACCCGGCATCAGATCAAGCAAATTGAATCATCTTCAGCTTTCGCGCTGCAGCGATATCCACGTCGCCACACTCGCCGCGATCAGCCGCCCGTCAGCATCGTGCAGCGCCGTGCCCGCGTGATGCTTGCGGCCGTCACTCGCGATCGGCCAGCCGGTCACGATCACCGGCTCGCCAACGCGCACGCGGCCATGTTGCACCACCCCCATCCGGCCCAGCACCGCCGGCCCTGAACGCGCCTCCACTGCGAAGAATCCGGGACAATCGAGCGCCGCCCAGATGAATTCCGGGCGAACCAGCCCGGCCTCATCTCCCAAGCTCTCGTCGGGCCGCCAGACCGTCGCGACCTGGCTTCCGACATTGTCGATCGCGCCGGGAAATATCCGCAGGCCATCCCCCGCCTCTCGCTCAGGCCCGCACACGAAGCAGCCGGGGAAATGATGGTGGCGAAATCCGGTGAAGCGCGTCTCCGCGGCCACGGCCGTATCCATGTTCGGCGGGGTTGGAACCTCCACCTCGATCTCGGTCGGCGTAGCGGAGGCAACAAGCTCGTCCCCCGCCAGCAAAGCGACGCCGCTGTCGCCGCGCTCCAGCCGCATCACCGTGTCGAGCGGCGGCGGCTGCCGCAGCGTCACCACGCACCCCGATCCGCCCAGTGCGGCCGCAACACAACCTGCAACATAGCCGCCATTGCCGCTGCCGGGTGGACCGCGAAAGCGGCGATCGATGCGCACTTCGTCCCCGACCATCACCCTCTCCTCCGATCGCCCGAGCATCGCGTTACGCCGCCGCGACTTGCGGCGCACGGAAATATTCTTGCGCAGCCGCGTTCGTTAGTCAGGTTCAACAAGAAGGTGTGCCATGAAATTTCGGGTCGCGCTGACAGTCTCCGCCCTTTTCGCCTTTCAGCTCTCCGCCGCGCCCGTCGCCGCGCAAGCGCCAACGCCCGTCGATATCTCGGTGATGCACGCCCAGGTCATCCTCGATCGTCTCGGCTTCTCCCCTGGCGTCATCGACGGCAAGGAAGGCCAGTCGCTCACCCTCGCGCTCAAGGGCTTCCAGACGGCGCGCGGACTGAAGGTGACGGGCGATCTCGACCAGCCGACCTTGAAGGCGCTGAGTGCCTGGCGCTCGATCCGCCCCACCGTCATGCTGCGGCTCACCGCCGCCGATCTCGCCGGCCCGTTCTATGGCCGCCTGCCCAAGGATCTGGGCAAGCAGGCCGAATATCCCGCGCTCGGCTATGCGAATGCGATCGAGCAACTGGCCGAGAAGTTTCACACCACGCCCGCCACCATCGTCGCGCTCAACAAGCCCGGCACGCGGCTTCGCGCCGGATCGGCGCTGCGCCTGCCCAACGCGCTGCCCGCGTCGCGCGATTATCCCGCCGATCTGACGGCCGAATGGCGCAAGACATTGTCCGACCTCAACGTCGATGCCCGGCAACCGCAGGCCACCCGGATTGTCGTCGACAAGTCGGATGGTGTGCTGCGCGCTTTTGACAAGCAGGACAAACTGGTCGCGCAGTTTCCCGCCACGATGGGCAGCGAATATGATCCGCTCCCGATCGGGAACTGGAAGATACAAGGCGCGGCCTACAACCCGCCTTTCCATTACAATCCCGATCTGTTCTGGGATGCCTCATCGAAGGATGAGAAAGCGAAGCTGCCGCCCGGCCCCAACGGCCCCGTCGGCGTCGTCTGGCTCGACATCAACAAGCCCCATTACGGCATCCACGGCACCCCCAACCCCGAAAAGATCGGCCGCACCGAAAGCCATGGCTGCATCCGCCTGACCAATTGGGATGCCGCGCGGCTGGCCTTGATGGTCAAGCCCGGCACGCCTGCGAGGTTCCAGGATTGAACCGGCTCGGCTGGATCATCCTGGCGCTGTTCGCTTTGGTCGCGGTCGGGGTCGCCAGCCGCGTCCGCATCGTCGATCAGATGGCGCCGACATCGACCGATCCCGCCCAGCAGCAGGCGGCGCCCGCCGCGGCTAAGGCACCCGTGGGCGGCCTCCTCGTCCCCGTCGCCGGCGTGGCGCCCGCCCAGCTTGTCGACAGCTTCGGCGATGCCCGCGGCGGCGGCACGCGCGGCCATGGCGCGCTCGACATCCCCGCGCCGCGTGGCACCGCTGTGATCGCGGCCGCGCCCGGCACCATCGAGAAGATCTTCGAAAGCGAGGCCGGCGGCCATACCGTCTATGTCCGCGTCGATGGCGGCGGCTGGGTGCATTATTACGCCCATCTCGACAGCTACGCGCCCACGTTGCGCGAAGGCCAGCATGTCGCCCGCGGTGATACCCTCGGCACCGTCGGCTCGACGGGCAATGCCGATCCCTCCGCACCCCACCTTCACTTCGAGATCAAGCGCATGGCGCCCGGCGAGAAATGGTATCAGGGCACCGGAATAAACCCTTGGCCGCTGCTGACCACCCCAGCCCGCTGATCGGGTTATTCAGGCGGGTCTAATTCTATGGCAATCAGGCCAAGGGGCTTCAATTGTAAGTTTTTATGACAGAAATGCCCGTGGCAAATGCGATGCGGCTTCGCGTCGATCGCGCTTGGCTTCGGGAGATTCAACGTGTCCATCCTTATCCAGCGCAAGGCGTTCACGCGCCTCAGCCTGCTCGCCGCCACCGCATTGACCAGCGGTATCGCCCACGCCCAGGCAGCCGACCCTGTCGCCGAGCTTAGTCAGCAGGTCGAAGCACTCCGGGCCGACCAGCAGCAATCCGCCAAGCGCATCGCCGATCTCGAAGCCGCGCTGGCCCGTGCCAATGCGCAACCTGTCCCGTCCACGGCGGTCGCCGCCGCGCCCCCGGCCGCGCCCGCGCCCAGCTTCGCCAGCGCACCCTCCCGCCTTCAGATCAACGGCGACGTGCGCGTCCGCTACGAAAGCAATTTCGGCGACAAGGATGCGCGCGATCGCGATCGCGGCGTGCTGCGCGCACGGCTCCGCGCCAATTATGCGATCAACAACTGGCTCACGGTCGGCGGCCAGCTTTCGACCGGTGATCCCGATGATCCCAACAGCGCGGACATCACGCTCGGCAATTTCGACGATGATCTCCAGATCAGCCTCGATCAGGCGTGGATGCGCGCCACCTTCGGCAATCTGCAGATCCATGCCGGCAAGATGCCCCAGCCCTTCGCCCGCACCGAACTGGTGTGGGACGGCGACGTCAGCCCGCAGGGTCTGAGCGCTAGTTATCGCGTGCCGCTGGATGGCGGCGCGCTGGTCAAGGCCACCGGACTCTATTTCCTCGTCGATGAATCGGTCGCCGGCCCGAACAGCGACATGATCGGCGGCCAGCTCTCGATCGAAACCGATCCGCACGCACCGCTGCGCGCCGAACTTGCGGTCGGTTATTATGATTATTCGCTGCGCAGCATGGCCGGCGGCGACGTCGGCGATTTCCGCAGCAATGTCATCGTCAACGGCCGCTATCTTTCCGATTTCGATCTGTTCGATGTCATCGGCGCCGTCACCTGGAATGGCCTGGGCGAACGCTGGCCGATCCGGCTCACCGGCGATTATGTGAAGAATTTCGGCGCCGCGCCCGGCATAGGCGATCAGGGCTTCGGCGTGGACCTCCTCGCGGGCCGCATCGTCAAACCCGGCGACTGGCGGATCGGCTATGGCTATGCCGAAGCGGGCACCGATGCCGTGCTCGCCGCCTTCAGCCAGGACAACACCAATATCGGCACCAATTACCTGCAGCATACGCTCAGCGTCGACTATGTGCTGGTGCCCAACCTCATCCTCAACGCGACCTATTATCACTATCGCCCCAAGGACGCGTCACAGGCCGGGCTCAACGATCCCCGCGACTGGCTCGATCGGTTGCGCCTGAACCTCCTCGCCAACTTCTGATCCGCCCTGACGGAACAGCCTCTGGCCCGGACGCGTCAGCAGCGCGCGGGCCGCAGGCCTATAGTTTCCGCATGGGATGTATGTGGAATGGGTTGGCGCGGACGACGCGATCGACGTGGCGCGGGCTGGCCGCAGCCTCGCTCGGCGCGCTGAGTATGGAGGCAATGGCGGCCGCGGAAACGGCCGAGCCTCCCGTCCGCCTCGGCGGCTCCTATGTCGCTGACGCGCTTTCCAACACCAGCGGCGGCATCGAACGCGGCACCGCATATATGGGCAAGCTGGAACTGACGGTCGAAGCGGACGGAGCGGTTATCGGCCTCGACGGCGCACAATTCTATGCGTCGGCCGAACAGGTCCATGGCCGCCAGCTTTCGGCCGAACTGGTGGGTGATGGCCAGACGGTCAGCAATATCGAAGCCGTGCCCGCGCTCCGCCTGTTCGAAGCCTGGGTCGATGCCCCGCTGGGCGATCATGCCTCCGCCAAGCTCGGCATGATTGATCTCAACTCCGAATTCGATGTCCAGAATGTCGGCGGCATCTTCCTCAACTCGTCGCACGGTATCGGCCCCGAATATGCGCAATCGGGGCTGAACGGCCCGTCCATCTTCCCCACCACCGCGCTCGGCCTCGTCACCCGCGTCGGCGCCGGGGAATGGAGCGCGCGCTTCGCCGTCTTCGATGCCGAGGCCGGCGATCCCGATCATCCCAAGCGCACCGTGATCCGCTTCCCGCCAAAGCATGGCGTGCTGCTCGCCGCCGAAGTGGAACGGGCTCTCGGCGAGGCGTCCGCCGTCAAGATCGGCGGCTGGGCCTATAGCTCGCATTTCGACGCCATCGACGAGGTCGACGCCGCCGGCGATCCTGTCCGCAAGCGCGGCAGCCGTGGCCTCTATGCCACGATCGAGGGACGGCTGGCTGGCTCCGCCGAACGCGGCGCGTTCGATGGCTGGCTGCGCGTCGGCATTGCCGAGGACGAAGTAAACCCGATCGGCAGCTATTTCGGCGGCGGCGTCAATTACGGCACCGATGCCTCGCGCTTCGGCTTTGCGATCTCGCACGCGCGCCTGGGCGATCCGGCGATCCGCGCTGGGATCGACGCGGGCGATGATCCGAAGCGCGCGGAAACCGCGCTGGAACTCACCTGGGCGCGTCGCGTCGCCCCGTGGCTGACGCTGCAACCCGATCTGCAATATGTCATCAATCCGGGGTGGCGCGCCGATCTCGGCGATGCGTTCGTCGCCGGCGTGCGTTTCATATTCGAACTGCCGTAAGGGGGCTGGCGACTTGAAGATCAAGGCCACATTGATCCGCTGGCACCGCTGGGCCGGCCTCGCCGCCGCCTTGTTCTGGTTCATCCAGGCGCTCACCGGCACGCTCATCGTCTTCCATTGGGAGATCGAGGACGCGATGATCGCCGGCGCGCATCACCCGACCGATCTCGCCGCGATCGAACGGAGCGTGGATCAGCTCGCCCCGCCCGGCTCCGGCGCGTCGGTGGGCTCGATCTGGACGACGGCTGGCGCTGCCGATCGCTATGATGTCAGCGTCGAAGGGGACGCCCCCGGCGTTTCGCGCAGCGTCCGCATCGACGGCGCCGGCAATGTGCTGCGCGACGGCGATCAGCCGGGCAAGGGCGGCTGGGTCGAAACCCTCGTCCTTATTCACCACAATCTCCTCGCCGACGATGCCGGAAGCTGGATTGTCGGCGTCAGCGGCATTCTTCTCTTCACCAACATCCTGTCGGGACTCGTGATCGCCTGGCCGAAGCGCGGGATGTGGCGCCGTTCGCTGGCGCCGCCCGCCGCCGGCCCGCCCGCCGCACGCCATTATGGCTGGCACCGCGCGCTCGGCCTCTGGGTCGGCATTCCTGCTCTGGTGATGGCCGGCGCAGGCGTGCTGCTGACGTTCGAGAGCACGGTCGAAGGCGTGGTCCAGCCGGCGGAGGTGTCCGCACCCGCCGACGCCCCCGTTGGCCCCGCGACCATCGGCCTCGCCCGCGCGACCCAGACCGCGCTCGATGCCTATCCCGGCGCGAAGCTCGCCGCGATCTATCCGCCCGCCGCCGACAGCCCTGTTTGGCGTATCCGCGTCACCCAGCCGGACGAGGTTCGCCGCGCATATGGCGCCACCAATATCTATGTCAGCGCGGTCGACGGCCGCATTCTCGCCCGCTTCGACGCGCGCAAGGCGTCGCCCGGCCGCGCCTTCATGGACGGGCTTTTCCCCTTCCACACCGGGGAATTGGGCGGTCTCGCCGGCCGCATCGCCGTCGCCGCGATCGGCGTCTGGCTGGTCACCATGATAATTGTCGGCCTCGCGCTCTGGTTGGCGCGCCGCCCCCGCAGGAGGAAGGCATGAGCCTGTTTGTCCCTTACGATCCCGCCGACGTGCCGGCGCTGATCGCCGCCCACCCGCTCGCCTGGGTCGTCTCCAACGGCGCCGCCGGCTTCGCCGCGACCCCGCTGCCGCTACTCGCCGAACTTGACGAGGACGGCCGTATCGCCGCCCTTTTCGGGCATTGCGGCCGCGCCAACCCGCAGGTCGCAGCATTGATGGCCGATCCGCGCGCCACCATCCTGTTTCAGGGGCCGCAAGGCTATATTTCGCCGCGGCTCGTCTCCAACCCCACCTGGGGCCCGACCTGGAACTATGCGGCGGTCCGCTTCGACGTCGAGATCGCCTTCGTGCCCGATGAAACGCGCGATGCCGTGATCCGCCTCGGTGCCGCGCTGGAGGGCACCGCGCCGGATGCCTGGTCGATCGAGCGGATGGGCGATCGTGTGGAAGGCATGCTCACCCACATCATCGCCTTCCGCGCCCGCGTGCTATCGCAGGATGCCCGCTTCAAGCTCGGCCAGGATGAGGCGCCGGGCACCTTCGACGAGATCATCTCGGGTCTCGACGATCAGGCGCTCGCCACCGCGATGACGCGCGCGACGCGCGGCTAACCGGCCCGTGGCGGACAAGGCTCGGCCCGATCGCGCAAGCGGGCCACCTGCACCAGAGCTAGGCTCGCCGGCGAATATGGGGAATTGTTCATGGCCCGCACGCCCAATCGCTTCCTGATCCGCAAGCCGCTCGCCGACGTGCGCGACGATGCCGCGCACCACGGCCTGCACCGCGCGCTCGGGCCGATCCATCTGGTGCTGATCGGCATCGGCTGCATCATCGGCGCGGGCGTCTATGTGATGACGGGCACGGCCGCCGCCAATTATGCCGGCCCCGCCGTGATGATCTCCTTCGTGATCGCCGGCCTCGCCTGCGCCTTCACCGGCCTCTGCTATGCGGAACTGTCGTCGACGCTGCCGGTGTCCGGCGCATCCTACAGCTATGCCTATGCCGCGCTGGGCGAGGCTTTCGCCTGGTTCCTCGGCTGGATGCTGATGCTGGAACTGGGGCTCGCCGGTTCCGCGCTGGCGGTCGGCGTGTCGGGCTATCTCACCAGCCTGCTCGGCGATTTCGGGCTCCACATCCCCGCCATGATCGCGACCCCCTTCATCCGCCCGGAGGCCAGTGAAAGCGGGCTGCATTTCGTCACCGGCGGCGGCGTCAACCTCGTCGCGACGGCGGCGCTGGCTTTCTTTGCCTTCATCCTCGTCCGCGGCGTGTCGCAGTCCGCCACAATCAACGCGATCATGGTGACGGTGAAGGTCGGCGTGCTGATCGCCTTCATCATCTTCGGCGTGCCCCATATCGACCCCGCCAACTGGCACCCCTTCATCCCTGAAAACCAGGGTGGCTTCACCTATGGCTGGCAGGGCGTGCTGCGCGGCGCCTCGATCCTGTTCTTCGCCTATCTGGGGTTCGAGGCCGTGGCGACCGCGGCGCTCGAAGCGAAGAAGCCCCAGCGCGACATCCCCATCGGCATCCTCGGCGCGCTCGCGATCGCCACGATCATCTACATGGCCGTCGCCGCGGTGCTTACGGGCCTCGTCTCCTATCGCCTGCTAAACGTGCCCGATCCCGTCGCCGTCGCGGTGGAGGCGATCGGGATGCCGGTGTTGAGCGTCATCATCAAGGTCGGCGCGCTCACCGGCCTCTGCTCGGTGCTGATGGTCAACACCTATGCCCATTCGCGCGTCTGCTACGCGATGTCGCACGATGGCCTGCTGCCCCCCTTGTTCAGCCGCATCCACAGCCGCTTCCGCACGCCCCACCAGGGCACCTGGTTTGTGGCTCTGGTCGCCGGCGTCGCCGCCGCCTTCCTCCCGATCTCGATGCTGGGCGATCTCGTCAGCCTCGGCACCGGCTTCGTGTTCATGACGGTGGCGATCAGCGTGATGTGGCTGCGCACCACCCAGCCCGAACTGCCGCGCCCCTTCCGCGTACCCTTCGGCGGCGTGCGGCTTGGCGGCATGTGGATCGGCGTCGTCCCCGCCCTCGCCCTTTTCTTCTGCGTCCTGATGATCGGCCCCGTCGTGCTCGACATCATTCACAAGGCGCTCGTCGGCGAGTGGATTCCCGCCGCGATTTTGGGAGTTTATCTGTGCTTCGGCCTTGCCTTCTATCTTCTCTACGGTGTTCGCAACTCGCGGCTCGCCCGCTCGCTGGCCGGGGCCTGATCCTGTGACGGAAAGCCCCGCAATCGCCGACGATCTCGATCCCGATATCCGCCGCTTCCAGCGCGAGATGGCGGCCTCCTACGGCCGCTACCCGGATTTCGAGCAATTGAGCCTGCCCGAACGCCGCCGCATCGCCGAAGAAGTGCGCGCGCCGTGGACGTCGGGCGGCCCCGTCATGCACCGCACCGAGGAACGCCTGGTCGGCCCGCTCGGCGTCCGCATCCGCATCCATCGGCCGGACGACAAGCCCGCGGCGCCCGTCCTCATCTACGTCCATGGCGGCGGCTGGACGATGTTCAGCCTCGACACCCATGATCGGCTGATGCGCGAATATGCAGCGCGCGCCGGCGTGGTCGTGGTTGGCGTCGATTACAGCCTCTCGCCCGAGGCCAAGTTTCCCGTCGCGCTCGACCAGATCGACTCCGTCATCGGCTGGCTGCGCTCCGAAGGCACGGCCCACGGCATCGACCCCGCCCGCATTGCCATCGGCGGCGACTCGGTCGGCGGCAACATGACGGTCGCCGCCAATCTCCGCCTGCTGGCCGCGGGCAAGCCGCCGCTTGCCGCGATGCTGATCAACTATGGCGCGTTCGACAGCCGCCCGGCGCATCCCAGCTACCAGCGCTACGACGGCCCGGAATATAATCTCACGATCGCCGAAATGGCCGTGTTCTGGGATAATTACGCCCGCACCCCGGCGGACCTCGACAATCCCTTCGCCTCGCCGATCCGCGCCGATCTCGCCGGCCTGCCGCCCGCTTTCTTCGCCATCGCCGAATGCGACGTGCTGGCTGACGAGAATCGGGTACTGGCGGGACGGATGATCAAGGCCGGGGTGTCCGTCGATCTGAACGTCTACATGGGCGCCACACACAGTTTCGTCGAAGCTGTGTCCATTTCGCCACTGGCAGATCGTGCTTTGTCAGAGGCTTCCGCCTGGCTTGCGGCAAGGCTCAAAAGCCCCGCTTGAACGTCAGGATTTTCTCGCTATCGCGATTGAGTCGCAAATTGGCCCGATCGCGATAGGAATAGACCTGAGCCGAAACGCGGTCGGCAGACACACTCGGTAATCTCCCAGACATAATCGGGAGAGGTTCGGCAATAGAATGTCGCAAAGGGGGATTGTAATGGCTGTTTATGACACGACGCTGAAAGCGCTGCTGCTGACAGGCGCCGCATTTGCCGGTTTCGCCGCAGCTCCGGCCCTGGCCCAGGAAGCCGCCGCAACGGATGCGGGCGGCCAGACGCTCGAAACCACCCGCACCACGGTCGACGGGCAGGACGTGATCGTCGTCACTGCGCGCAACTACGTGCCGGAAGGCAGCGTGACCGCCAGCAAGACGAACATCCCGCTCATTGAATCCCCGCAATCCATCTCGGTCGTCACCCGCGACCAGATCGACCTGCTGAACTTCGTCGATGCGCAGCAGGCCGTCCGTTACACTGCCGGCGTGTTCGGCGAGAATTACGGGCCGGATCTCCGCTTCGACTTCTTCACCGTCCGCGGCTTCACGCCGAAGCAATATATCGACGGCCTCGCCGCGCCGATCACCACGACGATCTTCTCGGTCGGCGTCGATCTCTACGCCTTCCAGTCGCTGGACGTGCTCAAGGGCCCGGCCTCGGTGCTCTATGGCAGCGCCCCTCCCGGCGGCATCTATAACCAGACCAGCCGTCGTGCGTCCGACGAATTCGGCGGTGAGATCAGCGCCAAATATGGCAATGACGATTACAAGCAGATCGCGGGCACCGTTACCGGTCCGGTCGCCGATGGCGTCTCGGTGGCGATGACCGGCCTCTACCGCGATCGCGATTCCGAGATCGACTTCACCAAGGCGAAGCGCGTGATGCTATCGCCGACCGCGACGTTCCAGCTCGGTGACAACACCAAGCTCACCGGCCTGTTTTACTACCAGTATGACAAGGTTCAGGGCGGCTCGGGTGGCTTCCTGCCGGTCAATGGCACGCTGCTGGACAATCCGAACGGCAAGATTTCCCGTCACACCAATTCGGCCAATCCGGATGACGTCTATGTCCGTCACCAGACCGGCATCGGCTGGGATTTCGAGCATCGTTTCTCCGACGCGATCACCTTCCGCTCGAACACCAAGTGGAGCGATTACAAGGAAGAGACGCCCACCGGCGTCTACAACAGCGGCAACTTCGTCAACACGACCGATCCGTCGCTGCCGAACTATTTCCGCGAAATCCTCCAGTCGAACTTCACCTACAAGGAAGAGGTGGAGAGCTTCGCCACCGACAACCGGTTCGACGTCAATCTCGAAACCGGATCGGTCAACCACAAGATCCTGGCCGGCGTCGATTATCGCAGCGTCCGCAACGATGCCGATTTCGGCTTCGATTTCGGCTCGCACTCCATCGACATCTACGATCCTGTCTATGCTCGCGCCGATGCGACGCTCGGCTATCCGTTCGCCTATAATCATCAGCGCCTGAAGCAGACCGGCGTCTATGGTCAGGACCAGCTCCAGTTCGGTGATTTCTTCCTCACCCTGGGCGGTCGTTATGACTGGGTGAAGATCAAGAACTTCATCAGTGATGACACCGTCAAGCAGGACAAATTCACTTGGCGCGTGGGCGCGAACTACGTCACCGAAAGCGGCTTCGCGCCTTATGTGAGCTACGCGACCTCGTTCGAGCCCGTGCTCGGCACCGACGATCAGGGCAATACCTATGATCCGTCGACGGCAACCCAGATCGAAGGCGGTATCAAATATGATGCCCGCGGCCTCGGCGATGACGTCAAGCTGTTCGTCACGGCAGCGGCGTTCCAGATCAAGCAGAAGAATCTGGTGACGTCGCAGGTCGGATCGACCGGCGCGCCGATCGGCAGCACCCAGTCCGGCGAAGTCGAAGTCTGGGGCGGTGAACTCGAGCTGGTTGCTCGTATCCGCGAGCAGATCTCGATCAACGGCTCCTACAGCTACAACAACAGCGAAGTGAAGAAGTCGGATGTCGTCGCTGAAATCGGCCGGCCGCTGCCGGTAACGCCGAAGCACAAGCTGTCGCTGTTTGCCGACTACACGATCCAGCAGGGTTCGCTGGGCGGCCTCGGCTTCGGCTTCGGTGGCCGTTACACCAGCAAGAGTGCGGGCAGCCTGCCCGGTCCTTTCAACCCGGTCGTGTATAATGGCGAAAGCGCGACGTTGTTCGACGCGATCATTCACTACGACACGCCGGATTGGCGCTTCGCGATCAACGGCTCGAACATCTTCGACAAGGGCTATGTTGCGCGCTGCGCAGGCGTGAACAACTGCGTCTATGGCGCCGGCCGCCAGGTCATCGGCACCGTCACATACAAGTTCTGATCGGGCTTCGGGGCGGTACTCAGCCACCGCCCCACCCTCGCTTGGAAAAGCAAACGTCGCCCCAGCGCAGGCTGGGGGCCATGGCTCCCTCCATTTTCGACGGCATCTCGAGTGGAAACAGCCATGGATGCCAGCCTCCGCTGGGATGACGGGACTTTGTGGGTAATCTTATGGCAGACGGCGGACGGCAAGGATGAACCAGAGGCCGACAGCAACTCATAAGTTCCGCAAGACCGCGCTGGCACTCGCCATTGCGCTGGCCTTCACCACTCCCGCCGGGGCCAAGAAAAAGAAGGAGCCAACGCTCCCGACCGACGTCCCGTCCTTCACCGCCGATCCCTGGCCCAGCACCTATCACCCGCTGCCCCGCGCCGACATGCTGATCACCGGCGCGACCATCCTCGATGGCGCCGGCAAGCGGCTCGACAATGCCGACATATTGGTGCGCGAAGGCAAGATCGTCGCGGTGGGCCAGAATCTCGATCGCACCAACGTCACCCCTGTCGACGGGCACGGCAAATGGCTCACACCCGGCATCATCGACGTGCACAGCCATGACGGCACCTTCGTCGTGCCGCTCACCTCGATCGACGATCATGCCTCGGACGTCGCCGAGATCAGCGATCCCAACGTCGCCGACACCTGGATCGAACATGCCGTCAACCCGCAGGACGTGGCTTTCGGCCGCGCGCTCGCGGGCGGCGTGACGACGCTCCAGATCCTGCCCGGCTCCGAACCCTTGCTCGCCGGTCGCTCGGTCGTGCTCAAGAATGTCCCCGCCACGACCATGCAGGGCATGAAATTCCCGGATGCGCCGCAGGGCCTGAAGATGGTCTGCGGCGAAAACCCCAAGGGCCATTTCGGCGAAGCCGGCCGTGCCC
Organism: Sphingomonas sp. DBB INV C78; assembly: GCF_042693015.1. Classification (NCBI taxonomy): domain Bacteria; kingdom Pseudomonadati; phylum Pseudomonadota; class Alphaproteobacteria; order Sphingomonadales; family Sphingomonadaceae; genus Sphingomonas; species Sphingomonas sp. DBB INV C78. The sequence continues at coordinate 716,809 of NZ_CP170544.1, read as the reverse complement.
CCAACAGCCGCGAGGGCGAACTTGCTTTGCTCCGCGCCGCCTTCCTCTCCGCACAGGATTATGCCGAGGAATGGCGCGAATATGCCTCCGGTGAGGAGGATGATCGCCCGCGCCGCAACCTCAAGCTCGAAACGCTCGCCGCTGTTCTGAAAGGCGATATCCGCGTCCACACCCATTGTTATCGGGCGGACGACATGGCGATCATGCTGGGCCTCGCCAAGGAATTCCATTTCCGCATCGCCGCATTCCACCACGCCACCGAAGCCTACAAGATCCCCGGCCTGCTCAAGGAAGCCGGCACCTGCGCCGCGGTCTGGTCCGATTGGTGGGGCTTCAAGATGGAAGCGTCCGACGGCATTCGCGAAAACGCTGCCTTCGTCGATGCCGGCGGCGCCTGCGCGATGATGCATTCGGATTCCCCGCAGGTCGGCCAGCGCCTGATGATCGAAGCCGCCAAGGCCGCCGGCGCCGGCCGCCGCGCCGGCCTCACTTTGCCGCCTGAACAGGTGATCCGCTGGGTGACGAGCAACCCGGCCAAGGCGCTCGGCCTCGATGATCGCATCGGCACCCTCGCCGCCGGTTACAATGCCGATCTCGTGCTGTGGTCAGGCGATCCGTTCAGCATCTACAGCCACGCCGATCGCGTTTATGTCGATGGCGCGCTGGTGTTCGATCGCGCCAATCCCGCTTATCGTCCGCGCGCGGATTTTGAGCTCGGCCGTCCGGAGATCGCCCCGCGATGAAGCGCTTTGCCCTTCTCCTCGCCGCTCTGGCCGCCCAACCCGCCAGCGCCGAAACCGTGGCGATCGTCCATGCCCGCGCCTGGACGATGACGGCGGATGCGCCGGTCGAAAATGCAACTATCATCGCCCGTGATGGCCGCATCGTCTCGGTCGTGGCCGGCGGTGCCGCGCCCGCGGGCGCCAAGGTGATCGACGCCGCCGGCCGCCCCGTCACGCCGGGCCTGTTCAAGGCCGCAACCCAGATCGGCCTGACCGAAGTCACCGCGGCCCGCGAAACCAATGACCAGGCCGTCGCCACCGGTCCGCTCGGCGCGGCTTTCGACGTCGAATATAGCGTCAACCCGAACTCCACTTTGGTCGCCCAGGCGCGTGCCGACGGCGTTGTCGAAGCGATGGTCTATCCCGGCGGTTCAGCCGGTGCGCCCTTCTCGGGGCGTGGCGCGCTCCTCCATCTCGTCGAGGGCGAGGATATTCTCGATCGGCCGCAGGCAGCTTTGTTCGTCGCGGTCGGCACGGCAACCTCGGGCAAGGTGGGCGGTTCGCGGGCGGCACAATGGTCGCTGCTGCGCAACGCGCTCGATGAAGCGCGTCTCGGCGCCGCCCTCGATCCGCGCGAACGCCTGCTCAACCGGCTCGATCGGGCCAGCATCACGCCCGTCATCGAACGCCGCGTGCCATTGGTGATTTCCGCGGACCGCGAATCCGATATCCGTCAAGCAATTGGTCTTGCTAAAGAATATAATATCCGCATCGTCATCCTCGGCGGTGCCGAAGCCTGGCGGGTTGCCCCGCTGCTCGCCGCGCGCCGCATCCCGGTGATCGTCGATCCGATGCTCAACCTGCCCCTCAACTTCGATCAGCTTGGTTCCCGGCTCGATAATGCCGCCCTCCTCGCAAAGGCCGGCGTGACCGTCGCCTTCACCGTCCCCGGCTTCGGCATTCACCTCAGCTACAATGCCGGATCGGCACTCCGCGAAGGCGCCGGCATCGCCGTCGCCAATGGCCTGCCTTATGCTGATGGACTTCGCGCCATCACGCTCGGCGGTGCGCAGATCTGGGGTGACGAGGATCATCACGGCAGCATCGCGGCCGGCAAGCTTGCCGATCTCGTGATCTGGGACGGTGATCCGCTCGAACCCGCCTCCGGCCCGGCCATCGTGCTGCTCGGCGGCAAGCCCGTCTCGCTCGTCACCCGCCAGACCGAGCTTCGCGATCGCTACCGTCCCGGCCGCGACGATGCGCTGCCGCCGGCCTATCGGTGAAGCGCCTTGCCCTCATTGCCGCGGGGCTGATCACCTGGCCCGTCTTCGCCCACGAACCGGGCGAACTGGGTCTGCCCTGGCTTTCGCCGAGCACCACCGCCGGCGCCGCCGCCCCGGATGCGCCCGCCGTCCAGCTGCCCGGCCAGACGTTGCCGATGAAGCCCGCGCGGCACATCCGTTTCGAAACAGAGGCGGCAAGCTGGGCGTCGCTCTCGGTGTCGCCGGACGGCCGCAGCATCGCTTTCGATCTCCTCGGCGATCTCTATGTCATGCCCATCGCCGGCGGCCGTGCGAAGCCGATCGCACAGGGCCTCGCCTTCGATACGCAACCCGTCTTCTCGCCCGATGGCCGCTGGATCGCCTTTGTCAGCGATCGCTCGGGCGCCGAAAATCTCTGGGTCATGCGGCCGGACGGCTCGGGCGCCCGCCAGATCAGCTTTCGCGACGACGACACACCGCTGACCTCGCCGGCATGGAGCGCGGACGGCAAGGCCATCTTTGTCAGCCGCTTCCGCGCCGATCTCAACGGCTACGAACTGTGGCGCCACGATCTGTCGGGCGGGCAGCAGTTGCTCGCCCCCGTCCGCGCGAGCGCCGATCAGGCGCGCTCCGCCTTCACCAGCAGCATCGGCGCCTCCGCCTCGCGCGACGGCCAATATCTCTATTACGCCCGCCTCATCGGTGCGCCCGATTTCGACAAGCTTTCGCAATGGACGATCCGTCGCCGCGATCTGGCGAGTGGCGCGGAAACCGAGCTGCTCCCCGAACCCGCATCACGCCGCGGCGCCCCCGCCGGCGCCTTCTTCCGCCCGATCGTCTCGCCCGATGGCCGCTGGCTCGCTTATGTCACCCGCTTCGACGTCGAGACCGCGCTCCGCCTGCGCGAACTCGCGACCGGCGCGGACCGCCAGCTTGCCTTCCCCGTCCAGCATGATCAGGCCGAAGCGTCGAACTGGCAGGACATCTTCCCCGGTTTCGCCTTCACGCCCGACAACCGCAGTCTGATCGTCGGCCGCAACGGCGCGATCGAGCGGATCGACATCGCCACGTCCGCCGTGACGCCAATCCCGTTCACCGCCGCCGTCGATGCCCAGCTCGGCGCGCTCAAACGACCGGACATCCGCGAGGAAACCGGTCCCGTCCGCGCGCGCTTGATCCAGACGCCCGAACTGTCGCCGGACGGCAGCCGCATCGCCTTCTCCGCGCTCGGCCGCATCTATGTGATGCCCGCCGACGGCAGCCAGCGCCCCCGTCGCCTGACGACGGCGGGCGATCCCGAATTCCATCCGACCTGGTCCCCCGACGGCGGCAGCATCGCTTTCGTCAGTTGGACCGCCAAGACGTCCGGCCATGTCTGGATCGCCCCCGCCGACGGTAGCGCCCCGCCCCGCCGGCTGACCGAAACAACGGACTTCTACACCAACCCCAGCTTCACGCCCGATGGCCGGTCGGTGCTGGCGCTCCGCTCTCCGCAAGCCGCGCGCCTCCTCACTTACATGGAGTTCGGCAATCAGCGCGAGGCGACTTTGGTCAGCCTCCCCCTCGATGGCGGCCCGGCTCGCGCGATCCTGTCGGCCAAGATGGGTGGCAAGCCGCACTTCGCCGCCAATCCCACCCAGGTCTATCTGAAATTCGCCGACGGCCTCAACGCGGTCGATCTCGCCACCGGCCAGCGGCGGCTTGCAGTCTCGATCGTCGGGCCGGGCTATTATTTCATCGAAGGCCCTGACAGCGCCGACGATGTCCGCATCAGCCCCGATGGCCGCCACGCGCTCGCTTTGATCGCCCAGCAACTCCATCTCGTCGATCTGCCCGCGGCCGATGGCGCCACCATCGACCTGTCCAAGCCCTCGCCCGATCATCGCCGGCTGACCGACGTCGGTGCCGATTTCTTCGGCTGGGCCGATGGCGGCCGCACGATCATCTGGGCCGTCGGCTCGACCATCTACCGCCAGCCGATCGACGCGAAGGCGCCAACCTCCGTCGAGGCCGTGGTCGAGCTTCCCCGCGACACGCCATCGGGCAGCATCCTGCTCCGCGGCGCCCGCGCGCTCACCATGAAGGGCGATCAGGTGATCGAGGATGCCGACATCCTCGTCACAAACGATCATATCGCCGCGATCGGCCCACGCGGGTCGCTCGCTATGCCTGCGGGCACCACGATCCGCGACGTCGCCGGCAAGACGATCGTCCCCGGCTTCATCGATACGCATGATCATGTGGCGGACGTCCGCCGCGACGTGCTCGACATGGAACCGTGGGGTCCGGCCGCGCGGCTGGCTTATGGCATCACCACCGCCTTCGACCCGTCGACCCTCACCATCGACGGCCTCGCTTATCAGGATCTCATCGACGCCGGCCTTGCGATCGGTTCGCGCATGCCGTCGACCGGCCCGGCGCTCTTCTCCTACAACCGCTTCGCCTCGCTGGACGAGGTGCGCGCCGTATTGCGCCGCTATCGCGATCATTATCGCACGTCCAACATCAAGGAATATCGCGCCGGCAACCGCCGCGTCCGCCAATGGGTGGCGATGGCCGCGCAGGAAATGGGGATGCTCGCCACTACCGAAGGCGCACTGTCGCTCAAGTTGGAACTGAGCCAGATCCTCGACGGCTATGGCGGCAGCGAACACGCGCTCCCCGTCATGCCGCTGGGTGACGACATCATCCGCTTCGTCGCGCAAAGCGGCACCAGCTACACCACCACCCTCCAGATCACCAATGGCGGCCCGCCCGCGCAGGACCAGTTCGTCGCGCGCGACAACCAGCATGACGATCCCAAATATCGCCGCTTCACCCCGCATTTCGCGGCCGACTTGAAGATGCGCGATCGCCCGTGGCACATCCCGTCCGACTACAGTTTCCCCGCCGTTGCCGCGGGCGCAGCCGCGATCCAGCGTGCGGGCGGCCTCGTCGGCATGGGCGCGCATGGCGAACTGCCCGGCATCGGCTTCCATTGGGAGATGGAAGCGCATGTGATGGGCGGGATGACACCAGCCGAGGTGCTGCACGCAGCCACCATCGGCGGCGCGACCACGATCGGCCGCGCGGCCGAATTCGGCAGCCTTGAGCCCGGCAAATATGCCGATCTCGTCATCCTCGATGCCGATCCGCGCGTCGACATCCGCAACAGCCGCCGCGTCTCGGCGGTGATGAAGAATGGCCGCCTCTACGACGGCGCGAGCCTGGATGAACTGTGGCCGCGTCAGCGCCCGCATCCGGCGCCATGGTTTCAGGAAAAGGGGAATACAAAATGAAGTTTCTTGCGCTGTTGCTCGCCGCCGCCTTGGTCACGCCCGCCGCGGCCCAGGCAGCCGAACCGCCCAAAAGCTTTCCGAAGACCCTGGTCGAAATCTACCGCATCGTCCCCGGTCAGCATGAAGCCTTCCTGCGCTATGTCGCCAAGCTCGACGCGGTGAATGCGGAGGCCGGTCTGCCGCCCCGCCAGCTTTACGTCCACAGCGACGGCGAAGGCTGGGATTTCATGCTGATCCAGCCGGCCGAAACCCCCAAGGACAAGCAGGCCGCGCTCGACAAGGCATGGGAAAAGGCCGGCCTGCCCTCCGGCGCGGACTTCTTCTTCGAATTCCGCCAGTTCATCGCCGATCATAGCGACACCTTCGCCAAGGGCCCGATTACGGCGGCCGATTTCCTCGCCACGTCCAAGGCGAAGTAAATCCGATGCGGTTCTGGCGCGCGCTTCTGCTGCCGATGCTGACCTTGTTCTGCATCGCCGCAAAGGCCGCGCCGGAACCCATGGATGCGCTCGCGGAAAGCTATGTCCGCCTCGTCCTCCGCGTCGCCGCGCATGAACCCGCTTATCTCGACGCCTATTTCGGCCCCGAAAGCTGGAAGGCCGATGCCGAACGCACCGCCGGCACGCCGCAATCGCTCATCGCCGATGCCGATCGCCTGACGACCAGCCTCAAGGCCCTGCCGCAGGGCAAGGGCATTGAGGTCCAGCGCCGAGCCTTCCTGCTCGCCCAGCTTGGCGCTGTCCGCACCAAGCTCGCGCAGATGGCCGGCGCGAAGCCCTTGCCTTATGCGGACGAGGCCCTCGCCTTTTACGGCATCTCGCCCCCCGCCGGCACGCTTGCCGATCTCGATCCGGCGCTCGCGCGGATCGACGCGCTGCTGCCCGGCGAAGGCCCCCTCGCCGATCGCGTCGCCGCCTTCCGCAAGCTATATGAGGTAAAGCCCGATCGGCTCGATGCCGTCGCCCGCACCGCCGTCGCCGAATGCCGCCGTCGCACCCAGGCGGCGATCGGCCTGCCCGCTGGAGAGGATTTCCGGCTCGAAATCGTCCATGACAAGCCATGGGCCGCCTACAACTGGTATCAGGGCAAGGGCCACAGCCTGATGCAGTTCAACACGCGCTATCCGCTGGCGCTGGATCGCGTGCTGGAAACCGCCTGTCATGAGGCTTATCCGGGCCATCATCTCCACAACAGCCTGCTCGATGCCGAACTGGTGCAGAAGCGCGGCTGGGTCGAATTCAGCATCTATCCGCTATCGACACCCTTCTTCCTGATCGCCGAAGGCATCGGCAATGTCGCGCCGGAACTGGCCTTTACGGAGGCCGATCGCATCGCCTTCGAACGCGACACGCTGAACCCGCTCGCGGGCCTCGGCGCCACCGCCGATCCCACCCGCTACCGCCAGGTCGCCAGGGAATTGCAGGCGCTGAAAGCCGCCGGCCCGCTGGTCGCCGCCGACTATCTCGACGGCCGCATCGACCGCGAAACCGCAGTGGAAAGGATAAGCCGCTACGCCCTGCTCGATCGCCAGCAGGCCGAAGCCAGCGTCGATCTGATGCCGAAGTTCCGCAGCTACGGCCTCAACTACACGCTCGGCGAACAACTGGTCCGCACCTATGTCGAAGCCGCCGGCCCCGACCGCACCGCCCGCTGGGCCGCGCTGCGCCACCTGCTGACCGAACCGGTGACGCCTGCCGAACTGCTGGCTGTCGCAAACCACTAGCGCGAAGCGCCTATGCGAAACCGCTCAAAAAACTATATAGGTCGTCCATGCTTAGCAGGCGATCGACCCTCGGCGGTATCGGAGGGCTTTGGGCCGCCCTGGCACTTTCGCCGGGCCATGCCGCACGGCCGCCGATCAAGCTCCCCCGCCTTCGCATCGGCGATACGGTCGGCCTGATCGCCCCGGCCAGCGTGGCGGACGAGCCGTTCAACCTGGAGCTTGCGCAGAACAGCATGCGCGGCATGGGGCTGGTGCCGAAGCTCGGCCGACACGTCTCCGACCGGTTTGGCTATCTGGCCGGTACGGACCGGGACAGGGCGGCCGACATCCACGCCATGTTCGCGGACAAGACGGTTCGGGCCGTCTTCGCGCTACGCGGCGGCTGGGGCGGCGGGCGGCTGCTGCCGCTGCTGGACTGGGATCTCATTCGCGCCAACCCGAAGCTTCTCGTCGGGTTCAGCGACGTCACCGCACTCCATCTGGCCTTTGCGGAGCACGCCGGCTTCCCCACGATCCACGCGCCCAATGCCGGCAATCGCTGGGATGTGATCAGCTGGAACAGCTTCTGGCGGATGGCCTTCGCCGGCCAGGCCCCGCTTCTCAATGGCGCGGAGGGGCAGGACATCACGCAGGATCGCTGGCGCACCACGACCATCCGGCCCGGCAAGGCGAGCGGGCGACTGCTCGGCGGAAATCTGACAGTGCTGTCGACGCTGATGGGCTCGCCGTGGCTGCCGGACTTCGATGGGGCGATCCTGTTTCTCGAAGAGGTGGGCGAGGCGGAATATCGCATTGACCGAATGCTCAACCAACTCGCGCTGGCAGGCATACTCGGCAAGGTGGCAGGCGTGGTCTTCGGCCAATGCTCCCGCTGCACCAGCAATGTCGCCGATTATGCGGGCTTCACCGTTCCGCAGATCCTCGATCAATATCTATCGCCGCTCGGCATTCCTGCCTTTTCAGGCGCCAATATCGGTCATGTCAGCAATCAGCTCAGCCTTCCCGTCGGCGCGCAGGTGCGTATCGACGCCGAAGCGGGCACCATTCTGCTCCTCGATCCCATCGTCGCCTAAGCCCAAGGCCTTCAGCCCAGTCGCTCCCGCACCCAAAGCGCGCCGTCCTCGATCGCCTCAGCCGCCACCTTGGCCACCGCCACGGCCTCGATGAAGCTGTGCGTCGCGCCCGGATAGGTCTTGGCGCGAACCTCGACGCCGGCCGCGAACAGGGCGCCGCCCATCGCCGCGCTCTGTTCGGCCAGCACGTCGCATTCGGCGATCACCAGGAAGGCCGGTGGCAGCCCTTCCAGATCGGCCAGGATCGGGCAGGCGAACGGATCAGCCCGATCGGCAGGACCGCTCACATAATTGCTCCAGAAATATTCGACCTCGGCCCGGCTCAGGATCGCGCCCTCGCCGCCATGCCGCGCCTCCGCCGCATCCGAACATTCTGCGCCGAAACCGCCATAATTGAGCAGCATCGCGTGCAGGCGATTGCCGTGCCCGGCGTCGCGCAGCCGCAGCGCCGTCGCCACCGAAAGATTGGCACCGGCGGAATCCCCACCGATCGCGATGCGCTCGGGGTCCATGCCATAAGCCGGGCCGTGCGCCACCAGCCACAGCGCCAGATCCTCGATCGCGTTCAGCGCAGCCGGATATTTCGCTTCGGGCGACAAGGGATAGTCCGCACCAACAACGACGAAGCCGCCGCGCGCCGCATATTCGCGCATCACGCGGTCGTGCGTGTCGATGCTGAACAATGTGAAACCGCCGCCGTGCAGATAGATCAAGGCCGGCGCCGGGGCGCCCACTTCGGGGTGATAGAAGCGCACGCGCATCTGGCCCGATCGCGTTGGGACCATCAGCGTTGCGATGCGCGCCATCTCGGGTCCGCCCTTGGCCCAGGGCGCGCGCACCGCCTCCACAACCCGGCGGGCCTCGGCTACGGGTAAGTCGGCAATCGGCGGATGCTCGGCATAGGCCGCGGCAACCTTGTCGGTGAAGGCGCGGATTTCCGGATCGATGTTCGGGCGGGTCATGCGGGCACTCCGGCGATTGAAGCCGCATTCTAGCGACTTACCGCGTGGCCGCCTTTCTACACCGGATCAATGATCGTCGTGTCCGGGCCGCGTCCAGGCGGTCGCATACTGGCTCGGCGGCACGCCGAAGGAGCGATGAAACATCGCCGTGAATGCGCTCGGGCTTTCATAGCCGACGTCGAAGGCGACATTGGTGATCGACGCGCCCGATGCCAGCAGCGACAGCGCTTCCATCAGCCGCACCTGCTGGCGCCACGTCGCCAGCCCCATGCCCGTATGCTGCTTGAACAGCCTCGTGAAAGTCCGCCGGCCCATGCCCGCGATGTTCGCCCAATCGTCGATGTCCCGCGGGTCGGCGGGGTTGTCGAGGATGATCTGGCAGACCCGCAGCAGGCGCCGGTCCTCCGGCATGCGCACCATCACCGGGATGTTCGGCATGCGCTCGATCTCCTCGATCAGCAGCCTCACGATCCGCCCCTCCCGACCGCCTTCGTCATAGGCCGGCTCGAAACCGAATACTTCCTGGATCAGCGCGCGGACCAACGGCGAAACCTCGAACACGCGGCATTCGTGCGGCAGGCTTTCGATATTGGGATCAATGAAGAGCGTGTGGATGTTCACCGGCCCGCGGCAGATGGCGGTGTGGGTGGTCCCCGCGGGTAGCCAGATCGCCCGGCGCGGCGGCAGCACGAAGCTAGACGTCTCGGTGACAACCAGCATCACGCCCGAATTTGCGTAGGAAAGCTGGGCGCGGTCATGCGCGTGCGAAGGATCGACGAAGCCCGCCGGATAATCATCCTCGAACCCCATTACCGGCCTGATCGCCAGGGGGTAATCCAGGCTTCGCTTCACTGGCCCATCTCCACCGATTTCGACCAATATAGCCGATGCGGGCCAGACGCTTCAATACGGCTTGAAGGGTGCTGTCGACCACGCTCATGAACTATCTGTCATCTGCGCATCATCTCACTGACAGCCGCTGCACAGTAGGAATGGCGCATGGGCGGATCTTCACTTCCGGGCCGCCGGCAACCATTCCTCCTGCTAGCGGTCGCCACCGCATTGACGACCGTCGCTGTCACGGCATGGCTGCTGCTCAGCCCCTTGCGGCAGCCGCTCTGTCGACTGGAAGGCAATCGGGCCGCCGCCGCACCCATGCTGACGGACCTCACCTTTGGACCAATGCCCGGCCGCCACGCTCTCGTCGTCACCAGCCTGCGGTCCTCCGGCGAAGCCGAGCAAGCGGGCGTCCGCGTAGGCGATCAGCTGGAAGCCGTCACCCACCGCCGCATCGACACTATCGAAACGCTGCGGCGCGTGGTGAAGGCGAGCGCCGGACAGATGGTATCGGTTCAGTTGCGCCGTGGTAATGAACACTACGCGATCGAGCTTGATCCCAGCGTGCAGGGCTGCCCATGACCCACAAGATCCTGGTCGTCGAAGATGATCCCGCGGCGGCCGCCTATATCATCAAGGGTTTCAGCGAAGCGGGCTTCACCGTCGACCATGCCAGCGACGGCCGCGATGGCCTGTTCCATGCGACCGACGGCCGCTACGACGCCATCATCCTCGATCGCATGCTGCCGGGGCTGGACGGCATGGCGGTGCTCGGCGCGCTTCGGGCGGCAAAGATCGAAACCCCCGTCATCATTCTTTCCGCGCTCGGATCGGTCGACGATCGCGTCGGCGGGCTGACCGCCGGGTCGGACGACTATCTGACCAAGCCCTTCGCCTTTGCCGAGCTTCACGCCCGCATCAACCTGTTGCTGCGCCGCCGCGGCTCCGGCACCGCCCCCGAAATCCGCCTGGCCTGCGAGGATATGGAAATGGACCTGCTCGGCCGGCGGGTGAAACGCGCGGGCCGGTCGATCGACCTCCAGCCCCGCGAGTTCCGTCTGCTGGAATTCCTGCTGCGCCATCGCGATCAGGTGGTGACGCGCACGATGCTTCTCGAAGGCGTCTGGGACTATCATTTCGATCCGGGCACCAATGTCATCGACGTACATATCAGTCGGCTGCGCAAGAAGATCGACGACGGTTTCGATCGTCCTTTGCTTCATACGGTGCGCGGCGCCGGCTATCGCCTGGGCGGGGAAGCCTGATCCGGTGCGCGTGCCGGGCTTTCTCCGCTCCTCGACGTTGCGCTTCGTCGCTTTGGTCTTTGCCCTTCAGATCGGGTCGGCGGCGCTGCTGTTGCTCGTGGTTCATCACCGCACGTCCGAAGAACTCGAACAGATCGCGCTCGATGAAGCGACCGAACTGCGGGACGACCTTGTCGCCAGCTTCGACGAAGGCGGCGTAGCCGCGATCCGCGCTTTGGCACTCAGTCGCGTCGCCAGATCGCAGCGCGATGAATCCGTCATCCTCGTCGTCGGGCCGCATGGGCATGTCGTGACGGGCAATCTCGGCGCCTGGCCGCCGGACCTGAAGCCCGATGGCCGCTGGCACCAGATCACGCTCTATCGCGTCGATTCCGATCGCCCTGAACGGATGATCGCATCGGTGACGCGCCTGTCGGACGGATCGCGCCTGCTCGCCGGCCATGTCATCGAAGGCAGTCTCCAGCTTCGCGCCGTGGTCGAGGAAGCGATGTTGAGCGTGCTGCTCCTCGCCTTGCCGGTCGCCTTGCTGGGCGCGATGATCGCGGGCCGTGTCATCAATTCACGGGTCAGCGGCATTGCCGCCACCGTTCAGTCGGTGCGAACAGGTGATCTTTCCCGCCGCGTCAGACTGGATGGTTCGGGTGACGCATTCGAGGCACTGGGGATCGCGATCAACGCGATGCTCGACCGGATCGAAGCGCTCGTCACCGAACTGCGTATCGTCACCGACGGCCTCGCCCACGACTTGCGCTCTCCCCTCACCCGTTTGCGCGCCAGCCTCGACCGTGCCTTGGCCGACACCCAGGACGACACCGCCCTTGCCGCCCTGCAGTCGGTTTCCGTGGAGGCGGATGGGTTGCTGGCGATGCTTTCGACCGCGCTTCAGATCAGCCGCGCGGAGGCGGGCATCGGCCGCGATCGCTTTGTGGCTGTCGATCTCCCGGCGATGCTCGCCGACCTCGCCGAACTCTACGGTCCGCTGGCGGAAGAACGGGGCTTCACGCTGGAGGTCGCCGCAGACGACGACATCCAGCTATCCGCCCATCGCGAGTTGCTCGGTCAGGCGCTCGCCAATCTGATCGACAATGCGATGAAATATGCACGGCCCGACAGCCGTATCCGGTTGCGGGCGGCCATGGCGGGTTCGACCATCGAACTGGGTGTGGCCGATGATGGGCCAGGCATTCCGGCCGAACGGCGTGAGGAGGCTGTTCGCCGGTACGCGCGGCTCGATCCATCGCGTCACATCGCCGGGGCCGGCCTGGGGCTTTCGCTCGTCGCGGCTGTGGCGCGGCTGCACGGCGGCGCGATGATCTTGCGCGATCTCGACCACGGTTTTGAAGTGGTGCTGCGCCTGCCCCCCAACCTTTGATCGAGGGGGGAGGCCCGATCGACGCGTTACTGGACGCCTGCGTCGATCGGGCCCGGCCAGGGGCGCATGCGAGTCTGGCGCGGCCCGGCCTGGGAGGGATCGGCGGCGACAGGGGGAGCCGGTGCCGATCCGTCCATTGTGGCGCGTCGGTTGGGTTTAGTTGGTCTTCTTGGCGGTCTTGCTGTGGGCGGCCTTGGCCGGCTTTTCCGCCTTGGCATGCTTGGCCGGCTTTGCCGCCTCGGTCTTCGTGGCGCTGGTGGTCGCGGCGCTTGCTGGGGCAGCGGCGATACCGAAGGCGGCCAGGCCCGAAAGCAGCGCGGCGGACATCAGGCGATAATGCGTGTTCATGATCTATCTCCATCCATCGCCACGGAGGTTCCCGTGTGACAGATGCACTTGTGCCACCCGCCGCCCGACGGGGCCGTGGATGCCACATGAAACTTCGGTAAGATGCGCCGCTTATTCGGGCCGCAGGTCGAACCGCGCGATATAAGGCTGCAGCCGTTCGCGCACGACTTCGGGCACGATGCCATATTCCTGCGGCTCATACCGATGTATGCCGTGCTTGCCCTGTGGATTGTCGGCGATGAACGCCTTCATCCGGGCCGCGCCCTCTTCCGTCATCGGCAGGTCGAACGCATCGTATATCTTCTCGATCACGCCGAACTGATCCTGCACGAAATCGCTGAACATCACGTCATAGAGGATCGCTTGCGGGTATTCGCGTTCCGCCCGCAACCGCATGACATTCTCCAGCACGCGCTTCAGCCGCGCGGTCCAGTCCTCGGCGATCTCGGCGCGGTCGACATGGTCGCTGCCCATCGAACGGACGAGCGCCGTCAGGCTCGCATAGGATGTCAACGACTTCACCGGATCGCGATGCGTGAAGACGATGCGTGCATCTGGATAGGTTTCCAGCAACCGCTCAAGCCCCCACAGGTGCGCGCCGGTCTTCAGCACCCAGCGATCCAGTTGGTGGCCGGACTGGAGGTGCTGCAATTGCGCGTGGTGGAAGTCGTAGACGTGGTGCCAATCCGCGTCGCGGTCCACCCAGTCCTGATAGGCCGGCACACGGAACTGGTTGTGGAACAGGGGCGTGCACATCGTATCGCCCATCATCACCACGCATTCCTGCGACAGCTCCGCGCCCATCGGGTGCATCGCCTTGAAGAGGGTCCGCCGCGCATCCATCGGCGGGAAGCCTGCCTCGCACTGCGCGATCCGCCGGTCGCTGGCGAAGCTCGCCGTCTGCGGCGGCGGCGACGGGAAAGTGATCTCCCACGTCAGTGGCGCGCGATTGGATGGATCCTGTGCCAGGATATCGTGCAGGATCGTCGTCCCCGTCCGCGGAAAGCCGATGATGAAGACCGGCTTCTCGATCTTCTGCTCTGCAATCTCCGGGTAGAGCTTGCGATCGTTCACATAATGAAGCCGGTTGACGATATGGCCCAGGCAGCGTTCCTGCGCGATATATTTGCCGATGGGGTTGAGCCGCCCTTCTTTCTCCAGCGATTTCACGAAGATCGAAAGCGGCTCCACGAACGGCCCGCCGCCGACATCATCCAGGCCGGCGGTTCGCCGCCGCGCCTCGTCCAGCAGCGTATCGACATCGAACGGCAGCACGAAATCATCGCCCATCATCCCCTCCGATCCTCATTTCTTCGTAGACAAGGAATCGAAGGCCGATGTTGAACTCAATTCAATATAAGTAAAGGGTATGTCGGCCAGCTAGATCTCAAGCTGACGGGACAACCATTCCAGCTCCGGTCCTGCCAGCGTCGTGACCGACCGGCGCTGGTTCATGGGAATTTCCTCGCTGACCGCAATCACCGTCAACTTCCGTTCCTCGCAATCCATCGCGCGCCATTGCTCGATCAGGAGCCGCAGGGGCCCATGATGGAGGACATATTGGGCGTCGGCCAGAATGGCCTTGGCGTCCCACGGTATCTCCACAACGCTACCTTCCCTCAAAAAAAAGGGGGTGTACCGATCATTGACGATTATGCGTGACTAACGTCGCTAACCCTTTCTTGTTCACCGTTCTCGTCGACGCCCGCGACAGTCTGCCAATCATTGTGTCGATGAATCCAAGGCCTCGTGAGACCTCGTCCCATCAATTTCTCCAGCAGCGTGAATAGTTACTTTTGTTTTCAGCAATATCACCGCCAGCAACTCCAGGTCGGCGCATGAATTCTCGCTATCACCTCAACCCGCGATACCAGATTGGCACGTTACGACCCGGTAACGGTATCGGGCAAAATCTGTAGGAGTCTCCGGGGAAACCCTAGGGACGCAGTTATGGAAGCGCGTGCGGCAGGTCGCGATCCCATCCCTCATGCAGCACATCCGCGATCGCCGCGGCCAGGGTCTTCGGCCCATAGGGTTTCTGGACAAGCGCAAAGTTCATCGCCTCGCCGCCCGCTACTTCGGGGCTGTAACCCGTCGCGAGCAGCACGTGCTGATCCGGCCGGGTCTCGCGCAAGGTCCGCGCGAGGTCGAGCCCGGTCCGGCCCGGCATAACGATGTCGGAAAAGACGAGATCGAAACTGCGGTCGGCCAGCACCCCCAAGGCCTCGTCGGCCGATCGCGCCACCGTCACCGTGCAGCGCATCTCCTCCAGCAAGGTGCGTGCGAAGCGGCGGACATGATCATTGTCCTCCACCAGCAACACATCGAGATGATCCCAGGCCGCGTCCCCCGTGCGCTCGTCGACCTCGGGTATCGGGGCGGCCTTGGCGAGCGGCAGGATCAGGCTGATCGCCGTCCCCTTCCCTACTTCGGACTTGATCGTCGCCCGCCCCCCGGTCTGCGCCGCAAAGCCGTGGATCTGGCTGAGGCCCAGCCCGGTTCCCTTGCCCTCCGGCTTGGTGGTGAAGAAAGGTTCGAACACGCGCTCCAGCAGTTCCGGGGGAATTCCTGTCCCCGTGTCGCTGACGGTGACGCAGACCGCCTCCTCCTCGCGCACATTATGCGCGGCGATCCTCAGCGTCCCGCCATCGGGCATCGCATCGCGCGCATTGACGGCGGCGTTGAGCAGCGCCGTTTCCAGCTCCGCCGCATCGGCATGGATCGCGTCGAGCTTGTCCTCGATCTCGATCGCGACGGTGATGCGGCTGCCCAAGGTGCGCGCCAGCACCTCGCCCAGCGCGTCCAGCCGAACGCCGAGATCGATATCCTCCGGCTTCAAAGCCTGCCTCCGGCCGAAAGCGAGCAGGCGTGACGTCAGCGTCGCCGCCCGATCCGCCATCTCGACGATCGCATCCACATAGCGCCCCTGCCGGTCCGGGCTCAGATCCGGTTTCTTCAGCAGTTCGGCCGATCCACGGATGACCGTCATCAGATTGTTGAAGTCATGGGCGATGCCGCCCGTCAGTTCGCCCAGTGCCTGCAATTTCTGCGATTGAAAAAGCTGCGCCCGGGCGTCCTCCAAATCCTCCTGCGCGCGGCGTTTTTCGGTCACGTCACGCGTGATCTTGGCAAAACCGATCGCTTCGCCAGCCTCGTCGAAAATAGGGTCGATCACGACATGCGCCCAGAACAGCGTGCCGTCCTTGCGGACCCGCTGGGCCTCGCGCTCATAGCGCCCCTCGCGCATCGCCGTTTCCAGCGCGCGCTGGGGTTCGCCCGCCGCACGATCCTCTTCGGTGTAGAAACGCGAAAAATGCTGCCCGACGATTTCCTTCTCGGAATATCCCTTGATCAGCGCAGCGCCTGAATTCCAGTTGGTGATGATGCCATCGCGATCGAGCATATAGATCGCATAGTCACGCACGCCCTGCACCAGCAGGCGGAACCGCTGCTCGCTTTCGAACAAGGCCCGATCGGCGGCGCGCTTCAGGGTGATATCGCGGGTGATCTTGGCGAAACCCAGCAATTCCCCCTTGTCGTCGCGGATCGCATCAACGACGACATGAACCCAGATTTCGGTACCGTCCTTGCGGACCCGCGGCCCTTCGCTCTCATAGCGTCCCTCCGCGGCGGCGATGCCCAGGATGCGCTGCGGCATCCCTGCCGCCAGGTCCGCCGCGGTAAAGAAGCGGGAGAAATGCTCGCCGATAATCTCGTCGTCCTGATATCCCTTGAAGCGGCGTGCGCCGGCATTCCAGGTCGCGATCCGACCATCGGGATGAAGCATGTAGATGGCATAGTCGCTGACCGAGCTTACGAGCAGTTGGTAACGCTGTTCCATCGAGAGCAGGGTGAGCGGAGACGGATCGGTCACTATCGACTTTCGGGCAATGGACGATGGATACGCACGCGGCACAGGTGACGACCGTAACCAGTCTTGCACAGGGCAGGCGGCGGATAGATGGATCGCGCCCACTCGCTTCGGCTTAACACGGGTGAGCGTAACAGAAATTGGCAGCCGCGATACAACCAAGATTAAGCGGATGACGCCGTTGCCCGCGGTCGGCGCCGTTGCCGATCGCAGGCGGGGACAATGGGTCAGCAATACATATCGGACACGAAATCGGCCTTATGCCAGGCCCCGCTTATGTTTCACGCCATCTGGCGCGGTCGACGAGAATGACGGCGGCGCATTGCGGCTCCCACAACGCCGAACCCGACCATCGCCATCGCCCATGTCGAAGGTTCGGGAACGAGATTCTGGCCACTTGCCGCAATCGATACGGCGTCGAGCGCCGTCCCGAACGCGCCCTCGCCGGCATTCGACGTAAAGCGCAAGGTCGTCGTCGCTCCCGCCGCCGTGAACTGGAAGGTGTTCAGCAAATATTGCATGTCATCGCGCGACGCGCCTTGCAGGCCGGTGATTGTCGAGCTCGCGACGACCGTGGTGCCATCGATGGCGGCAATGATCGCCTGCTTGGCCTGGTCGCCACCATCGGGATTACCCGAAAGCCAATAGTTGACGGTGTAGAGCTGGCCCGCGACCGTATCGATCGTTTGCTCGATCGCACCCGGCTCGTTTCCTGCCAGATCGATGCTGTGGGTGCCGTCCTGGGCCTGCCAATATTCGTTGATCCAGTCGATCGACCCGCTGACCACCGTCCACCCCGTGACATCGGTATTTCCGACTCCGAGGGTGTTGAATGATCCGGTGGCGGGCTGCGGGTCGCCAAGCTCGAAACTGCCGTTGATCAACACAGCGGCATTGGCGGCGGGTGCTGCAAGCAAGGTCGCTAACAAACCAGTCACGATCGGACGCATGGCCTTCTCCTCTCCTGTCCCCGCTCATGTGCGCGCCCGTAACGTGGGCGCGCGGATTCCGCTTCCGGACGCGAAGACCGAAAGAGGAAAGCCGGGCCATTGCGACTGGCCGATATGCTTGAGATGGTGCTTGTCGGCCCGCGGCCAGCAAAGCACGTCTTCGTCACCGGACGGCGTTCGCCTCGGCCATTTATCTCATTGTAACTCTGATATTTTTATGACGACCCTCTATATCAGGATGGCTGTCCGATATCGGCGATCCACCCGACTTTTCGTGAACGACAATTTCTATTGTTCGCCGCAAAACGCCGAACCGCGCGAATTGTTTCAACAATATTTTCGGGCATGAACCGGTTCGACGGAAGCAAGCGTGACACGTGTCGCAACGGCAATAGAATTCGGCCTTCCGGCGACTATGCCGCCTTGCTGCTGGTCGCGGATTGCTCGGCCTCTTCGGGTTCGCCGTAAAGCTTGTCGAGATAATGGCCCGCGAGCAGATAATGGGCACGGACGGCTGCCGGGTGCGTCGCCGATTGCGCCAATTCGATCTCCTGTTCCGCCCGCTTTTCGAGGTAATACGGGTCATCGGAAACTGCGCTCATCTAATTGTGTTCCTTGATTTCCGTTAATGCGATGGCGCTTCCCATACGAAGGGACTGGACAAAGGTTCCTGCCCCAAAAGGCAGGCCGCCGCCCAATGCGCTCAGCCTGTCGATCGGCTGGCGCAGCAGACGGGCAAGCCGGGCCCGACGCTCATCGCCGCGGTGGATCTCGCGTGATCCGCACGAACTCGATCGCACCCGGATAGACGAACGGCGCCGCATAACCCCGCCCCGCCGGCGTTCCGCAGGTGCGGCCGACACACAGCGCGCCGAGATAGGAGGGCAGCGCCAGCTTCGCGATCCTTGTCTCGCCGACCAGGGTGCCGTCCACCGACAGCCGCCCGATCGCATCAGGTCCGCGCGCCGTAAGCTCGAACGTCAGATCATGCACGCCCGGCGCCAGCGGCTGCGCGCTGCGGATCTCGTCCCAATGCTTGCCACCGACATTGTTCTGATAGACCAGCCGGCCGTCCTGCACGAACAGCGCGAAGCCCCCTTCGCGCGCGCCGTTCGAAATGATCGTGCCGTCCGCGCCGCCCGCCGGCACCGTGATGCGCGCGGTGATGCGGTGGGGTCCGAACAGCAAAGGCGCTCCCGTCAGCGAAGGGATCGGCGCGCCGTCGCGATGGAAGACGAACTCGGTGCGCCCCGCCTCGAGCGAAGGCTTGGTCGTATCGAAGCCGATATTGGTCACCATCGGCAGCACATCGTTCTGCTCGGCTTCCTTGAGGAACAGCGCCTTCAGCTCTGCCAGCCGCTCCGGATATTTCGCCGCAAGATCGGTAGCCTGGGAGAAATCGCGCGTCAGATCATATAATTCCCATTTGTCGTCATCGACCGAGAGCGAACGTCCCGCCAATTGCCACGGCAGACTGTGCCGCGCGCTCGCCATCCAGCCGTCGCGATAAATGGCGCGGTTGCCGAACATCTCGAAATATTGGGTGCGGTGCGGCTGCACGACCGGCTTGCCGGTCAACGTCGCAGCAAAGCTCACGCCGTCGAAGCTCTTCTGGGGCACGCCGTCCACGGCTTCCGGCGGCGTGACGCCCGTCAGTTCGTAGATCGTGGGCGCAATATCGTTCACATGTGCGAATTGCGGACGCAGCGCGCCCTTGTCGGCGATGCGGCCGGGCCAGGAAATCACCATCGGGTTGCGGATGCCGCCCAGATGCGACGCGATCTGCTTGGTCCACTGGAAGGGCGTGTTGGTCGCCCAAGCCCAGGGGATGGCGAAATGGTTGTCGAGCGCGTCGCTGCCCAGCTCGTCGGCACGCGCCAACTGCGTCTTCACATCGTCCGCGCCGAGCCCATAGAATATGTCGGCGAGATTATGGTCGGACCCGTTCATGCCGCCTTCGGCCGATCCGCCATTGTCGCCCATGATGTAGATGACCATCAGATTGTCGCCGTCGGGCGCCTTGCGCGCAGCATCGATGACGCGGCCGATCTCGTGGTCGGTATGGGCCAGGAAGGCCGCATAGACCTCCATCTGGCGGGCATAGAGCCTGCGTTCTTCAGGGGAACGGCTGTCCCACGACGGCAGTTCCGCGGGCCGCGGCGTCAGCTTCGCATCCTTGGGCACCACGCCCAATTTCTTCTGCCGGGCGAAGATCTCCTCGCGCAGCCTGTCCCATCCCTGATCGAAACGGCCGCGATATTTCTCGATCCATTCGCGCGGCACCTGATGCGGCGCATGTGTGGCACCCGGTGCGAAATAGAGGAAATAGGGTTTGTCCGGCGTCAGCGCCTGATGCGTGTGGAGCCAGCCCGTTGCATCGTCGGCAATGTCTGCGGTGAAATGATAGCCAGGCCTGGCCGGCGTCGGCGCGATCACTGTGTTGCGATAGAGGATCGGCGCCCACTGGTCCGCCTCACCCGCCATGAAGCCGTAGAAATATTCGAAGCCAAGCCCGGTGGGCCAGCGATCGAACGGGCCGGCCGGGCTCGCTTCCCAATTGGGCGTGTTGTGCCATTTGCCGAAGGCCGCGGTGCTGTAACCGCTCCGCCGCAGCACATCGGCAACCGAAGCGGTCGATTTGGGCCAAATGCCGGTATAGCCCGGCTGCGCGACCTCGCTCCCTGATGCGATGGCGAAGTTGACGCGATGCTGGTTGCGGCCGGTCAGCAATGCGGCACGGGTGGGCGAACAGACGGCGGTGGTATGGAACTGGTTGAAACGGAGCCCCTGGTCCGCAAGCCCGTCGAAGACCGGTGTTGCCACCGGCCCGCCAAAGGCGCCCGGCGCGCCGAAGCCGACATCGTCGAGCAGGATCAGGATGATATTGGGCGCGCCGCGCGGCGCGGTCGCCGGCCGCTGCCACGGGTCCGCGGCGGCCGCCGGCTCGGCGGCGAGTGCCGGCATCGCCGCGCTCATTCCCACGATCAGGGCCGCCATCGCGGCTCCACGCCAAGCCATTGCCACCATCTCTTGCTCTCCCATTTCACCCAATTAAGTGTTATCACTTAAAAATGGAGTCAAGCGAGTTGAACAGCACAGCCGGGACAAAGGCGGCGAAAGCGCCACGCCGCGCCGCGACGCGCGAGCGGCTGATGGCGTCGGCCGAACAGTTGATCGGGTTGAAGGGGATCGACGGCGTTTCGCTTGAGGAGATTGCGAAACATGCCGGCCAGGCCAACAAATATGCCGTGCAATATCATTTCGTTAGCCGCGAAGGGTTGATCCAGGCGATCCTCGACACCCGCATCGCCGCGATCGAGCAGCGGCGCAGGGCGTTGTTGGATCACATCGATCTTTCCAGTGTAAACGAGATACTAAACGCCTTCGTCCTGCCGCTTGCCGAGCAAGTCGACGAAAATGGCGAATGCGCCTTCGCCCGCTTCCTCCTCCAGTTCGCGACACAGTTTCAGCCTTGGTCTGGCATCGTCCATCCGCTGGTGAGCGCAGGCGAGGACAGCGCATCCCACGCTCTCAGCCGCGCGCTCGCCACGCTGTTTCCCCACATCCCGGAACCGGTGTTGGGCCAGCGCCTCATCCTGCTGATGCACCTGCCGCTCCGCGTGCTGCTGCCCGACGAGCACCAGTCCGCCGTCACCCGCGCCGCACGCCTCGACGACACCGTCGCCATGATTGCAGCAGCCCTTGCCGCTCCGCTCAGTCGAGCTTGATCCCGGGTCGCCATCCGCTGTTCGCGAGAAAGGCCTTGGCGTCCTGCATCTCGATGATATCTCGCACCGCCGCCTTCTTGTCGCGCGCATGGACATAATAGGCTTTGGCGATGCGGTAACCGACCCAATAGCCCAGATCGCCCGGCCATTCCGGCGTGCCGACGCCATTGTAGAGCCAGCGGGATTTCAGCGCGACCTGATCCTGCTCCGCGGCGAAGGCGGTTTCCAGTTCGAGTTCACGTCCCTTGGTCGCGGTCTGCAGGTGCGTGTAGCTCACCGATCCTGAAATCAGCTCGCCGATAAACTCCGCCCCGCCTTCGATCAGCGCGGCCCTCAGCACCTTCTCTTCCGGATTCTCGATCTGCGCCGCGGGCTGCTGAACATGCACATATTCGTGCGCGATCAGGTGGACGAAACGATCCTCCAGATTGGGGTTGAGGAAATCGACCGCGCACAAGGTCTCCAGGCCGACCATCACGCCCGATGTGTTCGCGGTCCCGCCGGTCCTCCCCCGCCCGATCGCCAATGTCACCGGCGGATAGATGGCCGCAGGATAGAGCTTTCCCAGTTTCGCCAGCATCGGCGAAAGCCGCGTCTTCACCGCGGGCAGCACCGCGGCGCAGCGCCGCGCATCGGCAAAGACGGCGGGCCGCTCCTCGATCGCCTTGGCCATGCTTTCGCCGGTGAAGCGCCTGAGCTTGGCGAACTCGGCTAGCCCCGCCGTACCCTTGTCGAGATAATTGCGCTGGATCGCCTCGGCCGTCGGCTTGCCGCCCGCAGCATCATAGACCGCATAGAAGCGCTCGACATCCTCGCTATGGATTTCCGGGCTGCGGGCTGCGGCTCCGCCGAGAGCAAATGCGGCGGCCGCCACGAACAGGATCTTGTGCTTCATGCCACCCCGCATAATCCGGCGGAGCCGCGCAAGCCATTGGAAACTAATTGCGGCTTGGCTAGCTCAGCGATCGGGAAAGGCAATGGCTTCCAGATGCCCGCGATCCAGGATCGTGCAATCCCGGTCGCCTCGCGCATAGGTGATCGCACCCGCCGTCTTGAACAACGTGAGCTGCCGGCTCACCGTCTCGATCGTCATGCCCAGATAATCAGCCATTTCGCCGCGGCTGATCGGTACATGCACGCGGATCGTGCCGGTCTCGTCCCGGCTACCCGTGCGATCCGCGACTTCTAGGAGAAAGCTCGCCACCCGCTCCCTGGTGCTCTTGCGTCCCAGCGAGAGCATTCTTCCCTGCGCCTCCTGCAGCGACGCCATCGTCCGTTCGAGCAGCATCCGCTCCATGCGCGGATGTTCGTCCAGCACGCGTTCGAAACCCGCGCGCGGAAAGACGCAGAGGTCCGTGTCGACCAGCGACGTGATGGTCAGGCTCGTCTGGTCGGTGAAGATCTGGCCTACGAAGTCGCCCGGATAGAGCAATCCCACGATCTGCTCGCGACCATCCGCGGTGGAGGCGGTCAGCTTCAGCGCGCCGCTAACGACGTTGGCACAACTCGTGCTGGCATCTCCCGCCCAGTTTACCACCGCCCCGGCATGAACCACTCGCCGCCGGCCGATCTCGCTCAATGTCGCGAGTTCCTGGTCGTCCATGCTGGAACAGAGCGCCGTATCGCGGACAAGGCAGTCGAGACAACGCTGGGGAAACCCACTCATTCCCCAGCCTGTCTCACAAATCGGCCTGCTTGTCAGCACGATGGGCCGTGCCCGCTCGGCGGCGATCAACCTTTGCGGAACGCATCCGCGATCGACACGAAGCCGAGCCCGCCCATGAACAGCGCCACTTCGGCAATCGCAATATATATGAACCAGTTGCCACTCATCGGAACCTCCTGACCGAACCAAGTGACATCTGCTTTGCCATCGGTGCCGGCGGAGGCTTTGACATTCGTCAAATGATGCAAAAAGGGCAGCCAGCTTGCGCCGGCTGCCCTCGAGCTTACGAAACGGAAGTGCCGGAAAGCCGGCGCATCAGCTTCAGAACGCCTTGGCGATATAATCCATCGCGGCCTTGCGCTTGGGCGTCTCGGTCAGCGGCTGACCGGTATATTCGCGCATGCCCCAGGCACCATATTGGCTGATCGGCCCCGTCGAATTGAACAGGGTCATCGCGTCCGCACCCTGGGCCCGCCAGGCGGTCAGATACTTCTTGTAGAGCGTATACATCCGCGGATCGCGGTTGATCGCAGTGACAAGCGGGATATTGCTCGCGTTCACTACATGCTGACCGCCTTCATAGGTGATGTACCGCTTGCCGTAGCGGCGGGCGACCACCTTATTCTCAATGGCCTTCGCAACGGTCGCATCGACGTCGGCGTTCAGATACGTGAAGATGTTGGTGAGGTCGGTGATCGTCGCCCGCGTGCCGCCGAACGTGCCGCCGCCGAAATAGGGCGCCGTCGCCAGCGCATCGACGTTGGCAGCGGTGTCACGATACTTCAAAATCTGTTCGGCAACCCACGGATTGGCGTTCTGGCTCGAAACCACGCGCACCAGTCGAGCCGGAGTGGCCTTGAACACGTCGGCCCAGATCTTCTGCATCGACACCGTCTTCTGGGCGTAGCGGTACATGGCGGCATCGCCGGGGGACGTGGAGAGACCCATGGCGAGGCCCTCGTCGCGCGCCTGCAGCGTCACCGGGAAGCCCCAGTTCCACACCTCGTTCGACATCTCGACATAGACCTTGCGGCCCGAAGAGAGATTGTCGCGGACATAAGTGGCAAAACGGCGCACGAAGTCATCATCCGCATTCCACGGCATGGAGAACCAGGGGTCCGCGCCGACCTGATTGGCCAGCGCGACCATATGTTCTACCGAGACACCCAGCTTGCCGGCCTGGGTCTGGTTCTGCTGGGTAACGCGCGTGGCCCAGGTCACCGAAGCATTGGCGTTGGTGTTCTGCCAGTCCATGAAGCGCAGGACCTTGTAACCCTGCAATTGCTGCAGGAATTGCGGCGAGAACAAAGTGGTCGCCGACGCGCTCTTTTCACGACAATCGATCTGGCGCAGCGGATCCGCTTTGTCGGTCACGCTCAGCGACACCCAGACGCTCTTGGTCTTGGGGCTGCCCGCCGGCGCCCAATCGAACTCGAAGCTGTTGCCGCTGCGGGTGATGCTGCTCACCGAGCCGCCAGGCGCCAATGTGCCCTTGCCCAGCCATGTGCACCGAATGCGCGTCGCGCTCGATCCCATGGCGCCTTCTGGCGGCACCAGGAGCAGATGGGCGATCTCGCCGGTGGTCAGCGCAGTCACGTTGCCGTTGACGTCGAGCTGCGCCGGATTGAAGGTCTGCCAGCCGGATATGCCCGGCTTCTGGCTTCCCCAGCCGGAGCCCTGCGCCAGGTTCATCAGCGCGCGGTCCTGCATGTAATAATTTGGCGCTGCCAGGTTCACGCCCAGCGTCGCAGGCTCGGCCGTTGGCGGCGAAGGGGGCGTTGGGGTGGGGGTCGGCGTAGGGGTCGGAGTCGGGGTAGGAGTCGGCGTGCCCGGCGCCCCGTTAGCGTAAGAATCGGAATCCGTGACGATCGACGAAATGTCGAAATCGATGTCATCGCCGTCGATAGCGAGCGCGGCGACGGCGGTTCCCGTCAATATAATCATAGGGATAGCAAATATAGGAGCACGAGCCGCCTTGCGGGCGGCGGGCTTTGCGACTTGGGACATTGTTTTCGTTTCGCTTTCTTTTGACCGACACCCCCATGCCGGCCTTGCGTTGACGCGTGCGTCCACTGCATGCGGTTCAATAAAAAGCGATAGCTAGCCTTTCGACTTATCGGATTTATTTACCTTATCTCGACGATCCGTTTCCCAGCTGCGACCAAACGTGATGCGCGCCGAGTATTCTCGGCTTGAGATCGCCGCGAGCGGCAATCACAGGTAAATTAATTAATTACCTGAAATTTCAATGATACTGTCGATCCCACCGCTTGCTGGCTGAACGCTTGCCGCATAGGAATTGTTGGACGCGGATGAACTCCCTCGAACTTCAGGCCCCAGTCCCATGACCCCACTCCCCTCTGAATCTGGCTATCAACCGGTCGGACCTCGTCGGACGTTCGAAGATCTCGTGGCGGGCGAATTTCGTCGATCGCGCTCGATGCTGGTCACGCAGGATGAGATTCTGGAGTTCGCCCGGCGCTATGACCCGCAATGGTTTCACAGCGATCCCGAATTGGCGCGCGGATCTGTGTTCGGGGAATTGGTTGCCAGCGGAATCCACATTCTTGCCATGTGGCGACAGCTTGATCATGAGATCAATTCGGACGTGGATTTCGTCTGCGGCGTGGGCTGGGACGATCTGAGATTGAAAAAGCCGGTGAAGGCCGGCGACAGCCTCCACGTCACTTCCGAAATCCTGGATCTGCGGCCATCCACCAGCGGCACGGACCGCGGCACTGCGATCACCCGTTATGAGGTGGTCAACCAGCGGGGCGAGACCGCGGTCAGCTTCACCAGCATCAATCTGGTCTATACGCGCTCGGGACGCGACAAATCGCGCGCGACTGCGTCCGCCTCCGCATAAGCAGCCTCCATCACCGGATCCACCATCGCCGGATCGCCGAAGGTGGGCTTGATGCGGACGGTGCGGATATCGGTGACGCCGATGAAGTTGAGCCAAGCGGCCAGATAGGTGATCTGATGATCCAGCGCCTCCAGCGCATTATCGGGGCGGATGTCGAGCGCGCCCGAAGCGATGATGATCGCCGTCCGCCCCGCGGCCATCCCCTCGACATTCCCGGCCGCATCGACCCCGAAGGCGAGGCGCGGTTGGGTGACGAGATCGACATAATGTTTGAGCGGATAAGGAATGCCGAAATTCCACATCGGCACGCTGAACAGCCAGATGTCGAAACCGAGCAGATGATCGACCATCTCCCCGATTCGCTCCCATTCCGCTTTGACCTCCGGCGCCACGTCTTGCCCCTCGATCAGCGCATTACGGCCCTCGATCGCAGCGCCGTCGAAGGCCGGAAGGCGGACATCGAACAGCGCCAATTCCTCAATCTCCATACCATCGAGAGCCTGAATGATCCGGCGCGCGATCGCGGTAGAGCGGGATCGTCGCCCTCGTGGACTCGCGATGATATGGAGGAGCCGCGTCACCGCCGCTGATCGAAACGGCGGCCGAGCATGGCGCCGGCGATATTGGTCTTCTGGATGTCGATCGCGCCGCCGGCGATCCCCCAGCCCCAGGAATCCCGAAGCCGTCGCTCCATGGGGAATTCCTTGGAATATCCATAAGCGCCCATGAGTTGCAGGGCGTCCCCCGTCACCTCACGGGCAATGGTGTTGGCGAAGCATTTGCCGACCGAGCTGTCGAGCACCGAAGGCAGGCCATCCTCGGCATTGGCAGCGGCGCGCCAGATGAGCAGCCGCGCGGCATCGCACTTCATCTGCATTTCAGCGAGCTTCAATTGCACGGCCTGGAACTCGACAATCGGCTTTCCGAACTGCTGGCGCTCCTGCACATAATGGCAGACATCCTCCAGCGCGCCCGATGCCTGGCCGAGCGCCATGGTGGCATTCCCGCACCGTTCCAGATCAAACGCCTCCATCAGCTTGCGGAAGCCGCCGCCGGCCGAGACGACCACGTTCCCGATCGGCACTTCGCAATCATCGAAATTGAGGTCGGACGAGGGAATGCCGCGGAAACCCATGAGTTGTTCGGCCGGGCCGAAGGAGAGGCCCGGCGTACCCTTTTCCACCAGCACGGCACCGATGCCCTTCGCGCCCGGATCGTCGGACAGGCGGCAATAGACGAGATAGGCATCGGCATGGCCACCGCCCGAGCACCAGCGCTTGGTGCCGTTCAGCACCACCTTGTCACCGCGGATCTTCGCCGTCGTCTTGAGATCGGTGAGCGCGCTTCCCGCGTCCGGCTCCGACATGGACACCGCCACCACCATCTCGCCCCGGCAAACCGCGGGAACGATCCGGTCGCGCAAGGCGGGCGGCGCGAAATGCTCGATCGCGCGGACAGGGCCGACCGAGGATTCGAAGATCGGGAAGGCCACGGCCGACGAGACCTTGGCAAATTCCTCCAGCACGACGAGTGCTTCGATATTGCCGAGCCCGAGGCCGCCAAGGCTTTCCGGCACGTTGATGCCGAGGAAACCCATTTCCGCATAGCGCCGGATCAGTTCATGGCTGGGCGGCGTGTTCGACCGCTCCAGTTCCGCGGCAATGGCGGGCAGTTCGGCACGGGCAAATTCGCGGGCCGCCGCCTGCAACTGCAATTGATCAGACGTCAGACGGAAATCCATCGGCACTCCCCTTCATCCCGACCAGGAGGGCCGGACCTGTGGCTCATCTCGTTGTTTTGTCAGGCTTCGACCCAGGGCTGCAACACCTGTTCGACACGGGTTTCGGGCGGCACCTGATTCAGGCCGATGCGCCGATCCAGTTCCTCATGCCAATGATAGATGCGCCGTTCCTGATAGTTGAGCGGCATACCGCGGAAGCCGCGGCTTTCGAGGGATTCCTGGATCTGCGGCGCGAACTGGAGGTCCTCGTAGAGGATGCGTTCCCAATTCTTGATGCGCGTTTCCCATAACGGGCTGGGATCGGCGGGATCATAATCGGGCGCGATCCAGCTCGATACGACACGGCAGCTTTTGTCGGAGGTCGGCCAGAATTGCAGGATCGGGATGCCACTGTCGGACGGCGGCATCACGAAATTGGGATAGATATGATAGCTGACATTGTTGTCGGCCGGGATCTCCGTCACCGTCGGGATCTTCGGCATCCCGATCGTGCCGGGATCCTTCCAGTCGGGCCGACTGTTCGGCGTCACCATGCGGCTGTGGCCGTTGGGCCAGAGCGTCACGAACATGCCGCGATGATCGAGGAAACGATCGACCGTCCGCTGGTGGATCGACTTCAGGTGATAGACCTCGAGGAAGGCATCGAGCAGCACCTTCACATTGCATTCGACGTCGTAGCTGCGGGCCTCGACGAAGCGCAGTTCATCGAGCGCATATTGAGCGAGTTCGTCGCGCATCGGCCCGAGATGATCGAGCAGCGCCTCCGCATCCGCATCCTCATTGACGAAGATCAGGTTGCCGAGCAGTTCGCACCGGACCGAAACCAGCGACCGGCAGGAGAAATCGAGATCGACGAAGTCGCGCCTGTCGCGGACCGCCGTCAATTTGCCTTCGAGCGTGTAGCTCCAGCCATGATAGCCGCAGACAAAACCACGGGATTCGCCCGACATTTCGGTCACGATCGGAGCGCCGCGATGCTGGCAGGTGTTGTAGAAAGCCCGCACCGTCCCTGAGAGATCGCGGACGACGAGGATGGGCGAACTGAGTTCGCGCGTCAGGAACCAGCTTCCCGGATTCGGCAACTGATCCGTATGCCCGGCATAGAGCCAGGCGCGGCGCCACATCCGTTCCCTTTCCAGCGCCAGAAATTCGGGATCGACATAACGCGCGCCGGGAATGTCGGCGAGCTTGGGGAACCCCTCGGGTGGCCCTGTGCGATCGCGCTCAAAAGCCATCTGCTGCTTCGCATGGAGGGTGGCTGCTTGGTCCATCACGGGGTTCCTGCTTCCGATTGACTTCGCCCTAGCACAGCCTAGAATAAAAACAATCATGAATGCCTTTTTATTTGCGAGGCGTGACCCATCATGGCGTCAGGGAATGGCGGTTTCCCGCCATCCCATGCCAAGGATGAGGGCCACATCTCGCGCAATCGCGAGGATCGATGATGCCATTGGCCCGACCTGACATAATCCAATATGCCTGGGTGGTGCCGCGGCTGGAGGATGCGATCCTGCACTGGCACCGCACGCTCGGCGTCGGCCCGTTCCTGATCAATCGCGACATCAGGATCGGCCAGCAACGCTATCGCGGCGCGCCGAGCGCGACCCGCTTCTCGACCGCGGTCGCCCAGTCGGGCGGCGCCCAGATCGAACTGGTGGAGCAGATCGACGATGGCCCCTCCGCCTATCGCGACACCGTGCCAGCGGGCACCAGCGGCTTCCACCATGTCGCCTTCATCGCCGATGATTATGACGTCGCCCTGGCCCACCAACTCGGCACCGGCGCCGTCGTCGCGTCGGACGGCCTGTTCGGCGACATGCGCTTTGCCTATGTCGATACCGGCCAGGCCGGGCCGATGATCGAAATCCTGGAGGACAAGCCGGGCATCCGCGCCTTCTTCGGCGCGATCCGCAAAGCCGCCGAGCAATGGGACGGATCGCCGGCCACGCTGATGCGCGAACTCGGCTGAGCCTTCTCAGCCGCGCGCCGCCCTCGCCGCCTGCACCGCCGCCACGATCTCGGCATTGCGGGGGTTACGGCGCAGGGTAACACCGCCATTCACCTGCAGCACCTGGCCGGTCATGAAGCATTGATCGGATGCCACCCAGACGGCGGCATTGGCGATATCCTCGCTCGTGCCGATCCGCCCGAGCGGATATTCCCGCTTGAAAGCTTCCACCACCGCGGGGTTGCGCGAAGCCTTGGCCGTCATCGGCGTCGCGGTGAAGCCCGGCGCGATCGAATTGGCGCGGATGCCGCGATGGCCGAACTCGTTGGCGATACAGCGGATCACATGATCGGTGCCCGCCTTGGTGCCCATATAGGCGGCATGATCCTCCAGCATGATCGAGGCGGTGGCCGACGATATCTGGATCAAGCAGCCGCCATCGCGCATCTGCCGCAGCATCGCCTGATAGAACAGCAAGGCACCGGTGAACTGGAGCGCGGTGATCTGCTCGATCTCTTCCCGCGAGGTTTCCAGGAATGGCTTGAGCAGGCCCCAACCCGTGGCGTTGACGGCAATGTCGAGGCCCCCGAAGCGATCGACGCACGCATCGGCCAATCGCGCCAGCCCGGCATCGTCGGTGATGTCGCAGCCGACCCCGAGACCGCCGATTTCCTCGGCCAGTTCGTCCAGCGCCGCTTGCCCGCGGCCCGCCACCACGACTTTCGCGCCCTCGGCAGCGAAGCGTCGCGCGATTGCCTGCCCCATATTGTCACGACCGGCTGCGCCGATGACGATAGCGACCTTGCCCGCAAGCTCCTCCACTTGTCCTTCTCCCGCACCTTACAAGCAATGATGACTGCTTTTTGTTCGCGCCTTCGCAACTAAGGATGATCGCATCAATCTCAGAAGATCGCGCCGTTCGAGCGATTCCTTCGCTTCCTCAAGGTGATCATCCGCCGGCGATACCGCAAATAAAAAAACATTCATATTTGATTGTTTTTTTCAACGCCACTGCTACGGTTCGATCTAAGGTCGGAGACAGTTTATGAGTATCAGGGCACCCAACCCTGGCCTTTGCGGGACGGGGAATGCATGAAAATCGACGAGGCCCACGTCCGTCCGGACCCCGATGATCCCACCCGCCCCAAAAGAGGTTTGACCGAAGACGCGCTCGCGACGCGCGCGACGGTCTATCGGCCGGATCTGCTGGCTGGACAGACTGTGTTGATCACCGGCGGCGGCAGCGGCATGGGCAAGGCTGCAGCCTTCCTGGCGGCACGGCTTGGCGCCAATGTCGCAATCTGCGGTCGCCGTGAGGAGAAGCTGGTCGAGACAAGCGACGCCATCCGCGCTGCCACCGGCGCGAGCGTCCTGACATGCCCGATGTCCATTCGCGACCCGGCAGCCGTCGAAGCGCTCATCGCACGGGTGCACGACCAATTCGGCGGGCTCGATACGCTGGTGAACAATGCCGGCGGGCAATTTCCGCAGGACGCGATCGATTTCAGCCGCAAGGGCTGGCTGGCGGTGATCGACACCAATCTCAACGGCACCTGGTGGATGATGCAGGAGGCCGCACAGCGCTGGCGGGCGGACGGCAAGCCCGGCAACATCATCAATATCGTCGCCAATGTCGAACGCGGCATGCCGCAGGCGGCGCACACCTGCGCGGCGCGCGCGGGCGTGATCTATCTATCGAAGACCGTCGCTACCGAATGGGCACCGTTCAACATCCGCGTGAACTGCATCGGCCCGGGCGTGATCGAGACCGAAGGCTTCGGCGTCTACCCCGAAGAGGCATTGCGACGCTTCCACCAGGCCAACCCGATGAAGATCCGCGGCGACGCCTGGGACGTGGCCGAAGCAATCGCCTATCTCGCCTCCCCCGCCGCCCGCTTCGTCAATGGCGAGCTGATGATCATCGACGGCGGCCAGGCCCAATGGGGCGTCGTATGGCCGGGGGGCATGCCCGATTATTTCGACGAAGGCGGCGCGGCCTGAGCATAGCGACCGGACAGACCACAAACGGAGCGGACAGGATGGGACGGGTTTCGGGGAAGATTGCGCTCGTCACCGGGGGCGGATCGGGGTTGGGCGCCGCCGACTGCGAACTGCTCGCGCAGGAAGGCGCAACCGTCGTCGTCACCGACGTGCGGATCGAAACCGCCGAAGCCGTGGCGCAGCGGATCGGTAGTGGTGCGATCGCGATCGCTCTGGACGTCGCTTCGGAACAGAGCTGGATCGCGGTGATCGCGGAGATCGACCGCCGCTTCGGCCGGCTCGACATCCTGGTCAACAATGCCGGCGTCGTGCTGGTCGCCGATGTCGAGCAGACGACGCTGGAACAGTTCCGCTGGGTGAATGCGATCATGAGCGAGGGCGTGTTCCTCGGTTGCCAGCATGCGATTCCGTTGATGAACAAGGGCGGCGGCGGATCGATCATCAATATGTCGTCGACCGGCGCGCTGCTCGGCTATCCGATCTACCTTGCTTATTCGGCCGCCAAGGGCGCCGTGCGGTCGATGACCAAGTCGGTCGCGGTGATGTGCCAGGTGAAGGGGTACAAGATCCGTTGCAATTCGGTGCATCCCGGCGCGATCGAAACGCCGATGGTGCAAGAAGCGGAAGGCCGTATCGGCATCGAAGAACAGGTTGCCGAAGGGGTGCTGCCGCCCGACGCGAAGGGCCATCCCCGCGATGTCGCCAATATGGTGCTCTATCTGGCGAGCGACGAATCCCGCTTCGTCACGGGCGCGGAATTCGTCGTCGACAACGGGCTCACCATCCGGCCATTCTAGCCACCCGCATTTTCCGCCATCTGCCGATCGAGTTCGGCATGGAAATGGCGCAACCGCGCTTCCTGTTCGCTCCATAACGGCCCGCGGAAACCGCGCGACCGCGCGCCCGCCTGGACGATCGGCAGCAGTTCCGAATCCTGATCGAGCACCTCGCCCATCCCCGGCGGCTCGCCGAGGCCGGTGCGGATGATGTCGGGCCGGGTATTGCCGGTGAGGTCGGTGTCCTCGGCCAGGCCCATCCACGCCGGCGCCGCATAACCGGGCGCATTGATGTACCGGAACAGGATGCAGGTATCGTAGGTGAACTGGTTGGGATCGGTCGGGTGCGGAATGAAGCGGTGGAGGAACACCGCTTCCGGATGGCAGCCGATCTGCACGTTGGGAAAGACGCTGTAGATCGTGGAATCGCTGAGCTGCGTATCGCTGAACTTGTCATAGCCCAGCCCGAACCGGCGGCTGCGGTCGCGCTTCGCCTGCTGGACGGCGGCGCGTGATTCATGGGCCGTGCCTTCGAACTGCGCCGGATCGATCCCGGCGTCGCGCAACATCAGTTCGATGCCAGGATTGACCGTTTCCTGATCGGCATAACGACGGCTGGGCTGGGCGAAGGGCACGAACTGGCGGCTGAACCCGCCCGGATAGAGATCGATCTGGGTGCGATCGTCCATCAGACACTGCGTCTGCGGGTGGACCGCATGGAGATGATAGGTCTCGGCAAAGGCATCGACACCGCCCTTCCAGTTCGATCCCCAATCCGAACGGCGGTGCTGGACCACGTTCATCTCGGCAATGTCATAGAGTTCGAGCTGGCCGAGGATCGGCGCCAGCCACTGTTTCAAGGGCTGAACATCCGGGTCCATCGAGATGAAGACGAGGCCCGCCGCGACCTCGCAGCGCACCGATGTGAGATTGCGATCGTGGCAGAGCACTTCGGGCCGGAAGGTCTCCGGATCGGTGACGGCGACATTCTCGCCCTCCAGGTTGAACTTCCAGCTATGGAACGGACAGGTGAAGCGCGGGAGCGAGCCGGTGTCGGACTGCACCAACTGGCTGCCGCGGTGCGGGCAGACATTGTAATGGGCATGCACATCATCATCGTCGCCGCGGACGATGATGAAGCTTTCCGGGCCGATATCGAACCGCACGAAATCGCCGGCCTCGCGAATGTCGGAGACGGGGCAGGCGAGCAGCCAGTTGCGGGCGAAGACGCGTTCCCATTCGAGCCGGGCGAATTCGGGATCGTGATAGCGGTCAGGCGTCGGGCGCGCCGTGCCATTGTCGATCGACGGCCCCCGCGCGTTGAACGGATGGGGATCGCCGACATGGATCTCCCACGGGAGATGGGGATAGTTCATCGTCGCTCTCCTCGACTCCGCCCGGCCTTATCGGGTCTCGCACCATAAAAAGACAATCATGATTGTTTTTCAAGTCGGCATTTCGATACGGTCAAATTGCCGATCAGCCCAGCATTTCGGCCGAAATCGGATCGGCACGGCAACAAATTATCGAGCGACTATACTCTCTTTTGCGCGGGTCCGCAGATATTGGCGCAGATCATCGCGATCGCCCGGTGACAGTTCGGAAAAGCGGGGCATGCCCTGGCCGACCAACATGCCCTCCCCCAGGATCGCAGCGAAGGCGTCCGGCGACAGGATGGCACCCGACGCGCGCAGATCCGGCGCGGGGCCCGCCGCGATTGCTTCGCCGCCATGGCAGACGACGCAGCGCGCATTGTAGATCGCCTGACCGCGATCGGCGGATGCGCGGTCCGCGCGGTAGTCGGCATCCTCGACGGGCGCGAAGACATATTTGGCCGGGGCCGGCAGCACCGCCTTGCCGTCGATCGCGAAGGTCAGCACGCGGCGGGCCTGCTCGCGATAACCGATATTGTAACGCGCCAGCAGCGGCCCGAGGAAACCGCCGCTGGTGCCGTTGCCGGTGAGCACGGTGACATATTGCTGGCCGCCGGCGCGATAGGTGATGGGCGGCGCGATGACTGGCGCACCCGCGGCGAAAGACCATAGCCGCTTGCCGGAGCGCGCATCATAGGCATTGAACAGGCCGTCCATCTGCCCCTGGAAAACCAGATTGCCGCCCGTCGCCATTACGCCACCGTTGAAGTGGAGGGGCGTTGGCACGCGCCAGGCCTGTTTCTGCGTAACAGGATCCCACGCCACCAGCGCGCTCAGGCTATCCCCCGCGCCCTTCGGCACCGACACGGCGGACGACACCGCATAATCGAGGGCCATGCCGGGCTTGCGCTTCCAGTTGGCCGGCGTGATCCCGCGGTCATCAAACGTGACTTCAAGCTCGATCGCCGGGATGTAAGCGAGCCGGCTGCTTTCACTGAAGGCCATCGGCAGCCAGCTATGCGCCCCGATCGGCGTCGGCGAGAAAGTGACGGGGCCCTTTTCATAACGGATATTGGGCATCTCCACCGGTCGCCCGGTGGCAAGGTCGATCCGCTTGGCCCAGGTGACCTTCACGAACGGTTCGGCCGAGATGAGCTTACCGTTGGTGCGGTCGATCACGTAGAAGAAGCCGTTCTTCGGCGCGGTCATCACCACCTTGCGGCGCTGGCCGGCGATGTCGAGATCGGCAAGTTGCATGTCCATCGCGGCGTTGAAATCCCAGCTTTCGCCAGGATTGATCTGGTAGTGCCATTTATAGGCGCCGGTCTTGGCGTCGACCGCGACGATCGAGCAGAGGAAGAGATTGTCGCCCTGGCCCGCGCTGCGGATCTTGTGGTTCCAGGGCGATCCGTTGCCAGTGCCGAGCAGGATCGTATCGGTATCGGCATCATAGGTGATGGCGTTCCACACGGTGCCGCCGCCGCCATGCTTCCAATACTCGCCGGCCCAGGTCTTGGCCGCCATTTCCATCGCGGGATTTTCGAAGCCGTCAGCGGGGTTGCCGGGCACCGTCCAGAAGCGCCAGAGTTGCTTGCCGGTTTCGGCATCATAAGCGGTGACATAGCCGCGGATCGCCGCTTCGTCCGCGCCGGCATTGCCGATGATGATCTTGCCGTCGAACGCGCGCGGCGGGCCGCTTATGAAGCGAGGGTCGTCCGCGCCCATCGTCATCGCCGACCAGACCGGCTTGCCGGTCCGCGCATCGATCGCGATCAGCCGGCCGTCTTGGGTGGCGGTGTAGATCTTGCCGTTCCACCAGGCGATGCCGCGGCTGCCCCAGCCTTGGCGCAGTTTCTGCCCCGACGCCTCGGGCGCCTTGGGATCATAGGTCCACAGCAATTTGCCCGATTGCGCATCGAGGGCGTGGACCAGGCTGTAGCGGCTGGCGAAATAGAGGATGCCGTCCACCGCGATCGGGCCGGTGACGGAATTGCCGGGTTCGAGATCCATCGACCATGCGAGGCCCAGTTTGCCGACATTGCCGTCGTTTACGTCCTGAAGCGGGCTGTAATGCTGTTCGCCATAGGTGCGGCCGAAACCGGGCCAGTCGTCGCCGCTGCTGTTATCGCGCAGTTTCGCCGCGCTTGCCGTTTCTTGCGGTGAAGAAGAATCGTTCGTCGCACCACACGAAACCACAAATATAGCTGCAATCAAGCAAGCGATATTCCGGCGATAACGATAGTCTTTCGTCACCGCATTCCTCCCACAATTTTATTGTCACTGTATATTGTCAGCGATCTCGGCTATCAAATCTCCCGCAATTCAGGAGATGGCTTATGGCACGAGTCGCGATACCGGATTCTGCTGCACATGATCCGCTGGGATATGCGCTTTCCAATCACGCGCCCGAGATCGGGTCCGCCGGTGGTCAGTTCGCCAAGGCGGTCTACCAGTCGGCGCGGCTGCCGCTCCGCGTGCTCGAGGCCGCGCGCTACCGGACGGCGCAGATCAATGGTTGCCTGATCTGCCAGGGGTTCCGCGCGGCAAGCCATGTCGATGGCTATCTGGAATCGGTCGGCGGCGATGCCTCCCGATCGATCGTCGCGCGGGGCGGCGAGGCGCCGGACGAGGCGTTCTACGCCGCGGTCGCCGACTGGCAGGACGCGCCCGAGTTCAGCGAGCGCGAGCGACTGGCGATCGAACATGCCGAACGCATGGGTGTCGATCCCCACGGCTTTGCCGAGGACGCTGCTTATTGGGCGCGGCTCCATGCCGCCTTCACCGATGCGGAGATCACGGAGCTGACCCTGGCGATCGCCGCGTGGATGGCGATGGGCCGCGTCGCCCATGTGCTGGAACTGGATACGGTCTGCATGGAAGACATGCTGGCGCACTGACGCCGAGCCGCGCGACGGGAATGATCCCGTCGCGCGGCCCGATGCGAAGCGCCCTTCAGCCTTGATCACTGCGAGAATTTCAGGCCCAGCTCCACGCCGTAGTAACGCGGCTGACCATATTGCGAGTTCGCCCAGAGCCCACCGACGACCTGCGATGCGGTGCGATACCGTTCGTCCGTGAGGTTGCGGCCGACCGCCCGGACATAATAACGGTCCTCCGCCTCGGCAAGCGTGATCGACGCATTGAGCAGCGTCCGCGCGTTCAGATAGGTGTTCTCGTCCGGGCTGGTGATCGACTGGGTGAACAGGTTGCGGTCGACATAATTGGCGTTGCCGTTGAAGACGAGCTTGTAGTCGCCGATCGGCACCGCATAGGTCGCGTCGATCGTCCACTGCCATTCGGGGCAGCGATCGAGCGGCGCTGATGCCAGATCATAGCCCGCCGGGATCGGCGTGACATATTCGTCATATTTGCCGTCCTGATAGCCCAGCACCCCGCGCAAGGTCAGGCCGTCGATCGGCACTGCAGTCAGTTCGGCCTCGATGCCCTTCACGGTTGCCTTGGCAGCGTTGAAGAAGCGCGTGACCTGGTTCGGCTGGCCGCCGACCGTGATCGGCACGACGATCTGCTTCTGCAGGTCCGAATATTCGACATAGAAGCCGGTCAGGTTGAAGCGCAGGCGGCGATCGAACAGTTCGGTCTTCACGCCGGCTTCAAAGCTGTCGGCCTTTTCCGGCTTAGTGGCCGTGGCCGCGTCGGCGAAGGCCGCATTGTCATCGGAGCCGTCCGCATTCACGAACGGGTGGAAGCCCCCGATCTGATCGTTGAAGCCGCCCGCCTTGAAACCGCGCGAATAGGTGGCGTAGAGGAAGGTGTCCTGCGTCGCCTGATAGCTCAGGCTGATCCGCCAGGTCGGTTCGTCCGCCTTGTCCTTGATCTTGATAACGCCCGCCGGAAAGTCGAACACGTTGGCGTCGATGGCATCGTCGATCGAGATCGTGGGATCGAAACCGCCATTGAGCTGGGCGATGAACACCTGCTGGCGGCCATACCAGGTCTTGTTTTCCCAGGTATAGCGGCCGCCGACGGTGAGCTTCAGTTCCGGCGTGATATCGTAAGTGCCTTCGACGAAGGCCGCGGTCGATTTCGCCTTTTGCGCGTTGCACAGAATATAGGGATTCTGGTTCCACGGCCCGAACGGCAGCGGCCCTCCGGTGAGATCGAGGAAGCCGAGCACCTGCGCAACGCAGAAACTCGTCTTGTCGTGCTGATAGAAGCCACCGCCGACAAAGTTGAACGGCCCATCGAAATCGGATGCGAAGCGGATTTCCTGCTGGAAGGTTTCGCGGTCGTCCGACCGGTTGGCATCGAACAGCGACAGCACCTCGCCATCCGCCGCGACGGGCGCCTGGCCGGTATAGGTGTTCGGCAGGCGTGACCGCTGATCGCGATAGCCGGTCACCGACGTAAAGGTGCCGAAGCCCGCATCATAATTCATGTTGAGGTAGATGCCGTCGACATTGACGATCTGCCCCTGCCCCATCTTGATGAGCGCGTCGCTGCGGTTGGTGATCCCCGCGTTCTTCACCGGATCGCTGTTCGCCGGGTTCGGCGCACCAACGCCCAGCGTGTCGAACAGGAAGGCCGGTGAGTCAGGCGTTTCATTGACGGTCGGAATGCTGTCAGAACGATCGCGCAGGATTTCATACTGGAGCAAAGCGTCGAAACTGTCGCTCGGCTCCCACAGCAGCTTGGCCCGCCCGTTCCACACGTCTTTACCACCCAGCTTGCCGCCATCGCCGCAGCCAGTCCGCCCGGCGAACTTCGATGGCGCGAAGGCCCCCACGGGCCCGTAGCAGGCGCCATTGCGGTAATAGCCGTCGCTACCCTCGTGGCCAATCACGCCACGGAAGGCGAGCGTGTCGCCGATCGGCACATTGACGGCGCCCTGAAGGATCGCCGTCCCGAAGCTGCCGAACTGACCGCGCGCCTCAGCTCCGATCACGCCCAGTTCGGGCCGCTTGGTCCTGACGGTAACCGCGCCGCCGGTCGTATTCTTGCCGAACAGGGTCCCCTGCGGTCCGCGCAGCACTTCGACCTGGCTGATGTCGAACGTGTCGAGCAACTGGGTCTGCACGCTCGGCATGACGAAATCGTCGACCAGCACCGCGACCGGCGGTTCGAAATAGACGATGATGCTGTTCTGGCCAACGCCGCGGATCGAGAAGGAGGCCGCGTTGAAGCCGGTTATGGTTGCGGCCGAGAAGTTCGGCACGAACACCGCGAGATCGCCGATGTCGCGCGGGCTCGACTGCTGGATAAGCTGCTGATCGACGGCCGAAACCGCGATTGCCGTGCGTTGAAGATCCGACTCGCGACGCGTGGCCGTCACGACGATATCGGCAAGACCGCCGGACGTCGTCTCCGCCGCGGCGGCTTGGTTCGCCTCCTGGGCATAAGCCGGCGTGGTAGCAAGTGCTGCCGCCAATGCCGTGGACGCGACTGTGACGTGGAAACCCCTCAAGCTCATGAGCCCTCTCCTCCACCAGTGCGGCACGCTCTTCGAGGCGCGCTCGCCGAATGACAGCGCAGATTTAATCCGCGTCGACAGCAAAAAGCAATCAGTCATGTTTGTATTTTTTTGATATAACCCCGCACCGTTGCTCCGCAGCCATAGGTCCGCATGGAAAGGGCAATTCAGCGCGCATAATCCGCTTGAAAAAGCAGTCATGATTGTTTTCTATTCGCGACGGCGGCGCGCTTCACAGCGCGACAAGACCGAGAGGATTCCCTGTGGCCTATAGTTTCCTGTCCCGTTTCCGAATCCGTGCCGATCGCGAAGCAGCGTTCATTGCCCTTGCCCGCGACATGGAGAACCTGGTCGATCGCGAGCCCGGGACGCTCGCCTTCAAATTCTTCCGGCTGGGCCAACCCGGAATGTTCGCCGTTTACGAATCCTTCGTCGACGAGGCGGCGGACAAGGCGCACATGGAAACCGAGCATGGCAAGCCGATCATCGCGGCGATGCTCGATTGCATGGACGGTAGCTACGAACGCGAAATGCTCTACGATCTGGAGCCTGGCCGATGAGTGCGCCGATCTACACGATGGGTGCTATGCTCCGCACGTCCGCTGTTGCGCGACCGGATGCCGACGCCCTGATCTTTCCCAATTGCCGCCGATCGCACAGCGAGTTGAACCATGCCGCAAGGCTGTGGGCTAAGACCTTCATCGCCATGGGCATCACGCCCGGCCAGAATGTGGGCATATTGCTGACGACGCGCCCCGAGTTCGTCGAGATCCTGTTCGGCGTGTTAATGGCGGGTGCGGTCGCGGTTCCGGTCAACGCCCGTTATCAGGCGGGAGAACTGGCTTTCCTGTTGCGGGACGCCGATCTGGTTACGCTCGTCACGACCGGGCGCGTGGCCGACACGCTGGATTTCGGCGAGCGGCTGCGGGAAGCGCTGCCGTCACTCGCCGGCAGCAGTGATCCGCGAAACCTGGCGCTGTCCGAAGCGCCGATGCTGCGCAACATTATCTGCCTCGATCCGCCCTGTGCGCCTTGTCTGCTGGGCCGCGAAAATGCGCTCGCCATCGGCGGGCCTATCGACGACGAAGCGCTGGATGGACGCATCAATGCCGTGTCGGACGAGGACATCGCCTTCATCCTCTACACCTCCGGCACGACGGCCAATCCCAAGGGCGCGCTGATCGCGCATCGCGCGATCGTCGGGAACAGCCGCAACCTCGGCCGGCGCTACCATGTGAGCGCAGAGGACAAGGTATGGTCGCCGCTGCCGATCTTCCACATCGCCGGCATCCTGCCAATGACGATGATCCTGGATGCGGGCGGCGCCTATATGACGGTGCCGCATTTCGACGCCGGCACCGCGCTCGAAATGCTGGGGCGGGAGGCGGCGACGGTCGCCTATCCCAGCTTCGTCACGATCATGCAGGATCTGATCACGCATCCAAGTTTCGCGACGACCGATCTTTCACGGCTCAGGCTGATGAATTCGAACTTCGCGGTGCAACCGGCCTGGATCAAGGAAGCGATGACCAAGGCGATGCCGCATACCGTGCAGGTCGGCACCTATGGGTTGACGGAGGGTGCTGGCACGATCTGCACCAGCCGCACCGACGACAGTTTCGAACTGCGCACCGGGCGCCTCGGCGTCCCACTTGACGAGTGGGAAGTGCGGATCGTCGATGTCGAGACCGGACAGGATTGCCCGCTCGGCGAGCGCGGCGAGATCGTCGTGCGCGGGCCGAACATGCTCCGCGGCTATTATAATGCGCCCGAAAAGACCGCCGAGGTGATCCGTGGCGGCTGGTTCCACACTGGCGACATCGGATCGTTCGATGAGAGCGGCCACATCATGTTCCACGGGCGCACCAAGGACATGCTGAAGGTTGGCGGTGAAAATGTCGCCGCGGCCGAGATCGAGGCCGTGCTTCAGACGCATCCGGCGGTGAAGCTGGCGCAGGTAGTGGGCCTGCCTGACGATCGCTATGTCGAGGTGCCGGCCGCGTTCGTCGAGCTGGTCGAAGGCGCGAGCGTGGCCGAAGCGGAGTTGATCGCGCACTGCAAAGGCAAACTCGCCAGCTTCAAGATTCCGCGCCATGTGCGGATGGTGGACGAATGGCCGATGTCGACGTCGAAGATCCAGAAGTTCCGGCTTTGCGCGCAATTGATCGAGGAACTGGGCAAGGGAGCGGCGGCATGAGTGGCAAATCCTTCGTGGCGCAACTCCGCACCAAGCCGGAGGCGCGCGAGAAATTGATCGCGCTACAGACCGAACTGAAATCCCTCGTCAGAGAACAGGAGCCTGACGCACTGGTCTATGAACTGTTCCAGTCGGACGCCGATCCGGACCTGTTCCTGTGCATCGCGACCTTTCGCGACGATGCCGCGTTCGATCATCATATGCAGATCGACTTCCACGAACGGCTGGTGCCGCCGATCCTCGAATGCCTCGCCGAGGATATGAAGCTCGACTTCTACCGGTCGCTGGGCTGAGGGGGAGGCCCCTCACCTCTCACATCAGCAGGCGCGGACGCTCGATCAGATCGGCAAGCGCCGCCAGGAAGCGGCCACCATCCGCCCCGTCGATCGCGCGATGATCGCAGGAGAGCGAGAGGTGCAACACTGGAACGATGCGGATCGCACCGTCATCGTCGATCGGCTCGGGCCGGGCCGCGCCAACGGCGAGGATGGCGCCCTGCGGCGGATTGATGATCGCGTCGAACTGCTCGACGCCGAATCCGCCCAGGTTCGATAGCGAGAAGCTGCCGCCGCTGATCTCGTCCGCCTTCAGTCGTCCCGCGCGGGCGCGTTCGACAAGCTCGCGTGACCGGCTGCTGATCTCCGCCACGCTGAGTGCATCCGCATTGGCAAGGATCGGCGTGACCAAGCCCTTGTCCGTCGCCACCGCGATCGCGATGTGCGCATGATCGAAGCGGTGGATCGCCGTTTCGTGAACCTGGATGTTGAGTGCTGGCACTTCCATCAGCGCCAGCGCGCAGGCGCGCACCAAGAGATCGTTGACCGTGGGGCGCTCGCCTTCGAAGGCCGGGCGTATCGCCAGCAGCCGATCGGCCCGGACGCGGCGGCGAACGTAGAAATGCGGGATGCTCTGCTTGGCTTCGGTCAATCGCCGCGCGATCGTCCGCCGGGTGGCCGTCATCGGCTGGATCGTCATTCCTGAGCCGTCCGGCCCCGGAGTCTTCGCCGTCTCCCCCACCGGCGCCGGCGCCTTCACCAGCGCCAGCACGTCCGCCTTGCAGATCCGTCCGCGCGGACCGGTGCCTTGCAGCGTTTCGAGCACAATGCCGTGGACCGACGCTAGCCGCCGCGCCATGGGCGAAGCGAAAGCGGAGCTTTCAGGCGTCGCCGAATAAGGGCCGACCAATGCAACCGAGGGCGCCGGGCGCGCAACCTGATCGACGTCCTGAACACTGATCCGGCCGCCCCGCCCTGTGCCGTTTATCGAGGCCACATCGATCCCGGCCGCGGCGGCCCGAGCCCGCGCGACGGGACTGATGTCGAGATCGTCGGGGACCGGAGCAGGTTCGCTTGCCGGCTCCGGGTTCGAGCTGTCGTCGCCGGTAAAACTCGTGTCGGCGGGCTTGAAGCCTGCGATCAATGCGTCGATTTCCGCCGCGCCGACTTCGTCGCCATCCGAAAGCACCGCCAGCAGCGCCCCGACCGGATAAGTTTCCCCCGCCTGCGCGATGATGCGGACGAACCTGCCGGGCGCTTCCGCCTCGACATCATTGGTGATCTTGTCGGTTTCGATCAGCGCCAGCAGCGCGCCCTTCTCGAAGGCTGCGCCTTCCGCGACCATCCATTCCGCGATGGTCCCCTCGCTCATCTCGATGCCCCATTTGGGCATCGTGAACGCCTTGATTTTCGCCATGATCCGCCTCCTCAGCGGAAGGCGAGGACTTGGCGAACCGCATCCTCGATCTTCTGGGGAGACGGCAGCCACGCGCGTTCGAGTTCGCGCGCGAAGGGGATGGGCGAATGTGGCCCCGTGACCATCACCGGCGGCGCCTTCAGGCTGGTGAAGGCCCGGCCGGTAACGATCGCGGAGATGTCCGCCGCGAGGCTGCACCGGGGCGGGCTCTCGTCGACGATGACCAGA
Source organism: Sphingomonas sp. DBB INV C78 (assembly GCF_042693015.1). Taxonomy (NCBI): domain Bacteria; kingdom Pseudomonadati; phylum Pseudomonadota; class Alphaproteobacteria; order Sphingomonadales; family Sphingomonadaceae; genus Sphingomonas; species Sphingomonas sp. DBB INV C78. The sequence goes on along the minus strand of NZ_CP170544.1, from coordinate 673,502 downwards.
CGCCCCGTTGCCTCGACGGAATCGACGATCGCTTCCTCATCTAGCGGGCTCGTCGTCCTGAGATCGATCAGGTCGACGCCGATCCCTTCCGCCGCCAACTTGTCACACGCCTTTTCCGAAAAGCCCACCATCCGGCCGCAGGTGACGAGCGTGACATCGCCGCCCTCGCGCACCATCCGCGCCTCACCGAAGCGCTGAACATGGTCGCCGTCGGGCACCTCGCCCTTCTGGCCGTAAAGCGCCTTATGTTCGAAGAACATGACAGGATCATCGCCGCGCAGCGCCTGCGTCAGTAATCCCTTGGCATCCGCCGGGGTTGCCGGCAGCACCACCTTGAGCCCCGGCATCGCGGTCAGCATCGCATAGACCGACTGGCTGTGCTGTGCGGCGCTGTTCATGCCGGCGCCGTAGATCAGCCGCACCACCGCCGGGCACTTCGTCTTGCCGCCGAACATGTAGCGGAACTTCGCCATCTGATTCCAAAGCTGGTCGAGGCTGACGCCGACGAAATCGGCGAACATGAGTTCCGCGACCGGCCGCTTGCCCGCCAATGCTGCGCCCGCGGCCGCGCCGATGATCGCGCTTTCGGAAATCGGCGTGTCGATCACCCGGCCGGCGCCGAACTTGTCGTAAAGCCCGCCGGTCGTTCCCCAGATGCCGCCGATCGCTTCCTGTCCGCCCGCCGTGCCGGCGCCGCCGACCACATCCTCGCCCAACACGATGACGCTCGGATCACGTTCCATTTCGGCGTGGAGCGTGCTGTTGATCGCTTCGCGGATATTCATCACCGCCATGGCCACGCCCCCTCAATATTCCACATAGACATCTTCGGCGACGGCAGCCGGATCGGGCGGCGCGGCGGCGCGAGCCTCGGCCGTGGCCTCCTCGATCAGCGCCGCGACCTCCGCGTCGATGGCGTCGAGTTCGGCGATATCGAGCACTCCCGCCTCACCAACGCGGGCGCGGAAGATCTTCAGGCAATCGCGTTCCTCGCGCAGCCGTTCGATCTCACCGGGGCCGCGATAGCGCTGGGGATCGCCCTCGAAATGGCCGTAGAAGCGTTCGGTATCGAGCTCGATTGCGGCGGGGCCGTGGCCAGCGCGGACATATTCGAGCAGTTCGCGCATCGTCTCGTAGGTATCGATGAAGTCGCAGCCATTGGCGCGCCACGCCTTCATGCCGAAAGCCTCCGCGCGGCTGGCGATGTCGCCCGCAGTGCCAACCGCATAATCCACGCCGGTATGTTCGGAATAATGGTTGTTTTCGAACACGAAGATCGCCGGCACCTTCAGCACGACGGCGAGGTTCATCGCCTCGAAGGTCGTGCCCTGGTTGCAGGCGCCATCGCCCGAAAAGGCGATCGCCACCCGTCCCTTCCCGTCGAGCCTGGCCGAGATCGCTGCGCCCACCGCCTGCGGCGCGCCCGCCCCGACGATACCGTTGGCGCCGAGCATGCCCACCGAAAGATCGGCGATGTGCATCGAACCGCCCCGCCCTTTGCAGAGGCCGTCGGCACGCCCGTAAATCTCCTTCATCATCCCCTTCACGTCGCAGCCCTTGGCAATGCAATGGCCATGGCCGCGATGGGTTGAGACGATCAGGTCATCGACGGTCAGATGATCGCAGACGCCGACCGCGGCCGCCTCCTGCCCGCAATAGAGATGGGTGAAGCCCGCGATCTCGCCGGTCTTGATCTCGTCGTGCAGCCGTTCCTCGAACTGGCGGATGGTGGCCATGCGGCGATAGGCGCCGAGCAGTTCGTCGCGTGACAATTGCATGCTTACCCCTCAGATATCGCCTGGTTGGCGGCCGTCCGGCCCGTAGACAAAATCGTCGATGACCTTGTGGAAGTGGCGGATGCGAAGCTCCTGCTCGCCCAGCCACAGCCCCTTGAACGCATCCGAATGCATGCCCCGCTGGACGGTCGGCAGATTGAACGCGTCCTGATCAAGCACCTGACCGATCGTCTTGTCGCCATGCCTGAAGCCGCGGTGCTGCGGCCGTTCTGGCCACTCCTCCCCTTCGGCCACCAGCTCGAACATCCAGATGTCGTAATACATCTTGTTGGGATCGGTGGCGTGCGGACGCTGGCGGAACATCATCACATCATCGGCGTGGACGTTGAGGGAGACGTTCGGGAAGATGAGGTAGTGATAATCGTCGGTAAGCTGATCGTCGTTCAGCTCCGAATAGTCCTTGCCCTGCGCCTTGCCATGCTTGCGCTTGAACAATTGCACGTCGCGCCGGATCGAACCCACGCCGCTATCATATTCGGCCGGGTCCATGCCCGCCTTCACCATGATCTCATAGATCGCCGGAGGAATGGCGGACGGCATAGCGACGCGCGGACTGATCGTCGCGAAGGGGATCAGATAGCGACTGTGCCGGTCGTAGCAGTCGATCTGGATGTTCACGTCATCCAGATACCATTGCAGCTGCGGATGGATGCCCTGCACATGGTAGGATTCGTTGAAGGCATCGACGCTGGTCTTCCAGTTGCAATCCCATTCGACGGTGATGTCGCGTGTCCAGGCCATCCGTTCGACATGATAGGGATCGAGGTGCGCCGGCATCGGATCCAGATAGCGCTCCAGCGGCTCGACATCGGGGTTCAGCGAGAACCAGACGAAGCTGCCCCATTCCGTGCAGGGATAAGCCGGCAGCCCACCCTGTGGTGGTGCGCCCTGCGGAAAGGTGTCGAGATCGGGGATGCGTTCGAGGCACCCGTCGAGGCCATAGGTCCAGTGATGATAGAGGCAGCGGAACTTCTCGACATTGCCGCGCCCTTCCGGCCGCAGGCGGTTGCCGCGGTGCAGGCAGAGATTGGGAAAGGCGCGGATCGAGCCGTCCGCCTGCCGCACCAGCAGCACGGACTCCTTGCCGATATCGGTACAGACATAATCGCCCGGTTCGGGCAGGTCGTCGGATCGCGCGCCGAGCAGCCAGACCTTCGACCAGATCCGATCCCATTCCAGCTTCATAAACGCTTCGCTGTAATAGCGTTCGGCCGGAATGATCTCGTGACCGAGATCGGGATCGGGCGCCTTCCCCGCTGGCGTGCCCGCCGGCCAGTCATCGGGATCGACCCGGATGATGTCCACCTTGCGCTTCACGTCCATCGACCGGTCCTCGGGCCCAGCGCGCAGATCAGAAATGGGTTCGGTTGGTGAAGCCACCATCGACGACGAGGTGGGAACCGTTGCACCAGCTTGCCGCCGGACTGGCGAGGAAGGTGATCGCACGCGCTACCTCCTCCGGCGTGCCAAGCCGGCCGCTCGGCTGCTGGCGGAGCTGGGCGTTATAGAATTTCTCCATCGTCCCCTTGATCATGTCCCAGTTGCCGCCTTCGAACTCGACAGGGCCAGGCGACACGACGTTGACGCGAATGCCGTCCTTGCCGTGGGCGAGCGCAAGCTGCTTGCCCCAGGTGATGAGCGACGCCTTCATCGCGTTATAGGCCTGCGGCCCGCCCATCGCCTCGCCCGCGGAGGTTGTAGCGATCAACACGATCGATCCGCCCTGCTGCTCGACCATCGTCGGCAAGACCGCCTCGACCGCGCGAACCGGCCCCATCACATCGACCTCGAACGCGTTCGTCCAATATTTCTCGCTTCCGATGCCGCCGCCACTCGACGGGATCGGGACCAGCACGTCACAGCCGCCGAGTTCGTTGAGCGCCCAGGCCAGCCAGGTCTTGTAGTCGTCGGGCTTCTTCACATTGACGGCCTGGCCGACGACATTGGTGCCATAACGCTTGAGGCTGGCGACCGCGTCCTTGACGCCATCTTCCGATCGGGCGGCGATCGCCAGATCACAGCCTTCGCGCGCCAGCACCTCGGCGGTGGCCAGCCCGATCCCGCGCGCGGCCCCGACAATGATCGCCTTCTTGCCCTGTAATCCGAGATCCACCCGCCGGCCCTCTCTCAAGCCCATGCGCCACTGCGCGGCGCTTCTGCAACGTCACTTCGCCAGAGTTCTGAACCAGCAAAGCGAATTCGGCAAGTATGAAACAATCATGATTGTTTTATTTTTGGGCAGCCACCAGTGGCCGCTAAACGCCGCTTGCAACCTAGCCTTTTCGTCGCCGCAAACATCCGGTAGCACGGGGTTGACACGCCAATGATAAAACAATCATGACTGTTTTTCGAAAGGATCGTCCATGGCCCGAGCGGCAACCTCGAATCGCACACCCCGGCAGGCCAAGGCGGCGGGAACCAACCCTCCCACGCTCCAGTCGCTCAAGAGCGCGCAGACCCGGGCGAAGCTGATCGAGGCGACGATCCGCTGCATCGTCAAGGCCGGCTATGCCAATACCACAACGCCGCAGGTTGCGGCAGAGGCCGGCCTGTCGCGCGGCGCGATGCTCCATCATTTCGAAAATGGTTCGACCTTGATCAAGGCGGCGATCGTGGAGTTGCACGAGAAGCGCCTGCGCGCCTTCCGCCGGGCGGCCGACACCGAAAATCACGACACCGCGACGCTGGTGCGCACCTATTGGAAACAGTTGCAGAAGCCCGCTTTCGTGGCATTTCACGAACTTGCCCTCGCAGCCCGCACCGATCCCGAATTAGCGCGTATTCTCCAGCCGCTCCAGGTCGAGTTTCGCGAGCGCTTCAACGCACAGGCGGTTCTGCTCTTCCCCGAATGGCAGGGCGATCGTCGCAGTTTCGACGTCGCGATGACGCTGTCCCAAGTCATGCTCGAAGGGATGGCGATCCACCTTCTCACCGGCGCGATGGACGAACAGATGGTCGAACCGATGCTGGTAGTATTGGAAGAGAAGATCCGCGCGATGAACCCGGCGCTCAAGAAGGCCTAGGTAGCTTGCGGCCGTCCCCACGCAATGCCGCGACGCAGAAGCTCGTAGAAGATGGGATAATTCCATCCGCAGCGCTGGGGATGCGGCCAGAAGCTCGCCAGGGGTTCAAGGTCATAATGGCCGCGACAATGGCCGAGCGTCAGGTAGAGAACAGCCCCCCGGCCGACCTTGCGCTCGTAGAGGACGGGGACTTCGGCCTCGTCCCAGTCTGCGTCGCGAAATTCGGCGCAGTGGCCGGTGAAGCTGGTGTGGAGCAATACGTCGAGGTCCGCAGTGCGGCGGTTGAGGTAAAGCTCGTCCTCGATCCTGAAGTCACGCAGCCCCTCGGTCATGACATGGTCGCCGCGGGTGACGAACACCTTGAACGGCTCGATCGGCGGGTGCGCGGCGAAGCGCGATCCCAGCAACGCCATGAACTCGGGCGCTTCGTCCGGCGTGTCGACGATGCCGTCGGAGGCGAAGCGCAGGATGGCGTTGGTGCCGTGCAGGGCCAGCCAGCGGCCGCCGCGTTGCAGGAAGGTCTTGAGCGTCTCCGTCTGCCGATCGTCCGGCACCAGATCGCAGGTGTAGGTGATCAACAGGTCTGCCGCGGCCAGCCGATCGAGATCGGCATAGTCGGACGATACCGACGTCCGGACTTCGGCATGCTCCGCCAGCAGCGTCAGCAACTCCAGCCGTGCGAAATCAATGTCATGATATTTGCCGGCCGCGATCAGATGGACCTTCATCACCAAGCCTCCCCCATGCGTACACGCGTGAGGCTAACCCCGGACACCCTCTTGGCAAGCGAAGAGGTGCGGGCATGAGCGGGAAGCAGCAAGGGCCGCTGGCGGGCGTCCGCATACTCGATCTGACGAGCGTGCTGATGGGGCCCTACGCCACCCAGATATTCGCCGATCTCGGCGCCGACGTGATCAAGGTCGAAAGTCCGGAAGGCGACACAACCCGCTATCTGCCCCCCGGCCCCGATGCGTCACGCGGCGGCATGTTCCTGAACGTCAACCGCGGCAAGCGCAGCATCGTGCTCGATCTTAAGCGGCCGGAAGCGAAGGATGCGCTGCTGGCGATCGCCGGCACTTGCGACGTCTTCGTCCACTCGATGCGCGCGCAGGCGATCGCGCGGCTCGGGCTGGATTATCCTGCGATCAGGGCTGTCAACGAACGGATCATCTACGCCAACCTCTATGGCTTCGCGCGGTCAGGCCCCTATCGCGACTATCCAGCTTATGACGATATCGTTCAGGCCGCATCCGGCCTCGTCGACCTGCAGGCCCGGCTCTCAAATGGCGAGCCGACCTATCTCGGCACCGTCGTCGCGGACAAGGTGGCTGGGCTCACCGGTGCCTATGCCGTTATGGCCGCACTCTTCGCCCGCGAACGCACCGGCATCGGCCAGGAAATCGAGATACCGATGTTCGAAACATTGGTGTCGTTCGCGATGGTCGAGCATCTCTGCGGCTCGCTCTTCTCCCCGCCGCTCGGCCCGCCCGAATATCCGCGCGTCACGTCACCCGCGCGACGCCCCTATGCGACGAAGGACGGCCATATCGGCGTGATGATCTATAACGACAAGCATTGGCGCGCCTTCTTCGATGCGATGGGGAATCCCGAATGGTCGCGCGATCCGATGTTCGCGTCGATGCGATCGCGCACGGAGAATATCACCCGCGTCCTCGCCCGTGTGGCAGATGTGATGGGCGAACGGACCACGGAGGAATGGCTGGATCTGTTCCGCGACGCGCATATCCCGGCGATGGCGATCGCCAGCACCAGCGATCTGCTGCATGATCCGCATCTCGTGAAAACGGGCTTCTGGCAGGAGCAGGAGACGGACATGGGCACGCTGCGCTTTCCCGGCATCCCGACCAGCTTCTCCGAAACGCCCGGCGCGATCGGCGAGCCCGGCCCGGCGCTTGGCGCGCATAGCCGGGACATTCTGGCCGAAGCCGGCCTCGATGCGGCATCGATCGAGCAGTTGATCGAAAGCGGCGCCGTCAGGACGGACGGCTAGACGATGTCAGAACCCGGCGGCCCCGAAATCGTCTGGCGATCGGCCCTCAACGAAGGGCGGCTCCTGCTGCAACGTGCGCAGGGCAGCGGCACGGTCTTCTTCCCGCCCCGCCTCGCCGAACCGGGCGTGGGCGAAGAGGCGCTCGAATGGATCGAAGCGTCGGGCATGGGCACGGTCTATTCGGTCACGGTGATCGCGCAGAAGCCGCCTATGCCGGCTTACAATGTGGCGCTGATCGATCTCGATGAAGGGCCAAGGCTGATGAGTCGCGTCGAAGGCGTTGCGCCCGATGTGGTGACGATCGGCATGCGCGTCCGCGCCATCATCGGCGAAGAAGATGGCGCCGCCATCCTTCTCTTCGAGCCGGTATCGCGGGGCTGACGATGGGCGGTACATTCCCTCGCGGGCGCACCGCCATCGCCGGCGTCGCCACCTACGGCATCGGCGAGATGCCGGGCCATTCCTCGATGGAGCTTGCCGCCAAGGCCGGCCTGCTCGCGCTTGCCGATGCCGGGATGGCGCTTGGCGAGGTGGACGGGCTGTTCATCTGCCTGCCCGACGATCTGCTCGCGGGTCTCAGCTTCGCCGAATATCTCGGCCTTGCACCACGATTCACCGATAACAATCGCACTGGCGGATCGGCGTTCATGAGCCACATGATCACCGCCGCACTCGCGCTCGAGGCCGGCTACATCGACGTCGCCCTGATCGCCTACGGATCGAACCAGCGATCGAGCGGCGGGAAGCTCGCTACGCCGATCCGGAGCAACCGCTATGAGGCGCCCTATCGCCCGATCTTCCCTCTCTCCTCTTACGCCCTGGCCGCCGCCCGCCATATCCATGATTTCGGAACGACCCGCGAACAGCTCGCCGAAGTCGCCGTGGCCGCCCGCTTATGGGCCAATGGCAATCCCGAAGCCTTCGCGACCGGCCCGCTGACGATCGAGGACGTGCTTTCGTCCCGCATGATCAGCAGTCCGATTTCCGTGCGCGACTGTTGCCTTGTCACCGATGGCGCCGCGGCGATCGTTATGACCCGGCTCGATCGCGCCCGCGACGCGCGCAAGCCGCCGATACCGCTTCTCGGCGCTGCGGCGGCGACTTGGTGGAACGCGATCAGCCAGGCCGACGACATCACAACGACGGCGGCCGCGGAATCCGGTGCACGTGCTTATGCCATGGCCGGGATCGGCCCCGGTGACGTGGACGTCGTCCAGCTCTATGACGCCTTCACGATCAACGTGATCCTATTCCTCGAAGATCTCGGCTTCTGCGCCAAGGGCGAGGGCGGCGCGTTCGTTTCGGGCGGGCGCATCGCGCCCGGCGGTAGTCTTCCCGTCAACACCAATGGCGGTGGGCTCTCCTGCTGCCATCCCGGCATGTACGGACTGTTCGCGATCGTGGAGGCCGCCCGCCAGTTGCGCGGCGAAGCGGCCAACCAGATCGGCGGAGTGGAAGTCGCCCTCGCCCATGGCAATGGCGGCACCTTGTCCAGCCAGGCGACGGTCATTCTGGGAAATATGGCGACGGTCTAGCGGTCGTCCCGCTTTTCCTCATAGGCCTGCCAGCTTGCCAGTTTCTCCGGAAAGTCAGCTTCCTTGGGCTCGGCATAAGCGCGGTTGCGCCGGGTGGTCCCCAGGATGCCGGGATATTGGTCGATCGGCACATAATAGAGAAAACTGATCAGGCGATCGGCGAACAGCCATTGCCCACCTTCGCGCCTGTAGACGTCGTCATAGCGCAGCGCGGCGACCATCATCATGCCGTTGCGCCAAAGCTCCGCATGACCTGACACCCGACCATGCACCTCATCCGGCCGGTCGTCGAAGAATTCGAGCGCGATATCGTGCATGAAATGCTGGCCGGGGCCGAGCACGCTGAAACGGCCGCGATACTGATCGATGATCGCGGCCTTCCCCTGTGCGAACATGACCCCGTCTGCCGAGCGGACGGTAGCGTCGGTCGCAAACAGAGCATCCACGCCACCGAGATCGCGGTCGTCGATGGTGAAGCAATATCGGGCAACGAGCTGCCGGATCTGTGCTTCCGCCTCCAGCCGATCGATCCTTTGCGCGATATCCATGCGCGCTCCCTCTCAGGCCGCTTCGAGGGCGATTTGGCGCAACGCCTGCTCGAACGCCTCTGGCGGCTGCCCGCCGGAGATCAGATAACGCCCGTCGATGATGACCGCCGGTACGGCGCTGATGCCCCGCTCCCGCCACAACTGTTCGGCGCGGCGTACCTCCCCGGCATAGCGCCCCGACGCCAGCACCTCGCGCGCCGCCGCGTCATCCAGACCGACTTTCTCGGCCGTCGCCGCCAGCACCTCATGGTTCGACGGGTTCTGCCCCAGCGTGAAATAGGCCTCGAACAGGGCCTCCTTCAGTTCCTGCTGCCGGCCTTCGATCCCCGCCCAGTGCAGCAGACGATGGGCGTCGAACGTATTGTAGATACGGCGCTCCTCGGACATCGCCATCTCAAAGTCGAGCGCGGCCGCGCGATCATGGATCATCTGCCGCGTCGCAGCCGATTGATCGGGCGTCGTCCCATATTTGCCCGCGATATGCTCGACGATATTCTCGCCCTCGGGCGGCATGTCGGGGTTGAGTTCGAACGGCTGAAAATTGATCCGCGCATCGATCACGTCCGTCGTCCGTGCAAGCGCCTCCTGCAGGCCACGCAGGCCGATGACGCACCAGGGGCAGGAGATATCGGAAACGAAGTCGATCGTCATCGTCCGGCCCATGAACACGCTCCCATCGATTTAGCGGACGCGATCAACGGCCGCTTCTGCGCTCGATACAGACACGGATGGGGAAATATGCAAGCCGAAAGCCGGCTGATCGCAACCGAAGCTACGATCCAGGTTTTTCGGCGCAATCGTTCGTCTCGCCGGTGGCGCCGGATGCCGTCGGAATGGCATTGAGGATCGAAACCAGGGCGTCAAGCTCCTGATTGAATGAGCCCGACGAATAGCAAGACTGCAGCGCCTGCGCCAGGCCGGCGAGACGCGTATCGTGGGAATGAATATTCGCTGCGGGCATTTCGCCCGCCCGCCTGTCCGACAACGCCCCCTCCCATCAATTCATCCGGCCAGAAAGAACGATCCACTTGGCAAGAGGTTCATTCGCTTAGATTACCGCATAGCCGCGCAGGAACAGTCGCGCTCCCTCGCGCGAGAATTGTCCGCGCTGCTCATCAGCCGGCATCTGCTGAACGGTAAGGAACCGGACCGCAAACGTAGCGAGCGCATAGAATGACCGAGTTGCCGATGCATCGGGCCGCGGCCATCCATGGGCGGCGAGAAGCCGGTGCAACGCCCGCCCCAGGACGGCGACGCGCACATCGTGATATTGCTCGGCAAGATCGGGCACCAGATCGCTCTCCTGGATCAACAGGCGATGCATGCTGATATTCCAGGGCTCGAGGTGCCAATCCAGCGCCTGGCGCGCCAGCGCCGCTACGGCCTCGTCCACGTCACAGGCGAGATCGGCCACGAAATGCGCACGACTGGACAGGAAGATCACGCGCCGGATGATGAAGCGGAACAACCCCTCCTTGCTGCCGAACTGGCGGTAGATCGTTGCCTTGCTGGCCCCGACGGCGATGGCGATGCGGTCGACGCTGGCTCCCGGATAGCCCTTGTCGAAGAATTCGATCATGGCCGCATCGATCAGCCGGTCAAGCTTGTCGGGTGAGAGCCGCAACGCTGCCGTCCCTTCCAACGCGGGCTCGGCAACGGTGTCGAGGATCGATAGTGAATCGCCCGCATCCTCTGTGATCTGGCGCCCATAGCCGTTGAGGAAGAGATCGATGGCAGCCCGCACCATGACGGCCTGGACCTCACGTCCCGGCAGCGGCGTGCCGAGGAAATAGCGGCTCCCTCCGACTGCCAGGCCACCGAAACGGATCGCGGCCGACAGCGGATCGATATCGGCGACCAGCCGAAGATCTGCCTGAAGCGCCATGAGATAATCGGCGACGTTCCGCGACATCGCCAGGCGCAGCGCGTGCAGATCGTCGGCAAGCTCGGGGATCTGATTGGCCGCGACGATATTCGCCCGAAATAAGCCAAAACTCGCCGGATCGAGGAAGCCGCGGAACAGCCGCAAACCATATTCGGCCAGCGTTTCGGCAATCCCGCCGCTCGGATCCACCGACGCCAGATTCTTTTGCGCGGCCTCCAGTGTGCGCCGCACGGCGGCTTCGAAAATCGCCATCTTGCTGGGGAAGGCATCATAGATGCTCTTTTTGCTCATGTGCGCGGTGGCCGCGATCATGTCGATGCTCGATCGGGCGAAGCCATTTCGGAAGAAGACTTCGCCCGCCGCCTGCAATATCTGTTCGCGCGGATCGTGCCGCTGATCGGAAGATGGGCGTCCCGTGCGGTTCAATCGCTGTCCTTCCGCATCCCGAACATCGTCACCGCACTCCCCCCGCAGCCCCCAGCCGGCCGACGTCCACGTCGACCTTCGCGATGTGACCGGTAAACCGGCCGCCCGGAGCATAGTCGTCGGTAACCGGTGTATCGGCATCAAAGCCGATGTCGAGGGTGTCCGTCATTTCCGGCAGCTTGGAGATCGTCCGGGCAATCCGTCCGCGGCCGATTTCGCGGCCATTGGCCAGAATCACCATCTCCCCCCCGCCATTGATACCGCCGCCATATCGGAAGTCGAAAATGAGCTCGGAACTGCCGAGGCCCAGGCGCTCCGCGGCCTCGACCCGCGATTGATCGCCATCCTGCTGCGAGGCCGCCATGAGCGCGACGGGGCGGCCATCCTTCAGATAGAAGCTCCAGCCGCCGAACCGGCTGCCAAGCGCGAGGACGACGCCGTTGGCGGGAGCGTCGGCGAGATCCAGCGCCGCGGTGATCCGGAAGCTGCGGGTCGTGATCGGCGCCGCACGCGCCACCGGTACGCTGATCCCCGCGCCCCAGTAGGTGTAGGTGTCGCGCTTTGGGAACTGCCCCTGTGCCGCCATGAAGCGCGCGAGATTCAGGCGATTGTCGAGCGGGAGCACATTGTTGCGCTCGGCTTCCGTGCGGAACAGCGCCTGCATTTTCCGAAGCTTCTCCGGCTCATGCGCAGCCACGTCCTTCGACTGCGAAAAATCGCGATCGAGATCATAGAGCTCCCAGCCATAATCGCTGGGCAGCTTCGCGCCATCAGCCGCCTTCCACGGCGCATTGGCAGGCGTGGTCGAGGCCAGCCAGCCGTGATGATAGATCGCACGATTGCCCATCATCTCGAAATATTGGATCTGGTGCCGTTCGGGTGCCGCCGGTGCGTCGAAACTGTAGGCGAAGCTGACGCCGTCGATCCGCTGCTGGGCGACGCCGTTCACGCTGGCGGGCGCGGGAATGCCCGCCGCTTCCAGGATCGTCGGCATCACATCGACGACATGGGTGAATTGCGGGCGCACGCCACGCGCCTTGATGCGATCGGGCCAGGAGACGACGAAGCCGTTGCGCGTGCCGCCAAGGTGCGAGGCATATTGTTTGAACATCCGGTACGGCGCGTTGGTCGCCCAGGCCCAGCCATAGCCATAGTTGGAAACGCTATCCGGCCCGCCGATCTTGTCGAGATTGGCGAGTAACGTCGCGTCGTCCTCGCGCATGCCATTGGCGAAGGCCGCCATCGGATTGGTGCCGCCATTGGGGCCAGCTTCCGCCGCAGCGCCATTGTCGCCTTCGATGAACATGACAAGCGTGTTGCCGCCTTCACCCATCCGGTCGATCTCGTCGAGCACCCGGCCGATCTGCGCGTCCTGATAGGCGAGCATGGCGGCATAGGCTTCCATCATCCGCGCGTTGATGCGGCGCTGATCGGGCGTCAGATCCTTCCACGCCTTGATGCCTTCGGGCCGCGCCGTGTTCACGGTGCCGGCGGGGATGATGCCTCGTCGGATCTGGCGCCCGTGGGTTTCGGCGCGGACCACATCCCACCCCTTGTCGAACTGGCCACGGAATCTCGCGATCCAGTCCGCCGGCGCCTGCACCGGCGCGTGGGCGGAGCCAGTGGCGTAATATAGGAAGAAGGGCTTATCGGGCGTCACTGCCTTCTGGTTGTGAATCCAGTCGATCGCGTCGTCGGCGAGCGCCTTGTCGAGCACGCCTTCCTTCAGCGTCGGCACCGGCTCGGTGCCGCGATAGAGCGCGGGCGTGAACTGGTTGGTCTCCGCCGCCATGAAACCGAAGAAATGCTCGAACCCCAGGCCGGTCGGCCAAAGATCGAACGGGCCGGCGGGCGAGACATCGGCTTCTGGCGCGTTATGGTGCTTCCCCACCATCGCCGTGTTGTAGCCATTCTGGCGAAGCACCTCGGCCACGGTCGCCGCGCTCTTCGGCAACATGTTGTTATAACCCGGGAAACCTGTTGTAAGGTTGGCGACGATGCCGTTGGCGACGGCATGATGGTTGCGCCCGGTCAACAAGGCGGCACGCGTCGGCGAGCACATCGCCGTCGTGTGAAAACGATTATAGACGAGGCCCCGCGCCGCCAGCTTATCGAGATTCGGCGTTGGAATGGGACCACCGAAGGTCGACGCCGCACCGAAGCCGACATCGTCGGTTATGATCAGGAAGACGTTGGGCGCGCCCTCCGGCGCGGTCACAGGCTTCGGAAACGCCTGCACGCTATCCTTATAGGTCTCGCCCATCTTGCCCGCGAAGGGCGCGGGTGCGGAAGGCAGGATCACTTGCGCGGATGCGGGCATGGATGCCGTCATGGCAGCGCCAAGCAGCAGAAGCGCCTTCGGGCGCCGCCCCCTCGATACCGTGCGCTGGCCCGCAATCCGCATGTGACTTCCTCCTCCTGTGTCGCGGGGACTTGTGTACGATCCCGTTTCGTACAATACAAGGCCCGCCGGAGCCCGCGGTTTGCGCCTCCGTCCAATAGCCTTCCGGAGACCGAGAATGCGTCTTTCCCTGCCCGCCGCTCTGCTGCTCGCCGCCACGCCGGTGGTCGCCCATGAGCCGATGGCCCCGACCGCTCTTGCGGTGCCCTTCTCCGCCCCAGCCAATTTCACCGCCCATGCCAGGCTGTTTCAGGAGCGCGTGACGCGAGTCGGCGGCACGCCCGTGTGGCAGATCGAATTCCAGGGCATGAACATCGTTGTCATTGAAGGCACGGACGGCCTGATCATCCTCGACACCGGCATGAACAAGGATATCGCCAGCGCCGCGCTGGCAAAGATCCGCGCCCAGATCTCGACCAAGCCGGTCAAGGCGGTCGTCTACACGCACCACCACCCCGATCATGTGAACGGGGCATCGCTATTTGTCGATCCCGCCGATGTGGCGAGCGGCAAGGTGCCGGTCTTTGCCGCCGCGAACTTCATCAAGGAACTGTCGGACGAGGGCATCGCGACCCTGCCGATCGTCGCCAACCGCGCTGCCTATATGTACGGCTTCAGCCTGACCGGAGAGGAGGCCGCAAACTATCATGTCGGTTGCTGCGGCGGACTCAACACGCCGGGCAAGAACGAATCCGGCTATATACCGCCGACCCAGTTTGTGGATATGGACGGTGCGCGCGACGTGGAAATCGCCGGCGTGAAGCTCCACCTCTTCCACACCGGCGGCGAGGCCGCATCACACATCGCGATCTGGCTGCCCGATTACAGGATTCTGGTGTCTGGCGACGAGGTTCAGGGGCCGACCTTCCCCAACCTCCACTCGATGCGCGGCACCAAGATGCGCGACGCCAATCGCTGGATCGGTGCACTCAGGCGAATGCAGCAGTTCGACAGTGCGTATATAGTACCGATGCACGGGCCGGTCGTTGCGGGAGCTCCGGAAATCAAGGCTCTCCTCGCTCGCTATGAGGATGCGATCCAGTACACCCATGACCAGACGATCAGGCTGATGAACAAGGGCGTGAGCGAAAACGAATTGCCCGATGCGATCGGCCCCCTCCCTGCTTTCCTGCAATCGGAGCCTTATACGACCGAATATTATGGCACTGTCGCCGATGCCGCGCGCAGCTATTATGTCGGCTATATCAGTTGGTTCTCGGGTGACGCGACCGACCTTGCGCCGACGCCTCGTGCCGAGCGGGCCAAGCGCGAGATAGCAATGATGGGTGGCCGCGATCGGGTGCTCGACGCTGCGACCAAGGCGTTTCAGGCCGGTGATCCGCAATGGGCAGCCGAACTTGGCACGATGCTGATCGCTATCGACCATCAGGATATGGACGCGCGCCGCATCAAGGCTGCGGCCTTCCGGAAGCTCGGCTATGCCACCTACAACTCCAACCGCCGCGGCTTCTATCTGATGGGCGCGCTGGAACTCGAAGGGAAACTCGATCCGAGGGGCCTCACCGCACGCTACATGAATCCGGACAATATCCGGAAGATGCCAGTGCCGCTGATGCTGGATTGGGCGCGTTATCGCGTCGATCCGAAAGTCGCCAGCACCGGGGATTATCAGGTCGCGCTCCTGCTGCCCGGGCAGCAGGACGCCTGGCTGCTGCAACTGCGCAACAGCACCTTCAAGAGCCGCAAGGGAGCCGCTGGAACCATGTCCACGGTGATGCTCGATCCCACGGCTCTTGGTGACCTGGTCGCGGGTGCCGCAACGGTCGATGAGTTGGCGAAGGCCGGTGTCATCCGAGGCGAGGGCATCTCGGCCCTAGCTGGTATCTTCGCGGCGCTCGATCTCAAGGCACAACCGATCGACCTAGTCGTCCGGTGAAGGCAGCCAGCGTCGACTGTCCGATCCATTTGGACGTCGAATTGTACGAAACGGACTAGTATCCACATTTAATGCCCGCCTCGTCGGGGAATTTAACACAAACATGGCGCCAAAGCCGCGCCACTTTCAGGGGAGAGAATTGATGTTCAGTGGCCTTGCTTCGCGGCGCGCGATCGCCGCCTGTCTGATTGCGTGCGCGACGCCCGCCTTTGCGCAGGATGCGGCTCCCGCCCAATCAGAGCCGGGCAGCACCGCCGACCTCGAGGCTCAGGGCCTGGAGGAGATCGTCGTCACCGCCCAGAAGCGCTCCGAATCCCTGCAGAAGACGCCGATCTCGATCATGGCGATGACGTCTGCCGACATCGAGAAGAAGGGCATCGTCGACATCACCGATCTGCGCTCGCAGGTGCCCAGCCTCCAGGTCACACCGCATCCGAACAGCGCCACAACCGCGCGCGTCTTCATCCGCGGCGTCGGCAACAATGACGATCAGATCACCGTCGATCCCAGCGTCGCCGTCTATCTCGACGGCATATATTTCGCGCGCGGCCAGGGCCTTTCGGCCGAGATCGCCGAGATCGAGCGGATCGAGGTGCTGCGCGGTCCGCAGGGCTCGCTCTACGGCCGCAACGCGACCGGTGGCGCGATCAACTACATCACCAAGGCACCGGACCTTGGCGAATTCTCGGCCAAGCAGACCTTCACCGTCGGCAATTATGATCAGTTCCGCACCCGCACCCGCATCAACGTGCCGGCAGGTGACAAGCTGGCGGTGGAGCTTGCCTATCTCCACAGCGAGAAGGACGGCTTCGTCGACAATCTTGGCACTGGCGTCGCCAGGTTCGGCGATCAGCGACGCGACGCCTATCGCGCCGCCCTGCTGTGGGAGCCGATCGACACTGTCCAGATCCGCTACACTTATGATCGTTCCGACATCAATGACACGCCGGCCTTCCTGGTCGCGGCGCCCTTCTATCCGGCCGTCGCCGACCGCCCGACCGAAGGGTCGCCTGCGGTCCGGAACCTGCTCCGCAACGATGTCACCACGCAGGGTCATAACCTGACGGCGAGTTGGGAAGTGGCGGACAACGTCACCATCAAGTCCCTGACCGGCTATCGCAAGCTTTCGAACCAAACCCATCAGAATTACCTGACCGGCGTCGTCGGCCCATTCCCGGTGTTCCTGACCAACTTCGACCAGAAGCAGGATCAGTGGAGCGAGGAACTGCAGGTCATCGGTTCCGCGTTCGAGGATCAGGTCGAATATGTGTTCGGCGCCTACTGGTTCGATGAAAAGGCTGACAGCCAGGATCTCACCGTCCCAACCGGCCGCTCGTCGCTCGATCGCACGGCCACCGTGCACAACACCGCCTATGCGCTCTACGGCCAGGCAACCTTCCGCCCGAATTTCGCTGAGGGCCTCTACGTCACGGGCGGGCTGCGCTGGTCGCGCGACGAGCGCAAGGCGACGCTCGAACAGACGGTGCTGCCGGTCGGCGGCGGCTCGATCGTGCTGGCGCCGGGCGAAGGCGATAATGATTTCGAGGATGTCAGCCCCAGCCTGATCCTGGGCTACAATGTCACGCCCGAAGTCAACGTCTACGCCAAATATGCCAAGGGCTATAAGACAGGCGGTTACAACCTGCGCGCCAGTACCATCGAGCGGTTCGAGGAGGGCTTCGGCCCCGAGACGCTGGATTCGTTCGAGATCGGCATCAAGTCGAGCTGGCTCAACAATCGCCTGCGTGCGAACCTCGCGGTCTTCCGGTCGAACTACAAGGACATCCAGACCAACGTCCAGACGGACGAAACCAACCCGGCCATCACCGACGTGTTCAACGCCGGCAAGGCACGCATCCAGGGCATCGAGCTGGACCTTACGGCCAAGCCCACGCAGAGCCTGACCTTCTCCGCGAACTACGCTTATCTTGACGCCAAGTTCGAGAAGATCGTCGATCCGATCAGCGGCGCCGACATCACCTCGCGCTTCACCTTCGTCGAAGCGCCAAAGCACACGCTGACGACCAGCGCGGAATATCACTTCCCCGAAATGTCGATCGGCCAGCTGAGCGCGAGCGTCGATTATTTCATGCAGAGCAAGAAATCGACGTCGACCGCCGATCCGCGTTACATCATCGGCGATTACGGCCTGCTCAATGCCCGCCTCACCTTGTCCGACATTCCCGTCGGCTTCGGCAACTGGCGCCTGTCCGCCTTCGGCAAGAACCTGACGGACAAGGAATATTATGTCGCCCACTTCAACGGCGGCCTGCCCGCGGCGATCTTCGGCGAGCCGCGCACCTACGGCCTCGAGCTGACGTTCGAATATTGATGTCAACCGGCGCGGCGGCCTGGCTGGATCGGGCCGCCCGCCGACCGTTGCGATTTAGGATCTTCAGGAAAACAGGAACGCAGGAAGCTCATCTGCTTCCATGTTCGCAAAGGCGGCGGAGCGGGGGCGTTGTGGTCGCGAGCATGGCTCCGCCGCCAATCCGCGCGCAAGTACGTACCGCCAATAAACGCGGCAGCCGATGACAGCAGGAACACCATCGCAGCCAAAACGTGTGAAACCGAGCCTGCACGCTGCGTCGAAATGGGCTCCCAATATTTATGACCGCCTGCATGTCGTTCCGCTGTTAGGCAAGTTCTCACAGATCCATCCGGACATGCTCGTCGACATCAATCTCAGCGACAGGCTTGTCGATATTGCCGGCGGGTAGGCCGACGTCGCCCTTCGCTTCGGCCCGCTCGCGGACAGCACCCTGACGGCGCGCAAGCTGGGCAAGCGTGGCCGGTTGGTTCCGCTGCTCGAGAAATTCAACCGCGGCGATATCGAAGCGGTCAGCGCCGTCTTCGTGGGCGGCGGCGACCTGCCTGCGCGCGCGCGTCTTCGTCGATTTTCTTGTCAAGCCTTGGTCAGGCCCCTTTGCTGCAGTAATCGCCGGATGATGCCGCGATCGCAGCAGGGCGCCTCAATCCGGCGCGCAAAGGCCTTGTCTCCACATGAAATCTAGCACGAGCACTGCATCAGCAGGCTAGGTGCAGCGCAACTGCAGGCAAAGCCCACCTTCGCAAAGTGCCAGGCGGGGTGATAGTTTGCGCAGCATAAAGCGTGGACAAGCGTGCTGGCCGATCACCGGCGTGGCTGCGCCCGGGTTCAACGATAATCGACAATTTTAGGTCAGGAAAAGAATTTGCCCATAACATCCCGTGCCGCGATCGCGCTCGCGCCGAACCAGCCGCTCATCATCGACAAGGTGAAGGTCGATGCTCCGGGGGAAGGCGAAGTCCTGGTCGAAATCAAGGCAACCGGCCTTTGCCATACCGACCTGACGGCGCTTTCGGGCAAGATGGGGTCACTGATCCATTTTCCGGGCGTTCCCGGCCATGAAGCGGGCGGCGTCGTTGTCGAAGTCGGCCCCGGCCTCACCGGGCTCGAAGTCGGGGATCACGTCATCCCTTATATCTGTTCGGAATGCGGCGAGTGCGACTTCTGCCACTCGCCAAAAACCAATCTCTGCGCGGAAATGTTCACCGGCCACGACCTCAAGACGCGCGCCGAATATGAAGGCACCCGGCTACACTCCTTCCATGACCTCGGCACATTCTCGAATTTCGGGGTCTATCGCGAGATCAGTCTCGCCAAAGTCCGCAAGGATGCTCCCTTCGAGCAGATCGCCTATCTCGGATGCGGAGCCACCACGGGACTTGGCGCCGCGCTGATCGAAACGCAGATCGAGGCCGGGTCGACCGTGCTGGTGATCGGCATGGGCGGCATCGGCTTGAGCGTGATCCAGGGTGCCCGGATCAGCGGCGCCAGCCGCATCATCGCGGTCGATACCAATCCGGCACGAGAGGCCATTGCCGGCAAGATGGGGGCGACCGAATTCGTCAACCCGAAGACGCTCGACAAGGAGCTTGGCCCCTACATCGTCGGGATCACGGGGGCGGGCGCCGACTATGTATTCGAATGCGTGGGGACGATCGCGACCATCCAGCAGGCGTTTGCCGCCACCCACTTTGCCTGGGGCGTCTGCACCGTCGTCGGCCTGCCGCCGGACGGCGAACAGCTGACGATCCCGCCGGCCGATCTCCTGTTCGGCAAGACGCTGAAAGGATCGTCCATCGGCGGCGCCAAATGTCGCACGGGCCTGCCGGTTCTGGTCGACCGCTTGATGAAAGGCGATTTCGATCTGGAAAGCCTGATTACGAACAAGATCTCGCTCGATCGGATCTCGGATGGGTTCGAGATGATGAAGCGCGGAGAAGGCATTCGCACCATCGTGATGTTCTGAACCTTCAAATAGTCCATTCAAATCGGAATTTCGCCTGAGCGGCGCACAATATCTGGAGTTTACATCATGAACGAGCCCGCCATCGATATCACCAAATATGGCAACAAGGATTATGTTCGTGCCGTGCACGGCACGCAATTTCCTGACATGCCGCAATATGCAGATTTCATTGCTGCGGCAGGTGAGGAAGTGCCATGGACTGCCGCCGAGCGCGGGACGCATCGGCCGAACAATAAGCCGCTCGCTTATGACTATTACCTTGATGCCAAATATGTGCCGGAAGAGATCGAGAAGATCTGGAAGAAGAAGTGGCAGGTGGCCTGCCGCGAGGAAGATATTCCTGCAGTCGGCGACCGCGTATCCTATGACGTCGGCCCCCTCTCCTTCCTGATCGTTCGTTCCGGCGAGAACGAATTTAAGGCATTCTGGAACAGCTGCCGGCATCGCGCGCGCCGTCTGTGTAGCGACACTCCCCAGTCCGGCGACATGATCCAGTGCCCGTTCCATGCCTGGAGCTATGACCTGAGCGGCCGGCTGACCTGGGTTCCGCGCTGGGAGGAATTCGATCAGGCGACGCCCAAGAATTACAGCCTTCGCCCCGTCCAATGCGACACCTGGGGCGGCAACGTCTTCATCAATCCCGATCTGGAGGCCGGCCCGCTTTCAGAGGCGCTGGGCATCATGCCCCAGCATTTCCTCGATTGCCCGCAGGAAGATCGCTACACCGCGATCCGCATCAAGAAGAAGGTCAAGATCAACTGGAAGTCGGGTCTGGAGGCTTTCCTCGAAGGCTATCACGTCCTCACCACCCACCCGAGCGGCATGCCGATCTTTGGATCGACCTATACCCAGACCGATTGCTGGGAGGACGACAAGGCATCTGTCAGCCGCCTGATCACGCCAGCGCTGATCCCCGATGGATGGGTCAAGGATGACATCTCACCGCGCACGTCGCTGGAGTTGTTCTGCAACACCTACGGCCTTCCCGTCCCCCCCGAAGGCGTCGGCAACACGATCGCCGAAGCGCGCGCCTATGCCGCCGAGAAGACCATCGAGTTGCACGGGGCCGAGGCCGGTGTCGACTTTACCGGTCGCTCGATCTCGTACCTGGTCGACATGCATCAATGGTATGCATTCCCGGCATTCTTCCCCTGGTGGGGCGAGGGCTTGTCCTGGTGGTATAATTTCACTCCGCTGGGTGAAAGCCCGGACGAATGCGTGATGGAAATCCGCTGGCTGCGCCCCCTCGTCAAGGGAGCGGCTCACCCCAAGTTGCCGGAAACCCACTGGATCGAGTTCGATGAACAGGGGCGCGACTTTCCGGCGACCGGCCAGGTTGGCTACATCATGGACGAGGATATGGAGAATATGGAGGAGGTGCATCGGGGCATGAAGGCCGCCGATCCCGCCGTGGCCCGTCCGATCCTGGCGAGCGAGCAGGAAATCCGCGTCCGCCATTTCCACGAGGCCTACATCAAGGCGATGGGCATTCAGGACTAAGCCTTTTCGGGCAGTTTTCTCTGGACCGACTACCGGCTCGATCGACCTTCCGATCGGGCCGGTTTCGTGTGCTGTTCCGCTGTTGAATGGGGAAGTTGGCGCTGTCGCAAGCATCTAGTGCGTCGTTCGCACCGCCCGCGGAGCCAAATATACTGAGCGCGGGCGCGGCTGCAATCTCAAGTTTCGAGCAGCATCTGACGCACTACCGGAAGTAAGGCCGCGCAGGCATCTTCGTGCATTTCCGCCGAAGGATAATAAATGTTCCGGGTCTGATGCATATCGACATACTCCTTCCCCAGCGCGGCAAAGGAAATGTCGTGAATCGCTTGCCCGGTATGGCGATTGTATAGCTGCTGCCCCATCCCGCGATCGCTCAGACACTCGACATAGAAGTCGCATAAGCCGGCAGCGGCCCGGGCGGCTTTACCATCGACATAATGCGGAAAATCACCGGACAGTCCGTCGATAAAATGGCTCTCGTCCTTGCCCTGGGCGCGACGCAGGGCCTGCTCACGGATTGCATCCATGTCGATCTCGTAGTCGGCCTTCCGTCGCGAAAACCAGAAGAAGATCACCGGAACGGTGAGTTGGTCGATCAGGGCCTTGGTCGTTGCGACCCAATTTCTGCGGACCTCCTCGACGCGCTGCATCGCCTTCTCGGGTTCCTCGTCGATGATACGCTGCCAGGCGACTGCCGACGTGACGCTATCGCCCCTGACCCTGTCGCGGACGAACTCGACATAGCCGTCCGCTTCGAACCGCCCATTGCTTTCATGCCGCGCCGCCATGGCCTGGAGAATGACGAAGCGGCCGCGGTTCATGGCTTCGATCAGCGAAGGATATTGAAGATAGAAACCAGGGCCGGTGCCTCCGACAGCGAGATTGAGTGCCGGCATTCCGAGAGATCGCGAGAGCAGATCGGGGAAGGGATGTTCATAATAGCAACCATAGGTCTGGGCAGCGCCCAGACAGGTGAAGAACGACCCTTCCGGCGCTGCGAAGGGGTCAAAGCCAGGACCGCGAAACTTCACGTCGCAATCGCGGACCTGAAATTCGCGATAGTCGACGATGTCGGCGTCTCGGGTCTGGTAGTCGGGATACCATCGCTGCATCGGCCTCTCAGTCCCTTTCCCGTTCGATCTGATATCGCTCGACATAATCGGCGAACATGGGTTCGAGCGCCGCACGCGACAGGCCGTAATCCTCGAGCCGATAACGATGGGCGCCGTGGGTGTTTCGCACCGCCTCATGCTCGATCAGCGCACGCTCCATCCGATGGGCGATGTCGGGCGGCAAATCCCTTTCGATAAACGCGTAAAGCCTATGGATCGCGGCCATCGGATCGGAAACGAAGGCCGTGTAATGGAGATCAAGAAACGGCACGTCGGCATGATTGTCGCGAGCCTTCAACATGCGCTCGGCCGAGAGCGCCACTAGTTTCGCCGTCTGGTATCCGATCGCTACCCGATCCACTGTCCTGTTCTGCTGGGCCATGATCTGGTCCACCAGGCTGCAGCTAGACCCGACAGGTTTGATGGGGTCGCGATGCGTGAACACGAACCGCGCATCCGGATAGACCTTGAGGATCGCCTCGACGACCAAGGCGTGCGAGGGCAGCTTGAGTGTCCACCAGCCAGGAGCTTGCGACTGCAGGACCTGGAGCACCCGGCGATGGTAGCGATAGGCCTCGACCATGTCCGCTTCATGGACAAGCCATTCGAAATAGTTGGGCACGTGCGTCTGCACGAGCCAGGGATAGGCCTTGAAGTCCTGCCCGAGCGTCCAGATGCACTCTGTCGGTTCGTCGCCGAGCTCCACATGATGGTTGCGCGGCAAGGCGCCACTATCGAGCATGGCCTCCACCTCCGCCACGCGCAGCGCGATGCGCGGATCGTCGTGAAGGCGCGCCCGCTCGACGGGCGGGATCTCGCGGTTGCCCTCCCAGTGCCAGAAGACCCGCCTGCGCGGATCTAAGCACAGCATGTTGAAAAGGAGGGTTGTGCCGGCGCGCGGCATGCCAAGGATGAAAAGCGGTCGCTCAACCGGCTGCCGCCCGATTTCGGGATGGCGAGCATGCCAGTCCTCCACGCGCAGACGGGCGACAAGCGTGGCCACGACGAACTGGGTGATCTGGTCACGCGCGCCGTCCTTCAGGGTCGCGGAGGCCGCGATGTCGTCCAGCAATATCGGCAAGGTCGGACGGAGACCTTCGAGGAAGCTGGCATCGATACCAGCTTCCCCAGTTGCCCGTTCGACGAGCGCGTCCGCGTCGAGCACCATCGACTTCAGCGCAGCGGGATGATGTTGACCGGGACGGCGCTCATGTGCGGCATCGCGTTCACCGCCTCGAAATGGCGATCATTGTCGATGAGCGCATTGACCGCAGTGCCCGTGACGGCGGGATCCTCGTTGCTTCCCGGCAAGCCGCCCCAGGCATGGGCGATCGAAACAACGCCCGGCTTGATCGTCGCATCCTCGTCGGCAATCGCGACGACCCGGCCAAAGGCCGAAACGATCTCGACCCGGTCCCCCGCTGCAACGCCAAGCGCGGCAAGATCATCGGGATGGAGAAACGCGGGGTTGTAAGGGGTGCGCTTTCGTACCGTTCTCACGAAGCGGCCGTTGCTGTTGAACAGGTCGCGCATACGGCGCGTGGACAGGAGGTGAGTGAACGCCTGCCCATCGCGCATGAATCGCCCAGGCGCGCCGTCCGTCGCGAGGAACCGGTCCAATTCCTCCTGAACGTCGTCTGGCATGAGATCGAACCAGCCGGTCGCGTCCGGACGCGGAGGCAGCACGACTTGGTCGCCGATATCCGCGAACAGGCCGTGGGGATGGTCCCTGAGTTCATCGAGGGTGACCGGTGCGCCGTGCATGACCAGTTCGATGAGTTCGTCGGTTGATGGCACTCTGTCCGTATCGAGCGGCCTGACACCGTTATAGACAATCGTCTTGCCGAGGTTCTTGGCCACCTTCCAGAAGATGTACCAATCGTCGACCAGGTCCGACCCTTCCGGTGCGGGCACGATCGGCGGCGTATACTGGACCCAGCCGCCAGGCCAGCAAGCATAGCCTGGAAGGTTCATCGGAAGATCGGCCCGCTCATATTGCATGAAAGGCGGGAGAATATAGTGGGCGAAACTTGTCGTCGGCGTGGGCCAGGGATCGATAGAGACCAGCAGTTCAAGATCCGCCATCGCCCGCGCGGCCTTGCGCTGATCGGGAAAGGAGGTCAGCGGATCACCACCATCGACGAACAGGACACGGATGCGCCCCTTGCCAGGCGTCAGGATTTCATCGGACAAGGTGCCGCTCGGGCGCTCGCCATAGAGCAGGCGCGTTCCGCGGATCCGGCTCGCGCCGCCCGCTTCCCAGGCGCGCGACGGAGGATAGGCCTCGGCATGGACCGGGCCGTTCATGCCCATCCCGTTGATCCGATGGACGGGTTCGCCGGCACGCAGGAATCGACCACAGATCACGTTGATGCAGTCGGCAAGATGCTGGGTAAGGTTGGAGAAAGGTGCCATTGAGGGGCCGGTGGCGACGGTCACGCTCCCAACCTTGCTGTCGCGCGCGAACAGTTCGGCGACGGCGCGAATTTGCCCAGGCTCAAGCCCGGCCCGCGCTTCCACGACGTCGGGTGTCAGCGGATCGACCGCCCTGCGCAGCGCATCGAGCCGCTCCGCCCCGACATAGGTTTCGCAGAACTCCGCGTCTTCCCAACCGTCCTCAAGGATCACCCGGAGGATGCCGCCTGCAATCGCCGCGTCCTGACCGGGGAAAGGCTGCAGAACGAGGTCGGCGTTGCGTGCCGTCTCGGTCATCCGCGGATCGATGACGATCAGCTTCAGGCCATTGGCGCGCGCGCGCTTCAACCGCTTGACGGGGTCGTTCTGTAGGAAGCCGAGCGAACCGTGGGAGACCAGCGGGTTGGCGCCGAACAGCAGCGCCACCTCCATCTTGTCAAAATCGGGAAAGCCCGCGCCCCACGCGCCCAAGCGGCCGGCCGATACATATTTGGCCGACTGATCGATCGTCAGCGTCGAGAAATACTGGTCCGATCCGAAAGCTTCGAGGAAGCCCTTGTGCATGAAATAATATTATTATGTCGCATCGACCGACGTGCCGTTCACCGGCGGCGCGGCCGGCGGATCGGTTGGCGTCCTCGCCGATCGCTATGCCTCGGTCAGCCGCGGTCGCGAGCTCATGTTGCGGGCAAGCTACCACTTCAAACAATAGGTCAGTGAAAAGGAGGGGCGCCCGCGCGCTCCTCCTAACCGGAGAGAGTCATGGCAAGTTCTGCGGAAAAGATTACGGCGATTTTCGAAAAGGAGCAGCATGACGCCAAGGTAACCAAGGCGACAGAAGTTCCCACTTCCTATGACTCGATCACCGACGCATGGCTGACCGACGTGATCTGCGACAGCACGCCAGATGCTGCCGTGGTCGCCCATCGCCTTGACGCCCGCGATGATGGCTCCTCAAATCGCCGCCGCATCTTCATTGATTATAACGAGGCTGGCCAGCGTGCCGGCCTCCCCACCACGGTTTTCTGCAAGGCTGCGGAGACGCTGAACAACAGGCTCGTTCTCGGCATTTCCGGTGCGGCCCAGACCGAAGTCAATTTCTACAATCTCGTCCGGCCCCGCCTGGGCATCGAGGCCCCGGTCAACGTCTATTCGCGTTTCGACCCCGACAGCTATGCCTCGCTGATCATGCTCCAGGATCTCGGCGGCAAGGTCGAATTCTGCGACGATCGAACGGTGATCGATTGGGACCGCGCGACCAGCCAGGCGACCACGCTGGCTCGCCTCCATTCGCCCTTCTACCAGAGCCCCGAACTCGGCTCCGCGACGCTGCCCTTCCGGACCTGGTTCAAATGGTGGCGCGACATGATGACGGCGTCGCCCCAGTTTGCCGAAAGCTGCGACATCGCCTTTGGCGATTCCGAAGCGCTGATGCCGGCCCGACTGTTCAAGCGCCGCGCCGAGATCTGGCCGGCGACGGACCTCTCCATCGCGCGCCACGAGGTGCTGCCGCACACCCTGATCCACTGCGATGTGCACCTCAAGAACTGGTATGTGACGCCCGAAAATGTGATGGGCCTGAGCGACTGGCAGATCATCTCGGTGGGCCACTGGTCGCGCGATTTCGTCTACACGATGACGACCGCGCTCACGATCGAGGATCGCCGCAAGTGGGAGAAGGATCTTCTCCGCTTCTATCTCGACAAGATGGAGGAATTCGGGGTTCCCAAGGTCTCCGAGGACGAGGCGTGGAAGAATCTCCGCCAGCAGCTCATGACCGCGCTCGCCTTCTGGACGATCACGCTCCACCCGGCGCCGGGAATGCCCGACATGCAGCCGGAGCGGACCACCCACGAATTCCTCCGGCGCCTTTATGCCGCCATCGACGATCATGATGCGCTCGACAGTTTCGATTGACGGAGACCTGGCATGGCGAACGGCCTGAGTGCGACCTGCATCGCGCTACTGGCGTTCGCCATCGCTCCCGCCGCCCCCGCGGACGAAATTGTCTACCCTGCCCTGCAAGAGCCAAGACATCGGCCGGTTCTCCACGACGACCGGTTCGACGTTTATGATGTTCAGCTTTCCGGTGGCGAGCAGAGCTTCTACCACAGGCATGAGCGCGACCAGCTCGGCATCGTGATGTCGACCTCGACAAGTTACAATCAGCAGCTTGGCGGAGCGGAGATCCGGACGACTGCGGACCGCGGCACCATCTCCTACATCCCGCACTCGACGCTGGGCGGCTACACGCACCGCGTCCGCATCGAGCCGGGTAATCAGTTTCGCGTCATCGGCATCGAATTCGCCAAATCCGCCGGCGCGCAAGGCAAGCGCCTGGTTCTGCTCCCTGGACAATCGCGGCTCGCCTTCCCGCAAGGCACTATCGCCAGGGTGGAAATCCCGCCGCGGAGTAACCTGGCTGTGGAGGGCGACCTCCTCGTCGCAATGTCTTCCGGCTCGCTTGCCGGCAGGGGCTCGCGCTGGGACTTCAGTCCGGGCGACGTGAAGCCGATTAGCCCCCGACCCGATCGCCTTGAAAATCCTGGTCCCGACACGGTCGCAATATTGGTGCTGAGGTTGGCGCCCGAGGCGGGCGAGGCTCAAGATCAACGGGCGTAGGAACGCAACGCACAGACTTTCTGGAGGAAATAATGAGCGGCACTCCCGACCCGAAACAACTGGTGCTCGACTATTTCGCCTGCTGCGATACCGAGGGGATGCGCATCGCCTTCGATCGCTATCTCCACCCCGATGTCATCAAGTGCGACACCGGTCTTGGCGCCAATCTCGGCCTGGAAATGGTGCAGGTGGGGCTCGATGCCTATCTCGAGATGTTCGACCGCCCCTATGTTCATTGCGACATCAAGAATATCGCGGCATCCGGCAACGTCGTGTTCGCCGAACGGGTCGAGACGAACTACAACCGCGAAACCGGTGACAAATTCGTCGGCGAGCTTGCCTCGGTGATGGTGATCGAAGGCGACAAGATCATCCGCTGGTCGGATTATTATGACAGCTCGGAATATAAATATGGCCGGGCCATGCCGCGCACGCCTTCGATCAAGAAACTGATGAAGATGCTCGGCGGATTGAAGGAGAAGGGCATCAACATCCGCTCGCGCCTCTGGGATTTTGCCGACGAAAGATATTTCGGAAGTTCGTCGCAATAGATCAGGCGCACATTTCCCTCATCGAGCCCGTGGACCACGACAGACTATGGATGCCACCGGTCCGCAAAGTCTTTATTTCCAGCGGAAGAGTCTATTTCGTCGGACAAACTGGGACGCGAGCCATGCCTGGGTTCAATCCTGGCGAGGCTGACTGTAAAGCCGCATCGTTCGGCCGTATCCAAGGTGAACTCCTGGTATCTGCCAAATAGCCCACCCAGATGTTGGTCGATTTCGGCCTGAGTATAATCCAGGGAGTGAAGGGATCTGTGTCCTTCACGGGCCGCACGTTCCATCGCCGCAACGCCGTCACCCACGTTGAAGAACACGTTCATTAAGCCTTCTCCATGCGTAGCCAGAAACGCGGACACAGCGCTGTCTTCTTCCCGACCGGCAAGAGGCGCGCACAGCTCGATCCCGGCATCCCATGCGATGGATACACTTATGCCGAAGGGCTCTCCGGTCCAGTGGGCATCCACAAAAGTCGCGCCCAGAAGGTCGTGATATCTTTGCTTTGCACTTTCCAGATCGCGCACGGCAATCATGATGCGGTTCACTCCCTTGACGCCCACCGACCTCTCCCCTCCAAATATTTGCGATACTGATCATTTTTAATGAAGAGCACGCCCCGTAGCGCTACCCTTGGTTCCCCACGGTCACAGGGTTCGCGCCACTGTCGCAGCACTCCGCATGGCGCCTTCGACGAAGCCGATGCCCCCGGCATCGCCAATGATATGCGGAGTGAACCCACCCGCCCGGAACGCCTCGGCCAGCCGATCATCGCTGCCCGCACCCTTGGCCACGAGCACGTTATCGGCCCGCCACTCGAGGTTGGCGCCTTCGACGGATTCGGCGCGGACGGCATCCTTGCCGATTTGGATGTTGCGAACGGACGGGTGGAAATTGACTCCGGCGTCTCTCAACTCATCCAGAATGCGCCATCGGCGAACTACCTGGAGTCCTCGCCCGAACTTCGCCGCCTCATCGATGATCGTGACGCGACGCCCCCGATGGGCCAGAAACTCCGCGAGTTCGAGCCCGACCAGATCGCCGCCAACGATGACGATCTCGTCGCCGAGTGGCATCCAGGTCTTCGTGGCTGCACGAACCACCGATGGGAGGGCCGTGGCGCCGGTGGCGGAGGCAAGCTTCGCCGCCGCCCGTGCTGACCATCCAAGCTTCTTGCGCCCCGGTGCAGGCGCTTCGCCCAGCATCAGGCGCCTGAGATCGTCGCCGTTGAGCACATGCGGCAGATCGTCGCCGGGAAGCCGACAGAGATCGCGGCGGGCGCCGCTCGCGACCACAATCTCGTCGATGCCCAGCGCGCGGACCGTCTCCACGGTCGCTTCCGTGTTCAGGCGGGCATCGATGTCCGCAGCCTCGACTTCACGGATAAGCCAATCGAGCAGACGCTCATTGGGGTCGTAGGCGATCGAGGCGAACCGCAACGTGCCGCCAAGCACCGCTGCTCGCTCGAATAGAGTGACCCTATGGCCCCTCAGGCGCAACCGGCGCGCAGCCTCAAGCCCTGCCGGCCCACCGCCGATCACTGCGACATGTTTGGGGTTGGCTGTCGGTTCCAGCCATGCGTCCTGCTCGAAAGCGGTTTCAGGATTGACCGCGCAGCGCACCGAGTCTCCGAGATAGATCGCGCTGATGCAGGTGTAGCAATAGATGCAGGGCAATATGCTCTCGGCTCGTCCATTGGCGACTTTGGCGGGGAGACTGGGGTCCGCCAGCATCTTCCGCCCCATGGCGAGGAAATCGGCCTCACCACGAGCGATGATACTCTCCGCGACCGCCGGCTCGATCCGGCCCGATACGATCACCGGCACCGATACCGCCGCCTTGATGGCTGCGGCTTTCGGTATGTTGAGGCCAGGCTCATGAGGAGTGTGAGAGCCCGAGTGAAGCGCGCCCCGCGACGTTTCGTGATTGGCGGTGACGGTGATCGCCTGGGCCCCGGCGGCCTCGGCAAGTCTCGCCGTCTCGAGCGCGTGGTGGAGCCGGATACCGCCTTCGCGTTCATATTCCTCGGTGTCGATCTTGCACCAGACGGCGATTTCCGGTCCCGCGCCTTCCCGCACCGCGCGAATGATCTCGACGAGCAGCCGCGCCCGGTTCGCGACACTGCCACCATATTCGTCGTCGCGCCGATTGGTGGCGGGGGAAAGAAAGGACGAGATGATGTAGCCATGGCCGGCATGGATCTCGATCCCGTCGACGCCGGCCTCTCGGGCACGCGTTGCCGCCGCGCCGAACATCGCCACAAGCTCGGCGATATCCGCACGGGTCATCACCTTGTACCGGACATCACTGAGCTGGAAGAACGGCGCGACGGCCGCTTCCTCCTCCAGAAATCCCGCCATCATGTCCCCGTCGATCATGACGGGCAGCGAGGGCGTCCATGCCGGCCGGCCCGCCAGCATGTCCTCCATCGCGACCAGGCCACCGAAATGGAGCTGAACCGCAAATCGCGATCCGTGCGCCTGGACGGCCCGGGCAAGCTGCGCCAGGCCGGCAATATGCCGGTCCTCGGACAAAGCCGGTTGGCCCTTCATGTTTGAACCGATCGGCCAGCCGACGCCCACGACGCCCAGCGTGACTAGGCCGATGCCGCCTTCGGCCTGCCGGCTGTGAAAGGCCCGCAGGCG
Source organism: Sphingomonas sp. DBB INV C78 (assembly GCF_042693015.1). NCBI lineage: Bacteria > Pseudomonadati > Pseudomonadota > Alphaproteobacteria > Sphingomonadales > Sphingomonadaceae > Sphingomonas > Sphingomonas sp. DBB INV C78. The sequence continues at coordinate 642,834 of NZ_CP170544.1, read as the reverse complement.
CTCGCCACATGTCCCATCGGCTTCGGCAAGGCCAGCCCCCATCGCCGTCAGCAGCATGCGGTTGGGCAGGACCATCGGCCCGATCCGGCCGCTCGACGTCAAATGATCGTAACGAGGTGCAGCCATTAGAACTTCACCCGCAGATCGATGCCATAGGTTCGGGGCTCCGCGTAGCTGACGGTGGCGAAACCCAGAGAACCAAAGTCAACGCCGCCGAGGAGGTAGTTCTCATCGGTGATGTTCTTGCCCCAGAGCGAAATTTCGGCCGTGCCGCTGCCGAGTTTCAGCTGCGAAAGCGTCACACGCGCATCAAGCCGCCCGACGCCGTCGTCCGCGATCACATCGTTGAATGGGTTCAGCAGCGTTCCCGCATGCCAATACATGCTGCTTCGGTAGGAATAATCGAGGCGCGCAGCGAGCTGTCCGAAGGCGAAGGGATCAAAGCGATATTCCAGCCCAAGGTTTGCCGTCGTGTCGGGCGAATAGATGAAATGGGCATCATCGGCGATGTCGACGATCTGGTCGGTCAGCGGATTGCGAATCTCGAATTTCTTGTAGTCGCGATGCGTGTACCCGACGTTGCCGGTCAGGATGATGTTGTCGGTGACGAGCGCCGTGAACTCGGCTTCGACGCCATTGTAATGGGCGTTGCCGGCGTTGACGGTGATGCCGACCGAGCCACCGGATCCGGCCAGGAACTGGCCTACCTGCACATCCTTGTGAACGGCATGGAACAGCGCGACATTGAACCGCAGGCGGCGATCGAAAAGCTCCGTCTTCAGCCCGATTTCGTAAGAAGTCAGATCCTCCGGATCGAACCCCTCGTTGATCGAGCGCGCATTGAAGCCGCCCGCTTTGTATCCGGTTGCGACTCGCGCATAGGCCATGATGTCGTTGGGCCACTGATAATCGAGCGTGAGTGCCCAATTGAAATTGTCGAAGCTGCGATCGAGATTGCGCGCCGTGGGGAGCGTCTGATCGAGATGCTTGTCGTCCCAGGTGTAGCGAGCGCCTGCGGTCAGATTGAGCCGATCCGCCAAGGGTGTCGTGATCTGACCGAACACGGCCTTCGACCGCGACTTGTGGCGATAGATGAAATTGCTCGCCAGATTAACGCCGAAGGAATCCACGCTCACCGTCGGCGTGACCGGGATAGGCGTCGGCGACGGAACGATGAAGGTCAGGAAAGTCGGATTTTCTTCGTGCGCGACCTCTTCGAAATAGAAGGCGCCGAGCACGAATTCGGTCCGATCACCGATCTTGCCGAGCAGATTGAATTCCTGGGTCCATTGGTCCTGATCGCGCTCGAAGGTGAGATGGAACAGGCTGATCGGCTGGACGCCGAGCGGGATGAAAGGGCCGCCCGCGAACAATATCGGATCGACGACGAACCCGACCAGTCCGCCGTTGCCGTCCTGATCGTTGACGACCGAATTGTCCCATTTGCGATAACCGGTCAGCGAACGCAGTGTCAGATTGTCGCCCAGGTCGATCTCGGCAGTGAGCGCGTGTCCCTGGACCTTATCGCGAATGGGGCCATCATGATCGAGGATCAGACGATCGATCCGGTTGCGCGATATCTGGGGCGCGTTCCCGCCCAGCGCGGATGACGCGTTGATGTACGCCGCAATATCCGGGCGCGCGACCGCCAGCTGGTTCTGATTGGCGACGCTCCGCCGGTCATTATAGTCGTAAGTGTAATTCAGGCGCAGCGGGCCGCCCTGATCATAGGCGACCGATAGCCGGAAGGCGTCGACGTTATAGGCGCCCGGATCAGCGCTGTCCTTGGCAAGCACATTGTCGGCATAGCCGTCGCGCTGCTTGTGCAGATAGGTGAACTGTGCGCGAATGCCGCTGTCGCCAAGCGTGCCTGTGTTGAGACTTGTCTTGGCCTGGATGTAATCGAAGCGCCCGTAACTCAGCCATTGTTCGATGCCGAAATCGGCCGTCGGCTTCTTGGAAATCAGGTTTACCGCACCGCCAATGGTGTTGCGGCCGTACAGCGTGCCTTGCGGCCCCCGCAGCACTTCGATCCGCTCGAGGTCGACAAGATCGAAGACGGCGCCGGAGCTCCGTCCGAGAACGATGCCATCGACATAAAGGCCGACGGGCGAATCCACCGTCAGGATCGTCTCGCTCTCGCCAATGCCACGGATGAAGAGTGCGATATTCGATGTCGAAGCGCCGGTCGTCGTGATGCTGAGGTTGGGCGCAATCGCCGTAAGGCTGGAAACATCGGTGATGCCGCGCTTGTCGATCGTGTCGGCCGTGACCGCGCTCACGGCCAGCGGTGTGTCCTGCAAGTTCTCGGTGCGCTTCTGCGCCGTGACGACGATGTCTTCGAGCGACACATTCTGTGCGGTTTCCTGCGCATGTGCGGTGCCGCAAAACAGACACGCACTCCCGGCAAGCAGCCAAGCGCTCCTGGTCATTTTCCTCTCCCCCTTCATTCTTGTTGAGCAAACCTACGGGGACAGAATCCGGCAGAGGGGGGCATAAGCGTGCGAATTAGGGGGTATTATCGCGCAGTTCGGCTATTGTCGGATCAAACCCTCTGGAGACGTCAGATGCGTCAGCCGGTGCCGGCCGTACCCAGTTCAGTTCCCGCGGCCGCGATGGCGGTATTGCTCGACACGCTTGAGGAAATCGGCGGCGATGTCCCGGGCGCCCTCCGGCGATCTGGCCTGACGTTGATCGAAGCGGCCTTGAGGGAGGGCCGCGCGCGCCTGGTTTCCAGGGCTGCGATCGCGCGTTTGGCCGGGGAATGCATTCTGGCCTTCCATTATGAAAGCTGCCGCAAGAACGGGATGAAGCCGTTTCCGGTTCGGAACCATCGCATCCTCCTGTTGGCCATGCTCGGCTGTCCGACCTTGCGCGAGGCGATCGGCGTCATGACCGATTTCTATGCGATGCTGGGCGACCGGGTCGCCGAGTGGACGGTGTCGGAAGCCGGCAATGTCGTGCGATTCACGATCGACCGGCGGACGCGCGAGAAGAGCGTGCCTGAGTTGCTCATCTCAATCTTCTCGCTGGCAAGCTATCATCGCATCCTTGGCTGGCTGATCAGCGCGGAAGTGCCGCTGATCGACGTGACCGTGGCTTATCCCGCCTCCTTGCGCCACGCAGCCCTCCCTGAATTGTTCAGCATCAGCCCAAGATTTGGTCAGGCCGGGGACAGCTTCGCCTTCGCCAGTCATTTTCTCGATCGGCCGATCGCCCGCAAGCCGAGTGAACTGGACGCCCTGTTCGCCTTGTTCCCCTTCGATCTGCTCCCTCCCGATTACGGCGACGAGAGTTTGAGTTCACAGGTCATCGCCGCCATTCGCGCGGCCCTCTCGCTGGACGGGCAAACGCCTGGCATCGATACGCTGGCGCGGATGTTCGGTATGACCTCGGCGACGTTTCGACGCCGACTGAAGCGGGAAGGATCGTCTCTCGTTCAACTCCGCATGCAATGTCGGCGCGATCTTGCCTTCGAATTGCTCCGCGGCACGACGCTCAGTGTTCGGGAAATTTCCGCCCGTCTGCAATATGTCGATGTTGCCACCTTCAGGCGCGCCTTCACGGCGTGGACCAACATGCCGCCCGCCGCGTGGCGCCTGGCGGCAAGCAGTCCTACCGCCGTGTGATCCTCAAAGGCAGATAAGGGATCGGCGCACCGCTTGAACCGGAGCAGTTCCCGCTATTGCGAGTTATTTGCATCGTTGCTAGCAGATTGGCGTGACTGCCGCGACCCATTCCGATCTGGATGCGATCTATCGCACACACGCCAGTTGGCTACTCAACTGGCTGGCAAACCGCGCGCGTGCGAGCGATCTGGCGCAGGAGACCTTCTGCCGCCTGGCCGAGCAACCCGCGCTTCGCCTGCGCGAACATCCGCGCCGCTACCTCGCCACCGTCATTGACGAGCCACCCGAGAATGGGTTTGCGCAAACCGCGGGACAAGCACTCGATCGACGAACGACGTTTACGTAATTTTCCGCTCGCGTCGCCGCTTCGAAACGAGAGAATGCGCGGAGACGGCGGCAAACCAACAACGCTGACGCCTTTGGACCGCTGGACGCCTCCAGAAGCTGGTCATTATTCCAAAACTGAATTGCCGGCGGCTTTCAGGCGTCGACAGAAGCCCCGCTAAAGTCAGCCATGTCGGCGGTTGCGGCCGAGGCTGATCGAGCGGTCGCAGTCTCTTTTCACACTTTCGCGCGTAACGAGCCTCTCAACGCGTAGTCGTCCCTTTGAACCAGGATCCATTCGTAAAGTCTCAGATAGGCGTCAGCCATCGCGTCGACAGTGAAGCGGCGTGCTGCAACGCGCCGCACCGCGGCGCGATCTATCTCGTCGATCCTGGATATGGCCCCCACCGCCTCCTCGTGCGAGTCGACCAGAAAGCCGGTAACGCCGTGCTCGATCAGTTCGGGCATGGAGCCTCGCCGTGTGGCGATGACAGGCGTTCCGCAGGCCATGGCTTCGATCACGGAGAGGCCGAACGGTTCGTCGAAATTGACCAGGTGAAGCAAGGCTCGCGCGTGGCCGAGGGCTTTCAAGCGCTCAGTGCCGCCGACCGACCCGTGATAGACTACAGCCAAGCCGTCGCTGATATGCGCCACTTCACGCAGGAAATAATCCTCATCCTGGACGATGCCGTACATATTGAGGCGGCGTCCGGAATCTTGCGCCGCGCGTATTGCCTCGGCCGCCCCCTTGTCGGGATGGATGCGCCCGAAAAAGAGCAGGTCGTCGGACCCTGACGGATCAAAGGGGAAATCTTCGAAGGGAATGCCGTGATGGATTGTCGCGGCGTAGCGCAGGTCGGGATGGCGGTCCGCGGCGCTTATCGCGACATAATGCACGCGATCCTGATAGGGCGCATACATCGGCAGGATACGTTCCGAGGAGAAGCCGTGGATCGTCGTGACGATTGGTGTGTCGACGAGTCGCACAAACGCGTGGGCCGGAAAGTCGGCCTGGTTGTGAATGATGTCGAAGCGATCTGCCTGCTCGAACAGATGAGCGAGATGTCGGAATTCCCAGACCTTCGCATCGATCGAAGGATTATCATTATAGGGTGCGGGTACGACGCCATCGAGCTTTGCCGCGGTCACACTGTCAAGCGTTGCGAACAAAGTGACATCGACACCGCGTGCGACCAGCGCTTCCGTCAGCAGGCTGGTGACGAACTCCCACGGCCCATAATGGCGCGGTGGGGTCCGCCAGGCGATCGGCGCGAGCATTGCGACCCGCATCTCAGCGCGCCCCAAGCACGCGAAATACGAGCCCTTCATTTGGGGCGAGTGTTCCGTCCACGGCTCGCATGGTCAATGTCGATGCGAGCAATTCGACGCCGGGCAGTCGGGCCGGCATCAGGAGCGACCGCTCGCTTCCGCTCAGATTGAGCATGATCAAACACCGCTCGGAACCGTGCCGGCGTTCATAAGCGAGGACGTCGGTATCCGCGTCCAGAAGTTCTATGATACCGATCGCCAACGCGACTTGGGTTCGACGTAACGCCAGCAGCTCGCGATAGAGGCTGAGCATGGACTGGGGATCCTCTTCCTGTGCCGCGACATTGCGCGTGCGCCAATCGGGATTGAGGGGAAGCCATGGCTCGACAGCACTGAACCCCGCGAAGCGAGATGCGTCCCAAGGCATCGGCGTGCGTGAGCGGTCGCGGCCGAGCCCGAGACCGGGTTCGCGCAGCTCGGATGGATCGCGGACGCGATCGGGCGGAATGACGACTTCGCCGATACCGATCTCGTCTCCCTGATAGAGCGTCGGCGTGCCGCGCAGCGTGAGCAGCAGCATTGCGGCCACGCGCGCCTGTGCCTCGCCCAGCCGTGCGGCGATCCGCGGTGCATCATGGCTACCAATCACCCAGTTGGGCCAGCCAAACGCCGGTAACGATGCTTCATAGTCGCTGATCAGCTGCCGAATGCCGGCTGCGTTCCAGCTGCCTTCGATCAATTGGAAATTGAAAGGGAGATGGACCTGCGGGCGCTCGACCGTGCCGAACCACCGTGCATGGCGATCGTTGGGTAGGAAGATTTCCCCGACGAGCAGCTTCTCGCCATAACTGTCGGCTAATGCGCGCATATCGGCCGAGATCGCATGGGCCTCGGGCAAGTCGGCGGTATGCAGCTGGACGAGCCGGTCGCGATCGCGGATGCCGGGTTGCCAGGCGGGGTTGGCCGGATTGTCGGGCATGTCTTCCGCCTTGACGATGTACCATAGGACATCGATCCGGAAGCCGTCGACGCCACGATCGAGCCAGAAGCGCAGCACCTCCAGCATGGCGTCGCGAAGACCGGAATTGCGCCAGTTGAGATCCGGCTGTTCCTTGAGGAACGTGTGCAGATAATATTGGCCGCTGGCATCATCCCACTCCCAGGCCGAACCGCCAAAATCGCTCATCCAGTTATTGGGCGGACCACCGTCAGGCGCCGGATCGCGCCAGATGTACCAGTCCCGTCTCGCGCTGTTGCGACCGCTGCTGCTCTCGATGAACCAGGGATGCTGGTCAGAGCTGTGGTTGGGAACGAAATCGAGCAACAGCTTCAGGCCGCGCGCGTGAATGGCCGCCAGCAGCCGATCAAAAGCAGCAAGATTGCCGAAGGTCGGCTCGATGCCGCAATAGTCCGCAACGTCATATCCGAAGTCGGCCATGGGGGAGGGAAAGATCGGCGACAGCCAGATGGCATCCACACCCAGACGGGCGACATGGTCCAGCCGCCCCTCTATCCCGGCAAGGTCTCCGACGCCGTCGCCATCGCTGTCCTGAAAGGATCGCGGGTAGATCTGATAGACTACGCCATGCTCCCACCAGGGTCGCGACGCTGCCGATTCCGTCATATTCCGAGCCTCCTGCCCACACGCAACGCTAGTGGCGGCGAAAAGGAGCCCGCGATGTCGACGAAAGGCCTCCTCGCTGCGGGAGTGAGATTCCCACGCCGGATCCCCCTTTTTCTGTCCTGCCAAGCCAATAGCATGTTGTTTCCAACGTCCGGTTTCGGGGAGCTGCCTGCTGGTCGATATCCGCTTTGGCGGCATCGCCGTCGAATTCTGGGATTCTACGTAATGGCGTTCACCGCAGCGCTCATAGAAGTTGGGCGTGCCTCCGGTTGATGCCCCGTCAGCCGGTTGATAGCGGGAGCCACCTCCCCCCACACATCCCTGGTGCGCTCCCGCGTAGCGATGGAGGCCAACGCTTGCTGCCTTCTTTCCCGCTAGCCCGGTAATTTGGCAGCCCGGCAACATGGCACCCTGATGCATCTCCGATCACCGTGTTTGGAAAGCCGGCGGATATCGCACGACGGCTATCCGATAACTTAAACGCTCTCGTGCAAGGCGGGTTCGTCAGCGGCTGTCGGCACTTCCCTACCCCGTTGGGGGTACCGCACGGACCCGATTGTCGCGGAAACCTCCCGTTCTGAAACGCCAGCTGGGAATTACGCGCAAATTGATGTGGATCGAAGACCGGCTTGTCATCCGATGTTATGATTCCGGCCATGCGCTACTTCATGCATTTTGGCGGCGAGAGCGAGTTCGTCGCGGACGAAGAGGGGCGTGAATTGCCCAATGACGTCATCGCCCGGAACGAGGCTGTCGCGGCGGCCCGCGATTTGATGGCGGCCGATGTGCGAGAGGGGCACCTTGATCTCACCTGCTTCATCGCCGTCGAGAATGAAGCGCATGACTTGTTGTTCAGCGTGACATTCGAGAACGCTCTCACGATGAAAGTGCGGGCCTGATCGGTCGATCTGCCTCGGTCTCGTCGGCGGGCGCGCCATCGGTTTCGGGAAGATGGAGGTAAGCCGGATCGAAGTCGGCAACATCGAGCAATCGCGTCCAGTCCAGGATCCGGATGGTTCCGGACCGGACATCTACAACTTCATCATCCCGTAACCGCTTCAGCATCCGGTTGACGTGAACCGGCGTCAGTCCGACCATGTCGGCCATCTGGCCTTGCGTGACGGGAAACGGAACGAAGAGGCCGACGCTATGGCCCGCCCCCTCGATGCGATAGGCGATTTCGCAAATCAGATGAGCGAGGCGCCCCCGAGCGTCCCGACGTCCGACGTTTACGACCCACTCTGCAAGGACTGCCGCGTCGACAACGCACTCGCGCCAGAAGGCCTCGGCGATCGCTGGATGAAGCCGGGTCATCTCGCGTAGTGCCACATGCGGAACACGAAGGATCGTCACGACTGACAGGGCCTGCAAAGCTGAACTTGCCTTGGGCACGACGACCGAATGCAGGTCGACCATGTCCGTCGGAATATGGACGGCCGTAATCTGGCGAAACCCATCCCTGTTCAGGCCGATCCGGCCTACGAGGCCCGCTACGATGAAGCAGGCATGATGAACCTGCTCGCCCAGGCGAACGAAATCATGGTTCGGCTGAACCTGAACGGCGTGCGCCGGGAGGGCGAGCATGGCCTGTTGCTCGACGGCACCAAGCCGGGACCGCGCAGTCAGCTTGTCGATGAAGGGCTTCAGCGGAGCAGGATCGGAGAGGCTCATGGCACGGCTCCAGCGTCGCAAGCGGGAGCATGACAAAAAACACTCTCAGTCGCCGATGCCTGCAGGCGGAACATCGGCAATGATCTTCTCTAGCACATCCAGAGCAATCTGCCCTTGATCTGCATCATCTCGATCTTGCGGCAAAACCATGACGGCCGGTGCACTTTCACGCGGCGGTAAGGCTTTGCCGTCGGGTGGGAGCAACGGAAGGGATTTACCAAATCCAGAACGTGGAAGGTGGATCTTATGCGCGAAACCCGGAGCGCTCAGACGAGCCAGGCTGCGATCCGCCAAACGCATGGCATGATCACCCGCACCCGAAACCGCTTATCCGTATCCACCTCTACCCGCCAAAATCCATGGGCACTCTCGATATGATTCGGCCAGCAAGCTGGCCGCAATGCTCCTGACGATAAATTGTTCCCGTCTAGGTTTGTGCGCGACCATGCCGTATCAGCCGGCCAGACGTCACCGGCTTCTTTTGGCTGTTCGGTCAAATATTTAGTCCACATCGTCGGCAAAATGTGCGCCGCTAGACGTTCGACTGAGCGACGACATCGGCCGGTTCGTCTCACTTCCCGTCAATATCGGCGCACCTGGAGCAAGTTAAGCGTGCGCTCTTTCCGGTGCAAACGGGCGCTTCCACAACACGGCTAATCTCATTTTCGAATCCAAAGGGTATCCTTTGAATATCTCACCAGCAAATGGCGAGATCTCTTAACCAAAAGCGCTCAATCATTTCGGTATCATTACAAAATGTCGCACGTGGGGACGAAGCATGTCTATACATTATGACTGTGAAAGCAGTTTCGTTTCGTCACCAATTTCTATTATTCCTTCTTCCGACTATCCGCCGCTTTTTTCGGGCAAATTTGCGAATGATTGCAATCGTCTTGATAGCAGGCTGGACGTCGACATCATCGATATGGCGAGCCAATCCATTCTTGCCTGCGATCTCCTCAACAGGATGTATAGCTGGCGGGGTTATGGAGATGATCACAAGCTTTCCTCCAGCAAGTCTTCCTCAACGTTCCTCGCATCCACGGGTGACGACGTCGTGGGCACGCTAACGCTCACGGTTGACTCTGCGGCGGGGTTGGCCGCTGATAAGACATTTGCCGATGTTCTTGACGAAGCCAGGTCCTATCCCGGAACGAGCCTCTGCGAAATTACGAAATTTGCGAGCCGACCATCGAATGACTCCAAACATGTTCTCGCTGCCATGTTTCACACCATCTTCATCTATGGGAGCGAGCGATATAAATGCTCCGACCTCTTTATTGAGGTAAATCCTCGGCACGTACGTTTCTATGAAAGCATGCTGGGCTTTGCCAAAGTGGGAGCGCTCCGCACTAATCAGGCTGTCGCCGCGGCCTCCCAGCTGATGCGTCTCACGGTGTCAGACATAGGCAGATATATCGAGTTCTACGCCCACGGCGGTGACCGCGTCGCTGGCCGCTCGCTTTATCCGCTTTTTTTTTCGAGGGAAGTCGAGCAAAGGGTGCGAAATAACGTCAACTGCCGTTTCCTGCCGGCCATCACTTCCCGGAACCGGATAACGAATTGAGGTCGCTGGCGAGAGAAGCTCCCAAGCCAGGCCGGCAAATGGCGGCCGGAATCTGCGGATGCCGCAAATATTTTGAGATGAAGCTGCCGTTCGGGCGCAAAGCGGCGGCGGTCCGATGGCCGGTACGAGTTCCGGAACGCCTATCCCGACTGAGAGATATCGGCGCGCCAGGAGTTCTCGTATCCCGTCTCTGGCCGCGCGACCACCTCGGCGGAGCGCGCTGAAGAAGCGTTTCGATAATTTGACAATCGGGCGTGATAACCCCGGGCAGGCGCAAATGCTGGAAAAGCTGTTCGCGAGCGCCCGGGGCCAGAGTTTTGATCGACGTCGGAGCCAAAGCCGACATCCGACAAGATGCCGGATGCGGCCTCTGGATCAAAGGCGCTGGCTCAACTGTGCGACGCGTCGAGGAGCACCTGTCTCGTGCGCTTGCGCAAGACAAATCCAATTGCCCCAAAGCCGAGGATCATCTGCAGCCAGATCGCTGGCTCCGGCACTACGGCCGACGGTGTGAAAGATAATGTTCCGCCATAGGATCCCTGACCACGCGCCGTATAATTGATCGTGAGGATATTCTCGAGACCGGAGAAGATCGGGACGTCGCTGAGCCCTGCGAATTCCTGTTTCCCCAAAGTGGATACCGGCACAATGAAGGTATCCACCCCGTTGAAGAAAGTGACCTCACCGAAATCCAGATCGTCCACACCCCCGGCCAGGCCGGAGAAGATCGTGGTGATCGAGCCGCTTCCCAACCCAATCGGGTTCGCGCCCACAGGACCGATCGTAAAGATGAAGCGGTCGAAGTCGGTCCCATCAAGCCCCTCGTTTCCGATTGAGGCAGATACTGCGTCAGTGCCCGTGAACGGCTTGCCTGACACCGTGAAGTTCGGATCGCCGGGAAGGAAATCCGCCGCAATTGCACCTGGAGCAAATGCAATTGCCGAGGCCAGCGCCAATGCGGAAGCAAGTTTTTTCATATTAGGCTCCTGTGTCGAACGTCGCGCCGATGCCCTTGCCGGGAAGAGAAGCGCGCTTGAGGCGAGCGACGACGATCCGAGAAGGCTCGAGGCGTCGGGCAAAAGCCTGTTTTTTCACGCTACCCCCTTTGGATTTGGGCAATCACAACACCACTCTCGGCGAGGACCACGCAGCTGTTACGCAACCCGCCAGATCGGCATCGAGATGCAGTATAAACTCCGATTTGCCTCTATTTGCCCCACGCTATTTGCCAGAATTTCAATTAATTCAAATTCAATTTGGGCAATATGACCGAAAATACATATATCATCTGGATATATATACGTCATCTCGGAAGCGTAATGGACGGAACTCCGGAGAATAGTCCCATTTTGGGACATTTTCAGCTGACATTATATTATAATCCATGTTAATTCAGTAGACTTAGATTATCATTTGTTAAGTTTATATTTGATTGGCACTGAAGGCGTGTGCCGCATCCGACCTTTTGATGACAATGGTTTCCCGTCGTCCGGAGGCACGCCGGTCGTGAGGAACGGCGTGTCATGATGGAATTTCTAGAACCCGGCCTTGGAGCGCTGCTCCCGTCGATTCCGCCGCCAATCTGATCCTTGTTTAACCTGTGCGTCGCCTGGGCGTGGAACCGAGCAGACACCGATCCGACCGGCCTCGCGAATTGGCAGCTATGCGGGATCCGCCATTGCCTTAATGAAGCGGAAGATGAGCGGCCTTCCACGGCGAAACTGGCGGGTCTGTGCGGTGTTAGCCGGTCCTATTTATCCCGTTCCTTCGCGCAGTCGTCGGGGCTCACCCTTGTGAAATTTTCTAATAATATAGGGATGGAGCGCGCTGCGTCTTTGCTTGCGCAGCGGGGATATGGCCGGCTTTTTTGTCGCCGGGAGGGCGCTAGAACTTAACTGCCCCGCCTTTGCTTGAGGCCAACAAGGACAAGCTGAATGACCGGCAGGTGTTGGGTCGCTCCATTTGCGGCTTGAACGCGCGCAAAGTCGGCGGATGCAGCCAAAGCGGGCCTCGAACGTCGACGGACCAAGGTGGGGGGTGCCACGCCGGGTCCTTCACAAGCTGAAGCCCTGATCGGGATCATTTCTCGCACAAACGACCGGACGCGTGCGCAAAGGATTTTATTGTGCGGCGCAGCAACGATGGTGGTGCAGGCGCGTTCATAGCCCCGCAAAGGCCTCCGCCGGCGCTGGAGACATCTCATGGACCGGCTGGGTGACACAATCGCGGGATTAGCGAAGCGCAGGGTTCTGCGCGCTACTGCAAGCGGCAGGAATGGCGGGGACCGCTTAATGGACTTGGTCGGATACGGGTCAAATCCCGGCGCCCTTCGCTCGAAATACTATGTTCCTGACACCCTGGATAAGGGCGCCCCCCTGGTCGTCATCCTCCATGGATGTACCCAGAGCGCCGCGGCATACGACCATGGTTCCGGCTGGTCGCAGCTCGCCGACGAGCTTGGCTTCGCGCTCCTTTTCCCGGAGCAGCAGCGCAGCAACAATCTCAATCTCTGTTTCAATTGGTTCGAATCCGCAGATGTCCGGCGCGGCAGTGGAGAGGCTCTTTCGATCCGGCAGATGATCGCGGAAATGTCTGCCAGGCATGACGTCGATCCGAACCGGATTTTCGTGACTGGCCTATCGGCCGGCGGGGCGATGGCTTCGGGCATGTTGGCCACCTATCCTGAGGTCTTCGCAGGCGGAGCGATTATTGCCGGCCTGCCTTTTGGCTGTGCAAGCTCGGTTCGCGAAGCGTTCGTCCGGATGCAGGGACATGGGTATCCCACCGACAAGCATCTCGGAACCCTGGTCCGGGATGCGTCACCACATCGCGCGCCCTGGCCTCGCATTTCGATCTGGCAGGGCGATGCCGACACGACGGTAGATCCGTCCAATGCAAAGCGGCTCGTCGGCCAGTGGCGTGCGGTGCATGGATTGGATGGTCGACCATCCGAGCTGGACAAAGCCAAGGGATATTCTCGTCAGATCTGGCGAGATGATGCGGGGCGTCCCGCGATTGAGTTCAATACCATAATGGGCATGGGCCATGGTACGCCGGTCACCACGGTCGGCCCTGATGCCTGTGGCGCAAGTGGTCCATTCATGCTGGAGACCGGTATTTCGTCGACCAGGCACATTGCCGGATTCTGGGGTTTGACTGCCGCCGCCCCGATGCGCGCACCGCCGCCATCTGCTGTCGCGTTTTCCCCAGAGCCGGCGCACGTCCCCGTCCCGCTTGCTGCCGACATGGCTCCAGGGACACCCACCCGCACTGCGAAAGGCGTTGGCGCGATCATCGAAGACGCCTTGCGGGCAGCGGGCCTTATGCGGTGAGGGAAATGTGAGAATTCGGATCGAGCATAATACGCGATACCGCTACAGGCGGCCCGTCACCCTTCTCCTGCATCGTCTGATGCTCATTCCGCGTGGCGACCATGAGCTTCAGCTTCTGGCCTCCGGAGTGGCCTGTTCACCCCGAGCCGAACATACCTGGTCGCAGGACATATTCGGCAACCTCGTCGCCACGGCCAAGTTTTCCGAACCTCGCCCGCGAGCTGCTGATTTCCAGCGATATTACCGTGGAACAGTTTGCGGCCGAATGGCCGGTGTTCCAGATCGCGCCACATGCGCACAGCTTTCCCTTCTCCTATGAGGCCGGGGATCATGCGGACCTGTACGCTCTGCTCAAACCCCAATATCCAGACCCGGACGGGGTGCTCGCGGCCTGGGCGCGAAGCTTCGTGGCGGCAGAGCCGACCGATACACTTTCGCTGCTCAAGGACATCAATGCCGGCATGCTCGCGCGCGTAAATTACCGCGTACGGGAGGAAGACGGCACCCGGTCGCCCCTGGAAACGCTGTCTTTAGCCAGCGGCTCGTGCCGGGACATTGCAGCACTCTTCCTCGAGGTGGTTCGACACCTCGGTTTCGGGGCGCGCGCCGTCTCCGGATATCTCCACGCTCCCGGAGCGGGCTTTGAAGATGCCGGTTCGACACATCCCTGGGCCGAAATCTACCTACCGAAGCTGGCTGGATCGCTTTCGATCCGACGCATGCCCGCGTCGGCTCAGCGGGGCTTCTGGCGGTTGCTTATGGTCGCTGCAACAATCGCATCATGCCGGTGACCGGCGGCTATTCGGGCGACGCAGATGACTTTCTGTTCATGCATGTCTCTGTCCGGAATGAAGAAGTGCAGACTTCTGGCCCGCCGCCAGGTGGCTCGGTCTCGACTTAACCGCTCGATGTCCACCTCCGGCTGTCCCTAAGACCGCCGGAAGGTCTTCTCTGTGGGTGTAAGCAGACCTTCCAGACATATGTCGGACCCGCGCGATTGCCGGGATCGGCGCTGTGCGTTGGCGACTTCGTTCATCTGCGTGCGCGCAACTGTGTCTTCAGGCGCCATCGCCTCCCATGTCATCGCCGAGCGCTCGTGCATCACGCCGCGGGTTGGGGAGACTGGTCTTAGCGGCTGCCTCACCCTGCGCGGCGGCCGAAGCAGGACAGGATTCGATCAGGGAGATCGCAAGCTCTTGATCCAGTCTAGACCCCGGTCGAATTTCCTGCCCGCAGTCGCTTCGCGGCGCGCTTTCGGACCGAAGCGCAAGTCCGCTTTCAGGCATCATCATTCGGGATCAGAATGGCCGGTTTTGTCGGCGATCGCGAACGAAACTGGAGCATCTTCAAAACGGGTCAACAGTCATCGCCCAAATCGGACTGTGTTCTGGCCGACCTCCCGGCCGTCCCTGCCAATAAGGCAGCCGACCGGGCCGGAAGGTGGCGAGATACAAAGCGCGCTTAGCGCACAGTTCCGCGGCGAACGAGATTGACGATTCCGAGGAGCACCAGTGCGCCGATAAAGGATGCGATAAGCGAGCGCGTGTCGATACCCGCATTGTTGATCGAACCGCCCACGACCACGAGCCCGGCGAGGAACGCCCCAACAATACCAACAACGATGTTCAGGAAAATGCCCTGCTGCGCGTCGGTTCGCATGACAATGCTGGCAAGCCAGCCGAGAACACCCCCGATGACCAGCCACAAAATCAAACCCATGGTTTCCTCCGTTTGAGATTGAGAGAGCGCCTCCCTCAATACATCCGCCGCTCGATGGTTCCGCAGGAGCGCACCCGGCCGTCAAATCCCGGCGATACCGGCCGTTCAGCGACCTAATTTTTTCAGGCTACCCGCCTAAACGCCTCAGAAGCTCCGCAACGCTGTCCACGGCAAGCGCTTCAATCCGCTGAATTTCCAGTGGCACCCGGAGGCCAAACCTATATCGAGCACCTTTGGCAGACGCGGCAGATCCCCGCTGGATCACATGTCCAGACGTCAGACCCGGAAGGAGAGACCAGCATATTGGACGGAAGGATCTGCGACCGAACTTTTGCGTTGAGGCGCGATGTGCCGCACCGGAGCTTTAAGGAAATCCTATGATCGCGTTCCCGGTTGCCGTTCTGCTCACGACCGGTTCGACCGAACCCGTCTCCATGACGGAGATATGCCAGGCCGATGTTATCGAGAAATTCGCAACGAGCACCGGTCGGCTGAAAGTCCAACCTGCTGCGCGTCGCGCCGATGGTAGCTGGGCTATCACGGGAACGGTCGATCGCCCGGGCAAGGCTGCTGCGGCATTTCAGTGCGAGATTGATGCCAAGGGGCGTTTTCTCGGCGCAGCGGAAACGGGGGCTGCCGAAAGATGATCAAGGCCGGCGCGCCCGATGACAAGCTTAATTGCCGGACGTATCGAAGCTGACGCACATGGGCTCCGAGCAGGATAATGTTCGCTTTTCGTTCCAGATATGATAGCGAGAAATGATGCTCGGCCACCTCTTCTTTCCGCAACGGCCTGCGACGCGCCCCTGATGGCGCATCGATCCGGCAGCGCGGACATGCCCCTTCATGGAGGCCGGGTGCCAGCCTGGCTCGGGGATCGCATGACACGGCTCGGTACGGTCATCTCCCAGGCGATTGTCCACGAATATGGCCGCGACGAGCTGCTGCGGCGCCTCGCCCATCCCTTCTGGTTCCAGTCGTTCGGTGCTGTCATGGGCATGGACTGGCATTCGTCGGGTATCACGACGAGCGTTCTGGGTGCGCTCAAGCGAGGGTTGACGCCACTGTCCGGCGAACTGGGCATTCACGTCTGCGGCGGCCGCGGCAAACACTCCCGCAAGACTCCAGATGAGCTGATCTCGGTTGGCGAACGCGTGGGTGTCGATGGCGCGGCCCTGGCAACATCGAGCCGGCTCGTCGCCAAGGTCGACAGCGCGGCCGTCCAGGACAATTTCGACCTTTACCTTCACGGGTTCATCGTCACTGACGACGGTCGGTGGGTCGTCGTCCAACAGGGAATGAATGGCGATCGGCGCCAGGCAAGACGCTATCATTGGCTGTCGGAAGGTCTAACCAGCTTCATCGATGCGCCCCATGCGGCGATCGAAGGGCATGCGTAGGGAGTGATCCTCAACCTCACGGACGGGCGCGCAAAGGCCTCACGTCGCAGCCAGCTTGAGCTGTTGGGAACGCTGGGCCCGGATGGGATCGCCAGCGAACTCGTCTGCATAGAGAGCCGGCGGTCGAAGGCGGAGGCCGAACCCGACCAGGCGGTTCTGCCGCATCTCGTCATGCCCGATCATCATGACGTGCGGCCTGAGAATATCGTTGCCCGACGCCTCCGCGGAAACCTCGCCGCGGCCGCCGATCGTGCGCCCGTGGATTTTGCCGAGCTGCTGATGGTGCCAGGCGTAGGTGCAAGAACGGTGCGTGCGCTCGCGATGGTCGCTGAGGTCGTGCATGGTGCACCGTGCCGGTTCAGTGATCCGGCGCGCTTTTCGCTCGCCCATGGCGGCAAGGATCGCCACCCCTATCCGGTGCCGATCAAGGTCTATGACCATACGATCGGGGTCATGAAAAATGCTATTCGAAGGGCAAGGCTTGGCCAGACCGAGGAACTGGCAGCGATCCGGAGACTGGACGAGCAGGCCCGCAGTCTGGAACGCGATGCTGCCGGCCCATCGGTCGAGGCGCTCATCGCGCAGGAGCGGGCCAGCAGCCATTCCTTTGGCGGCAGAAGCGTGTTCGGACATGAGCCCCTGTCAACGGATGCGGTAAGTACGGACCGTTCCCATTAGGCTTTCTCCAGGATTGCCGGCATCGTCCCCCAGCCAGGATCGGCTCTGGCGTCGATAGGTTGAGGGTGCGCGGTCCGACCATTGGCGCGGAACCCCTCGTGCGCTGGTGGTTTTATCTCCGTTGAAGGAGACGACGATGGCGGACGACGCGACGAAGACGGCCGGGTCGGATGGCATCGGCCGGGAACAGGCCTCAACGATGGTAAAGCGTCTGCAACGATCGCAGCGCGCGCAATACGGCTGCCACTAAGCTGAGGAGTGCCTGAGCCGTGGACATCGCAAAGACACCGGCGCTCGAGAGAATCGCGCGCGTTCTGGCGGGCCAGCGGCTGAGCGCCAATGCTGGCGGGCTCGAACCGTCGCCGCCCCCGACGTCGATGCAGCCTAGACTGATTATTGCGACGACGCGGTCGCAGTGCTCAAGACGCTGCGCGAGCCTGACGGATCCATGGCAGCGGCAGGCGATCCAGCGATCTGGGAGCGAATGATCGCGGCAGCCCTCGGCAATGAGATCGCCCCCCTCGCCCGCGAGACGTTCGAGCCACCCGAACCGGGCACCGACCCGCTTCACGAAGGCCCTTGAACGCGACTGCCGCTGCGCGAGCGCCTGGATGTTCTCGCAATCGGGTCCTTTCGTGACAGGTGCAATCCCGCACCCGAGACGCAAATGGCGGCCCGGCGAAACCTGGCGCCTGCCGGAGGCCCGACACATGATGTTCCGGCCTACAGCACAGCCCGGCTCACGCAAATTTCATGGTAACGTCCACGGCCATTGGCATGGTGTAACGCTGCCGATGCACCTTGGAAGCCCGTTCGCGCGAACGAGACCGCAAACCATGCTGCACGGATAGACGATTTCTGACGGCCGATGGAGTGCGCTCGCCGTCAGACCAATCAGCTG
Organism: Sphingomonas sp. DBB INV C78; assembly: GCF_042693015.1. Taxonomy (NCBI): domain Bacteria; kingdom Pseudomonadati; phylum Pseudomonadota; class Alphaproteobacteria; order Sphingomonadales; family Sphingomonadaceae; genus Sphingomonas; species Sphingomonas sp. DBB INV C78. The sequence continues at coordinate 624,720 of NZ_CP170544.1, read as the reverse complement.
AAAGCGTCATTCGACCTGTCTACGGGTCGTGGCTGTGACGGTCCATCACCACCATCGCGTTGCCTGCGCACCATCAGTGGATCGGCCCCCACCCTGGCATACCGTCAGACGTCAGATGCCACTTGCGAGTTCTCGCCATAATCCCGGGCGCGTTCGACCGCGCGGCCAATCGACTCTCGCAGAGTGCCAAGCGTGAAGGGCTTGGCCATCAGGTAGGAATAAGGGAGAAGATCGCGCGGCATATCAGGGTCGCCGAGTATGTAGACGACAGGGATTACCTTGTCGGCGCAGATCTCCTTGACCGCATCGATCCCCGAACCCTCCACCAGCCGGTCGTCCGCCGTGATGAGATCGGGGCACTTCGCCTGGGCGGAGCTGACGGCATCTTTATGGCAATTCACGATCGCAACCGAGTGATAGCCCATGTCGCCAAGCTCGTCCTCGATAAGCGCTGCAATCAAATACTCATCTTCGATTACAAGAGCGTGCATTCTAATTTCCTTGATGGACGTAGCATCCTGCGTGTTGGCGCTCAGGCAGGCGGCGCGCATCCTGCTATCGGGACGCAGCTCCATTGTCGACGATTAGCATCATCCCTCTGGCGCAGGGCTGTGACGGCCCGGACGCCAGGATCTTTGCGTCTCTATGTCTGGACGGCGGCAACGGAACGGAGCAGCGATCGATCCACGTGACCCTGGATCAGATGCCCCTTCGGAGTGCAACAGAGACCGGTCGACGAGCGCTGGCAGGTCGCCGGTGGGCAAATCGACAGTGATTGCCGTCGCTAATTTTCACATCCTGCACATTGCTGCGGAACGAGGCCGGGCACCAGGGATTGAGGGAGTTCTGCGCCGAGGAGACGATCAATGGCTGCGCGCCCCTACTGGAGAGGCCAGATTCGACTGGCCCTGGTATCCATACCCGTCGAGATCTATTCGGCGACAAAGAGCGGAGCCACGATCGCCTTCAATCAGATCCACGAACCTTCGGGCAAGCGGATCAAATATGAGAAGGTGGTCCCGGGCATCGGACCGGTCGACGTCGACGAAATCGTCAAGGGCTTTGAATATTCCAAAGGCGAATATGTGCTGCTCGACGAGAAGGAGATCGAGGGTGTGAAGCTCGAGAGCAAGAAAACTCTCGAATTGACCCAGTTCGTCGATGCTCATGACATCGACGCGATCTATTTCGAGAAGCCATATTATGTGGTCCCCGCCGACGACCTTGCAGAGGAGGCGTTCATCGTGCTGCGCGAGGCGCTTCGACGCACCCGCAAGATCGGCCTTGGTCAGCTCGCGATGCGTGGCCGCGAATATGTCGTCAGCATCAAGGCGTGCGGACGCGGCATGGTCATGGAGACGCTCCGCTACGCCGATGAGGTCAACAAGGCGACGAGCTATTTCCGCGACATTGGCGATGCCGATCCCGACGAGGAGCTCTTGGACCTCGCCACAACGCTAATCGACAAGAAGACCGGCAGGTTCGATGCGAATGACTTCCATGATCGCTACGTCGATGCGCTGAAGGACCTCATCGAGCGCAAGAAAAAGGGCAAGACGCTCAATATCGATGCCGACGAAAAGGATAGCGACCCGCGGGGCTCAAACGTCGTCGACCTGATGGCAGCCCTCAAGAAGTCGCTGGGCGGCTCGGCCAAGGCGCCGGCCAGGAAGCCGACGGCGAAAGCGGCCACGAAACCGGCTGCCAAAAAGGCTGAAACCAAAACGGCGGCCAGGGCTCCCGCACGCAAGCGGGCCTGACCCCGTGACCGAAGGATCGGCACACGGAATGGCGAAAGCGGATGATGATGCCGCCTTCGCCGAGGGCGCCATCACGATCTGGGCCAACTTGCTGACGCTGATCGGCACGCATCTTCGGGAGACCGGCACACCGCGCCACGAGGTGCTCGATATGCTGACGATGCTCCACGAGACGAATGAGGAGACGATCCGATCGCCCAGAGCCCGCGCAAGTGCCTCGCGCCATCTCATGTCGGTCTATCGTGCACTCGGAGAGGATTGAGCAATCAGCCATTGGGGCCGAAGCGCCGCCGTTCGGGGTCGCGCCGGCATCGAAAATGGCCTTTGATTGTCTCGTTGAAGAAGGTCCCGACCGATGGCGCGGCGCAAAGTGCCTCGAACATCGCGGCCGGCACATCATGATAGATATATTTGCCGGTCTCGCGAAACGTGATGCACAAGGTGCCCGCCTTGTCGTCGAAGGTGACGCGATCGATCATCGAGGATTGCTTGAACCGGCATGCACGCATGGCAGGAAGAGCGCTCGCAGGAGTCACCGGTTCCCGCTGCGGCGCCGGACCGAGTCGCGATTGCGCCGGTTGGAGGCCGACCTCGCCGATAGGCCCTTCCCCCCAGGACGGGCCTGAGATGGCGAACGGGATCAGCGACGATCAGCTGCGCGAAATGGCCCAGCATCGAGGGCTGAAGCTGCTCAAATCGCGCAGACGCAAACCCGGCGTTGGCGACTATGGAAAATTCGGGCTGACCGACCTGTCCGGAAAAGCGCTGCTCGGCATCGCCGAGAACGGCCTGACCGCCAGTGCCGCGGATATTCAAAACTATCTGCGCACCAGCGAGCTCAGCACATGGCAGCAGTCCGCCGCGACGACACCCGCCCGCCCCCCTTCCCGGAAACAGTCGCTCCCGCCTGAGCCCGGTGAGGAGGAGGACGCGCCTGTTCGACGCCGCTCGAAACTGGCGCCCGCGAGACGCCTTGGCCCCGCTCTCCGGCAAGAGCCACTGCCCCACCAGCGCAAGCCAGACCGGAACAGCCGACCGAAACCCGCGCCGACGCTCGTGTCGCGGGCCGAACCTGCCCGCGAGCCAGAGGCCGAACCGGTGCACGAGCCGGTATTGGGTGTCCGCGCCGCAACCCCGGCCGATGCCGAAGCGCTTTCGAACCTGCTGGGCAAACTGACGGGCATGAATGTCGATCCGGCGGAAGTTTCCGCCAATCTGGCGAAGTCGCGCAAACTCAAGGCTGGCATGGTCGTAGCGGAACTGGGCGCAATCATCGGCTGCTGTAGCTGGGCCGTAATTCCCACCGTGCACCGGGGTGCGATCGGGCGGCTGACCGTGCTTCTCGTCGACGAGACGCATCGCCGCCGCGGCGTCGGAACCGCCTTGCTGGCCACGGCGGAAAAAGCGCTGGCGAAAGCCGGGTGTCGTCAGGTCGAGGCGATGAGCGACATCATGATCAACAACAGCCATAATTTCTTCCGCGCGCTCAAATTCGAGCAGGCGAGCTACCGCTTCGTTCGTGGCGTCGGCGACCAGACGCCCAGGGAACGAGTCCGGGGCCACGCGGATTGAAGGGAATATTGATTGGAACCCGGCATGGCGCGCGCGACAACAGCCAAAATGAGATCTGTAGAGGAGCGCCTCGGCCGATATCGCGAGAAGCGCGATTTCGCGCGCACCGCCGAGCCGTCAGGGACAACCGAGCGGACGCCGGGAAACGGCTTCGTCGTCCAGAAGCATGCTGCATCACGCCTGCATTATGACTTTCGTCTCCAACTCGACGGCGTGCTGGTCAGCTGGGCGGTCACGCGCGGGCCGAGCAATAACCCCGACGACAAGCGACTGGCGGTCCGGACCGAGGATCATCCGCTCGACTATGCCCGGTTCGAAGGCACGATCCCCAAGGGGGAGTATGGCGGCGGCACGGTGATGCTGTGGGATAACGGCACCTGGGAATCCATACCCGGCAAGGATCCCCGCGAGACGCTGGCGCAAGGCCATCTCCATTTCATTCTTCACGGCCGGCGCATGCAGGGCGAGTGGATTCTGTTCCGCCTGAAGCCGCGCGGCAAGGAGAAGGGCGAAAACTGGATCCTGCGCAAGGTTCAGGACGAATATGCCGGCGGATCGGACGACCTCATCGGCACCTATCTCTCCAGCATCGACACGGGCCGCACGATGGAGGAGATCGCAGCCGGCAAGGCGCCGGCGAAACGGAAGGCTGGCACGAGGTCTGCGGCCGTCGCGGCTCCGGTCGACAAATCTCCAGCGAAGATATCTCCGGCCCGGCGCCAGAAGTCGCGTGCCGGCGGAAAATTGCCACCATTCCAGCCTGTGCAGCTCGCCACGCTGGTCGACCATGTCCCGCCTGGTGACCGTTGGCTCCATGAACTCAAATATGATGGCTACCGGACGCTCATCGCCATCGGCGGCGGCAAAGGCCGCGCTTATACCCGCTCGGGCCTCGACTGGTCCGATCGCTTTGCCGGTCTGATCACCGGGGCCCTGAGGCTCGAGGTCGGCAGCGCGCTGATCGACGGCGAGGCCGTGGTGATGCTGCCCGATGGCCGCACCAGTTTTCAGGCTTTGCAGGCCGCGCTCAAGGGCAATCCCGACGCGATCATATATTGCGCGTTCGATCTGCTTGAGCTCGATGGCGAGGATCTGACGGCACGCCCGCTTTTGGAACGCAAGGAGAAGCTTGCCGCGCTCATCGGCGACGTCCAGGGCCCGATACGTTATTCCGACCATATTGTCGGCCAGGGCGAGCAGTTGTTCGAGCGCTTCTGCGGGGCAGGTCTTGAGGGCGTCATCTCCAAGAGGGTCGATGCGCGCTATAGCGGCTCGCGCGGCGGAACCTGGGTCAAGACAAAATGCATCCGGCGGCAGGAGTTCGTCATCCTTGGCTGGACGCCGTCGGACAAGCAGCGCGGATTTCGCTCGCTGCTGCTGGGCGTTAACGAGAACGGCAAGCTGCGATATGCCGGCAAGGCCGGCACCGGCTTTACCGGCGACGAAATCGAGCGACTGATGGCGATCATGGCGCCGCTCCAACGCAAGGATCCGACCGTCGAGGCCCCGCGCGCCGCGGTGCGCGGGGCCCACTGGATCGAGCCGAAGCTGGTCGCCGAGATCGCCTTCATTGAATTCACGGATGACGGAGTGCTTCGCCATCCGAGTTATCTTGGCCTGCGCGAAGACAAGAAGCCCGAGGCCGTCATTCTTGAAGCCGAGGCGCCCGTGGCGATTGCCACCGCACCTGTCGCAAGCACCGTACATATCACCAATCGCGAGCGCGTGATCTTCCCCGAGGGCAAGCTCACCAAGGGTCAGCTCGCCGACTATTACGAGATTGTGGCCCCGATCATGCTGCCCTGGGCAGGAAGCCGCCCGATCAGTCTCGTGCGCTGTCCACAGGGGCGTGCGAAGAAATGCTTCTTCCAGAAGCACGACGCCGGCAGCTTCGGCGATGCGGTCAAGCATGTCGCCATTCGCGAGAAGGACGGGCATGAGGAGCCTTATCTTTTCGTCGACACCGCGGCGGGTCTGCTTACCTGCGTGCAGATGGGCACGATCGAGTTTCACGGCTGGGGTGCGCGGATCGAGGATGTCGAGAAGGCGGATCGGCTGGTATTTGATCTCGATCCTGACGAGGGGCTAGACTTCAGCGATGTGGTGTCGGCCGCCTTCCACGTCCAGGATGTCCTGGCGCGGATGGGGCTGACGACCTTTCCCATGGTGACCGGCGGTAAGGGCGTGCATGTCATCGCCCCACTCACTCCTGCGGCCGAGTGGCCGGCGGTCAAGGATTTTGCGCATCGCTTTGCCATGGCTCTAGCCCAGGCGGAGCCCGCGCGTTTCACCGCCGCACTGGCGAAGGCCAAGCGAACGGGCCGGATCTTCATCGACTATTTACGCAACCAGCGCGGTGCAACGGCGGTCATGCCCTATAGTGCGCGGACCCGCGAGTTCGCGCCCATCGCGGTGCCGCTGACCTGGGAGGAACTGCGCGACCTCGACAAGCCCTCGCACTGGCATATCGGCGACGGCGCCGAGATGGTGAAGCGGGCAGCATCGAAGAACCTCATCCATTGGGGGCGCGCCGACCAGGTGCTGCCCGACCTATGAAGATCGCCACGTTCAATGTGAACGGCGTGAACGGCCGACTGCCTGTCCTTCTGCGCTGGCTGGAAGAAAGCGCGCCAGACATTGTCGTCCTACAGGAGCTGAAGGCGCCCCACGAGAAATTTCCGGAACGAGCGATCCGCGACCTTGGCTATGACGTCATTTGGCACGGCCAGAAGAGCTGGAACGGGGTCGCGATGCTAAGCCGCGTGGGCGAGATCCACGAGACACGGCGCGGACTGCCACAGGACCCGGACGAAACGCAGAGCCGCTATATCGAAGCCGCGGTCAACGGCATCCTGATTGGCGGGCTCTACCTGCCCAACGGCAATCCGCGACCAGGCCCGAAGTTCGATTACAAATTGCGCTGGTTCGACCGGCTGATCGACCATGCAGCCGAGCTGCTCGGCTCGGGGCTTCCGGTGATCCTTGCCGGCGACTTCAACGTGATGCCGACCGACCTCGACGTCTACAAGCCCGAACGGTGGCTGGACGATGCCCTGTTCGCTCCAGAAGTGAGGGCCGCCTATGTCCGGCTGCTGGAGCAGGGCTGGACCGATGCGCTGCGTGCGCTCCACCCGGGAGAAGTGATCTACACCTTCTGGGATTATTTCCGGAATGCCTATGCACGCAATGCGGGCCTCAGGATCGATCATCTGCTGTTGAGCAAGTCCCTGGCAGAGCGTCTCGTCGATGCCCAGGTCGATACGCATGTCCGCGGTTGGCAGAAGACCAGCGACCATGCTCCGGTCTGGGTTCAACTGGCCGACAGGCCAAGAAGGAAGCGATCACGGAAAGAGAGCGACGATCATGCGGTGGCTTCGCGATAACGGACTGACGATCGTCCTGCTGCTGCTCTTCGGCGGAAGCATTTTGGGCCAATGGGTGGCGGGCTGGCATGTCGCCAACGAGGATGCGCTCCGCCACGATCTGCCGCTCATGAGCCTGTCGGCTTATGCGGCCAGCCCGGAATTCCTGTCGTCGGTCTTCGAGAACTGGGAAAGCGAATTCCTGCAGATGTCGGCTTATGTCGTCCTGACTGCGATCCTGATCCAGCGAGGATCAGCTGAATCGAGGGATCCAGACGAGAGCGACCTACGCGACGATCAGCTGGAGTTGCAGGCCCACAAGCCGGATGCACCATCGATCCTCCGCTGGGGGCCGGTCTGGCGCGCACTCTATGCGCGATCGCTCGGGATCGTGCTTGGGCTATTGTTCCTTCTTTCGTTTCTCATCCACTGGACGCAAAGCGCGAAAGTCGCAGCGCAGGAAGCGCTCGCTCATGGCGAAGCTGCCCCGACCACGCTCGCCTTCCTTTTCGACGCGCAACTCTGGTTTGAGTCGTTGCAGAACTGGCAAAGCGAGTTCCTTTCGACGGCGGTGCTCGTCGTGCTGTCGATCTTCCTGAGGCAGAGAGAATCCCCGGAATCCAAGGCGGTTGCAGCGCCCCACGCTCAAACCGGACCTTGAAATAGAACACATTGCCGTCGGCCATCGACAAGGGGGGTTCCTTCCAGCCACGTGGCGCCGGCCTTTGACCGGCCACCCTGGTCGCAAATCATAGTTTCCCCGGCGCCGCGGCCCTTGGAAAAGCCGGCCAAGCGTCCCATCCGGTCCGACACAGTTTTGATCGGAGTATCACAGGCCTCGCTTCACCGGCTCACACGCTGCCTTCGGCTCGCATGGTGAACCGCCATAACAACCATGGTGATACGCCGGCCCTGCGCAGCAGCGTTTTCGAATTGAGCGCTACGGCATTCGATGGCCATTGCAAAATCCGGAACCTGGCATAGCCTTGCACAAAGCTTTGCGGGTTATCTGGTATTAAGGGTCGTTACATCAATGACATGGCGTTCCGATGAGTATTTTGAAAACCACGTCCTCTATTTGAAATAGTGAGCAAATTAACTATACCAGATCAATCTTCTATTTGCGATCAATGGTATATGATTTGTCATCGTCCGCTGACTGGGGCACCGGACGCTCGTCGCTCCGCCACCCCCCGGGGACCGGGAGACTGCGGGTTGTTTCCAGGCTTCTCGCAGATAAGCCGCGCGCCTCAGAAATGCGGCGCGCGGCTACCCTTGGAGCCTATCCTCAGGCTGAACCATACAGCGCGTGGAGTGGACGACCGAATGTTGTGGCCTGAACCGAAGAGTCAGGTCGCTTCGCTCCCCCGTGCATGATCTCACAGATCACGATCGATGCTTCGCGGCAACATTGGTGCAGATATTGCGATCAAATCGCCGTGCTCGCCACTTTGGCGTGACTTCCCTCCTCATCCGCCCGAATCTTGCCGCCGAACAGCATCTTGAGCTTGCCGCTGAGGGACATGTCGGCCTCCCACAATTCGGCCTCGTCAATGTCGAAGCGCAATAGTGCCAGATCTGGATCATTCTTGCCGCCAGGAAACCAGGCTTCGACGGGCCTGGACCAAAGCTTGTCGATCATCCGGCGATCGTTATCGATAGCCACCTGACCTGAGAGACAAGCGAAATAATCCTGCCCCTTCGAAACGAACTGCGCCATTGCGCTGCCGCCTCCGGCCAGCCGATTGTCCTTGCCGACGAAAAAGTAGATCCGGTCGACCTGATCCTTGTCCAGCTGCGCGGTCAGGGGCTCTGCGTGGCTCCGTGGTTCACTCAGACCGACCATCATGACCGGTCCGTCAGTAAGCTTTTTCCAGAGATGTTCCTTAAGTTTTCCAACATCCGGCACGGTTTACTCTCCTTCTGGATGACCGCCTGAGAACGCAGGGGTAACCTCCATGGTTGCGCGCCCCGTCACCCATCGGAGGCAATAAGAAAACTTTTGCGCCGCGGCTCGCGCTGGACGGATTGCTGTCCCGCCAGACCTAGCAGTGATTGCTGCGGGACCGGAGGGGCGAAAAGTTCGGGCGCGCTTGTGGCCGGCGCGCCAAGGTCAGCGCATTCGGCACCTGATTATTCGAACCTTCGGTTCTCGAGGAAAGCGGCAGCGAGCGTCTGTCACCCTTCGACGCTCGAATCGACGCTCGAATCCTCGAATTCGATTGCAGCGAAACCAATGACACCCGAGTCGCGATTCAGCGGCAACAGAACACTCTCGTACGAGGGGACCGTGAGCCTTGCCAGATTGCTTCCCGGCGCTAGCCCCAAGGGCGTGGCTTTGCGCGCGACGGCTTCGCGTTCGATCTGACCGAAGATGAGGCGCTCGGGCACTTCTATACGAAAGTCGATGATTGTCTGGGCGGGCTCGACGTCGCCGTGGTCAATGCGGCGGCGTCGAGATCTTGCCGCTGCTCAAGCGAGACCGACAATCGCACTGACAGAAGTTAATTTCGGGGAGCGGAGGCGGGTCTTCTTCAGGCCTGCAGAGTTCTCTCATCACATCTCTCCGCCCTTTCCGGGCAAGTAGCGATTGGAGAAACATCATGGCCGCCACGCAGACCGCAACCCGGTCTCCCGATCTCAAGCCGTCATCCAGGTCGGCTCGCAAGACAGTCCGCGCGGCAGCAAAGCCCGCAGATGCGATCAAGTTGCTCAAGGACGACCACAAGGAAGTGAAGACCTATTTCAAGCAATATGATGCGCTTGAGAAGGATGCGGACAAGCAGGTGCTAGCCGACAAGATCTGCCTCGCGCTCACTGTCCACGCGCAGATCGAGGAAGAGATTTATTATCCCGCAGCCCGGGGTGCGATCGACGACGATGACCTCCTCGACGAAGCCGAGGTAGAGCATGCCAGTGCCAAGCAGTTGATCGCCGAAATCCGGGCCATGAAGGCGAGTGACCGGCTGTTCGACGCCAAGGTGACGGTGCTTGGCGAGTATATCAATCATCACGTCGAGGAAGAGGAGACCGAGATGTTTCCGGAGAGCCGCGACAGCGATCTCGACCTCAAGGCCCTGGGCGCCCAGCTTGCGGCTCGCAAGGCCGAGTTCATGGCCGAAGTGGGCCTCGCTTGAAAACCATGCGCTCTGATGCGCGAGACTAGAGACCCCACCGCCCGCGACTGTCTGGTCGTCGGCGGTGGTCCCGCTGGACTGACAGCCGCCATCTATCTTGCGCGCTTTCACCTTTCCGTAACCGTGATCGACGACGGACAAAGCCGGGCAGCGCTGATTCCGCGCACGCACAATCATGCCGGCTTTCCCGACGGCATATCCGGCCCGGAGCTTCTCGAGCGCATGCGGCGCCAGGCCGCCATATATGGCGTCGGATTTCGCACCGGGTCCGTGACCGCACTCATCCGCGCTGCAGACAACAGATTTGTTGCCCGAACCGCGCATGGGGCGGTGCGGGCGCAGACGGTGCTGCTGGCGACAGGAGTCGTCAACCGCCGGCCGGCAATGCTGGACGCTGAACCGCATGATCGGGCACTCGCCGCCGGCCTTCTGCGGTATTGCCCGATCTGCGACGGCTACGAGGTAACCGACCGACGGGTGGCCGTGCTCGGAACGGGCGAGCGGGGAACCAACGAAGCCCTGTTTCTCCGCGGCTATACGGCGGACATCACGCTGGTGGCACCGGGCGAGCGTCATGAGCTTTCCTCAGACGAGCGAGCTTCATTGGTCGAAGGGGGGATCACGATAGCCGAAGGCTGCCGCGCGATCCGGCTCACCGCGGACCAAATCAAGCTTGATTTCGATCAAGGGTCCGCGGACTTCGATACCCTTTATCCCGCCTTGGGATCCGACATCCGCTCGGAGCTCGCCGAACAGGTGGGCGCCAATCGCTCCGAAGAGGGGTGTCTCATGGTCGATGCGCACCAGCGCACTAATGTCCCGGGCCTGTACGCCGCGGGGGATGTGGTACTTGGGCTTGACCAGATCAGCCACGCGATGGGCGAAGGCGGTGTCGCCGCGACCACGATCCGTAACGACCTGGCCGGACAGACACCGCTTCGCCGCTAGCTTACGCGTCGAGATCGACCGCCAATTCCCGCGGCCAGAAGCGCAGGTCGCGGCAGGCTTCGATAAAGGTCTGAGCATCTTCTGCCTTGCCCAGCGGCAAACAGGCCTGGTCAAGATCGTCTGCCATGCCGGCTGCAACGAAGATTGCTTCGGCCTCGGCGTTCATCCCGATGAATTTGCAATGCGCAAAAGCGTCGGTGACGAAATCCTTTGCCGTGGCATCGCGCGACAGCAATGACGCGCCGTCGATTGAAACCACGATCGCGACCGCGTCGAACAGAACGGACGGTCCGCCGTCGATCTTGTGCTTGGCCGCAACCTTCGTTCCGTCCGAAAGCGTCACGCCGCCAATCTTGGGGGCAACGACCTCATACACTGCGCCCTCGGCGTCGACAGCCTCGATCAACGCCCTGAAAATCACGGTGTCCGCGCCATCGCTCAACAGAATGCCCAGCTTGCGGCCCTTGAAGCTCATGGGTCCATTCTTGACGATGCTGAGCCTGTCGGATTTCGGCAAGTCGGTGATGGTCTTGCGGGCGGCAGCCGCGGGATCGGGCAACGTCAGGCCCAGGCCATCAGCCACGGTGGCAGCAAGTGTCGCATCGATGTTGAGCAGATGCGAGACCGTTCGCGACCGGATGTCCGGCCGTTCGACCTTGGAGAGTTCGAACACCAGTGCATCGCCGATATGCTTCTGCTCGATCGGCGTCTGGCTGACGAAGAACTGACGCGCCTGGCTGTAATGATCGGAAAAGCTTTCTGATCGCACCCGCTGCTTGGGTCCGTCGGCGTCTTCCGCAAAGCTGGTGAAGCCGCGCTCCGGATCCTCGCGCGGACCACCCTGGGTCGCTCCCCAGCTATTGGGTTCATAGTTCACACGACCCTTGGGATTGCGCATGGCCATGTGCCCATCCTGCTGAAAATGGGCCATCGGGCATTTGGGCGCATTGATCGGGATGTGCGTGAAGTTAGGGCCTCCCAGCCGCTTAATCTGGGTATCGAGGTACGAGAAGTTGCGACCCTGGAGCAGGGGATCGTTCGAGAAGTCGATGCCGGGCGGCACGTTCTGCGTGCAGAAGGCGACCTGCTCGGTTTCGGCGAAGAAATTGTCGACTACCCGGTCGAGCACGAGCCGGCCGACAACGCGGATGGGCACCAGTTCCTCGGGAATGATCTTGGTCGCGTCGAGCACGTCGAAGTCGAAGCTGTCGGCGAACGCATCGTCGAAGAGCTGAACGCCCAGCTCCCACTCCGGAAAGTCGCCGCCATTGATCGCGTCCCACAGGTCGCGACGGTGGAAATCGGGATCGGCCCCATTGATCTTGACCGCCTCGTTCCAGACGACCGATTGCAGTCCCTGCTTGGGTTTCCAGTGGAATTTGACAAAGGTCGACTTGCCGTCAACATCGACCAGGCGGAACGTGTGGACGCCGAACCCTTCCATCGTGCGGAAGGAGCGCGGGATGGCGCGATCCGACATCGTCCACATGATCATATGGAAGCTTTCGGGGGTCAGGCTGACAAAATCCCAGAAATTGTCATGCGCGGACGCGGCCTGCGGGAATTCGCGGTCGGGTGCAGGTTTTACCGAATGCACCAGATCCGGGAACTTGATCGCATCCTGGATGAAGAACACCGGGATATTGTTGCCAACCAGATCCCAGTTGCCTTCCTGGGTATAGAGCTTGACCGCAAAGCCGCGCACGTCGCGGGCGAGATCGAACGAGCCCTTGGCACCGGCGACTGTAGAGAAGCGCACAAAGGCGGGCGTGCGTTCGCCGACACGTTGAAAGATGTCGGCGCGGCTGACATCGGCAAGACTGTCGGTCAGCTCGAAGACGCCGTGAGCTCCGTAGCCGCGCGCGTGGACGACGCGCTCGGGAATGCGCTCATGATCGAAATGGAAGATCTTCTCGCGGAAGTGGAAGTCCTCGAGCAGGGTCGGACCGCGGGCGCCTTGCTTCAGGCTGTTCTGGTCGTCGGCAACCGGAATGCCCTGCTGCGTGGTAAGCGTTGCCACGTCGCCCTCGACGACCTGATGCGTCTCGCCCCCGCCCTCCTGTGCCTCGGAATAGGAAAAGGAAATCGCGGCGTCGTTGGGAACTGGCGACGCCTTTTGCGTGGATTCCCCTCCGATATCCGCGCCGGCAAGCTCCGGTCGCGTCGGCTTGGCAACAGATTTTGACGACCCTGTCGGCGCTGCGGGTTTCTGGGCCATGAAATCATCCTCATCGGTAAAATGGTGATCGATGTTGAAAGGAAGGCCTGGCCGGGATTGCTCCGATCAGGCAGCCGCGACGCAAGGCGGCAGATGCGAAGGCAGAACCCGGGCGACGGCCCGAAGTTGCCCGCTACTCGCCGAAATTAACCTGCGTCAGCACGATTTTGCGAGGACAGGCGCAACGCCGCGGACGGCCACCCGTTGTGGTCATGCGCAGGAGTCTTACGGGGGCGTCGCAGCCCCGCCCAGGAATGGAGTTGGTCCGCCTTGTTCACCGAACGCTTCTTGAGGGATCGCAAAGGGGTCAGCCTCGCGCACGACGAGCGCGAGAGGCTCGAGGAAGCGATCAGCGAGATACGGACGCTCGGCCCTCGAACGACCCTCGTTCGTGCGGGGGAGACGCTTCACCAGAGCACGTTGCTTCTTGAAGGTATTATGTCGCGCTATATCGACGATCGGAACGGCCTCAGGCAGCTGGTCGCGGTGCATGTGCCGGGAGACTTCGTCGATCTCCATGCCTTCCCGCTGAAAGTCCTCGATCATGATGTCGCGACGATGACCGCGGCAACGGTGGCGATCGTGCCTCATGCCGAACTCGATGCCATCACCCGGGAGATGCCCCAGCTGACGCGCAAGCTCTGGTTTGCGACCCTCGTTGACGCCGCGATTCACCGGGCTTGGCTGTTTCGACTTGGACGCCTTGATGCGATCGGCCGGGTGGCCCATTTTCTCTGCGAGACGAACGCACGCCTCGTCTCAGCGGGCTTGAGCGACGGCCACCGTTTCGCGCTGGGGTTCACCCAGACCGATCTCGCCGAGATTTGCGGTCTCACCAACGTCCATGTGAACCGGGTGATGCGCTATCTGCGTGGCGAGCGTCTATGCGTATTTCGCTCATCGCTCGTCGAGATCATCGATCCCGAACGCCTTGTGGCTCGCGGACAGTTCGACCCGGCCTACCTTTACATTGACGACCGGGCAACGAGCCCCAGCCCTGTCTATCAAGGCCAATAATATGACCGTGACGCCGTCCATACCGCAGCCACAGACCGATCCCGGTATTGCCAGCGCCGAAGATGGCGTCGTCGTTCTCGACGGCCCGGACGGGGTGGCTGTGACGATGACAGCTAACGCAGCGGCCCAGACCGGACAGAGTCTGATCACTGCTGCCGCGATCGCACGCGAGCAACTGAATGACCGGGAGCCTTAATGGTTGGGGGCTGCCGGCGTCACGGAGACCAGGCGCAAAAACGTGAGGACCCTTGGTCCGTGCGCAAAACTTGCTGATCAATTCCCGAAGCCGGTGATCGCGCGACCAGGAATCCTGTCGAGTGATGCGATCCCTCTTGCCTGTGGCTATCGCAAAAAGGATCAGTCACGAACGGTTGCGCATCGCCCAGGCCTGTCGGCCTTTGCGATGCGATCGATCAAGAAGACCCTGCGATCGACGGAGCCGCCGCGCCTTCGCAGGCCATTGTGCCGGCGCCCGGCGCGACGGCCAGTGCCAAGGGACTGAACGCCGATCGACGTTGATCGGTTTTCCGGGCCAGCCGGCTCATTTTCCGGAATTCGTATTGATCCCTGTTGATTTCACCAAGCCGGGCGGAACACGGCGCATGAGCGCAAGTTGTGGAAGGCAATCACGAATAGCGCTCACGCTCTCCCCGGAGACAATCCATGTCCGTTCTCGATCGATTGATCGCCGCCGTCACGCCTCCCGAAAGCGCGGAAGCCCGGTACGAGGCACGAAAGAAAGCAACCGAAGCCGCCATGCCGGGAGACTGGCTGGACCTGATCCTCCAGCACCATATGGATCTTGAGGATGCGTTTCTCGAAGTGCGGTCTGCAGGAGGTGCAACCGCGCGAAAAATCGCGCTCAAACAACTCGGCGTCCTCCTCACTGGCCACGCGATTGCCGAGGAAGCGGTCATCTACCCGGCGCTCGCCGATGAAGGCGAGAAGACACACGCAACCTTGGGCTATGATGAACAGGCGATGGTCAAGGTGCAGATGGCTCTGCTCGAAAAACTGGAGCCCATGAGCAAGGATTTCACCGACAAGCTCGAGCATATCGAGGGAGCGGTTCTCCATCATATGTGTGCGGAAGAGGGCAACTGGTTTCTTGACCTGAAGCAGACCGCGTCGGCCGAAGATCAGGTGAAACTCACCAGGCGCTATGCCGAGGAATATAACAGATATGTCGGCGCCGATGCGCCGGTCTGACCCGTCCCGATCCCCAGTACGGCGATGATACTCCCGTGCGTCTGGCGCGAGGCCGCTGATGTCGCTTTTCAGACGGCCTCAATCTGACGTGGCAGGCGCCGCCGCTTGAAGACGCCGAGTAGCGACGCTTTGCGATACCGGAAAAGGAATTTGCACTGGAGACGATCGCTGGGTGGGTCGCGCCGATCGCGACGATGATCGCCGCGATGATGACGGCCGCCAATCTTGGCGCGCGGGTGACAGGCTGGGGGTTCGTGGTATTCACCGTCGGATCGATCTGCTGGTCGATCGTCGGATTGACCAGCGATCAGACCAATCTCGTCGCAACAAATGCCTTCCTGACCCTCGTCAATGGCGTGGGCATCTGGCGATGGCTGGGGCGCCAGCGCGCCTATGAGGACGGCGGACAATCTGCGATCAGCGCAAGTTGCCGATCTGCCGCCCCCACATTGTTCACCGCGACCGGCGTGGCCGGCATGGCGGTCGTTGATGTCCAGGGCGCAGACCTCGGGCAGGCCGTGGAGGCGCTGATTGAATGCGCGACGGGGCATGTCAGCTATGTTGTCATCGCCTCGGGTGGTGTGGGCGGCATCGATGAAACATTGCGCGCCGTGCCACATGACTGGATTGAATTTCACAGCGATCGGCTGTGTGTGCAGGTTGAGGAAAAGGCATTTCTCCGACTGCCGGAACTGTCAGCGGGGAATTGGCCGGCCAGGGCTCCGTACCGTCAGGAGCTTCACGCATGACGAGTACCACCTGGACCGCCACGAAGATCGCTGACCTTATCGAGGCAGAGGACGTAGTCTACCTCGCCGATGATGACCAGCAGGCCGAAGCTTTGGCCGCGGCGCTGAAGGCCCTTCGGCCCGACACCCCGGTCTTCTTTCTGCCATCGAGTGATGCTCTCCCGGGGGATGTCGCTCCCGCCTCGCCAGCCAATGTTGGCGCCCGCGTTGCCGCACTCCGCGGGTTGCGCCTCCTCCAGCAATCTGCGGATCGCAGCCCCCTCGCTTGCATCCTGAGCGGCGAAGCGGCTGCGCGGCGCTATCCCCCACCCGAAGCCTTCGGCCGCGCGCTGCCACGTTTGGCGACGGGGGATGCGATCCTTGTCGAGCAATTTTCCGATATTCTCGAGGACATCGGCTATTTTGCCGATGACCGTGTCGATGAGCCCGGCGAGATGGCCGTCCGCGGGGATGTGATCGATATCTTTCCGGCCGATACAGGGCTGCCTGCCCGGATCGATGTTCTGGACGGGAGGATCGCTGCGATCCGGTCCTACGATCCCGTCACCCAGCGCAGCATTGGCGATCTTGCGGCGCTCCAAATTGGTCGCGCATCGGAACCACCGCTTGAGCGCGCGACTTCAATCCTCGCGCATTTCGAGGGTGGTGCACTCGCATTTTCTGAAAAGGCGGAATCGCGTCGACTGCGCTTCGTCCAACTCGCCGCCGACGCTGCACGCGGCCGAGCATCAGATGTGGATGCGGTCGATCAGGCGGCATGGGAAGCGGCAATTTCGAGCTGGCGTATAGTTTCTCCCGACCCGTCTTTCTCCGCCGTGCCCCGCTTTGCCGAAACAAGCTCGCCACTCGCCGCACTTGCGCGCTTTGCAAAACCCCTGATGGACGAGGGACGCGCCGTCATCCTCGCGGGCAGTCAGCGGGACCTTCGTTTCCTCCGCCCCAAGGTCAGCAAACGGCTCGGCCGCGACCTCTCGGTCTTGGGCCGTTGGAGCGAGATAGTAGCGCTGACGCCGGGGTCGGCAGGCACGATCGAAATGCCCGCCGATCGCGGCTTCGTCGATGATCGTCGCATCCTGATTGCGGCGGCCGACTTGCTCGGCAGTCGGGCAATCATCGGGGAAGCAAGCGGAGTCGCCGCGCAATCATGGTCCGTTGGCGGCGAAATCCGTCTGGGCGATGTCATCGTTCATGAGGACTATGGGGTCGCAGTCGTGGCGGGGTTGGAGCCCGCGCCTTCGGGCAGTGAAACGGGCGAGATGATCGCGCTCGAATATGCCGGAGGCGCCCGTCGCCTTATTCCTTCCAGCGACGCAGACCGAATATGGCGCTACGGGGCGGATGCGGACGCCGTAGCGCTGGACAAGCTCGATGGTTCATCCTGGCAGAAGCGTCGAGAGGCGATCGACGCGGCGGTCGCTGAAAGTGCGAGGGGGCTCACTGCGCTGGCCGATGAACGTGCGCGCCTCGTCGCGCCGATCCTTGACCCTGACCCGGCCGCCTATGAACGGGTCGCCAACGGCTTCCCGTTCAACGAAACTGCCGACCAGGCCCGGGCAATCGCTGCTGTACGCGACGATCTCGCCCGCGGACGGCCAATGGATCGGCTGGTTGTGGGCGATGTCGGATATGGCAAGACGGAGGTGGCGATCCGTGCCGCCGCCCTCGCAGCATTGGCAGGTTATCAGGTGGTGATCGCCGCGCCGACCACAGTACTGGTTCGCCAGCATCTCGCCAGCTTCCGGAGCCGCTTCGAAGCATCAGGCATCAAGGTCGCCGGGCTTTCGCGATTGTCCAGCGCCCCCGAGAAAAGAGCCGTGAAGGCAGGACTTGCGGATGGCTCGATCCAGATCGTTATCGGGACCGGGGCCGTGATGGCCAAAGGTATAAACTATGCCAGTCTCGGGTTGGTCGTCATCGACGAGGAACAGCGGTTTGGCGCCGCGGACAAGGCCCGCCTTCGTGGTGCCGGGGACGTCCACCTCCTGACGTTGACCGCAACGCCAATCCCGCGAACCCTTCAGATGGCGCTGGTCGGCCTCCAGCAGATCTCGATCATCGCGACACCGCCGGCGCGGCGTCAGCCGATCCGGACCAGCATCGACGAATCTGACGACGGCCGCATCCGAACCGCCTTGCTGCGCGAGAAGGGACGTGGCGGACAAAGCTTCGTCGTCGTTCCGCGGATCGAAGATATGGCGAAGCTGGCAGAAAGGCTGGACCGGATCGCACCCGCTCTCAACCTCGTCAAGGCACATGGAAAGATGGCTCCTTCGGATATCGATGCAGTGATGGTCGGCTTCGCGCAGGGGGATGGGGATATTCTGCTAGCGACGAACATCATCGAAGCGGGGCTCGACGTTCCGCGCGCTAATACGATGATCGTCTGGCACGCGGACCGATTTGGTCTGGCGCAATTGCACCAGCTGCGGGGACGCGTGGGACGGGGCAACCGCCGCGGCCAGGTCCTCCTGATCGCTGACAGCGAGACGGCTATCAGCGCCCGCACCATGAAGCGCCTGCGGACGCTGGCGACTTTCGACCGGCTCGGCGCAGGCTTCGACATCAGCGCACAGGATCTTGATATGCGCGGAGCCGGGGATCTTCTTGGCGAAACCCAGGCTGGCCACATGAAGCTGATCGGCGTCGATCTCTATCATCATCTCCTGGGCGGGGCGCTCCGCGCAGCGCGTGGCGAGACTGTCGAGCGGTGGACCCCGGAACTCAATCTCGGACCGGGCGGCATGCTGCCGGAAACCTGGATCCCGGAGGCCGATGTGCGCCTTGCGCTCTATGTCCGGTTGGCCCGTCTCGAAAGCGAGACCGAGGTGGCCGCCTTTGAAGAGGAACTGGCCGACCGCTTCGGACCATTACCGGAAGCAGCGGAGCAGATGATTGTCCAGGCGCGGCTGGGTCTGGTTGCCCGGTCGGCCCGCATTGCCCGGGTCGACGCCGGGCCGGTGGCGATCGCCCTGACCCCCCGTCGGGACTTCAGCGGTGACGCGGCGGCCCATGGCTTGACGCGGAAAAAGGATCGGTTCCTGCTGGTTGAAGCTGTTCCGGCACAAGATCGACTTGATCGTGTTCAGGCGTTGCTCGACGCGCTGGCGGCCTGACACCGGGACATGTGGCTCAACCGGATGACTGCGGCCTATTGTTACGCGGCGCGGGGCTTCATGGTGTGGACGCATACGCGCTGGCCAAGGTCGTTCCAGACGTTACGACCACGCACCTCGGGACGGGGACCACGGACGTGATCGCGCTTCAGGCCAGGCGCAACGCCTGGAACCGATTTATATTGGCGGAGTTCAGCCGCGATCGATGGGAGATCCCGGTTTCCATGAACGAGCGCCTGCATCAGTTTTTCATGTCCGAACTTGAGCGTCTCGACGTTTTGCACGCGATCGTAGCAAAGGATCTTCGACTCGCGCGACGAATGTACCGCCTGCGCGTGCGCGCGTGCGAAGATTTCCTCGACATGGTAGGTGCCTCCGGACCGTGACGGTGGAAATCGTCACTTCCGCGCGTCCATGCACGCGCCAAGGCGTTCGATCGACGCGCAAAAGATGCTCTCAAGGCTTGAGCGACTTCGCCATGTTCAGATGGGCCGCGACAACAGGCGCCATTGCAGTCGCAAACGCGCCGAGCGCAGGTACGTCAGCGCTCGCCGAATAGCTGCGCAATGCATCGAGAGCGGCCTGATGGGCGGCAACCTGCTCGGTGGCATAGGCTTGATCGAATTCCGCACCGGACTTGCCTTCGAGCGCCGTTAGTTTTCCCTGCTGCGCCGGGGTCAGCGTCGCATCAGGGGTGATCGCCGGTGAAGCGCTTCCCGCCGCCGCCTTCAGCTTGGCGGTGGACTCGGTATGGGCCTTCACCATCTGCTGCGCGAATGTCTTGATTGTCCTGGACTGCGCCTTCTCCAGCGCGAGGTTCGACGTCGCAATCTCGAACGCGTCGCTGGACGCCGCCGTATTGGCGAAGGCCTGGCCCGGAGCCACCACCGGCGCGACCGGGGCTTCCACGACATTCTCGAGACTTGTTTCAACCGGTTCCGCCGTGGGCTCGGTCTTCGTGCCACATGCAGCAAGCGAAAGCGCGGTCGTCGCCGCCGTGAACGAAAGCAGGTAGCGTTTCATGGCACTTTTCCCAGCGTCGAGGATGATGCCAGACAACGTGTAGCCCGAGCGGGACGTTCCTTCGGCACCGACCGTAAAAGTCGATCGATCAGCTATCAGGGATCGGACCTTTCACGGCAGGGCGACGTTGATGCGGCAACCCTGCGCACTCGACGAATTCCCCTTACCTCCATTTGTTCGGAAAGGCCGTCATGAGCATCTTTGGCAACATCCTCGACAAGATATTCAAGCACAAGCCAGGCGCCGCGCCTGCTGCGGCGCAAGGTCAGGCCACACCTCCGCCGGCGGCTCCCACAATTCCACCACCGGTCTCGCCCGCTGCGGCCGCGCCCGCGCCTCAGGCGCAAATCGTGGACGTGGAAGCCGTGCTCGTTGAAATGGCTTCCCTCAAGGGCGGCGGTGGGAACTGGCGCGTATCGATCGTCGATCTTCTCGCCTTGCTTGACCTCGAGAACAGCATGTCAGCCCGCCATGATCTTGCCGAAGAGCTCGGGGTCCGCGCTGGCGCCGACGGAACAGCCGAACAAAATATCGCGCTTCACAAGGCGGTGATGAAGAAGCTCGCAGAGAATGGCGGAGTCGTCCCGGATAATATGCGCGATTGAAGCTCGACGCCTAGGTCAGGTCCGGCGAACCAGATTTTTGAAGACGGTGGAGCAAAATATGCGCGTCCGACGTCGCTGCCCCTGTCGCGGTGTTATCGAAAATGCACCAGGTCTGGCGGCCCATCGCCATCTCCTGCACGATGCTACCAGCATAGCCCTCCAGCCGGTCTGCGCCATAAGGTGAACGGTATATTTGTGGTGAGCCATGCAAGCGCCAATAGGCCAGTTCGCTCCATCCGCCGGGCACCGCCGCAGCCGGCACGCAGGCCGGATCGGCGGCCGCGCGCGCTACGCCCAGGCGCTTGAGCGCGCGATCGGGTTCGGGTTCGAACCAGCTCGCATGGCGCGGTTCACATACGATCCCGGCGCCGGTCGCCGTGCGCAATCGCCCCAGGAAATCCTCGACGAGGCTGGCCTGATAGGCGAATTTGGGCGGCAACTGGAGCAACAGGACGGAAAGCTTGTGGCCGAGATGGGCGATCTCGTCGAGGAAGCGATCGACGAGATCGTCACAAGCGACAAGCTTTCGCTCATGGCTGATGGCTTTTGGCATCTTCACAGCGAAACGAAAGCCCGCCGGAACGCTGGCACTCCACCGCGCCCAGGTTGCCGGCCGATGAGGCCGATAGAAGGTGGAGTTGATTTCCACACCGCCAAACCGCGCGGCATAGCGCTCCAGCACAGTGCCATCTGACGGAAAGCTGGATGCCTGCTCGCCGGGGATGCTCCAGCCTGCGGTACCGATGATGGGACCCATCAACCGTCAACACGGAGGTGCCGGAGAGGATCCCCCCATCCCTTCAGCCCCAAAGCTCGCTGCGGTAGCGGTCGAAGCATCGTGCGCCGCAGGTCAGGCGCATCAGCGCACCTTCCGCAATCGCGGTTGCGCGTCCGGGATCTTCCGCCACGAGTGGACGCAGCGCCTCGCGATTCCAGTCGGCGCTATGCTTGACGTCGAGCACGGCGTGCAGGTCGAAATAACGACGCTCCTTGTCGCTCAGGCCTATCCGCCTCAAACCCTGCGCAACCATCGCAGAGCGGCCGGGTGCGGTCAGCTCGATGACGCCGAGGGCCCCAATCGAATGCCACGCAAAGCGACGACCCGTCGCCATTCCGGTCATGGCGTTGGCAAGAGCGAGGCTTTCCCAAACCGTATTCTCTATGACCGGATGGACTGCGAGCGTCTCGACGAGCGTATCGAGCATCGGGCCATGCATGCCCCTGGCATTGCCCCGACCCATCTCGTCCCAATAGTTGCGCGCGAGTTCGAGCTTCGCTGCGGTGGGCAGCTTGACTTGCGTGTAAGCGACCAGATCATCGAACCCCGCCTCGCCCGCCGCTTCCTGTTCAAAGAACCATCGCAACTCGTCTCGCGAGGCCTGCTCGGCCAGCCAGGGAAATAACGTGTCCCCCTGCCCGGGGCCAACATGCCGCAAATTTTCGAACCAGGCTATGAGCCCGTCGGGATCGGTCGGCGCGCGGGCCGCTTCCGCACGAATTTCGTCTCGCAACTCCTCAAGGAAGCCGCCCTCGAGCCGAAGCATCCGGGTATCGCGCTCCAATGTCGCCTGCCAGTCCTCCATGGGAAATTGCGGAGCAAGCCGCTCGCGGTTCCAATGCGCCAAGCCTCGCTGAAAACTATTGCTCAAGAATTGTGATTGGCGTTCATGCTTTTCTACACCGAAATGATTTACCATATATCCGCCTGCTCAAGATTTTCATGGAGAACCTTTTGAACAGCGCTCGGGTTCCTGGCTTTCATATTGATATGAATCAGTATCGGTTTGACACCACCATATTTGAGTTGGCCGATAAGCGAGCATCGCGTCCGGGTTATCTATCGAACGATTGCTCATTCCGCTCGGCCAGCCGCCTCGTTCAGCCCGCATTATCGCAGCAATTTGGTGCCGCGATCCATCAGGCTCGCTTGCAATCTCTTCGCTGCCAAAGCCAGGATCGGCGGCAGGTCGATTGTCGCGTGGACCTTGTCGTCAAATATTTCGAGCCGGCTCGTTATACGCTGTCCGAGCGCCTCCAGGGAGAAGGTCAGGACGTCATCGTTCCATTGGCGGCTTGCGATTGTGCCTCCTGGCACGATTGCCGCGAGTTGCTCGAGACCCTTGTCCAATCTCAGCCTTGCTTCTGAACGGCCGACCTGGTGCGGAATATCGACAGTTATGGGTTGGGCCATATCCGCTAAACGCACGATTGCGTTGCGGTATCCAGTCGCGCTAGCCCCAGCGGGCCGGCGTCAAGTGTGTTGATCCAGATGATCAGTCTCATGAACGCTGCGCCCTGTTCAAATCTCACCGAGCTCTGATGGGCGAAGGTCATATTTCAATTGCTCCATCCGACACTGCCGCGGCGCCTTGTCGGGGCGCCAACGCAATAACCCGGTGCCGTGCCGAAACCGGTCACCGGTGACCTGGTCAAAGGTCACCTCGACAACCAGCTCGGGCTTCAACGGCACCCAGTCCTGTTCGGCGCCATTGTTCCAGCGACTGGGGCCACCGGGAGCCTTGCCGGTAAATCCGGGCGGCCCGACGAGCGTCTCGAGCTTCGCGGTCAGTTTGGACTTGTCCTCGTCGCCCAGCGCGGACGTGAAGCCGACATGGTTCAACATGCCCGCTTCGTCGTACAGGCCGAGCAGCAAGGAGGCGACCAGAGGCCCGCTTTTGGAGCGGCGGAACCCACCAACGACACAATCCGCCGTTCGGTGTTGTTTTACTTTCATCATCGCCCTCTCGCCGGCCAGATAGGGCGCGTCGCGCGGCTTGGCGATTACGCCGTCAAGAGCGCCACCGCTCCTCTCGAGCCAGGCGTTCGCCTCAATCGGACATTCGGTCGTGGGCGAAATAAGGAGAGTCGCATTGCCTTCGGATCGATGAAACAGCTCAACCGCTTCGCGCCGCCGGGCGAGCGGTGCGCCGACCAGTTCGGTGTCGCCCAGTGCCAGGCAGTCGAACATCATAAATTGGGCGGGCGTTTCGACGGCCAGTTTTGCAATTCGGCTCGCTGCCGGATGGAGGCGCGCCTGAAGTGCGTCGAACGACAGAACCTTACCTACGGGAAGTATCAGTTCGCCATCGACGACGAAGCTTTGCTCTCTGCAAGCTCGGAGAACTGCGACGACCTCGGGGAAGAAGCGGGCGAGCGATTTGCCCGATTTGGACATGAGCTCGACCCTATCGCCCCATCGCGAGGCTATGGCCCGGAAGCCATCCCATTTGGGCTCGAATTGCCAGCCGGCTCCCTCGGGCAGCGCGTCGACCAGTCTGGCCTCCATTGGGGCCGTTGCAGCCAGTGGATGGGATCCCGTCATGACCCAGGGACCGGCGTTCAGCTCTTTCCGGCGGATCCTGGCTCCGCCATCTTGCGGTGCTGTTCGGCCAGCACGGCGGCAGGCGTGACATGGGCCACGGCGGCCTGCACCTTGTTCTTCCAGCCAGAGACGATGTGCGCCTCACCCTTCATCAACGCATCCCAGCCATCGCGGGCGACATCGGTCGGATCGCTCTTCTTTTCAGAAGCGCCGACGTTCGTATCGAGCATGTCGGCACGCTCGAAAAACTCCGTCTCGACCGGCCCTGGCATCAGGGTCGTCACAGTCACACCCTTTGTCTCCTTGATTTCGTTCCGGATCGCGTCGGCAAAGCTGTCGATGAAGGCCTTGGTGCCGTTATAGACCGCCTGGAAACTGCCGGGGATGAAACCCGCGATCGACCCGGTGATCAATATCTTGCCATCGCCGCGGGCGACCATTTCCTTCAATACCTTTTGCAGCAGGTAGATCGTGCCTGTGACATTGGTGTCGATGACCCGGCGCCAGTCGGCGACATCCTGGTCGAGGAAGCCATGGCCGAGGCCACGGCCTGCATTGGCGCACACCAGGTCGATCCGGCGCCCCTTGGTTTCGGCGAGCAGGCGGTCCACGCCCTCGATCGTGGCCAGATCGGCCTCGAGAGCACGCACCGCGACGCCATGTCGCTTGAAGTCGGCAGCGGCCGCCTCGATCAGCGGCTCGTCGGCGACAACCAGCAAATCATAGCCATTTTCAGCAGCGATGCTGGCGAGTTCGAATCCGATGCCTGTCGAAGCGCCGGTGATGATCGCGAATTTGTCAGCCATGGGAGGTCTCCTGATCGGCAGCGACCGCAAGACCGGGCTTGAGCACGACCTTGGTCACTTCGTTCTGGTTGTCGTGGAACATCCTGTAGCCGTCGGGCGCCTGTTCGAGCGGCAGCCGGTGGCTGATCAGGAAGGTCGTATCGATCTTGCCTTCGACGATCGCGTTGAGGAGGGCCGGCATGTAGTGCTGGACGTGGGTCTGACCGGTCTTGAGCGTCAGTCCCTTCTCCATGAACGCGCCCAGCGGGAACTTGTCGACGATGCCGCCATAGACCGCCGGCATCGACACGCGCCCGCCCTTGCGGCACGCGACGATCGCCTGACGGATCGAATGAATGCGATCGGTGCCGAGGAAGGTTGATGCCTTGATCTGGTCGATGACATTGTCGACGAAGAAGCCATGGGCTTCCAGGCCCACAGCATCGATGACGGCATCCGGACCGATCCCGCCCGTCATCTCCATCAGCGCTTCATAGGTCTTCGTTTCCTCGAAATTGATCGTCTCGGCGCCAAACTTTTTCGCCAGTTCGAGCCGGTGCGAAAAATGATCGATCGCAATCACCCGTTCGGCGCCCATGAGGAAGGCTGATTGCACGGCAAAAAGTCCTACCGGGCCGCAGCCCCAGACCGCGACGGTGTCGCCTAGCTCGATATCGGCATTCTCTGCCGCCTGCCATCCGGTCGGGAGGATATCGGAGAGGAAAAGAACCTCCTCGTCGTCCAGTCCATCGGGAATGACGATTGGCCCGACGTCGGAAAACGGCACACGAACATATTCGGCCTGGCCGCCGGCATAACCACCGGTCAGGTGGCTGTAGCCGAACAGGCCGGACATCGGCTGGCCGTAGAGCTCCTGCCCGATATCCTGATTGTCAGCAGGATTTCCATTGTCGCAGGCGGAATATTGGTGCTTGCCGCAATGGTAGCAGCTCCCGCATGCGATCGTGAAAGGCACCACGACGCGCTGACCCTTTTTCAGCGTGGAGCCCGGTCCGGTTTCGACGACTTCTCCCATGAACTCGTGGCCGAGGATGTCACCGGCCTTCATCGTCGGGATATAGCCGTCATAGAGATGAAGGTCTGAACCGCAGATCGCCGTTGCGGTGATCCGGATGATCGCATCGCGGGGATTGAGGATTTCGGGATCGTCGACCGTGTCGACGCGGACGTCATGCTTTCCGTGCCAGGTTAGCGCTCGCATGGACTATTCCTTCTCTTCGGCGAGCTGATTGGCGGTGCGCGCGGAGGTCGCGATCTCTCCGGTTTCCATGAGCTGCTTGAACCGCCTGAGATCCCGTCTCGCCTGGATGGCCGGTTCTCGCTGGAAGAGCTTTGCGACGATCTTGCCGACGACACCGGCCGGGGGATCGTAGAGGATCGTCGCCGTGACGATCGTGCCACGACCACCTTGAGCTTCACTAAATTCGATGCGCCCGCTGTTCGGAACATCCGCGCCGTCGGCGGACGTCCAGGCGATCAGCTCTCCGTCCACCTCTTCGGTGATGAGCGCGTCCCATTCGACCGTCTTGCCCGCCGGCGCCTTCACCAGCCAATGGGAGCGCTCGGCATCGAGCACGTCGATCCGTTCGACATTGTCCATGAACGTCGGCAGGTTGGTAAAGTCGCGCCAGTAGTTGAACAGCTCAATTCGCGGACGGTTGATTGTGACCGAGCGCCCAATGACCTGAGCCCCTTTTGCGTCGGGCAAGGCCGCAGCCTCGCTTCCGGAGGACGTTTTGGAAGTCGTAAGCGGAGCGTCGTCCCGAGCAATAGCCATAAGTATCTCCACGCCGGATGCACGAGCCAAGAAAATCTCACCGAAGCTTAATCACTGGTTGACGAGACGACGATAAGCGTTGCCTGACCGCGCCCGTTTGTCGGGGTCCACGCTGCAGTCTGATGATCGAGCTGGAGAGCGGAGTAGCTTCTGATCTGGACGGCCCGGAAGTACTCAAAAGCTTCGGCCACTATTGTTTGGTTGTGTTAACTTGTCCAAACAGGCTGTCACCTTCCGAATTGTGGAATTCCACGTCCGCGCAGTGCACGCCCATTTGATAATCTGCCTCAAGATGGGACTCACTGCCGAATTTCGAGAGTGAAGACCGCTTTTCTAGAAGCCGGGGCGGCGCGTCTGGACGCGCTGCCCGGGCCGCAATCAGATGACGGTATCGCCGCGCTGATACCGCGCCCGCTCCTCCGCAATTTCCTGGGGAGAATAAGGTGCGGCGTTCTCGTCGAAGCGAGACCAGCCGCTGTCGCGGTAATGACGGCGACGCTGGGCAGGGTCCACAGAACCGTGCGCGGCAAGAACGTCTTCGGCCTGGGCGACCAGATCATCCTTGACCCTGACGCTGACCAGCGAGCCGCCGCGGCGAACGCCCTCTGCATAGACATGGGCGTCGTCTTCGCTGACGCCTTCCTTCTCCATCGCCCCGATCACGCCGCCTACCGCGCCTCCGACAATTGCGCCACCACCTGCGCCTACCGCTGTCGCTGCGAGCCATCCGGCGGCCACGACGGGTCCGAGCCCCGGTATCGCAAGCATGCCGAGCCCAGCGAGCAAGCCACCGACGCCTCCTACGATCGCTCCGGCGCCTGCGCCCTTGGCAGCATCCTCGGCCACCTCGGAGTGCGGCGAATTGCGCGAAATGATGCTGATGTCGTCACGCGGAATACCGATCTGCTCGAGCTCCAGTACGGCGGCGGACGCATCACGATAGCTGTCGTATAAATGGGTCAGGGTCTTGTCCATTATATTGCTCCCGATCACTTACTTGCTGATCACGTTGCCCTTGTAATCAAGGGCAATATGCACGGACCGGCCGTCCTTGCTTGCCGTGCCCTGCCACAGGCCATTCTTGTCCTTTGCAAGTCCGGAGATTTCAGCAAAGCCGGCCTTGGCTATCCGTTCTCGCGCCTGTTCTTCGGTGAAGGAATTGGCACCTTCCGCGGCCACAGCAGCGGTCTCAACTCCGGGGTCCTTGATCGCTGCGTTTGCCGCGGCCTCCGGATGGGCAGCGGGCTCGGACTGCGCATAGGCCGCACTTGTGCTTAGCGCGACGGCCACCGTCGCTCCAAAAAGGATCGAATACATTGAAAATCTCCTGGTCAGTGGCTCAACAACGCTTCAGCCGTCCATTAGGCCCGCATAAAAATCCCAATCTGAATCAAGTTGAGCATCGCACGTACGATCTGGTCGCACGCACGATCTATTTGGCCTGAGTTTGGACGCGGAGGCGCACCTGCGGTTTTAACACGTGCAAACAGGACGTCGGGGGAACTGCCCAAGTCGTGCGCGGTTGTGCGCCTGTCAGTAAGGGAGCCTCGCATGTCGGACGACCCCACGAAGCGTGATCAATCAGATCGGAACCAGGTCGCAGCGGGCGAACACTATGAGGTCGCGCATTTCGCTGAGAAGCACGGGATCAGCGAGAGCAGGACACGCGCCTTGATCGCTCGACTTGGCAACGATCGCGCTACGCTCGATGCGGCGGTTTCACGCGATGCGCCCAAGGCTTCTGCAACACCGTCTCCCACGAGAGGATCGCAAAGATTACGCTCGTCCCCAGGCAACATGACCTCTCAGAAGTCACCCCTGGCCAAATCTGGCGATCCCGCGAGGTCGGCGGGCGTGGCAAAAATACGTAAGCGTTCCTCCAGCAAGGTCAAGTCCAGAGGACATTCGACCACGGTTGCAGGTGCCGCTGTCGAGACAGGAACCGCGGGATCATCCGCTCGGACCGCTCAGACCCCCGCCAAGTCCAGTCGTCCGCAGGCTGCACGAACGAACATGTCTTCGAAACCGAAGACGAAGTCACGTCGCTCTTCGTCGACCGGTCGAACCGCGACTTCGGCAGCGCCGGCCAAGGCCGCAAATAAACGCCTGGGCTTCGCGACCGGCATCGTGGAGGCCGCCAGGAGCCGCGCCGCCGCCGTTATAGGTGTAGCCGCCGCAGGTCTGGTCACGGGCCTGGCCCTCAATTTTGGCCGCAAAGCAGTAGCACAGGCTTCGACCGTCATGGCGGGCGACTGGTTGGAGGCGCTCAAAGCGGAGCACAAGGTGGCGATCGCCCTTTTCGACGACCTGGAGCAGACGAGCGACGACGATCCTGCCCGGCGCGCGCACCTTCTCGCCCAGCTCAGATATGCGCTCGGCAAACATGCGTTCACCGAGGAAAATGTCATCTACCCCGCCCTGCGCGCGTGGGGCGACAAGGCCGACGCCGACAAGCTTAACCACGACCATGGTTATACCAAGCAGCATCTCTACGAGCTTGAAGCGCTCGACAAAGCGGCGTCAGGTTTCGCGGCCAAGGCAGCTCATTTCCGCGCGGACCTCGAGGCGCATGTCCGCGAAGAGGAAGACATGATCTTTCCGCAATTGCACGCGGCGCTGGATGAAGCGGCGAATGCCAGGCTCACGGCCCTTGCCAACAAAGAGGCTTTCACGCTCGCCTGACCGACCGTCGCGACAATTATCGGGCGAATTCCCTGGAAACTTCGAGGAAATGATCCGACACCAGCACAATTTGCCAGAAATTCCACTGGAAAGGCCGAAAGTTTTGTTCACATCCGGCTATACGCGCGATTTCATCATGCGCGATTGCAGGCTTGAGGCTGGAGTAGACCTGCTTTCGAAGCCCGTCACCTATGCAACTTTGGCCTCAAAGGTTCGCGAGTTGCTGGATCGTAGCGACCTATGATCTCCTCCTCGAGGCCAGACCGCGTACGGGACAGTTTGCCAGTCTGCTGATCTTGCGTTCCCGCGCGTCAAGAAAGACCGCCGGTTTGAACCTGGGCTGCGAGGCGGCCAGCCTGACGAGCTTCAGCGGCCATACGGTCGCGCAGGCTGATGGCCTGCTGAGCATAGTGGTCGGCAAAGCGCAGATACTCTGTTCTGATGGTCGGCTCGGCTACCGTGACAGCCGTGGCCCGGCATTCGGCTTCTCGCTTTTTCAGAAAGTCGATGCGGCGAGCATTCATAACTGACCCCCTACCGACCCCTTTTGCCTTTGCAGGCATCAAGTCGCCAACTCTGCAAGAAGCTCAACGGTTCCACATCCCGGGCGTCGCCAAATGGCCGCCTTAGGGCAGACCAAAACGGAAACGGAATAACCGACGGCTATGTCGGCGGTTCCGGAATTATCGCTGGTCTGACACGCTTGCCTGGTCAGCGACCATCTCGGCGTCCAGGCGCTAACCGATACCATGTGACCCAGCGATGAAAGCACCTCGCGCCCACTCGCTGAAGGCCTGACGGGGTAATCGTAAGTCAGCCTGGTACCCGGTACTTCAGCCACCTGGAGTCTTGAACGGTGGGCCTTGAGCGTGCTGGTCCATTGCTGCGCGTGCTTGGCACTCTTCCACCCGGGCCTCAGTCGTTCGATCACGCAGGTGGCGGCTTCGCCGAAGGATTCTGGCGTCCACACAACGCGAAGATCGACACCCTCGAAGATTTTTATTCGCAATATTGAGGCGGCTTGCCGGGCTTCCGCCAGCGATACTCGACTGAGAGGTCCGAGCCCCATTTCGTGGCGCTTGCCGCGCCCCTGAAATACAAAGACCCAGGATCGCGTCCCGCTAGAGCGGACCTTGAGATAGAGGCCGTCGCCATCGGCATGCATGCCCGGAGCTTTGATTGTAGCAACGCCGCGCGCCGTCAGCCGGTTCGTCGTCCTTGCCAATCTGTCGCTCCATTTTCAGGACCGGGCATCCGAAACCCTGAAACATAACCATCAATGGCAGAGCGAGGAAATATGGGAGCGTCACGCCGTGACGAGTCTCTAATCCGGCCTCGCGGCTTGGCCGCGAATGCCGGAATTTCGGTCCTAAGTCCGGTCCTAAAGCCAGACAGCGTGTAGCGCCTCCAACCAGACATCCATCGATACCAAATCTGGAAAATAGTACTTATTTATCAAAAGATTATTTCAAGTCTCCGGTCAGCGCGCATTCACCGCGAACGCAAATCTCCTCCAAATTTATAATTATTTTTCAATGAGTTATTGGAATTGGCGGAGCGGGAGGAATTCGAATTATCCAATTAACACATTGTTTTCACATCAATATTTATTTAAGCGCGACGCCAACCCTAAGATCGCCCCTAAAAGCTGGGTCGCATCCGTACCTTGCCCCGAGCACACGGGCTCCGGCGAGCCGACCTTAAAGGCGAAATGCGTCAACGCATCGCCGCGACGAGGTTCTCCATGAACGCATCGACGACCGGGGGCTTGGGCGCACGCACACGGGTCGCAACGATAAGCGAGCGGGTCCACGGTTCGGCATCGACATCGATCCGCACGAGCCGTCCTATTTCCAGGTCACGGGTCACGAGCATCTCGGGCAGGATTGCGAGATGCGTGCCGGCATCGAGCATCGCCAGCGTGAAGATCACCGAAGTAGTCTCGATCTCCGGTCGCGGGCGCGGCAGGCCTTCCGCCCGGAAGCTTGCCTCGATCGCATGCTCCACCGCGCCGATATTCGCCCCCGCAAGCCAGCGCGCGCCCTTCAGTTCGCCAAGCTTCAGAGGGCCACGCCCTGCAAGGGGATGGCTGGCGCCGGCCAGCACGACATAGCGGATGTCGCCAAGCGCCTCCTCGCGGATCAACGGATCGTGCCGGTCGACCTGGCGCACCGCGACGATGACGTCGAGTTTCCCGAGCAGCAGATCGTTGACCATCATCTCGTAGATGCCCGCCATCGCGCTCAGCCGGACATTTGGCCGTTCCGCCAGAAGCGCCTTGACCGCCGTAGCGACGACATCGGCCGCCGCGCTCGGCCCCACCCCGATCCGCAGCCGGCCGTGCCGTCCACCCAGCATATCGCCAAGATCGGCGCGGAACCGGTCGGTCTCGGCAGCGATGGTGCGCGCGTGTGGCAGGAACAGTTCGGCATAGCTGGTTGGCCGCACCCGCCGCCCGTCGCGTTCGAACAGTCGCACGCCGAGCTGCGCCTCCAGCCGCAGGATGCTCTTGCTCACCGCCTGCTGGCTCAGCCCCAGCATTTCCCCGGCTCCGGCGAACGTACCGCTGTCATAGGCGGCAAGAAAATGGCGAACCTGACGCGATTCCATAAGCTTGCAAATACACAAACACTGGTTGTTGAAAAAGACAATTAGTTGTTGGTTCGCCGAACCGCCACCGCGCAATGATTGCAGCACAGAGCGGAGGCCACATGCAGATCATTACCGAAAAACAGCCGATCGTCGCCGACCAGGCGGGCGTGTGGGAGGGCGAATATGTCCACCTCGACCCCGATCACAACATAATCGATCGGCACAAATCCCGCCTCGTCTGCCGCCTCGTCGACGGCCCGGACGGCGTAGCCAAGCTGAGCCAGACCAACATCTACAGCTGGGCCGACGGCACCCAGGAGATCCGCTATTTCGAGGGCACTTTCGAGGGCGATCGCGTGTGGATCAGGAACGAACTGATCGACGGCTTCGTCGGCGCGCTCAACTATGACGAGACCAACCGCACCATCATGGTTGGCTGGACGCGGACGCATGAGCCCGATTTCCGTTACTATGAAATGATCACCGTTGCCGAGGATGGCGAGGCCAAGAACCGGACGTGGCACTGGTACCGCAAGGGCCGCCTGTTCCAGCGCACCGTGATCAACGAGAATCGGATCTCGCGCGACTGGCAGGCCTATGATGACCCCAGCTATTACAGCTACCGCCCGCGGGCGGCGCTATGAGCCAAGCGGCGCTTTCACGCCGGGGATTGCTGAGTGCGGCGGGAGGCCTTGGCCTCTCCGCCGCTCTCGGCGTTTCGGGACAGGCGGTCGCCGCCTCCGCGCATGACAAGGCCTATGTGAAGCCGAGCCCCGACGGGCGCTATCCCGTCGTGCCGCTCGTCAAAGAGAGCTGGACGCTGGGCGTGGCGCAGGCCCGCTCCATCCCCGTCGACCTCGGCCGCGTCGAGGCCAGCCGGCGCGACAATCTCGATCATATGCTCGGCCTGATCGACGCAGCTTTTGCCTTCGGCGCCGGGCCGGACCTGCTGTTTTTCCACGAATTCCCGATCACCGGCTTCGGCGCGGGCTGGACGCGCAAGGACGTGCTGAAGGTCGCCATCGAGATCCCCGGCGCCGAGACCGTGGCGATCGCGAAGAAGGCGAAGCAATACGGCATCTATATTGTCTTCGGATCCTATGCGCGGGATCCCGACTGGCCGGGCCACGCGCTGTCGATCACCACGGTGATCGGCCCTGACGGCAGCATCCTCGCGCGCGACTGGAAGGCCCGCAACATCAAGGGCGCGTTCGGTGGCGAGATCGAACTGTTCACGACGACGATCTACGACGTGCTCGACCGCTTCGTCGAAATGTATGGACGCGACGCGATCCTGCCCGTGATCCGGACCCCGATCGGCAATCTCGCCACCAGTTCCGTCCAGCGCGAACCCGAACTGTTCCGCGCGCTGGCGATCAAGGGCGCCGAGGTGATCCTGCGCACCGCGACGGGCGGCTTCGTGCCCGCCGACATCGCAGCGACCTCGCTCTACAACGGCGTCTACACCGCCGTCAGCAACAACGCGGTGTCGCCCGGATCGCCTTTCTTCGAGGATACTAATGCGGGCGGTTCGGCGATCTACGGGCCTGATGGCGAGCCGATGGCGATCGCGAAGTCGCCCAACGAGACGCTGGTGATGGCGCGCATCCCAATCGGCGCATTTCGCGGCCGGCATCGCCAGCCAACGATCCATCCGCAGCTCTATATGGACGTGCTGAACGGCTACACGCCGCGCTTTCCGCCCAATCTGTTCGATCAATATCTGCCGGGCGACCTGAAGGACGCCGGGCGCTACCTGCGTGACAAGGGTGTGTGGAAATGAGTGGAGTAGTTCGCAGCGTAACCGGTACGATCCTCTATACCAGCACCAAAGCCGAACGGATGGGCCAAGGCCGCGGTCGCGAGCATTTCCGCATCGATTTCCACGCCGATGGCTGCCGAACGATCGCCGCGCACGGCGAGATCGACGATGCGCCCGCGGTGGTGCGCGACGTCAATCTGCGGGTCGACGCCGATGGCCGGCCGCAGGAAAGCTTCGTGCGGATCGCCGTTGGGGGTGAGTTCCGCGGATCCGGCTGGTTCCGTTTCTCCGACACGATCGCCGAATGCGAGGCGATGACCACCGTCGAGGGACGCGTGTCGCAGCGCATGGAACTGAAGTCGCCGCTCGTCGCCTTCGGCAATCATGCGATGATCAACGACGGCTTCCTGCTCAACCTCTATGACCTGTCACAGGGGCCGGACGTGCAGGTGTTCCGCAACATACTGCTCTCGTCACCCGATCATCGGGGCGCGACCGGCCCGATGCTCTTCCCGATCGACCTCGCCATCGAATTCGTCGGGCGCGAGACGCTGAGGGTGGCGGCAGGCAAGTTCGATGCGCTCCACTTCCGCTTCACCGACATTCCGGGCCTGCTGCTCGAGCATCCGTCCTATGATCTTTGGTGCACCGACGACGGCGACTATGTACTGCTGAAGGCGGCTGTCGGCGGCTATATGCAGACCGCCTATGAACTGACCGCCTATGACCGCACCGGGGCGACGGTATGATCGCGTCCTGGCTGTTAGCTGCGCACATTGCGGTGCTGGGCTACTGGCTCGGTTCCGAATTCGTGATCAACAGCACCTATCGCTACGTCTCCTACAGCGATCGCATGCCCTTCGACGAGCGGTCGCGCCTGATGGAGCATGTGATGCATGTCGATCAGCATGTGCGCTATGCGCTCGTGCTGCAGGCCAGCCTTGGCCCCGCGGTCGCCGCACACTACGGCTATATCCCGGGCGGCGATGCCACCGCGATCGGCTTCGGCATCTTCGGCGCCTTCTGGTTAGGCTTCGTCGAGCTGGTCCACCGGCTGCGCCACAGCGGCATCGGCAAGACTCTGGGCGCGATTGATCGTGGATCGCGGTACGCGCTGATGATGCTGCTCCTCGCGATCGCCACCGGCCTGATCGGCGGCGCATGGCCCATGCCCGAATGGCTGCGCTGGAAGCTGGCGATGTTCGCTTGCGTGATGATGTGCGGCGTCGGAATCCGGCTCGCGCTCATCTCCCACTTCCGCACTTGGGCGGTGATGGCACGTGAAGGGCCGACGGACGAGACCAATACCATCATCAAGCGCACCTATGTCCGCGCGACATCGGTGTTGTTGCTACTCTGGGTGTTCATCACCGCGATCGCGATCATCAGCGTCTGGAAGCCTGCGTGAGCCACGCCGAACTCCTCGATGCCCTCGCAGCAGCCGTCGGAGCGGACGCGATCCGTACCGATGAAGCCGCACTCGATCTCGCCGCGAGCGACGTTCATGTGACCGGCCATCGTCCGGCCGCTGTCGCGCGCCCGCATGACGCGGCCGGTGTTGCCGCGGCAGTCTCGACCGCGACGGCGCTTGGCTATGCGGTGCTGCCACGCGGCGGCGGTCTGAGTTACACCGGCGGCTACGCGCCTCCCGCCGCGAAGGCGATCACGA
This sequence comes from Sphingomonas sp. DBB INV C78, assembly GCF_042693015.1. Lineage (NCBI taxonomy): Bacteria > Pseudomonadati > Pseudomonadota > Alphaproteobacteria > Sphingomonadales > Sphingomonadaceae > Sphingomonas > Sphingomonas sp. DBB INV C78. Next base: position 589,397 of record NZ_CP170544.1, on the reverse strand, counting down.
TCGACATGCGCGGGATGGACCGCATCCTCGACATTTCCGAAGAGGATATGACGATCACCGTTCAGGCGGGCGTGACCTGGAAGCAGATCAACGATGCGCTGAAGCCGCGCGGCTTGCGCCTACCCTTCATCGGCACCTTTTCGGGCGCGGGCGCGACCGTTGGCGGTGGGCTCGGCCAAGGCGCGCTGTTTTTCGGTTCGGCACGTTACGGATCGGCGGCCGAGAATGTGCTGGGGATCGAGATCGTCCTTGCCGACGGCACACTGCTGCAGACCGGACAGCGGGCGCTGGCGCGGGCAAGCAGGCCGATCCTGCGAACCTTCGGCCCCGACACCACCGGCCTGTTCACGCATGACGGCGGCATGTTCGGGATCAAGACCGAAGCAAGCTTCCGCCTGATCCGCGCGCCCGCGGAACAGGGCTATGCGAGCTTCGCTTTCGCCTCGCTCGAGGAGGCGGCCGACGCGCTGTGCGAGATCGCGCGCGCCGATCTGGCGGAGGAGGTCTATATCCTCGATCCCAGCGTCGCGGGCGCGGTGCATACGGATACCGTGACCATGGCGAAGACCGCCGTGTCGGTGGCGCGCGATGCCGGCGGCGCCATCAAGGCGGTCAAGGCCCTCGCCTCTCTGGGCAAAGGCGGCACCCGCTTCATCCCGGAAGGCCATTTCTCGCTGCACCTTTGCGCTGCGGGCCGCTGCGCCGCGGCGGTCGCGGCCGATCTGGAAGAGGCGCATCGCATCGCCACGCACGCAGGCGGCCAGCCCGTCGCGCCGACCATTCCGCGCGTTGCGCGCGCCGAACTGTTCGCCAATCTGAACGGCGTCCTCGGCCCCACCGGCGGTCGCTGGGCTGCGCTCAACGCCAAGGTGGCCCATTCGGATGCGCGCCGGCTGATTGCCGCTTTCGACGCCATGATTGCGCCGCACGCCGAAGAAATGGCTAGGCATGGCGTGACCTTCACCCGGCTGGTGTCAGCACTCGCCAACCATTGCTTCAGCTTCGAACCCGTCTTCCACTGGCGCGACACATGGCTGCCACTGCATCGCGAAGCCCCGGAACCCGAGCATCTGGCGGGATTTGTCGAGCCGTCGTCTAATCTCGGAGCACGCGCGCTGGTCGACAGGCTGCGTGCGGAGACGGTCGAGCTGTTCCGCTCCCTCGGCGCCGCATCGAACCAGATCGGCCGCACCTACCCCTTCCGGGCTGCGCTTTCGCCGGCGCCCGACCAGTTTCTGTCCGCCATCAAGGCCGCACTCGATCCCCGGGGGTTGATGAACCCCGGCGTGCTCGGCTTCGCATGACATCAATCGAGGAACGATCAGCATGAAACCCGTCCGATTTTCGATCCTCGCCCTGGCCGCGTTGCCCCTCGCCGCTTGTGGAGGGGAAAAGCAGGCGGGGCCGGCCGACGCCGTCGCCATCTGCGCGACGTGCCACACCTTCAACAAGGGCGGAATGAAGCGGACGGGTCCCAACCTCCACGGCATTGTTGGCGCCACCGCCGGCAGCCAGCCGGGCTTCACCTATTCCGGCGCCATGAAGGATAGCGGCATCACCTGGACGCCCGAGACGCTCGACGCCTTCATTGCTGCACCCGGCAAGCTCATCCCCGGCAACCGCATGGGCTTTGCCGGGGAGCCGGACGCTGCGAAGCGCAAGGCGATCATTGCCTGGCTGCGCGACGAAAGCACCAAATAGACACCCGAAACAAGATGCTGGGCGCAGCGCGAGCGACGGCAAAAATCAGCAGGGGAGACATCGTGTTCAAGACCATTCTGCTCGGATGCAGCGCACTCGGAATGCTGGCGGCGACACCCATTGCGGCGAGGATACTCGACCCCGACAAGCCCGAGGATGCCGTTGAAATCATGAAGCGCGCGCAATGCGGCGCGAAAGACGGAACGCCCGCGGTCTATCACTGGACGGGCAAGGTCTATTCGCGCGTCGAAGGTGAACCGGATCGGCTGCTCTTCACGGGCGAAGGCATGAACATCCGCCAGTGCATCACCGTGGCCGATGCAAAGCGCGGCAAGGGCTACCGCCAGGTCAGCCGCGAGGTGATGGTGTTCACCGATCCCAAAACCGGCGCGATCGTCCGCAACTGGGCCAACCCCTGGACGGGCGAGACGGTCGAGGTGATGCAGATCGCCAACGACCCGGTCAACGTGCCGGCCGCCTTCCCTTATTCGGCTGATGGCATGCCGTTCAAACCGGGACACAAGCGGATGGGCCAGTGGCTCGCCATGCCGCTTGAGGTGCCGCTCTTCTACCATAATGTGCTGGCCGGCGAGTATCAGGACTATATCGGCGGCAAATACCACGCGATGGAGATTTTCGACTTCATCGCGCGGGCCGACGAGATCCTCGACACGAAAAACGCCACCGCGCATCCGTCAATTTCATGGGTCCGCATTTCCGACTGGATGCCGTGGATGAAGATGCGCGGGCGTCAGGGCCAGCTCGTCTTCAACGCCGTCGGCACCAAGCTCGACAACTTCGATGAGTTGCCGACGCTGCTGAAGGACGAGATCGCGGCGAACTATCCGGCCTACCGGCAGGCGCCGCCCATCGACGACGCGCGTCCCAACGAGACGACCTGGACCACCTTCCGGAAATGGGCGGATGAACACCGCAAGGCTGCGCCAGCCGGGGATTCGCACCGGGCCCATTGAAGCGGCGCCGGGCGCCGCAACCATCGCTGAAAGAGTGCGCGACAAGGATTTCGCGCCACGATTTCTGGCGCCAAATCTGCCTAGCATTTCTTGAGATATATTTGCCACATATCTTAAAAATTTAGTGTTTTTATTACGATTTGTCCGGACATTTAAACACAATTTGTCTGGACAACTTTAGGCGGCTTCCGACATTGGAGGCGTCTTGCGGTCACAACCGCTGTTGAGGGGGACAATCACAATGCGACGTTCAGAATTCCCGGCACTAAAGCTGGCGCTTCGCCTGTCCGTTGCCGCCATGGCACTCGGCGCGATGCCCGCGCTGGCGCAGACGGACACCGGACAGCCCGCCGCCGAAGAAGACACCGGCGACGCGATCGTCGTCACCGCGCGCAAGCGTTCGGAAACCCTGCTCGAAGTGCCGATCGCGGTCAGCGCGTTCAACGACGCCTCCATCAAGGACAAGATGGCGCAGGACATCACCGACCTCGCCGACTACACTCCCGGCTTCCAGATCCAGGAAGCCTTCGGTCGCGAAGGCGACCGCCCGGTGATGCGTGGCGCGTCCAACATCCTGTTCAGCGACGGCAAGGTCGGCATCTTCCTCGACGGCGCACCCTATTTCGGCGACTTCTCCTCACTCGACCTCGCTAATGTCGAGCGCGTCGAAGTGATCAAGGGGCCGCAGTCCGCCGTATTTGGCCGCGGCACGCTGAGCGGTGCGATCAACGTCGTGCTGAAGCGTCCAACCAATGATTTCGAAGGCAGCGCCTCGGCCACGATCGGCAATTTCGACCGCCGGGAAGTGAGCGCCGCGGTATCGGGCCCGATCGTCGACGGCATAGGCTTCCAGGCAGGCGTGAAATTCTTCGATATCGACGGTCAGTGGCGCAACAACGCCGTTCCCGGCGAACGTCTTGGCGACCAAGACACCAAACAATATACGGCGGGGCTGTTTTTCGATCCCACCGTCGACATCAGCGCTTCCGTGCGCTGGCTGCATCAGGAGGACGATGACGGCCATTTCGCAATCGGCCTACAGCCGTCGAGCGCGAACAACTGCTTCCTTACCACCCGCCCCTATTATTGCGGTGTGGTGCCGGCCCAAAAAAGCTTCGGGCTCAACACCGATCGCCTTTTGCGCCCGGGCCTCTATCGCAATGCCGATCGCTTCATCGGCGACATCAACTGGGACATCGCCGGATCGGGTTACGAAGCGTCGTTCCAGTCAGGTTACAGCGACCTGACCGAGGTCAATGGCGTCGACCAGACCTATGACGATCGCGGTTTCTATTTCCTGCCGCCGGCGCTGTGCGGCACGTCCTTCTTCGCGCTGCCGAACCAGGATTGTAGCAAATCCAGCTTCGAGACGACGACCGGCACCCGCCGCAAGACCGAGACCTATGAAGCCCGCCTCACCTCCCCGGGCGGCGACCGCTTCCGGTGGCGGATCGGCGCGTTTTACAGCTATGACAAGCAGCGCGGGATGACCGAATATCTCGAACTGAACGAGGTTGGCCCCGAACTGCTCGACGACACGAAGCGCGTGAAGAACACCGCTTTCTTCGGCGGCGTGGATTTCGACGTCAGCAGCACGGTGACGATCGGAGCCGAGCTCCGCCACCAGATCGACAAGGTCTACAGCGACACGCCGTCCTACCGTGTCGGCGACGTGTTCGACCCCGCTTATCTCGCCACCGTCACGCTGCCCAATCCCGACCAGATCGTCGGCGTCGAGGGAACGCGAAAGGCGACCTTCAAGGCCACGCTGCCGCGCATCACCGTCAACTGGAAGCCGCAGCGCGACCTGTCCTTCTACGCGCAATATTCGCAGGGCAACTCGCCGGGCGGCTTCAACAAGGCGAGCGCCCCCGAGCCCACCTATGACGAGGAAAAGCTGATCAACTACGAGATCGGCATGAAGACGTCGAAGTTCGGCTTCGATTATCTGAATTTCGCCGCCTTCTGGCAGGACTATAAGAACCAGGTCCTCACCAACACCTATATCGCCGGCAATGTCGTCGATTCCTACAGCGTGAACATCGGCCGCACGCGGATCCGCGGCATCGAGATCGACGGGCAGCTTCCGCTGGTCGGCGATATCCTGAAGCTCCAGTTCAACTACAGCTTCCTCGACGCCGAGATCCGCGAAGGCGTGGAAGCCGAAAAGGCACTCCAGACGATGGGCCGCGCGTGCAAGACCGGCTCCGCCGTCAATCTGGATCTGCCGGGCTGCCGCGAGGCGGCGTCAATCGCCGGCAACCGCCCACCGCTCGTTTCCAAGCATACGGGCACAATCGGGCTGCGGTTCAAGCACGATTTCGGCAACGACTGGACCTTCTTCTCGGGCGCCGACGTGATCTACCGGAGCAGCTATTACGCGCAGGTCTTGAACCTTGCCGAGAGTGGAGATTCGACCAAGCTGAACCTCCAAGTCGGCGTGCATGACGACAATGGGCTGCGCATCACCGTCTATGGCAAGAATGTGCTGGGCGACGAGACGCCCCTCGGCATACTGCGCTATCTAGACTTCCCGGCACCCCGGACGCCGACGGGTGATTATGCCCGAGCATTCGCCATCACCCCGGCGCGCAAGGCCGAGTTCGGCCTGACGGTCAGCAAGTCCTTCTGAGGATGTGTTGACCGGACATGGGAGAACGGGATGCGCCATCGACCGCGCAGCCCGTTCCCCTCACCCGTTTTTGGATCAACATAATCGGAGCCTTCGATGCCCGCTTACCTCATCGTCATCGCCACCATTTCGGACCGCGAGGCTTTTCTTGCGCGCTACGCGCCCCGGGCCGCGGCGCTACTCGAGCAATTCGGCGGGCGATACCGGATGCGAGCGCCAGGCGCCGAGCTCCTTGAAGGCAGTTTCGGCAATGGTGGTTCGGTCGTTATTTCCGAGTGGGCGAGCAAGGAGGCCGCGCTCACCTTCTGGAACTCCTCCGAATATCGTGAGGTGCGGGCGCTGCGCGAGGGCATCAGCGAATGCCAGGTCGTGTTGATTGAAGCGCCCGATATTGCCGGCTGAGCAGATTTAGACGTCCCACAAAGGAGCCCGAAATGCCCAAACTCTACACTATCATCACCAAGGACAAGCCCGGCGCGACGGCAACGCGCATGGAAAAGCTGAAGGAGCATCTGGCGCATGTAGAAACGAACCTCGATCGGCTCGCCGTCGCTGGCCCGCTGCGCGACGAGGACGGCAATTTCACGGGTTCGCTGCTAGTGGTGAAGGCCGATAGTGAAGCCGATGCGCGCGCGCTGTTAGAAACCGATCCCTATTACAAGGCGGACATCTGGTCCGACATCGAGATCCGCGCGTTTAACGCGGCCGCTGGCGAATGGGTTGGCGGCAAGACCTGGTAGGGAGGACATGGCACGCGTCGCACAGATAGCATTTACCGGCGCCTCTGAAGTCAGCCGCTTTAACGATGTCGATCCGCGGATAGGAATCCGCGGATCAAGGCCGCCCGCCTGATACGAAAATCGGCGGTATCGCCGCGCGGCAACATCACAAAGCGCCCATCATCCAGCAGCGGCGCCACTGACCGGGTGGCTTCGATCAGCGGGTCATTCTCTGCCGCGAACACGAGCGTCGGCCGCGTGATCTGCGGCAGACGCTCCCGCGCGTCCCACCGGAACGCCGCATGATAGTTCAGATGATAGGTGTCGTTCGCCTTGAGCAGTTCGACGAGCCAGGCATGGATATCCTCTGCACGCCCGAGCCCGCCATCGCGACGCCCTGCACAGTCGCGGCTATACCAGGGGAAGAAGAGATACTGGTCGCGCAGGAAATTGAAGGCGCGGATCAGATAGGCGCCGTCGAGGTCGGGCGAGAACGGCTTGGCATAGTGCGTGAGCACTTCCTCTAATTCCTCGGACGTGAGCACGCTGATCCCATCGAGCACGAGCCGATCGATCCGTTCGGGCGCCAATATGGCCAACTCGCCTGCAATGGCGGCACCGGTATGCGATCCGTAGAGATCGACGCGCTCCAGTCCGATACTGTCGATAAATTCGAGAGTGGCGCGGGCCAGGTCCACAACCTCGGGGCGGTCCAGTGGCAAGGGTGTGCTGTCGCCATTGCCGGGCGTGTCCGGCGCGATGACGCGCCTGTCATCCGCCATATCCTCAATCAGTGACAATAATTGGCGCGAACTGCCCGGTGACGCGTGGAGCAGCAATAGCGGCGCGCCCGCTCCGGCATGGCGATAATGGAACTGCCCGTGGCCGACATCGGCAAAGCCGCGCCTGATCACGACATCATTCACTGCCGGGCGCTTGATGGCACGCGGATCGCGCCGAACGGGGCGTCGTCCGCCGCACCAAGGAAGCTCAGCACCAGATCCGCCGCATCGTCGGCAAAGCCGTCGAGAAAGCCGTGCCCCCAGTGCGGCAGCTCGACGAGGCGGCCGTGGCGCATCAGCGCGGGCGCGCGCCGGCTCTGTTCCTGCAGATCGTCATCGGTGCTCAGGATGAGCATCGGCTGCGTCACTTCGGGAATGCGCATGTCGGGCACGAACGAGAAGGCGGCATTGTGCCCCCACCATTCGCGATTGCCTGCGAGAAGCCCTTCGGGAAACATGTCGTTGAGGTCCTCGATCGACAGGCCACGTCCGAGATTCCAGTGGACAAAGCCTTGCCACCGCTTGAGCAAATGGCTGCCATCCGCGTCCGGCATATGCGGCGCATAGAGCCGCCGCATCTCCACAAGTTCTTCCGACGTGAAAATCGGCGCCGACACGCAGACCAGCCGACGCACCAAGTCGGGCCGGTCGGCAGCGAGATCGGCTGCGATCATCGATCCGGTGTGATAGCCCATCAGGTCGACCAGCCCGACAAAACCCAACGCCGCGATGGCCGCCTGCATCGCCCGGCTATAATCGGCTATACCGGGTGGCGACGACGGCGGATCGGACATGCCGAAGCCCGGTGTGTCGATCGCGACCGCCATACGCCCCTGCGCGGCCAGCACCGCGAGGAAGCGTTCGTAGATGCGCCCGCTCATCGGGCTCATGTGAAAGCAGATCAGCGGCGGATGCTCCCCCGGCTCTCCCGCGACGCGCACATGCATCTGACCGAAGGGACCGTCGACATAGGCGCGCCGCACCTCCATCTCAGCCCCCGATCTCGATGAGTTCGATCAGTTCTCCGGCATATCCGCGCACTGTGGCCGCACGGCGCCCCTCATAGACCGGGCCGTCACGCTCTACCGGCGGTGCGATGAACGCGACGTCGAGCGCGTCGAGATCGTCGATCGCAAGCGTAATCATAGCATTGCCCGGCGGCAGCATCTCGGGATCTCCCTGCCGCACGGCTGCCTCGGCGGGATAATCGTCGACCTCGATGATCGGCAGCCGCCCCTTCTGCACCATGGTGATCGTGGTGCGGTAATCGCTGCCCAGCCCGAAGGCGTTGTTGATCATCGAATAAGCGAGCGTATAGCTCGACGAGACATCGAGCTTCAGCGCTTGTTCGAACCATTTGAGGCTCGCCTCGCGATCGGGGGTCGCGAGGATCACGATGAAAATATGATCGGTGAGCGAGTTCGCCTTTGGCAGATCCGAGGTCGGCGTGTTGTCCGCCACCTCGTTGAGATAGATCATCTCTCGCCCGCGCCCCGTCACCTGCATCGGGATGAAATAGGGCAGCCCTTCAAGCGCCTTCGGGGGGCCGACAATATCGAAGCCGCTGCCTTGCAGACGATCCGGCCAGCCGAACACGTCCTTCACGGTCAGCTCGTAAGCTGCCCAACCGAAGGTTCGCGTTGGTTTGAAATCGTCAGGCAAGGGCGCCTCGACCAGCCGGACAAAACAATGCGCGCCGCTCTGCGGCTGGAGCGTCGCAAAACGCGCGCCCGCGCTTTTGGGGCAGCCCCAGCTCGCGGCGAGACCGGCGTCGAGCGTGCCTTGTTCGACCACAGCAAGGCCAAGGCAGCCATGATAATCGGCGAGCGCCGCATCGAGATCGGGGGTCGAGACTACACCGCCCGCGATCCGGCCATGTGTGAGATAATCGCTCATTTGAACACGGCCTTGCGCTTTTCGAGAAATGCCGAGACGCCCTCCCTGAAATCCTCACCGGTGAAGGCCGAGCCGAACAATGCGTGCGTCTCCGCGTCGTCATCGGCCTGCCCGTCGAGGATGCGGCGAACGATCTTCTTTGTATTGCGCACGCTGTGCGACGACGCGGATGCGATCGCCCCGGCCAGCGCAGTCGCAGCCGCAACGGGATCCTCGTCGAGGATCTCGATCAGCCCGATGCGCTGCGCCTCTTCAGCCGGCAGGAGTTGCGCCGTGAACAGGATACGCTTGGCCTGCGCGGGGCCGACCAGATCGACGAGCAGCTTGGTATCGTGTAGCGAATAAACGAGACCGAGCTTCGCCGGCGTGATCCCGAAGCGCGCACGCGGCGAGGCCACACGCAGATCGCACGCGATCGAAAGCCCACAGCCGCCGCCGACGCAATCGCCGTCGATCGCCGCGATCACCGGCTTTTCGGCGCGCGCCAGTTCGTGCTGTGCGCGGCGGATCGAATCCTGGTTCTTAGCGCGCCACTCGGGATCGAGCGCCCCTTCGCTGAATTCAGCGATGTCCGCACCGGCGCAGAAGGTTCCCGGCTCGGCCGAGCGGAGGATCACGACCTTGATCGCGTCGTCCGCCATCGCATCGGCGAGCAGTCCGGGCAGCGCCTCCCACATCGCCTGCGTGAAGGCGTTGCGCTTCACCGCACGGTCGATCAGCAGATGCGCGATCGCACCCTGTTTTTCGAGGCGAACGCTCACGCCGGATCGACCTTTGCAAGATGTTGCGCGATCTGGTGGCGCGTGGTGATCCACACATCCTTCTTCGCGTTGACGTGGCGAAAGAATTCCTCGAGCGCCCAGATCCGGCCCGGCCGACCGATGATACGCAGATGCAGGCCCAGCGACATCATCTTGGGATTGCCGGCCTCGCCCTCGCGATAGAGCTGGTCGAAGCAGTTCTTCGCATATTCCAGCCATTGCGCCGGCGTCATCGCCGGATCGGTCCACATCTTCATGTCGTTGGAATCGAGCTGATAAGGCACGATTGTGATCGGCTTTCCGGGCACCGTCTGCTTATCCCAGAACGGCACGTCGCCCGAATAATCATCCATGTGATAAGCGAAGCCCTCCTCGATCAGCAGGCGCCGCGTATTGTCCGTGTGGAAATAGCGGCTGAGCCAGCCATAAGGACGCACACCGACGGTTTTCTCGATCGAGGCGACCGCCTTGCGGATGAACTCGCGTTCCTGCTCCTCGTTCATCTTGAACTGATGCACCCAGCGCCAGCCATGGCTGACGGGTTCATGGCCAAGCTCCGCAATGGCCGCTGCGATTTCGGGATGGTTTTCGAGGCTCAGCGCCGCAACCGTCCAGCTCGCCATGATGTTGTAGTCACTCAGCAGCTTCACGACGCGTGGCGCGCCCGCCTTGATGCCGTAGAGATAATTGGATTCATTACCGTAATTGCGGATCGGCGACTTGATATGGATACCGAGCTCATCGACCGGCTCCATGCCGCGGTCGCCCCGCGCCACGGTCATTTCCGACCCTTCCTCGACATTGACGACGACCGACAAAGCAAGCTTCGCGCCGTTGGGCCAGTCGATCCGTTCCTCGATCATCAATGCATCTCCTCACCGCCCGAGACGTTGAGCGCCTCGCCGGTCACGTAAACTGCGTCGTCGGAGGCCAGCCACGCGCAGGCGGCGGCGGTGTCGCTGCCAAGACCCGGACGTCCCATCGGGTTCTTGCGCTTCATGTTGTCGATATAGGCTTCCACGGTATCGAACCCGAGCAGCTTCGAGAAATACTCGTTCTGGCGCGCACCAAGGCCGGTGGTGACATGGTTGGGGCAGACCGCGTTGACGGTGATGCCATGCTGGCCGAGCTCGATCGCGTTGGAACGCGTAAGGCCGACCATGCCGTGCTTGGAGCTGGTATAGGGCGCCATGTGCGGAAAGCCCGTCTTCGCCGCCTGGCTGGCGATGTTAATGATCCGCCCGCCTTTGCCGCCGGCGATCATCGCTTTCGCGGCGGCCTTGGTGCCATAAAAGGCGCCCGACAGATTGACGCCGATCACCGCTTCCCATTCGCTCGACGTCGTTTCGAGCAGTGGCTTCATGATATAGCCGATACCTGCATTGTTGACCCAGATGTCGAGCGATCCGAAAGTCTCGACCGTTTTCGCGACGAGCGCCTCGCAGCTTTCCTCGGAACGCACGTCGCACGGGATCACCGCGACCTTCGCGCCACGCTGCCGCAGTTCCGCGGCCACTGCTTCCATCTCGTCGGTGGTGCCGATGTCGCTTGCGCCCATATGTTCGGCCGGCTTGCCCAAATCGGAGACGACACAGTTGGCGCCTTCGTCAGCGAAGCGCTGCAGGATCGCCTGCCCCAAACCCTTGTCCCGGCCCGAGCCGGTGACGACGATCGTCTTTCCCTCGAAGCGACGCATCACAGCGTCTCGGTGAGGATGAACTGCGGATTGTCCGCAAACTGCTGGAATTGGGCAGCGACCTTCTGCACCGCCTCGCTCGACACGTCCTTACCGAAGGCATCCATGTCGGCGACGTCGATCACCTCGAAATATGCGAAAGGCGATGGCGCGTCGCTGCCGAGTACGCCGGTCGCGCGATGGACCTGGAAATCCTTGACGGAGCCCAGCGCGTTCACGCCCGGAATATCGGTCGTGCGTGCCCAGTTCTCATAGGCAGCGGGATCGACGCCAGGTTTCAGGTTGAACAGCACGATGATCCGCATGGGGCTCTCCTTCTTCTCAAATCAGGGGGGACGGTACGAAACCGGCAAGCCCGGCATCGATCCTTCGGGCCAGCGCGATCAACGCGGCCTCGCTGTTTTCGGGGCCGACCAGTTGCACCGCCACAGGGAGGCCGTTGGCATCGAGGCCGGCGGGGATGCTAACCGCCGGCAACCCAGCGATATTGGCGAACGCCGTGAATGCAGACTGGGTCGCCGGTGGGCGGGTGCTATGCATGAAGGCCGCCTGCGGGGCCGTCGGCATCAACAAGACACCGTCCCTGCCCACTGCGTCACGTACCGCACATCGGGTGCGGGCTATGACAGCTTGGGCGCGTGCGACATCGGCTTCGGTTCGACCATCGGCATAATCGAGCATGAATCGAAGTTCGTCCGACAGCTTGCCCTCGGCATCGTGGCGCGCATTGCCCAGATGGTCGGTTAGTTCGCGCGCTGCGATGACAAAACCGGCGAAGCGCACGTCTCCGGCGTCGTCCGGTATCGCCAATGTTGTCTTCGGCATGCCCGCCAGAAGCGCGAGCGCGCGTTCATAAGCGACAAATACAGCAGGTTCACAATCAAGATCATCGAAACTGTCGAGCACGACGACACGCACCGGTGCGAGGACCTGTTCCATTGGGTCGCAAAGCACCGCAAGCAGTGCGTCAAGATCGTCGAGCGAGCGTGCGATCGGGCCGATGCTATCCAGCCATTCACTGAGAGGTACAAGCCCGACGTCCGGGATCGCGCCATGCGTCGGCTTGATACCGTAAACACCGTTATAGGCCGCCGGGATACGGACGGAGCCCAACGTATCGGTGCCCAGTGAGGCGACGCAAAGCCCCGCCGCGACCGCTGCTCCGCTGCCGCCCGATGAGCCACCGGGCGTGTAGCCTTCGCGGTGCGGATTGATCGTGCGGCCGAACCAGACATTGTCGGTCGTCGCACCCAGCGCTGCCTCGTGCATGTTGAGCGTGCCGAGGATGATTGCACCCACCGCGCGCAGCCGCTTTACCGCCTCCGCATCTTCGGTTGCGGTGATGCCGCGCCGTGCTTCCATGCCCGCATTCCAGTCGAGCCCTCTGACAGCAATGTTCGCCTTTACCGCCACGGGCACACCTTCGAGCGGACGAGCGGTGCCAGTGGCAAAGCGCGCGCCGCTTTCCTCCGCCGCTGCGCGCGCAGCGGCGCGATCGATCTCGATATAGGAACGGATCGCGGGATCATGGGCGTCGATCCGCGCAAGATAATGATCGACGACCGCAGCGGGTGTGGTTTCGCCCGCCGCGTAGGCCGCACGCAGCCCAGCTATGTCGAGCTGGTGCAGTTCGATCACAGCTTGCGCCCGTCGATCAGCCGGATCGGCTTCTGGCGCACATCGATCTGCGTCGCAGCCGCGGTTTCGCCGACGCCGACCAGCGTTACCGAAACCTCGACGCCCAGCCCCTGACGCAGCAACGCGGAAAGCTGCGCGTGATCGGTGCCGCCACGGCTTTCCAGGGTGACGCACATATCATCGCGGCCCGCCGCATCGCGCGACAGGTGACAGACATATTCGCCAGTCAGGTCCGCGCGGTTCTCGATCAGCGCGCCGATCGCATGCGGGAACACGTTGATGCCGCGCAGCTTGACCATATTGTCGCTGCGGCCCTTGAAGCCAGCGATCCGCTTGAACACCATGCCCGTCTGGTTGGCGCCGGTCAGTTCATGCGTGATGTCGTGCGTGTTGAAGCGAATGCAGGGAGCGATATCGTCCTTGAAGAGGCAGGTGACGACCATATCCCCGGTCTCGCCAGTGCCCACCTTGGCGCCGGTATCGACGTCCAGCAGTTCGAGAAATTGCGCGTCCTCCCAGACATAGAGGCCGTCACGCTCCGGCCCCTCGCCCGCGATCGAACCGGTGTCGCCCACGCCATACCAGTCATAGGCCTTGGCCCCGCCCCACGCCTTTTCGACGCTGGCGCGATCCTCGGTGCCGAGATGGCCGCAGATCATCTTGATGTTGATCCGGTCCAGCAGCCCCTCGGCCTCGGCGGTCTCGGCGAGCTTACGGATATAATCGATGAAGCCGACCAGCACCGAGACGTTGAAGTCCGCCATCAGGCCGACCTGATTGACCGAACGCGTCTCGATCCCCGTGCCCGCCGACAGGAAGATCGAGTTGGTGAAGTGGGTCACGGCCTCGCGGATATAGTGGCCGCCATTGATCATGCCATGGCCATAGACTGACTGGACGACGTCCGACGGGCTTACGCCCTGCCAGCGATACATGCGCCCGACGAGGAGGTTGGTGATCTCGCGCCCCTTGGGACCGAAGAGCAGTGCCTGCGGGCGACCGGTGGTGCCCGACGTCGTATGGAAGATGGTCGGCGCCCGATCCGGCCCACCCAGTCCGCCGAAATCGCCATAGGGCGGATGATCGGCAATCGAGGCCATCAGATCTGTCTTGTCGTAGACGGGGAGTTTCGTGATGTCCTCCAGCGCGCGAATGTCGCCCGCCTCGATGCCCTTGGCGCCCCAGAGCCGCTGGTAGAAGGGGATCTCCCAGCCGCGCTTCATCAGCTTCAGGAAGCGCTCGTTCTGGAGCCCGTGGAGTTCGTCCCTGCTCATCGCGGTGTAGCGCGCGGTGAACGCATCCCCGACCGGATAGTCCTGGAGCATCTGCCTGGCGTCGAAGGCTTCGAAATAGGTCGGGAAAGTCATGCTGGCTCCGGACGTGTGAAATAGGAAAGCGGATCGGAAAACAGGCGCGGATCGGGCTCGCTTGCGGCGAGTTCACACGCCAGGTCGCGCTTGGTCCTCGTCTGCGCGGGGCTCATCGCAGCCTGCGGGTGCCCCAGCGTGTTGGGAATAGCGCGCTCAACGACCGAACCGTCCGTGCGCGTCACCACCAGTCGCTGTGGCGACAGCGCGTTGGGATCGGGATTGCCGTCGAGCGAGATCGAAAGCTTCGCCGCCAGTGCCCCGATCGCGGCATCAGCAAAGGTGGCGGACGTGAAGCGCCGGGGATCGATACGCCGGTCGGTCAGCATCAGCGCGACGAGCAGCGGCAGGCACAGGCGCGCATAAGCAGGCGTCATGTCGGGCCTGAGTAGACGCCCCACCAGCCGCTCAATCAGCGGCGGGACGAATGCCTCGACCTTCGCAACCGATGCGGCGTCGATCGTCCCCTCGCGCAGCAGCGTGTCCAGCGTCGCCAGCACGCCATGACTGGCGCGGCCCGAGGGGAAGGGCTTGATGCTCACCTCGCCAATCCGCCACACGCGGCCGAGCGTCTCAGCATAAGCGGCAGGATCGCCCTGATCGAACAGCCGAAAATAGCCGAACGGCCCTTCCAGCGCATCATGCGGGCCGGTCAGCCCGGCTTTCACAAGATCGACGGCTGCGATCGCTGCCCGAGCCGCGCCGGCGATCTGCAAAGGGAGAGCGATAGAGCCCTCGACATGCGCCTGCATCGTGCCCGCGCATTGCGAATAAGCGAGGCCGAGGACGTCCTCGAGATTCTCGACGCCGTCGATCCGCGCCACAGCGAGCGCCGAGCCGATGCAGCCCGCGGTCGCGGGGCGGAAGAAGCTGAGCGGCGTCGTTGCGGAAATGCCGAGCCCGCTGGCGATGTCGACGCCTACGGCAAGTCCGACCAGCGCCGTTTCCGGATCACAGCCGCCACGCCGGTCGATCGCCGCCATGACGGATGCGGTGACGGTGGAAAGCGCATGCACGACCGCGGGTTCGTGGACCGCATCCCATTCGAGGCAATGGATCTGGAAGGCGTTGACGAACGCCGCACCCACTGCCGGCAACCGGACGCCGCGCGCGATCACGCGGGCGTCACTCCCCTGCCCCCAGCCGCTCGCTGCTGCCAGCACGCCATCAGCGCCCGGGGCAGTCGATCCCGCCGCTCCGGTTGCAAGCGTGTCGCCGAGGAGGTGGATCGCCGCATCCCGCACTTCGGTTGGGAGCCGGTGTTCCGCGCGCGCAAAATCAAGAATGCGGCGTGTCGCGGTCACAGCCAGCCCTCCAGTATCCGGTTGATGTCGGACACTCGCTCGCCTTCGAGCACCGTCTCTATCGCACTCTCCGCTTCGGAGACCCCGATGCCGCCCCAAGCCATGAGCGCCCGTGCCTTCTCAATCACGCCCTCCTCAGATAAAGGCCGCTCGGGATCGCCGCGTGTATCGACGATCGAAACCGTGCCCTTCCCGGTCGAAACGGAGGCGCCGAAATGCGCCGGGTAGGCAGCCGTGAATTCCGGCCCCTCCACGACACGCACAAGTGCGCGTGCCCAAGCAAGCGCCGCGATCGCGTCGGGCTCGAAATCAGCAAGCTGCGGCACGCCGCGCTTCATCACGATCGCGACGGCATGCTGCAGAGAGAATTTGGCGTCGATCACGGTCTTCGGATCAGGCCGATCGCAGAAGACGAGGGCATCCCGATAGGTCGACACCGTCACCGGCCCGCCCAGCGCACCCTTCGCCTTCAGTTCCAGTGCGGCATCGATGACGGGATGAGCATGGCGACAGGCGCCCCAGGGTTTGAAGCTGACTTCGCCGATCCGCCAGCCATCAGGTAGTTCGAGCGGCTTTGGCGCCTCACAGGTCGCAGCGAACAGCCCTTGCGGTCCTTCGAGGATGAAGCGCGGGCCGGTGATGCCAGCCACCGCCTGCCGAGCAGCCTCGCTGCCCGTCCGCATCGCATGTGCCAGATGCCATTGCTTGGCCATGACTGGCTCATGCCGCATCTGCCAGAAGCCGCCCGTCACCGAGCCTGCTAGCCCGAGCGCGGAAACAAGCTGGGCTTCGCTTGCGCCCAGCCTGAAGCCGGCCGCAGCAGCAGCGCCAAACCCGCCCGCCGTCGCGGTATTGTGCCAGACGGCGTAATGCCGGCCATCGAGCATCGCGCCAATGGCGATCATCGCCTCATAGCCACGAACGGCAGCGTCAAGCGCGTCGTCCAGCACGTCCGCCCCGGCTGCCAGTACCGTCGGCCAGACCACCGGGCCGGGATGCAGGATCGCGGTGCGATGGACGTCGTCCATCTCGAGCACGTTGCCCAGCCACGCAGCCTTGTATGGCGCCGGATCGGCGCTAAACCCCGCCTCGATTCGAGCGATTTCCGAGCGTCTTGCGCCGGCGACGCAGCCCAGCCAGTCCAGCAGGTGCAGCCGCGATCTTGTCCGGACAATATTTTGTATCGGGCGCTGCAGATGCTTTGCAAGCTGTTCGATTAGGCTATGATTGTCGACGCTCACAGGAAGAATTCCGAAGCGCAACGACTTGATAGGGGAGCGTGCTTTTGTCGGCTACAGTTGAAAAGGCCACGGGAAATGGGAGCAAGAAGCCGCGCTACCAGGAACTTGCCGAAGATTTGCGCGCGGGAATATTGCGCGGAGACTATCCCGATCCCGCTCATTTCCCGACCGAAAGTGTGTTGTGTTCGCGCTATGGCGTCAGCCGCTTCACCGTTCGCGAGGCGTTGCGCTCGCTCCAGACCGAAGGCCTGATTCAGCGCAAGCGCGGGTCCGGCACCGTGATCCAGCCCGCCTCGGCGCGCGGCGGCGCGCTGCACCAACCGCTGTCGAACGTCGGCGAAATCCTTCAATATGCGCGCGACACCAAATATCTCTTCACCGCGCAGGGCACCACCTTGCTGCCCAAGAAACTCGCCGCGCACATCGCCGAGCCGGTGGGTGGGCGCTGGTATCATTTTCGCGGCCTCCGTACCCGGCAGGGCGCCGCCGAACCGATCGCCCTCACCGACGCTTACATCCACCCCGATCTCGGGGATGTAGCGCGCGAGATCCGGCCGAACGAGGACACGATCTTCCGTCAACTCGAACGTCTTTCGGGCGTCAAGATCGCCCGCGTGACGCAGGACATCCAGGCGGTGCCGGCAAGCGGCCCTGTTGCGGCCGAGTTGGGCGTTCCGCGCCGCAGCCCGTGTTTGCGGATCATGCGCTGCTATCTCGACGCCACCGGGCGCATCCTCGAGATTTCGGCGAGCCACCATCCCGGCGACCGCTTCGCCTACACCATGCATATCGAGGTCGACGCCTGACGGATCAGCCATCGGCGCCGAGCTCCGGCGCCGCATCGGGCTGCCATGCCACGTCGCCTGCAAAGCGGATCGGTGGCGCGATATGGTGCGCGCCGCCCGCCTCGACCACGAGCCCCCGCTCCGCGACATGTGGTGCGACCATCGCTTCACGAAAATCAAGGACTGGCGAGAAGGCAACGTCCTTGTCGGCGAACCATTCCACCCATTCATCGCGCGTACGCGCGGCAAAGGTTTCGCGGAGAAAAGCGACCAGCGGCGCCTGCCCTTCGCCGGGCGCCTCGCTGCCCAGCGCAATCAGATCAGGCCGTCCGAGCGCATTGAGCAGGTTCGCGACAAACTTCAGTTCGCGACCGCCGAGCACGACGTGTCGACCATCAGCGGTCTCGTAAACATTGTAGAAGCCGGCCCCGCCCAACGACCGCTGGGTGGCCGATCGCGGCGGCTCGCCACCAGCGATCGATGCTCCTGCAATATGCGCGCACCAGGGCAGGAGGGAATCGAACATGGCGACGTCGACATAGTCGCCCTTCCCGCTCTGCGCGCGACCGATCAGGGCCATCAGCACCGCCGACAAGGCGGTCAACCCGGCCGCCATATCGGCGGAAGGCGCGCCGGGCACCACCGGCATTCCATCACCCCCGTCATTGACGGAGAGGAAGCCCGCCATCGCCTGTACCGCAATGTCATGCGCGGCGTGGTGCGCGAGTTTCCCGGTCTGGCCGAAGGCCGAGATCGAGCAATAGATGATGCCGGGATTGCGCGCCGCGACCGCCTCATAGCCGAAGCCAAGCCTGGCAGTGACGCCGGGGCGAAAGCCCTCGACGAACACGTCGGCATCGTCGATCAGCTTCCACAGCGCCTCACGCCCCGCGTCGCTCTTGAGATCGAGCACAACGCTTTTCTTGCCCCGGTTGAGATTGCGGAACCAGATCGACTGGCCCGCCTCGAACGGTGCCTGATCGCGCGTGGGATCCCCCGCGGCCGGCTCGATCTTGATCACCTCGGCGCCCTGATCGGCCATCATCACCGACAGCATCGGCCCCGGCAGGAACTGCGACAGATCTACGACCTTGATACCGGAAAGCTTTCCCATCGGATCAGACGACACCCTTTTCCTTGAATGCGGCAATCTCGCTCGCGTCGAAGCCGGCTTCGGCCAACACCGCATCGCTATCCGCGCCGAGCAGCGGCGCCGCCCGATTGGGCAACCGCTCGCCGTCGAGCCGGATCGGATTGGCGAGGACGCGCATAGCATCGCGATCGGGATGCGAGACCGTGTCGATCATGCCCGTTGCCTGCAGATACGGATTGTCGAGCGCCTGATCGAGGCCATAGACCGGCGAGACGGGCATATGGCCGGCCAACAGCTCCACCCAGTATGCCACAGGCTTCTGGCTGAAAATGCCATCCAGAATTCCGGTCAGCGTATCGCGATTGGTCAACCGGTCGGCGGGCGTTGCGAAACGCGGGTCCGTCGCCAGTTCCGGATGGCCGATGCGCGTGACGAGGACGTCCCAGAACTTGGGAAGCTGTGCCATCACGAACACCCAGCCATCGGCCGCGCGGAACATCTGGCTCGGCGTCACCGAAGGATGCGCCGAACGCGGCACGCGCGCCGTGACGTCGCCCTCGTTGAGATACCAGACCGCGGGATAGCTGGTCTGATGCACAGCGGCCGAAAGCAGGTCGACATCGACGTCGCGCCCGATGCCCGAACGCTGCGCATCAACGAGCGCGCCGAGCAACCCGATCGCCATGATCGTGCCAGTCATGAAGTCGACGAGCGACAGCCCCGCGCGCGTCGGCGGCGCATCGGGTTCACCAGTCATCGCCAGCCAGCCCGCCTCGGCCTGCATCAGATAATCATAGCCCGGCCAGCGTGCCCGCTCATTGTCGCGGCCGTAAGCCGACAGGTGCGCGCACACGATTGCGGGATTCGCATGCTTCAACTGCGCATAGGTCAGCCCGATCTTGTCCGGCAGATCGCCGCGAAGATTGTTGACCATTGCATGGCTCGACGCCGCCAGCCGGTGGAGGATTTCCTTGCCCTCAGGCGTGTTGAGATCCAGCGTCAGCGACCGCTTGTTGAGGTTGAAGCTCTGGAAGTAGAGGCTCTCGCCCTTGCGCAGATAATGCGGCCCCACCGCCCGTGCAGTGTCGCCTGCCTTGGGCGGTTCGATCTTGATGACCTCCGCGCCCATCTGGGCGAGGAACATGGTGCCGTACGGGCCAGCGCCATATTGCTCCGCAGACAGGATCCGGAAACCGGCCAGTGGAAGTCTGGCCGTCACAACGGGTTCCTCTTCAGCCACTGCTTGGCGATGATCATCCGCTGCATCTCGTTGGTGCCCTCGCCGATGCACATCAGCAGGGCATCCCGATAGTAGCGCTCGATCTCATATTCCTTGGAATAGCTGTATCCGCCGAAGATGCGCATCGCCTCCTCCGAATTGCGAACCGCGGATTCGGAGGCGAAGAATTTCGCCATGCCCGCTTCCATGTCGCAGCGTTCGCCGCGATCATAGGCCTGCGCCGCCTGCTCAACCAGCAAGCGTGAGGCTTCGGCGCGCGTCACCATCTCACCCAGCTTCAACTGGATCGCCTGATGCTGTGCGATCGGCTTGCCCATCGTCTTGCGAAGTTGCGCATATTCGGTCGCGAGCCGCAGCGATCCTTCGGCGAGGCCCACGCCGCGGGCCGCCACGTTGATGCGGCCCAGTTCAAGCCCGCCGGTCGCCTGGAAGAAGCCATCACCTTCGACGCCACCGATCAGGTTTTCGGCCGGAATGCGATAATTGTCGAAAATCAGCTCGGCGCTGTCGATGCCCTTGTAGCCGAGCTTGTCGAACTTCTTCCCGACGGTGAAGCCCTCGCCCTTGGGCGCAATGAAGAAGCTCATGCCCTTGTAGCGCGGCTCGGCCTTGGGATCGGTCTTCACTAGCAGGGCAAAGCAGCTTCCCTTGATGCCGTTGGAGATCCAGGTCTTGGTACCGTTGATGACATAGTCATCGCCATCGCGCACCGCGGTGGTACGAATGCCCTGCAGATCGGTGCCCGCGTCGGGTTCGGTCAGCGCGAGCCCGCCGCGAATTTCGCCACTGGCGAATTTGGGCAGCCAGGTCTGCTTCTGCGCTTCGGTGCCGAAGCGCTCGACCGCGGCGGCCATGATCAGGTGTGAATTGACGATACCGGTGATCGCCATCCAGTAGGACGACACGCGGGTGATGATCTTGGCATAGGTCGTGGCCGGCAGCCCGAGGCCGCCATATTCCTGGCCGATCGTGGCGCCGAACAGCCCCATTTCCTTCATCTGCTCGACGAGCTCGGCAGGCCAGATGTCGTTATGGTCGTGGTGCATGACGACGGGGCGCACGTCGCGCTCGATCCAGCGATCGATCGAATCGAGCAGCGCGGCTTCGTCGTCGGGGGCGATGTGCCTTTGGACGTGTTCGGACATGTCTTTTCTGTTCCTCAATCGTCCGTCGGGCCGCAGCCGCGCTTCCACACGAGCACGGACCGCTTGTAATGACTCACGATCGTGCCATCCTGGTTCTTGCCGACGGTCTTGAACGTCACGATCCCCTGATCGGGCCGGCTTTTGCTCTCGCGCTTTTCGAGCACTTCGCTCTCGGCATAAAGCGTGTCGCCTACGAACAACGGATGGGTCATCCGCACTTCGTCCCAGCCCAGATTGGCGATCGCCTTGCCACTGGTGTCCGACACGCTCATCCCAGTCATCAGCGCGATCGTCAGCGGGCTGACCACGAGCGGCTTTCCGAACTCCGTCTTCTTCGAGAATTCATAATCGAAGTGCGCCGGATGCGTGTTCATCGTCAGCAGCGTGAACCACACATTGTCGGCATCGGTGATCGTGCGGCCGGGACGATGCTCATAGATGTGCCCCACCACGAAATCCTCGAAGTAGCGTCCCTGCACCTCGCGGAAACGTCCGGGAGCGACCTCAATCACTCCGTCACGCATCGTGCTTGCTCCGCATTGCCAATATCCTTTGATAGCGCCGCATGATCGGTGCTTCGAGCATGCGGCCGTTGAACCGAACCGCGGCGCCACCGGCCGCGTCGAAAACTTTTTGCGCCTCTTCAGCCTCGACGATCTCTTCCGCGGAGGGGCGGAACAGCGCGTTGATCGCGTCCACCTGAGCGGGGTGGATCGCCGCCTTCCCCGTGAACCCCAGCGCTTTGGCCGCTGCGGCTTCGACATGAAGCCCCTCTGCGTCGTCGAGCGCAATGAAAGGCACGTCGATCGCCGGAATGCCTGCGCCGGCGCACGCCATCACGAAGGCACTGCGCGCCGCCAGCAAGGGCTCCCAGGCGAGCGCCACACCGAGTTCGGCCGCAAAGTCGCCACCGCCAAACATCATCGCGACAACGCCGGGCGCGGTCGCAATCTCGTGCGCTACGCGGAGCCCCTTCACGGTCTCGATCAGCGGCACGATGCCGGGCACACGATCGCCCAGCACCGACACGATGATCGCGATCTGCGCCGGGCTTTCGACCATCGGAACGAACAGCAGTGCGGGCAACACCGCGGCGTCGGCGAGCGCCAGGATATCTTCGAGGCCGGCACGCGTGGCGACACCGTTGATCCTCAGGATCAGCCGGCGATCGCCCTCGCCAATCGCCGCGATCGCCGCTGCCCGCGCCCCGGCCTTGCCCGATTCGGGAACCGAATCTTCCAGATCGATGCACACCGCCGCAGCGTCGCTCGACAGCGCTTTTCCATAACGTTCCGGCTTCGAGCCAGGCACGAACAGCATCGATGAAAGGCCGAAGGCCGCGTTCACGAAGAACCTCCCCTGTTGACGGTCTAAAGAATTTGTCCGGACAACTTATAAGTCAAGCGCAAAAGCGCTGATCCGTACTTTTCCGTCAGAAAGGCTTCACCGCACCAAGGTAGGAGGTGACAATCAGCAGGGCGTAAACGATGAAAACCCACACGCGGGTGCGGTCCATGGTCCTGCGAAGTGGCACCTCGGTCTCGTCACTCGACCCCTCCTTGAGCAGGCGACCGAGTTGTGGGCCGACAGGCTTGAAGGCCACGTCGATCATGATCGCGGCGACGAAGATCAGGCCGAACAGCAGCGCTTTGGCGGCCAGCCACTTACCTGCAAGCGGCGCCCCGGTGACGAGCGAAACCGCGCCGAGCCCGAGATATCCGACGGTGATCACATTCTTGAGCCAGAACTCGATTCGCCGGTTGCGCGCCGCGCGGGGCGTCATGTCGTGAAAATGCGCATCCCAGACAAGCCAGAGCCAGGCCAGCCCGACGATCCACGCACCCACGAGTACGGCACCCGGCACGGCCCAGAAACCGCCCAGACTCACCACGGAAAGCGACACCGGCACCATCAGCGCCCATGCGGTCCGCGGCGTCATGTCGATCAGCACAAGCAGCTTCAGGAGCACGATTCGCTGGTCAAGCGTATAGAGCTGGCGCTTGCGGAAATGCTGACCGGCCAGGAACACGCCGACGTCCCCGCCCAGCCACATCACGAACAGAAACAGGTGGATATAGACGAGGCTCGGATAGGCCAGATCGCTCAGTGTCATCGCAAATTTCTCCTCCGGCCCCAAGGCCGCTTGACACTGTGACAGTTACATGAAAATTTGTCCGGACAAATCACAAAAAAATGTCCGCAGGCAGAACTGCCAGAAATCCGGATCACGAGGGAGAATAAGATGAAGCGCCTTCTGCTTGTCGCGACGACCGCGCTGTCGGCGAGCCTTTCGATTGCACCACTCAACGCACAGACCACCGACTCCGCAGCGCCAGCCACGAGCGCGGAAGAAACAAGCGGTGGCATCGAGGACATCGTCGTTACCGCGCAGCGTCGCAGCGAAAGCTTGCAGAACGTTCCGATCGCCGTGTCGGCTTTCACGGCCGATCAGCTTCGCAATCAGGGCGTGTCCAATACGCTGGAACTGGGGCGCTTCGTTCCCAACCTGGTGTCGATGAACAACACCGGCATCGGCACCGCCAACGCTTTCTATCTGCGGGGTCTCGGCAATACCGAAACGATCCCGACCTTCGACCCGCCGGTCGGCACCTATGTCGACGACATCTATTTGAGCCGCCAGAACGCCAACAATATCAACCTGTTCGACGTCGAGCGCGTCGAGGTGCTGCGCGGCCCGCAGGGCACGCTGTTTGGCCGCAACACCACTGGCGGCGCCGTCAACGTGATCCTCAAGGAACCAGGCAACGAATTCGGCGGCTTCGCCGAGCTCGGCTATGGTCGCTTCGACAAGAAGGTGGCGCGCGGATCGGTCGATATTCCGCTGGCAGACACCTTTGCGATCAAGGTCAGCGGCTATTGGCAGAATGACGATGGCTATGTGAAGAACGTGACCACCGGCCAACGCCTCAACGACGACGACGGCTGGGGCGCCCGCCTTGGCATTCGCGGCGAACTGAGCCCGTCGATCCGCTGGAACGGCTCCTACGCGCACATCATCGCCAACGGCGAAAACATCCTGAACTTCCAGTGCAATCCGGCCGATCCGACGGACTGCAAGGGCCGGTTCGCCACGACGGGCATTCCTTCCGGCAAAAGCTCGGAAGACTCGCCCTTCTCGACACTCCCGATCACGGGCCGCAAGAAGAACTTCCTCCTCGGCAACTACACCACCACCGATCTGGTGACGTCGAACTTCGAATTCGACGTGGCGGACCACACCACGGTCAGCCTCATCACCGGCTATGTCAGCCAGGACCAGACATATGCGCTGGACTTCTATGACGGCCGCAGCGGCCCCTCGCTCGCCAACCCGATCCCGCCGGTTCGTGGTTACGAACGTGGCGGCTTCGCTATCCTGACGGACGGCCAGCATGAGCAGTTCAGCCAGGAAGTGAAGGTCAACGGCCGCCTTGCCGACGGCCTGATCGACTATGTCGCGGGTGCGTTCTACCTCGTCGAGAACAACCGCACCGATTTCGCCGACACCTTCACGCTGTCGCCCACGACCACGCTCGTGCTCGCAGACCGTCTGCTCCGCAACAAGACCGAGGCGCTGGCCGGCTATGCGCAGGTCGACGTCAACGTCACCGAGCAGCTCAAGCTCACGGCGGGCATTCGCTATACGGACGAAACCAAGACGCTGGACGTCCATGACAACCGCGCGAGCTGCAACGACGGCACGCTGGAAGCCACCTGCCTCGACACCTCCAACCTTGTCGGCCCTTCGGGTCTTGCGGTGCCGGACAAGCTGAAGGCCAAATTGTGGACACCGCGTTTCGCCGTCAACTACAAGGTTACGGACGACGTCCTGCTCTTCACCTCGGCAACGCGTGGCTTCAAGTCGGGTGGCTGGAACGCGCGCGCGACGGCGGCCAATGCCTTCCTGCCGTTCGGCCCGGAAAAGGTGTGGAGCTATGAGGCGGGCATCAAGTCGGATTGGTTCGACAATCGCGTCCGTGCCAACCTGACCTTCTTCTACGCCGATGTCAGCGATCTGCAGACGCCGTCGGCGCTGGTCAATCCGAACGGCTCCGCCACCTTCATCACTCGCAACTTTGCCGATTTCACCAACAAGGGTATCGAAGCCGAGTTGACGGTCGTGCCCGTCGATGGCCTCCACCTCTATGTCAACGCGGGCTACCAGGACGCCAAGTACAAGATCGATCGCGATGCGCCCGATTTCGACGAATATGGCATCCAGTCGGTCGCCGCGCAGCAGCGAGCCTGCCAGGCACTGCTCGCGGCCGGGAACATCCCCGGCGGCACCGGCACCACCGCGGCCTGCGGCGCCGGCATCGTGACGCCCGAGGGCGAGATCGCCGATCCCACGCGTACGCCGAACTGGACCGTGGCCTTCGGCGGCAGCTACGAGCTTGAGCTGGGCAGCAGCGGCATGTCGCTTGTTCCCTCGATCAATGCGAGCTACCGCAGCAGCCAGGAAACCAACGCTGCCAACTACACGATCTATTCGGGCGGCATTACCGGCACCAACGGCACTTACCCCTCCAACCCCTATGATGGTGACATCATCACAGGTTCTTTCTCGCCGGCCGCCTGGTTCGTCAACGCCAATCTGGCGCTGAACGGCGCGGACAAGAAGTGGCAGTTCTCGGTGTCCTGCACCAATTGCTTCAACGAGACCGCCGCCAACACCTCGCTCGTGAACACCCGTTACATCGACCCGCCGATGACCTGGATGGCGCGCGCGCGATACAACTTCTAGTAACCTCACTGCCCGGGATTGCGCCATCGCGCTCTCCCGGGCGGCACCTTGGAGAGCTTCCGAGATGTCGCGTCAAGACAGTGTAGTACAAGGAAATTTCTCCACGATGGCAACCGCGGCGGGCGCGCGCTCTGAATTCAAGCTAGGCGCGAAGCCGCTCGCAGCGGCCTTAGTCGGGGTGGCCTGCGGGGCCTCCCCCCTTCCCTTCAATGTCCTGCCCCTCGTCATGGGGCCGATCAGCACCGAATTCGGCTGGGACTTTGCCGAGGTCAGCGCGGGCGTCACCGTGTTCGGTATCATCGCCGCACTGATGGCGCCGCTTTATGGTGGCCTTTCGGATCGTTTCGGCGTCCGCCCGGTCGTGCTGTGGTCGCTCTTCCTGTTCGGGGCCGTATTCGGCTCCTTCTATTTCCTCCCCGCGTCGAAGACCGGCTATCTCCTTTTCTGGGCGGCGCTCGGCGCGATCGGCATCGGCTCGACCCCGGTCACCTGGAGCCGTGCGATCAGCCTGTGGTTCAACAAGCATCGCGGCCTCGCGCTCGGCATCATGCTGCTCGGCACCAGCCTTGCGGCGATGGTAGTGCCGCAGATCGCCCAAAAGGCGATCAGCGCGGGCGGCTGGCGCATGGCCTTTCCGATCGTGGCGCTGCTGCCGCTGATTGTCGCCATCCCTATCGCCTTCATCTGGTTTCGCGAACCCCGGCCCGAGGAGTGCCCGGAGGGCGTGGCCGATGCGAGTGGCGCCATCTTCGGCGTTTCGCTGAAAGAGGCTGTCGGCGGTTATCGCTTCTGGGTGCTGCTTGCCTCAATCCTCCTGACCGCCTTCGCTTATGGCGGTGCCCACATCCACATCGCCCAGATCGTCGGCCTGCACGGCTTCAAGCCCGAGGTTGCGGCGAGCGTTCTCGGCGTCGTCGCGATCGGCATCCTTACCGGCCGGCTGCTCGTCGGTTTTCTGTTCGATCGCTTCTGGGCCCCTGGCGTCGCCTTTCCCGCACTGCTGTTGCCCGCCATCGCCTGCTGGCTTCTGATGGGGACCGAGGCCACGCTGAGCCACGTCATCATCGGCGGCTTCCTCCTCGGCTTCGCGGCGGGAACCGAATCCGACGTCATCGCCTATCTCGCCGCCAAATATTTCGGCATGGCACATTATGGCCGCATCTATGGCGTGCTCTACATGCCCTTTGCGATGGGTTCGGCCATCTCGCCGATCGTCTACGGCATGGTCCGCGATCGCACCGGCAGCTATGATCTGATCCTGGGTGTCGCGATGGGCATGTTCGCGGCTGGCGGTGCGCTGCTGCTGGCGCTGGGCCGCTATCCCGATCCCAAGACCCTTCCTTCAGGAAATTGACATGGCAACGCTGGCCCCCACCAACGACACCGCGCTTTCCGCGATCATCGCCGGGGTCGGCGCCGAGGCACTGATCACCGACGCGGCCGAGCTTCGCTATTATTCGCAGGACGTTTTCAGCAGCGGTCCGACCGTCCTTGCGGTCTTCCGCCCGACGGACAAAGAGATGCTGGCACGCGGCATCGCGGCCGCGACTGCGGCAGGCGTCGCGATCGTCCCGCGCGGCGGCGGCATGAGCTACACCAGCGGCTATCTTGCTCCCGAAGCCGGCGCGCTGTTGATCGATACCGGCTCGATGAACCGCATCCTCGACATCAACGAAGAGGATATGACGGTCACCGTCGAATCCGGCTGCACGTGGGACAAGCTCCAGCGCACCTTGAAACCAAAGGGGCTGCGCGCGCTCGCCTGGGGCACGCTTTCGGGCATCAACGCCACGGTCGGCGGCGGCATGAGCCAGAATGGTGTGTTCTGGGGCGCATCGGGCGGCACCGTGGTTGATGCGGCGCTGAGCTTCGAGGTCGTGCTGGCAGATGGCAGCATCGTTTCGACCGGCAGCAATTTCTTCCGCCCGTTCGGTCCCGACATCACAGGCTTGTTCGCCGCCGATTGCGGCGCGCTGGGCGTCAAGGCGACGATCACGTTGAAGCTCGTCCGCGAAGGCACGGCTTTTGCCTGTGGCTCCTTCTCCTTCCCTGACGCCGCAGCATTCTTTGGCGCGATGAGCGAGATCGCGCGCGAGGGCCTGGCGTCCGAGAGCTTCGGCTTCGATCCCTATCTCCAGTCGCAGCGGATGAAGCGCGACAGCCTGACCAAGGACGCCAAGTCACTCGTCAACATGATGAAGGCGCAAGGGTCGGTGCTGAAGGCACTGAAGGAGGGCGCTAAGGTAGTCGTCGCCGGCCGTTCCTTCCTCGATGACGTTCCCTTCTCGCTCCACCTGATCGCCGAGGGCCGCTACCAGAGTGCCGTCGATGCTGACATGAAGGCGATCGAGGCGATCGCCGTGAAGCATGGCGGCAAAGCGATCGAGAACACGATCCCCAAGATCCTGCGCGCAAACCCGTTTCCGCCCGTCAACTCGATGGTCGGTCCCGAAGGCGAACGCTGGGTTCCGGTCCATGGATTCCTGCCCCACAGCCGGCTCGTCGAGGGTTGGAACCGGGTGCAGGCGCTGTTCGACGCGAACAGGGCCGAAATGGAGGCGCATAGCGTCGCCGCCGGCGCTATGCTCGCCGCCGTCAGCCGCTCGACCTGCCTGATCGAGCCCGTCTTCTTCTGGCCCGATGCGCTTGAGGACATTCATTGCCGCTCGCTGGAGGCGGATCATCTCGCCAAGCTCAACCGCTTCCCGCCCAATGCGGCATCGCGCGCGTTGGTCGATCGCCTGCGGGCCGAAATCGTCCGCATCTTCCGCGATCTGGAAGCGACGCACCTGCAGGTTGCGCGCACATACCCGCTTCAGGAAGCTAGCGATCCCCGGGCCTGGGCGTTGCTCCGAGCTGTAAAGCAGGCCGTCGATCCAAAGGGGCTGATGAACCCCGGCAGCCTCGGGCTCTGACGCGATGGCCGCGATCAAGCCTTACGCCGCGCTGGCGCTCCAGATCGCCGCACGCTCGGTCGAACGCCTGCCCGATCGTGCGGCGGCGAACGCGCAGATGCTGGCGATGATCGAGGAGATCGGCGTGAAGCTCCGCGCATCCTCGATCTTCATCCAGCAATATGGCGGCAGTCCCGTGCGTCTGGCGGTGCTGCCCGAATATTTCCTGACGAGCTATCCGGGGCGCATCTCGATCCCCGATTTCGCCGAAAAGGCAGCGCTCGACATCGACGGCCCCGAATATGAAGCGCTCGGCAAGATCGCGGCTGCGCAGAGCCTGTTTCTTGCGGGCAATGCCTATGAGCGCGACCCGCATTTCCCGGGCATCTATTTCCAGACGAGCTTCGTGGTCGCTCCCTCGTCCGAGGTTGTACTGCGCTATCGCCGCCTCAATTCGATGTTCGCCCCCACGCCACACGATGTCTGGTCGAAGTATCTCGATATCTACGGTCTCGACGGCGTCTTTCCCGTGGCGAAGACGGATATCGGCAACCTTGCCGCGATCGCATCCGAGGAAATCCTCTATCCCGAGATCGCGCGCGCACATGCGCTGCGCGGCGCCGAGATCTTCGTCCATTCCTCATCCGAAATCGGCTCGCCGCTAGCCACGCCCAAGCAGATCGCCAAGCGTGCGCGGGCGTTCGAAAACATCGCCTATGTCGTCTCCGCCAACACCGCGGGGATCGAAGGGACCGCTATGCCGGCCGCCTCGGCGGATGGGAACTCCATCATCATCGATTACAAGGGCAATCCGCTCGCGGAATCGAGCCCGGGCGAAACCTTCACCGCCTTTGCCGATCTCGATCTGAATGCGCTTCGGGCACAGCGCCGGAAGCCCGGCATGACCAATTTCCTCGCCCGCCAGCGGCTCGAGCTTTTCGCACCGGTCTATGGCGGCGAAGCGCCCCAGCCGGCCAACAGCCTGATCGCCGACGGGGTGGTCAAGGTTCCCGATCGTGACCATTTCCTGCGGGTGCAGGAACAGGTGATCGAACGTCTTTCGAAGGAGGGACTGATATGAAACAGGATGTGCCCCCGCCCTATACCGCCGTCGCGCGCCACGCCGTCTTCCCGACGCCCACGCATGACGAGGCCGCGCGCTACAACTTCCTGACCGCCTTCAACAAATATCTGTCCAGCTCGATCGGCGCGGGCAACAAGATCGCCTATGACACGCGGGTTCTCCCTGCCTTCCAGGCCGAGCATGGCCGCGATCCGCAGGACCGTTTCGAGATCCGCGACGCGATGAACCAGGATCCCTGGCATCGCTACTGGTCCGCGCTCAAGCGCAACTCGATGGAGATGCGCCAACAGAATGGCCGCTCGATCACGCTGCGCCAGATCGACGAGCTTTCGGCGAAGGTGCGTCAGTTCAACGAGGGCCGCGACACGCTCCAGCTCGATCCGGACCTGCCGCTGCCGCATTATATGGACGCCGTCGATATCCACTGCATGCCCGGCAGCTATCATGGCGAGGAACGCCCCGGCGACATGTCCGCGGGTGCCAATTATGACAGCGGCCTTTTCGCCACCACCGGCGGCGGCCTGGGTGCGCTGTCGGACGGCGGCGGCCAGGCGCTGGTCGAATGGATCCGCAAGGAGCGTCCCGACTGGAAGCCGCGGCGTATTCTCGATCTCGGCTGCACCGTCGGCCACAATATCGTGCCGCTCGCGCTTGCCTTCCCCAATGCGGAGGTGATCGCGATCGACACGGCCGCGGCGGTGCTGCGCTACGCGCATGCCCGCGCGCAATCGCTGGGTGCGAAGAACATCACCTTCATCCAGATGAACGCCGAGGATATGAGCCGTTTTGCCGACGGCCATTTCGACTGGGTGCAGACGACGATGTACCTGCATGAACTGTCGGGCAAGGCGCTGCCGAAGATCATTCGCGAAAGCGAACGCGTCCTCGCGCCCGGCGGCCTCATGTTCCACCTCGAACAGCCACAATATAGCGATGACATGCCGCTCTACGAGCAGTTCATCCGCGACTGGGACGCCTTCAACAATAACGAGCCCTACTGGTCGGCGATGCACGCGCTCGATCTGAAGCAGGTGATGGAGGAAGCCGGTCTTCCCCGCGACAGGCAGTTCACCGCCCGCGTGCTGGCCGTCGTCGACCGCACGATCTTTCCGTCAGCCGCCGAGGGCGCGGAAGAAGACCATGGCCGCGCGGCTGCCTGGAATGCCTATGGAGCATGGAAACCCGAAGCATGAGTGACGAAAGCATAGACCCGATCGCCCGCGCCGGCACGCGGGCCAAGGGCAAACGCCCGAACACGCTCCACGATTTCAATGCCGAACGGACGCTTTCGATCGTGATGGCGCTCGCCGCCGAGGTCTCCGTGGTGAAGGAACGCCTCGACACCGTCGAACGCCTGCTGGACGCCAAGGGCACGATCAGCCGCGCCGACATCGACGCCTGGCAGCCAACGGGCGAGGCAGCCTATGAGCGCGCGGCGATGACCAAGGAATATGTCGCGCGGATCATGCGCGGCGTTCAGCAGGAAATGGAGGCCATGCAGGCCGCGCCCGAGCGCCCCATGTCCGAACTCAGCATCGAATTGAGGGATAGTTGATGCAGCATCGCACGGTCAGCGGACGCATCCGCTACACCTCCAAGAAGCCCGAGATGCTCGATCAGGAGCGCGGGCGCGAATGGTTCAGCTTCACGCATCATGGCGACGGCAGCACGATCTTCCGCGCGCGCTGCGAGATCGAAGAGCCCTCGCCCAGCGTGCTGCGTGACATCGTCTACGTGCTCGACAGCAAGGGTCGTCCGCAGGATCTCCACGTCCATCTGACTGTGGGCGATGCCTATATGGGTTCGGGCTGGCTGCACCACACGCCCGGCGACAATGGCGGGCTCATCGAGTGCGAAAGCTTCGGTCCCACGATCGGCCGCCTGTCGCAGAAGATGCCCTATACCGGCACCATCGACGGCTTCGGCACCCATCCGATCGCCGGTGATGGCTTCACAACACGTTGCATGGACCTCTCCAAAGGCCCGCACCGGCGCAAGATCCGGGTCTTCCTCCCCTCCCCCGATCATCGCGGCGCCACGCCGCCCATGATCGCCGAGGTCGAGATCGGCCTCGAATATGTCGGCGAAGATACCGTTACCGTCGCGGCAGGCACCTTCGACTGCCATCATTTCCGCTTCGTGGATGACGAAGGCCCGGGCATGGGCGGCACACCACACCCGCATTACGACATGTGGGTGACCGCGGACGTGGACTCTATCTTCGTCCAGGGCGGCGTCGGCGGCTATATGCAGACCTGGTACGAGCTGGTCGAGCTGGAGCGCTGATCCGAAAGGCGGGAACCGGCCCGCCGTTCACCCTGTCCGCCACTCATCGCACAGCGTTCGCCGGACGGGCGTGCCGTTGCGGAACCATTGCCACGTCCGCGCCCGGTTTTGCCCATCCTCGCTGAGCTCGATCATCTCGGTGAAACGGAGCGCGGCTTCGCTCTTGTGGACGAGATTGAGCATGACGATGCCACCCTCAATCTCGTGGCCATAGCCCTCCAGCCTTTCGGTGTTCCACCACAGCCGCCCGTCGCGGAACGTCGCCCCGAACGCGCGTTCGAGGGTGCGACCGTCGGGCCAACGCAGCCAATTATGTTGAAGATATGCGTAAGGCCCGGCCGTGGGGAACTCGCAAAAGGTCCGCATGTGATGATGCTCGGTCAGCGTGCCGTCGCGTTCGATGACGCGATACTCGCCTTCCCACCATCCGGCATGGCGCAGCATATTCGGCATGCAACTGGTGAGATCAGCCACGCAGCGCTTCCTCGGAATAGGCTGAAAGCGGCAGCGCGCTGGCCGACTGGCGAATAATTGCCTGCTTGCGGAAGAAGCGCAGCAGGCCGCTCTCGCCCATGCGGGAGGGGCCGAGCCCGCTCTTGCCGAAGCTCGATTTTTCGGCTTCCCACACCAGCCCGGTCAGCGACCCGTCATTGATCGAGACACCCCCCGCCTTGAGCCGTACCGCGACGGTCTCGGCCTCCTCGGTGCTGCCGGCAAGCACGGCAGCAGAAAGGCCGAAGATGCCACTGTTCGCGTGTCGAACGGCTTCATCGACGCTGTCGACGATCGTCACCGGAATGACCGGGCCGAACGTCTCTTCCTCCATGATCGCCATATCCGCTGTGACATCCACCAGCACTGTCGGGCGGAGATACTTGCCGCCGCCCAGCGTCTCGACCTGTCCGCCGGCGAGCACCTGTGCGCCCTTCGCCACGGCATCGTCGATCTGAGACTGAACGATCTCGGCCTGCCGCGCGAAGATGAAGGGACCGATGTCCCCTTTATGCACGTCGGGATAATTGAGCCGGGCCGCCTTCGCCCCCTCGACGAGCGCGGCGAGGAAAGGCTCTGCGATCTCGCGTGCCACGTAAACTCGCTCGATCGACTGACACGCCTGCCCGGTGTTGAGCACCGATGCCCGCAGCGCGGTTTCAGCCGCCTTCGCCGGATCGGCGCTGGCAAGCACCAGCATCGGATCCTTGCCGCCAAGCTCGAGGCTGGCCGGGATGAAAGCGCGGGCGGCCACCTCGCCCACCTTGCAGCCCGTGGCGACAGAGCCGGTGAAGGCGATGAAATCAACATGTTCGACGAGTGCCCCACCCGTCACGCCATCGCCTTCGATCAGCGTCAGCACTGCTGCAATCTGGGGCACTTCGGCGATCGCGGCCATCAGCGGCCGGATGAAGCGCGGCGTGACTTCGGAGGGCTTGATGATGACCGCCGATCCCGCGGCGAGCGCGGGGATCGCGTCGATCAGCGCTAGCGTCAGCGGGAAGTTCCACGGGCTGATCACGCCGACGAGCTGGTATGGCACCAGTCGCGTCGTCGTGGTGATCGTAGGGATGGCCGTCTGCCGGTCACGCACATGCGCTGCCGCAATCACCGCCGGGGCATGGTCGGCCCAGCGGATGAAGGTTTTGGTCATCGCCTCGACCTCGATGGCCGAGATTCCTGCACGCCCCGTATCAGCGGTCAGCGCGGCAACCAGCGCGTCCCGCTGGCGTCCCATCGCCGCCGCGAGTTTGCGCAGCGCGTCGCCACGCACCTCGGGCGTCAGTGCCGCCCACGCCGGCTGCGCCTGTCGCAGCTTCGTGGTCAGCGCCGCGATCGCGTCCCCATCCAGAGGCTCAATGCTGTAATCAGCCTCGCCCGTGCGTGGATTGACGACTGCAAGGCTCATTGCTGCGCCTCCCAGCTCGCGACGATCTCCTCGCCTGTCGCGAACCACGCCTCCGGGCGTGCAGCGAGCGTCTGAAGCAGCGTTTCGAACGCGCCGATGCGATAGGGCAGCGCCATGATGTAGGGCGTGATGTGCAACGGCAGCACGCGGCCGCCGTGCGTCCTCGCCTCATCCACCAGCCAGCCGAAGGCATCGACCATCT
The DNA here is from genome assembly GCF_042693015.1 of Sphingomonas sp. DBB INV C78. Taxonomy (NCBI): domain Bacteria; kingdom Pseudomonadati; phylum Pseudomonadota; class Alphaproteobacteria; order Sphingomonadales; family Sphingomonadaceae; genus Sphingomonas; species Sphingomonas sp. DBB INV C78. Next base: position 555,313 of record NZ_CP170544.1, on the reverse strand, counting down.
GTTGGGCGTAGCTGTCGGCCGATTGCTGCTGCACCGTGATGATCTGCCGGTCGGACAGCTCATGATTTAGCGGGAGATTGATCAGGCCATTGGCGAAACGCCAGGGCAGTTCATCATTCGCCCAGTCGCACGCATAACGCAGCCCCGCCTCCTTCAGCAGATCGGGCGTGTCCCAGCTTTCGGACCGCGCGATCGACAGCCAGCCGGTCGGGCGTCTGCCTGTCGCCTTTTCCAGCGAGGCGATCGACTGCGCGATTAGAGCGCGTTCGTCCTCGATGGGCAGTCCCGTCGCGATCGTGCCGTTCATGTCGGTCGAATGCGCGATGATCTCGTGCCCGTCCGCCACGATATCCGCGACGATCTGCGGATAGCGGTCGGCGATCGCGCCGTTGGTAGCGACCGAAACGCGCACCCCTGCCTTTTTGAAAGCGTCGAGCAAGCGATAGAAGCCTATCCGCGTGCCATATTCGCGTGCCGTATAATGGCGGTAATCTGGATAGCTGGTCTGCATGTGCCCGGGCGCGCGGAAGGGCTTGTCTTCCGGCATGATCGGAAACCATTCGAGGCTGACGCACACCCAGACCGCGACCGGTTTGCCATCGGGCCACGCCACGGGTTTGCGATCGAAGATGGAGGACCAGGCGTAAAGATCATGGTCATAACCTTCGCGGCGCTTCGGATATTCCAGATAAGCGGGATCAAGCGCCACGGGCGGCCTCCGCATAATGATGTTCGTAATAATGGTCGGCAATCTCGCCAGCGCGCGCGATCCAGGCGCGACCATCTTCGGCGATGTGACGCAGCACTTCCGCAAAGGGTCCGATGCGGTGCGGCTGACCGATCAGGTAGGCGTGAAGCGGAATGCACATCACCGTGCCTGATTCCTCGCCTTCTTCCGCTAGCCGTTCATATTGCCGGATCAGCGTATCGGCATATTCGCGCGGGCTCATATTGTAGACGAAGAAGCCGTAATGGTCGTTGACCTCGAGGCTGTAGGGGATCGAGATCAACTTCCCCGATTGCACCTTCACCGGCTGCGGCTGATCGTCATGATAGAGATCGCAGGTGTAATCGAGACCATATTCGGCGATCAGATCGAGCGTGCGCGGCGTGTGCGTCAGCGCCGGCGCCAGCCAGCCGCGGATCTGCTGCCCGGTCGCCTCGCGCACGGTGCGGATCGAATCCTCGATGATCGCGCGTTCCTGTGCCTCATCCATGCCGTAGCTGTAGCGGGTGTTGTAGATGCCGTGGCTGAAGAACTCCCAGCCGCGCTCGTTAGCGTCCCGAACGACATCGGGATGATGCTGGCACAGCGCGACCGAAAGCGAGACCGAACCGGGAAAGCCATATTTCGACATCGCCTCGGCCATGCGCCAGTGCGACACGCGGTTCGAATGGTCGCGGTGCGCAAAGCCCACCACATCGGGGTGCGGCTTCGTCCAGCTCTTGCGCAGCGGGTTGGCGGGCGGATCGATCTCATAATATTCAAGATTGGGAGCCACCCAGACGGCGACCTTCTTGCCGCCCGGCCATGTGATCTTCGGGCGACCGCGCCACGGAACGAAATCATAGAGGCCGGGATCGGCTTCACCTTCGCGCATCAGCGAGCCTCCAGCCAGTCGATCACTGCCTGCACCGGCTCGACATCGGCATATTTGAGCTGAAGGTCGGTCAGATTGGCGAAGTGATAGCTCTCATGCTTGTCGGCGCAGGTTTCGATCGGAACGATCGTGCGGAAGCCATAGGCAAGCGAATCGACCGCCGTGGCCCGCACGCAACCCGATGTGCTGCCCCCCGTCACCACCACCGTATCCACCTTGTGCCAGCGCAGATAGGAATTGAGCGGCGTTTCGAAGAAGGCGGAGGGCATCCGCTTGGTATATTGCAGGTCATCGGCGCCAATTTCGCAACGCGGATCGAAGGCGTGGCGCTCGCTGCCATATTTGATGTTCTGCAGGGAATCGGGGGTATTGGTGCGCGTGCCCCAGACGCCGGCATCGCCGGCATCGTCCTTGTAGCCAACCCTGCTCCAGATCACCGGCATGCCGCATTCGCGCGCCAGGCGGGATATGGTGTTGGTATATTCGATCTGCTTCGGATCGGTCTCATAAGCGGTCTTGAACATGTCAGTCCGGGTATAAGCCTGCTGGAAATCGACGTTCACGATCGCCAGTCTTTCTCCGAATCCGAATTTGTTGCGCGCCGGGTTCGCCATCACTTCCTCGAAAATCTGGCGAGCAGTCCGGCCGTCGCAGACCATCCGGGTACCGATCAGCGTCATCACAAAACTCCTGCAAAATCGTGATTCGCACGATAGTTTACGAAAAGGACTTGTCGAGCTGAATTTGTCCGGACAAATTAGGCGCCATGACGATCACCCGCCACTTCATCCGCGTCGGCAGCCGCCGGGTCCATTACCGCAAGGCAGGATCGGGACCGACATTGCTCATGGTTCACCAGAGCCCGCGCAGTTCGGCCGAATATGAACCGCTGATGGAAAAGTGGGCGCAGCACTTCACCTGCATCGCCCCCGACACCCCGGGATTCGGCCAGTCCGATCCGCTGCCGGGCAATCCAGAGATTGCGGAGTTCTCGGCCGCGCTGGTCCAACTGCTCGACGCGCTCGGTATCGAGAAGACAGCGGCCTACGGCTTTCATTCGGGCGGCATCATCCTGGTCGGCGCGGTCAAGCGCCACCCGGAACGCTTCACCGCGCTGGCGACCGGTGGCTATGCCGTCTGGACGCCGGAGGAAATGGCGATCTTCGACAAGGATTATCTGCCGCCCTTCCAGCCCAGCAGCTATGGCGAGCATCTGACCTGGGTCTGGAACCGCATCATCGAACAGACATGGTTCTTTCCCTGGTTCGACGTCCGTGACGGCGCGCGGATCAGCGTGGCTCATGACGATCCGGTGAAGACCGATGCGGTGGTTCGCGACATGCTCGACAGCGGCGATGCCTATCGTGCCGGCTATGGCGCGGTACTCCGCGCCCCGCGCGATATTCCTGCTACCGATGCCGAAACCGTTCCAGTCCTGATCGCGGCCTATAATGGCGATCCGCTGCAGGCACATATAGCGCGGCTCGGCGATATGCCGCCGAGCTGGCGGGCCGAGGCGGTGGCGACGCCGGCCGATCTGGAAGATGCCTGCCTTGCGCATCTGCGCGCCGCAGCCGCGCTCCCCTGCCCCACCATCGCCGAAAGCAGCGACGGCGGGTTCGTCCGGGTTGCGGGCGCGGGGTTCGACGGGCTGATCCACTGGCAGGGCAATCCGGCCACAGAAACCGTCCTGATCCATGCGCCCGGCCGCGCCGCCGAACTGTTGGGCGCCAGCGGCGCGCTCGCGATCGACCTGCCGGGGCACGGTCTTTCGGACGACTGGCAGGAAGGGTTCACCCCGGATCTCGAGAATTGGAGCGCGATCACTGCCGCCGCAATCGCCGCGATCAGCAAAACCCAGACCCCGGCGATCATCGGCGAGGGTTTCTCTGCGTTGCTCGCCGCCACCGTCGCCCGGCAAATCGGCGCGCCTGGCTGGGGCGCTGTCGACGCGCATATCCCGGTTGCCGAGCGCACCCCAGACTGGGCGGACCGCGCCATCCCCGATCAGACACCCGATCGCCACGGTGCCTATCTCAATGCGGCATGGAGCGCAGTGCGTGCCGGCCATTTCTTCTGGCCGTGGTTCGAGGCGAAGGCCACCAACGCCATTCCCTTTGCCTCCGGAGACATCACGCCCGAGGCACTCGCCACCGAACATCGCAGCCTGATCCGCGCCCGCGCGGGCCGCGCGCTGCTGGGCACGCTCGCTCACGCCGATCGCGATGCACTGGTCAACGCCGCCCCTGCCATCGTCCAATGGGACAAGGCGGACTGGGCCGGCGCGCGCGCCGATATCTGGTCACCACAGGGTTTTTGAGAAGGGGAGTAGAATGGGTATTCGCGAAGATATGCCGCTGCTGGCACGCCACGAGGGCGTGTGGGATGGCGTCTACACCTACTACAACGCCGCCGGCGAGCAGATCGACGAGCACAAGTCGCGTCTGTTCTGCCGCTTCCCGGATGGCGGTGAATTTCCCTATCACCAGACCAATTATTACACGTGGGACGATGGCCGCACCGACGTCCGCGATTTTCCCGCCGCCTATCGCGACAAGCGAGTGTGGTGGGACAATGATCTGATCAAGGGCTGGGCGGCCGAAGTCGGCCTCGACGAATATAACCGCACCGTCATGCTCTACTGGCAGCGTCAGGGCGATCCGAGCCTCTATCTCTACGAGATGATCCAGCTTGCGGACGATGGCCAGACCCGCTGTCGCACCTGGCACTGGATCCGCAACGGCCTGCTCGAAACGCGCACCGCGATCCAGGAAAAGCTGGTCAGCCGCGACTGGGCGGCGTTCGACAAGGAAATGGAGGCACAGGCTGTCTGATCCGCAGACCCTGTTCGGAAAGATCTGGGACCGGCACGTCGTTGCCGGTCTCGGTGGCGGCGCAGAGCTGATCGCCATCGACCGGATCTTCCTCCACGAGCGTACCGGCGCTGCTGCCCTCAACAGCCTGAAGGCTGCGGGTCGTCCGGTCGCCGATTCCTCGCGCGTGTTCTGCGTGATGGACCATATCGTCGACACGCGCCCCGGCCGTGGCGACCAGACCTTGATGCCCGGCGGACAGGCCTTCATCACCGAGACCCGCGCCGCGGCAACCGAAGCGGGGATCACCCTGTTCGACGTGACCGACCCCGATCAGGGCATCGTCCATGTCGTGTCGCCGGAACTCGGCATCGTGCTGCCCGGCTGTACGCTGATCGCACCCGACAGCCACACCTGCACGCAAGGCGCTTTCGGTGCGCTCGCCTGGGGCATCGGCTCGTCGGAGGCCGAGCATGCGATGGCGACCGGCACGCTGCGCCTCACCCGCCCGAGGACGATGCGTGTCACATTCACGGGCGGGCTGACGAAGGGCGTGACCCCGAAGGACATGATCCTGACGCTGATCGCGCTTCACGGCGCGGGCGGCGGCAAGGGCCATGCGATCGAATTTGCAGGCGAGGCGGTCGTCGCACTCGACATGGAAGGGCGGATGACGCTCTGCAACATGGCGACCGAATTCTCGGCCATGACCGGCATGATCGCGCCGGACCAGACGACATTCGACTGGATAGCCGGCCGCCGCTACGCGCCGGAAGGCCCGATGCGCAAGCGCGCGATCGCCGAATGGCAGGCGCTCGCCACCGACGACGACGCAACGTTCGACACCGAAATCGAGATCGACGCATCCGCCATCGAACCGATGGTCAGCTGGGGCACGTCGCCTGAACACAGCACCGGCATTTCCGGTCAGGTTCCGAACGAAGCTCCCGAACGTCCGCTCGCCTATATGGGTGTCGAGCACGGACAGAAGATCGCAGGCATGCCGATCGACGCCGCCTTCATCGGAAGCTGCACCAATGGCCGCCTTTCCGATCTCCGCCGCGCCGCCGCACTGTTGAAGGGGCGTCACGTTGCGCCCGGCGTGAAGGCCCTCGTCGTCCCCGGATCGATGGCCGTGCGCCGCGCGGCCGAAGCGGAAGGGGTCGACACCATCTTCGTCGATGCCGGCTTCGAATGGCGGATGAGCGGCTGTTCGATGTGTTTCTATGCGGGCGGCGAAAGCTTCCCTGCCGGATCGCGCGTCATCTCCTCGACCAACCGCAATTTCGAAGGACGCCAGGGTCCCAATATCCGCACGCACATCGCCAGCCCGGAAACGGTGGCGGCAAGCGCGATCGCAGGGCGCATCGCCGATCCGCGGGAGATCGCGGAATGACGCCTTTCACCACGCTCACCGCAGTCGCGGCGCCGCTGATCCGCGACAATATCGATACCGACGCGATCATCCCCTCGCGCGAGATGAAGAGCACCGGCAAGACCGGCCTCGCCGAAGGGCTGTTTGCGCCATGGCGTTATCTCACCCCCGGCGGTCGCGATCCCAACACCGAGTTCATACTCAACCAGCCGGCTTATGCGGCAGCGCAGATGATCCTTGGCGGCAATAATTTCGGCTGCGGGTCGAGCCGCGAGCACGCCGTCTGGGCGCTTGCCGAATATGGCATCCGTGCGGTGATCGCGCCCAGCTTCGCGCCGATCTTCGCGGGCAATTGCACCCGCAACGGCATCGTCCCCGTCGTCCTTCCTGCCGAGGTCGTCGCGGAGATCGCAGCCGACGGCGGCCCCGTCACCGTCGATCTCGAACAGCAGCGTACCAGCCTCACCGACGGCCGGGTATGGCCCTTCGAGATCGGGGCCGAAGCACGCGCGATGCTCCTCGAAGGGCTCGACGCCATCGACCTTACATTCAAGCACCGGGCGGACATTGCCGCCTTCCAGGCCGCCGACCGCACGGCACGGCCCTGGATCTATCTCGGAGACGTACCCGCATGACGCGCATCCACATCAGCGAGGTCGGCCCGCGTGACGGGCTGCAGAGCATCGACCGGGTCATGCCGCTCGAAGCCAAGAAGGCCTGGATCGTGGCCGAGGCTGCAGCGGGCGTGCCCGAGATCGAGGTCGGGAGCTTCGTGCCGCCCTCGCTCCTGCCACAAATGGCCGACACCGCCGAACTGATCGCCTTTGCCCGGACGATCGAGGGCCTCGCGGTCGCCGCCCTCGTCCCCAATCTCAAGGGAGCCCAGCGCGCGATCGAGGCAGGGGCCGAGAAACTGTCGATCCCCTTCTCGATGTCGGAAACGCACAGTCTGAAGAATGTCCGCAAGGATCATGCGGCGATGATCGCCGAAATCCGTGCGATCGCCGATCTGGTTGCCGCCCGGCCGGCCGAGGCGCGCCCACATTTCGAGGTCGGGCTCGCTACCGCTTTCGGCTGCACGATCGAAGGACCGGTGAGCGAAGACAATGTCGTCCGCCTCGCGGCTGCCGCCATTGCAGCGGGTGCCGTCGAGGTCGGCCTGTCCGACACGACGGGTTATGCCAATCCCGCGCAGGTAAAGCGCCTCGTCCGCCGGGTGAAGGCGGAGATTGGCGCCAACAAGCTCAACACGCTCCATCTTCACAACACCCGGGGCCTCGGCCTCGCCAATGCGCTTGCCGGGCTTGAGGAGGGCATCACCACGCTGGATGCGTCGCTGGGCGGGCTTGGCGGCTGTCCCTTCGCGCCGGGTGCATCAGGCAATATCGTCACAGAGGATCTGGTCTTCATGCTCGCAGCCATGGGTTATGAAACAGGGATCGATCTCGAAAAGCTGCTGAAGGTGCGCGAGATTGTCGCCGCAGCCCTGCCGGGTGAGCCGCTCTACGGTTTCACGCCCGATGCGGGCCTACCGCTCGGCTTCACGCAGGTGGCGGCATGAGCACTCCGCAGCCGCTCGCCGGCATCCGCGTCGTCGAATTCACGCACATGGTGATGGGGCCGGCCGCGGGCGCGATCCTCGCCGCGCTAGGTGCCGAAGTCGTCCGCGTCGAACCGGCGGAGGGCGACAAGACCCGCACGCTGCTGGGATCGGGCGCCGGCTACTTTCCCATGTACAACCGCCACAAGAAGAGCATCAGCCTCGACCTGAAATCGGCCGACGGCCTCGCGACCGCCAAGGCCCTCGCCGCCGATGCCGATATTTTGATCGAGAATTTCCGTCCCGGCGCGCTCGACAAGCTTGGGCTCGGCTATGACGCGCTCTCCGAACTCAATCCGCGACTGATCTATTGCTCGGCCAAGGGCTTCCTCCCCGGCCCCTATGAAAAGCGCACCGCGCTCGACGAAGTAGCGCAGATGATGGGCGGCCTTGCCTATATGACCGGCCCGCCCGGCCGCCCCCTGCGCGCGGGCTCGAGCGTTATTGACGTCACCGGCGGCATGTTCGGCGTGATCGGCGTGCTGGCCGCGCTTGAGGAACGCCATCGCACCGGCAAGGGCAAGCTTGTCCAGGCATCGCTGTTCGAAACCACCGTCTACCTCGTCGGCCAGCATATGGCCCAGCTCGCGGTCACCGGAAAACCGGCCAGCCCGATGCCCGCGCGCATTTCGGCCTGGGCGATCTACGACGTTTTCGAGACGAAGGACGATCCCGTCTTCATCGGCGTCGTCACCGATGCGCTGTGGGAGAAATTCTGCAAGCTCTTCGGCCTTGATGATCTCTGGGCCGACGAAAGCCTGCGGAAGAATAACGAGCGCGTCCTTCAGCGCGACCGCATCCTGCCGCAGATCCGCACGCTGATCGCCGGCTTCACCCGCGCCGAAGTGATCGATCGCCTTGAGGGCACTGGCCTTCCCTTCGCTCCCATCGGCAGGCCCGAGGACATGTTCGATGACCCCCATCTCGCCGCAACCGGCGCGCTCGAACCCGTGACGCTGGCCGATGGAACCGAAACACGTTTGCCGACCATTCCCATCGCCTTCGATGGCGCCCTGGTCGCACGTCCTTCGACACTGCCGGCGCCCGGCGCGGACAATGATCTCGTGCGTGGGATTTCCGGTCGATGAGCTATGCCGCGCCGGTCGCCGAGCAACGTTTCGTTCTCGATCATGTCGTCCGGATCGGTGAACTTGCCGCCCACGACAAATATGCCGCCGCCTCCCCCGACATGGTCGACGCCATCCTCGAAGGCGCCGGCCAGTTCGCCGCGGGCGAATATGCGCCGCTAAACCGCGCGGGCGACGAGATCGGTGCGCAATGGAAGGATGGCACGGTCACCATGCCGCCCGGCTTCCGGGAGGCCTATCAGGCCTTTGTTGAAGGTGGCTGGGGCGGCATCGACGGCCCCGAAACCTTTGGCGGGCAAGGGCTTCCGCATGTACTCGCGACCGTCATCATGGAGGATCTCGGCACGGCGAATATGGGATTCTCGCTGGTCAACATGCTGACGCCGGGGGCGATCGAAGCGCTTCTTGCCTATGGCAGCGACGAACAGAAGGCCGTGTGGCTGCCAAAGCTCATCACGGGCGAGTGGCCGGGCACGATGAACCTGACCGAGCCGCAGGCGGGTTCCGACGTCGGCGCACTGCGGGCAACGGCAACTCCTGTAGGGGACGGTAGCTTCCGCATCACGGGCACCAAGATATTCATCACCTTCGGCGAGCATGACCTTGCCGATAACATTGTTCATCTTGTACTCGCCCGCACCCCCAGCGCGCCTGCCGGCACGCGCGGCATCTCCCTCTTCCTCGTGCCCAAGTTCCGGCTCGACGCAACAGGCAGGCCCGCCGAGCACAACGACGTCCGCTGCGTCTCGATCGAACACAAGCTCGGCATCCACGCATCGCCCACATGCGTTTTGAGCTTCGGCGACAATGACGATTGCATCGGCCACCTGATCGGCCCTGAATTCGGCGGCATCGCCGCGATGTTTACAATGATGAACAACGCGCGCCTCAATGTCGGGCTGCAGGGCGTCCAGATCGGCGAGCGGGCCACACAGCAAGCCGTAAGCTATGCGTTTGAGCGCCATCAGTCATCGCGTGCGGGCAGCCCTTCACGCGAGCCCGTACCGATCATCCAGCATCCCGATGTCAGGCGGATGTTGCTTCGCATGAAGGCACTTACCCAGGGCGCGCGGGCGCTCGCTTATTATGCCGCAGGTCAGGTTGACCGCGCCCATCTGGGCAGCGAAGCGGCGAAGGCGCGCCTCGATTTGTTGACACCATTGGTCAAGGCTTACGGAACCGATGTTGGCTGTGAGGTGGCGTCGCTCGGTGTCCAGGTGCATGGTGGCATGGGCTTCATCGAGGAAACGGGTGCCGCGCAGCACTATCGCGATATCCGCATCGCCCCGATCTACGAGGGGACCAACGGCATCCAGGCGGCGGATCTGGTTGGGCGCAAGCTTGGGCTGCGTGATGGCGAGGCGCTGGCATCGCTGATTGCCGATATGCGCGCAGAGGTTGCAGGTTCGGCATTGCGCGATCTGCTCGACGCTATTGAGGCCGGCGCCGCCTATATGGCGACCGCCAGCGCTGACGACCAGCTGGCGGGCAGCTATCCCTATCTTACTATGCTGTCCGTGGCTGTAACGGGCTGGCTCATGGAGAGACAGGGCCGCGTCGCGGCTGCTAGTGAGGGCGATCCCGCCTTCCTCGCCATGAAGCGCGCCGCCGCTCAATATTATGTCGAGCAGATCGTTCCGGAAGCATCCGGCCTGCTCGTCGCCGCGACATCCGGAGCGAGGCCACTATACGAATTAAACGATATCGATTTTGCTGCTTGATGCGCCCATCCAGACCTGCGGAGCGGACCCAGCCAAACGTCGGAAACCTGCGCAACTTGTCTCACGCGGTCGTTACGATATCCATTCAGTTGTGGCACGTCGCTAGACTGCGGTTGAGCCGCCATGATGAGCAAGTGACAATATGATCAGCACGATGAGAAGACCCGCGACCATCACGCGATAGCCATATGCCAGTGGTTCAACACGCTGCGGGGGAACGCATCTGGGGCACGGATGGCGGATGCATCCGCCGTCACAACAAAGATTGATCGTCCCGGCGCCCTCGCAAGCGGCGCAATTCGGGATCTCTGCTCCTTTTGCCCATATCACCGGGCCCCTCCCTACACTTACCTCAAGATCGCACAACATAGTTGTACGGACAACTTTTGCAACCTTGGGGCGCCATCTTCTGTTGAGACAGCTATGTTGTGGCAAACGCCCTCCCCGCAATTGCTATTGTGCGAGCTCGCATACCATCAAGCGCGGACAAAAATCCCTTGACCCGCCAGAATTGTCCGGACAACTTTATCCAGTGGATTCCTGGGAGCGCGTCCTTGCCTGCAGCTCATCTTTCGCCTCTGATGTCTGTGCCGCCCTCCTCGCGGATCGGCCAGACACTGGCCAGCGGCTCCGACACGACGTGGCTTGAACCCTATGATTCGGCGCCGGTCGAGGCAAAAGCAGCCGCGCGCCGAAGCGCTCAAGTAGATTGCTCTTCGCACAAAAGCTTGCCGGTCGCCGCTACGCTCGAAGGCTTACACAACCTGCTCGAACACGTGGAGATCGCATCATGAAGATTGGCCTGATCGGCACGCCATTCGATCCGTTCAACCGTGGCGCGCCCGCTGGCGAACTTGCATCGCTGCTGCCGAAAGGCACTATGCTCACCGCCTGGCCCTCGCGCGTTGGTGCCTTTCCCTACACTCCATTCGAACGAGCGATGCAGGTGATCGGCCATACCGAGGCCGCCCTGACCGCCGCCGAAGGTGACTGTGACGCGGTCGTGATCGATAGCGTCGGCGATTATGGCCTGAGCGCGATGCGCGCGGCCCTGCCCATTCCCGCGATCGGATCAGGACAGGCGGGTATGGCGGCCGCCGCCGTGCATGGCCAGTTCAAGGTGGTGACCGTCTGGCCTCAATCGATGAACTTCATCGTCTCCGATCTGCTGCACGAATATGGTCATCGGGACGCCTGTCTCGGCATCGACAATGTCGGACAGGAAGGCGATCTCGATCGCCTGGCGGGGCCTGATGGCTATCTCGCCGATGTAAAAAGCGGCAAGGCCGCGCTGCTTGACAGGGTTCGCGCCGCCGTCGCCCGCGCGGCTGACGAGGGTGCCGACGCCGTGCTGCTCGGCTGCACCTGCATGTCACCGATCGCCCGGCACCTCGCCGAGGCGGCTTCAATCCCCGTTATCAATCCGCTTGCCGAAGGGGTGAAGGCTGCGCTCGCCTCCGCGCCGCCCGAGGGAGCACCGCCCTTGAGAGAAGGACGAATTGAGATGCTCAGAAACATGGTCGCGTCGGTCGCCGATGCCCCGATCGAGGATTGCCCGGTCTGCGTGGGCGAAACGCTGTGAGCTCGATCATCCGCGAAGTCGTGCTGCGCCACGCCATCACCGATGCGCCTAAAGCAGGCGATTTCGAGATCGTCGAGCGACGCCTTCCCGCCACGCCGCCCGCCGGCACCGTGCAGGTCCGGCTGCTTTGGCTCGGTCTGGATCCCTATGTCGGACAGGTGCTCCGTAACCGGCACATGGGTGAAAGCGCCCCCGCCCCTGGCGAGCCGCTTCTGGGCGAGGGAATTGCAATCGTTCTCGCGTCCAACGATCCTGCCTTTGCGGCCGGGGACCATGTTGTCGGCAATTGCGGTTGGACGGAGGAGGCGATCGTCCCCGCCACCAGGCTCCGCCGCGTCGATCCGACCATCGCTATCGCCGAGCATCTCGGCGTGCTCGGCATGCCCGGACTGACCGCCTGGGCGGGCATGACCCAGTTGGCCAAGGTTCGTGCGGGCGACATCTTCACTGTCGATGCCGCCGCCGGGGTCGTCGCGGGCACCGCTGGCCAGATCGCAAAGATCGAGGGAGCGACAGTCATCGGCGTCGCGGGCGGTGTTGACAAATGCGCCATCGCCACCGGCCGCTACGGCTTCGACGATTGCGTCGATTACAAGCTCGATGGCTGGGAGGAGAAGCTGCCGAACGGCATCACTATCCACTTCGAAAATGTTGGCCAGCGCGTGCTCGATGCGGTGTTGCCGCGCCTCGCCACCAATGGCCGCATAGTGTTGTGCGGCCTTGCTCAGCATTATGGCGACGGCAGCGTCGCACGGCTTCCCGTCGGCCCGATCATCGGCAAGCGCGCGCAGATATTCGGCCTGGTCGTCTATGACTTCTTCGCCCGTCGCGACGAATGGGTGGCCTATGCCGCCCCACATATCCGCGAAGGTCGACTGGTCGAGTTCCAGGACGTGGCTGACGGTCTTGAGAACGCCGGCGCGCAGATCGAGCGTGTCGCGCTCGGCACGACCCAGGGTCGCGCGCTGGTGCGGGTGAGCGGATGACCTCCGCCACCGTCGGATCGTCAATCAACTAACTATAGGAGAGCGGCCAATGCTGCCTGACACGCCCTTCAATCGTGTTCCGCGCGAAGCGCTCGATACCGCCCTCGTGCCGATGTGGGATGCCACGAAGAAGTTGCACGGTGACACGACCTTTGTCGAAGTGATGGGCAACGCCCCCGATGTCGCCAAATGGTATACGGACCGCTTCTATGGCGACCTGTTTTATTCGGGCCGCGTCGACAAGAAGGTGCTCGAGCTTGTGCGCCTGCGTCTCGCGAACGTCCACGGCTGCGCCTTTTGCAATCGCAGCGACCGCATCGCCGCACTCTCCGCCGGCATAAGCGAGGCAGAGGTCGATGCGATCGGCGACTATGCCGCCGGCCCTTTCGACGATCGACAGAAAGCGGCACTCGAACTTGCAGATGTCATGGCGCTTACTAACGCGAAAGGTGCGGTCTCAAAACCACTCTACCATCGTCTGAAGGCGCATTTCAGTGACGCCGAGCTGGTCGAACTGGGCGTTGTGATGGCGGTATTGACGGGCATGGCAAAGTTCATCTTCGCCTATGACCTTGTCGAGAAGGAAGTTTATTGCCCGCTCGCCTGATGCTTATGGTCCAAGGCCATCCGGCTTGATCCGGCAAGGCCAGCTCCTGCCGATTTCGGGGCGCCGATTGGCCCCATACCAGTATGGAAGTGGCAGTCTCCGATGATGGCAAGCCCATCGATGTCATTGCCTCAATCCACCCACCGAAGTGCTCCGACACGGGCTTCTTATCGACGGTACGGGACGGGTCTATTGGCCGGATGAGAAATTGCTCTCACGATACGCCAGTTAAGCGATCCGATCAGCAACCCGTATCCATCGCCGCCAAAAAGGCTTCCCACTCCCGCATCATCTGTCGCCGCTTGGCGAACCCATCTCCGCGGCGATAGGCGCGGTCCACTTCATCGCCAACAGCGTGCGCCAGCGCCGCTTCCGGGATGTCTCTCGGATAGTTGGTCAACTCGCTTGCCCAATCGCGAAACGACGACCGGAAGCCGTGAACGGTGCAGTCACTCTCCTCCATTCGCCGGAGCAGCATCTCCATGGCCATGTTCGAAATCGGCTGGTCGGGCGCTCGACCGAAGAAGACGAACGCATCCGCTTCATTGCCCAGAAGCGCGGCTTGCTCGAGGATCCTCAGTGCAGATGGTACGAGCGGGACACGGTGCTGGACACCCAACTTCATTCGCTCGGCTGGAACGACCCAGACCGCATTATCCAGATCGACTTCGCGCCACTTCATCTTCAGCGTCTCGCTAGTCCGCGCGGCAGTGAGGATCGTGAATTCGAGCGCCCTGGCTGCCACAGCAGATCGCTTGCGAAGGCGCCGCATGAATTCCGGTACTTGCTCATAAGGCATGGCCGGGTGGTGCCGACGTGCCGTCAGGCGTCGCTTCGGCAGCAACAACTCGAGGTGCCCGTGCCAGCGAGCCGGATTTTCACCTTCCCGCCAACCAAGCACCTTTGCAGCATCGAGCACGCGCTCGATCCGCCCCCTGACGCGAGAGGCCGTTTCAGGCAGTTCGGACCAGATTGGATCGAGGCATTTGACCACATCCTCGGTGGAGATCGACGCCACCGGCTCGTCCCAAATCCTGGCGGCGTGGGCCTTGAGCGTGCTGGTCCATTGCTGCGCGTGCTTGGCGCTCTTCCACCCGGGCCTCAATCGTTCGATCACGCAAGTGGCAGCTTCGCCAAAGGATTTTGGGGTCCGCGAAATGCGAAGATCGACATCCTCGGAGACTTTTCTCCGCAATATTGAGGCGGCTTGCCGAGCTTCCGCCAGCGAAACTCTACTGAGAGGTCCGAGCCCCATTTCGTGGCGCTTGCAGCGCCGCTGAAATACGAAGACCCAGGATCGCGTCCCGCTAGAGCGAACCTTGAGATAGAGGCCGTCGCCATCGGCATGCATGCCCGGCGCTTTGATTGTAGCAACGCCGCGCGCCGTCAGCCGGTTTGTCGTCCTTGCCAATCTGTCGCTCCATTTTCAGGACCGGGCATCCGTAACCCTAAACATAACCAGCAATGGCAGAGTGAGGAAATGGTGGAGCGTCACGCCGTGACGCATCTGTAATCCTGCCTTACGGCTTGGCCGCTATTGCCGGAATTTCGGTCCTAAATCCGGTCCTAAAGCCGGACAGCGACTGGCGTCTCCGACCAGACGTGAATCGACACCAAATCTGAAAAACAGTTCCTATTTATCAAGATCTTATTGAAAATCCTCGATCGGGCAGAGCAGGAACCTCGAACGCGAGCGCTTCAAATATTATGCTTATTTTTCAATGACTTAAGAGAAGTGGCGGAGCGGGAGGGATTCGAACCCTCGATACGCTTTTGACGTATACTCACTTTCCAGGCGAGCGCCTTCGACCACTCGGCCACCGCTCCGCATGCTCTGGAAGGCACGCCCCTAGAGGCTCAGGCGCGACCGCGCAAGATGGTCTGACAGGGGACTATGCCTGTTGTCCCGGCCATGCCACGATACGGGCATGAAATATTTCGCTCTGCTGCCCGCCGCGGCCCTATTTTCCGTAACCGCCGCGCCCGCTGCCAATCCGCTGACGCCGTCGCAGATCCTGGCCGCAGCGCCTGCGGGCGACTGGGCGGACGTGCCCGCGGAAAACCTGCTCGTGATGGATCTCGCCGGCGGCGGCCGCGTCGCGATCGAGCTCGCGCCCGATTTCGCGCCCGTCCATATCGCCAATATCCGCACACTCACGCGCGCCGCCTGGTTCGACGGGACGAGCATCAACCGCGTGCAGGACAATTATGTGACGCAGTGGGGCGACGCGACCGAGCGCAAGCAGCTCAGCATCGGCACCGTGGCCAAGCCGCCCGCCGAATATGAGCGGCCCGTCGCCGGCACCGGTTTCGCCGCCCTTCCCTATCGCGATGCTTACGCTCCCCAGGTCGGCCACGCGAAGGGCTGGCCGGCGGCGAGCGACGGCAAGGCCGCCTGGCTCACCCATTGCTACGGCATGGTCGGCGTCGGCCGCAACCTGGCGCCCGATACGGGGACCGGCGCCGAGCTCTACACCGTGATCGGCCACGCACCCCGCCATCTCGATCGCAACATCGCCGTGGTCGGCCGCGTGGTCGAGGGGATCGAGAAGCTGTCCGCCTTACCGCGCGGCACCGAGGCGCTGGGCGTCTATGCCCGCCCCGATCAGCGGCTGCCGATCGGCAGCATCAAGCTCGCTTCGGACATGCCCGCCGCCGAACGCCCCGCTTTCCAGGTGCTGCGCCAGGGATCGCCCAGCTTCACCGCCTGGGTGAAGGCGCGGGCGAACCGGCAGGACGATTTCTTCATCCTCCCTGCCGGTGCCGCCGACATCTGCAACCTTCAGGCGCCGGTTCGCCGCAAACCCTGACGAGGCTCAGTCGGGCCGCGCGCTCGAACTCCGGCCCTCACGCCCGCCGCGGCTCTCGCGAATGGCTTGGCCGGAACGTCCGCCCGGTGCTGTTGCACGCGGCGCAGCCGTGGGCCGCGGCGCAACACTGCGCTGCGGCGCCGTGGTCGGGCGCTGGTTGGCATTCGGACGCTGGTTGACCTGCGGGCGATTCCCGCGCGGCACCGCTCCCCATACGCCTTCGCCCCGCGCCGCCTCGCGCCGCTGGCGCCATTCCTCACGGTCGCCACGATTGGGCCGACCGGCGCCATTGCCCGGCCTATCGGGACGATCTGGACGGCCCGCGCCGTCGCCCGGACGATCGGGGCGCCCTACCCAGCCGCTGCCCGGCCGATCGGGGCGATCCGGCCGGCCGTTCCAGCCGCCGGGGCGTCCCGGTCCATCCGGCCGGCCGGCATGCTCGCGCCGGCCTTCCCAATAGCGGCGATGCTTGTCGCTCCAGCGGTGACGGTGGCCGCCGCGGTCGTACACATAATAACCGTTTCCGGGGTAATAGAAGCCGTCATACCAGCCATAGCCTGGGTAACCGCCATAACCCGGATAATAATCGTCGTAATAACCGCCGCCGCCGCCATAGCCGACGGACAACCCGCCATATCCATAATCGTCATAGGCGCAGGCGCTCAGGCTCACGCCTGCCATGGCGACGAAGCCGATCATGGTAAACCGTCTGGCGAAACTCTTCATGACATACTCCGCCCGCAAGATAGTGCTTGGGGGTAGAACGCCACAAAGCGATTGAATGGCCCGTGAATTATCCTGAAGGCCGCCGTTAATCTCGGGCGGTCTTAATCCTTCCACCCCCAGTAAAGCTGGCACGGTGGAATGTTCACCCATTCGATTTCATGGTCGATCCGCTCGAAATGCGGCGCGATGAAATCATGCACTTTCGGGCTGAACTGATAGACGAGGAAGGCGCCGCCCGGCCGCAAGGCCGCTGCCGTCTCCCCGGCAATGCGGGGCGCCACGCCCGAAGGCAGCGTCGAGAACGGCAAGCCAGACAACACGAAATCGGCATGGGCGAAGCCACGCTCGGCCAGGATCGCGCGCACGTCCGCCGCGGAACCGTTCACCGGCACGAAGCGCGAGTCGGTGATCCGCGCGCTCAGATAATCGATGAAATCGGGGTTGGTATCGATCGCGATCAGCGTCGCATCCGGCGCCATGCGTTCGAGGATATGGCCGCAGAAGGTGCCGACGCCCGGCCCATATTCGACGAAAACCTTGGTGTTCTTCCAGTCTACCCGCGAAAGCATCCTGTCGATGGTTCGCTTCGAGGACGGGATGATCGATCCCACCATCACCGGGTGCTTCAGAAAGCCGAGGAAGAACATTCCCAGCGGACCCAGATTGGCAGGATGCAGGCGGCCCTTGCGGGCACGGGCCAGCGCGGTTTCGCCGGGAGAGACTGTCATGCGGACTCCAACAGACCGACATAGAAAGGAGTTCCCGTCGCAAAAGCGCAACAGAAACGCAAGCGTGCCCTTTGCCGATGCGACAAGGCGGGCGTAATAAGCCGCCATGGACAGCATTCCCACCGGCACGATCGCCGTCATTTTCGTCAATCGCCGCACACCAGACGACGACTCAGGTTATGAGATCGCCGCCCAGGCAATGGCGGAGGAAGCCAGCCGGCAGCCGGGTTTTGTCGGCATCCACAGCGTCCGCAGCGCCGATCGCGAAGGCATCACCGTCAGCTATTGGGCGGATGAAAATGCTGCGCTCGCCTGGAAGCAGCATGTCGGCCATGCTGCGATCCGCGAACAGGGCCGCAAGAGCTGGTACGAATATTATCATCTGATCGTCGCCGAGGTTCGCCGGGATTATCAATGGCGGCGCTAGGGCTGAGCGGCGAACGGCGCGATTTCGCGCTGCTGTTCCTCGTAATGTTGACGATCGCGGCCGGCAATACCGCGCTGCAATCGGTGCTGCCTGCGATCGGCCGCCTGTTGGCGCTTCCGGACACCGTGGTTGCCCTCACCTTCTCCTTCTCGGCTCTGGTATGGGCGCTCGCCGCCCCCGGCTGGGCAAGGCGGTCGGATCGCAAGGGCCGCAAGCGGATGGTGCTGACCGGCCTCGCGGGCTTTACCTTGTCGCTCGCCCTTTGCGCCGTCGCGCTGACGGCCGGCATCGCCGGCTGGGTCACGGCCATGCTGGCCTTCGCGGGCTTCGTCGCCGCGCGGATGATCTACGGCTTCTTCGGCGCAGCCGCGCCGCCGGCTGCACAAGCGCTGGTCGCGTCGCGCACCAGCCGCGCGCAGCGAACGGCTGCGCTCACCATGCTCGCGTCCGCCTTCGGCCTCGGCACCATCCTCGGTCCCGCGCTCGCACCGTTCTTCGTGCTACCGTGGGTCGGCCTCGCCGGCCCGGCTTATGTCTTCGCCTTGTTCGGCCTGGTCGTGCTGGTCGCTGCCTATCGGCTGCTTCCCGATGATGGCGCGGAGGCAAAGGTCCACGGCGCGGCCACGGCCGAACCCAGCATCGGCGGTGAGCCGAGCGGGGCATCGGTGATCGCCGCGCTCAATGAACAGACCTCCCAGCGCCTCCGCTGGAACGATCCGCGCCTGATGCCGTGGATGGTGAGCGGAGTGATCGCCGGACATGCGCAGGCGATGGCCGGACAGGCGATGGGCTTCTTGGTGATGGATCGGCTGCACCTGCCTCCCATCGCCGCCCAGCCGGTGATCGGCCTCGTCCTGATGGCCGGTGCCGCGGCCGCCTTGCTTGCCCAATGGGGCATCATTCCACGCCTGAAGCTGCCGCCCCGCGCCATGGTGATCTGGGGCGCCCTGATCGCCGCCGCCGGCTGCGCGATGATTGCCGCCGCCAGCGACGTCCACGGCCTGGCCGTCGCCTTCGCTCTCTCCTCGCTCGGTTTTGGCTTCCTGCGGCCGGGCTTCACGGCCGGCGCGTCGCTCGCCGTCGGCACGCGTGAACAGGGCGTCGTTGCTGGCCGCGTCACCTCGGTCAACGGCGCCGTGTTCGTCCTCGGCCCGTCGATCGGAATCGGCCTCTACCAGATCGCCCCGCCCTTCCCCTATCTGCTGGCGGCGGTCGCGCTGCTGCTAAACGCGGTCTATGCGGCACGGCGGCTGCGGGGATAGGCGCGCCCTCAACCATTCGCGTCGCCCCAGCGGAGGCTGGGGCCCATGGCTCTCTCAATTCCAGATGCCGTCGCTAGCGGAGAGAGCCATGGATCCCAGCCTTCGCTGGGATGATGGTAAATGGGGTCTACTCCCCCTTCTGCTCATTCCTGGGTTTCAACATCCCCGGCGAGACGAAGCCGATCGGCTGTAGCGCCAGCGCATCCTGCTTTATCTTCGCTGCGATCTGCTCGTACTCGCGCTCGATCTCAGGGGTCACCGTCGCACGCGTATCCTTCAGCGCCTTCTCGAAATGCGCCGCGGTCACATGCTCGTTGTCGAGTGAATCCCGCAGCGCGAACAGGCCCGCCCGGCGCACCAGATCCTCCAGATCGGCACCGGTGAACCGATCCGTCCGCCGCGCCATGTCATCAAGGTCGACATCGGCAGCCAGCGGCATCCGCGCCGTATGGATATCCAGGATGCGCCGTCGCCCGCCCGCATCGGGCACGGAGACATAGATCAGCTCATCGAACCGTCCAGGACGCAGGAGTGCCGGATCGATCAGGTTGGGCCGATTGGTCGCCCCGATCACCACCACCGATTGCAGTTCCTCCAGCCCATCCATCTCGGACAGGATGGTGTTCACCACCCGCTCGGTCACCTGCGGTTCGCCCATGCCGCCGCCACGCGCCGGCACCAGACTGTCGAGCTCGTCGATGAAGATCACCGTCGGCGCCACCTGGCGGGCACGCGCGAACAGCCGCGCGATCTGCTGCTCGCTCTCGCCATACCATTTGGACAGGAGATCGCTGGATTTGGTGGCGATGAAATTCGCCTCCGCCTCGCGCGCGACCGCCTTGGCGAGCAGCGTCTTGCCGGTTCCCGGCGGGCCATAGAGCAGGAAGCCCTTGGCCGGGCGAATGCCGAGCCTGCGGAAGGCATCGGGGTTCTTCAGCGGCAGTTCCACGCCTTCCTTCAGGCGCGTCTGGGCGTCGTCCAGGCCGCCGACATCCTCCCAGCGGACATTGGGTTTCTGCACCATCACTTCGCGCATCGCCGAAGGCTGGACGCGCTTGATCGCCTCCTGGAAATCCTCGCGCGTCACCGAAAGCGTGTCGAGCACCTCGGGGGGGATTGTCCGCTCCTCCAGGTTGAGCTTCGGCATGATCCGCCGCACCGCCTCGATCGCGGCCTCGCGGGCGAGCGCGGCCATGTCGGCGCCGACGAAGCCGTAGGTCTGCCTGGCAAGCTCGTCGAGGTCGACCTTGTCGCCCAGCGGCATGCCGCGGGTGTGGATGCCGAGGATTTCGCGCCGACCGCGCTCGTCGGGCACGCCGATAACGATCTCGCGATCGAAGCGGCCGGGCCGGCGCAGCGCCTCGTCGATCGCCTCGGGCCGGTTGGTCGCGGCGATGATGACGGTGTTCTGTCGCGCTTCCAGCCCGTCCATCAGCGTCAGCAGTTGCGCGACAAGGCGCTTTTCCGCCTCGCCCTGTACCTGGCCGCGCTTGGGCGCGATCGAATCGATCTCGTCGATGAAGATGATCGACGGCGAAGACTTCGCAGCCTCCTCGAATATCTCGCGCAGGCGCTTCTCGCTCTCGCCATAAGCGGAGCCCATGATCTCGGGTCCGTTGATCAGGAAGAAGCTGGCGTCGCTCTCGTTCGCCACCGCGCGGGCCAGCCGCGTCTTGCCGGTTCCGGGCGGGCCGTGCAGCAGCACGCCCTTGGGCGGATCGACGCCCAGCCGCTGGAACAGTTCAGGGTAGCGGAGCGGCAGCTCCACCATCTCGCGCACCTGGTCGATCGTCGATCCCAGCCCGCCGATATCGTCATAGGTCACATCGGCACGGCGCTGATCGCCCTGCCCCGCCTGATATTCGGCGCGCAGCTCGACCTCGGTGTCCTGATCGATATGGACGATGCCCTTGGCCGGCACGGTCGAAACCACGACCAGCCTGATCTCCTGCAAGGCGAACGCCGGCGCATTCAGCATCTGGCGCAACTGCGGCGGCATGTTCGCCTCGTCGATGCGCTGCTGGCCGGCGGTCGCGACCACATCGCCTGCGGTCAGCGGCCGCATGCCGAAGCTGCGCTTCAGCGCCTCGCCCGATCCCTGCAGCCGCAGATTTTCCTGCGCCGGCGCGAACACCACGCGTTGCGCGGGCTTCGATTCCGCCTTGCGCACCTCGACGAAATCGCCCGAACCCACGCCTGCGTTTGCACGCTGCAGGCCGTCGAGACGTAATATCTCGAGTCCTTCATCCTCCGAATAGGGCAACACCGCCCGCGCCGCCGTGGTGCGCTTGCCGGCGATCTCCACCACGTCGCCCTCGGCCAGCCCCAGCGCCGTCAGCGTTGCGCGAGACATGCGTGCGAGCCCGCGGCCGCTATCGTCGGGCCGGGAATTGGCGACCTGGAGCTTGCGGCCTCCGTTTGCGGGTTCGGAATTTTCTTCTTCTGCCATGTCATCGCTCTCCGCTCGGGGACGACAGACATAAGGGCTCGAAACCGGATTTCGATCCGGGGCAGCAACAAAAAAAGGCCAGCCCGAAGGCTGGCCGTGAAAGTTTTTAGGAGAGGATGCCTGAAAGGCCCGCTCCCTTTGCGTTCGGCAGACTTATTGTGCAAATGCGAAATGGGCGATTGCGCTTGCATTTTTCGCAATCGTGAGCCACGTTTTTTCGCGATACTCCGCCTTCGCTCTGGCGGAACGCGTCATTGCAGTGCACAATAATCGCCGAGGATTGGAGGCGAAATTGCGTCGATTGCCACCGCTTACAGCCGTCGAGGCCTTCGTGCAGGTCGCACGTCTGGGTTCGGTCAAGGCGGCGGCGGAGGAACTGGCGCTGTCGTCACCCGCGCTCAGCCGGCGCGTCCAGGCGATGGAACGCTTCGTTGGCCGTTCGCTGTTCGAACGCCGGCACCAGGCGATGCTGCTCAACACTGACGGAGAGATGCTGCTCGCCCGCCTCGCCCCAGCGCTCGACTCGCTGGCCGAAGCGATCGAGATGACGACCGGCGATTCCGAACTGCTGCGCCTGCGTCTCGCCGTGCTGCCGCTGTTCGCCTCGCAGCGGCTGATGCAGCGCCTGCCCGAGCTTCGCAACCGCCATCCGGAACTGCATATCGATATCGACACCGCCGCCCATGGCCTTTCGCGCCTTGGCGAGGGGGTGGACGCGGCGATCGTGCTGGCCCGCGATGTCGAACCCAATCTCTATTCGCGCCGGCTCGATCGCAACAAGGTGGTGGCGATCGGCGCGAAGCGGCTGCTCGAAGGCCGCAACGCGCTGCGCGTCCCCGATGATTTGCGGCGGATGACGATCTTCCTCCACCGCGACATGCCCGAAACCTTCAATTCGTGGCGCGAGGCGCTCCGCCGCCCCGATCTCGAACCCGCGGCGGTCGACCATTTCGACTCCGGCCACCTGATGCTCGATGCCGCCGCGCAGGGCCTGGGCGTCGCCTTCATGCTCGACAGCCATCTCCACGATTCGAACGACGAGCGGCTGGTCGAGCTGTTCGGCGATGTCGATGTCGACAGCCAGTATAGCTACTGGTTCGCCTGCCGCCGCTCCGCCCTCTCGCGCCGCCCGGTGCGCCTGTTCCACGACTGGCTGTTCGAATCCATCGCGCGGGATTGAGCGCTCTCCCAACGAAAACGCCCCGCCAGCCATCGGGCCAGCGGGGCGCTATCAGTGGTAGCTTAACCGATCAGGCGTCGGCTTCGATCTTCGCCTTGATGATCTTGCCCGGCGTGCGCGGCGGCTCGCCCTTGGGCAGCGCGTCGACATGCTCCATGCCTTCGCGCACCACGCCCCAGGCGGTATATTGGCGATCGAGGAAGGTCGCGTCGTCGAAGCAGATGAAGAACTGGCTGTTCGCGCTGTTCGGGTTCTGCGCGCGCGCCATCGAGCAGACGCCGCGGACATGCGGCTCGGCGTTGAACTCGGCGGCGAGGTCGGGCTTCTTCGATCCGCCCATGCCGGTGCCGGTGGGGTCGCCGCCCTGCGCCATGAAGCCGGGGATGACGCGGTGGAAGACCACGCCGTCATAGAAACCCTCGCGGGTCAGTTCCTTGATCCGCTCGACATGGCCGGGCGCGAGATCGGGGCGAAGATCGATGACGACGTCGCCGCCGCTGTCGAGCGAAAGGATCAGGGTGTTCTCGGGATCGGCCATCATGGTCTCCTGCGAAAAAGTTTGGCCCAACTACGCGGCAGCGGCGATCTCCGCCAGCCCATATTCGGCGGCGACCAGTTCATAGCTGCGCCGCCGCGCGTCGTGATCGGACATGATGTTGACCAGCATCATCTCGTCCGCGCCATATTCGGCCGCCACCGCATCCACTTGCGCGCGCACCTCGGCGGGCGTGCCAAGGATGGTGCGGCGGTGGCGGCGGTTGCCGTCGCCATGTTCGGCAAGCCAGGCCAGCGCCTTTTCGATCGGCGGCACCGCGATCAGGTCGCCGCGGACGAGATGCGCGAACATCATCGCCGCCGGCGCCGCCAGCGCGCGCGCCTCCTCGCTCGTCGGCGCCGCGATCGCCCAGCTCGCCGCCATCACATAAGGCTTGTCCAGCCACTGCGACGGCCGAAACTGCCGGCGATATTCCGCCGCCATCTCCGCGCCGGCCGGGTTGATGAAGTCGGCAAAGCAATAAGGCAGTCCGCTTCCCGCCGCCCAGATCGCCGAATCCATCGACGATCCCAGCAGCCATGGGTCGGGCGATCCCTCGCCCCCCGACGGCAGCGATTTCACCAGCGGCGCAAAGGCATGGTCCTCGGGCATGGTGTCGCTGATATAGGCCAGCAGCTCCGCCAGATTCTGCGGAAAATCGTCGGACGGCATCCGCCGCGAACGATCGCGCTGCAAGGCGTAAGCCGTCCGCCCGTCGGTCCCCGGCGCGCGCCCCAGCCCCAGGTCGATCCGTCCCGGCGCCAGCGCCGCGATCATCCGGAAGGTCTCGGCAATCTTGAAGGGCGAGAAATGCGGCAGCATGATCCCGCCCGATCCGACACGGATGCGCTCCGTCGCCAGCGCCACCGGCCCGATCAGCGCCTCGGGCGCGACTCCGGCGATCCCCGGCGAAGCATGGTGCTCCGCCAGCCAGTAGCGGTGATAGCCCAGCCGGTCCGCCGTGCGGGCGAGATCGAGCGTGTTGGCAAGCGCGTCGGCCGCGGTGGAGCCTTCGGCGATCGGGGACTGGTCCAGAACGGACAGGCGATAGGATCGGGTCATGGATAGACCATATGGGTATTCCGTAGCGTCTTGAAACCCATGACGCGCCGGTCTAGCGCCTGTCCCGTTCGGGACAGGTATCTCTTTCCCGTTTGTGTCGAGCGAAGTCGAGACACCTCTTCGAGCGAAGCCGAGAAGCCCTCCGCTGCGCTCGGGCGGTCCCTCGACTTCGCTCGGGACAAACGGATCGGAATCTTACCCGGACATCGTGAAATCTAGTGGCGGAAGATCATGGAAGCGCACGCCCAGCCAGCATCCGCCCTGCCTTCTCCCGCCAAGCGGCTCGCCATCACCATCACGGTGATGGCCGCCACGCTGATGCAGGTGCTCGATTCGACGATCGCCAATGTCGCGCTGCCGCACATGCAGGCAACGCTGGGCGCCACGCAGGAATCGATCGCCTGGGTGCTAACTTCCTACATCATCGCCGTTGCCATCGCGACGCCGGTCACCGGCTGGCTGGAATCGCGTTTCGGCCGGCGGGAGCTGTTCGTCACTTCGGTCGTCGGCTTCACCCTGGCTTCGGCCGCCTGCGGCCTGGCGCCGACGCTGGAAACAATGGTGGCGGCCCGCATCCTGCAAGGCGTTTTCGGCGCATTCATCGGCCCGCTGACGCAGGCCGCGATGCTGGACAGCTATCCCAAGGAAAAGCACGCGCAGGCGCTCACCATCTGGGGCATGGGCGTGATGATCGCGCCGATCATGGGGCCCGTGCTCGGCGGCTGGCTTACCGATCAGTGGAACTGGCGCTGGGTGTTCTTCATCAACGTGCCGTTCGGCATCGTCACCGCGGTCGCCAGCTGGATATTGCTGTCATCGGCAAAGCTGCAAAAGACCGCGCTGGATATCACCGGTTTCATCCTGATCTCGATGATGCTCGTCGGCTTCCAGCTCACGCTCGATCGCGGCACGCATCTCGACTGGTTCGAATCGACCGAGATCATCATTGAATGCGGGATCTTCGTGGTCGGCCTGTGGATGTATGCCGTCCACAGCGCCACCACCGCGCATCCGCTGATTCCGCTGGCGTTGTTCCGCGATCGCAATTTCCTGATCGCCAACCTGTTCATGTTCCTCGCCAGCGGTATCAGCATCGCCGGCTCCGCGCTGATGGCGCCGATGCTGCAGACCCTGCTCGGTTATGATGCCTATGGCGCCGGTCTGCTGGTCGCGCCGCGCGGCATCGCGATGATGGCCTCCATGTTGGTCGCCGGCATCCTCGCCAAGCGGATCGATGGCCGCTTGATGATCGGTTTCGGCCTTACCCTGATCGCAGCGTCGCAGATGGTCATGGCCGGTTTCGATCTTCAGATGGGCGCCTGGCCGGTGATCTGGGCCGGCGTGGTCCAGGGCTTCGGCACGGGCTTCGTCATCCTGCCGCTCAACCTCCTCGCCTTCGCCACGCTTGCGCCCTATCTGCGCACCGAAGGCGCGGCGCTCTACAGCCTATCGCGCAACATCGGCTCGTCGGTGGCGATCGCCGTCCTTTCGGCCCTGCTCGCCCGCAACCTGCAGGTCAGCCATTCGGACCTGTCGACGCATATCAACGCATCCTCTTTGCCTTTCCTTACGCCCGCCGTGATCGAGAAATTCGGTGAACAGGGCGAAGGCGTGCTCAGGATGATCGACGCCGAAATCAACCGCCAGGCGCTGATGATCGCCTATATCGACGATTATTGGCTGATGGGCTGGGCGGTCATCGTCCTCCTGCCCTTCGTGATCCTGATGCGCGGGGCGAAGTCGAAGCCCGGTGACGAACCGCCACCGATGATGGAATAGCCTTTTCCCCTCTCCCGCTTTCGCGGGAGAGGCCGGGTGAGGATCTTCTTCTTTCTTCTCCCCTCACCGTCATCCCAGCGTAGGCTGGGATCGCAAGCGGCTTGTGTGGTCGATTTGCCGCACGAGATACCAGCTTTCGCCGGGATGACGCTTGCGCCTCGCCCAAGGGCTGACATCCGCCATCGCCGCGCCTAGAAGGCACTGGAATCCGAAGCGCGCCAATGGTGGGGGCCGATGAGCGAAACCGAAATCGATCCCGCCACCGAAGCCGTTCCCGAAACGAGCCTCGACGAAGACGACCGGATGAAGCCGGAATTCGTCTCCAGTGTCCTCGCCCATGTCGAGGCGGGGGATGATGAAGGCGTCCGCACGCTGGTCGCGCCGCTCCATCCCGCCGACATCGCCGATCTGTTCGAACTGGTGCCGGGCGATATGCGCCGCCCGCTCGCCGCCGCCATTTCCGACATGCTCGACGGCGACGTGCTTTCGGAAATGAACGAGTGGGTGCGCGACGAGCTGATCGACGCGCTCGCCCCCCACGAAGTGGCCGAACTCGCCACCCAGCTCGAAACCGACGACGCCGTCGCGATCATCGAGGAGTTGGAGGAGGACGAGCAGCGCGCCGTCCTCCGCGCGATGGAGCCGGATGATCGCGCCGCGATCGAAGAAGCCCTGTCCTACCCGGAGGAATCCGCCGGCCGCCTGATGCAGCGCGATCTGATCGCGGTGCCCGAACATTGGACGGTGGGCGACGTCCTCGATTATCTCCGCTCGAACGAGGATCTCACCACCGATTTCTGGGAAATCTTCGTGGTGGATAGCCGCCACCACCCGGTCGGCACCTGCAATCTGAGCTGGATTCTGCGCACCCCGCGCGGCATCGCCATCGCCGATGTGATGAAGCGCGAACAGACCCTGATCCCGGTCGACATGGACCAGGAAGAGGTCGCCCTCCGTTTCCAGAAATACGCCCTCATCTCCGCCGCCGTGGTGGACCAGTCGAACCGCCTCGTCGGCATGATCACCGTCGACGACGTCGTCCACATCATCCAGGAAGAAGCCGGCGAGGACATCCTCAAGCTCTCCGGCGCCGGCGACGGCGACATTAACGAGCCCGTGCGCGACAGCTACAAGGCGCGCGTCCGCTGGCTGCTCGCCAATCTGCTGACCGCCCTCGTCGCCTCCACCATCATCGGCATCTTCGAAGGCACCATCGCCAAGATGGTCGCGCTCGCCACGCTGATGCCGATCGTCGCCGGCGTCGGCGGCAATGCCGGCACGCAGACGATGGCCGTCACGGTCCGCGCCATCGCCACCAACCAGCTCACCCAGTCGAACACGATGCGCGCCATCGTCCGCGAAATCCGCATCGCGCTGCTGAACGGTGTGACGGTGGCCGCGGTCATCGGCTGCGGCGTCGCCTTCTTCTTCGGCAATCCTGCGCTGGGCGGGGTGATTGCGGCGGCGATGATGACCAATATCGTCATCGCCGGTCTCGCCGGCGTGCTCGTGCCGGTGGCGCTCGACCGGATGGACGTCGACCCCGCCGTCTCCTCGTCGATCTTCGTCACGATGACGACCGACTCGATGGGCTTCCTCGCTTTCCTCGGCCTCGCCACCGCCACCGGGCTTGCGGGCTGAGCGCCACACCCCACATCGCCCACATGCTCCACATGACCAAGGTCGCGGTTGGCTGCTCCAGCGTGGAAATCCTGCGCGACCGCATCACCGCGCGCGCCACGAATGGCACGACGACGATTCACACCCGCTACCGCCCTACGCGCGCGGCCGAGATGGTCGGTGGCTCGCTCTACTGGATCATCGCCCACCGCCTGATCGCGCGGCAAACGATCCTCGGCTTCGAGGAAGGGGAAAACGGCCACTGCCTGATCCGCGTCGACGCCCGCGTCGTCCCCGTCCGCGCTCGCCCCAAGCGCGCCCACCAGGGCTGGCGCTACCTCAAGGCCGATGATGCGCCGCAGGATTTCGACGGCAGCGACGCGGACGTCGCCGCCATGCCCAAGGCCATGGTCGACGAACTATCCGCGCTGTCGCTGATCTGATCGCGGCTTAGCCGCAGCGGGCGTCGCCCGACCCCATCTTGCGGACCGTGCATTTCGCGCCGCCGGTCACGGTGGCGTCACCCGACCCCATCAGCGATACCGAGGCGCTGGTCCGCGCACCGACATTGATGTTGCCCGATCCCATAACGGAGAGCGACGCCGTGTCCGATTGCAGGCCCGCGGCTTCGATATTGCCCGAACCTGCGATCGAACCGCTCACCTTCTGGGTGTGGCCGGCGACCGTGATGTTGCCCGATCCCGCGATCGATAGGTCCGCCGCCTGGGCTTCCAGCGCCGCGACGGAAAGATTGCCCGATCCCGCGACCGAGCCATCGAAGCTGGCGGCCTTTACGCGATCGACCGTCATGTCGCCCGAACCGTCGATCGATGCCCCGGTCAGCACCGGCAGCGTCACCGTCACCTTCGCGGTCCCGCGCGTGCCGTTCCAGTTCGACTGGTTCTTCTTGCGGCTGACGCGCAGTTCGTTGCCGACCACGGTGATTTCCAGCCGGTCGAGGATCGCGGTATCGCCCTCGGCACGGACCGACGCCGCCGGGCCGACGCGGACGGTCACGTCATCGGGGCCGCGCAGGTCCACCTTGTCGAAACCGGAAAGGGCGAAGTCCCGGCTTCCCTTGACGCCACTCTCCGCCTCCGCCTGGACGGAGCCGCTGCAGGCGGCGAGCAGTGCGAACGGAACGGAAAGAAAGGCGAGGCGCATCCTGAAGTCTCCTACTGTATTACAACACCGATACAGTAATTGAAACAGCGCCTCAACCCTTTCCAGTCTAAACCTGTCTCTCTACCTGACCCGGATCCGCGGCTCCGGCGCGCCCCGCCGCATCCGGTTCAGGAACTCGCCCAGCGGCGCCAGCTCGGCCACTTCGGGCTCATCGGATTGCGGCGGATTGGCCCAAAACTCCTTCCACGACGGCCACAGCGCATGGAAGCTCCCCTCATAAGGCTCGCGCCCCGGCCAGCGCATCTTCATGTTGCCGATCGGCGGCTTGTTGAGGTCGGTCGCATACCAATAACAGGGCAGCCGCCGCCGGAAATACCAGCTCCCCTCGATCCGCTCATAATTGTCCCAATAGAGCATCTGCATGATCACCCATTCCGGGCCAGTCTCATGCTCGTTCTTGGAATAGACCACGCCATGCGCATGATCGGCGTCGTCGAACTCGATGATATGGTTGCCGACATGGTGCGATGTGCCGGTGAACTGCAGGCGAAGCGTATCGTCCAGCCACCGCTTCAGATGGCTCCGCCCCACCTTGTCGCGGCTGACCCGTATATCGTGGGCAAACAGGTTCACATGCGCATCCAGGTCGCGCATGTCGAGCGACAGCGAGTAGCGCGAAACAAGCTGGCGGATGGCCTCCGTGGATTCGAGCCGGTCGATCCGGGCTTCCAGGTCGCTCATCTGCTTGTCTCTCCTGCCGTTTCGGGGAACAGTGTCGACGCTCGGGCGTCGAGCCCCCACACGGCTTCCGTTGCCGCGATTATGGACTGGCGTCTAGAGTGAGCATGTTGCGCTGGAGGACTATCGTTTGTTGAATTGCGCCAGATGGCCACTGATTTTCCTGCCGCTCGCCGCGATGGGCTGCGCTGGCGGCGATGGCGCCAGGGCCGAAGCGGGATCGCCCGCCGCCGTCGCTGCCTGGCGGACCATGGCGACGACCACCGATCGCGAACGGGTGCGCACCTGGCGCGATGCCTGGACGCAGGCCCTTACCCAGATCTCCGCTGCAGGCGAAACGGCGAAGCTCACACCGCTGGGGTCGCTGATGCAGCCCGATGCGGCGCTCCCCTCCCCCGTGCCGCCGCCGGGCGATTATGTCTGCCGCGTCTACAAGCTGGGCTCGCGCAATCCCGGCGGCCCCGTCTTCACCGCCAATCCGGAATTCACTTGCCGGATCACGCAGGAAAAGGACATGCTGAGCCTCGCCAAGCTCGGCGGAGCGCAAAAGCCGGTGGGCTTCCTCTTTCCCAATGACGAAAGCCGGATGATCTTCCTGGGCACGATGATGCTGGGCGATGAACGGCGCGCGCTCGATTACGGTTCCGATCCCGAACGCGACATGGCCGGCGCGCTGGAACGGGTCGAACCCAAGCGCTGGCGTTTGATCCTGCCCTTCCCGCACTGGGAATCGACGCTCGACGTGATCGAGCTCGTCCCCAAGAGCTAAGGGGGGATCAGCCTCGCTCGGCCCGCCACTTCGCCGTCAGCGTCTGGGCGGCGTCCAGGTCGGGCATGAAGTCCACCTCCTGCCACTCCATGCCGTGGATCGAGGTCGTCGAGACGATACCGAGCGGCGCGAGCTGATCGATCAGCTTCAGATACCAGCTCTTCACGCCTTCCGGCCCATGCATCAGCGCATCGACCGCGTCGACGAACACCGCCGGGCCCTGCCCGCGGAACGCCAGGAAGCCGATCGACTCGGCGTTGCATTCGGTGATCGTCTTGCCGATCCGCAGCAGCCGGTCGCCGTCGCGCAACACCTTCATGTCGTCATCGTCATAGGCCGGCTTCTCGTCGACCGTGATGGTGATCGGCGCCGTCGCGTTGGCGATCACCTTCTTCACGATATCCGGCCCGATCAGCGTGTCGCCGTTGAGGATCAGGAAGTCCTGCTTCATCTCCTCGCGCGCCATCCACACAGATCCGGTGTTGTCGGCGACATGATAGAAGGGGTTGTAGAGCGTCCGCGTCCGCCCATCCGCGCGCGAGGAAACCAGCGCATCGACCAGATCCGAACGAAAGCCGGTGACGATCACCGCTTCCTCCACGCCACCCGCATACAAGGCGTCGAGCTGCCATTCGAGCAACGTCTTCCCCGAACAGTCGAGCAGGCATTTCGGGCGGTTCTCGGTGAGCGGCAGCAGGCGGGAACCCTTGCCCGCGCTCAGGATGACGGCCTTCTTCATAGTCATGGGTCGATCGCGCTTTCGGATGCGAAACTGTTGGCCCGCGCCTATCGGCCGCAATCGTGACTTTTCCGGGGCGAGGGCTATAGACACGGCCTTTGAAACATTGCGGGGCCGACCGGAAGCGTGGACGACAAGGGCAAGTGGACGGCGATTCTTCTCGCAGGGTCACGACCGGGCGGCGATCCGTTCGCCCAGGCGCATGGCGAGCGCTATAAAGCGCGGGTCGAAATCGCCGGCGAGGCGATGATCGCGCGCGTCGTCCGCACGCTGGCGGCGGTCGACCGGATCGGCCGCATCCTCATCCTCTCGCAGGAACCCGACGCCGTCGTCGCCGGCGATCTCGCCTGGATCGGCGATCATCCCAAGATAGGGCTGCACGCAAGTGGTGCGGGCATTTCCCACAGCATCGCCAGCGTCGCCGGCACGCCGGATGCACCCTGGCCAGTGCTGATCACCACCGCCGATCACCCTTTGCTCCGCCCGTCCGATGTCGAATCATTCCTGGACGGCGTTGCCGATGCGGATGTCGCGGTGGCGATGGTGCCGCAGCATGTGCTGCTAGCCGCCTATCCCGAAAACAAGCGCACCTGGCTGCGCTTCCAGGACGGTGGTTTCACCGGCGCCAACCTGTTCGCGCTTACCAGCGATCGTGTCGCCCCGGCCCTCGAACTCTGGGCATCGGCGGAAAAAGACCGCAAGGTCGCCGGCAAGCTGATGATGCGCTTCGGCCCTTGCCTCGCAATCCGCGCGCTGACCCGTACCATCTCGCTGGGCGACGCCCTCGCTGCCGCCGGGCGTCGGCTCGGCCTGCGTGCCAAACCGGTCTTGCTCGATCGCGCCGAAGCCGGCATCGACGTCGACAAGCCGAGCGACTACGAGCTCGTCTCGCAAATCCTCCGCAGGCTGGATAGAAAAGAACAATGAACCTCGATCCGCTGCTCCGCCAGCTTCCGCCGGGCTTTGAAATCGTCCTCGCCGACGTCGGCTCCGCCGGCGGCCTCAAGGATCGCTGGGCACCCGTGCGCTCGATCACGTCGGCCATGCTGTTCGAACCGCGCGAGGGCGCTGCCGAGCCACAGCGCATCGGCCGCGACACGCTCTACCCGGTGGCGCTGGGCAAGGTGGCCGGGCAGGAGACGCTCAACATCACCGCCCTGCCCAACATGTCGTCGACGCTCGCTCCCAATGCCGAGCTTCTCGGCGGTTTCCGCAAGAAAGGCACGCACACCCAGATCACCTCCACGCTGGAGATGACGGTCGACAGCCTTGATGCGATCGCCACGCGCGAGGGGCGCGTGATCGATGCGATCAAGGTCGATACGCAGGGTAGCGAGCTCGGCATTCTCGAAGGCGCGGCAGGCACCATCGCCAACTCGGTGCTGTTCGCCGAGATCGAGGTTTCGTTCCTAGAACGCTATCGCGGTCAGGCGCTTGCCGGCGACATCATCGCCTTCATGGCCGGACATGGCTTCGATCTGATCGACCTCTACCGACTGAAGCGCTATCGCGCGCTCAATTCGGCCAATGTCGGCAATGTCAGCCTGGGCGGCGGCCAACGCGCCGGCCGGCTCGCTTATGGCGACGCCTTCTTCCTGCGGCGCGAGGAGGATCTGCTGGCCCGCGTCGCGCAAGGCGGTGAGACAGTCGCGCTGAAGGCGATCCTCGGTCTGCTCATCTATGGCAAGGCGGACATGGCCGCGCGCCTGCTCGATCTGTCGGGAAGCGCCATTCCCGAGGCACGCCGAGATGGCATGCAGCGTTTCCTGCGCAAGGCCGGCAAGCGCTGGCTCCGCACCGGCGGCGTCCACCACGCGCTCGATTATCTGGCACGACGTGCCTAAGCCGATCGCCGGGGGGTGGGTTCACTTTGGCGGTCCCGATCGACCGCCGCGCCTGCTCCGCGACCTGCTCGCCCGCCGCATCGAAGCCGTGCCCGAAGGCGGCGAGATCGCCTGGGCCACCTATTATTTCCGGGATATGGCGCTGGCCGAAGCGCTGATGGCCGCGTCCGATCGCGGCGTGCGCGTCGTGCTGCATGTCGAAGGCGCACCACGCCGCCGGTCCGCCAATGACGCCGTCGTCACCCGGCTGGAAAAGCATGGCCTGAACGGCGGCCTGAACGTGCATGAACCCTTGCTCGAAGCACTCGCGCCCTTCCATGGCCATCTTCACGCCAAGATCTACGCCTTCTCGCACCCCGAGCCGACGGTGCTGGTCGGCTCCTTCAATCCCTCGGGCAACGATCCCGAAGATCCGGACGTGATCGCAGAGATCGGCGATCAGGATCGCGGCCACAATATGCTGGTCGAATATCGCAACCCCGGCCTCGTCGCGACGCTGCGTCGCCATGTGCTGGAGCTTGATCGTCCCGCGCCACGCTTCCGCCCGCATGAAAATCATGTGTTCGAAGGCGCCTTCGCTTCGCTCTATTTCTATCCGCGGCTGCGGACGGGCATCATCGACAAGGCGCTGCACGGCCTCGGCTCCGGTACGACGATCCGCGGCGTGATCTCGCATCTCAAGCCCGGCTTCCTTTCACGCGGACTGGCGAAGGCAGCGCGGGCGGGTGCGGAGGTGCGATTGATCGTCCATGATACCGAGCGCCGCGTGCCCGAAGCGATCATCGACGAGCTTGCCGAGGCGGGCGTCGCGATCGCGCGTTACCGCCATCCGCAGGCCCTGCCCGTCCATTCCAAATTCCTGCTGATCGACAGGATTGGTGGGCGCGCGGCCTGGTTCGGCAGCTTCAACTACAATCCCCGGTCGCGCTGGCTGAACCGGGAGATATTGCTGCGAAGCGAAGATCCCGCACTGCGCGAGGCGCTTGCCGAGCGGTTCGATCTCATTGCGGGGGAAACCGCCGGCTTCGGCTGACCTAATCGCCGATCAGCAGATTCATATGCTCCACCCGCGGCGGTTTGGCGAAGCAGGGCCCCGCCAACCTGCGCCATTCGATGAACGCATCGGAATTGCGGAAGCCGATCATATGATCGTCCAAAGTCGCCCAGCGCACGAGCAGCCGGAAACGATGGGGATGCTCGATTGATCGCCCGATCCTTATTCCCAGGCATCCTGGCGACTGCAGGAAAAGCCGGGATGCCTCCTCCAGGATCGCTTCAAAGTCCGGCTCCTTGCCGGGGAGGATGTCGATTTCGGCGAGTTCGAGGATCATGGGCCGACAATAGACCAGCATTTTGTCGCAAGCGAGCCGCCTTCTGCCGACTTTTCCGGTCACTGACCGAGTGTGGCCGCGGTGCATCGTCGGCGAAGCCGCGGACAATCTGCCCGGGCCTTGAAACTCATTTCGCTGCCGCGAGTTTAACGTGAGTTACAATGCAGTTTACATTGGCGTCAGCAAACGGCAGATATTGCAAACTGGTTTTGCGGTTGCCCGTCAGGGTCGCGGGGAAGCGCTCGTCCGGTCAGCTGGACGAGCGCTTCCTTTTTTGAGTTCAGCCGCCGCGTAGCGCGCTCACCGTAACCGCCGGCCCGATCTGCTCGATATCCGTCTTGAGGTGCAGCAAGGCGACGCCAGGCTGCTCCTGTGCGCGGGCAAGCGCGGCCGCAAAGTCCGCCGTCTCCGTCACCGTTTCCGCCCAGGCGCCGAAGGCGCGCGCATAGGCCGCGAAGTCCGGGTTGACGAGATCGGTGCCGGATATCCGCGCCGGATAGCGCCGCTCCTGGTGCATGCGGATCGTGCCATAGCTGCCATTGTCGATGATCAGCACCAGCATCTTCAGGCCATAGCGCACCGCTGTCGCCAGTTCCTGCCCGTTCATCAGGAAGCAGCCGTCACCGGCCAGCACGATCGTCTGCCGATGCGGTGCGCGCAGCGCCGCGGCGACGCCGGCGGGCAGGCCGTAGCCCATCGCGCCAGCGGTCGGCGCAAGCTGGCTCACCGGGCCGGAATAATGCCAGAAGCGGTGCCACCAGCCGGAGAAATTGCCGGCGCCGTTGCAGATGATGCTGTCCTCGGGCAGCAGATCGCGCATCAGCGCCACGCAGGCGCCCAGGTCGAGCTTCTGGCCATTGGGCTGGGGCGTCGCCCAGGCTTCCCACTCAGCATGCGCCTCGCGCCCCGTGGTAAAGCGCGGGAAATGCTTGCTCGAAGGCACACCAGCCTCGCCCGCGCGATAGACGGCTGCCTCCAGCGCCAGCGCGAAGCTATTCACGCCTGCGCAGATCGCCAAGTCTGTCGCATAGACGCTACCCAGCTCGTTCGGGTCGGGATGGACGTGAATCAGCTTCTGGCCGGGATGTTCGGGCGTGATCAGCGTATAGCCGTCCGTCGTCGCCTCGCCGAGCCGCGGGCCGACCACCAGCAGTAGGTCAGCTGCCTTCACCCGCTCCAGCAGCTTGGGATTGGGTCCATAGCCAAGATTGCCGGCATAGACCGGGCAGTCATTGGCGATCGCATCCTGGCGCCGGAAGGCAACGGCGACGGGGAGCCCCCAGGCTTCCGCCACCTTGGCGAAGCTGCGTGCCGCGGTATCGGTCCATCCCGCCCCGCCGACGATCGCCAGCGGTCGCTTCGCTTCGGCCAGTAGATCGGCGATCTGGCCGATCATACCGGCGCCCACCGCCTGAGCCGGCCGCTCGACCCGGACGCGATCGACCGCGTCCGCCACGTCGGTCAGCATGTCCTCGGGCAGCGCCAGCACCACCGGTCCCGGCCGACCCGACATTGCAATGGAATAAGCGCGCGCGACATATTCGGGGATGCGCGCCGCATCGTCGATCCGTGACGCCCATTTGGCGATCGGCGAGAACATTGCCGTGAAATCGATTTCCTGGAACGCCTCGCGATCACGATCGCCCCGCGCGACATCGCCGATGAACAGGATCATCGGCGTCGAATCCTGCATCGCCACATGGACGCCGATCGAGGCGTTGGTCGCCCCCGGCCCGCGCGTGACAAAGGCGATGCCGGGGCGATTGGTCATCGCCCCGTCCGCCTCCGCCATGAAGCCGACGCCGCCTTCCTGCCGCGCGACGATCAGTTCGATCTCCGGCGTATCGTGAAGGGCGTCGAGGACGGCGAGATAGGATTCGCCGGGAACGCAGAAGATGCGGTCGCATCCCTGCGCGAGAAGAGCATCGACCAGGATACGGCCGCCAGTGCGCTTATTGTTCATTGCGCATCCATAGCGGGCGGCGATGGGCGGAAAAAGGCCCCTTCAATCTGCACGCATGGCAAGCACGATTGCACGGGAAGCAATCGGGACGAGCTTTGATTGACGGCCATCCCCACACCCCTCTATCTGGCGGCAAAAGGTCAGTCAGCGGAGTGGGGCATGGCGAACAAGATATATCCCGATGCGGCATCGGCGCTCGATGGGCTCCTGTTCGATGGCATGACGATCGCCGCTGGCGGGTTCGGCCTGTGCGGCATTCCCGAGAGGCTGATCGATGCGATCCAGGCGTCGGGCGTCAAGGATCTGACGGTCGCCTCCAACAATGCCGGGATCGACAATGAAGGCCTCGGCAAGCTTCTCCGTACGCGGCAGATCGCCAAGATGATCTCGTCCTATGTCGGCGAGAACAAGGAGTTCGAACGCCAATATCTCGCCGGCGAGCTCGAAGTGGAATTCTGCCCGCAGGGCACACTCGCCGAACGGATGCGGGCCGGCGGCGCCGGCATTCCCGGCTTCTACACCAAGACCGGCGTCGGCACTTTGGTGGCCGAGGGCAAGGAATTGAAGGAGTTCGACGGCGAAACCTACGTCCTCGAACGCGGCATCCGTGCCGACCTTTCGATCATCAAGGGCTGGAAGGCGGACGAGGCCGGCAACCTCATCTTCCGCAAGACCGCGCGCAACTTCAACCAGCCCGCCGCCACATCCGGCCGGATCTGCGTCGCCGAGGTGGAGGAAATCGTCCCCGTCGGCAGCCTGGATCCCGACGGCATCCATGTGCCCAGCATCTATGTGAAGCGTCTCGTCCTCGGTGCGCCCTACGACAAGATGATCGAATTCCGCACGACGCGCGCAAGGGAAGCTGCGTGAGCCTTCGGGCGGCGCTGGCAATGACTGGCGCCGCAGCGCTGCTCTCCGGCTGCGCCGCCGCCATCCCGCTCGCTGCGGGGGGCATGATTGCGCGTCAACAGGCCAACAAGAATAGTGGCGCGGCCACGCTGGCACAGCCGCCTCTATCGCGGGTGGCGGAAGCGCGGCCAACGATACCGCCTGCTAAAACGCCTCCGAAACCTGCCAAAGTTCAACCCGAACGTCGTGCTGTTGAGCGTCGCGCGGCCATGCCGGATCGTTCGGAATCCAGGCCCAAAATAGCTCTGACAGGCTTAACCTCCCTTCCGCCGCCATCCGCCGCGGCGAGCGGGCAATTGGGCCAATATCAGCCGCTGGTAGCATATCTGGCCGAACAGGCTGCGGCGCGGGCGTCCAGCGCCACGCTGAGTTCTGTTGTCCTGACGCCTGGCTCACGCCTTGACGCGCCCGCCTTCGATCCATGCGGGCAGAAGCCACTGGCGGTAATCTTCAATCTGGACGAGGCCGAGACGGCCAATGGCGATCCCGACGCCCGGTGGCGACGCTGGAAAGGAGACGGCAGTGACAGCGTCGTCGTGGCGCGGGGCGCGGTCGAGGCAGTTGCGGCCGTCCGCCGCAGCGGCGTTATCGTCATCTACGCCTCTGCCCGATCGCCAGCAGGCGCCGCAGGCATCACCGCTTTGCTGGACCATCTCGGTCTTGGTCCAGCCGAACTGGGCAACACGCTGTTCCTCCATGCCGACAGCAAGACGGTCGGCATTGATGACGCTGTCCGCCAAGCCATCGCCGCTCGTTATTGCGTGATCGCAATTGCCGGCGATGAAAGCAGCGATTTCAGCAATCAGATCGGCATTGGCGGCGGCAGGGCAATCACGCCCCGGGCCGCGACGTCCGGCACCCGGCTCACTTCGCTGTGGGATGCCGGCTGGTTCATGCTGCCTAACCCCATTCGTTCGACCAATATTGCGGCAGCGGCCCAATGATCGCTACCGCGCTCCTTCTCACGCCTTGGAGACATGCATAATGCCTTGGGATCGCAACCAGATGGCCGCCCGCGCGGCGAAGGAATTGCAGGATGGCTTCTATGTCAATCTAGGCATCGGCATTCCAACGCTGGTGGCGAACAATATCCCCGCAGGCATGGAGGTCACGCTCCAGTCCGAAAATGGGATGCTGGGCATCGGTCCCTTCCCTTATGACGATGAAGTCGACGCCGATCTGATCAACGCCGGCAAGCAGACGATCAGCCAGTTGCCGCAGTCGAGCTTTTTCAGCTCAGCCGACAGCTTCGCGATGATCCGCGGCGGCCATATCGATCTCACCGTGCTCGGCGCGATGGAAGTGGCGGAGAATGGCGACATCGCCAACTGGATGATTCCCGGCAAGATGATCAAGGGCATGGGCGGCGCGATGGATCTCGTCGCGGGCGTGAAGAAGATCATCGTCGTGATGGAGCACAACGCCAAGGATGGCAGCCCCAAGTTCATCCCGGCCTGCACGCTCCCGCTCACCGGCCAGAATGTGGTAGACATGATCGTGACCGACCTCGCCGTCTTCCAGCGGCCCGATCACCAGTCGCCATTCAAGCTGATCGAGCTCGCCCCCGACGTCACCGCCGACGAGGTCGCCGCCAAGACGACGGCGCACTATCTGAGCTGAGGGCGCGTCGAGCGCGCCCAAATGCGCTTCAGAAGCGGAGGAACCTGTTCATCGCCTGCATCGCACGGTGCATACGGAGAAACGGCTTTGCGCATGCGGCGTGATAAAGGCCGTTGAGGCTTTCCACGTCATGATTGGGGTCAGGGTCGAAGCGCACCATTTCGGTCGGTTCACCCTGACGGATTACGCCCTTGCAGCTATGGCAATATTGGTGCTGCGGCTCACCTTCGAATCGGTCGGCATTCAAATCGAGAAACATCAATCACTTCCTTCGGGCCGGTATCCAGCCGGCGGATCTCCCCTTCTGGGATCGCCCATGATGGCATGTGGAACGGTTAAGAGCGACTGAACCAAGCGCCAGACACAGGCTGCCCCGTCCATCGCGCGACCCGCCGCTTTCGTCGCGGCATTCTGGTTACGCCAGGGCAACGATGCTTGATCCGCTGCCAGCTTTTCCGAGGAGGTGGCCTTGGCCAGCCAGGCAATCGCGGCGCGCAGGCTCGCGCCCGAACAGATCTTCTATACCGGGCTCGCGGCGTCGATGCTCGCCGCAGTGACGATTGCCTTCGCGCCGACCTATTATCTCGTACCGGTCAACGGCCGCCCCGATTTCATCGTGCCGCCGACGCCGCTGGTACACGCGCATGGCGCAGTCTTCACCGGCTGGATCCTACTGTTCATGGCGCAGACTTCGCTGGTGGCGGCCGGCAGACCGGACATCCACCGCAAGCTCGGCCTTGTCGGCCTGCCGATCGTGATCTCGATGATCGTGCTCGGCACATTGGCCGGCCTGCACGGCGTCACCCGCGCTTCCGGCCCGCCCATCGTGCCACCGCCATCCTGGGCGGCCATCCCGCTGTTCAGCGTGCTCGGCTTCGGCGGCCTGATCCTCGCCGCGCTGTGGAACCGGCGTATACCCCAAACGCATAAGCGGCTGATGGTGATGGCGATGGTCGCGATGATGGGCGCCGCCTTTGGCCGCATGCCCTGGTTCGCCGGGCTTTTCGGTATCGTAGCGATGCCCTGCATCTACATTGCCGCGCTGGCCTTGTGGGACATGGCGACGCTGCGGAGGATTCACCCGGCCACCTTGTGGGGCGGTCTTTACGCTTTTGCGGCGATCAGCGTGCCGGTCCTCGTCTGGCAGACGGATGCCTGGCTCGCCTTCATCCACTGGGCGACGGCGCTGGTGGTTTGAACCTCCAGCGCCGCCTTTCTCGTCAGACGTAATATTGCGCCGCGTAATTGCGGAACTTCATGATCGGCCCGTCGCCCGCGCACAGGCGCGGATGCGTGAGGTGCTTCTTGTAATCGAGCACCTTCAGATCCTGCTCCACCTCGAAGCAGAAACGCTCGACGAAAGCCTTGCCGATCTGGTCGATGATCTCGCGCGGCCCCTCATCCTTCAGGAACAGCCGGGCGCGCTGAACGACACGCTCCTCGTCGATCGGCGTGAAGGAGATCACGAACAAAGCGGTGAAATGAACGCCCTTGTAGAACTGGGTCAGCAGCGAAATGCCGCTCAGGTTCATCTCGAAGCCCGAAATCGGCGTCTCTTCGCCCGCATTGGGATCCGTCGTGTATTGGACGTGGAGGCCATAGTCGCGCGGCTCGAACAAAGTGATATCCGGCAGCGCCGCCGCATTGTGAAGCTGGGTCACATGCGCGGTATCGAAGATATTCTCCAATATATCGCGGAACGGGCAAGTCATCTCCCAGCTCTTTTCCGCATAGCGGATCCACTTGGCGTCGCCGCGCAGATGGCTGGCGTCGAACGGCTCGAACGTGGGCTGGCCGCCCGACGGATCGTGCCAAATCAGCACCATCCCTTCCGTTTCGCGGGTCGGGTAGAGCGTGAGGCGCACGCTCGCGGGCACCGGCACGTCGGTATAGGGAATATGCTCGACCTTGCCGGTCGCGCTGTCGAATTCCCATTTATGGAAAGGGCAGGTGATCCGGCCTTCGCATAGCTTGCCGTCATGGCTCGCCAGATGCGCACCAAGATGGGGGCAATAGGCGTCGGCCACCTGCGCCTTGCCGTCCTTGGTGCGGTAGACGATCATTTCCTGCCCGAACCAGCTCACCGGCAGCATCTTGTCGCCGGTCACATCCTCCGCTTCGGCGATGCAGTACCAGCCTTTGGGAAAATCCTTGTCGGCCGATCGGTGGCGCATGGGAATCGGGCTGATCGCGTTCATGGAGCCTCTCCTTGTTATGGTTCGACGGAGAGGAATATCACGCAGCATACGCCCGTCAATATTCCATACATATGTATGGCCTTGTTTTCGTGTCCGGCTCGATTAGGGATGGTGTATGTCGATCACGCCGCGCATCGTGGAACCATCGCATTCGCTCTCGCTGCGCGAACAGCAGCGCCGCGCGACACGCACGCGCATCGTCGAAGCCGCGCTGCTCGTGTTCGAAAAGCGTGGTATGGGCGCCGCGACGATCGAGGAAATATTGGTCGCCGCCGGTGTGTCGCGCGCCACCTTCTACGCTCATTTCACCGGGAAGCCCGATGTCGGCCGCGCGATCCTGGCGGATATGTGGGATCGGGCGACCGATCTCTACACGGCTTTTACCGCCTTGCCCGATTGGTCGCGCGCGTCGATCCGCCGTTGGCTGGCCCATGTCGGTGAAGCCTGGCGCATCCATCATGATGGGATGCGCACTTTGCTGCGCGAAATGCTGGCTGAGCTATCCGCGGATTCGCGAGAGCATCAGGCCGATTTCGTCGCCGCCCTGATCGGCGATGGGGCGCGTTGGTCCGCCTTCTCGGCAGCGGAAGCCCAACGCCGCGCGCAATTGCTGATCTTCCAAGTCGAACGATCGATGATGGCGGTCCACATCGAAGGGTGGGACACGGATTTCGAAGCGCTGCTCGACACGCTCACTGACATCTGGGCGGGGACGCTCACGCCCACGTCACGCTGAGCGCCTATTTGTCGAAATAATTGTCCCATTTGTGTCGCCGCTTGCGGCCGGCCTGCCATGCCGATCGCACGGCGAAAGCAATACCGGTCAACAGCAGCAGCAGCGCCATCGCCTTTTCTCGTCCGCCCCCGCCGAAGAGGAACATCAGCCCGAGCGCGGCGATGCAGATGATGCTGAACAGAGCCCAGGCGGCCACCACAAGCTTTCGCTGAAAGGTAGTTTTCGGCCGGCGCGCAGATGCCACGAGCAATGCGGCGGCGCCCAGCAGCATAGTCGCGGAACTGAGGGGATTCATCGTGTGCCGGGCAAGCCCGAAACCAAAATATGCTGCAGCCAATAGGCCAACGATCAAAGCGAAGAAGCGAGGTAGAGCCACGTTTTTCCTTTGCGACCGTTCTGCCCTAATGACTACCGTCTCTCATCCTTCCGGTCAAAGGCATCCGTGGTTAGCAACGTCGCGCCGATCAGGAATTCGACATTGCCTTCCGGCCCCGTGATCGGGCTGATCGTCACGCCCTCGACGACCCAGCCGACCGATCGCAACCAGGCCGCCACCTCCTCGCAAACCCGCGCGTGCACCTCGGGATCACGGACGACGCCGCCTTTTCCGACTTCGGCTCTGCCCGCCTCGAACTGCGGTTTGATGAGCGCGACGAGATGCGCACCGGGTCGCGCGAATTTCAGCGGCGCTTCCAGCACCTTGGCAAGCGATATGAAGCTCGCGTCGCAGACGACGATGTCGATCTGCTGCGGAATATGCTGCGCGGTCAGATGCCGGGCATTGGTGCGTTCATGCACCACGACCCGCGGATCCTGGCGCAGCTTCCAGGCTAGCTGGTTCGTTCCCGAATCCACCGCATAGACACGCTCCGCACCGTTGGTCAGCAGCACGTCGGTGAAACCACCCGTGGACGATCCGACATCGACCGCAATCGCCCCTGTCACGTCCCAGCCGAAATGCTCCAGCCCATGGGCAAGCTTGACGCCGCCGCGCGATACCCAGGGATGATCGCGTCCGCGCACGTCGATCGCGGCATCCGGCGGCAATGCCTGCCCCGCTTTTTCCACCTTGCGATCAGCCACATAGACGAGCCCGGCGAGGATCAACGCCTGCGCCCGCGCGCGGCTCTCCGCAAGGCCTCGCTCCACCAATAACTGATCTGCTCGCACGCCTTTTGCCATAGCTCGTCCATGGCCGATCGGGCTGCCGCAATAAAGCCATAATTCGGCTTGCGCCCTATTGCCTACTATATCACTAGAGTTATCTTCAACACAGATTCGCACGCACTCAAGCTGTGCGAAGGGATCGGGAGACGGTGCATGGCGCAAACAATCTCCGAATTTGGCGGCCGGCAGCCGCTGGTCCTGACGGTGCCGGGCCTCGGCGGCTCTGGCCCGGCGCATTGGCAGAGCCTGTGGGAACAATCGCGTAGCGACACAGCTCGCGTCGAGATGGGCCTGTGGGATTCGCCCCGCCGCAATCCGTGGGTCACCAAACTTGATCAAGTTATCCGCACGGCCGAAAAGCCCGTGGTGCTGGCGGCGCACAGCCTCGGTTGCCTTGCCGTCGCCTGGTGGGCCGAACTGGCCGGGCAGCCTTGGGGTTGGCCTGTCGCCGGCGCACTACTGGTGGCGCCACCGGATATCGGCCATCCCGATGCACCCGGCGAGCTTGCCGGCTTCGCGCCTGCACCCCGGACCAGCCTGCCCTTCCCTTCGATCCTGGTGGCCAGCGAGGATGATCCCTTCGCGTCCATCCAGCGCAGCTTCGATATGGCGCGCGATTGGGGCAGCCACTTCGTCAATATCGGCCATTGCGGGCATATCAATGCCGCCAGCGGCATCGGCCTCTGGCACGATGGCCAGCGGCTGCTCGACCATCTGGTCGGCGCGGCCGAGGGCTCCCTCGCGCAGGGTGAAGGCCTCAACGAGATCCTTGCCGCCGCGGAGCGCAAGGAGGCCGGGCTGCGGGCGATCTGAGCAGCCGCCTGCAGCCCGGTCGTATCAATCCTCGTTGGCCGAAAATGTCCCGCTCGTCTGAAGGACATAGGGTTTAACGGTCGTCGGCTGGTTCATGTAGAGAGGTCTGCGCGCTCCGCGCAGCCTCTCCTTGCCGATCTCCAGGAAACAGACCTTGTCGGACTGGTTGCCGCCCAGCACATGATAGCTCTTGGCGCTTTCGCCGATATAGAGTGCGACGTGCCCGCCCCCCGGCCGGATGAAGGTGAGCACGTCGCCCAGCATCGGCTGGCCGGCATCCACGCCGAACTTGCCCCAGTTGAGCGCCCATAATGGATCCTTGACCGGAGTCTTGCTCGCACGCTTGGCAACGATCGCGATGAACAGCCCGCACCACGGTACGGAATCGGCGGTGTAGCCGCGCCTGATCGACGGGTTATCGAGCTCTTTCACCCACTGCATGATCACCGGATTATTGCCCGGTCCGGGCTGCTCGCGGGTATCGAACAACTTCAACGCCTCCTGCACCATGCGGGGCAGCGGGCTCAAAGCTTCGAGGAAGCGGTATTTCTGGGGCAGTTGCGGCATTCGTTGCTCCTTTCGCGGCTTCAAAGCCGTCGACTGCAGGAGCGACCCATCCGGTCAGGCCCAAACAAGCCCGCCGTAGCCAGCGATTATAGCGAAATTCCGAATGTAGGACAGCCGCCTATCAACAGCGGCAGGGACTACGGAGATCAGGCCCGTGCGCCCTCGATCACACCCACATT
This sequence comes from Sphingomonas sp. DBB INV C78, assembly GCF_042693015.1. NCBI lineage: Bacteria > Pseudomonadati > Pseudomonadota > Alphaproteobacteria > Sphingomonadales > Sphingomonadaceae > Sphingomonas > Sphingomonas sp. DBB INV C78. Next base: position 510,664 of record NZ_CP170544.1, on the reverse strand, counting down.
GTTGCGCCGCAACGCCGCCAACACCGTCGCCACGATCGCTTCGGCGTCCAGCCCCGCTTCCTCATATTGCCTTTCGGGCTTTTCATGGTCCTGGAAGACGTCCGGCAGGCGCATCGTCCGCAGCTTCAGGCCACCGTCGATCAGCCCCTCGTCGCTGGCAAGCGTCAGCACATGCGCGCCCAGCCCGCCGATCGAGCCTTCTTCGATCGTCACGGCAACCTCGTGCGTGGTGAGAAGCTGCCGGATCAGCGCCTCGTCCAGCGGCTTGGCGAAGCGGAGATCGGCCACACTGGTGGAAAGGCCCAGCGCCTCAAGCTGATCGGCCGCCTTCTCGGCCTCCGCCAGCCGCGTGCCGAGCGACAGGATCGCCACCGCCTTGCCTTCGCGGACCAGCCGCCCCTTGCCGATCGCGATTCGCTCGGGCGTCTCGGGGATGGCCAGGCCGGTGCCATTACCGCGCGGATAGCGCACCGCGATCGGCCCGCTGTCGTGGAGCGCCATGGTGTGGACCATGTTGGTCAGCTCGACCTCATCGGCGGCCGCCATCACCACGAAATTGGGGAGCGACGCCAGATAGGTGACGTCGAAGCTGCCGGCATGGGTCGCGCCATCCGCACCGACCAGGCCGGCACGGTCGATCGCGAAGCGGACCGGCAGGTTCTGGATCGCGACGTCATGGACCACCTGGTCGTAAGCGCGCTGCAGGAAGGTCGAATAGATCGCGCAGAAGGGACGATAGCCCTGCGCCGCAAGGCCGGCCGCGAAGGTCACGGCATGCTGTTCGGCAATACCGACGTCGAAGCTGCGCTCCGGGAAGGTCGTCGCAAACTTGTCGAGGCCCGTGCCCGAAGGCATCGCCGCAGTGATCGCGCACACCTTGTCGTCGCGCTTCGCCTCGGCGATCAGCGCGTTCGCGAAGACGCCCGTATAGCTCGGCGGTCCCGGCGGCGCCTTTGCCTGCACGCCCGAAACCACGTCGAATTTCTGCACGCCATGATATTTGTCGGACGCGGCCTCGGCCGGGGCATAACCCTTGCCCTTCTTGGTCACGACATGGATCAGGATCGGACCCTCGGCCGCGTCCCGCACATTTTCCAGGATCGGGATCAGATGGTCGAGATTATGGCCGTCGATCGGGCCGACATAATAGAAGCCCAGTTCCTCGAACAAGGTGCCACCCATCGTCATGCCGCGGGCGAACTCGTCGGTCTTGCGCGCGGCATCGTGCAGCGGGCGCGGCAGTTTGCGCGCAAACCGCTTGGCGAGATCGCGCAGCGACAGGAAAGGCCGGCTCGAAACCAGTCGCGCCAGGGACGCCGAAAGCCCGCCCACGGGCGGCGCGATCGACATGTCATTGTCGTTGAGGATGACGATCAGGCGGTTGCCGGCGGCTTCCGCATTGTTCATCGCCTCATAGGCCATGCCGGCGGACATCGCCCCGTCGCCGATCACCGCGATCGCCTTGCCCGGCTGGTCGGCCAGCTTATTGGCGACGGCAAAGCCCAGCGCCGCCGAGATCGAGGTCGAGCTGTGCGCCGCCCCGAACGGATCATATTCGCTTTCGGACCGCTTGGTGAAACCGGACAGGCCACCGCCTTGCCGCAAGGTGCGGATGCGATCGCGGCGTCCCGTCAGGATCTTATGGGGGTATGCCTGGTGGCCGACATCCCAGATCAGCTTGTCGTTCGGGGTGTCGAAAACATAATGGAGCGCGACTGTCAGTTCGACGACGCCCAGCCCCGCACCCAAATGGCCGCCCGTCACCGACACGGCCGAGATCATCTCTTCGCGCAATTCCTTCGCCAGTTCGCCAAGCTGTTCAGGCTTCAGCCTGCGCAGGTCCGCTGGCGTGACAACCGTATCAAGAAGCGGCGTATTCGGGCTTTCGGACATGTAAGCGGACGATCCTTTCAAACCACCCCCGTAGTCCATCTATCCGCGAAGGTGAACCATCGCAGATCAAGATACGGAGGAGATTCGGTCAGCCTTTATCGCAGTCGGCGCACGTCCCGTGGACTTCGACGATCGGGCGCTTCACCGAAAAGCCAGTTTTTTCAGCGGCTCGGCGGACATTACCGCTCAGGCTGTCATCGTCGATATGGGTCGCCTGCCCGCAATTGTCGCACACCAGGAAGATGCAGTCGTGCTGACAGTCGGGATGCGCGTTGGCGACATAAGCATTCACGCTTTCCACCCGCCGGGCGAGGTTCGACGCCACGAACAGATCGAGGATGCGATAGATGCTGTTGGCGGCGATCCGCCGGCCCTCGGCCTTGGAAACGGCCTCGGCGATGTCATAGGCGGATGCCGGACGCTCGAACTTGGCGAGCGCGTCGAACACGGCAGCGCGCATCGCCGTCCATTGCTGACCCGATTTCTCGAGCGTGTCGCGCGCCGCCTGCTTGAGCGACGCACCTTCATGCATGACATGGGAATGCGCGTGGGCCATGCGGCAAATCTAGGCGTTGCCTGCCCTTTCGGCAAGCAGCGGAGGTTAGATCAGCGCCCGGCGGTTGAGATCATGGCCCAATGCGACAAGCGCCACGCCGATGATCGTGTAGATCACCTCCCCCGCATTATGGGGCATGGAGAGCGCACCGGCCATCACGCCGATGCCCAGGCCACCGATCGCACCCGGCATCATGAAGCCATGGCTCATCACGCCGCGGCCGAGGCCGAGCACCGCAAAGCCGATCGCCAGCACAAGGCCGGCTTCGTGAATCGAATGATGGAGCAGGATGCCACCGGCCGAGGCCAGCAGCGCGACCAGCACGGCGGACGCAATGCAATGCGCGAGGCAAAGGCCCGAAAGGCCGATCGCCAATCGGTCAAACCAATGACTGCGTCCCGCAAACTCCGGCACGATCCCGAATCCACTCCTCTGGTCGGCGTCCGCAATGGCATGATCCGGAATAAGATACAACATATCATTTCGACATGTGACATCATCGCCTCGCGCCCGATCTGCTAGGGTCCGCCAGACAATCACGACTCGGGGAGACGGAAATGCCGACCGGTGGATGCCAGTGCGGAGCGGTGCGCTATGAAATGGGCGACGCGCCGCTTCATCACGCTTATTGCCATTGCACCGATTGCCGCCGCTCTGCCGGCGCGCCTTTGGTGTCCTGGGCGATGTTCCCGGCCGACGATGTGAAGCTATTGTCGGGTGAGCCCAAGGTCCACGCATCGTCCGAACATGGCCGCCGCCATTTCTGCAGCACCTGCGGAACCGGGCTATTCTATATCAACGAAGAGATGCTGCCCGGCATGATCGACGTTCAGACCGCGACGCTCGACGAGCCCGACGCCTTCCCTGCCCCCGATGCTCACATCCAGGTCGCCGACCGCATTGTCTGGATGAAGGATGCGCATCGCAAGCCGGAGTTCGATCGCTACCCGCCGATGGACGACTGACGCCCCGCCCCTTGTTTAGCCCGGCGGCGGCAGGCATAGGCGCGCGCATGTCGCTTTCCACCACCGTGGCGGCCAGCCGGCCCGCCGCCCAGCCGCAGCCGGCGCGCATCGCCCGCTGGCTGCTCGTCGTCGCCCTGATGGTCTTCACCATGGTCGTTGTCGGCGGAATCACCCGCCTCACCGAATCGGGCCTGTCGATCACCGAATGGAAGCCAGTAACGGGCGCCATCCCGCCGCTCAACGAAGCGCAGTGGATGGCCGAGTTCGAAAAATACCAGCAGATCCCGGAATATCAGCAGATCAACCGGGGCATGAGCCTTGAAGCGTTCAAGCACATCTTCTTCTGGGAATATGTCCATCGCCTGCTGGGCCGGCTGATCGGTCTGGCCTTCGCGCTGCCGCTCCTTTGGTTCTGGGTGCGCAAGCAGATCCCCGCGGGCTACCTCCCCCGCCTGCTCGCCTTGCTCGCGCTCGGCGGCCTGCAGGGCGCGATCGGCTGGTGGATGGTGACTTCGGGCCTCACCCACCGCACCGATGTCAGCCATGTGCGGCTCGCCATCCACCTGCTCACCGCCTTGTTCACGCTCGGCGGCCTGGTGTGGACCGCGCTCGACCTGTTCGATCTCCAGCGCAATCCCGCCGCCCGACCGGCGCGGCTGACCGGGCTAGCCGCAGCGGCGCTGCTCATCCTCTTCCTCCAACTCCTGCTCGGCGCCTTCACCGCCGGCCTCGACGCCGGCTACGCCTTCGCCGAATGGCCGACGATGGGCGGGCGTTTCTTCCCCGAAGGCGTCGCCTTCCTCGAACCCGCGTGGCGCAACCTCGTCGACAATCCCATTGTCGTGCAGTTCGTCCACCGCTGGTTCGCCTGGCTGACGGCCGCCGTGCTGCTGGCGCTCGCATGGAAGGCGCACAATCTGGGCGTGAAGGGCCCGGTCCACGCCATCGCCACCTTCCTCTTCCTTCAGATCGGCCTCGGCATCGCGACTTTGCTCACCGGCGTCGACATATATGTCGCCGTCGCCCACCAGGCCATCGGCGCGCTGCTGGTCGCGAGTGCCGCCTGGACCGCCCATCGCGTCGGCGCGCGTCAAGGATAAGGGCAGGCGCATGACCGCCATCGCCACCGTCTATGCCGTATTCGCGGACGAGGCGGAGGCGGAACGGATCGGCCGGGCGATGGTGGAAACCGGCCTCGCAGCCTGCGTGAACATCCTCGCCCCCTGCCGCTCCATCTACCGCTGGCAGGGCGCGATCGAGGAAGCGACCGAAGTCCCCGCTTTGTTCAAGACGCGCGCGGACCAGGCCAACGCCCTGATCGCCGCGATCGCCGCCAAACACAGCTACGATGTGCCCGCCGCCGTAGCCTGGCCGATCAGCGCAGCGCACCCGGCCTATGAGGCCTGGGTCAGAGATGGTATCTAGATACCCCTCATGAAACCCGCCATTTTTCTTGACTCTGACCCCCCTCATCGCCATTAGGCCCCTCGTCTGCGCCGCTCCTCGTTGGGCGGCGTGCTTTGTTTTCGAAAAGGTCCGAGCCAATGAAAGCGCTCATGAAGACCACCAAGTCGGCAACGCCGTACACGGTGGAAAAGAAGTGGCTGCTGATCGACGCCGAAGGGCTCGTCGTCGGCCGCGTCGCCAGCATCATCGCCAACATCCTGCGCGGCAAGCACAAGCCGAGCTTCACCCCGCACATCGATTGCGGTGACAATGTCATCGTCATCAATGCGGACAAGGTGCGCTTCACCGGCAAGAAGCTGGGCCAGAAAATCTATTACAAGCACACCGGTTATGCCGGCGGCATCAAGGGCGTCACCGCCGCCAAGGTGCTGGAAGGCCGCTTCCCGGAGCGCGTTCTGGAAAAGGCCGTTGAGCGCATGATCCCGCGCGGCCCGCTCGGCCGGCAGCAGATGCGCAACCTGCGCATTTTCAACGGCACCGAACATGCCCATGGCGCGCAGAACCCCGAGGTTCTCGACGTCGCCTCGATGAACCGCAAGAACAAGGTGGGCGCATAATGTCCGACAATCGCCAGTCTCTCGCCGATCTCGCGGCCCTGACGAACGCCGCGCCGGCCCCGGCTCCGGCCGCTGCGGCCGCCCCGGCTTCTGACGAAGCCGGCTACGAAGTCGCCGCTCCGATCGCCCCGGCCCTGCCGACCACGCCGCTCCGCGAACAGCAGATCGACGCGCAGGGCCGCGCCTACGCCACCGGCCGCCGCAAGGATGCCGTTGCCCGCGTGTGGCTCAAGCCCGGCACCGGCAAGATCACGATCAACGGTCGTGACCAGGAAGTCTATTTCGCGCGCCCAACGCTGCGCCTCGTCATCAACCAGCCGTTCGGCGTCGCCGAGCGTGATGGCCAGTATGACGTCGTCTGCACCGTCAAGGGTGGTGGTCTTTCGGGCCAGGCCGGCGCGGTCAAGCATGGCATCAGCCAGGCGCTGACCCGCTACGAGCCGATCCTGCGCGCCCCGGTGAAGGCCGCCGGCTTCCTGACCCGCGACAGCCGCGCGGTCGAGCGTAAGAAGTACGGCAAGGCGAAGGCCCGCCGCAGCTTCCAGTTCTCGAAGCGCTAAGAAAACGGCCTTTGGGCTTACGGAAAGGGCGTCCCTGCGGGGGCGCCCTTTTTGTTTGTGCCATCGCCAGTTTTGAAAGCAACGGACGGGAAGCGACAATCTTCAACATGGCCTAGATCGGCTGTCAGGACGAAGGAGATGAGACATGGCTTACGCCTACAAGACAGTCGCCTCCCCGGTCGGGGCATTGAAGATCATCGCAAGTAGCGAAGGGTTGGCCGCGATCCTGTGGGAGAATGATGATCCCAAGCGCGTGCGGCTGAACCCACTGGTCGAGGATGCCGACCACCCGATTCTGACCCAAACAGAAAAGCAGTTGTCCGAATATTTCCGCGGCACCCGTCGGGCGTTTGACCTGCCGCTCGATTTCAAGGGCACCGATTTCCAGAAGAGCGTCTGGCGCGCGTTGCTCACAATCCCGTTCGGCGAGACACGCAGCTACGCCGATATCGCGCGCGCAATCGGCCGACCGACCGCCTTTCGTGCCGTCGGCGCCGCCAATGGCAAGAACCCGGTCTCGATCGTGGCGCCCTGCCACCGCGTGATAGGCACCAACGGCACCCTTACCGGCTTCGCAGGTGGGTTGGAGGCAAAGCGACACCTGCTCGGGATCGAAGGCGTGAGGAGCGCCGCTTGAACTCCTCTGGGGGTCGCACCGTGACGTCGAGCTGCCCCGCCTCCACACTGAGTTCGTTGAGCGAATGCCGCGCATCGCGCAGCGTTTCGCCACGGCCATCGTTGCCCTTCTTGCCCATCAGCGGGTGATGGCAGGCGACGATCGCCAGAAGATCGGGCGGGCAGTCACGAAGCCGCTCGACAGTCTCGACGATAAAGGGGCGTCCCGCGAGGGGCGCCCCTTTATCTTTGGCCATGCTACCGTTAGGCCGGCACGCGACGCCGCTGTTCTCCCCGCCGGCGGAGACGCATGGCGCCGCCCGCCATCGCAAAGCCGGTGATCATCATCGCCCAGCTTGCGGGTTCGGGCACGTCCTGCGGCCCGGCGAGATCCCAGCCGATGGCATCGAAGCCCAGCGCATCGAAGCTGCTGATCGACAGGAATTCGCCGGTCGCAGCTGTCGGGTCCATGATGCCGATGCCGAGGCTGTCCTTCCAGTGGCTGGCCTGCCGACCATCACCGAAATTCACGCCCGTCGAAAACAGCGGTCCGGCCGTCGCGCCGCCATCGAGTGAGAAATATTTCGCCCGCGTGTCCGCGGTCCAGTCGATCACCCCGGCCGCGCCGCTCGCATCCGAATAGCGGAACATGTCGAGCGGGCTGACGAAAACGAACTGATCGGCCAGGAACGGTCCGCCCAGCGGCGGACTGTTGATATCGAGAATATCGACACCGCTGATAAAGCCCAGCGCGTGGCCGATTTCGTGGGTGGCGATCCCGACAAAATCATATTCGCCCACAGAAATGCCGTCGGTCGGATCGTAATCGAATGCAAAGTCGCTGTTGAACTGGATGCCGGCGTCGCAATTGGACGTGCAGATCCCAACCGTGCCGCTGCCCGCATTCAATCCCAACGCTCGGGCATTGGCCGCGGTCATGTTGATGGTGCTGTTGTTCGCCCCGCTCGAATCCACATAGGGCGTCGCCGAACCGGCGCCATTGGGACTGTCAGAGGTGCGGTTGATCAGCATCCCGAAGCTGCTGCCACCGGCAAGATGCGACACTGCCGAGGTGTCAGCCGCGCTCTTCGCATCAGCCGCCAGCGCCGTCTTGAAGTCGGTATAGCTGAAGCTCACCCGCCGCGACGCCGCCTGCCCGAGGATACCCGGCGCCAGCGAGGCCGTGCCGACGGTCAGATTGACGGTGGCATTGTCGCTGAACAGCGTGGACCAACGGTTACCGGCGTCGATAAAGGCCTGCTGCGCCTGGGCGCTGGTGCCCGCAGTGAAGGTGAAGTTGAACGTCACCGCGGCTTCCGCCGGTGCACTCATCGCCAGAATGGATGCAAGCGTGGCAACGCCAAGCATGGTTGTTGCAGATCGTCTCATCGCACCCCCCAATAACAAAGGGATCCGCCGCTAGAAGCGGATCAGAGAAGGCCAAAAAATGCGAGTCGGAGAACGAAATCTCTATTACCCTGAATCGAAGATCGACCCCAATATGGGAGTCCCTCGTTACTGTCCCAATGTGAAACTATATTTCTATTGACTGGTCAAATTTGTCCAATAGAAATATAGACAAGCAATTGAGATTTTGACGATTTCGATCTTAAAAGGTATATGGATACCCTGGCGCGATTTCGCGGACCTTCAAGCCATCGTCCGAACCATGACGTCGAGCCCGCCTTGCTCTACGCGCAACTCGTTAAACGAGGGCGGCGCATCACGCTGTCGTTCGGACAAGGTGCCAGCGCCAATCAGCCGCACCGAGCCTGCTGCCGTTTCGAAGCGTGAGTCGAACGGCTGGTGGACATGCCCGCTCAGCACAGCATCAGCACCGGCCGCAGTGATCGCCTCCAGCGCCTTCTGCCCACGCAACGTCTCCCCATGCGCTGCGGTCACCTCGGAACCGATCAGGGGGTGGTGGCAGGCGACGATGGCCAGATGATCGGGCGGGCAGGCACGCAGCCGCTCCACCGCTTCGGCGATCGCGCGGCGACGCACCACGCCCCAGGACCAGTTGAAACGCCATTGCGCCCGTGTCGTCGTGCGCAGCGGCACCAGCCATATGCCCGGCAGGTCCAACGGCCGCTCAAGTGCGCGTTCGAGCTTCCGGAAACGCCCATAAGGCGATGTCATCCGCGCGATCGGGTTGAAATAAGGCAGGTCATGATTGCCCGGCTCGATCGAAACCGGCACATCGAGCGCCAGTAGCCATTCGGTCGCCGCCTCGAACTCGCGCGATCGCGCCCGCATCGTCAGGTCGCCGGTGACGATCACCGCGTCGGGGCGTTCCGCGCGCACACGGTCAGCGAACCACGCCACGGCCACGGCATCCTCGCGGCCAAAATGCAGGTCGGAAATGTGGAAGAGGCGGGTGGCGGCCATAAACCGTAAAGCCACCACCGCGCTTCGGGTTCCGTCAGGCCTCGACCGGATCGCCCCCGCTCCATGAGAATTCCGGCGTCCGCCGCGCCAGGATCGTTTCGGTCCGCGCCTTGAGCATCGGATCGAGCGCCTCGGGCTGCGGCACGATCCAGAACTGCCCCTCGGCCAGCGCATCATACACCTTGTCGGCGAACTCGCCAGGCTCCAGCCCATAAGTGTCGAGCATGTGCCGCAATTCAGCGACGAAATGCTCTGCGGCGGGGTTGGCGATATCGCCGAACGGATTGTCGAAGATGCCGGTCTTGACCGGGCCGGGCGCCAACAGGCTCACCCCCACCGGCGCGCCGATCATCGCCAGTTCTGCATGCAGCGATTCCGTCAGCGCCACCGCGGCGAACTTGGTGACGCTATAAGGCGCCATCAGCGGGCTCGCACCGAAACCGCCCACCGATGCCGTGTTGACGATATGGCCGCGCCCCTGCGCGATCATGCGGGGCACAAATGCGCGAATGCCATGCAGGATGCCCTTCAGGTTGACATTGATCGACGCGTCCCAGCGGGCGGGCTCGATCTCCCAGCTATAGCCCGTCGCCATGATGCCGGCATTGTTGAACAACAGGTCGACGCCGCCGAAGGCTGCCCAGGCGGCATCCGCCAGCGCCACCAGCGCGGCGGGATCGGTCACGTCGGTCGGCACCGCGATCGCACCGTCGAGCGACGCGGCGAGCGCGCCCAAAGCCGCGGCGTCGCGATCGGCCAGCACCAGCTTCATCCCCTGCGCATGTCCACGTTCGGCCAGTCCCCGGCCGATCCCGCTCGCAGCCCCAGTGATGACTGCAATTTTGCCCTCGAAAAACGCCATTCTTATCCTTCCCGTCGAAATTTTCCGCAGCTTAGTCGTGCCCCGCGCGACGCACGCCGTCCAAATGGACATGCCTGATCCGCCGGATGTGGCGAACATCACAGCGCATGGTGCGCGGACGATGCATCCAGGGTTCAGATAGAGTCGTATCTAGTTCGCAGGTGTTCAGGAGCGTGTCATGAGTTGGATGCCGATCACGGACAGCTTTGAGAGCGTCGCTGGCGTTGCCAGTGCACCGCTTCTCGCCCTGTCGGCGCTTGAATGGCGGGTCGTCGGCCTCGCCATCCGCGAAGCGGGCCGCGGTGGCGGCATCGTCATCTCGACGCGCTGGCGTCGGCTCGTCAGCATCCTGACCGGTAACGAGGCAACCCGCCCGCTCGCCGATCCGCGGCTGGAAACGCTGCGCAGCTTCGTCTGCGCCGCCCGCAACGGCCATCGTCTGGCCGAACGGCTGGCAAGCAAGCTGTTCGAATTCGGTTTCAGCCGCGATCAGATTGACGCGGTGCGGATGCTCGCAGCCCGCTGACCATCACTCGTCCAGCAGCAACACCATGTGATTTCTACCGTCGCGCCGCTCGTAGGAGAGGATCTGCGACCAGGCGAGGACCAGCGCGATGCCCGCTCCCCCTCCCCGCTCGGGCGGCGGATCGCCGGGCGGCTCGGCATCGCGCGGGTCGAAATGCGTGCCGCCATCGACGATCTCCAGCCTGATGCCATCGTCCGCCCGGCTGAAACGGATATCGATCGGGTCGCCCTCCGGCGCCTGCCCGTGTTCGACGATATTCAGCACCAGCTCCTCGACGATGATCGCCAGGTGCGCTCGATCGTCGGCGTCGCATTGGCCGATCTTGAAGAATTCCCGCACCGCCGCCAGCGCTTCGGATACGGCGCGAGGGCCTGCTGGTACCGAAATCGCCAGATTGTCGTCTTGTCGCATCGGGCTTATTCTATCCGTCATATAGCGGGGGAAAAGAAAATGATTCGCCGTGCCTTCGCCACTATCATCCTGATGCTTGCCCTCTCATCCCCGGCATTTGCGGAAATCGGGCGGGTGAAGCGCGTGACCGGCCAGGCTTGGGTGGAACGCGGCGGCAAGAAGGTGGCGCCCGCGCCCGGCCTCGCGCTGGAGAAGGGCGATACCCTCGTCACCGGCAAGGATGGCCGCCTCTCCGTCACCTTCATCGACAATACCCGCTTTTCGGCCGGCCCCGGATCGCGCGTCGCGCTGTCCGAATTCAAGTTTGATGAAACCACCCACAAGGGCCAGTTCGTCACCAAGGTCGATCGCGGCTCGCTCGCCGTGGTGTCCGGCCAGATCGCCAAGGAAGATCCCAAGGCGATGCAGGTCCGCACGCCAACATCGCTGCTCGGCGTCCGCGGCACCCGTTTCGTGGTGATGGTTCCTTGATCCGCGCCTCCGTCGCGCTCGGCGCACTCGCGCTCCTCACCGCCTGCGCCACCCAATCGGTCCTGCTGCTGGACGGCGAAAATGGTGCCAAGACGGGCGCCGTCGCCGTAATCGACGAAAAGAGCGGCGAGGATCGCGCACTGATCGATCAGGCCAACACCCGCGCCAACGTCGGCGGCAGCACGGTGCGCCAGCGTGCCGTCGACCCGACCAAGCTCTCCGAACAGGATCGCGCACTGATCGACGGCCTGCCGCCGCCGCCGCGCAGCTTCACGCTCTATTTCGCTGAGGATTCGACCGATCTCGTCAGCGGCTCCGATGCGACGCTGAACGAGCTCTTCGCCGAAGTGGCACGCCGGCCCGGGGCCGACGTGCTGATCATCGGCCACACCGATCGGCTGGGATCGCAGGAGGACAATGACCGCCTGTCACTCGACCGCGCCCGCCACATCCGCGAGACGCTGATAACGCGCGGCCTCGACCCCACCTCAACCCGCGCCAGCGGCCGCGGCGAACGCGATCCCCTGATTCCCACCGCGGACGAAACCCGCGAACCGATGAACCGTCGTGTCGAGGTGCTGGTGCGATAGGGTCTGATTAGTTCGGCGCGCAGGCGCATAAATACTACCGCCGTCACCCCGGACTTGTTCCGGGGCCCACTCTTCGGCACGCACGGACGGTGATGGTCTAGAGCCGCGGGTGACACCGCTTGCGGAATGGTGGACCCCGGAACAAGTCCGGGGTGACCAGGGGGGACTTCATCACTCCCGCACCCCAGCCCCACGATAGCGAAGCGCCAGGACCGTCACATCGTCGCTCGGCTCGCCGCCCGCCTCGAAACGCCGCACCGCCCGCAGCAACGCCGTGCCCGCCTCGCCCGCCGGGCGGTCAACGCGCCAGCGTGACAGCGCTTCGCCCAGCCGGTCATGGCCGAAAAAATCGCCTTCCGGGCTCTGGGCCTCGGTCACGCCGTCTGTGACGATCACCAGCCCCTCGCCCGGAACGAGCTGCACCGCCTCGACCGCATAGGGAAAGCCCTCGGCCGCACAGAGCGGTGGGCCTCCTTCCATCACCACTTCCTCCACCTGCCCATCCGCATCGACGCGCAGCGGATTTTCGTGGCCGGCATTGCACAGCAACACCTCGCCCGTGTCGGCGTCGATGATGCCGACCAGCATCGTCACGAACATATCCTGCCCATTGTCGCGGGAGATTTCGTCGTTGAGCGCGGTCATTGCCGCGCCAAGATCGGCCGGCCCGCGCCGCAACATGCTGCGCGCGAGCGCCTTGGAAAGCGCCATGAACAAGGCCGCCGGCACGCCCTTGCCGGTGACGTCGCCGACCAGGAAGCAGACGCGCCGCTCGTCGATCCGCATCGCATCGAAGAAGTCGCCGCCCACCGACCGCGCTGGCTCCAGCAGCGCATCGAGGTCGATGGCGGGGTTGAGGCGCGTCATCCGCTCCGCCGGCGGCAACATGCCGAGCTGGATATCGCGCGCCGCCTCCAGTTCGCCGGCCGCCTTGGCAGCGCCCAGCCGCTCGGCATCGAGCGCCAGTTCCAGCCGATGCCGTGCCCAGCCGGCTTCGACGAACAAAGCCACCAGCAACCCCGCCCCCGCCGCGCCGGCGATGATGATCGGCCGTAACGGGTCCAGCAGCAGCCCGGAAGAGTGGAAGGCTAACCAACTCGCCAATATCAGCGCCGCCACGGTCGCGATCGGGACGATGGCACTCCAGGGCAGGCGCAGCTTGGGGAGCAGCCATTGCGCCAGCAGTGCGAGCACGACACCGGCCACGCTCTCCCATAGTATCGCCAGCCGCGGGCGGACGAGCGCCTCGCCGCCGACGATCGCATTCACCGCGCGGGCCTGGACATAGACGCCATAGGTCTCGTCCTCGATCGGCGTCGTCACCACGTCCGCCGTGCCGGCCGCCGCCAACCCGATCAGCACGATCTTGCCGCGGAACCGGCCGGGGGCGAGGCCGCGTTGCAGCAGCAGATGCGCCGGCGTCACCGATTTTTCTGGCATCGGCCCATAATGCAGGCGCATCCGCCCGTCCGCCTCGACCGGAATGGTCCGGTCGTCGAGGCGGATGGCGCGTAGCCGCGATCCTTCAAGGATCGGCTCGACGCGCTCGATCTCCTTGCCCACCCGAGCCAGTTCCAGCGCAAAGCCCGGCGTGGGCACCCCGCCGACATTGGCCGCCATCAGCACGCGGCGGACTACGCCGTCCGCGTCGGGTGCGCCGTTGATCAGGCCATGACCCGCCGCCACTTCGTCCAGATCGGGGATATTGGCGATCGCGCGCGGGAAGCTGGCAACGTCCGCGGGCAGCGGACGGGTAAACTCCGCCTCCACCGGCAACTGACTCGCGTCCACATTCCCGGCCACCTCATAATCGGTGCTGCCGGGAACTAGGCCGACGCGGGCGAGCACGACCGGGTGGCTGCCCACCACCTCAGCGAACACCGCGTCCATCGACGGCAGCGCCGCCACATCGGCCTGCGCGGCCGCGCTCAATTCGGGATAGAGCGCCACCAAATGATCGGGATTATAGCGATCGGGCTCGGGGAAATTCATGTCGAAGCCGATGGCGGCCGCCCCGCCCTGGGCGATGCGCTCGGTCAACCGAGCCAGCGTGTAGCGCGGCCAGGGCCATGGTCCCACCGTCCGCAGGCTCTCGGGATCGATCAGCACGACATGCGCGATCTGGCGGGAAGGCTTGGCCGGCGCCCAGTTCTGGTAGCGATCGAACAGCCGCTCGCTGATGCCGGGCCCGGCGAAATGCAGCAGGATTACCGCGAGCAGCGCCGCCGCAAGCCCGATCGCGCGCGCCCGCACCAGCGGCGAGCGCGGCCGCGCGCCATCCGCGTCAGAGCGCGACTTCAAGCCCGTCATAGGCGCACAGCACGTCCAGCTTCGGCCGGTCGCCCCGGTTCAGCTCCTCGAACCGGATAGATTCGCGGTGCATCCGCTCGATATCCTCGTCGTTATAGGTCGGCTCATGGTGGAACAGCGCCAGCCGCTTCACCCCGGCCGCCTGGCAGAGATCAATCGCGACAATGTTGCTCGAATGGCCCCAATCGGCCTTCATCGTCACGCTGTCCGCCAGCGAATACATGGTGTCGCAGATGCAGAGGTCGGCGCGCGCGAAGAACGCCTCGAACATCTTCTCGTTATCCATGTCGTCGACGCGGTGTTCGGCATCGGTGCTGAAACAGACCGCCTTTTCGCCGTCGTCGAAGCGATAGGCATAGGATGTGTGCGAATGATATTGCGGCACCGTCTGCACCTTCAGACCACCGATGTCATAGGTTTCGCCAGGCACCAGCGTCTTGAATTCGATCTCGGCGCGCAGGCCGTCAAACGGCACCGGGAAGCTGATTTCCTCCTGCTGGCGGCGCAGCGCCTCTTCGGCATCGGGATGGCCGGCATGGATGATGATGCGGGCATTGGGATCGAAGGCCGGCCCGAAGAAGGGGAAGCCCATGATATGATCCCAATGGAGGTGCGACAGGAAGAAATTATACTCGCGCCGCTTGCCGGCGGCGCAGCGGGCGAAGGCGTTGACGCCCAGTTCGCGAAGGCCCGATCCCATATCGCAGATCACGAAACTGTCGTCGCCGCCCTCGATCTCGACGCAGGTGGTGGCGCCGCCATAGGTGCGCGCGGCGGCAAAGCTCGTATCGTTGGAAAGATAAGCGAGCGCTTCCGCCTCGTCCGCGAAGCGCCGCCCGCCGGCCGCCACCAGCGCCTGCGCCACCTTGCGTTCGATCGTCGCAGCGCGTGCCGCCACGGGAAGCGAGCCGCGCGTGCCCCAGAAACGAACCAGCATCATCTCTCCCCCATCCCGGATTTCAGCCGACGGCGTCGATTGCTGCCGTCACCGGGAAAATCTTGTCGTAGCGGCTGATCGCCAGGATCTCCCGCATCCTGTCATTGGGGCGGGCGAGTGTCATGCTTATGCTCCGGGCGTCGGCCTCGCGCTTGGCGATGGTGAGCGCGCGCAAACCGCGCGACGACATATAATCCAGTTCCGAAAGGTCGAGCACGAAGCGGTTACCCGCATCTCCTGCAACCGCAATGGTTTCCGTCATCTGCGCGAGAAAAACTTCCCACGTTTCCTCGTCCACGCGGCCACGCGGGCAGCCAATGGTGATGTTCCCCGCCGTGCTGCTCGCCCACTCCATATGCCGCAACGCTCCCCACTGCCTGCCGCCCCCCGGCAGACCTTCATCATTACTATGATTCATGGGTTTGACGACAGTGAAAGCAGCATCAACCAACTGTTCTGCATCAATTCGATACGAAAAATTGCCTTGCCATCGCCATCCGCGCGATACCGCTGTCGATCGTCTCGTCGCGCTTGGCGAAGCACAGCCGCACGACGTTGCGCACGGCGTCCTCGGCATAGAAAGCGGAAACCGGAATGGTCGCCACACCCGCCTCGCGCACCGCCATTTCGGCGAACGTCACATCGTCGGCGGAGATGCCCGACGCCGCGAGATCGACCGACAGGAAATAGGTGCCGACCGATGGCAGGACCGCATAACCCGCTTGCCCCAGCCCCGCCGCCAGCCGGTCGCGCGATCGCGCATAACCTTCGCGCATCTCCGCGAAATAATCGTCGGACATGGCGAGGCCATAAGCCGCGGCGGCCTGCAGGTTCGGCGGAGTCGTAAAGGTCAGGAACTGGTGGGCCTTGGCGATCACCCGGGTCAAATGCGGCGCCGCGCACATCCAGCCGACCTTCCATCCGGTCAGCGAGAATATCTTGCCCGCCGATCCGATCTTGACGGTGCGTTCGCGCATCCCCGGCATCGCCATGATCGGCAGATGGCGGCGCCCGTCGAACACCAGATGCTCCCACACCTCGTCGCTGATCACGATCGCATCATGGGCGACGATCCGTTCGGCCAGCAAAGCCAACGAGTCGGCATCGAACAGGCTGGCCGAAGGATTAATCGGGTTGTTCAGGATCACCAGCCGCGTGTTCGGCGTAAAGGCCGCGTCCAGCATTTCGGCGTCGATCCGCCAGTCGGGCGGGGCAAGCCTGGCGAAGCGCGGCACGCCCCCGGCGCGCAGCACCAGCGGCAGATAGGCGTCATACATGGGCTGGATCAGCAGCACCTCGTCGCCCGGTTTCACCAGCGCGAAGATCGCCGCCGCCAGCGCCTCGGTGGCGCCCGACGTCACCGTCACCTCGGTCGCCCAGTCCAGATCCATGTCCTGATGCCGGCGATAATGGTCTGCGACCGCGCGGCGCAGTTCGGGCAGCCCCGGCATCGGCGGATACTGGTTGGAACCTTCGCGGAGCGCCGTCACGGCATGCTCAATCACCGCATCCGGCCCGCGCCCGTCCGGAAAGCCCTGGCCGAGATTGACGGCGCCCAGCTCGCGCGCGAGCGCGGACATCGCCTCGAAGATCGTTGTCGGCATTTCGGCGTAGATCGGGTTCATGGCGTCCCTGAATATGCCACCCCCTCGCCGATCGAAAGGGCAGGCAGCGCCAAAAGAATCCCTTTGCCCGGAAATAGCAAATTGCCATGGCAATTTATTCTCTACTGATTTAGTAGTGTTTATAGCGAAAGGAGAATGCCATGATCGAAACAGCCGATGCCGATCGTTCGGCAAACCCCATCAACGACGATTGGAACGATCGCGATCACCGCGATCCGCCCCCGTTGACCGCAGACGAATTCTGGGCGCGCATAGAAGCCCCTTTGCGCTGACGATCACGGATCTGCCCGTCCGGAATCCCCCTCTTTCCGCGGGCAGCGGGACCGATCCTCCTCTCCGATCGCATCCCTAGACTGGACCCGATCGCTCCAGGGCGATCGGGTCTTCTTTTATCCCCGCGCCAGCACGTCCACCACATCGGCTACATGGATCGCACTCGGTTTCGCCGCGCGTGCCCGAAAATCCGGCGCGGCCGCCCTGGCCCGCGCTGCAAGCGCATCGTCGGCATGGACCTGGTTGAGCAGCGCCGCGACGGCGTCCCGTTTCAGCACTCCATGGTCCATGCTGGCACCCAACCCGGCCTCAACCAAAGCCGCTGCGGTCAGCCGCTTTTCCATATCGAACGGAACGATGACATGCGGCAGCCCCGCGCACAGCGCCGTGCAGGTCAGGCCCAGCCCGCCATGGCTCACCACTAGCCGCGATCGCTCGACGATCTTCGTGAAAGGCACCGGCTTGCGCTCGAAAGTGATGCCCGCGCGCTCCAGTTCGCCGATCTCCGCCTCGCTCATCCGCGGATCATGCATCCTGATCCTGAGCCCCGAATCTACGGCGCCGAGAAACAGCTCCTTCTGAAATCCGGCAATGCCGTTGAAATAGAAGAACAGTTCCTCGCCCCGCCCGTCGGCCATGGGCGGGATCCCCTGGATATGCGGCGCGGAATAATCGCCCGCGTCGCGCCACCCGCGATAGGGGTCGAGTTCCCGGAACACCTCGGTCAGCGTGCGATCGGCCCGCAACATCGCCGGCAACGCCGGCAGGGCTGACCGGTCCACCGCGTCCAGCTCGCGATTGACATGATCGAGCAGGCGGCGCTCGTCATGCGCGGCGGGTTTGCCAGTCAGGCTCGGAAATGTCGTGGATTCAGCGGGCGGCGTGCCGAAGCCGGTCCCGATGGCCAGCGCCGGAAACCGCCCCGCCGCCGCAAGCAGCAGGGACGGCGCGAACTCCGCCACCACCAGGTCAGGCCGCGCAGCGCGCAAGATGCCGTCCCAGGCGCGCAACAGGCCCGAAACCACGCCGGTCTCCGCCAGCCCGAGCGCCACCAATATGTCGCCGAAAGTGGCCGGGCTTGCCGTCGATCGCCGCCCCCGCGCGGTCAGCAGCGCCGGCCATAACGGCGCTTGCCATACCTCGCATCCAGCCGGCACCGCGCTGGTCTGTTGCACGGCCACCACCACCTCATGGCCCCGGCGTTTCAGTTCGGCGGCGACGTCTTTCAGTTTGACGATATGGCCCTGCCCGGCGCCCAGCTCCCAACCGATCAGGACGCGCGCCACGGCTCCTATATGCCGTCCGGGAAAGTTTCGCGGCCTATCACCGTCAGCCGCGCCACCAGATCGTCGGTGCAGGCGTCCAGCCTTTGCTGATCGGTCGATCGGATCACGAAGTTCGCGCCCACCGTGCCGTCACGGAAAAAGGGATAGCTGCCGATTTGGCACCCTTCATGCGCGGCTTCGGTCTCGCGCAATATGTCCGCCACCTCGCTTTCGGCGACCCAGCAGCCGACCGTGCGGGAGATCAAAGGCCGCCCGCCTTCAAGCTGGCCCGACAATGCCTCCAGCATCAATGCGGCGATATGCGGCACGCCGGCCATGATGATGACGTTGCCAACGCGAATACCAGGCGCGCCTGACATGCGGTTCTCGATCAACTCGGCCCCCTCGGGCACTCGCGCCATGCGCAGCCGCGCCTCGGTCAGCCCGCCGCGGCTGGCATAATAGCCTTCCAGCACCGCGCGCGCCTTGGGGTGGACGATCACGTCGCGCCCCAGCGCCGCGGCAATCGCATCGACAGTGATGTCGTCATGCGTCGGCCCGATGCCTCCGGTTGTGAACAGATAATCGTTGCGCGCCCGCAGCTCGTTCACGGCGGCCACGATCGCGTCCTGCACATCGGCGACCACGCGCACCTCGGCCAGGCGAATCCCTTGCAGGTTCAACCACAAGGCGACCTGGGCGATATTCTTGTCCTGCGTGCGGCCCGAAAGGATCTCGTCACCGATGACGATCAGGGCGGCGGTCCAGATGCGATCCTCACTCATCGCGTGCGGGCATAGAACAAGTGGCGGCCGCGGGGGAAATGCTTTCACCACACGCCTCGCAAAAACGCGTCCGGCTTGCTATATCGCGGCCATGGACAGCTATGTGAACGTCAAGGACGGCGATACCGTCACCCGCAACGGTGCAATCAAGCTCTATGGGCCCGAGGGGTTTGAGGGCATGCGCAAGGCCGGCCGGCTCGCCGCCGAAATCCTCGACGCGCTCGTCCCCCACGTCCGCCCCGGCGTCTCGACTGCGGAGATCGACGACATCGTCCGCAAGATGACGCTCGACGGCGGCGGCGTCCCCGCGACGCTCGGCTATCGCGGCTACACGCATAGCTGCTGCATCAGCATCAACCATGTCGTCTGCCACGGCATTCCCGGCGCCAAGACTTTCAAGGACGGCGACATCGTCAATATCGACGTCACCCCGCTGCTCGACGGCTGGCATGGCGACACCAGCCGCATGTTCCTGGTCGGCGACGTGCCGATCAAGGCGCGCCGGCTTGTCGAAGTTACCTATGAATGCCTGATGCTCGGCATCGAACAGGCCAAGCCCGGCAACCGCCTCGGCGACATCGGCCACGCCATCCAGACGCACGCGGAAAAGCACCGCTACGGCGTCGTCCGCGATTTCTGCGGCCATGGCCTCGGCCGCGTCTTCCACGATGCGCCGGAGGTCGTCCACGCCGGCCGCCCCGGCACTGGCCCGGAACTCCGCCCCGGCATGTTCTTCACGATCGAGCCGATGATCAATATCGGCCGCCCCGACGTGAAGGTGCTCGATGATGGCTGGACGGCGGTGACGCGCGACCGTTCGCTCTCCGCGCAGTTCGAACATTCGATCGGCATCACCGAGGACGGCTGCGAAATTTTCACGCAGAGCCCCACCGGCCGCAACGCCCCGCCTTACGCCTGATCAGTAACGGACGGGATTGCCCACGCACCCCGCCCGCCTACTCAGCCTGCGCCGAAGGCGGGATGGTAATCCACCCGCCCCGTCGCCGCGGGGCCGGCCAGCACTAGCCGCATGAAATATTCGGCCGGTGCGCCCTCATAACGCAGCGCCGCATCCTGCTCGAAACCGAAGCGCCGATAATAATCCGGCTCGCCCAGCAGCACGCAGCCCGCGGCCCCGCGCTCCCTAAGCTCGTCGAGACCCGCACGGATCAGCGCGCTGCCGATGCCGCCGCCCTGCCGGTCGGGCCGCACCGATACCGGCCCGAGCCCGAACCAACCCTTGTCCGCGCCGTCGATCGTCACGGCCGAGAAAGCAACATGGCCGACAATCTCGCCGCCCTCCACCGCCACCAGTGAAAGCGTCAGCGCACCGGCCTCGCGCAACGCGGCTATGATCGCCGGCTCGGTCTGGTCGCTATGCTCGACGGCCGCGAAGGCCCCGGCCGTCACCCGGGCGATCGCATCGCGATCCCGGGCCTGTTCCTGACGGATAATCATCGGCTGGCCCTTCATCGGTTGTCGAGCTGCGATCGCACCGATCGCCTACCCAGTTGCGAGATACGGTAAGGGCTCGATGCCTTGGATTCGATCAGCCGTTTGCGCCTCAACTTCTGGAACACGCCAAGCGTGCAATCAGAAAGAACATGGCCGTCACGGGTGAAGCAAAGGACATCGGCGATCCGCCCCTTCTCGTCATGGCGATGACGAATGAGGCCGCCTTGAGCGAGCACGTGAAGCACGCGCTGCTCGCTTCGTGAAATGTTCATTATAAGCTCGTGGATAGAACCGCATATAAGACAACCCTCGGTGCGCGATCGATCGCGCCCGGCTATCGGTTGTCGGCAGTCTCGATCGGTCGAGACGTCAGGCGGTTTGCACAAGCTCCAACATAGAAGCGGGCCGATACAATGCGGCTTCTCCGGCTGTCAAACCGCGGAAGGGTGGGCGGCGGCTCTTGGGCAGCGTGGACAAATGCGGATCATGGCCGTCTATCGGAGTTTTTCCCCTAATTGCTGCCTGTCGGGACACGCGACATTGCGGACAATATAGCCTTCGTGCAGGCTGGCAGCGGGCTAATGATTGGGGGATTTCGAATGCGGAGCATGTGGGCGTTCTTGGTTGCCCCATTTCCTGCAGCGCTGTTTCAATCCATCGTGGTCGCGTTGTGGCCGAAGGAAGGGATGGGCGTATTTAAACACCCGTCCTCAATGTTCGTCGCGGTCTGCATTTATTACTATTTCTCGGGCCTGCTTCTCGGATTGCCAGCGTGGCTGGTTATGCGGAAGCGCAATGTCGTTGGCTTACGTGGCCTTGCGATCGCCGGACTAATTGTTGGACTCTTGCCCGTCGCGGTCGCCCTTGGCTGGACAGTCGTAAAGGAAGGCGCGTCGGCCTACGTCGTTACCTACAACCTATTGTTCTTCGGGCTGGGCGGAATGGCTGCGGGTTGGGTGTATTGGCTGGTTGCGCTGCGCAATCGTGGAGCGATTGCTCCTACACAGGCTAAGGTTTAGCGTCCGCTTCCCCCGACTTTTCAGACCTTCCGCATATGAAACCTGCTACCTGAAACCCGGCCGTCGTTCATCGTCGGGATTCGCCCCCCGTAGCCTAGATTAGGTAGCCCAGCTCGTAGCAGCCCCAGCGCTTGCCCGCGAAGTGCAGCGGCACGAACACGCTTCTCAGCGGTCGATAGCGGCCTTCGCCCAGATCCTGGCGGTAGGTGTAGAGGAACCAGTCGCCATCGCGGTCCAGTGCGTCGCGAGTCTGGCGGTCCATGAAGATCTGGCGGTTGCGCGCATGTTCGGCATTCCACCGCCGGTCGCCGGTTCGCTGGGCGTGGCAGCGCGCGCTGATGTGTGTGGGCAGATGGCCGTTGCGGTCGATCAGGCAGCAACCGACGATCGCCGGATCGCGCGCGGTGGCCGCGTCCAGCATCGGCCGGATCACGCGATCGGCAAACGGCACGAAGCCCGTCATGAATTGCGGCGGATCGCTCTCGGCAATCGCGCGATAGGCGGTGACGAACAGATCGGCCTCGGCCAGCCCGCCCGTCTCGATCGCGCGCGCAATCACCGCCCGCAGCCGTTCCGCTTCCTCACAGGCCAGATCGATGAAGCGGCTGTCGGGCGTGGCGATGCCACTATGGGCGACCTGGTCGAGCATCCGGTTGGACGCCGATTCCAGCTCGTCCAGCCGCTGGCGCGTGCGCGCGAGTTCGGCGGCGTTCTCGGTTCCGCGGGTCAGGAAGGCGCCCAGCCCCTCATCCAGCGTCGCGACATGCTGGGTCACGTCGTGCCCGGCCCGCTCGATCGCCGCCGATTGCTGGTCGAACTGGGTGACGAGCGCCGCGATCGTCTCCAGCGCACCCGTGATCTCGCCGGTGCGGCTGCGCGCCGCCCGCCCGCGTTCGGCGCCCGATCGCATGTCGCCGATCACGCGCCGCGCGCTGCCGTCGAGCCGTTCGATGCTGTTGCGCACGCTCGCCGTCGCACCCCGCGCATTGCCCGCGAGCCTCTTCACCTCGCTCGCCACCGCCGCAAAGCCGCTCGCCGAATGGCCGGCGCGTGCCGCCTCGATCGAGGCGTTGATCGCCAGCATCGCCGTCTGTCGCACGATCGCGTCGAGCTGACCGGAAACCATCGCGACCTGCTCGATCGCCGACGTGAAGCCCTCAAGCTCGTCGCCCATGCGGACGACATCGTCGATCAGGCAGCCGATTTCGTCGAGCGCTCCCACCACCGCGCCATGGCTGTCGGTGATCAGGCCCGTCGCGCGCTGGGCAACGTCGCGTATCTCGGTCGCCGCCTCATTGGCCTCGTCCTGCAGCAATTGCAGATGCGCGACGCTGTGCCGCAGCGTCTCCAGCCGGCCATGATCGTCCTCGATCCGCTGATTGACCTGCGTGACGAAGCCGGCGACGTCGCTGCATTGCAATGCGAAATCGCCGCACTGCTCGCCAAGGCGCGCCAAATGTTCGTCGGTTCCCAACGTCAACGGTAACTTACCCCCTGCCCCGACAATGCCTGATCGTTGATGCAATGCAACAATCTATCGCGGGCAAATGGTAAAGTCTGTGTGAAGCCTTGTCCCTGACGCCCAAGCGCGGCAAGGCTAGGTCCATGTTCTTTTCCTTCCTTGAAGAGCTCCGCGCCGCGGGCATCCCGGCTTCGATCAAAGAGCATCTGGTGCTGCTGGAGGCACTGGAACGCGACGTCATCGAGCGCCGGCCGGAGGAATTCTATTATCTCGCCCGCGCCGTCTTCGTGAAAGATGAAGGCCTGCTCGATCGTTTCGACCAAGTGTTCGCCAAGGTTTTCAAGGGTATCGAATCCACCTTCGGCACCGATGCGACCGAACTGCCCGAAGATTGGCTGCGCAAGGTGGCCGAACTCTATCTCACGCCCGAGCAGATGGAGGAGATCAAATCGCTCGGCTCCTGGGAAGAGATCATGGAGACGCTGAAGAAGCGGCTCGAGGAACAGCAGGGTCGCCACCAGGGCGGCAGCAAGTGGATCGGCACCGGCGGCACCTCGCCCTTCGGCAATAGCGGCTACAACCCCGAAGGTGTCCGCATCGGCGGCGAAAGCGTCCACAAGCGCGCGATCAAGGTCTGGGACAAGCGCGAGTTCAGGAATCTCGATTCCACCAAGGAACTCGGCACCCGCAACATCAAGGTCGCGCTCCGTCGCCTCCGCCGCTTCGCCCGCGAAGGTGCGGCCGACGAACTCGATCTCGACGCCACCATCGACGGCACCGCCCGCCGCGGCTGGCTCGACATCCAGATGCGGCCCGAACGGCATAATGCCGTCAAGCTGCTGCTGTTCCTCGATGTCGGCGGATCGATGGACCCGCATATCAAGCTCTGCGAGGAGCTGTTCTCGGCCGCCACAGCCGAGTTCAAGAATCTCGAATTCTTCTATTTCCACAACTGCCTCTACGAAGGCGTGTGGAAGGATAATCGCCGCCGCTTTGCCGAGCGGACGCCGACTTGGGACATCCTCCACAAGTACGGCCACGACTATAAGCTGATCTTCGTCGGCGACGCGGCGATGAGCCCCTATGAGATCACCCATCCCGGCGGCTCGGTCGAACATTATAATGAGGAAGCCGGGCATGTGTGGATGCACCGCATCACCAACACCTACCCCGCCGCCGTGTGGCTCAACCCCACGCAGGAGGAGCATTGGAGCTATTCCCAGTCGACCCGCATCCTCCGTGAGCTGATGAACGACCGGATGTATCCGCTCACCCTCGACGGCCTCGACGATGCGATGCGGACACTCAGCCGGAAGAGCTGATCCAGTCAGCCCCGCGCAAGCCTGCGCCAGCTATAGCCGCCCCACGGAGGCCCAGATGAAGTTCACTCACGCATTGATGATTGCCGCTATGGCCTTGGGCACCACGCCCGCCATGGCCCAGGTTAAGCCTGTTCCCAATCCCTATAGCGATCGGCTGGAAAAGCTGACCGAGCTGCAGCGCAACGCCGCCATGCGCCGCGCGGTTCTGGACTCAGGCCAATATTGCAAGCGGGTCGAATGGAGCGGCAAGCAGCAGCAATACAAGAATCTCGTAATGTGGGTGGCCCGCTGCGATCCGGGAGGCGACAAGGCCGTCTATATCGGTCCAGATGGGTCAGTGCAGGTCCGCCCGTGCACGGATGCTGCGCAACTCAAGCTGCCGCAGTGCAGGATGCCGCCGGCGAAGAAATAAGCCCGGCTTGTCGGAACCGGCCACCGTCGATCGTCCTTGGGGCATCGAACGAACAGCCGGGAATTTCGACATGACGGAGCATTCCGACACAAGCCGCGAAGAGACAGCAATCCGCGCCCTCATCACAGCACGTGACAAGGCGATCTCGGACAAGGATTCTGCCGGCGTCATTCGCCATTATACGCCGGACATCAGGGTGTTCGATCTGGCGCCGCCGCTTACTGCGGAAGATGTTCTCGATTCCCGTGGGATCGAGGCATGGTTCGCGACGTGGATCGCGCCGATCGGTTACGAAACGGTCGACATGCGCATCGCCAGCACCGGCACGCTCGCCTTCGCCCACGGCTTCGCCCGCATATCGGGCCGCAAGACCGACGGCGAAAACGTCAATGTCTGGATCAGGCAGACTTTATGTCTGCATCGCAAAGACGGGAATGGCTGGCGCATCGCGCACGAGCACAACTCCGTCCCCTTCTATATGGATGGCAGCTACCGCGCGGCGACCGACCTCAAGCCGTGATCGCGTGGGATCACGCCGCCTTGTGCAGCACACCCCCGGTCAGCGGCTCCGGCGCGCCGGTCGTGCCGGGGAAGCTGATCGGTTTCCCGTTGAGCGACCGCACGGCCATATAAGCGAAGCCCTCCGCCTCGGTGGCATCGCCGTTCCAGCCATATGTCTCGATCGGTTCCGGCACGACGCCGCAGGCTTCGCCGAGCATCGTCATCAGCGTCGCATTATGCCGTCCGCCACCGGCAACGATTAGCCGCTTCGGCGGCTCGGGCAGCAGCTTCAGGCCATAGGACACGGTGATCGCGGTGAAGGCGGTGAGCGTCGTCGCCCCGTCCGCCGGTGACAGGCCACGCACAGGCTCCATCGTGAAATCCGATCGGTCGAGCGACTTGGGCGGCGGCTGATCGAACCATGGATTGTCGAGCATGGCCTTCAGGATCGCCTCGTCGACGCGGCCCGTCGCTGCCAGCGCGCCGCCCTGGTCGAAGGGCTGGCCCGCCTTCGCCAGCATCCAGTCATCAATCAGGCCGTTGGCCGGGCCGGTGTCGAACGCGACCAGTTCGCCGTCGCGGCCGATCCAGGTGAGGTTGCCGACCCCGCCGAGGTTGAGGATCGCGATCGGCAATTCCTGCCCCGCCATCAGCGCGCGGTGATAGACCGGCAGCAGCGGCGCCCCCTGCCCGCCCGCCGCCACATCGGCCGCGCGCAAATCGTTGATCACGGGAATGCCGAGCGCTGCCGCCATGCTGGCGCCGTCGCCGATCTGCCAGGTCCAGCCGCGATCGGGGCGATGCGCGATCGTCTGGCCATGAAAACCGATCACCGCCACGTCGGCGGGCGAGACATGCGCGTCGATCAGCAGCTTGCGCACCGCCAATATATGGCTGCGCGTCACCAGTTCCTCGGCCGCCAGGATGTCGGGATTGGCCCGCGGCGACTCGAACGCCAGCGCTAGCTCCGTCGCCGCCTTCAGCGTCGCGCGGGCGGAATCCGAATAACGCTCGCCCCGAAACGCCACAGGCCGGACGAAACCTTCCCCATCGGTCTCGATCAGCGCCGCGTCGATCCCGTCGAGCGACGTGCCGGACATCAACCCGACAGCCAGCACGGTCTTGCTCATGAATCGAACCTCTCGGGGTGGCCGCGGCGCGCGGCCCGCTCGGCGCGGGCCAACAGGAAGCGCAGTTCCATCGCACCCTCGGCCGTCAGCGGCAAGGCCAGCTTCGCGGCTCGCGCGCGGATGTCGTCCAGTTCCTTATCAGCGATACGGATGCCGACGAAATTGTCCCAGTCCCAATGCGGATCATGCTGACCGCTCAGCAGCGCATAGAGGTTGCCGGCGACATCCTCTGCCGATCGCTCCATCGGCCGTTCCGTCAGGCGCACGATCAGGGCAACCGGAATCGCGACCGGCGCCAGCGCCACGGTGATCGCGGCATTGGCCACGTCCGCCCACGTCCAGCTCCGCGCCTTTGCCATCCATTCGCCCAGCACGCTCATCTCCGCAGCACCCTAATCAAAACGCCCACTTCCATCTGCCCCTACACGGGCGCGGCGGGCCATGCTAAGCGCCGCCACCGATCAAGTTAGATGGCACCATGACCGAATATAAGTCCGATCTCCTGCGATTGCTCGATAGCCGAGGCTATATCCACCAGACGACCGACGCCAATGCGCTCGACGCGCTGGCAGCGCGCTCCATCGTGCCCGGCTATATCGGCTTCGATCCCACCGCGCCGTCGCTGCATGTCGGCAGCCTCGTCCAGATCATGCTGCTGCGCCGGCTTCAGCAGGCGGGCCACAAGCCGATCGTGCTGATGGGCGGCGGCACCGGCAAGATCGGCGATCCGAGCTTCAAGGACGAGGCGCGCAAGTTGATGACCGGGGACGTGATCGCGGCCAATGTCGCCTCGATCAAGCGCGTCTTCGAAAAGTTCCTGACCTTCGGCGACGGGCCGACCGACGCGGTGATGGTCGACAATGCCGATTGGCTCGACAAGCTGGAATATATCCCCTTCCTGCGCGACATCGGCCAGCATTTCTCGATCAACCGGATGCTCAGCTTCGACTCCGTCAAGCTCCGGCTCGATCGCGAACAATCGCTGAGCTTCCTCGAATTCAATTACATGATCCTCCAGGCCTATGATTTCCTGGAACTGTCACGGAAGGCCGCCTGCCGTTTGCAGATGGGCGGATCCGATCAGTGGGGCAACATCATCAACGGTGTCGAACTCGCCCGCCGGGTCGACGGCACCGAAGTGTTCGGCATCACCACGCCGCTCATCACCACCGCCGATGGCGGCAAGATGGGCAAGACGATGTCCGGAGCGGTCTGGCTGAACGAGGAATCGCTGCCGGCATATGATTATTGGCAATTCTGGCGGAACACGCACGACAAGGATGTCGGCCGCTTCCTCCGGCTCTTCACCGATCTGCCGCTCGACGAGATCGCCCGGCTCGAGGCGCTGGACGGCGCGGAGATCAACGCCGCGAAGATCGCGCTGGCCAACGCCGCGACAACGATGTGCCGCGGCGCCGATGCCGCCGCCCAGGCCGCCGAAACCGCGCGCCGCACCTTTGAAGAAGGCGCCGCCGGTGATGCCTTGCCAACGCACGCGGTGCCCGGCGGCAGCATCGCCATCGTCGATGCGCTGGTCGCGCTCGGCCTCGCCGCGTCCAAGGGCGAGGCGCGCCGGCTCATCAAGGGCGGCGGCGCCCGCATCGATGGCGAGAAGGTGTCGGACGAGGCGCTGATCGTCGCGATCGGTGACGCGCCGGTCAAGATTTCCGCCGGCAAGAAGAATCACGGCGTGCTCACCGCATCCTGATCGCACCAGAATACATCTTCGTCGCAACTGTGCCGTTTCGGATCAGAAACGGCATGGACGGCGCTATTTCCATAGAATTCGCAATGCTATGGCCCCGATCGACCTGACCGGAGGGCGTGGAGGCGCGTCGAGTGCCTCGCCGGAAGGGTCGCCTTTCATCACAATTCGGGTGTATCCGATGCGCTTGTCTCCCTTGTTCGTTGCGTCGACCTTCTTTGCGCTCGCCGCCACACCGGCCGCGGCGGCCACCTGCGGCTCCGTCTCGTTCGGCGCAGATTTCGTCGGCAGCTATAGCTGCAGCAGTCTCGGCACGCCGACCGGCGTCACCGGCCAGCTCGGCGGCGTCACCTTTCTCGACGACAACACACTGCTGATCGGCGGCAACGCCAATAGCGCCAACGGCTATATCGCCAGTATCGATGTCATCCGTGGGGCCGATGGCCACATCTCCGGCTTTGGTGCGCCATCGACCTTCTTCGCGGCCGCGCCGCAGATCGACGGCGGCCTTTCCTTCGGTCCGGGCGGCGTGCTGTTTGCCACCGGCTACCCGACGAACACATTGCTGCAATACAAGACCGGCAGCACGACGCCCGACAAGATCATCAACCTGTCTGGCGTCGGCGGCTCCGTGGGCACGCTGCAGTTTGTGCCGCAGGGCTTCGACGGTGCGGGCAACCTCAAGATCGCCAGCTATTCGACCGGGCAATTCTACACCGCGTCGCTGACCGCGGATGGCAACGGCCTCTACAATATCGGCGCGCTCACGCTGTCCGGCCAGTTGTCGGGCGGGCCCGAGGGTCTTGTCTATGTCGACGGCGGCAATGCTGGCTTCGGCGTCGATAGCCTGCTGGTGTCCGAATACAGCGCGGGCAAGGTCGGCACCTACAAGCTCGACGCCAACGGTAATCCGATCGCGGGCACGCGGCGGGATTTCATCAAGGGTCTGAACGGCGCGGAAGGCGCGGTGATCGATCCGCTGACCGGCGATTTCCTCTTCTCGACCTTTGGATCTGGTAACGGCTTGTTCGTCATCAGCGGGTTCACCGCCCCGGCACCGGTTCCCGAACCCGCAAGCTGGGCGATGATGATCTCGGGCTTCGGTCTGATCGGAGGTGCGCTGCGCCGCCGCACGGGTCGCCTCACCATCGCCTGATCGGCCGAGCCGGCGGCCATTAACCATGGCCGCCGGCTCGACTCGTCGTATTAACCATCTTCCTTGTGCCGCGCTTAATCCCCCGGGTTCACCGTCACCCTCTATCTCGGGGTAAGAATCATGGCTTCACAGGGTCTCGCGCGTCATCTCTTCGAAGTCGAGAAGCGCCGCGCCTCGCGTGACGAAGTCTTCCTGCGGACCTCCATTCGCCTGGCCGGATCGCCGGAAATCCCCGCGGAAATCATCAATATCTCGCGCTTCGGCTTCATGGCACGCACCGCCGCCATAGTCGCGCAGGAAGCGGTCATCGAAATCCGCCTGCCCGGCCACGAAATGTGCAAGGCCCGCGTCGCCTGGTCACTGGGCAACCGCATCGGCGCCGAGTTTCGCCCGCCGATCGACGCTGAAGAATATCGCCTCATTTTCGAAGAGCTTGGCGACTAGCCCGACCTGAGCAATCCAACAGCCGCATCCCGCTCGAACAGGTAAAGCGCCACCCGCGCCGCCCGACCGCGCTCGCCTTCCAGCCCGCCATCCCGATCGACCAGCAACCGCGCATCGGCCGTGGCAGTATCAACCAGTGCCGAAACCTGCTCGGGATCGGCCAGCCGCATCTCCGCATCACCCGATTGCCGCGTGCCAAGTATCTCGCCCGCCCCGCGCAGTTTCAGATCCTCCTCGGCGATGAAGAAGCCGTCGTTCGAATTCTTCATGATCGCCAGCCGCGCTCGCCCCGTCTCGCTCAGCGCACCACCGCGCAGGAGCACGCAGCGCGACTTGCCCTCGCCGCGCCCCACCCGCCCGCGCAACTGGTGAAGCTGGGCAAGGCCGAAGCGTTCGGCGCCCTCGATCACGATCAATGTCGCATTGGGCACATCGACGCCGACCTCGATCACGGTCGTCGCGACCAGCACCGAAACATCGCCCCGCTGGAACGCGGCCATCACCGCATCCTTTTCCGGCCCCTTCATCCGGCCATGAACCAGCCCGATCCTGTCGCCGAAACGCATCTTGAGCGTCGCGGCGCGCGCCTCCGCGGCCGCCTGGTCGGAAACCTCGCTCTCCTCGACCAGCGGGCACACCCAGTAAGCCTGCCCGCCCCCGGCGACGTGTCGCCCCAACCCATCGACCATTTCGTCGAGCCGTTGATCGCTGATCACCAGGGTTTCTATCGGCTGCCGGCCCGGCGGCATCTCGTCGAGCCGGCTCACGTCCATCTCGCCATAATGGCTGAGCGTCAGCGTGCGCGGGATCGGCGTCGCCGTCATCACCAGCAGATGCGGCGGCATCTCCGCCTTCGACGTCAGCATCATCCGCTGGGCGACACCGAAGCGGTGCTGCTCGTCGATCACGGCAAGGCCAAGCTGTTTGTAGGTCACGCCCTGCTGGAAGATCGCGTGCGTGCCGATCAGGATGTGGATCGAACCGTCCGCCAGCCCCATCAGCACACTTTCCCGCGCTTTGCCCTTCTCGCGCCCCGTCAGGATCGCGACATTGACGGGCAGCCCCGCAAGCTGGCGGGACAGCGTCTCGAAATGCTGTCGCGCCAGGATCTCCGTCGGCGCAAGCAGCGCGCCCTGCGCTCCAGCCTCCACCGCCGTCAGCAACGTCATCAGCGCCACCAGCGTCTTGCCGGCGCCGACATCGCCTTGGAGCAGCCGCACCATCGGCGTCGACTGCTGCAGATCGCCCTCAATCTCCGCGATCGTCCGCTGCTGCGCGCCCGTCGGCGCATAAGGCAGCCGCAACATGCCGCGCAGACTGCCATCCCCCTTGAGCGGCAAACCCCGCCTGCGGCGCGACGACGCCCGCACCAGCATCAAGGCAAGCTGATTGGCGAATATCTCGTCATAAGCCAGCCGTTCCCGCGCGATGCGATCGGACGGGTCGGCGTGGACGCGGCGGATCGCGTCCTGCCACGCCGGCCATTGACGCTGCGCCAGCAGGCTGGGTTCGATCCACTCGCCAAGCTCCGGCGCACGGCCAACCGCCTGTTCCGCCAATTGCCCGGCCCTGCGATTGGCCAGTCCTTCGGACAAGCGATAGACCGGCTCGCGCGCCGGCAGGTCCACGGGCTCGTCCGGTGCGATCACATGATCCGGGTGGATCATCTGCATTTCCTGACCGTACAGCTCGATCTTGCCGGAAACGGTGCGCGGCTCGCCCAGCGGGAACAGCTTGCGCGCCCAGCCCGAATTGCGCCCGAAATAGACGAGGCTCAGATAATTCCCCACCTTGTCCGTCGCATGAACGCGAAAGGGGGCGCGCGCCGATCCCGTGGCGCGATAATCCACCGGCGTCACCTGCACGGTCACCACCCGCCCCGCATCCTCGGCCTCCAGCGTCTCCACCGCCTTGCGGTCGATCCAGGTGACGGGGAGATGGAACAGCAGGTCGATCACCCGCTCCAGCCCCAGCTTGCGCAGCGGCTTCATCAGCGCCGGGCCAACGCCCTTCAGCGCTTCCACTTCGGCGAACAACGGGTTGAGAATGTCGGGGCGCATAGTAGAGGACGCATTCTTATCGACGAGCCGGCAGGTGCGCCAGCACCCGCGGGCCGATTGCCATTTGTGCGGAAAGCAAAGTCCATGGATCGAGAAACCCGGCTCAAGCGTCTGCGCTTCCGCGCCTGGCACCGCGGCACGCGGGAAGCCGATTACATGGTCGGCGGCTTCTTCGACCATGCCTCCGCCGGGTGGAGCGATGCCGAAATGGACTGGTTCGAAGCCTTCATGGAAGAACAGGACGTCGACATCATGGCCTGGGCGATGGGCGTGGAGCCGGTTCCGCCGCAGTGGCAGGGGCCGCTGATGGATGGCCTGATGAAGCTCGACTACATCACAGTGGTAAAGTGATTTGACCGATCTCCAGCGCATTCTGAAGGCCGATCGGCCGCTCACGCTGGCGGGCGTCGCCAGCGGCTTCCTGCCCTGGTTGCTGGCCGATCTCGCCCGCGCCTGCGCCGGCCGCAAGGATGGCGGCCGCGCGGTATTCGTGGCACCCGACGATTCCGCAATGCGCGCCGTGGCCGATGCCGCCCATTATTTCGCGCCCGAGATCGAAGTCCTGCAATTCCCGGCCTGGGATTGCCTTCCCTATGACCGCGCCTCGCCGTCGCTCCGCGCGACGTCGCAGCGGCTCGCCGCACTCCATGCGCTCCAGCGCAAGGCGGACAAACCGCAACTGCTGCTGACCACGGTCAACGCCGCCACCCAGCGTACCCTCACCCCCTTCCGCATCCGCCAGCTTGTCGCGCACCTCGCCCCCGGCGAGCGGATCGACCGTGACGCGCTGGCCCGGCTCCTTCAGGCCAATGGCTATGTCCGCACCGATACCGTCGCGGACGCCGGCGAGTTCGCGGTGCGCGGCAGCCTCGTCGACCTCTTCCCCTCGGGCGAGGAACTGGCGCTCCGCCTCGATTTCTTCGGCGACGAAATCGAAAGCGTCCGCCGCTTCGACCCCGCCGACCAGCGCACGGTCGATCGCGTCGACGGCTTCACCCTGCTCCCCGCGTCCGAGGCCCTGCTCGACGACGAAAGCATCAAGCGCTTCCGCACGCGCTATCGCGAGGCGTTCGGCGCCACTGCAACGGGCGATCCGCTCTATCAGGCCATCTCGGACGGCCGGCGCCTTGCGGGCATGGAACATTGGCTGCCCTACCTTGAGGATCGACTCGCCACCCTGTTCGATCATCTGCGCGACGACGACATCATCGTCCGCGATGCCGGCGACGAGGGCGCGGCCGATGCCCGGTTCGAGGCGATCGCCGATTATCACGCCAATCGTGTCCGCGCCCAGACGTCCGATCCCGGCAGCTATCGACCGATCGAGCCCAAGGCCCTCTATCTGCCGACCGACGAATGGCACGCGGTAGTTGCCGATCGCCCCATCCACGTCATCACGCCCTTCCACGAACCGCAAAGCACGACCGTTCTCGATTTCGGCGTCGACGGCCCGCGCGATTTCGCGCCGGAGCGGACGCAGAACCTCAACGTCTATGAGGCGGTGTCCGAGCATGTCGAGGCATTGCGCCGCGGCGGCAGGAAGGTCGTCCTCGCCAGCTATTCCGTCGGCGCGCGCGAGCGTCTGGGTGGCCTGCTCGCCGATCACGGGCTGACCGGCGCCACACTTGCGGACAATTGGCAGGAGGCCCTCGGCCGCGCATCGGTGGCGCTGATCGTCGTGCCCCTCGATCATGGCTTCACCACCCCCGACGTCGCCGTCCTCACCGAACAGGACATGCTCGGCGACCGGCTGGTGCGCCGTGCCAAGCGCAAGAAATCGGCCGACGCCTTCCTCGCCGAACTCGCCACGCTCACGCCCGGCGATTTGGTCGTCCATACCGAGCATGGCATCGGCCGCTATGAAGGGCTGACCTCGATCCCGGTCGGCACCTCACCGCACGATTGCGTGGCGCTCAGCTATTCGGGCGGCGACAAGCTCTACGTTCCGGTCGAGAATATCGACGTGCTCTCGCGCTACGGCGCCGAGAATGAAGGCGTCCAGCTCGACAAGCTGGGAGGGGTCGCCTGGCAGGCGCGCAAGGCGCGGATGAAGGAACGCATCCGCGAGATCGCGGGTGAACTCATCGCCACCGCCGCCGCCCGCGCGCTGCGCCCGGCAGATATCGCCGAGCCCGATTCCGGGGGCTACCCGGCCTTCGTCGATCGCTTTCCCTATCAGGAAACCGACGATCAGGATCGCGCGATCAGCGACGTGCTCGACGATCTCGCCAAGGGTACGCCGATGGACCGGCTGGTCTGCGGCGATGTCGGCTTCGGCAAGACCGAAGTCGCTCTCCGCGCCGCCTTCGTCGCCGCGATGTCCGGGATGCAGGTCGCGGTGGTCGTCCCCACCACCCTTCTCGCCCGCCAGCATTTCACCAACTTCGTCGAGCGCTTCCAGGGCTTCCCGATCAATATCGGGCGCCTGTCCCGCCTCGTCCCCGCCGCCGAGGCCAAGAAGACGCGCGATGGCCTTACCGACGGCTCGATCGACATCGTCGTCGGCACCCACGCGATCATCGCCAAGTCGGTCGAATTCAAGCGCCTCGGCCTCGTTATCGTCGATGAGGAGCAGCGCTTCGGCGTCACCCACAAGGAACGGCTGAAGGCGATGAAGTCGGACGTCCACGTCCTGACGCTCACCGCCACGCCCATCCCGCGCACCCTGCAGATGGCGATGTCCGGCCTGCGCGAACTTTCGGTCATCCAGACCCCGCCGGTCGATCGGCTGGCCGTGCGCACCTATGTCATGCCGTGGGATCCGGTCGTGCTGCGCGAAGCGCTGCTGCGCGAACATTATCGCGGCGGGCAGAGTTTCTTCGTTGCTCCGCGGATCAAGGATCTCCCCGACATCGAAGAATATCTGCGCAAGGAAGTGCCCGAAATCCGCGCGGTCACTGCCCACGGCCAGATGTCGCCCACCGAGGTTGAGGAGCGGATGTCCGCTTTCTACGACAAGAAATATGATGTGCTGCTGTCGACGACGATCATCGAGAGCGGCCTCGACATTCCCAGCGCCAACACGCTGATCATCCACCGCGCCGATCGCTTCGGCCTGGCCCAGCTCTACCAGATCCGCGGCCGCGTCGGCCGGTCCAAGACGCGCGCTTATGCCTATATGACGACGCCGGCGACGCGGACGATCACCGAAAGCGCGATGAAGCGCCTGCATGTCCTGTCCGATCTCGATTCTCTCGGCGCCGGCTTCCAACTCGCCAGCCACGATCTCGATATCCGCGGCGCGGGCAATCTGCTCGGCGACGAACAATCGGGCCACGTCAAGGAGGTCGGCTTCGAGCTCTACCAGTCGATGCTGGAGGAGGCGATCATGGAGGCCAAGGCCGGCGGCATGCGCGAAGCCGCGGTTTCGGCCCGCGATCTTTCGCCGCAGATCAATGTCGACGCGCCGATCCTGATCCCTGACGATTATGTCCCCGATCTCGATCTGCGCATGGGCCTCTATCGCCGGATGAACGAGCTCGAGACCGCAACCGAGATCGAATCGTTCGCGGCGGAGATGATCGATCGCTTCGGCAAGCTGCCCGAACCGACGCAGAACCTGCTGAGCGTCATCCAGACCAAGCTCAACTGCCGCAAGGCACATGTCGCGAAGCTCGATGCGGGTCCGCGCGGTGCGCTCGTCACCTTCTTCAACGACAGCTTCCCCGATCCGGCAGGGCTGATCGCTTATGCGCAGCGGTTGCAGGGCACCGCCAAGCTGAGGCCCGACAACAAGCTGGTCATCACCCGCCCCTGGCCGGACGCCAAGGCACGCCTCAACGGCGCGCTGCAGCTATCGAAGGGGCTGGCGAAGATTCTGGGCAGTTAGATCACACGGGGGGCAGCGAGCCTTGCTCAGCTTATACTCTCCTCCCTGAAAGGGAGGGGCTGGGGGTGGGTTGCGAGCGCCAGCGAGCTTCTTCCAGGGCGGCGTAAATCTCCACCGCACCACCAACGCGACGCGCTATGCCGTTTGCACATCGAACGCGAACCAGGCGCTCTGATTATAATCGTATAAATGAACGAGCCGCTCGCTCACATTTGCCACATAGAAGCCCGCCGAGCCCCGATCGTACCCCTCGGCCTTCGTCCCGTCGACGGCGAGAGATATGAAAACCTTGTCCCCCTCGTCGTAAAGCTCCGGAAGTGTGCCTCCGAACTTCGCTGAACGATCGCCATCAAGGCCTTGCAAGCGATTTCCCCGGCATTCGGCGGCAATCCGCAAATGCCGACCCGCCACATGGTCATACATTCCAGCGACTTTCTTGCCGATGATGACGGCATGAGCGGAAGCAGCGACCATCGCGCGGGCGTGAGGATTCATTCCTCTTCCTGACATCTTGGCGAGGCCACAGGCAAGAATTTTCGTTCAAACTGCTACGGCGCTTCCAAGCACTATCGCCAGACGCAATTCGGGCCGGGGATGAACCCGGCCCGAAAAGGCTTTGCGGAGTTACACACCCTGACCGGCAGGAACGGTTCCGGCTCGGGCGAAAGTCTTGCCGTCAGGCAAGCGCGGGGCGGCCGTTCCGGCGCCGCATTGCGGCACCGACCAGGCCGAAACCGGTAATCATCATCGCCCAGGTGGCGGGCTCGGGGACGAACGGCGTCACCACGGGCACCGTCTTCACCTTCAGATATTTGATCTTGAAGCCGTCATATTTGCTGTAGCTGGTGAAGCTGGCGCCCAGAAACAGCAGATTACCGGTTTCGTTATTGCCGTTGAGGCCGCGATACGCGGCCGAAGAGCCGCCATCCGAATGCTGGAAAGCATTGAACGGCGTGTCGACCGACGCCCAGGTCGGGAAGCTCAGCGCCGGGGAGCTGTAGGGGGTCGACGTATTGCCAATCATGATCGACGCGTCGCTGTCGGTCGAACCCGCGATGCTGTACGGCGTGAAATAGGCACCTTCCACTTCCACTTTCTTGTCGAACTGGAAGATCAGGAAGTCGAACCCGTTCTTGTTGTCGATGGTGTGGTAATTGTTGGCGCCGCCCTGATCGCTGTCATTGGTGTCGCCAAGGCCATTCGAGAAGCGGCCGAGATAGGCGTCCTGAACGGTATAGCCACCACCCGTCTTGGGCATCGCAGTCCAGGCCGTGACCTTCACCTTGACGGTTTCGGATCCGCTGGTCGCCGTGAAGGTGCGGACATTGCCGTCGGTGCCGTCGAGGCTGCCGCCACTGCCGGTCGAAAAGTCGAAGCTCAACAGCGCAGCCGAAGCCGTCGCCGGAACCACCGACATTGCCACCGCCAGTGCAGCTACACTCGCCAAACCCCGTTTTACGCAGCCCATGACACGCCCCTTGTCACTCGCCCCCGGAACTTCCGGCAGGCCAGCAGGATACACGCAAACAAGGGGCCAATCATGCCTGAATCGCAGAGATCAGCGTCCCAAAATGGTAAATGAGGCCCAAGCACTTATGATTAACGTCAAATTTGCCGACAGGACCGATTGCTCCGATTCCGCGGCATTCCGATGATCACCAATAGGGTCTTGAATCCCAATAGGAATACATCGGCGTCTCGCTCTCCCTGATTCGGTCGGTTTCGTCGAGATCCAGGCTTGGCGCGTCTTCGATCTGCTCGCGCGTGATTTCCGTGACATAGCCGCGGCGCGCCTTGTCATAGATCAGCCGCTCCCAGGGAATCGGGTGGACATGGCTGCCGATGCCGAACAGCCCGCCAAACTCCAGCACGGCATAGGCCACCTGGCCCGTCGTCTTGTGGATCATCACGGAATGCACCGATCCCAGTTTTTCGCCCTGGGGCGAGAATACCGGCGTCCCCTCGACTCGGGCCGAGGATATCAGTTCATGGGTTCCGTCTAACGATGTGGTCACATCTGTCATGGCCAGCCTCCAATCGAAGCCCCCGCCCATTCCAGCCGCGACTCTCGGGGAGCCGCTCCAGCGACCCCGCTATCATGCGCCTTTTGCGTGAAAATTGCCAGTGAGGGTGCGCCCGCGTCCGCCGCGGGCGCACCCGGATTTCAGCCGCGGAACGCCTCGTAGGTCCATTCCCAATCGCCGAGCGGCGGGCCGTCCTGGAAGCTGAACTCCTCGCGGATGTCGGTGATCTGCCAGTCCAGATAATCCTCCCAGCGGATCATGAAGAACGGCTTCTTCTGCTTGGCGCCCAGCATGGTTCCGCGCGCGATGCCGTCGAACAGGGTCGGCAGCACGGCGGGATAATGCAGGCCCGCTCGGCTGATCGAGGTCGCGGTCAGGATCGAGCCATAGGCATTGAGCTCGTGCGCGAAATCCGTGCCGAAATAATTGCTGTTGGCCATGGTGTTGGCCGCGATCAGCGCGATCTCGCCCACCGGGCTGGGATCGAGGCCGGTCACCATATGCTCGATGTCATGGTTCTGGACGCGGCGCTTGACCAGATATTCGAAATCGTTGGTCGGCGCGCCCGTGTACATGAAGTCGATGTCCAGGCCGCTCTTGACGATGAAATCATGCATCAGTTCGCCCAGCGTGCCCGGCGCCGAGCCCTCCACCAGTTCGGGCGTGAAGTTGGAAACATAGCGGGCGTCCAGCCATTCCGCGAATTCGGGAAGGCGCGCCTTCTCCGCCGTCAGATTGGCGAATACCTGGCCATAATCGGTCACCTCGCCGAACGCGCGGCTCAGTTCCGGGATCAGATAGGCGGCCGGCAGGTCGTGGCCGTCGCGCTTCAGGCCGAACTGAGCATAGATGTCGCGGAACAGCGGGTTGTTGAGATATTTGGACGTGCTGATCAGCACACTCGACTTGGCAGGCTCGGCCTGCCCCATCAGATAGGATGCTTCGTCCTTGTTGAGCTCGATCGGCTTGTTCATCGCCCTCTCCTGGCTTTTTCGCTTCAACCCATGAATTTCGGATCGCGGACGTTCAGTACCGTCCACGGATGGCCGACGAGCGCATCGGCGCTGGCGACGCCAGCCGCCGCCATCACGTCCGCCGCTTCCTCGGCATTGATATGCACCTGCGATCGGCCGCCGTTGGGAAACAGCAGTTCGATCGCCAGCGCAGCCTCGCCATCATGCGTCGCGGTCAGCCGCACGTCCGAGATGGTAGCGCCAGCGCTCATCGACCGCGAACCAGATCACCCCGCGCGGGGCGGCTCGACGAAGATGATGTCGGTCGGCGTGATCGCACCGACCGGACGGAACGCGACATAGAGGTTCCAGCTCTTGAGCAGGTTCACCGCATCTTCAGTCGGCGTAGCGGGCAATTCGCGGGTGGCGATGCTTTCCCAACTATCACCGGACAAAGGCTGGATGAAGTTGCGACGGGGCGCGATGCTGACGGCGTTGGTAGTCATGTCTCTCGCTCCCTTCAGGCGGCCATCGGCACGATCGCGCCGGTGCGGGCTTCGGTATAGCCGCCGTCACGGCTGTAGGCGCGGTGGCCGTTGACGAACACCTGTTCGACCCCGGTCGCGCGGCGGATGTAGCGGAAGCCGTCGGCAGGCAGATCGTCCACCGCGATTTCCGGCCCGCGGTCGATCGCATCGGGATCGAAAATGACGAGGTCGGCCGCATAGCCCGGCTTCACCAGCCCGCGATCCTTGATTCCCCACAGATTGGCGATGTCATAGGTCAGCTTGTGGACCGCTTTCTCGACCGACAGCGTCTTGTGGGTGCGGACATATTGGCTGAACAGGAAGCCGGTGTCGCCATAAGTGGAGAAATTGGTGACGTGCGCGCCGCCGTCGCCCGCACCAATGCCGATCAGCGGCTCGGCCAGGAAGTCGGCGATCTTGGTCGTATCGTTGTGGCCGAGCGCTTCCAGCCCGAACGAGGTCTGGAGATCGTCCTCGAGTGCGACATCGATGATCGCCTCGGCAATATGGCAGCCCCGCTCGGCCGCGATGTCGCGGATCGTACGCCCTTCCAGATGCGCGCTGTTCGGCCCCGGCCGCTTCACGAAGGCGTCCGCGAAGTCGATCTGCAGGCCGATCGGCATCATGAAATTCTCGATCTCGGCCTTCAGCTTGGCGCGATGTTCGGGGTCACGCAGAGCAACCAACTTGTCGGCATGCGGCATCATCGTCGTCGCCCACCAGCTCGGCAGCGTCGCGAAGGTCGACATCGGCGCGGTCAGGTCGAACGAAAGATCGATCGGCCGCGTCTGCATTTGCGGCACCACGCGCGCGCCGTGCGCGGTCTGCAGCTTCACCCGGTCGAGCGCGATACCCACCAGTTCCGGCGCCGCATTGCTGTCGAACAAGGGCGAGAAGGTGGTCGAGATCCCATGCTTGCGCGAAAGATCGCCCAGGATGTCGATCCGCGCGCACAACAGGTCCGCGTCCCAAAATTCGGGCACGATCTGCAGGATCGCACCGAATTCGCCCAGCACCGCGCAAAGCGCGTCCAGCTCCTTGGGCTCTGCCAGGCGCGCAGGCACCGGGCGGTTTTCATGGTCGATATCGACCCACGAACCGCTCATGCCGATCGCGCCGGCGCGCAGGCATTCGCGCAGTGCTTCCTGCATGGCCGCGATCTCTTCGTCGGTCGCCGCGCGCTCGCGCGCAGCCTCGCCCATCACCCACAGGCGGATCAGACTGTGGCCGACCGCCGGCGCGACGTTGATGCCGAGGCCACCGCGGATCGTCTCGACATATTCGCCGAATGTCTCCCACTGCCACGTGAGGCCGGCGTCGAAGGCGTTCTTGGGCATCTCCTCGATCTTGCGGAAGGTCGCGCCCAGCAGCTCGCGATGTTCGGCGCGCAGCGGCGCCAAACTCAGCGAGCAATTGCCGGGGACGATTGTGGTGATGCCATGCTCCAGCGAAGGCTGGGCAAGGCCGTCCCACACGAGCTGCGCGTCATAATGGGTGTGCGGATCGATGAAGCCGGGGGCGACGACCAGTCCTTTGGCGTCCACGACTTCCGCAGCATCGCCGCCGATCTCGCCGACGGCAACGATACGCCCACCGCGCACACCGACATCGCCGGTGAAGCTGGGTCCACCGGAACCGTCGCAGATACGCGCATTACGAATGATGAGATCGAGCGACATGCTGGCTTCCTCTGCCTCGTGATCACGAATCACCGGCACGGTCTCTGGGCCGCGCTCGGTCGTTCGATGATTACGATACAGACTGCATCTTATTTGGCAAGACGGGATTCGATGGCGGTGCCCGGCGGGCCGTCACCGGCCGATCGCCGCCCGCGTCAGGGCGCCGCAGTCCGCGTCGGTCGCCTGGGGGCCGCTCTTGCCGGAAAGCGTGCGGCCGATCATCTTGATGATCGTTCCCACCGACTTGCTTTCCTTGGGAATTACGATCTCCGGCACCCGAATGGTGCCGCGGACGCTGATCGTTCCGGGCAGGCGCAGCGCCGCTTCGCCCTTGGGTGCGCCGGACAATGCGACGGCAAGCGCCTCCTCGGGAAAAATGATCGTGCCGCTGCCGCGGGTCTGGCTGACGCTGGTGTCGACCAGCAGCGGATTAATGGTCCCGCGCCCGCCATCGACATCCAGCTTGATGGCCGCGCACCGCAGCGTCGTCTGCCCCTTGTCGTCGCCGAGCAGGCCCTTGCCCACATCGAAGCCGATCAGCGCCGCAATGCGGGACGGCAGCGATCCGGCCCGCGCCGTGACCCCAATGGCACCGTCCGAGTGGCCGACCGCTTCCCTTATCGTGTCTCCCGTGCCTTCCAGCCGCACCCGGGCGTCCACACGGCCGTCAATCTCCTTGCTATCGCCGCCGGCGAGGGCCGAAATGCTGCTGTCGGTCATGTCCAGTGCCAGCATCACGCGCGGTTTCGCCTGTCCCGCCCGCTGATCGACAATTGCCTTTCCGGTAACGGCACCCTGCTTCAGCCCCAGCCGCAGCGGCTCTGCCGTCAAAATGCGATTGTCGAGCGTCAGCACCGCCTGGACATCGGTGATCGACGAGGGGCGCCGCCCCGCCGTCACCCGGTCCACGCGCACGCGGATGCGGCCGTCGGTCTTGTCGATCTTGCGAATGTTGATGCGGGTGTTGGGGACGATCTTGAGGCCCTCCACCCGCTCCAGCGCCACCGCCTTGGCATTGCCCTCATCGCTGGCGAGATCCTCGAAATTGAGGCGCGCGAAGCGCACGTCGCCATCCAGCTTCGTCCGCCCATCGGTCTTGCGCGCCGTCAGGCGTCCAGCCAATTCGCTCGACCCGATGGTGCCCGCCAGTTTCTCGATCGTCCATGTATCCCCTTCATGACGAACCTCTGCCGCCAGATCGACCGGCTGTGTCCCGAAAAGCCCGGCTTCGATGATGCGGTCTATGCGCTTCAGGTCGTCTGCGCGGGCCGTCATGCGGAACCGCATGTCATCGGTCCGCAGCGGGCCCGCCATACTCCCCACCGCATGAAGGTTGAGCGCCATCCCTTCAATCGCCGCGTCGAACGCCCAGAAGCGGCCCGCCGCCATCGGCCCGCCACGCGCGCGCAGGCGGATCGGCGCCCCGTCCACAGTGCCGGTGCCATCGGCGGTGAGGCCCTTTGCCGGATCGATCCGGACGTTCACCGTGGCGGATCGCTTCTGCTTGGCGTCGCGATATTCGATCACGGCATCCTCGACACTCACCGCTTCCAGGCCCGCACCATCTTCGCGATTCCGCGAACCACCATCCTTGCGCCAGTTCACTCGCCCGTCCGCCGTCCGCGCTAAATTCAGCCGCACGCCCCGCGCCGTCAGCAGATCGGCATCGAGCCGCCCGATAAGGAGAGGGAGCAGATTCACGCGCATACGAAGCAGCCGGATGGACGCCATCTCCCCCTGCCCGGCCCATTGCGGCTGTGACACATGAACGTCAGACGCGCGAATCACCGGACGGAAAGAGAAAATGCCCTCTCGATCCACCGCACCGATACGAACTGGACTGTCGAACCGATCGGACAATTGGCGCTCGGCATGCCCCTTCATCCACCCCACGGGCATCATGGCGGCTGCCAGCAGCAATAGCGCCAGCATCAGCCCGCCTATCACGATCGACATTTTCAGGATGCGGCGCGGCGGAGTGAAGATCATCGCGTGGCGACGAGTGGTGCCCGCAAAGGTTCCCGGCTGCTCTTGATTGGCGGCGTTGGGCTCCGCTGCCCTTCAGTCGCCGCCGCAACCACCGCAGCCACCGCCCCCACCGTCGCTGCTGCCATCGGCCGACCCGCCACCGTCGCCCGAACTGGCGCTGCGCATCTGGTGAAACGCCGCCCAGCTCGATCCAGCGAGCACAGCCGTTCCGAACAACGCAACAGCGTGCGCGCTCTCGTCCGCGGTCGGCGCGCGACGCAGACGTTCGGCGGCCGCTTGCGCCTGCGCCAGAAGGTCGATCCCGGCGCGCGTGCGGCGATCGACGGCCCACCAGCGCATCAGGGCAAAGAACCCTGTCAGGATCAGCAGAAAGGTAAGGAAGCCGACCGGCTTGTCGCGGCCGACGCCGATCATCCACTTCGTCATGCCGAATGCCAGCAGCAGCAGATAAGGTGATGTCTGCCAAAAGCGCATCTGCAGCGTGAGCGTCTTGTCCATCAGCAACCCCGCCGAGGCCAGCGCGCGCTCCACCGGTTGCGCATAGGCTTTCAGGGCCCGTTCGATATCCTGCCAGCGAAGCGGCGTGGGCAGATGAAGGACAGCAATCGCGGCCGCGCCCTCTCCCTTATCTTTGTCGATGGCCTGGAACGCGTCCTTGCCGATCAAGGCGAGCGCCCCGGTGGTGAAAAGCCGCGTGATGGTCGCCTCGACGAACCGGGTCGGCCCTCCCGCCAGAATGGCCAGTTGATCGACATTGCGGATCGTGCCTGGTCGGCCTTCCGGCCGCAACCACCGGGGAATGACGAAGCCTGCGACGATCGCCGCAACAAGCAGAACGCCATAAAGCGCCAGAAACTCTCCGCCGTTCAGGTCGAATGGCCCCAATGACATCAGAAAGGCACTCCCTCCCTCACCAGAAAATGAAATGGGCGATCGCGATGGCAACAGCCGCGTACAGTATCCAGCGGGCGACGCGGCGTGACAGCACCGCACCGTCGCGGGGATGGATGCGCCGCGCCTTCGGATCTTCGATCAATCGCTGCGCGCCGCTCGGCCAGATGTCAGCGGGAGGAACCGCGCCGAACACCTGTTCATAGGCACGCAAGGTCTGGGCATATTGTTCGAAATGGCGGCCGCGCTCGTCCGGCCCACCGGCGGTCGGGCAATGATGCAGGCTTTGCCCCAGAACCTCCGGGCAAAAGCGCTCCCAATAGTCGCGGCTATAGGTGAGGTGGAGGTGCCAGGCTTGGTCCACCTGGTCCGACGGCGTGACTTCGATACCCGTCGTCACCGCCAGGAAACAGAAGCGGCGATACTCCTCGATCACGCGAGCGGTATAGTCGTCCGTCCACCAATTTTCCCTGGAAAGCCGCGCGGCAAAGGACAGCAACGCATCCTCAGGGCCGATCGTGTGAAGGGAAATGCGTTGCCAGATCGGGTGATCCGGATAGTCGGCAGCGGCAAGATTTTGCTCACGCATCCGATATTTCTATTATCATAGTAGATAATATTTCGCAAACTTCCCCGTTCGGATTTGCGATCGGCGCGGAGGCGCTTGGTCTGCTGTCCTACAGGCTCGCCGTCATGCTAGATCGGGCGTGAAATTGGCGGGTGTCCGCTCTTTTCACGCTCTTTCTTATCGTCGCCTTCCATGCCGTGTCGGGAAGTGGAGGACGCCAATGGCAATCCTCAACTTCCTCAACTTCGTCCCGTTTCGGGATGGCTCAGGCGGCCGTCCAGCCGCCGTCGATCGAAAGATTCGCGCCCGTGATCTGGGCCGCGCCATCGGTGCAGAGATAGATGGCGAGGCTCGCCACCTGCTCGGAGGTCACGAACTGCTTGGTCGGCTGACCGGCGAGCAGAACGTCGTTCATCACCTGCTCGCGCGTCATGTTCCGCGCCTTCATCGTGTCGGGGATCTGCTTTTCGACGAGCGGCGTCCACACATAGCCGGGGCTGATGCAGTTGGCGGTCACGCCGAAGGTCGCGGCTTCCAGCGCCACCGTCTTGGTAAGGCCGGCAAGGCCGTGCTTGGCTGTGACATAGGCCGATTTGAACGGCGATGCCGTCAGCGAGTGCGCCGACGCCGTATTGATGATCCGGCCCCATTTCTTCGCCT
This sequence comes from Sphingomonas sp. DBB INV C78, assembly GCF_042693015.1. Lineage (NCBI taxonomy): Bacteria > Pseudomonadati > Pseudomonadota > Alphaproteobacteria > Sphingomonadales > Sphingomonadaceae > Sphingomonas > Sphingomonas sp. DBB INV C78. The sequence goes on along the minus strand of NZ_CP170544.1, from coordinate 465,822 downwards.
TCATCCCCGGCAGCGCCGCGCGGATTGTGTGGAAGGCCGAACTGAGGTTGATTGCGATGATCGCGTCCCACTTCTCGACCGGAAACTCCTCGATCGGCGCAACATGCTGGATGCCGGCATTGTTGATCAGGATGTCGACGCCGCCCAGCGTCTTCGCACAATCCTCGACCATTGCGACGATCTCGTCGGGCTTGCTCATATCGGCGGCCGAATAGACGGCCTTGCCGCCGCTCGTCGCCTCGAGCCCCTGCCGCTCCTGCTCGATCGCGGCCGCATCGCCGAAGCCGTTGATGAGGACGTTGGCCCCCTCCGCCGCCAGCGCCTTGGCATAAGCGAGCCCGATGCCCGAGGTAGAGCCGGTGACAAGCGCGGTCTTGCCCTTGAGGAACATAGTTTTACTCCGGTTTTAGCGATGAAGGAGATCGAAGGCGGCGGTTTTTCCGTCGACGATATTGCGGGCGATCAAGGCCGATTTGGTCATCGTCTCGGCCACGGCGGCTTGGCCCGCGGCCCAATGTTCGGCCATGGTCCGCGCTGAAAACTCATAGTCCCGCGATCCGCCTTCCCAGGCATTGGCGCGGTAAATGAGCTGGACGACATTGACCGAAGATTCCTCTGCCATTTCGGCAAGGCGGACCACATCCTCGTCCTGACCAAGTTCCGGCGGCAGCTTGGCGAGCACCTTGCGGATCACCTCGCGCTCGCGCCGGAGCTTCATCAACTGGTCGGATGTCTGCCGGGTCCGGCTGGAAAAGCGGATCTCCTTTTCCCGCGCGGCCACGTCCATGATCGTGTGCGGAAACGGCGATGACGCCGGAAATAGATCCACCTGGAACACCAGCATGTCGCCAAGCTGGGTGTCGAGGACGTAACTCAGCGGCGTGTTCGACACGAGGCCGCCGTCCCAATACCAGCGCCCGTCGATCTCGACCGGCGGCAACCCCGGCGGCAGCGCGCCAGATGCCATGATATGTCGCGCATCGATGCGGCGCGCCTTGGGGCCGCGCGTGTCGAAATATTCGAAATTGCCGCTCTCGATATCGACCGCACCCACCGACAGCCGCACCGGCCCGTCGTTCAGCAGATCCCAGTCGACCAGCGAGTCGAGCGTCGCAGCCAGCGGCGCGCTGTCGTAGAAGCTCAGCGCTTGCGGTGTGCCCGGCATGGCAAGCATCGGTGGCACCGCACGCGGGACAAAGAAGCCGGGCACCCCGAAGGTCGCGACATGCCCCGCCGACCATTCGTGCAGGAATTCGCGGACATTATCGTTCGGCCAGATCGGGAAGCTGGGCAGCCAGGCCGTCACCCCTTCCCAGAAGCGCCGCAATTGCTGGCAGCGTTTCGCCGGCGGATTGCCGGCGATGATCGCGGCGTTGACCGCGCCGATCGAGATGCCGGCAACCCGGTCAATCTCTATGTCCGCCGCGGCCAGCGCTTCATAAACGCCCGCCTGATAGGAACCCAGGGCACCGCCGCCTTGCAGGACGAGGGCGACCTCATCCGGCAAAGGCAGCGTCTTGCCGCAGGCCATTCGTAATGGATCGGCATCAGCCATGGCCGCAATCTGCGCCCGATATTGCACTGCGGCAAGATACAAGATTTGCAACCCGATGCCCGCACGCGCATTGTTGCCGCAGAACCGCGGGGGAGACCGAAATGCGCCTCGACGACGAACAGGAAAGCAGCCACATCGAAAGCCAGCGTGGCAGCGGCGGCGGCGGCTTCCAGCTTGGCGGCATGGGTGGAGGCGGCGGCCCCCTGGGCTTGATATTCGGTCTGGTCGCCAGCCGCTTCGGCATCCTCGGCATCATTGGCATCGCATTGGTCATGTGGCTGCTGGGCGGTAACCCCGCCTCGATGCTCGGCGGCGGCAGCCCGCAGGCGGTGCAGCCGAGCGCCAGCGGCGACTCCGCCATCCAGAACGAAACGGACCGTACCGTCGCGAAGGTTCTGGGATCGACCGAACGGCGCTGGACCGACCTGTTCGCCGCCCAGGGCCAGAAATATCCGCCGCCCACCCTGGTATTCTATGATCGCAACGGCATGTCAGGCTGCGGCGCGGCGCAATCGGCGATGGGGCCATTCTACTGTCCGGCCGACCAGAAGATCTATCTCGACACGACCTTCTTCGACGAACTCGCTTCCCGCTTCGGCGCGCCCGGTGATTTCGGCATGGCCTATGTGATCGCGCACGAGGTCGGCCATCACGTCCAGACCGTCACCGGCATTTCGGACAAGGTGCGCGCGGCGCAACAGCGGGCCAACGAGGCTGGCGCGAACGCGCTCCAGGTGAAGATGGAGTTGCAGGCCGATTGCTATGCGGGCGTCTGGGCCGCGAACGACAAGAATCTGCTCGAGCCCGGCGATGTAGAGGAAGGCATGCGAGCCGCCGAAGCGATCGGCGACGATACGCTGCAGAAGGCGGCAGGCCAGCGCCCGGTACCCGAAAGCTTCACCCACGGTACGTCGGCACAGCGCATGGAATGGCTACGCCGCGGTCTGCAGACGGGCGATCCCGCCCAGTGCGATACGTTCGCGTCCTGAGGGGCGTTAAACGGTCCGGGCGCCCTTAAAGCGTCCGGCCAGCGATCCGGGCGATTTCGCGCTGGACGACGCCTTCCACCAGTTCCGGCAGGCGCTGGTCGAGCCATTCCTTCAACATTGGGCGCAGCATCTCCCGCACCATACCTTCGAGCGTCAGCTCTGCGGTGGGAACCGGTGCCGCCACCTTTGCCGACAGTGCCTCGAACGCGTGGCGGCTCGCTTCCGCGGTCGCAGCCGAGATAAGCTCCGGATCGGCCGATACCGCGTCCACCTCGTTCGCCGGCTGGGGCAAGGCAATGGGACCAGCCACCTTGGCTTCCGGTTCCGCCGGGACGGCCTCGGTCAGTTCCAGCACCTCATCGGCATCGCTACCGCGAATCGGCGTGATCATTGATGCCGGGATCGGAACCTCGGCATCGGCCTGAGTCGCCACCGGCCGCACAGAACGCGTGCGCGGCGGGTTCATGACGGCCGCGCTGTCATCGGCGATGATGCGTTTGATGGAGGCGAGAATCTCCTCCATCGACGGGTCGTTGCGAACGTCTGCCATGGTCGAACTATTGCTCAGTTCGATGGCGGAGTCACGGGTCCTTGCGCGCGGGGATCCTCCTCCGGCGTTGCCGTCCGAGTCGCCTGCGTGGTGGGCGCGGGATCGTCCGACCAGTCCCACGCCTTGTTACGCACGCGCTTATAGTTGACGATCGGGTCGTAGAGCGTCCCGCCATCCAGGCCGAGATCGCGCATTTCCGCCTGCCCCATCGCGTTGAGCAGCGCAAAGCCCGCGACATAGGCCTCACGCCGCGCGGTCACGAGCAAGACCTGACTGTTGAGCAGTTCCTGTTCCGCGTTGAGCACGTCGAGCACGTTGCGCGTACCGACCGAATTTTCCGCGCGCGTGCCTTCCAGCGCCAGCCGGTTGGCCGCAACTGCCTGCTGCGACGATTCGATGGTTTCGAGCGCCGCCATATAGCGGCCGAACGCCGAACGCGCGTCGGCGATCACCAATCGCTCGACCTCGATCACCTGCTCCAGCGCCTGGCCCTGCAGCGCCTGCGCCTGCCGGATGCGGGCAGCCGGACCTCCACCTTGATAGAGCGGCATCCGCGCGCGCAGGCCGAAGAAGCTGTCGGTGAAGGCGTCCTTGGGGTTAAGCCCCGCAGCAGAGCCCGTCACATTATCCAGCGTACCAAGATAGTCGGTATAGCTGACACCTGTGCTGGCACTGAGACTGGGCAGCCGCGAGGCGCGCGCCGTCCGCACGTCATAACCCGCAGCCTTGGCATTTTCCTCGCTGGCCTTGAGGTTGGCATTGTTGTCGAGCGCGATGCGGACGGCCTCGTTCGGCGTCTGCGGCAAGGTCGGCAGCGGCGGCGGCGGCTCCAGCATGCCGGGCAGCAATCCCACCAGCCGGCGATAATTTTCGCGGCTGGTGGTTAAGGTGCTTTCCGCAACGGTCAACCGGCTCCGCGCGTCAGACAGGCGCGCCTCCGACTGGGCAACGTCGGTACGAGTGAGATCGCCAACGTCGAACCGATCGCGGCTGGCCTGGAGGTTGGTTTCCAGCACCTTCACCTGATTCTGGTTGAGCTCGACGATCGAAACGTCGCGAATCACGTCCATGTAGGCGGCAACCGTTTCGGTGAAGACCGCGCCTTCCGTTGCGAGCAGATCTGCCTGACCCGCAGAAACACGGGTGTCCGCCGCGCGAATCGAATTCTTGATCCGGCCACCGGCATAGATCGGATAGCTGGCGGTCGCACCGGCGGAAATCGATCGACCATTATCCTGGAATGGGCTGATGCCGCGATAATTCTGCTGAAAGGTCACATCGCTATCGACCAGCGGACGCGCCTCGGCCTTGGCAATCGGCACGCCTTCGTCAATCGCACGTTGGCGCGCGCGCGCGCCGGTGAGCGTCGGATTGACGTTATAGGCCTGAAGCAGCGCCTCGCGCAGCGTGTCGGCGGAGGCAGTATCGGCAACCATGGTCCCGGCGAGCGCCGCGCCGCAGAGCAACCAGAAACGCATGGTCGGAAGGCTCCTCAATCTCAGAACGTGAAAACGGCGGGCTTGGCGAAGCCGGGCAAGGGCGCGGCCTCTGCATCGGCAAAGGCGACGATACCGAAGCCACCGCCCGCCTTGCGGCCCACGGAAAGACGGCTCACACCGCGCTCGACGACGGCAGCGGCAAGCCGGCCACCTTCGACAAGCTGATCGATCAATGCCTGCGGCACGACCTCGATCGCACCATCGACCAGAATCAGATCATAAGGTGCGCCCGTCGCCCAGCCGGCAGCGAGCGGACCTTCGACGATCGAAACATTGCCAGGCAAGCTCGCGGTGCGCGCGGCTTCCAGCAGCGCGGCATCCTCTTCCAGCGCGACCACGCTGGACACCAGCCGCGCGAGCAGCGCCGCGGCATAACCGGTCGCGGCGCCCACCACCAAAGCGCGATCAGTTGAGGCAGGTGCCATTTCAGTCAGCAGGCGACCGGTCGCCATGGGCGCGTTGAGCGAGCGCCCGTGTCCCAACGGCACCAGTGTGTCGACATAGGCGACCTGCTCCCGGCCAGCCGGAACGAACCCTTCGCGCGGAACGGCACGCATCGCTTCAACCACGCGCACATCGTTGACGGCGGTAGTACGCAACTGGTTCGAAACCATCGCTTCGCGCATTGATTCAAAATATTGCTCGGTCACACTCGCCTCGTCGCACAACTGTCTTACAGATGCAATACACTAAAGACCACAGGCGCTTCTAGCCTGCGGCTTTTCACCCGCCAAGTCGGCTTACGACTTATGTTCGGCGGACATGCAACCAGCTTCGACAAAAAAATTGCAAAGGATGTCGGAAGCGCGGTCGTAAAATCGTCCTCGGGAGGCAACAAGCGCGTACGCACGAGGGAGACTGTCCGATGCTCTATGCCATCCTCTGCTACAATGACGAGGCCGCCGTCAGTGCCTGGAGCAAGGACGAGGAAGACCGCGTGATGGCACAGCTTGGCGCCGTCCAGGCCCCGCTCGCTGCGTCCGGTCGACTCGGCCCGGTCGCGCGCCTGATGCCGACGACCGCCGCGACCACGCTTCGCAAGGGTCGCGAGCCGGTCGTGCTCGATGGGCCGTTCGCGGAAACCAAGGAACAGTTGCTGGGTTTCTATGTGATCGACTGCGAATCGCTGGATGCAGCGCTTGATGTCGCGCGCGATCTCGCCTTCGCCAATCCCGGTACTGGCTCGTACGAAATCCGCCCAGTTCGGACCTTTGCCCCCAACAACGTCGTATCGTGACCGACACCGATTGGATCCACGCATCGCTCATCGCAGCGCGGCCGCAGGCGGTGGGCGCCCTGCTCCGCTGGTTCCGCGATCTCGATACGGCGGAGGAGGCCTATCAAGAGGCCTGTCTGCGCGCGCTGAAGGCTTGGCCGCAGAATGGGCCGCCGCGCGATCCCACCGGCTGGCTGATCTTCGTCGGTCGCAACGCCGCGCTGGATCGGGTCCGCAAGGACAGCCGGCTCGATGCGCTGCAGGACGGATCCGCGCCGTCGGATCTTGATGACGAAGAAGCGGCGGTGGCCGATCGCATCGACGGCGGCGACTATCGTGACGATGTGCTGCGCCTGCTGTTCGTGTGCTGCCAGCCGGATCTGCCGGCCACGCAGCAGATCGCGCTGGCGCTGCGGATCGTATCGGGCCTCACCGTGTCGCAGATCGCGCGCCCCTTCCTTGTTTCCGAAGCGGCGATGGAACAGCGCATCACGCGGGCGAAGGCACGGATCGCCAATGCGGGCGTCCCATTCGAGACACCCGGTCCTGTCGAAAGAGTGGAACGGTTCGCCGCCGTCGCAGCCATTCTCTATCTCATGTTCAACGAGGGCTATTCTGCCGCCGGCAATCCCGATGCCGCCTCCTTGTGCGATGAGGCGATCCGCCTTGCTCGACTCCTGCTCAAACTATTTCCCGCCGAGCCCGAGATGATGGGGCTGCTGGCGCTGATGCTGTTGCAGCACGCCCGCGCCGCTGCCCGCTTCGACGCAACCGGCGAGGCGATCCTACTCGACGACCAGGATCGGAGCCGGTGGGACCCATCGATGATCGGCGAGGCACTGGCATTGATCGACAAGGCGATGCGGCATCGCAAGCCCGGCCCCTATCAGGTGCAGGCCGCCATCGCCGCGCTTCATGCGCGGGCCGGAAGCCCCGATGAAACCGACTGGGCCCAGATCGACCTTCTCTATGCGACGCTGGAACGGCTTGAGCCTTCGCCCGTCGTCACGCTCAATCGCGCGATCGCGGTGGCGAAGGTTGCGGGGCCGGAGGCGGCGCTGGCGATGATCGACCCGCTGGGCGACCGGCTCGACGGCTATTTCCACTTTCATGGCGCGCGAGGCGGCCTGCTCCTCCAACTGGGCCGCCGGGCCGAAGCGCGCATGGCGTTCGACCGCGCCATCGCACTTGCCCGCACTCCCGCGCAGGCTACGCATATCCGAGCTCATCTCGATCGACTGACCAGTTCCTGATCCCTGGGTTGGAGCGGCCTTGTCGTTACTCTATGGCCCGACACCATGTTCGCCACGCCCGACGATTTCGCTGCCGCCCTTGCCGCCTTGCCCTCTGCGAGCGAAGCTTCGCGCGCAGTCGCTTCCGAACGGCAGGGACAGCTCACCAAGCCCCCCGGTTCGCTCGGCAGGCTTGAGGAGATCGCGATCTTCTTTGCCGGCTGGCAGGGGACCGAACGGCCGCAGATTGCCGGTGCGCGGATTGCCGTCTTTGCCGGGAATCATGGTGTCGCCGCGCGGGGTGTGAGCGCCTTCCCCGCATCCGTGACGGCCGAGATGGTGCGCAACTTCGCGAATGGCGGGGCGGCGATCAACGCGCTCGCCAAGGCTGCGGATGCCGAATTGTCTGTGGTGCCGCTCGCGCTCGACCGGCCGACCGCCGATTTCACGACTGGCCCGGCAATGAGCGAGGCCGAATGTCTCGACGCGATCAATGCGGGTGCCGCGACCATCATCAACGGGATCGACCTCCTCGCGGTCGGCGAGATGGGCATCGCCAATTCCACGGCGGCCGCAGCACTCTGTGCCCGCAGCTTCGGCGGCAGCGCCGCGGATTGGGTGGGGCCGGGCACCGGCGTTGATTCGGCCGGCATCGCCCGCAAGGTGACGGTGGTGGACGATGCGCTGGCCTTTCACGCCGATGCGCCAACCACGCCGTTCGAGACACTGCGTCGGCTGGGTGGCCGGGAACTGGCGGCGATCGCGGGCGCGGTCGTGGCGGCGCGGCTGGCGCGCGTGCCGGTAGTGATGGACGGCTTCATCGCGACCGCATCGATCGCGCCCATCGCGGCCGCCTGTCCCGATATAACCGATCATCTCATCGCCGGGCATGTCTCAGCCGAGCCGGGCCATGCGCGGTTGCTCAGCCGGTTGGGGCTGGAACCTTTGCTGGCGCTCGGCATGCGGCTGGGCGAAGGCAGCGGCGCGGCGGTGGCGATCAATGTCATCCGCGCGGCGCTGGCGGCGCACAATGGCATGGCGACCTTTGCCGAGGCGGGTGTTTCGGGCGGATGACGGCCTTTCTGCTCCACCTGCTGCGCCATGGCGCGCCAGCCCTGCCCGGCCGGCTGATGGGCCGCACCGATTGCCCGGCGACGGCGGAGGGCATCGCGGCCTGCATCAAGCAAGTGGAGGGGCTGAGCTTCGATCGGCTGATCTCGTCCGATCTCGTGCGCTGTGCCGATGCTGCGCGAGCCATTGGCGCGGCAACGATCGATCCGCGCTGGCGGGAGCTGGACTTCGGCGAGTGGGACGGGGTGGCAGCGAGCGAAGTCGACGCCGCGGCGATCGGTGCCTTCTGGGACGACCCCGATGCCAACCCGCCGCCGGGGGGCGAGCGATGGTCCAGCCTTGTCGAGCGGGTGGGCGAGGCGATCCGCGAGCTGGCGCCGGTTGATACACTGGTTGTCACTCATGGCGGGGCCATGCGGGCGGCTTTGTTGGATTTGTGCGGGTTCCAACAGAAGGATTTATGGGCCTTCGACCTGCCCTATGCCGCGCTGCTGACGCTCAAGATATGGCCGGGGGAACGGCCGACGGCGCAGATTGTCGGGTTGAGCTGATGCGCGGGCTGGTGATCGCCATCCAGTTCCTGACGCGGATTCCGACGCCGCAACTCAGGAATTTCGATGTCGCGGAGATGCCAGCCGCGATCCGCTGGTTTCCGGCGGTCGGCCTGCTGATCGGTGCAAGCGTCACGGGTGCGTGGTTGCTGGGCGCGCGAATCGACCCTTGGGCGGCGGGTCTGTTTGGCCTGGTCACGTGGGTGCTGGTGACGGGCGCGCTCCACCTCGACGGGCTGGGCGACATGGCGGATGCGCTGGGCGCGAGCCATCGCGATCCCGAACGGCTGCTGGCGGTGATGAAGGACCCGCATGTCGGCAGCTTCGGTGTATTGGCGCTCATCCTGCAATGCGCTGCCAAATTAGTGCTGCTCGCCCTCTTGGCGAGCCGAGTGGGGCCGTGGCCACTGATCGTCGTCCCGGCGCTGGCGCGGATCGGACCACTTGGATGGACGCGATGGCTGCCGCCGCTCGGCAGTGGCATGGCCGAACGCTTCGCCTGGGCCGTCCGCCCGATCGACATCGCCTTCTGGGCGGCAGCGGCCATCGCTGCGTTCGTCTTGTGGCCGCCACTCGCCATCGCGGCTCCACTCACGATCCTGTGGGCACTGTGGCTTAAACGGCGGATCGGCGGCATCAGCGGCGATTGCCACGGGGCAGGTATCGAACTGATCGAAACGGCCCTGCTTGTCGCCCTGCTCGTCGGGGCCCGATGATCCCGGCGGTCATGCCTTATTTGGTCCTCATCGCGAAACGTCCGCCCCTTGCCGGCTGACCGGCGGAAGCAGAGGATTCCATGACTGCCTGAAAGCTGGAGATTCGACCTGACCGCCCTCGCCATTCCCGATCATGTGCCGGCCGATCGGGTGTTCCATTTCGACTTCCGCAACGATGAGGCGCTCCGCCAAGACCCATGGGCCTATCTGGCGACGCTGGATGATCTGCCCGACATCTTCTTCTCGCCCGATCTCGGCGGCTACTGGGTGGTGACTCGCGCGGCTCTGATCGACGACGTGTTCAGCCGGCACGACCTGTTCACCGCCACCTCGCTCGCCATCCCCAAGATCGAGAATGCGCCGGTCCTGATCCCCAATCATCTCGATCCGCCCGCGCACACGGCTTATCGCAAACTGATGGCGGGCAGCATGTTCTCGCCGCGCGCACTGGCCGGATTGGAGGAGGATACGCGCCGCTTCGCCCGCGCGCTGTTCCACGCCTTCCCGTCCGGCCGCTGCGAGTTCGTCCACGATTTCGCCTATCGGCTGCCAATCGATATCTTCCTGAGCATGATGGGGGCAGACCTTGCCCATCGCGACGAGTGCCTTGCCTTCATCAAGGGCATCTTCCGCGGCCGGACGGTGGAGGAGACGACGGCCGGCTTCCACGCCGCCCACGCCTTCACCACCCGCTGGCTGACCGAGCAGCTAGCCGACCCGGACGCCAACCAGGGCGGAATGTTCCGGGCGATGGTGGAAGCCCGCATAGAGGGGCGGTCGCTCAACTTCGAGGAGATGCTCTCGATCACGCTGATGCTGCTGTCGGGCGGGCTTGATACGATCACGTCGCAGATGACGCACATCATGCGCTTCCTGGCGGAAAGCCCGAAGCATCGCGCCTTTCTGGTCGACAACCCCGATGCTATCCCGGTCGCGCTGGAGGAGATGCTGCGGCGCTTCGGCATTTCCTTCATCGGCCGCGCGGCGGCAGATGACTTCACCTTTGAAGGCGTCACCTTCCGCAAGGGCGATCCGGTGTGCGCGGCGACGCCGATCGCGGGGCTCGACCCCCGCGCCTTCCCCGATCCGCTGGCAGTGGATTTCGGGCGCGGCGGCGAAGGCCGGCGGGTGAAGCATCTAGGCTTCGGATCAGGCCCGCATCTGTGCATCGGCGCCTATCTGGCCCGCACCCAACTTCGCATCATGCTGGAAGAATTGCTGCCCCGCATGCCGGGGCTGCGGATCGCGCCTGGGGCAACGATCGAGAATATGCGCGGTGCGACTATGATGCTCCATTCGCTGCCGCTTGAGTGGCAGCAGGGTTGAGGCGGGCGGTGGAATCGATCCGCCCTCCGGTCGCGCCCCCGGCAATCAAGGCATAAGCCGCGGCAAGCCAGCCGTTGGCGAGATCGAAGAAGCGACGGCGCAGTGCGTCCGTGGCGGCAACGCGCGCCGCATAGAATGCCGGATCATCGATCAGCCGGCCAATGGCCGCGACGTAGCTATCGACATTGTCGACTTCCGCCTCGACGGCCGCGGGGGCGAGCATGGCGCCCCCCCGCAGACAGGCGCTGGAGGTGACCAGCGGCCGATGGGCCAATACCGCCTCGATCGAGACCTTGTTGAAACCTTCCAGGAAGGTGGAACGCGTCGGCACGATGACGGCATGGGATTGGCTCAGCAGGGCCAGCGTCCGATTGCTCGCGGTATGACCGTGAACATGGACATTCGGACCGAGCTCCATTGCCTCAACCCGCCTCTTGAGTTCGGCGAGCGCAGATCCATCCCCGCAGATATCCAGCGACACGTCCCGCCCGGCGGCGCGCAGCGCACGCATCATATCGAGCAGATCGAAGACGCCCTTCGCCTCCTCCACCCGGCCCGCAAAGAACAGGCGGAACTGGCCGGCGCCCGGGTGAACGGGCGGTTGCACGTCAGCGAAGCGGGATTCGAGATAGGTGCCGTGGAAGGTTGCGATCGGCAGCCTGTCGGACGTCAGGCGCGCGGCCTGCGCCGCGACCTCCGTGGAGACCGCGAGAAAGCCCTGGTAGAAATGGCCCAGCGCCCAGCCCTCTATCCCGAGAATGATCTGACGGGCCGGTCTGATCGGGCCGGGCGGCAGGATTTCGGTATGTTGGGAGCCGATCAGCTTGACGCCAAACAGCCGCGCGGGCGTGAGCAAAGCCCAATAGGCCACGCCGTCCATGATGATCGCATGGCTGGGCCGCGCCCGGATGAGTTGCCCGAGCAGTTCCAGCGACTGGCGGGCAAGGCCGAGTTGATAGCGCCACCCCCTGCCGAGGGATCGGGGACGCCGTGGCATGAAAGTGATGCGATCATCGCTCAACGCGGGAAGACCGGGCGGGCAGGAAACGACGCCACGTTTTGCCAGCATCCCGCAAAGCTCGAAGAATTGCGCCGAATAGGTGATCGAGGTCTGGCCCGCAGCAGGCTCGCCAGCGCGCCAACTCTGCCAGTCCGCAACCGTATCGCCAGCCACCGCCGCATAGAAAATCGGCCGGTCCGGGGTTTGCCCCATAGCCATAACCCCGTCGTTATCAGTCCGCGCCCTTTAGCCACAGCCGAACGAGTCCGACCTGCCGTAACTTGCGCGCCACTATATTATTTGTAACCACATCCATGCGCCCAACAAGACGGGAGTCGAATCTTGTTACAGCTTGATCGCTGCCCGGCCTGCAATTCGACCTCGACTGCCTTCGATTATGAAGGCGTCTGCCGTCGGACGGACGATGGCGGGCGCCCTTGGTCGGTCACTGTCTGTCAGGATTGCGGACTGCGCTTCCTGAACCCGCAGCCTGAATGGAGCGACCTGTCGCCCTATTACGACAAAAGCTACAGCGCCTATGCGCCCGACCATGGCACCGGAGGCGTCGAGGCCGAGATCGCCCGAGCGAAGGCCGCCGGCGAATACCGCCATGTACGGATCACGCCCGGCATGAAGGTGCTGGACGTGGGTTGCGGCGGCGGATCCTTTCTTCAGGTGGTGCGCGGACTCGGCGGCATTCCGCAGGGCGTGGAGCCGAGCGAGGCCGGGTTCCGATCGACATCGGCCGCGGGGCTGCCGGTATTTCACGGGCAGTTGCACGAATTCATCGCTTCCGGCCAGGCGGAGCGATACGACCTCATCACCGCAAGCCATGTCGTCGAACATCATCCCGAACCGGTGCGGATGATCCAAGAGATGTATTCGCTGCTCGCGCCAGGCGGGCGGCTATGGTTCGCCGTGCCCAATGGCGAGACGCCGGATGCCCTGGCGCTGCGCGATCGCTGGCACAGCACCGATCTGCCCTTCCACCTCACCCATTTCGGCCCGCGAAGCATGGCGAAGGCATTGGAGCGCGCCGGGATCGCCGACTATCAGCTGGAAACCTATTCGCTGCCCGACGCAGTGGAAGCGTCGATCCAGGCGCGATTGCGCTGGGGTATCGGCCTGCCCGTGCGAATCAGCCGCCATCTGCCGCTAGGCGGCATCGCCCGCAAGCGGGGCGGACGGCTCGACCGCGAAAATCGGGGCGAATCGATCCTGGTGAATGCCATCGCCCCAGCCGAGGCCGGGGCGACACCACAGTTTCATGGTATCGCCGCCGAATAACCTGAGGCGCCCGCCGATCAGATGTGGATCGGCAGGCCCTGCACCGCCATCGCCGCTTCCTTCAGCGCTTCAGGGTGCGTCGGGTGGGCGTGGCAGGTGTAGGCGATGTCTTCCGACGTCGCGCCGAACTCCATCGCCTGCGCCGCCTGCGAGATCATCGTGCCGGCCACCGACGAGATGATCCAGACGCCGAGCACCTTGTCCGACTTCGCATCGGCAATGACCTTCACGAAGCCCGCCGTATCATCGATCGTCTTGGCGCGGCTGTTGGCCAGCATCGGGAATTTGCCGACCTTCACCTCACCGCGCGCCTTGGCGTCTTCCTCGCTCAAGCCGACGCCGGCGATCTCGGGCATGGTGTAAACGACCGACGGGATCACATCGTGGTTCACGATGCCGGTCAGGCCGGCGATATTCTCGGCCACCGCAATGCCCTCATCCTCCGCCTTGTGGGCGAGCATCGGGCCGGGAATGACGTCGCCGATCGCCCAGATGCCGGGGACCGCGGTCGCGAAATCATGATCGGTTTCGATCTGGCCGCGCTTGTTGAGCGAGAGGCCAGCCTTTTCGAGCGCGAGGCCATCGGTGTTGGGGCGACGTCCGATGGAAACGAGGACGACGTCCGCCTCGATCGTCTGCGCTTCGCCGCCAGCCGCGGGCTCGACCGTCAGGACAGCCCCGGCGCCCTTGCGTGTCGCGCCCGTCACCTTGGTCGAGGTCTTGATGTCGAAGCCCTGCTTCTTGAACAGCTTGGCGGCTTCCTTGCGGACTTCGCCGTCCATGCCGGGCAGGATCTGGTCGAGGAATTCGACCACCGTGACCTTGGCACCGAGACGACGCCAGACCGAGCCAAGCTCCAGCCCGATCACGCCGCCGCCGATGACGACCATGTGGCCCGGCACCTTGGAAAGCTCGAGCGCGCTGGTCGAATCGACGATCGCTTCATTGTCGACGGTGACGCCCGGCAGCGGCGTGACCGAGGAGCCGGTGGCGATGATGATGTTCTTGGCGCGATAGGTCTTGCCCGCGACTTCCACCGTATCCTTGCCGGTGAACGCAGCACGGCCCTTGAGCCATTCGATCTTGTTCTTCTTGAACAGGAATTCGATGCCGCCAGTCAGGCCCTTCACGGCCTTCAAGCGCTGACCGTGCATCGCATCGAGATCGAGGCTGGCGCCGTCGATCTTCACGCCGAACTTGGCGAGCGCGCCCGAATGCGCTTCCTCATAGAGGTGGCTGGCGTGGAGCAGCGCCTTGGACGGGATGCAGCCGACATTGAGGCAGGTGCCGCCCAGCGTCTCGCGGCTTTCGGCGCAGGCGGTCTTCAGGCCGAGCTGCGCGGCGCGGATCGCGGCGACATAGCCGCCGGGGCCGGAACCGATGACGAGGACGTCGAAATCATAGTCGGACATGGGCACTTTCCTCATGCGTCATGCCAGCGAAGGCTGGCATCTCGTGCGACAGGAGGGCGCTCTTGCGGCACGAGACCCCGGCTTTCGCCGGGGTGACGTTACTAATTACAGGTCGATCAGCAGACGGGTCGGATCCTCGATCGCTTCCTTGATGCGGACGAGGAAGGTCACAGCGTCGCGACCGTCGACCAGACGATGATCATAGCTGAGCGCGAGATACATCATCGGGCGCGCGACGATCTGGCCGTCGCGGACGACCGGGCGCTCCTCGATACGATGCAGGCCCAGCACGGCAGACTGGCCGAGATTGATGATCGGGCTCGACAGCAGCGATCCGAACACGCCGCCATTGGAGATGGTGAAGGTGCCGCCCCGCATCTCCTCGATCTTGAGCGTGCCGTCCTTGGCGCGCTTGCCGAAGTCGGCGATCGTCTTTTCGATGCCGGCGAAGCTGAGCTTGTCGGCATCGCGGACCACCGGCACGACCAGGCCCTGCGGCGCGGAGACCGCGACCGAGATGTCGGCATAATCGCGATAGATGATCTCGTCGCCATCAATGACAGCGTTCACGGCCGGCACGTCACGGAGCGCGAGCACCGCCGCCTTGGCGAAGAAGCTCATGAAGCCGAGGCGGATGCCATGCTTCTTTTCGAACAGATCCTTGTAGCGGTTCCGCGCATCCATCACCGCCGTCATGTCGACGTCGTTGTAGGTGGTGAGCATCGCCGTGGTGTTCTGCGATTCCTTGAGGCGCGACGCGATCGTCTGGCGCAGGCGCGTCATGCGGACGCGCTCTTCCTTGCGGCCGGACGCGTCAGGCGCGATGCGCGGCGCTGCCGGGGCAGCGGCCGGGGCCGGCGCGGAAACGGCGGCGGGCTTCGGCTGACCCTGGGCCTTGGCGGCGGCGAGCACGTCATCCTTGGTCAGGCGGCCATCCTTGCCGGTACCCTTGATCTTCGATGGATCGAGACCATGCTCCAGCACCACGCGGCGAACGGCGGGCGACAGCGTCTTGGGGTCCTCATCGTCCTCGACCGGAGCGGCCGCGGGTTCGGCCGGGGCCGCAGCCTCGGCCTGGCCGACGGCGTTGCGATCTGCGACCGCGGGCGTGGCAGGCGAAGCGGCGCTCGCGCCCTCGTTTACGAGCGCGATCACGGCGCCGACCTGGACGGTATCGCCCTCGGCCACGGCCTGCTCGCCCATCACGCCATCGACGGGCGAATTGACCTCGACGGCCACCTTGTCGGTCTCCAGGCTGGCGATCGGCTCGTCTGCCTTCACCGCCTCGCCAGGCGCCTTCAGCCAGCTACCGAGCGTCGCTTCGGTGATCGATTCGCCCAGCGTGGGCACCTTGACTTCGGTCGCCATGTCTCAGTTCGCCTTCACTTCATGGCCGAGCGCTTCCGCAACGAGCGCCGCCTGCTGTTCCACATGCTTGCGTGCGAGGCCGGTGGCCGTCGCGGCGGACGCCTTGCGGCCCGCATAGACTGCGCGGGCCGGGCCGGTGCCCGCTTCCATCAGACATTCCTCCAGGATCGGCTCGACGAAGAACCAGGAGCCGTTATTCTTCGGTTCTTCCTGGGCCCAGACCAAGGTTTCGAGGTTGGGCATCCGCGCCAGCCGCTTGACCAGCGCTTCCGCCGGGAACGGGTAGACCTGCTCGATACGGATGATCGAGGTGTTCGTGTCGCCCGCCGCGTCACGCGCTTCGGCGAGGTCGTAGAAAACCTTGCCCGAGCACAGCACGACACGCTTCACGTCCTGATCCGCCGGTGCGTTCGGATCGGACAGGATCCGCATGAAGTGGCTGTCGCCCATGAACTCGTCGATCGTCGACACTGCCGACTTGTGACGGAGCAGCGACTTCGGCGTCATGATGATCAGGGGCTTGCGGAAATTGCGGTGCATCTGCCGGCGCAGCGCGTGGAAATAATTGGCCGGCGTGGTGATGTTGCACACCTGCATATTATCTTCGGCGCAGAGCTGGAGATAACGCTCCATCCGGGCCGAGGAGTGCTCCGGCCCCTGCCCTTCATAGCCGTGCGGCAGCAGCATCACGAGACCGTTGACGCGCAGCCACTTGGCTTCGCCCGCGGCGATGAACTGGTCGATCATCACCTGCGCGCCGTTGGCGAAATCGCCGAACTGCGCTTCCCACAGCACCAGCGTGTTGGGCGCGGCGGAGGCATAGCCATATTCGAAGCCGAGCACGCCGAACTCGCTGAGCGGGCTATCCAGCACCTGGAAGCGCCGATCGAGCGACGACAGGGGGATATATTTGTGGCCGTCTTTCTGGTCGGTCCACGCCGCGTGGCGCTGGCTGAAGGTGCCGCGGCCGCAATCCTGGCCCGACAGGCGGACCGGGAAGCCTTCGAGCAGCAGCGATCCGAACGCCATGGCCTCGGCGGTCGCCCAGTCGAAGCCTTCGCCCTTGTCGAACATCACCTTCTTCGCATCGAGAATGCGCGACAGGGTCTTGTGGATGTTGAAGTCTTCAGGAACGGTCGTCAGCGTGGCCGCGAGCCGGTCGACCGCGTCCTGCTTGATGCCGGTATTGGCCGCGCGGCGCTGGCTCACATCCTCGCGCGGGGCAGCGAAGCCGGTCCAGTCGCCTTCGAACCAGTCGGCCTTGTTGACGCGGAAGCCCTTGGCAGCGTCAAACTCGCCGTCGAGCATCTTGACGAAGCCTTCAACCTCCTGATCGAGCCACGCCTGATCGATCACGCCCTCCGCCTTCAGGCGGCCGGCGTAGAGATCCGAAATCGGCGGATGCTTGCGGATTTCGTCATACATCAGCGGCTGGGTGAAGCCCGGCTCGTCGCCTTCGTTGTGGCCGAAGCGGCGATAGCACCACATGTCGATCACCACGTCGCGCTTGAACGCCATGCGGAATTCGGTGGCGAGCTTGCAGACGAAGGTCACGGCTTCGGGATCGTCGCCGTTGACGTGAATGATCGGCGCCTGGACCATCTTGGCGATGTCCGACGGATAAGGCGACGAGCGCGCGAACTGCGGGCTCGTGGTGAAGCCGACCTGGTTGTTGATGACGAAATGGATCGTGCCGCCGGTGTTGTAACCGGGTAGCCCCGAAAAGCCGAAGCATTCCATGATGATGCCCTGGCCGGCGAACGCGGCGTCGCCATGCAGCAGGATCGGCATCACCTTGGCGCGCTCGAGATCGTCGAGCTTGGTCTGCTTCGCGCGCGACTTGCCGAGCACGACCGGATCGACCGCCTCGAGGTGCGAGGGGTTGGGCGCGAGGCTCAGGTGGACGACATTGCCGTCGAACTCACGGTCGGTCGACGTGCCGAGGTGATATTTCACGTCACCCGAACCGCCGACATCTTCCGGATTGGCCGAGCCGCCGGCGAATTCGCTGAAGATCGCGCGGTAGGGCTTTTCCATGACGTTGGCGAGGACGTTGAGGCGGCCGCGATGGGCCATACCGATCACGACCTCGTTCACGCCACCGGCGCCGCCATATTTGATGACGCCTTCGAGCGCGGGGACCATGGATTCGCCGCCGTCGAGGCCAAAGCGCTTGGTGCCGACATATTTGCGGCCCAGGAACTTCTCCCATTGCTCGGCATGGATCACCTTGGACAGGATCGCCTTCTTGCCGAGATCGGTGAAGTGGATCTCCTTGTCGCGGCCTTCCATCCGCTCCTGCAGGAAGCGGCGCTCCTCAATGTCGGAGATGTGCATATATTCGATGCCGACATGCCCGCAGTAATTCTTCTGCAGGATGGCGACGATCTCACGGATCGACGCGCGCTCAAGCCCCAGCGTGCCGCCGAGGTGGATCGGACGGTCAAGGTCGGACCCGAAGAAGCCGTGAAATTCCGGCGTCAGATCGGCCGGCAGTTCGCGCTTGACGAGGCCGAGCGGATCGAGCTGCGCGCCGAGATGGCCGCGCACCCGATAGGAGCGGATCAGCATCACCGCGCGGATCGAATCCGCAACGGCCTGGACGACATCTGCCGAAGAGATCGACGGACCGGTCGGCGCCGGCGCAGCGGCGGCGGGAGCGCCCTTGGCAGGCTTGGGCGGTAGGGCCGACTGGGTGGGATCGAAGCCCGCGGTCAGGCTGTCGGTTTCGGTCAGCGGCCAGTTCGACCGCGCCCAGGATGGCGACGTCACCGTGTTCGCCAGTCCTTCGAAGTAGGTACGCCAGCTCGGCTCGACCGCTGCGGGGTCAGCCTCGAAGCGCCGGTACAGCGCCTCCACGAAGGAGGGGCTAACTCCCTCCAGTTCGTCGAAACCCAGACCTTCGATACCCATTTTGCCGTCCTCGCGCGGGAGCCACGCATTAGGTTGGATGTGCCGGCGCCTTTGCACCGGTTGTCGTTAACACGTCATTTAGGGCGGAAAACGGCCGAACCCAACCGCCTCCCGCCCCAATTCATTCCGCGTGTTCCGCCCTCCCCGACGGAACCCGCGTCAAGGTCAGCCCTTGAGCACCTCGACCAGCGTCGTGCCGAGCTCCGACGGGCTAGCCGCGACGCGGATGCCGGCCGCTTCCATTGCCGCGATCTTGTCCTCAGCGCCGCCCTGGCCGCCCGAAACGATCGCGCCGGCATGGCCCATGCGACGGCCCGGAGGCGCGGTGCGGCCCGCGATGAAGCCGGCCATGGGCTTCTTGCGGCCGCGCTTGGCCTCGTCGATCAGGAACTGAGCGGCTTCCTCTTCGGCCGAACCGCCGATTTCGCCGATCATGATGATCGACTTGGTCTCGTCGTCGGCGAGGAAGAGTTCGAGCACGTCGATGAAGTTGGTGCCGTTGACAGGATCGCCGCCGATGCCGACAGCCGTCGTCTGGCCAAGGCCGGCGTTGGAGGTCTGGAACACGGCTTCATAGGTAAGCGTGCCCGAGCGCGAAACAACGCCCACCGAACCCTGCTTGAAGATCGAGCCGGGCATGATGCCGATCTTGCACTCGTTCGGGGTCAGGACGCCGGGGCAGTTCGGGCCGATCAGGCGCGACTTGGAACCCTGCAGCGCGCGCTTCACGCGGACCATGTCAAGCACCGGAATGCCCTCGGTGATGGTGACGATCAGCGGCACTTCCGCATCAATCGCTTCCAGGATCGAGTCCGCGGCGAAGGGCGGCGGAACGTAGATCACGGTCGCATCGGCGCCGGTGGCGTGAACCGCCTCATGCACCGTATCGAAGTTCGGCAGGCCCAAGTGGGTGGTGCCGCCCTTGCCCGGGGTGACGCCCGCAACCATCTGCGTGCCGTAAGCCAGCGCCTGCTCCGTGTGGAAGCTGCCGGTGTTGCCGGTCATGCCCTGGGTGATGACCTTGGTGTTCTTGTTGACGAGGATCGACATCGGGTTTGTTCGCCTTTTCTGGGGAGGCTCGAAGGACCGGAGGATTAGGCCAGGCTGGGATCGATGCCCTTGCAGGCAACCAGCAACTCCTTGACCGCGTCGACCGAGACCTGAAGGTTCGTCTTCGCCTCTGCATCAAGTTCGATCTCGACGATCTGCTCGACGCCGTCCTTGCCGATGATCACCGGCACGCCGACATAGAGCCCATCGACGCCATATTTGCCATCGACATAGGCGGCGCAGGGCAGCAGGCGCTTCTGGTCATTCAGATAGGCTTCGGCCATCGCGATGCCCGAAGTGGCCGGCGCGTAATAAGCCGAGCCGGTCTTGAGCAGGCCGACGATCTCGCCGCCGCCCGAGCGGGTGCGCTGGACGATCGCGTCGATGCGTTCCTGGGTGGAACGACCCTGCTTGATGAGGTCCGGAACCGGGATGCCCGCGACAGTCGAATACTGCACAACCGGGACCATCGTGTCGCCGTGGCCGCCGAGAACGAAGGTGTTCACGTCGCGCACCGAAACCTGGAACTCGTCAGCGATGAAGTGGCTGAAGCGCGCCGAATCGAGCACGCCGGCCATGCCGACGACCTTGTTGTGCGGCAGGCCGGAGAATTCACGCAGCGCCCAGACCATCGCGTCGAGCGGGTTGGTGATGCAGATGACGAACGCGTCGGGGGCGTTGTTCTTGATGCCCTCGCCGACAGCCTTCATCACCTTGAGGTTGATGCCGAGCAGATCGTCACGGCTCATGCCCGGCTTGCGGGCGACGCCTGCAGTGACGATGATGACGTCCGCGCCCGCGATATCGGCATAATCGTTCGAGCCGGTGATCTTAGCGTCGAAGCCTTCAACCGGGCCGCACTGCGACAGATCGAGCGCCTTGCCCTGGGGAACGCCTTCGACGACGTCGAACAGGACGATGTCGCCCAGTTCCTTGATCGCCGCTAGGTGGGCGAGCGTGCCGCCGATATTACCAGCGCCGATGAGCGCGATCTTCTTCCTGGACATGCAAGTGCCCCCAAGGGTTCGAGTTGGCTATGGGTGGCGGCCGCGCCGTTGCGTCCGCCCATGAAACGGCGCCCGCTTAGCCCCATGGGACGGCCGGGGCAACCGCTCGCGATGACGATCGGGACAGTTTTTGTTGCGCCTGCTGCCATCCGAGCTTTGCATAGATGTCGCACTCCCCCCTCTCCCGCATGCGGGAGAGGGATACGAAGCCTTATGTCCGCAGGACATTAGGCGCAGTTGGGTGAGGGCAAGCGCCGCTGTGCGGCGCGCGAGGCTGCACCTCGCTTCCCCCTCACCCAGCTACGACTAGGCGGCAAAGCCGCCAAGTCTGCGCAACCCTCTCCCCATTGGGGAGAGGGTTTTCACGCTCAGGCGTCAATCGCTTCCTCGTCCATCTGCGCGGCATTGGCCTGGATGAAGGCGAATCGGTGTTCGGGATTCTTGCCCATCAGCCGGTCGACGAGATCGCGCACGCTCTGCCGCTCCTCATATTCCTGCGGCAGCACCACGCGGATGAGGCTGCGCTTCGCCGGGTCCATGGTGGTCTCGCGAAGCTGCTGCGGGTTCATCTCGCCCAGGCCCTTGAAGCGGGCGACCTCGACCTTCTTGCCCTTGAACTCGGTCGCTTCCAGCTCGGCGCGGTGCGCGTCGTCGTGCGCATAAGCGCTCTTCGCGCCCGAAACGAGGCGATAGAGCGGCGGCTGGGCGAGGTAGACGTGCCCGCGGCGAACGATCTCGGCCATTTCCTGGAAGAAGAAGGTCATCAGCAAGGTCGCGATGTGTGCGCCGTCGACGTCGGCGTCGCTCATGATGATGATGCGCTCGTAGCGCAGCAGATCGGGGTTGCACTTTTCCCGCACGCCGCAGCCGAGTGCCTGGATCAGATCGGCAATTTCCTGATTACCCATGATCTTGGCAGACGATGCCGAGGCGACGTTGAGGATCTTGCCGCGGATCGGCAGGATCGCCTGGGTCTTTCGATCGCGCGCCTGCTTGGCCGATCCGCCGGCCGAGTCGCCCTCGACGATGAACAATTCGGTTCCCGCCGGATCATCGTTGGCACAATCGGTGAGCTTGCCCGGAAGCCGGAGCTTGCGGCCGGCAGTCGCGGTCTTGCGCTTCACCTCGCGCTCGGCCTTGCGGCGCAGGCGCTCGTCCATGCGATCCAGCACGAAGCCGAGCAGCGCCTTGCCGCGTTCCATATTGTCCGAAAGGAAATGGTCGAAATGGTCGCGGACGGCCTTTTCGACGAGTGCGGACGCCTCGGGGCTGGTCA
This sequence comes from Sphingomonas sp. DBB INV C78, assembly GCF_042693015.1. Classification (NCBI taxonomy): domain Bacteria; kingdom Pseudomonadati; phylum Pseudomonadota; class Alphaproteobacteria; order Sphingomonadales; family Sphingomonadaceae; genus Sphingomonas; species Sphingomonas sp. DBB INV C78. The sequence goes on along the minus strand of NZ_CP170544.1, from coordinate 443,804 downwards.
ACCGGTCCTTGGTCTGGCTCTGGAATTGGGGATCGCGGATGAAGACCGAGAGCATCAGCTCGGACCCGGTCATCACGTCCTCGGCCGCGATGTCCTTGCCCTTCTTCTGGCCAACGAGATCGGCGAAGCCGCGAATGCCCTTCACCAGCGCCGCGCGCAGGCCGGCTTCATGGGTGCCGCCATCGGGGGTCGGGATGGTATTGCAATAATAGGAATAGCTGCCGTCGGACCAGAGCGGCCACGCCACCGCCCATTCGACCGATCCTTGCGCGTTGGGGAAATCCTGCTTGCCGGCGAAGAAGTTGGCGGTAGCACATTCGCGCGTGCCGACTTGTTCCTTCAGATGATCGGCCAGGCCGCCGGGGAACTGGAACACCGCGTCCGCGGGCGTGTCGTCGCCGATCAGCGCCGGATCGCAGCGCCAGCGTATCTCGACGCCGGCATAGAGATAGGCCTTGGACCGCGCGAGCCGGTAGAGCCGGCCGGGGCGAAAATGCGCCGCCGCGCCGAAAATCTCGGGGTCGGGCGTAAATGTGACGCTGGTGCCCCGCCGGTTCGGCGCCGCGCCCACCACCTCCAGCTTCGAGGTCGCATGCCCCTTGGCGAAGGTCTGGCGGAACAGCTCGCGATTGCGGGCTACCTCGATCACCGTATCCATCGACAATGCGTTGACGACGCTGACGCCGACGCCGTGGAGACCGCCAGAGGTCGCATAGGCCTTGTCGCTGAACTTGCCGCCCGAATGGAGCGTGGTGAGGATCACCTCCAGCGCGGACTTGCCGGGGAACTTGGGATGCGGATCGACCGGGATACCGCGACCATTGTCCGCAATCGTGATGCGGTTGCCCGCAGCCAGCGTCACCTCGATCCGCGTCGCATGCCCCGCAACCGCCTCGTCCATCGCATTGTCGAGCACTTCGGCGGCCAAGTGGTGGAACGCCCGCTCGTCCGTGCCGCCGATATACATGCCCGGCCGGCGCCGGACAGGCTCCAGCCCCTCGAGCACCTCGATCGCCGAGGCATCGTAATTTCCGGAGCTGGTGGAGGGAGAGGAAGCGAAGAGATCGTCGGCCATAAGGGAACGTATAGGGGGTGGATCGAAGGGGGGCCAGTCCCCCGGCCGTGCGCAGTCCGACAATTGATCAGCGCCCCGCAATTTACAGAAACGCCATCGATGTCGGCATTTAACGCCAATTTTACGTCCAGTGACGAAGTTGAGCGGCCAAGGGGAGATCGAATGCCGCTGCTGAAATACAAGCGCGAATCCGCGGCGAAGAACATCTTCCTGTGCACCATCGCCTTACTGGGGATTTCCACAATCGGCGTCTTCGCAATCCTTCAGGATGGGCGGATGCCCTTCCCGATCCGATTTCTCGCCCATTTAATCGGACCTATCGGCGTCATCGCAGCGATCATGGCGACAGGCGTCTTCATCATCCACTTCTTCCATGCCCGAACCAGGCTGATGCGCGGCGATCTACTCGCCTTTCACGCGACGGCGCACGGCGTTGAAATCGCGACGCCGCTCAATCGGGCGTTTCATGGTTGGCGTGACATTGAGGACATCGGCATCCAGACACTCCGCGCCCACGGCAACCTGCATCGCTCCCTGCTCGTGTACCTCCGGCGTCCCGACGAGCAGACCTACCTGCAATGGTTGTTTCGCTCCTCGAAACGCAGTGCGTCGCTGGCGGCCCTCGACGCTTCCGAAGGCGAGGTTGCACGGTGGCTCGATCAAGCTTTGTGGCTCCGGCAACAGGCCATGTCTGATACCGTCACGCCGAGTACATCGGTTCCAGGCGGCAGCCCGTCGGCGCATCGACGCCCACGACAATTCGGCCGCAAGCGCAGCTAACCCTCTAGCTCGGCACGAGGCCACTCTTCACCGTTTCCACCGCATTCGCGCAGAGCGCCATTATTGCCTGGAAGGTGACGCCGGCATTGTGCGGTGAAAGCAGCGTGTTGGGGACGTCGGCCCAGCGCGCGGGCGCGGTCGGCTCGGGATCGAACACGTCGAGCGCCGCCTGGCCGAGGCGGCCGTCGCAGAGCGCCGCGATCAGTTCCGCCTCGTCGACGACGAAGCCGCGCGAAATGTTGATGAGGAGACCCTGCGGCCCCAGCGCCTCGATCACCGCCTTGTCGACGAGGCCGCGGCTATCGTCATGCGCGCGGGCGGCGACGAACAATATGTCCGCCCAGCCGGCGAGTTCCAGCAGGCTTTGCTTGCGCGGCCACGGCGCCGGCTTGTCGCGCGGCCCCCACCAGGCGATTTCCGGGCAGAAGGGCTGAACACGTTCGGCGATGGCGGCACCGATATTGCCGAGGCCGATGATGCCGACTTTTTGCGTCCGCAAGGAGATGGTGGGCGGAAAGCGCCCCTCGGTCCACCGTCCCTGCCGCACCCAGGCATCGCTTTCGACGAGCCGGCGGCGGGCGGCGATCATCATGCCGACGGCATGGTCGGCCACCTCGCCCGCGTGCATCCCGCCGCCGCTGGTGATGCGGATGCCGCGCGCGGCGGCTTCCCCCAGATCGATCCCGTCGAGCCCCGCCCCCAGCACCGCGATATGCTTGAGGTCAGGCAGCTTCGCCATCAGCGCCGCATCGAATATGTCGATGCCGCTGCTGATCGCGGCGCGGATGCCCGGCCCATGATCATCGAGCCAGGCGTCCCACGATCCGTCCACCGTCCACGGCGCGACGATCTCGAACGCATCGCCTGCCAGCGCGCCGATCGGCGTCGCCAGCGGCTCGGTGAGCATCAGGACGCGAGGTTTGTCCGCCACTATCGTCTCCTGATCCAGCCCGAGCCGCCGCGCTCGCTTACTTCTGTTTGAACGCCGTCAGTGCTGCCGTCACCATCGCTTCGGTGGCGGTTTCGATCGTCACCTGCGGGTCCGGCGCCCAGAAGGGGCTGTGGATCGACGGCAGCTTGGAAATGTCACCGCCGGCGGCATCCCATTTGCCCTGCGGCACACCGCCGACCCAGAACAAAAGCGACTGGATATTCTCCTTGTCGGCCAGATAGAATTGGCTGAAATCCTCACCTCCCATCTGCGCGCGGAGCAGCTTCACCCGATCCTTGCCGAAGCGATCGGCGAAAGCAGAGGTGATGGTGCCGGTCAGCGGCTGGGTGTTGAAGGTGGCGGGCGTGATGCCGTCCTTCAGCTTCATCTCCGGCATGCGATCCTCCGGCATGCCGGCGGCAATCGCCTCGCCCTTCGCGATGCGCGCGATGCCATCGAGCAAGATCTTGCGGACCTCGGGCGTGTAGCTGCGCACGGTGAGTTGCAGCTTTGCCTCATCCGGGATGATGTTGTGCTTGGTGCCGCCGATGAAGCTGCCGACCGTCACCACGCCCGATTCCAGCGGATCGACTTCACGCGCGACCAGCGTCTGCAATGCCGTCACGATCCGCGCGGCGAGCACGATCGGGTCCTTGGCGAGGTGCGGATAGGCGCCGTGGCCGCCCAATCCCTTGATGGTGAGATCGACCGTGTCGACATTCGCCATCGTGTAACCGTCGGCATAGCCGATCGTGCCGGCCGGCATCGACGCCGAATCGTGGAAAGCGATCACCATCGAAGGCTTGGGGAAGCGGGTGTAAAGGCCGTCATCCAGCATCCATTTGGCGCCGGTGCCGATCTCCTCGGCGGGCTGGCCGACCATCACCAGCGTGCCGGACCATTGGCTCTTCATCGCCGCCATGCGCCGGGCGGTGCCGATCCACGCCGTCATATGCGTATCGTGGCCGCAGGCATGCATCACGCCGGTCTCCGCGCCTTCGCGGGTGGCCGCCTTGACCTTGCTGGCATAGGGAATGCCCGTCTGCTCGACCAGCGGCAGCGCATCCATGTCGGCGCGCAGCAGCACGACCGGGCCGGGGCCGTTCTTCATCACCGCGACCACGCCGGTCTTGCCGACGCCGGTCGTCACCTCGAAGCCCGCTTTCTTCGCTTCGGCCGCCATCTTGGCGGCGCTCTTCACTTCCTCGCCGCTCAGTTCGGGATTGGCATGGAGATCGCGATAGATGGTCAGCAGCGAGGGCATATCGGCCTTCACCGCATCGCCAAGCGGATCAGCCAGAGCAGGCGTGGCGACAAGGCTGAGGGCGGTAAACGCAAACAGGGACTTCTTCATTGCGACTCCGAAGTTTCAGGTTTCAAATACTTGTCTGGCAGCTAGGCGGCCGTAGGGAAAGGGATTATGGCCGCTCGCCGAAGCGGAGGACGCCTTGACCGATACCGACCCCCTCGCCCGCATTGCCGCCGCGCTAGAGCGGATCGCACCGCCCCCGCCGCCCGATGGCGACCCGGCCGCGCACCCGGCCTATGTGTGGCATATGGGCGCGCTTCAGCCGACGCGGGTGTTCAAGCCGCTGCCGCTCGACCTGTTGACCGGGATCGACGCGCAAAAGGCGGCGCTGCTGGAAAACAGCCGCCGCCTCGCCAACGGCCATGCCGCGCATGACGTGCTGCTGTGGGGATCGCGCGGCGCCGGCAAATCGGCGCTGGTGAAAAGCGCGGTCGGCGCCTTGCAAGGCGAGGGCCTTGCGATCGCGCTGATCGAAGTCGCCGGCGACGCGATCGGCGGCCTGCCGCGCCTTTTCGCCCGCATTGCCGATGTGCCGCGCGCCTTCGTGCTATTCATCGACGATCTGGGATTCGAGGAAGGTAGCGACGCGCCCCGCATCCTGCGCTCATTACTCGAAGGCGGTGCGGAAGCGCGGCCCGCCAATGCGCGGCTCTACGTCACCTCCAACCGCCGCCACATAGTCCATCGCGACATGCGTGAGCAGGACAGCCCGATCAATCCGCGCGACGTGGTCGACGACCGAATGGCGCTGGCCGATCGCTTCGGGCTCAGCCTGGGTTTCCATGTCTGCGATCAGGATACCTATGTCGCTATGGTCGCGGGCTATGCCGCACAGTTCGGGCTGGAATTCGATCCGTTGGACGCGATCGGCTGGGCGACGCAGCGCGGCGGCCGATCAGGCCGCGTGGCGTGGCAATATGTGGTGGAACTGGCGGGACGCGCGGGGAAGGCGGTTTAGGAAACCGTGGCTCTTTCACCGTCATCCCAGCGAAGGCTGGGATCTCGTGCCTCCAGCGTGGTCCTTGCCGACCGAGATCCTGACTTCCGTCAGGATGACGATCAATTGGACTTGCGGAACCGCGCCACGAAGAAGCCGTCCGCCCCGCCCACATCGCCGAGCGCACCCGGCAACACGCGCACGCGCCCGGCGGCGCCCGGAATGATCCCTTCCGGTAACTCCTCCGTCTGGATCGGATCGCGGGTGAACTCGCGTTCGACCGCAAAGCCGTCAGCGACGCCCTCACCCTCGGCCGGCTCCAGCGAGCAGACCGCATAGACCAAAGTCCCGCCCGGCTTCACCCAGCTGGCCGCCTGCCGCAGCATCGCCGCCTGCTGGTCCGCCAACGCCGCAATGGCGCGATCGGTGACGCGGTGGAGCACGTCCGGGTGGCGACGGAAGATGCCGGTGGCCGAGCAGGGCGCATCGAGCAGCACCGCATCGAAGATCGGCTCGGGCGTCTCGCCCATCACGTCCGCCTGCCGCACTTCGGCGGACAAATGTGCGCGCGCCAGATTTTCGCGCAGACGTTCAAGGCGGGTTTCGGACAAGTCCGTCGCCGTCACTGTCCACCCGGCCGCGGCAAGCTGCATCGTCTTGCCGCCCGGTGCGGCGCAGAGATCGAGCGCGGCACGCCCCTCGCCCTTGCCGAGCACGCGCGCGGGGAGCGAGGCTGCGATGTCCTGCACCCACCATTCGCCTTTCGCATAGCCCGGCAGTTCGGAGACGGTGCCGCCGCGGGCAAGCCGGACATGGCCCGGGGCGAGGCTCATGCCCCCCAGCTTCTCGACCCATTCCATCGTCGCGGCCGGATCGCGCAAGGAAAGGTCGATCGGCGGCGGCGCAGCGATGGCGTGGCGCGCGGCATCCGCAGCGCCCGCGCCCCAGGCCTTGCGCCAGCGCTTGGAGATCGCCTTGGGCAGGCCCGGCGGATCGGGCAATTTCGTCTCTCCGCGCATCACCGCGCCGAACACGCCATGGACCAGCCGGCGCGGGCCACCGTCCATCAATGGCAGCACGGTCGCGATCGCGGCGTGGGGCGCCGTGCCGAGCGCCAATGCCTGCGCCAAGGCGACCCGCAAAGCGAAGCGGGCCTTGGCGTCGCCGGGCAGACGCTTCGTAGTCGCCGAATCGATCAGCGCGTCGAGATCGGGAAGTCGCCGCAGCACCTCGCCCGCAATGGCATGGGCGAAGGCGCGATCGTCGGCGCGTTCCAGCTCCGCCGTGGCGCTGCCGAGCGCCGCCTCCAGCGGAAGCCCCTGGCGCAGCACCGCATCCAGCAGCCGCATGGCGGCGCGTCGGGTGGCTACGCCGGCGGGTTCAGTGTCGCTCAAATCCGGTCCAATCGAAAATACACGTCATGCCAGCGGACGCTGGCATCTCCCTGCCTCGCTCGCGCGCCAGATGCAAAGAGATGCCAGCCTGCGCTGGCATGACAGGATGATTTTTAGCGCCGGCCGTGCGGATCGAGCGCGCTGGAGCGGCGGCGTGAAACCGGCACCGCCGTCGTCCGGCGGGTGCCGGCGGGCGCGATCCCCATGCGGCGGCGCGGATCGGGTTCCATCTCCACCGCGATAGCGTTCAGCGCAGCGATACGGTTTTCCGTATCCGGGTGGGTCGAAAACAGGCTGTCGCCGCCACGCCCCGAGAGCGCGGGCACGATGTAAAGCTGCGCCGCCGCCGGATTGCGCTCGACCACCGGATTGGGAATGCGCGCCGCGCCATTGGCAAGCTTGGCGAGCGCCGAGGCCAGCGCCTGTGGTTTGCCCGAAATCTCGGCACCACCACGGTCCGCACCATATTCGCGCGTCCGGCTGATCGCCATCTGGACGATCATCGCCGCAAACGGCGCCATGAACACCGCCGCCAGCGTCACCAGCATGTTGGGCCGGTTTTCGCCGCTACCGCCGAAGAACAGCCCGAAATTGGCGATCATCGAGATGGCGCCGGCGATCGTGGCCGTCATCGTCATGATGAGCGTGTCACGGTTGCGGACATGGGCAAGCTCGTGCGCCATGACGCCTTCGATCTCGTCGCGATTGAGGATGGCGAGCAGCCCTGTCGTCGCGGCGACCGCCGCATTCTCCGGGTTGCGGCCGGTGGCAAAGGCATTGGGATGCGGCGAATCGATGATGTAGACCTTCGGCGTCGGCAGGCCGGCACGGCGCGCGAGACCCTGCACCAGCCCGACGAATTCCGGACAGTTGCCGATATTCACCTCGCGGGCATTGTGCATCCTGAGCACGATCTTGTCGGCGTTCCAGAAGGTGAAGAGGTTCATGCCCGCTGCCACCACCAGCGCGATCATCGCGCCGCCCGAACCGCCAATCGCGTAACCCAATCCCATGAACAGAGCGGTCATCGCCGCCAGCAGCATGGTCGTCTTCAAGCCATTCATCTTGCGCTTCATCCTTCGGAGCGCAATGTGGGGAGGAATCCCGCGATCTTCAATTGGACCCTAGCGATGAACGGTAAGCGCCCACCCCATGTGAAGCCGCCAGCCTATCTGTCCCCCAGCCCGCCGGTGCCCAAGCCCGCCGAGCCGGACGCCGATGCGGCGACGCAGCTGGAAAAGGGCGAAGATCCCGTCCGTTACGGCGATTGGGTGCGCAAGGGCATCGCCGTCGATTTCTGATCTTTCGGCCGCAGAAACCGAAAGGGCGCGCGTCGGCCCGAATGAAGCCGTCGCGCGCCCTGGCCCGGAGCCGCATCGTGAGGGGGGAAACGCGGGCGACTCCGGTAACGCTGATGGGCTATCTATCGCCCGGCGATGTTACAGCGGCATGTCGCCCGCGAAATATGTTCCCCCTCAATAGCTACCGGCGAAGCGGCTGTTGTCGATCAGGCCGATCTTCTCGATCTGCGCGCGTTTGACGCTGGCCAGGGTCTCGTCGACCAACCCGTAAGGCGCCTCGCCATCGGCGCGGATGTGCAGCACGGGTTGCGCGGGATCGGCCCGCAAGGCCGCCAAACGCTGCGGCAGTGCCGCGGCCGCAAGTGGCGCGCCGTCCCAGCTATAGGCCCCCGACGCCGCGATCTCGAGCCGATGGACCGGCGGCGGCGCGGTGTTGCGTGGGCCTTCGGCCGGCAGATCGAGCGCGACCTTGTGGGTCACCACCGGCACCGTCAGGATCATCATGATGAGAAGGACGAGCAGCACGTCGATCAGCGGCGTGGTGTTCATCTCGTTCATCGGCCGGGCTTCGGCGAAAGGGATCGGGCGATAGCGCGAACGGGCCATGGCATCCTCCTGCTGTGAAGGATACAGCATAACATAACAAATGGCCGAGGGAAGCTTATTCCGGTGGCGTAACCGGTGCCGCCCGTCCTGCCCTTATGCTGTCCGCCGCGTAGATCACCAGGCCTGTCCAGATCAGCCCGAAGGTGATCATATGGACTGTCGTCAGATGCTCCCCGAACAACAGCACGCCCTGGAAGAAGACCAGGGTCGGCGCGAGATACTGGATCAGGCCGATGGTGGCGTAGCGTAGCTTGCGGGCGGCCGCGGCGAACAGCAGCAGCGGCAAGGCGGTGACGACACCGCCGCCGATCAGGAACAGATCGGTCGCCCGGTCGATGCCGAAGCGGTTGTCGCCCTGCATCGACGTCCAGACCAGAAAGACCAGCGCCAGCGGCGCCAGCAAGGCGGTCTCCACCGTCAGACCGCCCAGCGCGTCGATCGCGATCACCTTGCGGACAAGCCCATAGAGGCCGAAGCTCAAGGCCAGGGACAGCGATATCCACACCGCGCCGCCCTGCGCCACCGCCATCACCAAGACGCCCGAAGCCGCCAGCGCCACGGCCACACCCTGCACGCGGCGCAGCTTTTCCTTGAGGAAGATCATGCCGAGCGCGACGTTGACGAGCGGGTTGATGAAATAGCCCAGGCTCGCTTCCAGAACGTGCGAATTGAGCACGGCCCAGGTGTAGATCAGCCAGTTCAGGCAGATGAAGGTCGCGCTCAGCATCAGCATGGCGAAGGTGCCGCGCGAACGCAGCGCCATGCCGATCGACTTCCAGCGCCCCAGCACCGTCACCAGCACGACCAGCAGCAGCAGCGACCAGACGAGGCGATGCGAGACGATCTGCAGCGCCGGCACATGCACGAGCTGCTTCAGATAGGCGGGCAGCAGCCCCCACATGAGATAGGCTGCAAAGGCAAGGACGACGCCGCGACGGGCCTCGTCATGTGGCGATGCGGCGGGGGCGGGCTGCTGCGACATGATGCCGCGCCTTCGGGCGTCCGCCCCCCGGCGTCAACCCGTTACCGGCTTCGTTGTCCTTTTCGCTGCATTTGCGATCAGATGATGCCGCCGCCCAGGAAGAGGCGAACGCCCGCAAAGCACATCACGACGATGTTCAGCGTCTGCCCGCCCTTCGACCGCGAGATCAGGCCGAACACGAGACCGACAAAGGCGATCAGGATCACCAGCCAGTTGCCGATGCCGAGAAAGGGAAGGAACGACGGGATCGCCAGGATCGCGGCGACCACGCCGATGATAATCGAGATGATATTGAACATATGCGCATCATCACCCGGCAATCCGCCGCGTGCAAGTCAAAACTGTATTGCTCATATAATACACATGGGTTATGCCGAATCCGGACCCGTTCTGGAGAGATTGTCGATGCGCCGTTCGATCATGCTGCTTGCCTTGCCGCTTTTCGCGCTTGCCGCATGCGAGGTGAAGGTCGGCGACGATGACAAGGCCGCCGCAGGCGGCAATGCCAGCGCGGCCGTGGAGAAAAGCCATGTCTCGCTGGATATCCCCGGCTTCAGCGCCAAGGTGGATATCCCCGCCTTCGACGCCAGCGGCGAGGATATGGATATTGACGGGATCAAGCTCTACCCCGGATCACAGGTGACCGGCGTCGATATCAAGGCCGACGGCAAGGATGCGGGCGGCAAGGGCAGCGTGCGCATAGGTTATGTCAGCGCCGACACGCCCGACAAGCTGCAGGCTTATTATGAGAAAGCGGCGAAGGATAATGGCTTCACCGCCGGTCCCAACAGCAAGGATGGGCAGGCCACAGTGCTGAACCTGACCAGCAAGGACAGCAAGACCGTACAGATTGCGATCGAACCGCATGCCACCGGCAGCAAGGGCGCGCTGACGATCCTGGATTGACGCGCCGCGGCGAAAGCAGTGCCGCGCGCGGGCCGGCGACAAGCCGGCAATGAATTGGGAGGACTGAACATGATCGGCCGCACGACCGTTGCGATCGCACTGCTGCTCGGCCTCGCCGCCTGCGGGGAAAAGGAAACCGCGTCCGGCACGGTGAAGGACGACAGCGGCACCGCGACCTACAAGCTCACCGAAAAGGATGGGAAGAGTACGCTCACCGTCAAGACCGCGGACGGCAGCGCGCACATTACCAGCGGCGACGGCACGGCCGCACTGCCGGAGGGGCTCGCCCCCTATCCCGGCGCCACGATCACCAGCAGCACCCGCATCACCGGCGACACGCCGGAAAAGGGCGGATCGATGCTGAGCTTCGACACCACGGACGCGCCGGCGCAGGTCGTCGCTTTCTATCGCACAGCCGCGCAGAAGGCCGGCTATCTCGTCGAAAGCGAAGTGAAGGCCGGCACCATGGAGATGCTGGTCGCCAAGAATCCCGGCAAGGCCGCCTTCACGCTCACCGCCAATCGCGAGGGCGAGAAGACATCGGTCAACCTGCTGGGCGGCGCCGGAAGCTGAACGACACGCCGATTTCGTGATATGAGGGCGCCCAGGATTCGTCTTGGGAGGGGCCGATGTCCAATCCGCTTGATCCTGCCCGCATTCTACAGACCGGTGCGGCCTTCTGGCCTTCGAAAGTGCTGCTGACGGCCGTCGAGTTCGGCCTGTTCACGCAGCTTGGCCAGCAAGCCATGACCGGGGCCGAGGTCGAAAAGGCGATCGGCCTCCATCCGCGCGGCACCTTCGATTTCCTCGATACGCTGGTGGCGCTCGGCTTTCTGGAGCGCGACGGCGACGGGCCTGACGGGCGCTATCGCAACACGCCCGAGACCGCGGCCTTTCTCGACAAGGCCAGCGACAAATATCTCGGCGGCGCGCTGGAGATGCTGAACGCGCGTCTGTTCGGCTATTGGAACGCGCTCGGCACCGCGCTCAGGACCGGCCGGCCGCAGAATGAAGTGCGCGATGGTGGCCAACCCCTGTTCGCCGCGCTTTACGCGGATCAGGCCCGGCTCGAGCAATTTCTGGAGGCGATGAGCGGATTCCAGGGCGCCAATTTCGCCGCGCTGGCCGAAAAATTCGATTTCTCGCGCTATCAGACGGTCTGCGACGTTGGCGGCGCGCTGGCGCTGCTGTCGCGGACCCTGGCACGGCGACACCCGCATCTGCGCTTCCAGTCCTTCGATCTGCCGGTGGTGGCGCCGCTCGCCCAAAAGCAGGTCGATCAAGCGGGCCTGTCCGACAGGATCGCGGTGGTGGCCGGGGATTTCTTGCAAGGCGATCTGCCCAAGGCGGACGTCATCACCCTGGGCAACATCCTCCACGACTGGAATCTGGAGGGCAAGAAGCTGCTGATCGGCAAGGCCTACGCGGCGCTGCCGCCGGGCGGCGCGCTGATCGCGATCGAGAATGTGATCGACGATGCGCGGCGCACCAACGCCTTTGGACTGATGATGTCGCTGAACATGCTGATCGAGTTCGGCGACGCCTTCGATTATACCGGCGCCGACTTCCGATCATGGTGCGCCGAGGCCGGCTTCACCCGTTTCGAGATCATGCCCCTCGCCGGCCCGGCCAGCGCCGCGATCGCCTGGAAATAGCGGCCGCGGCGCTTATCGAGCGACTTCAGGCAGCAGCAGCCACGCCTTCGAGGGCAGCGCGGACCGCCGCCACGGCATCGCCGGCCTTGGCGCCATCGGGGCCACCGCCCTGCGCCATATCCGGCCGGCCGCCGCCGCCCTGCCCGCCGAGCGCGGCCACCGCCGCCTTGACGAGATCAACGGCGCTGACGCTGTCCTTCACGTCATCGGTGACACCGATCGCGACCGAGGCGCGCCCCTCGTTGACCGCGACCAGCACCGCGACGCCCGAACCGATCCGCGCCTTGGCGTCATCGACCAGCCCGCGCAGGCCCTTGGGATCGAGCCCTTCGATCACCTGGCCGATGAAGTTGCGACCACCGACCTGCTCCGGCCCGGCGTCGTCCGCCTTCGCGCCGCCGCCGCTGCCGGCAAGCGCCAGCGCCTTCTTGGCATCCGCCAGCTCGCGCTCCAGCCGCTTGCGCTCCTCGACCAGCGAGATCACCCGCGCCGGCACCTCATCGGGCGACGCCTTGAGTGCGGCGGCAACTTCCTTGAGCTTGTCTTCGCGCGCCGTCAGCCACGCACGCGCAGCCTCGCCGGTCAGCGCCTCGATACGGCGAACGCCGGACGAAACCGCGCTTTCCGACACGATCTTGAACAGGCCGATATCGCCAAGCGCGGAGACGTGCGTGCCGCCGCACAGCTCGACCGAATAGCTCTTGTCGTCGGCATGGCCCATCGAAAGCACGCGGACCTCGTCGCCATATTTCTCACCGAACAAGGCCATCGCGCCCGCCGCGATCGCCTCGTCGGGCGTCATCAGCCGGGTGCCGACATCTTCGTTGGCGCGGATATGGTGGTTCACCTCGGCCTCGATCTCGGCGATCTCCTGGGGCGACAGCGCCTTGGGGTGCGAGAAGTCGAAACGGAAGCGATCGGCCGCAACCAGGCTGCCCTTCTGGGTGACATGGCCACCGAGATGCTTGCGCAGCGCCGCGTGCAGCAGATGCGTGGCCGAATGGTTGGCGCGGACCCGCGCCCGATATTCGACGTCGATGGCGAGCTGGATCGCATCACCGACCTTGATCTCGCCGCCTTCGATCACCGCCTTGTGCGCGTGGATACGGCCGAGCGGCTTGGCGGTGTCGGTAACGGTGGCGAAGAAGCCGCCATCGCCCTTCAGCTCGCCGACATCGCCCATCTGGCCGCCGCTTTCGCCATAGAAGGGCGTCTGGTTGGTGACGATCATCACCTCGTCGCCGGTCTGCGCGGCCTTCACCCGCTCGCCCTCGCGAACGATGGCAATGACTCTGCCTTCACCGGTGTTGCTCGAATAGCCGGTGAACTCGGTGCTGCCGGCTTCCTCGGCGATGTCGAACCACACTTCGTCCGACGCCTTCTCGCCCGATCCCTTCCAGGCGGCGCGGGCGGCGGCCTTCTGCTCGGCCATCGCCGCGTCGAAGCCGGCGCGATCGACGCCATAGCCCTGCGCGCGCAGGGCATCCTCGGTAAGATCGTAGGGGAAGCCGAACGTGTCGTAGAGCTTGAACGCGACCGCGCCCGACAGCGTCTCGCCCGCCTTCATGCTGCCGGTAGCCTCGTCGAGCAGGCGCAGCCCGTTGGCGAGCGTCTGGCGGAAGCGGGTCTCCTCCAGCTTCAGCGTCTCCTCGATCAGCGGCTGCGCGCGAACCAGTTCGGGATAAGCGGCGCCCATCTCGGCGACGAGCGCGGGCACCAACCGGTGCATCAACGGCTCGGATGCCCCCAGCAGATGAGCATGGCGCATCGCCCGGCGCATGATGCGACGGAGCACATAGCCACGCCCCTCATTGGCCGGCAGCACGCCGTCTGCCACCAGGAAGCCCGAAGCGCGCAGGTGATCGGCGATCACGCGATGCGACGCCTTCCACGATCCGGCGGTGTCGGTGCGGGTCAGCTCGCCAGAAGCCGCGATCAGCGCCTTGAACGTATCGGTGTCGTAATTGTCATGAACGCCCTGGAGGACGGCGGCGACGCGCTCCAGCCCCATGCCGGTGTCGATCGAGGGACGCGGCAGATTGACCCGCTCCTCCTTCGTCACCTGCTCATATTGCATGAAGACGAGGTTCCAGATCTCAACGAAGCGGTCGCCATCCTCCTCCGGGCTGCCGGGAGGGCCGCCATAGATATGGTCGCCATGGTCGTAGAAGATTTCGGAACAGGGGCCGCACGGGCCGGTATCGCCCATCGACCAGAAATTGTCCGATGTCGGGATGCGGATGATGCGATCGTCGGGCAGGCCGGCGATCTTCTTCCACAGGTCGAACGCCTCGTCATCGGTGTGATAGACGGTGACGGTCAGCTTGTCCTTGGGCAGCGCCCAGTCGCGGGTCAGCAGCGTCCAGGCGTGATGGATCGCCTGTTCCTTGAAATAATCGCCGAAGGAAAAATTCCCCAGCATTTCAAAAAAGGTGTGGTGCCGCGCGGTGTAGCCGACATTATCGAGATCATTATGCTTGCCGCCGGCGCGGACGCACTTCTGCGACGAGGTCGCGGTGGAATAAGGCCGCTTTTCCAGGCCGGTGAACACGTTCTTGAACGGCACCATGCCGGCATTGACGAACATCAACGTCGGATCGTTATGCGGCACCAGCGGCGCCGAAGGCACGATCTGGTGCCCCTGGCCCCCGAAATATTCGAGGAAGGAGCGGCGGATGTCGTTGGTCGATGTCATGGCCGCGACTTAGTGGAGCGCGGCCCGCTTCTCAAGCTGAGTCGCGGAAGCCGATGCAGCGATTGATGGAATCCAACTCCCAAGTGGCTGTCCCAAAATGATGCGCCGTTTTCGTGACACCATAACCGGTTTGCTCGATGAGACATATTATTACCTAAATATTACAACCTATTACAAATCAGAAGAGACCGCCGAAGCCGCGAAATAATGTTAACATATATGGTTAACACACTGTTAATTTGTATGTTTTCCACCGCGCCGCGCTTGATAAGCTGCCTCATCCGATTCCCGTCACGGGGCGTGGCGGCAGTCGACGCAAAATGGGGACTGCAACATGAAAGTAGCTAAGCTTCTGGCAGGGGCAGCGCTGGCCTTCACCGCGCTCGCCGCGACACCAGCATCGGCCGTCAAGATCAACCTCAACTATACCGGCGCAGGTTCGCCCAATGACGATGCGGCCTATCAGGGCTTCGTCGCCGCGGCGAATTTCTGGGAAACGATCCTGACCAACAATTCCACGGTCAATCTCAACGTCAGCTATGCCGTGCTGCCGCCCAACGTGCTCGGTTCGACCGGCAGCACGCGCGCCGACGTTTTTCTGAAAGACGTCACCTCGGCGTTGCAGAGCCGCGCTAATTCCGCGCTCGACGCGACCGCATCCGCAAGCGCGGCGGCGGAAGTCAATGGCGCCGGCGCGGTCAGTGCGATCACCCACACGCCACTCCAGGGTTCGCTCGGCGTGCAAACCGGCAACCGTGAATGGGACAACGATAATAGCGAGAATAACAGCTATATCTGGGGCAATACTGCCAACCTGAAGGCCCTGGGCATCACCAAGGATTATCTTGGCAACGACATCAGCAATGTCGTGGACGGCACTGTCCGGTTCAGCACCGAGTTCAAGTTCGACTTCAACCCCACCGACGGCATCGATGCCGACGCGATCGACTTTGTCGGCGTGGCGGTCCACGAAATCGGCCACGCGCTGGGCTTCGTCAGCGGCGTCGACCTCTATGACCAATATGGCTTCCCCAACGGCCCATCATGGCAGCAAGGCGGGTTCGACTTCGACAATCCCGGCGGCGGCCTGATGAGCGTGCTCGATCTCTTCCGCTACAGCTCCGATCCCTCGGGTCTCGCGCCTGGCGGCGACGCGGTGCTCGACTGGTCGGTCGCCAACGCCGCCTACATCGCGGCCGGTGGCAATCCCTTCTTCTCGATCGACGGCGGCGCTAACCAGCTGTTCGGGGATTCGCGCTTCTCCACCGGCCGCTACAATGGCGACGGTCGTCAGGCATCGCACTGGAAGGACAATCTTCCCGGCGTGCCGCAGATCGGCGTGATGGATCCGACGGTCGCTTATGGCCACCAGGACATCGTCGAAGGGCTCGATCTCGCTGCCTTCGACGCCATCGGCTACGACATCGCCTATGACGTCCTGATCCACGGGCAGAAGAGCTTCAGCTCGGCGGTGATGCCGGGCTTCTCGCTCTCGTCTATCCCGGAACCGACGACCTGGGCGCAGATGGTGCTCGGCTTCGGCTTCCTGGGCGGCGCCTTCCGCCGCGCGCGGCGCGAAACCGCCGGCACTGCAACCGCCTGACGCTCGTCAGACGAAAGATCGGCCGGCGGATCGCGTTGATCCGCCGGCCTTTTCTTTGCCCTTCAGGGATCGACGCAGCCGAACTGGTTTTCCAGCGGCTTCAACCGTTCGGGCGGCAATTGCGCGGCCATGCCCTTGTCGATGAAGCTCTGCTCCTCCCGCACGATGCGGAAGCTGCCATCCTTTTCCTGATGCCACATCAGGTAACCGCAATGCAGGTAGATGTTGGGGAACTTGCTGCGAAAATCGGCCGCGACATACAGACCGGGCGCGGGCGCATCGGGCGGATCGCGATACCAGGTGAGGCGGACGACGCGGCGTTCCTCGGCCTTGCCTGCCTCCGCGTTGAAGCGCGCGGATTCGGCCTCGTAGAGATCTTCCTTCAGATAGCCCTTCATCGACGGTCCGATCAGCGCATAGGCGCGATCGAAATTCCCGCCATCCTTCGCCTTGAAGTAAGCGTAGCTGTCCTCGATGACCTTGCGCTGCGTAGTCTCGTCGGGGATCGCATCGCCCGCCTGGACGGGCAGGGCGACGGCAGCCAGCAGGATCAGCCAATCAGGCATAAGCGTAAGGGCCTCCGGCATGGAGCGCGCGGCCATAGGCCGGGCGGGCGTGAATGCGTTCGAGCCAGTCGATCAGATGCGGCCGGCTTTCGCCCAGTCCGCCGCGCTGACGTGAGGCTTCGAGCGGAAAGCTCATCATCACGTCCGCCGCGGTGAAGATGTCGCAGGCGAACCAGGGCCGCGTCGCGAGTTCCGCGTTCAGCCAGTCGAGATGCTGGTTGAGCATCCCCTGCACCGGCTTCAGCGCAGGCTTCCCAAGAATGCCGAGTCTGCCGATGACGAGCAGCGCCAGCAGCGGCGGCATCATCGATCCTTCGGCATAATGGATGAAATGGCGGTAGCGCAGGCAGGCGTCGCGATTGCCCGGCGGGCCGAGCCGGCCATCGCCCTTCTCCACCAGATATTCGACGATCGCCCCGCTTTCGGCGATCACCCGCCCCTCATCCTCGATCACCGGCGCCTTGCCGAGCGGATGCACGCGGCGAAGCTCTGGCGGCGCGAGCATGGTCTTCTTGTCGCGCTCGTAGCGGACGACCTCATAAGGCAGCTCAAGCTCTTCGAGCAGCCATAACACACGCTGCGAGCGCGAATTTTCCAGATGATGGACGATGATCGTCATGGCCGTCTGCTCCCTCGGGGCAAGCGGGGCAGACATGCCGCCGGAACGTGCGGGAAGCGAGCGATTTTTTGGAGGCTTTCTTCCCCAATCCCATTCATGTCGATCGGAGTTCGAGCGAAGCCGAGAACGTAGTCGAGACACGCCCACCCCAAACGGAACGCTTGGGGCCGCGTCTCGACTTCGCTCGACACGAACGGAATTAAAGAGGTTATTCCGCCGCCTTCTTCTTCGCCGGAGCCTTCTTCGCCGCGGGTTTCTTCGCAGCAGCCGCCTTTTTCGGCGCGGCTTTCTTCTTGCCCTTGGCCGGGCCCTTCGCGGCCCGCTCGGCCAGCAATTGCACCGCTGCCTCCAGCGTCAGTGCCGCAGGATCGGCGCTCTTGGGCAGCGTGGCATTGGTGGTGCCGTCGGTCACGTAAGGCCCGAAGCGCCCCTCCATCAGCTTCACCTCGGCGCCCGATTCCGGGTGTGCGCCGAAGACCTGAAGCGGCTCGCGCGAACCGCCGCGCGCGCGGCCACCGCCGGCCGCCGCCTCGGCAAGCTTCACCACCGCCGCGTTCATGCCGGTCTCGAACACCTCATTGGTGGACGAAAGGCGCGCATATTTGCCGTCGTGGGCCAGATAGGGGCCGTAACGCCCGATCGACGCGGTGATCGGCTTGCCGCTTTCGGGATGCGCGCCCACCTCGCGCGGCAGCGACAGCAGCTTCAGCGCCCAATCCAGCCCGAAATCCTCGGCCGGCACGTCCTTGGGGATCGATCCGCGCTTGGCATCCTTGCCGTCGCCCAACTGGACGTAGGGACCAAAACGGCCGGACCGCTTGGTCACTTCCAGCCCGGTGGCGGGATCGATGCCGAGATTGACCGGCCCCGCATCGCCACCATCTTCCGCCCCGCCCTTCTGCGCGAAGCGGCGGGTGAACTTGCACTCCGGATAGTTGGAGCAGGCGATGAACGCCCCAAATTTGCCGCCACGCAGGCTCAGCCGGCCCTCATGGCAGGCCGGGCACAGCCGCGGATCGGTGCCGTCGCCCTTGTCCGGGAACAAATACGGCCCGAGGAACTCGTCGAGCGCCGCCGTCACCTCGGACGGTTTCTGCTCCATCACCTCGACCGTCTTGGGCTTGAAATCGCGCCAGAAGGCTTCGAGCACCGCCTGCCAGTCGGCACGCCCGCCCGATACGTCGTCCAGGCTTTCTTCCAGCCCGGCGGTGTAATCGAAGCTGACATAGCGCTCGAAGAAGCGCTCCAGGAAGGACGTGACCAGCCGGCCGCTTTCCTCGGGGATGAAGCGGTTCTTCTCCAAGGTCACATATTCGCGATCCTTCAAGGTCTGCAGGATCGAGGCGTAGGTGGAAGGCCGGCCGATGCCGAGTTCCTCCATCTTCTTGACCAGGCTCGCTTCCGAATAACGCGGCGGCGGCTGGGTGAAATGCTGCTCGGCGTTGACCGCCTTCTTCGCTGGCGCATCGCCCTCACCCATCCGCGGCAGGCGCTTCGAATCCTCGTCGCCTTCATCGTCGCGGCCCTCTTCGTAGAGCGCGAGATAGCCAGGGAAGAGCACGACCTGGCCCGTCGCGCGCAACGCATTGCGCCCGGTGCCGTCGACCAGTTCCACCGTCGTCCGCTCCAGCCGCGCCGATGCCATCTGGCTCGCCAGCGCGCGCTTGAAGATCAGATCATACAGCCGCGCATGATCGCCCGAACCCGCTCGATCCTTCGAGAAGTCCGTCGGCCGGATCGCCTCGTGCGCTTCCTGCGCGTTCTTGGCCTTGGTCTGGTACTGCCGCGGCTTGTCCGGCACGTAGGACGCGTCATAGCGGTTCGCGATGGCGCCGCGCGCGGCGGAAATGGCGCTGCCGTCCATCTGCACGCCGTCGGTACGCATGTAGGTGATCGCGCCGTCTTCGTAGAGATTCTGCGCGACCCGCATCGTGTGGCTGGCCGAGAAGCCGAGCTTGCGCGCGGCTTCCTGCTGCAAGGTCGACGTCGTGAACGGCGGCGGCGGGTTGCGGGTGAGCGGCTTGGTCTCGACCGTCGCGACCGAGAAGCGCCCGGCCTCGACATCCTTCTTGGCGGCCTCGGCATCGCCCTGATTGCCGATCGTCAGCCGATCGATCTTGTCACCCTTCCAGCGAACCAGCCGCGCGACGAAGGGCACGCCGTCCTGCTCCATGTCGGCCGCGACCGACCAATATTCTTGGGGCCGGAACGCCTCGATCTCGCGCTCACGATCGACGACGAGGCGCAGCGCCACCGATTGCACGCGGCCCGCCGATTTCGCCCCCGGCAGCTTGCGCCACAGCACCGGCGAAAGCGTGAACCCCACCAGATAATCGAGCGCGCGGCGCGCCCGGTATGCGTCGATCAGATCCTCGTCGAGTTCGCGCGGGTTCGCCATCGCTTCGAGCACCGCTGGCTTGGTGATCGCGTTGAAGGTGACGCGCTGCACGTCCTTGGGCAGCGCCTTCTTCTTCTTCAGCACCTCCTGCACGTGCCACGAAATCGCTTCACCCTCGCGATCAGGGTCGGTCGCGAGGATCAGGGTGTCGGCGTCCTTGGCCTCGTCGGCGATCGCCTTCAGCTGGCGCGCCTTGTCGGCATAGGCCTCCCACTCCATCGCGAAGCCGTTGTCGGGATCTACCGAGCCATCCTTGGCCGGCAGATCACGGACATGGCCGTAGGAGGCGAGCACGCGGTGCCCCGGCCCCAGATATTTCTCGATGGTTTTGGCCTTGGCGGGCGATTCGACGACGACGAGCTTCATGAGATCAAGCTATTCCCCACATGTGTACGCGCGAGGGTGGAGAGCCGGCCGCCCCCCCGTCAAGCAAACACTTCTTCCAGCCTTGGCGCGTTTGACCGCAGTATCGCGTAGATCGCGACCGCCGCGTGCCAGCTGACCACGACGACTGCCGACGACACGATGTTGAGCGGCAACGTCAGCGACAGCGAAGGCTGCACGCCTCCGGCCTGATAGGTGGCGACGCTGGCAAATCCTACAACCAGCACAAGCGGTGCGTAGATCACGGCGAGGGCGAAGAAGATCGACCAGAAATGCCCGGTCGTTTCCTGCCAGCTCCGCCGCATCGCTTCGAAAACGCCCGTTTCCTCGCCGATGAGCACGGGAACGCACGTCACCCATCGCACCAACAGGAAGACGCCGGGGACGATGAGAAGTGCGAAGCCGGCCATGATCGCCAGGCCGGAAAGGATACCGAGCCCCAGGATCGCCCAGAAGCGGCGGGTGCGATAGCCATCCGGCATCAGATCGGCCGCCGAAAGCAGGCCCGCGACGATCGTATATTCCGCGAAGATCGAGACGGCGGCGCTGACCGCGCCGTTGGCCAATGTAACCACGCCCAGCACCAGGCTGGCGATGACGGCGGGCATCGCATTGCCGCGCAGCAGTTCGAACGTGCGCGAAAGAATCGCGCCGCCCGTCAAGGTCGTTTCCGTCATGTCCTTATTCCCCCCGGAATTTGGGGCCAGCTTATCAGCCGGCCGGCGAGGCACAAGCCCCGCCGGCGAACGCGCGATGGTTCAGGCGAACACGTCCGCCAATGCCGGTGCCGCGGGGGAACGGAGTTCCCAGAAGGCGATCGCCGCATGCCAGCCGATGATCGACGAGAGGCCGATGAGCGAGTTAAGGATCAGGCTTTCGGCGAGCCCACCCGACTCCTCCATCCCCGCATCCGCCGCGGATATGCCGATGCCGATGGCGACGATCACGGCAATGATGAGAGGCAGATAGATGACGAGCAGCGATCCGAAGATGGCACCGCCATAGCCCTTGGTCCGCTCCCAGCTCAGGCCGAGGGCACGGGTGACGCCGCTATCCTCACCGATCAGCGCCGGCACTGCCGCGAACCAGCGGATCGCCAGGAACACGCCGGGCACGACCAGCAGCAGCAGGCCGAGAATGATCGCCAGGTTGGAGAGGAAGCAGACGCCGAACACCGCGCCGAAACCCGCGGCGCGATATTCGCCCGCCCCGGCGGAATCGAGCCCGCCCGCGTCCATCACCGTCTTGGTGATGAGATATTGGGCGTAGACCGTGGCAAGGCCGCTCACCAGCATGTTGCCGCGCCCATCCGGCCCGACGAGCATGTCCATGGCGACGGACAATGCAGTCAGCGCCGCGAAGGCGCCCGCGGCCAGCGGCAGATTGCCCTGCAGCACCAGCATCGTCCGCTTGAGGATGCTCCCCGTGCTGATCGCGCTCGATCCCAATATTGCGATGTCGGTCATTCTCCACCCCTGTCATCATTCGTCACGCGCAACCCCTTGCGTCGTGAGCCCGCCTGCCTAAACCCGCGCAGATGGAGATCGTCACGCCACGCTTGCTGCTGCGCAGGGCCCGCTGGGACGATCTAGATGCGCTGCACGCCGTCCTCTCGAACGATCGCGCCATGGTCTATTGGTCTTCCCCGCCGCACGAACGGCGCGAGCAGACCGAGGAATGGCTTGCCGCGATGATCGACGCTCCGCCCGAACTAAGCGACGATTTCGTCGTGGTGCGCGACGGACATGTCATCGGCAAGGCGGGCGCGTGGCGGTTGCCGGAAATCGGCTATGCCCTCCATCCCGATCATTGGGGACAGGGCCTGGCGCGCGAGGCGCTGGCGGCGTTCATCAGCCATGTCTTCACGCGGCCCGACGTGACCCAGCTCACCGCCGATGTCGATCCGCGCAACCCGGCATCGCTGCGCCTGCTGGCATCGCTCGGCTTCCGGGAGACGGGACGTGCGGAGCGCACCTGCCACACCCATATCGGCTGGTGCGACAGCGTCTATTTCGCGCTCGACGAAAGCGATTGGCACCGTCCGGCTTGAAGCTCGTTAAAGCCGGCCCTAGATGAGCGCCCGCGAGGCCACGTCCTCCCCCATCATCATGGGCATCAAGTCCGGGACGGCCCGGCTCTTCTAAGGAGAGCCGCGCATGGCTTGGATCTATTTGGGTATCGCCGGTCTGCTGGAAGTCGTCTGGGCCTTCGCGATGAAACAGTCGCACGGCTTCACCCGCCTTGTCCCCAGCGCCGTCACCATCGTCACGATGATCGCCAGCTTCGCCTTGCTGTCGGTTTCGATGAAGGCGCTTCCGCTCGGCACGGCTTATACGGTGTGGACGGGCATCGGCGCGGTGGGCGCGTTCGTCGTCGGCATCCTGGTGCTGGGCGAATCCATCAGTGCAATGCGCATCGCCGCGGCGTTGCTGATCGTCTCTGGCCTCGTCATGATGAAGCTGTCCAGCGCGGCCTGAGCCGTCAGGCGAGGCTCACCCGCCCGCCCGCGTGCCGCTCCAGCCGGCCGGCCAGCTCCAGTTCCAAGAGCACCGTCTGCACGATGGCGGGCGGCAGGCCGGACAGACGGATCACCTCATCCACCGGCACGGCTACCGGGCCGAGCAGTTCGGTCACGGTGCGGCGATCCGCCTCGCCCGCGTCCGCGGAAACCGAGGGCGCGGGCTCGTAGGGCTGGCGTATCGACGCGACGCCATCGGCAATCGGGCGCAGCGCCTCCAATATGTCGGCTGCGGACTGGATCAAGGTCGCGCCCTCGCGGATCAGCAGGTTACAGCCCTGCGCACGCGGATCGAGCGGCGATCCCGGCACCGCCATCACCTCGCGCCCAAAATCGGCGGCGAGCCGGGCCGTGATCAGCGATCCCGATTTCGGCGCCGCTTCCACAACCACCGTGCCTGCGCTCATCCCGGCGATGATGCGGTTGCGATAAGGGAAATGGCGCGCCCGTGGCTCCAGCCCTGGCGGCTGTTCCGCCACCAGCAGCCCCTGCGTCGCAATCGCATCCTGCAATCCGGCATTTTCGGGCGGATAGGCAATGTCGATGCCGCCGGCGATTACGCCGACCGTCCCGCCGTCCAGCGATCCCGCATGGGCGGCCGCATCGATGCCGCGGGCCAGGCCTGACACCACCGTCGCCCCGGCATCGGCGAGTTCGCGGCCAAGCTGCCGCGCAAAACGGATCGCACCGGCCGACGCGTTGCGCGCGCCCACCATCGCGACCAGCGGCTTATCGAGCAGCGCCATCCTGCCCCGGACGATCAGCGCCGCTGGCGCATTTTCGATCTCGGCCAGCAGACGCGGATAGAGGCCCAGTCCACGAAACAGATAGTGCGCGCCGAGCTTCGCGACATGCGCCACTTCCCGCTCCACATCGGCGCGGGGCGCGATGCGGATCTCGCGGCCGCCGCCACGCCGCGCCAGTTCGGGCAGGGCATCGAGCGCCGTCCGCGGGTCGCCGAAGCGCAGCAGCAAATGATGATAGGTGACGGGACCGATATTGGTGGAGCGGATAAGTCGCAGCCGCGCGATGCGATCTTCCTCGATCGCCGAAAGATCGCGGCCGTCAGCCAACCGTCTTGTTCGCGCCGATGCGGGGTTCCGTGCCCGCGAGCAGCCGTTCGATATTGGCGCGATGTTTCCACAGCACCATCACCGCGAAGGCGAGGAACAGTAGCGTCAGTGCGAAATTGCCCATCGCCGCCGCCACCACCGGCGGGGCGAGCGCGGCCGCCATCCCGCCGACCGAGGAATAGCGCGTCAGCAGCGCCGCGCCGAGCCAGATCACCGCGAAGGCGATACCCGCCGGCCATAGTAGGGCCAGCGCCAAACCGAGCAAAGTCGCGACGCCCTTGCCGCCATTGAACTTCAGCCAGATCGGATAGAGATGGCCAAAGAAGGCGCCCACCGCCGCCAGCGGCGTCAACTCGGGCGCATAGGCGCCGGCGATCAGTACCGCCACCGCACCCTTGGCTCCATCCAGCAACAGCGTGAGCGCCGCCAAGCCCTTGCGGCCGGTGCGCAGCACGTTGGTCGCGCCGATATTGCCGGATCCGATCGCGCGAAGATCGCCGGCGCCCGCCGCGCGGGTCAGCAGCACGCCGAACGGCACCGATCCCAGCAGATACCCGCCAAGGAGCACGATCAGCGGCCAAACCCAGCTTGCAGCAGACACCCATCACCCCATCGTTGCGGACCGACAATAAATGTTGCGGCGTCAACCGCAACAATCTGCGTCAATTCGGTCCTCTTTGCCCCGCCATTAGGTGATTTCGACAGGCGACGCATCTAGGCTATGGCGACAAATGATGAGTGACGACCGCCCCCTGCTGTTCTTCGATTCGGGCGTGGGCGGGCTTTCCGTCCTTGCGCCCACGAAGCTGCTGCTGCCCAACGCGCCGATCGTCTATGCGGCGGACAATGGCGGCTTTCCCTATGGCACCAAGACGGAAGCCGAAATCGCCGCGCGTGTGCCCGCGCTGCTAGGCCGGCTGGTTGAACGCTATCACCCCCGCCTGATCGTCATCGCCTGCAACACGGCCTCGACCATCGCGCTGGGCGCGGTGCGCGCGGCGCTCGACCTGCCGGTGGTGGGCACGGTGCCCGCAATCAAGCCCGCCGCGCTGCAATCCAAGACCCGCGCGATCGGCGTGCTCGGCACCAATGCCACCGTCCGCCAGCCTTATGTCGACGATCTCTCCGCCAAGTTCGCGAGCGACTCGCTGGTGCTGCGCCACGGATCGGCGCGGCTGGTGGAACTGGCCGAAGCGAAGCTGCGCGGCGAGGCGACCGATCCGGCCGATTATGCCGCGGTGATGGCAGGCCTGCTCGATCAACCGGGCGGCGACCGGCTGGACACCGTCGTCCTCGCCTGCACCCATTTTCCGCTGGTCGAGGAGGAACTGGCCGCCGCCAGCCCCCGCCCGCTCGCCTTCATCCATGGCGGCGACGGGATCGCGCGGCGGATCGCTTACCTTACCGAAGGCCAGGAATGGCCCGACGCGCGCGCGCCCGCCATCGCCGTCTTCACCGCGCCGTTCGATATATCGCCCGGCCTCGCGGCGGGGTTGCGCGCCCGCGGGCTGGAGGAGATCCGCTTCCTCTGATCGGTGGTTTTGTCGCATCCTGCCTTGGCATCGGCGTTCGACGAACCATATCGGGCGGCGACAGATGAATGCGCTCGATCATAGTTGCGAATTGTTCGCGCTGGAAAAATCCGACGGGCTTCCGTAGAAGCGCCATGTTTCGAGGGCGCAGATGCCCCCGGGGGAGTAGGTTCCTTGGACTATCAGCGCGTTTTCGCGGATGCGATCGACCGGCTACATGCCGAAGGCCGTTATCGCGTCTTTATCGACATCCTGCGTAACAAGGGCTCCTTCCCCAACGCGCGCTGCTTCGCCGGCCATAACGGGCCGAAGCCGATCACCGTCTGGTGCTCGAACGATTATCTCGCCATGGGCCAGCACCCCAAGGTGATCACCGCCATGGAAGACGCGCTGCACGATGTCGGCGCCGGCTCCGGCGGCACCCGCAATATCGGCGGCAACACGCACTATCATATCGATCTCGAGAACGAGCTGGCCGACTGGCACGGCAAGGAAGCCGCTTTGCTCTTCACCTCCGGCTATGTTTCGAACGATGCGACGCTGTCGACGCTCGGCAAGGTGCTGCCCGGCTGCATCATCTTCTCGGACGAATTGAACCACGCCTCGATGATCGCGGGCATCCGCAATTCGGGCTGCGAGAAGCGCGTCTTCCGCCACAATGATCTCGCCCATCTTGAAGAACTGCTGGCGGCCGAGGATGCGGACACGCCGAAGCTGATTGCGTTCGAGAGCGTCTATTCGATGGAAGGCGATGTCGCGCCGATCCATGCGATCTGCGATCTCGCCGACAAATATAACGCGCTCACCTATCTCGACGAGGTTCATGCCGTCGGCATGTATGGCCCGCGCGGCGGCGGCATCGCCGATCGCGAAGGTGCCGCGCACCGCCTCACCATCGTCGAAGGCACGCTCGCCAAGGCGATCGGCGTGATGGGCGGCTATATCGCCGCGGACCGCACGATCATCGACGTGATCCGGAGCTACGCGCCGGGCTTCATCTTCACGACCTCGCTGTCGCCGGTGCTGGTCGCGGGTGCGCTCGCGTCGATCCGCCATCTCAAGGAATCGGCGGAGGAACGCGACGGCCAGCAGACCGCCGCCGCGATGCTCAAGGCCAAGTTCCGCGAAGCCGGCCTGCCGGTGATGGATTCCTCCACCCATATCGTGCCGCTGATGGTGGGCGATCCGGTGAAGGCCAAGCGCGTCAGCGACATCCTGCTCGCCGAATATGGCGTCTATGTTCAGCCAATCAATTATCCGACTGTGCCGCGCGGCACCGAGCGGTTGCGCTTCACCCCCGGCCCGCAGCACACCGAGGAAATGATGCGGGAGCTGACCTCGGCCCTGCTCGAGATCTGGGACCGGATCGAGCTCCGCCTCGCCGCCTGACCGCGGCCTATTTCCCCGCCGCCGCCTTCAGATAAGGCATCGGATCGACCGACACATAACCCGGCGTCGCGCCCGCGAAGTGCCGAAGCCAGTAGTTATGCCCGGCGCCATAGACCACGACAATGCGGTCGCCGGGCTTCGCCTGCCGCATCAGCTTGGCGAAGATCTTGGCGTTGCGCAGATACCAGGCGGCATTGAGGTCAGCACCCGGCTGCGTGTCATTGTCGCCGATGCCGAGCAGGCCGTAATAGAAATCCTGACCGGCCAGGAAGCTTGCTGGGTCGTTGTGGAACATCAGCAACTCGGCGACGCTCGCCGTCTTCTGCATCGCCTCGAACTTTGCGATCTCGCCGCCGATCCCGGCGTGCAACGCTTCCAGCTTTGGCTTCTCGCCATGCGCGGCCGCGTAAGCGTCGACCTTGTCATAGGGGAAATAATCGGGCTCGCCAGGGCCGGGCTGCTCGTCGATGCCCTGCACGTCCTTCAGCCCCGCCGCATTCGCCAGACGATAGCCGATCTGGACGATCTCGTTGCGGTCCTTGGCCAGCAAGGTTGGTGTGAAGCCGCGATATTCGGCGACCGAAAGGTCATCACTCTTGGGCTGCATCTCGACCATCACCTTGGTCGGCCGGAAGGCGAGCAGCGCGTTCGCGACAGCGGCCAGCTCCGCCTGCCGCTTTGGCGTAAGCGGGTCGTCCGCCTTGGCATTATGGAGATCGAGACCCGGATTGTTCATGTGATAGACGCCGAGCACCATCACCTGCACCGGCTCCGCGGCATGAACGGCCGCCGGCCACGCAAAAGCCGCGAGAATCATCCCCAACAGCCTCATCTCGCCCCTCCCGTTTGTGTATTATTCATATAATACACTAAAGCGAAGAGCGTCAATCGGGGCGGATCAGCCGCGCTTCCCAGGCATAGCCGCGATAGAGCGGCGCGAACTGCCACCCCAACCCGCGACGCGCGGCGACATCGGCCACAACCTCGCGCAGATCGGCTCGCGGCGTCACGTCAAACTTTCGGAGCCAGGCGAACAACAGCGCGCGGAAGGCGCGGGGTAACCCCTCCTGCTGCCCGAAATCGACGATGTGCAGCCGCCCGCCCGGCGCCAGCGCATCCGCCGCTGCGGCGATCGCATCCTGCCAGCCCGGGATCATCGACAGCGTGTAGGACAGGAAGATGCGATCAAACCCGCGCACGCCAAACAGCGCGTGCGGGTCGAAGCCCGTCGCATCGCCGCGCGCCAGCCGGATACGCCCACCCAACCCTTCGCGCGCAACCGCGGCGTCGGCCGTCTCCAGCATCGCCGCCGATATGTCGAATCCATGGAACCGCGCATCCGGCCATATCCGCGCGGCCGCGATGAGATTGCGGCCGGTGCCGCATCCCACCTCCAGCACCGTGCCGCCCGCCGGCGGCACCAGATCGCGGATCAGCCGGTCGCGCCCCAGCAGATAATATTTGCGGCTGGCATCATAGATATGGCGCTGGTGGCGGTAGATCGCATCCATGCGCGCGGCATGGGCGGTCATGCGGCCTTCAGCACATAAAGGTGGAAGCCGCCATAGATGGACGAACGGTCCTGCGCAGTGAACACTTCGGACTCCGCGGCGCGATACTCCCAGCGGCTCAATATCTCCGCCGGCACCCGCCCCGGCAACAGGCTGGGCGCCGCCGCCGTGCGGAAGATGACCCGCGCGCCGGCCCGCGCCGTCCGCGTTATCTCCGCCCACAGCGCCGCGAGTTGCGCGTCCGTCATCCAGTCCTGCGCGTCGAGCAGCACATAGCGGTCGAGGCTGGCATCGTCGCTCGCCTTCAGGAAATCGACGAAATTGGCGTGCCGCACATCGACGCGGCCGACGCGATCCACGACAGCCGCATGATGCCGCTCGCGCAGATAGGGCGGCAGCGGCGCATCGGGCGCCGGGCCGTAACCGCGCCCGAACGCCTGCCAGGCGAAATAATTGTCGCGGATGTCGAAATCGCAGGCGAGCTTTTCCAGCCGCGCGCGCAGCACCGCGGCCATGCCCTCATCATCCTCGCCGGCCAGCGCATCATATTGCGCGGGCGGAATGCCCAAACCGAACAGCGAAGCGGGCTGGTCGGTCAGCCAGCGGACGAACTTCTTGTCGAAGATCGGTGCCAGTTTCGTCTCGAATATCTCCCGCTGCTCCTCGATGGAGTTTGCAGCCAGCATCGCCCGCGGATCGACGCCATGGAGCCTGGCAACGATATGCGCGGCGCCGATGAACTGGCCGAGCAGTCCCCTCCGATAGATGTTGCGCGCGAACCCGCCGATCCGCCGCCGTCCGGTCAGATCGCGGCCCTCCCAATAGCGACGCGACATATCGTCGAGATGCGGGCGGATAAATTCGCGATAGGCGGCAAGATTGTCCGCCTGGTCAGCCTGGCCGAAGAAGCGATGAAAGCTTCCATGATCGGGGAGGTGCCGCGCGGCCGCCAGCTTCAGCCGGTTGAAGGCAATATGCGCGGTGTTGAGATCGACTGCGGTGATCCGCGCGGGATCGGCCGTGAGATAACTCAGCACGTTGCAGCCGCCGCTTGCGATCGTGACGACGTGATTGCCCGGTTCGATCGCCATGGCCGCCATGTCGACTTCGGGATCTTCCCAGATCTGGGCATAGACGAGGCCGCGAAACGCGAAGGTGAAGGCGCGTTCGAGCAGCCCCTGCTTCGTCATCTGGCCATGGCGGTGGACCGCCTCGGCGACTTTCCGGTTGGGTATGGGGTGCGATTGCTGTGCGAGTGAGGCCACGACATCTTCCCGGCGGGGCCGCGGCACCGAATGCGCCGTCCGCCCGCCCCGCTGCCGTCGCACTAGGGCGGTTCGGCGACGCCGCGGTTACGGTTCGACTACGGATTGTTACAGTCGGGGACGCCTTAGCTCCTCCCTGAGCTTGCTCGGGGAGGGGGACCATCCAAAGGAAGGTGGAGGGGCAATTCCACCGTTGCGCCATACCCCTCCGTCGCGCGGCGCGTGCCACCTCCCCGAGCAAGCTCAGGGAGGATCATTAGCTCAATCCCGGCAGAAGCCCTCACCCTGCTTGATGACCAGGCAGTTTTTCTTCCCCGCGAGATATTTGAGACCGGTTTCGTCGCCGGTCGCCTTGCGGATCGTCTCTTCCTTGCCGTCGCGGGTGAAGCGGATCGTCTCGCCCGATGCGGTGCCGACATAATTGGCGGGGCCATCAAGCAGCGTCACTTTCAGCGCATATTGTCCCGCGTCCGGCCCCGGCGCAATCTCCAGCACGAGCCCTTCGACGCCCACCCATTTGCCGATCCACGCATCTGTCGGCAGCGGTGCGGCGGGGGTCGCGACATTCTCCGCGACCGCCATGTCCGGCTCAGGCGGCAGGATCGCGTTGGATGCGGTGGCGTCCGCGGCATTGTCCGGGCTGGCCGCAGGCTCCTTGGTGCCGCAGGCCGCGAGCAATGCGCAGGTGGCGAGGATCATTATTCGCTTCATCTGCAAGTCCTTCCCTCGTTCACGATCCGCCTCCAACGCATGGGATCGCCGCTTCGCAACATGGCAGGTGGCGTTTCCCCATCCAAGCTCCTAGATAGCCGCCATTCGACTCATTTGCGGAACGTCTCCCATGGCCGAAACCATCGCCATCGCATCCGATCATGCCGCCATCGACCTGAAGGCCGCCCTTGCCGACTGGCTTCGCGAACAGGGCCATGAGGTGATCGACCTCGGCCCCGCGACGACCGAATCGGTCGATTATCCCGATTATGGCTACAAGCTCGCCGAAGCCGTCGCCGTCGGCCGCGCCGAGCGCGGCGTCGCGCTCTGCGGATCGGGCATCGGCATCTCGATCGCGGTCAACCGCAACCCCCATGTGCGCTGCGCCCTGGTTTCGGACGGGCTGTCCGCCCGCCTGTCGCGCCAGCACAATGATGCGAACATCATCGCCATGGGTGCACGCCTGATCGGCGTCGACACCGCCAAGGATTGTCTGACGGCCTTCCTTTCCACCGATTTCGAAGGCGGCCGCCATCAGCGCCGCGTCGACAAGCTTTCAAACCCCGCCAGCGCGAAGGAGCCCGCATGAGCACCAACCCAGCCACCTTGTCTGAGGTCCAGCCCGACGGCTTCTTCACCCGCGGCCTTGCCGATGCCGATCCCGCCGTGTTCGGCGGCGTCCGCCAGGAGCTTTCGCGCGAG
Organism: Sphingomonas sp. DBB INV C78; assembly: GCF_042693015.1. Taxonomy (NCBI): domain Bacteria; kingdom Pseudomonadati; phylum Pseudomonadota; class Alphaproteobacteria; order Sphingomonadales; family Sphingomonadaceae; genus Sphingomonas; species Sphingomonas sp. DBB INV C78. The sequence goes on along the minus strand of NZ_CP170544.1, from coordinate 412,962 downwards.
CAGAACCAGATCGAACTGATCGCTTCGGAGAATATCGTCTCCAAGGCGGTGCTCGAAGCGCAGGGCTCGGTCTTCACCAACAAATATGCCGAAGGCTATCCCGGCAAGCGTTACTATCAGGGCTGCGCGCCGTCCGACGTGGTCGAAACGCTCGCGATCGAACGCGCCAAGCAGCTCTTCAACTGCGGCTTCGCCAACGTCCAGCCGCACTCGGGCGCGCAGGCGAACGGCGCGGTGATGCTCGCGCTCACCAAGCCTGGCGACACGATCATGGGCCTCAGCCTCGATGCCGGCGGCCACCTTACCCACGGCGCCCGTCCGGCGCTTTCGGGCAAGTGGTATAATGCCGTGCAATATGGCGTCCGCCCCGACGATCATCTGATCGACTTCGATCAGGTGGAAAAGCTGGCCAAGGAACATAAGCCGACTTTGATCATCGCCGGCGGCTCGGCCTATCCGCGCCACATCGATTTCGCCCGCTTCCGCGCCATCGCCGATGAAGTCGGTGCATTGTTCATGGTCGACATGGCCCATTTCGCCGGCCTCGTCGCCGGTGGCGTCCACCCGACGCCGTTCGATCACGCCCATGTCGTCACCACCACCACGCACAAGACGCTGCGCGGCCCGCGCGGCGGCATGGTGATGACCAATGACGAGGCGATCGCCAAGAAGATCAACTCGGCGGTGTTCCCCGGTCTGCAGGGCGGCCCGCTGGTCCACGTCATCGCCGCCAAGGCGGTGGCCTTCGGCGAAGCGCTGCAGCCCGAGTTCAAGAGCTACGCCAAGGCCGTGGTCGAGAACGCCAAGACGCTGGCGGCGACGCTCAAGGAACGCGGCGCGAACCTCGTCTCGGGCGGCACCGACACGCACCTGGCTCTGGTTGACCTCACCCCGCTGGGCGTGACCGGCAAGGATGCGGACGAGGCGCTCGAGCGTTCGGCGATCACCTGCAACAAGAACGGCATCCCGTTCGATCCGCTGCCGCCGACCAAGACCAGCGGCATCCGCGTCGGATCGCCCGCCGGCACCACCCGCGGCTTCGGCACGGCCGAGTTCCGCGAGATCGGCAATATGATCGCCGACGTGCTCGGCGGCCTGAAGGCCAAGGGCGAGCATGGCGATCCCGCGGTCGAAGCCGACGTCAAGGCGCGGGTCGAGGCGCTGTGCAAGCGCTTCCCGATCTATCCGGGGGCCTGATCCTTGAAATGCCCGTTCTGCGGCCATGACGACAGCCAGGTAAAGGACAGCCGCCCCACCGAAGACGGGGCGGCGATCCGTCGCCGCCGCCAGTGCGAGGGCTGCGGCGCGCGCTTCACCACGTTCGAGCGGATTCACCTGCGCGAACTGACCGTGGTGAAGAGCGAGGGCCGTCGCGAGCCGTTCGAACGGGAGAAACTGGAACGCTCGATCGCGATCGCGTGCCGCAAGCGCGCGATCGATCCCACGCGGATCGACCGGCTGGTTTCGGCTATCCAGCGCCAGATCGAAACCAGCGGCGAAAGCGAAGTCGCGGCAGCGCAGGTCGGCGCAATGGTGATGGATGGTCTGAAGGCGCTCGACACCGTCGCCTACATCCGCTTCGCTAGCGTCTACAAGGACTTCACCGAAGCCAAGGATTTCGAGGACTTCGCCGGCACCGTGGCGGAAGCGGGGAAGGAAGGGTGAGCCAGCCCCCCGTCATCGTCCTCGTCCGTCCCCAGCTTGGCGAGAATATCGGCAAGGCCGCGCGCGCGATGCTCAATTTCGGGCTGATCGAGATGCGGCTGGTCTCCCCGCGCGATGGCTGGCCCAACCCCGATGCCGGCCCCGCCGCCTCGGGCGCGGACATCGTGCTCGCCAATGCCCAGCTCTATGAAAGCGTTGCCGACGCCGTGGCCGACTGCGCGCATGTCTATGCGACGACGGTGCGCAAGCGCGGCGTGACCAAGCCTGTGGTGACACCGGAGGAAGCCGCCCGCTCGATCCGCACCGATCAGGGCCGTTCCGCCATCCTGTTCGGCCCCGAACGGTCGGGTCTCGAAACCGACGATGTCGCCGTCGCCCGCTCCATCCTGACGGTGCCGATCAATCCCGAATTCGGCAGCCTCAATCTCGCGCAGGCGGTGATCCTGGTCGCCTATGAATGGTCGAAGGGCGAGGCGCTCGCTTCCCCGCCCGCCACGGAACTTGAACCCCCGGCACCACAGCAGGAACTGGACGGCATGATCGGCCAGTTGGAAACCATGCTCGACGGTGCGGGCTTCTTCTTTCCGCCCGATCGCACGCCGACGACGAAGCGGACGCTGCGCACCATGCTCACCAAGCCGGGCTGGACCGCGCAGGAGGTGCGGACGATGCGCGGCGTGCTCAGCGCGTTGGCCAACCCGCGTCCGCGTTAACGCGCGTCGAACCGCTCGAACTCGTACGCGATCGAACCTTCCACGAGCTGCTCGTAGATCGCCCGCACCAGTTCCGGCGGAAACCCGACCTTGGCGGCCACCGCAGCGGCATTGTCGATCACCTGGGCCTTGCGGCCCTCATCGCGCACCGCGTCGCGGGTCGATTTGATGCGCGCGGCGGCGTCCATGTAGCGCATGCGCTGGCCCAGCAGGGAGACGATCCGTTCGTCCAGCGCGTCGATCGCGGCGCGGACTTCGGTCATGGTGGTGCAGGCGTCGGGGGAGAGTGTTTCGGACATGGCGCCTCCCTAGAGCGTCATGCGCCCGCCGCCAACCTTGACTCCGTGCGCCCACCTCGTCATAGGCGCCGCTTCGCAATTGGCCCCGCACCCTCGGTGAAGCGGTGGCCCTGCCGGATTCGTCCGTCAGCGCGGCCCCGAGGAACCGACACGAAACGCAATTGAAGGAACTGACATGTCGAAGCGCAACAGCGCCAAGTACAAGATTGACCGCCGGATGGGCGAGAACATCTGGGGTCGCCCGAAGAGCCCGGTGAACCGTCGTGAATATGGCCCCGGCCAGCACGGTCAGCGCCGCAAGGGCAAGACCTCGGACTACGGCATCCAGCTCAAGGCCAAGCAGAAGCTGAAGGGCTATTACGGCGAAGTCACCGAGAAGCAGTTCAAGAAGTCGTACATCGAAGCGTCGCGCATGAAGGGCGACACCGGTCAGAACCTGATCGGCCTGCTCGAGCGCCGTCTGGACGCGCTGGTCTACCGCGCCAAGTTCGCGCCGACGATCTTCTCGGCCCGCCAGCTCGTTTCGCACGGTCACATCTATGTGAACGGCGTGAAGTGCAACATCGCGTCGCGTCTGGTGAAGCCGGGCGACGAGATCACGCTGGGCAAGAAGGCGCAGGAAATGGCGCTAGTGCTCGAAGCGCAGAGCCTGTCCGAGCGTGACATTCCGGAATATGTCGCTCCCGACGGCGGCGCCAAGGTCACCTTCGTCCGCGTGCCGACGCTCGACGAAGTGCCCTATCCGGTGAAGATGGAACCGAACCTGGTCGTCGAATTCTATTCGCGCTGATCCGGTTTCCATACCGACAGAAAAAAGGGGCGGTCCCATTCGGGGCCGCCCTTTTTCTTTGCGTCACCCCTTTTGGATCAGGAAGGCGTCCAGGCCCGCTTCGTCCGCTGCCCGTTGCGGCCTTCGTCGGGCAGGTCGTCCTCGGCGGGCATGGCCAGATCCTCCTCGGCGACGTGGCGTTCGCGGGCGCGAGCCAGCAGATCGCGGGCGAACCTTGCCGGCCGGCCACCGTGCGGGTTCGCCGCCAGCGGCTCGATCATCCCCGCGGCCGCATCGAACTGCTTCTTGCGCAGCAGCGCGATCGTTGCGTCGAAGCGGATGATATCGACCTGCGGCGCCAATGCCTGCGCGCGCAACAGCACGTTCAGCGTGTTATCGTCCATCGGCTGCAAGGACCGGCTTTCGACATAGGCCATCAGTGCCGGCACATAATTGGGATTGGCCCGGAAGGCGCGCGCGAACCATTTGCGCGATTTCAGATAATATGGCGCGCGCGCCTCGCCTTCCAATCGTCGGGCGGCGACCAGTTCCGCATAGCCGCGCAGGAACAAGGTTTCGCCATCCCTGGCACCGCCTGCGATCAGCTTGTCGAGCAATTCGGTGCCGGCGCTGCGACTGCCGAAATCCAGCTCCGCCGCCGCCAGGACAGACATGGCGAAGGGGTCAGCGGGATAGCGCACAGCCTCGCGGCGCACCTGTTCCAGCAGAATGGCTCCGCGGGCACGGTCCGGGCCCAGCCGGATCGCCGCGCGCGGCAGCAGCAGTTCATCCGCCGCCGGGGGTAGTGGCGTGATCGCCACCGATACCGCCTCGCGCTCGCTGGGCCGGGTGAAGCGGACATAAGTGAGCTTGCCGCCCGCATAGCGCCGCAGTTCTCTTGCGAACGCCTTGTAATCCATCCCCATCTCGCGCTGGAACGCGGTCGCGCCATCCTCCCCCTTCGCGCGCGCTGCGAGATAGCGGTGAAGCGCCGCCTGCTTGCCGGGCGTGCGGAACGCCCAATGCACCACCAGCCAGCTCTGCGCGTAGAAGAGCGGCAACTGATCGGCGCTGAGGCCCATCAGGTCGCCGTCGAGCACGCGTTCCATCGGCAGCCAGGTCTTGGACGTCAGCCAATAAGCACGGTTGAGGTTGAAGCGCCCGACCTCGATCGAACTGTCGGTCAGGTTCGCCGTCATCATGAACTCGGCGAAGCCTTCGACATACCAGACCGGATAGGCGACCGGATAATATTGCATCATGAAATGATGGGCATATTCGTGCAGCAGCACATCTTCGCCGCCCAGGCCGATGCCGTCACGGCGGATAGCGAAGGCCGCGATCGATCCCCATCGCGCCATGTAGAAACCCGCCACCGACTGCACGACCGGCCGGATGATGCGGAGCTGGCCGGTGCCACTGACAAGATAGATGTCCAGCTTCGCCGGCGCGGGCTGCGCGGTGCCGCCGGTCATCATCCGCAGCACCTGATCATAATCTTCCAGCATCACCGCGAACTTGCGGAGCTGCGCCTCGCTGCCTTCGCTATAGATTCTGAAATTGGCGGTTTCGGCCTGCAGCCACCGCGCCTGGGCAGGTTGGATGGCGACGACCGCCATCAGCAACGCCAGTCCCAGAGCGATGATCGTGCGGGCCATCCCTCTCCCTTGCTTCCGCTCCCCTCACCGCCCGCGCTACAGGCGGCGAGGACGGAGCCTACTATAGCCCCATAGATTGGCGCAGGAAGGCATCACTCTTGCCGAGCATCTCGGCGCGAGCGATTGAGTCATCCAATTGATGGTCGAGACCCGGATAATAGAGAACCTGCGGCGTCTTGCCGGCAGCCCTGAGCTTGCTTTCCATCAACCGGCTCGCACGCACATCGACATTAAGGTCGAGTTCGCCATGCACCAGCATCACCGGCGACTTGATCTGCGCGGCGTTCTGCGCAGGCGACCCTTCATGGATATGCGGGCCGCTGCCGATGAAGCGCTGCGCCTCCACGAAATTGGACCAACCGCGATATTGCTCCTTCAGATCATTGAGATCAGTAACGGGCGCAATCGCGACGATCGCCTTGTAAAGATCGGGCGCCACAACGCCGGACTGCAAGGCGGCGTAGCCGCCATAGGACCAGCCCACGATCGCAAGCTTCTTCGGATCGGCAATACCCTCGGACACCAGCCATTTGCCGCTGTCGACAACGTCCCCGATCGCGATTTTCCAGGATTGGAAGCCGTTATTCTGGAACCAGGCGTCGCCATAGCCCGTGGAACCACGAAAATTCGGCTGGAGCACCGCATAGCCGCGATTGGCATAATATTGGGCGAGCCAGTCGAAACCCCATTCGTCGCGCGAACCCGGGCCGCCGTGAGGCATCACGATAGCCGGCAATCCCTTACCCGAAGAACCGGGTGGTAATGTCAGATAGGCCGGAATCATCGCGCCGTCGGATGCGCGCACGTCGATCGATTTCACGTTCGCCAGCTTGTAATCGGCCAGTTCGGGTCGACTGAGGAACAGCGGTCGCAACTGCTTCGTGCCCCGGTCAAACAAATAATATTGCCCCGGATCGACGTCACTACCCGCCCAGACCAGCAGTTGCTGCCCATCCGCACTCTCGCCTTCGAAATAAACTAGCGGCGCGTTTGGCAGTGCTTTGCCCAGGCCCGCCGCGAGCTTCTTCAGCGGTTCATCGAAATAAACGGCTTGCCGGCGGTCGGTGACAAAGGAAACGCCTACAATACGGCCCTTGCGTCCGATCCTGACCAGACCATCCACGTCCACGTCGGACCGCGAAAATACCTGCTCGTCCTGCAATGTCCCGTCGAGCGAACGCCGGACCAGCGCCTTACGCCCGTCCTTCTTTAGGAAGCCGTAGACTTTGTCGTTAGCCGGATCGACGGCATAGGGATTGAACCCCTCTTCCGTCATCGAATTATAGTCGCCAAGGCGCCGCCAATCGTCACTTCCCGCGGCGCGGTAGGAATAACGCGTGATGCCGGTCGTATAGCCATCGCCCTTTAATTCCGCGACGCCCTTGATGCGGACTGTGCCCAGACCGTCCGTGATATACTCATTGGCGTCGCGGGCAGGATCGACGATGCGCTTGGTTGCAAGCGTGAGCGTATCCACCCGCTCAACCCCGAACCCTTCGAGCTTCTTTTCTATCAAGGTGTCGAGGCGCCCGGCGGGCACATATTGCCGACCGACCAGCACAGCATTGTCCTGTCCGGGGAGCCAATCGATGACTGCTCCACCAAAGCGGTTGAAATATCTGGCGTCACCGGAATCGCGACTGCTGACCAGTTTCAGATCGCTACCATCGATGTTGAGCGCCACCATCCGCGTCGTGCCGACAACCTGCCCAGCGCCCTTCTGGATCGAATAAACCGTGCAGACCAAACGGCCCTCGGACACCCAATCGCACCGCCTCAGCAGTTCCGGCTCGCCTGTGGAAACAAGGGCACGCAGAGGTGGCGTACTTCCGTCCACGGGCACAGTGTATAGCGCAATCCCCTTGTCCTTGTAGGGCGCAAGGAACGACACCCGCCCGCCCTTGGGCGACAGCTTCGCTCCCATCACGCTCTCCCGCGCCCCGAACGCGACCTCCGGGGTGGCGGTGGGCGTCTGCGCCAGAACCGGCGCGCACAGCAGTATGCCGCCCGCAAAGAGCGACTTCAGCAACTTCATGTATTGTATCCCCCTTTTATCCCGCTGGGACGTTAGCGGCAATGTATCGTTACGCAAGCCGTCCGGATCGCTTGCCCGCCGCCTACAGCGCTGCCATGGACGCCGGTAATCATGTTTTTCGGGAATTCGCTTATGCGTTTCGCTTTCGCCGCTTCGCTCCTTGCCCTCGCCACGGCGGCCCCCGCCGCCCAGCCCGCCGCGCCCGCCATCAATGTCGAGACGTTGAAGGACATCACTAGGACGCTGTCCGACGACAGCTTCCAGGGCCGCGCGCCCGCGACGCCGGCCGAGGACAAGACCGTCGCTTTCATTTCCGATCGCTTCGCCAAGGCCGGCCTGAAGCCCGGCAATAAGGGCGGCTGGTATCAGGATGTGCCGCTGGTCGAACTCACGCCCACGCCCGGCTTCGCGATCGGCATCACGGGCGGCAAGGCGCCGGTGAACCTCGCCTACAAGACCGACCACATGACCTGGTCCTACCAGGTCGCGCCGAAGATCAATGTCGCCAACAGCGATGTCGTGTTCGTCGGCTATGGCATCAACGCGCCCGAACGCGGCTGGAACGACTATGCCGGGCTCAATGTCAGGGGCAAGACCGTCCTCATCCTCGTCAACGATCCCGACTGGAAGACGCAGACGCTGGATGGTCCCTTCGGCGGCCGTGCGATGACCTATTATGGCCGCTGGGATTACAAGTATGCCGAGGCCGCGCGGCAGGGCGCGGCCGCCGCGCTCATCATCCACGATACCGAGCCCGCGGCTTATGGTTTCAACGTCGTCGTCTCGTCCAATGTCGGCAGCCAGCTCGGCTTCGACGAGCCCGGCAACCATATGGACCAGTCGAAGGCCGTCGGCTGGATCACCAACGATGGCGCGCGCCAGATCTTCGCGTCGGCCGGGCAGGATTTCGACAAATTGGTCGCATCAGCGGGACAGAAGGGCTTCAAGGGCGTGCCCTTCACCGGCCTGAAAGCGAACTTCTCCTTCGATCAGGCGATCCGTCGTCAGAAATCGAAGAATGTTGTCGGCATCATCCCCGGAAAAACGCGGCCGGACGAATATATCCTCTATTCCGCGCACTGGGATCATCTGGGCATCTGCGAGCCCGTCGCCGGCGACAATATCTGCAACGGCGCGGTCGACAACGCATCGGGCATCGCCGCGCTGACCGCGCTGGCTGAGGCCTATCGCGCCGCCGGACAGCCCGAACGCTCGGTGATCTTCCTTGCCGTCACTGCCGAGGAATCGGGCCTGCTCGGCTCCGAATATTATGCCGCCAACCCGATCTATCCGTTGGCGCAGACGGTGGGCGGGGTGAACATCGACTCGCTCAACGTCATCGGCAAGGCGAAGGACGTGGTCGTCGTCGGCCCCGGCAAGTCGGAGCTGGAGGATTATCTGAAACGCGCCGCCACTACCGAAGGCCGCGTGCTGGTGCCCGAACCGACACCCGAAAAGGGCTTCTATTACCGCTCGGATCATTTCAGCTTCGCCCGGCTCGGCGTGCCGATGATCTATTTCGAAAGCGGCGACGATCTGGTCAATGGCGGCACCGCGCGCGGCAAGGCGCTGGCCGAGGATTACATCACCAACCGCTATCACGGCCCCAAGGACGAATATGATCCCAACTGGGATTGGTCGGGCGCCGTCTCCGATCTGAAGCTTTTCTATGCGATCGGGCGCGAGCTTGCGGATTCCGACAAGTGGCCCAACTGGTATCCGGATGCCGAATTCCGCGCCATCCGCGACAAGTCTCGCGCAGGGAAGTGACCTGATGACCCACCGCCAACCCGCCGAATGGGCACCCCATGATCGCGTCTGGATCGGCTTTCCCAGCCATGCCGATCTGTGGGAAGATGATCTGCAGCCGGCGCGGGAGGAGGTCGTCGCCTTCGCCCGTGCGGTCGATGCCGATGGCGCGGGCGAACGCGTCGTCCTGGTCGCCGCCGACAAGGCGTCCGCCAAGGATGCGCTGGCGATGGCCGGTCCCTCGGTCGATGTCGTCACCGCGCCGTTCGGCGATATCTGGCTGCGCGACACCGGCCCGATCATCGTCCACGCCACCAATTCGGCCGCCGGCGTGCCGACGGCGATGGATTTCGCCTTCAACGGCTGGGGCGGCAAATATGATCTGCCCAATGACGACAAGATCGGCCGCGCACTGGCGGAAGCCGCGCGCTTCCCGGTCGAAAGCCGCGACTGGATCTTCGAAGGCGGCGCGATCGATGTCGACGGCACCGGCCTGGTTGTCACGACCGAGCAATGCCTCTTGAACCCCAACCGCAACCCCTATCTGTCGCGCGGCGATATCGAGGCGCGGCTGAAGGCGGATCTCGGGCTCGATCGCGTGCTGTGGCTCGGCAACGGCCTGCTCAACGACCATACCGACGGCCATGTCGACAATCTCGCCCGCTTTGTCGGCATCGGCCGCATCGCCATCCCGGAGCCGACCGCGAACGACCCGAACGAGGCGATCTATCGCGATGCCGCCGCCCGAGCCCGCGCTTTCGGGCTGGAGGTCGTCGGCGTCCCCTCCCCCGGCAAGGTCGAGCGCGACGGGGAGATCGTGCCCGCCTCCTACATGAACTTCTATATCGGCAATGCGGCGGTCGTCGTGCCTATCTATGGCGCGCCCAACGATGATGCCGCCGTGGCCGCGATCGGCGCTCTGTTCCCCGGCCGTCGCACCGTGGGCATCCTCGCCGATCATATCCTGACGGGCGGTGGCAGCCTCCATTGCATCAGCCAGCAGGTGCCGAGCGCCTGAACGCCCCCCCCCCAGAAATCATCCTTCGCCCCGGCGCGGGCCGGGGTCCATGGCTCTACCGGCATGGGCCACCGCTCGTGGAGGGATCCATGGATGCCAGCCTCCGCTGGCATGACGGAAATGGAACATAAAGCTCCGGGCTTGGCGTCGGCCCTGCCCGCGCCTATTTGGGCCAGCCGCCCCCGGAGACCTGTCGATGACCGAACTGACCGTTGCCGCCCTCCAGCTCGCGCTCAGCGATGACGTGGAAACCAACATCAAGGCGGTGTCCGAACTGGTGCGCGAGGCCGCGTCAAAGGGCGCGCAGGTGATCCTGCCGCCCGAACTCTTCGAAGGGCATTATTTCTGCCAGGTCGAGGACGAGGGACTATTCACCCGCGCAAAGCCCACCGCCAGCCACCCCTCGGTGCTGGCGATGCAGAAGCTTGCGGATGAACTCAACGTCTATATCCCGACCAGCTTCTTCGAGGCGGATGGGCCGCATCATTATAACAGCCTCGCGATGATCGGGCCGGACGGCAAGGTGATGGGCGTCTATCGCAAGAGCCACATCCCCGACGGCCCCGGTTACGAAGAGAAATTCTATTTCCGCCCCGGCAATACCGGTTTCAAGGTTTGGCCGACGGAGAAGGCGACGATCGGCGTCGGCGTCTGCTGGGACCAATGGTATCCGGAAACAGCGCGCACGATGATGCTGATGGGGGCGGAGATACTGTTCTTCCCGACCGCCATCGGCAATGAGCCGCATGATCCCGATCTCGACACCAGCCGGATGTGGCAGCGCGCGATGGTCGGCCATTCGGTGTCGAACGTCGTGCCGGTGGTGGCGTCCAACCGCATCGGCAAGGAAGGCGCGATGACCTTCTACGGCCACAGCTTCATCGCCGACGAACGCGGCGACTATCTCGCCGCCTTCGGGCGCGAGGAAACGGGCGTGCTGGTCGCGACGATCGATCTCGATCGGGTGAAACGCCACCGCGCCGCCTTCGGCTTCTTCCGCGATCGCCGGCCCGAGCTTTACGGGCGGCTGGCGCAGGATATCTAGCGGACGGGGATCACCCGCTCTCGCCCAAGCCGCGCCAGCCGATCGCCCAAAAAGTCCATCACTACGCGCACCCGCGGCGTGTGGCGCAGGCGTTCGTGGGTGAGCAGCCATAGCCCGCGCATCTCGCCCGGCATCGGATCGAGGCAGCGGACCAGATCGGGCTCGCCCTCCGCCATGAAGCAGGGCAGTACGGCCAGACCGATGCCCGATCGGATGGCGGAGAGCAGGCCGGTTTCGGAATCATGGTGCATCGCCACCTTGTCCTCCAGCCCGTTGCGTTCCAGCCATGCGCGATAGACGCGCCACACGCCGGGACCGCCGCCGCCGATAAAGGGATGGTCGTGCAGGTCCTTGCGGCGGCTCGGCCGCCCGTGCTGAGCCGCATAGTCGCGGCTGCAATAGACGGTCCACATATCGTCGCCCACGCGTCGCCCGACGAGCCCGCCGCCGGTCGGCCGGTCGGCGCTGCGCAGTGCCACATCGGCGCCGCCCGTGGCCAGATCGCGCACCTGATCGCTGGTATCGAGTTCGATGCGGATGCCGGGATGCGCGGCGTGCAGATCGCGCAGGATCGGCGCCAACACTGTCACCGCGTAAAGCTCCTGCATGGTCAGCCGCACCGTGCCGCTCGCGTCGCGTCCCTGTGACGCCGCCGCCTCGGCCAGCGCACCGGCGGCCGCCTCGACCGCTTCTGCCTGCGCCACAAGCGCCTGGCCCGCCGGCGTCAACACATAGCCCGCCTGCCGCCTGTCGAAGAGGGTAAGTTCCAGCGCCTGCTCGAGCGCCGCCACGCGCCGCGCCGCGGTCGTCTGGCTCACCCGCAGCTCGCGGCCCGCGGCGAGCGTGCTGCCGGTGCGCGCGACCGCCAGGAAATAGCGCAGATCATTCCAGTCGAGCATGAAGAGCATTCTGCACTTTTGCAGAACGCACATGCAACATCGTTGTTCGTCAGGACTCAGCAGGTTGGGCTATCAAAGTCCCACGGCGAAACCACCGCCGGCCCTGCCCCACGGAGACAGCCATGAAGACGATGCTTGCGCTTTCCGCGCTTGCCGGTGCCCTGTGCGTTGCGCCGGCTCATGCCCAGCCGCTGACCGGCACCGGGACCGAGATGGTCCGCCATGCCGATCTCGATCTTTCCAACGCCAAGGACCGCGCGGTCCTCGATCGCCGGCTGCGCAGCGCCGTGGAAACCGCCTGCGGCCCGATGTCGAGCGCCGATCCCAAGGGTGCCAACACCGTACGCCAGTGCCGCGCCGAAACCCTCGCCCGTGCCGAGGCAGAGCGTGATCAACTGGTCGCCGCCGCCCAACCCGCAACCCCGACCCAGTTGGCGTCGAAGCAGCCGAATTGAGCGGCTGCACTCAGATCTCAAACGTCAGGTCGATATAGGCATATTTGGTATCGCCCGTATCCGGCGCGTTGGGGGCGTCGTTCAGCAGCCCCCGCTTGGCGAGGTAGGCGACGCCCGTATCGACCCGCAGCAGATCGGGGATCAGCGTGTGCCGGACCCGCGCCTCGATCTGATGCCCCGCAAAGCGCCCCGACGCCCCCGTGCGATCGCGCACGCCGGTCGACGAGAAGCTGTCGGTCGCACCCTCCGCCCACAAGGCGCGATACATCACCATCGCATCGGTCTTCTTGTCGGGCTTCACATCCATCCGCACGCCCGGCGACGAGAGGTTCGCACGCCCCACCGGCCCATAGAGGCTGGTCGGCCCGAACTCGAAGCGCCGCGCGCCATAAAGATTGTCGAAGCGGTTATAGTTCCCCGCCGAAGGCCCGTCGCCGCTCGCTTCGTCGAAATGCAGCGAAATTCGTGGCTTCCACGCGCCGGCGAAGGTCTTGCCGATCTCCGCGTGGACGAAATAGGCCGAAACGTCGAGGTCGGTCAGATCGGTCGCCGCGGTGCTGCCGCGCGTCTCGCCGAACTGGTAGGCCGCTTCCAGATCATAATCGAAAGCGCCGTTCGCCGGCTTGCGGGCCAGGCGGATGCCCGGCGTGAACAGCCGCCGATTGCGCGTCAGCCGCGATGCGGAATCGCGCTCGAACAGGCGATAGCCATAGACTTCCAGCGTGCCCTTGCCGAACACATTGGCCTTGGTCAGGCTGCCGCCGAAAAGCTGGAGGTCGGTGGTTTCCTGGTCCCACTTCACCTCGTCATCGCGAATGCCGTCGGCATCATCGGGCAGGCGGATCTGCGGCATCGACCATAGCAAAACCAGCCGGTCGCCCGCCTTGCTGTTCCAGTCGAGATAGGCGCCGGTGTAAGCGTTGGTGCTGTTGCGGAACGCCTGCCGCGCAATCAGGCGGCGCGATCCGATGTCGAGCGTGAAGCGGCCGGCCTTGACGAAGGCCTTCGACCCACCGGGCAGATCGTCGAGATCGATCCCGACATAGGCCTGCACCATTTCCATCGCGTTGACCTCGGTAGTCCCCGCCGACGAATTCTTCTTCTGGCCATAGGTCCGCGCGTCCCACAACTCGCCGCCAAGGCGCACCGGGCCGGCATCATATTCGGCAAAGATATTGGTCTTCAGCGACCACATGAAATCATCTTCGGCCGCATTGGGGCGGAACTGGCCGTCCAGTCCCTCGACGCGAGAGCGCAGGCTCGCCTTCAAGGTCAGCCCCTCGGGAGCACCGACCGCGGCCAGCAGCGGGTTGGCTTGCGCCTGGGCCGCGCCGGGCGCGAGCAGCCCGAACGATGCGGCCAGCAGCCAGTGGCGGGTGCGCATGGCAGCGCGCGGGGCTTTCGGGCGGACAGCGTCGCGCCCGATCTCGGTCTTCATCTGATCGGAACTCCAACAGGGTTACACGCTCTTTATAGGCGCCAATCGGCGCGCCCGGTTTCGGAAGGGTTATCGCCGCGACAAAGCGAAAATTGTCCGCAAACGGACAGTCCCGCCGCGACAGCGAAGCCCATATTTGGGATTTCTCACCAACCTTTGGCGGCGATTTTCACCATCCTGAGGCACACCGTCCCGCCAAAACCCGCCAAATCCTTGAACATCATAGTTTAACATTCATCTGGCACGGAGCGTGCAGCGTGATCGGCAACAAGCGGAGAGTTCCCCGCTGAGCCAAGGAGTAAACCAGATGCACGCCGCCCAGCCGTCCCTTTTCCGCCGCCCCGACACCTTCTTCGGTGCGTGCGAAGCGCTCGGCCAGGATTTCGGCTTCAACGCGAACTGGCTGCGGGTCGCGCTCGGCGTTGTTGTGCTGTTCAACCCGATGGCGGCGATCTCCGCCTATCTCGCGATCGGCGTGATCGTCCTCGCCTCGCGCCTGATCTTCCCGGCCCGCGCCCGCCGCCGCGCGGCCGAAGCGCCTGCGGTCGCGGTTCTCCCCGCCGCGCCGCAGGCGGCCCAGATTGAGCGCGAAGAACCCGAACTCGCGGTCGCCGCTTAGCAGCCTGTCAAAAGACACCGTCACCCCAGCGAAGGCTGGGGTCCATGGCTCTCTCCACAAACGGTAACGCCGAAGGATAGAGCCATGGATGCCAGCCTGCGCCGGCATGACGGCAAGGTTGAGAATGCGGATAGCTCCCCCACCCTTGCGTCCCACGGAACGCCGCGCCGCTTGCTCCCCCTCCCCCGCCCTCGCTAGGACAGGCGATCATCGCAGATCATCGGGGCGGGAATGACGGTTAGACTATCGATCTGGCGGGCGCTGCCCGCTCTGGCGCTGACATGCGCGCCCATGGCCGTTGAAGCCGCCACCCCTGTCCCGTTCGCCGCCCCGGCAAAGGGCACGCGCACCGTCTATCGCAACGCTGCCCTGATCGACGGCACCGGTGGCCCGATGCGCCGCGGCATGGCGGTCGTGGTCGATGGCGACCGCATCGTCGAAGTGGTCGGCGACCGCGACATTTCCGGCGCCTCGCTCGCGAACGCCAACGTGATCGATCTCAAGGGCCAATATATCCTGCCCGGCCTGATCGACAGCCATGTCCATGTCGCGACCCCGCCCGATCGCGTGCGGGCCGAAGCCGTGCTGCGGCGGAACCTCTATGGCGGCGTCACTGCGGTCCGCGACATGGCAGACGATCTGCGCTCGGTCGCCGAGATCACGCGCGCCTCGCTGGTGGGCGAGATCGCCGCCCCGGACCTCTTTTATGCCGCGCTGATGGCTGGCCCCAGCTTCTTCGACGACAAGCGGACGATCGCGGCCGCCATGGGCACCACGCCCGGCAAGGTGCCGTGGATGCAGTCGATCGACGAGACGACCGACCTGCGCACCGCCGTCACCCTCGCCCGCGGCACCTATGCCAGCGCGATCAAGGCTTATGCCAACATGCCGGGCGAGCGCGTCGCCGCGATCGTCGCGGAGGCGCACCGCCAGGGCATCCCCGTCTGGGCGCATGGCGCGATCTTCCCGGCGACCCCGGCGGAGGTGATCGCCGCAGGCCCCGACGTCATCAGCCATGTCTGCTATCTCGCCTATCAGGCGTCGGACGCGGTGCCCGGCTCCTACCAGAAGCGCGTCCCCGTCGCCTTCGATCGCTTCGGCAAGCAAGGCAGCCCGGTGACGGCCGACCTGTTCAAACAGATGGCAGCGAAAGGCATCATCCTCGACGCCACCGGCCGCGTCTATCTGGACTATGACGCCCGCGCCAAGGCGCACCCGGAAAAACCCGCGCTCTGCACCGCCGATCTCGCCGCGCGGCTCATCCAGCAGGCGCGCAAGGCCGGCGTGGAAATCTCCACCGGCACCGACGGCACCGCGGACGCCAGCGACCCGTGGCCCGAACTGCATGACGAACTGGTCTATCTGGTCGAGCAAGCGAAGATGCCCGCCGCCGCGGTGATCCGCTCCGCCACGCTGATCGGCGCGCGCGCCGCCGGGCAGGAGAAGGACATGGGCACGGTCGAACCCGGCAAGCTCGCCAATCTCGTCATCCTGTCCAAAAACCCCTTGGAAAATATCAGGAATATCGACAGCATCACGATAACGGTGAAGCGCGGCCACGCCTTCCCCCGCGGCGACTTCAAGCTGTTGACCAAAGACGAACTGGGGGACGACGAATGAGCAGCAATACCGATCGCCGATCCTTTCTCGCGCTCGGCGCCGGCGCGCTGGCCGCCCCTGCGCTGGCGTCACCGGCACTGGCCTGGGCAGCAGGCGATCCGATCGCCAGCATGATCGTCGTCAACGCGCTCGGCGGCCTCGAAAACCCGAACGATCCCACCAAGCGCGACCGTCCCTTCCTCGATGCCCGCGCACTCGCCGATGCCCGCGCCTCCGGCCAGACCGCGGTCAACGTCACGATCGGCTATGTCTCCGGCCCGGACGAGCCGTTCGAATACAGCGTTCGTGAAGTCGCGCAGTGGGACAAGCTCGTCCGCGATCATCCCAAGGATCTGCTGAAGGTGATGAGCGCCGCCGACATCCTCCGCGCCAAGGCCGAGGGCAAGACCGGCCTGATCTATGGCTTCCAGAATGCAGCGATGATGGGCAAGGATGCGAGCCGCGTCGACATCTTCGCCGATCTCGGCGTCAAGATCATCCAGCTCACCTACAACCCCGCCAACCAGCTCGGCGATGGCTCCATGGCGCCGGAGAATCGCGGCATCACCCCGTTCGGGCGCGAGGTGATCGAACGCCTCAATGCGAACCGCGTGATGGTCGATCTATCCCACAGCGGCCAGCAAACTTGCCTGGAGGCCGCGCGCTTTTCCAAGCGGCCGATCTCGATCAATCATACCGGCTGCCGCGCCGTCACCGATCTGCCGCGCAACAAGACCGACGAGGAATTGCGGCTGGTCGCCGAAAAGGGCGGCTTTGTCGGCATCTATTTCATGCCCTTCCTCAACCCCACCGGCCATGCCCGCGCGGCCGATGTCGTCGCCCATATCGATCATGCCGTGAACATCTGCGGCGAGGATCATGTCGGCATCGGCACCGATGGCGGCACCAGCCAGATCGACGACCTGAAGGCCTATGAAAGCCGCCTGGCCGAGGAGATCGCCAAGCGCCGCGCCTCCGGCATCAGCGCGACGGGCGAGCGGCCCGATACCTATCCCTTCGTCGTCGATCTCCGCGGGCCGGACCAGTTCCGCAAGCTCGCCGGGCTGTTGCGCGAACGCGGCTATTCGACGACGCGGATCGAGAAGATCCTGGGCCAGAATTTCGTGCGCCACGCGCAGGAGATCTGGGGCTGAAGCTCCGGCTTGGCATATCCGGCCATCAGCATTCAGGGTAGGACGAAGGGCCGCATATCCTCCGTTCGGACGTTGCGATCACCCTGCCCCCATGGCATCGCGTCGACGATACCAAGGAGATACTGATGCCGGATTCGATTGCCACCAAGCCGTTCATCGTCGGAATCGGGGGCACGGCGAGCGCCAATTCCTCGACCGAACAGGCCTTGGCGATCGCTCTCGCGTCAGCCGAGCGCGCCGGTGCCGAGGTGAAGCTGTTCGGTTCGGCGACGCTCGCCGCAATGCCGCACTATATGACCGAAGCGAGCACCACTTCGGCCGAGGGGCGCGAATTCGTCGAGGCTATCCGTCGCGCCGATGGCGTGATCATCGCCAGTCCCGGCTATCACGGATCGATCTCGGGCCTCGTCAAGAATGCCATCGATTATCTGGAAGAAACGTCGAAGGACGTGCGCGTTTATCTGGACGGCGTTCCTGTCGGCCTGATCGCCACCGCCTATGGCTGGCAGGCGACCGGCAGCACGCTCGCCACCCTGCGTTCGATCGTCCATGCGCTACGCGGCTGGCCGACGCCGCTGGGCGCCGCGATCAACAGCTCGGGCGGCATCTTCAAGGGCGGCGTGTGCAGCGATGCCGGCGCCAGCAACCAGCTCGAACTCGTCGGCCGCCAGGTGTTTGAATTTGCCCGCCTGCGCCGCGTCGATCCGAGCGTGACCGAAACGAGCGCCGCGTGAGGGCTTTCATCGTCGCGCTGGCGATTGCCGCAGCCCTGCCGGCCGCCCCGGCTCTCGCAGCGCCGGCCGTCACCAAGACGGCTTCGGGCATCGAATATCAGGTGCTGCGCAAGGGCAAGGGACCGCGGCCGGCCGCAACCGATCGCGTGCAGGTCAATTATCGAGGCATGCTGGCGGACGGCACGACCTTCGACGCCAGCCGTTACGACATGCCCGTCACCTTCCCGCTCGATCAGGTCATCCCCGGCTGGACCGAAGCCGTGCAGCTGATGGAAGTCGGATCGAAGTACCGCTTCGTCATCCCGCCGGAGCTGGCTTACGGCGACGCGGGCGCCGGCGCGGACATCCCGCCGGGCGCCACTTTGACCTTCGATATCGAGCTTGTCGCCATCAACCCGCCGGAATGACGACCAGACAGGAGAGACGCCATGACAGTCGCCAGGCATTATGTGATGCACGCCGCCGAAGGGCAGGACGCAGTGCTCGAAACAGCATTGCGTGGTCTGGCCGACGCGGTGCGGCCGATCCCCGGCTGCCAGGGTGTCGAACTGCTGCGCGACATCGGTAACGAGCGCCGCTTCATCTTCATCGAGAAGTGGGATTCGGTCGATGCCCACAAGGGTGCCGGCGCGCATCTGCCCAAGGAAGCACTGGGGCCGGTGATGGCCGCGCTCGATGGCCCGCCCGATGGCGGCTATCTGGATTATCTGAAGACGGTCTAGGTTATTCGGCCCGCCCTTTCGCAATGATATTGCGCGAAGGGCGGATCGGGCTGGACTTTATTAAGCATCCCGCGTTATGGGCCATTCCATGTTGTCGCGCCGCGGCCTTCTCCTGCTTCGACTTACGCGCCCTTAGGCGCGCGATTTCGCTTGGCCTCCGCGGAGGCTTCGAGCCACGGCGTCTAAGGGCAAAAGATCACCCCGAACGACAACCCTGCGACAGGAGCAGGCGACCGTGCCAAATGCCAACAACGACACTATTCTGATTTTCGACACCACCCTGCGCGATGGCGAGCAGTCTCCCGGCTGTTCGATGAACCTGGAAGAAAAACTGCAGGTCGCCGACCAGCTTGAAGCCATGGGCGTGGACATCATCGAGGCCGGTTTCGCCATCGCCAGCCAGGGCGATTTCGAGGCGGTGAGCGAAGTCGCCCGCCAGTGCAAGACGGCCACCGTCGCCAGCCTCGCCCGCGCCGCTGCGGCGGATATCGACCGCGCCTGGGAAGCGGTGCGCCATGCGGGCAAGCCCCGCATCCATACCTTCATCGCCACCTCGCCGCTCCACATGCGGGTCAAGCTCAACAAGAGCCCGGAGGAGGTGCTGGAGGCGATCGGCCGCACCGTCGCGCACGCCCGCAACCTCTGCCCCGATGTCGAATGGTCGGCCGAAGATGCGACGCGATCGGACCCCGATTTCCTGGCCCGCGCCATCGAAATCGCGATCGCGTCCGGCGCGCGGACGATCAACCTGCCCGATACCGTCGGCTACGCCACGCCCGAAACCTATGGCGCGATGTTCCGCGACATGGTCAATCGGGTGCCCAATGCCGACCAGGCGATCTTTTCCACGCATTGCCACAATGACCTTGGCCTCGCCGTCGCCAACACCCTTTCGGCGGTGATGGCGGGCGCGCGGCAGGTGGAATCAACGATCAACGGCATCGGCGAGCGCGCCGGCAATGCCGCGGTCGAGGAAATCGCGATGGCGCTGAAGGTCCGGCATGACGTCATGCCGGTCCGCACCAACATCGTCTCGACCGAGATCACGCGGGCGAGCCGCCTCGTTTCCGGCATCACCGGCTTCCAGGTCCAGCCCAACAAGGCGATCGTCGGCGCCAACGCCTTCGCGCATGAAAGCGGCATCCACCAGGATGGCATGCTGAAAGATTCGTCGACCTACGAGATCATGACGCCGGAAAGCGTCGGCGTTTCGACGTCGAACCTGGTGATGGGCAAGCATTCGGGCCGCGCCGCCTTCCGCTCCAAGCTGGAAGATCTTGGCTACAGCCTGGGCGACAATGCCTTCCAGGATGCCTTCGTGCGTTTCAAGGCACTCGCCGACGCCAAGAAAGCGGTCTTCGACGAGGATATCGTCGCGCTGGTCGATGATGAGGTGCTGCGCGGGCATGACCGCATCCAGGTGAAGGAAGTGGAGATCCACTGCGGCACCGGCCCGGCGCGCGCGATCCTGACGCTCGAGATCGACGGCGAGGAAAAGACGGCGGCGACGCGGGGCAGCGGCCCGGTCGACGCGCTGTTCGCCGCGATCCGTGAACTCATTCCGCACGAGCGCGGCACGCTGGAACGCTATGAGGTCCATGCCGTCACCGGCGGCACCGATGCGCAGGCCGAGGTTTCGGTGCTGCTGTCGGAAGAAGGCCGCACCACCCGCGGTCGCGGCGCGCATCACGACACTTTGGTCGCATCGGCCCGCGCTTATGTGAACGCGCTCAACAAGCTGATGGTGAAGCGCGGCCGCGCGCCGGTGGACGTGGCCGCCGGCTGAGGCTCGCATGCCCGCCGATCGCAGCGCGATCGGCGGGACATTCGCTACATGTCGGCGATAAAGCCTACGTCCACCGCGCCGGACGACGCCAGCAACACGATCCCACCGCAAATGGCGAAGGTCGCAAGGCTGAGCCGATCCTTGGTCGCGAAGACGATTGGATCGTCATCCATGTGGCCGCGGCGCGCCAGCAACAGGAAACGTGCGATCCAGTAAGAGAAGAACGGGCATATCAGCAGCAGCAGTTCTGGCGCCGGATAGAGCTTCGAAACCGTCGGCTGCGTCGTGTAGATCGCAAGCACAAGCGTCGCGCTGAAGCCGCTGGCCGCGCCCATGCCCACCAGGACGTCCATATCCTCGGGATAATAACCCCTGCCCGCCACCCGAGATGCCGGCTGCACAGTCAGGTTGGCCAGTTCAGCGCAGCGCTTAACGACCGCGAGCGCGAAAAAGAGGAACATGGAGAATACGAGCAGCCAAACCGACAACAGGATGCCGGTTGCCACCGCGCCCGCGACGATACGCACCGTATAGAGCCCGGCAAGGGTGAAAATGTCGACCAGCGCCGCCCGCTTCAAGCGCAGCGAGTAGGCGGTGGTAACGACAATATAGGCCACCAGGGTCAGGATGAAGCCCGGCGGCAGGAACAAAGACGTGACGATGGCGAGCGCGAAAAGCAGCCCCGCCATGCCTATACCCGTGGACACCGCGACATCGCCCGCCGCGAACGGCCGTAGCCGCTTGCGCGGGTGCGCACGATCCGCCGCGAGATCGAGCAGGTCGTTGATCAGATAGGTCGCCGATGCCGCAAGGCTGAAGGCGATGAAGGCGAGCAGGCTCGCAACAAAGGCATCCATGTCCGTCCGGTGCCCGGCGAACATCGGCACGAAGATCAGCGCATTCTTGGCCCATTGGTGCGGGCGCATCGCCTTCACCATACCGCGCCAGCGATTTCCGGTATCCGGGAAGGACGCGCCGGCATTTGCCGGTGCGCGACGCAACCGCGTCGCCGCACCGGCACACAGAGCCTGGCGCGACTTTTCCCAGACGGCATGGTCGGCAGCGCAATCGCCGACATAGTCGAAACCCTGATGGCCGTGCCGTTCGACGAGCAAAGCCGCCTTGTCCCGGCCTTTCAGGTTGATGCTCTCGGTCGCCTCGACCTGATCGAACAGGCCGAGATGCGCCGCAATTCGCTCCGCCCAGCGCCGCGGCGACGCGGTGACGAGCGCCACCGGCCGCCCCGCCTGTCGTTCCGCCGCGATGAAATCCAGCAGGTCCTCGCGATAGGGCAAGGCCGTGGGGTCTATGTCGATGCGGGCGGCCAGTTCCTGCTTCAGCCGCGCCTTGCCCGCCGCCAACCATAGCGGCACCCGCCACAGATCCGCGGGATGGTGCTTGGCGAACTGGATCATCGCTTCGTGAAGCAGGTCGGTGCGGATCAGCGTCCCATCGAGATCGACACAGAGCGGTATCGTAGTGTCCATCAATGCACTCCGACGCCGGGCGCCGCGCGATCGGATAGCGCCACCATCACCACGCCGCAGGCGACGAGTAAGGTGCCCAACAGCCGCTGCATCGACACCGCTTCGCCCAGCACCAGCACGGAAAGCCCGAGTACGAGCAGGAAGCTCAATCCCACGAAGGGATAAGCCAGCGACAAGGGCAGGCGCGACAGCACGTAGAGCCAGGAGAGTGTCGCCGCGCCGTAGAGGAAGATACCGATCAGCAGCCGCGGCTCGAACGCCAGCCGCCCGATCGCCTGCCAGTTGCCACCCCCACCAGTCAGCTGCTGGGCCGCGACGGAGCTCATGCCCAGCTTCAACAGCAATTGCGCGACCGCGGTGGAAAGAATCGAAAAGGCCAAAGCGAGCAATGTCGAAAGATTGATCAACCATTTTCTCCCGTCGGCCTACGCAACACCCGGCCCAGGGCACAATCCGATTGCCGATTATCCTGCCTGTATGAAAATTGCGTGCAAGCTATTCAAGCGTCGCGAAGTCTGCATAAGGGCTTCGACAGGGGGAAAAATCCGTGGCGAACGCTTCCCAATTTGTACCGATGCGGCCGAACCGTATGGGACACACAGCGATATTGCTGGCCTTCCTGTTGGCCAATCTCGCCTTCCTGCTCTGGCTCTGCGACCGCGACGGCTATGAGGGCGACGATCTCAACAGCATCGTCCCGATGTTCCATCTGGCCGAGGCAAAGGCCGGCCTGCTGCTGATCTATCGCTATGCGTGGCAGCCTTTGTCCTATGAACTCGGCGCCGCGATGTATCGCCTCACGGGGTCACCCGACCCCATCTTCCTGCTCGCGCCGATCGCGGGCGCCATATCGCTGACGCTGCTGCTTTGGCAGGGTTGGCGAGAGCGGCCGACGCGCCATGGCTGGCTGGCGGTCTTCGCACTGCTGCTGACGATCCCCGAATATTGGTATTCGGGCCTCTATTATAATTCCTCGATCCTCGCCCTTCCGTTCCTTGCCGGGGCGGTGCTGGTCGTCCGCAGCACGAGCGACGCCAAGGCGCTGTTCGCGGCCGGCCTGCTTGCCGGCATCGCGGCGCTGATGCGCTTCGACTTCATCCTCGCCTGCCCGCTGCTCGCCGCCTTCACCTCGACGCACAGCGGGCGCATCGCGCCAATAGCGGTGCTCGCGGCAGGGGTGGTGGTTGCGCTGATCGTCGCGCTGGCGACGGGCATCGTCGACCTGAGCGCCATATTCGACGTCTATCGCGCCAGCAGTGCCGAAATCGCGCGCAAGGCCGGAGATCCGGGCTGGGACATCCGCGCCAAATTGTTCGTCTGGACTTTGACCTTCACCCCCTTCGGTTGGCTCATCCTGCTCGTCGGCGGCGCGCTCGGCCTCTGGCAGGCCAACGGGGCCGCCCGCCGCCGCATCGCCCTCTACCTCCTCGCCGCGGTGCCATTGCTCTTCCCGCTCAAGGATATGCTGAGCGTGAAATATGCCCTGCCCCTCCTGGCCTTCGCGCCGATGGTGCTGATCCGCTGCCTCGCAGCGATCGAGGCCGCCCTGCCAACCCTGTGGGCAAGACTCGTGCCGGCGGCGTTGCTCGGCGGGGGCTTTTTGCTTGCGTTCATCTCGATATCGCTGATCGGCCGCCCGCCATTCGTCCTGCCCGGCCTGATGCCCGCGCGCACCATACCCACCCATGACGGAGGGCGCAGCTATGGCGGCTATGTCTGGATGATGCGCGCCCTCGACGCCCCTGCCGCGCGGACGGAAGCGCAGGATCACGCCGCCCGGCTCGCAGGCCTGTTTCTCGGCGGCAAGGGGCCGGATATCGTCATCATCGGCGGCGAGAATGTTTTCGATCGTGGTGGGGTGGGCTGGCGCCACCTGCAACTGAAGCTCGAAGGGGCAGGCATCCACGGCGATTTAGTGGGTCGCGACCAGATCCGTTTCGCGCAAGGAGATCGCCATCTGTGGCTGGTCGGCCCTACCGCGCCGTTGCCGGCCACGTCCGCCGAAGCCATCGTGATCGACGAGCGCGATCCAGCCGGCTGACGCGCCTCAGCCGATCCCGAGCGCAGCCTCGCGTTCGGGGTGGATGAAGACCGTGTTGAGCCCGCTGGTATCCCCGGCGATCAATCGATCGCCATGATAGCGGTAGGGCATCAGGCCGAACTCGCCGAGGGCCGCGACGACGTCCGGCGGCGGGGTTTCGACGATCACCACAGGCTTTGACGCGGCAAGCGTTTCCTTGCCGCCGCGGATCACCGCCAGTTCCAGCCCCTGCACGTCGATCTTCACAACGTCCGGCCGGAAGCCGAACTCGTCGAGCGTCTTCACCCCGACCTCATGCTCCGAAACCGTCAGCCGCTTGCGATCGAAGCCATAGATGCGATGCGGATTGAGCCACTCCGCCGCCGCATCATAATTCAGCGAGGCGAGGCCATCGAAGATGAAGCCCCGATAGGCGGGGATATAGAGCCTGAACGCCCCTTCCTGATCCGCAAGCCCGACCGGCTTGATCTCGACACTCGTATCGGCCGCGAAGACGCGCGTCAGCCGCGCAGACAGCACCGGATTGGGCTCGAACGAAACGATCTTCGCCGGGCGCGCGGTCCGTTGCAGCGCATAGATGCTTTGCCCCCAATTGCCGCCGATATCGAGGGCGAGCCCGACGGGCGCCATTCGGGCAAGCAGCCGGAAATCCTCCTCCATCGGCCAGCCCAGGACACGCGTGCCGAGATTGTAGGACGCAAATTTCAGGGGCCGGATAGCGGGCACATGGCACTGCAAAGTCCGCAACGCTTTAGAGATCATCTCCCGCTCCCCCCAAGCTATCGGACAAATAAGGCAAACCGCCGTTCCCGGCAAATGTTGCGCGGGCGTTGCGGTCTATTCGCTGGTGGCGGAATCGGACGCGGCGGCCACGCCAATATATTCCACGGCCGCCCGGCGCTTCGGTGTTTCCGCCATCGGCTGGCCGGAATATTCGCGCATGCCCCACGCGCCATATCGGCTGATCGGACCGGTGGAGTTGAACAGCGTCATGACATCGCCGATCTGCGTGCGCCACGCCGCCAGATATTTCTTGTAGACGCCATACATGCGCTGATCGCGATTGATCGCGGCCACCAGCGGCACCTCATCGGGATTGACGATGTGCTGCCCGCCCTCATACGCGATGTAGCGCTTGCCATAGCGGCGGGCGGCAGCCTTGTTCGCCATCGCCTTGGCAATCGTCGCATCGACGTCGGCGTTCAGGAAGGCGAAGATGTTGTTGAGGTCGGTCACCCCCTTGCGGGGGCCGGCGAAGGTGGCGTGGCCGAAATAGGGCGCGGTCGCCAGCCCGTCCACATTGGCGGCGGTGTCGGCATATTTCAGCACCTGTTCCGCAACCCAGGGATTGGCATTCTGGGTAGAGATCAGCCTCACCAGACGCGTCGGCTGCGCCTTGAAGACATCGGCCCAGATCTTGTTCATCCAGGTCGATTTCTCGGCATAGCGACGCAGCAAGGCTTCACTCGGGTCCTTTGAAAGCCCCCGTGCCAGCCCTTCCGCCTGTGCCTGCTTGGTCACGGGAAAGCCGAAATTCCACACCTCGTTCGACATCTCGACATAGACCTTGCGGTCGGCGGCGAGATTGTCGCGAACATACATCGCGAAACGCCGGACAAAATCCTCGTCCGCGTTCCAGGGCATGCAGAACCAGGCATCAGCCTTCGTCTGGTTGGCCAGCGCCACCATATATTCGATGGACATGCCGAGCTTGCCCGCCTGGCTCAGCGTCTGTGGCGTTACCCGCGTGGCCCAGGTGACCGGCTCATTGGCGTTGGTATATTGCCAATCCATGAAGCGCAGCAGCTGATAGCCCTTCAGCTGCTCCAGAAAGGCCGGCGAGAACAGATCCGTCGGCGATGCCGATTTCTCGCGGCAATCGATCTGGCGCAGCGGATCGGCCTTGTCGGTCTGGCTGAGCGAAAGCCACGCGGTCTTCGCCTTTGCCGCGCCGGACGGCACCCAGTTGAATTCGACGCTGCTGCCGCCGCTCCGCGACACACCGATCACCGATCCGCCGGCGGTCAGGCTGCCCTTGCCGGCCCAGGTGCAGCGGATGCGCGTCGGGCTCGTGCCCATCGCCCCTTCCGGCGGGATCAGCATCAGATGCCCGATCTCGCCCGGCAACAGCGATATGATATTGCCATTGGCATCGATCTGCAGCGGATTGAAGGGCTGCCAGCCGCTCACGCCCGGCTTCTGGCTGCCCCAGGTCGCGCCCTGCGCCAGATTCATCAGCGCGCGATCCTGCATGTAATAGTTGGGCGAAGACAGGTTCAGCCCCAGCGCGCCGGTAGCCGGAGGCGAAGGAGGTACGGGAACCGGCGGCTTGGGCCCCGGCTTCGGCGACGGAACCGCAACATCAAGCACGGACGGCGCCGCAAGGCTCGCCGCAACGACCAGGACAGTGGCAAGGACCACGCAAACTCCTGTCTTCACCGGATTTCGGGAAACGGCCCGGCCCATGGTTGACTGGATAGACACCATCACCTCGCACGTCGGACGCACGGTGCCACAGTCGACCGAGACCGAAAAATCCTCGATTGTTACGCGGCGGAGCGGACCATATGCCTACCCCCCTGACGAGTCAAAAAAACTAATGTATCCGGCTCGTTTCATAAGGTTACATCATCGGTTCGCGAACCGATGGGCCGCGCGGGAATGCCCACGACGATGGCATGCGGCGCCACATCGGACAGCACGACCGCATTGGCGCCGATGATGGCATGGTCGCCGATCGAAACCCCGCCGAGGATCTTGGCCCCTGCTCCCACTTCGACCCAGCAGCCGAGACGCGGCACGTCGCCGGAACCACGCGTGCCGAGCGTCACCTGCTGGAACAACAGGCAATTGGACCCGATCACCGTGCGGGGATGGACGACCACGCCGTTGGGATGCGGTAACAGCAGGCCGCCGCCAATCTGGCTGTTGGCGGGAATATCGGCGCCTGTCACGACGCTCCAGAAACGGTGCCGAAAGGTCGCGATCCTGCGGGCGATGCCGCCGATCAGCCCACCGCGCGCCTCCGCCCGCTGATAGGCGCGGATGCTGGCCAGCAGCGATCGCGACGGCTGCCAGCCCCCCGTCCTGCGTTCGCGCGACCAATCCGGTTCGGCAGAACGGGGCCGATCGCCCCCACCCTCTTTCACTTGCGCACTCCGCCCCTTATCTTCCGTTCGGGCGCCGGTGTTGCCGTATTATGGTCCTTCCCGCCAGCGCTACGTGGCTGCCATCGCGATTAAGCGACATACCCCCTTTCGCAAATCCAACAGCGAGCCTATATAGGCGGCACACGATTTTTCCGGCCCTCTTACCCCATTCCGGGGACGGAGGCCGCTTCGCTTGCTTCCGGGACACGGCCTGCCTTGCGCACAGACCGCGACGAATGGGGAGTTTAGCGGGGTAATACCAGACGCAGGCAGTGCGGTTCCGACAGTCCGGACCCGCACTTTTTTTCGTGGAGTCCTTCCACGAATCGGCTGCTCTCCGCTGCAAGGCGGACCTTTTTTGATCGGACGCGAGGAACATTCATGGCGAACCAGGCGGCATCCGGCCAGGCCCTCATCAACACGGCGAAGAAGCGCATCCGCAAGGTCTTCGGCAACATCCACGAAGTCGTGCAGATGCCGAACCTGATCGAGGTTCAGCGCGAATCCTACGAACAGTTCCTGCGCTCGCGCCCCGAAGACGGCTATGTCTCGGGCCTGGAAAAGACGCTCCGTTCGGTCTTCCCGATCCGTGATTTCGCCGGCACCGCCGAACTCGATTTCGTCAATTACGAACTCGAATCGCCGAAATATGACGTGGACGAGTGCCGCCAGCGCGGCATCACCTATGCGGCGCCGATGCGCGTCACGCTGCGCCTGATCGTGTTCGAAGTGGACGTCGATACCGACACCCGCTCCGTGCTCGATATCAAGGAGCAGGACGTCTACATGGGCGACATGCCGCTGATGACGCACAACGGCACCTTCTTCGTGAACGGCACCGAGCGCGTCATCGTCAGCCAGATGCACCGTTCGCCGGGCGTGCTGTTCGATCATGACCGCGGCAAGACCCACGCGTCGGGCAAGTATCTCTTCGCCGCGCGCGTCATCCCCTATCGCGGCTCGTGGCTCGATTTCGAGTTCGACGCCAAGGACATCGTTAACGTCCGTATCGACCGCAAGCGCAAGCTGCCGGTCACGACTTTGCTGTATGCGCTCGGCCTGAACGGCGAAGAGATCCTCAACCACTTCTACAAGACCGCGACCTATGTGCGCGGCGAAGGCGGCTGGAAGGTTCCGTTCCTGCCGGAGAATTGGCGCGGCCAGAAGCCGAACTTCGATGTCGTCAACGGCGACAGCGGCGAGGTGGTGTTCCCCGCCGGCCAGAAGATCAGCCCGCGTGCCGCCAACAAGGCCGGCAAGGACGGCCTGCAGACGCTGCTGATCCCGACCGACGAGATCTTTGGCAAGTATAGCGCGTTCGATCTGATCGACGAGAAGACCGGCCGTATCTGGATCGAGGCGGGCGACGAGGTTTCGCCTGAAAATCTCGAACTGCTCGACCAGGCAGGCATCGAGAAGCTCGAACTGCTCGACATCGACCATATCTCCACGGGCCCGTGGATTCGCAACACGCTGAAGGCCGACAAGGTCGAGGACCGCGATCATGCGCTGTCCGAGATCTATCGCGTCATGCGCCCCGGCGAGCCGCCGACGAAGGAAACCGCGGAATCGCTGTTCGCCGGTCTGTTCTTCGATCCGGAGCGCTACGACCTGTCGGCCGTCGGCCGCGTCAAGCTCAACATGCGCCTCGACCTCGATGCCGAGGACACGGTGACGACGCTCCGCAGCGAGGACATCCTCGCCGTGGTGAAGACGCTTGTCGACCTGAAGGACGGCAAGGGCGAAATCGACGACATCGACAATCTCGGCAACCGCCGCGTCCGTTCGGTGGGCGAGTTGCTGGAAAACCAGTATCGCGTCGGCCTGCTCCGCATGGAGCGCGCCGTTAAGGAGCGCATGAGCTCGGTCGACGTGTCGACCGTCATGCCGAACGACCTGATCAACGCGAAGCCGGCCGTCGCGGCCGTGCGTGAGTTCTTCGGTTCGTCGCAGCTCTCGCAGTTCATGGACCAGACCAACCCGCTCTCCGAAGTGACGCACAAGCGTCGCGTTTCGGCGCTCGGGCCGGGCGGTCTCACGCGTGAACGTGCGGGCTTCGAAGTCCGCGACGTTCACCCGACCCACTATGGCCGTATCTGCCCGATCGAAACGCCGGAAGGCCCGAACATCGGTCTTATCAACTCGCTGGCGTCGTTCAGCCGCGTCAACAAGTACGGCTTCATCGAGACGCCGTACCGCAAGGTCGTCGATCACAAGGTGACCAACGAGGTCGTCTATCTGTCGGCGATGGAAGAGGCCAAGCACACGATCGCGCAGGCGAACGCTGAGCTGGACGCTCAGGGCCATTTCGTCGAGGAGCTCGTCTCGTCGCGTCAGGCCGGTGAATTCCTGATCGCCCCGCGCGATCTGATCACTCTGATGGACGTCAGCCCCAAGCAGCTCGTGTCGGTCGCCGCCTCGCTCATTCCGTTCCTGGAAAACGACGACGCCAACCGCGCGCTCATGGGCTCGAACATGCAGCGTCAGGCGGTTCCGCTCGTCCGCGCCGAGGCGCCGTTCGTCGGCACCGGCATGGAAGAGACGGTTGCGCGTGACTCCGGCGCCGCCATCGGCGCACGCCGCACCGGCATCGTCGACCAGGTGGACGCGACCCGCATCGTCATCCGCGCGACCGAAGAGGTCGAGGCCGGCAAGTCTGGCGTCGACATCTACACGCTGATGAAGTTCCAGCGTTCGAACCAGTCGACCTGCATCAACCAGCGTCCGCTGGTGAAGGTTGGCGATGTCGTCCAGAAGGGTGACGTGATCGCCGACGGCCCGTCGACCGAGTTCGGCGAACTGGCGCTGGGCCGCAACGTCCTCGTCGCGTTCATGCCGTGGAATGGCTACAACTACGAAGACTCCATCCTGATCTCCGAACGGATCGTGAAGGACGACGTGTTCACGTCGATCCACATCGACGAGTTCGAGGTCATGGCCCGCGACACCAAGCTGGGGCCGGAGGACATCACCCGCGACATTCCGAACGTCGGTGAAGAAGCGCTGCGCAACCTCGACGAGGCCGGCATCGTTTACATCGGCGCCGAAGTGGAGCCGGGCGACATCCTGGTCGGCAAGATCACGCCGAAGGGCGAAAGCCCGATGACGCCGGAAGAAAAGCTGCTGCGCGCCATCTTCGGCGAAAAGGCGTCGGACGTGCGCGATACTTCGCTCCGTCTGCCGCCGGGCGTTGCCGGCACGATCGTCGACGTTCGCGTCTTCAATCGTCACGGCATCGACAAGGACGAGCGCGCGATGGCGATCGAGCGCGAGGAGATCGACCGCCTGCGCAAGGACGCCGAGGACGAACGCGGCATCCTGAACCGCGCCACCTTCTCGCGTCTGCGCGAGATGCTGCTCGGCCAGGTCGCGACCGGCGCGCCGAAGGGCGTGAAGAAGGGTTCGGCGATCGACGACGAGCTGCTGGACTCGGTCGAGCGTCACGAATGGTGGAAGTTCGCCGTTCAGGACGACGCCCGCCAAGCCGATCTGGAAGCGGTGAAGACGCAGTATGACGACGCCGCCGGCGTCATCAAGGCGCGCTTCGAGGATCGCGTCGAGAAGCTGCAGCGCGGTGACGAGCTGCCGCCGGGCGTGCTCAAGATGGTCAAGGTGTTCGTCGCGGTGAAGCGCAAGCTGCAGCCGGGCGACAAGATGGCCGGCCGTCACGGGAACAAGGGCGTCATCAGCCGCATCCTGCCGAACGAGGACATGCCGTTCCTCGCCGACGGGACGCCGGTCGATATCGTGCTCAACCCGCTGGGCGTGCCTTCGCGCATGAACGTCGGCCAGATCTTCGAAACCCATCTGGGCTGGGCCGCGCGCGGCCTGGGCCAGCAGGTGACCGAGGCGCTGGAAGCGTGGCGTGAGGCAAACCCCGAAGCGACGGGCGGCAAGGCCCCGGAAGCGGTGGTCGATCGCCTCAAGACGATCTACGGCGAACAGTATCACGCCGAGATCGACGCGCGGACGCCCGACCAGATCATCGAGATGGCCAAGGTGCTGAAGAACGGCGTGCCGATGGCAACGCCAGTGTTCGACGGCGCCCGCGAGGCGGACGTTTCGGACATGCTGACGCTGGCAGGTCTCGACACGTCGGGCCAGGTCGAACTGTTCGACGGCCGCACCGGCGACACCTTCGATCGCAAGGTGACCGTGGGCTACATCTACATGCTGAAGCTCCACCACCTCGTGGACGACAAGATCCACGCGCGTTCGATCGGGCCGTACAGCCTCGTCACCCAGCAGCCGCTGGGCGGTAAGGCGCAGTTCGGCGGCCAGCGCTTCGGCGAAATGGAAGTCTGGGCGCTCCAGGCTTACGGCGCCGCTTACACGCTGCAGGAAATGCTGACGGTGAAGTCCGACGACGTGGTCGGCCGCACCAAGGTCTATGAAGCGATCGTCAAGGGCGACGACACCTTCGAGGCCGGCATTCCCGAGAGCTTCAACGTGCTCGTCAAGGAAATGCGCTCGCTGGGCCTCAACGTCGAACTCAAGTCGATCGAGGACGACGAAGGACTGGCGGAGGCGGCGGAATAAGGGATGCCCAGGCGCCGAGCGATCGGCGCCCCTCCCTCCCGCCAAGCCCCTGACATTCACTTCCGAAGGGAAGACACATGAACGAACTGACCAACTTCGCCAATCCGGTCGCCAAGCCGGAAACCTTCGACCAGATCCGCATCGGCATCGCTTCGCCGGAGCGCATCCGTTCCTGGTCGTTCGGCGAGATCAAGAAGCCCGAGACGATCAACTATCGCACGTTCAAGCCCGAGCGTGACGGCCTGTTCTGCGCGCGCATCTTCGGTCCGATCAAGGATTACGAATGCCTGTGCGGCAAGTACAAGCGCATGAAGTATAAGGGCATCGTCTGCGAAAAGTGCGGTGTCGAAGTCACGGTGTCGAAGGTCCGCCGCGAGCGGATGGGCCATATCGAGCTCGCCGCGCCGGTCGCGCACATCTGGTTCCTGAAGTCGCTGCCGTCGCGCATCGGCCTGCTGCTCGACATGCAGCTCAAGCAGCTCGAGCGCGTGCTCTATTTCGAAGCCTATATCGTCATCGAACCGGGCCTTACCCCGCTTGAGAAGTATCAGCTCCTCACCGAGGATGAGCTGCTCGAGGCGCAAGACGAATATGGCGAGGACGCCTTCACCGCCGGCATCGGCGCCGAAGCCGTACGCAAGATGCTCGAGAGCCTCGATCTCGAAGGCGAACGCAAGGATCTGCTCGAAGAGCTCGCGGTCACCAAGTCCGAGCTGAAGCCCAAGAAGATCATCAAGCGCCTGAAGGTCGTCGAGAGCTTCATCGATTCGGGCAACCGCCCGGAATGGATGATCCTCGAGGTGATCCCGGTCATTCCGCCGGAACTGCGTCCGCTGGTGCCGCTGGATGGCGGCCGCTTCGCGACGTCGGATCTGAACGACCTCTATCGCCGCGTCATCAACCGTAACAACCGCCTGAAGCGCCTCATGGAGCTGCGCGCGCCGGACATCATCGTCCGCAACGAAAAGCGCATGCTGCAGGAAGCGGTCGACGCGCTGTTCGATAACGGCCGCCGCGGCCGCACGATCACGGGCGCCAACAAGCGTCCGCTGAAGTCGCTGTCCGACATGCTCAAGGGCAAGCAGGGCCGCTTCCGTCAGAACCTGCTCGGCAAGCGCGTCGACTATTCGGGTCGTTCGGTCATCGTCACCGGTCCGGAACTGAAGTTGCACCAGTGCGGCCTGCCGAAGAAGATGGCGCTCGAACTGTTCAAGCCGTTCATCTACGCCCGCCTCGACGCCAAGGGTCTGTCGATGACCCTGAAGCAGGCGAAGAAGTGGGTCGAAAAGGAACGCAAGGAAGTCTGGGACATCCTCGACGAAGTGATCCGTGAGCACCCGGTTCTGCTGAACCGCGCGCCGACGCTTCACCGTCTGGGCATCCAGGCGTTCGAGCCCGTGCTGATCGAGGGCAAGGCCATCCAGCTTCACCCGCTGGTCTGCTCGGCCTTCAACGCCGACTTCGACGGCGACCAGATGGCCGTGCACGTCCCGCTGAGCCTTGAGGCCCAGCTGGAAGCGCGCGTCCTGATGATGTCGACCAACAACATCCTGAGCCCCGCGAACGGCAAGCCGATCATCGTGCCGTCGCAGGACATGGTTCTCGGCCTTTATTATCTGTCGATGATGAAGGAAGGCGAGCCGGGCGAAGGCATGCTGCTCTCCGATATGATCGAGGTCCACCAGGCCCTCAACACCGGTGCCGTCACGCTCCATTCGAAGATTGTCAGCCGCGTCCCGCAGACGGACACGGACGGCAACCAGTATATGAAGCGCTACGAGACAACGCCGGGCCGCATGCTGCTGGGCGAATGCCTGCCCAAGAGCCACAAGGTGCCGTTCGAAACGGTCAACCGCCTGCTGACCAAGAAGGACATCGGCGACGTCATCGACGAAGTCTATCGTCACACCGGCCAGAAGGAGACGGTGCTGTTCGCCGACGCCATCATGGCGCTGGGCTTCCGTCACGCGTTCCAGGCCGGTATCTCGTTCGGCAAGGACGACATGATCATCCCCGACGCGAAGGAACCGCTGGTCGATGAGACCCGCGCCCTCGTGAAGGATTATGAGCAGCAGTATCAGGACGGCCTGATCACCCAGCAGGAAAAGTACAACAAGGTGATCGACGCCTGGTCGCGCTGCGGTGATCGCGTGGCGGCCGAGATGATGAAGGAGATCCAGGCCGTCAAGAAGGACGCCAAGACCGGCCGTGAAATGCCGATCAACGCGATCTACATGATGGCCCACTCCGGTGCCCGTGGTTCGGCGGCGCAGATCAAGCAGCTCGCCGGCATGCGCGGCCTGATGGCCAAGCCGTCGGGCGAGATCATCGAAACGCCGATCATCTCGAACTTCAAGGAAGGCCTGACCGTTCTTGAATATTTCAACTCCACCCACGGCGCCCGCAAGGGCCTCGCGGATACGGCGTTGAAGACCGCGAACTCGGGCTACCTGACCCGCCGTCTGGTCGATGTGTCGCAGGATTGCGTCGTCGTCGAACTGGATTGCGGCACCGAGCGCGCGCTGGAGATGAAGGCGATCGTCCAGGGCGGTGCAACCATCGCCTCGCTGGGCGAGCGTATCCTGGGCCGCACCACGGCCGAGGACATCGTCGACAGCAAGTCGAACGAGGTGGTGATCCCGGAAGGCACGCTACTCGACGAAGCGATGATCACGCAGATCGAGGCGATCAGCCTGCAGTCGGTCAAGATCCGCAGCCCGCTGGTCTGCGAATCCAAGAACGGCGTCTGCGCGGCCTGCTACGGTCGTGACCTCGCCCGCGGTACGCCGGTGAACATCGGCGAAGCGGTCGGCGTGATCGCGGCGCAGTCGATCGGTGAGCCGGGCACGCAGCTGACGATGCGGACCTTCCACATCGGCGGCGCGGCGCAGCTCAACCAGGAATCGAACCTGGAAGCTGTCGCCGACGGCAAGCTCGTCTATCGTGAGATCCCGACCATCGTCGACACGCGGGGCCGTCGCGTCACGCTCGCCCGCAACGGCGAGATCGCGATCCTCGACAGCGAGGGCCGCGAGCGCGCGACCCATCGCCTGCCTTACGGTGCTACCCTCCTCGTCAAGGACGGCGGCTCCGTGACCAAGGGTGAGCGTATCGCCGAATGGGATCCCTCGTTCAGCCCGGTCATCACCGAAAAGGGCGGCACCGTCCGCTTCCAGGACATGATCGAGAACCGCACGGTTCGCGAGGAAACCGACGAAGCGACCGGCATCTCGCAGCGGGTGATCGTCGAAGACCACCTCAAGTCCAAGAAGGACGACTTCCGTCCGCGCATCACCCTGCTCGACGAGAACAGCGGTGAAGCCGGCGTGTCGCGCCTGATCCCGGGCTCGATCGTGGCGGTCGAGGATGGCCAGACGGTGCAGGCCGGCGACGTGCTCGCCCGCGTGCCTCGCGAAGCCGCCAAGACCCGCGACATTACGGGCGGTCTGCCGCGCGTGGCGGAGCTGTTCGAGGCGCGCAAGCCGAAGGAGAATGCGATCATCGCCAAGGTCTCGGGCCGTGTCGAATTCGGCAAGGACTACAAGGCCAAGCGCAAGATCCTCATCCGTCCGGAAGATGGTTCGGAAGCGATCGAATATCTGATCCCGAAGTCGAAGGTGATCGACGTTCAGGAAGGCGACTACGTCAAGCGTGGCGACAACCTGATCGGCGGCAGCCCGGATCCGCACGATATTCTCGAAGTGCTCGGCATCGAGCCGCTCGCCGAATATCTCGTGTCGGAAATCCAGGAAGTCTATCGACTGCAGGGCGTGAAGATCAACGACAAGCACATCGAGACGATCGTCCGTCAGATGCTGCAGAAGGTTGAGATCACGGCCGCCGGCGACAGCACGCTGCTGCCGGGCGAACAGCTCGATCGGATCGAGATGGACGAAGCCAACGAAAAGCTGCTCGCCGAAGGCAAGCTGCCGGCCGAAGGCAAGCCCGTCCTGCTGGGCATCACCAAGGCGTCGCTGCAAACCCGCAGCTTCATCTCGGCCGCGTCCTTCCAGGAAACGACGCGCGTGCTCACCGAAGCTTCGGTGCAGGGCAAGATCGACACGCTCGACGGCCTCAAGGAGAACGTCATCGTCGGCCGCCTGATCCCGGCGGGCACCGGTGCCGGCATGAACCGCCTGCGCGTCACCGCGACCAGCCGCGACGCCGCGCTCCGCGCTTCGCAGCGCGCGTGGCAGGCATCGCTGGTGGCCCCGGCCACTGCGGCCGAGGAGCATGCCGCGGAGCTCGTCCGCCCAGTCGAGGACGACACGGGTGACGATCCCCTGGGCGCCGTCGTCGGCGAGGACTTCACCACCGAAGACCTCGATTGATCTGACGGCCTCACGGTCTGAAAGAATGACCCCGCCGGTTCGCGCCGGCGGGGTTTTTCTTTGTCCTGCGGCGCGTTGGGCCTAGTCGATCCCCAAGCTCTTCCCTTGAAAACTTCGTATCGCCTCAAGTCGATATTATGTTATTTTACGATCCCATAAGAATGCCCGCAATATCGAGTCGCACGCAATGACGGGCGAATAGAGTAAAGCACTAGCGTCAATTCTGTCATATCCCACGGATTAAATGGGGGAATTGTCATGGGCATCAAATTCGCGAAACATTGTTTGTGGCTTGCGGCACCTCTTGCGCTTGCTTTTGCAACGCCTGCCGCCGCGCAGGAATTCCCGCTCTCCTTCGGCGATTTTTGGGAGATCGGCCGCATCGACGTGAAGGACGGCGGCGATTTCGCCTACGCCCAGCACATCGCCGGCAAGTGGAAGGCCAGCCAGGAATTCGCCAAGTCCAAGGGTTGGATCAAGGATTACAAGATCCTCTACAGCAACAACCCTCGCGCCGATGAACCGGACATCTATCTCGTCACCATCTTCGAGAAGATGCCGACCGGCCCTGAAGGCGACGCCCGCGCCAAGGCGTTCGAGGAGTTTTCCAAGGCCAGCGCCAAGCAGCTCAGCGAGGAAAGCGGCAACCGCGCGCAATATCGCACGCTGATGGGCAGCATCCTGCTGCAGGAAGCCAAGGTAAAATAACCCGTTTCCCCGGCCGCCACTCCCGCTTGCTCGGGGGTGGCGGATCGGTTCGACGCGCCCTATCCTTACCCTATGAAGAAGGAATTCGTCGCCCTAATGCTGCTGGCGGTGCTGCTGCTGCCGATGCTCGCGGGCATCCGCCGCATCCGCAAACTGCCCCGCACACCCGCGGACGCGCCCAAGGATGAAGGCGGAGGGCAGCCATGAACGACGCGATCAAGCTGCACGAAAGCTGGAAGGCCCACCTCGCCCCCGAATTCGCGACGCCGCACATGCAGGCGCTGAAAGGCTTTCTGGTCGAGGAGAAGGCCAAGGGCGCGCGCATCTTCCCCAAGGGCAGCGAATATTTCCGCGCGATGGATCTGACGCCGCTGGATCAGGTCCGCGTCGTCATCCTCGGGCAAGACCCCTATCATGGCGAAGGCCAGGCGCACGGCCTCTGCTTCTCGGTCCAGCCTGGCGTCCGCACGCCGCCGTCGCTGGTCAACATCTACAAGGAGCTCAACGCCGATCTCGGCATCACGCCCGCGCGCCATGGCTTTCTCGAACATTGGGCGAGCCAGGGCGTGCTATTGCTCAACAGCGTACTCACGGTCGAGATGGGCCGCGCCGCATCGCATCAGGGCCGCGGCTGGGAGAAGTTCACCGACGCCGTGATCCGCCTCGTCAACGATCAGGCTGAGCCGACCGTCTTCCTGCTGTGGGGCGCCTATGCCCAGCGCAAGGCGGCGTTCGTCGATACCAGCCGCCACCTCGTCCTCAAGGCCGCGCACCCCTCGCCGCTCTCCGCCCACAACGGCTTTCTCGGCTGCCGCCACTTCTCGAAAGCGAACGCGTTTCTGGAGACCAACGGCCGCACGCCGATCGATTGGGCACTGCCGGCGACGGTGTAACAACAACATAACACACCGCCCATTTCCCCGGTCGCGAATTCCGGCTATGTCTCTGCTATCGCAACCGCGTGTGGGGACCAGTCATGGGTCTGTTCGATTTCCTGTCCAAGCAACTGATCGACGTTATCGACTGGGTGGAGGAGCCCGGCGAGCTGGCGGAGCGCGTGCCGATGAAGGATCGCGAGATCCAGAATGGCGCGCAATTGACCGTGCGCGAAGGCCAAGTCGCCGCCTTCTTCAACGAAGGCCAGATCGCGGACATGTTTGGCCCCGGCCTCTACACACTCGAAACATCGACGCTGCCGGTGATGACCGCGCTCCGCAACTGGGACAAGGGCTTCAAGTCGCCCTTCAAGTCGGACGTGGTGTTCTATTCCTTGAAGGAACAGATCAACCTCAAATGGGGCACCGCCCAGCCCGTCACCATCCGCGATAAGGAATTGGGGCCGATCCGCCTGCGCGCCTTTGGCAGCTATTCGTTCAAGGTCGATAAGGTCGCGGCCTTCACCTCCACATTGGTCGGCACGCTCGATCGGGTGACGGTGGCAGATATCGAACCGCAGCTCCGCGCCGCCATCGCGACCGCGCTCGCCACGGGCCTGGGCGGCGGCAGCGTCCCCTTCCTCGATCTCGCCGCCAACCAGACGGCCCTGTCGCAGGCGTTGAAGGACGCGGTGAACCCGTCCTTCGCGCAATGGGGCCTCGCCCTTTCCAGCTTCTTTGTCGAAAGCCTGAGCCTGCCGGACGAGGTGCAGAAGCATCTCGACAAGGCAAGTTCGATGCGCGTGCTCGGCGATCTCGATCGCTATGCCAAGTTCCAGGCGGCCGAGGCGATCGAGACGGCGGCGGCAAACCCTGGCGGCATTGCAGGTCTCGGCGCCGGGATGGGCGCGGGTGCGGCGATCGGCCAGGTCATGGCGTCCAGCCTAGGCGGCCAAACCGGCAGCGGCGGCCCCGCCCCGGCCGAAGACCCATTCGCCTTGGTCGAGAAGCTCCACAAGCTCCTCACCATCGGCGCGATCAGCCAGGAGGAATTCGACGCCAAGAAGGCGGAGCTGCTGAGCCGGATCCGGTAAGCATCTTCCGATGCACTCCTACCTCCGTTCGTGTCGAGCGAAGTCGAGACACCCTTCGAGCGTAGCCGAGAAGCCCTCGTCTGCGCTCGGGCGCGTCCCTCGACTTCGCTCGGGAAGAACGGGCTGAATGGTGCGGGGGCCAATTCAATGCTGACCGTCAACTGCCCCAATTGCGGCGCGGGAGTCACCTTCCGCTCACCCGCATTGCCCATCAAGGTCTGCGATTATTGTCACACGTCGGTGATGCGCATCGAAGATGGCGTGCGCGACATGGGCAAGATCGCGGTTCTGCCTTATGATATCAGCCCGATACAGATCGGCACGCGGGGGCAGGTCGATGGGGGCAATTTCGATATCATCGGTCGCGTCCGCTGGGGCTGGGGCGATGGCTTCTGGAACGAATGGCTGATGCTGTTCGGTGACGGCAGCCATGGCTGGCTCGGCGAGGCGATGGGCGATTTCATGTATCTGCGCGAACAGGATGCGTCCGCGGCCCGATCACGCCTGATCAAGGGCCTCGTCGCTGGCGGCGAAACCGCCCCTGGCGAAGAAGGGCAGGAACAAGGGATCAGCTACAAGGTCGTCGACCAGCGCACCGCCACCTGTGCTGGCAGCGAGGGCGAACTGCCCTTCAACGCGCCCGCGAACTGGAGCGTCTACAGCGTCGACCTGCGCTCGCCCGGCGGCGAATGCGCCAGCTTCCAGCGCGATGGCGAGGAAGCGAGCTTCTATGTCGGCCGCTATGTCTCGCTCGGCGAAATCCGCGCCACCAACCTCCGCGCGATCGAGGGGTGGGCAATGCCCGCCTTCGCCTGATGTCCGGCCCGTGGGAAACGCCTGAACCGGGAGAAGCCGCACCCGCGCCCCGCACCAGCGGCCCCGCGCCCGCCACGCAGACGCTCTCCTGCCCGAGCTGCGGCGGCACGATCGAGCTCAAGGCCGCGGGCTACACCGTCACCGTCGTCTGCCAATATTGCGCTTCGGTGCTCGACGTCGCCAACCCCGATGTCCGCATCATCAAGGAATATCACGAAGCCGCCGCCCAACTCGCCATCCCGCTAGGCACCCGCGGCACGCTGAAGGGCGTGGAATGGGAAGCGATCGGTTACCTCCAGAAATCGGAGGACGGCTTCACCTGGGAAGAATATCTCCTCTTCAACCCCTATCATGGGTATCGCTGGCTCGTCACAGACGGGCGCGGCTGGAGCTTCGGGACGATGCTCACCCGCCTGCCCCAAACGACGAGCTTCGGCAAAGGGCTTGTCCTCGACGGGCGCAGCTACAGCCACTTTGCCGATGGCCGTGCCAAGGTCGATTATGTGCTGGGCGAATTCTACTGGCGCGTCCGCGTGGACGACAATGTCCGCACCGCCGATTATGTTCGGCCGAACTGGATGCTGTCATGGGAAGGCAGCGGCGCCGAGGATAGCTGGACGCTGTCCGAACTGCTGAAAGCCGGCGAGGTGAAGCGCGAATTCGGCGCGGGCCTTTCCGCCGGCATGTTTTCCGGCCTGCCGCCGATGCCGCACCAGCCATCGCCTTATGCCGGCGCGCTGAAGCCGGCGCTGGCCTTCGCCGCGATCGCGATCGTCGCTTTGTTCGTGCTGACGATGATGTTTGGCGGCAGCCAGCGCGCCGTCACCGAAACCGTGACGATCGAGCCCGATCGTCCGGGTCGCTCGATCACCGTCGGGCCGATCACGCTCACCCGGCGGCAGGCGGTTACGATCGCGGCGCAGGCGCCCGCACTCGACAATGCGTGGGTCGATCTCGATTATTCGTTGGTCGATCGCGCGACGCAGGAAAGTTTCG
Organism: Sphingomonas sp. DBB INV C78; assembly: GCF_042693015.1. NCBI lineage: Bacteria > Pseudomonadati > Pseudomonadota > Alphaproteobacteria > Sphingomonadales > Sphingomonadaceae > Sphingomonas > Sphingomonas sp. DBB INV C78. Next base: position 372,569 of record NZ_CP170544.1, on the reverse strand, counting down.
ACGCCTATGGCCTGGCCGAGCGCTATTCGGGCTATGACAGCGACGGGAGCTGGACCGAGGGATCGCGCACCGCCGCCACCAAGATGGCGATGCTGCCGGCCGGCACCTATGATCTCCTCGTCGATGCCGAGGCGCACAACTGGACCGGGCAGATGCGCGAGGTGCAGGTGCAGGTGACCGTCAACCGCGGCGCCCGCTTCTGGAGCAATCTCATCCTCGCCATGCTGTTCGTCATCATCCCCGTCGGGATCATGCTGTGGCGGCACCTGAAGTTCGAAAATGCGCGGCTGGCCGAAAGCGATCGCGGCGCCGCGCCCGAGGATCTGTTCGCGTCACTGGGGGGCGACTGACATGGGCTGGCGCACCTTCCTCTACGGCTTGTGGTGCCTCGGCATCGTCGGCGCCTATCTGGCGGCCGCGGTCGTCGGCTATTCCCCTTTCGCCGATGGCGGGCGCTCGGCCGTGCGCTCCGCCATGTACGGCCCAACCCACAAATAAGGAGGCGATGATGGTCACAAGCGTGCCCGTGCTGCTCAACACCTTGCTCTATGCCGGCGTCGGCATCGTCGTGCTCATCATCGGCTTCGTCATCCTCGACCTGCTGACGCCGGGCAAGCTGTGGGAGGAGATCAACGACAAGCAGAACCGCGCCGTCGCCATCTTCGCGGGCGCGATCGCGCTGTCGCTGTCGATCATCATCGCCGCCGCCATCCATGGGTGAGGGGCGAACTATTCCCTTTCTTCGTCATCCCCGCGAAGGCGGGGATCCATATCCTCCGACGTTGCGACTCCATTCGTGCCGCTGCGTGTATGGATTCCCGCCTTCGCGGGAATGACGGAATGATTGCGTGACAGAGCAGACCACCCGCCCCCGCCCCTCGCCGGCCGTGCTCGCGCTGATCGCCTCGGCCTTCGTCGTGGCGACCTGCGGGCTTGTCTATGAGCTGCTGGCCGGGACGCTCGCTTCCTATCTGCTCGGCGACAGCGTCACCCAGTTCTCCACCGTCATCGGCGCCTATCTGTTCGCCATGGGCATCGGTAGCTGGTGCTCGCGTTATGTGACGAGGGATGAGCTGCGCCTGTTCGTCCGCGTCGAGATATTGATCGCGCTGATCGGCGGATGCCTTGCCGCGGTGCTGTTCCTGCTCTTCCCGGTCGTCGATCATTTCCGCATCGCGCTCTACGCACTGGTGCTGGGGGTGGGCTTCCTCGTCGGCTTGGAAATCCCGCTGCTCCTCCGCATCCTGCGTGCCGATTTCGAGTTTCGCGATCTCGTGTCGACCGTGCTGACCTTCGATTATGTCGGCGCGCTCGCGGCGTCGCTGCTGTTCCCGCTGTTGCTGATGCCGCATCTCGGCATGATCCGCACCGGCTTCCTCTTCGGCCTCGCCAATGTCGGCGTGGCGCTCGCGCTCATGTGGATGCTGCCGTCGAGCGCGCGGCTGGGGATGGAGAAAGCGGCGGGCATCCTCGTCGCGCTGCTGCTCGCGGCAGGCTTCATAGGCGCCGAGCGACTCCAGCGGCTGGCCGAAGTCGCGGCTTATGAGGAACCGGTGATCTACGCCGCCTCCACGCCGTATCAACGGATCGTGCTGACGCGCGGCGGCGATGACCTCCGCCTCTTCCTCAACGGCAATCTGCAATTCTCCTCGCGCGACGAATATCGCTACCACGAGGCGCTGGTGCATCCCGCCGTGGGCCGCGTGGCGCGCCCTGCCCACGTGCTGATCCTCGGTGGCGGCGACGGCCTCGCCGCGCGCGAGGTGTTCCGCCAGCCGGGCGTCAAAACCGTCACCCTCGTCGATCTCGATCCGGAGATGACGCGGCTTTTCGCCCGCAGCCCGATGCTCGCGCGGCTCAACAAGGGCGCGCTCACCGATCCGCGGCTGAAGGTCATCAATGCCGACGCCTTCCGCTGGGTGCGCGATGCCCGCGGCCCTTACGATGCGATCATCGTCGATTTCCCCGATCCCACCGATTTCTCGGTCGGCAAGCTCTACACCAAGACCTTCTACCAGCAGGTCCGCAAGCTGCTGGCGCCGGGCGGGATGATGGTGGTCCAGTCGACCTCGCCGCTCGTCGCGCCCAACGCCTATTGGACGGTGGCGACGACGCTGGAGGCGGCGGGCTTCACCACGCGCGGCTACCATGTCTATGTGCCGAGCTTCGGCGAATGGGGCTTCGTCCTCGCCGCCAACGGCCCGATCGGCGATGCCGTGCGCGTACCGGATGGCGGCCGCTATCTGACGAGCTTCGAAGCCAGCCGCCTGTTCGATTTCCCACCCGACATGGCCCGCCGCCCCGCCCCGGTGAACCGCCTCGACAATCAGGCACTCGTCCGCGAATTCGCCGACGAATGGGGGCGGTATGAAGGCTGACCGCCTCCCCACCATCGTCACCCTGAACTCGTTTCAGGGTCCACCGCTCCACAAGCAAAGTCCGTGCGGGTGGATGAGTGGATGCTGAAACAAGTTCAGCATGACGGTTGGATGATCCATGCCTGATCGCCGCACCGTGATCGCCGGCATCGGCGCCGCAGGTGTCGCAGCCGCCGGGGCCGTGGCGTGGCGCCTGCACGAACCCGCCACGCCCGGCACGCTCTCCGGCGCGGACATGGCGCGCGGTCACCGCCTCCGCGACGGCAACTTCCCCGCCGCTACAATCGAAGAACAGGCCGGCATCGTCATCGCCGGCGGCGGGGTTGCGGGGCTGTCCGCTGGCTGGGCGCTGGCCGAGGCAGGCTTCGACGATTTCACACTGCTCGAACTTGAAGACCAGACCGGCGGCAATGCCCGTTCCGGCCGCAACGCCGTCTCCGCCTTCCCGCTCGGCGCGCATTATCTCCCCGTCCCCAATCGCGAGGCGAAGGCGCTCCGCGCGATGCTGGCAAAGCTCGGCATGATCGTCGGTGAAAGGGACGGTGCGCCGATCTACGACCCCTATCAGCTCTGCGCCGATCTGCAGGAGCGCCTCTTCTACCAAGGCCGCTGGCAGGAAGGTCTGATCCCCCGCCGCGGCCTGTCACCCACAGACCATCACGATCTCGACGCCTTTGCCGCCGCCATGGCCGCCTTCGCCGCCCGCATCGGCAGCGACGGCAAGCCCGCCTTCGCGATCCCCATGGCCTATAGCAGCCGCGATGCCGACCTGCTGGCACTCGACCACCTTACCTTCGCGCAATGGCTGGACCAGCAAGGCTGGCGCTCCCCGGTGCTGCGCGCCCATGTCCGCTACTGCATGCGCGACGATTACGGCTCGGAGCCCGACCATGTCTCCGCTTGGGCCGGCATCCACTATTTCGCCGGCCGACGCGGCTGGGCGGCGGACAATGCCGGCGACAATGAGCTGACCTGGCCCGAAGGCAATGGCCGCCTCGCCCACGCGCTCGCCACCCGGATCGGCCCGCGTATCGCCCCGGCCCGCATCGTCCACCGCATCGCCCGCGATGGTGAAGGTGTCGCGGTCGACAGCTTCGACGTGACGCGCGAAGCCACCGTCCGCACCCACGCAAAAGCCGCGATCATCGCCGTCCCCCATTTCGTCGCCACCCGCATCGCGCCGGAGGCTGCACCCGATGCCAAGGGTTTCGGCTATGCTCCCTGGGTCGTCGCCAATGTCACGATCGATCGCCTGCCTTTGGGCCGCGGCGCCAAGCTCGCCTGGGACAATGTGTCCTGGACCAGCGAGTCGCTGGGCTATGTCGTTGCCACCCATCAAGGCCCGGCGGCGCGGACGCCCGGCACGGTGCTCACCTGGTATATGCCGCTCTCGCGCATGGCCCCGGCCGGCGCCCGACGCCTGCTGATGGAACGCCCGCTGGCCGAATGGCAGGCGATCGTCCGCGACGACCTGCTCGCCATGCACCGCGATCTCGAAGACAGCATCCGCTCGATCGACATATGGCGCTGGGGCCATGCGATGATCCGGCCGACACCGGGTTTTCTCTGGATCACCGCCCCCGCCGCCGCATCGGCGGCCAAGCCGCCCTTCTTCCTCGCCCACAGCGACCTCTCCGGCCTGTCGCTGTTCGAGGAAGCGCATTATCGCGGCACCTTGGCCGCCGAAGGAGCGATGGCGCATCTCGGCCACGCCTTCGCATCCATGCTATGAGCCAATCCGTGACCTCACCGCCCCCCTATGACGGCCGCCACCTGATCGCCGACCTACACGGCTGCGCGCGCCTTGACGACGCCGCTTATATCGAGCGCGTGCTGCGCGATGCCGCGGCGGCGGCGGGCGCGACGGTGCTCGACGTCCGCCTCCACGCCTTCGGCCCGGGCCAAGGGGTGACGGGGGTGGCGCTGCTCGCCGAATCCCACATCTCGATCCATAGCTGGCCGGAAAATGGCTATGCCGCGATTGATTTCTTCCTGTGCGGCAGCCGCCACGATCTCGAAGCCGCACTAAACGTTGCGGTGACGGGGCTCGCCGCCGGGCGTGTCGAACGCCAGACGATCGCACGGGGTTATGGCGTGGCTATATCCCCCTCCCTGGAAGGGAGGGAACGTCAGGCCGATCATCCCCCGGACGATCTGAAATAGCCGGGGGCTATTTCACCTGATGTTGGGTGGGTGTCGCCGTCAGGCGATCATCGGGCCGCTCGAAATAGCTCGCTTCGCTCGCAACCCACCCCCAGCCCCTCCCTTCCAGGGAGGGGAGTAGCCAAGCTCAGCCCCGAACCAGTCCCCCACCTTCGATCTTCCGGTAGAAGCAGCTTGTCGCCCCGGTGTGGCAGGCCGGGCCTGCCGGCTCCACCTTGATCCAGATCGCGTCCTGATCGCAGTCGATCCGCATCTCGACCACCTTCAGCACATGGCCGCTGGTCTCGCCCTTGCGCCAAAGCTTGCCGCGGGATCGCGACCAGAAGGTCGCATCGCCGGAAGCGATCGTCGCCTCCAGCGCCTCGGCATTCATATGCGCGACCATCAGCACATCGCCCGTATGCGCATCGGTGACGACGGCGGTGACGAGCCCTGCGGCATCATATTTGGGCAGCAACGCCGTGCCGGTTTCGCGGTCCTGATCCATGTCCGATCGCCTATCTTGCGCACCTCGACCACACAAGCCGCAACATTGCGGTCACAAAGGGGCGACAAATCGCAAAGGCCACCCTATATGCGCGGCAATTCGATCACCCGGACGGGCGCCACGCGATGATCACCACGAATCCTTTCGACGACGACAAGCTCCGCGAGGAGTGCGGCATTTTCGGTATCTGGGGCGCTGAGACCGCGTCCGCCATGGTGGCGCTTGGCCTCCATGCCCTCCAGCATCGCGGTCAGGAGGCCGCCGGCATCGTCAGCTGGGACGGCCGCGCCTTCCACACCCACCGCGCAATGGGCCATGTCGCCGGCAATTTCGACCGCGACGACGTGATCCGCGGCCTTCCCGGCAATGTCGCCTGCGGCCATGTCCGCTACTCGACGACCGGCGAAACCGCGCTGCGCAACGTCCAGCCCTTGTTCGCCGAACTTTCGTCGGGCGGCTTCGCGGTCGCCCATAACGGCAACATCTCCAACGCGATGAAACTCCGTCGCGAGCTGGTTCGTCGCGGTTCGATCTTCCAGTCGACCAGCGATACCGAGACGATCATTCATCTCGTCGCGACGTCGACCTATCGCACGCTGCTCGATCGCTTCATCGACGCGCTCAAGCGAGTCGAAGGCGCCTATTCGCTGATCTGCATGACGCCGGAGGGCATGATCGCCTGCCGCGATCCGCTCGGTATCCGTCCGCTGGTGATGGGCCGCATCGGCGATGCCTATATCTTCGCTTCGGAAACCGTCGCGCTTGATGTCGTCGGCGCGACCTTCCTCCGCCAGGTCGAACCCGGCGAGATCGTCGTCGTCTCCGAACAGGGCATCAAGTCGCACCGGCCGTTCGCGCCGGTTTCGCCCCGCCCCTGCATCTTCGAGCATGTCTATTTCTCGCGCCCCGATTCGATCGTCGATGGATCGTCGGTCTATGGCGTCCGCAAGCGGATCGGCGCTCAACTCGCGATCGAGAACCCGGTCGAAGCCGATCTCGTCGTCCCGGTCCCCGATTCGGGCGTGCCGGCGGCGATCGGTTATGCCCAGCAGTCGGGCATCCCGTTCGAACTCGGCATCATCCGCTCGCATTATGTCGGCCGCACCTTCATCCAGCCGGGCGATCAGGTCCGCCACCTGGGCGTGAAGCTGAAGCACAATGCCAACCGCGAGCTGATCGCCGGCAAGCGCATCGTCCTGATCGACGATTCGATCGTGCGCGGCACCACCAGCGTCAAGATCCTGCAGATGCTGCGTGATGCCGGCGCATCGGAAGTCCATCTCCGCATCGCCAGCCCGCCGACGCGGCATAGCTGCTTCTACGGCGTCGACACGCCCGAGCGCGCCAAGCTGCTCGCCGCGCAGATGACGGTATCCGAAATGGCGACCTATATCGGCGCCGACAGCCTTGCCTTCGTCTCGGTCGACGGCCTCTACCGCGCGCTGGGCGAGGATCTGCGTGAGGAAGGGCAGCCGCAATATTGCGACGCCTGCTTCACCGGCGACTATCCGACTCATCTGACCGATCAGGACGAAGTCGCCCCCGCCGACCAGCTTTCGCTTCTGGCAGAGCGCGTAGTCGCGTGACGCTGGCATCGCTGGCGGGCAAGACCGCACTCATCACCGGCGCCTCGCGCGGGATTGGCGCCGCAACGGCTGAAGCATTGGCCGCCGCTGGCGCACACGTGATCCTGACGGCGCGCACCGCGGGCGGGCTGGAAGAGGTCGAAGGCCGCATCCACGCCGCCGGCGGCACCGCGACGATCGCTCCGCTCGATCTGGCGGACGGCGACAGCATCGCACGGCTGGCCTCTGCCGTCAGCGGCCGCTGGCCGAAGCTCGACATGCTCGTCCTCAACGCGGCGATGCTCGGCTCGCTGGGCCCCGTGCCGGCGATCGACGGCAAGGAATTCGCCCGCGTGCTCACCCTGAACGTGGTCGCCCAGCAGGCGCTGCTCACCGCCTTTGACCCGCTGCTCCGTGCCGCGGACAGCGCACGCGTGATCGGTATCACCTCCAGCGTCGGCCAGCGTCCCCGCGCGTATTGGGGCGCTTATGGCGCGTCGAAGGCCGCCTTCGAAAATCTGCTGCTGGCCTATGCGGACGAGGTCGCCAACCTTCGCGACATCCGTGTCGCCATCGTCGATCCGGGCGCGACCGCTACGAAGATGCGCGCGCGCGCCTATCCGGGTGAGGATCAGAGCCGGATGCAGCAGCCATCGGCCGTCGCCGAATCGATCCTCCGCCTGATCCGCGACGATTTCCCCGCCAATTTCCGCCTGCGCGTCGCGGGCTCGGCGCGGGACCAGCAGGAAGCGATGTAAGGAACGGGGGCAGCCGCCATGGCTCGCCCCCGGCCTCGTTTCGGGTTAGCCTGTCAGCCAACCTCCTCCTTTGCCGGAGAGTATGCGCATGACCGGCCATTACCCGCCGTCATTATTGGGCTTGGTCGCGGCCATTGGCGTCGCCGGCGCGGCGCACGCCATTCCACCGCCGCCCGAACGATCGACCACCGATTGCGCCGCGCCTGTCTATGCCACCGATACATTGGTCTGCTCCAATCCGGCGTTGCTGGCGCTGGACCGTGCCGTGCAAGACCGGATCGCGAGGCTCGACCCCAAGCTGCTGACCAGCCGGCCACCCTATATTGAGGATCAGAGCGCCTGGTTCCGGCGGCGCAGCACCTGCGCCTTCCGGCCTGCGCAGGCCGATTGCGTCGCAGCCGCTTATGCCGAACGGATCGCCGTGCTCGATGCGCTCGCCGAAGCCCCGCAGGATCAGGCCTGGCCCATGGACTGCAAGCCCACTTACTGGTCCGGTGGCACCAAGGCGATCACCCAGGGCGATCATGTCATCCTGATCGACGGTGAGGGCACGGTCCGCGGCGTCGCCATGCCGATGGCGCCCAAGGCGCCCTGGCGCCCCTTTGCGCGCCTGAAGAAGGAAGGCGAATCCTTCAGCGTTCAGGATGTCGGCAACGGCAAGCCCCTGCGCTGCGAGCCCGCCGATTAGGCTCCTCGTGCGGCGAGCAGTTCCGCGATCCGCTGTTCGAGCTCCCTGTTCACCCGCGTCAGTTCGGCGATCAGCCGTCCATTCTCCATCGCGGTGGCCGCAGATCGCGCCAGCGCCTCCAGCTTGGCGATCTCCTGTTTGCGCGGCACGCGGATCTGCGACCAATAGGCCCCGATCGCCGCGAACGGCTTGTCGCCGATCGGCACCATCACCAGGCTGCGGACGAAGGTCTTGCGATAGGCCTCCAGCGGCACCCGCGGGTCGGCTTCGATATCGGCGATCACCGCGGTCTGGCCGTTCAGCATCGCCCAGCCGGATACGCAGGTGCTGGCGGGGAAGCGCTGACCCTGCCACAGCGGTTCAGCCGCATCTTCTGCGACATAATAGCATTGGTCGTGGTCGCGCAGCACGATGGCGATGCCCTGTGCCCCGACGATCGCCCGCGCCGTCCCGCGTAACACTTCGATCACCTCGTCCTGCGATCGCGTGCCCGCCAGTTGCTCGATGGTTTCCGTCAGGCGGAACCAGCGCTCATCGTCACCGACGAAATCCGGGCTGGGGTTGGAAGAAGACGAACCATAACTTCGGTCGACGGCCATACACCACCACAGTCGAACGTAACGCAGACGTCAGGATAACGCGCGATCACCGTATTTGGTCAAGGAAATCATGCCACTAAGGACTTTTCCTGAGTCTGTACCGAAATGAACACAGGCCGATCGGCCCCGTGGCTTACAGACCCGCCTTGAAGGGCGTGAAGTCGGTCCGCTCGTCATAGACGTCGACGCCCTCGCGACGTTTCAGGAAGCCGACCACGGCGTAGGTGACGGGGGTCAGCAGCACCTCCCAGCTCACCTTCAGCACCCATTGGGTGACGAGCACCTTCAGCACGAGATCGTGGGTCCATCCCTCCGCGCCCCAGAAAGCGAGCGGATAGAAAAGCAGACTATCGACGCCCTGCCCCACAACCGTCGATCCGATCGTGCGGGTCCAGAGATGCTTGCCCTTGGACCAAACCTTCATCCGCGCCAGCACGTAGCTGTTGGCGAACTCGCCGGCCCAGAAAGCGGTGATCGAAGCAAAGACGATGCGCGGCACCTGGCCGAACACCTGCTCATAAGCGGCCTGCCCGCCCCATGTGGCAGCGGGAGGCAGCTTCACCACCACCCAAGACATGAAGGCCATGAACAGCAAGGCCGCCGTCCCCGCCCAGATGCAACGCCGGGCGCGGGCATAGCCGTAAACTTCGGTGAGAACGTCGCCCAGCACATAGCCGAGCGGAAAGAATAATATGCCCGCGCCGAACGGCCACAGCCCGATAAGCGGCAGATCGATCACCGCCACCTTGCCGGCGCCCAACACGTTGGACAGCAGCAGGATGGTGACGAAGGCCGCCATCACGAAATCGAAATAGCGCAACGGCCGCGCCCCCAGCGCGCCCGCTTCGACAGCTACCGGCTGCCCCTGTTCCACCCCATGCATGGCCGCGAGACTATCGGGCTCGCGGCCGGATGCAAGCGTCGGGGAAAACTACTTCTTCTTCGTCATGCTGAACTTGTTTCAGCATCCATGCGCGCCACCAGCGGCAAGCGCTCACATGGACCCTGAAACAAGTTCAGGGTAACATCGAAAAGGTCAGTCGGCGATCTTCACCACCAGCTTCCCGATCGCGCCCCGCGCGCCCATCTTGGCGATCGCATCGCCGCCGCGCGCGAAGGAAAAGGTCTCGGACACGACCGGCTTGATCTTGCCCTCACCCCACAGGTCGAAGAGTTGCGCCACGCGGGCTCGATTGGCTTTCGGATCGCGCGCCGCCCAGGCGCCCCAGAACACGCCGCAGACGTCGCAGCTCTTGAGCAAGGTCAGGTTCAGCGCCAGCTTGGGGATGCCGGCCGGGAAGCCGACGACCAGATAACGCCCTTCCCACGCGATCGACCGCAGCGCCGGCTCGGCATAGTCGCCGCCGACCGGATCATAGATCACGTCCGCGCCATTGGGGCCGACCGCCGCCTTGAACTTCTCCGCCAGTTCCTTCGACTGGTCCTTGTCGAAGGGCGCCCGGCCATACAGGATCACCTCGTCCGCGCCCGCCTTGCGGCACGCCTCGGCCTTCTCCTCGCTGGAAACCGCCGCGACGACGCGCGCGCCGAACGCCTTGCCGAGTTCGACCGCCGCCAGGCCGACACCGCCGGCAGCACCCAGCACCAGCAAGGTCTCCCCGGCCTTCAGACGCCCGCGATCAAGCAGCGCGTGGATCGTCGTCGCGTAGGTCAGAAGAAGCGCCGAGGCTTCGACGAAGTCCCGGCCTTCCGGCAATTTGTAGCATTTGACCGCATCGACCGCGACAAGCTCGACCATGCCGCCATGGCCTGTCGTTGCCACCACGCGGTCGCCGACGGCCCAGCCATCGACACCCTCACCAACCGCGGCAACGGTGCCCGAAACCTCCGCCCCCGGCGCGAACGGCCGCGCCGGCTTGAACTGATATTTGTCCTCGATGATCAGCACGTCGGGATAGTTGATCGCGCAGGCCTTGACCGCGATCAGCAACTGGCCCGGCCCCGCGACGGGATCGGCGATGTCGAGCAGTTCGAGCGTTTCCGGTCCGCCCGCGGCGGTCGACAGCAGGGCCTTCATTCGTCTCTCTCCCGTAATTTTCTGTCAGGCGGCAAGCCAGGGTCGTTCGGCCGCGATCTTCGCTTCATAAGCGGAAATCGCCGCGTCGCGCGCCAGGGTAAGGCCGATCTCGTCGAGCCCGTTCATCAGGCAATCGCGGCGGAACGGATCGATTTCGAAGGTGAAGCGATCCTGGAAGGGCGTCGTCACCGTTCGGCTTTCGAGGTCAACCGTGATCGAATGATCCTTCGCCACTTCCATCAACCGATCGACCGCCGCCTGCGGCAGCACGACGGTGACGATCCCGTTCTTGAAGGCGTTGCCCGAGAAGATGTCCGAAAAGCTCGGCGCGATCACCGCCTTCACGCCCATGTCGTCCAAGGCCCAGGCGGCATGTTCGCGGCTCGATCCGCAGCCGAAATTGTCGCCGGCGATGATGATCGGTGCGCCGGCATATTCGGGATCGTCGAACACGTTGCCCGGCTCCGCCCGGATCGTCTCGAACGCACCCTTGCCCAGGCCCGCGCGGGTGATCGTCTTCAGATAGTGCGCGGGAATGATGACGTCGGTGTCGACATTCTTGCGGCCGAGCGGAAAAGCGCGGCCTTCAACGGTGGTAATCGGTTCCATCAGTCCGCGGCCTCCGGAAATGCGGGGAGCTTGGCGACATCGGCCTGCTCATGCTCGATAATGACGGTCGCCTTCAGCGTCTCGGCAATGGCGCCGAAGCGTTGCTGGCTGGACAGGGTCTGCACCCGATCCATGTTGAAACGGGGCACGGCGCGTAGCGGCACCTGTTCGGCGACATGATAAAGGTCGCCGCTGATCAGCACCGGCCCCTTATTCTTGAGGCGCACCAGCAAGGCGTGATGGCCGGGCGTATGGCCGGGCAACGTCAGCATCACCACGCTGCCGTCACCATAGACATCCTTATCGCCGACCACCGCTTCCTTGGGCGCATTGCCCTTGATCCACGGATCGAACCGCTGCGGCTCCAGCAGCGGATTGTTCGGCCCGGACGACAGGATCGCCAAATCCTCCGCGCCGATCAGCAAGGTCGCCGTCGGGAAGCTCGCGGCCTGGCCGACATGGTCATAATGCATGTGGCTGATGCCGACATGGCGCACCTGTTCCGGCTTCACGCCGATCTCGCGCAGTTGATCGACGATCGTGCGCTTCAGGCTGGTGGTGATGCCCGGCGGCCCCTGCTGGACGCGGCCGGCAAGCTCGGCACCGAAGCCCGCATCCCACAGCATATAATCGTCACCATGGCGGATCAGATAGCAGCTGATCACCAGATCCTTGCGCTTGCCGGCCAGCGCGAAACTGTCGGCAAACATGTCGAGATCGGCATTGGTGACGTGTCCGCAATCGAGCCGCCACAGCTTGACGTCCGGTTGAGCGGCGGGCGCGGCGGCGGAGAGCGCGACGCCAGCCGCAATCGCCGCGAACCGCTTCAAGCCGCCGTTCCGATCAGATCGCGCACATCGGTCAGCCGCCCCGTCACCGCCGCCGCCGCCGCCATGGCGGGCGAGACGAGATGGGTGCGCGCGCCCGGCCCCTGCCGGCCGACGAAATTGCGGTTGCTGGTCGATGCGCAACGCTCGCCCGGCGGCACCTTGTCCGGGTTCATCGCCAGGCACATAGAGCAGCCCGGCTCGCGCCACTGGAAGCCGGCTTCAATGAAAATCCGGTCCAGCCCCTCGGCCTCGGCCTGGCGCTTGACGAGGCCGGAGCCCGGCACGACCAGCGCCTGACGAATGTTGGATGCGACATGGCGCCCCTTGGCGATCGCAGCGGCCGCGCGCAGATCCTCGATCCGGCTGTTGGTGCAGGAGCCGATGAAGATATTCTCCACCGCCACATCCTGCATCCGCGTGCCGGGTGTCAGCCCCATATAATCGAGCGACTTGCGGGCCGCTTCCTGCTTGGACGGATCGGCAAAGCTGTCGGGATCGGGGACGACGCCGGTGATCGGCACTACATCCTCGGGGCTGGTGCCCCAGGTCAGGCTGGGCGCGATCTCGGCAGCGTCAAGCACGACGACCTTGTCGTAACGCGCGCCCGGATCGGTCGCGAGCGAGCGCCACCAGGCGACCGCCTTGTCCCAGTCCGCGCCCTTGGGCGCCATCGGCCGGCCCTTGAGGTAGGCGAAGGTGGTCTCGTCCGGCGCGACCAGGCCGGCGCGGGCACCGCCCTCGATCGACATGTTCGAGACGGTCAGGCGCCCCTCGATCGACATCTCGCGGAACACGTTGCCGGTATATTCGATCACATAACCGGTGCCGCCCGCGGCGCCGATCTTGCCGATGATCGCCAGCACCACATCCTTGGGGCTGACGCCGAAGCCCAGCTTGCCATCGACGCGGACTTCCATCGTCTTGGAGGGCGCCAGCATCAGCGTCTGGGTGGCGAGCACATGCTCCACTTCCGACGTGCCGATACCGAACGCCAGCGCGCCCAGGCCACCATGGCAAGACGTATGGCTGTCGCCACAGACGATCGTCGTGCCGGGCAGCGAGAAACCCTGTTCGGGGCCGACGACATGGACGATGCCCTGCTCGGCCGCGGTCGCGTCGATATAGCGAATGCCGAATGCGGGCGCGTTGGTTTCCAGCGCCGCGAGCTGCTGCGCCGATTCCGGATCGGCGATCGGGATGCGATGACCCGCGGCGTCGAGGCGCGGCGTGGTCGGCAGATTATGATCCGGCACCGCAAGGGTAAGATCCGGCCGCCGCACCTTCCGGCCTGCCACGCGGAGCCCTTCAAAGGCCTGCGGGCTGGTAACTTCGTGAACCAGGTGGCGATCGATGAAGATCAGGCAGGTGCCATCGTCGCGCCGTTCGACGACATGGGCATCCCAGATCTTCTCGTACAGGGTGCGGGGTGCGTTCATAGTGCCGAACGCTTTATGCCCTCCCCCCCGATTTTCAAGCGGCGGAGGAGCCAGACATTGTTTCAGCGCCGCTGCTTTTCCTTGGGTTCGCCTTTGCCCAGTTCCAGCCAGTCCTCGAACGGCCGGCCATAGAACATGTCGAACACCTCGTTCTGCACGCCCAGCGGCTTGCTGCTCTGCGAATTCCACAGCACGCCGACGCCATTCTTCGTGGCCGGATCGAAGAAGATCAGCGAACGATAGCCGGAAACCGCGCCGCGGTGGCCGACGATATGGTGACCGTCATATTTCAGGTCGCGCCAGCCCATCGCATATTGCTGCTCGCTGACGTCGCGATCATATTTCGAGCGCGCATGGCGCCGCTCCACCTTCACGCGGGGCGAGTGGACCGTTTCGATCACCGCCGGCGACAGCACCTGCGGGTCGCCGCCCATCTGCGCCTGCAGCCACAGGCCGAGATCGAAGATCGACGAATTGACGCCGCCGGCCGCGGGCACCTTGTAATAGGCATCCTCCACCTTGAGCGTGCGGTGGCCGACATGCGGCTTCGCCCAGCTCGGACTGGATTCGAGGCCCGCGCGCGTCACGCTGGCGCTCGTCATGCCCAGCGGCTCGAAAATCTTGCGGGCGACCATATCGGCGTAGGAACGCTTGGTCGCGGTTGCCACCGCCTCGCTCGCCGCGTCGAAGGCGACATTCTGATAGGTGTGGCAGGTCGCCGGCTTGCAATAGGCGTCGAGCGCACCGAGCTCGGTGCGGATCACATGCGGATCGACGCCGCCTTCCAGCTTGTCGTCATAGGCGTTGTGGACGATGCCGGTGCGGTGGGCGAGCAGATCGGCGACGCTGACGATATTCTGGCCGTCATTCGGCAGTTTCAACGAAGGCGCCCATTTGCCGATCGGATCGGCGAGCGACAATTTCTTCTCGCTCGCCAGCTCTGTGACCAACGTCGCCGCGACGCCCTTGGACAAGGATGCCCAGCGGAACACCGTGCCGGTCGTCACCCGCTGGTCGGTGCCGGCCTCGGTGACGCCATAGCCTTTGACGAAGCTGATCTGCCCCTTTTCGACGACCACGATGCCCAGGCCGACCATATCGTCCTTCTGGACAAGCTGGGTCAGCCGGCGATCGAGCTTCGTGTAGTCGACGAGATGGGGTCCCGGTGTCGGCACGCCGGGCACGATCGCGATGCGCGCGGGTTTCACGGGGCGCGGGTTCTGCTGTTCCGGCACCCACTTCGTCGGATCGAAGGTCGCGAGCGCATAGCCAATGCCCAAGACTAGCAGCACCGTAACGATCAGCGCCGCTCGCTTCCAGGAACGGCGCGCGCGGGAAACGCCCGAATCGGCCAATCCCGGCCGGTTGTCGTGAAGGATGTCCTTGTTCGGGTTCGCGTCAGCCACGGCTTATGCCCTGGCGCCGATTCCCGCCGTTTCCGAATGCGTTCACGATCATGGCGCCTTCCCATAACGACCGGATTCGGGCAGTCAAACCCCGACTGGCGCGGCTTTCGCTCTACTTGGCGCGCACCTTGCGATGCTATGGCGTTGACACAAGGGGATGCTTGAAGTAGCAGCGCCACCTTCCCGTGCGGGGGCTTAGGCCGCAGCCTTTGCCTTGCGCGGACCAGCTTTTGAAGAAGTGATGAGGGCCATGTTCGCTATCGTGCGCACGGGCGGCAAGCAGTATCGCGTTGCCGCAGGAGACAAGATCGTTGTCGAGAAGATCGCGGGTGACGCGGGCTCGACCGTGCAGCTCAGCGACGTGCTGCTCGCTGGCGAAGGTTCGGAACTGAAGGACGTGAACGGCCTGACCGTCGCGGCCGAGATCATTGCCCAGGCAAAGGGCGAGAAGGTGATCGTGTTCAAGAAGCGTCGCCGTCACAATTATCGTCGCCGCAACGGCCACCGCCAGCAGCACACGATCCTGAAGATCCTGTCGATCGGCGGCGAAGAGAAGAAGGCGAAGAAGGCATCGAAGAAGGCCGAGGCGGAAGCGCCGGCGGCTGCCGAAGCCTGAGCGAGCGGAAGGAGTTTAGAAAATGGCACATAAGAAAGCAGGCGGCTCCTCGCGCAACGGTCGCGATTCGGCAGGCCGTCGTCTTGGCGTGAAGAAGTTCGGCGGCCAGGAAGTCGTCGGCGGCAACATTATCGTGCGCCAGCGCGGCACGCGGGTCTATCCCGGCCGCAATGTCGGCATGGGCAAGGATCACACCCTGTTCGCGCTCGTCGAAGGCCGCGTGACCTTCCACGAAGGCAAGCTTGGCCGCAAATATGTAAGCGTCGATATGGTGGCCGCAGCCGCCGAATAATCGGACGAACCGGTTTTCGGGTCGTCTAGTGGGCGACCCGAAGGGCCTATTCGATAGGCCGTGAGGGAGACGGGTCGCACCGCCTCCCTTTTTGCTGTCTCCCTCTCCAAATGTCGTCGCGCTGTAACCCTTTGCGGGCAATAAGCGCCAAGAAAGACCAGGAGAGTAGATCCTATGTTTGCGAGAACCGAACGGCTGCTGTTGCGGCCCGCCTGGGAAGAGGATGCTTCCGCGCTGCACGCCGCGATCGGCGATGAAAGCGTGGTCCGCAACCTCGCGCGGGCGCCCTGGCCCTATCGCGTCGAGGATGCCCGCAGCTTCGTCGGAACGGCGCGCGATCCCGCTCTGCCCGATTTCCTGATCTTCTGCCGTACCCATGGCTCGCCGCGGTTGATCGGCGGCATCGGCCTGCAGCGCGATGACAGCGGCGCGGTTGAGCTTGGCTATTGGATCGGACGGTCCTTCTGGGGCCTGGGCTTCGCCACCGAAGCGGCGCGCGCGATGGTCGGCATGGCGGACGATTCGCTGCGGATTCCCGCGCTGGTCGCAGGCCACTTCCTCGACAATCCCGCGTCCGCCAACGTGCTCTACAAGCTCGGCTTCCGCCCGACCGGCGAAGTCGTGATGCGCCGCAGCCTTGCCCGCGGCCGCGAAGTCGCCTGCGCACGCTTCGTCCGTGAAGCCGGGGCGGAAGGCGAAATCGCCAATCCGGCGCTTGCAGCCTGACAATCAAAGCCCCCTCCCCGCGCGGGAGGGGCTTTCCTTCATATCGCCAGAACGGCCTCGCCTTCGCGAACCTCCGCCCGCGTGATCAGCACGCGGTCGTCATGCTTCCACGGGTGGAAGCCCGGCATGAAGAAGGCCAGCCAGGCCGACAATATCTTGCGCATCATCCCCGGCCGCACGAAGGCGAACCAGAACATGCGCGCCCACAGCCGCGGCCCGGCAAGCCCGTCCTGGCGAAGCAATTCCAGCATGCCCCGCGTCCGATCGACCACGAAGTTGCGGGTCACGAACAGCATCACCTTGGCCTTCACCTTCCAGCGGGTGAAGCGCGGCCAATCCTTCGTCGCATGAAGCCAGGTGTCATAAGCGACACCCTTATGCTCGATTTCTTCCATCGCATGCCAACGCCACATATCGCCGGCGCTGGCCTCGGCACCCGCAAGATGGCGCGGGTCGGCAAGCAGTTCATGCGCCAGGATCGCCGTGAAATGCTCAAGCGCCATGGTCGCGGCCAGGCTTACGATCGGCGGCTTGGATCGCGTAACGGCCAGCCGATGCTCGACCGCTTTTTCCAGCTTTCCCACATCATAGCCCGCATCGGTCACGCGCCGGTTGAAGGCGACATGCTCACGCGTGTGCATCACTTCCTGTTTGGTGAAAGCGGCAATTTCTTCCGCAAGTTGCGGCGGCGCGCCATCCCGGAACTTGCGGACGCTGTCGATGAAGAAGCCTTCGCCCTTGGGGAAGGTGATCGAAAGCCCATTGTAGAATGCGGTTGCAACCGGGTCTCCGCCCAGCCACCAGCGTTGCTGGGGTAGGCCACGGCCGAACCTGCGGTCGCGTGGGGTGATCGTCAGGTCGCTCGGGGTCTCGGTCATCGGTTGTCTCCGTGATCGAGTGTAGCATAGGGTTATTTACATCAATGTCAATAGTGCGTACCCGCCTTAGCGCCGAAGACAGTCGCCTTGCCGCCCTTGAGGCGGCGCGAACCTTGTTGATCGAGGAAGGTCCGCAAGCGGTGACGCTGAAAGCCGTCGCCACGCGGATCGGCCGCACCCATGCCAATCTGCTCCATCATTTCGGATCGGCCGCGGGGCTGCAGCAGGCGCTGGCGGTCAGCATGGCGGAAAAGATCACCGCCCAGATCGGCGCGACCGTGCTCAAGGCGCGCGCCGGCGAAGCGGACCAGCGCCAGATCGTCGAACAGACATTCGACGCCTTCGGCAAGGAAGGCGCGGGCGCGCTGGCATCCTGGGCGATTCTGTCGGGCGACCACAGCGTGCTCGATCCGATCCTCGAGACCATTCATCGCCTTGTCGACGAATTGGGGCCGTATCAGAATCGCCCGCTCGCAGCGATCACGCTCTCGCTCGTGCTGTCCGCGCTCGGCGATGCACTGATGGGCGAAGCGATGACCAACGCGCTCGGCCTGCCGCGGGAAACCGCCCGAGAAATGGCGCTCGCCCATATTCTCAGCTTCGGCGGCGACGTGAAATAACAGCGCAAGGTTCTCATTTGGGCGCATCCGCGCTAAGCGCGCGCCATGCATTTTCTCGACCAAGCCAAGATCTATGTCCGTTCCGGCGCGGGCGGCCCCGGTGCCGTCAGCTTCCGGCGCGAAAAGTTCATCGAATATGGCGGCCCCGACGGCGGCAATGGCGGCAAGGGTGGCGACATCATTTTCGAAGCCGTGCCCGGCCTCAATACGCTGATCGACTTCCGCTACACCCAGCATTTCCGGGCGCCGCGCGGCAAGGGCGGATCGGGATCGAACCGCACGGGTGCGGGCGGCGACGATCTCGTCATCAAGGTGCCGGTCGGCACGCAGATCCTGTCCGAGGACAAGGAGAATGTGCTGCTCGACTTCACCAAGCCGGGCCAGCGCGAGATTTTCATGCGCGGCGGCGACGGCGGGCGCGGCAATGCCAGTTACAAGACCTCCACCAACCGCGCACCCCGCCAGCACGGCACGGGCTGGCCCTATGAGGAAGCGTGGGTCTGGTTGCGGCTCAAGCTGCTGGCCGACGCCGGCCTCGTCGGCCTGCCCAATGCCGGCAAGTCGACCTTCATCAATGCCGTCACCAATGCGAAGGCCAAGGTCGGCGACTATCCCTTCACCACGGTGCGCCCACAGCTCGGCGTCGTCACCCGCCACCAGCGCGAATTCGTCATCGCCGACATCCCCGGTTTGATCGAGGGCGCGGCCGACGGCGCAGGCATTGGCGACCGTTTCCTCGGTCATATCGAGCGGTGCCGCGTGCTGCTGCACCTGATCGACGCCAGCGGCGAAGATCCGATCGAGGCCTATCATATCGTCCGCGAGGAACTGGACGCCTATGGCGCCGGCCTGATCGAGAAGCCCGAAGTGCTGGCGCTCAACAAGATCGATGCGATCGACGACAAGACCGTCGCCAAGCTCGCCAAGAAGCTTGCGAAGGAAAGCGGCGCCGAAGTGATGCTGCTTTCGGGCACGGCGGGAACGGGTGTCGATGCGGTGCTCGATCGCCTGGTCGAGGCTATCGGCCCGGCCGAAGCGACCGCCCAGCCGCAGGGTGAGGGGGAAGAATCCGAATGGTCGCCGATCTGATCGCGCGGAATCGCTGATCATGCCCGCCGCCCGTTTTGCGCCAGCCAATTGCGCTCGCCTTGTCGTCAAGATCGGGTCGGCGCTGCTGGTCGATCCGGCCGGCCATGTCCGCCGCGACTGGCTGGCGGGCGTCGTCGCCGACATCGCCGACCGGGTGGCCGCGGGCCAGCGGGTTGCGGTCGTCTCCTCCGGCGCGATCGCGCTCGGCGCACGGCGGTTGGGCCTGCCCAAGGGCGGCCGCGCCAGCCTGGAAGACGCACAGGCGGCGGCCGCGACCGGCCAGATCGCGCTTTCCCACTGCTGGGCGGAACTGCTGGGCGAACGCGGCCTGACCGCGGCGCAGATGCTGGTCACGCTCGACGATCTTGAGGATCGCCGGCGCTATCTCAACGCATCCGCGACGCTCGAACGGCTGATGTCGCTGGGCGTGGTGCCCGTCATCAACGAGAACGACTCGGTCGCCACCGAGGAGATCCGCTTCGGCGACAATGACCGGCTGGCGGCGCGCATCGGCCAGGCCGCATCGGCGCGCGGCGTCATCCTGCTGTCCGACATTGACGGCCTCTACACCGCCAATCCCGCGCGCGATCCGGATGCCAGGCTGGTTCCCGAAGTCACGCGGCTCGACGCGCGCATCCGCGCCATGGCCGACACCGGATCGGCTTCGGGCATGGGATCGGGCGGCATGGTCTCCAAGCTCGAAGCCGCACGTATCGCGATGAGCGCCGGCACGCATCTCGCCATCATCTCCGGCAAGATCGATCATCCGCTGGAAGCTTTCTCCGAAACCGGCCACGGCACGGTGTTCGTGGCGGAAAAAGGTGCGTCGGCGCGCAAGGCCTGGCTTGCTGGCCGGCTGACGGCCAAGGGCGCCATCCATGTCGACGCCGGCGCGGTGAAGGCGCTGGGCAGCGGCCGCAGCCTGCTCGCTGCCGGAGCGACCTTGGTGGAAGGCAAGTTCGCACGCGG
Organism: Sphingomonas sp. DBB INV C78; assembly: GCF_042693015.1. Classification (NCBI taxonomy): domain Bacteria; kingdom Pseudomonadati; phylum Pseudomonadota; class Alphaproteobacteria; order Sphingomonadales; family Sphingomonadaceae; genus Sphingomonas; species Sphingomonas sp. DBB INV C78. The sequence goes on along the minus strand of NZ_CP170544.1, from coordinate 352,422 downwards.
CGACGTGGTCGACATACTCGGCCCCGAATCCGCGCCGATCGCCCGCGGGCTGGCGGAATATGACGCCGATGACGCGGCCCTCATCGTCGGCCGCCGGTCCGACGCGCTGGAGGCGGTGCTGGGCTATGCGCCCCGCGCGGCTTTGGTCCATCGTGACCATATGGTCATGCTGTGACCGCACCGATCGCCATCACCGGCGGCACGGGCTTCGTCGGCAGCCATGTCCTCAGGATCGCAGGCCAACGCGGCCTCACCGTGCGCGCGCTCGCTCGCCGGCCGCAAGCGCCCGCCCCGCACATCGAATGGGTGGCGGGCGCTCTCGACGATAGGGATGCACTCGCCCGGCTGTCTGACGGCGCACGCGCGATGATCCATATCGCCGGCGTCATCAACGCGCCGGATCGTGAGGGCTTCATCGCCGGCAATATCCACGGGACCGAGAATGTGGTGCGCGCCGCTCAGGACGCCGGCATCCGTCGCCTCATCCTCGTCTCATCGCTTGCCGCGCGGGAACCCGGCCTGTCGGAATATGGCTGGTCGAAGGCCGAAGCCGAGAAACCCGTCATTTCTTCCGGGCTGGACTGGACCATCGTTCGCCCGCCGGCCGTCTATGGCCCCGGCGATCGCGAGATGCTCGAACTGTTCCGGCTTGCCGCCAAGGGGTTCGTCACGCTCCCCCCGCCCGGCCGCCTGTCGCTGATCGAGGCGAGCGACCTTTCCCGCCTGCTGCTCGATCTGGTCGATGCGCCGACGGCCATCGGCCAATGCTTCGAGCCCGACGACGGCATCGAAGCCGGCTGGGACCATCGCGCCTTCGCGCATGCGCTCGGCGATGCTGTCGGCCGATCGGTGCGAACGCTGTCGGTGCCAGCCTCCATATTGCGGATCGCGGCGACGGCGGACGGGCTGATCCGCGGCAAGGCGGCCAAGCTCACGCCGGATCGGGTGCGCTATTTCTGCCATCCCGATTGGGTTGTGAGCGCTACGCGCCGTCCGCCCGAAAGCCTCTGGCGCCCGATGGTCGAAACGCGCGCGGGCCTGAAGGCGACGGCCGAAAGCTACAAGCGTCTCGGCTGGCTCTAACTCAGGCCAGATAGGTCCACAGGAAGGCGATGAAACTGGCGGTCAGCCCAAGCAGGAAGACGCGATAGGCGTAGCCCAGGAACCGGTATTTCTTCCGTTCGAGCACGCGACCATTCTGGTAGATGTCGTGCGCCATCGTGCGGAAGATATCCTCGTCCCGGTAGGCCTTCTCCACCACCCGCTCGACATAGTCGTTCTCTTCGAGCTGGGTGAAAGATCCGAAAAACAGTAAGTTGATCCAGTCGGTCTTGCGGGTGTGGGTGGCCGGCAGGATCGCCAAAACCGCCAGCACGGCCGAAAAGAAGGCGAATCCGCCAAGGATGAGCAAGGGCAGCGGTGCGCCCGATCCCTTCGACTGCCCGATGGTGATCGTGAAGATGACGAAGGTGGCGCCCATCAGGATCGACGCCTTCTGATCGGCCATCTGGCTGAGCTGGACATGGATCTGCTGGGTGGTGCGCAGCAGGTGGATGCCGTTAACGGACGGCACGCGCTTATTTTCTTCACTCATCGCCCTGCCCCTCACTTCGCGACAAGTTTTACATGACGATGCTGCATTGCCAAGCCGCCGCCGCTTTCCCGCCGCATTCCCTTGGCAAGCGGCCGCGCAGAGCTTTAAGGACGGACCATGAGCAATCGCGACGAAACCTTCGCCAAGGTGGCCGACGCCATCGAACCCTTCAACAAAAAGGGCATCAACCTGACCGAGGCGACGACGTTCGCCGGCGATCTGGAATGGGACAGCCTGACGGTGATGGATTTCGTCGCGGCGATCGAGGACGAGTTCGACATCATCATCACGATGAACATGCAGGCGGAGATCGAAACCGTCGGCCAGCTCATCGACGCCGTCGAAAAGCTGCGGGGATAGATGCTTTCCGCGCCGCAAGCCTTGAATCCAACAGGGCTTTCGCCGCGAACCTGTCTCTACCTAACTCGCCACCAGCGCATTTCCGGATCATAAGATGACCGACCTTTTTTCCAAGTTCGACGCCCTTATCGCCGAGCGCCAGGCCTTGCTGGACACCGGCGTGCGCGATCCCTTCGCCATCGTCATGGACGAGGTGAAATCGCCGACGCTGGCGATCATCCAGGGCAAGCCGACGATCTTGCTCGGCACCTATAATTATATGGGCATGACCTTCGACCCCGACGTCGTCGCGGCGGGCAAGAAGGCGCTGGACGATTTCGGTTCGGGCACCACTGGCAGCCGCGTGCTCAACGGCACCTATCAGGGCCACAAGGAGTGCGAGGAAGCACTCAAGGAATTTTACGGCACCGAACACGCCATGGTCTTTTCGACCGGCTATCAGGCCAATCTCGGCATGATTTCCACGATCGCGGGCAAGGGTGACTACATCATCCTCGATGCCGACAGCCATGCGTCCATCTATGACGGCTGCGCGCTCGGCAATGCCGAGGTCGTGCGCTTCCGCCACAATTCGGTCGAGGATCTCGACAAGCGGCTGGGCCGCCTGCCGGTGGATGCACTCAAGCTGGTCGTGCTCGAAGGCGTCTATTCGATGCTCGGCGACATCGCTCCCCTGCCCGCAATGGTGGCCGCGGTGCGCAAGCATCCGAACTGCATGATCCTGGTGGACGAAGCGCACGGCATGGGCTTCTTCGGCCCCAACGGCCGCGGTGTCTACGAAGAGCTTGGCGTCGAGAAGGATATCGACTTCGTCGTCGGCACCTTTTCCAAGTCGGTCGGCACGGTCGGCGGCTTCTGCGTTTCCAACCATCCAAAGTTCGAGGTGCTGCGCCTCGTCTGCCGGCCTTATGTGTTCACCGCCTCACTGCCGCCTTCGGTGGTGGCGACGGCAGCGACCTCGATCCGCAAGCTGATGCACGCGGGCGAAAAGCGCGCGCATCTGTGGAAGAATTCGAAGCGCCTGCACGCCGGCCTACGCGAAATGGGCTTCACGCTCGGCACGGAAACCGCGCAGTCGGCGATCATCGCGGTAATGCTGCCCGATCAGGAAGCGGCCGTCAGAATGTGGCAAGGGCTGCTTGAGCTCGGCGTCTACGTCAACATGGCGCGACCGCCTGCCACGCCCGCGGGAACTTTCCTGCTGCGTTGCTCGCTGTGTGCCGAACATTCCGACGAGCAAGTCGGGGATATTCTCGATCGCTTTCGTGCGGCCGGCAAGGCGGTGGGCTGCATCGCCTGATCTGTGCCTGATTGCCACGGACGTTGATGCTGGTTAGATTCCCTGCAGCATGGGGAATGATGGCATCGACGCCGTAGACGATGGGTCGCGCCAGGGAGCTTGGCGGCGCTGGCTGGCAACTGCGACGGCGCTGGCGGCCGGAGCGCTGCTGATCGGGCTGGTCTTCCTCGTCGCATCGTCCAACCGCCAACGCGACGCGGCCTTGGTGCGCGAGCGACACAGCTATGAAGTCGTGATCGTGAGCCGCGCGCTCGATGCGGCGCTGGCCCGGTCCGAAGCCGCGCTCGGCCGCTTCGTCGTCAGTTCCGACAAGCAGACCGGCGCGCTTTATTATGACGAATGGCGCCGCGCGGGCCGCTTGCTCTATCGCCTGCAAGAACTGACGCGCGACGATCCACATCAAGCCGCGCTTGGCGCCGAACTCCAGCGCCTTTACGAGTTGCGCGGACGCGAACTGGCAGCGCCCGCGTCGCAATCCAATTACCGCAAGGGCTGGGAAGCCGTCGGTCTTTTCTATCAGGCGGGCCAGGCGGTCAGCCTCTCCCGCATCAACGAGATCCTGACCGAGATCAGTGGCCGCGAACGCGCGGTGCTGAGGCAGCGATCCGCACTCGCCGCGCAATCGGCTGAGCGCTCCAATTACCTCGCAGCGCTGCTTTCCGGCCTTGGCTTGCTGCTGGTGCTGGCCGCTGTCGGCCTCGGCTGGGCGACGGTGGGCGCCTTCGCCGAACAGCGGCTGGCGCGGCGTGACGCGCGGGTCGAAGCCGAACGCGCCGAAACGCTCGAGCAGGCTGTCGCAGAGCGCACGCGCGAACTCCGTGAGGCAAATGAGTCGCTGCGTCTTGAGGGCGTAGAACGTGCCGCTGCCGAGGCGCAATTGCGTCAGGTGCAGAAGATGGAAGCGGTGGGCCAGCTTACAGGCGGCATCGCGCATGACTTCAACAACATGCTGGCGGTTGTCGTCGGCGGACTTGATCTTGCCCGACGCCGGCTGACGCATGAAGCCAATGAGGTCGGCCGCCATCTCGACAATGCGATGGAAGGCGCCACCCGTGCGGCAGCGCTGACCAAGCGACTGCTCGCTTTTGCTCGCGCCGAGCCATTGCTGCCGGAAGGACTGGACCCTGCCAAGCTGATCTCCGGCATGTCCGAACTGCTGGATCGCGCGCTCGGCGAGCGGATTCGCGTGCGGCTGCACAGCGAAGCGATCGGCTGGCATGTGTGGTGCGACCCCAGCCAATTCGAAAATGCGATCCTGAACCTTGCCGTCAACGCACGCGACGCGATGGCGGGCGAAGGCGAACTGACGATCGAGACAAGCAACGTGATGCTGGCCGCGGGTCAGGTGGGCGAGGCGCCGGCGGGCGAATATGTCTGCATTGCGGTGACGGACACGGGTGCGGGCATGACGCCGGAAGTGCGCGAGCGTGCTTTCGAGCCCTTCTTCACGACCAAGCCAGTCGGCAAAGGAACCGGACTCGGATTGAGCCAAATCTTCGGCTTCGTTCGGCAGTCCGAAGGCGATATCGCGATCCGCTCAGCGCCTGGCGAGGGCACGACCGTCTCCCTCTATCTGCCACGCCACATCAAGCAAGGCGTGACCGGCGAGGTGCTTACGCGCACGATGAGCCCTGCCGTCGCGCCTGCGGATGCCAGGGGTGCGACCGTGCTGGTGGTCGAGGACGATGCACGCGTCCGCACGGCGACGGTCGGCGCACTGGTCGAGATCGGCTACGCCCCCATTCCCAGCGCAAGCGGCGAGGAAGCGTTGGCGATACTAGCGGCGCGCGACGATATCCGACTCGTTATCTCCGACGTGGTGATGCCGGGCATGACGGGCCCGGAGCTTGCCGATGAGATCGAGCGTCGGCATCCCGGCCTAGGGGTGTTGTTCGTTACCGGGTTCGTCGGCGAGGCGGGGGACACCGCTCGGATGAGCGGCCGCGATCTGCTCCGCAAGCCTTTCACCATAAGCGCGCTCGAAGCGGCGGTCGCCACGGCACTGAACCGTCACCCGGCGACCGACAGGGCCGCCTGAACCCTCAATTCAGGGCGTGCTGGTGGCGGCAATGCTGCCGTCGGCGGCTTCGCAGCGAAGGCGGCTGATGGTGCGATCGCCATCCGTGCCGCCGCGAGCCAGGATCACGGTGTTGCGGCAGATGCCGGTGGCCGCGGTTTCCGCCGGCCCGACGACGACGAAACCGGTCAGCGTCTCGTCACGCCATGCTTCCGCTTCGCCCGACGCAAAGGCGCGCGCGATGGCAGCACGCACCGCCGGCCGGGCGTCCAGCGGGACTTCCGCTAGGGGTGCTGCGGCCTTTTCAGGCGTGTGTGACAGCGATGCCGGCCGTTCGAGCGGAAAGATCAAAGGCACCGGCGACCGCGCAGTTGTCGGTTTCGACGCAGCGGCAAGCGCGGGCGCATTTGCCGCAGGAGGCTGCTGCACGGGTGGTGATACAACTGGTGCCGGCAGCGCGAGGATCACGGGTGGCGGCGCGACCGGCCGGGTCCAGACCGTCCAAAGCGTCGCCCCGGCAGCGATCATGGCGGTACAGGCAGTGGCAAGTCCGATCCGTGCGCGCCGCGCGCGCGCCTGCGGATCTCCACGCCGCGCGACGAAGCGCCAGTTACGTTCCGCAACAAGGTGCTGCTCGCGACGGATGGTGATGGAAGCCCGCGCGCTGCCATCGGGCTGGAGGACCACGTCCCAATGTTCCTCGACGCGCGAATAGCCGGTGGTGAAAGGACGCAGATCAGCAGACCCGCCGGCCAAAGCCGACGCGCGCTCGTCCGCTACCATGATGGCGCCTTCACGCGACCCTCGTCGCATTCCCCCTCCGCGTCAGCGAAGCCGGGCTTATAGCATTAATGGTTGATAAAGCGCAAAATCGCGCTGCAATCAGTGGATGGTGTCTGTCACGCTGTCGGCGGAGAGCATCAGGATCACCCGCTCGATCTGCCGCCACTGGCAGAAGCGCGCGAGGTTGCCGACATCGCGGCTATGTTCCGCCCGCGATGCCGCCTCGAGCCCGGCCTCGTCGCCATAGGTGCGAATCAGATCCTCGGCAAAATCGACGGTGGCGCGATCAGCGATGTAAAGCGCGGTGGAAATTTGACGTTCTCCTGTTGCGCAGGATCAGTTCAAGTGCCGTGCCAAGCGGCCGCCACCGCCCCGCGCGACGGACGACAGCGCGACACGATGTTCAACGGCACATTCACCAAATGCCGTGGCGGGACACATGTGCCGTTTTGATACGGGCTGGTGCACCAGTTCGGGCAATGGCAAAGGGACGGAATGTCGCAATCCTCCGCTCCGCGCGCCACCGGCTCCGTCCTTGCGCTCACCATCATCGGGGGCGTCGTCGTCGGCGCGATCCTGGGCCAGCCATCGGCCGGCTTCCTTATCGGCACGGGAATCGGCGCTGCAATTTCGCTGGCCTTCTGGGCTTTCGACCGCCGCCGCTGATCAGCGGAAACGGCGCCCGCCCCACACCACCCGGCCGATGACGTGGATATCGGCCTGATCGCAATCGGGCAGTGGCGGATAAGCGGGATTGTCGCTGGAGATCGTCACGCGGCCCGCGGCCGGCTGGATCAGCAGCCGCTTGACCAAAAGCGCGTCCTCAACCCGCAGCACGTAGATCCCGTCGCGTAGCCGTTCGGCAGCATCGGACCGATCGACGAGAATATCGTCCCCGTCCGCCAGCGTCGGCGCCATGGAATCACCCTCCACGCGAATCAGCGACAGAGCGGACGGGCCCGACGGCGCGAGGTTGCGGAGCCAGCCGGCATCGAATGCGAAACGCTGCGCGGCGCGCTTGTCGGCAGTGATCGCGCCCGGCCCGGCCGATGCCCGAACCGCGAGATGGGGCACCGCGATGAAATCGGTATCGTGACGCTTCGTCCCCTTGTCGGCCGCCACGATCCGCGGTGCGACAGGATGATCCCGACCACCCAATAGAGCTTCATCCACGCCGAAATAACGCGCGAGCGTCGCGCGATCCTCCTCGTCAAGCTTGCGAGGGGAACCGCGCTTGATGAACTGCTGCATATAAGCGGGGTTGCGGCCGATCAGCCGCGACAGGGACGCATAATCCTCCCCACGCTCGCGAATGAGCGCTTCCAGCACCTCGCGCGGATCAGCATCGGACATGTCCGCATCCTACGGATAGGAAATATCCTAGACAAGTAGGATTTTTCCTATGAGAACATAATAGGAACAATGCCCCGGCGAGTCGGGCAAGGAAAGGAGAATCGTTCATGCACCTCTTGTCCGTCATCGAACGTCATCTGCGCCGCAGCCGGACTCCGGCGACGCGCTTTGGCCGCGAGGCGGTCAACGATCCCCGCTTCGTACTGGACCTGCGCAATGGGCGGGAACCACGTGCATCGACCCAAGCGCGCGTGCTCGCTTATCTTGCCGCGGTCGACCGCCCCGCCGAAGGGGGACGGATCAGCGCATGACGGAGATCGTCGGCCGACGGCTCGTTCAGGGGCTTGCGGATCTGCTGACGCGTTTCGGCGTGCCCAGCCTGGACACACATTTGATCGAGGACTGGGCGAGCGCCACGTTCGTCGGCCACCGCCATTGCATTCGAATCCTGCTGGAAAGCTCCCGTCGCCCGGACACGACCATGCTGGCGATGCGGCTGGCGGAGGCGGAGATCGATCTGCCAGGCCATTTGCTGGCCGATCTGGCGTTGGCCGGCCATCACGATGCGGCCAACGGCATCCTGCTGGAAATCGAGGCGCTGACCCTGCGCTACAGCTAGGCGCGGTTGGCGGCCAGGCGGTGCAGATCGGCGATGGTGGCGCGCAGCATCTCGTCATCGGGCTCGTTTGGCCGTGCCGGCACGACGGCGCTGGCGGGAGGCGCCATTTCAGCCGCCAGCCGCTCCATCAGCGCCGCCAAGGGCGAATCGTCGATAACCTGCCCCGGATCGCCCACCACCACATTGTCGAGCAGCAGCTCATTCGGTTCGTCCCGAGTGACAGGCGTCGCTTCCGGTGCAGGATCGCGGAGCGGAAAGTCCGCCAGCGCATCGAGAATCAACGGACGGACGACGGGTTCGGGCTTCACGATGATCGGCACGAATGGCCGGTGCGCGGCCGGGGTCAGCCAGTCTTCCTGATCGTCGCCTTCGTCGATGATGACATTGGCAGCCGCATTTCGGGCATCCAGCCAGCGAAATCCGGCCCAGGTGGATATGGTCACGACGAGCGCCGGACCAACAAGCAACGCCGGAGCCGCAGCAGCACCGGGAAGCAGACCATTGACGAAGTTGTTCGGCATCGCCCAGCAAAAAAAGGCGGTCGCCGCCCCTAGCATCAGGGATGCGATCGGCCCCACCGGCCATGCTTCGATGCGCGCCGCGGCGCGCTCCACCCAGCTTGATCCGCTCACAGCGCCAGCTCACCGATTGAGAATGTGAAAGGCGTAAACGAAAATGCTTAACGCCTGGTTGTGAAGGCGACTGCCATGCCGCGCCGGAACGAAGCGCGCAAGCCGCGCGTTCGATGGGACCAGTCTATTGGGGAGAATCCGCGCACCGTGCTTTGTTATGTCGATGATACCGATCCGGGTATTGCACGTCAGCGGATTGGGGACGCCTGGGCCTATTTCGACAATAGGGGCCGTCGCATCACTCGCCGTCAGGAAATCGATCGGCTGAATGCCATCGCCCTCCCCCCCGCATATTCCGATGCATGGTTCTGCAAATCAGCCAAGGGCCATATCCAGGCTGTCGGCTGGGACGAAAAGGGCCGTAAGCAATATCGCTACCACACCGATTTCCGCGCCGCGCAAGACGCGGCGAAATATGATCGCTGCGTTGATTTCGGCCGCGCGCTGCCGGCGATCCGGGCCAAGGTGGAAGCGGACCTCTGTCGCCGGACGCTTGATCGCGACCGGGTCGTTGCCGCGGTGATCCGTTTGCTCGATATCGGCCATGTGCGTGTCGGCAATGAAAGCTACGCCAAGGCGAATCGCAGCTTCGGCGCGACGACGCTGCGTCGCCGACATGCCGAAGTGAAGGGTGATCGGGTACGTCTGGAATATCGCGCCAAATCGGGCAAGATCCAGCGTCTGACGATCAACGATGGGCGATTGAGCAGGATCGTGCGCCGGTGCCAGGATCTCAGCGGTCAACATCTTTTCCAATATCTCGACGCCGACGGCGTGGCCCGCCCCGTTACGTCCAGTGATGTGAACGACTATCTTAGGGATGCGACCGGGGGCGATTTCACCGCCAAGCATTTCCGTACCTGGGGGGCGAGCGTGATCGCCTTTGCCGCCCTGATTGCGGCCGACGGCACCATTTCGATCAAGGGGATGATGGAACCCGTGGCCCAGGCGCTCGGCAACACGCCGGCCATCGCCAGGAAATCCTATGTGCACCCTGCCCTTATCGAACTGGCCGGCAACCGCACGGCTTCACCGCTAGTGGGGTTGAACCTTCCCCGTCGCACGAAATATCTGTCGTCTGCGGAACGCGGCCTGATCGCGTTTCTCGATGAACTTGCGCAGCGCACCGAATCCGAACCAAAGGCCGCCTGATGACGACCGCCGTTAATAATACCGTCGCACCGGCGGCGAACATTTCATCCTCTGTCGATCAGCTCGACCACGCAGTCGACGCGTCGATCGGCTGGCTTTCCAGTCATAGCCTGCAGATCCTGCTGGCAGGCGCCATGGCGGCGATCATCGTGCTTGCCATGATGGGCTTGAAGCGGCTCGGGCTCCATCTGTGCGACGATCGCACCAACCGCACCCACTGGCCGTTCATCATCGGCAAGGCGCTTGCGCGCACGCGGCTGTGGTTCATGGTGGCTGTCGCCGCGCAACTGGTGGCGACCTATGCCGACGCGCCCCTTTTCCTCGCGCGGACAGTGACCTTCCTGTTCACGATCACGATGGTATTGCAGGTCGCAATCTGGGCGCGCGTACTGATCCTGGGCGCGATCGAGCATCGCGCCGGTGTAGATACCGATGCGTCGAGCGGCCTTGGCAGCGCGATGGGCATCATCCGGCTGCTGGTATCGGTCGCCGTCTTCGCGATCGCCCTGATCGTCATCCTCGACAATCTGGGCGTGAACGTCACCGGTCTGGTCGCTGGTCTGGGCATCGGCGGTATCGCCATCGGTCTTGCCGCGCAGGGCATTTTTTCCGATCTGTTTGCGGCGCTTTCGATCCTGTTCGACAAGCCGTTCCGCCGCGGAGACGGCATCAAGTTCGATCAGACATCAGGCTCGGTCGAATCCATCGGTCTCAAATCCACCCGCGTCCGCGCCGTCACCGGCGAACAGGTCGTGATTTCAAACGCGAACCTGCTGAACAAGGAATTGCGCAACTTCGACCGGCTGGAACATCGCCGCATGGTCCACCGCTTCGGCGTCATATACCAGACCATGCCGGACGTGCTTTCCGGCATTCCGGCGCGACTGGAAAAGATCGTGACCGCACACCGCCATTGCAGCTTCGTGCGCTGCGGCATGGTCGGCTTCGGCGCATCCAGCCTGGATTTCGAACTGCAGTTCGACGTCCACCACATGGATTATGAGAAGGTGTTCGCCACCAATCACGAAATCCTGATCGCGATCCTCCAGCATTTCAATGCGGAAGCGATCATGTTCGCTTATCCAACGCAGACCAGTTTTACCGCCGCGCCCGATGGCACGATGATCATGCCCTATCCGGAAGCCGGGCCGGAAACGAAGCCGTCGGAAAAACGCAACGGGTTGGGAAGCCGCGCCGGTTGAAGCGGACGGCCGGCATAGCGGCGGCCCGGCGAGATACGCCGCCGGGGCCGCCATGTGTCACATCATGAAACGCTAAGCTACCAACTGCTGTCCCTGATGCCCCGATTCGGGGCGATGTGCGGTGATGCCAGTCACAGGCCACGGCACTTGACGTTTACGTCAACGTATATCAGACAACCGCCGACAAAATCGGAGAGGACCGGGCATGGCTACGATCAGCGTTGCGGATTATCAGGCGAAAAAGGGCCAGGTGGTCGGCACTTCGGAATGGATTCTGGTCGACCAGGCGATGATCGACCGCTTCGCCGACGCGACGGGTGACCATCAGTTCATCCATGTGAACCCCGAAATGGCAAAGATGACGCCGTTCGGCGGCACGATCGCCCATGGTTTCCTCACCCTCTCTTTGCTGCCGGTGATGCGCGAAAAGAGCGACGCGCCGACGCTTGAAGGCATCAAGATGGGCGTGAATTATGGCGGCAACAAAGTCCGCTTTCTGACGCCGGTGCCGTCGGGATCGCGCGTCCGCGGCCATTTCAAGCTGCTCGACCTCGAGGAAAAGGGCGCTGGCCGCTATCAGGAAACCTGCGAGCTTACCGTTGAGATCGAAGGCAAGGACAAGCCGGCGCTGATCGCCGAATGGATCGCCCAGGTCTTCCTCTGAACCCCTCATCGATCATCAAGGATCATGGTCATGCGTGAAGCCGTCATCGTTTCCACCGCCCGCACGCCGATCGGCCGGGCCTATCGCGGCGCGTTCAATGCCACGCCGTCGCCGACCCTTACCGCCCACGCCATCCGTGCCGCGGTCGAACGGGCGAAGTTGAACCCCGCCGAAGTGGATGACGTCGTCATTGGCGCGGCCCTCCAACAGGGCGTGCAGGCGACGATCGGCCGCACTGCGGCGTTGCGCGCGGGCCTGCCGGTTACGGTCGCCGGCGTGTCGGTGGACCGCCAATGCGCGTCGGGGCTGGAAGCCATCGCCATCGCGGCGCGCAAGGTGATCGTCGACCAGGAAGATGTGGTCGTCGCCGGCGGCGTCGAGTCGATCTCGATGGTGCAAACCAAGGAACTGCGCCTCGGCTTCGATCCCGAACTGATCGCCATGCACGACGACGTCTACATGCCGATGCTGCAGACCGCCGAGGTCGTCGCCAACCGCTATGGTGTCAGCCGCGCGGCGCAGGACGAATATTCCCTGCAGTCGCAGCAGCGGACGGCCGCCGCGCAGGCCGCGGGCAAGTTCGACGACGAAATCATCCCGGTGACGGCGACGATGAACGTCACCGACAAGGCGACCGGCGAAACCACGCAGAAGCAGGTGACGCTGGCGAGGGACGAGGGCAACCGGCCGGAGACGACGCTGGAGGGCCTCACCGCCTTGCAGCCTGTGATCGGCCCGTCGGGCTTCATCACCGCCGGCAATGCGAGCCAGCTTTCGGACGGCGCCTCGGCCTGCGTCGTCATGGAGCGCTCGGTCGCAGAAGCCCGCGGCCTGGCGCCGCTCGGCCGCTTCGTCGGCATGGCGGTTGCGGGCACCAAGCCGGACGAAATGGGCATCGGTCCGGTGTTCGCTGTGCCGAAGCTGCTCGAACGCTTCAACCTCAAGATGGGCGATATCGGCCTGTGGGAGTTGAACGAGGCCTTCGCGGTGCAGGTGCTCTATTGTCGCGACACGCTGGGCATTCCCAACGACCTGCTCAACGTCAACGGCGGTGCGATCTCGATCGGCCATCCTTATGGCATGTCGGGCGCACGCATGGTCGGCCACGCGCTCATCGAGGGAAAGCGCCGCGGTGTCCGCTACGTCGTGGTAACGATGTGCGTCGGCGGCGGCATGGGTGCTGCCGGCCTGTTCGAAGTGCTCTGACGAAGGGAAGGGGCGGTTCGCGCCGTCCCTTTTCACAGGAACGATCGCCGCCCCCGCCTGTTCTTTTCCGACACGATCGGAGGAGAGCAAGATGCCCAGCGAAGCCGAAATCGAGGCCCGGTTCTGGAAGGATCTGAAGGCCAGCCCATTCCTTATGATCGGGCTTGTCGGCGCCGCCGACGCCCATGCTCAGCCGATGACCGCCTTCTTCGACGACGATCATGGGCCGATCTATTTCTTCACCTCTCGCGACAATAATCTGGTGAGCAAGCTTACCCAGTCGCACCATGCGATCGCCAATTATGTGGCGAAGGATCACGATCTTTTCGCCAGTGTCCACGGCCATCTGAACGTGGAAACCAATGCGGCGGTGATCGACCATTTCTGGAACAGCCGCATCGCATCCTGGTACGAAGGCGGACGCGACGATCCCAAGCTTGCTTTGCTGCGGCTGGATACCGAGCGGGCGGAGATCTGGCTGGGCGCTTCCAGCTTCGGAGCGGCGATCAAGCGCCTGCTGGGGCGCGATCCCAAGGCCGACTATGCGGGCAAGGTGGCCGAGGTTCAGCTCTAGCCTTCGCCCCACAGGCCGTTGATCGGGGGTGACATGGTTCCGCCTGAAAAGGCGAAACCGGGCACCCGATCTTCGGCCAGCAGCAACGGGCCGTCGAGATCGACCCAGCGCACGCCCTGCGCGGCCAGGAAGGACGGCGCGATACCGAGCGAGGTGGAGAGCATGCAGCCCACCATGATCTCCAGCTTCGCATCGCTCGCCGCCGCCGCCAGAGCCAGCGCCTCGGTCAGCCCACCGGCCTTGTCTAGCTTGATGTTGATCGCCGCGTAACGGCCAACACAGCGCGCGAGATCGGCGCGATCCTGGCAGCTCTCGTCGGCGCAGAGCGGAATGGGCGAGACGATGCCATCAAGCAGATGGTCCTGCCCCGCCTTTACCGGCTGCTCGACCAGTTCGACGCCATAGGGCACCAGCGCCTGCGCTTCTGCGACGATGTCACGATCGGTCCAGGCCTCGTTGGCATCGACGATCAGCCGCGCCTCGGGTGCGCCGCGACGAACGGCGGCGACGCGGGCGACATCCCCCTCCCCTGCGAGTTTCAGCTTGAGCAAAGGGTGCTGAGTTGCCGCGGCACGCGCATCCGCCTCCATGCGGTCCGGCTCGCCGAGCGAGATGGTGTAAGCGGTCAGCAGCGGGGTGGGTTCGGCAAGGCCGGCAATCTGCCACGCCGGCTGGCCTATACGCTTGCAATCCAGATCCCAGAGCGCGGCGTCGACGGCATTGCGCGCCGCCCCCCGCGGCATCAGCGTTTGCACCTCGTCACGCCCCGCACCGCCCGCGATCGGCCCAACCATCGCCTCCACCGCATCGAGCACGCTCTCGGCGGTTTCGCCGTGATAATAGATGGCGGTCGCCTCGCCGCGGCCGATCAGTTCTCCGTCGGCTATCTCCGCAACGACGACATCGACATGCGTCTTGGCGCCGCGCGCTATGGTGAAGGCGCCGGCGACCGGCCAGCGTTCGATCCGCGCGGTGAGGCGCGGCGGTTCAGCGGAATTCATGCGTCAGGTGATCGTCAGAGGTTCGTCGGTGCCGCGCCGCGGGATCGGGCGGGGATCCTTGGACGGCCACAGCGCCTTGGGCAGAATGCGGGCCGACTTGTCGAACGCCGTCTTCACGTCCGGACGGGTGAGGAAGGTGCCCCACAGCGCCCGCAGCCGCGATGCCGCGGGAGCCCACAACGCGCCATCGGGCTGAAACTGATCGGCGATGGTCGATGCGCCCTCCGGCGAGGCCAGCGTCGCGATCGCGATCTTCGCGGCTTCGTCGTTACGACCCGAACATAATAGGGCCTCGATCGCAGCAGCCTCATTATCCTTGGCATCGACGATCAACTGATCCGCGGCGCTCTTTGCCTCGGCCGTGCGGCCAAGGGTCGAGAGCGCGCAGATTTCCGTCCGGCGCAGCCAGGCCCGTCCCCAAGGGCTGATCGCATCGCCGCTGCCTTCGCGCGCCGCCCGCGCAACGGCCAGTGCCTCATCCGGCTTGCTTGCTTCGTCGAGCAATTCGGCCAGGCCCACCATCCCTGAAACGACCGAGGGCGTCGTCTTCGGATCGATCCTGGTGAAGGCGCGCATCCGCTCGACCGCGGCGGCGCGATTGCCCTGCGAGGCGAGCGCCTGGGCATGATAGCGGACGCTCGTCACGGCCTCCTCGCTCATGCCCTCCGCGATCGGCACTTTCTCCGCAAGCTCGATCGCTTCGGGATAGCGGCCGAGCAGGATGAAGGCGCGGACGGCATCGCGCCGCGTGCGCTCGTCATTCTCGCTGCGGGTAAAGGCTTCGAGGCGGGACAGGGCAAAGCGGTCGATAGCCCGACCGCCATGTTCACCCAGCCGGGCTTCAATCGCGGGCCAGAGCGGCTGGTATAGCCGTTCGGTCGCCATCGATACCAGCAATTCGGGCATGGTGACGCGCGGCAAAATCGCCTCTGCCTCGGTGACCTGCTTGTCGACAAGCAGCGCCTCGATGGCCCCCTGCGCCAGGCTGTCGCGCATATCCGGCCGGTCCGAAGGCTGCCAATCCGCCCTTGCCAGCGCGACATAGAGACGCTTGCGGGTGGCGAGATCGCGCCGCTGGGTCAGATCCTGGACGATGCCGCGCGCGATCGCACTATTGATCGGGCCGAGGCCCTGGGGACTCTCCTCCGCCAGCAAAGTCAGACGCCGCGCCGCTTCAGGCAGATTCCGCTCGTTGACTGCGACGAACACGCCCACGGCGCGCACGCCGGGGCTTTCGGGGTCGGCCGCCACCATCTCACGATAGATGGCCGGCACTTCGTCGCCACGGCCGACATTGCCGAGGCAGGGGATACGCAGCAGTTGGATCTGATTGCGTTCCTTGCCGGCCATCCGCGCGGCCATCGGATCGAGAATGGCGAGCGCGCCGGTGCAATCTTCCTGCTGCAACTTGCCAAGCGCTGCGCGAAGCTCGCCCTTGGCATCCGGCTTTTCCGCTTGCGGCTGAAGTTGGGTCGTACGGGCAGTCATCCCCGTCGACGCCGAAGCCAGCATCAGCCCCAGCGCGGCAGCCGCGCTCAATCTTCTCTTAATCGCGTTTGTCATGATCGGCGATCCAACCCGTAACGACCGGCGCGATGATCTCACGCCAGCGTCGGCCGTTGAAGATGCCATAATGTCCGACGCCATCGGCCATGTGATATTTCTTCAGAGCCTTGGGCAGACTGGTCGCAATCTTGAGCGCCGCCTTGGTTTGGCCGATCCCGGAAATGTCGTCACGCTCGCCTTCTACCGCGAGGATGGCGATATCCTTGATCGCAGCAGGGTCGACCTTGCGGCCGCGATGCATCATCTCGCCCTTGGGCAAGGCATGATCCTGGAAGACGACATCGATCGTCTGCAGGTAGAAATCGGCATCCATGTCGCAGACCGAACGATATTCGTCGTAGAAGCCCTTGGTCGAGTCCGCGCTGTCGCCGTCGCCTTCCACCAGATGCTTGAACATCGTCCAATGGCTGATCAGGTGGTTGCCGAAGTTCATCGCCATGAAGCCGGTCAACTGCAGGAAGCCCGGATAAACCCGTCGACCCGCGCCCGGATAATAAAAAGGCACGGTGTGGATCACATTCTGCTCGAACCAGCTATGCGGCCGCTGCGTCGCCACCGTGTTCACTTCCGTCGGTGCTTCACGCGTATCGATCGGCCCGCCCATCATTGTGAGCGTTAGCGGCCGCGCCGGATTATTGTCCTCGGACATCAGGCAGGCCGCGGCATAACAGGGCACCGACGGCTGGCATACCGCCAGCATGTGCGCGCCGGGGCCGATATGCTCCAGGAATTCGATGACATAATCGACATAATCGTCGAGATCGAACTTGCCTTCCGACATCGGCACCATCTTCGCATCGCGCCAGTCGGTGATATAAACGTCATGCTCCGGCAGCATCCGCTCCACCGTGCCGCGTAGCAGCGTGGCATAGTGGCCGGACATCGGCGCGACGATCAGCAGCTTGGGGCCGCCCTGAATTCCCTTGCGCACGAAATGCTTGAGCTGGCCGAACGGCTTGCGCAGCACGATCTCCTCGGAGACTGGCACCGGTTTCCCGTCTACCAAAGTCATCTTGAGGCCGAACGCCGGCTTGCCGCGCGGTGCCGAGGCATGGGCAAACACATCCAGACCGGATGCCATCAGCGGACCCATCGCGGTGTAAGACAGCGGATTGGCGGGACTCTG
Source organism: Sphingomonas sp. DBB INV C78 (assembly GCF_042693015.1). NCBI lineage: Bacteria > Pseudomonadati > Pseudomonadota > Alphaproteobacteria > Sphingomonadales > Sphingomonadaceae > Sphingomonas > Sphingomonas sp. DBB INV C78. The sequence continues at coordinate 335,273 of NZ_CP170544.1, read as the reverse complement.
CATCCACTCCGCCCCCATATTGGCGAAGGTGCTGGCGCCCGCCAGCAGGGTGCGTTGCATTTCGTAAGCGTTGTACAGCATCGAATTGGGAATCCCGGATGGCGAGTTGTGAGGAGCTTACGCCCAAACTTCTTAACGGTGCAATGCAGCAAAAGTCGCAGACGGGGACAGCAGCCGCGCTGCTCGACCGTTGAGCAGGTCATCCGGTCCTGCTAGGCGGGCGCGCATGGCCGACCCCGCTCCGTCTCCGCCCACCGATCGCAAGCTCGGCAATCTCGGCCTCATCTGGCGCTTTGCCGCGCGTTATCCGGGCCATATCGTCGGCGCAGGCATCGCACTGCTGGCGGCGGCGCTCGCGACGCTGGCGATTCCGTGGCGGCTACGGCTGATCATCGACAACGGCTTCATCGCCAAGGGCGGCGAAGTATCGCCGTATTTCCATTATCTGCTGATGATCATCGTCGTCCTCGCGCTGGCGACGGCGATGCGCTTCTATTTCGTGTCGTGGCTCGGTGAGCGCGTGGTGGCTGACATCCGATCGGCGGTCCATGGCAACCTGCTGACGCTGGCGCCCGGCTATTTCGAGGAAAATCGCCCCGCCGAAATCGCGTCGCGGCTGACGGCGGACACGACCCTGATCGAGCAGGTCGTCGGCACCACCGCCTCGGTCGCGCTTCGCAACCTCGTGCTCGCGCTCGGCGGCATCGCCTATCTTTTCACGCTGGCACCAAAGCTGACCGCACTGCTGCTGCTTGGCATTCCGGTCGTGATCGTGCCGATCGTCATCCTCGGCCGCCGCGTCCGCACGGTGGCTCGGCACAGCCAGGATCGCATCGCCGACGTTGGCGCGATGACCGCAGAGACGCTCGGCGCGATGAAGATCGTCCAGGCCTTCGGGCAGGAAGCGCGTGAGGGCGGCCGCTTTTCGGGCGCCGTGGAGGCCGCATTCGGCACGGCCCGGCGCCGCATTTCGCTGCGCGCGATCATGACCGCGATCGTCATGTTCCTCGTCTTCAGCTCGATCACACTGGTGATGTGGCAGGGCGCGATGGACGTGGCCTCCGGTGCCATGTCCGGTGGCGCGCTCGCCGCGTTCATGCTCTCGGGCGCGCTCGTCGCCGGGGCATTCGGCGCGCTCAGCGAGGTTTATGGCGATCTGCTCCGCGGCGCCGGCGCCGCCAGCCGGCTGGCCGAGCTGCTGCAGGAAGTGCCGGACATCCGTCCGCCGGCCAATCCCGTGCCGCTGCCCCTGCCCCCCAAGGGCAGTCTGAGCTTCGAGAATGTGACCTTCCATTATCCGACCCGGCCGGAGGTGAAGGCGCTCGACGACTTCAGTCTGGCGATTCAGCCCGGCGAGATGGTGGCGGTTGTCGGCCCGTCGGGCGCGGGCAAGTCCACCTTGTTCCAGCTCGCTCAGCGTTTCTACGATCCAGAGGCGGGCAGGTTACGCCTCGACGGCATCGCCTTGCCCGATGCCGACCCGGCGGAGGTGCGGTCGCGCATCGCCATGGTGCCGCAGGAAACCGTGATCTTCGCGGCCTCCGCGCGCGACAATCTGCGTTACGGCCGCTGGGATGCCGACGATGCGGCGCTGTGGGCGGCGGCCGAGGCGGCCAACGCCGCGACATTCCTGCGCGCCCTGCCGCAGGGGCTAGACACCTTCATGGGCGAAGGCGGCGCGCGGCTTTCGGGCGGCCAGCGCCAGCGGCTCGCCATTGCCCGTGCGCTGCTGCGCGATGCGCCGCTGCTGTTGCTCGACGAGGCGACCTCCGCGCTCGACGCCGAATCCGAGCGGCTGGTGCAGACCGCGCTCGACCGGCTGATGCAGAACCGCACCACGATCGTCATCGCCCACCGCCTCGCCACCGTCCGCGCCGCCGATCGCATCGTCGTGATGGATCATGGCCGCATCGTCGAGGAAGGCACGCACGATGCGCTCGCATCCAGCGGCGGCCTTTATGCTCGCCTCGCGCGGCTGCAGTTTGAGGGCGTGGAGTAGACCGTGGCGATCAGCCTGGTCGGCCTCGATGCCGACGATACGCTCTGGCACAATGAGACGATCTTCCGGCTGACGCATGAGCGCTTCAATGCGCTTCTGGCCGACTTCGCCGATGCCGGAACAGTGGAAACCAGGCTTACGGAGATCGAGCGTCGGAACCTTGCGGTCTATGGCTATGGTGCCAAGGGCTTCACGCTTTCGATGCTGGAGACCGCGCTCGAGATCAGCGACCGACAGGCGTCGACGGCGGTAATTGCCGAAATTCTGGCCGCGGGCCGCGAGATGATGGCCCATCCGATCGATCCGCTGCCCGGCGTGCGCGAGGCGCTGGAGGTGCTTGCGGCGGAGTCGCGGCTGGTGCTGATCACCAAGGGCGACCTTTTCCATCAGGAACAGAAGCTTGCGGCGTCCGGCCTGGGCAGCCTGTTCCACGGCGTCGAGGTGGTGAGCGAGAAGACCGCCGACACCTATGTCCGCGCCTTTGCGCGTCATGGCGGCAGTGCCGAAACCGCGCTGATGGCGGGCAATTCGGTGCGGTCGGACATCCTTCCGGCGCTGGCGGCGGGCGCCCATGCGGCGCTGATCCCCTACCCACTCGTCTGGGCGCATGAGGCGGCCGATCCGCCCGCCGACCATCCCCGTTATCGCGAACTGACGAGCCTTGCCGACCTCCCTGGCTGGATCGAGGAACTGCGCACCTCGCCGCGCTGACGCTTGCCAGCAGCGCCACCGCCCCCTATCCGACCAAGGTTGACGTGGGCGGCAAGGGAGTTGCGGGTGCGTTTCGAGGGCACGAAGGACTATGTCGCGACCGATGACCTGAAGGTCGCGGTCAATGCCGCGGTCACGCTGCGCCGCCCGCTGCTGGTGAAGGGCGAGCCCGGCACCGGCAAGACGGTGCTGGCCCATGAGATCGCCAAGGCGACCGGTGCGCCGCTGATCCAGTGGCACGTCAAGTCGACCACCAAGGCGCATCAGGGCCTCTACGAATATGATGCGGTGGCGCGCCTGCGCGACGGCCAGCTTGGCGACGAGCGGGTCCACGACATTTCCAATTACATCCGCAAGGGCAAGTTGTGGGAGGCCTTCACCTCGCCCGAACTGCCCGTGCTGCTGATCGACGAGATCGACAAAGCCGATATCGAGTTCCCGAACGATCTCCTCCAGGAACTCGATCGGATGAGCTTCGACGTCTACGAAACCGGCGAGACGATCACCGCCCGCGAACGCCCGATCGTCGTCATCACCTCGAACAACGAGAAGGATCTGCCGGACGCATTCCTGCGCCGCTGCTTCTTCCACTACATCAAGTTCCCCGAGCGGGAGACGATGCAGGAGATCATCGACGTCCACTTCCCGGGCATCCAGAAGATCCTCGTCAGCCGGGCGATGGACATCTTCTACGAGGTCCGCGACGTCCCCGGCCTCAAGAAGAAGCCGTCGACGAGCGAATTGCTCGACTGGCTGAAGCTGCTGCTGGCCGAGGACATGCCGCTCGACGTGCTGCAATCGCAGGATGCCCGCAAGGCGATCCCGCCGCTCCACGGCGCGCTGCTCAAGAACGAGCAGGACGTGATGCTGTTCGAACGCCTGGCCTTCATCGCGCGGCGCCAGACCGGGAACTAAGTTGAGGAAGTTGAGGATTGCCTCATAGCATTGGAGGCACCCTGTAGGACAGAGATCCTGCCAGATATGACTTCCCAAACGCCGGCCAATGCGCCATAGGCGCCGCCCATCCGCCTGCCTTGGTCTCTTCTGGGTTTCCGACCGTGGCTTCACCGGCTGAGCCCATGACAGGAGAAACTCCATGGCATGGGCCATTCTCGGCATCGCCGTGATCACTGAAATCTGCTGGGCGCTGAGCCTGAAATGGGCGGCGCTGCGCGGCACATGGACGGCCTCCATCATCCCGATCGCGCTCAGCTTCGTGAATATGGGGCTGCTGGCGCTTGCGATGCGCGGCATCTCCGCGGGCACGGCCTATGCGGTGTGGACCGGCCTTGGCGCGGTGGGTGTCATCATCTTCGGCACGATCTTCTTCAAGGAACAGGTGAACCCGGTGCAGATGGGCTTCATGGCGCTGATCATCGTCGGCGTCGTCGGGACCAAGCTGTTCGCGCAAGCCTGACCATCGGGGCCTGAACACCCACGCCTTCCATCCCTCTGCCCCATCTGGCAGGGTAAGGTGATGATTGGTTTCCGGCTTGTCCGTATCCTTGCCGCCCTGGCCTTGGCGGCCCCCGCAGTTCCGCTGCTCGCCCAGCCCCAGGAGGGCGCGAACCCGGCCGTCTGGGCGGGCGAGCCGACGACGGGAGTGCTGACGCACCGGGCCACGGGCGCGACCTTCCCGGCCGCCTACGGCATCTTCAAGCGCAGCCGCATCGTCGCGCTGGCGCCCGACGGCAGCGATGTCGCGATCAATTATGATGCGCAGGACGGCGAAACCCATACGCGGCTTTCGATCTTCCTCTACCACCCCCGTCCGGTTCCGGAGCATGGGCTGAAGGGCGCACTGGCCGCGATCGCTGCCCGATCGCCGCAAGCCTTCGTCTGGGCCGACGGACCTTTCTCGATCGCGGCGCCCGGCAATTCACCCGTGCCGCTGCGTGCCTTCAAGGGCACCTACAAAACGGGCGCCGGCCCAAGCGCGGTGATGGACTATCTCTACCTCGCCGAACTTGGCGGCTGGGCGGTCAAGATGCGGGCGACGATCACCAAGGTGCGCGATCCATCGCAGGAGGAAGCGATCGACCTGATCTTCCGCCAATTGCCCTGGGCCGCCGTGCTTGCCGCCAATGGCGAGTGCCGCGGGCCTGCCTGCCAGACAAAAGGGCCGGCGCAGTTCAACAGCCATATGGTGGAAAGCATGCTGCCTGCCGTGCTGGCGAAGCGGATACCGTTCGACATCAAGGCCGAACGCAACCTGCCAGAAGTCGCCCGCACCGCGACGCCACCGCTGGGCGAGGCGGTGATCCGCCGATCGACCAAGGATCCATTGGTCTATTTCACCGAGGTCAAGGATCTCGGCGCCTTCCGGTTGGTGAAACTGCCTGCCAATGTCGCGCAGATGGTCGACGGATCGTTCGGCAAGATTTCCGTCGAAGGGCCGATCTATGGCGTGGCGATCGACAGCGCCGGCAATCTGCTGATGCCGCGCTTCTTTGCCGGCGAACCGACCCCGGCCCAGTTCGGCGCGGTCGTGCGCGAACTTGTGCTGCATTCGACCGCATCACCCTTCGTCACCGTCGCCGAGACGGTGGCGGCGATGCCGGATCAATAATCGACGATCGATTCGAACAAAGCGGTCAGCGCCTGCCGCTCCGCCGCGTCGATTTCCGGCCGCCAGATTTCGAACAGCAGGACGACGCGGGTGCTGTCCCCGTCATTCCACGCCTCATGCTCGATGCTGTCGTCGAAGATCAGCATCTTGCCTTCCTCCCACTCGCGCACCTCATTGCCGACGCGGAAGCGGCAGCCGGGCGGCACGATCAGCGGCAGGTGGCAGATCAGGCGGGTGTTGAGCAGCCCGTTATGGGGTTGGATATGGGTGCCGGGGTGTAGCCGCGAAAACAGCGCCATCGGCGATCGCCCACGGATATGGGGCATGGGTGCTGCCTCCAGCGCGGCGACAGTGCGCGGGCAGCGTTCGGCCATTTCCGGGACCAGAACGCCTTCCTTGAGGATATAGGCCGCGCCCCAGCGGGGATCTTCAAACAAGGGATTGGCCGGACGCGGGCGATCAGCGCGGCCCTGAACATAAGGCGCGAAGGCCTCGCCCTCCGCCATCAATGCCGTCAGTTCATCGCGGATGGCCGAGGTCGCCGCTTCCATCTCCGCCACCCACGGGAAGGCACCGCGCTCGTAGAACTGGATTTGCGGCAGGCCCGGATAATAGAAGCTGTTGGGCTGCTGCACATACACCTGCTTGCGACCGGCAAGGATGTCGATCGCCTGCCGGAAACGCGGTCCGGCCTCGCCGCCGTCGATCGCCGCCAGCGCGCTTTCCATATGCGCCTGATAATCGCGCCGGTGCGCCTGCACCGCCTCGCTCACCCGCTGCAGATCGGCGGCGAGCGCCTGCGGGACGCTACCGTCGGTCGGCGCGGCCTTGAGCGCTAGGCTGTAGAAGGAGGTGGCAGCGCGATCATCGCCCTGGCGCGCACGGCAATCACCCTTCATCACCAGCGCGCGCAGATTGCGCGGCTGATCGGCGAGAAGGCGATCGACCGCGACTTCCTCGGCGGCATGATCGCCTTCGAGGCGGCAAGCCTGGGCGAGCAGTATCCATGGAGGAACAATACCGGAGGCGGGATCGGCCAGCGTCTCGAACAGGCGCCGCGCGGTGGCGGCGTCCCGCCGCTGCATTGCCGCGACGCCTTCGCGCACCATCACATCCGCTTCCGCCGCGTTCAGCGCCACATTCTGCTCCCTGCCCCGATGGCCCTTCTATAGCGGCGCGCTTGCGCCCGCGCCAATTCCACGATCTAATCCAGAAACCATTGAAAACAGGGGGCGAGTCCATGCGCGACGACAGCAAGAGCGGCACCTTTGCGGATCGGCGGGCGGTGCTGCGCGGCGCGGCGGCGGGCGCGGCACTCTTCGCCCCCGGCGCGACCCTCGCGGCGAGTGGCGACCTTGCCGCCATCCGCAAGGCGGTGGAGGCCAATCACGATACCGCCGTTCAGCGCCTGCAGGACTGGATTCGCCTCCCCTCCATCGCAGCCGAAAATCGCGACATGGAAAAGGGCTGTTCCTACATGATGGAACTCGCCCGCGACGCCGGCTTCCAGCATGTCGAGCGCGTGCCGACCAGCGGCCATCCCGGCGTGTTCGCCACGCTCGATGCCGGCGCCAAGAAGTGGATGGGCATCTACTTCATGTATGACGTGAAGCAATATGACCCGGCCGAATGGTCGGTGCCGCCGATCGAAGCACGACTGATCGACAAGCCCGGCTTCGGCAAGGTGGTAATGGGCCGCGGCGCCGTGAACCAGAAGGGGCCGGAAGCGAACTTTCTGGCCGCGCTCCACGCCTTCCGCGCGGCCGGCCGCAAGCTGCCGGTCAACCTCGTGCTCGTCGCCGAGGGTGAGGAGGAGATCGGATCGCCGCATTTCAGCGAGATCGTCCGTCGCCCCGACGTGCTCGCCGCGCTCAAGAAATGCGTCGGCGTGATCATCCCGACCGGCTGGCAGAGCCCCTCCACCGGCGGCGCCGCGGTCAATCTCGGCGCCAAGGGTGTGATCGAGTTCGAGCTGATCGCGTCGGGCGAGAAATGGGGCCGCGGCCCGGCCAAGGATATCCATTCGAGCGAAAAGGCCCGCGTCGACAGCCCCGCCTGGCGGCTGGTCTCGGCACTGTCCACGCTCGTCAGTCCGGACGGCAATATGCCGGTGGTCGATGGCTACATGGACAATGTCCGCCCGCTGACGCCACGCGAACGCGCGTTGATCGCGGAAGCCGGACGGACGATGAGCGAGGCCGACGCCAAGCGCCAGCTCGGCGTCAAGACATGGATCGATGACCTGCCCTGGCAACAGGCGCTCGAACGGCTGGCGGCCGTGCCGACGATCAATATCGAAGGGCTGGTCTCCGGTTACACCGGGCCGGGCGGCAAGACGGTGCTGCCGGGCCGCGCCGTCGCCAAGATCGACTGCCGCATCGTCCCCAACCAGACCAAGGATGAGGCCGTCGCCAAGATCCGCGCGCATCTCGACAAGCATGGCTTCAAGGATGTCGAGATGAACGTGTCGGGCGGCTATGACCCGACCGAGACGGCCGAGGACAGCAAGCTCGTGAAGGCGCAGCTTGCCGTCTATGCGCGCAACAAGGTGCCGACGACCATCTACCCGCGCCTTGCCGGCTCCTGGCCGGGCGTGGTGTTTACCGGCCAGCCCGTCGGCCTGCCCGCGGGCCAGTTCGGCTTGGGCCATGGCAGCGGCGCGCATGCCCCTGACGAATATTTCGTGCTGGAAAGCAGCAACCCGAAGGTCGCCGGCATGGACGACGCCGCGATGGGTTTCGTCGACTTCCTCTACGAGATTGCGGCGATCGGGTGAGCAGGCGCCGCTCGGCGCCTTGCAAGGATCGGGGGTCCGAAGCTTTCAATGTAGGACTTTATCTGTTCTACGCTGGTCGATGGAACGGCACGATTATCGCGAGCTATCGGCGGCCGCGCGCCAAGCTTCGCTCCCACATGCCGGCAACCTTCCCGCACTGCCTGGTCGCGTTGCCGGAGTGTCGGTGGTGCATTGGGCGGGCGCAGGTGGCGCGCCGCTGCGGCATGGCGGTCGCGCCGGTGGCACGTCATCGTCGCATGGGTGTCGCGTCACTGTCGCCGGCACGTCGCCATACCGCCGCTTCGGAGGCGCAATTGGCGCCGGAGGCCCCCAAAAGCGCTCGCAACCCTCAACTTCCTCAACTTCGCGCGTCAAAGGCTCGGCGCGCGGCATTGGCGGCGTCATGCGCCAGCCGGATCGGCGGCGGCAGTCTGCGGCCGTCGCTGAGGCGCAATACCCAGTCGACGGCGCTGGCGAGCGAGATGCGATGGCCGATGGTTATATAGATCGGGGCCGCCCGCGCTCGCATCCGCAGCGCAATACCGACGACTTCGCCCTTATGGACGATCGGCGCACGATCGCCCGGATATGGCCCCACCTCGCCCGCCACCTCGCCACAGAGGAGCGATTTGGCGCAGCCGATCGTCGGCACGTCGACCGCAACGCCGAAATGGCTGGCAATGCCGGCACGGCGTGGATGCGCCTGCCCCAGGCCATCGACGATCAGGAGATCGGGCTTCACCGTCAGCCGCTCCCAGGCCAGCCGCAGCACAGGCACCTCGCGAAAGCCGAGATAACCGGGCACGTAAGGAAAAGGCGGGATCGCCGTTGCAGTGGCGGCCTGCCCGTCGAGCGGCGCGATCGCGGCGTGGACCGGCCCGTAGCTGTCGCGCCACTTCATCGATACATCCGCCCCCGCGATCCGGTTTATCGGCCCGAGACGGTCGAGCACCTCCACCCGCCCGGCGATCAGCCGTTGGACGCCGGTGGCCTCCTTGAGCGTCGCTACATCCAGCCAGTCCCGACTCACCTCCATCCCCCACTCCGAATCGAGGCCGCCCCAATAAGACCGCTCCGGCCGCATTCCGCACGAAATTCTGCACAAGATTCAGGCACAATCTTGCCCTCTGCTGCTTCTTGCGGCACCGCAGCGAAAGTCAGCACCGGATTCGCGACGCATTCTTGCGCCGCACCATTTGGCACGCTTATTGAAGAACGCGCGTCAGCGTTCGAGCGGGAGGGAACGCCCATGAAGAAAATCGAAGCGATCATCAAACCGTTCAAGCTCGACGAGGTGAAGGAAGCGCTGCACGAGGTGGGCGTATCCGGAATAACCGTTACCGAGGCGAAGGGTTTCGGCCGGCAGAAGGGGCATACCGAGCTTTATCGGGGCGCCGAATATGTCGTCGATTTCCTGCCGAAGGTGAAGCTTGAGGTGGTGGTCGACGATGATCTCGCCGATCGCGTTGTGGAAGCCATCGCTGCGGCCGCCCAGACGGGCCGGATCGGCGACGGCAAGATCTTCGTGATCCCGGTGGAAAGCGCGCTGCGCATCCGCACGGGGGAGAAGGGCGCCGACGCGATCTGATCGCGGCCGGGCCAAGGAATGCGTGGGCGAATGACCCGCGAAACTCTAGGGATTTCAATCGGAAGGCGAAGTGACATGGCCAATAAGGCTTCTGACGTTCTGAAACTCATCAAGGACAAGGAGATCGAGTGGGTCGATCTCCGCTTCACCGATCCCAAGGGCAAGTGGCAGCACCTGACCATGGTCGCCGGCCTGATCGGCGAAGATGAGTTGACCGACGGCCTGATGTTCGACGGCTCGTCGATCGAAGGCTGGAAGGCGATCAACGAGAGCGACATGATCCTGAAGCCGGATCTGGACGCAGTGTGGATCGATCCGTTCTCGGCGACGCCGATGCTGATCCTGGTCTGCGACATCGTCGAGCCGTCGACTGGCGAACTCTACGCCCGCGATCCGCGCTCGACCGCGAAGCGCGCCGAAGCGTTCCTGAAGTCCACCGGCATCGGCGATACCGTCTATGTCGGCCCGGAAGCCGAATTCTTCATGTTCGACGACGTGCGGTTCGAGAACAGCTACTCGACCAGCTATTACAAGATCGACGACATCGAACTGCCGGGCAACACCGGCCGCGAATATGAAGGCGGCAACCTCGGTCACCGTCCGCGCGCCAAGGGCGGCTACTTCCCGGTCGCGCCGGTCGACTCGGCCGTCGACATCCGCGGCGAGATGGTTTCGACCATGATCGAAATGGGCCTGCCCTGCGACAAGCATCACCACGAAGTCGCTGCCGCGCAGCACGAGCTCGGCCTCACCTTCGGCACGCTGGTGACGACCGCCGATCGCATGCAGATCTACAAGTATGTCGTCCACCAGGTTGCCCAGGCCTATGGCAAGACGGCAACCTTCATGCCGAAGCCGATCAAGGAAGATAACGGCTCGGGCATGCACACCCACATCTCGATCTGGAAGGGCAAGGAGCCGCTGTTCGCGGGCAATGGCTATGCCGGTCTTTCCGACATGTGCCTGTATTTCATCGGCGGCGTCATCAAGCATGCCAAGGCGCTGAATGCCTTCACCAACCCGACCACCAACAGCTACAAGCGCCTGGTGCCGGGTTATGAAGCGCCGGTGCTGCTGGCCTATTCGGCGCGCAACCGTTCGGCTTCCTGCCGTATCCCGTACGGCACGGGCGCCAAGGCGAAGCGCGTCGAGTTCCGCTTCCCGGACGCGATGGCCAATCCGTACCTCTGCTACGCTGCGCTAATGATGGCCGGCCTCGACGGCATCGAGAACAAGATCCATCCGGGCGAAGCGATGGACAAGAATCTCTACGACTTGCCGCCGGAAGAACTGAAGGACATCCCGACCGTCTGCGGCTCGCTCCGCGAAGCGCTCGAGAGCCTCGAGAAGGACAATGCCTTCCTGCTGAAGGGCGGCGTGTTCAGCGACGACCAGATCGCCGCTTATATCGAGCTCAAGTGGGCCGAGGTCTATCGCTGGGAAATGACCCCCAGCCCGGTCGAATATGACATGTATTACTCGGCCTGATCCGCAATCAGACCGTGGACAGGAAGGGGGTTCCGGGGCACTGCTCCGGAACCTCTTTTCATTAGGGCCAGCAGGCATGGGTTTGTTCGACAGATTGTTCGGCAAGAAGGCATCGCGCATCGAGGTGCCGGCGGCGGAGCCGGCTCCAGTCGCCGCGCCAATCCGCCCTGCCGAGCCCGCCCCACAGCCGAAATCAGCGGCCGACACTGCGCGCGAGGAGGAAGGCTTGCGGGCAATGACCGAGTTGCTCGACGAAATGGTATTGGCCGTCGCGCAGGCGCTCGCGGCCCAGGGCCAGAACAATCCGATCAACCTCGTCTATGTCATGGCGGCTGTGGCCGGGCAGGTCGCGCAGGCCGGCGCGATCCGGTCGCGCGCTCTGGCGGGCGAGCCGCTGGAAGCGCCGCATGTCGTGGCTGTCGAAGCTACCAACGGGCGCACCTATCTGTTCGGCGATGCGATCGGCATGGCCCTGATCGGCGAGGTCACCGATCCCGGCGTGCTCTGGCAGTCGGCGGGAACATCGGGGCTCCCGTTCGACCAGCAGATCATCAACGAGCTATTCTCTCATGCGGCGAGCACGGTTGGCAGTGCGGATTTCGGCCGGCCGCGCTTTGGGGTGGAACTGCCGCCGGATCTGACGATCGACGCAGCTGTCCGTCATATCGGCACCATAGTGCCGAGCCTCACCAAGCGGGGCGTCGGGCAGAACCTCTGGACGCGCATGACAGCCCTGGCGACGCGCCACGCCATCCTGGCGGCAGCGCGGGAGCATGACATGGAAGCGCTCGGTCACGTAGCGCTGGACGCCGCCGTCGCGGGCTCGCGCATCCGCTTCGAGGACATAGCCAAAGGCTGATGCCTCCCCGCCATTCGATTGCGCATTCCGGCAAGCGCTTTCGCGCAGATGAAGCGGGCCTCGCCAGCATGTCGCCGCGTCCATAAGATCGCCCCGAAATATCGGAGAGGGTGATCCATGGCGAATGTTGCGCGCTACGACTATTCCGGCGCGAAAATACTCGTGACCGGCGGCACGAGCGGGATCGGCGCCGCCGTCGCAGCCGGTTATCGCGCGGCCGGCGCGGACGTGACGATCACCGGCACCCGCGCCGCGCCCAGCGATTATGACGAGGATTTGTCGGGCTACCGCTACCTCCAGCTCGACATCGAGGATACGGACAGCGTCGCGCGCGTCGCCGCGGCCGCCAGTGCCGGCGGGCTGGACATATTGATCAACAATGCCGGCCTGGCTCTGCCCTCGATCGGCCTGGATGAATATGATCCCGAAATCTTCAGCCGCGCGATCAACATGCACCTGACATCGGCATATCGCATGGCGAAGGGCTGCTTTGACGCGCTTTCAAAAAGCACTCTCGCGGGCGGCGCCTCGATCGTCGGCATCGCCTCCATGTCATCCTATTTCGGGATCGGCATCGTGCCCGGCTATGGCGCCGCCAAGACGGGTATATTGGGGCTGACCCGCGTGCTCGCGGTCGAATGGGGCAAGCATGGAATCCGCGTCAACGCGGTCGCGGCGGGCCTGACCGAGAGCCGGATGACGGCCGGAACCTTCGCCAATCCCGAATGGTCGCAACCCACGCTCGCCCGCACGCCAGCCGGCCGACTGGGCAAGCCGGAGGATATTGCCGGGGCCGTGCTGTTCCTGACGAGTGCGGGCGCGTCCTGGGTCACGGGCCAGACATTGCCGGTGGACGGCGGGTTCACGGTCGCGGGCTAATCTCACTACTCGTCATCCCAGCGAAAGCTGGGATCTCGTGCCGCTAGCGCGCGCTCCATTGCCTGAGATCCCAGCTTTCGCTGGGATGACGGACTGTTGCTAGATCAGCCCCGCCAGCGGGCTGGACGGGTCGGCATACATGCGCCGGCCCATCCGGCCAGACCGATAGGCCATCCGGCCGGCTTCGACCGCGGCCTTCATCGCCCGCGCCATCAGGATCGGGTCCTTGGCCTCGGCGATGGCGGTGTTCATCAGCACGCCGTCGCAGCCAAGCTCCATCGCCACGGCTGCGTCGGACGCTGTGCCGACACCGGCATCGACCAGCACCGGCACCTTCGCGCCTTCGACGATCAGGCGGATGGTGACGCGGTTCTGGATGCCAAGGCCCGAACCGATCGGCGCGCCCAGCGGCATGATCGCGACGGCGCCGGCTTCCTCAAGCTGCTTCGCGGCGATGGGATCGTCGACGCAATAGACCATCGGCTTGAAGCCTTCCTTGACCAAAGTCTCGGTCGCCTTCAGCGTTTCGCGCATGTCGGGATAGAGCGTCCGCGCCTCACCCAGCACTTCCAGCTTCACCAGATCCCAGCCACCCGCCTCGCGCGCCAGGCGCAGCGTGCGGATCGCCTCGTCCGCAGTGAAGCAACCGGCGGTGTTGGGCAGGTAGGTAATCTTCTTCGGATCGATGAAGTCGGTCAGCATCGGCGCCTTGGGATCAGCGATATTGACCCGGCGGACGGCAACCGTGACGATTTCCGCGCCCGACGCTTCGACCGCGGCCGCGTTCTGGGCGAAATCCTTATATTTTCCGGTGCCAACGATCAGCCGCGAGCGGAAGGTGCGGCCAGCGACCGTCCAGCTATCGTCATCGACCTTGGCGGCATGATCGCCACCGCCGACGAAGTGGACGATCTCCAGCTCGTCGCCATCTTCGACCAGTACGTCCTCCAACGTGGAGCGCGGCACGACTTCGAGATTGCGCTCGACGGCGACCTTGTCGGGATCAAGGCCGAGCTCGGCAGCAAGCGCGGCCAGCGTGAGCCCGGTCGGCACGCGGCGATGCTCGCCATTCACGCGCAACTGGATGGTGCCGTCAGCAAGGCTCATGTCAGATCACTCCTTCGTCCGCCCCCATCTAGGATTTGTCGCGGGCTTGTCCACCGGCTTGATCGCCTGACATTTGACGCATATATATACGACAAATGGCAACGGCATTCTCTCTCGACCGCTTTCTTCACGCGCCGGCGCTCGATCGCGCGCGCGGGGTGGAGCGTGGTTTGCCCGCAAAGGCGGTGCGCGAACTGGTGGCCGACCCCGCCGTGACGCTCGCCGATGTCGCGCGGATCGTCGCCAAGCGGCGCACGCTGGAGCGTCGCCTTGCCGATGACGAAGCATTAACGCCCGAGGAAAGCGACCGTTTCGCACGCTTCGCCGAACTGCTCGAACTCGCATCCGACGTGCTGGGTGGCCGGGCGGCGGCGATGGACTGGCTGCGCGAACCCAAGGATCGCTTCGAAGGGATCAGCCCGCTCGATCTGCTGCGTACCCATTCGGGGGCGCAACTGGTCGAAAACCTGCTGCTGCAGGCGCGTCACGGCATGCTGGCCTGATCGACCGCATCGATGCGGTTGTGGCGCATATCCGAATATGCGGTGCTGGACGGCATGGGCGGAATCGTCGCCAGCGGCCGATGGCATGAACGCGGCCGGCCGATCGTCTACACCGCCGACTCGAGCGCGCTCGCGATGCTGGAAGTGCTGGTCCATCTGCAGGTGCGGTCCGTTCCGCCGCCCTTCCAGCTTATCGAGATCCACATATCGGATGAGGTGACTTCGGAGGATGCCCCGCCGAAGCTGCTCGACGATCCGGCCAAAAGCGCTGTTTGGGGCACAAGCTGGCTGGCCGAACGCCGCTCGGCATTGCTGCGCGCGCCATCGGCAATCGCACCGGGCGGTTTCAACTGGTTGCTCAATCCGCTACATGGCGAGGCGGCACGCGCGCAGGTCATCCGGCATGCGCGCTGGCCTTGGGACAGCCGTCTCTTCCCGGCCTGACACCGCGCCCCTATAGGGGATCGCCACCAAGGGGGAATTTGCATGGCGGATATGGTTTTCGTTCTGAACGGGCCGAACCTCAACCTGCTCGGCCTGCGCGAGCCGGAGATTTATGGTTCGGACACGCTGGACGATATTGCCGACCGGCTGGAGGATCAGGCCCGCGAACTCGGCCTCACCATCGACATGCGGCAGTCCAATCATGAAGGCCATCTGATCGATTGGCTGCACGAGGCGAACGCACTGCCTGCGAAGGCGGTGATCCTCAACCCCGGCGGCTATACGCACACGTCGGTGGCGCTTCACGACGCGATCAAATCGATCGAGGTGCCTGTGATCGAGGTGCATCTTTCGAACCCGCATGCGCGGGAGAGCTTCCGCCACAAGAGCTTTGTCGGCATGGCGGCGAAGGGCACGGTGGCGGGTTTCGGCGCGCTTTCCTACACGCTCGCGCTGGACGCGGCGGCCAAGCTCTGACAGTAGCGCGCGCAACTCGGAAACAAGACAAACAGGGAAGGGTCAGACCGAATGACCGACAAGCATGAGGGCCCGATCCGGGTCGATGTCGATCTGGTGAAGCAGCTTGCCGAGCTGCTGGATGCCACCAAGCTCACCGAGATCGAGGTCGAGGACGGCGAGCGCCGCGTCCGCGTTGTGCGCAAGGCCGCTCCCGTCGCTGCCCCCGTGGCCTATGCCCCGGCCGCGCCCGTCGCCGCCGCGCCGGCCGCTGCCCCCGCGCCTACCGCCGAAGCCGCGCCCGCCGATCATCCCGGCGCCGTGAAGTCGCCGATGGTGGGCACCGCCTATCTCGCCGCCGAACCGGGCTCGGCGCCCTTCGTGTCGCCGGGCGACAAGGTTTCCGCCGGCCAGACGCTGCTGATCGTCGAGGCGATGAAGGTGATGAACCCGATCACCGCGGCGCGCGGCGGCACCGTCAAGCAGGTTCTCGTCGAGAACGGCCAGCCGGTGGAATTCGATCAGCCGCTGCTGATCGTCGAGTAAATAGCGATGGCGATCCACAAGGTACTCATAGCCAACCGCGGCGAAATCGCGCTGCGCATCCATCGCGCCTGCCATGAAATGGGCATCCAGACCGTCGCGGTGCATTCCACCGCCGACGCGGAGGCGATGCATGTGCGGCTGGCCGACCAGGCGGTGTGCATCGGCCCGCCGCCCGCGGTCGAAAGCTATCTCAACATCCCGAACATCATCGCCGCGGCCGAGATCACCGGCGCCGATGCGATCCATCCGGGCTACGGCTTCCTTTCGGAAAATGCCCGCTTTGCCGAGATCGTCGAGAGCCACAACCTGATCTGGATCGGCCCGAAGCCGGAGCATATCCGGACGATGGGCGACAAGATCGAGGCGAAGCTGACCGCGGCCAAGCTCGGCCTGCCGTTGGTGCCGGGTTCGGACGGTCCATTGACCGACCTGGGCGAGGCCAAGCGCGTCGCCGCCGAGATCGGCTATCCCGTGCTGATCAAGGCTGCCTCCGGCGGCGGCGGGCGCGGCATGAAGGTGGTGCCCGAAGAAAGACAGCTTGAAACCCTGATGGCGCAGGCGGGATCGGAGGCGAAGGCGGCCTTTGGCGACGCCACCGTCTATATGGAGAAATATCTCGGCGATCCCCGCCATATCGAGTTTCAGATTTTCGGCGACGGCAAGGGCCAGGCGATCCACCTGGGCGAACGCGACTGTTCGCTGCAGCGCCGCCATCAGAAGGTGCTGGAGGAAGCTCCCTCCCCCGTCATCTCGGCTGCACAGCGCGATGAGATGGGCGGGATCGTTGCCAAGGCGATGGCCGAAATGGGCTATCGCGGCGCGGGCACGATCGAGTTCCTGTACGAAGACGGGAAATTCTACTTCATCGAGATGAATACCCGCCTGCAGGTGGAGCATCCGGTGACCGAGGCGATCACGGGTCTCGACCTCGTCCGCGAGCAGATCCGCATCGCCGACGGCCATGGCCTGACCTTGCGGCAGGAAGATGTGCAGTTCCGCGGCCACGCGATCGAATGCCGCATCAATGCCGAGCATCCGCGCACCTTCGCGCCCTCGCCCGGCCTGGTGAAACAGTTCCACGCGCCGGGCGGCATGAATGTCCGCGTCGATAGCGGGCTCTACGCCGGCTACCGCATTCCGCCTTATTACGACAGCATGATCGCCAAGCTGATCGTCTATGGCACGACCCGCGAAGGCGCGCTCCGCCGCCTGCGCCGTGCGCTGGAAGAGTTCGTGATCGACGGCGTCACGACCACCATTCCGCTCCACCAGGCGCTGCTGGACGATCCCGATTTCCAGAAGGGCAATTACACGATCAAGTGGCTGGAACAGTGGCTGGCCGAGCAGGAACCCGCCTGACCGGAGAGACGAACCTCAACCGCTTGCTGGAAGGCATGGAGCCGCGGCTTTACGACCGGCCCTATGCCTTCCGCTCAGACGGCCCCACCGAAGGCGCCTTCGCGCTGATCCGCGAAGATGAAGGCGAGACCGTCATCGCAGAAGACGCGGATGGCGGCTGGGCAAGGATCAGCCTGACCATCCATTCCAGCCTGGCGGCCGTCGGCCTTACGGCCGCGATCAGCACGGCGCTCGCCAAGGCCGGCATCAGCGCGAATGTCGTCGCCGGCCATTATCACGATCATATCTTCGTGCCATGGGATCGACGCATCGATGCCATGGCCGTGCTCAACCAACTTTCGGGAGACCGTTCGTGAAAGCCACCATCTGGCACAATCCAAAGTGCGGCACATCGCGCAAGACGCTGGCGATCCTTGAGGAGAACGGCGCCGACGTCACGGTGGTCGAATATCTCAAGACCCCGCCCACCCGCGCCAAGCTGGCCGAACTCTACAAGAAGGCCGGGATCGGCCCGCGCGACGGGCTGCGCACCAAGGAAGATGCGGCCAAGGCGCTGATCGCATCGGGTGCGAGCGATGACGCGATCCTCGACGCGATGGTCGCCGATCCGATCCTGATCGAGCGTCCGCTGGTGGAAACCGACAAGGGTGTCCGCCTCTGCCGGCCGCAGGACAAGGTGCTGGAAATCCTCTGACGGCAGGCGTCGCGGCCGTGAAAACTTGACCAGCGTGCCCTTGTCGCGAGAAATACACGGATCGAATTGTAAGGCTCTTCCATATTTCCCAACAGGGTGAAGAGGTTGCATGGCGACGATCGCGGTCTACAGCCTGAAGGGCGGCGTCGGTAAGACCACGCTGGCCGTGAACCTCGCCTGGTGCTCGGCAATTCTTTCGTCGCGCCGGACCTTATTGTGGGATCTCGATCCGCAGGCCGCGTCCACCTATCTGCTGGAAAGCGAACATGCGCGCGGCGAGGCGCAGGCGGTGTTCGCCAAGGATGTCAGCGCCGAAAAGCTGGTGAAGCCGACCGCGATCGAGCGGCTGTCGATATTGCCGGCGGACATCTCGCTGCGCGGACTCGATCGCTTCCTGTTCGGGCTCGGCAAGAAGAAGCGGATGGCCAAGCTGATCGAAGGGCTGACGCGCGAGCATGATCGCATCATCCTCGATTGCCCGCCGGGCCTGACCGAGACGGCCGACCAGGCGATGCGCGCGGCGTCACTGATCCTGGTGCCCGTCATCCCCTCCCCGCTATCACGGCGCGCCTTTGATGAGGTGGTGGCGCATCTCGCCAGCGAGCACGGACGGCACGCACCGATCCTTCCTGTCTTCACCATGGTCGATCGCCGCCGCGCGCTCCATCTGGCGGCCCTGGCCGAGCAGCCGGACTGGCCCGCCGTGCCGATGGCAAGCGCCGTGGAGGCGATGGCGGCGCGGCGTGAACCGGTGGGCGCCTTCGCCCCGCGATCGCCGCCGGCGGAAGCCTTCGCCTTGCTGTGGCGCGGCATCGAAAAGCGTCTCGCAAACCTTTGATCAGGCCTCTCGCACAGGCCTCAGGCTTGTTGTAGCATCCAACCCGGATGTCTCGTCTCGACCCCGATCTGCTGCTTCGCGCTTACTCCGTTGGCGTGTTTCCGATGGCCGACAGTCGCGACGCCAGGGAGATCTTCTGGGTCGAGCCGAAGCGGCGCGGCATCCTTCCGCTCGACGGCTTCCGCCTGTCGCACTCGCTGGCCAAGACGGTGCGGTCGGAACGCTTCACCGTCACCGCCAACAAGGCGTTCCGTCAGGTCGTGAGCATGTGCGCGGAACCACGGCCCGACCGCCCGGACACCTGGATCAACCCACAGATCGAATCCGCTTATGGTGACCTCCACGCGCGCGGCCATGCCCATTCGGTCGAATGCTGGCGCGGCGAGGCGCTGGTCGGCGGCCTATATGGCGTAACGCTGGGCGGCGCATTCTTCGGCGAAAGCATGTTCAGCCGCGAACGTGACGCATCGAAGGTCGCGCTTGCCTGGCTGGTGGCACGGCTGCGGGTCGGCCGCTTCGGGCTGCTCGATTGCCAGTTCATCACCGATCATCTCGCCTCGCTGGGCGCGATCGAGATCAGCCGCGACGATTATGTGTCGTTGTTGGATGCCGCACTCGGGGCGACCGGCGCTGCGGTGGGCGCAGGCGGTGCGGCGGGCGTGGCGTCGCTCTCGGCTGGCGTGCCGGATTTCTTCGCGCTCGATCGGTTGGCGGCGCCGGACCCTACGGACACGGTTTCCGGGCCGATATCCGGATGGCGCATCGTGCAACTCTTGGGCCACACGTCGTAGACTTGGTGCTGCACCATATTGAGCGACGGCGATTCCTTGTAGACCCAGCCCGAAAAGACCCGCCGCCACTTATTGTCGCGGCCGCGCACATCGGTCTGCAGGAAAGCGCCGGTCAGCATCTGCGGTTCCCACGGCGCAGTCGTCTCGCACGCGCGCAGCCGCACGATCACGTCGCCGACACGCACCGCCTGCCCCGGCTTCATGGTCAGATCACGGGCGATGCCGTTGCGCTTGTTGAGCACGCCGATGACGGCGACACGTTCGGCCATCGGCGTCGCAGCCCGAACGGCCGGCTGGCTCGGCCGAGCCTCGCCGCGTGGGCGCTCGGCGGCTGGTGCAGCTTCGTTGGCCGCGGCTGCGGGCGCTTCCGGTTCCTCGATCGGTTGCGGCGGCCCGGCTTCGTTCTGGAGAGCCTCCGCCGCCTGCCAGGCGCCGACACCAAGCAGCACGGCCAGCGCCGTCGCCGCGATCGCGCGTTTCACGGCGTGGCGCCGCCCGGCGCAGCAGCGGCCGGCTCTTCGCTCTTGCCGGTGCCGTTAACGAACTGGCCGATCATCGACATCAGATCGACCGCGCCCTGCGTGTCGATGATGGTGTCGCCATTCTTGAGCGGCGTTTCCGATCCACCCGGAAGCAGAGCGATGAAGTTGCCGCCGAGAAAACCTTCGGAGGTGATCGCGGCGCTGCTGTCCGACGGAACCTTGACCTGGGGATCGATCGCGAGAGTCACCGCGACCTGATAGGTCTGCGGATCGAGACGCTGTTCGGCAACGGTGCCGACCTTCAGGCCGGCGACGCGGACATCGGTGCCGACATTGATGCCCGATGCGTTAGGAAAGAGCGCCGTGACGCGAATGGCGTCCGCGCTCGCACCGCCGCCGGTGCGGTTCCACGCGAACAGCACGAACCACACAGCCAGCGCCACGACCAATAGGCCGACCAGCGCCTCTCCGACATTTTCCCGCAGCAGCGTCTTCATCGATCAGTTCGGGCTCCACGCCTCATAATCGCCCGTCGCAGCGGCACGCTGGCCGCCCCTCTCGAGCGCGCCCGAAGGGCGATAGGCCGCGGCCGTGCCGGTCGGATTCGGAGCCGACGGCTTCTGCCATGCGCGCGGCGGGAGCAGCGCCTTGTCGGGCGCGTCCTCTACCGTCTGATGCAGCCAGCCATGCCATTCGGCCGGAACCCGGCTCGCATCGTTGGCGCCATTATAGATGACCCAGCGACGGCGCGGTCCCTTGCTCGACTTCGTCTCGAAATAGACGTTGCCCAGCGCGTCCTCGCCCACTTTCGCGCCATTGCGGCGGCTCCAGAGCGAGGTGCCGATGGTGGCGCCATCCCACCAGGTGAATATGCTTTTCAACAGGCCCATGAAATGCGCTTAGCCTTTGATACGGGGTTGGTGCAACGGCAAAGCGGCAGGTTCAGCGCGCGGGCCTGGCCTGCGGATCGCGCCACGAAACCTTGTCGCCGACGGCAATTCCCTGCGCCGCGGCATTGCCGCCGGCGATTTCCAGCACCGCGCTCACCGGTTCGCCCGAAGGCACCGGCTCTAGCGATTCGGGCACCGTATTCTCGGCGATACGGGCAATTGTCCCGTCCGGCCGGATGAAGATCATGTCCAGCGGGATCAACGTATTCTTCATCCAGAAGCTGGCCGGCTGCGGCGGATCATAGGGAAAGAGCATGCCGCGATCGGGCGCGAGTTCTGTCCGATACATCAGGCCGCGCGCCTGTTCGGCATCGGTGCGCGCCATTTCGACCAGGAAGGCGCGCTTACCGCCAGAGGTGGCAATTGACAGCTCGACAAGTCCATCCGTCCGCGTGACGGCGGTATTGTCGTCAGCGGCGGCACAGCCGGACAGCGGAACGGCGCAAAGCAACGCGGCGCCGAGCAAGGCAAAGGATTGGCGAATCATGCACGCCCCATGAAATGATCGTGGCGCAAACCAAATCGCCCAAGGATCGGACGCACGCAAGCGTTCGCCGATTTCAAGGCGGCGCTATCCCGTCGAGATAACGGTGTCAGCTTTCGGCCGACTGGACCACGACCGCCAAAGGCCCCTTCCGACCGGAAGCCACCCTGGCAAGTAGCGGCTGCTCCGGCATCAGATCGCCTAAACCGGCACGGCGCACGACTTCCATATGGACGAAGATGTCCTGTTCATCATGCGGACGCATGACGAAACCATAACCCTTCAACCGGTTGAACCACTTGACGATTACCGGCTCGAATGCGCCGGCATCCTCGATGAGGTCACCCGGATCCACACGATCCGCATTACGCCGCGCGATCAGATCGGCATCCGGCCCCGTCGCTGTGCTAAGATCGAGCGCGAGCACGTTCCGGGCCTGCAGTCCGCGGTCACGACGAACGGCGATCACCGTTGCACGCGCCCCTTCAGGCAGGGTCCGGCGATCATGTTCGCGCAGGACGGAAAAATGAATGAGGACGTCGCCCGCCCCATCGTCACCGATGAGGAAACCGAATCCCCGCGTTGCATCGAACCATTTTACGGTGCCAGCGACCTGGAACCCTTCGTCCGCAGCCGATTGAGCCGATTCGTTGCCGGCGCCAAGCTGCTCTACAGGCGAATTATCCAAAGTCGACGCCACCTGACCTTCTAACTTCATTAGGCCCACCCCCCCGGCAAGCAGGCGCGGACGCTAGCACGGGCTGAAACCGAAACGAAGGTGTAAATGAACCGATTTTATCAAGTGATCCCATCCGGGACATCGCCGGGCGCAGACAGGACAATTCGTCGTGCCAAATCCATCGGATGGCCGGCGCGGAGCATGGCCGCAAGCGCGCGCCGACGGCCGTCCTGATCGGAAACTTCGCTGGCAAACGGACCGATCCGGCGCTTTCGCGCGAAAGCCAATGCGGCTTCCATGGCGTTGGCGACAGCGGCTTCCCGTGCCACCGCGGCATCCTCATCCTGAATGCCGTCAGCGCGCAATCGCTCCGCCAACCGGCGTTCGCCATAGCCCCGACGTTGATAGGATGCGGCCCGCGCCTGCGCGAAACTGGTGTCATCGATATAGCCGGCTGCCGTAAACCGCGCGACGATCGCCTCCACCGGCGGCGGGCCATCGCCCTGCCATTCCCGCTCCACCAGCTTGCGACGGAGATATGCGGCGAGCTTCGCCCGAGTCGTCGCGAAGCGGCCGACATAGCCGATCGCGAGTCGCTCCAAACCCTCGCCGTCGATCGGCTTATGGTTGCGATATGATGACGATCGTGCCACGCGCCTTGTTTGTGCCACACTCGGGCCGGATTTAGAACGCGCCTTTCAGGGTATTTCCGTGTCGTGTGCCGCGTATTGTGGCTGGATTAACAATTATGACGATGGCCGCTCCCCGGGGTGCACGTCGTCAGGTCAAAAAACCTAAGGAGTCGCCGTCGGTGCTGAACAAGACCGCAGCCACGACGAATATTGAGCCCATCAAGGCGAAATCTGTGCCTGTCATCACCCCGACGCCGACGGAGGATGTGCTGCCGCGCATCTTTTCCGAATTCGCGACGCTGGGCGATGCGCTGGATTATGCTGCGCGGGGTGTGCGCGGGCTCAATTTCCACGACGCCCGCGGGACACTCGTCCACACCTATAGCTATGCAGAGATGCGCGACGACGCGATCGCGACGGCCTATCGCCTGATCGCCCATGGCGTGCGCACCGCCGATCGCATCGCGCTGATCGCGGAAACCGGCCCGGAATTCGCCGCACTCTTCTTCGGCGCCATCTACGCCGGCGCCTGGCCCGTGCCGCTGCCCCTGCCCACCAGCTTTGGCGGCAAGGAGAGCTATATTGACCAACTCAAGGTCCAACTCTGCAGTTCGGATCCCAAGATGCTGTTCTTCCCGGAAGAACTGCGCGAGATGGCGGGCGCCGCTGCTGCAGCCTGCCATGTCGAAGGCGTCAGCTACGAAAGCTTCGCCAAGGAAGACGCGAAGCCCGCGCCGCTGCCTCATGCTGCGCCGCATGACATCGCCTATCTGCAATATTCCAGCGGATCGACCCGCTTTCCGCACGGCGTCGCCGTCACCCATTCGGCGCTGCTCAACAATCTGTCGTCGCACTCGCACGGGATGGAGTTGGTCGAGAGCGACCGCTGCATTTCCTGGCTGCCCTGGTATCATGACATGGGGCTGGTCGGCTGCTTCCTGTCGCCGGTCGCCAACCAGGTTTCGGTCGATTATCTGAAGACTGAGGATTTCGCCCGGCGCCCGCTCGCCTGGCTGGATCTTATCAGCCGCAATCCCGGCACGACGCTCAGCTATTCGCCGACCTTCGGCTACGACATTTGCGCACGCCGCATGTCGAGCCAGACCAAGGCTTCGGATCGATTCGACCTGTCGCGCTGGCGCGTCGCGGGCAATGGCGCGGACATGATCCGGCCGGACGTGATGCAGGCTTTCGTCGATGCGTTCGCCGAAGCCGGCTTCAAGGCATCCGCCTTCCTGCCGAGCTATGGCCTGGCCGAAGCGACGCTCGCCGTCTCGATCATGCCGCCGGGTGAAGGCATCGTCGTCGAGTTGGTGGAGGAAACCCAGCTTTCCGGAGGTGACGCCGCGATCGGCCGGCCGCAGCGTTATCGCGCGATCGTCAATTGCGGCAAGCCGGTGAAGGACATGCTCGTCGAGATCCGCGACGAGGATGGCGGCGTGCTGCCGGCTAACGCCATCGGCAAGGTCTGGTGCAAGGGCCCGTCGATCATGGACGGCTATTTCCGCGATCCCGAAGCCACCACCGCCTGCATGTCGGAAGGTTGGCTGGACACCGGCGACATGGGCTACCTCAGCGACGGCTACATCTACATTGTCGGCCGCGCCAAGGACATGATCATCATCAACGGCAAGAACCACTGGCCGCAGGATATCGAGTGGGCCGTGGAGCAGATCCCGGGCTTCAAGGCTGGTGACATCGCCGCCTTCGCGATCACTACGCCCGGCGGCGAGGAAACGCCGGCGGTGCTGGTACAGTGCCGCACGTCCGACATGGCCGAACGCACCCGCCTGCGCGACCAGATCCGCGAGAAGGTGCGCTCGATCACCGGCATGCATTGCGTAGTCGAACTCGTGCCGCCGCGGACCTTGCCGCGGACCAGTTCGGGCAAGCTCAGCCGCGCCAAGGCGCGCAATCTTTATCTTTCCGGTGAGATCCAACCCTACGATCTCGCTGCCTGAGCGACGCCGCGGTGACTATCGCGTATTTTGCGCGAGGTCACCGCAACCGGCGTTTTGATCCATAATGACTGTGTCGCTTACTTTACGCTAACTTCCTGCAATTAGTGATCGACCTTGTCATGCGGCCAAGGTCTGATCCTTCCTCGACACCCAAACCGGACTGGCGGGATATTCTCAGCCTGTCCAACGGCCGCGCGCCGGGCTCCGACCAGGTTCGTACCGCACAGATCGCCGAGTTGATCCGCATGGCGCCGGTGATCGCCATCACCCAGATCGCCAGCACGATCGCGCTGGCGGCGCTGCTCTGGCAATCGGTGCCGCCCGGGCATCTGCTCGCATGGGCCAGCGCCATCGCTCTCGCCCTGATCGAGATACGCCGCTTGGCAAGACGCGCGGAACAGCGCACCACGCCTCAGCCGCCCCAGCCCGCAATCCGGCGTACGATCGTGCGGGCACTGCTGCTCGGCCTGCTCTGGGCAATACCCGCCGCGCACTTCGCGACGGAAGGCACGCTGGATCAGCAACTCGCAATCTGCCTCGTCACCGCAGCGGTGATCGCTAGCGCGACCATCACGGTCGCCACCATGCCGCCGACGATGCTCGTATTCGTCGGGATCAGTTCGGCTGGTCTCGCCATCATGATGGCCAGAACCGGGTCGGTGCTGCTCACTGCCTTGGCGATCGGCTACGGCATTTGTCTTGCGTCAGGCGGCCTCGTCAGCGGCCGCGCCTTCGTTCATCGCAAATGGGCCGAGTTGGCCCTGGCCGAGAAACGCGAGGTGGTCAGCCTCCTGCTCCGCGAATCCGAAGATGATGGCGCCGACTGGCTATGGCAGGTCGACGCGCTCCGCCGGCTGCGGAGTGTTTCGCCGGGCCTTGCCCGCGCGGCCGGTCTCACGCCCGATCAGTTGCAGGGAACGCCTTTCTTTCGGCTGCTGGCTGGCGATCGATGGGAAGACCCCGGCCAGCCTTCGGAGTTGCGCAGCCTGCTCGATCGCATGAATGCCCGCGAGCGCTTCATCGATTTCGAGGTGCCGGCGAACATTGCCGGGGAAATCCGCTGGTGGCGGCTTTCGGCCGCGCCGCGCCATGACGACCGCGGCGCCTTCACCGGCTATCATGGCGTCGGCGCCGATATTACCGAAGCGCGGCGATCCGCCGAAAGGATCGACCGGATGGCACGTTTTGACGCGCTGACCGGGCTTTCCAACCGTGCCCATTTCAGTGAAGCGCTGCGCAAGGCGCTGAGCCGTGCCTTTCGTGACCGGAGCCGCTGCGCGCTGATGCTGGTCGACCTCGATCGCTTCAAGGCCGTGAATGACACGCTGGGCCATCCTGTCGGCGACCGCCTGCTGCGCCTGGTTGCCCAGCGCCTTTCGGCCCTTATCGGCAATGGCGATATTTGCGGCCGCCTGGGCGGCGACGAATTCGCGCTAATCGTGGTTAATGCGAGCGACATGGCCCGGATCGAAGCGCTGGGGCAGGCGATCATCGCCGCGCTTTCCACCCCCTTCGAGATTGACGGCCAGATCGTGCGCATCGGCGCCAGCGTCGGCACCGCGATCGGGCCGCGGGATGGCCGGTCGGCAGAGATGCTCGTGCGCAACGCGGATCTCGCCCTCTATCGCGCCAAGGAGGACGGCCGCGGCGCCCACCGCGTCTTCGAATCCAATATGCTCGTCCGCTCGCAAAAGCGGCGCGCGATCGAAAGCGCCTTGCGTGACGCTATCGACGGAGGCCAGTTCCGTCTGAGCTATCAGCCCGTGATCAGCGTGAAAGATGCCGGGATTGCAGGCTTCGAGGCATTGCTGCGCTGGACGCACCCCGAACTGGGCGAAGTGGCACCCGACGAATTCATCCCGATCGCCGCCGAGGCACGATTGCTCGCACCGATCGGCGAATGGGTATTGCGCACCGCGTGCGCTGAGGCTGCGCGCTGGCCGGACAATGTTCGCCTGCTCGTCAACCTCGCGCGTGATCAGGCGACTGATCCGCAGCTCCCCGCCGTCGTTCTCTCGGCCCTCGCCCAATCCGGCCTGCCGCCATCGCGCCTGGAGCTGGAGATTGGCGAGCGCTCCTTCCGCCAGGATTCAGCGACAGTTAGCGCGGCCGCGGATCGGCTTCGCGCGCTTTCCGTGCGAATATCGCTGGACGATTTCGGTGCCTGCGCCTCGGCTCTCGGCCATATCCGGCAGGGGCGATTCAGCACGGTCAAGGTCGATCGCAGCCTGATCGTGGCTGCGGCGGGGCATGACGCCGATGCGCTGGGCCTGATCCGCGCAATCGTTGCACTCACCAGCACGCTCGGCATGGACACCACGGCAGAAGGGGCGGAGACCGCAGCCGAGCAGCGCATTGCCCGCGATCTCGGCTGCACCCACCTCCAGGGCTATTTGTCGGGTATCCCGGTTTCGGCTGAAGAAGCGCGAGACATGATCGTACAGGCGGTGCGCCGCACGGCCTGAGAAACCGCCCGATCGGGCGCGGATCATGGCTTGCGCTCCGCCCTCCCCCTCGCTATGTCGCACGCCTCTCCGGACCTCGGAGGAGTGTAGCTCAGTTGGTAGAGCATCGGTCTCCAAAACCGAGGGCCGTGGGTTCGAGTCCCTCCACTCCTGCCATTCCATACGCCTGACGGCGAACGGGATGGTGAACAGGGTCCGGAAAGAATGGACGAGGCCGGGCTGCGCCGGGGTCACCCGATAGCGGCCGTCGGCCTCGTTGTCGCTGTTTCCACGCGATCGATTCGCGGCGGAGCGGCGGATTGAATTGAGAGGTTCTTGGTGGCGAAGGTTTCACCCGGCGAGTTCGTCAATCAGGTTAGGGCGGAGACCAAGAAGGTCGTCTGGCCGAGCCGTCGCGAGACGATCACGACCGGCATTCTGGTCGCGATCATGACGACGCTGCTGGCAGTCTTCTTCTTCGGCATCGATTCCTTTTTCGGTGCCGTCGTGAAGTTCCTGATCAATCTGGCAGCCGGCAAATAAGCGGGGAACAGGCAAGGCACATGGCGCGCTGGTACATCATCCACGCCTATTCGGGCTTCGAGAACAAGGTGAAGGAGGCGATCCTTGCGGACGCCGCGCGCCTGGGGCTCGAGCAGCTCGTCGAGGCGGTCGAAGTGCCGACCGAGAAGGTGACCGAGGTTCGCCGCGGCAAGAAGATCACCTCCGATCGCAAATTCTTCCCCGGCTATGTGCTGGCGAAGCTCAGCATGAACGACGATGTCTATCACCTGGTGAAGAACACACCGAAGGTGACAGGCTTCCTCGGTTCGTCAGGCAAGCCGCAGCCGATCAGCGAGGCCGAGGCCGCGCGCATCCTCAACACCAAGGAGGAAGCCGCCGCAGCCGCGCCGAAGACCAAGATCAAGGTCGATTTCGAGATCGGCGACAGCGTCAAGGTGCTCGACGGCCCGTTCGCCAGCTTCAACGGCGTCGTCGAAGAGCTCGATTTCGAAAAGAGCAAGGTCAAGGTGTCGGTGTCGATCTTCGGCCGCGCGACCCCGGTCGAGCTCGATTTCGAACAGGTCGAGCGCGCAAAGTAATTTTACCAGTTTCCGGAGCGATCCGGGAAAGCGGAAGCATCGCAGGAAAAGTGGGAACCGGTTTTCCGTTTCGCGATGCGACCAACAGACCGCGGGAGGCAGCTTCGGCCGCCGCATGAACCGCTAAACTTGAAAGAGAGTGAGAAACCATGGCCAAGAAAATCACTGGCTATATCAAGCTGCAGGTGCCGGCCGGCAAGGCCAACCCCAGCCCGCCGATCGGCCCCGCGCTCGGTCAGCGCGGCGTCAACATCATGGAATTCTGTAAGGCGTTCAACGCCGCGACCGGCGATCAGGAGCCCGGCACCCCGCTGCCGACGATCATCACCGTCTATGCGGACCGTTCCTTCTCCTTCGCCACGAAGCAGCCGCCCGCGACCTATCTGATCAAGAAGGCGATGAACCTGAAGTCGGGCTCCAAGGAGCCGGGCAAGGTTTCTGCCGGAAAGATCAAGCGCTCGCAGCTCGCCGAGATCGCGACCGCGAAGATGAAGGATCTGAACGCCAACGATATCGAAGCGGCGACCCGCATCATCGAAGGCTCCGCCCGCGCGATGGGCCTCGAAGTGGTGGAGGGCTAAGACATGTTCGCTCCGAAGAAGCTGACCAAGAAGCAGAAGACCCTCGTCAACGCGGTTGACGCGGCCAAGCTCTACGGCATCGACGAGGCGATCAGCCTTGCCAAGACCCACGCCACCGCCAAGTTCGACGAGACCATCGAAGTCGCCGTCAACCTGGGCGTCGATCCGCGCCACGCCGACCAGATGGTCCGCGGCGTCGTGACGCTGCCCAAGGGCACCGGCAAGGACGTGCGCGTCGGCGTGTTCGCCCGTGGCGCCAAGGCCGACGAAGCCAAGGCCGCCGGCGCCGAAGTCGTCGGTGCGGAAGACCTGCTCGAAGCGGTCCAGGCCGGCAACATCGATTTCGATCGCTGCATCGCCACCCCGGACATGATGGGCCTCGTCGGCCGTCTCGGTAAGGTTCTGGGTCCGAAGGGCCTGATGCCGAACCCTAAGCTCGGCACCGTGACGATGAACGTCGGCGAAGCCGTGAAGGCGGCCAAGGGCGGCCAGGTGGAATATCGCGTCGAAAAGGCCGGTATCATCCACTCGGGCATCGGCAAGGCCTCGTTCCCGGCCGAAGATCTCCGCGCGAACTTCGACGCGCTTCTCGACGCGCTGGTGAAGGCCAAGCCGTCGGGCGCCAAGGGCAAGTATGTCCGCAAGATCGCCGTCAGCTCCTCGATGGGCCCGGGCATCAAGGTCGACACTGCGGACGTCGCGGCCTGATCAGAATCTCCCTTCCCGTTCGCGGGAGGGGTTGGGGGTGGGCTTTTGCGTAGAAACACGCTAGAGGCCCGCCCGCACATCCATCCGATTCGTCGGATGGACGTACCGTCCGAGACTGCAGCCGGGCCGTGGCCCTTAATTCTGCTGCATAGGCGGGGATAGAGTTTTCGTAAGCGGCCGCCATTCGCGGCCGCTTCCGGTCTGCCAAGGGCTCCATGCCCGGCGTCAGATTACCCTTCCCCTTCGGACTGGCTGTCGGACTGCGTATCCGTCCGATGGCTCAATCTCCCGTGTCCGGCTCACCGGTCATGGGGGCCTCGACGGATGTTCCGTCGGGGCAGTTAAGGAGTAAGGCATGGATCGAGCTCAGAAAGCCGACCTGGTCGCCGAACTGAAGAGCACCTTCGCCGAGAGCGGTGTGGTCGTCGTGACCCGCAACCTCGGTCTTTCCGTCGCGCAGTCCACTGTGCTTCGGGTGAAGATGCGCGAAGCCGGCGCCAGCTATCGGGTATCGAAGAATACGCTCGCCCGCATTGCGACTGAGGGCACGGCCTACACCGCGATCAATGATCTGCTGGTGGGACCGACGGGGCTCAGCACGTCTGCCGATCCGGTGGCGGCCGCCAAGGTCGTCGTCGAATTCGCGAAGACCAACGACAAGTTGGAAATCGTCGGCGGCGCGATGGGAGACACCGTCCTCGACGTAAATGGGGTGAAGGCGCTGGCGACGATGCCGTCGCTGGACGAACTGCGCGGCACCATAATCGGGCTGCTCAATGCACCGGCGACCAAGATCGCGCGCATCCTCAAGGAGCCGGGCGGCCAGATCGCTCGCGTCCTTGCGGCGCACGCGGCCGAGGCCGACGCCTGATTTTCGATACCGTTTCACTGACACTGATTGGGGCACTGCCCCGCATGGAGACTACAAATGGCTGACCTTCAGAAGATTGTTGACGACCTTTCGGCCCTGACCGTTCTCGAAGCCGCGGAGCTCTCGAAGCTCCTCGAAGAGAAGTGGGGCGTTTCGGCAGCTGCGGCGGTTGCGGTTGCGGCTCCGGCCGGCGGCGGCGCCGCTGCTCCGGCTGCCGAAGAGAAGACCGAGTTCGACGTGATCCTCACCGGCGACGGTGGCAAGAAGATCAACGTCATCAAGGAAGTCCGCGCCATCACCGGCCTGGGCCTGACCGAAGCCAAGGCGCTCGTCGAAGGCGCGCCGAAGGCGATCAAGGAAGGCGTCGGCAAGGACGAGGCCGAGAAGCTCAAGAAGCAGCTTGAAGAAGCCGGCGCGACCGTCGAGCTCAAGTAAGCTTCTTCGCTTCGGCGACGAAAAGAGGGCGGCTCCGAAAGGGGCCGCCCTTTCTTTTTGTTCCCGGCCGGCAAGCAAACGGGACAAACCGTGGCTCAGTCGGGGTCGGCCCCTGCAACCCTAATTCCCTCTCAACCTTTATGGCCTATTTTTGTCGCAGGGGTTTTTGAAGCGGCGTGGGCTGAAATATTGACGACTGAAACGAGACAGATTGATCGACGCGGCCTGCTGGCCGGCGTGCTGGCGATCGGCGCAAGCAGCGTGATTGCCCCCCAGACAGCATTCGCGATGCTCGGCGAGCGGCGGCTCGCCTTCCGCAACGTCCACAACAACGAGCGCATCGACGCACGCTATTGGGGCGCGAGCGGTATCGACCGTGATGGCCTGGCCGAGATCAACCACGGCATGCGCGACTGGCGCACCGGCGACGTTGCCAGCATGGACCCCAGCCTGATCGATCTGCTGGTGACGCTGCGCGACAAGCTGGGCGCTTCGCCGCGCACCTCTTTCGACCTGATCTCCGGCTATCGTTCGCCGCGCACCAATGCCTCGCTGCGCGCCCATGGCGGTGGCGGGGTCGCCACCAAGAGCCAGCATATGCTCGGCAAGGCCAGCGACATCGCGCTGCCCGGCGTTCGGCTCGAGACGGTGCGCTCGGCCGCTCTGTCGATCGGCCGCGGCGGCGTCGGTTTTTATCCGCGGGACGGCTTCGTTCACGTCGACACGGGCCGCGTCCGCACCTGGTGATCAATTGCGGGTGAGAAGCCCTGCGAACTTGGCGACCGCAGCACCCGGCCCTTCCGGATCGTTCCACACCGCGCCACTGACCGCGAGGAAGTCTGCACCCGCTTCGACAAGCGGTGCCGCATTGCCCGGCGTGATGCCGCCGATCGCGACGCAGGGAATGCCCGTCACCGTGCTCCACCAGCCGAGGATCGACGGCTCCGCGCGGTGCTTCACCTCCTTGGTATCGGTAGGGTAGAAGGCACCGAAGGCGACATAGTCGGCCCCAGCCTCCCCTGCTTCCATCGCAAGGTGCCGGCTGTCATGGCAGGTGACGCCGATCTGAGCGTCGCGGCCGAGTTGCTCGCGCGCGTCGCGGGGATCGCCGTCATCCTGGCCGAGATGGACGCCATCGGCCTTCAGCCGCTTAGCGAGCCCGATGGAATCATTGACGATGAAGGCCACGTCGCGATCGGCGCAGATCTTCTGGAGCGGCGGCGCAAGCGCGGCGATCGCGTGGTCGTCGATCCCCTTCAGGCGGAGCTGGAACGCGGCCACGGGGCCGGCGTCCAACGCTTCCGCCAGCTTCGCGGCAAAGCCATCATCGATGCTCGGCGGAGAGATCAGATAAAGCTGGCAACCAGCCTTATCCTCATGCTCGAAACGCTCCGCAAAATGCGGGTCGAGCTTGAGGTCGTCCTCGTCGAAATCGTCTTCGGGTTCGTTCATTTCAGTCCATGTCCGCCGATTGGGCGCGTGGTGTGCCCATTATCCATGCCGGCGATCAGCGGCCGCGCCTTGGTGATCGCCGCCTTCACGGCCGGCAGCGACAGCGATGCCGCATGGCTTTCCTTGCTGTCCCATGCCTCGGTGATCCAGATGGCGTCGGCGTTTTCGGGATCCTCGGCGACGATGTAGCTGAGGCAGCCCGGCATGTCGGCCACGCCGTCGAGCAGGATCTTGACCAGCGCATCACGCTCGCCCGGCTTCGCCAGCATCCGGCCGATCAGCCCGAACATCGGCTCGCCGGCGGGAGCAGCCGAGGCGGCGGAGCCGAGCGCCGCCGCCGCTGCGGTTCCGGCGATGAAAGTCCGTCGTTCCATCGCCGGGCCCTTTCCTTACTCTTCGCCCTTGTAGATGCGGACAAGCTTGTCGAGCATCGCCAGCGCTTCGCCACGTTCCCGCTGGAACGTGTTGCGGCCGATGATCGAGCCGTTGCCACCGCCGTCGCGGATGTCGATCGCGTCCTGATAGACAGCGTCGGCACCCTTAGCCGCGCCGCCCGAGAAGACGACGATGCGACGGCCGTTGAAACATGCCTTCACGACGTGCTTCACGCGGTCCGACTGCTTCGACCAGTCCGTGCCGGCATAAGCCTTCTTGGCGTCTTCCTGTTCGATATGGTTGCTGGGCAGCTTCACCTTGATGATGTGGGCACCGAGCAGCGCCGCCATGTGCGCGGCATAGGCGCCGACGTCGAGCGCCAGTTCGCCCGACTTGGGCAGATTGCCGCCACGCGGATACGACCACAGCACGGTGGCGATGCCGACCGACTTGGCTTCCGCCGACATTTCCTTGATTTCTTCCATCATGTCGAAGCAGTCATCGCTGCCCGGATAGATGGTGAAGCCGATCGCCGAGCAACCAAGGCGCAGCGCGTCTTCGACGCTGCCGGTCAGCGCCTGGTTCGCCCCAGCCGCCCAACTGTTCGAGCTGTTGACCTTGAGGATCGTCGGGATCTGGCCGGCGAAGGTGTCGGCACCCGCTTCCAGCATACCGAGCGGCGCGGCATAAGCCGACAGGCCGGCGTCGATCGCGAGCTGATAGTGATAGTGCGGGTCATAGGCCGGCTCGTTGATCGCGAAGCTGCGCGCCGGGCCATGTTCGAAGCCCTGGTCGACCGGCAGGATGATCAGCTTGCCGGTGCCGCCCAGCTTGCCCTGCGTCAGGATGCGGGCGAGATTGGCCTTAACGCCGGGATTGTCGCTCTCGTAATTGGCGAGGATGGACTTGACGGTCGGCGTGAAGGTCATCGGTGTCGGCTCCCTGATGCGTGAATATTCGCCGCGTCCCTATCCGAATTGTCCGATATGACAAAGCCCAAGCGGTCAATTGCTGTCCCGTTTGCGGTCAACCGGCCAGGGTGGCCCCTTGAGTTCCAGCATATTGCCCTCCGGGTCAGACAGATAGATCGAAGGCCCCTCCCCTTCGGCGCCATAACGCGACGCGATCTCGCTCATGATTCCGTGGGTCGCAAGGTGCGCGAGAATCGCTTCGCCATCCCACGGCGCCACCCGGAAGCAGATATGGTCGACGTTGCGCCCTTGCCGCGTCGGCGCGGCGCCATTGCGCCGAGCTTGCCGGTGACGGGGACGAGGTCGATCAGCGCGGTCCCGACGCGGAGCTGCCACAGGCCGATCTCTGCCTGCACCTTCTCCAGCCGGGCGCCGAGGACCTCGGTATAGAAGCGGATCATGCCGTCGAGATCGACGATGCGCAGCACGACATGATCGATGGCCTGGATGGAGATCATCGACGCGCCTTAAACGCGACATGGACGCGCCGGGAGCGCGACACCGAAGTTGAGGAAGTTGAGGGTTGCCAGCGCATTCTTCCACTTCCCCGCGAAGGACGAAAACGCCGACAGAAATCGGCGTTTTCGGTGCAACTTTAACACCGGATAACGCCTGTAGGACAGCCATGAGCGCGGAGGGGCGTGCCCCATCGTCGTTAGACAAATCCCCGTCATGCCAGCGGAGGCTGGCATCCATGGCTCTCTCCGTCTGCACTACCGTTTGCCGCGATAGCCATGGACCCCGGCCTGCGCCGGGGTGACGATGATTATTGGAGGTGGATCAGCCGAGCGCTTTCACGCCCGGCAGTTCCTTGCCTTCCATCCATTCGAGGAAGGCGCCGCCGGCGGTGGAGACGAAGCTGAATTCGTCCGCGACACCGGCATGGTTGAGCGCGGCGACCGTATCGCCGCCACCCGCGACCGAGACGAGCTGGCCGGCGGTGGTGAGCGCGGCGGCGGTCTTCGCCAGCGCGACGGTCGCGGTGTCGAAGGGCGCGATTTCGAAGGCACCCATCGGGCCGTTCCAGACGAGCGTCTTGCAGGTCTTGAGCGCATCGCCCAGCGCCTCGACCGCGGCGGGGCCGACGTCGAGGATCATCTCATCGGCGGCGACTTCATGCACATTGACGGTGCGGACCGGCGGGTTGGCGCGGAATTCCTTGGCCACGACCACGTCATAGGGAAGGTGGACAATGCAGTTCGCCTTGTCGGCCGCGTCGAGGATTTCGAGCACGGTGTCCTTCAGGTCATGTTCGCACAGCGACTTGCCGACGTCGACGCCGCGGGCGGCGAGGAAGGTGTTGGCCATGCCGCCGCCGATAATCAGGTGATCGACCTTGGCGACGAGATGCTTGAGCACGTCGAGCTTTGTCGAGACCTTGGCGCCGCCGACGACCGCGGCGACCGGATGTTCGGGCTTACCCAGCGCCTTTTCCAGCGCCTCAAGCTCGGCCTGCATCGAACGGCCCGCATAAGCCGGCAGGACATGCGCCAGCCCCTCGGTCGAGGCGTGGGCGCGGTGCGCGGCGGAGAAGGCGTCGTTGACATAGATGTCGCCGAGCGCGGCGAAGCGCTGGACGACGGCGGGATCATTCTTCTCCTCGCCACCGAAGAAGCGGGTGTTTTCCAGGACGGCGATGTCGCCGGGCTGGAGCGTCGCGACGGCTTCCTTGTCGCCTTCCCAATCGACATAGCGGACCTCGCGGCCGAGCACCTGGCTAAGCGGACGGGTGATCTGCGCCAGTGACAATTCCGGCGTAGGCGTCTTGGGGCGGCCGAAATGGGCGAGGACGAGGACGATCGCGCCCTTATCGGCCAATTCGGAGATGGTCGGCGCGGCGGCACGCAAGCGGGTATCGTCGGTGACCTTCGCACCATCCATCGGCACGTTCAGATCCTCGCGAACAAGCACGCGCTTGCCACGGATGTCGCCGAGATCGTCGAGCGTCTTGAAGGTCATGGGTGTTCGATCCTCACTTCATCGCCAATGGCGAGATCGCCATCGGCCAGCACCCGCGCCGTGACGCCGCCGCGCCAGTCGGGCGCGAGCGCGGTCTTCAGGCCGGGTGCGATTTCATCCATGCGGCTGCACGGATCACATTCGCCGGTGATTTCCAGGATGACGCCGCCGGCAAAGTGCAGGCGGGCGCCGGTCTGCTGCGGCAGGTCAACGCCATCGATCAGCAGATTCGCGCGACGGACCCACCAGTCGAGTTGTGGGCCGGCGAGATCGGCCATCGCCGCATCCCAGTCAGCCCGCGTGATCACCGTCACCTGCCGCCGGCCGGTGCCGCCGGGTTTGCGCTTGCCGCGATGATCGCCCTCGATGCCGCCATCGAGGGTGACGGAAACGCGATCGGCCGTCTCCATCGGCCCGCGCGGCCTTGCGTGCCGGGCGATACCGAGGAGACGGCCGGTCATTCGTTCCGTCCTTAGAGCAGCTTGCCGATTGCCGCGCCGGTATCGACCATGCGGTTCGAGAAGCCCCACTCATTGTCGTACCAGGAAACCACGCGGACCAGCTTGCCTTCGAGCACGGCGGTCTCGAGGCTGTCGACGGTCGACGACGCGGGGTTGTGGTTGAGGTCGATCGAGACGAGCGGTTCGTCGGTGTAAGCGAGCACGCCCTTGAGCGCCCCTTCCGAAGCCGCCTTGAGGATCGAGTTGATCTCGTCCTTCGTGGTGTCGCGCTTCGGCGTGAAGGTCAGGTCGACGAGCGAGACGTTCGGCGTGGGGACGCGGATCGCCGAACCGTCCAGCTTGCCCTTCAGCTCGGGCAGAACCTCGCCCACCGCGCGCGCGGCGCCGGTGGTGGTCGGGATGATCGACATCGCGGCAGCGCGCGCACGACGCGGATCCTCGTGGATCTGGTCAAGGATCTTCTGGTCGTTGGTATAAGCGTGGACCGTGGTCATCAGGCCGCGCTCGATACCGACCGTATCGTTCAGCACCTTGGCGACGGGCGCCAGGCAGTTGGTGGTGCACGACGCGTTCGAGACGATCACATGCTCGGCGGTCAGCTTGTCATGGTTGACGCCATAGACGACGGTCAGGTCGACACCCTTGGCCGGGGCCGAGATCAGCACGCGCTTGGCGCCGGCGTCGAGATGCTTCTGCGCGCTCTCGCGATTGGTGAAGAAGCCGGTGCATTCGAAGGCGATGTCGACGCCGTTGGCGGCGTGCGGCAGGTTCGCCGGGTCACGCTCGGCCGTCACCTTGATGCGCTTGCCGTCAATGATCAGATCATTGCCGTCGACCTCGACGGTGCCAGCCCACGTGCCGTGGACCGAATCCCGCTTGAACAGCAGCGCGTTGGACTTCGCGTCGGCGAGGTCGTTGATCGCAACCAGTTCGAGCCCGCTGTCAGCACGTTCCAGGATCGCCCGCGCGACGAGGCGCCCGATGCGCCCGAACCCGTTGATCGCTACCTTCACCGCCATGGTCTAGTCTCCTCAGTTGCCGTTCAGCGCCGCAAGAACCTTGGGCGCGATCGCGTCGGGCGTGAGCCCGAAATGCCGGTACAGGTCCGGCGCCGGGGCGGATGCCCCGAATCCATCGATGCCGAAGCTCAGGCCGTCGAGCCCGACATAGCGTTCCCAGCCCATCGTCGTGCCGGCTTCGATCGAAACCTTGAGCACGTCCGCGGGCAGGACATCAGTCTTGTACGCCTTGGTCTGCGCGTCGAAGCGCGACCAGCAGGGCATCGACACGACATCGGCGCCGACGCCAGCGGCTTCAAGCTTGTCGGCGACGCCGAGCGCGATTTCGACTTCCGATCCGCTCGCGACCAGCACGACCTTGCGGGCGGCGGTGGCGGCGCGGAGGCGATAGGCGCCCTTGGCCGAATAATTCTCGTTCGCGTCGGTGCGGACCTGCGGCAGATTCTGGCGGCTCAGCGCCAGCAGCGACGGGCCATCGGCCTTTTCGAGCGACAGCGCCCAGCACTCCGCCGTCTCGACCGCGTCGGCGGGGCGATAGACGTCGAGGTTCGGCATCACGCGCAGCGACATGATGTGCTCGATCGGCTGGTGGGTCGGGCCATCCTCGCCAAGGCCGATCGAATCATGCGTCATCACATAGACGACGCGGGTCTGCTGCAGCGCCGACAGGCGGATCGCCGGGCGGCAATAATCGGAGAAGACCAGGAAGGTGCCGCCATAAGGGATGACGCCGCCATGCAGCGCCATGCCGTTCATCGCCGCGGCCATCCCGAATTCGCGGATGCCGTAATAGATGTAGCGGCCGGAATAATCCTTCGCCGTCAGCGGCTTCTGGACCTTGGTCTTGGTGTTGTTGGAACCGGTAAGATCGGCCGATCCGCCCACCATTTCCGGGATCGCCGCGGTCAGCGCCTGCAGCGCATCTTCGGATGCCTTGCGGGTCGCGACCTTCGCCGGATTGGCGAGCAGCGCGGAGATATGTTCGGCAGCGGCGGCGTTTACCGGCAGCTTGCCTGCCATGCGACGGGTGAATTCGGCGCCTTCAGGGTGCGCGGCGACGCGCTTTTCCCAGTCGGCACGCACCGAAGCACCACGCTTGCCGGCTTCCGCCCAGGCGGCGGCGATGTCGGCGGGAATTTCGAACGGAGCCGAATCCCAACCCAGCGTCGCGCGGGCCGCGGCAACCTCGTCACTTCCCAGCGGCGAACCGTGCGTGGCCGACGTGCCCTGCTTGTTGGGGGCGCCATAGCCGATGATGGTGCGGACCGAGATCAGCGACGGGCGCGGATCGGTGAGCGCTTCGTCGATCGCACGGGCAACGTCGGCCGGATCATGGCCGTCGCAGGCGACCGTGTGCCAGCCCGACGCGTCATAGCGGCCGAGGACATTCTCGCTCGACGACAGATCGACCGCGCCGTCGATGGTGATCTTGTTGTCGTCCCACAACACGATCAGCCGGCCGAGGCCGAGATGTCCGGCGAGACCGACGGCTTCATGGTTGATGCCTTCCATCAGGCAGCCGTCGCCGGCGATCACCCAGGTGTGGTGATCGACGAGATCGTCGCCGAAGCTGGCGTTCAAGTGCCGCTCGGCAATCGCCATGCCGACCGCAGCGGCGAAGCCCGAACCGAGCGGGCCGGTGGTCGCCTCGACGCCGGCGAGCTCGAAATTCTCCGGGTGGCCGGCGCAGGGGCTGTTGAGCTGGCGGAAGTTGCGGATGTCCTCGATCGTCGGACGCGCATAACCGGTCAGGTGCAGCAGCGAATAGATCAGCATCGACCCGTGGCCGGCCGACAGCACGAAGCGATCGCGATCGGCCCATTTGGGCGCCTGCGGATCGAACTTCAGATATTGCGTGAACAGCACGGTCGCCGCATCGGCCATGCCCATCGGCATGCCGGGATGGCCCGAATTGGCCGCCTGAACCGCATCCATGGACAACGCGCGGACCGCGTTGGCGAGTTGCTTCGGGGCGACGGTCATGGGCAAGCCTTATCGGTAAGCGGGATGAAAGCCGCGGGGGCCGCGGCGAGTCGTATGGGAGTCGCGCGTCCTTTGTCGCGCGGACGGCGGATCGTCAACCGCAGCCACGCGCGGATGCCCCTGCACTGCATCATATTGATGCGGGCCCGAGCCGTGCTATGCCTTCAGGCATGACCGACGAGCGTCTGATTTCGACCATCGATCGCATCGAACGGGCGCTGAACCGTCTGGAGAGCCGAGGCAGCAATCATCCTGCCGACAACTCCAGCGTCGAGGCGTTGAGCCAGCTTCAGGCGCGCTACGACAAGCTGGCCGAACGCGAACGGCGGCTGCGGGAACGCACCGCCTCCGCGCTCGATCGGCTCACCTCCCTGATAGACCGGCAGAAAGCGGGCTGATGGCCGAGGTCGATCTCGAAATCGGCGGCCGCCGCTACGCCATGGCCTGTCGCGACGGGGAGGAGGCGCATTTCCATCGCCTCGCCGCAATCATCGACCGCAAGATGACGCAGGCGGCGCAAGCGGTCGGCGGTCTCAACGAAGTGCGCCAGTTCCTGTTCGCGGCACTTCTGCTGGCGGACGAGCTGGACGACGGCCGCAAGGGGCAGCCCCGCCCCGTTCCCGCGATCGATCCCGCGGCACTCACCGCCCTCGAACGTCTGGCCGATCGGCTGGAGGCTTTGGCGGAACGTGTCGATAGCGGGCTTGAGACAGCCCCGGCAAATCCCTAGATAGGGAGGTGGCGGGCACTGCCCGGTACGAGCCTTTGAACATCCCTGAGGCGATTCATCATCCAATGGGAGCTGTCCCTGTCCGGACCCTGGTCCAAAGCACACGGCCCCCACCTGACGTTCACGGCGTCAGAGGATATTCCGGCAAACGGCCATGGTGGTCCCGCCAACCCACCACATTTCAGAACTGAGCGCGCATGAAGGCGGAGCTACGCCGCACTCTGCGCGTCCGCCGGCGTGCATTCGTCGCGGAACTGGCAGCATCCGGCCGATTGGAGACGGCAGCGCAGGCGATGGCCGACCGCGTCATCGCCGAACTGCGCGGCGCCCGTGCGATCGCAGGCTATTGGCCGGCAGGATCGGAGGCCGATTCCCGGCCGGCGCTTGTGGCCGCGGATGCGATCGGCTGGACGGTCGCCCTGCCCCGCGTCCACGAGGCCGACAGGACGATCAGCTTCCATCGCTGGCAACCGGGTGACGCGCTCATCCCCGGCGCGCACGGCCTGCTGGAGCCTTTCCCCGACGCCCCGATCGTCGCGCCGGACCTGATTCTCACACCCTTGATCGGCTTCGACCGACGGCTGATGCGGCTCGGCCAGGGCGCCGGATATTATGACCGGCTGTTCGCCCGATATCCCGATGTGCGTCGGATCGGGCTTGCATGGTCCGTCCAGGAAGTGGAGGAGGCGCCCGCAGACCCGTGGGACGTGCCGTTGCACGGGCTGGCAACAGAACGCGAATGGATCGAAGCGGAAACCGCATGAACCCGAGTTGGCGCAAACCTGTTGGCATGTTCCTGATCGTCGCGTTGATCGCGATCTGGGCGGTCGCCACCATATCGATCATCGAACTGCTGTCCGCGCCGGAATGGATCAACATGATCCTGTATGTCGTCGCCGGGTTCGCATGGCTGTGGGCGCTGCCGATGAAGCGGCTGCTGCGCTGGATGGAATTGGGGGTCTGGCGGGATTGATCGGGCTTGGATGGCCCATCTCTTCTGCTTACTTCGTCACCCCGGACTTGTTCCGGGGTCCACCGCTACGCAGGCTAAACGCCCGATAGTCACATCCGAGCGGCACCGCGAGACTATCCATGTGGGGCGGTTCGGATGGACGCAGGCTGGGGCTCTCGATAATCGGGGTTGCTGTGCGCGTGTCGGTGGACCCCGGAACAAGTCCGGGGTGACGGCTTTGCCAAGTATGGAATGCGTTGGCTTCGCAGTGCCGCAAGCCATTTTTCAGCCTGATGACCAAGCGCCCTTCCCGTTTCGGGAAGTGGCGCGAGTGACGGGGCTCGAACCCGCGACCTCCGGCGTGACAGGCCGGCGCTCTAACCAACTGAGCTACACCCGCACGAGATGCGTTCCGTTGCAGCGAATGCGCTGCGATCGGGAAACGCGGCCCTTATGGGAAGTTCTACCGCTTCAAAACCTTCCCTCCTGAGGAGGAATGGCGCGAGTGACGGGGCTCGAACCCGCGACCTCCGGCGTGACAGGCCGGCGCTCTAACCAACTGAGCTACACCCGCATAGAAGCGATGAGGCGCGCTCCCTAGAACCCCCCTTGGTGGCTGTCAACCGCCCTTCCGCGGATTATTGAGATGGCGTTCGGCTGGCTTCCCGCTCCGCCGCCACGGCGGCCACCACCTCGTCATGGTGATGGCTGGTCAGCGTCCCTTCCTCGAACAGGAATCCGGCGATGTCCGGGCTGCCCGCCGCATCGAGAATCGTCTTGAGGATGATGAGCAAGGGCACCGCCAGCAGCGCGCCCGTCGTGCCCCACACCCACGCCCAGTAGCTGAGCGCAATCAGGATCAGCAGCGGGTTGATCGTCAGCCGCCGGCCGACCAGCATGGGGGTGATCGCATTTGCCTCGACCAGATGGATCGCTACGAAGATCGCGGCGGGCGCCAGCCCCACCCATACGTCGGGATAGGTCATCAGCCCGCCCGCGGCGAGCAGGATGGCCGCTGCGATCGGGCCGAGATAGGGGATATAGTTGAGCAGAGCGACGATGCCGCCCCACATCATCGGCGTCTCCATGCCGATCGCCCACAAAGCCACCGCCACCATCGCGCCCAGCGAGATGTTGATGATGGTGATCGTGCCGAGATAGGCCGAGGTCGAATCGACCATCTCCTGAATCACCCGTGCGGTCGTCATCGCGCTGGAGAAGTTGGAGCGGCTCTGGATGATCCGCCGCCGCATCCGCGTCCATCCGGCGAGGAAGAAGAAGACGACGAGGATGCCGAAGAACATCTGGATCAGCGCATAAGGCGCCGAGGATGCGACGATCTCCAGCAGCGAATTGGGTGTCTGCACCGTCACCGTCGCCGCCGCCGCCGTCGGCTTGCGGGCGAAGGTGTGGACCAGATCGTCGATGAAGCGTTCGAGATTGGAATAGATCTCGATCAGCGGCGACAGGTTGGCGCGGATCTGGCCGGCGCGCTCGGGCAACCGCGCGAACCAGTCGCTCGCCGGCACGACGATCAGCGCGACCGCAATGTTCGCCACGGTGATGAAGAAGGCGATGCAGATGAAGGCCGCGAGCGTCGACGGCACCCGGCGCCGCTCCAGCCATTCGAGCGAGGGCACCAGCGCAACCGCAACCACTAGGGCTGCGGTGAGCGGCAGGAAGAACTCCGCCCCTGCCCTCAACGCGAAAGGCATGGCGAGGAACAGGCCGGCGCCGGCAATCAGCGTCAGCGCCGCGAGCAGCCGATCGCGGCGATAGGCGATCTCCGCATTCTCGGCGAGCGCACCATCAATCGCCTCCTCGATCGCTTCTTCGATACCGTGGGGCTCATGATCGTCGCTGGGGCTGGCGCTATGCTGGTTCATATCCACGCTTTGTTCATCTTTGCTGCTCTACATCCTTTCGAGGCCATGCGAAATCGACTCGTCGCACGATTCGACGCGTAAAAATCGGCTCGCTGGACGACGCAAATCTGCGATCGTTCCCAGCATCTTCCTCGCTCCATCCCGCGTGCGTAACGACTCGTCGTGCATTGTTTGACTCGTCGCACCCCCGGTTCGAAAGGACTCCCCGATCCGGTCGCTGCGGGGGATCGCGACTTCGGTTTTCAGACCCTGCTGTTCGACAAGACGTGAAAGTTTGGCCACGCCCGTGTGTTGAGTTTTGGGGTGGGGGCAGCTTTTGCGCATTCGATAGAGTTCTGAATGTCGCTGCGTTTTTCCCGCCGCAACCTGTCCATTTCGGCCGCTGCCGCCCTTGCAGTCGCCGTTCCGGCCACCTTCGGCTTCGCTTCCGAAACTTCTCTGGCCGCCACCATTTCCGCCGCGCTTCCCGATGAAATGCCTGTCGATGCACCCGTGATCGTTGCGGATGCTCCGGGCGAAGCGGTCGAGGCCCCGGCCCTTAAGCTCGACGTTCCCGCCACCGCACCGACCGCGACCGCTTCGCGCTTCGATGAGAGCGAGCTCGAATGCATGGCGAAGATCGTCCATCACGAATCCGCCAATCAGCCCCGCGCCGGCCAGCTCGCCGTCGCGCAGCTTGTCATGAACCGCGTCGAATCGGGCCGCTTCGCCGGCACGATCTGCGGCGTCGCCCACCAGCCGGGCCAGTTCTTCAACACCCGCGCCTATAATCCGAAGCGGGACAGCGCCACTTGGCGTTCGGCCGTGGACGTGTCCAAGGAAGCGATGGCCGGCGTAACCGCGGACGTGGTTCCCGGCGCGCTCTTCTACCACGCCGCCTATCAGGCGCCGCCGCGCTTCTTCCGCACCCGCCAGCGCGCGGGCGTGCTGGGCGACCACATCTTCTACCGCTGATCGGCTGAAGTCGGCCGGAAGGAGCAATCCTCGGCCGACTTTGTTGCCACGTGCCCGGCCTTGGAGTATAGGCCCGGCCATCCGCCTCGGTTGCGCGTCACCTTGACGCCGCGTCCGGGGCGATCTTCTTTTAACGCCCGGGGAGCCCGCGCTTATGTCCCGCCGCCGCCAGATCTACGAAGGCAAGGCCAAGATCCTGTATGAAGGCCCCGAACCGGGCACGCTGATCCAGTATTTCAAGGATGACGCGACCGCCTTCAATGCCCAGAAAAAGGGCACGATCAACGGCAAGGGCGTGCTGAACAACCGGATTTCCGAGCATGTCTTCACGCTGCTCGGCCAGATCGGCGTGCCGACTCACTTCATCCGCCGCCTCAACATGCGCGAGCAGCTGATCCGCCAGGTCGAGATCATCCCGATCGAGGTGGTCGTCCGCAACGTCGCCGCGGGATCGATCAGCAAGCGCCTCGGCATCGAGGAAGGCACGCAGCTACCGCGCACGATCATCGAATATTATTACAAGGACGATGCGCTCGGCGACCCGCTGGTCACCGACGAGCATATCGCCTGCTTCGGCTGGGCGAGCCAGGAGGAGATGCACGACATCGCCGACCTCGCCATCCGCGTGAACGATTTCATGTCGGGCCTGTTCGCGGGCGTCGGCATCCGTCTGGTCGACTTCAAGCTCGAATTCGGCCGGATCTGGGAAAATGACTATGCCCGCGTCATCCTGGCGGACGAGATCAGCCCCGACGGCTGCCGTCTGTGGGATGCGGTCTCGGGCGAAAAGCTCGACAAGGATCGCTTCCGCCGCGATCTCGGCGGCGAAGTCGAAGCCTATCAGGAAGTCGCACGCCGCCTGGGCCTGATGCCCGAAGGCGACACGACGGTGCTCGATCTCGAAAAGCACCGCAAGAATCGCGAGAAAAAGTAAGCCCTTGGGCGTGGAGGCGCAGGACTCCTCCACGCCGA
Source organism: Sphingomonas sp. DBB INV C78 (assembly GCF_042693015.1). Classification (NCBI taxonomy): domain Bacteria; kingdom Pseudomonadati; phylum Pseudomonadota; class Alphaproteobacteria; order Sphingomonadales; family Sphingomonadaceae; genus Sphingomonas; species Sphingomonas sp. DBB INV C78. The sequence continues at coordinate 290,622 of NZ_CP170544.1, read as the reverse complement.
GGTTGAAAGCTAAGCCCGACCGGCGCATATGCGCGCCATCCAACCATCATCGGGCTGAATCGCATGAAGGCGCGCGTTTACGTCACCCTCAAGAATGGCGTTCTTGATCCGCAGGGTCGTGCCATCCACCACGCGCTGGAGGGCCTCGGCTTTTCCGGCGTCGAGGATGTGCGCGCCGGCAAGCTGATCGAACTGTCGCTGGCAGAAGGCACCAGCGATACGGATATCGAGGCGATGTGCCGCAAGCTGTTGGCCAACACCGTCATCGAGAATTTCCGCATCGAACGGATCGCGGCGTGAAGAGCGCGGTCATCGTCTTCCCCGGATCGAATTGCGATCGCGACCTTGCCGTCGCCTTCCGCGATTTCACCGGCCAGGAGCCGGCGATGGTCTGGCATCGCGAAACCGAACTGCCCGACGGCATCGGCCTGATCGGCGTTCCCGGCGGCTTTTCCTATGGCGATTATCTGCGTTCGGGCGCGATGGCCGCGCGCAGCCCGGTGATGCGGGCGGTGGCCGATGCCGCCGCGCGCGGCGTCGCCGTGTTCGGCGTCTGCAACGGCTTCCAGGTGCTTACCGAAGCCGGCCTGCTGCCCGGCGCGCTGATGCGCAACGCCGGCCTCAACTTCGTCTGCCGCGATGTGACCTTGGAGGTCGGCACCAGCCAGTCCGCCTTCACCTCCCGCTATGAAGTGGGCGAGCAGATCCGCATCCCCGTCGCCCACCATGACGGCAACTACACCGCCGACGAAGCGACGCTGGACCGCCTGGAAGGCGAAGGCCGCGTCGCCTTCCGCTATGGCGAGCAGGTCAACGGTTCGGCCCGCAACATCGCCGGCATCCTCAACGATGCGGGCAATGTGCTGGGCATGATGCCGCATCCGGAACGGATGATCGAGGCAGCGCACGGCCGCACCGACGGCCGCCGCATGTTCGAAGGCCTGGTGGCAGCCATAGCATGAGCGTTTCGGGCGGCTGCCTGTGCGGCGCGGTGCGCTTCACGGTCGATGCCACCCCGCTCGGCGTGCGCACCTGCTGGTGCCGGCTGTGCCAATATCTGGCGGCCGGCAACGCAACGGTGAACGTCATATTCCCGGCCGACAAACTCACAGTGACCGGCGAAGTGCGCTGGCATGAGGCGGTAGCCGATTCGGGCAATCACATGCGCCGCGGCTTCTGCCCGGAATGCGGCACGCCTTTGTTCAGCGATGCACTGGTCCGGCCGCATCTCGCCGTTATCCGCGCGGGCGCGCTGGACGATCCCAATCTTGTCGCGCCGCAATCCACGATCTGGACATCGGCCGCTCCCGATTGGGCACATATCGACCCGGATCTGCCCCAGCACGAGCAGCAGGCACCACCGGTCGCCTGAATCCAGAAGCCATTGCGATTGCTCCGGCCCCGCCCGGCATCCACAATCGCAGGCATGGAGAGAGAAAAGACCGGGCTGATAGCCTGCCACTGGACGATCGCGGGGGATCAGCATCCGTTGCGGTCCAACGGGATCAGCCCGAACCCCCTGCCCGCCCGCATGGCGGCGGCCGCCCGCGCGGGCTTTACCGGCATGGGCTTCCTGCAGAGCGATCTTGCCCATCTGCTAACCCAATATAAGCCCGCCGAAATCGCACGGATGCTGGCCGATCACGGTCTCGTCGACATCGAGGTGGAATGCCTAGGCGACTGGTTCGCGACCGACGAACGCCGCGCGGCTTCGGATGCGACGCGGCGCATGTTGATCGACTTCGGCGCCACGGTGGGCGCGCATCACATGAAGCTGATGGGGCCGTTCGACGAAAATCTGCCCGTGGAGCATCTCACCGAAAGCTTCGCGGGCGTTTGCGCGGACGCTGCCGGATCAGGGATAAGCATCGCCATAGAAATGCTGCCTTTTTCCGACATCGCGACCCCCGAGCGGACGCTGGAGATCGTCGGCGACGCGCCCCGTGGCGGCATCTATCTCGACATCTGGCACGTCCGGCATGGCAATGTTTCGGATGACCAGCTACGCGCCATTCCGCTCGATCGGCTGATCGGCATTGAGGTGAACGATGCCATCCCCGATCATGGCCGATCCATGTTCGAAACGACGATCGAGGATCGACTGCCGCCCGGCCAGGGCACGCTCGATCCCGCGGGCTTCGTCCGCACGATCCGTGAAATGGGCTATCAGGGGCCGATTGGGGTGGAGATCATCTCCAACGCCCAGCGCGCCTTGCCGCTGGATGGGGCGGTGAAGGTAGCGTTCGATGCCACGGCCGGGTGCTTACAAGACCACTCATAATTCCACGTCATCCCAGTGAAGTCTGGGGCGACGAAGGTGGTTCTATGAGGGCACGACCGGGAAGCAATCGAACCCAGCCGCTGCGGCTGCCGCGCACAACCGAATAGAGTCCGCACGATCGGCCACCGGGCCGATCTGCACGCGAACGAGATTCTTGCCCGCCACCGGCTCATAGCGCGGCGTGAAGCCATCGACGCCATGCATCCGCGCGCGGATTTTGGCCCAGGCGGTTTCGGCCGCCGGCTGGCCCGAAAATGCGCCGAGTTGGATGCGCCAGAGCGAGGCGGGCGCCACGCCGCGCGACGCCACCGGCACGCTCGCTGCCAAGGCCATCGGTGCCGCCCGCGAGACCGGCGCCAGCGACGCCGGAAGCTCGCCACGCTCCCAGGCCGCGAGTTGCACGCGATAGCCGTCATAGGCGCGATAGAAATCCTCAAAGGGCTGACCAAGCCGATCGAGCGCGCTCACGGAAAAGCTGGCGAACTCGGCCGCCGGCACGGCGCGTGCCTGCGTCGCGATGTCGCGGGCGAGCGCGCAGAAGGCCGCCTGCGCCGGCGGCTGGGCGAAGAAATTATAAAGCTGCGTCATATGCTGATCGAGCGCGGCATTGGCGCGATGGCGGCTGGTTTCCGCAGAGTAAGCCCTGGCGAACACCGCCTTCCGCTTGGCGAGGAGTGCATTGTAATCGGGCGCCAGCGTCGCATTGGCCGGGCCACCGCAACTGAGCGCGGCGACGTTGAGCGCCGATCGCAAGTGCCAGATGGCCTCTTCCTGCCCCAGCCCGTCATTGATCGTCAGATAGCCGCCATTGCCATCAGCCGGCGGGATCGTGAGGTTGGCGGCGGCCCCGCCGGGCGGCTGCGGGCGCGGTGTCGCCGTCACCGGCGGCGGTGCGGGCTGTTTCATCGCGCAGCCGGCCAAAGCCGCCAGCCCGACGGCAATCGCTATCGTCCCCAGAGTCCGCGACATTTTCGCCCTCCCCCGCTGTTCCGGGGAATCTGATTCAAATGATTCGCCGAGGGAATCGCCGGGGCGTCCGCCCGTGCGTGGGACGCGACGGACGCCCCTGTTCAGGCGAAGGGACGGATATATTCGCGGGCAAAAGCCTCCATCACACGCTTCTTCTCGTCGATGGTCGAGCGCGGGCCGATGGTGAACATGAAGGGATAAGCGACCGTCGCGTCCATTCCCTGTTCGTGCAGCCGCTTGAGCTCGTCGACGCTGGCCGGCCGCGTCAGTGGCAGGATGATCTCGAACGGCAGATGGCTCCGGCCGGCTTCCTCGCGCAGACGCCGCAGCGTCGCGATTAGTTCCGGCACCTCCTCCGGTGCGTCGCCGCCACCGACCCAGCCGTCGCCCAGCCGCGCCGCGCGCTTCCACGCCACGTCGCCCGAACCGCCGATATAGATCGGCACTTCATAGCCCGGCATCGGCTCCAGCCGGACCGGATCGAAATTGTAAAACTCGCCATGATGCTCGACCGCACCGCCGCGCCACAGCTTGCGCGTCACCTCAATCGCCTCGTCAAGCCGCGCGCCGCGCTTCTCGAAGGGCACGCCCGCGGCGTCGAACTCTTCCTTCATCCAGCCCGGGGCCACGCCGATGATCGCACGGTTGCCGGAAAGCAGCGCCAGCGTGCCGGTCGCCTTGGCGGTCACGATCGGATGGCGCGTCGCCATGGTGTAGATGGCGGAAGCGAAGCGCAGCTTCGTGGTGACGGCTGCCTGCGCGGCCATCGTCACCCACATATCGGGATAGTCCCAATTAGTCGGCATCGGCGGCACGCCGTCCGGCGACATCGGATAACGGCTGCGGATCACGTCGGGGAAGCAGAAATGATCGCCGTGCATCACCCCGTCGAAGCCGACTTCCTCGGCAAAGCGGGCGCACTCGATCTGCTGGTCTGTCTCCATCCAGCTCAGATTCTGCCAGAATTTCATGCGCACCCTTCCCCAACCTGTCGTCACCCCGGCGAAGGCCGGAGCCCATAATCTCTGAGGTCAGAGTTTATGGATTCCCGCCTGCACGGGAATGACGAAGGTTTGTGGATTTGCGCTTTCGCTATTTCAGGCGGGCGTCACTTCGCGGATCAGGCCCAGCACCTGCTCCGCATATTGCGGCGGGCAGATCAGCAGATCGGGCAGATAGACGTCGGCCTGGTTGTAGACGAGCGGGCTGCCGTCGATGCGGCTGACGTGGAAGCCCGCCGCCTGCGCTACCGCGACCGGCGCACAGCTATCCCACTCATACTGCCCGCCCGAATGGAGATAGATCTCCGCCTCGCCGCGAACGACCGCCATCGCCTTGGCGCCGGCCGACCCCATCGGGACCAGTTCGGCACCGAGCTTTTCCGCGACCGCCACTGCTTCCGCGGCGGGGCGGGTGCGGCTGACGAGCATGCGAAGCTTGCCTTCCGCCGCCGCCGGATCAAGCTTGCGCTCGGTGCAGAGCGTCAGCGGAATGCCGGGCAGCGCCACCGCACCGATTTCCGCCCGGCCGTTGATGGCGAGCGCGATGTGGACCGCCCAGTCGGTGCGCTCCTCACCATATTCGCGCGTGCCATCGAGCGGATCGACGATCCACACCCGTTCCCGGCTGAGGCGATCGGAACTATCCTTCTCCTCTTCCGACAGAACGGCATCATCGGGGCGCTGCTCGGCCAGCGCCGCCATGATGAAGGCATTGGCCACGCGATCCCCCGCCTTGCCCAGCGCCTTGCCTTCGAAAAGGCCCGACTTCTGGAGCGTGACGAGGATCTGGCCGGCGGTTTCCGCGATGTGGCGGGCGAGTTCGACGTCCGTCACTTCAGCAACTCCTCGACGATGAGTTCGGCCGCCTGTTCGGGCGTCATCTTCGTCGTGTCGATGCGGATCTCCGGGTTGGTCGGCGCTTCATAGGGACTGTCGATGCCCGTGAAGTTCGCCAGCTCACCCGAACGCGCCTTCTTGTAGAGGCCCTTCACGTCGCGAGCCTCGGCCTCGGCCAGCGGCGTGTCGATGTGGACTTCCACGAACTCGCCCGACTTCATCATGTCGCGTACCATCTGCCGTTCCTGACGGAAGGGCGAGATGAAGGCGGTGATGACGATCAGGCCGGCGTCGGTCATCAGCTTCGCCACCTCGCCGACGCGGCGGATATTCTCCACGCGATCGGCATCGGTGAAGCCGAGATCCTTGTTGAGGCCGTGACGGACATTGTCACCGTCGAGCAGGAAGGTGTGCCGGTTCATCCGGTGCAGCTTCTTTTCGACGAGGTTGGCGATGGTCGACTTGCCCGCGCCCGACAGCCCCGTGAACCAAAGCACGGCCGGCTTCTGGTTCTTGAGGTTGGCGTGTGCATCGCGGCTGATGTCCAGCGCCTGCCAATGGACGTTCTGCGCCCGCCGCAGCGAGAAGTGCAGCATGCCCGCGGCCACAGTCGCGTTGGTCAGCTTGTCGATCAGGATGAAGCCGCCGAGATCGCGGTCCTGATCATAGGATTCGAACACGATCGGGCGATCGGTCGACAGGTTGGCGACGCCAATGGCGTTCAGATCCAGCGTCTTGGCCGCCAGATGCTCCATCGTGTTGACGTTGACCTGATATTTCGGCGCCTGGATGTTCGCGGTCACGGTCTGCGTGCCGAGCTTCAGCCAGTAAGGCCGGCCGGGCAGCATTTCCTCGTCCGCCATCCACACGATCGTCGCCTCGAACTGGTCGGCGGCCTGCGGCGGCGTATCCGCGATCGAGAGCACGTCGCCGCGCGAGCAATCCACCTCGTCGGCAAGGCAGATCGTGACCGACTGGCCCGCCACCGCCCGATCGAGATCGCCGTCGAGCGTGACGATGCGGCTGACCGTGGAGGTCTTGCCCGAAGGCAGCACGCGCACCGGATCGCCCGGCTTCACCGTGCCGGTCGCGATCAGGCCGGAGAAACCCCGGAAATCGAGGTTGGGGCGGTTGACCCACTGCACCGGCATGCGGAACGGCTTGGCCTGATCCGCGGTAACGTCCAGCTCGACCGTCTCGAGATGCTCGATCAGCGCCGGGCCCTTGTACCAGGGCGTGTTCGGCGACGGGCCGGTGATATTGTCGCCCTTGAAGCCGGAAATCGGCATGGCGAGGAAATCCCCGATCCCGATCGATGTCGCGAACACGCGATAATCCTCGACGATCGCCTCATACTGCGCCTGGTCGTAATCGATCAGGTCCATCTTGTTGACGGCCAGCACGATGTTGCGGATGCCGATCAGGTGCGCGAGGTAGCTGTGCCGGCGCGTCTGCGTCAGCACGCCCTTGCGCGCGTCGATCAGGATGACGGCGAGGTCCGCGGTCGAAGCGCCCGTCACCATGTTGCGCGTATACTGCTCATGCCCCGGCGTATCGGCGACGATGAACTTGCGCTTGTCGGTCGAGAAGAAGCGATAGGCGACGTCGATGGTGATGCCCTGCTCGCGCTCGGCGGCGAGGCCGTCGACCAGCAGCGCGAAATCGATCTCCTGCCCCTGCGTGCCGACACGCTTGCTGTCCGCCTCCAGCGCTGCAAGCTGATCCTCGAAGATCATCTTCGAATCATAGAGCAAGCGGCCGATCAACGTCGACTTGCCGTCGTCCACCGATCCGCAGGTGATGAAGCGCAGCAGGCTCTTGTGCTGGTGCTGGACGAGATAGGCGTCGATATCCTCGGCGATGAGATCCTGCGCCTTGTAGGAGCTCTCCTGAGTGACGATGTCCGACATCAGAAATACCCCTCCTGCTTCTTTTTCTCCATGCTGGCGGCCTGATCATGGTCGATCGCGCGGCCCTGGCGCTCTGACGTGGTGGTCAGCAGCATCTCCTGGATGACTTCCGGCAGCGTCTTCGCCTCGCTCTCCACCGCGCCCGTCAGCGGGTAGCAGCCGAGCGTGCGGAAGCGGATCGACTTCATTTCGGGGACTTCGCCAGGCTTCAGCGGGAAACGATCGTCATCGACCATCAGCGTCAGCCCGTCGCGCTGCACCGTCGGGCGCGGCGCCGAGAAATAGAGCGGGACGATCGGGATATTTTCCAGATGGATATACTGCCAGATGTCCAGCTCGGTCCAATTGGAGATCGGGAAGATGCGGATGCTTTCGCCCTTGGCCTTCTTGGCGTTGTAGAGGCGCCAGAGCTCCGGCCGCTGGTTCTTCGGGTCCCAGCGATGGTTGGCCGAACGGAAGGAGAAGATGCGCTCCTTGGCGCGGCTCTTTTCCTCGTCGCGGCGCGCGCCGCCAAAGGCCGCGTCGAAACCGAACTTGTCGAGCGCCTGCTTCAGCCCCTCGGTCTTCCACATATCGGTGTGGAGCGAGCCATGGTCGAACGGGTTGATCCCCCGCTCCTGCGCTTCGGGGTTTTGATAGACGAGCAGTTCCATGCCGCTCTCCTTGGCCATCCGATCGCGCAGATCATACATCGCCTTGAACTTCCACGTCGTATCGACGTGAAGCAGCGGAAACGGCGGCGGCGAAGGATAGAAGGCCTTGCGCGCAAGATGCAGCATGACGGCCGAATCCTTGCCGACCGAATAGAGCATCACGGGCTTTTCAACCTCGGACACGACTTCGCGCAGGATATGGATCGATTCCGCTTCCAGACGCTGAAGATGCGTCAGGTTCACGCCCGCGGAGGCGTTGGGATTGTCGGTCACTCTCTCTCGCTCTTTTCTATATTTGCGACGGACGTTGGCCCGTCGATCCCTAGCCCATTAAATCTGCGGGAGGCGGGGCACGTCATCAAGCGAGACGACTTCATCCTGAACGCCGCGGCTTTCGCTGGCGCGCCATAAATGTGCGGAGTCCGCAGAAAACGGGCTTTCCCGCATCGCCGGGGCCATCCAGTCTGCCTGCAACCAGGCAAAGGAGAGGCTAATGGACGCCATCGAGAAGCTACTCGCGATCGAGGAGATCAAGAAGCTCAAGGCACGCTATTTCCGCTGCATGGACACCAAGGACTGGGCGGGGCTGGAGGCGGTGTTCACCGAAGATCTCCACGCCGATTTCCGCGAAGGCAGCGATCCGCCCTTCGAAGGCGCGATCACCGACGGGCGCAGGCCTTACATTGAAATGCTGGCGCCGATCCTGAACGGCATCGTCACCGTCCATCACGGCCATATGCCGGAAATCCACATCACGTCGCCTACCACCGCCACCGGCATCTGGGCGATGGAGGATAAGCTATGGGTGAAGGACCGGTCGGTCGTCCCCTATGGTTTCCTGCATGGCTACGGCCACTATCACGAGACCTATCGCTGCGAGGCGGATGGCTGGAAGATCGCGAGTGTGCGGCTGACGCGGCTCAGGATCGATCAGGAGTAGCACTCCTTCTCCCGCAGGCGGGAGAAGGATAGGGAGCCTTGGCGCTGCAAGCGCCTAGGCGGACTTGCAAGCGGGCCGAAGGCCCGCGCCGGCAAGCCCCTCACCCAACCAGCATCGGGTGAACAGCGCCCCGCGCTGTTCAGGTCATGCCGGGGGCATGACCGGCCCAACGCTCCCGCTTGCGGGAGAGGGCTTTTGAGTTATTCCCCCGTCGGCCCCTCGAACGTCTGCAGCAGGTGCGCCGACAGATCGCCCGTCTGCCCGATCAGCTCGCGGCGTTCGGTGAAGCGCCATTCGCCGCCCACCTTTTCCAGCCGGTCGACATAGCTGCCGCTGATGATCGGCTGCAGCGGCAGTTCGTCGGTCGCCTGGACGACGAGGAAGTAGCTTTGGCAGCGGGCGTGGGTGTCGTCGTCGAAATCGATGATCGCGTTGGTGCAATAATGGCGGGTCTTGGGATTGCCCGTGTCCGGGTAACGGCGCGTCCATTGCGCCAGCGCATCGCCGAAATCGAAATCGCCGCCGGCCTTCACCGACGGTGTCTCCTCGCCGGGGAAATAGACGTCCGCGTGGGCAAACATCTCGCCCACGCGCGCAAAGTCACCCCTGTCCACCGCATCGGAATAACGGTGGAGAAGATTGAGGATCAGGAAATAATCGGTTCCGTCGGCCATGAAGCCCTCCCTCACTTGCCCGAAAGCTTGTCGATGATCCGCTGCTTCATCGGCACCACCCATTCTTCCTTGAGGCGGGGCGAGAGCAGACCGGCGGCCTCAAGCTCGTCGCACAGCACCATCTGGTGGCCGATGTCGAACATGTCGAACTGGCGGATGAACTTGCCGTCGCCGCCATAGGTGATGAAGGACACGCCCGGCGTCTCATAATAGCTGCCGTCCGGCCGCAGACCCGGCCCGCGATTCTTCCAGTGGGTGATGATCTGGTCGCCATTCACGGCATAGCCGGCATAGGGAAAGGTCCAGCCCGCCCAGCCCGATCCCACTTCCATGTCGCGGCCATAATGGGTGCGGCGGATCTCCTCGCGGCCATTGGCGGTGACCGGCATCACGCCGCCATATTCGCAGATATAGACGCAATCCTGATGGTAGAACTCGTCCGCGAGCCAGCTCCAGCTATTGCGGCGCTCGCATTCCTTGAACGCCTCGATCAGCCGTTCGACGGTGCCGGCGACTTCCTCATGGGGGTAAGTCACTTCCACTCTCCTTCCATATTTTGAAGGAGCTTAGCGCGGCCCGACGCCAAGCGCGCGTGCCCACGGGATGATGATGGCCGTGACGGTGGACGCGGCCCGATCAGTCAGGCCTTGCGCCGCTGGCGGATCAGTTCGACCACTGTCGCCAGCAAACAGACCATGCCGACCAGCTTGAAGGCGCCATGGCGCGTCAACGCCTCGCTCATCGGCTGGACGACCAGCGGGTTCAGGAAATCACCCAGGAAGATCGCCGAGTAGAGCAAAGCGATCGCCCGGTCGCGGATCGGTAGCGGCGCGGTGCCGGCCAGCGTCGCCACCATATGCGGGACGAAGGTGCCCCCGGCGAAACCGCAGAGGAAGCAGCCGATCACCGCGGGCGGGATCGAGTGCGAGAAGCCCAATAGCAGCAGGCCAACGCCCCAACAGGCGAAAGCCAGCGGCAGCACGCGGCCCACGCCGATCCATTGCCGGACCGACCCCAGCAGGAAGCCGCCGATCGCCGAACTGATCGAGCTGATGACGAGGATACGCGAGGCTTCCGTCGGCTTGCTGATGCCGATTTCGGCGAGCAGGAAGGAAAGCTGCGTATTCGTCATCATCAGCACGATGCCGAAGCCGACGACCATCAGATAGATCGGCCAGAGCAAGCGGATCGCCTGCATCGCGCTGCCGGTGGGAGCCCCGGCAACGACGACGGGTTTTGTGAGCGGTATCGTCAGCAGCGCCAGCGCCAACAATACGAAACCGAACATATAGAGCAGGTTGGGCGCCCGCCAGCCGCCGATATCGCCAAGCTGCCCGGCGATCATGATGCCGGCAACGCTGCCGACCGCACCGAGCGCGCCCTTGATGCCGATCATCCGTGCGCGCGTCACATCCGCGAAACGCGCGGAGATCAGGGCCGTGGTGGCGATCGTCACCATCGAAGCGGAGAAACCGAGGATCAGTCGGCTGCCGAGCAGCAATTCGCCGCGATGGAGGCCGAAGGCGGCCGCCCCGCTCGTCCCCAGCAGTGCGAGGCCGAGCATCAGCAGCATGGGTGATCCGAGCGCGCGGATCATCAGCGCCGACGCAAAGCCGCCAACGATCAGCCCGATCGCAGGCATCGTCATCACCGACTGCGCGAACAGCGCACCCTGCGATCCGCCGCCATATTCGGCGGCGAGCAGCGGCAGCACGGGGATCAGGGCCACGAACACAAGGCCCGTGCAGACCGATCCGCACAGCAGCACTGTCAGTGACAATGCCGCGCCGATGCGTCCGCCGATCAGCGGCCGCGCTACCGCCATCCCGCTCACGCGGGCGACAGGATGAGGCCGCTGGTCGGCACACCCGTTCCTGCGGTGACGATGACATTGTTCACGCCCGCCACCTGGTTGACCGATGTGCCACGCACCAGCCGCACGCCTTCGGCCACGCCGTTGAGGCCGTGGATGTAAGCCTCGCCCAACTGCCCGCCATGGGTGTTGATCGGCAGGCGGCCGCCCAGCTCGATATTGCCATCGCGGATGAAATTCTTCGCCTGCCCCTCTTTCGCGAAGCCGAAGGCTTCGAGCTGGGGCAGCACGAAGGGCGTGAAATGATCGTAGAGGATCGCCGCCTGCACGTCCTTCGGGCCGATGCCCGCCTGCGCGTAAAGCTGCTCGGCGACGATATTCATTTCCGAGATGCGGCCGATATCCTTGCGGTAATAGCTCGTCATCATCTGGCTATCGTCGCCCGCACCTTGGGCGGCCGCGCGGATCACCGCGGGCGGCTGCTTCAGTTTCTTCGCGCGTTCGAGCGTGGTGACGACGATCGCCACCGCGCCATCCGATTCCTGACAGCAATCGAGCAAATGGAGCGGCTCGACGATCCAGCGGCTCGCCTGATGCTCCTCCAGCGTGATCGGCTGTTGGTAGAACCATGCCTTGGGGTTGGTGGCGGCATGCTTTCGCGCGGCGACCGAGACGCGGCCGAAATCCTCGGATGTTGCGCCATGGTCATGCATGTAGCGCTGCGCCTGCATCGCCACCCAGGATGCGGGCGAGATCAGGCCGAAGGGCACATACCAGCCAAAATGAGCTGTCTCGGCATTGGGCGCGGGCGGCGGCGTGTGGCCGGTGCCGAAGCGATATTGCGACCGCTCGTTCATCGCGCGGTAGCAGACGACGACCTCAGCAACGCCCGTCGCCACCGCCATCGCCGCGTGCATGATCGGCGCGCAGGCAGCCCCGCCACCATAATGAACGCGGCTGAAGAATTTCAATTCCTTGCCGCCGATCGCGCGGAAAAGCTCGATCTCCGGGTTGTTGTCCATGGTGTAGGTGGACATACCGTCGACTTCCGACGGGTCGATGCCGGCATCCGCCAGCGCCTCCAGCGTCGCCTCCACCGCAAGCCGCAGTTCGGATCGGCCGCTATTCTTCGAAAATTCGGTCGCGCCGATGCCAGCGATCGCCGCCTGGTTGCTGATCGATCCCATCAGCGCGCTCCCTCTGCAAAACCGATGGTGACGGTGGCGGAGACATGCTCGCCAATGCCGTTACGGCCGGAAACCTTGACGTCCGCCGTCCGCGCCGCGGCGTCGACCGCAGCAACCTCGCCGCTCATCTTCATCGCGTCGCCGACGAAATTGGGCGCGCCGAGCCGGATCGCGATCTTGCGGATGCGTGCGCCCTGCCCTGCCCAGTCGGTCACGAAGCGCTGGACGAAGCCGTTGGTCGTCAGGATGTTCATGAAGATGTCCGGCACGCCGGTCGCCTGCGCGGCCGCCTTGTCATGGTGTACATTCTCGAAATCATTGGTGGCGATCGCGCCCGCGACGATGGCGGAGGCAGTGATCGGGATCACGAGTTCGGGCAGCGCCTGCCCGATCTGGACGTCTTCGAAAGTCATCAGCGCGCTCCCGCGAGTGGTTCGGTGTTGCCGGCCGCAATCTCGCGGCCGATCGCGGCGAGCATCGGCTGCGCGCCACCCAGCGCGAGCTCGACCTGCTTGGCCGCGAGGAAGAAGCGGTGGATTGGATAATCCATGTCCGCCCCCAGCCCGCCATGGAGATGCTGGGCGGAATGCGACACGCGATGCCCGCCGATCGCCGCCCAATATTTGGCGGTCTCCACTTCGGCCGGCGCGGCGATACCCTGATCGAGCAGCCATGCCGCCCGCAACGCGGTCGACCGCATCGCCTCGACATCGATGAAGCCGTCGGCGGCACGATGCTGCACCGCCTGCATCGATCCGAGCGGGCGATCGAACTGGATGCGTTCGCTCGAATAAGCCGCGGTGCGCTTCAGCGCTTCCTGACAGATACCCACCTGCAACGCAGCGAGGCCGGCGCGGGCGCGATCGACGATCCAGCGGGCGATCTCGCCCCCCTGCTCCATGCTGCCCAGCACATCATCGCCGCTGACCTGCGCGGCGCGGAAGCTGATCTCGGCCTGCGGTTCCGGGCTGGTGCTTTGCTGCGCAGCAATCTCGACACCCGCGGTGGCCGGATCGATCAGGAAGACGATCACGCCCTCCTCGCTCGTCGCAGGCACGAGGATGCGTTGGGCCTGCGCGCCATAAGGAACGGCAGACTTCACGCCATCCAATGTCCAGCCATTACCCGATCGCGTCGCGCGCAGCATCGGCCGGGCGGGATCGTGATTGCCGACCTCTTCCAGCGCCGCCGTCAGCACCGCTTCACCGGCAATGACGCGCGACAGGATCGCCTGCTGCGCTTCGTCGCCGAACGCCGCAATCGGCAGCGCACCCGCCACCAAGGTCGCGTGCAGCGGAACGGGTGCCAGCGTGCGGCCCTGTTCTTCGAGCAGCAGGCCAAGCTCAATCAGGCCGAAGCCCAGACCGCCTTTGCTTTCGGGAATGGCGATGCCGAGCAAACCGGCGTCGGCCAGTGTCTTCCACAGCCCGTCGTCAAAAGGCCGATCGTCCTTCGCGAAGGCGCGGAGGCTTTCGTCATTGCTGCTGTCCGACAGAATCTGCGCGGCGAGATCGCGAAGGCTCATCTGGTCCTCGGTGAGGGCGAAATCCATCTGTTCGCTCCTCAAGCCAGCCGGAAGGCGGGGAGGATGTAGTCGGGCTCGACCTCGACGAAATCGACCGTCACCGCCTTGCCGATCGTAACATCCTCGGGCTTTGCATCGATCATGTTGGCGATGATGCGGACGCCCTCCTCCAGTTCCACCAGCACCACCGGCAGCGGATATTCGAAGCCGGGAAGCTGCGGCTGGTGCATCACCACGAAGCTGTGGATCACTCCCCGCCCGCTCGCTTCCACGGTCGTCCAGTCGAGCGATCCGGTTTCGGGGCAAGCCGGCACCGGCGGATGGATCAGCCGCCCGCCGAAGGACTGGATCAGCAATTTGCGCTGCTTCAGCCCTTCCCAGAAGAAGGCATTGTCGTGCGTGATCGATGGGCGCGGGTGCGGGAATTTCTTCGGCGCGGCATCCGTGGGCGCTGCGGCGGCCTGCGCGACCGGCGGCTTGAACTTGAGGACGCGGAATTTCATCCGGCCCACCAGCTCGCCCTTCTGGTCGGTGAACTCATAATCCATCGTCACGAAATGGCCGATGCCAAGGCCGGTGCGCTTTTCATCCGACACGTCGGAGATGATCGCGCGCGACGAGATGACGTCGCCTTCTTCCAGATAGCGCAGATATTCCTGCTCGATATTGGTGGCGACGACGCCCGTATAGCCGGCAGCATCGAGCAGGTTCAGCACGGCCATGCTGTCCTCCGCGGTTCGGCCGCCAGGGCGATAGGGCGCCATCGTCCACACTTCGAGCATCGCCGGCGGCGCCACCGGCCTATCGAAACCGGCGGCCGCGCGGGACGCGGGATCGTGCCACAGCGGATTCTGATCCCCCATCGCCTCTGCCCAACGGCGGATCATCGGCTGGTTGACGGGATCGCGCGCCGTCACCGGCCGCGTCGCCTCCGTTCCGACAAATTCGCGGGCGCGGGCCAGCACGTCATTCTGTTCGGTCATATTCGTCCTCACCTTGCCGCGCGGGGCATCTTCAGGCCCACCTGTGCCACCATGTCGCGCAGAACCTCCGCGGAGCCGCCGCCGAAGGTGTTGATCTGGCATTTGCGATATTCGCGTTCGATCCGACCGTGCAGTTGCGCGCCGGGCGATCCGTCGCGCACCAGCCCGGCCGATCCCATGATGTCGAGCAACAGACGCATCGCCCGGATCATACCTTCGGTGCCGAACACCTTGAGCCCACTCGCCAGCTCGGGCCGGGTGACGCCCTGCGACACTTCCCAACCCACGCGATCGCCCATCAGGCCGATCGCGCGGAGCAGGGTGTAGCATTCGCCCAGCGCCAGCTGCACCCAGCCCTGATCGATCAGCTTACCGCCGTCCGCGGTGCCGATACCGCGCGACCATTCGACCACATCATCGAAGCACCCGTTCGCACCATAAGTGAGCGCGGCAAGGCCGATGCGTTCATGGTTGAGCTGCTCGGCGATCAGGCGCCAGCCGCCATTTTCCTGGCCGATAATCATCGACGCCGGCACGCGGACATCTTCGTAATAGGTGACGTTGGTGCGAACGCTGCCCACTGTCCAGATCGGGGAAACCGAAAATCCCGGCAGCTTCGTATCCATCATGAAGATGGTGATGCCCTTATGCTTGGGCGCATCCGGATCGGTCCGCGCGGCGAGGAACACATAGTCCGCGCCCTCCGCGCCGCTGGTGAATATCTTCTGCCCGTTGATGACGAAATCATCGCCATCACGCACTGCGCGCGTCTTCAATGAAGCGAGGTCCGAACCGGCGCTCGGCTCGGTATAACCGATCGCGAAGATCAGCTCGCCGGCCGCGATGCGCGGCAGGATGTCGCGCTTCTGCTGTTCCGTCCCCAGCCGCATCAGCGCCGGGCCGACGGTGTTGACGGTGACGAACGGGAACGGCGCCTCGGCCAGCACCAGTTCTTCCAGCAGGATCTTCTGCATGGAAGGATCGAGGCCCTTGCCGCCATATTCGACCGGCCAGCCTGGTGTCAGCCAGCCATCGCGGCCCATCTGGCGAATGACGTCGCGATAGACGGAACCGCTTTCCGCGCCCTGGGTCGCGGCACGCACCTCATCGGTCATGATCCCGGCCAGATAGGCGCGGAATTCGGCACGCAACGCCTTCTGTTCGGCGCTCGGTTCGACGCGCATCTCAGCTCTCCGGATTGAATGGGGCGATGCCAAGCCGCGCCAGCGCGTCCGCCGTGAGCGGCACATAAGTGCCCGCGGCGGGATCGACGACGAACAGCGGATCGCCATGGACAAGATCGGGTGAATAGCCTTCGCGCTGCAGCTCCACCTTGCGCAGCTTGAAGGTGGTGGTCATCTCCGCGGCCTGTGAAAGCCGGACGAAGACGGGCACAGCATAGGGCGCAAGTTTGGTCGTCGCGAACTCGAAGAAAGCCTGCGGATCGAAGGCCGACGCATCGGCATAAGTGAGCGCGACCATGCCGGCCCGCCCCTCATTCGCCGGCACCTTCACGCCATAGACGTTGACGATCTCCGGCCCGGCAAAGCCGCCTAGCACCGCCGCCACTTCCTCGGTCGACACGTTCTCGCTCTTCCAGCGGAAGGTGTTGCCGATGCGATCGACGAAATAGAAATAATCCTCCTCGTCGAAGCGGACGAGATCGCCGGAGCGGAACCAGACGTCGCCGGGCTTGGCTACGTCGCGCAGCAATTTCTGCTCGGTCGCCTCGCGCGAGGTATAGCCTTCGAAATAGCCGCCGACGCCGGTGCCGCCGAGCACTTCGGCGATGATCTCCCCGACCTCGCCGACCTTCGCCTCGACCAGCTTGCCGTCGGCGTCGCGGACATGATCGTCGCCTTCGACGTCATAGCGGACGAACTTCATGTTGGTGTGCGCAGGGTATGGCACGCGGCCAACCGATCCGGCTTTGTTGTCGACATTGGTGATGCCGTAATTGGCTTCGGTTGATCCCAGCCCTTCGAATACCCAGCCGACGCCGAAGCGCTTCTGGAAGGCGTCCCACAGATCGCCCTTCAGGCCCGCGCCGGTCATCACCCGCAAACTGTTGTCCAAATCGTCCGGCTTTTCGGGCGCGTTCAGCAGATAGCGGCAGATCTCGCCGATATAGTAAAAGGACGTGATCTTGTGCCGGCGCACATCGGGCCAGAAGCCGCTGGTAGAAAATCTGCGGCGGAGCACGAAGGGCACGCCGAACGCCAGCGAGGTCGACGGCACGACCATGCCGCCGGCGCCATGATAGAGCGGCAGCACGCAATAGAACACGTCATCCGGGCCGAACTCCATCAGCCCGCCCATCATCTCGCCCGCGTTCAGGAAGCGCATGTGGCTCATCTTCGCGGCCTTGGGCAGGCCGGTCGTGCCGCTGGTGAAGATCAGATAGAGCGGATCGCCCATCACCACGCCGGCGCGGAGCGAACGATCGGGATTGGCGTCGCTCGCCGCCGCCATTTCGGCATTGAAATCGCGGGCATTGCGCAGGCCGAACAACGGCCGGCCAGTTTCGGCCTGTTCCCACAACAATGCCGGAACATCGCCCTCCGCCAGCTCTGCCACCGGCGCGCCAAGCTCGGAATCGACGATCAGTGCCCTGGCGCCGACCTGCTTCATCGCATGGGCCAGCACGGTGCCCGTGGCGGAGGTGTTGATCAGCGCCGTGACGACCCCGATCTTCGCCATCCCCAGCCAGATCACCACGAAATCCGGCCGGTTGAACATCATCAGGGCGACGACATCGCCCTTCTTCAGCCCCGCCGCGCGCGCCGCGTTGGCGACACGATTGGCCCGCGCATTGGCCTCCGCAAAGGTCAGCCGTTCATCCTCGAACAGGATGAAGGGGGTGTCGGCATGGTCTGCCGCCCGCTCCTCCAGCCGGTCAGCGACGCTATAATCCTGGTCGCGGGCGAAACCGGCGACGCGCGAATAGCCGCGCATCAGCCGTGCCATGGTTTCCTCGCGGCTTGGCAGCACCCATTCACCCATTGCGGCTGGCTCCCCGCCCCGCATTGCGCGCGACGAAATCGGTGATTGAACCCAGGAAGGCGTCATTATCGTCGCCCGCCACCATGTGCCGGGCCTCGGGTATCTCGGCGATCTCGGCTTGCGGAAGCAGCTCGCGGAAATGGCGGAGCGCTTCTTCCGACACGATCTCGCTCTTGGTGCCGCGGACCATCAGGATCGGCGCCTCGATCGCCTGTGCCGCGGCCGAAAGCCGACGGCTGGTTTCTTCCGGGTCCCAATTGTCGCGCGGGCGCACGAATTCGGGATCCCAGCGCCAATAGAAGCGACCGTCGTCGGCCTGGCGCAGATTCTTGGACAGGCCATCGAGCGACTTTGGCTTCGGCCGATGCGGCAAATAGCCTGCGATCGCGTCGGCCGCCTGTTCCAGGCTGTCGAACCCATCCTTGGTGCCGCGCATGAAGCCGACGACATGATCGCCGCCGCCCCGCTCCATGCGGGGAACGATGTCGACGAGGACAAGGGCCGAAAGCGACGCCTGGGGCGCTTCGCCGCAAGCGAGGATCGAGGTCAGCCCGCCTAGCGATGCGCCCACCAGCACAGGCGCGCCGCCGATCTCGGCAATCACGCCGCGCAGATCATCGGCAAAGCGATCGAGCATGTAGAGACCATCCGGTGACCATTCGCTCTCGCCATGGCCGCGCAGGTCGATCGTGGTGACGCGGAAATTCTTGCGAGCGAGGGCATCGGCCGTCGCCCCCCACGCCCAGCGCGTCTGCCCGCCGCCGTGCAGCAGGATGACGGGCGCGCCATCCAATGCACCCCGGACATCGGCGGCAAGCGAGATGCCGTCATGCCCGCGAAAGCTGATCCGCTCGATCATTCCCATGCCATCAGTTCCATTGTGCAGAGGCTTCCGCCGTATCGACGATCCGCACACCGCGAATGCCGAGCTTCTCGCGCGCCGCATCCGGGGTCAGGTGCAGCACGTCCTCATATTTCGCCATGAAGAAGGGATCGGACTCGCGGCCGACCTTGGCGCCGCGTTCCACCGTTTCCTGCACCGTCAGCCACGTCTGCGGATAATGCAGCACCGCGCGCGTGATGATCCGCGTCGAACCCAGGATCGCGAAGGCCGAGATCAGCCCCGCCAGCTCCGGGCTGAGATGGACGAACAGGTTGGTGAGCCGCATGTAATAGGGCACCAGTTCGCCGATGAAATCGAAGCCGCCACCGCCCAGGATATGTTCCAGATCGTGGCACTGGCCCGAACGCAGGTTGAAATAGTCGTAGTCGTGCTTGGGCTCGTAGGGCGGGACGATATCGACCTGAAGATCGTTATCCATCAACTGCTTGTAGAAGATGCCGCCCACCGTTTCCGGCCCATATTGGGCAAGATCGTCGCGCTTGAACTTCGAAACATACCGTTCGGACAACCAGGCATCGAGCTTGGGGTTAATCTTCCGCTCCGCGGCGAACAGCTCGTTGATGCGGTCGGCATCCTCGATCTGGCGGAGGATCATCACGAGCTGGATCGAATCCGAAGGTGTCGGAATATCCGGCCCGTTGCGACGGAGCATGTGCGTCGCCACCCAATCGCGGACTCGCGGGTCGTTCAGATATTTGGATGAGCTGACGAGCACGCTGCTGTCCGTTGTCAGCGGCTGATAGCCCTTCATCAGATAGGTGTCGTAGGCCATGGTCCATCTCCGTGCCGTGGCGCGCGGGCGGGTTGTGCCCGCGCGCTTTTCCGGCAGCCTAACGCATCAGCGCAGCCTCAGAACTTGAATTTGACGTCGACGCCATAACTGCGCGGCTCGCCATAGGTGTTGATCGCGAAGCCGAGTGAGCCGAAATCGATGCCCGACGTGCGATAAACCTTGTTCGTCAGGTTCTTGCCCCACAGCGTGAAAGTGGCCTCGGTTCCGCCGATGGCCACATCGGCGAGCATGATACGGCCATCGAGCAGGCCGTATCCGGGTGCGGCGATGTCAGCATCGAAGGGCGAGAAGGGCGCACCCGGCAGGACGTTGTAATGGACCTTGCTCTTGTAGGTATAGTCCGCCCGGAACGAGAGCGTGCCGCCCGCCACATCGTTGATCGAATATTGCGCGCCGCCGTTGAACGTCGTGCTCGGCGAGTAGCTGAACTGGCCGATATCCGAATAATCCTTGATCTGGTTGTCGGCCGGATCGCGGGCGAGCAGTTCCTTGAAGTTGCGATCGACATAGCCGAAGGCCGCGTTGAGCCGCAGGCCATCGACCGGCAGTGCCTCGACCTCCAGCTCGATACCCTTGTAATCGACCTTGCCGGCGTTGAGCGTCTCGCTGGCTGCGCCGCCGGTGCCGGCGACGAACTGGTTGAGCTGCTTGTCCTTCAGATCCATGTAGAACAGCGTGCCGTTGAAGCGGAGGCGACGATCGAAGAATTCGCTCTTCACGCCCAATTCGTAATTGACCACCGTTTCAGGATCATAGCCGTCGTTCGTGGCGCGCGGATTGAAACCGCCCGCCTTGTAGCCAGTGGCGATGCGCGCATAGGTCATCAGGTCCGGCGTCGCCTGCCAGGTCAGCGTCCCGGCATAGTTGAACTTGGAGAAGTTGCGCGAAAGCTGGCGGACGAAGGGCGACCGCTGGATCAGCTTCTTTTCGTCCCACGTATAACGCACACCACCGGTGAAGCTCAGCTCGTCGGTGAAGTTGTAGGTCGCCTGGCCGAACAGCGCCTTGGATTCGCTGGTCGTGTCATAATCGATCAGGTTGGTCAGGTTGATGCCCGCCAGCCCGACGCCCGGAATGGCACGGACGAAGGTGTAGGCCTGCGGGTTCCGCTCGTCGGCTTCCTCGCGGAAGTAGAAGGCACCTGCCACATATTCGAGCTTGTCGCCGATCTGGCCGAGGACGTTGATCTCCTCGCTGAACTGGTGCTGCTTGCGGTCATTGTCGGCGCCGAAGAGCTGGACGGGCTTGATGCCGGCCGGCGCCGGGCTGACGACGAGCCCCCTCAGGCCCGAATTGCCGTCGAGATCGGTGTTGTCGATGCGGTTCTTCCACTGGCGGAAGCCGGTGATCGAACGGAAGATGGTGGTATCGCTGAGATCGATTTCCGCCGTCGCGACATGGCTGATCGTGCGGTCATAGGTGGAAGTGACGTCGGGCCGCGCTTCCTTCAGGCGCTCGGTGGTCGGCGGAATGAAGGCGGTGCCGCCCACGGCCGCAGAACGGCTGAAATAATCGATCACGTCCTGCCGCGCGACGGTGAGCTGGTTCATCGCCGAAACCGCCTTGGTCTCGGCCCAGTCGAAGGCGTAGTTGAAGCGGAACGCGCCACCGCGATCGAAGGCGACCGCCACGCGTACCGCATCGGTGTTGTAGGCGCCCGGATCCAGGCTGTTCTTGACGTTCAGATTGTCGACATAGCCGTCCGCCTGCTTGTGCAGATAGGTCAGCGAGCCCTTGAAACCGCTGTCGGCGATGTCGCCGGTGTTGATCGTGGCCTTGCCCTGCCAATAACCGCGGTTGCCGACGCTGCCGAGCATCTCGACACCGAACTCGTCGGTCGGCTTGCGGGTGATCAGGTTCACCGCGCCGCCTGTGGTGTTGCGGCCGTAAAGCGTGCCCTGCGGCCCGCGCAGCACCTCGATCCGCTCCAGATCGGTCAGCTCGAAGATGGCGCCGGTGGAACGGCCGACGATGACGCCGTCGACATAGACGCCGATCGGGCTGTCCGCCGTCAGGATCGGTTCGGATTCACCGATGCCGCGGATCTGGATGATGAGGTGGCCCTTGGACGACGGCCCCGTCGTCGTCGAAAGGTTCGGCGCGACCGAGCTCAGCATCGACGCATCGGTGATTCGGCGCGTCTCGATCGTATCGGCGCTGACGGCGCTGATCGCCAGCGGTGTGCGTTGCAGGGATTCACTGCGCTTCTGCGCGGTGACGACGATATCCTCAAGGCCGCCCTCTTCGGCGGCAGCGGGTGCGGCGTCCTGCGCCTGCGCCACGGCCGGCAAAGCGAGCAGCGCCACCCCGGCCAGCGCGATTGCGCGCACGCGACGGTCCAAACGACGATCCAACAGAGTCACTCGATCCTCCCTAAATGCCTGTCGGGCTTCGCTCGGCCCGATCGAATAGCTGCGGCATGTGCCGCCGGAGGATGTTCTTAGGGGATCGCCGCGGCGATGCGCGGAACGCCTATGTTCTTATCACAACGCCTTTATCGCATCGATTCATAAAGGGGGGCGCGGTTGGCGCTTCACGCCATATGCGGGGCACCGTGCATCGCAATTCGCTTTGCCATCGCCCATCCGACGCGCATCTGCGTAGCGAGTGGCGGGGTGTTTCAGCGCAGCCCCTTGCGCACGCCGCGGTAGCGGCCGGGCGTATCGCCGGTCATGCGGCGGAACGCAAGCGAGAAGCTGGCCGGATTGGCGAAGCCCAGCCGCGCGGCGATCTGTTTCAGCGGCATGTCGTCTTCGGCCAGCAGCGTCTTGGCCTGATCGAGCCTGACGCCTTCGACGAAGCCATGAACGGTCTTGCCGACACTCTGCTTGAAGGCGCGCATGAAATGGCCGCGGCTGAGCCCAACCAGATCGGCAAGATCACCGACGCGGACGCCGCCAGCCGGCCATTCGCGGACATATTCCTCAATGCTGCGCAACTGATGTGGCGCAAGCCCACCCTTCACGGGAGCGCGCCTGCGCACCACGTCCTGGAAATGCCGCGCGAGATCGATCGGCAGTGCCGTGGTCAGCGCATCGACCAGCACGTCGCTGCCGAAACCCGGCTGCAGCGCTTCCTCGCCCAGCCGGCGCATGGCATCGGCGATGCGATCCGAACGCAGATCGCCGCAGCGCGCGAGCTCGCGGTCGTCCCAGCCTTCCTCAAACATGCGGAGCGCATCGGCGGCACCCCGCGGGAAGGAGCAGGCGACCATATTCTGCGGCCCGCCCGGCCCGCTGCCATGGATGCTGAGCCCCGCGGGCACGAAGATCAGGTCACCGAAGGCAAACATCCGGCCAGGCTGATGCGGCCGGTGGAAGAAGCCACGCCAGCCGTTGCGGCGGCGCGACGTCATCAAGGTCAGCGTATGCTGCTGCGGGCAGCGCGTCTGCTCCGACGGCGTTTCATAGGTGTAGGTCTGGACGCGCACCCGCGCGGGGCCGCTGTTCAATTCCGCCTGGACGACGTTCCGGTGCATTCGCTCTCTCCACGAACCGCCCTGCTCTTGCGGCAGGTGCCAGCCCTTCCAACAAGTGAAAGTGGCGTCACCTTTATCATCGGCGCGCGGAGAGAGGCAACCTCCGTCAGAAATTGATGCGCGTCGTGATCCGGAAATCGCGGCCCGCCAGCGGCGCATAATCCTTCAGGAAGCTGGCATGGCGCCGCGCCACGACATCGAAGATGTTGTTGGCGGATAATATGATGCTGGTCGGATTGGCGTTGCCGAACGGCTTGAAGGCAACCGACGCATTGACCATCGTATAGCCTTCGGTCGGCGTTTCGAAATCAGTCACGCGCTTCTGATCGTCGGTCCATTCCACCTCGACGCGGCCGGTGATCCGCTGCGCCTGCGCCTCGATTCCGCCGAGGAAGCGCAGCGGCGGGATGCGCGGTGCGGGGCCGACATCGCTGATCTTGGCGCGGACATAATCGGCCAGCGCATCGGCGACGAGCGTGGTCTGGCCGATATGGCCCAGCGTCGCCGATGCTTCGACTTCGAAGCCGTAATAACGCGCATCCGCCTGCGCATATTGGAACACGGGCAGATCATCCTCGATCGCGCCGGTCGCATATTCATAGATATAGTCGTTGAACCAACTGTAGAAGGCCGAGGCGTTCAGGCTGTAGCCGTCGCCCTTGCCGCGCAGCGTCGCTTCCAGGCCCCAGCTCTTCTCCTTGGCGAAATCGGGGTTGCCGACCTCGAAGCTCTGCGTGCCGGCATGCGGGCCGTTGGCGAACAATTCTTCCGCCGAAGGGGCTCGCTCGCTGCGGGAAAGGTTGAGGCCGACGCGCCAGCCATCGGCCACGTCCATGCCCGCGCCCAGCGATCCGGACACCGCATTGAACGTGCGATCCAGATTGGGATTGCCGAGATCGACATCGGCCTGCGCGCTCAGCACCGAATGTTCGAACCGGCCACCAGCTTCGACCTTCAGCACGCCGAGATCGAATTCCTGCAGCGTGAAGACGCCATATTGCTGGGTCTCGTTCTTCGGCAGGAATTTCTCCTCGCCGACCACGTTGAGGTTGCGGATCAGCCCCTGCGCGCCGATCACGCCGCGCCAGCCGCCGCGATCCTGCTGGACGAGTTCCAGGCGCCCTTCCCAGCCCTGGCTGAAGAAGCGCGTGCCGACCTCGCCACTCTCCTCGATTTCGCCATGCTGATAATCGGCATAGCCGCCGCGCAGCTTGATCGTGTCGATGAAGCCGCCACCGGTCTCGACCTCGCCGCGGAAATCGACGCGGGTCTGCTTGACGTCCAGCCGCACCGCTTCCGCCTCGACATCCGGATCGAGCGAATAGCGGATTGGCACGCCATAAAGGCTGTCATAGCGGGTGACCGACACGCCGAAATTGCCCGTGTCGGTGATCAAGGCAGCGCCACCCGCCACTTCCCATGTCCGCGCCGCGCTGTTGGGCAGCTTTCCCTTCAGATCGGCGAGTTCCGCAATTTCGGGGTCCGCGCTCGCCGCCGCCTGCGCACGAAGCGCCGGGGTCAGGATATGGCCGCCGGTTTCGAGATCGCCGGACTTGGACCAGGTGCCGTCGATATGCACCACCAGCTTGTCGCCGATCGCGGTTTCGGCGGCGCCGCCGATCGACCGTTCATTGGCCGCCGTGCCATAGGTGCCGATCGCGTCGACGTGGACGGGCTCGTCCGGAATCCGCCGCGGGATGCGGCTGTCGATGACGTTGACGACGCCGCCCACCGCGGACGACCCGAACAGCAGCGCCGAAGGCCCGCGCAGCACCTCGATCCGGTCAGACGTCAGCGGGTTGATGACGACGGCATGGTCGGCGGACGTGCTCGACACATCGAAGCTGCCGATGCCGTCGGTCAGGATGCGGACGCGATCGCCCTGGAAGCCGCGCAGGATCGGGCGCGAGGCATTGGGGCCGAAGGAGGTGGAGGACACGCCCGGCTGGCGCGCCAGCGTTTCGCCGATCGTCGGCCGCAGTTCGCGCGTCAGCGTCTCGCCGGACACGATCGATGTGCCGCTGAGCAGGGTGCCGACATCGCGCTTGAAGGCGGCGGTGACGACGATGTCGTCCGCTGGGTCCTCATGATAGTCGCCGGGTGCGTTGCGATCATGACCATCGCGGGCGGCGTCCGCCGCGGGTTCCTCCGCCTGCGCGACACCCGCCCATAGAAACGCCACACCACACAGCAACCCGATCCGAAACATCAATACCGCCCATTGTTACGTTATATCAATGTCGCGATAGGGCCGATGTTACATCATATCAAGCACATTGGGCGCAGCGATCGTTCCATTCATCGCAACGGTCAAAGCAGGGCTTCGATCAATCCGATCAGCGGGCGATCGGCCGGGGGCATGGGCAGGCCGTGCATTTCGAGCGGGCGGACCCAGCGCAGGGCCGTGGCGTGCAGCGCCTGCGGCGTGCCCTTCCACTTGCGGCAGGCGTAAAGCAGCAGCAGCAGATGCCGCTCGCCCAGCGCTTCGCTGGCGAAGGTCGCGGGTGCCAGGCAGGACGTCTCGACATCGATGCCGAGTTCCTCGCGCAATTCGCGCACCAGCGCGGCTTCGGGCAATTCGCCTTGTTCGACCTTACCGCCGGGGAACTCCCACAGGCCCGCCATCGCCTTGCCTTCGGGTCGCTGCTGCAGGAGCACCCGGCCGTCGACATCGACCAGCGCCACGGCAACCACCGTCAAAATATGGGAAACACCAGATTCACGCGTCGGCATAAGGTCTTTCTTAAGGCTAACGTGGTTATGCCGGTCCAATGCCGGGAAACAGGCCCGGCGGCTAGGATCCCGCATGAAGAAAATTCTGCAACGGCTTATCGGCGATGATCGGGGCGTTACCGCCATCGAATATGGGCTGATCCTGGCCCTCATCGCACTCGCAATGATGTCGGCGCTGATCGGACTTGCCAGCACAACTACAGAAATGTGGGAAAATGTGTCCGAGCAGGTTGTTAATACTTAAATAACCACAAATTGTTTATCCCATCGCCGCCGCGTTAAACATTTGGAAACTTGATCTGGGCCAAAATTGCCAGGCTCGCGCTTAATAGGCACGGCGGGGAGACGGAACACTCCCTCATTACTGGAACGATGGAGACCGGACATGCAGTTCATCCGCAAGATGCTGAAGAATGAAAAGGGTGCCACCGCGATCGAATACGGCCTGATCGCCGCTCTGATCGCCGTCGCCGCGATCTCGGCCATGGGCGCCCTCGGCAGCCAGCTCGAAAACACCTTCGAAAACGTCACCGAGAACATGAAGGCGAGCTAAGCCTTCACTTCACGGTGAATGGATCGGGCGGCGAACCTCCAAGGTTCGCCGCCCTTTTCTTTTGGCTGCATGGGCGAGCGGGGCGTTAGCCCCAGACGATCAGCTTGACCCGCTGACCCGCCGTCAGACGCGAATTGGCCGTGAGCGCGTTGATCGTCATGAAGCGTTCTTGCTTCAGCGTATCATAGGCCATGCGCTGCGACAGGCTCTGCACCGTATCGCCTGCCTTCACCGTGATCACGCTCACCTTGCGTGCCTTGATGGCAGCCGCCTGCTGCGGCGTCAGGCGGTTGAACGACTGCACCATCGAGGAGAATGGCCCGAGACCCCGTCCCGCGGGTGCCAGCGTCACGAAATGATAGGCCGTACCGTCGCCCATCGCATAAGCGACCACGCCGACATCCACCTGCCCCTGCTGGGTCTGCGCCCGCGTCACCGCATAAGCGGTTTCGAGGCCGTTGATCCGCGTCGTCTGAACGTCACTGACGCTGCCCTTGCCGCCGAGCTTGCTATAGACGCCGCTGATATAGTCCGAGAGCGAGCCGTTGAGCTTCCCGCCCGAGAATTGCGCCTGCCCGCCGCTGCCGCTCACCGAAACGGCATCGGCGCCGTTCGAAATGCCGAAGCCCTGTGGCACGGTAAAGCCGATGCGCAGATCAGGATGGCGGAAGGTCAGGCCATCGACCACCCCCTGCTTGGGGTCGTCGCCATAGAGCATTCCGTTGATCGCATTCAGGAAAGCGTCGCGGTTGCGCGCCCCGCCGACGCCGCCGGCTTCCTGCGCCTTCTTCTGTGCCCTCACGACGCGTCCGGCCGGATCGGGGTGCGTGCTTGCCCATTCCGGAAGACCACGGCCCTCCGATCCCTGGTCGCGCGTATCGAGACTGGTCTGCGCAGCGAGCGACGCCAGCATCGTCGACGACGCCATCGTGTCGTAGCCCGCGGACTTCAGATAGCGCACACCAAGGTCGTCGGCCTGATATTCCTGCTTGCGTGAGTAGCGCAGCGTCAGCAGTTGCGCCGCCTGCCCCGCTCCCTGCTGCAGCAACTGCCCAAGCCCCGAATCGCCGACGACGGCGCCCAGCCCCAACCCAAGCAGCGCGCCCAGCATGCTATTGCGTTGCGCCGCCTGCTGCCGCTTGGCCGAATGACGGGCGGCGACGTGGCCGACCTCATGGCCCATCACCGATGCGAGTTCCGCCTCGTCATTCATCAACCCGACAAGCTGGCGTGTCGTGTAAACATAGCCACCGGGAATGGCGAAGGCGTTATTCACCGGCGAATTCAGCAAGGTGATGGTGAATTCCGCCTGCGAATTGGCAAGACCCGATTGCATCGCAATCTTGCGGCCGACGGTCGTGACATAGGCCGTCCCCGGCCCGGAATAGGCGCCGCCAAACTCCTGCAGCAGTTGCGGGTGCGCTTCAGCCCCAGCTTTCTTGTCGGCCGCCGAAATGCTCTGCGCCTGATAGGCCGCGCCATAACCGGCATAGCCCAGCAAAGAGGCTGCTACCCCCCAGGCAACAATCCGCTTCATTCGGCTCTCCCACGATCTGGTTTCGTCGATACTGAACCCGGCAACTTCGGCCCGGTTCCGTTACGACTGTCAACCGATCGAAAGGAATTTGTCGCGCCGTGCGGCTTTCAGGGTAGCGCGCGGCTGGCCGGCGAGCGCATCGAGCTCTTCGCCGATCGCGGCCGCGAGCGCTGCAATCGCCGCGTCGGGATCGCGGTGGGCGCCACCCACCGGCTCGGCAACGATACGATCGACCACGCCCAGCTTGACGAGGTCGGCGGCGGTGATCCGCATCGCATCGGCGGCGTCGGGCGCCTTGTCCGACGTGCGCCACAGGATGGAAGCCGCGCCTTCGGGGGAGATCACCGAATAGACGGCATGTTCGAACATCAGCACGCGGTTGGCCGCGGCCAGCGCCACCGCGCCACCCGATCCGCCCTCGCCCACGACGGCGGCGACCATCGGCACGCCGAGTTCGAGGCACGCCTCGGTCGATCGGGCGATCGCTTCCGCCTGGCCGCGCTCCTCGGCCTGGATACCGGGGAAAGCGCCCGACGTATCGACCAGGCTGACGACCGGCAGGCCGAAGCGGTCGGCCAACTGCATCAGGCGGATCGCCTTGCGATAGCCCTCCGGCTTCGCCATGCCGAAATTATGCTTGAGGCGGCTGGCGGTATCGTCGCCCTTCTCATGCCCGATCACCATCACGCGGCGGCCGCCGATCCGGCCGAGGCCGCCGATGATGGCGAGATCGTCGGCAAAGGCGCGGTCGCCCGCCAGCGGCACGAAATCCTCGACAAGCCCGGCGACATAGTCCTTGAAGTGCGGCCGTTCCGGATGGCGGGCCACTTGAGTCTTCTGCCACGGGGTCAGCCGCGCATAGGTCTCGTGGAGCATCTTTTCCGATTTCGCCTCGAGCTTGGCGACTTCGGCGGTGATGTCGACGGTTCCGTTCTCGGCCGTTTCGCGCAGATCGGCGATGCGGCTCTGCAGCTCGGCGATCGGTTTTTCGAATTCGAGGAATGCCACCATGTCCGCGCGGTTAAGCCTGCTTTCGGGGCACGTCAACGAGCGGATGGCGCGCATTGACCAGTTCGACCAGCCGGCGGCTATCGACATGGGTGTAGATTTGCGTCGTGGCGATATCGGCGTGGCCCAGCATCAGTTGCAGCGCGCGCAGGTCCGCCCCGCCTTCCAAAAGGTGGGTGGCGAAGGCATGGCGCAGGACGTGGGGGCTGATCCGATCGGGCGGAATCCCGGCATCCGCGGCCAGCGTCTTGAGCAATTGATAGAGCCGGATACGCGAAAGATGGTTGCGGCCGGACGGGAACAGCCATGCGCTGTCGACCGGGACCTTTACCGCATAGTCCGCCACGGCAGCGCGGGCGCGATCCGAAATCGGCACCAGCCGTTCGCGCCCGCCCTTCCCCTTCAGGATCAGGAAGGGCTGATCGGGCCGGAGCGCCCGGCGCGGCAGCGACACCAGTTCGGTGGCGCGCAGGCCGGAACCGTAGAGCAGCTCGACGAGCGCCGTCAGCCGCAGATTGCCCGGCGTCGGGTCCGCCTGCTGGCGCCGTTCCAGCTCGGCGAACAGCCGCTCGACATCGCTGCGGTCGAGCGTCTTGGGCAAGGGCCGCCCGGTCTGCGGCCGCGGCAGCGCCGGCGACGGATCGCCGCTCCGCATCCCTTCATCCACCAGGAAGGCGAAGAAGCGCCTGAGCGCCGCCGCCTTGCGCGCGGCGGTCGTCGGCGCCAGATCGCGCCACGCTTCGCCCAGCCGGGCCAGTTCGTCCTCGCCCGCCTCCGCCAGCCGACCGTTCAGCAGCACGGAGGCACCGCGCAGATCGGTGCCGTAAGCGAGCAAGGTGTTGCGCGCCGATCCGGCTTCGGCGGCCATCATCTCCAGGAAGCGGGCGATGGCGCGCCCATCCTCGCCGGTGTCGCGCGGGTCCGTGGCGCTCACGCCCGCGTCATCGCCTCCGCCGCGATCATCCGCGCCTCACCTTCCAGCCCGACCCGGCGCAGCGCGGCGAGCATATGGTTGAAATATTGCGGCGGCACTCCGCGCCAGTCGCGCGTCTGCATGCCGGCCGCGACCAGCAGCGCTACCGTGCCGGCCTCACCACGCGCCGCCGCACCGTCGATCGCGCGTGTCCACGCATCCTGATAGCCGAAATTGACGCCTGCCTGCTCGCCCAGCCGCGCGGCATCGGCCGCGGAAATCCGGCCGAGCCCGGCGAGTGCAGCGACCAGCAGCCTCGCCCGGTGCGCGCCATCCTCGCCCTTGCGGCCGATATAATCCTCGACCCGGCCGGCACGAACATCGACCGGCGGGCGCGGCGTGCCGACAGCCAGCAGCGCCCAGGCATCGTCGGCATCGTCATTGTCGAGGGTGTTGACCACCGATCCCCAGCGCGCCGCCTGCGTGTCCAGCCCGGCCGACAGCATCGATGCGATCAGCAGCCCGGCTTCGGAACCCATGTCGGCGCTCGGTTGCAGCCGCGCCGCCGCCCGCGCCGTCAGGATCGACGCCGCATAGCGATCGCGCCCCGGCCGCGCCTTGTCCCACAGTGCGCGGATCGCATCCATGCGCGCGCCCGCATCCTCGCCGACATAGGCACGGCGCAGCCGACCCGCATCGCTGTCGGCAATATCCGCCTCATCGGTCTGCTCGGCCACGGCGCCATAAAGATCAACCAAAGCCGCGCTCGAAAAGACCCCGAGCGCCGCCGCCGTTCGGGCTGCGCTGACGCGGTTTGCCGGGGCGAGCAGTGGTGCGCGGGCCTGCCAGGCGCGGGCCTGTGGGCCGACGGTCGCGAACAATTCGTCGGGGATCGGCACGTTGGTCGCCGATGCCATGCCGAACCGCCAGCTCGTCAGCTTGCTGACGCCGGTCCATTCGATGGTGATCGCCCGGCGACCATTGCTGCTCGCGCCGATCACTTTCTCGGCCAGCAACGTATCGATGCCGCCGGCCTGACGCCGCGATCGCACCTGATCAATCAGCGCGCTCGAAACCGCGCCCTCGCCCGCCAGCGCGGCGCAGATGGCCGACGCCATCGGCCAGATCGGCTCGTTGATGCCGCCTGCCGCCGCCGTCAGCGGGCAGAGCGCGGCCGGGTCGGCCGTTGCCAGCGCGGTCTGCGCCGCGATCGAAAGCAGGCGCGGGTTGAAGCGATCGACATCGACGGCCTGCACCAGCATCCGCGCGCCATCTGCCTCGCCCATGCGCAGCAGAAGCCAGGCACGCTCAGCCACCCAGTCCTGCGGCGCGACATTGCGCGGTGTCGGCACGCGCGACAGCAGCGCGCGGCGGAGCAGCATCGCCGCCCAGCGCGACGGCATCGGCGCATCGGTGCGACGCATCAGCCCGGCGAGCGTCCGCCCGCTCGTCGTTCCGAATGCTCCCGCATCCATACCCCATTGCGCGTCGAGCGCGCCGACTATGTCGATCGATCGACGCGCGGCCGTCGGCAGTTCGAGTTCGGCGGCCTTGGCTTCCTCGGCTGCCAGCTCCTCGGCGGACTTTTCCTCTTCCACCTCGGCCGGCGCCGCTTCCACGGGCGGCGCGGGTAGCAGATCGACCGGTCCCGGCTGCGCGGGCTGGGCCGACGCCGGGCGGCCGGGCTGCGCCGCGGGCTGCTGCGGTTGCTGCGCGGGCGGCGGCGTGGGATCGCCGAAGCCGGGCGGCAGCAGCGATTCGGGCGCTTCCTGTCCCAGCGCCGGCCACATGGCCGGGCCGATCGCGACGCCACCCAGCAGCGCGGCGAGGATCAGCTTATTGCGGGGCAGCTTCATTCAGCATCGCCTTTTCCACGCGGGCGGGCGGCACTTCCGTGTCGACCGTCGACAGGAACACGACGCCACCAATCAGCACCAGCAGCAGGACGATGAGGATGATCCCGAAACGCGACATGTTCTTCCCTTGATGCGGCAATCCCCCAAGGATCGCCACGCGGCTTTTGCCCGATGCGGCGGCTCTGTGTATAGCCCCCGCGCAATGCCGCATACCCTCCATTCCACGCATGTCGCACTCAACCGGCCGATCGTCCTTGTCGGGCTGATGGGATCGGGCAAGTCGACCGTCGGCCGCCGGCTCGCCTCGCGGCTCCATCTGCCGTTCGTCGATGCCGATCATGAGATCGAGGTCGCGGCCGGCCTTTCGATCCCGGAAATCTTCGAACGATTCGGCGAGGCGCATTTTCGCGACGGCGAACGCCGCGTGATCGCGCGGCTGATCGACGGCCAGCCCAAGGTGGTGGCGACCGGCGGCGGCGCCTTCATGCAGGACGAAACCCGCCAGCTCATTCTCGACAAGGCGACCGCGGTCTGGCTGGATGCCGATATCGAGGTGCTGGTCGATCGCGTCGGTCGGCGCGAGGGGCGCCCCTTGCTCAAGGATCGAGATCCGCACGAGGCGCTGACCGAGCTCGCCGCCGTCCGCAACCCCGTCTATGCGCTCGCGCCGATCCGCGTGCGCAGCCAGCCACTCCCGCACGACGCCACCGTCGATGCGATCATCCGGGCACTCAAGCAATGAACCGCGTCGACGTTTCACTCGGCGAGCGCAGCTACGCCATCGACATTTCCGCCGGCGCGCTGGACCGCGCGGGCGAGTTGCTCCGCCCCTTCGCCAAACGCAGCCGCTTCGCGATCGTCACCGACGAAGCCGTAGCCAAGGCGCAGCTTCCCCGCTTCACCGCCAGCCTGGATGCCGCCGGCATCGGCCATGACGCGATCGTCCTGCCCTCAGGCGAAGCGACAAAGAGCTGGGCCAATCTGGAGCGCGTCACCGATCGCCTGCTCGAACTGGAAATCGAGCGCAGCGACAATATCGTCGCGCTCGGTGGCGGCGTGATCGGCGACCTGACCGGTTTCGCCGCGGCGATCCTGAAGCGTGGCTGCGGCTTCGTGCAGGTGCCGACGACCTTGCTGTCGCAAGTCGATTCATCGGTGGGCGGCAAGACTGCGATCAACAGCCGCGCCGGCAAGAATCTGATCGGCAGCTTCCACCAGCCTGCTCATGTGCTGATCGACCCGACCACGCTCGACACGCTGCCGATCCGCGAAGTCCGCGCCGGCTATGCCGAGGTCGTGAAATACGGCCTGATCGACGACGCGGATTTCTTCGCCTGGTGCGAAGCGAACGGCCCGGCTTTGCTCGCGGGCGATGCCGCGGCGCGCGAATATGCGATCCACCGCAGCGTCTCCGCCAAGGCCACGATCGTCGCCGATGACGAACGCGAGACCAGCGGCCGCCGTGCCTTGCTCAACCTCGGCCATACTTTCGGCCACGCGCTGGAAGCCGAGACCGGCTTCTCCGATCGCCTGCTCCATGGCGAGGCGGTCGCTGCGGGCATGGCGCTCGCTTTCGCTTTCTCCGCGCGACAAGGGCTGTGCCCGGCCGAAGATGCGGCCCGTGTTGCTGCCCATCTGGAAGCGGCCGGCCTGCCCGCGACGCTCGCCGCAGCGGGCGTCAGCGCCTCGGGAACGGCGCTGGTCGCGCACATGATGCACGACAAGAAGATGGCAGGCGGCCGCCTCCCCTTCCTCCTCGCCCGCGGCATCGGCCAGACCTTCCTGGCGAAGGACATCGACCTGGCGGACGTGGCGGCGTTTCTGGACGAGGTGCGCTAAAAGCATCTCGTCATCCCAGCGCAGGCTGGGATCTCTTCGCTCTTGGCGCGACGGGATATGGATAGCGATCCCAGCTTTCGCTGGGATGACGGAAGGGGCCTAAGTCCCCGAAACCTGCATCACCTTGCCGGTATACATGATCTCGCCCGTGGGCTTGCCAGCGGGCGCCCCGCCTTCAGGCTCGACGCTGATCGCGAACATGCTCTCGTCGAGCTTGTCATGCTTGGCCATCGCCTCGCCTAGCATCATTTCCATCTTCTGGTTGCCGGAAACCACGCCCATCGACTTGGGATCGCGCCCGCCGCCGATGTACCAGAGCTCCAGGCTCTTCTTCTGCGGCGCCGTCAGGTTCAGCGCGCGGACCACGGCCTTGCCGGTCTTGGGGTCGAGCGTGATGAGCAAAGCCGGCTCGGCACCCTCGCGCGTCACCGCCGAAACATAAGTGGGCATGGCCGCTGGCGCCATCGCGACCGGCGGGATCGCCTGCGGCTGCGTCTCGCGCGCCGGGTTGAACGCCACCCCCGCCAGCACCAGAGCCGCAAGCGAAGCCGCCACCGCGCCGCTCCGCCACCATGGCGAGACGCGATTGTCATTGGCGGCGATCGGCGCGACGACGGCCACGGGCGCAGTATCGGCAAGGCGCGCCTCGATCGCGGACCACACATGCGTCGGTGGCTCCACCTCACGCGCGGCCGTCCCGAGCAGCCCGAGCCGCGCCTGCCAGTCCGTCACCGCGCGCGCAGCCTCGGCATCGCCGGCCATCCGCCGCACGAACGCCTCGCGCTCGTCGGCGTCGAGCGTGCCGAGCACATATTCCCCCGCCGTGGCGATCAGTTCCTCATTCACGGTTCAAGCACCCCCTGAGTGCCAGCAGCCCCCTGCTGAGCCATGACTTGATCGTTCCCACCGGCCGCTCGAACTTCTCGGCCAGTTCCTCGCGCGATGCGCCGTCGATATAAGCCAGCAGGATGCAATCCCGATGCTCGGGGTTGAGCCCTTCCAGGCATTGCCTGAGCGCCGCCACTTCGCCCTGATCGGGCTGCTCGTCGACGATGCTCGCCAGATCCTCCGGGTCGACATCGACGATGCGCTTGCGCCCGGCCGACATGCCCTGCCGCACCACGTCCAGCGCCCGGTTGCGCGCGATCGCGGCAAGCCAGGTAACGGGGCGTCCGCGCGCCAGGTCGAATCCCTGCGCGGCGTGCCACACGCGGACATAGACGTCCTGCAATACATCCTCGGCCTTGCCTCCATCGGGCAAGATACGCAGGATCACGCCATAGAGTTTCGCCGACGTCCGCCGGTAAAGTTCGCCGAATGCCTGGCGGTCACCCGCCGCGGTTGCAGCGATCAGCGCCTCAAGCGGTTGCTCCGCCCTCGTGCCGCTCATGCCGTCTCCCTATTCTGCTGCCAGCGCGACGCCGCCACGTCGTCGGCTTTGCGGGGTTCGACCCAGGTCTGGCGCCCGTCGGCGAAGCTTTCCCGTTTCCAGAACGGGGCCGCCGTCTTCAGCCAGTCAATCAGGAATGCGCAGGATTCGAGCGCTGCGGCACGATGCGACGAAGCCGTGCCGACGAACACGATCCGATCGCCCGGCTGCAACGGGCCGTGACGGTGGATCAGCGTAAGCCCTATCAGCGGCCAGCGCGCCTCCGCTTCCACCGCGATCCGCTCCATCGCCCGCGCCGTCATCGCCGGATAATGCTCCAGCGTCATTTCGACGAGGCCGCCGTCTGCCCGCACGAGGCCCGTGAAACTCGCCACCGCACCGCCACCCAGCGCCTCCAGCCGGGCCAGTTCCGCGCCCGGATCGAAAGCCTCCTGCTGGACGCGGATGTCTCTCATCCGCCAATCCCCGATCCACCCGTCACCGGTGGAAAGATCGCGATCTCCCGCGCGCCGGTGATGGCCGCATCGAAGGCGACGAAATCCTGGTCGATCGCCGCACGCAGCCTGTCCGGTTCGGCAAAGGCCTCGGAATAGCCGGGCGATAGCGCGGAGAGCCAGCGGACCAGATCGGCGATCGTCACCACCTCTGCCGGCGGCGACACACTCTCGCCATCCTTGCCGATGGCTTCGCGCACCCAGGCGAAATAGATCAGCTCGATCGCCACCGCACTCAATCCATATGCTTCAGGCCGACGCGCAGATAATCCCAGCCGGTGATCAAGGTCAGCGCCGCCGCGGCCCACAGGCAGAACAGGCTGGCGCTGTGCACCAGGGGCCATTGCGGCACCGCGCCAGCCAGGATCAGTCCGCCGAGCGAGACGAGCTGGAACGTCGTTTTCCATTTGGCGAGCTGGCTCACCGGCATCGAAACGCGCAGGTCGGCCAGGAATTCGCGCAGGCCCGACACTGCGATCTCCCGCAACAGGATGATCAGCGCGGCGATGACGGCATAATTCTTGATGTCGCCGGTGAAGATCAGCATCACGATCACCGCCGCGACCATGATCTTGTCTGCGATGGGATCGAGGAAGACGCCGAGCTTGGAAACGGTGCCGCGGGCACGCGCGACATAGCCGTCGAAATAATCGGTCACGCCCATCAGCACATAAAGGCCGAAGCAGAGCGCATAATCATACCAGCCCGGGCGCCACAGCAGGAACACCAGGATCGGCACCGCTAAAATACGCGAAAGCGTGAGGATATTGGGCAAGGTCAGCATGATTTCGCACCCGTCTTAGCGCGCTTTGCAAGGCTTGGGGAGTGCGATCAACCGATCGGGCGATGTCGGCGGACAAAGCTTGGTCCTGTCATATCCATGGGCTATGCAACCCCGCGATAAGAACAAGGCGAACCGCGTTCAGTATGCATGCATCGATAAGGCTTCTTGCCCGAAGGCGGTTCCTGCCGCTGTTCGTCACCCAGTTCCTGGGGGCTTTCAACGATAACCTGTTCAAGACCGCAATGGTGCTGTTCGTCACCTACGAGGTCTATTCCGATCCCCGCGTCGAAGCCTGGTTCAACGCGATCGCCACCGGCCTCTTCATCCTCCCCTTCTTCCTGCTTTCCGCCCTTTCCGGCCAGCTCGCCGATACCCGCGACAAGGCGAAGATCATCCGGCTGGTGAAAACGGCCGAGATCGGGATCATGCTGGTGGGCGCCGCCGGTCTCCTTCTTTCCTCGGTCAGCCAAACCTGGGCGATCCCGCTGATGCTGGCCGCGGTGCTGGCAATGGGCATTCACTCCACATTCTTCGGCCCGATCAAATATGCGATCCTGCCGCAGCATCTGGAGGAGGATGAGGTGTTGGGCGGCACCGGTCTGGTCGAGGCCGGCACCTATATCGCGATCCTCGCCGGCACGATTCTCGCCGGGCTGATGAGCCGGGATGAAACCGCGATCGCCGCCACCGTCATCGGCCTCGCGGCGCTCGGCTGGCTCGCGGGTCGCCAGGTGCCGCCGGCGCCGCCGATGGGCGAAACGCCGCCACTGGATTTCCACATCGTCCGATCGTCGATCCGCCTGGTCTCCGCGACGATGCACATTCCGCGGCTGTTCTTGGCGATCTGCGCGATCAGCTTCTTCTGGGCGATCGGATCGGTGCTGATCGTTATCTTTCCGCCGCTCGTGAAGAATGTCTTCACCGCCGACGAGACCGTGGCCAGCCTGTTCCTCGGCATCTTCTCGGTCGGCGTCGCCATCGGATCGGTGCTGATCAACCGCCTCCTCGGCGCGCACGTCTCGGCCCGCTACGCCCCTGCTTCGGTGATCGGGATGGGAATCGCAGTCCTGTTCATGTTCCATGTCGCCAGCGGCTGGCAGGGCCTACCCGACGGCCAGCTCTACAATTTCTGGGAATTTGCCCACCACCCCGGCGCGATCGAGGTCTATTCGGCGCTGTTCGCCGTGGCCGTCAGCGGCGGCATGTTCGTGGTGCCGCTCTACGCCTTCCTGACGACCACCGTCGCCAAGGACCAGACGGCACGCACGGTGGCCGCCAACAACATCGTCAATTCGGGTGCGATGGTGATCGGTTCGCTGGCGATCATGGGGATCACCGCAATGGGCGTCACCGTCGTGCAGACCCTGCTGCTGGTCGCCATGATGTGTGTCGTCGCCGCCTGGTTGGCGTGGAAGCTCCACAAGGCCTGCGACTGATCGCCCAGCGCCTGATCGTTCGAGGGGGAAGCGCCATGCGCTTCCACCGGAAGCGTGAATCAGGCTCTAGTCAAATGGTCAGGCAAGGAAGATCGAGAAGAACAGGAAGCCCGCGACAAAGGTTATCGCGAACAGGCGGATATCCTCCGCCCGCTTCGTCGGTGCGGCATGGGCCAGAACGAATCGCAGCCGTCTCCGCACGCTGGCGGACGGCAATGCATGTCGGGTTTGCGACTCGATCATAGGCAAGGCTTAACGCCCCGCTAAGCATTTTGTCCCGCGCCAGAATGGGTTAACAGCCGTCCCGGCGCGGGACGCATGGCACTGGATCAGGCCGCGCCGCCGTCCGCAGGCGGCGTGGTCGAGGGCGGCGCCTTCTTAGCGCGGGTCTTGGCGAACTGCTTCTTCACCGATTCGACCAGATCCTCCGAAGCCTTGGCGATGCGCTTGCGCCCGACGGTGGCGGCAAGCGCCGCCCCCACCACGGCCACAGCAGCGCCGGCACCGATCGCGACATTACGCGGCGTTGCGGGCGGCAACTTGTCCTTTGCCTTCTTCGCCGTCGCCTTGGCCTTGGTCGAAGCCGACTTCGCCAGCGCGCTCACATCCTTCTCGGCCTTGCTGATCGCGGCCTTGGCGCGCGCGGTCGCCGCCGGCTTCGCGGCCGCCGTCTTCGGTTTGGCGGGCGTCTTCGGCTTGGCCGCCGCCTTGGGCTTCGCCGCGGTCGCGGCCTTGGGCGCAGCGCGCTTGGCTGTCGTTCGCGGCTTGGCGGGCGCCTTCGGCTTGGCGGCTGCCGTATCTCCGGTCGGTGTGTCGGCCATCATCGTCTCCCCTTCTGGGTTCGGAATGAGGAACATATGGCGGAGCTTGCGGTTCCGAAACGACAAAAAGCTACAATTCAGCGTCGCATGAGCGTCACCTGCGCGACATCGATGCCCTGACCGCGAAAACCGCCTTCGCAATACATCAGATAATAGCGCCACAGCCGCACGAAGTTTTCATCGAAACCGGCCGGCAACTGGTTCACCGCCGCCGCGCGATCGAAGCTTTCGCGCCAGCGCCGCAGCGTTTCGGCATAATGCAGCCCGAAGCGATCGACCGCTCCCCAGGCTAGCCCGGCCTTCTCCGCCGCCGCGCGGAATCGACTGTCGGAAATCAACATCCCGCCGGGGAAGATATAGGTCTGGATGAAATCCGCGCTCTCCGCATAGTCGGCGAAGATCGCGTCATCGATGTCGATGAACTGGATGGCGGCGCGGCCCCCCGGCTTCAGCGCGCGGGCGATCGCCTCCATATAGGCCGCCCAATAGGCCTCCCCCACCGCCTCCACCATCTCGACGCTGGCCACCGCGTCGAAGCAGCCCTGCACGTCGCGATAATCGACCAGCCGGAATTCGACCCGATCGGAAAGCCCCGCTGCCGCGATTCGCGCCTCGGCCCAGGCCTTCTGTTCGACGGACAAGGTGATGCCGGTGACGTGAACGCCATAATCCCGCGCGGCGATCTCGGCCAGGCCACCCCAGCCGCAGCCGATCTCCAGCAACCGCTCGCCCGGCTTCAGCTCCAGCCCGTCGAGCAGCATCCGCACCTTGCGTTCCTGCGCCTGCTCCAGCGGCTCGGCGACGGTGATCGGCTCGGCGAAACGCGCGCTCGAATAAGTCATCGTCCTGTCGAGCCAGGCGGCGTAGAAATCATTGCCCAGGTCGTAATGGAACTCGATGTTGCGGCGCGACCCCGCCTTGCTGTTGTGGCGCAGCGCATGCTTCACGCGGTTGACGATACGGTTGAGGCCCCGCGCCCGCGCCGCCTCGCCCAGCGAAATGCGGTTGCGCATGAACAGATCGAACAACGGCACCGGATCGGGGCT
This sequence comes from Sphingomonas sp. DBB INV C78, assembly GCF_042693015.1. NCBI lineage: Bacteria > Pseudomonadati > Pseudomonadota > Alphaproteobacteria > Sphingomonadales > Sphingomonadaceae > Sphingomonas > Sphingomonas sp. DBB INV C78. The sequence continues at coordinate 251,261 of NZ_CP170544.1, read as the reverse complement.
CGTCCATTCGCCCTCCGCCCAGCCGCGATACCAGCCGACCGATCCGCTCGTCATCAGCCGCACCAAGGCACGCCAGCTCCGCAGTTCGACGATCGGCACCGGGCCGTCGGCATGGCCGCCGATCAGCCGGCGCGTGCCATCGGGCAAGGTCGCGTCAATCGCGCCCGATTCCAGCCCCGCGTCGATCCGGTCGAGCACTCGCCGAAAGCCGGGCGCCAGCAATCGTGACCACAGCCCCGCCCCCGTTGCGAATCCGCGATCGGCCGTCACCAGATGGCGGCCCCGATATGGTCGTTCAGCGTTCATCGTCCCTCTCGCCAATGTCGCGCATGTGCGACGAAGGCGGACGCGATGCAATCGGCTTGAAGCCCACTCAAATCATTGCCGGCCATGCCCTTTGGCGGCCGCCAGCGCGCGCTCCCGTCCCTCGCGATGGCCGATCAGCTTAAGCGGGTAGCTTGCGGGCGCGCAGCCCGCTTCGTGCGGATCATGGATCGCGGGTTCGGGCAGGTCGGCCGGTTCCGGCACCCAGCGGCGGATATAGCCGGCCGCGTCGAATTTCGCGGACTGCGACAAAGGCGCCATGATCCGCCCGAACGGGTTGGAATCGATTCCCGTCCCCGCCACCCACTGCCAGTTGACGGCATTATTGCCGTAATCGGCATCGACCAAAGTATCCCAGAACCAGCGCTCGCCGCGCCGCCAGTCGATCAGCAGATGCTTGGTCAGGAAGGACGCGACAATCATCCGCACGCGATTGTGCATCCAGCCCATCGCCCACAATTCGCGCATCCCCGCATCGACGATCGGATAGCCGGTGCGGCCTTTGGTCCAGGCGGTGAAATCCGCCTCGGACTGGCGCCACGGGAAACCATCCCACGCCTCGCGCCCGTTGCGGCGGCCATAGGATGGCAGCAGATCGACGATGTTCGCGGTGAAATCCCGCCAGCCGACTTCGCGCAGGAAGGGTTCGGCCTTCGCACCCGCTTGCTTCGCGACATGGTGCCACACCGTCGCCGGCGAAATTTCCCCGAAATGGAGATGCGGCGACAGCCGCGACGATCCCGTGATCGACGGCAGGTTCCGCGCCTCGTCATAGTCCACGACATGCGGCAGGAAGCGCCTGAGTGCGGCCTTGGCGCCTTCCTCCCCCGGCCTCCAATGGTCTGCGAAGCCCGCAGCCCAGTCCGGCCGCGTCGGCAGTAGATCCCAGTCCGCCAGCCGGTCACTCTGGATGTGCTCGCCAACACCCTCGATCGAAGCCGGCGCCCGCACGGGAAGCTCCGGTGGCATCTGCTCTTTCAGCGCCCGCCAGAACGGCGTGAAGATCCGGTATCGCCCGCCGCCGCCCGTCCGCACATGATCGGGCGGCGCCAATGTCGCGCCGTCATGCAGCACCAGATCAACCTGCCGGCCCAGTTCGCTCTCCGCCTGCTGCCACCAGGGTTCGTGATGGCGGATGGCGTGGACACGTTCCGCCCCCACCTCGCGCGCCAGCCGAGCAACCTCGTCCACCGCATCGCCCCGCCGCAGGATCAGGCGAGCGCCCTTTGCCGCCAGCGCTTCACCCAGCGCCGTCAGGCTGTGGTGCAGCCACCAGCGCTGTGCCGATCCTATCGCCCAGCGCCCGGCGCCGTCATCATCCAGCACATAAAGCGGAACGACCGGCCCCTCCGCCGTCGCGGCGGCAAGTGCACGCTGATCGGAAAGTCGCATATCCTGACGGAACCAGAGGATGACGGGTGCGGCCATGCCGACCGATACGCGCCCCGCTGCGCACTGTTCCAGTGCCCCACCGCCAAATTCATGGCATAGTCGCGGAAAAGCGGGTCCTGAGTCGAAGGCTGCCCTGGGGAGGGCGGCCACGAGGCAGGAGGCGGGCATGAATGCACTGGTCATCATTGGCGGCCTGACAGCCGTCTATCTGATCGTCGCGCTGGCGATCACGAAGCGCAATCATGACAGCGCCAGCAAATGGTTCGGCACGCTCCAGACGATCTGTGCTGTCGGCGCCTTCGGCCTAGCTGCCTTCTGGTATTTCATCGAACGCAAGGCGCAGCCCCATGCGGATGTGACGCAGGAACTGCACGCCGTGCAGGTCTCACCGGGCCTCGCCGCGGTGGAAGTCCATGTATCGCTGAAGAATCTCGGCTCCCAGTTGCTGACGCTGAAACATGCGCGCGTCACCCTCCAGATGGCCCAGCCCGGCGTCTATGATTATGAAGCGCTGTGGGCGAAGAAGGGCCAGGATTACTGGTCCGCGCTCAAATCGAAACCCGGCGAGCCCGACAATCCCTATTTCGACGAAGCCGAACTGCGCTGGTTTCCGGTCCGCGAATATGACGGGGAAATCTACCACCGTATCGAGCCGGAAGAGACCGACCTGCTGGTCGCGACCTTTCTGGTCAAATGCACCGCCAAGGTGGTGCGCGTGGCGACAGCGATCGAACGCCGTACCGACTGGCTCAACCGCGAGCAGATGACGTGGACCGCACGCAGCTTCCTCGACCTCGGCGAAACCTGTGCGCCCGAGGAGACGGAAGGCGCGGTCAATCCAAAGAAGAAAGCGGGCAAATGACCAGAGCGCAAATCCTCATGGCCATCGCGCTGATCTCCCTCGCGGGGTGCGCGAAGAAGGCACCGCCCAAGGAGCTGCCACCCTATCCGGCCGAACCGAGCGGTCCATCATCCACTCCGCCCGACAGGCCCGATCCCCCGCAACCCAACCCGTTTTGAAGGAGGTGACAATGATCAAGCATGCGCTTCTGGCTATCACGGCGCTGCTGGTGCTACCCGCCTGTCGGGCGTCTTCACCAAGCGAGAGCGCGCCATCGCCGACCGCCACCCAGGGCGATACCTCCGAGCACACGACCAAGAATGGCGACACGATGGGCCCTGAAACCCAATCGCCGCCGAACAAGCCGGACGTGCCCCAGAACAGCAGCTATTGATCGACACGCCCGCGCCGTCGGCCGGCGCGGGCGTCGCCGTCACATCGTGTGCGGCTGCTTTTCCACCTGCCAGGTCTGGCCCTTGGAGATCAGCTTCTGCAGATCGGGCTTCTTGCCCGCCGCGGCAGCCGCATTCTGCTCGACCACCGCGCGGTCGAAGGTCGGGCGCGGATGGTTGTAGATCACGCCGAGCACGACCGGGCCGCCCTCGCCTGGGGCGAAGTCGATCAACATCTGCGCCAGGCCATGGTTGGTCTGGTCATGGACGATCACGCCCGCCGCCTGCCAATCGCCATCGACGACGTCGACGATGTGGAGGCGCAGCGCCGCGCAATCCATCGACAGGCCCTTGGTGCCGCCCGCGAACAGCACCGGCTGGCCATTTTCCACCCAGATCTGGTTGTCGGGCGCGGCCTTCTTCTCGGTGAAGGAAGCGAACACGTCGTCATTATAGACGATGCAGTTCTGGTAAATTTCGACGAAGCTCGCGCCCTTGTGGGCGTGCGCCGCCTTCAGCACCGCCGGCAGATTCTTGTGCGTGTCGATCGCGCGGGCAACGAAGCGCGCGCCCGATCCCAGCGCGAAGCTGCACGGGGAAGCCGGGCGATCGACCGACCCGAACGGCGTCGACGGAGACCGCGTGCCGACGCGCGACGTGGGCGAATATTGCCCCTTGGTCAGCCCGTAGATCTCGTTGTTGAACAAGAGCACCTGGCAATCGAGATTGCGGCGCAGCAGGTGCATCGTGTGGTTGCCGCCGATCGACAACGCGTCGCCGTCGCCAGTGATGATCCACACGTCGAGTTCGGGATTGGCGAGCTTCACCCCTGTCGCCACCGCCGGCGCGCGGCCGTGGATGGTGTGGAAGCCGTAGGTTTCCATGTAGTAGGGGAAGCGCGACGAGCAGCCGATGCCCGACACGAACACGGTGTTCTCCGGCCGCACGCCCAGTTCCGGCATGGTCCGCTGCACCGCCTTCAGGATCGCATAGTCGCCGCAACCGGGGCACCAGCGCACCTCCTGGTCGGTTTCCCAATCCTTGGGCGTGGTGGTGATGGACGTCATCTCATTCATGCGAGCGCACTCTCGATAGCGGCTTCGATCTCGGCGATGCGGAAGGGCTGGCCGGACACCTTGTTGAGCGGCCTGGCGTCGACCAGATATTGATCGCGCAGCACCGTCTTGAGCTGGCCGGTGTTCATCTCGGGCACGATCACCTTGTCATAGCCCTTCAACAGTTCACCCAGATTCCGCGGCAGCGGCCAGATGTGGCGGATATGGACGTGGCTCACGTCCAGGCCCCTGGTGCGGGCGCGGCGCACCGCCTGGTGGATCGGCCCAAAGGTCGATCCCCAGCCGACGAGCACCAGCTTGCCGCCCGCCTCGCCCAGCGTGACTTCCTGGTCGGGGATGTGATCGGCGATGCGATCCACCTTGGCCTGACGCAGATCGGTCATCGCCTGGTGGTTGGCGGCTTCATAGTTGATGTGGCCGGTATCGACCTGCTTCTCGATGCCGCCGATGCGGTGGATCAGGCCGGGCGTGCCGGGCTTCACCCACGGCCGCGCCAGCTTGTCGTTGCGGGCATAAGGCAGGAATCCGCCTTCGGGCACGCTCTCCAGATACTGGACCGGGAACGGCTCGTAGCTGCTCACGTCCGGCACCTTCCACGGCTCGGCCGCGTTGGCGATATAGCCGTCGGTCAGCAGCATGACGGGCGTCATGAACTGGGTGGCGATCCGCACCGCCTCGATCGCGCAATCGAACGCATCGGCGGGCGAGCGGGCGGCGATCACCGGCATCGGCGCGTCGCCGTTGCGGCCATAGACCGCCTGATAGAGATCCGACTGCTCGGTCTTGGTCGGCAGGCCGGTCGAAGGGCCGCCACGCTGCGAGTTGACGACGACCAGCGGCAGTTCGGTCATGATCGCAAGGCCGATCGCCTCGCCCTTGAGCGCGATACCCGGGCCGGACGAGGAGGTGACGCCGAGCTGGCCGGCATAGGATGCGCCGATCGCGCTGGCGATCGCGGCGATCTCGTCCTCCGCCTGGAAGGTCGTGACGCCGAATTCCTTCAGGCGCGACAAATGATGCAGGATCGCCGAAGCCGGGGTGATCGGATAGCCGCCGAAGAACATCTTGGTCTCGGCAAGCTGCGCGCCGGCGACGAGACCGAGCGAGATCGATTCCGCACCGGTGATCGTCCGGTAGAGGCCCGGCTCCGCGGGCGCCGCGGCGATATGATGCTGCTTCAGCGGGCCGGAGATTTCCGCGGTCTCACCGAAGGCATGGCCGGCGTTGAGCGCGGCAATGTTCGCCTCGGCCAGCGTCGGCGCCTTCGCGAACTTGTCCTTCAGCCACTGGATCAGCGGCTCGCGGTCGCGATCGAACATCCAGAGCGCCAGCCCCAGCGTCCACATATTCTTGCAACGCAGCGCTTCCTTGTTGCCGAGGCCGAACGGCTTCACGGCATCCATGGTCAGCTGCGAGATGTTGAAGCTCAGCACCTGCCACTTGGCGAGGCTATCGTCGGCCAGCGGCGACACGTCATAGCCGGCCTTGGCGAGGTTGCGCGCGCCGAACTCGCCCTCGTCGGCGATGATCAGGCCGCCGGCCTTAAGCGCGCCGACATTGGTCTTTAGCGCGGCCGGGTTCATCGCGATCAGCACGTCTGGCTGGTCGCCCGCGGTTTCGATCGCGGTCGACCCGAAATTGATCTGGAACGCCGACACGCCGAACAGCGTGCCCTGCGGTGCGCGGATTTCGGCAGGAAAATCGGGGAAGGTGGCGAGATCATTGCCCGCCAGTGCGGTGGAAAGCGTGAACTGGCCGCCGGTCAGCTGCATGCCGTCGCCGCTGTCGCCCGCAAAGCGCACGACGACTGCTTCCGCCGGCGGATTCGCTGCGGCTTCCTTGGGAGTAAGTTCGTGAACGGCTGTCGCCATAACCCTGGATACCTCGGTTCTTCTTGCCGGCTTCCCTAGCCCCCGCCCTTCGGGGCCTCAAAGAAGAAAATGTCTCAGGCCGCCACGACGGGCTTGGCGGCTTCTGCCAGCGCTATCATAGAACGAACGTGGCGGCGCGCCACCTCCATCCGATCCTCCCCATAGCCGCCGCCAAGCACGCTTGCCAGCGGCACCCCCCGCGATCGTGCTGCATCCATGACGCAGGCGTCCCGCGCAGCAAGGCCTTCATCGCTCAACGCAAGTCGGCCCAGCCTGTCTGCAATGTGGGGATCAACACCCGCCTGGTAAAGGACCAGATCGGGACGAAATCTATCGAAAGCGCCGCCAAGATGGGCCTGCAGCACATCCATATACGCCGCGTCGCCGGTCCCGTCGGGCAGGCCGATGTCGAGCGAAGATCGCGCCTTGCGCGTCGGGAAATTCTTCTCGGCGTGGATCGAAAGCGTGAACACATCCTCGCGCCCGGCCAGCAGCGCCGCGGTGCCGTCGCCCTGATGGACATCGAGGTCGACGATCATCACCCGGTGTGCGTCGCCCTCCGCAATCAGCCGGTTCGCGGCGATGGCGAGATCGTTGAACACGCAATAGCCCGCGCCCGTATCGCTGAGCGCATGATGGCTCCCGCCCGCGCTGTTGGCGGCATAGCCATGGTCCAGCGCCAGCTTCGCCGCGAGCCATGTGCCGCCCGGCGCAAGCTGCGCCCTCAGCGCCACATGGGGCGTGATCGGAAAGCCAATGCGCCTTTCCTTCTGCGGGGGCACGGCGGCCGTCACCACCTCCTCCACATAGGCCGGATCATGCACGGCGCCGATCCATTCGGCCGGCATGATCGCGGGCTCGTGTAGGGTGAAAGGCACCCCGCTTTCCCGCAGCGCCGCCATCATCAGCCCATATTTGTCGAAGGCGAAACGACTGCCGGGCGCGGCAGGTGCGACATAGCCGGGATGATGCACGACATGGAGCATGTTGGGCGTAAACATAGGCGATTGGCTCGACTTCGCCAGCCACGAGGCTATCAGGGGGCGACGCCGCCAGGAGACAGATCGCGCATGTCCAAGCCCTTCATCCGCCCCGATGTCCAGGCGCTGCTCGACAATCTTGCCGCGGTGCCCGGCCCGAAACTGCATGAGGTGGAGCCCGCCGTCGCCCGCCAGATGATGCGCGCCGGCCGCGATCTCCTCGATGTGCCGGTGGGCGATCTGGCGGTGATCCGCGATCTCTCGATCCCCGGCCCCGCGGGCGCGATCCCCGCCCGCCTTTACGATGCGCGTGATGCCCGCGCGCCGGGTCCGCTGCTCGTCTATTTCCACGGCGGCGGCTTCGTGCTCGGCGATCTCGACAGCCATGAACCGCTCTGCGCCGAAATCGCGCGCGTGCTCGACATGCCCGTCATCGCCGTCGATTATCGGCTGGCGCCCGAGAATATCTGGCCGGCCGCGCCCGACGATTGCGAAGCGGCCGCCCGCTGGATCGCCACCAATCCCGCCGAAATCGGCCGGGTCGCCACCGGCCTCGTGCTGGCCGGGGACAGCGCCGGCGGCACGCTCACCATCGTCACGACGCTCGCGCTCCGCGACGATCCCGCTGCCTTGCCGGTGCTGGCGCAATGGCCGATCTATCCGGCGCCCGATCCCACCGGCACCTATCGCTCCTATCGCGAATTTATGAACGGCTATTTCCTGGAAGAAGGCGCGATGAACTGGTTCCACACCAGCTATGCCGCAGATTATGATCATTGGCGCGCCTCGCCGCTCAAGGCCAACCATGCCGGCACGCCGCCGACACTGGTCGTGACCGCCAGCCTCGATCCGCTGCGCGATGCGGGCCGCGCTTATGCCGCCGCACTCGTCCGCGCCGGCGTGCCCACCACCTATCGCGAGGCGGTGGGCAATGTTCATGGCTTCCTCAACATGCGCAATGCGATCCCCTCGTCCGAAGGCGATCTTGCGGGCTGCCTTGCCGCGCTGAAGGCGATTATCGTCGAGGCGGAAGCCAATCGCGTGATGATGGAGGCCGCAGAATGACCAAGGACACCCTCCCCTATCGCGACGCCGCGGCGGTGATGCTGCTCAATGCCGACAACAAGGTGTTCGTGGCGCTGCGCATCGATAATGTCGCCGAAGCCTGGCAGATGCCCCAGGGCGGGCTGGACAAGGGCGAAGACCCTGAGGCCGGGATGCTCCGCGAGTTGGAGGAGGAAACCGGCATCAAGCCCGAACTGGTCGAGGTGATCGCACGCGCGCGTCAGCCCCTGTTCTACGATCTGCCCGACGAACTGGTCGGCAAGGTGTGGAAGGGCAAATATCGCGGCCAGCGCCAGCACTGGTTCCTGTGCCGCTTCACCGGGCAGGACAGCGACGTGAACATCGACACGCCCGAACCGGAATTCCGCGGCTGGAAATGGGCCGAGCCCGCCGATCTCCCACGGCTGATCGTGCCCTTCAAACGCAAGCTATATGAGGATGTGCTGCAAGAATTTGCCGATTATCTCTGAGTTTTCGTTGCGTTTTTTGGCCGGACCGAAGGATCGTCATGCCCCTCCTCTCCCTCGCCCTGTTGGCGAGTCAAGCTGTCGAGGTTCCACCCGACGATACGTCGCTCGCCGTAATAGAGGCCGAGCTGGCGCCGATCATCTATATCGCGCCGCCCCCGCCACGCCCGCTGCCGATGCCGCGGATCGAACCGCCGCCCCCCACCGAGCTTCCGCCGGCGGTACGCGCGATGCTCGACGCGGCGATCGCCAGCGGCGACCAGCAGGCCGTGGCGACGGTGACGAAGCTCGCCAGGCAGGCCGCCCCCTGGGCTTCGCGTCAGGCGCAGGCTCTCAAGGACGGCTATGACGCCGACATCGCCGAAAAACGAGCCTTAGCCCAGCGCAAGAAGGAGGAGGCGATCGCGGCCGCCGGTTTCTTCGATTATTGGAGCGGCACGCTGGAATTCGGCGCCTACCGGTCGACCGGCAATTCCGACAATGCCGGCATCTTCGCCGCCGCCAAGGGCGAGCGCGAAGGCCTGCGCGTGCGCCACCGCTTCGATCTGCGGCTCGATCTGCAGGAAGACGATAACGAGCTTTCCAAGGAACGGATCGTTGCCAACTACCAGCCGAACTTCAAGGTGGACGACCGCTTCTACATCTACGGCATCGCCGGTTACGAGCATGATCGCTTCCTCGGCTATGACAACCGTTTCACCGGCGGCGGCGGTATCGGCTACACGCTGTTCACCGGCCCCCGTTTCAAGGTCGATCTCGAAGGCGGCCCGGCCGTCCGCTACACCGATTTCACCGACCAGGAGGATGCAACCTCGGTCGCCGGGCGCCTTTCGCAGACGCTGCGCTGGAAGATCGCGCCGACCGCCAACCTGATCCAGGATGCGACCTTCTATCTGGAAAAGGGCGCGACCAACGCCAGCACGTCGATCGCACTCGACACCAAGGTGCTGGGGCCGATCAGCGCCCGCATCACTTATAACGTCCAGTATGAAGGCAATGCTCCGGTCAACCGGGCGGACGTCGATACGCAGACCCGCGCCACCCTGGTCTACACCTTCAAATAGCCCCTTTTACGAATACTCGAATCGCGCGGCCGGTTCGGCGCTCAAGCCGCCAACCGCTCCGCGTCGAACCGCGACCGCGCTTCCTGCAATTCCGCCAGATTGTCCTTGGTCCATTGGCAGATCACGCTCGCGGCCGAGAGGAAGGTGCGCCCCAGATCGGTCAGCGCATATTCCACCTGCGGCGGCGCGGTCGGCAGCACCGCGCGGTCGACCATGCCATGGCGCTCCAGCCCGCGCAGCGTCTGGGTTAGCATCTTCTGGCTGATCGGCATGGCGCGGCGGCGCAGTTCGGAGAAGCGCAGCGGCCCATCCCCCAGCGTATAGACCAGCAGCAGCGTCCATTTGTCGCCAACCAGGTCCATGACCTCCAGCGTCAGCGCGGGGTAATCGTCCTGCATGGCCTCATCCGATCCTAGGTTTCCAAAAAGTAACTATCACCCCCGAAGGTGCCTAGTTGCCGTCGGTTCGTGCGTAGCATAGCCTCCACAAAAATACGAACCATCCTATCAGGAGAGTCATTTTGATCGACTTTGCGGGAAAGATCGCGCTCGTCACCGGCGGCGGCGTCGGCATCGGCCGCGCGACGTGCGAAGCCTTCGCCAAGGCCGGCGCCACCGTCGTCACCATCGAGAAGGACGCCGCCCGTGCTGCCGACGTCCGCGCCGCCCTGGGTGACGGCCATGTCGTCGTCGAGGGCGACGTCACCGTCCAGACCGATGTCGATGCGCTGGCAAAGACGGTCGCGGATCGCTTCGGCGGGCTCGACGTGCTGGTCAACAATGTCGGCGACTTCCTGATGATCGTGAAGCGCTTCGAGGATCATACCGACGAGGATATCGAGCGCCTCTACGCCACCAACATGCGGCAGATCTTCTCGGTCACCCGCGCGATGATCCCGCTGATCCGCAAGCGTGGGGCCGGCGGCAGCATCATCAGCGTGTCCTCGATCGAAGGTTTCCGCGGCATCCCGTTCAACAGCGTCTATTCGGCGTTCAAGACTGGCGTCACCGGCTTCACCAAGAGCCTCGCGCTCGATCTCGCGCCCGAAGGCATCCGCGTGAACCTGATCGCGCCGGAAACCACCGATACGCCGCAGGTCGCGATCAGCCAGTATATCAAGCCGGAGTATAAGGACTCGATCAAGCAGTGGATCCCGCTCGGCCGCTTCGGCACGCCGGAGGACATGGCGGGCGGCATTCTGTTCCTCGCCAGCCCGCTGGCGTCGTGGATGACGGGCACCGCGCTCAATATCGATGGCGGCGCGCTCGCCGCATCGGGCTGGTATCGCACCGCCGAGGGCAAGTGGACCAACGTGCCGGTGATCCCCACCGACGGCCTCATCTTCTGATCCAACCTTAGAAATCGGAGCAAGTATATGAAAATCCTCGTTGTCGGCGGCGCCGGCATGATCGGCGGCCACGCCGCGGTCCACCTCAAGTCCAAGGGCCATGATGTCACGATCGCCGGCCGCACTCCGCCGACGCCCAACACGCCGCTCGGCGATCTGCCCTTCATCAAGGTCGATTACATCAACGACACCAGCTTTCCGGCCGGGTTCGATGCGCTGGTCTTCTGCGCCGGCCAGGACGTCCGCCATATTCCCGAGGGCGAAGATAACGAGACCTATTGGAAGAAGGTGAACTCGGTCGCAGTGCCGCGCTTCTTCCAGCTTGCCAAGGATGCGGGCGTGAAGGTCGCCATCAATGTCGGCAGCTTCTACCCGCAGGCGGCCCCCCATCTCGTCGCCGGCAACCGCTATGTCGAATCGCGCAAGGATAGCTGCGAAGGCATCCGCGCGCTCAACGGCCCCGGCTTCAAGGCGATCAGCGTCAACGCCCCCTTCGTGGTCGGCACCGTGCCCGGGCTGATCGTGCCGATGTTCGTCGCCTACACGCAGTACGCGCAGGGCAAGTTCGCCCCCATGCCGGAAGGTGCGCCGGGCGGTGGCGTCAATTTCATCTCGACCCAGTCGCTCGCCGAAGCCGTCGAAGGCGCGATCGAGCGTGGCGAGGGCGGCAAAGCCTATCTCGTCGGCGACGAGAATCTGTCCTACCAGGATTATTTCGGCTTCTTCTTCCAGGCCGCCGGCCGCGACGTTCCGCCGGTGCTGGATCAGGAGCATCCGATGCTCCCCGACGCAGCGATCTTCGCCGGCCGTGGCAATGATCTGTTCTACGAGCCCGATGCCGCTGAAACCGCGACGCTCGGTTATCGCCGGAACGACATCCGCCGCACGGTGAACGAGATCGTCAACCAGTATAAGGATCTGTAACCTATGGTCGGGCGGTTCGCGGGCAAGACCGCGCTCGTCACCGGCGCCAGCGGCGGGATCGGGGCGGCAACCGCGCTCCGCCTCGCCGTCGAGGGCGCAGCCGTCGTCTGCCACGGCCGCAACGAGGAACGGACTGCGGCCGCTGCGGACGCGATCCGCAAGGCCGGCGGCACCGCTTATGTCGCCATCGGCGGGCTTGAGGGCGAGGCCGGCACCGACACCATCATCGCGGCGACGCGTGCCGCCGTCGGTGATGTCGATATCCTCGTCAACAATGCCGGCGGTGAATCCGCCGGCGGCGGCATGTCCCCCTGGTTCGATACGAAATGGGACGATTGGCTCGCCACCTATGAATCCAATGTCGGTTCGATGGTGCGGCTGATCCATGCCTTCACGCCCGCGATGAAGGAAAAGCGCTGGGGCCGTCTGATCCAGCTTTCCAGCGGCGTGGTCGAAATCGCGATGCCGATCATCCCCGATTATCAGGGGGCCAAGGCCGCGATCCGCAACCTGACCAAGAGCCTGTCGAAAGCGCTTTCGGGCACCGGCGTCACCGCCAACAGCATCAGCCCCGGCTTCGTCCTGACCGAGACCAACACCAAGTGGGTGCGCGCCATGGCCGAGAAGAGCGGCGTGAACGGCGGCTGGGAGGACATAGAGCGCTGGGCGGTCAAGAAATTCGTTCCCAACCACACAGGGCGCCTCGGCCGGCCGGAGGATATCGCCAACGCCATTGCTTTCCTTGCCGATCCCGCATCAGATTATGTCAACGGTACGGACATCCTGGTCGACGGCGGCCACTGACGACAACGAACCGCCGCGGCCTCGTCCGAACAGGGGAGAGGCGAATGACAGGCGTTCTGGAGGGGCTGACGGTCCTCGATCTCACGCGCGGGATCGCGGGGGCGATGGCGACGATGCTGCTGGCCGATCATGGCGGCGACGTCACCCGCATCGAACGCAGCGATGCCGATCCGGGTGAGGATGTGCTGCAAGGCGCCCGCATCTGGCATCGCGGCAAGGCCAGCGCCATCTTCGACTTCGCCGATGAGCAGGATCTCGCCACGATCCGCCGGCTCGCCAGTGCGGCGGACATCCTCGTCGAGGATTTCGCTCCCGGTGAAGGCGAGACGTTCGGCCTCGACCACGAAACCCTGGCTGCGGCCAATCCGCGGCTGATCCATGTCTCGGTCACCGGCTATGGCGCAGACACGGCCGACGCCGACCGGCCGGCCATCGACGCGCTGGTGCAGGCGCGGCTCGGCCTGATGCACGAGGCGCGCGGCTGGGACGGCGGCTCGATCCTCCGCATCCTGGGCCAGGACGCCGATCCGGCGAGCGTGAAGCCGGTCCCCGAAATCATCCGCTCCGGCTCGGCGCGCCTCGGCCCGATCTTCTCGGCAAGCCCGGCGCCCAGCGTGTCCGCGGCCTATCTAACGGTGCTCGGCGTCGCGGCCGCGCTGCGTGCTCGGGAGCTGAGCGGCCTTGGCCAGCATGTCGGCACCTCGTTGCTACAAGGCGCGATCCTCTACGGCTCCTGCGGCTGGCAGCGGCCGGAGCATGTCGACGCGCCCGGATATATGATGCCCGCGCTCGATCGCCGACAGGTGTGGGGCATCGTCAAGACCGCGGATCGCTGGGTCTGCACCTGGTCCAGCCCGCCCGACTGGGCGATCGCCGCAGCCGAAGGCGACGAACTGAAGGTGCCCGATCCCGAGGATGTGAAAGCCCGCGTCATCGCCCGCAACGGCCGCGCCGGTCGTACCGTCGGCATGCCCAGCCTCGACAGCCAGCTCGAAACATTGGCGGAGGCCGCACCTTTTTTCGCCAAATTCCCCTCGGCCGAATGGGAAAAAGCAGCCGCCGTCTCCGACATATGCGTGCAGCCCATCCGCGCGCCGGAAGACGCGCTGACCGATCCCCTGCTGCTCGCGGACGGCTCGGTCGCAGTGGTGGAGGATCCCGAACTCGGCCCGCTCCACCAAGCCGGCATCCTGTTCCGCCTGCATGACTGCCCGACCGCAGTCCGCGGGCCAGCCCATCCACGCGGCGCCGATACCGAAGCCGCGCGCGAAGCGGCGGCAAAGGCAGCCCCCTCCCCCGTCCAGCCGCGGCCTGCCGATCTGTCGCGCGGTCCGTTAACGGGCATTCGCGTCGTCGACCTCGGGCTCGCCGTGGCGGGGCCGTGGGGCTCACAGCTGCTCGGCGATCTGGGTGCAGACGTCATCAAGATCGACGGATCGCGCCAGGGCTTCTGGATGCCGACCTTCATGGCCATCGCCATGAACCGCACAAAGCGCAGCGCCCGCATCGAATTGAAGGACGAAATCACCTATGCCGCCGTCCGCCGCCTGATCGACGGCGCCGATGTCGTCATCCACAATATGCGCAAGGGCGTCGCGGAGCGACTTGGCGTCGACTATGTGACGCTCAAGCAGACAAATCCGCGCCTGATTTACTGCCACAGCCGTGGCTTTGAGGATGGCCCCCGTGCGGCGCTCATCGGCCACGATCAGGCCGCCAATTCGCTCGGCGGATCGGTGTGGGAAGATGGCGGCATGGACGATGGCGGCCGGCCTTTCTTCGGCGCGCTTTCCGGCGGCGATCTCGGCAATGGCTATTTCGCGGCCATCGCGATCACGCTCGCTCTCTATCATCGCGAGCGGACCGGGCGCGGCCAGTTGGTCGATACCTCGATCCTCAACGCCTCGCTGTTCAACAACAGCCGCACCTTCACCACACCCGATGGTCGGAAGTTCGATCGCCCGAGGCTCGACGCCGATCAGATGGGGCTGTCCGCGCTCTATCGTCTCTATCGCGCTACGGACGGCTGGCTCTGCCTGGCTGCAACTACCGAGGCGCAGTGGCACGCGCTCGGCCGGGCAGTGCCCAGCCTTGCCGGCGATCCGCGCTTTGCCAGCGCCAAATTGCGTAAGGCGAATGACGCGATCCTCGCCAACCGCCTCGCCGATTTCTTCGTCGAAAGGAAATCAGCCCAGGCCTTTGCCGCGCTCGACGGTGCCGGGGTGCCTTGCGAGATTGCCGACGCCGATTACTCCCGGCGACTGTTCGACGATGCCGATCTGCTCCGTCGCGGCTGGATCGCGTCGACACAGGGCCATCCGACGATCGGTCGGCTCGATATGTTCGGCATCGGCATGGACTTTTCCCGCACCCCGATCAGCCCCGGTGGCGCACCGCCCACTTTCGGCCAGCAGACCCGCGAAATCCTGTCGGAAGCGGGGCTGGACGAAAACGCAATCGATGCGCTCTACGCAACCGGAACCGCAGGGGGATGACGCGCCTGCCGATTGCAGGTTACTCTCTTGTTCGAGCAATGGACCCGGAGAACCCGCGATGAGCCTCGTCCTCCCCGCCCCTGCCCCCACATTGGTCGACGTGGTTGGCGGGGGAACCTTCCCCGTCCGCCGTGTCTGGTGCGTCGGCCGCAACTATGCGGCCCACGTCCGCGAAATGGGTGGCGATCCGAGCCGCGAGCCGCCCTTCTTCTTCGCGAAACCCACCGATGCGATCGTGCCAGGCGGGGGCTCCATCCCCTATCCGCCGATGACCTCCAACCTGCACCACGAGATCGAACTGGTCGTCGCGATCGGCAAGGGCGGCGATCATATCGCCGAGGAGGACGCGCTCGATCATGTGTTCGGCTATGCCGCCGGCATCGATCTCACCCGGCGCGACATTCAGGCCGATGCGCGAATGGCCGGCCGTCCATGGGACATGGCCAAGGGCTTCGATCGCTCCGGCCCCTGCGGCCCAATCACCCGCGCCGCCGATTTCGACCCAAGCGCGGGCCGCATCCGCCTCGACGTCAATGGCGCGACCCGGCAGGCGAGCGACCTTTCCGGCATGATCTGGACGGTCCCCGAGACCATTTCGGCCTTGTCGCGCTATGTCGCGCTCGGTGCCGGCGACCTGATCTTCACCGGAACGCCCGATGGGGTCGGCCCGTTGGTGGCGGGTGATGTGGTCTATGGCCTGATCGATGGGCTCGAGCCGATCGAGATCAGGATCGGCTAACTTCATGCCCCCTCCCGCAACCGCACGAAGGCTTATACAAAGAATGGCATGATCGACGCAGACCTGCCCTCCGCCACCGAAACCGCCGCCGACGCGCCCGCCCGCGTCCTCATCGTCGAGGATGATCCGGGGATGCGTGTGCTCATCGTCCGCGCGCTCCATGGCGAAGGTATCGAAGCGCTCGGCGCGCGCGACGAAAGCGAGGCGTGGCCGCTGCTCGATGCCGGTGGCATCGATCTCGTCATGCTCGATGTCATGCTTCCCGGCCGATCGGGGCTGGACCTGATCGGCGACATCCGCGCGCGGCATCCGGCCATCCCGATCATCATGGTGAGCGCCCTCGGCGGCGAGGCCGATCGCATCGCGGGGCTCGATCGCGGCGCCGACGATTATGTCGCCAAACCCTTCGGCCGCGGCGAGTTGCTGGCCCGCGTCCGCGCCGCGCTCCGCCGTGCCCGCACGCCTGCCGCCGGCGCGCCGCGCGGCGACATTGCCCGGTTCGCCGGATGGACGCTCGATCTGCGGCGTCGCACGCTCGTCGCGCCCGACGGCGCCGATGTCGAACTGTCCGGCGCCGAGCACGATCTGCTCGCCATCCTCGTCCAGCAGCCGCAGCGCGTCATTGGTCGTGAACGACTCCTCGAACTGTCCCGCGCCCGCCGCGCGCAGGCATCGGATCGCAGCATCGACGTTCTCGTCAGCCGGCTCCGCCGCAAGCTCGGCGATTCCGACAGTGGGGACACGCTGATCCGCACCGTTCGCGGTCGCGGCTATATGCTTGCTGCCGACGTCGAACGGGCCTGACCGGAAAGTGCTGAAGGCGCCGCGCCTGTTGTCGATCGGGCTGGCGGGGCAGATCGCGATGGTGGTATTTGTGACCACCGCTTTGTCCTTCTTCGGCAGCGAGTTGCTGTATCAGCGCGCCGAGGCCGATCTGGTCGCATCCAGTCAGGCGGAGCGCATCGCCGGGCGGCTGGTGATCGCCGATCGACTTATCAGTGAACTTCCTGAACCGAGGCGCGCCGCGGGCGCGGTCGAGCTTTCCAGTGATGGCGTCCGCCTCGCCTGGTCGCCGGGCCGCAGCTTCACCAACGGCACACCATCCGCCCGCATCCGCACGCGCATCGATCAACTGGAACCCCGCCTCGCCAGGCGCGAGATTCGCGTAACGGAACATTCGTCCGGTGGTGTCGTCGGCGCGCTGACGCTGATCGACGGATCGCAGATCGTCTTCCGCACCGAAGGCCGCACCGCCCGTGTGCCGACGATCGGCAATCACCTCCTCTCGCTGCTGTTCCTCACCGCCGGCGTGCTGCTCGCGACGCTGCTCCTGTTGCGCGCGCTGGCCGATCCGCTGCGACGCCTGGCCCGCGCCGCCGACCGCGCGGGCCTCGGCGAACCGATCACCGTTCCCGAAGAAGGGCCGCAGGAGGTTATTAGCCTCGCCCGATCGGTGAACGCGATGCAGGCCCGGCTGATGGCTCTTGTCGATGATCGCACTCAGGCGCTGGCCGCTGTCTCGCACGATCTCTTCACCCCCATCGCGCGCCTCCGCCTCCGTGCCGGCGCGCTCGATCCGGGCGAGACGCGCGACGCGATCCTGCGCGATCTCGATGAGATGCAGGCGTTCATGACGTCGATCCTGGGCTATCTTCGCGGCGCCGAGCCGGAGGCCGCGAAGCCGGTCGATCTCGCATCCATGGCGATGACGATCGTCGACGACGCCGCGGACATGGGCGCCGACGCCAGCTATGACGGCCCCGATCGCCTGTCCGCCACCTTGCCGCCCATGCGCATCCGCAGCGCGATCGCAAATCTTGTGGACAATGCCCTGCGTCATGGCGGGCAGGCGCGCGTCACGCTCGCGAAGGAAGACAAGGCGATCCGCATCACCGTGGACGACGACGGCCCCGGCATCGCCGACGCGGATATGGCAACGGTCTTCGAACCCTTTCGCCGGCTCGACGCGTCCCGCAGCCGCGAAAGCGGCGGCGCGGGCCTCGGCCTCGCGATCGTCCAGCGGGCGATGGAAGGCATCGGTACGGTGACGCTTGCCAATCGCGAGGAGGGCGGCTTGCGGGCAACCATCTTAATAGACATCAAATGATGCACCTCTTCATCGCTTCGTCCTACATTCCAGTATGGAAAGACGGGCACTTCGTCTGTTAGCAGGGGGCCATGCCCGGAACGACCGCCACCTCCGCCGCTCGCGAAATCCTGACGCGCCTTCACGACGTGATGGCCGCGCGCACAAACGCGCAGGCCAAGCTCAATCAGGTCGTCAATATCATCGGCGAAGCGCTGTCGAGCGAGGTCTGCTCGATCTATTTGCTGCGTGATGGCCTGCTCGAACTCTACGCAACGCGCGGCCTCAAGCAGACGGCCGTCCACGTCACCCGCCTCGCCCTCGGCGAGGGTCTGGTCGGCCATATCGCGTCCGAGGTGAAGACGCTCAACCTCGACGAAGCGACGAGCCATCCGGACTTCGCCTACAAGCCGGAAACCGGCGAAGAATTGTATCACAGCTTCGCCGGCGTCCCGATCGTCCGGCGCGAGCGTGCCGTCGGCGTGTTGGCCGTGCAGCATGCGGAGCCGCGTCGATATGACGAGGTCGAGATCGAGGCGCTTCAGACGGTCGCGATGGTGCTGGCCGAACTGATCGCCGGTGCGGAACTGATCGACGAGGCGGTGCACAGCGGCGGCCCGCGGGATGCGGGCGCGGTTCGGCTCACCGGCCTCAAGCTCGTGGAGGGCATGGGCCGCGGCCATGTCGTCTTCCACCAGCCGCGCGTCCACATCGAACATACCGTCGCGGAAGATACCGAGGTCGAACGCCAGCGCGTCTATGCCGCCTTCCGGCAGATGCGCGAACAGATCGAACGGATGACCAGTCAGGCCGAATTCGGCACGGCGGGCGAGCATCAGGACGTGCTCGATACCTACAAGATGTTCGCCTATGACGAAGGCTGGAGCCGCCGCATCAATGAAGCGATCGACAGCGGTCTGACTGCCGAGGCCGCGATCGAACGCGTGCAGCAGCGCACCCGGATGCGGATGCGCGAGATCAGCGATCCGCTGCTGGCGGACCGGATGCACGATCTGGAGGATCTCTCCAACCGTCTGCTGCGCATCGTCTCCGGCCAACTCGGCACCGCCGCGCAGATGGGCCTGCGGCAGGATTCTATCCTCGTCGCGCGCAATCTCGGTCCTGCCGAACTGCTCGAATATGATCGCCGCCGGCTGAAGGGCGTGATCCTCGAGGAAGGCTCGCTTACCGCCCACGTAACCATCGTCGCGCGCGCGATGGGCGTGCCGGTGCTCGGCCGCGTCCGCGACATCCGTCACATGCTGCAAGAAGGCGATCTCATCCTGCTCGATGCTGCCCAGGGCACCGTCTTCATCCGCCCGACGACATCGATGGAGGAGGTGTTCGACGCCAAGCTCGCCGTCGGCCAGAAACGCCGCGCCGAATTTGCCGCGATGCGCGATCTGCCCGCGGTGACGCTGGATGGGCGCAACATCACGCTGATGGTCAATGCCGGCCTGCGCGACGACGTTTCCGCGCTCGAAATCACCGGCGCCGACGGCATCGGCCTGTTCCGCACCGAATTCCAGTTCCTGGTGTCGGCAACCTTGCCGCAGCGCGAACGCCAGCAGCGCCTCTATCGCGACGTGCTTGAGGCCGCCGGCGATCGCCCGGTAATCTTCCGCACCGTCGACATCGGCGGCGACAAGACCCTGCCCTACATGAACCAGGATGCCGCGCAGGAGGAAAATCCCGCGATGGGCTGGCGCGCCATCCGCCTCGCGCTCGATCGCGATGGCCTGATGAAGGCGCAGGCCCGCGCGTTGATCGAGGCCGCGGCCGGCCGTACATTGAACGTCATGTTCCCCATGATTTCCGAACCGTGGGAATTCGATGCCGCACAGGCATTGTTCGAAGCGCAGCGCAAATGGGTCGCCGAGCGTAACCGGCCACTGCCCAATGCGATCCGCTACGGCACGATGCTGGAGGTGCCGGCGCTCGCCGAAATGCTGGATGTATTGCTGCCCCGGCTCGATTTCCTGTCGATCGGCACCAACGACCTCACTCAGTTCCTGTTCGCGGCGGATCGCTCGCATCCCAAGCTGGCGGAACGGTTCGACTGGCTGTCGCCCGCGATCCTGCGCTTCCTCTCGCGCGTGTCGGGCACAGCGCAGGCGGCCGACGTTCCGGTCGCCGTGTGTGGCGAGATGGGCGGTCGTGTGCTGGAAGCCATGGCGCTCATCGGGCTGGGCATCGAGCGGCTGTCGATCACGCCGGCAGCCATCGGCCCGGTGAAGGCGATGGTGCGCACGCTCGACGCGGAAAAGCTTCGTGCCGAGATGAAGGCGTGGCTGGCGGAGGGCGTGTCCGACGTCCGTGCGCGACTCACCGCCTGGGCCGAACAGCAAAACGTGGCTATCGGCTGATTTTTCTACTATAATGCCGCTTACGAGGCTTGTTTGGATTTGACGTCCTCGTTTGCATTTGTGACAAGAGCAACGGGTGGCGCGCGCTTATTTAATATTGGGAAATAGCGCCCCGGAGGTCGCATGAATGACACGACCGGCGAATTCGCCGTGGAGGCTCCCTTTACCGTAGGTGCGCGACTGGCTGAGGCGCGCCGGGCGCAGTCTCTGGAGCTTGCGGACATTGCAGCCCGCACGCGCGTGCCCTTGCGTCATTTGCAAGCGATCGAAGCCAATGATCTGAGCGCCTTGCCGGCCGCTCCCTACAGCGTAGGTTTCGTCCGCGCGTTCGCGCAGATCGTCGGGCTCGATGCCAGCGCGCTCGCCCGCGAATTCCGCGAAGAAATGGGCGGCGGCGCGGTCGAGCGCGTGATCCCCGAACCGTTCGAGCCTGCCGATCCGGCACGTGTTCCTTCGCGCTTCCTCGTCACCGTCGCCATCGTCGTCGCACTGCTGCTGGGCGGCACTTATGCCGTGTGGCGCAGTGGCGTGCTGGGCGGCGGAGCCGATGATCGCGTCCGCCTTGCGACAGGCGAAACGCCGACCGAAACGGCTTCCGCTGCGCCGAAGCCGGCGCCGGCTGCTGCCGTTCCGGCTCCCTCAGCTACGGCACCCGCAGGCGGCCCGGTCGTGCTCACTGCGCTCGAACCCGTATGGTTGCGGGTCTATGAAGCCGATGGCACCCGGCTCGTCGAAAAGCAGATGAATGTCGGCGAAACCTGGGCGGTGCCGCCCACCGCCGTCGATCCCAAGATCCTGACGGGCCGGCCGCAGGCGCTGCGCGTCACCGTCGGCGCCAGCGTCATTCCTCCGCTCGGCGCGCCCGAACGGACTATACGCGACGTCAGCCTCAAGGCTGATGCCCTGCTCGCCCGGCTGAACCCGGCGGCAGCTGCTGCAGCGGCACCTGTCACGACGACGCCTGCCATCGCGCCGCCCGCCCAGCCCAATCCATAGGGCGATCCACCCGATCAGGGCTTGCTTCATCGCGGCGACAGCCGCCATGTGGCATGGCATGCGGCAATCATCATTCGAGTAAGGGGTATCATCATGCGTTTCGCGATCCTCGCGGCCCTTCTGCTGTCCACCACGGCGGCGCCGGCGCTGGCGCAGCAGCAACCGTCCACGCTGGGTCCGCGCGTCGATAAGCTCGAACGCGAGATGAAGGCAGTGCAGCGCAAGGTGTTCCCCGGCGGCAACCAGCAATATTTCGAGCCGGAGATCGCTCCGCAGGCAGCGGCCCCCACGCCGAGCGGCGTCCCCGCCAGCAACCCCGTGGCCGATCTCACCGGACGGGTCAGCTCGCTGGAACAGGAACTGGCGCGCCTCACCGGCCAGGTCGAACAGAACAGCTTCAAGATCCGCCAGCTTGAAGAGCAGATGACGCGTCTCCGCGCCGAAACCCAGGCGCCGCCGGCAGCACCCGATGCCGGGGCGTCCGCAGCACCGATCGTCGCGCCGCCAGCGCCCACCCGACCCACGACAACACCGTCCGAGCCCGCGGCTACCGCATCGACCCGCGCGCCTTCTGGCGATGCCGGCGAGGATGCCTATCTCGCGACCTACGACCTGTGGGCCGCAAAGAAATATCCGGAGGCGGAGGCGGGGCTGCGCGCCTTCATCGCCAAATATCCCAACCACAAGCGCCAGACCTTCGCGCGCAACCTGCTCGGTCGCACGCTGCTCGACAGCGGCCAGCCCGCCAAGGCCGCGCAGGCCTTCCTCGAAAATTACAAGAAGCTCCCGCGTGGCGAACGCGCGCCCGATAGCCTCTATTATCTCGGCCAGTCGCTGATGTCGCTGAAGCCGCCCAAGATCGATCAGGCCTGCGAGGTCTATCGCGAGCTCGACGATGTCTATGGCACGACGATCGGCCAGCCGTTGAAGGATCGCGTCGCCAAGGCGAAGGCCACGGCGAAGTGCGCGGCGTGATGTGCCCAGCCTGCCGCTCGATCGCTTCCGCACCGATCTCGTCGCACTGACGGGCGATCCGGCTGCGCGCATCGGCGTGGCCGTATCTGGGGGGCCGGACAGCTTGGCCCTCCTCCTGCTCGCCCACGCAGCCCTGCCCGGCATGATCGCCGCCGCGACGGTCGATCATGGCCTTCGCCGCGAAGCCGCCGACGAAGCCGCCTTCGTGGCCGGCCTTTGCAGCGTTAGGGGCATTCCGCACGCAACGCTCAGCGTCAGCGTGGAATCCGCCGGCGAAGGCATTCAGGCGGCCGCCCGTGCGGCCCGCTATGCGGCGCTGGAGGATTGGCGGTCGCGCGAAGGGCTCGATTTCATCGCCACGGCCCACCATGCCGACGATCAGGCCGAAACCCTGCTGATGCGCGCCAGCCGTAGCGCCGGCATCGGCGGTCTGGCCGGCATCCGCCGCCGCAACGGATCGGTCATCCGCCCTCTGCTCGACTGGCGACGCGCCGAGCTTGCGGCGATAGTGGCCGACGCCGGCATCACCGCGATCGACGATCCATCCAATCGCGACGACCGCTTCGATCGCAGCCGCATCCGCGCGCTGCTGAACCAGGCCGACGATCTCGACGCACCCGGCCTAGCCCAGACAGCCGCCAACCTTGCCGACGCTGCCGAGGCGCTGGAATGGGCCGCCGAACGCCTCTGGTCCGAACGCGCGACGGTGACGGAGAAAGAGGTTCGCCTCGACCCTGCGGACCTCCCGCCGGAACTGCTCCACCGCCTCGTCCGGCGGGCTCTCGCCGCCCTCGGCCATCAGGGGCGAATCGACCGCGTCGCATCGCTGATCGCGCGTCTCAGTTCCGGCCAGCCGGGAACGATTGGCGCGATTCTGGCTCGGCCCGGCGCAATCTGGGTCTTTTCTCCGGCCCCGCCCCGCCGAATCTCCTGAAAAAGGTGGTGAAGGTCCCGCCGTTGCATTGCCATTAACCGTCGAGCGCCTATTTTGAGGGCTACGAAAGGTCGGAGTAGCATGAGCGACGATAAGGAACCGCAGGGCAATCCCTGGATGAAGAGCCTTCTCATCTGGGTGGGCATTCTGCTGGCGCTGGTCGCCTTCGTGTCGATGTTCGACAGCACGTCGCGTCGTTCGGACGCCGACGCGATCCCCTATTCCGAATTCCTGACCCATGTCGACGAAGGCACGGTCAAGGATGTCGAGATCGCGGGCGATGTCGTCACCGGCAAGCTGACCAACGATCAGGCTTTCCGCACGATCGCGCCGTCCGATCCCCAGCTCGTCCAGCGCCTTGCCGACAAGGGCGTCAGCTTCCGCGCCAAGGCGGAGGAGCAGGCGAGCTTCTGGATGATCCTGCTCTATCAGTCGCTGCCCTTCCTGCTGATCCTCGGCATCGCCTTCTTCGTGATGCGCCAGATGCAGAAGAATGCGGGCTCGGGCGCGATGGGCTTCGGCAAGAGCCGCGCCAAGATGCTCACCGAAAAGCATGGCCGCGTCACCTTTGACGACGTCGCCGGCATCGACGAGGCGCGCGAGGAACTGCAGGAAATCGTCGACTTCCTGAAGGACCCGACCAAGTTCGCCCGCCTCGGCGGCAAGATCCCGAAGGGTGCGCTGCTCGTCGGTTCGCCCGGCACCGGCAAGACCTTGCTCGCCCGCGCCATCGCGGGTGAGGCCAACGTCCCCTTCTTCACCATTTCCGGCTCGGACTTCGTCGAGATGTTCGTCGGCGTCGGCGCGTCCCGCGTCCGCGACATGTTCGAACAGGCGAAGAAGAACGCGCCCTGCATCGTCTTCATCGACGAAATCGACGCCGTCGGCCGCCATCGCGGTGCCGGTCTCGGCAACGGCAATGACGAGCGCGAACAGACGCTGAACCAGCTCCTCGTCGAGATGGACGGCTTCGAAGCGAACGAAGGCATCATCATCGTCGCGGCGACCAACCGCCCCGACGTGCTCGATCCTGCGCTGCTGCGTCCGGGCCGCTTCGACCGCCAGGTCGTCGTGCCGCGCCCGGATATCGAGGGCCGCCAGAAGATCCTCGAAGTCCATATGAAGAAGACGCCGCTCGCACCCGACGTCGATCCGCGCACCATCGCGCGCGGCACGCCGGGCTTCTCGGGTGCCGATCTCGCCAACCTCGTCAACGAGGCTGCGCTCCTCGCCGCGCGCAAGGGCAAGCGCCTGGTCGCAATGAAGGAGTTCGAGGAAGCCAAGGACAAGGTCATGATGGGCGCCGAGCGCAAGTCCATGGTGATGACCGAGGACGAGAAGAAGGCGACCGCCTATCACGAGGCGGGTCACGCCCTCGTCTCGCTCCATGTCGATGGTTGCGATCCGCTCCACAAGGTGACGATCATCCCGCGCGGCCGCGCGCTGGGTGTCACCTGGAACCTGCCGGAACGCGACCGTTATTCCATGTCGATGAAGCAGATGAAGGCGCGTCTCGCGCTCTGCTTCGGCGGCCGCATCGCCGAACAGCTCATCTACGGCAAGGACGCGCTCAACACCGGTGCTTCCAACGACATCCAGCAGGCCACCGACATGGCCCGTTCGATGGTGATGGAATATGGCATGTCCGAACGGCTCGGCTGGCTGCGCTATCGCGACAATCAGGACGAGATTTTCCTCGGCCATTCGGTCGCCCGCTCGCAGACCGTGTCGGAAGAAACCGCCCGCCTGATCGACCAGGAAGTCCGCCGTTTCGTCGAGGAAGGTGAAACGACTGCCCGCCAGGTGCTGACCGACAATCTCGACGAACTGCATCGCCTGGCTGAAGCGTTGCTCGAATATGAGACGCTCAACGGCGAGGAATCGAAGCGCGTCATCAAGGGCGAAGGCATCGGCCGCGACGAAAGCGGCGGCCATCGTCACGTTCAGATCGGCGCCGGCGGTTCCTCGATCCCGAAGAGCAAGCGGCCGGGTGGCGGCTGGGGTGATCCCGCTCCGCAGGGCGCCTGACAAACCTCCAGATCATGCCCGTCGCGCCACCAATGGTGCGGCGGGCTTTTCTTTTATAAGCGCCGGGCCGGGCCAGATATGCCGATCTTCTGTGATGAAAGCGGGGCGCCGGCCACAGGCGCAATGACGCTCGCCGCCGTCGCCATCAGCGACGAGGGCGCCGACGCCCTGCTCCACCGCTTCCGCACCGTCACAGGCCTCGGCGGAGAGCTCAAGGGCAGCCGCATCGATCCGATCGAACGCGCGCTGATACTGGAACTGCTCGAACGCTTCGGCGGCCGCGCGGTCATCACCACGGCACGGCCGACGCGCGAGCCGGGCGAAGATGCCGGCACGCTCGATCTTTCCACCTATTCCGCACTTCTGGCCGACGCGATCGGCGCGCATCTCGCCGATGCTCCCGGCCCCGTCACCGCGCTGATCGACGATGGCCGCTACTCCGGACCGACCTTGGCACACGTCCGCGACGAGGTTGAAAAGCTGATCGACGGGCATGATCCCGCCTCCTGGGCCGAACTCCGCGACAGCCGCCGCACCGCGGGTATCCAGATCGCCGACGTGCTGGCCAACAGCGCCTGGAACATCGCCATCGCCAGCCCGCGGTCAGGACGCATCGCCGCCATCCTCGAACCGTTCATCCACAACGGCGTGATCCGGATGCGCTCGATCTAAAAGCGGAAGTTAGGGCAAAGCTCGGCTTTACCTTTATCCCATCGACTCGTCCTTTGTTTGCATACCGAGCCATCGGTCGACGCCGCCTTGATCCCGTGTCTCGCGGCCTCTAGCCCCATGGCCGTGCGGCGGGGGTCAGGCCCGCTCGCGGGGAGGACAGTCCGATATGGGCACGTGGGGCGAAGGCGACATTCCCGATCTTTCGGGCAAGAGGATACTCGTCACCGGCGGCGCCAGCGGTATCGGCTATGAGGCGGCAAGGGCGCTGGCGCAGCATGGCGCCGAGGTGATCATCGCCGATCGGAACGAGCAGCTCGGGAACAGCGCACCCGATCGCATCCGCGCGCTGCGCCCCGACGCGAAGGCCAGCTATCGGATGCTCGACCTGTCCCAGCTTCAGGCCGTGAAGGATTTCGCCGCAGCTTTCGTCGCCGAAGGCAAGCCGCTCGACATCCTCATCAACAATGCCGGCATCCAGCCGATCAGCGAACGGCGCACCAGCCCGGATGGCTTCGAGCTCACCTTCGCCATCGGCCATCTCGGCCACTTCACGCTGACCGGACTGTTGTTGCCCCTTCTCACGGCCAGCCCCGCCCCGCGCGTGGTGACGGTATCGAGCATGGTCCACGGCCGCGGCACGTTCAACTGGAACGATCTCCAGATCGAGCGGGGCTATCGCTCGCAACGCGCCTATAATCAGACCAAGCTCGCCAACCTGCTCTTTGCACGCGAATTCCAGCGGCGCATCGACGCGGCCGGCGGCAATATCCGCAGCATCGCCGTCCACCCCGGCGTCGCGCAGACCGCAATCGGCGCCAATCGCAAGCAATTGGGCGCGTTCGGGCTCGGCGATCATCTCGTCAGTTCGATCCTGTCGGTGGTGATGCCCTTTCTCGGCCAGCCGGCTGCCGCGGGCGCCCTGCCGACAATGTTCGCCGCCGCCGCGCCCGATGCCGAAGGCGGCGGCTTCTACGGCCCCGACGGCTTCGGCGAGATGAAGGGCGCGCCTGCTCCCGCCGTCATCAAGCCATCAGGGCAGGACATGGATGCCGCCCGCAAGCTCTGGGACATCAGCGAGCAACTGACCGGCGTCCGCTTCTCGTTCTGACCACCATTGACGTGGGCGCCGCGCCCACCACATCCCCCCTGATCGAACCCCGATCAGGAGGGGCGCATGGCCGCCGAACTCAATCACATCATCGTCTGGTGCCACGATAACCAGATGTCGTCCGCCTTCTTTGCGGACATTCTCGGCCGGCCCGCACCGCGGCGCTTCGGCCATTTCATGGTCGTCGATCTCGACAATCAGGTCTCGCTCGATTTCATGGCGAAGGAAGGCAAGGTCGCGCTCCAGCATTATGCCTTCCT
Source organism: Sphingomonas sp. DBB INV C78 (assembly GCF_042693015.1). Classification (NCBI taxonomy): domain Bacteria; kingdom Pseudomonadati; phylum Pseudomonadota; class Alphaproteobacteria; order Sphingomonadales; family Sphingomonadaceae; genus Sphingomonas; species Sphingomonas sp. DBB INV C78. The sequence goes on along the minus strand of NZ_CP170544.1, from coordinate 224,054 downwards.
GATCGGCGAGGCGGATTTCGACGCCGTCTTCGCCCGGATCAGGGCGCACGGCGCCCCTTATTGGGCCGATCCCGCCCGCTCGCGCCCCAACGAGATCAACCATAATGACGGCGGCCGCGGCGTCTATTTCGAGGATCCCAACGGCCATCTGCTGGAAGTGATCACCCGCCCCTATGGCGCCGACTCCCTCGGCTGATCCGCCGCCGGGCAGCCCTTTGCCTTGCTCCCCGCGCAACGACCGCTTGATTGCAACGGCGCCGGCGATCCGACACTCACGGGATCGAGCAATCGAATAGAAGGGGTGCGAATGATGAAGCGGATTCTCGCGGCTTTGCTGCTGGCTACCACGGTCGCGACGCCGGCCGTGGCCGCACCGCCGGCCACCTTCTCCAAGCCGGTCAACAATGACGTGGTGAGCCGTATGTTCACCTGGTGGAATGTCGCCTTCAAGGACCCCAACGGCTTCACCGTCGAAGCTTTCAGCCGCTATTTCACCAAGGATGCGGTGCTGCGCATCAACGGCACCAATCGCGCCGCCGGGATCGAGGATCTCGCCGCGCGTTTCCGCATGATCCAGTCGAAAGTCGATGCGGTCGAAATCAAGGTGCCGTTCGTGGAGGCTTTCTCCTCGCCCGACGGCAGCAAGATCTTCACCTATCATCTCGAAGAGTCGATGCACGACGGCAAACCGAGCCACGGCATGGTGATGGGCTATGTCGAAGTGCGTGACGGCAAGATCGCGCTCGTCAACTTCATGAGCGTCGACGGCCAGCCGGGGCCGATCGCGGGCAAGTGATCGGTGTCCTACAGCCGCCTTCCAATGATAGAGGAGCCGCAGATGGGATTATCCGCCTGCGGCTCTTTCTTATAAGAATAGCAATGCCTTGATCTGAAAATCAGGCGAAGTGGAGGAGGCTCATGGCAATCCTCAACTTCCTCAACTTCGTGTTGGAAAAGCGGCCTAGCGCTCGGTCAGCCGCGGCATCAGCTCGACGAAATTGCAGGGCCGGTGGCGGCTGTCGAGCTGGGTGGCAAGGATGCCGTCCCACGCATCCTTCACCGCGCCCGTCGATCCCGGCAGCGCGAACAGATAGGTGCCGCGCGCGACGCCCGCGGTGGCGCGCGACTGGATCGTCGAGGTGCCGATCGTCTGGAAGCTCAGCCAGCGGAACAGCTCGCCGAAACCGGGAATTTCCTTGTCCCACACGCGGGCAAAGGCTTCGGGCGTGATGTCCCGCCCGGTGACGCCGGTGCCGCCATTGGTGATGACGCATTCGACCTGAGCGTCGTCGATCCAATCGTTGAGCTTGGCGACGATGGTCTCGATATCGTCCTTCACGATCGCCCGGTCGGCGAGCACATGCCCCGCCGCCTCCAGCCGCGCGACCAGCGTGTCGCCCGACGTATCCTCATCGGGACCGCGCGTATCGGAAATCGTCAGGACGGCGATGCGAACCGGCTTGAACATCCGGCTCTCGTCAATCGGCACTCGCAACCCCGCTGATCGGGTCGAGGCGGACCGCGGTGCGGCCCGGCATGCCGGGGAATCGCGGCCACATGCCCTGCGCCAGCGCTTTCAGGCTGGCCGATTGATCGCCGGACTGCCGCTGATACATCCAGTAATTCCGCAGCACGATCGCGACATAGGCCCGTGTTTCGCGGAAGGGGATCGATTCGATGAACAGCAACGGATCGCCATTGTCGCGCCGCCGCTCATTCCATTTCTGCACCGAACCGGGCCCGGCATTATAGGCTGCGATCACCTTGGGCAGCAGCCCGCCGGTGCCGGAAAAGTCGCGCAGCTCCTCAAGGTAGAACTGGCCATATTCCATGTTGGTGCGCGGATCATTAAGGCTGCCCAGCGGCTCGCCCTTACGCCGTGCGATCTGCGCGGCAGTGCCGGGCATCACCTGCATCAGTCCGCGCGCACCCGCCGGGCTCACCGCATCGGCACGAAACTGCGATTCCTGCAGCGCATGGGCGAAAACGAGCGACTTATCGACCCGCCAGCCGCCCTGCGGCACCCAGCCCGGCGCCGGATAGCGCCCCGAAGCCGACATGCGCGCGCCGATCGGCCCGTTCTGCGCCAGCCAGATCTGCGTCGACGGCAGGTTCAGCTTGGCCGCGAGGTGCATCAGCGCCTCATGGTCGTTGCAGTCACCGATCCGCGCCTGATGGCGCAGCACGGTGTCTGCCATGCTGCTCTCACCAATCTCGGCGAGCGCGGCTGCGACACGCGCATTACTGCGCTTGGAAATCGTCGTCCAATCGGCCTGGATGAAGCCCGGCCCGGCATCGGGTGCCGGCAAGGCCCGGCCGAGCGCCGCATCGGCGAGCAGGCCGTAGAAGGTCTCGGTCAGCCGCGCAGCGCTCCGCAACCGCGTCTGCACCTTTTCCGGCTTGCCGCACGCCATGTCGGCCCGCGCCGCCCAGAACAGGCCAGCCGCCGTCATCTCCGGATCACGCGATCGCGCCGCGACATTGCTGAAGGCATCGGCAGCCGCCGCGCAATCCTTCTGCCGCCACGCCGCGAGGCCCGACACCCAATTCGCGTCGGCGACCCATTCGCCCATGCCGCCCTGAGCCGATGTCGCAATGCGCCGCGCCGCGGCATCGTCACCGACCAGAAAATAGGCCCAGGCGATCCGCTGCTGCCATTCGGTCAAAGCCTCCGGAGACAGATCACCGGTCCGTTCTGACAGCAACATCTCCGCCTCGGCTGGCCGGTCATCGCGCAACAGGGGCTGGACCTGCTGGGCGAGCGAAGCGGCTGCGGCATCGCTCTTCATCGAGCGCGTCGCCGCGCGCCGTGACGGCGCCGGTAGCCGGCGCATATCCTGCACATAAGGCAGCGAAGGCAGCGCGGTGACGCCCCTCCCCTGCGCGATCCGTGCAATCGCGGCCGCCTGCGGCAATTCGGGATTGGCCTCGATCAGCGCGACAAGCGGTTCGCTCTCCACCTTGGGCGATCCCTTGGCGAGATAGAGCTCGGCGCGCGCATAAGGCGTCAGCAGTCCGTCGGGCAACGCATCGAGCCGCGCGGCCGCGCCGGACCAGTCACCGGCACGGATAGCGGCGAAGATCGCCCGATAGTTCATCCGCTGCTGGGCATCGAGTTGCGCGGGCACGGCGCCAGCGGGCGGCGGCTTGAGCGCCATCGCTGGCGGCGGCAAGGTTTCGGCCGCCAGCGCGGGCGCCGAAACGCCCATCGTCAGCGCGCAGGCCAGAAGGCGAACAAATTTCACTGGCTCACCTCCCCCAATAGCAAGCGCAGATCCCGCCACGCATCCGCCTTGCGGGCGGGCTGTTGCAGCAGGAAGCGCGGGTGAAACGTCGCTACGGCCGCGATTCTACGCCCTTCGCGGTTAAGATGGTGCACAGTTCCGCGTGCATCGGCGAGACTCACCCCGAGAAACGCACGGCTCGCCGCGTCGCCGAACAGCAGCAGCGCCTTCGGCGCGGCGAGATCGACATGGCGATGGGCCAGATCGGACCATGCGGCGAGCGATTTCGGGCTTGGTCGGCCGCCCGGAACGCGCGCCGGCGTCATCGTCGCGAGATAGATGGATGCGCGGTCGCGGCCGATCGCCGCCAGCATCCGATCGAGCAGCATGCCGGCCGCACCGGCGATGATCTGCCCGGCCTCGGCATCGCCCGGCTCCGGCTGATCGCACAATAGCATCAGCCCTGACGCTACGTCTCCTGCCGGTGCAAGCCGCCCGTTGACCGGGCCAAAGATCGGATCGGACGCATAAAGCGTCTGGATCGCGGTCAGGGAATCTGCAACTGGCGACGCGGTGACAGGCTCCGCGGCAGTAACCGTCGCAGCTGGCCGAACCACAGTAAGCCAGTCGCGCGGCGCCTCGTCGACAAGCACGTCGACGCCCGCCTCGCACCACCAGTCGATCGCGCTCAGGACATCGATGGTCATCGCCGGGCCGATCCCAGCTTGACTGTTCCAAATAATATCTGTCGGTGCACCCGCATACGTCCCATAGACTCCCTAGTTGACGGCCGGGTCAATACAAGGCCATCGGCTTTCTGGCTGGGCCGTTCGGGCGATGCGACAACCGGACGGTACGGGGGCGAAAGGAAGGACGAAGAAATGACAACCCGCGAATCCATGACCTACGACGTCGTGATCGTTGGCGCCGGCCCGGCGGGCTTGGCCGCGGCGATCCGGCTGAAGCAGCTTGCGGAGAAAGCGGGACGCGAGCTTGCGGTCTGCGTGCTCGAAAAGGGTTCCGAAGTCGGCGCGCACATTCTGTCTGGCGCGGTGGTCGATCCGATCGCCCTCGATGAGCTGATCCCCGATTGGCGGGACATGGATAGTCCGCTGACCGTCCCGGTCGTCCAGAATCATCACTGGATTCTGACCGAGAAGAAGCAGTTTTCGATGCCGCATCTGCTGATGCCGCCGTTCATGAACAACAAGGGCACCTATACGCTGAGCCTCGGCAATCTCTGCCGCTGGCTCGCCGGCCAGGCCGAAGCGCTGGGCGTCGAAATCTTCCCCGGCTTCGCCGCGGCCGAGGTGCTGTTCCATGAGGATGGATCGGTGAAGGGCGTGGCTACCGGCGACATGGGCATCTCGCGCGAGGGCGAGCACAAGCCGGATTACCAGCCGGGCATGGAGCTGCACGCGCAATACACCTTCTTTGCCGAGGGCGTGCGCGGCCATCTTTCCAAGGAACTGAAGCGCATCTTCGATCTGGAGGCCGACAGCCAGCCCCAGACCTATGCGATCGGCATCAAGGAATTGTGGGACATTCCGGCGGACAAGCATGTCCCCGGCCGCGTCATCCACACCCAGGGCTGGCCGCTGACCGAGGAAGTGGGCGGCGGCTTCCTCTATCACCAGGCGAACAACCAGGTCGCCTTGGGCTTCGTCGTCGGCCTGGGCTACCGCAATCCGCACCTCTCGCCATTCGAGGAGTTCCAGCGCTGGAAGCAGCATCCTGCGATCCGCGCCGAGATCGAGGGCGGCCGCCGCGTCTCCTATGGCGCGCGCGCGATCAACGAAGGCGGCTGGCAGGCCGTGCCGAAGCTCGCCTTCCCCGGCGGCGCGCTGATCGGATGCTCGGCGGGCTTCGTCAACGTGCCGCGCATCAAGGGCAGCCACACGGCTATGAAGACGGGTATGCTGGCGGCCGAAGCGGCGTTCGACGAGATCCTGTCGGGCCGTGGTGCTAAGGAACTGACCGCCTATCCCGAAGCGGTCAACAACAGCTGGGTCGCGAAGGAACTCAAGAAGGTCCGCAACGCCGAGCCCTCGATCGCCAAGTTCGGGCCGATCCTCGGCACGCTCTATGCCGGCATCGATATGTGGTGCCACCAGCTCGGCATCACCCTGCCCTGGACCTTCAAGACGCACCGCGACAATGAAGGGCTGCTCCACGCCGATCACGCGCCGAAGATCAACTATCCCAAGCCCGATGGCGTGATCAGCTTCGACCGCCTCTCCTCGGTGTTCCTTTCCAACACGAACCATGAGGAAGACCAGCCGGTCCACCTGACGCTGAAGGACGCGTCCGTACCAGTCAGTGTAAACCTGGCTCTCTACGACGCGCCCGAACAGCGTTATTGCCCGGCGGGCGTCTATGAGATCGTCGGCCAGGATGCGGGCGACCCGCGGCTCCAGATCAACGCGCAGAACTGCGTCCACTGCAAGACGTGCGACATCAAGGATCCGACCCAGAACATCAACTGGGTGGTGCCCGAAGGCGGCGGCGGCCCCAATTATCCCAATATGTAAGACCGGGTTTCAGGGGTTCGGCCGGACGGTCGTGCCCCGCCACGCGACGTGAAGGGAGCAAGCATCCCGGCATCAAATTCGATCGGCAACCCCAGACAAAATGATCAGGGCGCGCCGACTTTCCGGCCGGACCAGGATGCGTCATCGATCGTGAGGTCCATGCGGGCCGCGTCTGCCGCGGTGTTGACCACCACGACATAAGGCCCATCCGCGGCGATGATGCTGTCCATCGCCTTCGTCAGCCTGATGCTCACGGTCGGGATACGGGCATAGTCGGACGCGACCTGGATCATGTTCTTGCCCGTCCTTGTCACGGTGATGGTCACGCCGCTGCGGGACGAGCCGCGCGCATCGGATATCACGTCGCCTTCATAAGTGCCGGTCAATTGATCGGCCAGATCCGGCGCCCGCTTTACTTCCGCTTCCGCGGCAGCCGCGGTCTGAATCATCACGGCGCTAGGGCCACCGAGGAGCAGAGCAAGAACTATCAGGGCCGTCGTCGAAATCGGTCGCATATGTCGCTCCCCTTCGCTTGAGCCCAGGCGCTCCTGAACTCCCGCCTAGCTTACCAGCGCAAGTTTCGGCGCCTCCACGGCATCAAGCTCGACGCGGTCTATCCCCGGCACCCGTTCGATCCGCGCGACCAGTTCTGCGTCCAGCAGGAAGTCGCGACCCAGTAGGACATGGGCGACCCCCCCGTCGGGCGCCACCGCGCGCAATCGCAATTCGCCGCGGCCACCGCGCTCGCCCGAGACCATCGCCGCAAGCGCCGGTAAGACCAGGGGGTCGGACGTCTCGATGTCCAGCCGCAACCGTGTCTTGCCCGCCAGCCCCTCGAAAAGCGTGAGCGACCGGATCGTGACGCGGGGCGTATCTTCACCCGGCCGACGATCCAGCTCGACCGTGAGCAATGCGCATTCGCCCGCGCGAGCCGCCTTTTCGATCCCCTCCGACGCGAATTCGTCAAAGCAGGTGGCGATGAACTGGCCGGAGGAATCCGAGCAGGTGGCCATCATGTAACGATTGCCGCGCGCCGAGGTGCGCCAGCGTCCATCCTCGATCAGCGCGGCCACCGTCACCGTCGGTGAAGCCATGCGGCGTCCATCGGGCGAACGCTGCGGCTCGCCGATCGGCATGGTCAGCAGCTCGGCATAGGTCTTGGCGCGATTGGCAGTTGCAAGGTGCCGGAAGCGATCGACCGGATGCGACGAGAAATAGAAACCGAACGCTTCCTTTTCCGCCGCCATTCGCTCGGCGATCGTCCACGGCTCTGCCTTTGGTAGCCGGATCGGCTCGGCCACCGCATTGCCCGAACCGAAGAAATCGTGCTGGTCGCCGTTCCGGATTTCGTGCGCCACCGCAGCGTGGGCGAGGATCAATTCCGCAGCAGCAGAGACCATGGCACGATCATCTGCCAGGCTGTCGAACGCGCCGCCAGCAGCGAGGCTTTCAAGCTGGCGGCGGTTAAGCAGCTTGGGATCGACCCGATCGGCGAAATCGTCCAGCGACTTGAACTTACCGCCCTGCTCGCGTTCGACGACGAGCAATTCCATCGCCTTCTCGCCCACGCCCTTGAGCGCGCCCAGCGCGTAACGGACACCAACCTGCTCGACGGAAAACTCGGCTTCGCTGGCGTTGATGTCGGGTGGCAGGCAGGGCACGCCGAGGCGTCTCATGTCATCGACGAAGATCGACAATTTGTCGGTCAGCGCCATGTCGTAACACATCGACGCCGCATAGAATTCCGGCTTGTGGTGCGCCTTCATCCAGGCTGTGTGATAGGCGACCAACGCGTAAGCCGCGGCGTGACTCTTGTTGAAGCCGTAGCCGGCGAACTTGTCGATCAAGTCGAACAGTTCGTTGGCTTTTCCGGCAGAAATGCCCTTCGCCGCACAACCATCGACGAAGCGCTGGCGCTGCGCGTCCATCTCGGCCTGGATCTTCTTGCCCATCGCGCGGCGCAGCAGATCGGCGTCGCCCAGCGAGTAACCGGCCAGGATCTGCGCGGCCTGCATCACCTGTTCCTGATAGACGAAGATGCCGTAGGTTTCCTTGAGGATGCCTTCGAGCAGCGGGTGCGGATATTCGATCTCCGCCCGGCCGTTCTTGCGATCGCCGAACAGTGGGATATTGTCCATTGGGCCGGGCCGATAGAGCGAGACCAGTGCGATGATGTCCTCAAAGCAGGTCGGACGGACGGCCGAAAGCGTGCGGCGCATGCCTTCGGATTCGAGCTGGAAAACGCCGACCGTATTGCCGCTCTGGAGGAGCTTGTAGACCTCGGGATCATCCCAGGGCAGCGCTGCGAGATCGACGATCTCGCCCTTCTTGGCCAGGAACTGTACGGCCTTCTGCAGCACCGACAGCGTCTTGAGACCAAGGAAGTCGAACTTGACGAGCCCCGCGCCCTCGACGAACTTCATGTCGAACTGCGTCACCGGCATGTCCGAACGCGGATCGCGATAAAGCGGCACCAGTTGATCGAGCGGGCGATCGCCGATCACCACGCCGGCCGCGTGGGTTGAGCTGTGGCGTGGCAGACCTTCCAGCTTCATCGCGAGGTCGAACAGGCGGGTGACCTGCTCGTCCGCCTTATATTCCGCGGCAAGTTCCGAAACGCCGTTGAGTGCGCGATCGAGCGTCCAGGGGTCGGTGGGGTGATTGGGCACCAGCTTGGCCAGCCGATCGACATGACCATAGCTCATCTGGAGAACGCGGCCAGTGTCCTTCAGCACGGCGCGCGCCTTCAGGCGTCCGAAGGTGATGATCTGGGCGACATGATCGCGGCCATATTTCTGCTGAACGTAGCTGATCACCTCGCCGCGCCGGGTTTCGCAGAAATCGATGTCGAAGTCGGGCATCGACACGCGTTCCGGGTTGAGGAAGCGTTCGAACAGCAGGCCCAACCGCAGCGGATCGAGATCGGTGATCGTCAGCGCCCAGGCGACGACGGACCCGGCGCCGGAACCACGGCCCGGCCCCACCGGAATGTCATGATCCTTCGCCCATTTGATGAAATCGGCGACGATCAGGAAATAGCCCGGAAAGCCCATGCGGATGATGATGTCGACCTCGAAGTCGAGCCGATCGAAATAGGCCTGCCGGTCGACCGGCCCCTCGATCTTCGCCAGCCGCGCCTCAAGGCCCGCACGCGCATCCTGCCGCAGCATCTCGGCCTCACCCTCGCGATCACCGGCAAGGCTGGGGAGGATCGGCTTGCGATAGGGCGCCATCACCGCGCAGCGCTGCGCGACGACCATCGTATTGGCGATCGCCTCGGGAAGATCCTCGAACAGGCGGATCATCTCGTCGGCGGGCTTCATCCACGCGTCAGGGCAGGAACGGGTCCGTTCCTCGCTCTCCACATAGGAAGAGCTTGCAATGCAGAGCATCACGTCATGTGCGGCATGGAAACCGGGTTCGGCAAAGCAGGCGGGATTGGTCGCCACCAGCGGCAGATTGCGGGCATAAGCCAGCTCGACCAGCAGGTCTTCCGCCGCTTCCTCCACCGCATTGTTGCGGCGCGCGATCTCGATATAGAGGCGATCGGGAAACAGCGCCTCCAGCCGGTCGGCATAGCTGCGCGCGGCATCGACTTGCTCTTCGGCAAGGAGCCGCGCCAGCGCTCCCTCTCCCCCGGCCGTCAGCGCGATCAGGCCGTCGGTCTTGCCTTCCAACCGTTCGAGCGGAACATGCGCTTCCTCATGCCCCGGACGCTCCAGATGCGCCGCGGAGACGAGCTCGCAGAGATTATCGTAGCCCTTCTCGTCCTGCGCATAGAGCGCCAGCCAGTCGATGATGATCGGCTTGCCATCCGGCGTGCCCGGACGGAGCACGGCCAGCATCGCGCCGACCACCGGCTGCACGCCATCCTTCTTGGCGGCGTCGGAAAAGGCCATGGCGCCATAGAGGCCGTTGCGATCGGTGATCGCGGCGGCCGGGAAACCCAGCTTGCGCGCCTGCTTGGCGATCGCCTTCGGATCGATGGCCCCGTCCAGCATGGTGTAGGACGAGAAGATGCGAAGGGGAACGAAACCTGAATGCGCCATGCAGGCAAGGTAGGGTCAGGCCGGCGATTCGGATACCCCCGCCGGCCCGATCTTATACCAGTCGGCTCTGCTCCAGCGCTGCCGCGACGAAGCTTGCGAACAGCGGATGCGGATCGAACGGCTTGGACTTCAGTTCCGGGTGGAACTGGACGCCGACGAACCAGGGATGGTCCGGCCGTTCGACGATCTCGGGCAGCGCACCATCGGGCGACATGCCGGAGAAGATCAGCCCCTTGGCCTCCAGCGGCTCGCGATAATTGATGTTCACTTCGTAACGGTGGCGATGCCGCTCGGAGATGTCGGTCTCGCCATAGATGGAAGCGACGCGGCTATTGCCCGACAGCTTGGCCGGATAGGCGCCCAGCCGCATCGTGCCGCCGAGATCGCCGTCGGCCGTGCGTACTTCCATGCCGCGCGACGACTTCCATTCGGTAATGAGGCCGACAACCGGATTTTCGGTCGGGCCGAACTCGGTGGTGGACGCATCGGCCAGCCCAACGAGGTTCCGCGCACCTTCGATGCAGGCCATCTGCATGCCGAGGCAGATGCCGAAAAAGGGCACATTGCGTTCCCGCGCGAAGCGGACTGCGGAGATCTTGCCTTCCGATCCGCGCTCGCCGAAGCCACCGGGCACCAGGATCGCGTTGCAAGGCTCCAGGCTGGCCGCGATGTCCGAATCCGGGCCTTCGAACAGTTCCGCATCGATCCAGCGGATGTTCACCTTGGCGCGGTTGGCGATGCCACCATGGACCAGCGCCTCGTGCAGCGACTTATAGGCATCGAGCAGGCCGGTATATTTGCCGACGACGCCGATGGTCACCTCGCCTTCCGGGTTCAGGATGCGATCGACGATGTCGTCCCACCGCCCAAGATCGGGCGAACCGGCCGCTTCAATACCGAACGCCGCCAGCACCGCGCGATCCAGACCCTCGGCATGATATTGCAGCGGCACGCCATAGATCGTGCTCGCGTCGAGCGCGGGGATCACCGCCTCCGGCGCGACGTTGCAGAACAAGGCGATCTTCGCCCGCTCACCGGCCGGCAGCGGCCGATCCGAACGGCACACCAGCACGTCGGGCTGGATGCCCAATGAGGTGAGATCGCGCACGCTGTGCTGCGTCGGCTTGGTCTTCAGTTCGCCCGCGGCCGCGATGTAGGGCACCAGGGTCAGGTGAACGAACACGGCATTGCCGCGGCCGAGATCATTCTTGAGCTGGCGGATCGCCTCCATGAAGGGCAGCGATTCGATGTCGCCCACCGTTCCGCCGATCTCGCACAGCACGAAATCCACATCGTCGGCCGCGGCCCGCGCGAATTCCTTGATCGCGTCGGTGACGTGCGGGATCACCTGCACGGTCGCGCCGAGATAATCGCCGCGGCGCTCCTTCGCGATGATGTTCTGATAGATCCGGCCGGTGGTGATATTGTCCGACTGGCGCGACGGAACGCCGGTGAAGCGCTCATAATGGCCAAGATCCAGATCCGTCTCCGCGCCGTCGTCGGTCACATAGACCTCGCCGTGCTGATACGGGCTCATCGTGCCCGGATCGACGTTCAGATAGGGATCGAACTTACGGATGCGGACCCGATAGCCACGCGCTTGCAGGAGGGCAGCAAGACTTGCTGCCATGAGACCCTTGCCGAGCGAGGAGACCACGCCGCCGGTGATGAATATGTACCGCGCCATGGGAGAAATGGCTTAGCCGCGAGTGGAGGTAAGGAGCAAGGGAACGACTCCGAAAAAATGCAATCGGGCGCGCCGGCGGGGCCGGCGTCGCGCGAAAAATATGGCGAATAGGAAAAGCCCGCTCGCGCGGGCGCGTTTTACTGGGCGAGCGGAACCGCGCCGTTCGCGGGTTCGGCTACATTGTCGGCCACCGGCGCCGCGGGTGCAGCAATCGGCGCCTGCTGCGCGGCAGGCTGACGCGCCAGCGACTGATCGATTTCCCGCGGAGCGCGCTGGACGGTCGCAAGCGCCGCCAGACCGATCGACATCAGAATGAACAGCGACGCCAGAACGGTGGTCGCCCGCGTCAGGAAATCGGCCGCACCGCGCGCGCTCATCAGGCCCGAAGGGCTGCCACCCATGCCAAGGCCGCCGCCTTCCGACTTCTGCATCAGGATCACCGTCACCAGCAAAGCGGCGATGATCGCATGGACGACAAGGAGGAATGTGAACAGCATCGGCGGTCGATCTTTCGGAAAGTCTTGGCGGGCTCGCGGCCGGATATGGACGCGGCCTCTATAGAATCAAGCCGTCGGGTTCAACCGCTGCGCGTGGGAGAAAGCTGGCGGCGGCCGGGCCGGCCAAGCGAAGTTGAGGAAGTTGAGGATTGCCAGCGCATTTTCGAGGGGGCCGCCGCGGGCGCATCTAGTGTCGCGAGCGCGGACACGAGCGGCCCGCGGAAGACACGGCAAGCAGACGCTGGTCGAAAATTATTCCTATTTATCATGATGATGATCCACATTTATTGTGAACATATACAGAACATATCATAGGCCCGATCTGTAGGACAGCGGGCGGTGACCGAGCGGGGTGACTCTACCGCCCGGGCACCGTGGCGACAGGGACGCGCCAGTGATGCTTCCACGACGCGACGGCCTCGCGACAGCCAAGAACAGTGAAGCGACACAGCGGCGACGGAAAGCGACATGGAAGCGACTACCGCGCTACAGCCACGCGCCTCTGGAACCAGCGCATAGGTAGACGGGCGTGTTCGAGTGCCGGTCGCGGGGCTAATCCGTTAATTGACGAAGGTCTGGTTTCGGGCGGCAGTCCTAAGACGCTGAAGCTCTAAAAAGTAGGGGGAAATTGCCCCCTCGTCACCCCGGACTTGTTCCGGGGTCCACCGTTACACACGCACTGGCATTGATGATCGAGTGCCGGCGCTGCATCTAGAATCAGGCGACGCTGCCCAGACCTGAACCGTTAGGAATTCGCCCAGCCTGGCGGTGGACCCCGGAACAAGTCCGGGGTGACGATGAAGCATAAACATCGTCGATCGTCCGCAATGTCGGCGCGTCCTGACAGTCCGCTTTTGGTCGGAAATCCTCGTTAGCGGTCGTTGATGTGCGGCCGGTCCAGCCAGTTCACTCCGCCGCCAGCAGCCGTTCCGCGCCGCCGAGATCGACCGAAACCAGCCGGCTCACGCCGCGCTCCACCATCGTCACGCCGAACAGGCGGTGCATTCGCGCCATCGTCACCGCATTGTGGGTGACGATCAGGTAGCGCGTCTCGGTTTCCTGCGTCATGCGATCGAGCAGATCGCAGAAACGCTCGATATTGGCGTCGTCGAGCGGCGCATCGACCTCGTCGAGAACGCAGATCGGCGCGGGGTTCGTTAGGAACAAAGCGAAGATCAACGCAACCGCCGTCAGTGCCTGTTCGCCGCCCGAAAGCAGGGTCAGCGCCGCGAGCTTCTTGCCCGGCGGCTGGGCCATGATCTCCAGCCCGGCCTCCAGCGGATCATCCGATTCGGTGAGTGCGAGATGCGCTTCGCCGCCTGCGAACAAGGTCGTGAACAGGCGGCGGAAATGCTGGTCGACCGCCTCGAATGCAGCGAGCAGCCGCGCCCTGCCCTCACGGTTCAGGCTGCCGATCGAACCGCGCAGACGGTTTATCGCCTCACCCAGCTCGTCCCGCTCCGCCTGTCCCTTGACGCGAGCCTCCTCCAACTCGGCCAGTTCGGTCTCTGCCACCAGATTGACGGGGCCTAGCCGCTCGCGATCCGCAGTCAGGCGATCGAGCGTCGCCGATTGCGTGCCGGCATCGCCGACTTCCGCACTGGTGAAGCCCGCTTTCTCGGGCAGCACAGGCGCTGGGCAGCCGAAGCGTTCGCCGGAAATGCGGCCCATCTCGACACGGCGCATTTCCTGATTCTCGTGCCGGGCGACGGCGCCGGCGCGGGCTTCGCGCGCGGTGCTCATCGCTTCGCCGGCATCGGCCGCTGATTTTTCGGCGACGCGCAATTGCTCCTCGGCCGCGCGCTCCGCCTCGCGCGCGGCGGCAGCGGCGGCTTCGGCGGTTTTGGTCTCGGCTTCCAATTCGGCGATCCGCCCGTCCAGTTGCGCAGGGGCTTCGGCGAGCGATTCGGCTTCGCGTGCGACCGCATCGGCGCGCTTCGCCATTTCGTCGATGCGGCGGGAGGCATCGCCGGCGCGCGACCGCCAGCTCTTCGATTCGGCGCGGACGGCCTCCAGGCGAGCGGCATCGGCTTCCGCTCGCTGGCGCAGCGCCGAAAGCCCGGCCCGGATCTCCACAAGAGAAGCGCGGGCGGCGTCGCTGGCAAGTCGGAGATGATCGACCCTGTGGCGGGTCGCCTCGCCATCGGGCAGCGCGGCGACGGCGGCTTCGGCCTGGGCCGTGGCGGCAGCGGCTTCGTCGCGTTCGGCGGCGGCGCGTTCGCTGCGCTGGTCGAGCGTGGCGCGCTGGCCGGCGAGGCGTTCGATCGCGGTGCCCGCGGCATCGGCATCGCGGGCAGCCGTGCGGGCCTGCGCTTCGGCCTCAGCGAGGCGGCGACGGCCATCGTCGATCGCGGCCTTGGTAGTAGCAAGATCGGCCTGCGCCTCGGCCATTGCGGCGGCGGCGGCATCCACCGCTTCGCGAGCGGACGGAAGCTGCGCTTGGAGGGAAGCGAGCCGATTAACCCGGATCAGGCGTTCAGCGGCGGCTGCGCCGATATCCTCCGCCACGAAACCGTCCCAACGGCGCATGCGACCGTCACGGGTGACGAGGCGCTGCCCCACGGCCAGCGGAAGGCTCCCATCGTCCACATCGACGACCCCTACCTGCAACAGCCGTCGACTGAGTTCTGCCGGCGCCGTGACCGCAGGCGCAAGTGGCTCCACCCCGGAGGCCAGTGGCGGGTCACTGGCCTGTGGATCGACGCCCGACCAGCGGCGCTTCCCCTGGGCGCCGATTGCCGCGGAAAGATCATCTCCGAGGGCAGCAGCGAGCGCACGTTCATAGCCCGGTACGGCGCGAACCTGGCTGAGCGCCTCGTCACCCTGCGGATCAACCGTCGTGGCACGGGTTAAAGCAGCCACCTCGCTTTCCAGTGCAGCAAGCGTCGCCCGCGCAGAAGCATTGGAGGATTCGGCGGCTTCCCGCTTCGCGGCCGCTGCGTCGCGACCGCGCTCTGCCTCTGCGATGGCTGTCAGCACCTGCGCAGACGCCACCTGCGCGGCATCGCGGGCGGCAATAGCCTGATGCTGTTTTTCAAGTAGCGGTTCGGCATCGGGCAGCGCCGCAACCTCGGCGGCGGCGCGGGCATGATCGACCTCGGCGCGCTGGAGTCGCTGACGCGCGGCGGCGAATGCGGCCTGCGCCACGCGGACCTCCGCCTGCTCGGCGGCCTGCTCGGCGACGGCGTGGGCGAGTGCTACCTCGGCATCGCGGGCAGCGGTTTCGGCAGCGGCAAGGCGCGTCGTGAAGCTCGCTTGTTCGGCCTCGGCGGCGGTGCGGCCCGCGACCAAGGCCTTGTCCTCCTCCGCCAGCCGGGCGAGCGCGGCGGAGGCGTCGACCGCGAGCGTATCTTCGCGCGCCCGATCGCGTGCCAGGGTTTCGCCCTGCGCCTTGAGTTCGGCAATGCGGCGTTCGAGCGCGGCCCGTTCGGAACGCAGGGTGGCGAGTTGATGCCCCGCCTCCGCCGCAGCTTCGCGGCTCGTCTGCGCCGCCGCGCGGGCATCGCCGACCAGCCGCACCGCTTCCGCCTGACGGGCCGCGGTGGCGCGCTGCGCCTCGGTCGCGGCCTGGACCAGCGCATCAGCGGCTTCGGCCTCCTTCTTCGCGACATCGGCCGCCTGCGCCGCCTCACGCCAGCGGGCGAAGATCAGCTTGGCTTCGGCCGTGCGGATCTGATCGGACAGCAGGCGATAGCGTTCGGCCGCCCGCGCCTGCCGCTTCAACGCATTGCCGCGCACCTCCATGTCGGCCAGCAGTTCGTCGAGGCGGTTGAGATTGGTCTCGGTCGCGCGGAGCTTCTGTTCGGCATCCTTGCGGCGGACATGGAGCCCGGCGATCCCCGCCGCTTCCTCCAGCATCATCCGGCGTTCGGCGGGTTTGGCAGCGATGACGGCAGCGATGCGGCCCTGGCTGACCAAAGCCGGCGAATGGGCGCCCGTCGCCGCATCGGCGAACAGCAAGGCGACATCCTTGGCCCGAACATCGCGGCCGTTGAGACGGTAAGCGGAGCCGGCGCCGCGCTCGATCCGGCGGACGATCTCGACCTCGCCATCCTGGCCGTCACCGCTCGCCGCGCGATCAACGAGGATCGAGACTTCGGCGAAATCGCGCGCGGGCCGGGTGGTGGTGCCGGCGAAGATGACGTCTTCCATCCCGCCGCCGCGCATCGACTTGGCGGAGCTTTCGCCCATCGCCCAGCGGATCGCTTCGAGCAGGTTGGATTTGCCGCAGCCATTGGGGCCGACGATCCCCGTCAGCCCCGGCTCGATCCGCAGTTCGGAGGGTTCGACGAAGCTCTTGAAGCCCGCGAGCTTGAGCCGCCTGATCCGCATGGCGCGTTACGCCCCTCCCCCCGACGCGGCCGCGATCAGCCGCCGAGCGCCTTGTCGAGCGCCGCCGACAAGGTGTTGATGTCAAACACGCCTTCGGCAAGCTGGCCGTTGATGATGAAGCTTGGCGTGCCGGTGATCTTGTCCTGGTTCGCGCCGCGATCGCGGATGGCGAGCAGCTTGTCGAGGCCGGCCTTGTCGCCGAGGCACTGATCGGCCTTTTCCTTGGACAGGCCGCGCGCGCGATAGAATTGGTCCATGCCCGACGCAGCGGCCAGCGCACCGAACTGCTGGTTTTCCGGCAGGCCCTGGATGCGGGTGATTTCCGCATTCGAGATCTTGGAGATGTTGGCGCCCCAATTCTTCTGCTCGGCATAGGTTTCTTCAACCAGCTTGAAGAACGGTCCTTCGCCCTGGCAGCGCGCCATCAGCGAGACGGCGACATCGACCGGGTTGAGCACGAAGGTGCGGAATTCCCAGCTCACCTTGCCGGTGCGGACATAGTTCGCCTTCAGCTTGGGCGAACCGTTGATCGAGAAATCGGCGCAGTGCGGGCAGGTGAGCGAAGCATATTCGACCAGCTTCACCGGCGCATCCGGGTTGCCCATGCGGAAGCCGCCTTCGGGCGTGGTCGCCACGGTTTCCGTCCAGTCCTGCCCCGCCGCAGTTGCCGCGGGCGCCGCGGCATTACCAGCGGCAGAGGAGTCGGCAGCATCCTGCTTGCCGCAGCCGGCAGCGGTGAGAGCGAGCGCGGCGACGGCCCAGCGGAAATCGATCTTCATGACGTGGGGAAACTCCTGGATGGCCCTTTGCGGACATTGTGCCCTGTCGGTGCAATCATGGCGCGGCACGCGGCCGGCTTCAACGGATATCGTGGTGGATAGCAAAGCACAGCGCCGGCGCCAGAAGCAAAAGAAGGCATGCACCGGGCGATCGACAAAAAAATTCCTTTCGCTCTGTCGGCTTCAGGCGTTCTCCTCCGTCCTTGGGGCCTTGAATGGATCAGAGGAGAAGGGTGATGCGCGTGATGGTGCTGGTGAAGGCGACGACCGACAGCGAAACGGGTGCGGTGCCGACGACCGAGCTGCTGGAAGCGATGGGCAAATATAATGAGGCGCTGGTCGATGCGGGCATCATGCTCGGTGGTGAAGGGCTTCACCCGTCATCGCGCGGAAAAAGAATCCGTTTCGACGGTGCCAGCCGTGAAGTCATCGACGGGCCGTTCAGCCAGACCAATGAACTGGTTGCCGGCTTTTGGCTCTGGCAGGTCAAGGACATGGCCGAAGCGGTGGAATGGGTGAAGCGCTGCCCCAATCCGATGTACGGCCCCAGCGAGATCGAGATTCGCCCGATCTTCGAGGCGGAGGATTTCGGCGATGCGATGACCCCGGAGATCGCGGCGCAGGAAGACCGCCTGCGCGAGAAGCTCGCGGATCGCTGAGCGGCAGTATTCGCGGAACCAGAATCGAAAAGGGCCGATGCCACCTCCCGCGAAGGAGGAAGCACCGGCCCCTTTTCGTCAGCGCAATGGATCAGTGCGCAGCGGCAGGCGCGGGCGCAGCCTCGTTGCCGGCAACCGGAGCGGCTTCCGCGGTCGCATTGCCGTCCGCGGGCGCCGCGCCTTCGGCCGGCGCCGCAGCGGTTTCCGCCGGAGCCGCCGGCATCGGCAGCGGGCTGTCGCTCTGCTGGTTGAGATAGGCGATGACGTTGGCGCGATCTTCCGGCTTGGAAAGGCCAGCGAAGGTCATCTTGGTGCCGGGCGCATATTTCTTCGGGTTATGCAGCCAGTCGCTCATGCTCTTCCAGTCCCAGGTGCCCGGGACACCCTTCAGCGCGGGAGAATAAGCGAAGCCGGGGACATGGCCGTGCGGCTTGCCCAACGCACCCCACAGGTTCGGGCCGAGCGCATTGGCGCCGCCCTTATCGGCATTGTGGCAGGCCGCGCACTTCTTGAACACATCGGCGCCCTTGGCCGGATCGGCGCTGGCGAGGTAGAATTCGATCGGCTTTTCGGCCTCGGCGGCGCCGCCGGCACCTTCTTCCTCAACGCCTTCAACGACGTAGCCCATCTTCTCGGGCCGGTGGCCCTTGAAATATTCACCCGTGAGGATCGAGAGCCCGAGCGCCGCGATACCGCCGGCAAGCGCCCAACCGGCAATGGTGTTGAAACGGTTTTCCATGCCTCTTCCGAAACCTCCTGGGGGTCGCGCCTCCCATGCGCGACAAAAAGCGCGCTCCCTTTAGATTCGCATGTGCTGCACCGCAAGCGTGGCATGATATTTGCGAATCGTTCTTAAAAACTGCCCTCAAAAGACGTGCTCGAAACAGGCGATTGCCCAAGCTCTCGCACTCGCTTAATCGCGCGCCGACATGGAAAGCTATCCCGCACCCGCCCGCGCGCTCGTCGCGCAGATGGCCGCCGCCGCCGAGGCCGAACCGCATCGCGCCGTCGCCTTTCAGGGCGCACCCGGTGCCAATTCGCACATCGCGGTGGATCAGGCCTTTCCCGACGGGCTGGCACTGCCATGTTTCAGCTTCGAGGATGCAATCGATGCGGTGCGCGAAGGGCGCGCTGAGCGTGCGATGATTCCGATCGAAAATTCGCTGCACGGCCGCGTCGCCGACATCCATTTCCTACTGCCTGAATCCGGGCTGGTGATCACCGGCGAGCATTTCCTGCCGATCCGCTACGCGCTGATGGGCATCGATACGCAAGCGAAGATTGCCGAGGTGATGAGCCATCCGCAGGCCCTGGGCCAGTGCCGTCACTGGCTGCGTTCGCGCGGGATTCGTCCGGTTACTTATGCCGATACCGCCGGCGCCGCGGCGCTGGTGGCCGAACTCGGCCAGCCCGAGACCGCCGCCATCGCGCCGCCGGCCGCCGCCGACCTCTATGGCCTGAAGATCCTCGCCGACGGGCTGGAGGATGCCGAGCACAACATGACACGCTTCGTGATCCTGGCGCTGGAAAACCATGCCGAACGGCCGGTCGGCCCGGTGATGACCACCTTCATCTTCGAGGTGAAGAACATCCCCGCCGCGCTCTACAAGGCGATGGGCGGTTTCGCGACCAACGGCGTCAACATGACGAAGCTGGAAAGCTACCAGCGCGGCGGCACCTTCGCCGCGACCGAATTCTATGCCGATATCGAGGGACACCCGGAAGATCCGGCCGTCGCCCGCGCGCTGGAGGAACTGGCCTTCCACTCGAAATGGGTGCGTATCCTCGGCACCTATCCGCAGGCGCGCGCGCGGGGCGCGTAGTTTCCGTCACGTCATCCCAGCCCCATCCCGTCATCCCAGCGAAAGCCGGGATGACGTGAACGGTGGGATGAGAGGCTAAGCCCCCGCCACCCAGCGCGAGAACAGGGTGTGGGCGATGGCATAAGGCGGGGGCGCGATGAAGGGCGCCGCAGGATCGCCCGCCAGCGCCGCCATCACCTGATCGCGGTCGACCCACATCGCATGTTCCAGTTCGTTGTCGTCGAGCGTAACGGCATCCGATTCGACCGGCGCGATGCAGGCCATCATCAGCGATGACGGGAAGGGCCAGGGCTGGCTGGCGAGATAGCGGACGCCGGTCGCGCGGACGCCGGCTTCCTCGAACAATTCCCGCGCCACCGCCTCCTCGATCGATTCGCCGACCTCGATGAAGCCTGCGAGCGCCGAATAGCGCCCAGCGGGGAAGCGCGGCTGGCGGCCGATCAGCACGCGGCCCTGATATTCGGCGAGCATGATGACGACGGGGTCGGTGCGGGGGAAATGTTCGGCGCCGCATCCGCCGCAGCGCCGTGCCCAGCCCGCGCGGAAGGTGACGGTGGCGCTGCCGCAGTTGGCGCAGAAGCGATGCCGTGAATGCCAGTCGATCAGGCTGCGCGCCGCGGCATAGGTGCCGGCCTCGCCTTCGGGCAGGCCATCGAGCAGGCGCCAGATCAGATTATGGTTGCTGCCGGCCGCCTGCTGCTCCAGCGCCACGAAGCGCGGCGCGTCGTCGATCAGCCCCAGCAGCGCCAATTCCACGCCGCCCGGCGCCTCGGACAGCGGTGCCCAGTCGAGCCGCCCTTCTGCTGTCGCAACCGGATCGAGCCCGGTCATCTTCAGCAGCCGGGCATTGGGGTCGGCCTGACGCGCTTCAAACATGCCAGGATGATCGCGCTCATTATCGATCCGTTCGAGCGGCGATCCCGTAAAGCCTGGCCTGATGAAATCCTGCGCGCTGGCCATGCCTGTCATCCTCATCTTTTCCCGCGCGCTTTCTGGGCGACGGCGGCGGCCTTTGCAAACAGGGTGGGGAGGCCCGCGTCGTTTATTCTGTCGATAGGCCACCATTCGCCTTCGGCGGAGCGATCGTGCGCGGTGCTGCTGCGCACCGAGAGATCGAGCGCGAAATGGGTGAAGATATGGGCGACATTGCCCACCTCCTGCCAGTTGCTCGTGGCCGGGGCGCCGACCAGTCCCGGCTCCTCGTCGGTCCACGGCCCGCTCGGCAGCGCGCGCATGCCCCCCAGCATCCCCTTGTCGGGCCGACGGACCAGCAGCACATGGCCATCCGATTCGAGCCAGAAAGCGGTGCCCTTGCGCGTTGGCCGCGCAGCCTTGGCAGCCTTCACCGGCAGGCGTTCGGGATCGCCCAGCGCGAAGCCTGCGCAATGTTCGCGGATCGGGCAGATCGCGCAGGCCGGCCGCTTCGGCGTGCAGATCGTCGCCCCCAGATCCATCATCGCCTGCGCGAAATCGCCGGCGCGGGCATCGGGGGTGATGCTGTCGGCGCCCTCGCGAATCCTGCTCTTTCCGCCCGGCAGCGGTGTGTCGATCGCGAACAGCCGCGCCACGACGCGCTCGACATTGGCGTCGACCACCACCGCCCGCCTGCCGAAGGCGATCGCCGCGACCGCCGCCGCCGTATAGTCGCCCACGCCCGGCAGCGCTCTCAAACCCGCCTCGGTGTCGGGAAAGCGCCCGCCTGCCGCTGCCACGGCCCGCGCGCAGGCGATCAGGTTGCGCGCCCGCGCATAATAGCCGAGGCCGGCCCAGGCGCTCATGACGTCCTCGTCCGCGGCTGCCGCCAGCGCCCCCACCGTCGGCCAGCGCCGGGTGAATTCTGCGAAGTAGCGGCCGACCGCCGCCACCGTCGTCTGCTGCAGCATCACTTCGGAAAGCCAGACGCGATAGGGATCAGTCGGCGGCGTCCCCGGCGGCGCGCGCCAAGGCAGGCGCCGCGCCGATCGGTCGTACCAGGCGAGAAGCATTTCGGGAATCGCGACGGCGCTGTCGACGGGCATGGCTGCGCTATGGCATGGGACGATGGATGACGGAACGGAAGACCAGAGCGCCGAGCACGAGGCGACCACGCGAGAAGGCGGAAGAGCCCCCGCGCCAGAACCGCGCGCGCGCCGTGGCGGACATGGTGCCCGATGTCGGCCGCGCCTCGTTCCGCCGTTTCGGCTTCGTCCAGTCGGCGGTGGTGAGCCGCTGGGCCGAAATTGTCGGCCCGCGCTATGCCGGCGTGTCCGCGCCCGAATCGATCCGTTTCCCGCAGGGCCAGCGTGCCGAAGGCGTGCTGACCTTATCGGTCGACGGCGCCCACGCGCCGATGATGCAGCATGTCGCGCCCGAGATCATTGAACGGGTCAACCGCTTCTTCGGCTATCCCGCCGTCGCCCGGATCGCGATTCGACAGGCAGTGGCGGCGAAACCCGTGCCGCGTCGCGCCCCGCCGTCGATCAAGCCCGTGCCGGTGGAACTGGGCGATAGCCTGCGCACGATCGGCGATCCCGAATTGCGCGCCGTGCTCGAATCACTCGCCGGCGCGCTCGTCGCCAGCAAGGGGCCGCCCACTTTCGATGATGGAAACAAAGATGATGCCTAGCCGCCGGGCTCTGCTTGCCTCTGCCTTGTTGATGTTCAGCGGGACGGCTCTCCCGGCCGCGGCGCCCGACTGGAACCGCCGCGTTGCCGCGACGCCCGATGGCGGCTGGCTGGTCGGCAATCCGGCCGCACCGGTGAAGCTGGTCGAATACGCCTCCTACACCTGCCCGCACTGCAAGCATTTCGCCGATGAAGGCTGGCCCGCGCTGCGCAAGAATTACATCGCGACGGGCAAGGTGAGCCTCGAATTCCGCCAGTTCGCGCTGAACCCGATCGACCTGACCGAAGGCATGCTGGTGCGCTGCACAGCGACGCCCGCGGCGGCGATGGCGATAAGCGAGAAGATGTTCGCCCAGCAGGAAGCGATCCTGGCAAAGCGGCCGACCCCTGCCGATGCCGAAACGCTCCAGTCCACGCCCGAACCGCAGCTTCACACCGCGATCGCGCGGGTGATGAACCTGGATGGCTGGGCCACCGCCAACGGCCTCGCCGCGCCGCGCGTGAAGACCTGCCTTGCCGACCTCAAGATCCGCGACCGCATCGTCGCGATCCGCAGCAAGGCGACCGAAACCTACGATATCAGCGGCACGCCCAGCTTCATCATCAACGGCAGGAAGCTGGACAACACCTTCTCCTGGGACGTGCTCGAACCGCAGTTGAAGGCAGCGCTGGCGGGGAAATAGGCGCTAGACCAGCATCTCCAGCGCCGGTGGGTGGCCGAGAAAGGCCTGCGGGCTGGCGCTGGCGCCATAAGCGCCGGCCATGAAGACGGCGATCACATCGCCCACATCGGCGCGCGGTAACGCTACCTTGTCGGCCAGGCGATCGAGCGGGGTGCAGAGGCAACCGACAACGCTTGTCGTCTCCTCCGCCTCCGCACCGAAGCGGGTGGCGACGGCGACGGGGTAGTTGCGCCGGACGACGGTGCCGAAATTGCCCGAGGCGGCGAGTTGGTGGTGCAGGCCTCCATCGGTGACGAGGAAGACCTCGCCATGGCTGACCTTGCGGTCGACGATGCGCGTCAGATAGACGCCCGCCTCCCCCACCAGCCAGCGGCCAAGCTCGATCGCGAAGGCGCTGGTGGACAGCACATCAGCCCGCTGGCCGAGCACGTCCGCCAGCGCGGCGCCGATCGCCTCCACATCCAGCACCTGCTCGCCGGGGAAATAAGGGATACCCAAACCGCCGCCGAGATTAACCAGCGGCGGCGCGGCACCGACCTGATCGGCGAGCTTCGCGGCCAGCGCCACGGTCGCAGCCTGCGCCTCGATGATCGCAGCGGCGTCGAGCGCCTGGGAGCCGGCGAAGATATGGAAGCCCCGCCAGTCCGCACCCGCGGCGATCATGTCGCGGCAGAGTGCTGCGGCATCGGCCTCATCGACGCCAAAGGGCTTGGCGCCGCCGCCCATC
This sequence comes from Sphingomonas sp. DBB INV C78, assembly GCF_042693015.1. Lineage (NCBI taxonomy): Bacteria > Pseudomonadati > Pseudomonadota > Alphaproteobacteria > Sphingomonadales > Sphingomonadaceae > Sphingomonas > Sphingomonas sp. DBB INV C78. The sequence goes on along the minus strand of NZ_CP170544.1, from coordinate 200,459 downwards.
CGCATTCCCGACCCGCGAATCTCGAAATCGGGGTTCACGCGCACGGCGAGCTTCGGCCGGATGCCGAGCGTCGCGGCGACGGCGATCGCGCGCCAGCCTTCGGCGAAGGATTCGAGGTTGATGGTGACGCCGGCGGTGATCGCCGCTTCCAGCTCGCGATCACGCTTGCCGGGACCGGCGAAGGAGATGTGATCAGCCGCCATGCCCGATGCGAGCGCAATCTGCATCTCCCCCGCCGAGGCGACGTCGATCCCGCCGACCATGCCCGCGAACGCGGCCACGACCTGCGGGTGGGGGTTCGCCTTCATCGCATAATGGATCGCGACTTCGGCCGGCAGCGCGGCCCGGAGCCGAGCGACACGCGCGGCCATGATCGCGCGATCATAGACGAAGAGCGGCGTGTCGCCCGCCTTGGCCACCAGATCGGAGACCGTGCGGCCGCCGATCAGCAACTCGCCGTCGCGCGAGGCATAATCGGCGGGAATATTGCCCATCGGCTTCATGACGTCAGTTCCGCCTTCAGCCCCGCGCGATCGACCTTGCCATTGGCGTTGCGCGGCAGTTCCGCCCGCCAGACGATCTCGCGCGGTTGCATGAAATTGGGAAGTTCGCGCTTGAGAGCGTCACGCAACGCGCCCTCACCCGCCTGATCGCCACGGATGACGAGCAGGATCGCCTCGCCCAGCCGGTCGTCCGGCACACCGATCGCAACCGCCTCGGCGACGGCGCCGGTGGCGATCGCCGCCTCCTCCACCTCGGTCGGGCTGACGCGGTTGCCCGACGTCTTGATCATCTCGTCATCACGACCGACGAAGCGCAGCAATCCGCCTTCATCCCGCGTCACCGTGTCGCCCGACCAGACGGCCATGCCGCCATATTCGGAAAAAGCGGGCGCGGGGCGGAAGCGCTGCGCGGTGCGTTCATAATCCTGCCAATAGCCCTGCGCGACCAGCGGGCCGGCATGGACCAGTTCGCCCGCCTCGCCGACGCCGGCAAGGCCCCCGTCGAGCCGCACCACCATCACCTCGGCAAAGGGGATGGCGCGGCCGATCGATTCGGGATGCGCATCGACCAGAGCGGGATCCAGGAAGGTCGAGCGGAAGGCTTCCGTGAGGCCATACATCGAATAGAGATCGGCGGCTGGAAACAGCGTCCGCAATCTACGCACCAGCGAAACCGGCAGACGCCCGCCCGAATTGGTGAGCCGCCGCAACCGCGCCGCCGTCTCCTCCGGCCATTCGGCCTCGGCAAGCTGTATCCACAAGGGCGGCACACCGGCGAGCGTGGTGATGCCATGTTTGTCCACGGCGCGGATCACGTCGCGCGCCGTCAGATAATCGAGCGGATAGGCCGATGCCCCCGCTGCCCAAGTGGAGAGCAACTGGTTCTGGCCATAATCGAAACTGAAGGGCAGCACGCAGAGCGTCCTGTCCTCAGCAGTGAGGCGCAGATAATGCGCGACGCTGACCGCGCCGAGCCAGAGATTGGCGTTGCTGAGCATCACCCCCTTGGGCCGCCCGGTGGAGCCGGAGGTGTAGAGGATGGCGGCGAGATCGGCCGGGTCGGCTGCGGAGGGCGGCAGGCCATCCTGCGCGGCGAGACTGGCGGCCCCGGCTTCATCCTCGATCAGGAGCGCGCAGCCGGCGGGGCGGTCGCTTGCCTCCAAGGTCTGGGCGCGGCCGGCGCCGGCGATCAGCAGCTCCGCCCCACTATCGGCGAGGATATGGGCCGTCTGGGCGCGCTTCAGCAGCGGGTTGATCGGAACATGGACGAGCCCAGCCCGCGCGCAGGCGAGCGGCAGGAGGCTTGCGAGGCGGGTCTTGGCGAGCCAGGAAGCGACACGCGCGCCCTTTGCCAGCCCCCTGCCCTGCAGCGCGCGGGCGAGCGCGCCCACCGCACGTTCGAGACCGGTATAATCGAGCGCACCCGCCCGATCGACGAGCGCCATAGCATCGGTTGCGCCCATGGCCGTCAGATGATCGAGCGGACGGGGCGCGGGATCGGGCTGGTCTGTCGCTGTCACCTCGGCTCCCCTCGTTGCAACTGCCGGGCGGCGATAGCGCGGTCGCGCCGCAGGGGAAAGCGGCCACCGCTTGTCGCGCGCCCGCGAAGCGTCTAGGCGACCGCCGTTCGGGTCTGCCGGAATATGGGGAAGAAGATGGCTGGCGATACCACCGAGGTCGAGGCGATGGTCCGCGCGGTGCTGGGCGACGTGCTGGGCCTGGGTGCGGAGCGCACCGCTGCGCTGACGGCCGAGACGGCGCTGTTCGGTTCTCTGCCCGAGCTGGATTCCATGGCGGTCGCCGGCCTGCTGACTGAGTTGGAGGACCGGCTGGGCATCATCATCGAGGATGATGAGGTGGACGGCGAATTGCTCGAAAGCTTCGGAAACCTGGTGGCGTTTGCTGAGGCGAAGGTGGGGCGGTAGGGCGCCTTCTTCCTATAACCCCGTTCGTGTCGAGCGTAGTCGAGACACGGCCCCAAACACGCCCAACGCTGCAAACGTGTCTCGACTTCGCTCGACACAAACGGAGGGTTGGGTGTGAGGTGGCAGGCGAACCTTACGCTGCCACCGTCTCCTTGGTCGCCTCGAAATCCGCCTCGGCCAGGAACTTCTCGGCATCCAGAGCGGCCATGCAGCCGGTGCCGGCGGCGGTGACCGCCTGGCGGTAGATCTTGTCCATCACGTCGCCGCACGCGAACACACCGGGCACGCTGGTCCGCGTGCTGCCGGTCTCGACCGCGATATAGCCATCCTCGTCGAGATCGAGATGGCCCTGGAACAGCGCCGTCGCAGGGGAATGGCCGATCGCGACGAAGCCGCCCTCGGTCTCGTGCCTCACCTTCTCACCGGTGACGGTGTCGGTGAGGTCGATCGCGACCAGCCCGGCGGTGCCGCCGCCGTCGACGAAGCCGTCGACCTTCTTGTTCCACAGCACCTTGATGTTGGGATGCGCGAACAGGCGTTCCTGCAGGATCTTTTCCGCGCGCAGCGAATCGCGGCGGTGGATCAGGGTCACGTCATGACTGTGGTTGGTGAGGTAGAGCGCCTCCTCGACCGCAGTGTTGCCGCCGCCGATCACCGTCACCGCTTTGCCGCGATAGAAGAAGCCGTCGCACGTGGCGCAAGCCGAAACGCCCTTGCCGCCCAGTTCCTGTTCGCCGGGCACGCCCAGCCACTTCGCCTGCGCGCCGGTGGCGATCACCAGCACGTCGCCGGTGTAGACGGTGCCGCCATCGCCGACGAGGCGGAAGGGACGCTGCGAGAGATCGACCTCGACGATCGTGTCCCACATCATCTGCGCGCCGACATGCTCGGCCTGCTTGGTCATCTGCTCCATCAGCCAGGGGCCCTGGATGACCTCCGCGAAGCCCGGATAATTTTCGACATCGGTGGTGATGGTGAGTTGGCCGCCCGGCTGCAGCCCCTGCACCACGATCGGCGCCATGCCCGCGCGCGCCGCATAGATCGCGGCGGACAGGCCGGCCGGGCCGGAACCGAGGATGAGCATGCGGGTGGAATGCGTGGCGGTCATGTCGGGCCTTTGTGTTTCTGTGTCACCGCGGAGATAGGGCTTGAGGCCCCCTCCTCGCAAGGAATGGAAATTCTGTGCGGTGGGAAAGATGGGGATATTTGAGCTTTCCCCTTCATCGTCATCCCAGCGAAAGCTGGGATCGCGTGCGGCAAACGCACCACGCCAGCCTCCTGAGATCCCAGCTTGCGCTGGGATGACGGATTGGCGGGGAAGGGAAGCGTGGTGGGCGCGACAGGGATTGAACCTGTGACCCCACCCGTGTGAAGGGTGTGCTCTACCGCTGAGCTACGCGCCCACGCTTCGCTTGGTGCCATCGTTGCGGACGGCGGCGGAGGTCGATCTTAGGGCCAGCAGCGCTGGCGATCGGCTTCGCGGGGAGGCGATTAGGCGAGCGCCGCCGGCTTGTCCAGCCCGAAGCAGCATAAGCGCGAGAGAAGATGCCCGCGCGCGTTTCCGGCCGGCCGGTCCCCCCCGGGGCCGGCCGGCGCGGCGATCAGTTGACGGCGTCCTTGAGACCCTTGCCTGCCTTGAACTTCGGCTGGCTGGAAGCCTTGATCTTCATCGGCTCGCCGGTGCGCGGGTTGCGGCCGGTCGACGCCTTGCGCTTCGAAACCGAGAAGGTGCCGAAGCCGACAAGACGCACTTCATCGCCCTTCTTGAGGGCGCCGCTGATCGCATCGAACACGCCTTCCACGGCCTTCGAAGCATCATTCTTGCTGAGACCCGTCGCTTCGGCGACTGACGCAATCAGTTCTTGCTTGTTCATGCCTTCAGAACCCCCTTGATAGGTACGAATTATCGTGAGTCGCGGCCTTGGCCGGGGGCGCATCTAAGAACAGCGGCCATACCGGTGTCAAAAGGAAAAACGCGCCTAAATCGCGGGATTCACGGGGTTGGTCCCGTTTTGGGCACGGGCTGATTCCCGCGCCTTTCCGAATCATGCTGCACGTTGCGCTGCACAAAAGAGAAGCGCGGCCCCGAACCATGTTCGGAGCCGCGCGTGTTTCGCTCGCGATGCGGGGCGAATCAGTGGTGGATGGCAGGCGCCTCGCCGCCCGCCAGCGGCGGCACGGGCTGGCTGGCAAGATCATCCGCTTCGGTCCAGTCGATCGCCGTGACGGGCTGGGCGAGCGCCAGCGCCAGCACCTGATCGACATGGCTGACGGGCGTGATCTTCAGGCCTTCGCGGATGTTGGCCGGGATCTCGGCGAGATCCTTCTCATTCTCCTGCGGGATCAGCACATGGGTGATGCCGCCGCGCAGTGCCGCCAGCAGCTTCTCCTTGAGGCCGCCGATCGGCAGCACGCGGCCGCGCAAGGTCACCTCACCCGTCATCGCAATCTCGCGCCGGACGGGAATGCCGGTCAGCGACGAGACAATCGCGGTCACGATACCGATGCCTGCCGACGGACCATCCTTGGGCACCGCGCCTTCCGGCAGGTGGATATGGACGTCCTTGCGGCTTATCAGGCTCGGCTTGATGCCGTAGCTCGGGGCACGCGCCTTGACGAAGGTGAAGCCGGCCTGGACCGATTCCTTCATCACGTCACCCAGCTTGCCGGTGGTGGCGACGGCGCCCTTGCCGGGGATCGTCACCGCCTCGATGGTCAGCAACTCACCGCCGACCTCGGTCCAGGCGAGGCCGGTCACGGCGCCGATCTGGTCCTCCTCCTCACCAACGCCGAAGCGGAATTTCCGCACACCGGCGAAGTCGGCCAGGTTGTCGGGCGTGATCTCGATCGTCTCGGCCTTGCCCTCAAGGATGCGGCGCAGCGCCTTGCGGGCGAGCTTGGCGATCTCGCGCTCCAAGGTACGGACACCAGCCTCGCGGGTGTAATAGCGGATCAGGTCGCGCAGACCGGCTTCGGTCAGCGTGAATTCGCCGGCCTTCAGCCCGTGTGCCTCGATCTGCTTGTCGACCAAGTGCGCCTTGGCGATCTCAACCTTCTCATCCTCGGTATAGCCTTCGAGCCGGATGATCTCCATGCGATCGAGCAGCGGCTGCGGCAGGTTCAGCGAGTTGGCGGTCGTGACGAACATCACGTCCGACAGGTCGATATCGACCTCCAGATAATGATCCTGGAACTTGCTGTTCTGTTCCGGGTCCAGCACCTCGAGCAGCGCCGAGGCCGGATCGCCGCGGAAATCCTGACCGAGCTTGTCGATCTCGTCGAGCAGGAAGAGCGGATTCGATGTGCCGGCCTTCTTGAGGTTGGTGACAACCTTGCCCGGCAGCGAGCCGATATAGGTGCGGCGGTGGCCACGGATCTCGGCCTCGTCGCGCACGCCGCCCAATGACTGACGCACGAATTCACGCCCCGTCGCCTTGGCGATCGAGCGGCCGAGCGAGGTCTTGCCGACGCCGGGCGGGCCGACGAGGCACAGGATCGGCCCCTTCAGCTTGTTGGTGCGCGCCTGGACCGCGAGATATTCGACGATCCGTTCCTTGACCTTTTCGAGCCCATAATGGTCGTCGTCGAGCACGGCCTGCGCAACGGCGATATCCTTCTTGAGCTTCGACTTCTTGTTCCAGGGCAGGCCCAGCAGCACGTCCAGATAATTGCGGACGACGGTCGCCTCGGCCGACATCGGCGCCATGGTGCGCAGCTTCTTGAGCTCCGCCGTCGCCTTGGCTCGGGCTTCCTTGCTGAGCTTGAGCTTGGCGATCTTCTGGGTCAGCTCGGCCAGCTCGTCGCCGCCCTCGCCTTCCTCGGCATTGCCCAGCTCGCGCTGGATCGCCTTCAACTGCTCGTTCAGATAATATTCGCGCTGGGTCTTCTCCATCTGCCGCTTCACGCGGCTGCGGATCTTCTTTTCGACCTGCAGCACACCCAGCTCGCCCTCCATGAAGGCGAAGGCCATTTCGAGGCGCTTGGCAGCATCGAGCTCGACCAGCAGGGTCTGCTTGTCGGCGACCTTGATGTTGATGTTCGCGGACACCGCGTCGGCCAGCCGCGACGGATCTTCGATCTGCCCGAGTTGGACAGCGGTTTCCGCCGGCATCTTCTTGTTGAGCTTGGCGTAGTTTTCGAACTGCTCGATCACCGACCGCATCAGCGCCGCGACCTCGTCGCCCTCGGCCTCGCGATCCTCGATCAGGTCGACGGTGGCCGAGAGATGATCGCCCGATTCGTCGAGCGCCGCGAGCGCGGCGCGCTGCCGCCCTTCGACCAGCACGCGGACCGTGCCATCCGGCAGCTTCAGAAGCTGCAGCACCGTGGCGACGACACCGAGATCGTAGAGCGCATCGCGATCGGGATCGTCCTCGGCCGGATCGAGTTGAGCCACCAGGAAGATCGACTTGTCCGACGCCATCGCGCTCTCGAGCGCGGCGACGGACTTGTCCCGGCCGACGAACAGGGGAACAATCATCTGCGGGAACACGACGATGTCGCGCAAGGGCAGGACGGGAAGGGTCTCGGTCATGCAAACTCCGGTGCGGATGCCGAACAGGCCACCGCTTCGATTCTCAATATATATGGGCGCGCCTTTCATCCGCATCAACGGGTGGCGTGCACGGATCGCTGTTGTGAGCCGTAAGCTGGCAGATCATTTTGATTTTATGGCGCAAACGCACAACTTACACGGGTTTCAGCAAGGTCGCCGATTGCTGATCCTGCTCGCGATATTTTTTTCCGTCCCCGTCCACGCCGCCGTCACGGTGACATTCTACTCGCGCGAGATGGGCACGCGGCTGCCGCATGCCTTCATCACATTGCATGGAACGCTGGACGCGGATGGGACGCCCGTCGACACAAGCTATGGGTTCACCGCGATCGCGCTGAGCCCCGCCATCCTGTTCGGATCGGTGCCGGGCGAGGTCCGCAGCCTCAAGCCCGATTATATCGCCGAGAGCGACCCGCATGGGTCGGTCGTCATCAGTGACGAGGAATATGCACGGCTGATGGCGGTTGTGGAGAAGTGGCGGACCAAGCCTGGCAAATCCTACAACCTCAACCGCGAGAATTGCGTCCATTTCGTTGCCGAGATCGGCCGGTCGATCGGCATGGACGCGCCCGATGTCCCCAAGCTGATGAAGCGGCCGCGATCCTTCATCGTCGGGATGATCGATCGCAACCAGGCGTGGATCGCCGCCCGCACCGCCAGTCCGGGGATGATTGCCGCCCACTGACTACGCGAAGCGCGGCCATATTTCACAAATACTGTCGTTTTGCGTTCCAGAACGCCCGTGCTAATCGCCGGATGAGGGATGGGAGCAGGCGATGAAGCACGGCAGTTACGACTATATCGTCGTCGGGGGCGGGTCCGCCGGCTGCGTGATGGCCGCGCGACTTTCGGAAGATGGCGACGCCAAGGTGCTGCTGCTGGAGGCGGGCGGGCGCGACGGCAGCCTGTTCATCCGCGCGCCGGGCGGGCTGCTGCCGATCCTGCATCTCGGCTGGTTTTCCTGGATGTACGAAACTGTGCCGCAGGCCCATTGCGACGGCCGGGTGATGGTTTCGCCGCGCGGCAAGGTGCTCGGCGGCTCCTCCTCGATCAACGGCATGATCTATGATCGCGGCGCCGCCGAGGATTATGAGCGCTGGCGGCAGATGGGCAATGAAGGCTGGTCCTTCGCCGACGTCCTCCCCTATTTCCGCAAGCTCGAAAGCTATGAGCGCGGCGCCGATGCCTGGCATGGCAGCGACGGGCCGGTGCGGGTCAGCCGGCCGGGGATCAACCATCCGCTGTCCAGGGCGTTCGTCGAATCGGCGATCGCGGCGGGGCATGAATGGAATGAGGACAGCAATGGCGCCACCCGCATGGGCGTCGCCCCGGCCGACGTGACGATCGGCCGCGGCAAGCGATCCTCCAGCGCCGCCAGCTATCTGAAGCCCGCACGCAAGCGCGGCAACCTGACCGTGGTTACCGATGCCCGCGCGACCCGCATCCTCTTCACCGGCAGCCGCGCCACCGGCGTCGAATATCTCCGTGGCGGCCAGGTGCAGCGCGCTTATGCCGGCAGCGAGATCATCCTGTCATCGGGCGCGATCGTATCGCCGCAACTGCTGATGCTGTCGGGCGTCGGCCCGGCCGAGCATCTCCGCAGCCATGGCATCGCCGTCGTCGCGGACCTGCCCGGCGTCGGCGAGAATTATCGCGATCATCTGGCGGTATCGGTGAAGCATGCCTGCACCGTGCCGGTGTCGCTCTATAATTTCATCAATCCGGTCGCCGGCGGCATGGCAGTGGCGCGCTATGCGCTGGGGCTTGGCGGCCCCCTCGCGCAATCGAGCATCGAGGCGATCACCTTTGCGAAAGCCATTCCCGACGTCGCCGATTCGGACATCAAGATCCATTTCGCCATGGCGCTCTACGAGAATTTCGGGCGAGAGATCATCAAGCGCCACGGCTTCTTCGCGCATATCGACATCCTGCAGCCGGACAGCACGGGCACGCTGCGCCTGCGCTCGGCTGATCCGATGGCCGCGCCTTTGGTCGACCCCAATATCCTGTCCACGACACGCGACCGGCAACTGGCGCGCGAAGCGATCCGCCGTGCCCGCGAAATCTTCCGCCAGAGCCCGCTCGATCCCTATCGCGGCGAGGAACTGAACCCCGGCGCCGATGCCGTGTCGGACGCCGATCTGGACACCTATGTCCGCGCCACCGCATCGGCCGATATCCACACCGTCGGCACCTGCCGGATGGGGCGTGACGCGATGGCCGTGGTCGATCCCCAGCTCCGCGTCCACGGCATTGAAGGGCTGCGCGTCGTCGACGCCTCGGTGATGCCGCGCCTCGTCAGCGGCAACACCAATGTGCCGACGATGATGATCGCGGAGAAGGCGGCGGACATGGTGCGGGGAAGGACGCTGAGCGCGGCGGCTTAGAGGTCCGGTGCAATGCCCCCTTTCGTCATGCCAGCGAAAGCTGGCATCTCAGGCGGCTTATACGAGATGCTCTGCCAAATCGTGCCACCCCGGATTGGACTTCTCGATCAACTCGATCGTCCACTCGCGGCGCCACGCCTTCAGCGCCTTTTCGCGCGCGATCGCTTCCTCAATCGTAGAATGCTCCTCGACCAAGACGAGCCGGTCGAGATTGTAGCGGCGACAGAAGGCCGCGCCGATACCAGTCCTGTGCTGTGAAATCCGCGCGGCAAGATCGGCTGTCACGCCGACATAGAATGTGCCGCGCGGCTTATTGGTCATGATGTAGGTCCAGCCCCCGCGGATCATGGGGCTGAGCGTAGCGCCTCACGCACGAGATGCCAGCTTCCGCTGGCATGACGTGGGGGATGCCGCCTGAGACCCCAGCTTTCGCGGGTGACGTTAGGGGCGGTACGTGGCGCGCAGAGCGCCCGGCAGCTCAAGCCGCCGGGCTGGCTTCCTTGCCCTTCTTGGCGAAGACGCGGACGGGTTCCTTGCGGCCTTCGACCACGTCCTTGTCGACCATGATTTCGTCCACACCGTCCATCGACGGCAGATCGAACATGGTGTCGAGCAATATGCCTTCGAGGATCGAGCGGAGGCCACGGGCGCCGGTCTTGCGGTCGATCGCCTTGCGGGCGATGGACGACAGGGCGTCGTCGTTGAAGCCGAGCTTCACGTCCTCCATCTCGAACAGCTTCTGATACTGCTTCACCAGCGCGTTCTTCGGCTCGGCGAGGATCTTCACCAGCGCCGGCTCGTCGAGATCCTCGAGCGTCGCGATCACCGGCAAACGGCCGACGAATTCGGGGATCAGGCCGAACTTCAGCAGATCTTCCGGCTCGCACTGGCGCAGCACCTCGCCGGTGCGGCGTTCTTCGGGGGCCGCGACATAAGCGCCGAAGCCGATCGACTTGCCCTGCAGGCGATCGCCGATGATCTTTTCCAAGCCCGAGAAGGCGCCGCCGCAGATGAACAGGATGTTGGTCGTGTCCACCTGCAGGAATTCCTGCTGCGGATGCTTGCGGCCGCCCTGCGGCGGCACGGAAGCAGTGGTGCCTTCCATCAGCTTCAGGAGCGCCTGCTGCACGCCCTCGCCCGAAACGTCGCGGGTGATGGAGGGGTTGTCCGCCTTGCGGCTGATCTTGTCGATCTCGTCGATGTAGACGATGCCGCGCTGCGCACGCTCGACATTATAGTCGGACGCCTGAAGCAGCTTCAGGATGATGTTCTCGACATCCTCGCCGACATAGCCCGCTTCGGTGAGCGTGGTGGCATCGGCCATCGTGAATGGCACGTCGAACGTCTTCGCCAGCGTCTGTGCGAGCAAGGTCTTGCCGCAGCCGGTGGGGCCGACGAGCAGGATGTTCGACTTGGCAAGCTCGACATCGGCGCCCTTCGCGCCGTGGGCAAGCCGCTTGTAATGGTTATGGACCGCGACCGAGAGCACGCGCTTGGCCTGGCTCTGCCCGATCACATAATCGTCCAGCACCTTGCAGATTTCCTGCGGGCTCGGAACGCCGCCGTCCTTCTTGCTGACGAGCGCCGACTTCGTTTCCTCGCGGATGATGTCGTTGCAGAGTTCCACGCACTCGTCGCAGATGAACACGGTCGGGCCGGCGATGAGCTTGCGCACCTCGTGCTGCGACTTGCCGCAGAACGAGCAGTAGAGAGTGCTCTTGGAATCGCCGCCACTCAGTTTCGTCATACTTCTTTCCTTCGGCCCGAAACGCCGGCCGTTCGCTTGTCAGCCATCCTAAACCCGGTTTTTCCCGGCGGGCAATGCCGAATCTGTCACAGCCCGCCGTAGAATGGGTTTACGCGGCCGCGGCTTCTTCCGCAGGCGCCGGGCGCTTATCGAACACTTCGTCGATCAGACCGAAGGCCTTGGCCTCGTCCGCTTCGAGGAACTTGTCGCGATCCATCGCCTGCTCGATCTCTTCGATCGGCTTGCCGGTATATTTCGCATAAAGCGAGTTAAGGCGATGGCGCATCCGGAGAATTTCCTTCGCCTGGATCTCGATATCGCTCGCCATGCCCTGCGCGCCGCCCGACGGCTGGTGGATCATGATCCGCGAATTGGTGAGCGCGACGCGCATCCCCGGTTCACCCGCGGCGAGCAGGAAGCTGCCCATCGAGGCGGCCTGGCCGATGCAAACGGTGCCAACGCGGGGGCGGATATATTGCATGGTATCGTGGATCGCGAGACCCGCCGTCACCACGCCGCCCGGCGAGTTGATATACATGAAGATGTCCTTCTTCGGATTCTCGGCTTCGAGAAACAGAAGCTGGGCGGTGATGACCGAGGCCATATGATCCTCGACGCCGCCGGTCACGAAGATGATCCGCTCGCGCAGCAGCCGCGAATAGATGTCGAAGCTGCGCTCGCCACGGTTGGACTGCTCGATGACGATCGGCACGAGCGCGCCGGTGATCGGGTCGGCGCGGAACCCCGGAGGAGTGAACTGGCCGGTCTCGAACGGATTGTGCATGGGAAGATCCAGGTCCTTATGCTTTTCTGTCGTTCCCGAACATCGGCGTTCAGGAAGACGAGTTCAAGGGGGTTAAGCCCCCGGTGCGGGGAAGGAAAGATAGGCAAGCCGCCGCACCTCGCGCCGGCCACGGACCACCGTATCGAGGATGAGCCCGCAGAAGCCGTTGAGGAAGGCGAGGATCATCAGCCCGGTCGAAAGGATCGCTGTCGGCATGCGTGGCACGAGGCCGGTCTGCGCGTAGGTGATGGCCAGCGGAATCGCGAGAAGCACCGCGAGTGCAGCCAACGCGATACCGATCGCGCCGAAGAACAGCACCGGCCGCTCGATGCGGAACAGGGTCGCGATCGTCTTCAGGATGCGCCAGCCGTCGCGATAGGTGGACAGCTTCGACACCGACCCTTCCGGCCGCGCGCCATAAGCGGTCACCAGTTCGGCCACCGGCATCCGGAGTTCGAGCGCGTGGACGCTGATCTCGGTCTCGATCTCGAAGCCTTCGGAGAGGACCGGGAAGCTTTTCACAAAACGGCGCGAAAACACGCGATAGCCCGAAAAGATGTCGCTGAAACTGCGGCCGAACAGGCGCGCGAGCATGCCGGTAAACAGCCGGTTGCCGAGCCGATGGCCGCGGCGATAAGCCTCCTCCACCTCCGACTGGCGGGCGCCGACGACCATGTCGAGCCGGTCGTCGACCAGCATCTGCACCATGCGCGGCGCGGCCGACGCATCATAGGTCGCGTCGCCATCGGCCATCACATAGATGTCAGCATCGACATCGGCGAACATGCGGCGGACGACATGGCCCTTGCCCTGCATCCGCTCCGTCCGGACGATCGCACCGGCGGCGGCAGCCACCTCGGCCGTGCCGTCGCTGCTGTTATTGTCGAAGACATAGACCATCGCCTGCGGCAGCGCAGCGCGGAAGGAGGCGACCGTGCCGGCAATGGCGGCCGCCTCATTATAACAGGGCAGGATCACCGCGATGCGCAGCGGGGCGAGGTCGGCATGCATGGCGGGCGTGTCTAGCGGCGAAAAGTGAATATGTCCCCACGATCCTTCACCCGCGAAAAAGAAAAGGCCGGCGGAAACCGCCGGCCTCTCTTTTCATCGCCGTGAAGATTATTCCGCGGCCTTCTTCTTGGCCGGGGCCTTCTTCGGCTTGGCCGGCGCTTCCGCGGCAGCTTCCTCGGCCGGAGCTTCGGCCTTCTTGGCCGGGGCCTTCTTCGCCGGAGCCTTCTTGGCGGCGGGCGCTTCCTCGGTCACTTCAGCCGGGCCGGCCTCGGCTTCCTTGGCAGCGACCTTCTTCGGCGCGGCCTTCTTGGCCTTGGGCTTTTCGGCATGATCATGGTCGTGGTCATGATCATGGTGGTCATGGCCGCAGCCCGGGCCGTGGACATGGCCGCTGCCGATGCTGTCGTCATCGGCCTCGATCGCCGCTTCCAGCTCGGTGCGGGTCACGCCGCGATCGCTGATCTCGGCCTTGTCGAACAGGAAGTCGACGACCTTGTCCTCATAGAGCGGAGCGCGGAGCTGCGCGGCAGCCATCGGGTCCTGCTGGACATATTGGATGAACCGCTCACGATCCTTCGGGTTATACTGCTGCGCGGCCTGCATGATCAGGCGCTGCATCTCCTGCGAGGAGACCTCGACGCCATTCTTCTGGCCGATTTCCGAAAGCAGCAGGCCCAGGCGGACGCGGCGCTCGGCGATCTTCTGATAGTCGTCGCGGTCCTTTTCCATTTCCGCGCGGGCGGCTTCGGGATCGGCCTCATGCGTGGCTTCATGCTCGAGCTGCTGCCAGATCTGGCCGAATTCGGCCTCGACCATCGTCGGCGGCACCGGGAAGTCGTGGCTCGCGGCGAGCTGATCGAGCAGCTTGCGCTTCATGTGGGTGCGGGTGAGGTTGTTGAGTTCCTGCGCGACCTGATCCTTGAGCAGGTTGCGGAGCTGATCGATGCCTTCCAGGCCCAGGCCCTTGGCGAACTCGTCGTCGGCGACGGTTTCCTTGGTCTTCTTGATCTCCGTGACCTTCACCTCGAACACGGCCGGCTTGCCCTTGAGATTATCGACCGGATAGTCGTCGGGGAACGCGACCTTGACCGAACGGGTGTCGCCCGCCTTGGCGCCGATGAGCTGGTCCTCGAAGCCCGGGATCAGGCGGCCCGAGCCGATCTCGATCGACATCGCCTCGCCGGTGCCGCCTTCGAAGGCGACGCCGTCGACCGAGCCGGCGAAGTCCATGACCACCAGGTCGCCCGCGGCGGCCTTGTGGGTCTTGCCGGTCTCTTCATAGCTCTTCTGCTGCGAAGCGATGCGGTTGACGGCCTCGTCGATCTCCTCGGCGGTCGGCTCGACGGTCAGGCGCTCGAGCTTCAGGCCGTCGATGGCCGGGGTCGGCACGTCGGGCAGAACTTCCAGGCTGACCTTGATCTCGGCATCCTTGCCGGCCTCATAGCCATCGGTCAGTTCGACCGCCGGCTGCATCGCCGGTCGCAGCTTCTGCTCGGCGAGGAGCGACTGGACGCCTTCCTGCACCGCCTTGTTCAGCGCTTCCTGCTCCAGCGCGGGGCCGTGCATCTTCTTGACAAGGTTGGCGGGCACCTTGCCGGGACGGAAGCCCGGCATGCGGATCTGCGGGGCGACCTGCTTCACCTCGGCGTCGACGCGCGCGAGAATGTCCTTGGCCGAAATCGTCAGCGTGTAGGCGCGCTTCAGCCCCTCGTTCAAAGTCTCGACAGTCTGCATCGGATTATTCCAGAGCCTTCCGGGTTGAATTTCGTTGGCGTCCGCCCGCGCGCTTGTGGCGCGGAGCTGGTGCGGGCGAAGGGACTCGAACCCCCACATCTTACGATACCAGAACCTAAATCTGGCGCGTCTACCAGTTCCGCCACGCCCGCAGGGACCGCCGGTCGGCGGGGTCTATAGCAGGAGACACGCGCGGGGCAAGCTGGAACGGCGGCGGATGACGCGGCGTTGGTGCCGAAGGAGGACATTTCCATGGCCAGCGCACCGCCCGACCCGCATCCCGACAGCCCGCCAAGCGGCCCGAGCGAGCATCCCGACCAGCTCACGCCGGCGGGGGAGCCCGCGCGGGAAGCGCCCATGATCCCCGCGGACGAGCCGGCGCAGCCGGAATGAACTAGAAGCCCGCCCCCGGCGCTTTCAACAAATCCGTTTCCGCGACGGTGCTCTTCCGCCCCAGCGCGTCGTTGCGGCCGGGGAAGCGGCCGAAGCGGGCGATCTGCTCGCAATGGAGCCGGGCGTACGTGGCTGATTCTTCGGTGACATCGTCGAACAGGTCGAGCGAGCGCAACTGCTCGTCCAGCCGCTCGCAATGCATCAGAGGCATGTAGAGGAACTGCAACTCCTCGGCGCTGAAGCCTTCGTCCCAACCCTTGCAGATCGCCTCGTTCGTCAACGCGCGGGCGAGCGGGTCATTGGCGAAGGCATCGGCCCTGCCCCGTCGCGTGTTGCGGGAAAACTGGTCGAGGACGAGGATCGCCGCCAGCAGCGTGCGGGGCTGCGCGCGCCAGATTGCAGCGTGGCAGCCGGCGATCTCGTCGATCAAGCTGCCGAAACGCGCCGCTATTTCCGCGTCGAGCGCGTCATCCTTGGCGAAGCGTTTCGCCGCAGGGGTCTCGACGAACCAGAAGTGCAGCACCTCCTCGGCCTGCTTCTCGATCGCCTCTTTGTGGACTTCCGCCGTCCGGGTGCCTAGATCGCGCGCCATGGCGCTTCGCTTTCACAAGATGCACGGGTTAGGCAATGATTTTGTCGTCGTCGACGCGCGTGAGCGGCCCGTCGAGATCGATGCAGATCGGGCACGAGCGATTGCCGACCGCCATCTCGGCATCGGGTGCGACCAGATCATCCTGATCGGCCCCGGCGACGATACCGACGTTTCGATGCGGATCTGGAACGCCGACGGCTCCGAAGTTTCCGCCTGCGGCAATGCGACGCGCTGCGTGCCGGTGCTGGTAGGCCGCGACGTTTCGATCCGCACGCCGGCGGGCGTGCTGCTGGCGGCGCTCGAAGGCGATGGCGCGACCGTCGACATGGGGCTGCCGAACTTCGACTGGAACAAGATCCCGCTGGCCTATGCCATGGATACGCGCGCCTTGCCGCTGGCGTGGGGCGAGCTTGCGCATCCGGCCGCGGTGAATGTCGGCAATCCGCACCTCGTTTTCTTCGTGCCCGACACCAATGCCGTGCCGCTCGAAACGCTGGGGCCGGAGATTGAATATGATCTCGCCTTCCCGGAGCGGATCAACGTCAATGTCGCGCATATCCTGGCACCCGATCATCTGGTGATGCGCACCTGGGAGCGCGGCGCCGGCCTGACGCGCGCCTGCGGCACCGGCGCCTGCGCGACTTTCGCGGCCGGACGGCGGCTCGGCAAGCTGGCGCCGTCGGTGCGGCTCGACCTGCCCGGCGGCAGCCTGCGCCTGGCCGAAGGGGCCGAAGGCCAGTTGCTGATGAGCGGCCCCGCCACACACGTCTTCACCGGCGAGGCCGCGCTTTGAGCGGAGCCGAGCTCATCACCTTGGGCTGCCGGCTCAACATCGCGGAAAGCGAGGCGATGCGCGTGGCTGCGGGGGACGCGGAAAACCTCGTCATCGTCAATAGCTGCGCAGTGACCGCGGAAGCGGTGCGCCAGGCGAAGAAGGCGATCCGCCGGGCCCATCGCGCCCGCCCCGACGCGCGGATCGTGGTCACTGGCTGCGCGGCGCAGACCGAGCCCGGAACCTTCGCGGCCATGCCCGAGGTGAGCCGGGTGGTGGGGAATGCGGAGAAGTTGAACCCCGCATCGTTCCATTTTCCATCCCCCCCTCCAACTCCGTCATCCCAGCGAAAGCTGGGATCTCAGGAGGCAAAAGTGGGCGATCAGCCGCACGAGATCCCAGCTTTCGCTGGGATGACGCATGCTGCGGAGCGGGCCGAAATCCGCGTCTCCGATATCTTCGCGGTTCGCCAGACGACACCGCATATGGCGGCCGCCTTTGCCGAGCATGCCCGCGCCTTTGTCGAGGTGCAGAATGGCTGCGACCATCGCTGCACCTTCTGCGTGATCCCTTATGGCCGCGGGAACAGCCGATCACTGCCCGCAGGTCTCGTCATCGACCGGATCAAGGCGCTGGTCGATGCCGGCCATCACGAGGTGGTGCTGACCGGCGTGGACCTGACCAGCTATGGCCCCGATCTGCCGGGTTCGCCGACCTTGGGGATGCTGGTCGAGCGTATCCTCACGCATGTGCCGCAGCTCGAACGACTCCGGCTTTCGTCGCTCGACTCGGTCGAGATCGACGATCGGCTGTTCGAGATCATCACCGGCGAGCCGCGGCTGATGCCGCATCTTCACCTGTCGCTGCAGGCGGGCGACGATATGATTCTCAAGCGGATGAAGCGCCGCCACAGCCGCGCGCAATCGGTGGCGATCGTCGAACGGCTCAAGGCGAAGCGGCCGGAGATCGCGATCGGTGCCGACCTGATCGCCGGCTTCCCCACCGAGGATGAGGCGATGGCGGCGAACACGCGCGCGCTGATCCACGATTGCGACGTGGTGTTCGGCCATATCTTCCCTTACTCCCCGCGGCCCGGCACGCCGGCGGCGCGGATGCCGCAGCTTGATCGCGAGACGATCCGCGATCGGGCGAAGACGCTGCGCGAGGTGGCGGAGGCGCGGCGCGCGGCGTGGCTTGATTTGCAGATGGGCACCGTCCAGCGCGTGCTGATCGAACGCGACGGCGAGACCGGCCATGCCGAGAATTTCGCGCGCATCCAATTGCGTCATCCCAGCGAAGGCTGGGATCTCTATCCTTCGGGCGAACGCCCAGCGGCACGAGACCCCAGCCTTCGCTGGGATGACGGCAAGAGTTTCGCCTGCCAAATCCTTCCCGTCCGCATCACCGGCCGGGTCCAAGACACCCTCATCGCGGAAGCCGCATGAACGATACCCCCTGGCACCAGAAGATCCTCGGCGGTTTCCGCCGCACGTCGGACAAGCTTGGCGAGAATCTCACCGGCCTGTTCACCAAGGCGCAGCTCGACAAGGCGACGCTCGACGAGATCGAGGAAGCGCTGATCGCGTCCGACCTCGGCCCCGTCACCGCCGCAAAGGTGCGCGAGCGGCTTTCGGAGGAGCGTTACGAAAAGGGCCTGACCGAGAATGAGGTGCGCGAGATCGTCGCGCAGGAAGTCGCCAAGATTCTTGCGCCTGTCGCTAAGCCGCTGGAGATCGAGGCGTTCCCGCGCCCGCAGGTGATCCTGGTGATCGGCGTCAACGGATCGGGCAAGACCACGACCATCGCCAAGCTGGCCCATTATCTGAAGGAGCAGGACTATTCGGTCATGCTCGTCGCCGGCGACACCTTCCGCGCCGCCGCGATCGGCCAGCTCAAGATCTGGGCGGATCGGGTCGGCGTGCCGATCATCTCCGGCCAGGAAGGCGGCGACGCCGCGAGCCTCGTCTATGAAGGGGTGAAGCAGGGCACCGCGACCGGCATCGACGTGCTGATCGTCGATACCGCCGGTCGTTTGCAGAACAAGGCTGGACTGATGGACGAGCTGACGAAGATCAGACGAGTCCTGGGCCGGCTGAACCCGGAGGCGCCCCACGACGTTGTGCTCGTGCTGGATGCGACGACGGGACAGAACGCGCTCAACCAGATCGAGGTGTTCCGCGATTCCGCGGGCGTTACCGGTCTGGCGATGACGAAGCTCGACGGCACCGCGCGCGGCGGCGTGCTCGTCGCCGCGGCGGAGAAATACGGCCTGCCGGTCCATGCGATCGGCGTGGGCGAAGGGATGGATGATCTGAGGCCGTTCGACGCGGTGGAAGTCGCGCGGGCGATAGCGGGTGTGAAATAATGACCGACACGACGGCCACTCCGGCCAAGAAAAAGAATGGCGGCGGGCTGGGCCTGCTGCTCGATTTCGGGCCGCTGCTCGTCTTCTTCCTCGCCTATAAGTTTTACGGCGTGTTCGTGGGCACCGCGGTGTTCATGATCGCGATCTGCGCGGCCGTGCTCGTGTCCAAGATCCGCCTGGGCCATGTCTCGCCGATGCTGTGGCTGACGGCGGTGCTGGTGATCGGCTTCGGCGGGCTCACCATCTATCTGCACGACGAACGCTTCATCCAGATCAAGCCGACGATCATCTATGTCGGCCTGGCCGGGTTGCTGTTCATCGGCCTCGCACGTGGCAAGCCGATGCTGAAATATGTGCTGGAAGCCGCCTATGACGGACTTTCCGACGCCGGCTGGCTGAAATTGTCGCGCAACTGGGCGTGGTTCTTCCTCGCCATGGCGGTCGCCAATGAGGTGCTGCGTTACAGCGTCTCGTTCGGCGACTGGCTGACGATCAAGACCTGGGGGCTGACCTTGGTTTCGATCGTCTTCGGCATCGCGCAACTGCCGATGCTGATGAAGAACGGGCTGACGGTGCCGGAGGCCGAACAGGCACCTCCGGTCCCGCCGCAGGGCTGAGGGCGCTAGCTCGGTTAGAGCCCGTTTGTCCCGAGCGAAGTCGAGGGACCGCCCGAGCGCAGCCGAGGGCTTCTCGACTGCGCTCGAAGACGCGTCTCGACTTCGCTCGACACAAACGGAATGGGGACCGCCCGTTCCCGTTCACCAGCCGCGATAATAGTTGCCGTCGCGGCGATAGCGGTCGTCGCGCCAGCCATCGTTGCGGCGGTCACCGCGCCAGCCGCGGGTGTCCCGATAATGTTCGCGCCGCGCCTCGCGCAGATTGCGCTGATAATCGCGGCGGGCTTCCCAGACGTCGCGACGGCTGTCGGCGCGACGCAGATCGCGGCGATAATCGCGCTCAGCTTCGCGCACATCGCGCTGATAATCCTGCCGGGCATCGCGGCGGTCATCCCAGCCGCGCGCCTGCGCAGCAACCGGGGTGATGGCGACAAGGCCCGCAATGAAGCCCAGAGCCAGGCTGATCTTACGCATATCCACTCTCCTTCTGCCTGCCGGTGAAGCTGGCGGAAGAAGAGTGAACTGCTGCTTTATCGCCTGTTTATAACAGGTTCAGGCGTAGGCTTATTGCTTCTCGTCGGCGCGGGAAACGCCCTGTCCGTCGAGATTCTGCGAAACGAAGTCCCAGTTCACGATGTTCTTGAGCACCGTTTCGGCGAACTTCGGCCGGGCGTTGCGATAGTCGATATAATAAGCATGTTCCCACACATCGAGCGTCAGCAGCGGCGCGCCGGCATCATGCACAATCGGCGTATCGGCATCGTGGAAAGAGGTGACGACCAGCTTGTCGTCCTTCAGCAGCAGCCACGCCCAGCCGCTGGCGAAATGGCCCACGGCCTCGGCCGCGAGCTTTTCTATCAGGACATCGGTCGAACCGAAGCCCGCGTCGATCAGCCCCTGCAGCTTGGCGGACGGCTTGGTCGAGCCGGCGGGCGCGAGGCTGTTCCAGAAGAAGGTGTGGTTCCAGATCTGCGCGGCATTGTTGAACAGGCCTTTGTCGCCCGTGTCCTTGGCCTTCTTGGTCACGTCGACCAGCGACAGGCCGGCGAGCCCCTTCTCGTCGATCCAGCCATTGACCTTGTCGACATAGGCCTTGTGATGCTTGCCATGATGATAGTCGAACGTCTCGGCCGACATGTGCGGCTCCAGAGCGGACTTATCGAACGGCAGCGGGGGAAGAGAGAAAGCCATTATTACCTCCGGGGGTGTGACGCACGGACCCTCTAACGAACCGCTCGGAGATTTGTCGCCGTAATTTTCTTGATCTGCTGACAAGAAATTTCGATCGCGAAATCAGTTCGATCGGAAGCCGCGTTAACCGCGCTTCCTACCGTCACCCTGAACTTGTTTCAGGGTCCATGCGAACCGACTGCTGCGGGCGCGGCGATCAATTTTCGAACGGCCTCATATGGATGCTGAAACAAGTTCAGCATGACAGCCCCGTGCATCAATCCGCCCGGCGATCGAGCAATTCGTGCCGTCGAAGGGCATGGCGAAGCTGATCATAGGTGAGCTTGAGCGCCACCGCCGTCGCCCGCTGATTGAAGCGGCAACGCCGCAGCGCAGCTTCGAGCAACGCCTTTTCATGCGCATCGCAGGCGACGCGGAAATCATCGCAATCATAGTTTGTCGCGGGCGTTGCCGCGGCGGGCGGAGCAGCAACGACGATCGGCGTCGCATCCGCCGCCTCGGCCTGGCGCTTCGCGGCCACACCCCGCGGCCGCCAAGGTGACTCGAACGGATCGAACTGGATGGAATCGACCGGCCTCTCGGGATCATCCCAACGATAGACCGCGCGCTCGACGACGTTGCGCAACTCGCGGACATTGCCCGGCCAGTCATGCTCAAGAAGCTGCTCAGCGGCCGCGATGCCGAAGCCGGGCCAATAGGGCCAGTCGAGTTCGGAGGCCATGCGCCGGCCGAAATGATCGGCCAGCACCGGCACGTCGCCCTCGCGCACGCGCAATGGGGGCAACGTCACCACCTCGAAGCTCAGCCGGTCGAGCAGATCGGCGCGGAACCGCCCCTGTTCCACCAGCGACGGAAGATTTTCGTTGGTGGCCGCGACGATGCGGACGTCCACCTGCACCGGCCGGCTGGAACCGATCCGCGTCACCTCGCCATATTCCACCGCGCGCAGCAGGCGCTCCTGCGCGCCCGAAGACATGGTGGCGAGTTCGTCGAGAAACAGCGTGCCGCCGTCCGCTTCCTCGAACCGCCCTGCCCGCGCCTTGGTCGCGCCGGTGAAGGCGCCTGCCTCATGCCCAAACAGTTCGGCCTCGATCAGCGCTTCGGGAAGCGCCGCGCAGTTGAGCGTGATGAGCGGCCCGCTCCACCGCGGGCTCAGGCGGTGGAGGCGCTCGGCGACCAGTTCCTTGCCGGTGCCGCGCTCGCCGATCACCAGCACGGGACGGTTGAGCGCGGCCGCCCGGCTCGCCCGCTCGACGGAGTCGAGAAAGGCCATCGACTGGCCGATGAACTGGTTGTCGCGATCCATCCGCAGGCCTCGAAAAATTCCCTCGCTTATATTTGGCGTATTTTCCCAAACATTGGCAACCGTAAATCGTGCCAAGCCCCAATCGCTACGCCAAAAATGGTGGATTTCCGCCACTCACGTCAATTGGCACGCCTCCTGCAATCCATGTTGGCAACCCCGGCAAGTACGCCAGGAACAAGGTTCAGGGAGGTTATCATGCTCAGCTTCGACGCCATCGACTTGCAGCGTATCGCGGTTTCCTCGGCCGGCGCGCTGTTGCTCTCCGCCGCCTGCGTCATCGGCGCGGTCGGCCCGGCCCGTGCGGCCGAACCCAACGCCCCGCTCACCGTCGGTGACTGGCAGCGTGACGTGAACCAGCAGATCGACGCCAACCTGCGTGCACCCGCCAGCTATCGCGGTGAAGCCAAGGCTGCCACGGTCAAGCTTTCCTTCGACGCGAACGGCAACTTCGACGGCGCCAAGGTCGCCAAGTCCAGCGGCAGCAGCGCAATCGACCGTGAAGCAGTCCGCGTCGCCAACGCGATCGCCTACCCGGCCCTGCCGGAAGGGCTGCGCGGCGAAGCGCAGATCATGAAGATGCAGGTCAGCTTCGGCAGCGCCGCCAACCCGCATTATGCAGCCCGCGAACGCCAGGTGGCCGAACGCCTCGCCTCGGTGCAGAAGAAGGCCAAGCAGATCGAGACCGCCGCGCTGCCGATCGGCTGAACGGCGTAACCGGCCGGGGCGGGTTTCCCTTAGACCCGCCCCGGCCGCCCCAACGACACAGAGTTGCCTGAAGGAGTATTGAAATGGGAATCTTCTCCCGCACCAGAGACATCATCGCCGCGAACGTCACCGACTTGCTCGACAAGGCGGAAGACCCGGCGAAGATGATCCGCATGATCATCCTCGAAATGGAGGAGACGCTGGTCGAGGTTCGGGCATCCGCCGCGCGCAGCATCGCCGACCAGAAGGAGATGCGCCGCCAGATCACCAAGCTCGAAGGCGTCCAGGCCGGTTGGGTCGAAAAGGCCGAGCTTGCTTTGTCCAAGGGCCGCGAGGATCTCGCCAAGGCCGCTTTGGTCGAAAAGCAGAAGGCGGCAGATCTCGCCGAACAGCTCAATGACGAAATCGGCGTGCTCGACGAAAGCTTGAAGGCTTCGGAAGCCGATATCGCCAAGCTGCAGGGCAAGCTGCGCGAGGCACGCGCCCGCCAGAATTCGATTGTCACCCGCATCGAAAGCGCGAACAACCGCTATCGCCTGCGCGAACTGCATTCCGGCCCCAAGGTCGATGAGGCGTTCAGCCGCTTCGATATGCTGGAACGTCGCGTCGACTGGGCGGAAGGTCGCGCCGAAGCCGCCGGCATGGGCGCCGCGCCCAAGAGCCTGGAAGAAGAGATCGCCGAGTTGCGCTCTTCCGAGAAGGTCGAGGCCGAACTGGCCGCGCTGAAGGCGAAGGCCGCCGGCAAGCAGGAGGGCTGATCCGATGATGGAAGACGTCCTCCTCCCCATCACCATCGTGGGCATGCTCTTCATCGGGCTGCCCTGGGTGATCTTCCACTATGTCACCCAATGGAAGCGCTCGAGCAGCCTCAGCATCGAGGACGAAAACCTCCTCGACGAGCTCCACGACACCGCCCGTCGGCTGGACGACCGGCTCCGCTCGATCGAGCGGATCATCGCCGCCGACAATCCCGACTTCCGTCCCGGCCTGCCCGACGACCGCGAAGGGGATCGCGAACGGGAATATCGCCGGGCCGACGAGCCCGAGCGCATCGAAAACTGGCGCCGCGGCGGTCATCGCTGACCAGCTGCCGCCAAACAGGAGGGAAAAACCATGTCCGCACGCCGCACCAAATTCTATCTCGACAAGCGCCACGGCAAGATGATGGGCGTCTGCTCCGGCATCGCCGATTATACCGGGGTCGATGTCACGCTGGTCCGGGTGGGCACCGTGCTGCTCACCGTTCTCGGCGGCTTCCCCTGGACCGTGATCGCTTATTTCATCACCGGCTGGGTGGCGAACAACAAGCCCCGCGAATTCTATGACGATCCCGAAGAAGCGAAGTTCTGGCAGGGCGTCCGCGCCAAGCCCTCGGCCTCGGTTCGCGACGTTCGCAGCCGCTTCCGCGACATCGACCGCCGCCTCGCCGACGTCGAGATCTACGTGACCAGCCACAACCGCCGCCTGGCGGACGAAATCGACAGCCTGCGCTGATCACCGTCCGCAAGAGACGAAACAAGGGAGTAGGGACATGAGCTGGGGATCGCCGATATCCGTCATCGCCATCATGGCGGTCTGCTATGGCGGCTGGCTGATCAGCACCTGGATCCGCGCCAGACATGGTTATCCGGTGGAAGGGGAGTTCGGTGGCATCGCCCATAAAGGCGCGGGTCCCGACACCGATCGCAAGATCGAACTCCTCTCGGCCGAAAATGGCCAGCTCAAGGACCAGATCCTCCGGCTGGAGGAGCGGATCGCGGTGCTCGAACGAATCGTCACCGACAGAGCGAGCCGCCTGAGCGACGAGATCGAGAATCTGCGTTGATCGAACCCGGCCTGCGGTTCGTCGAAAAGGCGAAGATCGCGGCCGGGCAATAGAGAGGAACAAGGGATGGAACCCTCTAAACTTGCCTTCATTGCCGAATTCGCGCCCGTCGTCGGTATCATCGGTATCCTCGGCGTGGCCGGCTGGGTCATTACCACCTGGCTGCGCGTGAAGAACGGCTATCCGCTTGAAAATGCATGGGGCCAGGCCGTCTATCCCAAGGGCATGGATGAGGAAGTGGCGGAACGTATCCGTCTTCTCTCCACGGAGAATGCCCAGCTCCGCGCCGAACTCGGGTCGATCAAGGATCGGCTCGCCACGGTGGAGCGGATCGTGACGGACGCCAGCTACCGCCTCGATCGCGAGATCGACGCGCTGCGCGGCCCCACCAACTGACACCAAATTGAAGCCCTCAGGGAGGCTGTAATGAACCCGTTTGAAATGGTCGTGCTGATCGTTGCCATCGTCGCCTTCGCCGGCGTGATGCGCGCCCGCTACGGCGTCCGCAAGGATAAGGACGGCAACGAGCTGCCGATGCGCGATCCCGATGCGGACCGCCTGCGCGAAGAAATCAAGGCGCTCAAGGAACGCGTCGCCGTCCTCGAACGCATTGCCACCGACACCAACCGGGGCGTCGCCCTCGATCGCGAGATCGAAGCGCTGCGCCACCGCGACTGAAATGGGAGATCCGGTCATGGCCGAACCCACATTCTGGCTCACCATCGCCGCCGCCGGGCTTGCCGGCCTCGTCATCCTGACCCAGGCCATGCTCAAGGGCTGGCGCGGCTGGCTGGACCTGCAGCGGATGCAGATCGACAGCCGGCGCGAGGATCAGGCGCACGCCGCGGCCCCCTCACCCGCCTCGCGGATCGAGCTTGCCGATCTCAAGGAACGCGTCCGCAAGCTTGAAGCGATTGCCGCCGGCGTCGACCTTTGACGCCGGCAGCCCCCAAGCGCGGCTAATTTGGTCCCAAGCTGCATTCGCTTCGCACGGCCGCCGGCTTATGATAGCGGCCAGCCATGACCGCACCGACCACGATTTCCGATGCCCTGGAGGAATATGAATTCCTCGACGCCGACGACCGCTACCGCCTGCTGATCGACCTTGGGCGCGCGCTGGAGCCGATGCCCGATCCGCTGAAGACGGACGCGACCTTGGTCAGGGGATGTTCGGCGGCGGTGTGGGTCTACCCCACCCGGCTGGAGGACGGACGGCTCCATTTCCTGGCCGATTCCAACGCCGCGATCACCAAGGGCATCATCGCTTTGGTGCTGCTGACCGTGCAGGATCGCACGCCGGCCGAGATCAAGGCCGCCGATATCGAAGGGGCTCTCGCCCCGTTCGACCTCAGGAACCAACTCAGTTCCAACCGCACCCAAGGCATTCCGAACATGATCGCGCTGATCCGCGCCACCGCCGAACGCTATGGAGCCGAGGCGTGAAGCCCATTGTTCTCACGATCGGCGCGCTGCTGCTGACGGCCGCCAGCGGCGGCGGCTTCGCGATCGGCGACAAGCCGTTCCAGCAGGCCGACATCCTCGACGCCCGCGCCGAGCCCGAACTGGACGGCACGGCGGGCATCATGCTTACTTTCGAGCCAGCCGCCGCCAAGCGTCTCGAAGCGCTGACGCGCGCCAACCTGTCGAAGCCGATCACGGTGACGCTGGACGGCAAGATGATCGCGTCGCCCACCATCGCCGAACCGATCACCACCGGCGTGCTCACCATCTCCGGCGGCTTCACCGTCCCTCAGGCCGAGGAACTGGCGAAGCGCATCTCGGGCAAGGAACCGCTTCCGGAAGAGTTCGAGGAGTAACCCCAAGCCTCACACGTCATCCCAGCGAAAGCTGGGATCTCGTGACGAAGCGCGGCGTCCAGAACAACGCGATCCCAGCTTTCGCTGGGATGACGATTAGGGTTCGTTGCGCTTCAGTTCTGCTGCGACATCCTCAACCGCCGTGCCCGCCTTGACGATCAGCCACTCATCCGGCCGGCGCGTGTCGACCACCGTCACGGCATGTTTCGGGCAGACGCCGAGACAGCCGACCTCGACCACACCGATCTTCGCCTTGCGACCCTTGCCGCCGCCGATTTCCTTGCGCAGAGCCTTGGTGAGACTGGTCTTGCCCTTGGGGCCGAAGCCGCCGCCGGCCTTCTTGCCGCATTTGCGGCAGACCAGGATCGCACCCCGCCAGTCGGACCGGACGTGAGCCTTCACGCCGCGCGCCGTTCCTCTGCCTTGCGCAGCACCTCGAACGCGGCCTGGATCGCCTGGAAGCGCGTGGCGGCTTCGGCATCATCGGGCTTCACATCGGGATGGTTGGCCTTGGCCAGCCTGCGCCACGCCGCCTTGATCGCGTCGAAATCGGCATCCGACTCAAGATCGAGCACGGCCAGCGCCCGCATCTCATCGCGCGATCGGGTGCCGTCGCCCGGCCCGCCCCAGGCATAATGCTTGGAATCGGCATAACCCGAAGCCTCGCGCCGCTCCTTCGCTTCGCGGGCGGCCGCTTCCTCGGCGTTCAGCCCTTCAAAATAGTTCCAGTTACGGTTGTATTCCGCGGCATGTTCCTCGCAGAAATACCAGCGTCCCGGGCTGTTGGGGGATTTGGGTGCGGGGCGATCGCCCGGCTGGTCGCAGCCATGGCGATCACACATCCGCACCTTCGCGGCGCCCCTTTCGGAGCCATAGCCACGCCAGCGAGGAAACCCCCAGTCATTTGATCGAGACGAACGCGCCATGGGGCCCATGTAGTGCGGAGCGCCTGAACGATCCATGGCGGATCGAAGAGAAAATGCCAGGGGGCCTGTAAGCCGGGTTCTGTCCACCAGCCGAAACTGGATGGGCGACCATTCCTCTAGGACCGCGGTTGCCCGCGGCCTCAAGCAACCAACCCGGACGACGGGGCGAAGCGAGCCCATATGCCGTCCCTATTCGGTCTTGCTCCCGGTGGGGTTTGCCATGCCGTTCCGGTTGCCCGGCCCGCGGTGCGCTCTTACCGCACCCTTTCGCCCTTACCCGGAGCCGAAGCCCGCCGGGCGGTCTGCTTTCTGTGGCACTTTCCCTAACCCCAGCCTTCGCTGGGGCCGCCGGGCGTTACCCGGCACCGTTGCTTCTTGGAGCCCGGACTTTCCTCCCGCCTCCGCGAACGGAGACCGGCGGCCGCCCGGCCCCCTGGCGCGGTTCAGATAGCAGCAAAGTGGGCGAGAGCAAGATTGTCTCCGCCGCCGTCACCGTTGTAGGACCGGCGGCGAAACCAGATCGTGGAGATACGAAGTTGACGTCGAAGACCCTGAAGTGCGCGCTGATCCTGATCGCCTGCCTTGGCGCCGCCGCCTGCAATACCGTGGAAGGCATGGGCCGCGACGTAGAGTCGGTCGGCAGGACCGTCTCCGACGCCGCCAAGTAATTCAGTCCCGGCCGCGTTCGCGGTCAAGGAGCAATGAGAGCAGGATGGCCCTGCTCTCGCCATCGGCGATCCCGTCGATCAGTTCGGGCCGGAAGCGGCGCTGAAAAGCGCGAACCGCGGCCGGCCCGTCGCTGACATCATAGCCGAAGCGATCGAGCGCGAGCAGGAAGCCCGCATCCGTCCAGTGCGGATCGGCAAGATTCGTCCGCGGCCGCGCGAGCGCCAGCTTGTGCCGGGCGAGCCGATCCCAATCGAACAGTTCGCCCGGATCGACCTTGCGGGTCGGTGCGATATCCGAATGGCCGACGACGTTCGCCCGTTCGATCCGATGGCGCTTCACGATATCCGCCACGAGCGGCAGCAGCGCCGCCATTTGCTCCTCAGGGAACGGGCGATAGCCATATTCGTGGCCGGGATTGACGATCTCGATGCCGACGCTCGCCGAGTTGATGTCGGTGATGCCGCGCCAGTGCGAACGGCCGGCATGCCAGGCGCGCTGCGTCTCATCGACCAGCTTCAGCACCTGGCCGTCCTCCGTCACCACATAATGCGACGAAACCTTGGATTCCTCGCGCGTCAGCCAGTCGATCGCGGAAGCCGCATCGCCCATCCCGGTATAATGCAGCACCAGCATCGTGACAGGCAGTGCCCGATCGTCATGGTTGGGTGACGGGCAATCGATCATCTCGCTCATTCCTGCCCCCTCCGCACCCAGGCGCTACGCAGCGTGATGATGACGACGCCGGTCAGCGTCAGCAATCCCCCCGCGATCATCACCGGCGTCAGCACCGTTCCGAAGAAATAGGACGAGGCCGTCACCGCGATCACCGGTGCGGCCAGGGTCAGCGGCAGCACGGTCGAGATCGGATGGCGCTGGAGCAGCCAGGCCATGCCCCCCTGCCCCACTACCGACGATCCGAGGCCGGAAAAGAGAATCCAGCCGATATCCCGCAATTGCAGATTGGGCAGATTGTTGAACGCGCCCGGCTCCAGCGCCATGCTGAGCGGCATCAGCCCGATCACGCCGCCCAGGCCGATCCAGGCGTAGATGGTAAGCGCGGGCACATCCGCGAGCTTCCGTTGCAGCAGCGCACCGACCGCCCAGGTGAAGGTGCCCAGCGCCATCAGGATCAGCCCCGGCAATTCGTTGAACACGCCCGGATCGAACACCAGCAGTACGACCCCGCCAAAGGCCAAGGCGATGCCCAGCATCCGCGCCGCCGCGATCCGCTCGCCAAGGAAGATCACGCCCAGGATCAGTGAGAACGGCACGCCCAACTGGCCGGCGATGGCGAGCGCGCTGACATTGTCCGCCACCTGCAGCGAGAGGTTGGTGAAGATCAGGAAGATCGCACCGTTGAGGCAGGCGAGCAGCAACAATGTCCGCATCCGCCCCGGCACCCAGCGCAGGAATGGCAGGCAGGCAATCAGCACCACCGCCTGGCGCAGCCCGCCGGCGGCAAAGGGCGCGGTTGCCATCACCGCCATCTTCACGGCGATGATGTTGAGGCCCCAGGTGAGGTTGATGAACAAGGCGACGACCAGATCGCGCGGCGAAAGCCCGGCTGTTTTCTCGATCGTCATGGTGGGGCCATAACGCCGCTTCGTTACCGGGCAAAGCCTTCAGATCGGGCAATCATTGATCAGATCACCGGGCGATAGAAGCCGCGATGCGCCGGATGCGGCTCGAACCGGGTGGTGTTGCCCAGCACGGTTTCGCCCGCGCCCAGCATCAGCAGGCCGTCAGGCGCGATCGCGCCGGCCAGGCCATCGAACACCCGTGCCCGTTCCTCCGCAGCGAAATAGAGCAGGACGTTGCGGCACAGGATCACGTCGACCGTGCCGGTGAAGGGTGCGGATTGCAGCAGATTGTGCCGCTCGAACCGGACCATGCGGCGCAGTTCGGGCCGGGCCTGCCAATCCTCCCCCTCGGGCACGAACCAGCGCATCATCTGACGCACCGGCAGGCCGCGCTGGATCTCGAACTGGGTATAGCTGCCACCGGCCGCGCGGGAGACAACGCCCGCCGACACGTCCGTTCCGATGATTTCGATCGTCCAGTCGCGCCAGCGATCGCCTGCCTCGGCAAAGGCCATCGCTAGCGAATAGGCTTCCTGCCCGGTCGAGCAGCCGGCGCACCAGATGCGCAGCTTGCGGCTGCCGGCGCGGCTCGCGGCCAGTTCCTCGATCCCGCCGTCCATCAACTGGGTAAAGGCCGCCTGCTCGCGATAGAAGAAGGTTTCGTGGTTCAGCAGCGCTTCGACCACGGCATCGGCAAGCTGCACGTCGCGCGGATCAGCAAGGCCCGCCGCGAGCGACTCATAGGATGGCAGGTCGCGATCCTTGAGCAGCGGCTTCAGCGCGGTTTCGATGCGCCAGTGGCGGCTTGCCGCCAGTTCCTGGCCGGTGCGCTGCTTCAGCAGCCCGGCGAAGGCGCGCATGGCGACGGGGCTCAGTTCCATGAAACGAGCCCGCTGCGTGCGCCGATGCGCTGGGCGATCCGTGCGGGCGGAAGCACCGCCGCGGCAAGCCCGGCATTGGCCACCGCCCCCGGCATTCCCCAAACCACCGATGTCCGCGAATCCTGCGCCAATATCTCGCCTCCCGCAGCGGCAACGTCCCGCGCGCCGATCAGTCCGTCCCGCCCCATGCCGCTCAACACCACGGCCACGGCACCCGCCCCGAAATGCGCGGCGACCGAGGCGAACATCGGATCGACCGAAGGCAGGCAGCCGCTCGGCGCCGGATTGCGATCGATCAGCACGCGTATGCTCGCTCCGCGTTCGACCAGGCAAAGGTGGCCGTCACCGGGTGCGATGAAGAGTTCGCCGGGACGCAGCCGCATCCCGTCTTCGGCGACCTGCGCACGGCGGCCGGCAATCTCCATGAGCTGCGACGCGAAGTAGGGCATGAACACCGGCGGCAGATGCTGCGTCACCAGGATCGGCGCCGCGAAATCGGCAGGCAGGCTGCGGAAGAAATCGGAAAGCGCGTGCAAGCCCCCCGTCGACGCACCGATCGCAAGACAGCTCACGGCGGCCGGGATCGGCGCATCAAGTTGCTGCCCCGGCACTTCGGCGATCTTGGTGGGGCAGATGGTGCCGTCGGCAGCGGCGTGGCCGATCCTCAGCAGCCGTTCCACCAGCACCGCGGCGAAGCGACCGGCAAAGCTGCCCGCGCCGGGCTTGAGCAAGGTATCCGCTGCCCCGAGTGTGAGCGCGCGAACCGTCGCCGCAGCTCCATCGGCCGCGGCGGAGGAAACGATCAATACGCGGGCGCCATGGCTGCGCGCGATCAGATCGGGCAGCGCGGTCAGCCCATCCATCCCGGGCATTTCCACGTCGAGCAGGATGATATCGACCCGAACCCGATCGAGCAGCGCCAGCGCCTCGCCGGCATGGCCGGCGGTGGCCACCACCTCGAAGGCGCTATGGCCTTCGAGAATGCGGGAGATGACGGTGCGCGCGACGATCGAATCGTCGACGATCATCAGCCGGATAGGCCGGTCCCCATGCGTCATGGGCGCACCGGCGCTCCAGGATGGCAGGAGGGCAGCCACCGCGGCGACCGCTCAGGCCAGGCCGACGATCTGGAGCTTACTTTCCAGCGTCTCGCGATCGAACGGCTTCATCACATATTCGTCGGCACCGGCCTCGATCGCGGCACGGATATGGCCGACGCCATTCTCGGTCGTGCAGAAAACCACCTTGGGCCGCGGCGCGACGCCCGCCGCACCCAGTGCGCGGAGAAACTCCATGCCGCTCATCACCGGCATGTTCCAGTCGAGCAGGACGACATCGGGCGGCGTATCCTGACAATATGCCAGCGCCTCCCGACCGTCGCCGGCTTCGGCGACGTTGAAATCGAGCGTTTCGAGGATATGGCGGGCAACCTTGCGGATGACCTTGGAGTCATCGACCACCAGACATGTCTTCATCACGTTTCTGTCCTCGTGCCGGAAAGTCGGCAATTCTTGCCTAACGCCAAGGCCGTAAGCGGTCGGTTAACGCGTGGCTTCATGCCGCCAGCGCGCTCGGGCCGGCGACCAGGGCCGCGGGGTCGATCAGGAGCAGCGCATCGCCATCGATTTCGACCATGCCCGATGCGACGCGCGACCAGCCCGCGCCCAGCACGGCGCAGACCGGCGCGGGTGCCTCGTTGAGCGAGATCACGTCCTCGACCTCTTCGACCAGCAGGCCGTAGAGGTGGCCGTCGATCGTGACGATCACCGCCTGCATCACATCGGCACTTTCCATCCGGCCGAGATCGAGCGCGGCGAGCGTATCGACGATCGTCAGCACGCGGCTACGCAGCGCGGCGAGGCCGGCGATATGCGGTGCGACCAGCGGCACCGGCGTCACCGCATCGATTTCGACAACCGATTCGACATGGCGGGCGGCGAGCGCGACGCGCTGGCCGGCAATCCCGACGATCAGGTGGAGCGCTTCCATGGCTTACCTCCGTGCCGTCGCGACGCCGCCGAGCGCTGCGAGCAGCCCGACCCGATCGTAACGATAGATGCTGTCGTCCGCGGCGTTGATCGGCGCCGGTGCGGTGCGCAGCCGCACCACCGGCACGCCCGCTTCCGCGACGTCGGACTTCCCACCGTCGCTGTCGATGATGACGTCGGGGCGCAGTTCGGCAGGCGCGCGGCCCATCACCACGCGATAGCCGGCGGCTTCCACCAGCGGCCGCAATATCTCGCTCGACCAGCGATCCTCGGCACTGACCAGCAGACAGGTCGGCCGCGCAGCCATGGACGGCAGCCCGCCCGCGGCATCGGCGAGCAGCCAGTGCGGATCGAGCAGTTCGACCTGACGGCCTTCCACCATTACCACGCCCGCGACGGGGCCTGGCGTCATGGCGGCATCGGCGAGCGGCGGCAGCGCGACGATGTCGATCACCTCGTCGATCATGTAGGCAAGCTGGGTCATGCCATCGCTGATGCGCAGCACGCGCAGCCGTTCGCGATCGGCCGGGTTGGCGTGGCCGAGCAGCGGCAGGAGTTGGTCGTTGTGGGCGATGCGCATCCGGCCCGCAGTGAAGCGCGCGGCGGAGGACGGGACTTCCTCGATACGTTCGACCACGGACAAACGGATCGCGCGTTCGATCCTGTCCGAATCGCGGAACAGCAAGGTTTGCACCAGCGGCGCCGCTTCCTCGACCACCGCATCGGTTTCGGTATTGGAAACCTGCTGCGCGGCGACGCCGGTGACATTGGCGATACCGGCGGGGTCCAGCAGCAGCATCGGCCGGCCATTGTCCGGCAGTGTGGTGCCGGCATAGATGCCCGTCGCCATCACCGCGGGCGCGGCGGGCTTCACCACCAGTTCCTCATGGTCGTGGACGGCATCCACCGACAGCGCGAACAGCGATCCGCCGGCGGGCCGCAGCACCACCAAAGTCGGCGGGCGCACGGCGCGGCCCTTGGATTTGGTGAGCTGCCCCAGCGGCACCACCGGCATCCGGCGGCCGCGGATCGCAGCGATATTGACACCGCCCACCGGCTCCAGCTTCACGCCGTCGCCCGAGGCGCGCACGATCTCCTCGATCGCCGAGCGCGGGATGGCAAAGGTCTGGCCACCGGCGCTCACGGTCAGCGCGGGGATGATCGTCAGGGTCAAAGGCACGCGGAGGGTCAGGCGCAGGCCCTGCTGCGGGCGGCTTTCGATATCGACGAGGCCGCCGATCCGCTCGATGTTCGATCGCACCACATCCATGCCGACGCCGCGGCCGGAGATCGAGCTGATCGCATTGGCGGTCGACAGGCCGGGTTCGAACACCAGCGCCAGTTTCTGCGGCCAGGTCAGCAGTTCGGCCTTTTCGGCGGCAAGGATGCCGGCGGCGATCGCCTTGGCCACCAGCCGGTCGCCATCGATACCGCGGCCATCGTCGATCACTTCGATCAGGATCTGGTTACCGGACTGGCGGGCGGAGACGGAAAGCCTGCCCGCCGCCGACTTGCCCGCCGCGCGGCGATCCTCCGGCGGTTCGATGCCATGATCGATCGCGTTGCGGATGATGTGGGTCAGCGGATCGCGGATCATCTCGATCATCTCGCGATCCAGCTCGACATCGCCGCCATCGACTTCGAGCGCGACGGTCTTGCCAAGCTCGGCCGAAAGATCGCGCACCAACCGCGGCAGCGCCGAGAAGATATGGTCGATCCGCTGCATGCGGGTGCGCGTGATCGCATCACGCATCTCGGCAACGCAGAGCGAGAGGCGTTCGAACGCGGCCTCGATGCCGCCATCGACCATCGAGTCGCGCAGCTTGCGGGAAAGCTCGTTGCGCGCGAGCACCATATCCGAAACGCCACCCATCATCCGGTCGAGCAGGTCGATCGGCAGGCGGATGCTGCGCGAAACCGCGCGCACCGGCGATCCGGTGACGGCCTGCGGCACGGCGGCGGACGCCACGACCGCGCCGGGCGCGAGCGCCGCGACGAGCCGCTGGTCATCCTCGTCGGGCAGGCTTTCGCCCGCTTCGATCGCTTCGGTCAGTTCGCTGATCCGGTCGATGATGGCGAGGACAGCATTGACGAGCGCGACATCGGGCTGGCGTTCGCCGCTGCGGACTTCGGCCAGCGCTTCCTCGGCGGCATGGCTCAGCCGTTCGAGGCGCGGCAGATCGAGAAAGCCGCAGCTTCCCTTGACGGTGTGGACGAAGCGAAAGATCGAATCGAGCCGCGCCTTGTCGCCCGGTTCAGCCTCCCAGGCGATGATTTCGCCCGAAATCGCGGCGAGCATCTCGCGCGTTTCGGCCAGGAATTCCTGCAGCAGATCGTCCATCGGGCCCTTCCGTCCGAAAACCGGAAGCGCCGATCTGCCATGGCACTGGTGAAAAAGGGGTTTACCGTCGGCGCGATTAACGCACCGGAATTGTCGCCCCGAGCATGAGGACGCCGTCCTGCGGTTCGGACGCCTGCACCGATCCGCCGGCTTCCTTGGCGAGCTGATGGACCAGCCATGCCGCGGCCGCACGCGGGGTCAGCGCCTCCTCGCTCGTCCAGCCCAGCAGCGCATCGCGCAGTTCGGAATCGAGCACCAGCCGCGGGCCTTCCGCGCGGATCACGATTTCCGATCCTTCGGCGCCGACATCCAGCCGCCCGCCGCGCACCAGCGCATCGCCGGCGATCAGCGCCAGGTTCAAGAGCACCTTGATCGCGGTCTTGCTGAGCGCGGGTTCACTGACCATCCAGCCGAGCAGCACCTTGCCGTCGCCGCCGAACAGCCCCTCGATCGCAGCGCGCGCCTCGCGCGTGTCGACCTGATCGGCGAAGCCGCCCGCGGCGCCAAAGGCCAGACGGAAGAATTTGAGCTTGTTGGCCGACGCCCGCGCGCTTTCGGCCAGCAATTCCAGGCAGCGGGCGCGCATCTCGGGGTCGGTCTCGTCCGCCATCAACTCGATGCCGTTATTCAGGGCGCCGACCGGACTCAGCAAGTCATGGCAAAGGCGCGAACAGAGCAGGCTAGCGAAATCAACAGCATTCGTCATGTAACGGACCGTCCCCGAAAGAGGGCGCCGTTGTGGCGGCTGGACGTCGTTAACGCAAGCGCTACGCGCCGCATCCGGCCGTTCGAACGGCTCCTTTCAGTCCATGACGGCCAAGGCGACTCGATCAAAACGCTCAAGGATTTCGCCGCCCTGCCAGGCGCGGAAAGCGGCAATCTCGCCGCGCGCCACGATCAGCCACAGCCGGCCGGAAGACGGGCCGACGGAAGCGGCATCATCGATCGAAGGCTCGACGCGGCCATTGGGATGCGAATGATAATGGCCGATCAGCCGCGGCCCACCAGCCCGCTCGCGACGCAGCGCAGCGAACAACGCCGCTGGATCGACCTCGAAGAAGCGCGCGGGATCGGGATGGACGTTGGCGGTCCGTTCAGCCGTCGATATTCGCCCATCGTCGCCGAACAACAGCCCACAAACCTCGCGTGCGGGGTCAGCCGCCGCATGGCGAAGAATTTGCGCATATGCCCCGCTTGCAATCCGTAATTCCATCGCCACATGGCTAGGCGATGGACGCGGGGGTGTCGACAGTCAGGGCAATCGTACCGGCAGAGGCCGCGGGATGGCGCTTGGACAAGGCGCTCGCCGTCGCCCTCCCCGAATTTTCGCGTGAGCGGCTGAAGGGCCTGATCAACGACGGCCAGGTCCACCGTTCCGACGGCACGCCCGCCAATGATCCTTCAGCCAAGGTCGCCCCCGGCAGCGAATATGACGTGGTGGTGCCGCCGCCCGCCCCGCTGGAAAATGAGGCGCAGGATATCCCGCTCGTCATCGCTTATGAGGACGAACATCTGATCGTCGTCGAGAAGCCGGCCGGGCTGGTCGTCCACCCGGCGGCCGGCAATCTCGACGGCACTTTGGTCAACGCGCTGCTCCACCATTGCGGCGGTAGCCTGTCCGGCATCGGCGGCGTAGCGCGGCCGGGGATCGTCCACCGCATCGATAAGGACACGTCGGGGCTGATGGTCGCGGCGAAGACCGATCTCGCGCATGAGGGGCTGGCAAAGCAGTTTGCCGCGCACAGCATCGACCGGCGCTATCGGGCGATCGTCGCGGGCCTGCCCAACCCCACGTCGGGCAAGGTGGATGCACCGCTCGCGCGGTCATCGACCAACCGCAAGAAGATGGCGATCGTGGCTGACGGACGCGGCAAACGGGCGGTGACACATTATCGCCTCATCACCGCGCTAAAAGGGGCGGCGCTGGTCGAATGCCGGCTGGAAACGGGCCGTACCCACCAGGTTCGCGTCCACATGGCCTCTATCGGCCACGCCCTGCTGGGCGACCCGGTATACGGACGTATCAGGCCGGAACACCGTAGCCTGCTCAGCCGTTTGGAATTCGGGCGGCAGGCGCTTCATGCGGCCCATCTGGGGTTCATACACCCGTATAGTGGCGCAGAGCTGGCCTTCGACAGTAATATGCCTTCCGACATGCAGGCGCTGTTAAGCCAACTGGCGCTATAAAGGTTTCAATCGGGTACGGAAAGATTCGGCCCTTCAAAGCGGTCCCATCAGCGGACCAGGGAGTGAAGTGAAGATCATGGCAAGCGGCAAGAACGTCCCAGCGACGATTCCCGCACTCGGCGGCGAGGCAGGCCTCAACCGCTATCTCGCCGAGATCCGGAAGTTTCCCCTCCTCGCCCCCGAGGAGGAATATATGCTCGCGAAGCGCTATCAGGAGCATGGCGATCCCGAAGCCGCGACGCGGCTCGTGACCTCGCACCTGCGCCTCGTGGCGAAGATCGCGATGGGCTATCGCGGCTACGGCCTGCCGACCGCCGAGCTGATCTCCGAAGGCAATATCGGCCTGATGCAGGGCGTGAAGAAGTTTGAGGCCGACCGCGGCTTCCGCCTCGCAACTTACGCGATGTGGTGGATTCGCGCGTCGATCCAGGAATATATCCTGCGGTCGTGGAGCCTTGTGAAGATGGGCACCACCGCGGCGCAAAAGAAGCTGTTCTTCAACCTTCGCCGGATGAAGTCCAAGCTCGATGCGTTCGAAGATGGTGACCTCAAGCCCGAGGATCTCGCCAAGATCGCCACCGATCTCGGTGTGACCGAGGAAGAGGTGACGAGCATGAACCGCCGCATGGCGATGGGGGGCGATACCTCGCTCAACGTCTCGATGCGCGAGGATGGCGACGGCCAGTGGCAGGATTGGCTGGTCGACACCGATCCGCTGCAGGACGAGCGCATCGCCGATGCAGAGGAAAAGGACGTCCGCCACAACATGCTGGTCGAGGCGATGGCCGCGCTCAACGATCGCGAGAAGCATATCCTCGCCGAGCGCCGCCTGTCGGACGATCCCAAGACGCTCGAGGAACTGAGTCAGGTCTATGGCGTCAGCCGCGAACGCGTCCGCCAGATCGAGGTCCGCGCGTTCGACAAGCTGCAGAAGGCGATGATGCGGATCGCGGGTGAAAAGCGGCTGCTGCCCGCGACCTGATCGGCGTCACCAAGGTAAA
Source organism: Sphingomonas sp. DBB INV C78 (assembly GCF_042693015.1). Lineage (NCBI taxonomy): Bacteria > Pseudomonadati > Pseudomonadota > Alphaproteobacteria > Sphingomonadales > Sphingomonadaceae > Sphingomonas > Sphingomonas sp. DBB INV C78. Next base: position 162,657 of record NZ_CP170544.1, on the reverse strand, counting down.
GAAGGGCGCGTCCGGGAAACCGGGCGCGCCTTTTTTGTGCTTTGCGATGATCATCCAACTCCCCTCCCTGGAAGGGAGGGGAGTTGATCTTAGCGCATCACATTCCAGTCCACCGGCGTCGCTATGCCCTCCAGCCGCTTGGAATGCGATTGCTGCCAGATACTCCACGGCCGCGCGCCGAAGCGGGGTTCGGTGCCGAGGCTGCGCAGCCAGAGCGGGCGCTTCACCCGCGCGCTGACATCGTAAGCGCGCTCGAATTCGTCGGTGAGGTAGAGGATCACCGGCTTGCCGTATCGCGCCTCGACTGCGCGGAGATAGGCCGCCAGTTCGGCATGGAACGCGTCGCGCGGCGGCCTGCGATTGCAGTTACCGAGAAATTCCAGGTCCACCGCCGGCGCCAGTGCCCCCGCATCCACCGGCACCGTCGCGATGAAGTTCGCCGCCTGATCCGCCCCTGCCCGGCACAGCGTGAAATAATGATAGGCGCCGCGCTGGATGCCCGCGGCCTTCGCGTCCGCCCAATTGGCCGCGAACAGCCGGTCGCGGTGGCTGCCGCCCTCGCTCGCCTTGACGTAGGCGAAGGAGACGCCCTGTTTCGGCAGCTTCTGCCAGTCGATGCGGCCCTGGTGGTGGGATACGTCGATGCCCTGGCGTTGGGCTGGTGCGGCAGTGGCGCCGATTGAGACTAGCAGCAGCGCGAGCAAGGCCGCGAGACCGCGCCATCTCCCCCACCCGTCATGCTGAACTTGTTTCAGCATCCACCTCTCCAATCGCACGGACATTGCTTGTCGCACGGTGGACCCTGAAACAAGTTCAGGGTGACGAGGGGAAGGCTTCACGCCAGCCGACACTCCCCTCCCCGTTTGTGTCGAGCGAAGTCGAGACACGGCCCAAAGTGCGTCGCCCGGAGCCGTATCTCGACTACGTTCTCGGCTGCGCTCGAACTCCGCTCGACACGAACGGATAGGAGTTCAGGCCAGGGGCTCCGCATAAAACTGCTTGAACCATTCGCGCCACATCAGGATCGGGCCGTCGCCGTCGCACAACAGCGGCTGGGGCCGATATTTCTTGTTGTCCCAGACGATCAGATCGACCGATTCGAACCCCGCCGAATCCTCGCCCTCGGCCGCGCCGATCGAGTGCTGGTAGAGATGCTCGCCGATCACCCGTTCTTTCGTCCCTTCGGCATAATCGCGGAAGGTGAAGGCCATGCGGGTGCGCGTCATTTCCTTGTCCACCGGCAGCGGGGTGGAGAACATCGTCATCGTCACGCCGTCCTTGTTGAACCGCATGATCTGGATGCCCGGCCCATGATGTTCGCCGACGATGAAGCCCGCGCCGATATCGGTGTGGAACTTGTAGCCGTCGGCCTTGCCGGTGCCCGGCGGAATCTCGGGCGATCCATGCAGGAATTTCAGGTGGGCATAATCGACGCCATTCTCGCCGATTTCCTGGATCATCGTGCCGATGTCCCACATGCCGCGGCGGATCGGCACATAGGCCTCATCCTCCAGCTCGGGCACGTCGGGGATCGCGAAGGTCGGGTCCACGCCATCGGGATGATACCAGGCGAAGATCGCGCCATAGCGTTCGACGATCGGCAAGGTCTTGAGGACGGGCTTCTTCCGCGCGATGCCGGGCATCACCTTGGCGTAGGGGATCTTCTTGCACCACCCCTCCGCATCGAACTCCCAATGGTGGAACGGACAGCGGATATTGTTGCCGACGACCGTCCCACCATGGCCGAGATGCGCGCCGAGATGCGGGCAGAAGGGATCGGAGATGCCGGGCTTGCCGTCTTCGCCGCGAAACATCACCCATTCGCGATCGAATGCCTTGATGATGCGGATTTCGCCCACCGCCAGCTTCGCCGATTCCTCGACCATGAACCAGCCGAAGGGGATCGGGAACGGGCAGCGTTCAAGCTCGTCGCCCGTCTGGATCCGTTCGATGGTCGTCATCTCGTTCATTCGATCTTCCTCTCACTTTGGCGCGATGCCCCTGCCCGTTTTCAGGCTTCGATGGGCTCCGCGTAGAACTGGCTGAACCATTTGCGCCACATCAGGATCGGCCCATCGCCGTCGCACAGCAGCGGCTGGGGCCGGTATTTCTTGTTGTCCCAGACGATCAGATCGACCGACTCGAACCCGGCCGAATCCTCGCCCTCGGCCGCACCGATCGAATGCTGGTAGAGATGCTCGGCGATGCCGCGCTCCTTCGATCCTTCCGGATGATCGAGGAAGGTGAAGGCCATGCGCGTCAGCGTCATTTCGGTGTCGATCGGTGTCGACATCGCGAACATCAACATCGTCACGCCCTGATTATTGAAGCGCTGGATGGCGATCCCCGGCCCATGGCTTTCGCCGACGATATAGCCCTGGCCGATATTGGTGTGGAATTTGTGCCCATCCGGCCGCGCCTCGACCGGCGGAATGATCGGCGTGTTGTGCAGGTATTTGAGGTGGGCGTTGTCCACGCCATTCTCACCGATTTCCTGGATCATCGTGCCGATGTTCCACTGGCCGCGGCGGATCGGCACATAGCCTTCGCTTTCCAGTTCGGGCACGTCGGGAAGCGGGAAGCTCGGTTCGTCGACATTGGGATGATACCAGGCGAAGATCGCGCCATAGCGTTCCTGCGTCGGCAGCGTCTTCAGCACCGGCTTCTTGCGGGCGATGCCGGGCATCACCTTGGCGTAGGGGATCTTCTTGCACCACCCGTCCGCATCGAACTCCCAATGGTGGAACGGGCAGCGGACATTGTTGCCGACGACCGTGCCACCATGGCCGAGATGCGCGCCCAGGTGCGGGCAATAGGGATCGGTCAGCCCGACCTTGCCGTCCTCCCCGCGGAACAGCACCCATTCGCGCCCGAACACATGGAGGTTGCGGATCTCGCCGGGCTTCAGATTGTCCGAAAGCTCGATGGCGAACCAGCCGATCGGGATCGGGAAGGGGCAGCGCTCAAGCTCGTCGCCGGTCTGAATGCGTTCGATCGTGGTCATCTCGTTCATGGCGCGCCTCTCCTAACGCGGTCCCCGAAATCTGATGTTCGACCAATAATGAATTGAATTCAGTTTGTCACGTGAAAGCGGCGCAGACTAACATGGAAGCGCCACGTCCGCCCCCGCCCATTTTGTTACGAAACCTCACAGCGCGCGCGGCAATTCTGCGATTCGCGGGAAGCTGCGCGGCATATGACCCTCCAATTGCGTCGCCAAAAAATGCCCTTGCCACGCAAACAGCTATCATCCATGCTGAAGCACATTCATTTTGGGAGTCAGGCGGAAAACCGCCGGCGAAAAGTGAGGCAGCGGGCCGGCAGGATCGGCCCGCGCTAGTTAGGGAGGAAGCCTTATGAGGAGCCTGACGCACGTACTTTGCCTGTCCGCGAGCCTGCTGGCGATGAGCGTGGGCGCGCCCGCCATGGCGCAGGAAAGCAGCGAACCCGCCGCCAGCAGCAGTGAAGGCTTCGGCGACATCGTCGTCATCGCCCGCCGCCGCGAGGAAGCCGCGCAGGACGTGCCGCTCGCCATCACCGCGCTTTCGGGCGACGCGCTCGACCAGAAGGGCGTGCAGTCGGTCGATCAGCTCCGCGATGTCGCCCCCGGCGTGAACATCGGCGCCCAGAAGCGCGACGAAGCCCAGTTCTACATCCGCGGCCAGGGCCCTGGCGTGATCAACGCCGGCCAGCGCAACTTCTCGTCGGTCGCCACCTACTTCGCCGAAGTCCCGATCCCGGTCGCCGGGCCCGGCGTGTTCTACGACCTGCAGAGCGTGCAGGTGCTGAAGGGTCCGCAGGGCACTTTGTTCGGCCGCAACACTACCGGCGGTGCAGTGCTGTTCGAGCCGAACCGTCCGAGCGACGATTTCGAAGGTATGATGCGCGCCTCGGTCGGCAATTACGACATGCGCGGCTTCGAAGGCATGGTGAACGTGCCCTTCGGCAACGATCTCGGCGGTATCCGCGTCTCCGGGCAGATGGAGCGCCGCGACGGCTTCACCAAGAATGTCATCAGCGGCCAGAAGCTCGACGGCCGCGCGTTCGAATCGGTACGCGTTTCGATCCTGCTGCGCCCGGCCGAAGGGTTGGAAAACCTGCTGATCGGCGATTATTCGAACCGCGACGCCAGTGGCTCGTCCGCTATTCTGCGCGGCATCAATCCGAATGCGGCGATCAGCCCCAACGCCATCCAGGGCACCGGGCTCGACCCGTTCTTCCCGGATGTGCCGCTCTATCTCGGCCAGGGCGCGGCGCGCGTGCCGATCGCCTGCCTGTCCTTCGCCGCAGCGCCCGGCTGCCCGGCGACCGATCCGAACAGCCCGTTCCCGCCCGCTTTCCAGCTGACCGGCATCGCCGCCGCCAGCGGTGGCTTCGGCTTCACCTCGGATGCGGTGCTGAACGGGCTGCTGGCCCAGCAGCAGCAGCTTGGCATCCGCAAAATCGCCTATGCCGGGCGCAACTATAATCGCGCGCTCAATTACGGCATCACCAACAAGACGACCTGGGAAGTCAGCGACACCATCACGCTGAAGAACATCATCGCCTTCCGCGGCCAGCGCACGGACGAAGGCAATGATTATGACGGCACGGTGCTGCCGCTGATCGCACAGTTCAATGTCCATACCCAGGATTGGCAGTTCGGGCAGGACCAGTTCACCGAGGAATTCCAGATCCAAGGTTCGCTGGGCGACACCTTCCGCTACATCCTCGGCTATTATCACGAAAAGTCGAAGCCGGCGTTCGATCCGGCGATCCCGTCGGGGACGTTCGGCAGCTTCAACACCCGTATCGTCACCAACACCGACACCAGCGACGCTTTGTTCGCGCACGGCGAGTTCGATATCACCTCGACCCTGCAATTGAGCGGCGGCTTCCGCTACACCTGGGACAAGCGCAAGGCTTCGCTGGCGCAGGTCAACACCGCCTCGGGCGCCTGTGTGCTGGTTGATCCTCAGACCATCACGCCCACCAATCCAGGCGGCACAGTCCGCTGCCCGATCGAATATGACGCGAAGTTCAGCGAACCCACTTACGATGCGACGCTGCAGTGGAAGCCGAACGAGGATATCCTGATCTACGGCGCCTATCGTCGCGGCTTTAAATCGGGCGGCTTCAACCTGCCCGCACCGCGTCCCGACCTGCAAAGCTTCGATCCCGAATTCGTCGACGATTTCGAAGTCGGCCTGAAGGCGGACTGGGATATCGGCGTGCCGCTGCGCACCAACCTCGCGGTCTTCTACGACAAGTATAAGGACCAACAGATCACGGTGCCCATCGCGATCGCCACGACCGGCATCGCCTCGGTCGCGCAGAATGTCGGCAAGGCGACCAACAAGGGCTTCGAGTTCGAAACCACGATCATCCCCGTCGAAGGGCTGACACTGTCGGGCTGGGTCTCCTATCTCGACGCGTCGAGCGACATCACGCTGCCGGGCACGCCCGCGATCAAGGGCCGCCAGGCGGTCTATCAGCCGAAGTGGAAATATAGCCTGTCGGGCCGTTACGCCTATCCGATGGCGGACGGCGGCGAGATCGCGCTCCAGATGGACTTCAGCCATCAGGACAAGACCAACTCGCCTGATTTCGCGGCACCGGCGCCGCTCAACACCTTCCCGGGCTTCGAACTGCTCAACGCGCGGGTCGAATGGAACAAGGTGGGCGGCAGCAACTTCGATGTTGCGGCCTTCGCCACCAACCTGACGAACGAGAAATATATCACCGGCGGCTATCCGCTCTACTCGCAGATCGGCTTCGACTCGGTCATCTACGGGGAGCCGCGGATGTACGGCATGTCGCTCACCTATCACTGGGGCAATTGATCGCCCCGTGAGCGTGGTTGAAACGCTGCAACTGGAAACCCCTGCGCCCGAAGGCGCGGGGGTTTTCCCTATGGTGGCCACGCTTTTCCTGCCCGAAGGCCCACCGCGGACATTGCTGTGGTGCGTGCCCGGCGGCGGCGCCAATCGCGGCTATTTCGATCTGGCCGGCGGCAGCACCGGCCACAGCTTCGCCCGGCGGATGCTGGCCGCCGGCCATGCCGTCATCGCCGTCGACAATCCGGGTATCGGCGAAAGCGGCGTGCCTCCGCAAGCCGACACCTTCTCGCCGCGCAATGCCGGCGACAGCCATCATCACGCGCTAGAGGCGCTCCGTCGCGTCCGGCCGGACCTCGCCGCGCTCCCCGTCATCGGCGTCGGCCATTCGATGGGCGGCATGCTCGTCACGCTGCAACAGGCGCGCAACCGCAGCTTCGCCGCCGTCGCCTTGCTTGGCTCCAACGCCAGCGGTTTGGAATGGGTGCTGACCGACGAGGAAAAGGCGCTCATCGGCAACCCGCAAGCCCTTGAAGCCGCCCTCCCCCACCTCGCGATCGCGCGGTTCGGTGGCAATTTCCTGCGCTTCAGCGCCCCCGACAAGCAGCTCGCGGCCGAGATATTCGGCGGCGCCGATCCCGAAGTCGCCGCGGCCCTCCGCGCAACCGGCGACCGCATGTTCGGCGCCGGCGGCGTCATGTCGATGGTGCCGGGCAGCTTCGCCGCCGAGGCCGCAGCGATCGACGTACCGATCTTCTTCGCCTTCGGCGATCGCGACATCGGCGTGCCCCCCGGCGAGGTGCCTGCCGCCTATCCGGCCGCAATGGATGTCACAATTTCAAAGCTACTGGCCACAGGACACAATCATTTCGGCTTTGCCAGCATCGGCCGGCTCTGTACCCGTCTCAATCAATGGATTGGGGCGATTGGAGTGACGCATGGCCGGGCTGCTTGAGGATCGCATCGCCTTCGTGACGGGCGCCGGCAGCGGCATCGGCCGCGCCACCGCGATCGCCATGGCGCAAGAGGGCGCGAAGGTCGCCGTCACCGATCTCGTCGCCGAATGGGCCGAAGAAACCGCCCGGATGATCATCGATGCCGGTGGCGAAGCCTATGCCGTCCAGCTCGACGTCCGTGATCGTGCCGCCGTCGATGCCGCGGTCGATGCCGTCGTCGCCCGCTGGGGTCGGCTCGATTGCGCCTTCAACAATGCCGGCGTCTCGATTGAGACGATGATGACGCCCTGGGGCGACAATGACGCGTTCGAAGGCACCTTCGCCGCCAATTGCGACGGCGTGATGTATTGCATCGCGGCCGAGGCGCGGCACATGGCGAAGGCCAAGCGCGGCGCGATCGTCAACACCGCCTCGGTCGCCGGCATGTCGGGCCTCAGCGGGCCGGGCTATTGCGGCAGCAAGCACGCGGTCGTCGGCTTCACCCGTTCCGCGGCCATGCGCTGGGCAGCGGACAATGTCCGCGTCAATGCGGTCTGCCCCGGCGCTATCGTCACGCCGATGACCGACGTCACCACCTCCGATCCGCAGGCGGCGGCCTTCATGGCGCAGATGCACCCGATGAACCGCATGGGTGAAGCGCGCGAAGTTGCCGACGCCGTCGTGTTCCTCTGTTCGGACAAGGCGAGCTTCATCACTGGCCACCCGCTCGCGGTCGATGGCGGCTTCCTCGCGCGCTGAGCGGGCGCACGGTGGTTCCCGGCATTGACAGCGGTTGCCCGATCCTGTCTGAATCCCCGCTTCACCGGCGTAGCCATATCGGCACGCCGGCAGCGACTGTGGGGATTTACGCTTGGCAAGGGATGCGACGGCACGCAGCGGCGGCCGCGGACGCGGCGGAGAAGCCGCGGGCTACGAACTCGATGAGGTCGACGAAAAGATCATCGCCGCGCTCAGACAGAGCGGGCGGATCGCCAACCGCGACCTTGCGCGGATCGTCGATGTCAACGAAGCGACGGTGCGCACTCGCCTGCGCCGGCTGGAAGACAACAACTCGGTTCGCGTCGTCGCGATGCGCGATCTTTCGGCCATGGGCTTCGACTGCCTTTCCGCCGTGGGTGTGCAGGTCAAGGGCCGCGCCGCCGCCGATGTCGGTCACGATCTCGCCCAGCTTGAGGAAGTCGTGACCGTGAACGTCGCGATCGGCACGCATGATCTGGAAGTCCAGGTCGTCGCGCGCGACCTCGCCGATCTGGATCGTCTGCTTACCCATGTGATGGCGCATGTTCCGGGGGTCGAGAAGATCGTCCCCGGCCTCGCGCTCAAGGTTCTGAAATATACACCGGATTGGGCACCTTTATGAGCACGGGCGTCTCGCTGGACGAAATCGATCACAAGATCATTGAGCGGCTGGGCATCGACGCCCGCGTCTCCAATCGCGAGATCGGCCGCGAACTCGGCCTGACCGAAGGCACGATCCGCTCGCGCCTGAAGAGGCTGTTCGACAGCCGCGTGATCCGCGTCGCCGCGATCACCAACACCAGCCGGCTGCGCAACCCGATCCTGGCCTATCTGTGGATCGAGGCGAACACGGCCGGCGATATCGAGGATATGGCGGCAGCCCTCGCAAAGGTGCCCGAAATCGGCTTCGTCGCCACCATGCTCGGCCGCGCCGACGTGCTCGCGATGACTTTGGTCGAGAATGGCAACGAGTTGACCGATTTCCTCCACCAGACGATCGACAAGATCCCCGGTGTGCGCCGCGTCCGCTACAGTCTCGGCCAGAATTTCATCAAGCATGATTTCCGCTGGTGCGCGCTGGTCGACTGAACGCTCGCGTCACCCCGGCGCAGGCCGGGGTCCAGATCAACCGCGGAACTGGATACCGGCCTACGCCGGTATGACGTTCTATTCCGGGCTAAACCGCGTTCGGGCACACGCCCGCCACTTCGCCCTCCGCCATCGGCAAAGTGAAGGCGAAGGTCGCGCCGGGGCCGTCGGTGTTGCTGCAGCCGCTGATCGTGCCGCCATGCGCCTCGACGATCGACCGGCTGATTGACAGCCCCATGCCCATGCCGGTTTCCTTGGTGCTGCTGAACGCGGTGAACAGCCGGTCGGCGACTGCCGCATCAATGCCCGGCCCGCTGTCCTGCACCTCGATCCGCACCATGTCGTCGGCCGTGAGTTGCGTGCGGATGGCGATCGCGCGGCGCTCCTCGGGCACCTGCGCCATCGCCTGCACCGCGTTGACGATAAGGTTTACCGCGACCTGCTGGATCTGGATGCGATCGGCGCGCACGCGCGGCACCGCTTCCACCTCGGCGATGCTCAATGCGACGCCGCGGTTCTGCATATCGTGGCGAACGATCTGGACGGCTTCCTTCACCGCCTCGCACGGATGGAAGAGGGTCGGCTTCGGCACCGACTTTGTCGCCATACCGCGGATGCGGCCGATGATGTCCGACGCGCGGCGGCTGTCGGCGATCATCCGCTCGATCGCGGCATTCGCTTCGCCCATGTCGGGCTCCGGCCGGCCCATCCAGCGCTTCGCCGCTTCGCCGAAATTGACGATGGCGGCGAGCGGCTGGTTCACCTCATGCGCGATCGACGCGGCAAGCTCGCCCAGCGTCGCGACGCGCGCGGCATGCGCCAGTTCGCCCTGCACGCGCTGCAATTCCTCCTGCGCGCGCATGCGGGCGCTGATGTCGATGATGCCGACCAGCACATTGTCATGGCCCATCCATGGCGGCGGAAAGCTCCAGGTAAACATCACGTCGATCTCTCGCCCGTCGAGCGTGAGCATCCTGGTCTGCGCCTCAAAGGTCGGCCGGCCGGCCATGGCGGCGATGCCGCTGGCAGCAAACACCGCCTCGCTTTCGACCGGCCAGAAGCGTTCGACCGTATCGCCCAGCTCCTCGCGGGATTTCGCGCAGAACATCCGCAACGTCTTGTCGTTGACGTCGATGATCCGGGTCCTGGCCATTGCACGGCGCACCGCATCCGGGCTGGATGCGAAGAAGGCGGCCAGGTCCGGCTCGCCCGGCTGGCTCCATTCCGCCACCATCTGCTTCACGGCGGAAAAATCCAGTTCCCAGAACGACACCGCCATCGCCTGGAACATGTTGCGATAGCGATATTCGCTGCGCCGCAGATCCTCCTTGGAAACCACGTCCCAGGTAACATCCCGGCCGGTCTCGATGATGTCGCGGATCGATCCATCGGCATTGCGCCGCGCAGTCCAGCGCACCGAAACCACCACGTCGCGGCCATCGCGGGTCGTGCGGGTCAGATGGCCCTGCCAGCGGCCGGTTTCCAGCAGCTCCGCCATCGCCGCTTCTTCGGGCTGGTCGAAACGGGTGTGCAGCAGGTCATATCCGCCCGGCCTCGCCAATTCGTCGCCGCCCCAGCCGTAGAGCGCGGCGCAGCCGCTGTTCCAATGCGTCACCGCTCCGTCCGCGCGGCGGACCGAGATGGTGTCGTTGCTGAGGTCGATCAGTTCCGCCAGATCGGCCGGCGGCATGTGGAGGGGGCTTGGCTGTGTCGCGACGGTAGCCACGGCATGGTTCTCCGGGAAAGCGATGCTTCAGTGTCTCAGACCGCGCGAACCGCGTCCAGCGCGGATCTGCTGCATCGCACTACACTTAGGTATGATCCGCCTAACTGAAAGGAGGCGGCGGCCAAACCCCACGTCTGATTCAATAAACCCCAGATGAACGGCAAAAGGGCATGGCAATTCCAACAGGGAAACGGCCATGGCCTTTCTGGACTTCAACAGCAGCGAAGGTGCCCCGGTCCACTCGATCGGCACCGTTGTCGCGACCCCGCAGCGCAAGTGGCTGCGCCCCCGGCACCAGCCGGCCGCGTCACGCTGGCAGAAGCTTTCGGCACCGGCCCTCGTCGCCTTGGTCGTTGCAGCGGCCCCTGCCGCCCTCACCGGCGACTATCTGGACGACTCGCTGCTCGGCACGCTGTCGGCCGTCGTGCTCTATGCGGCCAGCGCGCCCTTGGTCGCTTCGCTGTTCGGCCAGCGGCAACCGATCAACCGTGCCTATCATACGAAGATATGAGCCCGGTCACCCCTAGGCAGGGTGGTAATGCCGGACCCATGGACCCATATTCAGTTTCAGACGGACCCTCCCCCACCGTCTGATTAACCGCCTCATCCCCCCCGAGGCGGTTTACCGAGCGGGCCGGCCCCCCTTGCCGGCCCGCTCTTCGTTTTACTATTTCTATCCACAGAATAGATAAAAGGCCGATTGCCCCCGTAACATTGTTCGGCTTAGACCGACGCGATGGACCGCCCGCCGCACCCTTTCCGCATCCGCGATTTCCGCGCCTACTGGCTTGCGCGCCTAACCACGACCATCGCGCAGAACAGCATGGTCGTGGTGATCGGCTGGCAGGTCTATGATATCGCCCGGCGGACGATGACGCCCAAGGAAGCCGCCTTCCAACTCGGGCTGATCGGCGTGTTCCAGTTCGTGCCGCTGCTCGCACTCACCTTGATCGTCGGCTGGACCGCGGACCGCGTGGACCGCCGCTGGATCGCCCGCGGGGCGGTGCTGCTGGAGGCGGGATGCGCGGCCGCGCTTGGCTGGCTCGCCTGGCACGACCAGACCAGCTTGCCGCACCTCTTCGCCATTGCAGCCCTGCTCGGTGTGGCCCGCGCCTTCGCCAGCCCGGCGCTCAGCGCACTCGCCCCCAATCTGGTGCCAGCGGCCGTCCTCCCCAACGCGATCGCGCTGAGTTCGATCGCGTGGCAGACGGGCGCGATCCTCGGCCCCGCAACTGGCGGCTATCTCTACGCGCACAGCCACTGGCTGCCTTATGCCGGATCGGGCGGGCTGTTCGCTTTCGCCTTCCTCGCGCTCATGCTGATCCGTCCGGTGCCGCGCACCTCGCTCGACGGCAAGGCCAACCCCTGGGCGCAGATGGTCGATGGGCTGCGCTATGTTCGCCAGAACCGGCTGGTGCTGGGCGCGATCTCACTCGATCTGTTCGCGGTGCTACTGGGCGGCGCGACGGCGATGCTGCCGATCTTCGCGCGCGATGTGCTCATGGTCGGCCCCGAGGGGCTGGGTCATCTCCGCGCTGCGCCGGCGGTGGGCGCCGCGCTGGTCGCCTTGTGGTTCGCCTTCAAGCCGCTCCGCAACAATGTCGGCGTGAAGATGCTCGCGGCGGTCGCCGTGTTCGGCGTGGCGACGGTGGTCTTCGGCTTTTCGCGCTGGCTGCCGCTCTCGCTCGGCTGTCTCGCGCTGCTCGGCGCGGCGGACATGTTCTCGGTCTATGTCCGCCAGTCGCTGATCCAGCTCTATACGCCCGATGCGATGCGCGGTCGCGTCGGCGCCGTCTCCACCCTCTTCATCTCCGGATCGAACGAGCTAGGCGAGGCCGAGTCCGGCTTCCTGGCCGCCTTGATCGGCCCCGTGGCGGCTGTGGTCGCCGGGGGTGTCGGGGCGGTCGCGGTCACATTATTGTGGGCGCGCTGGTTCCCGGAGATCGCCCGCGCCCGTACCTTTGCACCACCCAAAACCCTTGAAGACATCCCCTTGCAGGAGAAAGCGACATGACCAAGGCGGCCAACATCCTGGAGACGATCGGCGGCACGCCGCACATCCGCGTCAACCGGCTGTTCGGGGACGCGGAAGTCTGGGTGAAGTCGGAACGCTCCAACCCCGGCGGCTCGATCAAGGATCGCATCGCGCTGTCGATGATCGAGGATGCCGAACGCACCGGCAAGCTGAAGCCGGGCGGCACGATCATCGAGCCGACCAGCGGCAATACCGGCATCGGCCTCGCTCTCGTCGCCGCGGTCAAGGGCTACAAGCTGGTCCTCGTCATGCCCGAAAGCATGTCGCTCGAACGCCGCCGGCTGATGCTGGCCTATGGCGCGACCTTCGATCTCACGCCGCGCGAAAAGGGCATGAAGGGCGCGATCGAGCGCGCGCTGGAACTGGTCGAATCCACCCCCGGTTCGTGGCTGCCCCAGCAGTTCGAGAACCCCGCCAATATCGATGTCCACGTCCAGACGACCGCGCAGGAAATCTACAATGATTTCGCCGATGCGCCGCTCGACGTGCTGATCACCGGCGTCGGCACCGGCGGCCACATCACCGGTTGCGCCCAGGTGCTCAAGGAAAAGTGGCCGAACCTCAAGGTATTCGCGGTCGAACCGACGCTTTCCCCGGTCATCTCGGGCGGCCAGCCCGGCCCGCACGCGATCCAGGGCATCGGCGCGGGCTTCATCCCCGCCAACCTCCACACCCAGTTGCTCGACGGGGTGATCCAGGTCGATCCAAACGACGCCAAGGAATGGGCGCGCCGCGCCGCGCGGGAGGAAGGGATGCTGGTCGGCATCTCATCGGGCGCAACGCTCGCCGCCATCTCGCAGAAGCTGGCCGAGCTGCCCGCTGGCAGCCGCGTCCTGGGCTTCAACTATGACACCGGCGAACGCTATCTCTCGGTGCCCGATTTCCTGCCGGAATAACGCATCCGCCCTCTCCCGCCGGCGCGGGAGAGGGCTTCAGGCTCAGAACTTGAACCCGGCCGTCACCTGCCACGTCCGCGGATCGCCATAATAGACGGTCTGGATATTGCCGACCGACGAGAATTCCTGGCCGTCGGTCTTGTAGAGCGTGTCGAACAGATTCTTCACGCCGCCCCGCAGATACCACCCCCCCTTATTGTCATATTGGACATAGGTGTTGGCGACCCAATAGCCGTCTTCCTTCAGCCCCTCGCGATTGTCGACGGACAGATAATGCTGGTCGACGAAGCGGCCGTCGCCGCCCAGCGTGATGGTGCCGCTGTCGCCCACCGGGATCACATAATCCGCGCCCAGGCTGAACGTGATCGGCGGTGCGAAGGCCGGTTCGCAGACAACCTGCTGGCCCGTCGGGTTGCAGGAGAAGCTCTGCGGCGGCACGCGGCGGCCGTCGTTGAACTCCTCATATTTGGCGTTGAGATAGCCAAAGCTCGCACGCAGCGTCAGTGGATCAGTGGGCTTCACCGTCGCCTCGGCCTCGATGCCCCAGATGCGCAGCTTGCCGGCGTTGATGACCGGGAAGACGCCGGTGGAGCCTATCGTGCCGCCGCCCACGCGCGCCTGGAAATCCTCATAATCCGAATAGAAGACGTCACCGGCCAGCCGCACCCGGCCGTCGAGCAGGCTGGCCTTGGCGCCCGCCTCATAGGTCCACACTGTCTCCGGTTTGAAACGGGTGACCAGCGTCGGCACGCCGTCCACCACCAGCGTCAGATCCGCCAAGCTGTTGGCGCGGCCGTTGAAACCGCCCGACTTGAAGCCGCGCGCCGCGGATAGATAGAGGAGGCTATCACGCGACGGCTTGTAGGAAAGCGTCACGCTCGGCGTCCAGGCGTCGAAGCTCGCATCGTCATCGCCGTTGAGCGGCGCCGGCAGATTATCCGGGAAGGCGAAGGTCAGGCCGTTGAGCGCCGCAAGCGACGAGATCGTCGTCGTGATGCGATTATAGGTCTTCTTTTCCTTGGTGTAGCGCAGGCCCGCCGTCACCGCGAACTGATCGGTGAAATCATAGGTAAGCTGGCCGAACGCCGCATAGCTGCGGGTCTTCTGCTTGTCGTCGATCAGGCGCGTGAATGTCACCGGCCCGCCGAGGAAGGTGAAGAGGTCGTCGGCATAAGCCTCCTGATGCGACTTCACCGTCTCCTCGAGATAATAGAGCCCGAACACGCCGTTGAGCTTGTCCGCGCTATATTTGAGCTGCAGTTCCTGGCTGAACTGGTGCTGGCGGGTGCCGACAAACACGTCGCCCATCTCGACCTCGGTCGCGTCGATATCGACGAAGAAGTCGGTCTGGAGATCGCGATAGGCGGTGATCGACGACAGCGTGAAAGCGTCCGACAGATCGACATTGGCGGTCAGCGACACGCCCCAATGGTCGAGCTTCTGGCCCTCGCCATTCTGGAAGCTGGTCGACGCCTTGTAATCATAATCGCCATAGGGATGAGCCGGCACCGCGACGCTGACGCCGACCGGGAACAGGCTGGTCTGGATCAGCGGCGCCGTCGCATAGCCAAGCGTCAGATCGGTGCGCTGGCGGGTATAATCGCCCGACAGGATCAGTTCTACCGTCTCGGTCGGCTGGGCGCGCACGATACCGCGCACGGCTTGCGTGTTGCGGTCGTTATATTTCTGACCGGTCAGCGGATCGGTGACGATGCCGTCGCGCTTGTCATAGACACCCGCCAGCGAAACGGCGAGCTTGTCGGTGACGAGCGGGGCCGAGACATAGCCGTTGATCAGCCACTGATCGAAGCGCCCATAGGTCAGGCTGCCGGCCGCGGCGAGCGTATCGAGATCGGGCTTGCGCGAGATGATATTGACCGCGCCGCCGATCGTGTTCTTGCCATAGAGCGTGCCCTGCGGCCCGCGCAGCACCTCGACCCGCTCGACATCGAACAGATTGAACAAGGCGCCCTGGATGCGGCTCATATAAACGCCGTCGACATAGACGCCGACCGCCGGGTCGAAGGTCTGCAACGCGTCGGGCTGGCCGATGCCGCGGATGAAGATGTTGGCGGTGGAGGATGAGCCGCGGCCCTGGACGAGGTTGACGTTGGGCACGCTGCCCTGGATCGAACCCAGGTCGACCGCGCCCTGGCGTTCCAGCTCGGCGCCCGAAACCGCACTCACCGCGATCGGCACGTCGATCAGCCGTTCCTCCCGCCGGCGGGCGATAACGACGATCTCGTCACCGGCATCTGCCGCCGCCAGCGCCGGATCGGTCGCGGCGTCCTGCGCCTGGGCCGGCGCTGCCATCGCGATCAAGGCGGCCGCGCCGCACAGCAGATGGGTTTTGATATGGGTCATTTGGTCAACCTCCCCGGTTTTTCATGTTCTGGGCTGATGCGATTGCCGCCGCGAAACCCGCGACGACGGCGTTGAAGCGTTGCGGCTCTTCAAGATGCGGCGTGTGGCCGGATTGCTTGAATGCGGTCAGCGTGCTGGACGGCAGTTGATCGAGCAGGAAGATGCTCGTCGCCGGCGCATAATATTGGCTGCGCGCGCCATGGGCGATCAGCACCGGCGTCTCGATCAGCGCCAGCCGATCGCGGAAATCCTGTTCCATCATCGACAGGCCGATCGCGGTCACGGCGTCGGCATCGGCGGTCGCCAGCCATCCGGCCATCCGATCGATCAGTTCGGCACGTTCGTGCTGAAGCCCGTCGGCGACGATGGCCTGGGCGATCCTGCGGCAGCGGTCTTCCCAGCTTTCGCCGGGCCGCGACGCACGCAATTCCTCGTCGATCAGGCCCAGCGTCCAGTCCGGCCCGTTGGCGACGCGCGGCGACATGTCGACCACGATCGCCCCCGCCAGGCGGCGCCGTTCCGGCCCCAGCAGCATCCCCCACAGCAGCATCGCGCCCAGCGACCAGCCGATGCCGATCGCGTCATGCAGGTCGCAGTGGACGACCAGTTCCTCGATGTCCGCGGTCAGCCGCGCAACCGTCAGTTCGCCCTTCGCAGCGGTGTCACCATGACCGCGAAGGTCGATGCGGATGATGCGGAACCGATCCGCCAGCCCCCCCGCCTGCGGCGCAAAGAATTCCCCGCTGCCCGTCAGGCCGTGAACGCACAGCAACACCTGCCCCGAACCTTCGTCCCGATAGGCGATCCGGGCGCCGTCACTGGCGATGAAATGGGGCAGACATCCTCTCCCAAAACGCTTCGGCCAGGGTGCCGCCTGACGTGGGCGACTCCTCCAACCTGAAAGTTGGTTCAGTTATCGGAAATACATCAACCGAAACCCGAGTCAATATTCAGGTTGAGCTTGCGGCATTGCCGCGCCACTATGTGGCCCATGGGTGACATTGCCATCGACAGGGTTCCACGGACCGAACGCGGTCGGCAGACGCTGCGCCGGCTGCTCGATGCGGCAGCGAGCGAGTTTGGCGAACGCGGCTATCATGAGGCGGCGATCACCGGCATCACCGCTAGGGCCGGTGTCGCACTCGGCAGTTTCTACACCTATTTCGAAAGCAAGGAGGAGCTTTACCGCGCGCTCGTCCGCGACATGAGCCGCAGCGTGCGGCACCATATCGCCGAGCAGTTGCAGGGCGTGAGCGACCGGCTGACCGCGGAACGGCGCGGCATCGCCGCTTATATCGGCTTCGTCCGCGAACATCCCAACCTCTACCGCATCATCGAGGAAGCGCAGTTCGTCGCCGAGGATGTCTATCGCGAACATTATGACGTGTTCATCGCCGCCTATCGCGACAATCTCGCTGCTGCCCGCGCGCGGGGCGAGATCAGCGAGGGGCCGGACGAGGCGCGTGCCTGGGCGCTGATCGGGATCAGCGTGTTCGCCGGAATGCGCTACGGCCTGTGGTCGCAGGACGAAACGCCCGAAGCGATCGCGGATACGATCGGCGATCTCATCATTTATGGCCTCGCGCCCCGCGGGAAGGACGATGGCCGCTGACCTGCCCGATCTGCTTGCGCGCCGTGCGGCGCTGACGCCCGACCGGATCGCGATCGAGGACGCCACCGGCACGCTCGATTATGCCGCGCTCGATCGCCTCGCCTCGACGATGGCGGCGCGGCTGATCGGTGAGGGCGTCGGCGAAGGCGATCGCGTAGCGGTGATGGCGCGCAACGGCGCGCCCTTCTTCGCGCTCCTGTTCGGCTGCGCGCGGGCCGGCGCGATCTGCGTGCCGCTCAACTGGCGGCTGGCCGTGCCCGAACTGGCGGCCGTCATCGCCGATGCCGCCCCGACTCTGATCCTTGCGGACGATAGCTTCGCCGCCACCGCGCGCGAAGCCGCCCCGCACCTGCCCGTCCTCCCTCTCGAAGCACCGGCACCCGCCACAGCGCCCCTGCCCCCACGCCCTTGGCCGAGCAACGGCATCTGGTCGCTGCTCTACACGTCGGGCACCACGGGCCGGCCCAAGGGCGTGATCCAGACCTTCGGCATGGCGCTCGCCAATCATGTGAATGTGCGCGAGGCGATCGATCTGCGCGCCGACGATTGCTTCCTCGGCCTGCTGCCCAACTTCCACACGGCCGGTATCAACCTCTTCGCGCTGCCGACATTGCTCGCGGGCGGACGCGTGCTGCTGATGCCGGAATTCGATGCCGGCGCGGCGCTGGCGGCGATCGCCTCCGGCCGCGTCACGACAATCTTCGCCGTCCCCACCGTCTATCAGCGCCTAGCCGATCATCCGGCCTTCGCCTCCACCGATCTTTCCGCCGTGCGCCATTGGGGCAGCGGCGGATCGAGCCTACCGGCCTCGTTGATCCACACCTATGCCGCCCGCGGCGCCATATTGTGCGGCGGCATGGGGATGACGGAAACCGGGCCCACCGCGCTGATGATGGATCGCACCGCCGTCACCGCCCGGCCCCATTCGGTCGGCAAGCCGCAATTGCTGGTCGAAGCGATGGTGGCGGACGAGCATGGCCCGGTGGCCGATGGCATGATCGGCGAAATACGCTTTCGCGGTCCCGCCGTGACGCCCGGCTACTGGCGCGATGACGAAGCTACGGCGCGCGCCTTCGACGATGCCGGCTGGCTCCGCACTGGCGATCTCGGCCGCCGCGATGCCGACGGCTATTTCGAGATTGTCGGCCGCGCCAAGGACATGTTCATTTCAGGCGGCGAGAATGTCTATCCGGCGGAGATCGAAACCGTCCTCCTCGCCCATCCGGCGGTGCGCGAAGCCGCGGTGGTCGGTGTCGCCGATGCCGATTGGGGCGAATGCGGTCATGCCTTCGTCAGCGCAGCCGGTGTCGATGCCGCCGCGCTCGCCCGCCACTGCCGCACGCATCTCGCCGGATACAAGGTGCCGCGCCATTTCTCCTTCGTCGAAGCACTGCCGCGCACGCTCACCGGCAAGGTCATCAAGCACGCGCTCGCCGATAGTGCGCCGCCGGTTGCGGAGCTCGCCAGCGCGCGTTAGGCGCGTCTCATGACAGCACGATCCCCCGGTCAGGCGTTCGACCCATCAAGGTTCATCGCGGCTCTGGACCATCATGGCCATCACGGCGCGCTCGGCATCCGCTATGCCAGCCATGGCGAAGACTGGATCGAGCTTTCGCTCGGCTATGACGAGCGACTGATCGGCAACCCCGATACCGGCGTGCTCGCATCGGGACCGATCGTATCGCTGATGGACATGGCCACCAGCGTTTCCATCTGGATCAAGACGGGGATATTCCGTCCGCAGGCGACGCTTGATCTCAGGGTCGATTATCTCCGCCCGGCGCAACCTGGTCGCACTGTCTTTGGCCGGGGCGAATGCTATCGCGTCACGCGCCGCATCGCCTTCGTCCGCGGCCAGGCCCATGATGGCGATCCGGACGATCCCGTCGCCCACGTCGCCGGCACCTTCATGTTTCTCGACGAGGAATGACGATGATCCGGCGGCCCCCTTATGCCGATTTCCTCGGTCTCAGGATCGTCGAGACCGGCGTCGATACGATGGTGATCATGCCCAGCGGCGATCATGTTCTCGGCCGCCCCGGCTTCATTCATGGCGGCGCCATCACCGGCCTGATGGAAATTGCCGGCATGGTCGCGATCGGCGTTGCCCTCGGCGATGACGGGACGACGGTGAAGCCCGTCAATGTCTCGGTGGATTTCATGCGCGGCGGCAGGCTGGTCGATACCTATGCGCGGGGCCACGTCACCCGCGTTGGCCAGCGCATCGCCAATGTCGCTATCGAGGCTTGGCAGGACGATCCCGCCAAGCCGATCGCTGCGGCGCGGATGATCATGTCGCTCACCCGCGCCTGATTTCCGGCGTCAGCCCAGCGGGCCGTGGTCGATCCGCGGCAGCACATGGCGGGCGAAAAGGTCGGCCTCGGCCGCGTGCGGATAGCCCGACAGGATGAACGCATCGATCCCCATCGCGCGATAGCTTTCGAGCTTTGCGAGCACCTGATCGGGATCGCCGACGATCGCCGCGCCGCACCCCGAACGCGCCCGGCCGACGCCGGTCCACAGATTGGGTTCGGCATAGCCATCGTCGCTCGCACCCTCGCGCAGCGCCGCCTGGGCCGCCACACCTGTCGAGGTCGAATCGAGCGACTTCGCCCGGATCGCCGCCCCGGTTTCCGCGTCGAGCCTGGAAAGCAGCCGGTCGGCTGCCGTCCGCGCCGCCGCCTCGGTCTCGCGGACGATCACATGCGCGCGATAGCCGAAGCGCAGCGTCCGGCCATGCTTCGCCGCGCGCGCCTTAATGTCGGCGATGATCGCGGCCACCGCTTCCTGCTTGTCGGGCCACATCAGATAGACGTCGCAGCCCTTGGCCGCTGCCTCGCGCGCATCTTCGGATAGCCCACCGAAATAGAGCTGCGGCGCCTTGCCCGAAAGCGTGCCGACCCGCGGCGGATCGACCTTCAGCTTCCAGAACTCGCCATCATGGTCGAGCGGCTGGCCGTTCAGCAGCGTCTTCAGGATGTGCATCGCCTCGACCGTGCGGGCATAACGCGGCGCCGACGCCAGCGTCTCGCCCGGCATGTCCGAGGAGATGATGTTGATCGCGAGTCTGCCACCCAGCATGCGGTCGATCGTCGCGATCTGGCGCGCGAGTTGCGGCGGCCACATCTCGCCGACACGAATGGCGAGGAGCAAACGGATACGCTTAAGCAACGGCGCTATCCCGGCCGCAAACGCGGTGCTGTCGATGCCGAGCGCATAGCCCGACGGCAGCAATATATTGTCGAACCCGCCCGTCTCGGCCTGCATCACGATGTCGCGGCAATGCTCCCAGGAGGATTGGAGCATCGGATCAGGCTGGCCGAGGAACTCATAATCATCGTCGCAAAGCGCCGAAAACCAACTGATTTCGCAAGGCTGCCGATCACTCATGGCAAATTCTCTCCCATCGAAGCCACCAGCACCGCGTACCAGTCGGCGCGGGTCCAGCGGGGTTTGAGCGCGTCCGGAATCTCCGCGATGCGGGCCGGATTCTGGGTTCCAACGATCGGGATCGGGCGCGCGGGATGCGCCATGATCCAGCTATAGGCCGCCGCCGAGCGCGACACGCCATATTCCGCCGCCTTGGCGTCAAGCGCCGCCGCAACGCGGGCCGCGCGCTCGTCCTTCGGATCGGCGATGCGCCCGCCACCGAGCGGCGACCAGGCGAGCACGGCGATGTCGTGCGTCATCGCCTGATCGAACAGGCCATCGGTCAGCGGTTCGAGCTTCAGCGCCGAGAATTCGGGCTGGTGGCTGACCAGCGGCATCCTGAGGAAGGCCATCAGAGCGGCGGCCCGTGACACCGTATAATTGGACACGCCGACCGCACCGATCTTGCCAGCCGCATGCGCCTTCTCCAGCGCGCGGGCCACCTCGGCCGGGTGGGTCAGCATGTCGGGCCTGTGGATCTGCCAGAGCTGGATATGATCCACGCCCAGCCGCTTCAGCGAAGCGTCGATCGCGGCCTCGATATAGCCGGCGCTGGAATCGTAGGGCGTGCCGATGACGATGCCGCCCTTGGTCGCCAGCACCATGCGATCGCGCAGCGAACGATCCTCGGCGAAGACGCGGCCCAGCAGCACTTCCGACGCGCCGAACGGCTCACCATTGTCGGGGCCATAAATGTCGGCGGTGTCGAACAGTGTGACACCAGCAGCCAACGCCGCCTCGACCCGCACGCGCGCCGCGGCTACATCGTCGCCGGCAAAACGCCACATGCCCCACGCGATCGGGGAAACCATGAGGCCACTCTTGCCGAGGGGGCGGGATTCCGCAGGTGCGGGCAGATATGTCATCGCTGTCATACGGGCCGTCATACGCCCCCCGCCTACGAAAAGTCGAGCCTTCCGGAAAAAATATGATAACGCTGTCTGAAATTGTCCGGCCCTGCCCGTGAGGACCAAGTTGAAGACCGAATTTCCCGGCCCCACCCTGCCCGCCGCCGCCGATCTCTACGGCGACCTCGAACCGACGCCCGCCGTCGGCTGGAAGGATTATGTCCCCGGCCTGATCGTCACCGCGCTGGCGACGCTGGCCGCGGCCTATCTGTCTGAACGCTATGGCGCGCCGCTCACCTTGATGGCGCTGCTCGTCGGCCTCGCGCTCAATTTCCTCAGCGCCGATGCGCGCCTGTCGCCCGGCCTCGCCTTCGCCTCACGCACGCTGCTGCGCTGGGGGATCGTGCTGGTCGGCGCGCGAATCACGCTCGGGCAGATCGTCGACCTCGGCCCCGTCGCGCTGGCGGCCATCGTCGTCATCCTGGCGCTGACATTGCTTTCCGGTGTCGCCCTCGCCCGCCTGCTCGGCTTCGGCGCGGCGTTCGGTGCGCTCGCCGGCGGCGCGGTTGCGATCTGCGGAGCATCGGCCGCGCTCGCCATCGCCACCGTACTCGGCGAAAAGCGCGCTAACCAGGCGCAGCTCGCCTTAGTCCTCGTCGGCATCTCCGCGGCAAGCTCGCTGGCGATGGTCGGCTATCCGCTGATCGCGCATCAGTTCGGCCTGGGAGACACCGCCGCCGGCTTCATGCTCGGCGCCTCGATCCACGATGTCGCCCAGGCACTCGGCGCCGGCTATTCCTATTCGCAGCATGCCGGCGAAACCGCCGCGATCGCCAAGTTGAGCCGCGTCGCCCTGCTCGCCCCCGCACTCGCCGCCATCGCCTGGTTCTTCCCGGCGGAGGATGGCCGCAAGGCCAAGCTTGCCGGCCTTCCCTGGTTCGTAATGGGCTTCTTCGGGCTCGCCGCGCTCAACTCCACCGGCATCGTCCCGCCCTTCGTCGACGAGGCCGCCGAAAGCGGTGCCGCCGCGCTCCTCGCCTGCGCCGTCACCGCCACCGGCATCCGCTCGCCGATGCAGACCCTCCTCGAAAGCGGTCCCCGCCCGCTGCTGGTGATCGTTGGCTCGACTTTGGTGGCGCTGGCGCTGTCGGCCGCCGCGGCGGTCTGGCTGATCGGCTGACGATCGACCGGGCAATTCCCCGCGCATGTTCGGGGATTCACCCGATGGTTGCGACAGGCGTAGCGGCTAATTTCCCCTGATCCCGGTTCCGGAATCAGGAGCTTTCCACATGGCCGACGCCGCCAAGCCCATCGCCCAGCCCGCCACGGGCGTGGTGATGTTTCCCGAATATGCGAAGGCGATCGCGACCCTCGCCTTCATCTGGGGCTGGCCGATCGTGAACCAATATAACCGCCGCGTCGCGATGAGCCGCGTGCCGGAACCGGGGCGGCTCAACGGCATATTGCCGGCCGCGCCGCGCAGCCGGGTCGGGATGCTCTACGATTATGTCGAGCCCAACCAGAACATCATCACCTGCCCCAATCAGGACGTGGTCTATGGCTTCGCCCCTTTAGCGCTCGACGAGGAGCCGGTGGTGATCCAGGTGCCCGACTTCGGCGACCGCTTCTGGGTTTATGCCATCTATGATGCGCGCACCGACCAGTTCGCCGATGTCGGCAAGCAATATGGCACCAAGCCGGGCTTCTACCTTCTCGTCGGGCCCAATTGGAAAGGTGAGGTGCCCGCGGGCATCGCCGGCGTGTTCCGCAGTCCCACCGAACTGGCGAACATGATCCCGCGTGTCTTCCTCGACGACACGGACGAGGATCGCGAGGCGATCCAGCTGGTCATCAACCAGATCAATGCCTATCCTCTCGCGGAGTATGACGGCACGGTGAAGCAGACCGACTGGCGCAACGCGCCGGCCCTTGCCGGCCCGCAATCCGATGGCGGCGGCGAAACCCAATGGGTTCCGCCCGAGACCTTTTTCGACCAGCTTCCCGCCATCCTCGATGTCGTCGATCCATTGCCCGGCGAGGAAGCACTCTACGCACAGTTCCGCCTAATCCTTGATGCTGCCGCCAAGCATCCGGAGATCAAGGCGGCGATGGTCGAGGCTGCGCAGGAAGCAGAGCAGCAGATCATCAAGAAGTTCTTCGAATGGCGGCACAATGGCCGCCCGGCCGGCAACGGCTGGAACCGATCGACCAACAATGCCCGCTGGGGCATCGACTATTTCAACCGCACCGCTGGCGCCAAATCGAACATGTTCGACAACAAGCCGGAAGAAACCCAGTATTTCTATACGGATGAAGACGCCGACGGCGCGCCGCTCGATGGCAGCGGCAGCTATGAAGTGACCTTCCCCGCCGGGCAGGAACCACCGGTCGACGGTTTCTGGTCATTGACGCTCTACAACCAGCACCATTTCTTCCACCCCAACCCGCTCGGCCGCTATTCGCTGGGCACCAAGAACAAGGCGCTCCAGCGCAATGCGGACGGATCGCTGACGCTCCATGCCGGCGCGAAATCGCCGGGTGCGGACAAGGAAAGCAACTGGCTCCCCGCGCCCGACGGTCACTTCTCGCTCTACATCCGCGCTTATTGGGGCAAGCAGGCCATTCTCGACGGAAGCTGGCAGCCACCGAAAGTGGCGCGGAAGGGCTGACCGCTAATCCTCCCCGAGCTCGTCTCGGGGAGCGCCTTCCATGCTCAAGCGACTTCCGCCACAAGCAGATGATGAGCGACACAGGCATTACCTCTCACACTGTAAATGCCTGGCTTTCCGCCCGATCGATCGGACGAGGATTGCCAGCACCGGTCGCCGATCGCGGCGGCTTTCGGGTCGACACCAATGGCGAGGCCGAGATTAAGCGCTGGGTTTTCCCGACGATCGGCGCGGGCCTCAGGGAGCTTGCTTATTCGCTTGATGAGCCTCGTCATTTCCTCAAGCTTTGCGGCAAAGCCGAGGATTTGCGATCGGCGCTGCCGCAAAACTGGTCGCTCCACCCGCCCGGCTATTTCATGCAGGCAAGCGCCGCCCATCCGGATCGGCCATTGCCGGCTGGATACAGGATCGAGGTCCGACGCGACGGCATGGTCGCGGAAGTGCGAATAGTATCGGAGACGGGTCTGCTGGCGGCGAGCGGTTACGCCGTCGAGACGACGGACGCCTTCGTCTATGATCGGATCATTACCGAGCCTGCACATTATCGAAAGGGGCTGGGAAGCATCATGATGGCGGCGCTCCAGCGGACCAAACAGCGTCACCGGACGCCTGAACTTCTGGTCGCTACGGAAGAAGGCCGCGCCCTTTATGGCACACTGGGCTGGCGCACGATCTCGCCCTTCTCCACGGCATCGATCCCGCTTCCCGAATATCCACCGTCAGGGCCGGCCTCCTTTGCCGCTCCCATTGGGCAAAGCTGAGCGCCGGAACGTCACCGACCTACCGCCCCTTCCGTCGCGCGG
The DNA here is from genome assembly GCF_042693015.1 of Sphingomonas sp. DBB INV C78. Lineage (NCBI taxonomy): Bacteria > Pseudomonadati > Pseudomonadota > Alphaproteobacteria > Sphingomonadales > Sphingomonadaceae > Sphingomonas > Sphingomonas sp. DBB INV C78. Next base: position 137,676 of record NZ_CP170544.1, on the reverse strand, counting down.
TGGAATCGCGGACCACCACCTCATGCTGCAAGCGGCGATGCTCGACGCCACCGTCCATGCCGAAAAGCAGGCTCGCAGCGGTATAGGCCAGTTCGCGGGTCGGCTGGCGGATCGTCGTCAGCGGCGGCCAGACGAGCTGGGCGAGATCGGTATCGTCGAAGCCCGCGACCGATAGGTCCGCCGGCACCGCGATGCCGCTGCGATGCGCGACCGCGAGCACGCCCGCCGCCATATCGTCATTGCTGGCGAAGATCGCGGTCGGCGGCTCGGGCAGGTCGAGCAGCGCCTCGGCGGCTTCGGCACCGCTGGTGAAGTCGAAGAAACCCTGCCGCACCAGGCTCGGCTCGAACGGGATGCCGGCACGGTCGAGTGCGCGGCGATAGCCGAACAGCCGCTGGTCGCTCGCCATATGGTTGGGATGGCCGATGATGAAGCCGATCCGCCGATGCCCCTCATTGATCAGGTGCGTCGTCATGTCGTCCGCGGCCTGCACATCATCCATGAACACCGATGAGGTGAGTGCGTGGTTGGTGCCGGGCGAAATGCGGACGAAGGGAATGCCGCGCCGCTCCAGTTCCTCCAGCACCGGCGCCGCATCGGTCACGGGCGAAGACAGGATGACGCCGTCGACATGCGTCTCGTCGATCAGCCCGCCGACATCCTGCGCCAAGGTCGCCGAATCCACGTCGGTCGGCTGGGCGAGCAGCCGCACGCCCTGTTCACGGCAGCGGCCCCACACGCCGTCCTGGATCTGGTGGATGTAGTAGGGGCTATGGTTGTCGTAGAGCAAAGCGATCTGGAAGGATCGCCGCCCCGCAAGCGTCCTCGCCGCGAGGCTCGGGCTGAAGTTCAGCGCGGAAACGGCCTCCTCGACCTTCCGGCGCGTCTCCTCCTTGACGTATTTTTCCTTGTTGAGGACGCGCGAGACGGTCTTGATCGACACGCCCGCGGCGACGGAGACATCCTTGATGGTGGTGCGCATATGTCGCGACTATGGCGAGCGGTCAGACGGACGCAAGCCCCGCGAACAGCGCCTCATGCGCGCTGCCCGCCCGCCAGAACAGCGGCGGCGATCCGATCGGTGCCGCAACCTCCACCGTCTGCCCGCCCGTATGACGCTCTCCGCTCCATACATGCACCCACTCCGCGCCCGCCGGCAGATAGACAGGCCAGCGTTCCGCACCCGCCTCGATCACCGGCGCTACCAGCAGATCGGGACCATAAAGATAGGCCGTCTCCACGCCGTAACAGTCGGCATCCTCCTCGAAATGCAGGAAAAGCGGGCGTTGCAGCGGCGCGCCCGTCGCCGCCGCCTCGTCGCACAGCCCCGCCACATAGGGCGCGAGCGCGACGTGAATCCGCGTCATCCGCGCAAAATGGGCAAGGACTTGCGGATCGCCGTCGATCTGGAGATTCTCGTCCGGCCGGTTGCCCTCATGGCTGCGCATCACCGGCGTGAAGGCCGCCATCTCGCTCCAGCGCATGATCAGTTCGGCCGTCCGCACATTGCCGAACAGCGAGGTGTAACCGCCGATATCGCTGTGGTGATAGGCATTGCCGAGCATTCCCGATGACAGCGCAGCGCGGATCACCGTGCCGATGCCGTCATGGCGCGTGAAGTCGACCGACTGGTCGCCCGCCCAGAGCAAAGGGCAATAGGCCTGCACCCCGGTCCAGCCCGCGCGCATGAAGAACACCGCCTCACCGGTCTTGCCGCGGCTTTCCACCGCATCGGCATTCACCTTGGCCCAGATGGTCGGCCAGGGATTGTGCATCAGCATGCCGTCCACACCGTTGGACAGCCGGACATCGACCGGCAGATATTCGCCGAAATCGGCCATCCAGCCGGAAAGGCCGAAATCGAGCATCTCCTGCCCGATGATCCGTTCGGCGAACCAGGCCGCGGCATCCGGGTTGGTGAAATCGACCACGCCGCAATCGAACTCGCCGAAATCGACAAGATAGATGTCGTCGCTGTCCTGCCTCAGCGCCAGGTAGCCGCGCTCGGCTGCCTCCCCATATTGGGTTCCGTCGGCGGCGAGATAGGGGTTCACATAGCCCATGAAGCGGATACCCCGCTCCGCCAGCGCAGCGATGCGCCCCGCAAGATCGGGATAGCGCGTGGCATTCGCCTTCCAGTCCCAGAACAGCCGCTTGCCGAAGCTGGTGACGCGCAACCCGACCCAATCCTCGCACCACAAAGCCGACACCTCGGCGCCCGCCGCGATGAAGCTTTCCAACCGCTCGAAGCTGCGCTCGCCATCCTTCAGCCCGACGATCGCGCCGCCGATCGCCCAATCGGGCAGGCGCGGCTGGCGGCCGAAGCGCGTTGAAAGCTGGCTCACCAAATCGACGAAAGTGGGTGCCGCCCACGCCTCGATCCGCGCCGGCATTTCCCAGGCTTCGATCTCGTGGAACGCCGCGTCGCGGAAATCGAAAGCCGCAAAAGCATTGGTTTCGACGTGCAGCGCGTAACGGCGCGAGGAGACGAAGGTCGGCTGCGGATAATTGGTGTTCCAATAATCGCCGCCCGATTTGCCAGTGACATCCGCCTGCCAGGTAAGCTGCGTGCTCTTGTCGCGCCCGACGCCGGGCTCCGATGTCCACAACGGAAAACGGCGGCCGGCCATGTCGAAATAGGACATCTGCTCGCCCCCGCCCCACAGCCGCTCGCCGGTCTCGGCCACGAGGCGCATCCAGAAGCGGTTGAAGCCCTCCCCCGCGGGACGGACCTCCACCGCGCCGTCGACCACCTCCAGGAAAAGCAGCGGCGGCTGCCCCGCGGCCGCCGCCAGCGCGATATGATCGCCCGCCACCACGGCATCCCGCAGCGCGACGCGCTCATCGATGCGATCCTCGATGGCGAAATTCCCACGATACATGTCGATCAGCGGCCGTCCCGCGCCCACGAAAAACGCCGGATTATTAGGCAAATGCCGAATAACGACCGTCTCTCCGACGTGCAGCTCGAAGCCATCGGCCAATCTGACAATGCGCATGTCCGTCCTCTCCCGGGTTTATGACAGCGATAGCATATTAGGCTGACCTGAAAAGCACATTGCTGAGCCACAATTTTCTCTATCAATTGGATAGTATTGACACTGCTTTGGCCGAAGCCTAGGCGTTGGGCCGGGCAAGAGGCGCTTGCGGCCCCATTGGGCATGAACTGCGCCCGATTTTTCAGGGAGGACCGAATGCCTGTTCTTAATCGTTTCGCGCCGTTTCACGCGATTCGCCTGACAACGCTGGCAGGTGTGTGCGCCGTCGCCCTCGCCGCCCCCGCTTTGGCGCAGGAGCCGGCCGAACAGGCCGCGGACGCCGCCGATCCCGGCGAAATCGTCGTCACCGCCCAGAAGCGCACCGAAAATCTTCAGGACGTGCCGGCGGCCGTCAGCGTCGTCTCCGCAGCCCAGTTCGAACAGCGCGGCGGCGTCAACATCCAGTCGCTGCAGCAGCTCGTCCCCAGCCTGAACTTCAAGGACAGCGCCACCAGCCTCGATTCCACTTTGTTCCTGCGCGGCGTCGGCACGATCAACTTCTCGATCGCGGCGGAACCCTCGGTCGGCTTCGTCGTCGATGGCGTGACCTTTGCCCGCGCCGGCGAAGCGTTCGGCGATCTTTACGACGTCGAGCGGATCGAAGTGCTGCGCGGGCCGCAGGGCACGCTGTTCGGCAAGAATGCCTCGGCCGGCGTGATCAGTGTCGTCACCAAGAAGCCTGGCAGCGATTTCGGCGGCTATGTCGAAGGCACCGTCACCACCGACGAGGAATATAAGATCCGCGCCGCGGTCGATCTGCCGATCAGCGACACGATCAAGAGCCGCTGGGTCGCATCCTATGCCTGGTTCGACGGCACCGTCCGCAACATCACGCTCGATCGCACCGTCAACGGCTATGAACGCTACGGCATCCGCGGCGTCATCACCGCCGAAGCGACCGACAATCTCTCCTTCACGCTCATCGGCGACTATCGCCAGCAGGACAGCGATTGCTGCGCCGAAGTGGTCGGCACGCTGCCGGCTGGCGCACTGGCCGGCGCAGTCGACGGCATCGATATCAAGGGTGACGCGACCCGCCAGATCCGCCAGAACACGCTGACCCGCACCAAGGAAAAGAGCTGGGGCGTGTCTCTCCAGGGCGATCTGGATGTCGGCGCCGCGGGCACCTTCACCTCGATCACGGCCTATCGCTATTATCGCAACTACGGCATCCGCGACGGCGATTTCATCGACACCGTCTATTCGCAGGGCGGCGGCTTCCAGCAGCTCGATTTCGGGCCGCAGCCGTCCAAGACCTTCACGCAGGAAATCCGCCTGACCTCGCCCGGCGACCAGTTCGTCGAATATGTCGTCGGCGGCTTCTATTACTGGGCCAAGCAGGAACGGACCTTCCAGCGCGACGACATCGTCTGCACCGCGACGACGCTGCCGCCAGTGGCGCCGGGCCTTACCCCCTGCGCGCCAGGTTCGTCCACGCTCACCTTCCCGAGCGCGGTCGGCAATTTCGGCTCGACCTTCAACAATGCCGCGCTCTACGGCAACCTCACCTTCAACATCAGTGACAGCTTCCGCGTCATCGCGGGCGGCCGTTACACGCATGACGATCTGAAGGCGTTCAACATCCGCACCGCTTCCGCAGTCGGTGGGCCCGGCGTACTCGCCACCGCCTTCGATCAGCGGTTCAAGGTCAAGAACGACGATTTCTCGTTCAAGGCGGGCGCCCAGTTTGACGTGACCGACGACCTGATGACCTACGCGACCTATTCGCAAGGGTATAAGGGCCCGGCGTTCAACGTGTTCTTCAATCAGAATCTGAACCAGCTCGATCCGCTCGATCCGGAAACGTCGGACGCCTATGAAGTCGGCGCGAAGTTCCGCACGGCGGACGGGGCGTTCACGCTGAACACCGCCTTGTTCTATGCCAAGTATAAGGACTTCCAAGCCAACGGCTTCGTCCAGATCGGCACGCCGCCGAATGTGAGCACCGTCACCCAGCTCACCAATGCCGGCACCATCACCACGCAGGGTTTCGAGATCGAGTCGGTGATCCGTCCGGTCCGGAACTTCACGCTGAGCGCGGGCCTTGCCTACACCGATGCTGAGATCGACCGCTTCAACATCACCCAGCCGGGTCAGAGCGATCGCCATGGCGAACAGCTTCCGCTCGCACCGAAGTGGAAGGGCAATGTCTCGGCCACCTACACCATCGAGACCGGCGGTTTCGCCGATGTCGAGCTGGGCGGCCAGGTGTCATTGACCAGCGATCAGGTTTCGACCTTGCAGGAGGCCGGCCCGGTCCGCAATGCGATCACCATCGACGGCTACGCGCTGGTTGATGCCAATATCGCGCTGGTCGATCCGAACGGCGTGTGGCGGGTGAACTTCATCGGCCGCAACCTGACCGATACCAGCTACGCGACTTTGATCACGCCGGGCGGCCCCGGCGGCAGCTACCGTTATCTGCTGCCGCGCGACGTGGATCGCTATTTCGGCGCGCAGCTCAAGTATAACTTCTGATGCAAGAACGGCCCCGGAGCGATCCGGGGCCGCCTTCGTTTCGCGACAGGCCGGGCATCACCCCCAGTCGGGATCGTCCATCCAGGGCGAGAAATGCGGCATGTCGCGCGATACGCGGTCGGGGAAGTCGGCCGCGCGCTTTTCCAGGAAACTTTCCACCCCCTCGCGCGCGTCGCCCGATGCCCCCCGCGCCCAGATCGCCCGGCTGTCGAGCTTGTGCGCCTCCATCGGGTGCGCCGCCCCTAGCATCCGCCACAGCATCGCCCGCGTCATTGCGATCGAGACCGGTGCGGTCGCTTCGGCATAGCTGCGCGCGATCTCCCGCGCCGCGGGCAGCAGATCATCGGGCGCATGGATGGATCGGACCAACCCCAGCCCCTTCGCCTCCTCCGCGCCGATGATGCGCCCGGAAAAGCAGAGGTCGAGCGCATTGGCGATGCCGACGATGCGCGGCAGGAACCAGCTCGACGCCGCTTCGGGCGTGATGCCGCGCCGCGCGAAGACGAAACCGAAGCGCGCATTCGCGCTCGCGATCCGCACGTCCATCGGCAGCGTCATGGTAACGCCCACGCCCACCGCGACGCCGTTGATCGCGCCGATCACCGGCTTCTTCGATCGGAAGATGCGCAGCGCCAACTGCCCGCCCCCGTCGCGGACTGATGGATGGGAGAAATCGACACTGCCGTCAGGGCCGATCGGCGTGTCTTCGCTCCGCCATTCGCTGTCGCCGCCATAATCGAAGGTCGCAGCCCCACTGCTCAGGTCGGCGCCCGCGCAGAAGGCCCGTCCCTCGCCGGTGACAATTACCGCGCGCACATCGTCGTCGGCGTCAGCCCGGTCGAGCGCGGCGATCATCTCAGCCTGCATCTCGGGCGTATAGGCGTTCAGCTTGTCGGGCCGCTCGAGCGTGAGCGTCAGGACATTGTCTGCAATTTCGACGCGGGTGGCGTTGCCCATGGTCTGTTTCCCATTCGTCATCCCCGCGCAGGCGGGGATCCATAACCTCTTACGTTGCGGCTCCATCGATGAACCTGCGCGTATGGATTCCCGCCTGCGCGGGAATGACGGTTTTGGATGAGCGGGCCGGTCAACCGATCGGCGACTTCGTCTCGTCCACCACGAACATGCGTGTCTTGGAACGATCGAAGACATTTTCCTCGTCGTCGGCGATCGCCTGTGCCACATCCGGGCTGGTCAGCACCGCCATCGCCGCGTCATAGGCCGCGCGATCCTCGAACCACACTTCGGTCACGCAGTCGAAGTTGGTCTCCGACCCGTCGGCCGCTTCGAACGCGCCGTTCCAGTCGATGAAGTTGCGGTGATAAGCCTTGATGCCCGGCGTCAGCCGCACGATCAGCGGAGCATGGTTCTTCTCGTAATAATCGATGAACTGCTGCCGGGTGAGCCCCGCCTTCTTCTTCAAAAGCGCGATCGACTTGAACGCCATCTACCTCTCCTCTTTGTCTTTTTCCTTGTCAGCGTTTGCCGACCCCGGCCACGAACATATGCGCAAGGCGCTTCGATGTCTCGGGCACTTCCAGCGGTTGCCCGCCCACCAGCAGGTGCAGCGCGATATGTTCGATGCCGCCGAACAGCACGTCGCGCAGCATGCGGGGGTCGGTATCCTCCGCCACTTCGCCGGCCTGTACGCCCTCCTCGACGATGTGGACGAGCAGATCGGTGTAGCGCTTCGTCATATGAAACAGCGGCGATCCGCGGAAATTGCCCGAGTTGCGCAGCTCGCGGATATAGAGGCGGCACAGGTCCGGCTCTTCCTGGAAGATCGAAAGCTGGGAGGTGATGAACTGCTCCAGCCGGTTGTCGAACCCTGCGACGCGGTGGACCGCAGTCGTGGTGCGTTCGATGATCCGTTCGAACAGTCGCTCCAGCACGGCGCTCAGCAGAGCGCGCTTGTCGGTGAAGTAGCGATAGATCAGCCCGTCCGAAACGCCGGCCGCGCGTGCGATGCCGGATATGGACGTCGCATCATAGCCTTTCTCGCCGAATTGCGTCGTCGCCGCATCCAGCAGCATGTCATATCGGTCCTGGCGACGGGCTTCGCTCAGTCTCGGCATAATGCACCTCGTAAATCGGCCCGAAACGCGGCCATGCTGGGCGAGACGCTCATCCGGAGATGTTGAACGTCATTCATTTTATGGTCAATGACTGATCGCTCTTAACGGCATGCCGAACGGTTGCACAATATCCGTCGCATTACCTATTCGCTTCACAGCATCATTTCCCCAAGCTTGAAAATATCGCGCAATGTTTTCCGGTTAAGACAGGCAGAACGCAGTCGGATTGTTCGGAGAAGTTGATGCTCAAAACCGTCGCCGTCACCCCCTTTCCCGGCCAGAAGCCTGGCACGTCCGGCCTGCGCAAGAAGGTAGCGGTGTTCCGGCAGTCCCATTATGCCGAATGCTTCATCCAGGCGATCTTCGATGTGCTGGAAGGCGCCGCTGGACAGACGCTGGTCCTGGGCGGCGACGGGCGTTTCTGGAACCGCGAGATCGTCCAGACCACGCTCAAGATGGCAGCCGCCAACGGCTTCGGCCGCGTCATCGTCGGCCGCGGTGGCATTCTTTCCACGCCCGCGGCGAGCCACGTCATCCGCAAATATGGCGCATTCGGCGGCATCATCCTGTCGGCCAGCCACAATCCCGGCGGACCGGACGAGGATTTCGGCATCAAATATAATATCGGCAATGGCGGCCCGGCGCCCGAACGGATCACCGACGCGATCCACGCGCGCACCGAAGTGATCGACCATTATCGCATCCTCGATGCTGCGGACCTCGACATCGACCAGATCGGCGAGACCCGCCTTGGCGACATGGCGGTCCAGATCATCGATCCGGTCGCCGATTATGCCGACCTGATGGAAAGCCTGTTCGATTTCGCGGCGATCCGCGCGCTGATCGCCGGCGGTTTCCGCCTGACCTTCGATGCGATGCACGCCGTCACCGGCCCCTATGCCACCGAAATCCTCGAACGCCGTCTCGGCGCACCCGCAGATACCGTGCTCAACGGTACGCCGCTCCCCGATTTCGGCGGCCATCATCCCGATCCCAACATGGTCCATGCGCACGAACTGTTCGATCGCATGTTCGGGCCGGACGCGCCCGATTTCGGCGCCGCTTCGGATGGCGATGGCGACCGCAACATCATCCTCGGGCGCGGCATCTTCGTCACGCCGTCCGATTCATTGGCGATGCTCGCCGCCAACGCGCATCTGGCTCCGGCTTATGCCACGGGCCTGGCCGGCATCGCCCGCTCCATGCCGACGAGCGCTGCCGCCGATCGCGTCGCCGAAGCACTCGGCCTGCCGCTCTATGAAACGCCGACAGGCTGGAAATATTTCGGGAACCTGCTCGATGCCGGCCGCGTGACCATCTGCGGTGAGGAAAGTGCCGGCACCGGATCGGATCATGTCCGTGAGAAAGACGGGCTCTGGGCGGTACTGCTCTGGCTCAATATCCTTGCCGCCCGGCGCGAAAGCGTTGCCGAAATCGCCCGCGCGCACTGGGAACGCTTCGGCCGCAACTATTATGCCCGGCATGATTATGAAGGGATCGACGGCGCGGCCGCCGATGGCCTGATCGCGGCGCTCCGCGATCGGCTGCCGACGCTGGCGGGCACCCGCGTCGGCGATCTCGTCGTCGCCGCAGCGGATGATTTCGCCTATCAGGACCCGGTCGACGCCTCGCTGAGCCGCCACCAGGGTATCCGCATCCTGTTCGAAGGCGGTTCGCGTATCGTGCTGCGCCTGTCGGGCACCGGCACGTCGGGCGCGACGCTCCGCGTCTATCTAGAACGCTATGAGCCCGTCGGCGGCGATCTCGGCCGCGCCACGCCCGATGCCCTGGTCGATCTGATCGCGGCGGCGGACACGTTGGCGGAAATCCGCTCACGCACCGGGCGGGACCAGCCGGACGTGATTACCTGACGGCGCCCCTCAGAACGGCAGCTTGAAACCGGCCGGCAGCGGCAGACCCGCGCTCATTTTGCTCATCTCGGCGTTGGAGACGCTGTCGGCCTTGGTGCGCGCGTCGTTGAACGCGGCTGCCACCAGATCTTCCACCATCTGCTTTTCGGCCGGCACCAGCAGCGATTCGTCGATCGAGACGCCGAGGATGCGGCCCTTGGCGGTGGCGCGAACCTTCACCAGACCGCCGCCCGAAACGCCTTCGACTTCGATCGAATCGAGCTTGGCCTGCGCCTCGCCCATCTGCTTCTGAATATTGTCGGCGGCTTCCTGCGCCGCCTTCATCATCTTCTCGATATCCATCTTACGCGCTCCTGGCTGCGAACCCGGTTTCGGGGGGCGTGTAGTCCACCAGTTCCGCTTCCGCAAAGGTCTCGAACGCGGCGCGGACCACGGGCGTTGCAAGAATGGCGTCGCGCGCGGCGTTCTCGGCTGATTTTTCCTGCTCGAGCAGGCTCGGTTCCGCAGGCCCGTCGGCAATCGTCACCTCCCAGCGATCGCCGTACATATCCTTGAGTAGGCCCGTCAGTTCGCGCACGAAATCCGCGGGCAGCGGCCGATTGGGCCGGATCACCAGTTCCGGCGGAGCATAGCGCACCAGCCCGACGAAATCGTGGAGTTGCTGACCCAGCAGCGCGCGCCGCGCGTCCACCGCCTTCACCAGTGCGGCAAACTCCGCGGGCGGAGCGGCCAGCAACGGCGCCTGCTCCTCGGCAGGTGCGGCAGGCGCCGAAGCAGGCGCCGCAGGCATCCCTTCCCCGCTCGCCAGCCGGCGCGCCAGTTCGCCGGGATCGGGCAGCGTCGAAGCATGGACGACGCGGAGCAGCGCCATTTCCGCCGCCTCGATCGGCAGCGCCGCGGCCTGCACCTCCGCATGGCCCTTCAGCAGCAATTGCCACAGGCGATGCAGCGTCGCGAAACCCAGCCGGCTCGCCCAGTCGGCATGCGCCTCGCGCTCCTCGACCGACATCGCCGGGTCCTGCCCGCCGCCAGCCTTGGCGCGCGTCACGCCATGCACCGCTTCGAGCAGACCGATGAACAGGGTCGCGGGCTCGACACCCAGATCATGTTGGTCGCGCACCGCCGCCAGCACGCCCGGCGCATCGCCCGCCAACAGCAGCCCGAACAGCCGCCGCACGGCACCGCGATCCGACAGGCCGAGCATGTCGCGCACCTGATCTGCGGTCACGACGGCACCACCATGGGCAATCGCCTGATCGAGGATCGAAAGCCCGTCGCGCGCAGATCCTTCCGCCGCGCGGGCGATCAGCGCTAGTGCCTCGGCTTCGGCCTCCACCTCTTCGGCCGCGACCACCTTCGCGAAATGATCGGCGAGCTTCTCGGCCGGAATCCGCTTGAGGTCGAATCGCTGGCAGCGCGACAGCACCGTCACCGGGATCTTCTGCACTTCCGTGGTAGCTAGCAGGAATTTCACATGCGCCGGCGGCTCCTCCAGCGTCTTCAGCACCGCATTGAACGCCGCCTTGGACAGCATGTGGACTTCGTCGATGATGTAGATCTTGTAGCGCGCTGAGACCGCGGCATAGCGCACCGCCTCGCTGATCTCGCGCACATCGTCGACGCCATTATGGCTGGCGGCGTCGATCTCGATCACGTCAATATGGCGCCCCTCGGCAATCGCGCGACATGGTTCGCACACGCCGCACGGATCGATCGTCGGACCACCCTGCCCGTCCGGCCCGATGCAGTTGAGCGCCTTCGCGATCAGCCGCGCGGTGGATGTCTTGCCGACCCCGCGCACGCCGGTCAGCAGAAAGGCATGGGCCAAGCGCTCGCGCCGGATGGCGTTGGCGAGCGTCTGCACCATGGCATCCTGCCCGATCAGATCGGGAAAGCGCTGCGGACGATATTTGCGGGCAAGAACGCGATAGGGCTGCGGGGATTCGGACATGAAGGGAACCCTAGCTATCCGTCCGCCGTCATGCCAGCACAGGCTTGCGAACGATCTGCCGGAGCAATGTCTTGACCCAGGATGCGCCAGAAATCGCCCCGGAAATCTCCGAACAAAATCCGGCAGGGCCGTTCCGCCGCGCGCTCCGTGGCTGGTTCGCAATCGCGCTGTGGAAGCGCATTCTGATGGCGCTGCTGCTCGGCACGATTGCCGGCCTGCTCTGGGGCGAAGGCGCCGGCCAGATCAAATGGATCGGTGACATATTCGTCCGGCTGATCCGCATGCTGGTGATCCCGCTCGTCTTCCTGACGATCGCCTCGGGCGTCGCAGCGCTTGGTGATCCGCGGCGGCTGGGCAGCATCGGCGCCAAGACGATCGCCATGTATGTCTTCACCACCGTCCTCGCCGTCACGGTCGGACTGACGGCCGCCACCCTGATCCAGCCCGGCGCGGGCGCCGATTTCAGCAATGCCGTGCCGCGGACTGTCGCGCCCCCCAAGGATACGGCGCAGATGTTCATCGATATCGTGCCGATGAACCCGTTCCAGGCGATGGCCAATGGCGACACGCTGGCGGTGATCTTCTTCGCCGTACTGGTGGGCGCCGGCGTGATCGCCGCGGGCGCCGCCGCCGATCCCGTCCGCCGCCTACTCGTCTCTGGGTCGGAGGTGATGCTCAGGATCGTCGGCATCGTCATGGAAGCCGCGCCCTTCGGCGTCTTCGCGCTGATCGCCGTCGTCGTCGGCGCCAACGGGCCGGAGGTATTTGTCAGCATCCTCAGGCTTGCCCTGTGCGTCGTGGCGGGCGCGCTGGTGCAGACCTTCATCGTCCATGGCGGCGTCGTCCGCCTGCTCGCCTGGCTGCCTTTGCTCCCCTTCTACCGGGGCATAGCCGACGCGATCATGGTCGGTTTCTCCACCTCGTCGAGCGCCGCGACGCTGCCGGTGGCCATCCGCGTCGCGCGCCATAATCTCGGCATATCCGAACCCGTCACCTCCACCGTTCTCCCGCTCGGCGCGACGATCGGCATGGACGGCGCGGCCATGTATGTCGCGATGCTCACCCTGTTCGCGGCGCAGGCCTTCGGCGTTCAACTCAGCCTGGCCGATTATCTGGTGATCGCCGCCACCACCACGATCGTCGCGATGGGCGTAGCGCCGGTGCCATCGGGATCGCTTTTCGTGCTGGCAGCGGTGCTGGCGGCGATCGGCATCACGCCGGAACAGACAGCGATCATTGTCGGCTTCATTTTGCCGTTCGACCGCATTCTCGACATGACCCGCACTGTCCCCAACGTCACCGCCGATCTCGCCATCGCGACCGCCGTGGCGCGCTGGGAAAAGGAGATCGACGTCGCCGTCTACGAACGCGACGATCGCCGCAGCTAAAGATGTGCGAGGGTGGGAGCCGGAACGACCCGGAACGAAATCGTTGCGGCTGCTTCCTTCCGGACCTGACCGGGTTGGCGACGGTTCCGTCCGCCCGACTCCCGCGCGCCATATGGGCGAAGGCGCGGGTTAACGCAAGCCGGGCGCGTTAAGCCCGGTCGATCCGTGCCGCAAAGCAGCCACGCTTGGCATAATGTGCATGCAGATAGTTCACGTTCGGGTTGTCGAAGAATGCGTCGATCGCCGCCGCAAGATCCTCGCCGGCAACCAGATCCGCGTCGATCATGTCGTCCGCCCCGTCAAACGCGCGCAATGAGATTGGCCGGATCGCCATAACCTCGGGAATCTGGTCAAGAAAATGCGCGGCCGCGGTTGCGCCCTCGCGAATGAAGATAGCGTGGCTCGCGCGATAGGCGGTCGGTGCAGGCTGATGCACAAAATTGAGGAGCAGCATCGCCTCGCCCGGTTGGCCATCGCGCAGCTCGATGCGGTCGGGAAAGCCGGGCGCCGCATCGACAATCATGCGTCGGGCGCCCTGTAACGCCAGGTCCGCGTCACTTTGGCCATAAAGATGCTGGAACGGCGTGGGGTCGAGGCCCCGGATACGGAAAGACATGGGCACTGGCCTCCATTCAGGATGACCGAAGCCTAGGCCCCCGTGCCCCATCGCGCGTCCCGTTTCCTGCGTTCGAAACCGTCAGAGTGCCGGGCAGGCCGGCACCCGCGTCGTGTCGGTCGGCCAGCTCAGCTCATAGGTGACGAGGAAGCCGTCATGGTCGGAAAGCTCCGGCCCGCTGTCGCCCCCGTCGAACATCGCCTCCACCCGCACCGGCCGGATCGAGACCTGATCGCCCGGCCAGAAGAATTGCAGGTCCTGCGTGTCCATCCACGGCTCGTCACCGTCCCACGACATCTTCACCTCGCAACCCGATTTGGGATCGGCGCAGACGCGGTGGACCAGGTCGAGCGGCTGATATTTGGTGAATTTGGCGAAGCGGTTTTCGGCGTGCCGCATATTGAAATCGCCGCCCAGGATCAGCGGATTGGCATCGTCATTGGTCTCCGCCAGAAACTGCGCTGCCTCCAGCGACTGGCGCTCGTGCGCGGCAAGATTGCGCGCCGCCGGCGCCTTGGATGCCCCGCGCGAATTCATGTGGGTGTCGTAAATGTCGATCGCGCCGGGCACGCCTGGCATCGCCAGCCGTGCCAGCACGATCCCCTTGTTGGAAAGGCAGTCGAAGCCGGCGCAGGCGCGCTTGCCATAAGGCCGGGCCTGCGTTTCGATCAGCGGATATTCGGACGCGACGGCAAGGCCGCTGCCTTCGGCATGCATGCCGATCTCGCCGCGCTTGGCCTTGGCCTTGCCCGGCAGCTTTTCCGCCTGCTTGTCGGGCGGCTTGGTGGTGCGGCGCGGGCCGTGCGTGATTGCGGGATAGCCGGTGGCCGCCACCGCTTCCTTGGCCGATCCGCTGAACATTTCCTGGAACAGCACGACATCGGGCGCCTTGCCCGACGCCCGCATCGCGGCCAGCCTCTTCCCGATTTCGCGCAATTCCGGCCCGCGACCGCTGCGCGCCGGCCAGCCCAGCCCTTCGATATTGTAGGTCAGCACCGCCAGCGACGTGGTCGCGGTTTTCCCATCGGATGCCATCCGGATTTTCGGCGCCCGGCCTTGCTCGCAACCGATCGTCCTAAGCGGCGGCGCCCCCGAACAACCCGCTAGCAGCAACGCACCAATCAGCGTCGCCGCCGCCCGCACCATGCCCTTATCGGCCCTGCATGTTGCGCGATTCGTCCGGCATACGGACGGTCAGGCGGGCAAGCCCTTGCGGCAGATAGATCTGGCACGACAGGCGCGACCAGCGGGTGACGCTGGCGGCAAGATCGAGCAGATCCTCCTCCATCTCGCTCGCTTCCGGCAGCTTGGCGAAATCCTCCTTGTCGACGATGACGTGGCAGGTGGAACAGGCCATCTGTCCCTCGCACGTCCCTTCCAGCGGCTGGCCATTGGCCTGCGCGACATCCAGCAGCCGCGCGCCGGCCGGCGCCTCCACTTCCTGCACCTCGCTACCGTCGGCGGAGATGAAGCGCACCAGGGTCACGCCGCCCACTCCATCTGCCGGGCCGCGCCGTCGCGGATCAGTGCCACTGCCTGAATGATCTCGTCCTCCGTGGTGTAACGGCCAAAGCCCAGGCGAATGCTTGACCGTGCCTCGGCATCCGTCAACCCGATCGCCTTCAGCACATGGCTCGGCCGCCCGGACCCGCTGGCGCAGGCCGATCCGGCCGAGAAAGCGAGGCCCCTGAGCTCGGAAATCAGCCGCGCCGCATCCACGCCGACGCGGCGAATATTGAGATTGCCCGGCCAACGCGGGCTTTCCGCGCCGTTGAGCGTCCAATCGGCAAGCCCTTCGCGCAGCAATTCGGCCAGTGCCGCAACATGCGCGCGATCGGTCTCGATCCGCGGGAAGGCCAGTGCCGCCGCGGCGCCGAAGCCGGCGGCGAGTGCGGGGCTGATCGTGCCCGAACGGATGCCCGCTTCCTGCCCGCCCCCATGCAGCAGGCCCGGCAGCGTTACGCCGTCGGCCATCCACAGCGCGCCGATACCGATCGGCCCATAGATCTTGTGCGCGGAAATCGAGACGAAATCGGCCACACCCGCCGGGATCGGCAGCTTCCCATAACCCTGCGCCGCATCGAGATGGAGCTTCGCCCCCACCTTGCGCGCCATTACCCCCAACGCCTCGATCGGCTGGATCACGCCGATCTCGTTATTGACCTGCATCACCGATACCAGCGCGCAGGTGTCATCGATCGCGTCCGCCGCCGCGTCCAGATCGACCAGCCCGTCGCACCCCACCGGCAGGATCACGACGTCACAGCCTTCAGCCCGCAGCGCCTCGGCCGTGTCGAGCACGCAGGCATGTTCGGTCGCGAGCGTCACCAGCCGCCGGCGCTTGCTTTCCGCCATCACGCCCTTGATCGCGGTATTGGCCGCCTCGGTCGCGCCGCCGGTAAAGATCAGTTGCCCGCCACCGAACGGCGCCGCGACCCGATCGCGCGCCACTTCCACCGCCGCGGCCGCTTCACGGCCCGCACGGTGCGGCGAATGCGGGTTGGCCGCGCGTCCGTCCAGCCAGCGCAGCATCGCCTCGCGCGCTTCCGGCGCCAGCGGCGTCGTCGCCTGATAATCGAGATAGATCATGCCGCGCGCTGGCCGGCATCCGCAGCCATCCCGGACCAGACGCGGATGAACTCGTAGATTTCGGCGCGCGTCGTCGATGGGCCGAAGCTCACCCGCACCACCTCGCGCGCTTCCTCTTCCGGCCAACCCATCGCCCCAAGCACATGGCTCGGCTTCACGCTGCCCGACGAACAGGCGCTGCCCGCCGATACCGATATGCCCGCAAGGTCGAACCGTATGAGCTGCGCCGCCGCCGGCACGCCCGGCATCCGATAGGCGCCGATCGTCGGGATGCGCTGCGATCCCGCCGCGACGACCACGCCGCCTGCCGCCGTCAGTGCTTTCTCAAGATGTTCGCGCAGTTCGGCCGCCCGGCCCAGCCATTCGCGCCGCGCCTCCAGCGCCGCGGCGAAACCCAAGGCAGCCGGCAGATTCTCGGTCCCCGGCCGATAGCCCTTCTCCTGCCCGCCCGGCGCATCAAGCGTGCCGAGATCGCGCACCAGCAATGCGCCGATCCCCGGCGGGCCGCCCAGCTTGTGCGCGGAGATCGCGATGAAATCGGCATCGGCGGGCAAAGCCATCTTGCCGGCGGATTGCGCGCAATCGGCAAGCCAAAGCCCGTCCAGCTCGGCAATCCGGCGGGCAAGCCGTGCCACATCCTGAATCACGCCGGTTTCATTGTTCACGTGCTGGATCGCGAACAAGGTGCCGGCGCCCGCCACCAGCGGCGCCACCAGGCCATCGGCGCCCACTGGCAGCCCGGCGCCGGGAACGAGGCGGCGCACCGCATCATGCTCGACCGCGGACGCCGCAACATCCTTCGCCTTGCCGCGCAGCAATGCCGTCCACAGCGCTTCCGTCGCGCCGCTCGTAAAGATCAGTTCGCCGTCCCAGCCGAGCGCTGCCTTGATCCGGCTGCGCGCATCTTCCAACGCGGCCCGCGCCGCGCGGCCTTCGGCATGGGGAGAGGATGGATTGGCCCAATGGGCCAGCGCGTCGGCCATCGCATCGCGTGCTGCCGGCAGCAGCGGTGTCGTCGCGGCGTGATCGAGATAGATGCGGGCCAAGGACGTTCATGCTCCGACAAGATTGCGCGCTGTATCCCGCCTTCTATATAGGCCTGCAACTCCGCGCGCATCTTTCCTGCGCGTTCGATCCTCTTCTTTGAGCAGGTAGTGATGCCCGAAGTCATCTTTCCCGGACCCGAAGGCCGCCTAGAAGGCCGTTTCAACCCGGGTCCGCGCCCCCGCGCGCCCGTTGCCATGATTCTCCACCCGCACCCGCAGGGTGGCGGCACGATGAACAACCGCATCGTGCAGAATCTCTATCAGACCTTCGTGAAGCGCGGCTTCGCGACGTTGCGCTTCAATTTCCGCGGTGTTGGCAAGTCGCAGGGCACGTTCGACAACGGCATCGGCGAGCTGTCCGACGCGGCCTCCGCGCTCGATTGGGTCCAGTCGATCCACCCGGAAGCCCAGACCACCTGGATCGCCGGCTTCAGCTTCGGCGCGTGGATCGGCATGCAGCTCCTGATGCGCCGCCCGGAGATCAAGGGCTTCATCTCGATCGCGCCGCCCGCGAACATGTATGATTTCACCTTCCTCGCCCCCTGCCCGTCCTCGGGCATCATCATCCAGGGCGATTCGGACGAGGTGGTGACGCCCAGCGCCGTCCAGAAGCTGGTCGACAAGCTGCGCACCCAGCGCCACATCACCATCCACCACGACACCATTCCCGGTGCCAATCACTTCTTCGAGCATGAAATGCCGCAGCTGATGAAGTCGG
Organism: Sphingomonas sp. DBB INV C78; assembly: GCF_042693015.1. NCBI lineage: Bacteria > Pseudomonadati > Pseudomonadota > Alphaproteobacteria > Sphingomonadales > Sphingomonadaceae > Sphingomonas > Sphingomonas sp. DBB INV C78. The sequence continues at coordinate 119,906 of NZ_CP170544.1, read as the reverse complement.
TGGACGATTATCTCGACATGCGCCTGGCGAGCGACCGCTAGGCCCTAAATCCTCCCCGAGCTCGCTCGGGGAGGGGGACCAGCCGGAGGCTGGTGGAGGGGCAACTCCCCAACCCCAGCCCCAAATCCACCGTCACCCTGAACTTGTTTCAGGGTCCATCGCGCGACAGGCGATACCTGCGCGAGTGGAGAGATAGATGCTGAAACAAGTTCAGCATGACGAGGGATAATACTGCGGGTCGAACCGACCTCCCTAAGTGGTCGGCAGCGTCCACAACAACACGTTGCCGAACAGCACCACCGCCGCGATCAGCATCAGCACGCCCTTGCGGCGGTCGCGGCCGGTGCGCAGCAGATAGATGCCGCCCCCGATCAGGGCGAAGACCGCGATCATCGCGATGGCCGGCGCGATTCCCGAAATGGCTGTGAGGAAAGACTGCATGGCGTTCGCTTAGCGATCGTTCCGGCCCGAGTCGATTCGTCCGAAGCTGCTGATCGGCCAGCCCGATCTTCCGAAATCGAAAATCGCCGCTGTCCCGAATCCGGCCATGCAGGCCGCGTTTCGGCACGTCCCATACCCCCCTCGCCCCGCCGCGTTCCGAAACGCGATTATGAAACTTTACAGGGGGGTCAGCCGATCTTATGTAGCGCCTCCGCTGCCCCATGGGACTTCCACCGCAAGGCAGTGATTTTCAAAACTGAAGACCGTGGCTTCGGCCGTGGCATTGGAGGTCCCTTGAGTTGCACGAGAACCATAGCGCGCTGGGGCTAGCTGCCCTCTCCGACACCATTTCCGGTGCCATTGTTGTTGCGAACCAGCGTCCGGCCCAGCCGGTGACGTTGCTTCGTCCGCACGCCGCCCTCCGGGCCGCCCGCTTCTTCGTGGAGAAGTTTCCGGGCAAGCCGATGTATGCGGTGAAGGCCAATCCGTCGCCCGATCTGCTGCAGATCCTGTGGGATGGCGGCGTCACGCATTTCGACGTGGCCTCGATCGCCGAGGTACGCCTGGTTGCGCGCACGCTGCCGGAAGCCACGCTCTGCTTCATGCACCCGGTGAAGGCCGAGGAAGCGATTGCCGAGGCGTATTTCACCCACGGCGTCCGCACCTTCTCGCTCGATACGGTCGAGGAGCTGGAGAAGATCGTCCGCGCCACCAACGGCGCGAGCGACCTCACGCTCTGCGTCCGCCTGCGCGTTTCGTCGGATCATTCCAAGCTCAGCCTCGCGTCGAAATTCGGCGTCGATGCGGCGGATGCCGGCCCGGTGCTGATGGCAGCCCGTCAGGCGGCCGACGCGCTCGGCATCTGCTTCCATGTCGGCAGCCAGGCGATGACCCCGGCCGCCTACACCCAGGCGATGGAGCGCGTCCGCGCCGCGATCGTCGGGGCGGGCGTCACCGTCGACGTGATCGATGTCGGCGGGGGCTTCCCCTCGGTCTATCCGGGCATGGAGCCGCCGCCGCTGGAGGCCTATTTCCACGCCATCCACGAAGCGTTCGAAAGCCTGCCGGTCAGCTATTCGGCTGAGCTGTGGTGCGAACCCGGTCGCGCGCTCTGCGCCGAATATGCGAGCCTCTTGGTCCGCGTCGAGAAGCGCCGTGGCGAGGAGCTTTACATCAACGACGGCGCCTATGGCGCTCTGTTCGATGCCGCGCATGTCGGCTGGCGCTTCCCGACCGAACTCGTCCGCGAGGATGCGTCGGACACGAAGGATATGGGCTTCAGCTTCTATGGCCCGACCTGCGACGATATGGACCATATGGTCGGCCCGTTCATGCTGCCCGCCGATGTCGCCGCCGGCGACTATATCGAGATCGGCATGCTCGGCGCCTATGGCTGCGCGATGCGCACCGGCTTCAACGGCTTCACCGCCGGCGAATCGGTGATCGTGGAGGACGAGCCGATGGCCAGCCTCTATCGCGGCGAACAGGAACAGGCTGTTTCGTCGAACGTCATCACGCTGTAAGAGCCCGGCACAATACCACTCCCGTCACCCCGGCGAAGGCCGGGGTCCATGGCTGTTTCCTCACGCGATGCCGTCGCAAGTGGAAAGAGACATGGATTCCCGCCTTCGCGGGAATGACGTTGATTGAAGGATTCGAGGAACGATCATGACCGACGCGCCCATCAATGACACCCGCAAGGCGGAGCTGCTGTCCACCGTCGTCGAACATATCGACATCAAGAGCTTCGATGCTCGCCCGATCGTCGATGCGATGTCCAAGATGAGCTTCACCAGCCGCGATCTCGGCCGCGCGACGAACATCTACAACCAGATGCTCGCCGATCCGGATTGCACCGTCGTCCTCGTCATCGCCGGTTCCACCTCGGCCGGCGGCTGCATGGATCTCTATGCGGAGCTCGTCCGCAACAACATGGTCGACTGCATCGTCGCCACCGGCGCCACCATCGTCGACATGGATTTCTTCGAAGGGCTTGGCCACAAGCATTATCAGGCGCTCGAAGTGCCCGATGATGACACGCTGCGCTCGCTCTACATCGACCGCATCTACGACACCTATATCGACGAGGAGCAGCTTCAGGACTGCGACTTCACGATCAACAAGATCGCGAACGAGCTGGAGCCGAAGGCCTATTCCAGCCGCGCCTTCATCCGCGCGATGGGTAAGTATCTCGTCGAGAACGGCAAGAAAGACAACAGCCTCGTCAAGCTCGCCTACGAGCATGACGTGCCGATCTTCTGCCCGGCGTTCGTCGACAGCTCGGCCGGCTTCGGCCTCGTCAAGCATCAGGTCGATCAGATGAAGGCCGGCAAGCCCTACATGATGATCGACGCCATCGCGGACTTCCGCGAACTGACCGACATCAAGATCAAGGCGGGCACCACCGGCCTGCTGATGATCGGCGGCGGCGTGCCGAAGAACTTCATCCAGGATACCGTCGTCTGCGCCGAAATCCTCGGTCACGAGGATGTCGAGGTTCACAAATACGCCGTCCAGATCACCGTCGCCGACGTCCGCGACGGCGCCTGCTCCTCCTCGACCCTGCAGGAGGCCGCGAGCTGGGGCAAGGTCAACACCGGCATCGAGCAGATGGTGTTCGCCGAAGCCGGTTCAGTGATGCCGCTGCTGGCGTCCGACGCCTACCACCGCGGCCACTGGAAAACCCGCGCCAAGCGCGCCTGGGGCCGCATCTTCGACTGATCCCGGTCGGAACTACAAAGAAACAAAGCGCCTCGGCCGGGTTCGGCCGGGGCGTTTTTGTTTGGGACGTATTTAATGGTGATCGAGCGATCGGCCGACATCTCGGCTATCATTGGTCCGGGTTTGCGCGGGCGATGATCGATACGACTGCAGTAGTTGATGCGGTCGCTTCGACACAAAGCGCCGCGAGTTGCCGGGTTGCGGTTCGGCGATGTTGAAGGTTCAGCGCCAACGCCAGCGATGCGCGATGATGCGCCCGGACTTCCTTGTTGCTCGCGCCGGGAAAGACGTGCGCAATATATGCTTCAAGCATCCGGTTCGCATCGGTTTCGCTTGGCCGGACGCCATCTAACGATTCGTGGATCGCGGGATCATAGACCGCCTGCGCCAGCGATATGATGACTTCGCGGCATAGTAGGCCGATCGCTTGCCAATCTTCTTCGGCGGATGCGGTTTCAAGTTGCGTCCGTGCCTTCGACAATGCGCGGTCAACCCGCTCCCACCCTGTCGCCTCGCGCGGTTCCGATGGCAGCGACGATCGCTTTGCGATGGCTTCGATCGCGGGGCCAAATAGCTGGCGAACGTAGAAACGCCGATCCTTGTATTGCGGCAGTTCCGCGCTCCAATGGCGATACCATGCCCACAAATCGACGTGCGGGTTATCGTATGTGACGCCTCCGGGGATCGCTTGTCGGATGCGGACTTCTCGCGCCCGGTAATAGTCGTCAACGTCCTGAAGGCGTGCGCCGCCGGTCGCAACATCAATCATCATTGCGCGATGGATCAGCAATTCCGATAGCAGCGCAGCCGCGCCCGTTGCGTTAAGGCCGTCTAGCGTTTCGACCCGGATATCTTCATGTTGCCTGCTCGCTTGTTGCGCGCTCAAAATAGCTTCGGCGATCCGCTTCCGATCCTGTTGCGGCAACGATCGCAACGCTTCGGCGATTGGCGCTGGCGCGCGGACGATAATTGCTTCGTCTTCTAGGTCGGAAAACCAATCTAGCGCGGTTTCGAATTTTTCGACCGACACCCGGCAATGCCGCAGTAGCATCGACAAATCGAAGCGTTGAAGGCTTTCGAGAAAGTTGCAGGCATTGTCCATCATGTTCGCCATTTGATCCCTATGACCGTTGCGGCGATTCCGATCAATCTTCCTGCGCAAATCTCAGGGAGGTCCGCTTTCGCGGCAGCCAATTCGAAGAGGCGTCGGTCAGCAAACGGCACATCCCTGCCACGCCCCTCACCCCACGTTGAACGCGGCTCCAGCCAGATACCATTCCGCGCGACGCGCGTGCTCACCATCGCTATTTTACGTGTCGCCATCCCCCACCGACACACCGGAGCCGACCGATGATCTTCTCCATCTTCCGCGACGGCGAGGGCTGCAAATCCTACATCATCGGCTGCGCTGAAAGCTGCACCGCGGCGATCATCGATCCCGCGTTCGATCTGGTCGATCGCTATGTGGGGGAGGTTCACAAGCAGGGCCTCACCGTCCGCTATGTCGTCGATACGCACACCCATGCCGATCATTTCTCCGGCGCGCAGGCGCTGGCCCGCACATTCGGTGCGCCGGTCGTCATGCACCGCTTCTCGCCCGCGCCTTATGTCGATCTGCATGTCGAGGACGGCCATTCGCTGCCGCTGGGCAAGATGCGGATGAAGATCCTCCACACGCCCGGCCACACCCGTGATTCCATGGCGATCCATGTCGAGGACCGCGTCTTCACCGGCGATACGCTGCTGATCGGCGGCACCGGCCGCAGCGACCTGCCGAGCGGCGATCCCGATCAGTTGTTCGACAGCCTGTTCGGCAAGCTGATGGCGCTGCCGGACGATACGCTCGTCTTCCCCGCGCATGATTATAAGGGCCGCGACAACAGCACGATCGGCGACGAGCGCCGCACCAACCCGCGCCTCGCGAAGACCGAACGGGCCGATTTCGTCGCGCTGATGAACAGCCTCAACCTCTCCGCTCCGACCCATCTTACCGAAGCGTTGCGCACCAACATGTCCGGCGGCAAGACGGTGCGGCAATTGCTGGCGGAGGCGGGCGCAAAGGTGCCGTTCATGGCGCTCGACGAACTGCGCCGCCGCATCGATCTGCGCGCCAATGATTTCGTCATCCTCGACGTGCGCGAAAGGGATGCCTTCGCCGCCGGCCATGTCCCCGGCGCGATCCACCTGCCCCGCGGCCAGCTCGAGCTTCGCGTCAACGAGATGCTGCCCGATCCCGGTGTCGAAATCCTCGCCATTTGCGAGTTCGGCAAGATCTCCACGCTCGCCGCCGCAACGCTCCGCGAACTCGGCTTCGATCGCGCCATCGCGCTCGACGGCGGCATGTCCGCCTGGCGCGAGCAGGGTCATCCGGTGGAGGGGGCCTAGCTCTCTACCCGCAGATAGATCGTCACCCGCCCGCCCACATGCTGGTCGCTAAAAGGCGAAGCAATGCGGTCGCCCGCGTCGATACTGGTGCTGGTATAGCGCGCGCCCGCGGCGATCGGCCCGCGGACATATTCCGCCCCCAGCCGATAATCCCAATACTGCCCGCCCGGCCGCAGCCGCGCCGCGCGTGCGGCATTGTCGACATCGCCCGACGATCGCCCGATCCCGCCGCTCAAGGTGAAGGGCGTGCCGATCAGGCCGACATCCAGATCGGCGCTGAGATAGAGATTGTCGCCGCCGATCGCACGCTGGGACGGCGCATAGCTCGCCCCAAGAGCCAGCCCCGCCGGTCCAAGCCGATAGCCGCCACGCGACTCCAGCTCGACATAATCAAGATCGCCGCTGCCGCCCGCGAACAGATGGCCGACCACCCCGCCCGATAGCCACCAGCCGCCGCCCTCATGGCGATAGCGCGCGGCGAGATCGAGCCCGAGATCGGCACCATTATGCCGCGCGCTATCGCGGAGAGCCGTGCCCTCCGCCGCCACGCTCAGCCCGCCAGCCAGCGGCACATCGGCGGAAACCGCAATGGTCGGCCGCCCGTCGCTCATGCTCAGGCCCCGCCGGCGGTCGTCGCTCATCAGCTCCGCCGCCACATAAGGCTCGGCTACGGGTTGGGCGGCGGCGGTGGCCGGAACCAGCGCCGCCAGCAACAAAGCGAGCTTCACTGCCTCAATTCAGCGCCCGCGCGGAATCGATGTCGGCGAGCACGATCCGCTGATCGGCCTCAACCACCTGGTCCATATGCTCCCGCACCGCGCTGCGCTGGGCGATCTTCTCGGCGCTCAGCGTCTTGCGGTGCATCTGGCAATTGCCGTCCAGGCTGCCGCTCAGGGTCCGCGTTTCGGGCAGCACCTTGTCGAGCGCGACCGGCTCGCCCGGGCGGTGGACTTTGCGTTCGACGCTAACGGTCGCCGACCAGAGGCAGCGCTGCAGGAACGGCCGCGTCCCCGCAGCGGTGCCGATCGTCTTGGCCGTCAGGCTCACCTTGGGTTCGTAGGTGACATTATAGGCGACGCCGCGATGTTCCACTGGGGCGACTTGCGTCAACGGATTGACGTCCCCCGCCATGACCGTGGCCAACAGCGCGAGATAGATCATGATATTCTCCTGGCTTCACATGGGTACCCGGTTGCGGGCCTCCCATCGGAGCTAGTCACGGGGGGTTGCCCGACCATGTCCGCTCGGTAGCTTTCTGTTGCGCAATCGTTACCTTTGATCGCAACAGACGCAGCGGCAGGAGCTTTGCAGCTAACAGCCAAGGATAAAGAATGCGTTATCAGGCGTCCTTAACACGCCATCACCTTCGGAGCCCTGCATGACCCACCCGATGCTCGCCCCCGTCGTTGCGCTGATCCTGTGGTCGATGGTGATGTGGGCGTGGCTCTACGCCACCCGCCTGCCCGCGATGATGCGGCTGAAGATCGTCTATGATCCGCTGCGCCCCAAGGCCGAGTTCCTCGATCGCATTCCGCCGCGCGTCACCTGGAAGGCGGACAATTACAACCATCTGATGGAACAGCCGACTTTGTTCTACGCGGTCGCGATCACGCTCGCGATCGTGGCGCCCACGGATGTCACCAATATCGCGCTTGCCTGGGGCTATGTCGGCCTGCGCGTCGTCCACAGCCTCGTGCAGGCCCTCGTGAACCACATTCCGGCCCGCTTCATGCTGTTCATGCTCGGCTCGATCTTGTTACTTGCCCTCGCGATCCGGGCTGCGTGCGTGGTGTTCTGACCGCAGACAGGCCCCGGCTCGCGCCCTATATGGGGTTGAGGATCGCCAACGGCGCTGAAACGAGAAAAAATGGAAGCCCATATCATTGCGGACGCCGCCCCCGGCACCGAAAGGCCGGACGTCGCCCGCGCCATCAGTATCACCGAGTTGTTCACGATCGGCGTCGGCCCGTCGAGCTCGCACACCGTCGGCCCGATGCGCGCGGCCTTCGCCTTTGCGGATGGCGTGGCCGACCGGGACGACATCGCCAGCGTCACTTGCGAGCTGTTCGGCTCGCTCGCGCTGACCGGTATCGGCCACGCGACCGACATGGCGATCCTGCTCGGCCTTGCCGGCCACCAACCCGAAAGTGTCGATCCCGACGCGATCCCCGCGCTGGTGGCGGAAATCCGTGAGCACGGCCGCCTGAAGCTGGCCGGCAAGATCGACCTGCCTTTCCTCGAGGCCGAAAACCTTCTCTTCCGCCGCGGCCAGTTCCTCGCCGGTCACGCCAACGCGATGCGCTTTACCGCCAGCTTTGCCGATGGCAGCAGCACGGAAGAGACCTGGTTCTCGATCGGCGGCGGCGCGATCTGCCGCGCAGGCGAGCCCCCTGCCCGCGTCAACTTCACCCTGCCTCATCCCTTCTCGTCCGCGGTCGAGCTGCTCGCGATCGGTGATGAAACCGGGCTTTCGGTCGGCGCGATCGTCGCCCGGAACGAACTTGCCTGGCGGCCGGAGGCGGAAACCAATGCCTTCCTCGATGCCGTCCGCGCCGCCATGCTCGGCTGCATCAGCCGGGGTCTGAAGGGCGAAGGCGAACTGCCGGGCGGCCTCAAGGTCCGCCGCCGTGCGAAGGACATGCACCAGCGCCTGCTCGATCGCGGCCCCCGCAGCGATCCCTCCGCCGTGTTCGAATGGGTCAGCCTGTGGGCGCTCGCCGTGAACGAGGAAAATGCCGCCGGCGGCCGCGTTGTCACCGCCCCCACCAATGGCGCGGCGGGCGTCATTCCCGCAGTCCTCAAATATTATGAGGTCTTCTCGGCCAATGCGACGCCGGAGGGGAGCCGCCTGCTCCTCACCACGGCGGCCGCGATCGGCTTCCTCTACAAGAAGCGCGCATCCATCTCCGCCGCGGAGATGGGCTGCCAGGGCGAGGTCGGCGTCGCCTGCTCGATGGCGGCCGCCGGCCTCGCCGCCGCGCTCGGCGCCAGCAACGCGCAGATCGAGAACGCCGCCGAAATCGGCATGGAGCATAATCTCGGCCTCACCTGCGATCCGATCGGCGGGCTCGTCCAGATCCCCTGCATCGAACGCAACACGATGGGCGCGATCAAGGCGATCAACGCCGCTTACCTCGCCATGCACGGTGACGGCCGCCACATCGTCAGCCTCGACGCGGTGATCGAAACCATGCGCCAGACCGGCGAGGACATGCGCTCCAAATATAAGGAAACGAGCCTCGGCGGGCTGGCGGTGAACGTCGTGGAGTGTTGAGGGAGGAAGCCCCGCTAGCTCCCTAACCTCCCGTTTGTATCGAGCGAAGTCGAGATACAGCCCCAAGCGATCCGCTCGCGGCAACCATGTCTCGACTACGTTCTCGGCTTCGCTCGAACTCCGCTCGACACAAACGGATGGTGATTACATCCGCGGATCGATCAACACCTTGCACTGCCCCATCGCGGTCCTGAGCGCCTCGAACGTCTCCGGCAGTGCCGCGAACCCGATCGTCTGTGTATGCAGCGGCCGTGCATCCGCCTTGCCGCTCGCCAGCAGCCCGATCACCGTCTCGAAATCCTGCTCGTCATAACATTGGCTGAAGTGGATGCTGGCTTCCTTGCCGATCGCGGTCAGCGGCTGGAAGCGATCCTCGCCGAAACATACGCCGACCACCACCATCCGCGCCCGCACGCCCGCGACGCTCAGCCCCTCCTGGATCAGCCCCGGCATGCCGACGCATTCCAGCACCACCTCCGGCGCGCGACCGGCGATGGCACGAAAGCGCTCGCCCAGATTTTCCGCCACCGGATCGACCACCGCCGTCGCGCCCACCTCCAGCGCGCGCTGGCGACGTACTTCGGATCGCTCGGAAACAATGACATGTCCCGCCCCCGCCAGCCGCGCGAACAGGGTAGCGGCGGCACCAATCGGCCCGGCGCCGATCACCAGCACCGCCGCGCCCTTCTCGATCCGCGCCATAGCGACGGCATGGTGTGCCACCGCCAGAGGTTCGACCATCGCGCCCTGCTCGAACGACACGCCGGCGGGCAACCGCTGCAGCATCGTCCCCCGCGCGGTCACATATTCCGCATAGGCACCGGGCTTCGTCAGGCTCGTGCCGGTAAAGACATTGCTGGAACAGAGCGCCTTCAGGTCATGCCCGCAGGCATCGCATTCCCCACAGGCATGGATAGGCAGCGCCGTCACCCGATCGCCCACCTTCCAGTCGCCCGCCACGCCGCTGCCCAGCGCCACGATCTCGCCGGCAAATTCATGGCCCAGCACCGTCCCTGAAGGCGCAAAGCCATATTGGGTGATGTGAAGGTCGGACCCGCAAATTCCCGCGCGCTGGACGGCAATCACCACATCTTCGGGCGCCGGCGTGGGATCGGCCATCGTGCCGATATCCAGCGGCCGGCCTGCTTCACGAAAAAATGCTGCGCGCATCCTTGATCCTCTCTTTTTTGTCGGCGCCACCATGCCGCAAAAACGGCAGGACGCACCCCAAATGGAGGGAGTTCAGGCTGCGGATATCTCCGCAGCCGCGCGCGCGGCGCCGCGCATCGCGCCTTCGATATAGCCGACGCCGGTGCAGTCGCCGACTTCATGCACGGCAAAACCTTCGGCGCGCAGCATCTCCGCCAGACTATTGTCGCCATGCGCACCCTTGGCAACGATCACATGGTCCGCCGGCACCGCCTGGGCAGCACCATCCCTGTCGGTGAACAGCACCCGCTTTTCATCGATGCGGATGTCCTCCGCCGATGGATAAAGCCCCAGCCCATGCTCCTTGAGCTCGTCGAGCAGCCGCATCCGCCGCACGATCGTCAGCCCCGCACCGAAACGCGGCGCATCGTCCACCACCGTCACCGTCCGCCCGCGTTCGGACAGGAATTCGGCCAATTCCAGCCCCACCAGCTCGCCGCCGACGATAACCACATTCTTGCCCAGCGGCATCCACTGGTGGCTCGCCTTGCGCACAAAATCGAGATTGGCGGTCATGCCGGTCGCGGCGCCCACCTTGGTCAGCAACCGCGTGCCTAGTCCCACCTTGCGCTTCAGCTCAGCCGAGCTTTCGCCCAGGATCAGCCGGCGCATATCGTCGCCGCTCAGCACATGCGGCAGGTCTCCGCCGGGGATCGGTGGCATGTCGCGCACCGCACCCGTCGCCACCACCACCGCATCCGCCTTCAGCGATCGCAGAAGATCGGGCGTAGCGCGGGTATTGAGGCGCACGTCGATCTTCGCTTTGCCAACCTCCCGCTTCAGCCAGTCCAGCAACCGCTCATTCGCGGGATAAGCGAGCGACGCGAATTGCAACGTGCCGCCCAGCCGGTCGCTCGCCTCGATCAGCACCACATCATGCCCAGCCGCCGCCAGCCGGCGCGCACTTTCCATGCCGCCTGGCCCGCCGCCGATCACCGCCACGCGCTTGCCGCCCGTCTGCGTTGTCGGGCGCAGATATTCGAACCCCGTCTCCGGGTTCACCGCACAGCGCAGCGGCTGGCACACATAGATGGCGCTGATGCAGGTGTAGCAATAAATGCAGGGCAGCACGTCTTCCGCGCGCCCCTCGGTCAGCTTGCGCGGCAGATGCGGATCGGCCAGCAGCTTGCGGCCCATCGAGATGAAATCTACCGCCCCCTTCGCGACATGCGCGTCGCCCACTTCGGGTTCCACCCGCCCCGATGCGATCACCGGGATGCCGACTGCCGCCTTGATCTTCGCAGCATAAGGCAGGTTCAGCGCCGGCTCGTGCGGCGTGTGCGATCCCGAATGGAGCTTGGCTTTGGCCGTGTCGTGATAGGCGGTGACGGTGATCGCGTCCGCGCCTTCCGCCTCCACCATCCGCGCGATCGCGATGGCGTCGTCGATCTCCAGCCCGCCTTTTTTGCCGACTTCGCGGGAATCGAGCTTGCACCACATCGGAAAATCGGGGCCGACCGCCGCCCGCACCGCGCGCACCACTTCCAGCAGGAAGCGCACCCTGTTTTCCAGCGGCCCGCCATATTCATCGGTGCGCTTGTTCGTCTTGGGCGAGATGAAGGAGGACAGCAGATAGCCATGCCCGCCATGGATCTCGACCCCGTCGAACCCCGCCTGCTTCGCCCGCACCGCACCGGCGGCGAACTGGCCGATGACGGTCTGGATATCCTCCACCGTCATCACCTTGAAATCGACGCTGGTGATTCGGCTGAACGCCGCCTCGGCCAGTTCCTCCAGCAGGAACGCCTCGGTGAAGTCGCCGTCGGGCGCATCGGGGAAGCTCGGCGTCCAAACTGGCCGACCTGCCAGCATGTCCTCCATCGCCACCAGCCCGCCATGGTGAAGCTGCGCCGCGATCTTGGCGCCATGGCTATGCACCGCCTCGGTCAGCCGCGTCAGGCCTGGCAGGAAGCGATCATCCGAAATCGCGATCTGGTTCACCTGATTACCGCCCACCGGCCAGGCGACCCCGGCGACGCCGGTGATGATCAGGCCGACACCGCCCTTCGCCTGCTCCTCATGGTAACGCAGGATGCGTTCGCCGATATGTCCGTCGGGCTCGGCCAGGCTCGCCCCCATCGCCGTCACCGCGATGCGGTTGCGCATTTCCATGCTGCCGATGCGGCCGGGGGCGAGAAGATGTGGAAAGGCGCGCGTCATCACTTCATCCCCGGCATGAATATCCATGGATGAACTACGCCGCCCCGCCCCCGCGGGGCCAGCCTTATCCCTTACCCAAAAGGCGCATTCCGTGCGGTTATGTGGCCATCGCGCCGTCAGGCCAACACAATGTCGACGCCCATCTCCTCGTCGCCGGGATTGCCGCGCACCTTGATCGTCACGCCAGACCATTTGGCGCCGGGGAAGTTCAGCGGCGGCTTGCTCTTCCGGCCGATCTTGACGTTGCCCAGCGACGGATAGAGATCATTGGCGTCGCCGCGATTGCCCTGCCCGAATATCTTGGCGAGGTCGCGCCGATCATCGGCCTGCAGCAGTTCGATCGCCAGCTTGCTCTCGGTGCTGACGTCGGTGATTTTCTCATCGATCGCATAGACCGATATGCCCTGGTCGGGCAGGAACGCGTCCTGCCGCCGCTTCCGCCGATATTCGACAAGCACATATTGGCTATCGCTCATATGCGAGTCGTTGCGGATGATGAGGGGCACGCCCCCCTCCGCGACCGGTTTCAGCCGCACATTGCTGCGCGACGCGGTGATGATCTCGGGCTCGATCCAGCCGTGGAACATGCGCAGCATTCCGTTCGGAAAGACGGGCGTCAGCCCGCCATTCGCCCATGACCCCGAAGCCATCAGGCAATAATTGCCCAGCCCGTTGCTGCGCATATTGGCAATCGTGCCGGTGTCGTAATAATCCGCCCAGCGCGCCGCCAGATGCCCCCATTCATGCGCGCAGACGCCCACCCGGCAATCCTCCGGCACCGTCAGATAGGTGCTGACCTTCATATCCTGGCCAACAGGAACGCCGCCGGGGATCACCCATTTGTGGCTCCATATGTCGTTGCGGTCGCCGCTCGTCTCGGCGCCGCTGCCGGCGTGGATCACGAAGAAGGCCGTTACCAGCCCTTCGTTCAGCACGTCGTAGCGGGAGAAATCCACGCCCGCCGCCTTGGCCGCCACCACCGCATCGCGCGCCATCCCGGCCGCGTTGCGCGGGAAGTTCGCCGCCATGCCCGAATTGCCGTCGGCGTAGAAGGAAATCGGGTTGGGCATGCGGAACCAGCCATGCACCTCCCCGGTCACGTCGATACCGTGGCCGCCGCCGTCCCAATTGCTCGCCCGGCGATAGAAATCGCGCATGCTGCCGGACGGGAAGGCATCGGCGCTGAACAGCATCTGCTGGTACATGCCGGGGCTATGGTCGGGCGAATGGGGCTTGTCGGGGAAGTCGACCAGCAGCACCAGCGTCGGGATCTCGCCTGCAAGCTTCGCGGGTGGGCGGTCGATCCGCATCACCCCCTTGGCGGCGCCGGGTTCGGTCTCGCCATCGTCCAGCCCGGCATTGTCCGGGCCGCGCCGGCTGGACCGCCAGACCTGATAATATTCCTCGAACCCCATGCTTTCGGGCAGCCGCCCCTCTTCCTTCAGCGCAAGGAAGCGGGCGTAGAGCTGCGCCATAAGGTCGGGCGAAGGCGGCACCGCGCATTGCACGCGGCGGCAGCAAGGATCGGAATAGCTGTTCAGAATATGCAACATGGCCGTCACCCCCACCTGAATGGAAGTTCCTCAGAACGGCGATCATCGTCGCCGCGCGACCCTGTCGGTTGATCAGCCGATCATAGCACCGATCGGCATAAGGTTCACGCGCTAATGGCGGCGGCCGCAGCCTGTTGCGCGAACCATGGCTTCATCCGCGCCAGAGCCTCCTCCACCCGATCGGTCGAAACGGCGAAGCTGATCCGCATGAAGCGGTGGCCGGCGACGGGATCGAAATCTACCCCCGGCGCGGTCGCGACGCCCGTATCCTCCAGCAGCTTCATGCAGAAGGCGAAGCTGTCGTCGGTCAAATGGCGGATATCGGCATAGATGTAGAAGGCGCCGTCGGGCGGCGCGATCCGGTCGAGCCCCAGCGCCGGCAGCGCTGCCAGCAGCAGGTCGCGGTTATGGCGATAGGTTTCGACATGGCCTTCCAGCTCATCGACACAATCCATCGCCACTAGCCCGGCATGTTGGCTGAGCGAAGGCGGCGTCAGGAACAGATTGCCCATCCGCGCCCGCGCCGCGTCGATCAGGTCGCGCGGCACGATCAGCCAGCCCAGCCGCCACGCGGCCATGCTGTAATATTTGGAGAAACTGTTGACGATCAGCGCTTCTGAATCCCACTCCAGCAGCGAATGGGTCGGCCCGACATAGCTGAGGCCGTGATAGATCTCGTCGGAAATGATGCGGATGCCGCGATCCCGACACACCTCGACGATCGCCGCCATCTCGTCCGCCGGGATGATGGTGCCGGTCGGATTGGCGGGGCTGGCGATGATGAGGCCGTCCGGCGCAGGCTCCAGCGCGGCGATGGCCGCCGCCGAGACCTGGAAGCGCACATCCGCGCCGCATTCCACCTCCACCGGCTCCATATGGAGCGCCTTCAGCGTGTTGCGATAGGCGACATAGCCGGGCCGGGCGAGCGCTACCCGCGCGCCGGGCGCGAACACCGTGCTCAGCGCCAGCACAAAGGCGGGTGAGGCGCCGCACGTCAGGATCACCTGCTCGGGATCGACCGTCACCCCATGGCGGTCGCGATAATGCTGCGCGATCCGCTCCTTGAGCGCCGGGCTTTCCCAATAGCCCATGCCATCGGTATCGAGCACATGATGCGCCAGCGCGATCGCCGCCTGCGGTGCGCCGGTCGAAGGCTGGCCGAACTCCATATGGATGATCGATCGCCCCGCAACCGCCATCCGGTGCGCCTGCCGGCTGAGCGCGATGGCGTGGAAAGGTTCGATCTCGGCGGTCATCTCGTCTCTCGTGATTCAGGTGGCGTTTCTCTAACGCCGGCTATCCGCCCGTTGCAATCGGCCAGCCGGCGATCATATCGGTGGGCGATCGGCGGAGATATGGATGAGCGACGAACCGACAGCGCAGGAAAAGGCCGCAACCCGCCGCCGCTGGCTCACGCTGGCGGAGATACTGGGCGTGGCGGCGGTGGTGATCTCCGGCCTTACCCTCTGAGATTCGCACAATGATCGGGTCCGCGAACGCGACGAACAGGCCAGTGCCGCGCGCAAGGCATCGGCCCAGGCGTCCACGCTCGCGCTGAAGGGCGTGGCCGATGCGGAGGGCGATCGCATCACCCTGTCCGCCCTCCAGGACACCCAGGCGATCCAGGGCCAGACGGTCATCCTGCCCACCGCGCTCGGCGTCGCCCCCGTCGAAACCACCGGCGATCCGCGGATCGAGGCAGGCTGGTTCGACAATGGCCTCAAGCGCGCCCGCAAGGAACTCGGCCAGGCCGATCGCAGCGTCGGCGACGAACGCCTGCCGGTGCTGATCGTCACCCGCTACCTCGTCGATGGCACACTGCACGAGGATCGCGCGATCTACGATCTCGGCTTCGCGCTCGACGGCCAGCTCCTCGGCGGCACCCGCGTCCGCATCCGCGGTCTCTCGCTCATCACCCGCGTCCCCGCCGCTTCCGGCCAGGCGAAGCTCGACGCGCGGTGGAAGCAATTGCATCCGAAGCTCGCCTCTTAGCCTCCCGTCGCGGCGATCCCCTCGAACGCCTGCCGCCATGCATCCGGAATCGCAACCGGCCGCCGCGTGGTGCGGTCGACATGGACATGGATGAAGAAGCCCTCCGCCGCGGCCTCCACATCACCCATGCCGAAGATGCCGATGACGTAGCGGACGCTGGAACGGCCGATCGTCTCGACCGCCAGGCCTACCTCCACGTCCTGCGGATAGGACAGCGGCTTGGCGTAGCGGCAACCGGTTTCGACGACGAGACCGATGGGGTCGCCATGTTCGATGTCGAGCAGCCCCTGCCCGATCAGCCACGCGTTCACCGCGGTATCGAACCATTGGTAATAGATGGTGTTGTTGACATGACCATAAGCGTCATTGTCCGCCCAGCGGGTCGTGATGCGGTGCCAGTGGCGATAGGCGTCGCGCGGGCGCAAACTCACAGGGCGGCCTCGTAGAGCCGAATCGCGTCGGCCTCCGCGATGGGGATCGGGTTGTTGGCGAGGAGACGTTCCTGCTTCATCGCCTCGCGTGCCAGCAGCCCGAGGTCGTCGGCGCCGACGCCAACGGCGCGGAGCTGCTGCGGCAGGCCGGAATCCCGCGAAAGATCCCGCATTATCTCGACCAGGCCTTGCGCCTGGGCCTGCGCGCCCAGTGGGGCCAATGCGGAATCGAGCAGCACGCCCAGCTCGGCATAAAGCGGCATGGCGGCATCCATGTTGAAGCCCAGCACATGCGGCAGCATCAGCGCGTTGGACAGGCCGTGCGGCACATGAAAATGGCCGCCGAGCGGATAGGCCAGCGCATGCACGCCCGCGACCGGGGCATTGGCGAAGGCGACGCCGGCGAGATGCGCACCGAGCAGCATCGCACCACGGGCGTCGAGATTATCGGGCGCCTCGCACGCACGGAGCAGATTGGCCGAGAGCAGACGCAGCGCTTCGCGCGCGAGCATGTCCGACAGCGGGTTCTTGAGCCGTAGTGAGGTATAGGCCTCGATCGCATGGACCATCGCGTCGACACCCGTCGCCGCCGTCGCCGCTCGCGGCAGGCCGGTGGTGAGCTGCGGATCGAGCACCGCCCAGTCGGGGATCAGCGCCGCGCTGGAGACGCCCCTCTTCTCCGCGCCGTCGACGGTGATGACGGTGACGGGTGTGGCTTCCGACCCCGTGCCCGCGGTAGTGGGGCATAAAGCCAGCGGCAGGCGTCTGCCGATCGCCTTGCCGACGCCCCAGATGTCGTCGAGATCGTCGTCCGACCCGATGAGATAGGCGACGAGCTTTGCCACATCCATCGGGCTGCCGCCGCCAAGACCGATCACGCCGTCGACACCGGCCGCGCGGCCCGCTTCCACTGCCTCCAGCACCGTCGCCCGCGACGGATCGGGTTCGACCGCGGCAAAGATCGTCGCTTCGACGCCGGCGTGGGCAAGCCCAGCCAAGGCGGCATCGGCAAGCCCCAGGCTCATCACCCCGGCATCGCTGACGAACAGGATGTGGCGCGCGCCGATCACCTCGCCTAGCCGCGCCGAAGCCCCCGCGCCGTTGAGCACCCGCGGCCCGTAGAAGAATGTGTCGAGCGCCATGCCGTCACCTTACGTGAACGGAAAGCGGTCGTCCACAAGGCGGTCAGAAGGCCTTTTGCAGCCGCTCCACCAGGCCGCGAGCGGGGCTCGGCACCGCGGTCACTCCGCCAAGCTCATGATCCAGCCGTTCGACGCGGTCATAAAGATCGCGGCTGGCCGCGATCAGCGTGCGGGCCGTGAGCGGGAGTTCGGCGACGATCGTGGGATCGCTCTCCTGCGCGCTGCCAAGGCGGCGGGACGGATCACGCGCTTGGACGGGCGTGAGTTCGCCGGCCTCGACCGCGCGCCGCGTGAGCAGCCAGGCGATGACATGCATCAGCCGGGTCGTGACCTTGAGGGACTCGCAGGAGAAGCTCACGCGCATCAGCGGCGAAAGCGTGTCACGCTCGGCGCGCCCGGCCTCGTCGAAATAGGCGCGCACTTCATCCGCAAGCACCATGGCCTCGACATAGAGCGCGTCGACCAGCCGCGTCGTCATGCGGTCGTCAATATCGGGTAAGCCAACCATGGTTCATGATGCCATAATTCGCCGCGCGCACCATCACAGAAAGAAGGTGAACGTCGCAACCGGCGCCGCCTCTTGAAGGCAGGTCGCCGGAAACTATCTCGATTCCCGTCGGCACCGTTGCCCGGATGGGGATGGGGCCGGCCGGCCCGGCGGCTTCCCGCGGGCACGAAAACCTCAATGCCAGGATGAAGGATTGAGTCTATGCGTGCTGTTGATTTTGCCCCCCTCCTCCGGTCCTCGATCGGGTTCGAGAACCTCAACCGGCTCGTCGATTTCGCCACCCGCGGCGACAGCGATGCCTATCCCCCTTATAATATCGAGAAGCTGGGCGACGGCGCCTATCGCATCTCGATGGCGGTTGCCGGCTTCAGCCGCAGCGAGCTCGACATCACCGTTCAGGAGAATGTGCTGATCGTCGTGGGCCGCGCGGGCGACGGCGCCGAAAATGGCGGCCGCGAATATCTGCATCGCGGCATCGCCAAGCGCGCGTTCGAGCGCCGCTTCCAGCTCGCCGACACGATCAAGGTCACGGCGGCGGGTTACGAAAACGGCCTGCTTAACATCGATCTGGTCCGCGAAGTGCCCGAGCACAAGAAGCCGCGCCGCATCGCCATCGACGGCGAACTGGCAGCCGAGGTGGCGTTGACGACTGACGAACGCGACGCCGCGTAAACGCCCAAGTTCCGGAAGGGCCGGTGGAGATGATCCGCCGGCCCTTCCCATATCGATTTCAGGCGATGATGTCCGGGATCAACTGGTCTTCCAGCATGGCGATCTCGTCCCGCAGGCGAAGCTTGCGCTTCTTGAGTCGGGCAAGCGCAAGCTGGTCGGCCGCCGGATCGTCCGCCATCGACTCGATCGCCGCGTCGAGATCGCGGTGTTCCTGCCGCAAGATCTCGATTTTCCGGCCGATACCGATCTGCTCCATGCCGAAACTCCTGCCGGATTATCCGAGCGCGATCAGCGATATCGGTGATCCGCTCCGCGCTCAAGCTCGGCCCGCATCGTCATCCGTCGCGCCGATGATTGCAATCGTCGCAGCTGCCAAAATTGGTGGTTACAAAGGCGATCGTTCGGTGATTAACTGGCCTGCCCAATCGGAACGGGAAAGGAGGATCCTTATGGAGAACACCCATTCGTCCGCATTGATCGCAAAGCATGCCGGGCTGGATGCCCGCATTGCGGCCGAAAGCTGTAGGCCAGCCCCCGATAACGCGCTGATCGCCACACTCAAGAAACAAAAACTCAAAATCAAGGAAGCGCTCCAACAGAGTTAGCGCTCCGCAGCGGAGGGTCGCTGCCCCGTGACGGGCAGCGACAGCCGCTCCCAAAATCCCCGATTATCGCGTGAAGGAACGAAAGCCTGGACGGCGCATCCGCTCCAGGTCGGCCGTCGTCATCGACTGCACCTTTGCACCGCCGCTGACGGGCTTGCGCGCAAGTCGCGGGTCGATCGCTTCGTCGAATGTGATGCCGATCTTGCCACCCTGGCGCCACGCGATCCTGCCCGTAACCGGGCCGACGCCGCGTATCTCGACAACCACAGGATCACCGCGTTCGCAGACGCGCTCGCAATCGGCCATCATCCCGCCGGCGGAAAGATTGCGGACGCGCAGCATCAGCGCCTCGCCCTGATCGAGCAATGCAGCCGGCGCTTGCAGGAACATGCTGTCGCGCGGCTGCCGACGGTCCTGCTCAGAGCCCGTCTCGCCCGTTCCTTCCTCGTCGAAATCGGCTTGATCGCCCACGCCAGACCCTTGTGCTACCCAACACAGCGCCCGTTTACACCACGCGCCTATTATGCGCGCAAGAAAGCACCGAAAATTCGAGAAAGGGTTAACGCCGCGGCAGGACGTTCATTCGTCGCGGGAAACCTTTTCCTGACGCTCGTGCCGTTCCTGCGCCTCGACCGTCATCGTCGCGATCGGCCGCGCTTCCAGACGGGCCAGCGAGATCGGCTCGCCCGTCACTTCGCAATAGCCATATTCGCCTTCCTCGATCCGCCGCAGCGCCGCATCGATCTTTGAGATCAGCTTGCGCTGGCGGTCCCGGGTGCGAAGCTCGATCGACCAATCGGTCTCGCTCGACGCGCGATCGGTGATATCCGGCTCACGCAGGGAATCCGTCTGAAGCTGGGCCAGCGTGCCCTGGGCTTCCCGCAGGATCGATTCCTTCCAATCGATCAGCTTGCGCCGGAAATAAGCGGTCTGCTGGGCATTCATGAACTCTTCGTCGGGGGACGGGCGATAATCGGCGTCCAACGCGTCGTCGTGATCTGAAGCTTTTCTAGAACCGGGAGTCGAATTCAGCGCCGTCGCCATCACGTTCTCCGCTTCCTCCCGCGTTGACCGCGGTGGATCTTTGCCGGGGCGCTATACCGATGCCCCGAACGCCGCACAAGCAGCGGAAGCGGCGGCCTTTCGATCATGGGGGATTGTCCTGTGGATAATCCTCCAAAGCGTCCCGTTCCGGGATTGCGCGCCCTAACAGCCTTCAGGTGTCAGTTTCATTAACCTCGTTACGATTCTTGGCACTTTGTGGTTTCGGGTGGCGCCGAAGACACGAAAAAAGCCGCGCCCGGCGGGGCGCGGCTTCCTTTCGCACGCTGGCTTGTGCGTCGCGGTTATTCGCCCTGGGGCGCCACGGTGGCGGCCTGCGCGTCGAGCTCATCCTTGGTCATGCCGATGATCGGGCCACTATCGCCCACGGCGAAAGCGGTCAGCGGCAGACGGACCTGCACCTTGGCCGTGTCGACCAGAGCATATTGCGCGTCGACCGACTTGATCGTGCCGACAGTGCCGCCGGCCGTATCCTTAACCGTCGCGCCGGCGACAAGCTGCGCCTTCTTCTTGGCTTCATCGGCCTGAGCCGCCTGCGCATTGGCGGCACCCGCCTGCGCGTCGATCTGGTCGCGCGTCATCGCGATCACCGGACCCTTGTCGCCCGCACCGAAAGACGTCAGCGGAACGGACACCTTGCTCTTCTCGGTGGCGAGCACGGCGAGATCGCCGCTGATCGAGTCGACCTTGCCGACCACGCCGCCGGCGGTGTCATAGACGGTCACGCCCGCCGAAACCTTGGTCGAGGCGGACGCAGCAGCCGGCGCCGATGCGTCCTGCGCGAGCGCCGGAACAGCGAAAAGAGCCATGGCGGCAGGAGCCGCGAACCATGCCTTGAACTTCATCAGAATCATCTCCTTCATGCGTCTGTCTTGACCAGACAACGCGAGGCGAGGCGTTTCCGGCCATGGCCTGTCGATGAGTCGACGGCAAAAAACGCCGAGTTGCCGCCCATTTTCAGTCCATCCCGACGAGAATGCGGCTTATCGCATCCACGGGGTGACCCGTCAGATCCTTGGGAACCTCATTCTTCAGGCGGTCCGCGACCTCGCGGTGATAATGCTTGCGCAGCTCGCCCAAGGTGCGCGGCGGCGCGACCACGATCAGATTGTCATAATCGCCCTGCAGCGCGTGGCGCTGGAGGAGCGCGGCGGCATCCGCAGCAAAGCGGTCCTCCTCGATCTGCTGGTAATCGGGCTCTTCCATGGCACTGCGCGCGGTGCCGACGCTCGCGAAGGCACGGCCCGGCGCATCGGTCTTGAGATCGCGATCATAACGTGCCGGCTGTTCGGACGCTTCCATCACTTCCAGCTTCGGATCGGTCGCGTCTCCGGTGTTGCGCAGAAAGAGCATCTTGCGGCCGTCCGCGACGAGGACGACGCCATTATGTGGAATGCGCACAGGCTTCCCTCCATTCCCGCTGTTGGATTGCTGACGCAACGCACGGATCGTTGCAGGGTTGCGCGGCTTGCGCGGGATGGGCCATAGCCCCGCCATGCACGACATACGCGCCATCCGGGACAATCCCGCAGCCTTCGACGCCGGCCTCGCCCTTCGCGGGCTGGAACCGCATTCGGCTCCGATCACCGCGCTCGAC
Source organism: Sphingomonas sp. DBB INV C78 (assembly GCF_042693015.1). Lineage (NCBI taxonomy): Bacteria > Pseudomonadati > Pseudomonadota > Alphaproteobacteria > Sphingomonadales > Sphingomonadaceae > Sphingomonas > Sphingomonas sp. DBB INV C78. The sequence continues at coordinate 98,154 of NZ_CP170544.1, read as the reverse complement.
GAGAAGCGCCGCGCACTCGCGACCGAACTGCAGTCGCTGCAGACCCGCCGCAACGAGGCGTCGAAGGCGATCGGCCAGGCCAAGGCCCAGAAGGACGAGGCGAAGGCCGCCGAACTGATGGCCGAGGTCGCCGCGATCAAGGAGCGGATGCCGCAACTCGAGACGGAAGAACAGGAAGCCGGCGCCGCGCTCGACGCGCAGCTTGCCTCGCTGCCCAACATTCCGGTGGCAGACGTCCCCGTCGGCGCGGACGAGAATGACAATGTCGAGATGGCGAAGTGGGGCGAGCCGCCGGTCTTCGCTTTCGCGGCCCAGGAACATGCCGATATCGGGCCGGCGCTCGGTCTCGACTTCGAGAGCGCGGCCGCCATTTCGGGCGCGCGCTTCGCGGTGCTGAAGGGCGGCATCGCGCGCCTCAACCGCGCGCTCGGCCAGTTCATGCTCGACGTTCAGACCGAGGGCCATGGTTATATGGAGGTGGCCCCGCCGCTGCTGGTGCGCGACGAGGCGGCGTTCGGTACCACCCAGCTGCCCAAGTTCCGCGAGGATCTGTTCCAGACGACCGACGGCCGCTGGCTGATCCCGACGGCCGAGGTGAGCCTGACCAATCTGGTGCGCGAGCAAATCCTGGACGAGGCACAACTGCCGTTGCGCTTCACCGCGCTCACCCCCTGTTTCCGATCGGAAGCGGGTGCCGCCGGCCGCGACACGCGCGGGATGATCCGTCAGCACCAGTTCGACAAGGTCGAACTCGTCACCATCGCCACGCCCGAACAGTCCGAGGCGGAGCATGAGCGGATGGTGGACGCTGCCGAGACGATCCTCGAACGGCTGGGCCTGCCCTATCGCCGCGTCTTGCTCTGCACCGGCGACATGGGCTTTGCCGCGCGCAAGACCTATGACCTTGAAGTCTGGCTCCCCGGCCAGGGCAAATATCGCGAGATCAGCAGCGTATCCAACTGCGGCGACTTCCAGGCGCGGCGGATGAATGCGCGCTTCCGCCCGGCGGGCGAGGCCAAGGGCACGCGCTTCGTCCACACCCTCAACGGATCAGGCCTTGCGGTCGGCCGCACGCTCGTCGCGGTGCTCGAAAATTATCAGGAGGCGGACGGTTCGGTTCGCATTCCCGACGCCCTCAAGCCCTATATGGGCGGTATCGAAAGGCTCACCCCCGCCTGATGCGTATCCTCCTCACCAATGACGACGGCATCCATGCGCCGGGGCTGGAAGTCCTGGAGGCGATCGCGCGGACCATTTCCGACGACATCACCATCGTCGCCCCGGCGGAGGAAATGTCGGGCGCCGGCCACTCGCTGACGCTCACCCGGCCGGTGCGCTTACGCAAGCATGGCGAGCGGCGTTTCTCCGTCACCGGCACGCCGACGGATTCGGTGATGATGGCGGTGGCCGAGATCATGAAGGACGCCAAGCCCGACCTGATCCTTTCGGGCGTCAACCGCGGCGCCAATCTGGGCGAGGATGTGACCTATTCGGGCACCGTCTCCGCGGCGATGGAAGGCGCGCTTGCCGGCATCCGGTCGATCGCGCTCAGCCAGGTCTATGCGCGCGAGGCGATGGGCGATGCCGTGCCATTCTCCGCCGCCGAAGCCTGGGGCGCGAAGGTGCTCGCCCCTTTGCTTGCCGATCCATGGACGCCGGGCACGCTCGTCAACGTCAACTTCCCGGCGCTGCCGGCCGATCAGGTCCGCGGCGTGCGCGTCGTCGGCCAGGGCATCCGCGATTATGGCCGCCTGCGCATCGTCAAGGGCACCGATCCGCGCGGTTACAATTATTACTGGTTCGGGCTGGGCGGTGCGGTGCCGACGCCCAAGCATGACACCGATCTGGAGGCGATCGCCGACGGCTATGTCTCGGTGACGCCGCTTCACCTCGATCTCACCTACGGCCCGTCGCTCGACCGGCTTCGCGAGGCATATCAAGGCATTTGAGTGGCGGGGCTATTCCCTCCGGCCGGACGATTCCCTAGACAACGGCGCATGCCCGGCCGGCCTGCCCGATCCCTGTTCTTCCTGCTTGGCCCGGCCTTGCTGTCCGCCTGCGTCGCGCCGCGAAATGGGCCGCCGGAGCCCGCTGCACCGCCGCCGCGACCGCAACCGACCGTTCCGGTCGAGACGCCGCCCGTCGCCACCCCGCCCCCCTTCGATATCAAGGCGGTGACGCCCAACGCCGTCGAGAGCCGCAGCGGCACCTATCGCGTGGTGGCCGGCGATACGCTGCGCCGCGTGTCCGACAAGACGGGCGCGGGATCGGAGGCGATCGCGCGCGCCAATGATCTCACCGCCCCCTTCGTCATCAAGGTCGGCGAGCGGCTGAAGATCCCCGCGGGGCGCTGGCATCAGGTGCGCGGTGGCGAGACCGGCATCGCCATCGCGCGCGCTTATGGCGTCGAATGGCAGCGCATCGCCGAGCTGAACGCGCTTGAAGAGCCCTATATCCTGCGCACCGGCCAGCGGCTGCTGCTGCCGTCCGCCACCGAAGTCGCCGGCATGTCGATGGAGGAGCGCGCCGCCGCCTTCGACCTCGAGATCGACGACCTCATCACCGGCGGCGAGCCGGCGCTGGCGGAAAAGGAAGTCCCCGCCAAGCCGGTATCGACGGCGCCGCGCACCAAGCCGTTGCCGCCGACCGAGGCGGTGGCTGCCGCCCGTCCCTTCTCCGGCCGGTTCGACTGGCCGGTCATGGGCGCGATCAAGCGCGGTTTCGGCAACTTCGGTAGCGGGCGGCGCAACAACGGCATCAACATCGCCGCCGAAAAGGGTGAGCCGGTGGCGGCCGCGGCCGACGGTGTGGTAGCTTATGCCGGAACCGATCTCAGCGCCTATGGGGGGTTGATCCTGATCCGGCACAGCGACACCTGGACCACAGCCTATGGCCATGCGTCCGAACTGCTGGTGACGCGCGGCCAGGCGGTGAAGCGCGGCCAGACGATCGCGCGCGCGGGTGCGACCGGCCATGTCGATAGCCCGCAGCTCCATTTCGAGATCCGCCAGGGGGCCAAGCCGGTCGATCCGCTGGCCTATCTGCCGAAACGCCGTTGAGACCGCGCCGGCTCTTCGAGGTTCCCCACTTCGCCCCGCTGCGGCGCAAATCTTCGCTTCCCATATGGGCTTCGCTGGCGTTGCGCGCGCTGCTGGCGCTCGGCCTGATCTCGATCGCGCTTGCTGTCCACTGGTTCGATCGTGGCGGACTGAAGGACAATATCGACGGGTCGGTAAGCTTCCTCGATATCGTGTATTTCACGGTGATTACGGTAACGACCGTCGGATACGGCGACATCGTGCCCGTTACCGATCGGGCGCGGATGTTCGATACGTTCCTGCTCACGCCGATCCGCCTGTTCGTATGGCTGATCTTCCTGGGAACGGCCTATGATTTCGTCTTCAAGCGCGTGTGGGAGAAATGGCGGATGAAGCGGATTCAGCGCAACCTGCACGGCCATGTCGTCGTCACCGGATTCGGCACGAGCGGTTCGGAAGCCGTGCGCGAACTGATCGCGCGGGGCACCGAACCCGACGATATCGTCGTGATCGACGGCCGCAACACGGCGATCGCCGAAGCCGAGGAAATGGGCCTTTCCGTGCTGGAGGGCGATTCGACCCGCAACGCGACGCTGGAGGCCGTGCATATCGAGCGCGCCCGCGCGTTGATCGTCTCCGCCGGGCGCGACGACACCTCGATCCTAATCGTGCTGACCGCGCGCCGGCTGGCGCCCGATGTGCCAATCAGCGTCGTCATCCGATCCGAAGACAACGAAGCGCTGGCGCGGCAGGCGGGCGCCACCACCGTCATCAACCCGGTGAGCTTCGCCGGGCTGCTGCTCGCCGGATCGACGCACGGCCCGCATATCGCCGATTATCTGGCAGACCTGGCCGCGGCCGACGGCCGCGTGGCGTTGAGCGAACGCGAGGCGACGCCTGAGGATGTCGGCAAGCCGCTGTCCGCGCTCACCACCGGCCGCGGCGTGCGGGTCTATCGCGAAGGGGAGCCTGTCGGCTTCTGGGAAGATGGCAGCCGGACCATCGAGCCCGGCGATATCATCGTCGAGATCGTGCGCGGCCGCGGCTCGGTACGATAAGCCTCAAAGTCCCGTCACTGGCTGCCGACGCAACTGCGCGGCGCGGCGTTCCAGTTCCTCGGCATAATCCGAAAGCACCTTGATCACGCCGGCATTGTGCGACCGTTCGGCAATCCGCCGGGCGCGCTCGGCTTCTTCCATCAAGGCTTCGGGCCGTTCCATAAGCTACTCCAAACGCTACACTTCCGTCACGATTGCGCCCGCCGATGATCGGAGAGGAGAGTGGTGCGACAAAGCTGTCGGGCGTTGAGACGGAATTGCGCGCGCCTGGCCTTGATGCAGGCTGAAGCAGCGACTTTGGAGACGGATTGAGCCACCCCCCTCGCAAAATGGCGCGCGATCCACTATGTGGCGCCCGCTCATGGCAACGATACTCCCCTCCCCGCCGAAAATCGGCATGGTTTCGCTCGGCTGTCCCAAGGCGCTGGTCGATAGCGAACGCATTCTGACCAAGCTGCGCGCCGACGGCTATCAGATGTCCGGCAATTACGACGATGCCGATGTCGTGCTGGTCAACACCTGCGGCTTCCTCGATTCCGCCAAGGAGGAGAGCCTGGAGGCGATCGGCGAGGCGATTGCGGAGAATGGCCGCGTCATCGTCACCGGCTGCATGGGTAATGAGGCGGAGGTGATCCGCCAGCGCTTCCCCGGCGTGCTCGCCGTCACCGGCCCGCACCAATATGAAGCGGTGGTGGGCGCAGTGCATGAAGCAGCGCCGGTGCCGCCCTCGCCCTTCGTCAATCTGGTGCCCGAGCGCGATCTGAAGCTGACGCCGCGCCATTACAGCTATCTGAAGATTTCAGAGGGCTGCAACCACCGCTGCGCCTTCTGCATCATCCCGTCGATCCGCGGCGATCTCGTCAGCCGGCGGCCCGACGCGATCCTGCGCGAGGCCGAGAAGCTGGTCGAGGCCGGCACGAAGGAACTTCTGGTCATCAGCCAGGATACGTCGGCCTATGGCGTCGACATCAAGCACCAGCCGCGCCCGTGGAAGGGCGGCGAGGTGCGCGCGCACATGACCGATCTCGCCCGCGAGTTGGGCAAGCTTGGCGCCTGGGTGCGCCTGCACTACGTCTACCCCTACCCCCATGTCGATCAGGTCATCCCGCTGATGGCCGAGGGGTTGGTGCTTCCCTATCTCGACATCCCCTTCCAGCATGCCAGCCCCAAGGTGCTGAAGCTGATGAAGCGCCCGGCCAACGAGGCCAAGGTGCTCGAACGGCTCAAGGCGTGGCGCGCGATCGCCCCGGACATCGCCGTCCGCTCCTCCTTTGTCGTGGGTTTCCCCGGCGAGACCGAGGAGGATTTCCAATATCTGCTCGACTGGCTGGACGAAGCCCAGCTCGATCGCGTCGGCGCCTTCCGCTTCGAGCCTGTCGAAGGTGCCGCCGCCAATGCGCTGCCCGATCCGGTGCCCGAAGAGGTGAAGGAAGAGCGTTACGCACGGATCATGGAAAAGACCGCCGCCATCTCCGCCGCCAAGCAGCAGGCTAAGATCGGCCGCACGCTCGACGTGATCATTGATGCGGTCGATGCCGAAGATGGCGGGGCGACCGGCCGGTCCAAGGCCGACGCGCCCGACATCGACGGCGAGGTCCATCTGCGCGATGCCGGCCATCTGAAGGCAGGCGACATCGTCAGCGTTCTGATCGAGGATGCCGACGACCACGATCTGTTCGGCGTTCAGAAGGGCGGCTGACCCGCCCGCTTGCGCCGCGACCGGCGGGTGAGAAAGAAGATCAGGCCGCCGACGATCAGAACGAAGGCGGCAAGGCCGGCCCGCACCCAGGGCACAGCGGCCTCCATCGTCTGATATTCCTGCAGCGCTGCGGGCGGCTTGCTGTCACCCTTGATGTTCCACGCGACGATCCGCTGACGCTTGCCGTGCATCATCGTGCGAAGCTGGGTGGTCGTCCAATGCTTGCCGTCGCTGGTGACCAGCACATAATTCTTCACCTCCTCGCGCCCCGCGGGGGAGGTGCTGACGCTCTTGTTGAAGCCGACCAGTTCGGTCTCACCCTCGGTCGCGGGAAAGAAGGTCCGCGCGGCCGGCAATTGCGTAATGCTTTCCTTCCAGAGCTGCGGGTCCATGGCCCGCTGCAGCCCGACGCCATTTCCGCTGCGTACATCGGCGATGAATTGCCGGGCGAAAGCGCGATCCTCCGGCGACGAAAGTGCCTCGATCGACGATTTGACCGAACAGGACGCTGTGAGCAACAGCATCGCTGCGCCCAACAGCCGAAAGAGCATGCCCATTTTACGCCCCCCTTCGCCGTGCCGGGGCGTTCCCGTCTCGCCCGCAGCGCCGGAATTGGATAGGAGGAAGGCATGACAGATTTCGCGAGCCTACTCCAGCCCGACCGGGGCCAGCCCGCCCACCTGCTCCACCTCGTCCGCGCCGCCGGCTTTGACGAGTGGATCGCCGGCCAGCCGGAACGGGCGCGCGGCGCGATCGAAGCGGCGTTGTTCAAGGGCAAGCCCGGCCAGTTCGCCTTGATCCCCGGCGCCAAGCCCGAGGATTGGTCCGCCGCGATCGGCATGCCGGAAGACGTCGGGCCATGGGATCTCGCGGGCGCCGTGACGCGGCTGCCGGGAGCCACGTTCCGCTTGGCCGAGGAGGATGTCGGTGCCGCCGCATTGGGCTGGCTGCTCGCCCATCATCGCTTCGACCGCTATCTGAGCGAGGCCGAGCCGATCCCCCAGCGCGTGCTGCTGACCAGCGATCCCGCCCGCATCGACGAAACGGTGCGACTGGCGGCTGCGGTGGCTTTGGTCCGCGATCTGGTCGACACGCCCGCCGGTGACATGGGGCCGGCCGAACTCGCCCAGGCCGTCGAGGCGGTGGCCAATGCCAATGGCGCGAACTTCAAGGTCGTCCAGGGCGACGCGCTGGCGCAGGGTTTTCCGATGATCGCCGCCGTCGGCCGCGCCGCGACGCGCGAACGTGCACCGCGGCTCATCGAGCTGGAATGGGGCGATCCCTCGCATCCCCGCATCGCCATCATCGGCAAAGGCGTGTGTTTCGATTCGGGCGGGCTCGACATCAAGCCTTCGTCCGGCATGCTGCTGATGAAGAAGGATATGGGCGGCGCCGCGCATGCGCTGGCACTGGCGTCGTTGGTCATGCAGGCGGGGTTGCCGCTGCGCCTGCAACTGCTGATCCCCGCCGTCGAGAATGCGGTTTCGGCCGAGGCCTTCCGCCCCGGCGACATCCTCAAGAGCCGCAAGGGCATCACCGTCGAGATCGGCAATACCGACGCCGAGGGTCGGCTGGTCCTGGGCGACGCGCTGGCGCTGGCGGTGGAGCGCGAGCCGGTCCTCGTGATCGACTTCGCAACCCTGACCGGCGCGGCCCGCGTTGCGCTCGGCCCCGATCTTCCCGCCCTCTTCGCGAATGACGACAGCCTGGCGGACGACCTGCTCGCAGCCGCTACCCGCTGTTCCGATCCGATCTGGCGGATGCCGCTCTGGGCCGGCTATGCCGACATGCTGAAATCCACCGTCGCCGATGTGAACAATGCCGGCGAAGGCGGGATGGCGGGATCGGTGACGGCCGCCCTGTTCCTGCAGAAATTCGTTCCGGCGGCCACACCCTGGGCGCATTTCGATACCTTCGCCTGGCGCCCGTCCGCCAAGCCGGGCCGCCCGCGTGGCGGTGACGCCTTGGGGCTGCGTGCCGCCTGGGAAATGCTGCGGACGCGCTACGGACGCTGAGCGCCGTTCAACTTTTTTGCGCTGCCGTGACGGAGCCATGAAACTACGAGGGCTTTGGCTGGTTGTTGCGGAGGTGGGCCGATTTTGCCCGCGCAACCAACGAGGCGAGCGTCGTGCCGCATAAATCGCTCTCGGACTGGATGGACGCCCTTGTGCGCTATGTCCGATCCGGCAGTCCTGACCTGACGAATCGCCAGATGGCTCTGCTGCTGGCCGTCTATCTGATGCCGGGGCCGCATACGGTGCGCGGCCTTGCCCATCTGCTGGGCGTTTCGAAGCCCGTTGTCACGCGCGCCTTGAACACCCTTGGCAGCCTCGGCTATCTGCGCCGCGAACGGGACGAGTCCGACCGGCGCAACATCTTCGTCGCGCGCACGGACAAGGGAGCAGATTTCCTTGCAAGCTTCGAAAGCCTCATCGGTGGGGGTGGCACAGGGTCACTCCAGGCAGCCCAGCCAAGCCGCGCGACGGGTTGAACGCTTTCGCCTGACCGGCCCCAGCGTCCGCCTTGATCCCCGTGTCTTTGCGGTGCGCAAGGACATTGCCGACATCGAGCTAGCTGACCGCGTCTTCGCCCCGCATTATGCCGCGGCGGAGCTATGTGCCGTGATGCTGCCGTCGGTCGCCCTGCGCGAGAGGCCGTCCGAAGATGCCCGCGCGGCTTCCCAGCTTGTCTTGGGCGAAGGCTTTGCGATCATCGACAATGAAGGCGGCTGGGCCTGGGGCTATGGCCTGCACGATCATTATGTCGGCTATGTGCCGTCGGACGCACTCGGCGAATGCGCCGAGCCCGATCATGTCGTGACGGCAGCAGCAGCCCTGGTTTTCGCCGAGGCGGACATCAAGGCGCCTGTGGTGCAGACACTGCCGATGGGCAGCCGCTTCGCCGCAACTGCCGACGGCAAGTTCCTGAAGACGGCCGAGGGCTATATCCACAGCCGCCATGCCGGCCCGATCGGTGCGGTCGAAAGCGATCCGGTCGCAGTCGCCGAGCGGCTGATCGGCCAGCCCTATCGCTGGGGCGGTCGCGGCGGCGAAGGCGTTGACTGTTCGGGCCTCGTTCAGATCGCACTGGCACTGTGCGGCATCGCCGCGCCGCGCGACACCGATCAGCAGCGCGAGATCGGCACCGATATTCCCGATGGCGAGCCGCTGAAGCGCGGCGACCTGATCTTCTTCCCCGGCCATGTCGGCCTGATGGCGGATGCCGAAACGCTGGTTCACGCCAACGCCCACTGGATGGCCGTGGTGGCGGAGCCGCTGGCCGACGTGGTGGCGCGGCTGAAACCCGACCACGACCAGCCGATCACCGCACAGCGGAGGGTGCTGGCATGACGGTAAAGGTTTTCATCGACGGTGCCGCCGGGACCACCGGACTCGAGATTGGCGAGCGGCTGGCCGATCGCGATGACGTGACCTTGCTCACCATCGCCGAAGAGCGGCGCAAGGACGCCGCGGCCCGCGCCGAGGCGCTGAACGCTGCCGATGCGGTGATCCTCTGCCTGCCCGACGACGCCGCGCGCGAGGCGGTGGCGCTGATCCAGAACGGCACGACCAAGGTGATCGACGCCTCAACGGCGCACCGCACCGCCGCCGGCTGGACCTATGGCTTCGCCGAAGTCGAACCCGCGCGCCGCGCCGAACTGGCGAGCGCGACCCGCGTGTCCAACCCCGGCTGCTATCCGACCGGCTTCCTCGCGCTGGTGCGCCCGCTGGTCCGCGCCGGGCTGCTCGCGGCCGATGCGCCGCTCTCTGTCAACGCCACGTCCGGCTATTCGGGCGGCGGCAAGGCGATGATCGCCGCGTTCGAACATGCCGATGTCCCCGACGCGACCGACACCGCCTTCCGCATCTACGGCCTCGGCCTCGCGCACAAGCATGTGCCGGAAATGCAGGGCCATGCCGGCCTCGCCCATCCGCCGATCTTCCTGCCCGCCGTGGCGCGCACCTATCGCGGCATGCTGGTCGAAGTGCCGATCCATCCGGTGTGGCTGAAGGGCAAGCTTGCCGACGTCCGCGAGGCGCTGGTCGAAGCTTATCGCGGCAGCCCGGTGGTGCGCGTCGATACTGACGATCATCCGCTGCTGACGCTGGAACAGGCCGCGGGCACCGATCGGCTGGAGCTCTATGCCTTCGGCAATGAGGAAACCGGCCAGATCCGCTTGGTCGCCGCGCTCGACAATCTCGGCAAGGGCGCCGGTGGCGCGGCCGTCCAGAACCTCAACCTGATGTGCGGCCTGGGCGAAACGGCAGGGCTGCGGTTGTAATCAAATCCTCCCCGAGCTTGCTCGGGGAGTGGGGACCATCCGAAGGATGGTGGAGGGGTAAAATCCCGCCGTCGCGTAGGCCCCTCCGTCGCGCTGCGCGCGCCACCTCCCCGAGCAAGCTCGGGGAGGAATAAGGCTTACCGCGGCCCGCCGAAGCGATCGTCGGCCAAGTCGCTGAACTTGGTGAACTTGGCCTCGAACTTCAGCGGAATCGTCGCCGTCGCGCCGTGACGATTCTTGGCGACGACGAGTTCGGCGATGCCGTGCGCGTCGCTCATCCGCTTCTGCCAGATGTCGAAGGCGGAAACCGCGCCGGCATCGTCGCCGGCCTCGACCGAGGCTTCCTTCGGCTTTTCGAAATTGATGTAATATTCCTCGCGATAGACGAACCAGACGCTGTCGGCGTCCTGTTCGATCGAGCCGGATTCGCGAAGATCCGAAAGCTGCGGCCGCTTGTTCTCACGCTGCTCAACCTGACGGCTGAGCTGGGAGAGCGCGATCACCGGGACGTGCAGTTCCTTGGCAAGCTGCTTCAGGCCGCGGCTGATTTCCGAGATTTCCTGCACGCGGTTGCCGTCGCCGCCCTTCCCCGATCCCTGGAGGAGCTGGAGATAATCGACGATGATCATATCGACGCCGCGCTGGCGCTTGAGCCGCCGCGCACGCGTACGGAGCGCTGCGATGGTCAGGCCCGGCGTATCGTCGATATAGAAAGGCAGCGTTTCAAGCTCGGCCGCGGCGCGGGCGAGGTTGCGGAAATCATGGTGGCCGATCTCGCCCATGCGCAGCTTTTGCGAGCTGATTTCGGCCTGCTCGGCAAGAATACGGGTGGCGAGCTGGTCCGCCGACATTTCCAGGCTGAAGAAGGCGACGCCAGCGCCGACCGACTTGGCATCATCAATGCCGTCTTCACGATCGCGCACGCGACGGATCGCGGCGTTGAAGGCGATGTTGGTGGCGAGCGAGGTCTTGCCCATGCCGGGACGGCCGGCAAGGATGATGAGATCCGAACGATGGAGACCACCGACGCGGGCATTGACGGTATCGAGCCCGGTGGTGATGCCGGATACGTGCCCGCCGGAATTGAGTGCGCGCTCGGCATTTTCGACCGCCGCCTTGGTTGCCTGGGCGAAACTCTTTACGCTGCCGGTCTCGCCGCCTTCTTCGGCGACGCGATAGAGCGCCACTTCAGCCGCCTCGATCTGACTCTTGGGATCGACGTCCTCGCTGGTGTCGAGCGCGCTTTCGACCATCGTCCGGCCGACGCCGATCAGTTCGCGCAACAGCGCGAGATCATAGATCTGGGTGGCGAAGTCACGCGCACCGATCAGCGCTGCGCCGCTGCCGGTAAGCTGGGCGAGATAGCCGGGACCACCCAGTTCCTTCATCGCCTCGTCGCTTTCGAACATCGGGCGCAAGGTCACCGGGTTGGCGACCATGTTGCGATCGACCAGCTTCAGGATCGCTTCGTAGATGCGGCCATGGATCGGTTCGTGGAAATGATCCGCGCGCAGCTTGACCTGAACGTCCTCGCACAGCCGGTTGTCAATCATCAGCGCGCCCAGCAGCGCCGCCTCCGCTTCCACGTTGCGGGGCATTTCGGGGGCATCCGCGGTTCCCGCGGGCAGCAATCGGATCGGTTCGGCCATGCGCCTTAATCGGCCTCACGGACGCCGATTTCAATTGGATAAGCCTGTGGACAAGGCCGGTATAATGCGGCGCACAAATCCGGCTTGCAATCATCACCATGAGTAACGATAATTGTAAGCATGACTACAAACATGCCCGAGAGCATCGGCCTGCTGCTGCACGATACGGCGCGGGCCTTTCGCTACCGCTTCGACGCGCGCGCCCGTGCGCTGGGCGTTACGCGCCAGCAATGGCGGGCGTTGTTCCATATTTCGCGCAGCGAGGGCCTCAACCAGGCCGAGCTGGCCGAACGGCTGGATGTCGAGCGAATCACCCTCTGCCGGATGGTCGACAGGCTTGAGGAGGCCAGGCTGGTCGAACGGCGTGCCGATCCCAATGACCGACGGGTATGGCGCCTGCACCTGCTGCCGCCCGCCCACCCGATTGTCGAGCGGCTCGCCGAGATCGGCCATGAGGTGGAACGCGAGGCTCTCGTCCATTTGGACGACGAGGAAAGAGATCAATTGTTTGACAGCTTGAAGCGCCTGCGCGAGGCGCTGCGCGAAGACGGACGGAAACAGGTCGCATGAACAGGATGACATCCATCACCGCGGACGGCGCAACGGAGCTTGCGCCCCGTCGCCCCTGGTGGCGGCTGCCGCTGATGCTGTCCGTGCCATTGCTGATGGTTGCCGGCGGCATCTGGTTGTGGGCGACGAGCGGGCGTTCCGTATCCACCGACAATGCGCAGGTGGGCGCGGACATCATCAGCATCTCGCCCGAGGTCAGCGGCCGTGTGGTCGACGTGGCGGTGCGCGAGAACCAGCAGGTCAAGAAAGGCGACCTGTTGTTCCGTATCGACCCGGAACCCTATCGGATCGCACTCGCGCAAGCCGAGGCGGCGGTCGGCAATGCCCGCATTTCGGTGAACGAGCTTTCGAGCAACTATGTCTCCAAGTCGGCGGACATCGGCGCGATGGCGTCCGATGTCCAGCTCGCCCAGGAGAATTATCAGCGGCAGAAGGAACTGCTCGACAAGGGCTTCACCACGCGCGCCAGCTTCGATGCCGCGCGCGCGGCACTCGCCTCTGCGCAGGCCAAGCGCGCGGTCGCCTCGGCCGACGCCAGCGCCGCGCAGGCGATGCTGGGCACCGGACCGGGCGGCCTCCACCCACAGATCGCCGCTGCGATCGCCGCGCGCGACAAGGCTGCGCTCGATCTGCGCCGCACCGAAATCCGCGCGCCGACCGATGGCGTGATCGTCCAGGTCGATAAGCTGCAGCCGGGATCGACCGCGATCGCATCGATCACCAGCGCGACGCTGGTGGCGGGCGGCAATTATTGGGTCGACGCCAATTTCAAGGAAACCCAGCTCGCCAAGGTCCGCGTCGGCCAGCGCGCCGAGATCGAGTTCGATTCGATGAGCGGCAAGGATTGCCCCGCGCACGTCGCCAGCATCGGATCGGGCACGGGATCGCAATTCTCGATGCTGCCGGCACAGAATGCGACGGGCAATTGGGTGAAGGTCACGCAGCGCGTGCCGGTGCGCCTGAAGCTCGATTGCACCCCGGATCGGCCGCTGGTGGCGGGTGCGAGCGCGAACGTGACGGTTCACGTCGCGGACTAACCGTCAATCAGTCCCCTTTGCGATTCGCCGGCCGCTCGGATAACAGCGGCCGGACACCCATGGCTGATCCGCGCATCATCGCCGTCGATCTCGACGACAAGACGATCATCTGGCGCAATGCCGATGTCGAGCAGGAACGGCGGATCGCGATCTTCGACCTGCTGGAGGAAAATCATTTCCGCCCCGAGCGCGACTATCCGCAAGGCTATGTCGGGCCGTTCCGCATCCGCCTGCGCGTCGAGGAAGGCCGGCTGGCGATCGACATCTTCAGCGATGACGAGCAGCGACTGGAGACGTTGATCCTTGGCCTCGGCCGCTTCCGCCGGCCCATCAAGGACTATTTTGCGATCTGCGACAGCTATTACCAGGCGATCCGCCAGGCGACGCCGCAGCAGATCGAGACGGTGGACATGGCGCGACGCGGCATCCACAACGAGGCGGCCGAGCTGCTCAGGGAACGGCTGCAGGGGAAGATCGACGTGGATTTCGATACGGCGCGGCGGCTGTTCACGCTGATCTGCGTGCTTCATATCCGTGGCTGAGGTCGACCTGTCCGACGTTGCCGGCGCGGTGCTGATCGATGCCGCGCGCGAGGCCGCGGGCAACGCCCATGCGCCTTATTCGCGCTTCGCCGTCGGCGCGGCGCTGCTGCTGGAAGATGGCACGATCATCCCCGGCACCAATCTGGAAAATGCGAGCTACGGCCTCTCGCTCTGCGCCGAAACGGTGGCGCTGGCGGCCGCCAACACCGCGGGCCGTCTGCGTGACGTGGTGGCGATCGGCGTGATCGGCGGGCGGATGACGTCCGCCGGGCTGTCCGGCAGCGATCCCGTCCGTCCCTGCGGCCGCTGCCGCCAGATCCTTGTCGAGGCAGCCCAACTTGGCGGCCGCGACATTGTCGTCCATTGCGCGTCCGGTGACGGCGGCGCGGTGGAACGCCATCTGCTATCCGAACTCCTGCCTTTCGCCTTCGGGCCTGACGATCTGGGAATGAACTGAATGTCCATCATGTCCGACAAGTGGATTCGCGAGCGCGCGCAGCAGGATGGGATGATCGAACCCTTTGTCGAGGCGCAGCGCCGCGACGGGTGCATCAGCTATGGCCTGTCCTCCTACGGCTATGACGCGCGCGTCGCCGACGAGTTCAAGATCTTCACCAATGTTGATTCGGCGACGGTGGACCCCAAGGATTTTGCGGCCAACAGCTTCGTCGATCGCAAGACCGATTGCTGCATCATCCCGCCTAACAGCTTCGCGCTGGCCCGCACGGTCGAATATTTCCGCGTGCCGCGCGACGTGCTGGTGATCTGCCTCGGCAAATCCACTTATGCGCGCTGCGGCATCATCGTGAACGTGACGCCGCTGGAGCCGGGCTGGGAAGGCCATGTGACGCTGGAATTCTCGAACACCACGCCGCTGCCCGCCAAGGTCTATGCCAACGAAGGCGCGTGCCAGTTCCTGTTCCTGCAGGGCAACGAGCCGTGCGAGACGAGCTATGCCGATCGCGCCGGCAAATATATGGGCCAGCGCGGCGTTACCCTGCCACGTCTTTAGGTGCCGGCGGCGGCGCCGGGTCCTGCGCCGCCAGCCCCCGCCTGCCCTGTTCGCGCGGCATGAAGCGCACCTTCTTGTTGCCGAAATCGACCGAGACGCGCTCGAAGCTGCGCAGCAGATCCATGCCGAGCAGCATGGCGGGCTTGTTCGACAGGCCGAACATCTTGAAGGGATGTGCCTCCGTCCAGGCGATCGTCATGCCTTCGACCCGCAGGCCGCCGATCCGCATCCTGGGCAGCACGCCCATCTCCGCTTCCATCGAATTGCCGGCGACGTCCATCAGCGTGATCTGCTGGACGCTGCCCTGCTTGCCCTTGCGCGAGAGCTTCTTGCGCAACGCGTTGTTGCCCACGGAAACCTGCGCACCGGAATCGAGGATGATGCTCACCTTCTCGCCATCGATGTCCGCATCGACCAGGATGAGCTGGCCATATTTGCGCCGCGCCTTGACGACGATCGTCCCGGGCTCGAATTTTTCGGGCGCGATCTTCGACGGATAGATCTTCATGTTGCCTGCGATGAAATCCATCTCGACCCGCTGGTCCGCCAGCCCGTCGACGCCGAGCAGGCCGGAAACCCCGATATGCCGGTCCGCCAGCACCGGCGCCCGCACATCGCGCACCTCGTTGCCGCCGACCTGCAGGCTGGCGATCACCGCGGTGCCGATCTGGCCCGATCCGCCCATGCTGTGCATCGTCGCAGACTTGCCCTTGGGCAGCGCCAGCCGGTCCGATAGGCTGCGCGCCACGGCCGTCCGGTCCGATCCGGTATCGACCGCAAAGGGATAAGGCCCCCGGCCGTTGACGAACACGTTGACGGTCATCCGCTGCGCGGCATCGACGGCGGTGGCGAGCGTTTCGGCCGCTTCATCATCCAGCGCCGGCGTGTTGGCCACGACGGAGGGCGGCACCGGCGCGGGCACCTGCAGGGCTGCGGCGGTCATCGCTGCCGCCACCACATTACCGAGAAGCATCCCCAAAAGCCTCCGATCGAGTGTAGTGCGTGACTATAACGCATCGGGACGCCCAACAGAAGCGTGACGGGCATCGCGAAAACAGGCATTCTGCGATGGAACGGGTCGTGGAGAATGCCGATGAAAGCCTTGTTTCCGGTCGCGCTTCTCCTGCTGGCCACCACCGGCTGCACCTTCCCGTTCAACACCGCACCGAAACCGCAGGGGATGAGCACGCTGGTGCTGCTCGAAGGGATCGCCGTCTATCGCCAGCGCATCGCGCTGCCGCCCGATGCGGTGCTGATCGTCCGCGTGCAGGATGTGTCGCTGGCGGATGCGCCCGCGACGCTGATCGCCGAACGCCGGATACCGACGCAGGGGCGCCAGGTGCCGCTGCCCTACAGCCTCGATTATGATCCCGCGCGCATCCTGCCCGGCCACCGCATCACTGTGAGCGGGCGGATCGAGGACAGCAGCGGCAGATTGCTCTGGATCACCGATACGTCGATCCCGCTGCCGGAGCCGGGCGAGCGCGTCGATCTGCCACTCGTGCAGGCTCGCGGCTGAAGTCGACGCGAACGCTTGCCGAACTAACGAAATTCATGCGACATGCGCGCCGATAAGGATCGGAGGATGCGCATGTCGGCAATGAGCTTTGAGGAAACCAGCCGGATTCTGGATGATGCGGGCGGCGCGCTCCATTATCATGAGGCGGGTTCGGGCGAGGTGCTGCTGCTGCTCCACGGCTCCGGCCCCGGCGTGACCGGCTGGGCCAATTTCGGCAACAACCTGGCTTTCTTCGCCAAGCGGTTCCGCACCATCATCCTGGACCTGCCGGGCTATGGCAAAAGCGCGCCGGTGGAAGGCATGCCGATCCCGTCGGCGGTCGCCTCGGTCATCCGCTTCATGGATGCGATGGGGATCGAAAGCGCCCATATCCTCGGCAACAGCTATGGCGGGATCGTCGGCGCGCAACTTGCCGCCGCGCATCCCGCGCGGATCAAGCGCTTCATCACGATCGGCGGCATCGGCGTCGGCCTGCTCACCACCTTCCCCGGTGAAGGGCTGACTCGCCTCGTCGATTTCGTCGAGCAGCCGAGCAAGGAACGGCTGATCGCCTGGCTCCACTCGATGGTCTACGACAAGGCGATCCTGACCGACGAGCTGCTGGAGATGCGCTGGAAGTCGTCAACCGATCCGGTGACGATGGAAACCAGCAAGAAGATGTATACGCGCCAGGCGCTGGACGCGATCGCCGCCTTCGGCCGCAGCCCGGATGCGGTGCAGGGCTTCGCCTACCTGCCCAAGATCCAGGCGCCGACACTGATTGCCTGGGGCCGCGACGACCGCGTCAACCCGCTCGACGGCGCGCTCGTGCCGATGCGCCTGATCCCGAACGCGGAACTCCATGTCTTCCCGAACTGCGGCCACTGGGCGATGATCGAACGCAAGGCCGAGTTCGAAAATATCGCCATGGCCTTCCTGACGCGGGGCGAATGAAATGAAACGCCCGACTGTTGGCGGATTTTACACAATCCCGTGACAGTCGGGCATGCTTTCCCGCCAAGTAATTGATTCAATTCAACTGGCATGACTTCTGCTTGGATACAGCCGGCTCATTATGAGTGTGGGAGGCTGATTTGTTCAAAGCTTTGAGTGCAGCGGCGCTGGCCAGCGCCACCATGATCGTCCCGGCCCATGCCGCGGTTGTATTCCAGTCCACCTTCGAAAACGTCCCCGGCGGCCCGAGCGCGGGTCAGTTCGTATTCGTGCAGGAAGCCGATGGCTGGACGGCCGGCGGTCCGAACAACCCGATCGAACTGCAGAACAATGTCGCCGGCGCGCCCGCACCCGATGGCGGCAGCGTGTTCGTCGAGCTGGATAGCTCGCGCAACAGCTCGATGTCGCGCATCATCCAGGCAGGCACTTACCAGTTGAGCTTCCTCTATTCGCCCCGCCCCGGCGTCGGCGCGGGCAGCAACGGTATCGAGGTGTATCTGGGCAGCGACCTGCTCGATCCGCCGGGCACCGTAACGGGCGCAGGCGGCGGCGGCACCAGCTGGGCAACCGTCACCAGTGGCATCTTCACCGTCAACCAGGCGACCACGCTGACGTTTGCCGCGGCAGGAACCTCGGAATCGCTTGGCGGCTATGTCGACAACATCACGTTGACCGCAGTTCCCGAGCCGGCGAGCTGGGCGATGATGATCGCGGGCTTCGGCATGGTGGGCGGCGCAATGCGTCGTCGCACGGTGCGGGCTTCCGTCCGCTTCGCCTGATCGGGCGACGATCCTGAAAACGCCGCTGGCCCACCCGGCCGGCGGCGTTTTTATTGCCCTATCGCCGCCGCCCCTGATGGCGGATGTTCGACGGGCGACCTCTGCGCCCCATGACCTTCCGGTCCTTGCCGCCGCGGCGCACGGGCAGATGGTTCACGCCTTCGGGCAATTCGAAACGCAGGCTGCCGCTGATCGGATTGGCCTCGACCAGCCGTAGCTGAATAAACTGTCCGGGCACGTAGCGATCGCCCGTCTCCTCGCCCTCCAGCGCTTGCGCGGCTTCGTCATAGCGGAAGCGTTCGGCCCCCAAGGTCGAGACGGGGACCAGACCATCGCCGCCTAGCCCGATCACGGTGGCGAAGAAGCCGAAGCTCTGCACCCCGGTGATCCGCGTTTCCATCACGTCGCCGACATGGGTGGCGAGATAGGCCGCGACATAGCGGTCGATCGTCTCACGCTCGGCCTCCATCGCGCGGCGCTCGGCCTGGCTGATCGCGGTGCCGAGTTGCTCCATCCGCGCGGCATCCTCGGCGGCCAGGCGCGTCGCCTTGGCATCCGGATCAAGGCCATAGGCACCGACCAGCGAGCGGTGGACGAGCAGATCGGCATAGCGGCGGATCGGGCTGGTGAAATGCGCATAGCTGCCCAGCGCGAGCCCGAAATGGCCGGCGTTGCGGGGTGCGTAATAAGCCTGCGTCTGGCTGCGCAGCACCTGCTCCATGATCTGCGGACGATGATCGGCATCCTCGGGGATGCGGCCGAGAAGCTGGTTGAAGGTGGCGGGCTTCACCACCTGCCCCAGCGCGAACTCGATGCCGAAGGTCTTGAGATAATCCTTGAGCGCGACCAGCTTCTCACGGCTCGGCGGCTCGTGATCGCGATACATCACCTCGGCCTTCTTCGCCTCCAGCGCCTTGGCGGCGGCGACGTTGGCCGCGATCATATAATCCTCGATCAGGCGATGGGCATCGAGCCGCTCGCGCGCTGCGACAGATAGGATACGCCCCTTTTCATCAAGCACCACGCGCCGTTCGGGCAGGTCGAGATCGAGCGGATTGCGCGCATCGCGCGCGCGCGACAGCGCTTTCCAGCAGGCCCAAAGCGGCTTCAGTGCGGTTTCGGTGAGTTCGCGCGGGAATGGCTCCCCTCCCGCTCGCGGGAGGGGTTGGGGGTGGGCATCCGCACCCTCGGCATCCCCACCCCCCGGCCCCCTCCCGCTCGCGGGAGGGGGAGAAGCCGCATCGATCGCGGCCTGCGCATCTTCATAGGCGATGTTCGCCGCGATCCGCACCAGCGCGCGAGTGAAGCGCCACGACAGGAGCTTGCCGTCCTTGGAGATCGTCAGGTGGCAGGCCATCGCCGCGCGATCCTGCCCGGCCTTCAGCGAGCACATGTCCGCGCTCAGCGTCTCGGGCAGCATCGGGACGACGCGATCGGGGAAATAGACGCTGTTGCCGCGCTTGCGTGCTTCGCGGTCGAGCCGGCCGCCGGGACGGACATAGAAACTGACATCGGCGATCGCGACGATCGCCTTGAACCCGCCGACATTGGCGGGGTCATCATCTGGCGCCGCCCATACGGCATCATCATGGTCGCGCGCATCCGCCGGGTCGATCGCGACGATCGGCACCGCGCGCAGATCCTCGCGCCCCTCGCCCAACGGCAGCTTCGCCACCCGCTCGGCTTCCTCTATCGTCTCCTCGCCGAACTGGTTGGGGATGCCATGCTTATGGATCGCGATCAGGCTGAAGCTGCGCGGTGCGAAGGGGTCGCCCAGTTTCTCGCTGACCTTCACGGTCATCCGCGGCGGGCGCCCCGCCTTCTCGGCGAGCACCAGGTCGCCCGGCTCGGCTCCGCCCGCGTCCGACACCGGCCAGTCGCGCTTCTCGCGCTTGTCGACGGGTTTCAGCCACAGCCGGTCGCCCTCCGCATGGAGCACGCCCAGCACCAGATCCTCGCCACGGGCGAGCTTCTTCATCGGATGCGCGATCCAGCCCGCACCCTTCTCCTCGGTGCGGGCAAGAATGCGGTCGCCGGGGCCAAGCGCCGATCGCCGGCCGCGCTCCACCACGCGCAGCTTCGGCGGCGGCGCATCGGAATGCCACACTTCGGGCACCGCGACAGGCTGGTCGCCTTCGACATCGACGATGCGCAGCACCGTCACCTTGGGCACGCCGCCCATCTTGTGGAAGGCGCGGCCGGGGGCGCTGTCGATCAGCCCCTCGTCCGCCATGTCCTTCAGCAGCGCCTTGAGCAGGATCTTGTCTTGCGCAGACAGTCCGAACGCCTTGGCAATCTCCCGCTTGCCGGCTGGCGTCGGGGATTGCGTGATGAAATCGAGGATCTGCTGGCGGCTGGGCAAGCCGGGGCTCTGGCGACGGGGCATGACACCTCCTTAGGCGTGCCACGGCCGCTCGTCACCCCGGCCCATCCCACCTGTCAGCCATTTCCGCCAGCGCCGCCGCAGGCCCACGGCATACCGCCCCCGGCCTTGGGTGTTCAGACTTGGAATTTCAGCTCCCAATTCTCACCCTGCACGGGCTCGCCAAAGCCGTCATGCATGTTGACCGAGACGATCTCGAACCCCGTCGCCGCATAGATGCGCCGCGCGCTGGTCAATATGCTGTGCGTCCATAACCAGCATTTCGCATAACCCGCGGACCGCGCGAAATCGACGCAGGCGCGGACCAGCGTCTCGCCGATCCCCAGGCCACGCGCATCGGGCTCGACATAGAGCAATCGGAGCTGCGCGGCATTGTCGCCGGAATCGACCAGCATAACCGATCCGGCCATCCGCCCCGCGCGCTCGGCCACCCAGCATTGCTCGCGCCCCGGCTTGAAACTGCGCAGGAAATTGGTGGTGATCTCGCCCTGAAGGATTTCCATCGGCGCCCCCCAGCCATGCGACGCCGCATAAAGGGCCGATTGCCGGCCCGCGATCATCCCCATGTCACCCGGCCGGAAGGTGCGTAAGGTCCAGTCCCGCGCATTGACGTCGCCGAGCAGCGCGCGGGCGGTATCGAGCGCGGACACCAAAGTCGCCCGCCCCGCCTCCCCCAGCGCGTCGAGCTGGCGCTCGATCTCGCCCCGCGTGCGATCGTCGAGCGCAGCGAACATCGCCTTGCCGGCATCGGTTGGGAAGATCGGGCGCTGCCGCGCATCGGCGCCGCGGCCCCGCTCGATCCAGCCCTCGCCCTCGAAACGCCTCAGGATGCGGCTCGCATAGCCCGCGTCCAGGCCCAGCGCCTCCTGCAATTCCGACGCCAGCGGCGCCTCGCGATTGAGGATTTCGTAGAATAGCCGCGCCTCGATCAGCGTCAGCGCGCTGCCCATATAATGCGGGTCCAGCGCACCCACCAGGCGCGTGTGGAACCGGTTGAAGGAACGATAGGCGATTACCGCCTGCTGCATCTCTAGGTCGCTCATGAAGCCGCCCTGCGCCTATTAGTTGACTATGTCAACTATATGCAGGCCACTTACCTTCTCCCGCCTTCGCGGGAGAAGGAGGGACCCGCCGCCGAAGGCGGTGGGAGGATGAGGGTCTTGTTTCTCAGCTCGGAAGAAAGAAGAAGACCCTCACCCCACCCTCTCCCGCCTGCGGGAGAGGGAAGATATGGGCAAACCTCATCCGTCGCGCAGGGGAGATACGGGAATGATCGTCATCAGCCGGGAAGAGGTTGCCGAGCATCTCGATTTCCCGACCTGCATTGCCCTGATGCGCGATGCGATGGCCGCGCTCTCCGCGGGCCGCACCCGCCAGTTGCTGCGCCAGATCATCGATCTCGACGGCAAGGGCAATGCCTTCGGGGTGATGCCCGGCGCGATGGACGATCTGACCTTCGGCGCGAAGCTGATCAGCGTCTATCCGGGCAATTTCTTGGCTGGAAAGCAGTCGCATCAGGGGCTCATCACGCTGTTCGATCCCGAAAGTGGCGCGCCCGTCTGCCTGATCCATGCCGGCGAGGTGACGGCGATCCGCACCGCCGCCGCGTCCGCCGCCGCCACCGATGCGCTCGCCCGCGCCGATGCCACCCGCTTGGCCATCCTCGGCTATGGCGAGCAAGCGTGGCAGCATGTCGCCGCGATCCGCCATGTCCGGCCGCTCAGCCATGTCGCCGTCTGGGGCCGTTCGTCCGAACAGGCGCAGGCGTTCGCCGATCGCGTCCACGCCGAGTTCGGCCTGCCCGCCACCGCCGCGCCGAATGTCGGTTCCGCGGTCGGCGATGCGGACATCATCTGCACCACCACCGCGGCGTCCGAACCAATCCTGTTCTCGGCCCAGGTGCCCGATGGCGCCCATCTCAATATCGTCGGATCGAGCCGTCCCGGCCCGGTCGAGATCGACACTGATCTGGTTGTTCGCTGCCGCGTCTTCGCCGATCACCGCGCGTCGGTGCTGGCCCAGGGCGCGGAGATCCTCAAGGCATTGGAATCAGGCCTGATTAGCGAAGATCATGTGCTTGGCGAAATCGGTCAGGTTTACACCAAAGGGGGAATTCCCGGCCGCCTTTCCAGCCTAAACCTGACTCTCTACAAATCGCTCGGCTCGATCGTCCAGGATCTCGCCGTCGGCTGGCATCTCTACCGCCTCGCCCGCGAAAAAAGCTTCGGCAGCGATGTCCCCTTCTAACCGTCCGCCGATCCCGCATAGAGCTTGGCCCTGGTCGGCCGCACGAAGATCTGCTCGCCCACCTGCGGCGCCGCACCAACCGGAACGTCGATCTCGATCAGTTCGTCCAGCCCCGCCAGCTTGCCCTCCACCCGGATCGACCCGCTATTCGGCCGCGTCAGGCTGATGGTCGCGGCGAGCGACCCGGCCTCCTCGTTCACCACCTCGGCGTCATGCGGCCGGAAGAACAAGCGCGCCGGGCCATCGGGCAGTGTCACCGTGCCGGCCGGCAGGGCTAGCGGTCGATCGAACAGCAGTGCCGTGCCGCCCGATACCGTCACCGGAATCTGGTTCGACTCCCCGACGAAATCGAAGACGAAAGCGCTGGCCGGCTCGTCATAGATCATCTGCGGCGTATCGATCTGCTCGATCACGCCATGATCCATCACCACCACGCGATCGGCCAGTTCCAGCGCCTCGTCCTGATCATGCGTCACGAAGATCGAGGTGAGCCCCACGCTGTCGTGCAGCTCGCGCAGCCAACGGCGAAGATCCTTGCGGACGCGAGCGTCGAGCGCGCCGAACGGCTCGTCGAGCAGCAACAGCCGCGGATCGACCGCCAGCGCGCGGGCCAATGCGACGCGCTGTCGCTGCCCGCCCGAAAGCTGCGCCGGATAGCGCTTGCCCAGATTGCCAAGTTGGACGAGGTCGAGCAGTTCCTGCACCCGCGCCGCGATCGCGGTTTTCGACGGCCGGTCGCGTCGCTTGCGCACCGTCAGACCGAAGGCAACATTGTCCGCCACCGTCATGTGACGGAACAGCGCATAATGCTGGAACACGAAGCCGACGCCGCGATCGGCGACCTTCAGGTCGGTAATGTCATCGCCGTCATAGAAGACTCGGCCGGTATCCGGGAATTCGAGCCCGGCGATAATCCGCAGCAAGGTCGTCTTGCCCGAGCCCGACGGGCCGAGCAGCGCCAGGAACTCGCCCGGTTCGACCTCGAGATTGATGTTCCCGAGTGCCGTGAACCCGCCGAAATTCTTGCTGATCGTGTCGAGCCTGATGCTCAATGCCCGGTCCCCTTGCCGTGATAGTCATAGCGCCATTCCAGGAAGCTCTTCAGCACCAACGTGACCAGCGCAAGCAGGGCCAGCAGCGACGCAACGGCAAAGGCGGCGACGAAGTTATACTCGTTATACAGGATCTCGACATGCAGCGGCATGGTGTTGGTCTCGCCGCGGATATGGCCGGAGACGACCGAGACCGCACCGAACTCGCCCATCGCGCGGGCGTTGCACAGCAGCACGCCATAGAGCAGGCCCCAGCGGATATTGGGGAGCGTCGCATGCCAGAAGGCTTGCCAGCCGCTCGCACCCAGCGACAGCGCCGCTTCCTCGTCGTCGCGGCCCTGCTCCGCCATCAGCGGGATCAGTTCGCGCGCGACGAAGGGGAAGGTCACGAAGACTGTCGCCAGCACCATGCCCGGCACCGCGAAGATGATCTGGATATCATGCTCGGCGAGCCACGGCCCCAGCCAACCCTGCGCGCCGAACAGCAGCACATAGATCAGGCCCGACACCACCGGCGAGACCGAGAAAGGCAGGTCGATGAAGGTGATGAGGATGCTCTTGCCCGGAAAATCGAACTTGGTGATCGCCCAGGCGGCGGCGATGCCGAAGACGATGTTCAACGGCACGCTGATCGCGGCAACCAGCAAGGTCAGGCGGATCGCGGCCAGCGCGTCCGGTTCGATCACGGCCTCGGCATAAGCGCCCAAACCATCGGAAAGCGCCTCGGCAAACACCGCAAGCAAGGGCATCAGCAAGAACAAGCCGAGGAAGCCCAGCCCCAGCGTCATGATCGTGGCGCGGGCAAGTCGCGATTCGGATGTGGCGCCGTTACGCATCAGTCGACCGTCCGCTTCCGGCTCCACGCCTGGAGCAGATTGATGAGCAGCAAGAGCCCGAAGGAAGCGACGAGCATCACCGTCGCGATCGCCGTCGCGCCTTCATAATCATATTGTTCGAGCTGGGTGATGATGAGGAGCGGCGCGATCTCGGTTTCGAACGGCATGTTGCCGGCGATGAAGATCACCGAACCATATTCGCCGACGCCCCGCGCAAAGGCCAATGCGAAGCCGGTGAGCAGTGCCGGCAGGATCGCCGGCAGGATCACGCGGCGAAACGTCTGCCCGCGGGTCGCGCCGAGCGACGCCGCAGCCTCCTCCACATCCGCGCCGACATCCGCCAGCACGGGTTCGACCGAGCGGACGACGAAGGGCAGGCCGATGAAAGTCAGCGTCACCATCACGCCAAGCTGCGTGAAGGCCACCTTGATGC
This sequence comes from Sphingomonas sp. DBB INV C78, assembly GCF_042693015.1. Lineage (NCBI taxonomy): Bacteria > Pseudomonadati > Pseudomonadota > Alphaproteobacteria > Sphingomonadales > Sphingomonadaceae > Sphingomonas > Sphingomonas sp. DBB INV C78. The sequence goes on along the minus strand of NZ_CP170544.1, from coordinate 73,085 downwards.
CGAGCGGCTCCAAATATTGCCCGATCCAGCCATTGTCCGTGTAGAGCGCAGTGAAGGCGATACCCGCAACCGCGGTGGGCAGCGCGAAGGGCAGATCGACCAGCGCATTCACCACCCGCTTGCCGAAAAAGTCGTAGCGGACGAGAATCCAGGCCATCATCAACCCGAACACGGCATTGATGAAGGCCGCCCCCAGCGATGCGCCGAAGCTCAACCGATAGGCGGCGAGCGCGCGATCGGAAAGCGCGACGCCGACGAAATGGTCCCAGCCCATCCCCGCCGTCTTGATGAACACCGCCGACAGCGGAATCAGCACGATCAGGCAGAGCCAGGTGAGGCTGAGGCCGAAGGTCAGCCCGAAACCGGGGATGATCGATGGCGCACGGAAGATCGGCCGCCGCATCCTGTGGCCGTGGCGCGGCAGCGCCAACGCGTTCGCCGTCGTCATGTCCGGCTCAGCGCTTGATCTTGGCGAAGATGGTGTCGAACGCCCCACCATCCGCGAAATATTTGGTCTGCGCAGACTTCCAGCCGCCAAATTCCTGGTCGATCGTCACCAGATTGAGCTTCGGGAAGGTAGCGGCATAGCGCGCCGCGACCTGCGGGTCGCGCGGGCGGTAGAAATTGCGCGCGATCACGTCCTGCGCTTCAGGCGTGTAGAGATAATCCAGATAGGCCTTCGCGACCTCGCCGGTGCCGTGCTTCTTCACATTGGCGTCGACCATCGCCACCGACGGTTCCGCGAGGATGGAGATCGAGGGGACAACGATCTCGAACTTGCCGACCCCCATCTCCTTCTCGGCCAGGAAAGCTTCATTTTCCCAGGCCAGCAGCACGTCGCCGATACCGCGTTCGACAAAGGTCGTGGTGGCGCCGCGAGCACCGGAATCGAGCACCGGGACATTGGCGAACAGCTTGGTCACAAAGGCCTCGGCCGCCGCGTCCGATCCGCCGGCCTTGCGGCCATAGGCCCAGGCCGCGAGGAAGTTCCAGCGCGCGCCGCCGCTCGTCTTGGGGTTGGGCGTGATCACCTTCACGCCCGGCTTCACCAGGTCGTTCCAGTCGCGAATGCCCTTGGGATTGCCCTTGCGGACCAGGAAGACGATCGTCGACGTGTAAGGCGCGCTGTTATCGGGAAGCCGCGTCTGCCAGGCCGCGTCGATCAGCCCCGGCTTCGCGGCGATCGCGTCGATGTCATAGGCCAGCGCCAGCGTGACGACATCCGCCTCCAGCCCGTCGATCACCGATCGCGATTGCTTGCCCGATCCGCCATGGCTCATCTTGAAGCTCACGGTCTGGCCGTGATCCGCCTTCCACTTGTTGGCGAAGTTCGCGTTGATTTCCTTGTAGAGCTCGCGCGTCGGATCATAGGAGACGTTGAGCAGCGTGACCTTGCTGCCCTGATTCTTGTCGTCACCGCCCGAACAGGCCGACAAGGCGGCCGCGCCCAGCAGCATCGCGATGGTCACAACTCGTCTGCTCATGCGCATGATAGCCCTCCGACGCGTCCTCATATCTCGATCGCACAAGTAGAGAACAAAGCAATCTTTGCCGAACGCGAAGCTGCCGTTGCGGATAGGCTTGAAGCCATGGCGGCGTTCACGCCATCTCGCTTACCTACTATCGGAACCGACCGGAAAATCCTACCTCGGCCCAACTCTCTAGGCCCCATGCCCGTCGCACCGCTCAAGCATCCGGCAGCGTCTGTTGCGCGTGGCCCCATGTCACCAAATCCTTCGAGGTAGCCCGCCGGAGCAGCTCTTTCGCATCGCCGACATGCCAGCGCGATGGCGTATCGAGCTTGCGCAACTCCTCCCAGGTGACGGGCACTGCCACCGGTGCGCGCTCACGGGCGCGGGCGGAATAAGGCATCACCGCGGTCGATCCGCGCTGGTTGCGCAGATAGTCTATGAAGATGCGCCCCTTGCGCTTGGCCTTGGCCAATGCGGCGGTGAATCGATCAGGTTCGGCCTGCGCCAGCGCGGTCGCGAAGCGCTGGGCGAAATCCTTGACCGCCAGCCATTCCGCCTTGGGCGTCAGCGGCGCGATGACATGCACGCCCTTCCCGCCCGTCACCATCGCGAAGGTGGCGAGGCCCAGCGCGTTGAGCTGATCGCGGGTGTGAAAGGCGGCGGAGACCACGTCAGCAAAATCCAGTCCCTCATCCGGATCGAGATCGAACACCAGTCGATCGGGCTTCTCGACCTCGCCGATCCGCGAACCCCAGCCGTGAAACTCGATCGTTCCCATCTGGACGCAGGCGAGCAGTCCCGGCGCGTCATCAATGTAGAGATAGGGCTCCTCGCTCCCATTCTTCTCCCGAATCGCGACATGATGGACATGATCGCCGAAGCTGCCAGCGTCATGCTTCTGAAAGAAGCATTTGCGCGCACGTCCTTGAGGGCAGCGCACCAGGCTGATCGGCCGTTCCGCGACCCAGGGCAGCATGATCGGCGCCACCGCCTGATAATAATCGGCGAGCGCTCCCTTGGTGATCTTCGCCTCCGGAAAGATCACGCGATCGCGGTTGCTGATGCGGACCGCATCATCGCCGGACGCCGCAACAGTTTCGACGGGCATTTCCACCTCCCGCACCACAGCGTCCGCCTTCTTGTCTTCGCGCAGGCCGATATAGCTCGGATGCCGCAGCACGCCGTCGCCGGTAAATTCGGTGAAGGCGATCTCCGCCACCAGTTTGGGCTTGATCCAGTGCGCCCCGCGCACCGCCGCACGCGGAGCCTCGACCGTGGCTTTCTCGGCTTCGAGCGGCTGCATCAGCGCCATCAGCCGCGCCATTTCCTCCGCACCAAAACCGGTGCCGACCTTGCCGGCGTAGCGCAGCCCCTCCTCACCGTGCATGCCCAACAGAAGCGAACGGAAGCCGCGCTGCTTGTCGGATTGCGTCCAGCCGACGATCACGAACTCCTGCCGGCGGGTGCATTTGGTCTTGACCCAATTGCCTGATCGCGTGCCGACATATCGGGCAGCGGCCCGCTTAGAGATCACGCCTTCCAGCCCGGCATCGCAGAAGCGGTGAAAAAGCTGTTCGCCCTTGCCGGCGATATGATCCGAATAAAGAATGTCGCCCTTGCCCTTGCCGATCAGCTTCGCGAGACGCGCCTTGCGCTCGGACAAGGGGAGCGCCGTCATATCCTCGCCATCCAGTTCGAGGAGATCGAAGGCGAAGAAGCTGATCCGGTCCTTGCCGCCCTTCAACGTCGCTTGCAGCGCCTGGAAGCTCGATCGCCCCTGATCGTCGAGAACCACCGCCTCGCCGTCGATCAGGGCCGATGTCACCTTCAGCTTCGCCGCTTCAGCAACTAGCCCGGCAAAGCGATCCGACCAGTCGAGGCCGGTTCGGGTATAGGCCCGCGCCTCGCCACCGCCGACCGCGAGCAGCAGGCGGTAGCCGTCATATTTGAGTTCATGGAGCCACCCCTCTCCGGCGGGCACATGATCAACCAGCGTTGCCAGTTGCACGGATCGGAAGGGCGGCAGCCCGCTCACGGCCCGCTTGCTGGATTTGCGCCCGGCCGCCTTCGGCTTGGCGCCTTTCTTGTCATCGGCAATTTCGGCCATGCTCCGCCCGGTTTCGACGCTGGTGAGGTGGCCGGCGACGAGATCGTCCGATCCGCCCGAATGGCGGTCGTCCACCTTGCGCAGCAGCCAGTTCTCTCCCTTCTCCTTGCCGCGCGGCTTCATCCGCACCAGCAGCCATTCGCCCTTCATCCGCTTGCCGTGGAGGATGAAGTGCAGATGCCCTTCCTCCAGCGTCTTGTGCGGGTCCTTGCCGGCGATCGGCTCCCAGGTGCCATTATCCCACAGCATCACCGTGCCGCCGCCATATTGGCCCTTGGGGATGGTGCCTTCAAAGCCGCCATAATCGAGCGGATGGTCCTCGGTCCGCACCGCCAGCCGCTTGTCGTCCGGATCGCAGCTTGGCCCGCGCGTCACCGCCCAGCTTTTCAGCACGCCATCCAATTCCAGCCGAAAATCATAATGCAGCCGCGTCGCCGCATGTTTCTGCACGACGAAGCTGTTGCCCTTCGCCGGCCTTGTGGCGCCGGATGGCTCCGCCGTCCTGGTGAAATCGCGCATCTCGCGATAGCGCGAAAGCTGGTCGCGTTTCGCCGTCGTGGCTGCCCGCCCCATCGATCAGGCCCGCTTGCGCGCCGGCGCTTTGGCGCCCGTCGCTGCAGTTTTTTTGGCTGGAGTCACCGCTGCCTTCTTGGCCGGGGCTTTTCGTGCCGGAGTTTTGGCGGCCGTCGTCTTGCCCGAGTTGTCGAGCGACCGCTTCAGCGCCGCCATCAGGTCGATCACATTGCTGCCGCGGGACGACGGTGCGGCCTCCGCATCGTCGATGCTGATCGACTTACCCTTCTTCTTGCGTTCGATCAGCCCCTTCAGCGCATCGACATAGCGATCGTGGAATTCGCCCGCGTCGAACTTGCCCGCCTTCTTGTCGATGAGCGTCTCGGCGAGATCGAGCAGATCCTGATCGGGCTTGGCGTCGCCGATGCCGCGGAAATAGCTCGCCGCCTTGTTCACCTCGTCGGCGTAGCGCAGTGTTTCCAGCACCATGCCGCGCCCGCATGGCTTCAGGCTGACGACATATTCGCGCCCCCGCATCGCCAGTTGCCCCAGTCCGATCTTGCGGCTGCGGCGCAGCGCCTCGCGCAGCACGATGAACGCCTCTTCGGCCAGATCGTCGGCGGGAACGACATAATAGGGCTTTTCGAAATAAATCGGGTCGATGTCATGGGCGTCGACGAACTGGGTCAGTTCCAGCGTCTTCTTGCTCTCCAGCTTGACGCCCTCGATCTCCTTCTCGTCGAGCAGGACATATTCGCCCTTCTCATATTCGAAGCCCTTGATGATGTCGTCGGTGTCGACCGGGCCGATGCCGGGTACGACCTTTTCATAGCGGATGCGCTTGCCCGAGGGTTCGTGGATCTGGTGGAAGGCGATCGACGCGCCGCTCTTGGTGGCCGGAAATATCTCGACGGGAATGGAAACCAAGGCGAGCCGGATCTGCCCGCGCCAGCTTGGACGTGCGGCCATGCGATGCCTCCTGAGGCGGAAATTTCACATGCTCAATCCCGCCGTGGCGTGGAGGTTCCGGCGGATCGAACGGAAAGGTCGCGCGTTCTACATTGAGCGACCGCGCCTGCGGGCGATCCTCCGGGGTGCGCGGCCTTCCAGCGGGCCTGTCTCGGGGAGACTTCAGATGACAATCGCACCCAAGCTGCGTCAGTATCTCGACGAACATCATGCCGATTACGATCTCGTGATCCACCCGCCAACCAAATCGGCGATGCAGAGCGCCGCGGTTTCCCATATCCCGGCGGAGCAACTCGCCAAGGCCGTCCTGCTCGACACCTATGGCGAATATCTGCTGGCGGTGCTGCCGTCGGATTGCCGTATCCAGCTTGCCGATCTCAGGGCCGAGTTGGGGCAGAAACCGCGGCTGGCCGATGAGGAGGAGATCAGCATGATCTTCGACGATTGCTCGATAGGCGCGGTGCCGGCCTTCGGGTCCAGCTATGGCATCGTCACCATCGTCGACGATGCGCTGGAGGCCGAGCCTGAAATCTATTTCGAGGCAGGCGACCACGCCTCGCTGATCCACATGGACCAGGCCGAATTCGTCCGGCTGGCGGCGGAATCACGCCACGGCCGCTTCAGCGAACGCTGGTCGGCGATGGAATAAGCGCGTGGCGGGCGGGGCATAAGACCCCGCCCACTCACAAAGCTATTTCGGCTTGCGGAAACGAAAGACGAAGCGATCCGTCTTGCCGCGCACCGCGGGATCGAAGACCAGCTTGGAATGATCGTCCTGCCCCGTCATCAGCACCGGCGATTCCGCGTCGAGCACGAAGCCCGCCCGCTGGAAATCGGCCTTCACCACGGCGGGATCGATGCGATGAAGCTTATCGACCACGGCCCGCGTGTCGCCGCCGGCATCCGCGACATGATCCACCACGCCCACGACGCCGCCCGGCTTCATGGCGGCGTATAGCCGCTTCAGCGCCTCATTCGGGTCCATGTGGGGATAGTGATACTTTTCACTTTCCCAATAGAAATCATGGTATTCTAGATGCAGCAGGGCAAAATCGAAGCTCGCCGGCTTATAGTCCGGCTTGGCGATGTTCCCTTTCTCCAGCCGGACGTTGGGGTTGCGGCTCATCAGCTTCTGCCAGGCTGCGTCGAGCTTCGCCGTGTCACCGTCCTCCGGCGTCGCATTGACGAAGGCGAGCACCGATCCCTTCGGCCCGACGGCCTGGCCCAACAGTTCCGAATAATAGCCGCCGCCGGCCATCAGATCGAGCACCTTCATGCCCGGCGCGACCCCGAAGAAATCGAGCACCTGGATCGGTTTGCGGCCGGCATCCGCGGCCAGCGCTGCCTCGGACCGGCCCGGCGCCTTCAGGATCGTCGGAGAAACGTCGGCGAAGGCAGGTGCGCCCAGCAGCATCAGGCCCGCCGCGAAAGTCGTCAGATATGGTTTCATGGAAAACCCCCAACTGAAAGGAGCAACCTATCCCGCCCGCCGCGCGCCAAACAGCGCCGTTGGTCGATGGGAGCCGTCACCCATCGAAAGCTCTTTCAAGCCATTGTCGCAATGGCATCGTCGGTTATGGTGCCGGCCCCATATGAATCTCCGGCGGAGCTTCCCCCCCATGGCCGATCTTTCCGCATTCCCGATCACGTCGCGCTGGCCCGCGCAATTTCCCGACCGCATCCAGCTCTATTCGCTGCCGACGCCCAATGGCGTGAAGGTTTCGATCATGCTGGAGGAGCTTGGCCTGCCCTACGAACCCCATCTGATCGATATCGGCGCGAACGAGAGCTGGACGCCGGAATATCTGTCGCTCAACCCCAACGGCAAGATCCCCGCAATCATTGATCCCGACGGGCCGGGCGGAAAGCCGCTCCCCCTGTTCGAGTCCGGGGCCATCCTCCTCTATCTCGCGGAAAAGACGGGCAAGCTCATCCCTGCCGATCTCGCCGCGCGATACGAGACGATCCAGTGGGTATTCTTCCAGATGGGCGCGATCGGGCCGATGTTCGGCCAACTCGGATTCTTCCACAAATTCGCCGGGCGGGAGATTGCCGACAAGCGCCCGCTCGAACGCTATCGCGATGAATCCAAGCGCCTTTTGGGCGTGCTCGAAGGCCGGCTGGACGGACGCAAGTGGATCATGGGCGATGCCTACACCATCGCGGACATCTCGATGCTCGGCTGGGTCCGCAACCTGGTCGGCTTCTATGAGGCGGCCGAACTGGTTGATTTCGCCTCGCTCAAGAATGTGCCGGCCTGGCTGGAACGCGGGCTGGCAAGGCCCGCCGTTCAGCGCGGAATCACCATCCCGTCGCGGGTCTGAGCACGCTTCACCGCGCCCGGCATGGTTCCCGATGCGACGGTTTGAGCCGCGCTGACGGAACCGACCCGCCCCCACCGGGTTTCGCTGTTGGCAATCGCCTTACGCGTCCGATTGCTGAGAGGCTTGAGCGTGGGATCGGATAGCAGTTTCGCCGTGAACGACGGGGTCGATAGCGGCACCGCCAAACCTGACGATGCGCCCCTTGGCCGCACGGCGCAGGTCCGCGTGCGGGACGATATGCAGTCGATCTTCGGCCCCGCCTCGACTGCATCCCAGCCGCATTCGGTGGCGAGCCCATCGCATACCTCCCGCATGAAACCCTTGGCAGGAATCCGGAAGCGTGAGGGAAAGGGTTTTTCGCTGTGGGGAACTGTCGGGATGGCCGCGGTGGCAGCCCTCGGCATTTCCGCCATATATCTTGTGCCACCCGAGCAGAAGATCGGCCCCATCGCGCAGGCCGACCGACCGGTCACCGAACCGATCCCGCTTCCAGAACAGCTGAAACCGCAACCGACGTTTGCGCCGCCAGCAACTGTCGAGCAGCCGAAGCCCGCCACCCAAACGTCTCCCGTCAAGCAATCGTCGCCCACAACGAAGTCGTCGACGACGGACAAGCCGGCGCGCGCGATATCGCGGGGCGGCAGCCCGGTCCGGACGGCAACGGTCGAACCAGATGCGCCCTCTCGCTCCGCGCCCTCCGCCAGGCGCTGCACGGGTATGGACGATGCACACGAAGCCTGGTGCCTGCAACCAGCAGTGCGTGCCGCCGACCAGGAACTGCGCAACGCTTATGCGAGTGCCATCCGCAATGGCGTCGAGCGATCGACCCTGGTCTCCTATCGCAAGCGCTGGTCGAAGGTCCGCAACCGCTCCTCCGATGAGCCCCGCCAGTTGATTGGCAATTATTATGCGCTCGCCGAAGAATTGCAGACCCTGAGCGCGCAAGCCCGACGGGAAAGATAGGGCAATGGTAAGCCGCATTGCCGATCATCCGCTGCTCCGGCCCGCGGCAAAGGCCGATCCGGCCACCAGGGGCCGATCCGTCGAGGGCCAACTGGTCTATGCGATCGGAGACATTCACGGCAGCTACCAGCCGCTGAAGGCGCTGCTGCAACGCGTTGTTCCCGACGCCACGGCCCGCGCGCACGGCCGCTGTCCGATCCTGATCTTCTGCGGCGATTATGTCGATCGCGGCCCGCAATCCTCGGATGTGCTGGACGCACTGGTCTGGCTGAAACGCCGCCCCAATTTCGAAATTCACCTGCTCAAGGGCAATCACGAACAGGCCTTGCTCGCCTTTCTGGAAGACCCTGAAGATGCCGAGGGATGGCTGGAATTCGGGGGCGTCGCCACCCTGCGATCCTATGGTGTCGAGCCGCCCGATCCGCGGCTTGGACCGGATGATTGCTACCGCGCCCGCGATCAGTTCCTCGATGCTATGCCCGCCGCCCATCTCCGGCTGCTCGAACGGCTGGAGCTGATGATCGGCATTGGCGACTATGCCTTCGTCCATGCCGGCGTCCGGCCCAGCCGCCCGCTGGATCAGCAGCACGAGGATGATCTGTTGTGGATTCGCCGCGAATTTCTCGATGCGACGGCTCCCAGCCACAAGACCATCGTCCACGGCCATAGCTGGCACAGCGATCAGCCCGAAATCCTTCCCCATCGCATCGGCATTGACACAGGCGCCTATGAAACCGGCATCCTCACCGCACTCCGGCTGGAAGATGGGCAGGTCGAAACCATCCAGTCGCGATAATTGGACGCCCCCGCCGACCCCAAGCGGAATTGCCCCTGACATTCGACACTTCTGAATTGACAATTGTTAGGAAGAGAGCGACCTTCCAAGCATTAAAGCGCCGGTGACATAAAGAGTCGCCGCATTGGGTCGCTGCGGAAAAAGCACAATCGGCCATAGGAACGACAAGTAGCATAATAGATTGATACGGATGCGAAAGGACTCTCCTTTCGTCCCGCTGCAGTCTATTTTGGCAGGACTTTGTTGTCACCGGAACAGCAACCGCTTTCCGGATCGATAAGCTGTTTCTTGAGCAGGGGATGCGCTGATGGCGACCAATGTCTCATATCCCGGCGTCTATATCGAGGAAGTGCCCAGCGGCGTGCGGAGCATCGCCGGCGTGGCGACCTCGGTCGCGGCCTTTGTCGGCTTCACCGCGCGCGGGCCTACCAACCAGCCGGTGCAGATCTTCAGCTTCGCCGATTTCGAGCGCCAGTTCGGCGGGCTCGATCTCACCAGCGACCTTTCCTATGCGGTGTCGCATTTCTTCCTGAATGGCGGATCGACCGCGTGGATCGTTCGCGTCGCGGCCGGCGCGGCGGAAGCTTCGGTCGATCTTGAAGACGCCTTCGGCGGCGGCGGGAATGTCGTGCTCACGGCCTTCGCCAATGCGGAGGGTGCATGGGGCAACGGCCTGCGCCTGGGCGTCGATTATGACACGTCCAGCCCGGCGAGCCTGTTCAACCTGACGGTCGCCGAGGTGCAGGAGCGCAATGGCCGCCTGCAGACCGTGCGGTCGGAAACCCATCGCAATCTTTCGATGAACAGCTTCGCGCCAAACTATGCGGTCGATGTCGTCAACGCGGCGTCGAGCCTGATCCGGCTCGAACGGCCCGGCGGTCTTGCCTTCCCAGCGAATGGCGTGGCGACCAGCGGCATCATCGAGGCCACCGATCTCGCCTTGCTGGGCGATAATGTCCGCCGGCTGGCGATATCGCTCGATGGCGGCCGAACCTATGAGTTCGATTTCATGGGCGAAGGCGATCCGCTGACCGGCGCCAATTTCGCCGCGCGGATGGCCAATCTGGCCGATCGCATCGAAGCGGCTGTGCGGGCTCTGGAGCCCGGCAACCCGGCCTTTGCCGATTTCACCTGCACCGAAACCGTGGCGGCCACGCAAGCCACCTTGACCGCCACGTCGGGCACGGACGCGGCCGATATCGAACGGTCGAGCGTCACCTTCGCCAGCGCCGGCCGCCGGAGCGCGGCAGCAGCCCTGTCGTTGGGCGGCGCCAATGGCGGGCGCGAGACAGCGGCGGCGGCGGCGATCCGCCCGGCCCAGACGGGGACTGCATGGGTTCGCCAGGATCCCGCCGTCGATCTCACAACGCTCACGACGCCCGGCGCGCTGGATGTCGATCTGGTGGATGCCGGCGGTAATGTGCTCGTCAACCAGGCGATCACGCTGTGGGACACTGCCCCCGAGGCGCCCACCACCCTGGCGGCCCTGCGCGCTCTTGTGCAGGCGGGGCTGAACAGCGTCGCGCGACCCGAATTTTCGGGGGCGCGCGTGCTGCTGGTCGACGATCGGATCATCGCGATCCCCGCCGGCGACACGCCATCGGTGCGCTTCGAATTCAACGATGGCCCCACCGCGGGCGCGACCGACCTTTCGGACAATTCCGAGCCCAATGTCGCCGCCTATCAACTCGGCATCGGGCCGACCACGCAGGCGCAGAGCGGCGCGGTGCCCGGCGATGACGGCGACCCACCTTCCGCCGTGGAACTGGCGGGATCGCGCGCCGCAAAGACGGGGCTGTTCGCGCTGGAGGATGTCGACCTGTTCAACATCCTGATGCTGCCAAACCAGTCCGATCCTTCCCTTCAGGCCAACGCGATCGCTTATGCAGAGGAACGGCGGTCCTTCGTTCTCCTCGATCTTCCGGCCACGGTCGATACGCTGGAGGAAGCGCGCACCTGGCTCACGGCCAATGGCAGCCTCCGCCACCGCAATGCCGCGGCCTATTTCCCGCGCGGGCGCTTTGCGGACCCGCTGCAGGGCAACCGCATCCGCTCCTTCGCGAATTCGGGCGCGGTGGCCGGCCTCTATGCCCGGACGGACAGTTCGCGCGGCGTCTGGAAGGCGCCGGCAGGCACCGAAGCCAGCATCCGCGGCGCCCGCGGGCTCGATTATGTGCTGACCGACGGCGAAAATGGCGTGATCAATCCGCTCGGCCTCAACGCGCTCCGCAACTTCCCTGCCTTCGGGCCGATCGCCTGGGGTGCCAGGACGCTGCTGGGGTCGGACGCGTTGGCCTCCGAATGGAAATATGTGCCCGTCCGGCGGCTGGCGCTGTTCATCGAGGAAAGCCTGTTCCGCGGCACGCAATGGGTGGTGTTCGAGCCCAATGACGAGCCCTTATGGGCACAGATCCGGCTCAATGTCGGCGCCTTCATGCACAACCTGTTCCGCCAGGGCGCCTTCCAGGGCACCACACCGCGCGATGCCTATCTCGTCCAGTGCGACAGCAGCACGACCACGCAGGACGATATCAACCTCGGCATCGTCAACATCGTCGTAGGCTTCGCCCCGCTGAAGCCCGCCGAGTTCGTCATCATCAAATTGCAGCAGCTTGCCGGCCAGGCCGGCGCGGGCGCCTGAGGGAGGGGACCATGGCTCAGTTCAGCGTCAATCCGCTGCGTTTCGATCCCTACAAGAACTTCAAGTTCAGGGTCCGGTGGGACGGGCGTTATGTCGCCGGCGTGTCCAAGGTCGGCGCACTCAAGCGGACGACAGAAGTTGTGGAGCATCGCGAGGGTGGCGATCCCAGCTCCAGCCGCAAGTCGCCCGGCCGATCCAAATATGAAGCGATCACGCTGGAACGCGGCGTCACGCATGATGTCGAGTTCGAACGGTGGGCGAACAAGGTGTGGAATTTCGGCGCCGGCCTGGGCGCGGAAACCTCGCTTTCCGATTTCCGCAAGGACATCATCATCGAGCTGTATAACGAGGCGGGGCAGTTGGCGAAGGCGTGGAAGGTGTTCCGCTGCTGGGTGTCCGAGCTGCAGGCGCTGCCCGAGCTCGATGCCAACGCCAATGCGATCGCGATCGAGACCCTCAAACTCGAAAACGAAGGCTGGGAACGCGATCTGGATGTCGTGGAACCGGCAGAGCCGTCCTTCAATGAACCGCAGTAAATATGTCGCTTATGCTGCCCCCTGCCCGGCTTCTTGAAGCCGGTGAGCTAGGCGCCCGTCTCCATCCTATCGACCGGGCCATCATGGTCCTGCGCCTTGCCGATCCGCGCGAGCAGGATCCGGCCACGCTGTCGATCGCAGAGCGGGACCGCCGCCTGGCCCGGTTGCAACGCGACATGTTCGGTGATGCGATGCCCTGCGTGGTGCATTGCCCGCGTTGCAACGCTGAGCAGGAGTTCGATCTGTCCGCGACACTGTTGCTGGATACTCTCGGCGACCCGCCTTCAGCCGAGATTATCAATCACGATGGCTGGGACATCACTTTGCGGGCCCTCGACAGCCACGATCTCGCCGCCGCTGCGCAAGAACGCGGTCTGCACGATGCGTCCGAAATACTGATCCGGCGCGCAGTCGTCACGGCTACGGGGGCATCCGGCCCCGTCGACTTCGATGCCCTGCCGGTAGATGTGCAAAATGCCGTCAGCGAGCGCGTGGGCGAGCGCGAAGCGGCCGGTGATATCGCGCTCGATCTGACGTGCGTGGCCTGTGCCGAAAACTGGACGACAGGCTTCGATATCGCTCCCTATCTCTGGGTGGAAATCGACGCGGCCGGACGCAGATTGCTGGTCGAAATCGCTGCCCTTGCCGGACGTTTCGGATGGAGCGAGGCCGAACTGCTGCAAATGTCAGCGGCGCGGCGGCGCGCCTATCTCGCTACGGAGGAGCGGCCGTGAACCCGGTGCTCCAGCGCCTCGCTCTTCGAGCTTTTCCGGATGCGAACAGCGTCCGGCCCCGCATCGCCAGCCGCTTCGACTGGTCGACGCCGGCGCCCGTGACTCCCCCCGTCGACGACAATGCATCGACCAAAGTCGCGCCGATCGAGCGGGTGGCGGGCGTCGTCTCCAACGTCCGCGACATGCCTGCCCCTCCCCCCCACGTGACACCGCATTCAAATAGCGATGACTCGTCTCCCGAAGAGATGTCGCGCCGCTCGCCAAGCAAGGCGGCCGCCGCGGGTCGGGCCGCACCGATCGCCTCGACGCGCCTGGCCGACATCGCGCCCTTTTCCGATGCAGCACCCGCGCAGGATTCAGGCATTCCGGTCCCACCCGGCAACGCGCAGCAGCGGACGGGGCGATCTCAACAGCCCGAAGCAACAACCAGCCCGCCCCGCGTCTCCCTCTCACCACTGCTACTGCCGGACCTGGCCGCGCCGCTGGAGCCGGCCTTTGCCCTGTCAGCGCCGGCCGCCCCCGAAGCGCGTCGGTCTCACCTCGAACAGCGGAGTGAGCCCGCACATCCCGACATCCATGTCACGATCGGGCGGATCGACATCACGGCCGAACGGGAACAGCGCGCGGCACCCCGGCCCACCCCTCCGCCACGTCCCAAGCTGATGTCGCTTGAGGATTATCTCGCCAAGGGCAGGAGCCGGCGGTGAGCAACGCATTGGCCATCGCTTCGGTAACGCGACTCCTGAAGGATCTGCTGAACGATACCTTGGTCAATGGCGATGTCAGCGGCGACATCGGCAGCGATGTCGTGGTGTCCGCGCTTCCGCCCGATCGCGTGCTCGATCAGTTGGGGGAAAACCGGCCGAGCCAGCTCAACCTTTACCTCCATCGGATCACCACCAACGCCGCGCTCGCCAACGGCGATCTTCCCACGCGCGACAGTCGTTACGGCATCGTCCATCGCCCGCGCCTCGCGCTCGATCTCCATTATCTGCTAACCGCCTACACCAACCAGGAACTGCACGGCGAAATCCTGCTCGGCTATGCCATGGAGATGTTCCATGAAACGCCGGTGCTGGCGCGGAACATGATCCGCGCGGCGCTCGAAGGGAATATCAGCGGCGCGATCCTGCCACCCGCCTTCCAGAACACCGATCCCGCACGGCTCGCCGACCAGATCGAGCTTATCCGCATCACCCCACAGCCTTTGTCGATGGACGATATATCGAAGCTGTGGACGGCGCTGCAGACCCATTATCGGACCACCATCGCCTATACGGTGTCGGTCGTGCTGATCGAACGCGACCAGCCGACACGCCAGCCGATTCCCGTACTGTCGCGCGGCCCCGTCGATCCGGTGAGCGGGCGCGAGGCGGGCGTCTTCGTCAATCCGGACCTGCTTCCGGCGACGCCGACGCTCACGGCGATCGAACCGCCCGGCCGCCGCCCTGCGGCACGGCTCGGCGATCGCGTCACCATCAGCGGCCATCGACTCGATCATGGCGATGCGCGTATCCGATTCACCGCTCCGGAAACTGGCGACGTGATCGACCTTGCCCCGCTCTCACCCCCCGTGCCCGGTCGCATAGAGGTGCAATTGCCCGCCGGCCCGCCCTTGCCGGCCGCCCATCCCTTGGCGGACACGGGCGAAGATCCCGGCGCGTGGCGGATCGGCGCCTATCTGGTCGATGTGTCGCTCCGCGCCGCCGGCCAGCCCGACCGCTTGACCAATCGCCTGCCGATATTGCTTGCGCCCCGTGCTGCGCCGGCAGCCGCCGATGATCCCGGCGGAACCCGCATTACCGTCGATTGCGAGCCGCGCATCCGCCAGAGCCAGGCTGTCGCCATCGTCACCGGACAAGCCGAGCAGCCACTGGCCGCTCTTGCCGCCGATACTGATCAGGTCTCCGCGATCTTCGCCGGGTTGCCGGAAGGGGCGACCTTGCCGGTGCGTCTTCGCGTCGGCGGCATCGACAGCCTGATCGTCGATCCCGAGGCCAAGCCGCCTGCCTTCGATCCGTCGCAACTGGTGGTCGTGCCATGAACGAGATGCCGGCCCTTTCCGGCGCCCGCGCCGATCGTCGTCGCCTCGACGAGTTGTTCGATCGGCTGCGTGACGCGATCAGTGGCAACGCCATCTTTGAGACGATGCCCTGCCAATCCCCGTCGCGGATCGACGAGGTGGTCGCGACCTTCGCGCTCAACCCGGCCGAACTCACTTTGCTGATGATCGCCGCCGCGCAGGAGATGCGGCCCGATGCGCTGGCAGGCAATGCGGCGACAGCCGGACTGGCCCAATCGGTGTCCGATGGAGACATCTGGGCGGCGCTTTGCCCGCAGGGCGCGCTCCGCCGCTGGCATATCTTGGAGCTGGAGGGCGCCGGCCCGATCGGGGAACGCCGGCTCCGCATCGATGAGAGGATGCTGCACCACATGCTCGGCGTCGATTATCTCGATCCACGGCTTGAAGGGCTGATCGACACACCACCCGACCCGCCTGAACCCTCTGCCGACGAACGATCGCTGGCGGCCGATTTGGCGAGGCTCTGGCGCCTCGACGTTGTTTCGGGATGGCCGGTGCTGCAACTCGGCGGGGCGGGCAGCGAAGGAAAATTCGCCGTCGCCGCCCTGCTGGCCGAACCCTATGGCCAGCGCCTCTTCCGCATCGCGCGGGCAGACATTCCCCATGCCGCCTATGAACGGCTTACGCTCGCACGGCTATGCGATCGGGAACTCGCACTGTCCAACGGGCTGCTTGTCGTCACCGGTGACAGCAAGGGTGACGAGGATGAGCGGGCGGCAGCGCAATTCGTGGACATGCTGCTCGGCCCGACCATCGTCGTGGCAGCCGATCCCTTGCCCTTGGAACGACGGCGTCGGCTGCGTGCGGACATGCCCGGCGGCTCGGCCGAGCAAAGGCGCATGATGTGGACACGCGCGCTGGGGACCACAGCTCAGATGGTCGGCGAGGCGGCGATCGACCAGATTGCGGGGCAATTCTCCCTCGACAGCGCCGGCATCCGCATGGCCGCCGATCTCGCGCAGGATCCGGCCCGCCACCGTCCCGATCTACCCGTTGACCGATTGTGGGATGCGGCGCGCGCCCAGGCCCGTCAGCGGATCGACGATCTTGCCGAACGGATAGACAGCAAGGTCGGATGGGACGATCTGGTCCTTCCCCCCGATCGCCTGGCGCAATTGCGCGACATCGCGGTTCATGTCCGCCGCGCGCATCAGGTTCATGAAAGCTGGGGATGGTCACAGCGGGGCGCGCGTGGACTTGGCGTCACGGCGCTGTTCGCTGGCCCCAGCGGCACGGGCAAGACGATGGCGGCGGAGATCATCGCGGCGGAACTGCGCCTCGATCTCTACCGCATCGATCTGAGCCAGGTGGTCAGCAAATATATCGGTGAGACCGAGAAGAATCTGCGCCGCATCTTCGAAGCGGCCGAAACGGGCGGCGCGATCCTGTTGTTTGATGAGGCTGACGCGCTGTTCGGCAAGCGCTCCGAGGTGAAGGACAGCCACGATCGCTATGCGAATGTAGAGATCAGCTATCTGCTCCAGCGCATGGAGGCGTATCGCGGGCTGGCCATCCTCACGACCAATCTGAAAAGTTCGCTGGACAATGCGTTCATGCGCCGCCTGCGTTTCGTGGTGGATTTCCCCTTCCCCGATGCCACGCTGCGCTCCGGGATATGGCAGCGTATCTTCCCGGCGGACACGCCCGTCGCGGATCTGGACATGGCTCGACTGGCCCGTTTGCAGGTTGCCGGCGGCGCCATCCGCACGATCGCGATCAACGCCGCCTTTCTCGCCGCAGAAGATGGTCGCGCAGTCGATCAGCAGCATGTGCTGGCAGCGGCCCGACGCGAATATGCCAAGCTCGAAAAGCCGATCACCATCGCCGAATTCGGAGGTGCCGGATGAACCGCCGCATCCATCTCCACATCGATCGACTATCATTGCAGGGCCTGGACCCCGGCAATCGCGACCGGCTTGTCGCCGCCATCGAACGAGAACTGGTTAGCCGGCTCAGCGCACCGGGTGCCACGGAGGGCCTGACCTCCGCCCGGGTCGACCGGATCGACGGCGGTCGAATCACGCAAGGCGATCCCGGCAGCGCCATCGGCGCCCGCATCGGCGAAGCCATCTCTGGCGGAAGCCGTCGATGAGCCGTCATGCCGGCCTTGCCCCGCTCGAAGCACGCGCGCCTGTCCCGACGCGGCAATTCACACCGGCCGTTACCAGGCCCGGCGACACCATCGAGCGGGACGCCGACGCCACGGCCGATCGGGCGATGCGGGCGGCTGGCCCCGCGCTGCGCCCCACTACCGGCAGCAGCCCCGCCGGCACTGGCGGCGCGCCGCTCACGCCTTCCGCCCGGCGCTTCTTCGAACCCCGCTTCGGCCGCGATCTCGGCCACGTCCGCATCCATCATGGCGGATCGGCGGACCATGCCACCGCCAATCTCGGTGCACGCGCCTTCACGCTGGGCGGCAACATCTTCTTCCGCCAAGGGGACTATGCGCCGGGGACGGATCGCGGCAACCATCTTCTCGCCCACGAATTGGCACATAGCCTGCAACCGGGGGCGGCGCACCGGATCGCGCGGCGCACGCTGACCGACCTGCCCGAAGCGACACGCAAGGCGCTCAAGATTTCGCGGACGGCTCCCCCCCAGCCGACGGTCGACACATGGATAGGCAATTATTTCAACCCTACCGCCGGCATCTCCGCCACGCCGTCGGCAACCGTCGAATTCGGCACCGAGATTACCGACGCGAACCAGCGGAAGGGGCTGACGGGCGTTACCTACGAGCTTGAACAGATTTCGCGGCCCAAGGTGGTCCCCGCCAGCCAGGGCCAGCCGGAGCAGCGGACCAACACCGACCCGGAAGGCTGGCCGCTGCCGGATAACGGCATCCTCGATCTCGCGCTCGATCTGCGGCCACAGGGGGGCGATCATGCCATCTTCCGCTTCATTCGCTTCAGCGAAGGCGGCACGGCGAAGGTGCTGGTTGAGCGGACACGGATCATCGCGGCGTTCGTACCCCCCGGAAAGGCGCCGCCTGCCCAGGCTCCTGCCCCGGCCACTGGTGGGCCAGCGCCGGTGTTCACCGGATCGGTGACGGTCGGAAACGTCTCCGTCACCATCGACGCCGGTTTCAGCAATGATCAGGGCAAGGTGATCGCCGATGCCGTGGGCCTTCTGCCGGACCCGATCCGCACCAATATCGACGGCATCACGATCGATAAGGCGAGCGGGGCGACCGGCCCCAATGGCCAGAATGGCGAATATGAAGCGGCGAAGGATGTGATCCACCTCTTCGGCGACGTGTTCAACGCATCACCGCGGCGCGTGGGTGAAGCGTCGAACAGCGCCTATCAGATCGTCCACGAACTGGCCCACGCCATTGATCTACGGCCTGAATTCAAGGCACAGATCAGCCGCGACAAGGCGACGGAAGAAAGAAAGAAGCTCAAGAAACAACTCGATCATCCCGATATCAACATCAACGACGTCGACATCCTTGGCAATTCCGAAGACAGCCCCAAGCGCAAGCAGGAAGTCGCTCGCCTCACCGCCGAGATCGCCAAGCTGGATAAGGTGATCGGCGACGCCAACACCGCGATGAAGACGGCGAAATCCATCGCGGGAAGCGAAGTCGGCGGCGACACCGAATCCCTACTCACGGATTTCGCCAAGGCCATCAAGGATGATGGCGTCAGCGCCGTCAGCGACGCCAAGAAGCGCAACAAGGCGACCGAGAAGGCGAATGAGGCCGCGGCGAAAGCGAACGAAGCGAATCCGCAGGGTCCGCAACAACCCATCAGGCCGATGGAAAAGACGCTGTCCACCGGCATCACCAACTATGCCGCGACCGATCTGATGGAAGCCTTTGCCGAAAACATGTCGATTTATCTGCTCGATCAGGCGCTGTTGCAGGCTCTCCGCCCCAAGACCCACGCTTATTTCGTCAGGAATTTCCCCAAAGCTCCACCGCCGAAGACGCCATGACCGGATTTACGCGCACCCCCCGGCTCGCCAAGGGCGGGCTTGTCCAGATCAACCCCGAAAGCGGTGCGATCGAGCGGATCATTGCGCTCCAATATAATTCGGACACGGTGACGCGGAAGCTCGCCGTCCAGGCATTTGGCGAGGATGGCGATCGTAGCCAGGCATTGCGGATCAAGGGGCCGCCCGTCGAAACCTTCACGCTCGATGCCGTGCTGGATGCCACCGACCAGCTTGAATTTCCCGATCGCAATCCGGCGGCGGCGCAAGCCGGCCTGTTCCCCCAGATCGCGGCGATGGAAGCGCTCGTCTATCCCACCGCCTCACAATTGCGCGCCAAGGATGCGCTGGCGTCCGCCGGCACGCTGGAGATCGCGCCGATCCAGGCGCCGCTGGCGCTGTTCATCTGGAGCCGCAACCGCATCGTCCCAGTCCGCATCACCGATCTGTCGATCACCGAGGAAGCCTTCGATCCGAACCTGAACCCGATCCGCGCGAAACTCAGCCTCTCGCTGCGGACGCTTTCGGTGGACGATCTCGGCTTCTCGCATCGCGGCGGCGGGCTGTTCATGGCTTATCTTGCCGCCAAGGAGCAGCTCGCGACCAAGGCTCCCGGCGCGACGCTCGCCACCTTCGGCGTGGGGAGCCTGCCATGAGCAACCCGATCGAAGCCCTGTTCGGCGCGGGCCTTCTGCCCCGGACCGATTTTCCGCCGGAAAGCCGCTATCATGGCGTGCCGGTGCGCACCATCGCCGGGCCGGACGGCCGCCAGATCGCCTATCTCGCCCGTCGCTTCTCGCCCGATCCCGATCGCTTCGCGACGCTTTCCGTCCAGATCGTCCCTGAAGGCCAGCGGCTGGATCAGGCTGCGGCACGACTGATCGGCGATCCCGAGCAGTTCTGGGCGCTCTGCGACGCCAATGGCGCTATCTGGCCGGAAGAATTGGAAGTGGCCGACGGCCGTATCCGGGTGACCTTGCCCGCCGATGTTCCCGCGCCGGAGGATCAGTTGTGATCGGCGGCCTCACTTTGTCGCTGCTGATGGGGCCGGGCGTGCCGCTGCCCGCGCCGCGCTTCGTGCTCGATGCGCTCCAGTCGGTGAAGGTGACCGCGGAATCCACCGACACGCAGAGCGGCTTCGAACTGACCTTCGCGATCGAGAAGGATTCGCCGCTGATCAGCCTGTTCCTGCTTTCGGGCAGCGTATCGATCCCGCTGTTCCGCGTGCTGTTGATCGCCACCCTGTCGGGCCGTCCCGAAACCCTGATCGACGGCGTCGCCACTCAGACGCAGATCGTGCCCGGCGGCAAACATGGCTCGGCGACATTGACCGTCCAGGGCAAGGATCTTTCGGCGGCGATGGACGTGCTGCCCTTCGACGGCCTGCCCTATCCGGCCATGCCGCCCGTCGCGCGTGTCGCCCTGGTGCTCGCCAAATATGCCTTTCTCGGCATCATCCCCAAGCTGATCCCCTCGCTGGAAGAACCGCCGATCCCCACAGATCGCATCCCGCGCCACAAGGGATCGGACTTGAGTTACGTCCGCAAGCTGGCTGAGGAAGCCGGCTATCTGTTCCGGATGGAGCCGGGGCCGACACCGGGCACGAGCTTCGCTTATTGGGGCCCCGAGATCCGCATCGGCACGCCACAGCCCGCGCTCACCGTCGACAGCGACGCAGCCGACACGGCCGAAAATCTCTCCTTCCGTTTCGACAAGGAGGGGACCGAACTGCCGATCGTGTTCATCCAGAATCAGCAGACTCGCGCGCCGATACCCATCCCGATCCCCTCCTCGATCCCCTTCCTGCCGCCGCTGGGACTGGTGCCGCCACTGCCGCCCAAGATCACGCCGCTCTCGGACACCGCCCAACTGTCTCCCGTTCAGGCGCTCGTCCGCGGCTTTGCTTATGCCGCGCGCCATTCGAACGCGGTGCAGGGATCAGGCACGCTGGACGTGCTGCGTTACGGCCGGCTGCTCCGGCCCGGCGGCCCGGTCGGCGTGCGGGGAGCCGGCCTCGCCTTCGACGGCCTCCATTATGTCGAACGCGTCACCAGCAACCTCACGCGAACCAGCTTCAAGCAGGATTTCGCGCTATCGCGCAGCGGGCTGCTGCCTTCGACGGGGAGCGTGGTGGTATGACGGCCGAGACAAAATTCTGGGGCAAATATCGCGGCACGGTCGTCAATAATATCGACCCGATGATGCACGGCCGCATCCAGGCGATCGTGCCGGCCGTCTCCAACGTCATGCTGACGAGCTGGGCGATGCCCTGCCTGCCGGTCGCCGGCATCCAGACGGGCATGTTTGCGGTGCCCATAATCGGATCGGGCGTGTGGATCGAGTTCGAGAATGGCGATCCGGATTACCCGATCTGGGCTGGCTGCTTCTTCGGCTCCGCCGCCGACGTGCCCGCACTGGCGTTGACGGTGCCGCCGGCCGTGCCCGGCATCACCTTCCAGACGCCATTGCAAAACGGCGTGTCGATCAACGACGTGCCCGGCCCTCTGGGCGGCATCGTCATCAAGAGCGCGACCGGCGCGACTTTGATCGTCAACGATACCGGCATCTACATCCAGAACGGCAAGGGCGCAGCGATCACCATGGTCGGCCCCGCCGTCACCATCAACAATGGCGCGCTCAGCGTGATCTGACGAGGGAGGTGGAGCCATGCCAGGACCGGTGCTGCATCTTGGGGCGACCATCCTCTGCTCCCATGGCGGCCAGGCGACGCCGGCCACGCCCTTCCCGCGCGTCACCGTCGGCGGACAACCGGTGGTGACGATCGCCAGCCCCTATCTGGTCGCCGGCTGCCCGTTCGTCACGCCCGGCGGCAATGGCCCCTGCGTCACCGCCAATTACGTGACCTCGGCGACGCGGGTGCTGGCGGGAGGGACGCCGGTGCTGCTCCAGGACAGCATGGCCGTCTGCGCGCCCACCGGCACGCCACTGGTGCCCGTCGTCGTCCAGCCGCGCGTGGTGGGGAGTTGAGCCGATGCTGATCGACTATCCCTATCATTTCGACGGCCGCCGCCGCACCGCGGAAGCCGATGGGCCGGCGCATGTCCGCCAGCTTATCGAGCAATTGCTGTTCACCCAGCCGGGCGAACGGGTGAACCGGCCCAATTTCGGTTCGGGCGTGATGCAGCTCGTCTTCGCCGCAGCCTCGCCCGAGGTGGCAGCGACGGCGGAATTCCTCGTCCGCGGCGGGCTGCAGCAATTCTTGTCAGACCGGATCTCGGTCTCTGCCGTCTCGGTGGAGGCGATCGACGCCCAGCTCGTCATCAGCGTCGATTATGTGATCATCGCCACTGGCGAGGCGGCAAACGCCACCTTCGAGCGGAGGATCGGCCCATGATCTACCGCTGCTGCGACGAACAACGCCGGCTGCGGGTGCGCGAGCATCCGACCATCAACGGCGTGGACTATGTCGAGGTGCTCGATACCGAGGCGCCGGCCGGATCGCCGCGCCAGCGCACCTTGCTGGTCCGTTTCGTTAAGGCAGCGCCGGTTCTGACTGTCGACAATTTCGAGATCAGCGGGGGCGAGCGGATCACCGATGTCGGCATCCTGTGGGCGACGCCCGCCGACGCGCCCGATGCAACACTGGTCACGCCGGCCGAGGCGCAATATCTCGCCGACCTGCCCGATCCGAACGAAGTCATCGCCCTGCGCACGGACTCAAGCGGCGATTATTCCACCTACACGCTGCACCTCGTCGCCTCGCCAATGTCGCTGGCACCTCCGCCGAACATCGACCCACTGCTCGCAAGCGTCCCCTTCTCGTTCAAGGTCGAATGCCCCAGCGATTTCGATTGCGCACCGCGCCATATCTGCCCGGACGACGACGAACCGCCCGTGCAGATCAACTATCTCGCCAAGGATTATCGCAGTTTCCGCCGCCTGATGCTCGATCGCATGGCGCAGACCATCCCCGACTGGCGCGAACGCAACGCCGCCGATCTCGGCGTCGCCTTGGTCGAAATGCTCGCTTATGTCGGCGATCGGCTGTCCTATGCGCAGGATGCCGTCGCGACCGAAGCCTATATCGGCACCGCGCGCCGCCGCTCCTCGGTCCGCCGCCATGCCCGGCTGGTCGATTATGCCATGCACGACGGCACCAATGCCCGCGCCTGGGTGCAGGTGCAGATCTTCCCCGGCGCGCCGATCGATCTTGTCCCTGGCGAGGCGCGCTTCCTGACGCGCTTGCCCGGCGTCGCCCCGGTCGTCGAACCCGCCGTGATCGCGCCGCCATCCGGCCGGTTGCTGCTGCGCAATCCGGTCATCTTCGAGCCGCTGCACGCCAAGCAGCTCCACGCTCCGCTCAACGAGATATTCTTCCACGATTGGGGCGACGCGGAATGCTGCCTGCCCAAGGGCGCCGTTCGGGCGACATTGCGCGGCAGCTTCCCGATGCTCGCCCCCGGCGACGTGCTGATCTTCGAGGAACGGATCGGCCCGCGCACCGGCAGCGAGGCGGACGCCGATCCTGCCAAGCGCTGGGCTGTCCGCCTGGTCCAGATCGTCGCCGATATCGAAGATGCCGTCATGGACCCGCCCCAGCCGATCACGGAGATCCGCTGGGCCGACGGCGATGCTCTGCCCTTCGCTTTCTGCCTGTCTTCACGCACCGAGGATGGCGCGGTGATCCGCGATGTCAGCCATGCGCTCGGTAACATCCTGCTCGTCGACCATGGGCTGACCCATCGCGACGTCGACCTGGGTGTCGTCCCGGAACCGCATCTCCATCTGGCGACCAACGGCGGCGATCGGTGCGATCCCGCGCCTGACGAAGCCGTTCCGCCCCGCTTTCGCCCGCTGCTCAGCGATGCTCCATTGACGCAGGCGCAGCGCTTCACCCTGCCAGCGCTGGCCGATGTGGATGCCTCCGCGACCATGGCGGTGGTGCAGGATATCCGCGGGGTCGAACCGCGCATCCGGCTTGAGGCGAGCGAAACCTCCGGCCCATCCGATTGGGAGGCACGGCGCGACCTGCTGGGCAGTCATCCGGATGATCCCCACTTCGCTGTCGAGGTCGAACGCGACGGCACCGCGCGCCTGCGCTTCGGCGACGGCCGCAACGGTCAGCGCCCCGCATCGGGCACGCGCTTTGCCGCCACCTACCGCATCGGCAACGGCGCCGCCGGCAATGTCGGTGCGGACGCCATCGCCCATATTGCCACGACGATCGGCGGCATCCGCGCCGTGCGCAACCCGCTTCCGGCCGCGGGCGGCACGCCTCCCGAAAGCATCGAGGAAGCGCGCGTCGCGGCCCCGCAGGCGTTCCGCACGCAGGAACGCGCGGTGACGCCGGAGGATTATGCCGCTATCGCGCTGCGCCATCCCGCCGTCCAGCGCGCCGCCGCCACCTTCCGCTGGAACGGCCACGGCCACACGGTCTTCGTCACGGTCGATCGCTTCGGCGGACGGCCGATCACGCCCGCGTTCGAGGAGGAATTGATCGCCTTCCTCGAACCCTATCGCATGGCCGGCTATGATCTGGAGATCGACGAGCCCCGCTATGTGCCGATCGAGCTGGCTATGCTGGTCTGCGTCAAGCGCGATCATTTCCGTCCCGACGTTCGCCTTGCCGTGCTGGAGGCGCTGAGCGACCGGCAATTGCCCGATGGCCGCTTCGGCCTGTTCCATCCCGACAATCTGACCTTCGATCAGGATGTCTGGCTCAGCCCGATCGTCGCACGCGTGCAGGCGATCGACGGGGTGGAGAGCGTGACGGTCACCACGTTCCGGCGGCTCGACCAACCCGATCCCGCGCCGCTCGAAACCGGCATCCTGCCGATCGGCCGGCTGGAGATCGCGCAGCTCGCCAACGATCCCGACTTCCCCGAGCGAGGCCGGCTGACCTTGACGATGGGAGGCGGCAAATGAGCCTTCCTCCATTGATCCCCGGTCTCGCGCCACGCGATGACGAGACCCGCGATTGCGGCTGCTGCGAAGGGATTGCGACCGCCACCCCCTCGCTTTTGCTCAACCGGCCGGGTCTGCCCAGTGTCACCTACCGCCCCGGCCGGCATGCCGATTTCCGCGCCAGCCAACTCGCCCGCCTGTCGTCGGACGATCACCCCGCCCTCGCCGACCTCAAGAGCCGCGACGAGGATGATTTCACCATCGCGCTGATCGACTCCTGGTCCTGCGTGCTCGACGTGCTGTCCTTCTATCAGGAGCGTCATGCAAACGAAGCCTGGCTCGCCACTGCGACCGAACGCCTGTCGGTCGTCGAACTCGGCCGGCTGATCGGCTATCGCCCGCGCCCCGGCGTCGCCGCGGCGACCGAACTCGTCTTCCTGATGGATGATCCGCCCGGCGCCGACGCGTCCGTCGCCGGCGTCGTCGCGCCCATCGGCACCCGCGTCCAGAGCGTGCCCGGCCCCAACGAGGTAGCCCAGACTTTCGAGACGGTGGAAGCGATCGAGGCGCGCGTCGCCTGGAACGCCCTCGTCCCCCGCCGCTCCCGCTTCAAGGCCCCGAAGAATGGCGACCTCGGCACCTGGATCGCCGGCGGCGCGCCCAATCTCAAGGTCGGCGACGCGATCCTGATCGTCGGCCGCGAACGCACCGCCGATTTCCTCGGCTCGGAACGCTGGGATTTCCGCAAGCTCACCCGCATCGTGCCCGATGTCCCGGCCGGGCGCACATGGATCGAATGGACCCATGCTCTCGGCTCGATCGACCCACCGAGCCTGACGGCGCAGGTGGATCATCGCATCTTCGTCTTCCGCGCCCGCGCCTCGCTGTTCGGATGGAACGCCCCGCACCCGAAGGTGCTGCCCACCCAGACGCTCACCCATTACGGGCAGGACTTCCGTTTCGACTGGCCGTTCGACATCGACACCGCCAACAGCCGCCTTCACCTCGACGCGATCTACCCCGATTTCGTCGCCGGAAGCTGGATCGCCGTGACCCGCCCCGACGAGGTTGTCGAAGCCTATCGCATCACCGCCGCGGTCGATGACGGCCGCGCCGACTTCACCGTCAGCAGCCGGGTGACGCGGTTGACGCTCGATAGCAACGAACATCTGTCCTGGTTCGAAAGCGGCTATCGTCGGGTTTCGGTCTATGGCGGCAGCGAGCAACTCGCCTTCGCCGAGACGCCGATCATCACGCCGATCATCGGCGACGAGATCGAGTTGTCGGGCCTTGTCGCCGCTCTCAAGCCCGGCCACCGGCTCATGCTGCGCGGGCGGCGGGCGCAGGTAGAAGCCGCAACGGCGGGGCTCATCCTGACAGCACCCGGCACGCCGCCCCAGACACGCCCGATCGTCCGCGGTGAACGCCTGACATTGCTCGCCGCGCCGGTGGCCGTCTCGCCCGGATCTTCGACCTTCGTCTGGCGGCTGCGCGCCGCCGGTGGTTTCGAGGGCAGCGTTCAGGCGGCCGCGGCTGCGTTCCGCCACATCGTCGCCGATGCGAAGAGCGAGACGATCGCCGAGGTCGCCATTCTCGAAGAGGCCGAACTCGCCGACGAGACCCACACGCTGCTGCGGTTCGAAACCGTGCTCGCGGCCGCATTCGATCGCGCGACGACGGTGATCCACGCCAATGTCGCGGCCGCGACGCATGGCGAAACGACGCAGGAGATATTGGGCGACGGCAAGGCCAACCAGTCCTTCCAGACCTTCCGGTTGAAACAGACCCCGCTGACCCACATCTCCGCAGCGAACGAGGCAGGCGCGTCGTCGACACTGTCGATCCGCATCGACGACATCCTCTGGCACGAAGCGCCCACGCTCTATGGCCGCAGCGCCAGCGAGCGCATCTTCACCTCGCGGATCGAGGATGACGGCACCGTCGTCGTCCAGTTCGGCGACGGCCGCACCGGATCGCGGCTGCCGACCGGGCGCAACAATGCGGTCGCCACCTATCGCAAGGGGATCGGCCTCGCCGGTTCGGTCGGCGCGAACAAGCTGACGACCGCGCTCGATCGACCGCTGGGTCTGCGCGACGTGTTCAACCCGCTACCGGCCGGCGGTGGCCAGGATCCCGAAACTTTGGCCACCGCACGCGACAATGCGCCGGTAACGACGCTCACCCTCGGCCGCGTCGTGTCGCTGCGCAATTATGAGGATTTCGCGCGCGGCTTTGCCGGCATCGCCAAGGCCAGCGCATCCTGGGCATGGGACGGGGAATCGCGCCGCATCATCGTCACGGTCGCGGGGCCGGGCGGCGCGCCGGTCGATCCGGCGCATGGTGACGTGTTCGACAATCTCGTCCGCGCGCTTCGCACACTCGGCGATCCGTTCGTGCGGATCAGCGTCGCCAGCTTCCGGCCGGCCTTCTTCCGCCTCAAGGCCAAGCTGCTCGTCAATGCCGATTATCTGGCCGACAAGGTGCGCACTGATGTCGAAGCCGCACTGCGAGACGCTTTCGGCTTCGATCGCAGGGGCTTCGCGCCGCTCGTCGCCGCCAGCGAGATCATTGCGACGATCCATGGCATCGCGGGCGTCGACGCGGTCGATCTCGACCTGTTGCATCGCACCTCCGGCCCCGGCTCCGCGGCGATCCTGCATGACAGGCTGCTCGCCAGCCCGGCAGCACTTGCCGGCGGCGTGCTGGCCGCGGCGGAGATATTGACCCTCGATCCCGGCCCGCTCGCGCTGGAGGTGATCCAATGAGGATGTCCGGCGCCGCCCTCTATACGCTCCTTCCCGCCATCTATCGCCTGCGCGATGCCGAGGAAGGTTATCCGCTGCGCGAGCTGATCGACGTGCTGGCCGAGCAGGCGGCCGTGGTCGAGGAGAATATCGAACAGCTTTACGACGACCAGTTCATCGAAACCTGTTCGGACTGGGCCGCCCCCTATATCGGCGGGCTCATCGGTTATCGGCCGCTGCACGGCACCACCGCCGATGTCGCCTCGCCGCGCGCGGAGATCGCCAACACTATCGGCTATCGCCGCCGCCTCGGCACGGCATCGGTGCTGGAACAGCTCGCCCGGGATGTCACCCGCTGGCCGGCCCGCGCGGTCGAATATTTCCTGCTGACGGCGACGACGCAGCGGATGAACCATATCCGCCCGATCCACCATTTCGCCCCCGACCTGCGCAACTGGCGCGGGCTGGAACAGATCGGCAGCGCCTTCGATCCCTTCACCCGCCTCGCCGACATGCGGTCGATCGCCCGGGCCGACGGGCGCCACAACTTCCCCAATGTCGGCATCCACCTGTGGCGGATCGAATCCTTCCCGCGCCTCGCATCGCCGGCGACGCGCGTCGACGATCGGCGCTATCTTTTCAGCCCGCTCGGTGCGCCGCTGCCACTGTTCACCAATCCGGTCGACGAACCAAAGATCACGCATATCGCGACGCCGCTCAATGTCTGGGAACCGATCAGCCGGCGCGTGCTGGATGCCGATCTGCGCGGCGAAGATGGCGAAGCCCCGCCACTGGCCCTCTACGGCCGGGACGTCGACGATATCTTCCAGAGCCTGATCCTCATCCAGAACAGCGTGGAACTCGCCGCCGACGAGGTCGAGGCGTGCAACCTTTCGGACGAAGGCGCCGGCTGGGCGAACATGCCGGCCGCGGGCGAACGGGTGGCGATAGATCCCGTGCTGGGCCGCCTCGCCCTGCCGCCCGATCGCGCCACGCCCGTCACCGTCTCCTACCATTATGGCTTCAGCGCACGGATCGGTGGCGGCCCCTATGAACGCGCGGCCGCCTTTGCCGAGGCCAGCGCCGAACGCCCGCTGCTGCGCGTACCCGCCGACCATGCCAACGTCCAGGACGCGCTCGACGCACTCCCGGCCGAGGGCGGCATCGTCGAGATCAGCGGCAATGGCCGGCACGAAGAGGCAATCGCCATCGCCGCCGGCCCAGGTGCGGCGATCGAACTGCGCGCCGCGAACAATGCCAACCCGCATATCGTGCTGCCGGCCGATCTCGCGATCACCGGCGCCGCCAGCGCCGACGGCACCCGCCAGGCGCGCGTGACGATCGACGGTCTGCTCATCTCGGGTGCCGGCATCAGCGTTCCGGATAATGGCACCAATGCGCTCGATCTGCTGTTGATCCGCCACTGCACAATCGTCCCCGGCCGCTCGCTCGACGCCGCCGGCCAGCCCCAACAGCCCGGTGCGCTGTCGATCGCGATCCCGCTCGCCGGCACCGAACTGGAAATGCGATCCTGCATTTCCGGCCCGCTCGGCATCGCCCGCGACACCAGCGTATCGATCGCCGATTCCATTATCGACGCCGCAGCGCTCGACCCCGCCGAGAGCCCCGAAGGCGTGGCCTATGCGGATCCCGCCGGCGATCCATTCGGCGGGCCGCTCAGTCTTCGCGCCGTCACCGTCTTCGGCAAGATCGCAGCCGAACGGTTCGACCTCGTCTCGGATTGCATCCTCGATGCGCGGCTAGCCGAAGGCGACGATTGGGTGGCTCCCGTCCATGCCGAGCGGCGCCAGGTCGGCTGCATCCGCTTCTCCTTCGTGCCGCGCGGATCGATCACGCCGCGGCGCTTCCGCTGCCAGCCCCAACTCGCCATCGACGAAGCGATCACCGTCCGCGAAAAGCAGATCGGCGGCCCGGTTTCCGCGGCCGAGCGCCAGTTGATCGGTGAGCGCACGGCGCGGCGGATCGTCTCCGGCTTCACTGCCCGGCGCTATGGCCGCCCGGCTTATGCCCAGCTTCGCCGCAGCACGCCGGTCGCGATCCGCACCGGCGCATCGGACGAAGGCGAAATGGGCGGCTTCCATCTGCTGTTCGCGCCGCAGCGCGAGGCCAATCTCAGGATCCGTATCGAGGAATATCTGCGCTTCGCGCTGGAGGCGGGCGTGTTCTTCGAGAGTTAGCGAGGAGTCGAGCGATGAGCGGAGACTATAGCCGGACCAGCTTCGACGCGCTGCGCGACTTTGCGGGCGTGCTGATGCAGCAGGGCCACCCGACGCTCGATGCGGACTGGAACGAATATGTCTCGATCGTCGAGCGCCGCCTGCGCGCCGAGACGGTGGACATCATCGGCCGCGCCGTCGTCCCCCGCGAAACGCCCACGGGTTTCGAGATCCGCGTTGCCGCCGGCCCCGCCCTCACCATCGGCCGCGGTCGCATGTATGTCGACGGCCTCCTCGCGGAAAACCACGGACGGATCGGCGCTGGCGCCGCGCCGGCCTTCGATCGCGCCCGGATCGTCGATGGCCGTCCCGCCGGTGTGCTCGACGAACTCATTTCCACCGAACCCAACGACTTCATCGACTACACCGCCCAGCCCTACCTCCCCGCCGCCCCCGATCTGCCCGACGGTAACGGCCCGCACCTCGCTTATCTCGACGTGTGGCGGCGCGAGGTGACGCCATTCAAGGACCCGCGCCTGCTCGAACCCGCATTGGGCGGCATCGACACCGCCACCCGCTGGCAGACGGTGTGGCAGGTGCGCCTCCTCCCCAATATCGGCGCGGACGCGACTTGCGGCAGCGAACTGGAGGCGTGGGACGCTCTCACCGCCCCCTCCCCCGCGCGCCTCACCACCGCGACGATCGAGTTCGAGGACCCCGACGAACCCTGTTTGATCCCGCCCGGCGGCGGCTATCGCGGGCTCGAAAACCAGCTCTACCGGGTCGAGATCCACACCGGCGGTCCGCTCGGCGATGCGCGCTTCAAATGGTCGCGCGACAATGCCTCGGTCGGTGCGACGATCGAATCCTTCGAAAATGGCGATCGGTTGCAGGTCCGTCGCATCGGCCGCGATTCCGTGCTGCGCTTCCGCACCGGCGATTGGGTGGAGATCACCGACGACCGCCGCGAATTTGCCGGCCTGCCGGGCGACATGCGCCGGATCGAGGTGGATGAGGACACTAGCAGCCTCCGCCTCGACAGCGCCTTGAGCGCCGATCTCGTCCCCTCCGGCGTCGGCGGCGACACCGCGGCCGCACGCCATAGCCGCGTCATCAAATGGGATCAGTCCGGCCAGGTTCTCCTCGCCGACGGCACCGCCTGGGAGGATCTCGACGATGCCGGCTCCGACGGCCTGATCCCGATCCCCGACGATGGCAGCCCCGTCGTGCTGGAGGCCGGCATCACCGTCACTTTCTCTTCCGAGCCCGTTGCCGGCGCGCTGCGCTCCGGCGACTATTGGTGCTTCGCCGCACGCACCGAAGGCGCGCAGATCGAGATACTAGATCGCGCCCCGCCCCACGGCATCCACCACCATTATGCCCGCCTCGCGGTCGTCACCTTCCCCGATACGGTTTCCGACTGCCGCATCTTCTGGCCGCCCAACTTTGGTGAGGGTGAGGAATGCGGCTGCACCGTCTGCGTGAGCGCGGAGGCGCATAATTCCGGCGTCCTGACTATCCAGTCGGCGATCAACCAGTTGCCCGCCGAAGGCGGCACCGTCTGCCTGGGGCCCGGCGGCTTCGTGCTGGGAACGACGCCGATCATCATCAGCAACCGTCGGTCGGTGCGGCTGAAGGGGCACGGCCCAGGCTCCCTGCTCGCTTATGCCGGCGGCGGCGGCGCGATCCGCGTCACCGGTTCCAACGATGTGCGGATCAGCGATCTCGGCCTGCTCGTCGTCGCCGGCCTTCAGGGACAAGGCCGATCGTCGGGCGTCCATATCCGCAACGGCCAGACGGTCAGCCTCAACCGCATGGCGACGCTCGTCTTCGTCCGGGAAGCGGGCGGCGTGGATTTCGGCGTATCGCTCGACGGTTTCGGCCTTGATGTCGCGATCGAGGACAATCTCATCATCGCCCCGGTCGCGATCGGCGCCTTGGCCGAACGTGAGCGCGGCGACGATGACGGCCCCGGCTACTGCGCGCTGATGGAAACGCGCATCGCGCAAAACCTGCTGCTCGGCCAGCGGCGGGGCGTTTCGCTCGATGGCCTCGTCCTCCATTTCGGCGCGACCGATATTGCCGACAATCTCATCACCGGCAGCAATGCCGCGATCGTTGCCACCGGCGCCGGACTGCCCGTTGGTGAGGATGATGGCGGCCGCGACGAACGATGGAGCGCGGCCGCTCTATCCATCGTCGGCAACACGATCAGCTTCGGGCGCCTCGGCAACGGCATCATCTCGGGCGTCCCCGATCTAAGGATCCTCGACAACGAGATCGTCGCGCTCAACGGCGACGTGACCCGGCTGGCCGGCGGAAGCTGCATCCGCCTCGTCGCCGGCCTTTCCCCGCTGCCACTCCCCGACGGCCAGATCGTCGGCAACCGCATGGGCAATGCCGACGGCGCGGGGATCGCGGTCGACGCGCGGCAGGCCAGCCTCATCATCAAGCAGAACGTGATCCGGGATTGCGATGGCGGTGGCGTGGTCGTCGCGCCCGCCGCAACCATCCGCCACCTCGCGCTCGACAACAATGTCATCGAACGGATCGGCATGACGCAGGTGCAGACCGCAGTTATAGCCGTGCAACTGGCGGCGGTGCTCGACGCGCGGATCATGGGCAACAGCATCCGCAATGTCGGCGTCAACGCCGAAGCCGCGCGGGGCGCCTATTTCGCCGGGATCGAACTGCGCGGCGCGGCGATGCTCGATCTCTCGCACAACCATATCACCGGCATCGGGCCGGCCAACTCGGTCAGCCCCTCGAT
This sequence comes from Sphingomonas sp. DBB INV C78, assembly GCF_042693015.1. Lineage (NCBI taxonomy): Bacteria > Pseudomonadati > Pseudomonadota > Alphaproteobacteria > Sphingomonadales > Sphingomonadaceae > Sphingomonas > Sphingomonas sp. DBB INV C78. The sequence goes on along the minus strand of NZ_CP170544.1, from coordinate 40,455 downwards.
CGGCGTGCTGGTCGACGGGCCCGTCCTCGCCGCAACGCTCGCCGACAACAAGATCATGAGCGAGCGACCCGCCAATCCGAACGATCCCTCAAGCTGGGCGGCCATCCTGTGGGACAGCCGCATCGAACGCGCCCGCGGCGGCACCGTGGCCGGCGCGGCAGTCTCGACATTCCCGGCCTTCATCGCTCAGGGCGCCAGCCTGTTCGCCCTGTCGACCACCGGGCTTGCCGCCTTCGCCAGCGTGCGGGAGGCGCAGATTAGGTTGGCCGGCAACACCGTCAGCGACGCGCACGAACTATCGCTGCTGCCGTTGATGCGGGTCGTCACCGATGCCGAACGGACCGGCACCTGCATCTTCTCGGACAATCAATGCACCTTGCTCGCGGGTGGACGCGTGAAGTTCCTGGTCGAATTGGAAGCGCGCCGCATCATCGCGACCAGCAATGCCGTTCGCCGGATCGGATCGGATGGCGATGCGATGAACCTGCAATGCGCCGTGGTCAGCGAACGTCCGCTCGCCACCGTCGTCGGCAATATCAGCTTCGGCAACATCCGGGTGAATGGCGGGCTGATCCCCGACGATTTCGCCAAACTCAACATATTGGGCTGAAGGAAGGGACCGTCATGCCGATCCGCATCGCCACCATCGGCCGCCAGCGCACCGTTACCGGCATCGCCAAGGCTGTATTCGACGTAAAAGGGCCGGAGGCGCTGGCGCGCGCCGAAGCCGCTTTGATCCGCGCCAATCCGCAGCTTGCGGATGAAGGTGGCATCCGGCCCGGCGGCCGCATCATTGTGCCGCCCGTCCGCGAACTCCGCCCTGCCGCACCGGAAGCCGCCGAAACCGCGGACGCCAAGGCTGACGACCAGCCGATCCTTGTCCTCGCGCGTGAACGCGCGCAGGCGATGGAAAAGCTCGCAGGCGAACCGCTGGAGCAAGTGATCGCTTCGGCGAAGGAGGGGCTGAAGCAGCTTCGCTCGCAACAGACGGTGGACGCCATCCTCAAGCAGCGGCCCGATCTGCGTGAGAATCTTGAAGAGATACAGAAGGGCGCGCAGGAGGAAACCGAAAGGCTGGCGAAGGATGCCGGGCTGCTCCGCGAAACCATCGGCCGGGCGCTGGCCGATCTGCCCGCCGGCACCGATCGCATCACCTGAGCTTGCGATGCGGGCCGGATAGGGGCATCGCATCACCATGCGCACCGTTTCGAGCGACGTATCCGTCCGCCTTTATCATCTCGACGCCGCCCCGGAAGGCGGCGCCACGACGACGCTCTTCTACGGATCGCTGGACGAGGCCCTGCGCCTCGCGGCAGCCGAGCCCGAGGCGATCCAGGCAGATCTCTACATCGCCACCGACAATGATGTGATCGCCTATCTCGATCTGATCGAGGGCTAGGCAGCGCTCCGGTTGGGCGGCTGAAATTTCGGCGGCAGCGTGAAGAGGTCGGCGAACCGTGCCGCAAGCGCAGGATCGCCCGTCACCTTCAGCACGCCCTCCGCTTCCAGAATCGCCGCGGACACACTGCCATAGACGAAGGCCGCCATCGCCGTGGGCTGGCCGGTGAACACAACGTCGCCCTTCGCCGCGACGCCACGGCCCACGGTGAATCCGTCTGCGTCGATCTGGCCGAGATATTCGTCCTCGCCGAAGCGAAACCCAACCGCCAGCCGCAGATCGCCGATGCGGGACCGGTCGATCATCGTCCGGAACGATAGGAGGATGGAAACCCCGCTGATCGGCATGGTCGCATCATGGGCGAGCGATCGCGCCGCCCAGCGACCCAATTCCTGCACGATCGGTTCCGCCTCATAGCCCCATTCGGTCAGGCCATAGACCTGCACACTCGCCGGCGGAGGCAGCTTGCTGCGGACGACGATGTCATTCGCCTCCAGTTCGGATAGGCGCTGGGTCAGCACATTGGCGCTGATCCCGGGCAGGTCGTCGCGCAGGTCACCGAAGCGTCGCGGCCCCAGCATAAGCTCCCGCACCACGAACAGCGCCCATCGGTCGCCCAGCAGTTCGAGCCCATGGGCCATCCCGCAGGCATCCAGATAAGTCCTTTTTTTCGCGACCTTTTCCATGTTAGTTATTTTTTGTAACTCCTCAGTTGCCTTAAGTAATTTTGATGGTCATGCTTGTCAATATCGAGTCGGCGTGGGGCCGCCGGCGGTGAGGAACCGGAAGGAAGAACCATGTCCAGAATGATCTTCGTGAACCTGCCCGTCAGCGATCTCGATCGGTCCATCGCCTTCTACGAAGCCGTCGGCGCGGTGAAGGACATACGCTTCTGCGATGAAGACAGCGCCGCGATGATGAGCTTTTCGGAAAACGTGCATGTGATGCTGCTGACGCACGCCCGCTTCCAGGGCTTCACCACCCGCACTATCATCGATGCGCACAAGAGCGCGCAGGCGCTGCTCGCGCTCAGCGCCGACGAGAAGGCGGATGTCGACGCGATCCACGATCGCGCGGTCCGCGCCGGCGGCACGGGCGACGTCAATCCGGTGCAGGATCATGGCTTCATGTACGGCCGCGCCTTCGCGGACCCTGACGGCCATATCTGGGAACTGGTATGGATGGATGTGGAAGCGGCGATGGCCGCGGGCCAGCCCGAAGCGATAAACGCCTGAGCAAACCACAGCGATAACAGATATGAGGGAAGAGCGATGACCTATATCGACGGCTTCGTGATCGCCGTGCCGACGGCGAACAAGCAGAAATTCATCGACCATGCGAACACCGGCGACAGCGTGTTCATTGATCTCGGCGCGACCCGCATCCTCGAATGCTGGGGCGACGACGTACCCGATGGCAAGCAGACCGATTTCCGCCGCGCCGTTCAGGCCAAGGAGGATGAAAGTGTCGTCTTCTCCTGGATCGAATGGCCAGACAAGGCCACCCGCGACGCCGCCATGGGGCGGATGGAAGAATTGGTGAAGACCGACGACCGGATGAACCAGGAGAAGAATCCGATGCCCTTCGATGGCGCACGGATGATCTATGGCGGGTTCGCGCCAATCGTGACGCTGGAAAAGCCCAAGACCAACAAGCCCGGCGATTATATCTGGTACGAACTGCTGACCAGCGACGCGGCAGCGGCCCAGAGCTTCTACGCCTTGATCCTCGGCTGGCATTTCGCCGATTCCGGACAGCAGGCGATGGATTATCGCATCATCAATGCCGGCCCCAACAGCGTCGGCGGGGTGATGGAAATCACGCCCGACATGGCGAAGCACGGCGCCAAGCCGGTATGGCTGGGCTATATCGCGGTCGACGATGTCGATGACATGGTCACGAAGATCACCGGCCGCGGCGGCAAGACGGTGATGCCGGCGATGGATATCCCGATGGTCGGCCGCATCGCGATGGTCGCCGATCCGCAGGGTGCGCCTTTCTACATCATGAAGCCGCAGGGCGAGGGCAAGAGCATCGCCTTCGCCGACGATTGCCCCCGCCCCGGCCATTGCGCCTGGAACGAGCTGGCGACCACCGACCAGCCCGCCGCCTGGAGCTTCTATGGCGACTTGTTCGGCTGGGCGAAGGAAGGCGAGATGGATATGGGTCCGATGGGCAAATATGAATTCATCCGCCACGGATCAGTGATCGGCGCGATGATGCCGGCTGCGATCAAGCCCGATGCCCCACGCTGGACCCAATATTTCCGCGTCGAGAATATCGATACCGCCAAGGCCGCGGTCGAAGCCGGCGGTGGAAGCATCACCGATGGCCCAGACGAGATCCCCGGCGGTGATTTCTCGATGAATTGCGTCGATCCGCAGGGCGCGCATTTCGGCCTCGTCGGCGGCCGAGCGAAAGCCTGATCCTCCCCTTGCCTGATCCGGGTGCCGCCATCGCGGCGCCCGGACGGGCTTCGTCTCGACAGCGTCGCCCCGCGCAGGCAAAGGGGCGCCGGGCATCATCGCTCGGGAGACATTAGACATGGCGTTCACGGCAAAGATCCTGCTGCTCGGCTCGGGCGAGCTTGGCCGGGAATTCGTGATTTCCGCCAAGCGCCTGGGCTGCCAGGTCATCGCCTGCGATAGCTATGCCGGCGCGCCCGCCATGCAGGTGGCGGACGGTTTCGAAATCTTCTCGATGCTCGATGCCGATCTGCTGCGCGCGGCCATCCACCGCCACAAGCCGGATTTCGTCGTACCCGAAGTGGAAGCGATCCGCACCGAAGTGCTCGCCGAGGTCGAGGCTGCAGGCGTCAATGTCGTCCCCTCCGCCCGCGCGACCATGATGACAATGAACCGCGACGGCATCCGTGAAGTGGCGGCGGGCGAGTTGGGCGTCCGCACCTCGCGCTACCGCTATGCCGACAATCTCGATGAAGCCCGCGCGGCGATCGGGCACACCGGCCTGCCCTGCGTCATCAAGCCGGTCATGTCCTCGTCCGGCAAGGGGCAGAGCACGGTGCGTGAGGCCGGGGACGTCGATCGCGCCTGGGAATATGCGGTCGCCAACATGCGCGGCGACCGCAGCCGCATCATCGTCGAGGAGTTTGTCGACTTCGATTATGAGATCACGCTGCTGACGATCCGCACGCGCGACGGCGTCCGCTTCTGCGCACCGATCGGGCACCGCCAGGAACGCGGCGACTATCAGGAATCCTGGCAGCCCGCCGCCATGTCGGACAAGGCCCTCGCCGACGCGCAGGACATGGCCCGCAAGGTGGTCGACGATCTCGGCGGCTACGGCATCTTCGGCGTCGAATTCTTCGTGAAGGGCGAAGAGGTGCTCTTCTCCGAACTGTCGCCGCGCCCGCACGATACCGGCATGGTCACCCTGATCTCGCAGAATCTCAGCGAGTTCGATCTTCATGCGCGCGCTGTGCTGGGCCTGCCCATCCCGGAAATCAAGCTGCGCGGCCCTTCCGCTTCCGCCGTCATTCTCGCCGATCGCGACGCCAGCGACTTCGGCTTCGCAGGCGTCGCCGATGCCCTCGCCACCCCCGGCGGCGAGGTCGATGTGCGCATCTTCGGCAAGCCGACGACGCGGCCCAATCGCCGCATGGCGGTGGCGCTCGCCCTTGCCGGCTCGGTCGACGAGGCGCGCCGCGTCGCCATGGAAGCCGCCGGCCGCGTGAAGATCGACTATAAGGGCTAGGGTCAGGAATACGCCCCCTTGTTCTGCGGGGCGACAAGGGCTTACCTTCGCCGCGCAATGGCATTGCGAGGGCGAGGCCCATGATCGATGCACGACAATCGCATGCCTGGCTTGTCGGCGGGGGCATCGCCTCGCTTGCCGCCGCCACCTATCTGATCCGCGACATCGGCCTTCCCGGCGCCAACATTCACATTCTCGAAGAATCGCACCGGGCGGGCGGTGCGCTTGATGGCGCATTGTCCTCGGCGGAAAAGGGCTATGTGACGCGCGGCGGCCGGATGCTCGATGAGCAAGCCTATCCCTCGCTCTGGAACCTCCTCGAAACCATCCCCTCGATCGCCGAGCCCGGCATTTCCGTCCGTGAGGAGATCAACCGCTTCAACGCCGAAGTGCAGACTTATGCGAAGGCCCGCCTGATCGGTCGCGGCGCGAAGATCCTCGACGCCACCCGCTACGGCTTCGACTTTAAGAGCCGCGTGGCGATGATGCGCCTAATGCTCACGCCAGAAGCCATGCTGGCATCGCAGCGCATCGAGGAACATTTCCCGGCCGCCTTCTTCGAAAGCCGCTTCTGGCGGATGTGGCAGACCACCTTCGCCTTCCAGAAATGGCACAGCGCCGCCGAGCTGCGTCGCTATTTCCTGCGCTTCGCTCATGAATTTCCGGATCTCCACACGCTCTCCGGTGTGCGGCGCACCCGTTACAACCAATATGATTCCATCATCCGGCCGCTCCAGACCTGGCTGCTGGATCAGGGCGTCGACGTGCAGTTCGGCGCGCGCGTGGTCGACATGGATTTTGCGACCGACGCGGCTGGCAGTCGCCGCGCGACCCGCATCCACATCATGGAGCAGGGGCGCCCCCGCACCGTCGAGTTGGGCGAGCATGACACCGCCTTCATGACGGTCGGATCGATCACCGCCGACGCCGCCTTTGCCGGCAACGATGCGGCGCCCGAACTCATCCGTGATCGCCGCGACGGCGCGTGGCGGTTCTGGGAAGTGATCGCCACCAAGGCCGATGATTTCGGCCGCCCTTCCGCCTTTTTCGGCGATATCGACGCCAGCAAGTGGCAATCCTTCACACTGACGATGCACGCGACGGACCTGATCGACCGCATCGTCCAATTCTCGTCCAACCAGCCCGGCACCGGCGCGCTGATGACCTTCGTCGATTCCGCCTGGCTATTGTCGATCGTCGTCGCCCACCAGCCGCACTTCCTGAACATGCCGTCCGGTTGCACCACCTTGTGGGGCTATGGCCTGAACATCGATACTGTCGGCGATCTGGTCCGCAAGCCGATGGCGCAATGCACCGGCCGGGAAATCCTGACTGAGCTTGTCCATCATCTTGGCTTCGAGGACATTCTCGATCAGGTCATGGCGACGACCGACGTCACCACCGCGATGCTCCCTTATGCCTCCGCGGTGTTCAGCCCGCGCACCGAAGGCGACAGGCCGTTGATCGTGCCGCAGGACGCCATTAACTTCGCGTTCCTCGGCCAGTTCTGCGAACAGCCCGTCGATGTCGTCTTCACCGTCGAATATTCGGTCCATGGCGCCATGCACGCCGTCCACACGCTGTATCAGCCGCATGAACTTCCGCCCGTCCGCCATCGCATGATGGAGCCGGACGTCGCCTGGCGCGCGCTCGAAACGGTGTTCCGCTAGAGTGCCTCACACCTCGTCGGGCACGTCGAAGCGCGCCTGATAGCGTGCGAAATAGGGGCGATTGCGCGCCACCTGCTCGCGCGACATGGTGCGATAATTGTGCGCACCATGCTTGTGCTTCGGCTTGAACGCCAGATAATCGGTGATCCGCCGCGCTTCCTCGTCGCCATAGGACATGCCGATACCGGCATAGACCTTCCGCATCGCGGTCGCGGGATCTTCCATCAGATCCTGATAACGGGAATCGACGAAATGGCCGTCGGGCACCGCCCCGCTTTCGCGCCACGCCATCGCCTGCTCCAGCCGTTTCGCCGTCGCCTCGCCCACCATGATCTCCTCGAACCCAGGGCTGTCGAAATCACGGTCGCTGCGCTGCCAGTAGAAGGTCCGCAACAGGTTGGTGATTGAGGCCATGCTGCGCAGCGGATCGCGATGCGTGTGGATCACCCGCGCGTCGGGATAGGCTTCGAACAGCTTGGGCAGGCAACCAAGATGATAGAGCGTCTTGCCGAACCAACGGCGCCCCGGCTGCTTCCATTGCAGCACCTGCAGTGCGAGCCGATGATATTTGTAAATCAGCATCGGGTCCGCCTGGTTCACCCAGGCGTGGTAGCTGGGGATCTGGTAGAAGGACATGATCGCGTCGCTGACGAAGCTGTAGTTCCAGACGGTCGCATCCTCCGCCGGTATATGCCCCGCCGTTTCATGCATCGTCGCGATCTGCGGCGTGATGCGGGTCCATTGCTGAGCGATTTCGTCACCGAGCTCGCGGTGAAAGGGGTCATCGCTCCCGCTCTCCGCCGCCTCGCCCATGAAATAGGTTTCCCAGAACAAGGGCGTCCGTAATCGCGGGTCGAGGCTCAGCAATTCCTGCATGATCGACGTGCCGGTGCGCGGCAGGCCGGTGATGATGATCGGTGCAACGATCGGCTGTTCGCGGATTTCCGGGTGTCGCCGCACCAGATCGGTGATCTTCAGCCGGTTGCGCAACAGCAGGATGATCTCGCTGCGCGTCGCCAGCCGCCCCATCAGGTTGAGCTCGGCTTCCTCCTCCAGCGCACGCAGCAGCACGTCGAGCGGTTCTTCCCAGTCGGGATCGCCCAGATCGACCAGTCCGGTCTCCTGTCGCGCGGCCGCAATCAGGCCATCCTTGTCCAGCGGCACCATGTCGGAAAGCATCCCAGCGGCTTTCCACATCCGGCCTTCTTGATTGATGCGGTCAACCCATTCCGGCCGTGGCAACGGAGCCTTTGGATCGACGAGAAGCTCTGTCATGCATCCTCTCCAACCGTGTCTTTTTGCGGTGGAGCATAAGGCTGCCCGCAAGGATGGCGATGCGGCGATCAGGCCAAAATTGGTAATGGAGCCAGGAATGAGCGACGCCTCCGATCCATGGATCAGCTACCGGGCCGCGCTGGATGGCTTTCGCACCCGGCTGCTCGCGCTGGATTGTGCGCGTCTGCCCGGCGGCGAGGCGGCGGCCCATCGGCTGCTGATGCAAGGCGAAGCCCTGGCCTATAATCTGGTCATTGCCCCCGATGTCGCGACACCCCGGCTGCTCACCCAGACCGTGTTCCTGCCCGGCACCTATGACTGGATGCTGCCCAATCCCGACTTCTTCTACCGCTATATCTTCGTCGACGGTTCGGCGACGCATCGCGTGACCGGCCAGCGCGGCACCAGCCGTTTCCTCGAAGCCCAGGGGATCGCCGGCTTCTTCGGCGATCCCGCGATCAAGCTCCTGCAAACGCATGATTTCGACCGATTGATCGCCGATGATGGCCGGATCGACGCGGTCATTTCCCCGGAACCGCCCAACGGCCATGCACGCTGGATCCGCACCGAAGCCGGCCGGCTCAACACCATCATCATCCGTGAGGCATTTTGCGACTGGCAGGGCGAAACGCCCGCGCATCTGATGCTCGAAAGCCACGGCGCGACCGCCGCGACTGGCTTCGACCTCGCCGAACGCCTCGACCACGCCCGCCGCTTCCTCGATTTCGCGATCGGCACCTTCGGCCCGGAATTCTGCCAGACGGTCGTCAGGCAATCGGGCGAGAACGGCCTCACGCTTCTCAACACCAGCCGTGACGAGGATGCCGCCAATCCCAACGCCGCCTATATCGCCGGCGGCTTCGCGCTCGCGCCGGACGAAGCGCTGGTGCTGGAGTTCGACGTGCCCGACGCGCTCTATTGGGGCATCCATCTCGGCGATCGCTGGTCGCGCACGCTCGATTATGTCGAACGCCAGTCCAGCCTCAACGGCGCGCAGGCGGTGGTCGACAGCGATGGCCGCGCCCGCATCATCGTCGCGCATCGCGATCCGGGGCTGCCGAACTGGCTCGATACCGGTGGCCTCGAACGCGGCATGATGCTGCTCCGCTGGTATCGCGCCAGCGCCACGCCCGTGCCGGACGTGCGGTTGATAAAATTCGCCGATCTTCCCCCGGCCACGCTGTCTCCCGATGAACGATCATCGATCATCCGCGGCCGCAAGGCCGCCGTGCTTGCCCGCTACGGCATCTAGCCGCGAAGCATCCATAACGGGCCGAATTTCTTATTCCGGACGCAAACGCCGGCGCCTCATCGCGAGCGTCTTGAGTTGCGCACCCGTCCCGATGCACCACAACGCATAGAGGCCGCAATGACGGATGCAGCCAAGCATCTGCGTAATCAAACGGCCTGACGCCTAGCCTTCGCATGATCGACGGGCGGGCTCGGAAGGGGAGTTCCGATGAGAGGATTCACACGCACGCTTCTGTTGTCCTGCTGCGCCACCGGCAGCTTTTCACTACCCGCCATGGCGCAGGAGACCGCCGCGACGCCGCAGGCCGGCGGCCTGGAGGAAATCGTCGTCACCGCCCGCCGGCGCGAGGAAAATCTCCAGGACACGCCGGTTTCGATCACCGCTTTCTCCGGCGCCAGGCTGGAGGCGATGAACGTCCAGGAAGTCAGCAAGATCGCCAATTTCACGCCCGGCCTGGAACTGGTGCCATCGGGCACGACGCAGGGCGTCGCGGTGTCGATCCGCGGCATCGCCACCTATGACCCGATCCTCACCAACGAGCCTTCGGTCTCGCTCTATATCGACGGCATCTATGTGAATGCCCTTTCCTACGGCCAGTTCGATACCCTCGATCTGGATCGGGTGGAGGTGCTGCGCGGCCCGCAGGGCACCTTGTTCGGCCGCAACACGACCGGCGGCGCGATCAACATCACGACCCGCCGGCCGGCGTCCGAATTCGGCGTCGAAACGGTGATGAGCTATGCGACGCACGACGAATTCGTCGGCCGCGTCCGCGTCGATACCGGCGAACTGGCGCCCGGCTGGCAGGCGTCGCTCTCCTACCAGTATCGCAAGCGCGACGGTTATGTGAATGATATCACCCGCCCCAGCGATCGCGATCCCGGCGCCACCGAGGCGAACGCGCTGCGCGCCGCGCTTCATGGCGAAGCCGGCAACTTCACCCTCGATTACACCTTCGACATGGTGCTCCGCCGCGACATCGGCCCGCACAACCAGTTCGCGATCGTCAGCGACGCTTATGGCGCCTTCTTCGGCCAGTCCGCCGCGCTCGGCGGCGATCCGCTGCGCTTTTCGGCAAACCGGCTGAAGACGATCAACGCGCCCGATGTGCCGCGTTCGCATAATGACAGCTACAACAACGCGTTGACGATGGCCTACGCCTTCTCCGACGCGCTGACCTTAAAGTCGATCACCGGCTATCGCGACTGGAAGAGTGACGAGATCCAACCTTTCGGTTCGTCGTCGGGGATGAACGTGCCGCTGCTCGATTTCGACGCCAACGGTAATGTCATCGGCGCCACGGTGCGGACGGTCGATCCCTATATCGGCGGCGGCTCCAAGAAGCTGAAGCAGTTCACGCAGGAATTGCAGGTGCTGGGCACCCTGCCCCGCCTCAACTACACGGTCGGCGCTTATTATTATCACGGCAAATATGCCGAGGATAATCCGCAGACCTATGTCTTCGTGCTGGGCCCCAATGCCGGCGTCGCCGGAGCCGGGCGTCTCGCTTATCAGGGCAAGACCGAATCCTGGGCGCTGTTCGGCCAGGCGAGCTACACGCCGCCGATCCTCGACGACAATCTCGAGCTCACCTTCGGCCTCCGCTACACCGAGGACAAGAAGAGCGTCGACACGCAGGTCTATCAGAATGGTCTGCCCCCGCCCTTCACCAGCGAGCAGGCGGACAAGTTCGACAACACGTCCTACAACATCACCGCCAACTACAAGTTCACGCCCGACGTGTCGGCCTATGCCCGCTTCGGCACCGGCTATCGCGCCGGGGGCTTCTCGCCCCGCGGCTTCGACGCCCCGGCCTATAATCCCGAAAAGGCCAAGGTCTATGAAATCGGGCTGAAGTCTGAACTGTTCGATCGCCGGCTCCGCGCCAATTTCGCGGCGTTCCGCACGGAATATGATGATCTTCAGATCACCCAGCCGGGCTTCAGCGATACGGCGGGCTTCGTCAGCAACACCATCAACGCCGGCAAGGCCGTCTATCAGGGCTTCGAGGTGGAATTCACCGCCGCGCCGACCGAAGGGCTGACGCTCACCGCCGACGCCAGCTATGTCGACCCCGAATACAAGGAATTCCTGTATCTCGGCCAGGATCGGAAGGACGACGCCAAGTTCGGCTATGTCTCCAAATGGTCCGCCCATGTCGGCGGCCTCTACCAGTTCCCGGCGACGGACTGGGGCGTCGTGTCGATCGGGCTCGACTATAGCTACAAGAGCAAGCGCGTCTTTGAATCGCTGTCGTCCGATCCGATCGGCCTGCCCAATGCCCGCGACGATCTGGCCGGCGGCGGGCGTGACGAACTGAGCGGCCGCATCGCGCTCTCGCAGATTCCGCTGAGCGACGATGCCAGGATGGATCTCGCCATCTATGGCGAGAATCTGCTCAACGACATCTACCGTGTCAGCACGATCGATTTCGGCGCGCTCGGCTTCGGCACGGCGATCTACAACCGGCCGCGCGTGATCGGCGTCCAGGCCAAGATAGTCTTCTGATCATGGCCGGCCGCGCGCTCGTCACCGGTGCGGGCGGCTTTCTGGGCAGCCATGTCGTCCGTCGGTTGATTGCCGACGGACGAGAGGTCCGCGCCCTCGTCAAGCCCAGCACCAACGTCGCGGGACTTGGGGGTCTGCCGGTCGAGCAGGTCCATGGCGACGTGCTCGACCCTGCATCGCTGTCGGCCGCAGTCGCAGGCTGCGACACCGTCTTCCATTGCGTCGTCAACACGCAGGCTTGGCTGCGCGATCCGACGCCGATGTATCGCGTCAATGTCGACGGGCTCGTCAACGTCATGGACGCAGCCCTCGCGCATGGCGTCCGCCGCTTCATCCTCACCAGCACGATTGCGACGATCGGCACCAATCCGTCGGGCATCTCGACCGAGGAGGACGTGTTCAACTTCGCCGACAAGGCCGGCGAATATATCCGCTGCCGGTCGATGGCCGAGCAGCGTTTCTTCGAATATGTCCGGACGCGCGGCCTGCCCGGCATCGCGATGAACGTCGCCAACACCTATGGCCCCGGCGACCATGCGATGACGCCGCATGGCCGCCTGCTCGTCGCCGCCGCCTTCGGCCAGCTTCCCTTCGCGGTCGACGCCGGTCTCGCCTGCGTCGGGATAGAGGATGCGGCGGACGCGATGGTGCTCGCCGAGGAACGGGGTCGCATCGGCGAGCGCTATATCGTGTCGGAACGCTGGCTGATGCAGCAGCAATTATACGGCATCGCCGCCGATCAGGCCGGCCGCCCGGCCAAGTTCCGGACGATGCCGATCCCGCTTCTCTACGTGATGGGTTTCATCGCTGATTGCGTGTCGCGGATACGCGGCCGCGACAGCCAGCTATCGGTGGAATCAGCGCGCCTCAGCCACATCATCAACGATATGGACAGCAGCAAGGCGCGCAGGGAATTGGGCTGGTCGCCCGCGCCAGTGGAACGCTCGATCCGCGCCGCGGTCGATTTCTACAAGGCGCACGGCATGACCAACGCCTAGCTCGCGGCGTGGAAGGCGCAGAATTTGTTACCGTCGAGATCGCGGAAATAAGCGGCGTAGAAGCCATGCTCCGCCGCTCCGCGAAGGCCCGGCTTCCCCTCGTCCGTCCCGCCCAATTCGATCGCCAGCGCATGAAGCCGATCGACATCATCGCGCGATTTCATGGAAAGGCTGAGCATCGATCCATTGCCGACCGTCGCCGCTTGACCGTCGAAGGGCGCGACGACCCCGAAAAAGGGCTGGCCCATGCCATTGCCATAGACGCGGCCGCCGCTCGAATGCTCGAACATCGCCGGCATGCCGAACGCCCCCAGCAGCGCATCATAAAAGGCCTTGGCCGCATCCAGATCGTTCGATCCGACCAGCGCATATCCGAACATCGCGGCCTCCCCTCTCGAGTTTTACTCGGTGACGATCGGATACCGCTGCCGCAGCACATCGGCCACCCGCTCGACGCGCTCGATCTCGCCCGCGCTGCCCGACGGCGTCACCGCCCAGTTGCAATGCGGATGCGTGTCGATGCTGTAGACCCGCACATTACCGACCGAGAGCCGCCACCGGCGGCGCCCGCCGCCGAGCTCGCGAGTCAATGTCGCAATGAAGAGATCCTGGATTTCGCCGGCCGTCATGGCCCCGCCCTAACAGCTCGCAGACCTCCAGCCGCCTCAAGCGGCGCGCGCAACGCCCTTCTGGTCGAGCAGTTCGGTCAGTTCGCCGGCCTCGTACATCTCCATCATGATGTCCGATCCGCCCACGAATTCGCCCTTCACATAGAGCTGCGGGATGGTCGGCCAGTCGGAGAATTGCTTGATACCCTGGCGAATGCCCTGATCCTGCAGCACGTCGACCGTCGCATATTCGACGCCGAGATGATCGAGGATGGCGATCGCGCGGCTCGAAAAGCCGCATTGCGGGAAAAGCGGCGTGCCCTTCATGAATAGCAGCACGTCGGCGGAATTTACAGCGTCGGCGATGCGCGCCTGAACGTCGTCGGTCATTTCACACTCCTCAGTTCGGCGTGGCGGTGGTGAGTTGGAGCGCATGGAGCACCCCGCCCATCCGGCCGCCGAGCGCGTCATAGACGCGCTGGTGCTGGCGCACGCGCGGCAGGCCACGGAAGCTTTCGCTCACCACCCGCGCGGCATAATGATCGCCATCGCCGGCGAGGTCGGTGATCTCGACATGCGCATCCGGAATCGCTGCCCGGATCATCGCCTCGATATCTTCCGCCGCCATCGGCATGGCTGTTACTTCGCTTCCATGAGCTGACGGCGCGCTTCGACCGTCTTGGCTTCCAGCGCGGTGCGGATCAGCGCCTCGTCGGTATCGACGCCCGCCGAAACAAGATCGCCGAGCAGCTTGCGGATCACATCCTCGTCGCCGGCTTCCTCGAAATCGGCCTGGACGACCGCCTTGGCATAGGCGTCGGTCTCTTCCGCGGTCAGGCCCATCTGCTCGGCCGCCCAAACGGCCACCAGCCGGTTGCGGCGGGCGGTGACGCGGAACGCCATTTCCTGGTCATGGGCGAACTTGGTTTCAAAGCCCCGTTCGCGATCATCGAAAGTGGTCATGCCCCGTCCCTATGGTTGGCGTTGTCGCTATTGCAGATAGGCAAGCCCCGCCCCCCGCGCAACGGCAGGAGGCGAAGTGCAAAGAAATCAGCCGTCGAGCGCAGACTTCAGGCGCTCGTTGACGACGCCCGGATTGCCCTTGCCGGCCATCGCCTTCATCGTCTGGCCGACGAAGAAGCCGAACAATTTGTCCTTGCCGCCACGATATTCGGCGACCTTGTCGGCGTTGGCGGCGAGCACCTCGGCGATCACGGCATCGATCGCGCCGGTATCGGTGGTCTGCTTCAGGCCCCGTTCCTCGACGATCTTCGCAGGGTCGTCGCCGGTCTCGAGCATGATCTCGAACACCTGCTTGGCAAGGCTGCCCGAAAGCGTGCTGTCCGCCACCAGACCCAGCAACTGCGCGCCCTGCGCCGCCGAGACCGGGCTGTCGCTGATATCCTTGCCGAGCCGGTTCAGCGCCCCGAACAGATCGGAGATCAGCCAGTTCGACGCGGCCTTGGCCGTCGCCGCATCGTCCTTGCCGGTCGCGGCCAGCAGCGCCTCGAACCAGCGCGCCGTCTCGACATCGGCCGTCAGCACACCCGCGGCATAGGTGGAAAGCCCCAGCGGCCCCTCATAGCGCGCACGCTTGGCGTCGGGCAGCTCGGGCAGGCTCGCGCGGCATTCGTCCAAGAAAGCGTCGTCCAGTTCCAGCGGCAGCAGATCCGGATCGGGGAAATAGCGGTAGTCGTGCGCGTCCTCCTTGGACCGCATCGACCGCGTCACGCCCTTGTCCGGGTCGAACAGGCGGGTTTCCTGGACGATCTTGCCGCCGCCTTCGATCACGTCGACCTGGCGGTTCGCCTCATGCTCGATCGCCGCCATGACGAAGCGGACCGAGTTGACGTTCTTCGTCTCGGTCCGCGTGCCGAGTTCGCCGCCCGGCTTGCGCACCGAAACATTGACGTCGGCCCGCATCGAGCCTTCTTCCATGTTACCGTCGCACGAACCGACATAGCGCAGGATCGCGCGCAGCTTGCGCAGATAGGCGCCCGCCTCCGCCGGCGAACGCATGTCCGGCCGCGACACGATCTCCATCAGCGCCACGCCCGATCGGTTGAGATCGACATAGGATCGCGTCGGATGCTGATCGTGCATCAGCTTGCCGGCATCCTGCTCGACATGGATGCGCTCGATGCCAACGATCTTGGCCTGGCCTTCCTCAGGCTCGATGCTGATCGTCCCCTCGCCCACCAGCGGGTGGTAGAGCTGGCTGATCTGGTAACCCTGCGGCAGATCGGCGTAGAAATAATTCTTCCGGTCGAACCGCGACCATTTGTTGATCTGCGCGTCGATCGCCATACCGGTGCGCACCGCCTGGCGGATGCACTCCCTGTTCGGCACCGGCAACATGCCCGGCATCGCCGCGTCGACCAGCGACACGTTCGCGTTCGGCTCCGAACCGAATTTGGTGGAGGCTCCCGAAAAGAGCTTGGCGTTCGACGTCACCTGCGCGTGAACCTCAAGGCCGATCACGACCTCCCACTCGCCCGTTGCGCCCTGGATGCGGTAGCTGCTCTCAGTCATCTATGCTTCCGTCTGTTCGCGCGCTCATGGGCGCGCCGTTCCAGAATTTTTTGTCTGTGGCGCGTCTGAACTTTGGCCTTTGATCGTCCAAACTTCAGCCGCTTGAAACCTTCGACGAGACCTTCTCCAACGAATTGAACAAGCATCTCGCCAAGCCAGTTCACCACCACTTCTCCGCACGGGCGTTGAACCCGGCCCGTTGCTCGATCGCCAGCCCCGCATTCAGCACGCCCTGCTCGTCGAGCGGCCTGCCGATGATCTGCAAGCCCAGCGGCAACCCCTGTCCGTCGAGGCCCGCCGGCACCGACATCGCCGGAAGACCCGCCAGCGAGGCCGGCACGGTGAAGACGTCGTTCAGATACATGGCGATCGGATCGGCGGATTTCTCCCCCAAAGCGAAAGCAGCCGACGGCGCGGTCGGCGTCAGCAGCACGTCGCACTGTTCGAACGCGCGCTCGAAATCGCGGGCGATCAGCGCGCGGACCTTCTGCGCCTTGGTGTAATAAGCGTCGTAGAAGCCGGCCGACAGCACATAGGTGCCGATCAGGATGCGGCGCTTCACCTCGTTGCCGAAGCCCGCCGCGCGCGTCGCCGCATACATATCCTGCAGGTTCGCGCCATCGGGCAGCTCGCGCTGGCCATACCGCACGCCATCATAGCGGGCGAGGTTCGAGGACGCCTCCGCCGGCGCGATGATGTAATAGGTCGGCAGCGCATATTTCGTGTGCGGCAGCGATATCTCGACGATCTCCGCCCCCGCATCCTTGGCCCAGGCGATGCCCTGCTGCCACAGCGCCTCGATCTCGGCAGGCATGCCGTCGACGCGATATTCCTTCGGAATGCCGACCTTCTTGCCCTTCAGATCGCCGGAAAGCCCGGCTTCCCACTGCGGCACCGGCAGATCGAGCGAAGTCGCGTCCTTGGCGTCGAAGCCCGACATCACTTCCAGCAGGATCGCGCAGTCGCGCACGTCGCGCGCCATCGGCCCCGCCTGATCGAGCGAGGAGGCGAAGGCCACCGTGCCCCAGCGCGAGCAGCGGCCATAGGTCGGCTTGATGCCCGAAATGCCGGTGAAGGCCGCCGGCTGGCGGATCGAGCCGCCGGTATCGGTGCCGGTCGCCGCCGGCGCCATCCGCGCAGCCACGGCCGAGGACGAACCACCCGAGGAGCCGCCCGGCGCCAGCGGCGCATTGCCGCCGTCGCTCCGCCGCCACGGGCTCAGCACATTGCCGAACGCCGACGTCTCGTTGGACGAGCCCATCGCGAACTGGTCCATGTTGAGTTTGCCCAACATCCCCGCGCCCGCGCCGAACAGCTTGGCGGTGATGGTCGATTCGTAGGTCGGCACGAAGCCTTCGAGGATGTGGCTCGCCGCCGTCGTCTGGTATCCGGCGGTGCAGAACAGGTCCTTGATGCCCAGCGGCACGCCCGAAAGCGCGCGCAGCTCGCCCGAGGCGCGGCCGCGATCGGCCACTTCAGCGGCGGCGATGGCATGTTCCGGTGTTTCGACCAGGAAGGCGTTGAGCGGCTTGCCCGCCGCTACGGCCGAATTGAAAGCGTCGGCCACTTCGCGCGCGGAGAAATCGCCCTTGCGGAAGCCGTCGCGGATGCCGGCGACGGTCAGGTTGGTCAAATCGCTCACTATTCGATCACCTTGGGAACCGCGAAGAAGCCATGTTCGGCCTGCGGTGCATTCTTGAGAACCTGGTCGCGGATATTGCCGTCGGTGACGACATCGTCGCGCAGGCGGAGATGATTGGGGATCACGGCCGCGAGCGGCGCGACGCCGTCGGTATCGACCTCCTCCAGTTGCTCGATCCAGCCGAGGATATTGTTGAGCTCAGGCACCATCGCGTCCGCCTCGGCATCGGATACGGCAATCCGGGCGAGGCTCGCGATCTTGCGGACGGTTGTGGCATCGACAGACATGCCCGCGCGGATAGCGGGCATGGGGAGCGGCATCAAGCGGAGAGCGATGTTCGACCTCAATCCTCCCCGAGCTTGTCTCGGGGAGGTGGCGCGCGAACCGCGACAGAGGGGCCAACGCAACGGTTGGGATTGCCCCTCCACCATGCTGCGCATGGTCCCCCTCCCCGAGCAAGCTCGGGGAGGAATATACGCCTACTCGAATGTTTCGCTCACCGGCTTGCCGCCGATGAATATCTGCCGGCGCTTAACCTCGCGCACCTCGATCTCACCCCTCTCGGCGGAAGCGCGCGTGGCCGCGATGATAGCGGCGTCCGGCGAACTCATCTCGGACTGTTCCCCGATCCGCGCCCACGCGCCCGTCGGCGTGCGGACCAGTATGCGCGCCTCCACCCGGCAGGTTTCACACTGGCCCCACCAGTAGGCGATCACCGCATTACTTGCGCCCGCTTCATATTGAACGACGCAGCGACCTTCCGTCTTTTCATTGCCGCAATCGCCAAACTCGCGCAGCGCCGCGGCCACCAGATCATCCGGCAGCGCAACCGGTGCGGGCACAACCTTGACGCGTTTTACGAATGTCGCCCTGGTATCGGGTTCCTGAACCCTTTCCCTCAATTCCCACCGGTCCTTCGCCGCCAGCGCCTTCACCGCCTCCCCCTTGATCGCGGCGTTCGACGATTTCGCCAGCCGCTCCGCCGCCTGCTGCCCCGCCGGGCCGAAATCATAGCGGAGCGCCGCCCAGTCGAACTGCGTCGGCTTCACCTTGCCCGATTCCAGCCGCGCCACCTGGCTCCGCACCGAAAGCGCGCCGAAACTCACCAGCGGCGTCGACAGGATCAGCATCAGCGCGCACAGGCCGATGGCGAGATTGATGTTCGCCGGCCGCGCCGCCTCCGCCCAACCCAGCCGCTTACGCGCCAGCGCCACCCAATAAGCCAGGCCGATCGCGCAGGTGACGATGATGAAGGTCAGCGCCCACAAGCGGCTGGGCGTCAGGCCATATTGATCGAGCCGGAGGCCGGTGGAGATCGCCGCGATCACCGCCAGCGGCAGCATCACCGCCGCCAGCGCGACACCGGCCCAGCGCAGCAGCACATTCTTCGCCTCATCCTCCGGCCCGTCGCCGATCACGTCATTGGCGAGGATGAAGGCGCCGGCAAAACAGCTCAGCAGGATCGGCGTCGTATCCCGCGTCGCTTCCCACAGGGGCTTCAGGCCGGTGAAGATCGTCGCGATCAGGAAGATCACCAGCCCCGCGCCCAGCACCGGCGCCAGCACCGAAAGCACGACGATCACGACGCGCTGGAACATATGGACCACCCGGTCCTGATCGCGCAGCAGGCCGATCGCGGCCCCCAGCGCCACCCCGCTCAGCACCCAGCCGAACCATTCCTTGCGGAGCAGGTCCCGCAGCAAGTCGATGCCGATGAGCATGAACAATTCGCTCAGCAGGAAAGCGAGCAGCCAGGTGATGCCGACGAAGACCAGCGCCAGCCCGCCCAGCACCACATTGTTCCAGGCATGTTCGTGGACGGCGCGATAGGGCAGCGCGCGGCGCCCCTCATCCCGGATCGTCTGGAACAAGGGCGCGGCAATGCCGATCGCGAGCAGCGCGCAGAAGAAGCGCCAGCCATCATTGGCGTCCCACGCACCCGGCCCGCCATTCCAGTAGATTGCCGAAGCGACCACCAGCCCCGCCACAAGCGAGAAGGCGATCGACCATAGGACCCGCACCCGCTCCAGCGTCAGCGCGAAGGTCAGCCCGGCCACGCCGAGGAAAGTGGCGGCGGCCAGCCGGAAGGCATCCTCGGTCATCTGCCACTTGTCAGGCTGATCGGTCAGCAGGTGGATCGCCAGCCCGGTAGCACCACCCAGCCCCGCCAGCACCCAGCCCCGCACCGGCCAGGTCGGCTTGTCGATCCGCATATCCATGCTCCACCCCCGAGCCCGCTGATTTGGCTGGAGATTAGCGCAGACCGGCCGGATTGCGATCGAAATCGCCGGCCCTTCAAAGTTGCGCGTGACCACGATTGCCGGCTACGCACGCGCTGCGTGCAATCTTTTATGTTGCACTGCACAATAGGAGCCCCGACATTGCCCGCACGCCGTTTCCTTTACATCATCGCGGGGTTGATCGTGCTTCTATTGGCGGCCGGTATCGGCTGGAGCCTGTTTCAGGATCGCCTGATGCGCGCGGCTTTCGTGCCGTCCGCACCCTTCGCCGCGCCGCAAGGGGCCGCACCCGATTATGGCAGCGCCGCCGCCTGGCTCGCCCGGCCCGATCTGCCCGATGATCCCTCCCATTTCGTGGCGCCGGGCTTCAAGCGGGCGGAGCGGCCGGAGGTCGCGGTCTTCTTCGTGCCTCCGACCAGCTACATGAAGCGCGATCATTGGAACGCGCCGATCGACGATCGCGATGCCAATGAACTCGCGCGCCGCTTCGCTGCCAGCCAGGCCAGCGCCTTCAACGGCATTGGCGCGGTGTGGGCGCCGCGCTACCGCCAAGCGACGCTTGGCGCATTCATGGCCGCGGATACGAGTTCCGCCGCCGCGATCGACTTCGCCTATCAGGATGTCGCCCGCGCTTTCGATGCTTTCCTGGCCCAAATCCCGCAGTCGCGGCCGATCCTGCTCGCCGGGCACAGCCAGGGCTCGCTCCATCTGATGCGGCTGATGGCGGAAAAGGTGGCGGGCAAGCCCGTCGCGCGGCGGATCGTCGCCGCTTACGTTGTCGGCTGGCCCGTATCCGAAACCGCCGATCTTCCCGCCATGGGCCTGCCCGGCTGCACCGGCCCCAACCAGGCCGGCTGCGTGCTGAGCTGGCAGAGCTTCGCCGAGCCCGCCGACACGCACTTCATCACCGACGTCTATGAAGCGACCAAGGGCCTGACGGGCAGGCCCCGCAAGGGCACATCCATCCTCTGCGTCAACCCGCTGACCGGCGCCCCCGGCACGGCGGCGCTGCCCGGCGCCAATCGCGGTGCGCTGGTGCCCGATGCGCGGCTGGACGATGCCGAGCTGGAACGTGGCCTCGTCCCCGCGCGCTGCGATGCGTCCGGCTTCCTGCTGATCGGCGCCGCACCCAAAGGCTATAGCGGCTATGTGATGCCCGGCGGCAATTTCCACGTTTACGATTACGCCCTGTTCTGGGCGAACATCCGCGCCGATGCGGAGGCGCGCGCCGCCGCCTTCAAGCGATGATCACCCAGAGCATCATCGATTTCCGCGATTGCTTCCCAGAAGGCGGGCGGCTCGCCGGGCTCGATGTCGGCACCAAGACGATCGGTGTCGCGGTCTGCGATGCGATGTGGACGATCGCCAGCCCCGCCGAACTGATCGAGCGCAAGAAATTCTCGGTCGATCTCGCGCGCCTGCGCCAGTTCGTCGCGGCACAGTCGATCCGCGGCCTCGTCGTCGGCCTGCCGCTCAACATGGACGGCACCGATAGCCCGCGCACCCAATCCGTCCGCGCCTTCACCCGCAATCTCGAGCCGCTGGCGCTGCCGGTGCTGCTGTGGGACGAACGCTGGTCGACCGCCGCCGTCACCCGCACCCTGCTGGAAGCCGACGCCAGCCGGGCGCGCCGCGCGGAGCTCGTCGACAAGATGGCGGCCGCCTATATCCTGCAGGGCGCGATCGACGCCTTGACGCGGTAAATCCATAACCCGTTCGTCCCGAGCCCCCGGGCTTCGGCTATGCCGAACCCGAGGACAGGCTGCGTCGAGGGAGGTGCCGCGCGCGCTGCGCAACGTGTCTCGACTTCGCTCGACACAAACGGCCGATTATTTAGCTGAACTTCTCCGCCAACTCGGTCGGGCTGTCGCCCTTCGGGTCCGGCCCGAAGCGGTTCGGCCCCTTGGTGCCCTCAGTGCAATAGAAGACCAGCAGCACGATCGCACCGATCAGCGGCACCAGCCCGATCAGCAGCCACCAGCCCGAACGATCGGTATCGTGCAGACGCCGGATGGCAACGGCAAGCGATGGAACGAACAGCGCCAGCGCCACGATCAGCGTCAACACGCCGCCGGTGGAATTAAAGCCGACAGCCGCCCCGCCGTCGCCCACATCCGCATAGTTGGTGGTTGAACCACCCAGCCCAAGTGCGGAATCGAGGAAGATCGCGATCGCATAGACAATCACCGCGAACAGCACGAACATCCAATATTCCTTCCGGCGTGATCGGCCGGAAAACTGGGCATAACGCTTGAGCGGCAGAAGCATCCATTCCATCTTGGCCCTCCTGTTCACCCGCACATCTTCGCGTGGATCTTAGGCGCGGGAATTGCTCAGCCTAACCGAAGGGTTCGGAGGCGGGAACTGCAAGAAATTGACTTGAAATGGGACGGTTGGATTGCCCGATCCTCCCCAAGCTCGCTCGGGGAGGATCAGAAATCAATTCACCGGCGCGCGTCGCCGATAGCTCAGCGCCTCGGCGACATGCACGCGGCCCACCTGATCCGCGCCGGCAAGGTCCGCCACCGTCCGCGCCACGCGCAGCACGCGATGATAGCCGCGCGCCGATAGCCGCATCGCCTCCGCCGCCTGCGCCAGCAGCTTGCGGCCGGGTTCGTCGGGCGTCGCCGCGCGATCGAGCAGTTCGCCGTCCGCCTCGGCATTGGTGCGCACGCCATGGCCGTTATAGCGCGTCGTCTGCACCGCGCGCGCAGCCGCAACGCGGGCGGCCACCTCGGCCGATCCCTCCGCTGGTGGCGGCAGGACGAGATCGGCCGCACTCACCGCCGCCACCTCGACATGCAGGTCGATACGGTCGAGCAGCGGCCCCGAAAGCTTGGCCTGATAATCGGCGGCACAGCGCGGCGCCCGCGCGCAGGCCAGCGACGCATCCCCCAGATGCCCGCACCGGCACGGGTTCATCGCCGCCACGAGCTGCACCCGTGCCGGGAAGGTGACATGCGCGTTGGCCCGCGCCACCGATACCGTCCCCACCTCCAGCGGCTGACGCAGCGAATCGAGCACGACGCGCTGGAACTCGGGCAGTTCGTCGAGGAACAGCACGCCAAGATGGGCAAGGCTCACCTCCCCCGGCCGCACCTTGAGCCCACCGCCGACCAGCGCCGCCATCGACGCCGAATGATGCGGCGCGCGATAGGGCCGCTGGCGGATCAGCCGCCCTTCGCGCAACTCCCCCGCCACGCTTGCCACCATCAAGACTTCGAGCGCTTCGGCGGGCGTCAGTTCGGGCAATATCCCCGGAAGGCAGGCGGCCATCAGCGACTTGCCCGATCCCGGCGGACCGCTCATCAGCAGGTTGTGGCCGCCCGCCGCCGCGATCTCCAGCGCGCGCTTGGCGGTTTCCTGCCCTTTCACCTGCGCGAGATCGGGCCCGCCGACCGGCGCATCCGCGACCCCCGGCAGCGGCGCCGGTAGCGGCTGCGTGCCCTTGAAATGGTTGAGCAAAGCCAGCAGGCCCGGCGCGCCGATCACTTCGATCGTGCCGGCCCAAGCCGCCTCCGGCCCCTGCGCCGCCGGGCAGATCAGCCCCAGTTCGCGCTCCGACGCATGGATCGCCGCCAGCAGCACGCCGGGCGACGGCGCCACCCGCCCGTCGAGCCCGAGTTCGCCTACCACCACATATCCGGCCAGCGTCTCGGCATCGATAACACCCATCGCGCCCAGCAGGCCGAGTGCGATCGGCAGATCATAATGCGATCCTTCCTTGGGAAGATCGGCCGGCGAGAGATTAACGGTGATCCGCCGCGGCGGCAGTGCCAGCCCGATTGCGGCCAGCGCCGCGCGCACCCGTTCGCGGCTTTCGGCGACGGCCTTGTCGGGCAAGCCCACCACCACGAAGGCGGGAACGCCCGGCCCCACCTGCACCTGCACCTCGACGGCGCGCGCCTCCAGCCCCAGAAACGCCACCGTCGCGACGTGCGCCACCATGCAGAAGCCCCCCGTTCCCGGCTTGTTCTAGCCATAGCTCTACAATCGAGTCGAGATGTTTCAGCGCCTTATCGAATCTCCCCGCCCGCTCTCTTCTTTCGTCGCCCTCTCTCCCCATTTCGTCGAACAGTAAGCGCGCTTGCCTTGCGGCTGTAACCGTCACTCCCCACGTTCGGCGTATGGATATCGTCCGTCGCTGGAAGGCCCTCGGCCACAACGAGCATGTCCGACTCGCTCTGTTCGGGATCGGCTGCTTTCTGGTGATCCTGACTCCCGTTGTGGGGCTACTGCCCGGCCCTGGTGGCGTCGTGGTGTTCGCCGTGGGCGCCGGAATGGTGCTCAAGAATTCACTATGGGCGAAGAAGCGCTATGTCGCCTTCAAGCGCCGCTGGCCGAAGCACGGCGCGTGGACCGATTGGGGCCTGCGCCGCCAGAGCGCCCGGCGGCGGGGCGAGATCGCCAAGGCAAAGGCCGCCGGCGGCGCCACGCAAGCCGATTGACTTTTCCGCGCCACATGCCTATCCGCGCCACCGACAGAGGCCGTCCCCAGGGCGGCCCTTTTCAGTTTCGATGATAGGGAATGACCGATGAAGCGCACCTTCCAGCCGAGCAACCTTGTGCGCAAGCGTCGCCACGGTTTCCGCTCGCGTTCGGCGACGCCGGGCGGCCGCAAGGTTCTGGCCGCTCGCCGCGCCCGCGGCCGCAACAAGCTGTCGGCCTGAGCGAGTCGAAAGGCGGCGCCGGGCTGATCACCCTCAACCGGCGCGCCGACTTCCTGGCCGCGAACAACGGCCGGCGGGCGCCGATGCCGGGATTCGTTCTGCTCGTCCGCCCGCGTGACGACGGCTCCGATGCGATTCGCATCGGCTACACCATCACCAAGAAGATCGGCGGCGCCGTCATCCGCAACCGGATGAAACGGCGCTTTCGCGCGCTTGCGGCAGAGTTGCTGCCGCTTGAGGGCGTGCCCGGCGCCGATCATGTGCTGATCGGCCGTGCGGGCGGTATCGAGCGCCCCTTCGATGATCTGCGGCGCGAACTTGCCAAGGCGCTGGCGAAGATTCGCCGATGATGGCGCGCGCCCTCATCCTGCTCGCGCGGGCGTGGCAATGGGGGCCGTCGATGGTCCTCCCGCCCTCGTGCCGTTACCATCCTTCATGTTCGGCCTATGCGATTGAGGCCATCCAGCGCTATGGGGCGCTGAAAGGCGGCTGCTTGGCCGTCAAACGAATCCTGCGATGCCACCCCTGGGGGGGACATGGCATCGACCCGGTACCTTGAATTCAGGAGCTTGATCGGTGGAGAATTGGCGCAACGTGGTGCTGGCGTGCGTATTGTCGCTGCTGGTGCTGTTCGGCTGGCCGTACGTCGCGAACCATTTCTTCCCGCCGGCGAACCCGCCCGCGACGAAGGTGGTCGACGGCAAGTCGGTGCCTCTCCCCGCCCCCGGCGCGACCCCGCCGGCCGATGCTCCGGCCACGGTCCGCGCGCGCGAAGTGGTGCTGAAGGAGGGGCCCCGCGTTACCATCGATACGCCGCGCCTCAAGGGCTCGATCAACCTCAAGGGCGCGCGCATCGACGATCTCGTGATGGTCAAATATCGCGAGACGATTGCCAAGGATGCGCCCCCGGTCCGCCTGCTGTCGCCGAGCGGCACGGCGGACGCCTATTTCGCCGGCTTCGGCTTCTCGGGCACCGGCTTCGCCGCGCCCAATGACCAGACCGTGTGGACGGCCGACGGCACCACGCTGGCACCCGGCAAGCCGGTCACGCTTTCCTGGAACAACGGCCAGGGCCAGCTCTTCACCATCGCGCTGTCGGTCGACGAGGATTATCTCTTCACCGTCGAGCAGAAGGTCGCCAACAGCTCGCCGAATGTCATTTCGGCGCGTCCGTGGGCGCTCGTAAGCCGCACCGGCCACAGCAAGGACCCCGATAGCTGGACGATCCACACCGGCCCGATCGGCACCTTCAGCGGTTCGACCAACTACAGCGTCAACTTCAAGAACCTGGATGGCGGCGAAGCGCCGCGCTTCAACTCTACCGGCGGCTGGCTCGGCTTCGGCGATAAATATTGGCTGACCGCGCTGGTGCCGGCCCAGAACAAGGCGTTCGACGGCGGCTTCCGCAAGGGCAGCGGCGACCGTTATCAGGCCGATTTCTCGGGCGCGGTGGCGATGGTCGGTCCCGGCCAGGCGGCACGAACCACCTCGCATTTCTTCGCCGGCGCCAAGGAAGTTGCGGTGCTCGACGCCTATATGAAGCATCAGGGCTTCGTGAACTTCGATCGCGCGATCGATTGGGGCTGGTTCATCTGGTTCGAAAAGCCGATCTTCTATGTGCTCGATTGGCTGTTCAAGCTGGCCGGCAATTTCGGCGTCGCGATCATCCTGCTCACCTGCGTCGTCCGCGGCCTGATGTTCCCGATCGCGCAGAAGCAGTTCGCCTCGATGGCGGCAATGCGCGCCGTGCAGCCGAAGATGAAGGAGATCCAGGAGCGCTATAAGGACGACAAGCAGAAGCAGCAGCAGGAACTGCTCGCCCTCTACCAGAAGGAGAAGGTGAACCCGCTCGCCGGCTGTCTGCCGATCCTGCTCCAGATCCCGATCTTCTACGCGCTCTACAAGGTGCTGATGCTGACGATCGAAATGCGTCACCAGCCCTTCGCCTTGTGGATCAAGGATCTGTCCGCGCCCGATCCCGCGACCGTCCTCAACCTGTTCGGCTATCTGCCGTTCACGCCGCCCCACTTCCTGGCGATCGGCGTGCTGCCGATCCTGCTCGGCATCACCATGTATCTGCAGTTCAAGCTCAATCCGGCCCCGATGGACCCGGTCCAGCAGCAGGTCTTCTCGATCATGCCGTGGATCTTCATGTTCATCATGGCGCCGTTCGCGGCAGGCCTGCAGCTTTACTGGACGGTGTCGAACCTCCTCACCATCGCCCAGCAGAAGTGGCTCTACAGCCGCCATCCGGCGCTGAACGCAGCTGAAAGCACGACATGAGCGACGCAGGCCCACCCGAGGAAGGACGCGAAGCGCTGATCGAGGATGCACGCCGGCTCTTCGCAGGGCCGGTCGCATTTCTGAAATCCGCGCCGTCGCTCAACTTCCTGCCCGATCCGATGGTGTCGGAGGTGGCGTTCGCCGGCCGGTCGAACGTCGGCAAGTCGTCGCTGCTCAACAAGCTCGCCAACCGCAACGGCCTCGCCCGCACGTCGAACACGCCGGGCCGCACGCAGGAACTCAACTTCTTCGACGTGGGCGATCCGCTCCAGCTTCGCCTGGTTGATATGCCCGGCTACGGCTTCGCCAAGGCGCCCAAGGACGTGGTGAAGAAGTGGCGCTTCCTGGTGAACGATTATCTGCGCGGCCGCGCGGTGCTGAAGCGCGCTTTGGTGCTGATCGACAGCCGCCACGGCATCAAGGATGTCGATCGCGACGTGATGAAGATGCTGGATGAGGCGGCCGTCTCCTACCATCTCGTCCTCACCAAGGCGGACAAGATCAAGGCGAGCGAACTGGTCGCCGTCACCGATCGCACCGTGGCGGAGGCGCGCACCCATGTCGCCGCCCACCCGGAAATCCTGGTCACGTCGAGCGAAACCGGCCTCGGTATGGCAGAGTTGCGGGCCGCCGTTTTGGATTCGGTCCGCTAACCCAATCCGTCATGCTGAACTTGTTTCAGCATCCACTCCTTCGCCCGCGCAAACTTCGCTTGTGGCACGGTGGACCCTGGAGCCGCAGGCGAGCGAAGCTCAAACAAGTTCAGGGTGACGGTTGAGTGTGCGGCTTGGGCACTCTATGCCGCAACGCATGCTCAAGCTCTTCATCGGCAACAAGGCCTACTCCTCCTGGTCCATGCGCGGCTGGCTTGCGGTCAAGCAGTCCGGCATGGATTTCGAGGAGATCGTCGTTCCCCTCTATGACGAGGATTGGAACAAGCGCCGCGAAGGCGATGAGTTCGCCCCCTCCTCTGGCAAGGTGCCGATCCTGTGGGATGGTGATGTCGTGGTGTGGGACAGCCTCGCCATCATCGACTATCTGGCCGACCAGGTAGGCCGAGAGAAATTCTGGCCGGAGGACAATGCGGCGCGCGCGATGGCGCGATCCATGTCCGCGGAGATGCACTCCAGCTTCGCCAACCTGCGCCGCGAGCATTCGATGAACGTCCGCAAGCGCTTCCCGCCGCGCGAATTGAGCGAAGGCACGACGCACGACGTGATGCGCATCGTCCAACTCTGGGCGGAGGCCCGCGCCCGCTTCGGCGGCACCGGCCCCTATCTGTTCGGCGATTATGGCGCCGCGGACATCATGTTCGCACCGGTCATCACCCGCTTCATCACCTACTCGATCCCGGTGCCGCGCTTCGCCCACCCCTATATGGAAGCGGTGATGGCCCACCAGCACGTCAAGGCATGGCTCGAAGGCGCCTATGCCGAACCCTGGGTGATCGAGAAGTTCGAAGCGCCCGTCGAAGGCTGACGACGAACTAATAGGGTGTGCGGTCCTTGCGGGTGAAGGTCTGGCTCGGCCCGTCGACCCGCAGATCCACATCGGGATAATGGCAGTCGCTCGCCGATTTGCGGCCGATCGCGATCAGCACGCACGGCGCGTCGCTTTCATTGATCAGGCAATGGCCATTGGCCGCCCCCTTGGGGAAGGAAGCGCAGTCGCCCGCTTGCATCAGGACGCGTGATCCTTCCTCGATCAGCACCGCTTCGCCTGAAAGGATCACGACAAACTCGTCCTCATCCTCATGCCAGTGGCGCTGGCTGGACCATGCGCCCGGCGCCAGCGTGACATGGGTCACACCGAAATCCTCCAGCCCCGAATCCGGCCCCAGCCGGCGATACCAGCGGCCCTCCACGGCACGCGCGAAAGGCTCGGGATATCCGGTGCGGTTGGTGAGCGGAAACTCTTCCAGATCGAGCTTGGGCATGGCTTCATAAAGATAGGCAAAGCCCTGCCGTGTCGCTAGGCGGACGAACATGATCGATCCCGTTGCCCTCGCCAGCCGCCTCATCGCCTGCCCCAGCGTCACGCCCAACGATGCCGGCGCGCTGGACGTGATCGCCGAGGAACTGCAAGCGATAGGCTTCACCGTCCACAGCTTCTGGGACGGCGGCCCGCCCGACGGCCCGGTCCGCAACCTTTTCGCCATCCGCGGCGAAGGCGGCCCGCATTTCGCCTTTGCCGGCCACAGCGATGTCGTCCCCGCCGGCGACGGCTGGATAACCGACCCGTTCACCCCCGTCGTCCGCGGTGATCTGCTGCATGGCCGCGGCGCGGTGGACATGAAGGGGGCGATCGCCGCCTTCATCGCAGCGGCCGAGCGTGCTTCCGGTCATGCCGGCACGCTTAGCCTGATCATCACCGGGGACGAGGAAGGCCCGGCTACGCACGGCACCGTCGCCCTGATCGACTGGATGGCCGAACGCGGCATCCGCCCGGATCTCTGCCTGGTGGGCGAACCGACCTCCTCGGCGCGACTGGGCGACACGATCAAGATCGGCCGGCGCGGATCGGTCAATATGTGGATCGAGGTGCCGGGAACGCAGGGCCATGTCGCCTACCCCCACCTCGCCGACAATCCGGTGAGTCGGCTGGTCCGCATCCTGAACGAGATCGACGGCTGGACGCTCGACCAGGGCAATCGCTGGTTCCAGCCGTCCAATCTGGAAATCACCGACATCAATGTCGGCAACCCCGCGACCAACGTCATCCCCGCCGCGGCCCGCGCGCGGATCAACATCCGCTTCAACGACGAGCAAAGCGGGGCCGACCTCGTCGAGCGCGTGCGCGGGGTGGTGCTGCGCCACGCGCCGCGCGGCACGCTGGAAGCCAAGATTTCCGGCGAGGCGTTCCTGACTGAACCCGGCCGGCTCTCCAATATCGTCACCGATGCGATCCGCCGTGCGACCGGGCTGGAGGCCGAGCTTTCGACCAGCGGCGGCACATCCGACGCCCGCTTCCTCTCGAAAATCTGCCCGGTGGTGGAATTCGGCCTGTGCAACGCAACGATGCACAAGCTCGATGAGGCGGTCGCTATCCCCGATCTTCATGCACTGACGGACATCTACGCAGACGTCATCACCGCCGCGCTGCGTTAAGCCGTCGCCTTGGCCCCGTTATCGCGGTCGGCCATCCAGCGGAGATAGGCGGCTTCGTCCATCGGCCGCGCAATGCCATAGCCCTGCATGGCGTCGCAGCCGATCGCGCGCAGCACGGCCATCTGGTCCTGCTCCTCGACGCCTTCGGCCACCGCCTCGAATCCCATGCCGTGGATCAGCGTGATCACGGAGTGAACGAGCGTCCGCGCCTCGACCGAATGGGCCATATCCTGAATCAGGCTGCGATCGAGCTTCACGCGATCGACGGGCATCTTCCTGAGCCGCGCCAGATTGGAATAGCCGGTGCCGAAATCATCGATCGCGATGGCGACACCTTCGGCGCGGAGCATCTGCAGGCCTTCCAGCACGGCATCGCTGCCCTGCATCGCCAGCGTCTCGGTGATTTCGATCTCCAGTCGTTCAGCCGGTGCGCCCGTCTCGGCGATCAGCGTCCGCAACCGCGTGAAGAAGCCGGGGTGGGACAATTGGCGCGGGCTGACATTGACGGTGATCCGCTGGTTGAGCCCCGCGTCGCGCCACGCCGCCAGTGTCCTCAGCGCCCGTTCCAGCACCCAATCGCCCATTTCCCGGATCAGGCCGCACTCCTCGGCCGCCTGAATGAAGGTCGCCGGCATGCGGAGGCCGTCTTCGGGGTGATTCCAGCGCAGCAAGGCTTCCGCCGCCGTCACCTCGCCACACGGAATGCGGACCTGCGGCTGGAAAGCCAGCGCGAACTCGCCCCGTTCCACCGCCCGGCGCAATTCGCGCTCCAGTCGCAGCCTGCCGTCGGCTGCTGCATCGAGCTTCGCGTCGAAGCGCTGCACCTGCCGGCGCCCCTGCGCCTTGGCGTGATACATCGCGATGTCCGCCGCGCGCATCAGGCTCGGCAGGTCGGCGCCATGCTGAGGCGCGATGGCGAGGCCGATCGACGCGCCGACGTCGATCTGGTGTCCGCCGATGACAAACGGCTCGGACAACGCATGGAGCGCCCGGCGCGCCAGCCGATCGGCATGGGCTGCGTCGCGAACCCGCGGAAAGAGCAGCGTGAACTCGTCGCCGGCGAGACGGCCGATGACTGGTGCCGCGCCCGCCGACGCCGGCTCCGCCTGGGCGCGACCGGCCACCTGGCGCAATCGGCCGGCGACCATGGCGAGCACCTCATCGCCGCTGGCATGGCCAAGGCAGTCGTTGACGAACTTGAATCGATCGAGATCGATGAACAGCAATGCCGCCTTGTCCTGCCCTTCGCGGCTGGCGAGCAGCCGATCGGCGCTGCGGCGGAAATTGATACGGTTGGGAAGCTGGGTGACCGGATCGAACATCGCCAGCGTATGAACGCTGTCGAAATTGGCGCGCACCTGCGCGAACAGCCCGTCCATCGCGTCGGCCAGTTCGGGCAGCGATTCCCGCACGGGATGCGGCGTCGGCGACATCAGGTCGCCATCGGCCGCGCCGCGGATGCGCAGCGCCAGCTTGTCGATCGCGTCGGCGACGCCGGCAATGGCCCGCTCGGCCGAAGCCCAGCTCATCGCCCCGCAGACGAGCGCGATCACCAGGGCGGCGAAGATATTTTTCTGGCTGCTGGCACCCGTCGTGCCCGCCAGCAATGCTAGAATGAAGACGAGCGCGCCAGCGCACAATGCAAAGGCTACGGCGCGGCTCTTGAGCGACAATCCTTCCATCGGGTTGATGTTCGCCCTTCCCCAGCCACGCCCGGTCCCGGCGCGCGGAATGTTGTCACCGATTTGGGTTAATGAATGATGGCCGGTGGCCGATATCGGCCGGAAACTTGCCGAAACGGTTTATCCGGACATGGTTTCCGCTGCGGTCAGGTGGCCTCGCCGCTTTCGGCCTGCTCGCCATGGTCCCAGCCCTGCAGCCAGGCCTTGGCCTCCGCCGAATCAGGGGAATAGGGGCAATCGTCCCGCGGCACGCCATGGGCATGATCGTCGATGCCCTGTCCCATCGGGTTCACCCCTTCCAGATAGGCGTCGGAAAGTCGGGACACCGGCGGTTCTCCTGCTTGCACAGGGGCAAGACGCGCAGCGGTCCGGCAGGTTCCTCAGCGCCGTCGGCGGAGGATCACATAAAGCGCGCCCGCACCGCCATGGCGCGGATGCGCGTTGCGCACGGCGGCGATCCGCGACGCCCAGCCCGACGCGCCCAGCCAGTCGCCGATGGCGGCGCGGATCAGCCCGCGCCCCGGCGCGCCGGCCCGCGGCGCGCGGCCCGTGACGACCAGCAACAAGCGTGCGTCCGCCGCAATCGCGCTCGCCAGCGCGGCCTCCAGAGCGGCGTGGGCGCTCGCCAGCGTATGACCATGAAGGTCGATCGTGCGATCGGGGCCGACGATGCCGCGCCGCAGCCGACGGTCCCAGCCACCATCAAGCGTGTCGACGGGAGGAGGTGCAGGCTTGGCCGCACTCCGGTCGGGCACCGCCAAGGCCCGCTGGCGCGCCGTTTCCGGCACCGCGCGCGCCTTGGCCTGCGCCGGTGAAGGCGGCGGAAGCGAAGAATCAGTGCGATCGGCGCCGGCAGCCGGCTCCATATGAAGCGGCCGCACCGTCGCCGTCACCTTGCGCCAGAGCGCATGCTCCTCAGCGTCGAGACGTCGTCCGGCCATCGCCACCGGCCACAGGAGTGGAACTGCTGCCGTTCAGCCGCGCCACGGTGCCCTTGGGCAGCAGCAGCCAGGCATTGCCGCGGCCGGACATGCCGCCCGCCACGCGCCGCGCATCCTCGCCCGCGCCCCAATAGGTATCGAAGCGGTTGGCACCCTTGATCGCGCCGCCCGTATCCTGCGCCACCCACAACCCCGTCGCCTCGACACGATCGACCGACAGGAACACCGGCGCGCCCAGCGGCACGAAGGCGGGGTCCGCCGCCACCGTCGTCCGTCCCGTCACCGGCAGGCCCAGCGCGCCCAACGGCCCCGGCCCGAACAGTTCGCGGAAGAAGACGAAGCTCTTATTCTCGTTCATCACCGCCGCGCCGCCATCGGGCATCGCGCGCAGCGTCGCCATGATCCCCTGCATCGATGACTGGCCGGGCTTCAGCAGCCCGCGATCGCGCATATAGGCGCCGATGCCGGTATAATCGCGGCCGTTCTGGGTGTCGTATCCGACCCGCATGATCTTGCCGTCGGGCAGTTCCAGCAGGCCCGATCCCTGCACCTGCAGGAAGAAGAACTCCACCGGATCAGCCGCCCAGGCGATGATCGGCGCGTTGCCGTCGATCGCACCACCGACGATCGCGGCGCGATCGGGATAGCGGATCAGCTTGCCGTCCTTGGCCTGGCCCCGGATGCGGCGGCCCTTCAGATCATCGGCGAACAGCCCGAGATCGACCTCTACCAGATCGCCGGGCCGGCCGTAGATCGGCACCTCATAGCCCGTGCTGCGCGTCCGCGACCCCTTGATCTCCGGCTCGTAATAGCCGGTGGCGAAGGCCTTGCCCTCGCCGATGACGGCAGTCTCGAACTGGCTGGCGAAGAAGGCCCGCGCATCCTGGTCGGCGGCTGCCGCGGCGGCGTTGCACGCCGGCTGCCAGTCTCCCCCGCGCGTCAGCCCGCTATTGTCGGTGCGGCGCACCAGCGATTTGCACGAGATGCGGAACGCCGCGAGCGCCGACCGCGCTTCCGCGTCGGTGATGCCGAGCGCATCGACCGCAGGCCCTGGCCGCACGCCTTGCGCCTGCGCCGTAGCACCTGCCGGCGCGGTCGTCAGCGCAGGTGGCGCCGTCGGCACCATAGTGCGTGTCGTCCGCACCGGGCCAGGCGTGGGGCTGGACGGCGCCGCACCAGTCGGCGGCGCGGGCCGGGCCGGCGCCGGGCGTTGCGCGCTTGGCGATGGGGCGGTGGGGCTGACGCAGCCGGTCAGCGCCAGCGCCACGGCCAGCGCGCCCCCTAATACGAGACGGGTCACGCCGCCTCGTCGGTTTCGATCAGGATCCAGTTGGGGTCGTCGGCGCGGACATGCCGGCTGAACGTCCAGACGTCGTGGGTCGGCACGGCATCGCTCAGCGAACCGGCGACGACATTGCCCTCGGCATCGCGGGTGATGGCAGCGATATCGGCATCGAAGCGGACGGTGATGCTCGCCATCTGGCCATCGAGACGCGCGCGTTCGATCACCGCGCGCTCGATCGAGATCAGGCGGTTGTCCAGCACCTCGCCGGCTTCCTCGCGCTGGCGGATCGCCTCGGCGAAATCCTCACGGACACCGTCGTCGGTCAAACGGCCCAGCTCTTCCTGGTCGCCTTTCCAGAACGCTTCCAGGATCATGCGATAGGCAGCTTGCGCACCGCCGAGAAAGGCGGTGACGTCGAAATTGGGGTCGGCGGCGACGATGGCGCGAATGCCCTCATTGGCGCGCGCATCGATCGCCGGCTCGGCAGAGATGGGCTGCGACGGTAGATCGGCGCTGGAACGCGCAACCGGGGCCGGCTTGGGCTGGGCTTCGACCGGCTTGGCGATCGGCTGTTCATGCCCCGTGCGGCGACCGAGGACGCTGTAAAGCCTCATCGCGACGAAGACGAACACCAATGCCAGGATAATGATCGTTTCCACCGGACCTCCGCTACGCTTGTCCAACGCTACATAGGGATGTGGCGCCAATGTTTCAAATGGCGCTTTCCAAGCGTGCCAAAGCGGTAGCGGCAAGCTGTCGCCGCCATTGCCCTCCCCTTCCCCAACTGCTAGTCGCCCGGCGCATTCCATCACATCAAAAGGCAAATTCGGATGGCCGAAGAACAGGGCTTCGTGGACGCGGGCGAAACACTTGCGAACGGTGACGACAATCTGCCGCAAGTCGGGCTGATCGCCCAATATGTGAAGGATCTGTCCTTCGAAAATCCGAACGCACCGGCGGTCTACCAGTGGCAGGGCCAGCCGCAGATCGACGTGCAGTTCAACATCCGCGCCGACACGCTGGGCGAGGATGTCCATGAAGTCGCGCTCAAGATCGATGTCACCGCCAAGGCCGATCAGGGCGTGGCGTTCAAGGTCGATCTGCTGTTCGGCGGCCTGTTCGGCCTGCGCAACGTGCCGCAGGATCAGGTCCAGGGTTTCCTGCTCGCCGAAGCGCCGCGTCTGCTCTTCCCCTTCGCCCGCCGTGTGCTGGCCGATGCGGTGCGCGACGGCAATTTCCCGCCGCTGATGCTGGAGCCGATCGATTTCGGTGGCCTCTACATGCAGCAGCAGGCCCAGGCGCAGGCGCTCCAGTCGGGCGAAACGGCCGGCGAGGCCTGATCATAACGGATAACGGCATCTCCGCATGAATCTGATCAAGGCGATCGGCACGATCGGCGGGCTGACGATGGTCAGCCGTGTCTTCGGTTTCGCGCGCGAGATGCTGATGTCGCGCATCATGGGGGCGTCGGGTGCTGCCGACGCCTTCCTGGTCGCGTTCCGGCTGCCCAACACCTTCCGCCGCCTGTTCGGCGAGGGCGCTTTCTCCGCAGGCTTCGTGCCGCTGTTCAGCCAGCGCCTTCACGGTGAGGGCGGGATCGAGGATGCGCGAAAATTCTCGGAAGAGGTGCTGGCGGTCTTCCTGCCCACCCTTTTCCTGTTCACGCTCGTCTTCGAAGTGGCGATGCCGCTGTTCGTGTGGGCGATCGCGTCGGGCTATGCGGACGAACCCGCCAAGTTCGATCTCACCGTCTCGCTGACGCGGATCACCTTCCCCTATCTGCTGCTGATCAGCCTCGTCTCGCTCTTTTCGGGCGTGCTCAATTCGCTGACGAAGTTCGCGGCCGCGGCCTTTGCGCCCGCGCTCCTCAACGTCGCCATGCTGGCAGCCCTCATCATCGTGCCCGATGGCGGGGTGAAGTCGGCCTATGCCTTGTCGGTCGGCGTCACCGTCGGCGGCTTCCTCCAGCTTGGCCTTTTGTGGAACAGCGCGCGCAAGGCCGGAGTCTCGCTCCGCCTCCGCCGACCCAAATTCACGCCCGGCGTGAAGCAGTTCTTCGTCGTCGTGATCCCGGCGACCCTGGGCGCCGGCGTCTATCAGATCAGTCAACTCATCGACACTTTCTTCGCCACGCGGCTGCCCGAAGGGTCGATGTCCTACCTCAATTATTCGGATCGCCTGAACCAGTTGCCCTTGTCCGTGATCGGCACCGCGCTCGGCACCGCGATCCTGCCCCAGATCAGCCGCTTCATTGCCAAGGGCGAACCGGACGAGGCCGCCAAGGTGCAGGGCCAGGCGGTCGAGTTGTCGATGCTCCTCTGCCTGCCCGCCGCGCTCGCGCTCGCGGTGGTCGCCGGCCCGCTGGTCGCGGCCTTGTTCCAGGGCGGCAAGTTCACCGCGCATGACGCGATGGTGACAGGCAATGTGCTCGCGATCATCGTCTCGGGGCTCCCGGCCTATGTGCTGGTCAAGGTCATCACGCCGGGCTTCTATGCGCGCGAGGATACCAAGACCCCGGTCAAGACCGCCGCGATCGTGCTGATCGCCAATGTCGTCCTCAATTTCGCGCTGATCCCGCCGTTCGGCATCTACGGCCTCGCCTTCGCGATTG
Source organism: Sphingomonas sp. DBB INV C78 (assembly GCF_042693015.1). Classification (NCBI taxonomy): domain Bacteria; kingdom Pseudomonadati; phylum Pseudomonadota; class Alphaproteobacteria; order Sphingomonadales; family Sphingomonadaceae; genus Sphingomonas; species Sphingomonas sp. DBB INV C78. The sequence goes on along the minus strand of NZ_CP170544.1, from coordinate 4,038 downwards.
CCGCCTGCTCCTGGCTCAACTGCGTGATGCTCTACGTCATCCTGCGCGCCCGCGGCCATTTCCGCATCGAAGGCTGGCTGTGGGGGCGCATCTTCCGTCAGATCGCCGCCGGCCTGGTGATGGTGGCGGTGCTCTGGGGTCTCAGGATGCTGCTGCACGATTGGTTCGCCGGATCGGTCGGCAAGCGGATGGTTTCCGTGGTGGCGCTCGTCGGCGCCGGCGGAATCGTCTATTTCGGCGCCGCTTATCTGTTCGGCGGCATGGACAAGGAAGGCATCCGGCTGCTCACCCGCCGCCGCAAGAAGAAGGAAGCATGATGCGTATCGTCTCGGGCATCCAGCCCACCGGCAACCTCCACCTCGGCAATTATCTGGGGGCGATCCGCAACTGGGTGCGGATGCAGGACGGGCTGGGCGAAGGCGATCAGTGCTTCTTCTTCCTCGCCTCGCTCCACGCCATCACCGTCCATAACGATCCGGCGCAGCTCCGCGCGAACATCCGCGAGATGGCGGCCGCCTTGATCGCCGCCGGCGTCGATCCGCTCCGCTCTACCCTGTTCAGCCAGGCGGACGTGCCCGCCCATGCCGAATTGTGCTGGCTGCTCAACGGCACCGCCCGCATCGGCTGGTTGAACCGGATGACGCAGTTCAAGGAAAAGTCCGGCAAGAATCGCGAAGGCGCCTCGGTCGGGCTCTATGCCTATCCGGTGCTCCAGGCCGCCGATGTGCTGCTATATCAGGCAACCCACGTTCCCGTGGGCGAGGACCAGAAGCAGCATCTGGAGCTGGCCCGCGACGTCGCGACCAAGTTCAACACCGATTTCGATGTCGAACTGTTCACCCTGCCCGAGCCGATCATCCCGCCGGCCGCGGCGCGGATCATGTCCCTGCGCGACGGCACCGCGAAGATGTCCAAGTCCGATCCCTCGGACATGAGCCGCATCAACCTGACGGACGACGCGGACCTCATCGTCCAGAAGGTCCGCAAGGCCAAGACCGATCCCGAACCGCTGCCGGCCACCGCCGAGGAGCTGAACGGCCGGCCCGAGGCGCGCAATCTCGTCGGCGTCTATGCGGCGCTGGCGGACGAAAGCGTGGATCAGGTGCTGGCGCGTTACGCCGGCCAGGGCTTCGGTGCATTCAAGCCGGCGCTGGCGGATCTGGTCGCCGAGTCGCTGCGCCCGGTGAAGGCCCGTCTTGACGAGCTGCGCAACGATCCAGGCGAGCTCGATCGTCTGCTGGCGGTCGGCGCGGCCAAGGCGCGGGATGCCGCGGCGCCCACGCTGGAGGCGGCTTACAAGGTGATGGGGCTGCGGGCCTGATCGCACGTCCCCGCCGATTTTTCCGAAATTCTGCCAAGGTGATCGCGCCTCCATTCCGTCATCGGGATGGAAGGCGCGGTTGTCCCCCTGAAGGGCCCCGTCCCACGGCGGCCAGCCCCAGCCGCGTCTTCTACTTGAAACTCGAATGTTCACCCGGCGTTCAATAGATGTTCAGGCCGGCTATGCGAGGCTAGGCTGTTGTTATAGTGTGGGTGCAAGCCCCTTGCGAGGTCGCCAAACCATGTCGCTTCCTAGATGGATGATTACCCTGGCCGCTCCCGCCGCAGCGATGCTGGCTTTGTCGGGTTGCGCCACGCCGTTCCGGGCGGATGTCGCCCGGTTCCAGCAGATGCCGGCGCCCCAGGGCCAAAGCTTCGTCATCAAGGCACTCAACCCGCGCAATGAAGGTGGGCTGGAATTCGCTCAATATGCCGCGCTGGTCGAACAGCGGCTGCTCGCGCAGGGCTATACCCGCGCGGTCGATCCGGCGCAGGCCACGTTGGTCGTGATGCTCGATTATGGCGTGGACGGGGGCAAGGAGAAGGTCGTCTCCTATCCCAGCTATGGCGGCTGGGGTTATGGCGGCTGGGGCTATCCCTATGGCGGCTTTGGCTATCGTTCGGCCTTCTATTATGGCTGGAACGATCCGTTCTGGGGCTACGGCTATCCGGACGTCCGCAGCTACACCTATTACACCAGCTATCTGGACATGACGATCAACAACGCCGGCGGCCAGCGCCTGTTCGAAGGCAAGGCCAAGGCGCGGTCGCGGACGGACAGCCTGCCGGCGCTGGTGCCGAACCTCGTCGAAGCGATGTTCACCAACTTCCCGGGCCGCTCGGGCGAGGAAGTGCGCATCACCATCCCGCCGCCCGAAAAGGGCTGAGGCGCCGCGACAGACCGGAATCAAAAGGCCCGCTGAAACCAGCGGGCCTTTTTCTTAGGCGACAGATACGACATGCGGCCTAAAGCCAATAGTCTACGTCATAAAAGTTGTCATCGGGACACTGCTCGCGAAGAAGGATAGCTCCCCGCCGTGGGGACTTGTCGCTGGTGCCGCAGACCAACACCCAATGTCCGCATTCTTGGCATGTCAAACGCAAGCCCGGCACCAAGCCATAATCGCCATCAACATCTTCTTCCTGAATGTCGACATCGACACGCACCAGCCTCTCCTCAGAATGCTGGAAAGGTGGCTGGGTTCTCGCCTGGGGTTAGCCCTCGAGTTGCCGCATCAGCAGCCGCACGTCGGCATCGAGCTCCGCGTCGGTCTGGCGCAGTTTCTCGATCTGCTTCACCGCATGGATCACCGTCGTATGGTCGCGCCCGCCGAAACGGCGGCCGATCTCGGGCAGCGAGCGCGGCGTGAGCTGCTTGGCGAGGTACATCGCGATCTGGCGCGGCCGGGCGACTTCGCGGGCGCGGCGCGCCGACGACATCTCGGACTGCTTGATGCGATAATGGTCGCACACCCGGCGCTGGATCTCGTCGATGGTGATCCGGCGCTGGGTGGCGCGCAGCATGTCCGCCAGCGTCTCCTGCGTGAACTCCATGTCGATCGGCTTGCCCGACAGCAGCGAGTAAGCGACGACGCGGTTCAATGCGCCTTCCAGCTCGCGGACATTGGCGCTGATCCGGCGGGCGAGGAACATTACCACGTCCTGCGGCACCTGCGCCTGCGGCATCCCCTCCAGCTTCTTGAGGATGATGTTGAGGCGCAGTTCGAAATCGGCCGGATTGACATCCGCGACCAGGCCCCAGGCGAGGCGCGAGAGGATGCGGCTTTCGATCCCTTCCAGATCCTGCGGGCTGCGATCCGCGGTGATGACCAACCGGCGCCCGGCCGAGATGATCTCGTTCATCGTGTGGAAGAATTCTTCCTGCGTCGATTCCTTGCCGGCGATGAACTGGACGTCATCGATCATCAGCACGTCGGCCGCGCGCAACCGCGCCTTGAAGCTGTGCGTGTCCTTGGCGCGCATCGCCGCCACGAACTCGTACATGAACTTCTCGGCCGACATGTAGATCACGCGGGCATTCGGCTGGCGGGCGAGGAATTCCTGCCCGATGGCGTGCATCAGGTGCGTCTTGCCGAGGCCGGTACCGCCGTGGAGGAACAGCGGGTTGAAACCCAGCGCCCCGCCCTCGGCCAGCGTGCGGGCCGCGTTGTACGCGACCTCGTTGGCCTTGCCGACGACGAACGAATCGAAGCTGTAGCGCGATTCGAAAGCGTGCTGCGGCAACGGGTTGGCCGCAGCATCCGATGCGCCCGCGGCATTGGCGTTGGCCGGCACCGGAGTTGGCGCCGCGATCGGCTCGGCTTCCGCCGCGGCGGCCCCGCCGAACAGCGGACTGCGCGGAGCGTCGGTGCCGATAACCACCTTGCCGACCTGCGGCAGCATGGCCCGCCACGCCTGGAGCAGTTGCTCGGCGAAATGTGTTTCCACCCAGTTCGCCATGAAGTCCGACGGCGCGGCCAGGCGCACGGTCGAATCATCCGAATCGAATCCGACCAGCGTCACCGGCTTCAACCAGCCGTCAAAAGTGCGCGCGCCGCAGGTGCGACGCAGACTCGTCCGAATCGCTTCCCACGCCGCCTCAAAGGGCGACGGAGCGGAATCCGCTTCCAACATATCCTGCGCAGAAAGAAACGAAGCGGCTGAAGTCACGTCGGTCCCTTCAAAATTGACCCCCAGAGCAGGCACGACGGATCGCAA